>AGIQ01000031.1 GCA_000230935.2 Mycolicibacterium rhodesiae JS60
CCGCGAGGGCGCTGACCTCGACACCGGCACAGGCGGCACCGGCGGAAAGGGCCTTACCGGCGGCACCGGGGGTAATGGCGGCAACGGCGGCGCGGGCGCGATTCAAGGAGACGGCGGCGACGGCGGGGCCGGCGGCACGGGCGGCTTTGGCGGCAAAGGTGGTTACGGCAACGACGACAACGACGGTAGCCGCGCCGGCAATGGCGGAGAGGGCGGACTCGGCGGCGACGGCGGCACTGGCGGCACTGGCGGAACCGGTACGACTCACGGCACGGGCGGAACCGGCGGCACCGGAGGCACCGGAGGCGCCGGCCAGGAGGGCTCCCTCAAAGGCGGTAAGGGCGGAACCGGTGGCACCGGCGGCACCGGCGGCACCGGCTCGACAAATGGACCGGGCGGGGGCGGCGGCGAAGGCGGCAGCGGGGGCTTCGGCTGGGAGGGCGGGGCATCCGGTGGCACGGGAGGTACCGGCGGCACCAGTGGTGGCGGCACCACCGGCGGCCCCGGCGGCCCCGGCAACGGCCCCTCCGGGTGGAACGGCGGTAGCGGCGGAAAGGGCGGGTCGGGCGGCGTTGGCTGATGCATCGGAAGCGAGTTCCACTCGTAGCCAAAACATTTCATGTCCGGCCCGTACAGTGTGGCTGCCAATCTCACCAACGTCACCGGAAGCCGAGGGCCATGACCATCACACGTTCTGTGCGTCACCTAGCAGCAATCAGTCTCGCCGCTGGCGCTGCCGACGCTCTTCTAGTAGTACTTTGTTAGGTCAGTGTGTCGCAACGGTTTTCGGGGTTGCCTCTGGGGAATCGGGGGGTTGGATGCAGCCGGTCTTATGC
>AGIQ01000030.1 GCA_000230935.2 Mycolicibacterium rhodesiae JS60
CATCCAGCGCAGCCGTCGAGTTGTGGTGCTCGACGGCCGAATCCTGCTGACCATCAGCGGCCTGACCCTCACCGGGAGTGATCGACGGCGGCGGCGCCGGACCCAACGGCGCCACCGGCAACAACACCCCAACCCCGGTACCGAAACCATCCCGCGCCTGACCCATCACCCCACCAGCAGCACGCACAAACCCCTCCACCGACATCAGTAACCACCGCCTGCAGAGTTCGGGTTGAACTGCGCAACCTTCGACAGATTCGACCCGCTGGGATCAACCCCGTAGCGGCTCATCACATAGTTCATCGACGCACACAGGTTGGCCACCGGCTCATAGATGTTCGTCGCCGTACCAGGCTGGTGAAAGCTCGCGAACGTCTCCGGAATCGTCTGCACACCGCCGCGTGACGAACCCGCCGGGAACCCGTCCGACGCCGAGCCGGCCAGCCGCGTGGCGTTCATGTCGGAGGTGTTGACCGCCAACGGATTGAAGCTGGACTCCCGCGCTGCAGCGGTCATCAACCCGGTCATCCATCGTGCCCGAGCCCTCGGGTCGTCAACGCCCATCACGTCAAGCGCTTCGCTGATGTATCCCCGATAGGCATCCCTGCCCGCCGGGAACTTCTGCCGGTCGTACCGCACAGCACTGAGCGGGATCTTCGCTGCCTGCGACACCGCTGACTTCGACCCGCCCGTGCCCGCGGCGGGGCTGCCGTTGCTGCCGGTCAGTTTGGCTGCTTGGGTGAAGGGGGCGGTCAGCCCGCTCAACCCGGATAGCGGTGCACCGAAACCGGGCATCCCACCGCCACCCATCGGCATTCCGCCGCTCATCGGCATGGCGCCCAACGGATTTGCGCCCATCCCCGCAGTGCGGGTCAGACCCGCGACGTCACCGTAACCGGCGGCGTTAGCA
>AGIQ01000029.1 GCA_000230935.2 Mycolicibacterium rhodesiae JS60
GTGCGCCCAGGACGGTGAGGAGGTCGGCGAGTTTTTCGTCGATTTGGTTGCCGGTGGCTTCGATCACGGGGTTGTCGAAGCTGTCGAAGACGGTGCTCGGCTGGTCGATGACGAAGTGGGTCTTGCCGTCGGCGTCCTGATAGATCGCTGCTCGCAGCGGCGCGTACAACATGACGGACTGGTCTTCGCGGTACATCTCTTCGGCGAACAAGTGGTTGCCCACCAGGTACTGGACGACGTTGCTGGCTTCGGGGGGATAGCCGAAGCCGGCACTGAGCATCAGGGAGAACGGCGGAATGCTGCCGTAGCGGATGAATCCGTAGGGCGCGTTGGCGTTCGTCGCGGCGACCAGGGCCTCGTAGTTCGGTTGGCCGGCCAGGATCACGTTCAACACGTCCTGGCTCATTGTCGGTACCGCGGCCTCGAAGGCGGCGCGGAAGTCGCTGTAGGACTGATTGACGATGATGTCGAGTCGGTTCACGTTGTTGCCGATGACGTTCACGCCGGCCTGGGGGGCGGCAACCGAGACGTTGATCTGCATCGTGGTGGCGTGGGCGGGCCCGCCGCCGAGTAGTCCCAACAGTCCGTGCACGTGGAGCGGGCCGGTTTCGTCGCTGACGGTGACGGTGAACGAGTCGGTGCCGCCGGTGCTGGCCAGTGCCTCCGAGGGTGTGTAGGTGAAAGTTCCGTCGGTCGCGACCGTGACGGTGCCGCTGTCGGGGCCGTCGGTGACGGCATAGGAGATCGGGTCCCCCTCGGCGTCGGTGACCTGAAGGTCACCGGTGATCACGCCGCCGGGGCCTTGGGAGTTCGAAGTGGGGTCGTAGTTGATCGCGGGATTGTGATTGAAGAACGCGCGCCCAAGCCCGCGCAGCGCTCTGAGCAGGCTTGTGATGGGGTCTGGGGATGCTGCCGGAGTGGGCGTCGCCGCTGGAGGTGTGGACGCTGGTGCCGGCGGAGCGGGGTGGTTTAGTTCGTTGGGTGCGGGTGCGCCCAGGACGGTGAGGAGGTCGGCGAGTTTTTCGTCGATTTGGTTGCCGGTGGCTTCGATCACGGGGTTGTCGAAGCTGTCGAAGACGGTGCTCGGCTGGTCGATGACGAAGTGGGTCTTGCCGTCGGCGTCCTGATAGATCGCTGCCCGCAGCGGCGCGTACAACATGACGGACTGGTCTTCGCGGTACATCTCTTCGGCGAACAAGTGGTTGCCCACCAGGTACTGGACGACGTTGCTGGCTTCGGGGGGA
>AGIQ01000028.1 GCA_000230935.2 Mycolicibacterium rhodesiae JS60
GCCCGGCCCGCCCGCGGCGGTACCTCCTGGCGAGCTGCCCGGCGGTGGCGGTTTCCCCGGGACTCCGCCCGCCGAGGTGCCCCCTGGCGGGCTGCCCGGTGGTGGCGGTGTTCCCGGTACCCCGCCCGCGGGTGTGCCCGGTGGTGAACTGCCCGGTGGTGGCGGTGTCCCCGGCACCCCGCCCGCGGCCGTCCCCGGTGGCGATGTGCCCGAAACCGTTGTGACTCCGCCGGTTCCGCCGGCCGCAGTCCCCGGTGGTGAGCTGCCCGGTGGCGGCGGCACCCCGCCGGTTCCGCCGGCTGCCGTCCCCGGCGGTGAAGTGCCCGCAGAGATCGTCACTCCGCCGGCCGAGGTGCCCGGAACCCCGGGTGGCGGGAACAACCTGTCTCTCAACACTCCGGGGCTTCCCCCGGCCGCGGTGCCCGGCAACGTGATCAACGACGCGTCGGGAACACTGCCTCCTCCCGGCGCATCGATTCCGGGTGTCCCGGCTCCCGGCGGAATGCTGAACGTCCCTGGCACTCCGCCGATCACCCTGCCCGGTGTCCCCAGCGCGGCCTCCACTCCTGGCATCGTCACGCCGCCGGCCGCCGTCCCCGGTGGCCCCGGAGTGCCGCTGAACGTGGGTGTGCCCGGCGCGCCCGCCGCACTGCCGCCCACTCCGGGCACGCCCGGCATGGAAATCCCGCCGACGCCGCCTACGGTCATCCCCGGTACGCCGGGAACCCCTGGCGTCGAAGAGCTTTCGACTCCGCCGGCAGCCGTGCCGGGTACCCCCGGCGGTGGCACCGGTGGTGGTCTGCCGACACCGCCGGCTGCGGTTCCGGGCACGCCGGGCGGCAACGTCGTGGAGACCGGATCGACTCCGCCGGCCGGCATCCCTGGCACGCCCGGTGAAGGTGGCGGCGGTGGGCTGCCGACACCTCCGGGTGCTGTGCCCGGTACTCCCGGTGAGGTTGGCGGTGGTGGTCTGCCGACGCCTCCGGGTGCTGTGCCCGGTACTCCCGGTGAGGTTGGCGGTGGTGGTCTGCCGACACCTCCGGCCGCGGTCCCGGGAGGTCCCGGTGGTGGTGGCGGCGCCGGAGTTCCGACCCCGCCCGCCGGTGTGCCCGGCGTCCCGGTCGGTGACGGCGGCGGCATCCCCGGCCCGGCCGGTGTCCCGGCCGCACCGGTCACCGACAACGCCGGCGCAGCAGTTCCTGCCGCCGCACTGTCGGACAGCTCCGGAACCGCGGGCGCGCCACTGGCCGCGGCCGGAGTCCCCGGCGCGGGCGTAGGCGCGGGTGGCGCGGTAGGCGCACCCGTGGCCGATGCCTCGGGTGTCGTCGCCCCGTCAGCCG
>AGIQ01000027.1 GCA_000230935.2 Mycolicibacterium rhodesiae JS60
GACATCTTTCCCGGCGCCCGGGTCCTGGAGGCCGGAGCCGGCTCCGGGGCGCTGACGTGCTCCCTCCTGCGTGCGGTCGGGCCCACCGGCGAGGTGATCTCCTATGAGGTGCGTGACGACCACGCCGTGCACGCCCAGCGCAACGTCGAGACTTTCTTCGGGCAGCAACCCGAGAACTGGCAGCTGATCATCGGCGACCTGGTCGACTCCGGCCTCGCCGACGCCTCGATCGACCGGATCGTGCTGGACATGCTGGCGCCCTGGGAGGTGCTGGCGACCGTCGCCCGGCTGCTTATCCCAGGCGGGGTGCTGATGGTCTACGTGGCGACCGTGACGCAGTTGTCCAAGGTTGTGGAGGCGCTGCGCGAACAGCAGTGCTGGACCGAGCCCCGGAGTTGGGAGTCGCTGCAGCGCGGCTGGGACGTCGTGGGCTTGGCCGTGCGTCCGCAACACAGCATGCGGGGCCACACCGCGTTCCTGGTCTCTGCGCGCCGGCTGGCCCCGGACACGGTCACGCCGACCCCGTTGCGCCGCAAGCGCCAGGTCTAATCGTCGCTGCGGTGCAGCCCACGGCGGACCGACAGCAGCTCGATCTCGGGACGCGCGGCCACCAACCGTTCGGCGGCATCGAGCACGTCGACGACGTGCGCGCGGTCCCCGGCCACCACGGATAGGCCGATGCCCGCGCGCCGGTGGAGGTCGGGGGAGCCGGTCTCGGCCGCGGAGATGGTGAATCGGCGCCGCAGTTCGGCAACGATCGGGCGCACGATCGCCCGCTTCTCCTTCAGCGAGTGGACGTCACCGAGCAGGACGTCGAACTCCAGCCAGCCGATCCACATTCAGCGTGTCGGGGTGGGGCTGGCGGGGTTTGCCGGGTTGGCGCCGCCCCTGGCATTGCCGAAGGCCAGCAGCATGTTCGCCGTTTCACGGGACAGCTGCCAGGCCGCCTTGTCCTGGCGGAACTCCATCGGGAAGGTGAAGTTGCCGGGGTTGGCCGGGTTCGACGTCGTGACGTTGATCGACGCCAAAGCGTCCCCGGGCTGGCGATCAGACCAGCGGATTTCGGTGGCCGTGAACGTCAGCGGGGTGAAACCGCCGTCGCGCAGTGCGGCCGCGAACTTGTCGATGGTCGCGGCATCGTCCGGCGTGGTGGACTCGACGAGCTGCAGCTTGTCGGCGCCCTTGACCGCCGGGTCGGCCAGCCGATAGAGGACGTCGGTCAGAACCTCGGGGGTCGGCAGGGCCGCCGCCGTGGTCTCCGGCGGCGCCAGCGTGGTCGACGACTGCTCGAACGGGCTCTGCGCCGACTTCGGCTCGGCGTGCTCAGAACTCCGAACAGCGGGTGACGCATCCAGCGACTAGCCGGCGCCTTGCATCAGCG
>AGIQ01000026.1 GCA_000230935.2 Mycolicibacterium rhodesiae JS60
ATCCATGCGCAGGCTGTGGTAATCGACTGGTGCTACACCTTCTACAATCACCAACGCCGCCACAGTGCCGCCGACGGGCTATCGCCCGTCAACTACGAGATCAGGGAATCCAAGACCAAGCCCGAAGCGGCATAGGAAACCCTCCACGATTTCGGGGGAACCACAGATCGAGGCGTTGATCACCGCGACGTTGGAGACGACTCCACCGGATGCCACGCACTGGTCGACTCGATCGATGGCTGAGCAACTGGGGCTGAGCCAGTCGATGGTTTCGCGCGTGTGGCGCGCATTCGGATTAGCTCCGCACAAACAGGATTCGTGGAAATTATCGAAGGACCCGCTGTTTGTGGCCAAGGTCCGCGACATCGTAGGGCTCTACCTGAATCCACCCGAGCGGGCGATGGTGCTCTGTGTTGATGAGAAGACCCAAATTCAGGCACTCAATCGCACCGCTCCGGTGTTGCCGATGTTGCCCGGCACCCCAGCGCGGGCCACTCATGATTACGTCCGCCACGGCACCTCGAGTTTGTATGCCGCACTGGATCTGGCCAGCGGCAAGGTCATCGGCTCCTTACACGCCCGACACCGCAGCCAGGAGTTCCTCGCATTCCTCAAGAAGATCGACGTCGCCGTGCCCGCAGATCTGGACTGCCACGTCGTGCTCGACAACGCCTCCACTCACAAGACACCTGCAGTCAACAGATGGCTGCTCGCGCACCCTCGGTTCGTCTTGCACTTCACCCCGACCAGTTCGTCCTGGCTCAACCTCGTCGAGCGCTGGTTCGCCGAACTGACCACCAAGAAACTGCGCCGCGGCACCCACACCTCGGTACGCGAACTCAACACCGACATCCGCACATGGATCGACACCTGGAATGACAACCCGCGCCCCTACGTCTGGACCAAGACCGCCGACCAGATCCTCGAATCCGTCGCCAACTACTGCACACGAATTAATAACCCAGGACACTAGACGTCACTCGCCGAGATCGACGTTTTGACGCTCTGATCTCGCACTTTTCCGGCCAAATGTCGGTTTGGGCGGGTTACTGGTTGTCCTCACCCTCGCGGCGGTCGATATCCTCCAGCAGGGTTCGCGACTGACTCTCCGCCGACGCGGCACGGCGCTGCTCCTCGGCGGCCAGCTGCACCGCGGTGCGCGTCCACACGACCCGCGCCCAGTGGAACGTCAGCACGATCACCGCGAGCCAGCCCAGCAGTAGCCCGATGCCGGGGCCCGGATGTCCGTGCACGGCGGTCTGCCGCGACCAGACGGCCAGCAGCCCGACAGCGCTGGACAGCGCCGATCCGGCCAGGGCGATCCAGGCCAGCACCCAGCGCCGCGTCAGCAGCGCGAGCATCGAGAATCCGACGCCGAACACCAGGACCAACCAGGTGAAGATGCGCGACGGCAGGGCGATACCGACACTGAGCGCCTTGCTGTCCCCCATCAGGACGTCGACGCCGCGCGCGCCGCCGGTGTGGGGCAGGATCAGCGACACCAGCAGGACGAACACCAAGATGGCCACCACCATGGCGCGCCCACCCGGCTGGATCTCGCCGGCGACCTTACGTTCGGCCTTCTCCAAGTCCGAGCGGTACGCCTC
>AGIQ01000025.1 GCA_000230935.2 Mycolicibacterium rhodesiae JS60
CGTGGCGGTGAGCCGTCGGTGGGGGTGGTGATCATGATGTTGGCGGGTTTGATGTCGCGGTGCATCAGGCCGCGGGAGTGGGCGTAGTCGAGGGCTTCAGCGACGGCGGTGATGACCGCGGCGACTTCGTGGGCGGGCATGCCGGCGGGGTAGCGTTGGCGTAGTTGGGCGCCGAGGTCGGTTCCCTCGACGTAGTCCATCGTGATCCACAGCTGGGCGTCGAATTCGCCGCGGTCGTGCACCCCGACGATGTGGGGATGCCACAGTGAGGCCGCCAGATCAGCCTCACGCACAAAGCGTTGCCGGTACTCCTCGTCGGCGGAGACATCAGCGGGCAACACCTTCATCGCCTCACGACGACCCATCCGTGGGTGGGCCACCCGGTACACCTCACCCATCCCACCCGCGCCCAGCAAACACTCCACCCGATAACCCGCGAACACCGAACCAGGACTCAACGGCATGGGCAAATCGTAGGTCACCGTCGGCGACGAGCCGACAGCTAGGACGGGGCAGGCGTGTAGATGGCCGGATTCTTGCCCAGATCGACGGTGCCGCCAACCGGAATCGGGAAGGTGTAGCTGGGGGTTCCACTGGTGACCGTAGCAGTGGCTGGCCAGCGAACGATCCCGCTGACGACGACGCCGAGGCTGGTGGGGTCGAATTTGGTGGTCATATCGCCGAAGTCGCCGCTTCCGGTCACCGACACGGTGCCGGCCACGACGTTGGCGCTGGCGCCAGTGATCTTCGGGCAGTCCGGCGGCGGTTGTTCGCCGTGGAAGCAGTAGCGTCCCCAGCTGTCGAGAGCATCGTTGACAGCGTTGCGGCCCGCATCAGTCAGTGTCGCCGTCAGCTGCAGCGCGGGCCCCGGCGGAGACGTTAGCGCGTCGAGCAGAAGCGGTTTGGTCGCAGCGGTGACCGTGATGTTGGGGTTGGTGGAGGAGATCTCCACGGCACCGGGAAACACCGGCACCTCGGTGGCCGGTTTCACTGGGACGTTCCACACCGCGACCGCCCCCAGCAATGCGGTCGGCGACTGATTCGACGACAACGACAGTGTTGCGGTGGTCGCCTGCAACTTCCACTCATCACCGTCACGGCGCACCGCGATACGAGTCTGGCTCGGTTGGTCACCGAAACGGGCCGCAAGGACCACGTGTTGGACCTGTTCTGGGTCATCGCCAGGTCCCGGGGGAGCGGTGGCCACGGTGATATCGGTAATCGGCGTGAGCGCCAGCTGCGCTCGTAGAACAGCATCGGTGAGCATGCGCGTGTCGCTGGGCGGGGAGGCGCCCAATGCGAGCGCTGTCGCGGCGTCCCCGGCGGCGAGCGCCCGCAAATACCGCTCGGCAACCGAACGGGCCGATTCCGCCGCGGACGCCGAGCCCGGTGCGCCATCCCCACCGCCGCCGGAAAGCGTCAGAACACCAACCAGTGTCGTGACGGTCAGCACTGCGAGACCGATCACCGCGATGGCGACCGTACGGCCCCGCCATCGCCGCCTGGAGACCGGGGCCGGCAACGACGGCGCTTGGTGATCACCCTGTGAGGGACGCTGTGGGGCCGCAGGCCGATAGTCCGCCGGTGGCGTTGTGGGCTGCCATGGCTGGCCGGCGACGTCGGGTGCGGCCGTGACGGGCCAGGCCCCGGTGGGGGGTGTTGGGTGGGGGTTGGCTGCGGCGGTGGGGTCGGCGGTCATGTCGGCGATTTGGGCGGTGAGCGCGGTGGCGAAGTGGGCGCAGCGGGGGTAGCGCTGGTGTGGGTCTTTGGACAGTGCGCGG
>AGIQ01000024.1 GCA_000230935.2 Mycolicibacterium rhodesiae JS60
GCCGTCGCCGCCTCGGCCGCCGTTGCCGCCGATGCTGCCGTCGTCGGCGTTTTCTGCCCTGCGACCGCCGCTGCCTGCGGCGCCCGGTCCGCCCAAACCGCCATTGCCGCTGACGCTGCCGCCCTCGCCTCCCTTGCCACCTGCGCCGCCGTTGGTGCTCACGCCGATGCCGATGCCGGACGATCCGGTGACATTGCCGCCCGCACCACCCTCGCCGCCGCCGCCGGTCGTCCCTCCTCCGGCGCCTCCTGCGCCGCCGGTACCCCCGGTGCCGAAGTCCGCTGCGGTGGTGCCCCCCGTACCGCCCGCGCCACCGTTGCCGTCAGACACGCCGGCACTACCGGTGATGCCGGCCGCGCCGAACAAGCCCTTGGCTCCGGCCTTTCCTCCTTGTCCGGCAGCGCCGCCCGCGCCGCCGTCGCCACCTCTGGCGCCATCGAACAGATCGTCGCCAGAGCCACCGGTCCCGCCCAGGCCGCCGTTTCCTGCTTCGCCGCCGTCGCCGCCGTCGCCGCCCCTTCCGAACAAGACCGATCCGGCGCCACCCTGGCCGCCTTTGCCGCCATTGCCGCCGCTGCCCCCGCTGCCCCCGCCGGTAGGGGCAATGGGCGTCATGCTTGAGCCGTCGGTGCTGGTTCCGTACGGGCCCCAGGCGCCGTCGCCGCCCCAGCCGGCACGTCCGCCGTCGCCGCCGTTGCCAAACAGTGCCAGCGATCCGGTGTTGCCGCCCCGGCCGCCGTTGCCGCCGGCGCCACCGTTCGACCCGTCGAAGTCGTCGGTGATTATCGAGAACTCTCTGCCGTTGCCGCCCCAGCCGCCGTTACCGCCGTTACCGCCGAACAGCCCGCCATTGCCGCCGTTGCCGCCGTCTTGGCCATCAGGATTCTCGGCGGTGCCGGAGGCACCGGTCCAGCCGTCGCCCCCGTTGCCGAACAGCAAGCCACCGTTTTGGCCGTTCGGGTTCTCGGCAGTGCCGTCGGCGCCGTTGCAGATAAGGCCACACGATTGCGGGCGGGCTGTCGCGGCAGCCGCCAGTAACGAGATCGGAGTGTTCGTGGTGAAGCTGGACCCGAATACCGCCAGCGTGTCGTCGACACAGCCGGCTCGGTCGATCACAACGCACGATGTGCGTTCGCTATCGCCGGGAGCGGCAAACGCGAAAGAGGCTGGGCCGCATAATGACAACGCTCCCGCCGCTACAGCGCAGCCGACCCACCTGGCTGACCAGACAGACAACGCCGAGATGCCCCGATATGAGCCCATCCTGCACCTTCCCTCGTCGACAGCTGGCTCGCAGGGATCTCACAGCTGATCCCCAGTTTGCAGAGTAACCGTTGGGCACCACGCGGCGGGCGCATTGCGCAGCTAGACGGGGCTATTTCGCTTGTCGTCGCTTGGGCCCGTCGAGGTAGCGAACAGGGATGATGTGGTGGTGCCCTCGGTGAGATTCGAACTCACACTGCACGGGTTTTGAAAACTTCCGTGTGACCGGTCACCACCAGCGTATTTTGCCTTCATGATTTGCAGAAGCGCTCTGGAACTGGTCTTTTTCGGCCCTCTGCGATCCGCTCCGGTCCTCGACAACCCCCTGTGGTCCGCTCCGAACTGCCCTGGTCGCCGGGGTAGCGCCGGGGTGAAGCGGGGTTAGCTACTGCCGACACTGACGGATGACGACGAGAGGATTTTGCGACGGTTTGTCAAGGACTGTCGGCAGCTCGCCGGTTGCTCAACGCTGAACGACGGCGGGGGCCTGACATTTACGCATAAGCCCGGCGGTCCACCGGGCAGCAAGCCAGACGTGACATTGGTGTCTCCGACGGCGGAGGCCTTCGGCGGGACGTCGGTAGACTTCCGTCAGTTGCACAACGCTGGCGATGAGGCATCTTTCAGCCGTGTACAGAGCCGACTGATGATGGCCATCAAATAGCTACCGGAAGCTGACCGCGCAGCTCCAAAACGTGTCGTAACGCAGTGGGTGAAAGCCCGGGGAAAGCTGATGAATCGGCTGTTGGAGACTGTCGTCGCTACCAAAGGGGCGTGGACGACGTAGCCGATCTTACGGTCGGTCAGCCCCTGCCGGAATGCGGTGGTCTCGCCGTATCCGGCGTCCGCGGTCACCACCGGCGGGGTGCGTCCCCACCCGATCAACTCATCGATCATCTCCAGGGCCATCTGCCACTTCGGCCGATGCTGCTTGCCCTCGGGAATGGCGCTTCGCTGACGGCGCAGGGCGACCGCGGCCGCGTCGGCAGGCTCTGCGGCGCAGTGCGC
>AGIQ01000023.1 GCA_000230935.2 Mycolicibacterium rhodesiae JS60
ATCGCGGGTCAGCTCGCCCCGGCCCTCGCGGGCCTCGCGGTCCTGGGCAACCCAGTTGCCCAGCGTGCCCTCGTGGATCCCCAGGTCCCGCGCGACCTGGGCGATCGGCTTACCCGTCTCAAGCACGATCCGCACAGCGCCCTCACGGAACTCCCGGTCGTACTTCTTCCGTTTCTCTGACATCGCTACTCCTTATAGCCGATGCCTCCACGGTCTCGGGGGAAGGCCAGTTCGCCGAACACCACCGCTACGCCGAACGATCCACCGACCCGGCCACCACCCGGGCCCGAATCGACAACGGGCAGTGGACCATTCCACCAGGCCACCTACTCGTCATCGACGACGCCGACCACCTCGACCCCGCCCAGCTGCGCTACTTCACCGAGCACGCCGGCCGCTCCAACACCAAACTGCTGCTGGTCCACACCCCCACCGAGAGCCGCACTCCCGCACACAGCCTCATCGACGCCCTGGCCGACAACCTGCCCTGGGCGCAGAAACTCGGCACCCCCGACACCGACCGCGACACCGCGATCGACCGCGCCCACACCCACCTGGCCGAGCGCGAACCGGTCACCACCGAAGACCGCCACGCCGCCGACCTCCTAGCCCGCCGCGACACCCTGCACGACACCTACCAAACCCAGTACAAACCCCGCCTGCGCACCCACACCCATGAACACACCCGCGACCACGGCCTCGACCTCTAAAAATCGCCGCGACGACGTAGTCGGCGCGCCTGCACGCCCAACTAGACAGACCCCGTTGGGCTGAGTCATGGCCGGTACCCCAACATCGTGTACGCCACGAGGCCGAGCGCACCGATGCACGACCCGAGCACTCGAAGCCTTCCGCTCACCGCCAGGTACAGAAGCATGTAGCGCACGGTGTAGTCCCAACCTCGGTCGACGATGCGCTGCAGGCGCTTCGGAGTGTGTTCGCTCTTCATGGGCAGCATCGTGGCGAAATCTTGGCGGTGCGTCCTCTCGGTCATGGGTATCTGCTAGCGGATAGTCGGGTACCCGCTGGCGGGATGTACCAAATACTCCCTATACACTTAAGTAATGACCGCCAGCAGATACCCCGCGTCGAATTACCCGTCCGGCTTGATTTGACCATGAAAACCGGCTTTGGCCCGATCCTGGAGGCAGTCCAGGAAGCCGAGAAGAACGATCGCTGGCACCGATCACGTCGTCAGAAGGCCCAGGCCATCCGGCGTCGAAGACTGAAGCTGCTACGTGAGCGGTCGAACGCCATCAGGGCAGCCCTGAAGGGATACAGCCGCCTGGACCGGGGGCAGCAACCGACGATCCGTCTGCGCACCGACTTCATCTGGCTTGACACACCCCGAGCGCCGCGCACCGCCGGAAGTCTCCTGGCGACGCGCCAGGGCGACGTCGACACCCGCCCCCCTAACACCAAGCTGATCCACCGGCCCGGCAACGCTCAACAGGTCTACCTCGGTGCGATCTATGCCGCACACCTCGAGTTCGCGCCCGGCGCGCGCGTTGACAATCGACATCACAATGTGTTCGACCGACCATCGGCGGACTCGTGGGCCACTTTGAACGCCCTCGGCGGAAGCGGCGTCGACACCCGCGAACTCAACTTGCGGATGGTTCGCGCCCTGCGCGCACTCCACGCCCACCGCCTGGTTGGTGTAGGCCACGCCGGCGCCGCCGGGCGCTACGACGCGTTCACGCTTCTCGATGAAGGCGCGTCGGGAAAACGGTACCGAGTGCCCGGTGAAGGGGCCGCTGACGTCATCGGCATCCCCGCCGGCTTCTTCCGTGCGGGATGGCACCTCGTACTCACCGCCGAGGAACTGGCGACCCTACTGATCATCATCGACGCCACGCAGCGATTCGGCGATATCCCCCGACCCCCCGACGACGGCATCGGCATCGGCATCGCCGACAAGACGAAATGGGGGCACTACGGCATACGGCCCGAGGCCTACACCTCGCTACACGAACTCAAGGAATTCGGCCTGATCGACGTGCACGACCTCAACGGCCGCGTCGGCGGCATGATCCCGGGCGACGACCAAGCAAGCACGTCAGACAGGCGAACCCTTCGCCTGATCTACCCGCTTAAAGAGGAAACGGACTACGACGACAGCGCATTCGACGTCGTCACCACGTGCCTCGCCGACTCACCGCTGCCGCCCCGCATGAACGACTGAGTCGCCGGAGACCGCGACCCACTCACTGCAGGAGAACTGGGCGATGCCATGACCCCGATGAGCGCTCCCGACTAGGCCCTGGGCTTGGTCGTCACCCCAACCGGGTGTGCGTCGTCGCGGCGATTTAGAGGTCGAGGCCGTGGTCGCGGGTGTGTTCATGGGTGTGGGTGCGCAGGCGGGGTTTGTACTGGGTTTGGTAGGTGTCGTGCAGGGTGTCGCGGCGGGCTAGGAGGTCGGCGGCGTGGCGGTCTTCGGTGGTGACCGGTTCGCGCTCGGCCAGGTGGGTGTGGGCGCGGTCGATCGCGGTGTCGCGGT
>AGIQ01000022.1 GCA_000230935.2 Mycolicibacterium rhodesiae JS60
GCAGGCGGAGGCGCCGCCGGGGCGGGGGCCGCGGGCTTGGGGGCCGCAGGCGCGGTCGCCACACCGCCGGGCGCGGGCACCGGCTTGGGCGCCCCGTTGCCCGCGGCACTGGCCGGTGCGGGCTTGACCGAGGCCTTTTCGGGTTTGCCGCCGCCGAACGATTCGCGCAAGCGGCGCGCAACCGGGGCTTCCACCGTCGACGACGCGGATTTGACGAATTCGCCCTGTTCGCTCAGCCGGGCGAGAACTTCTTTACTACTGACACCGAGTTCCTTGGCCAACTCGTGTACGCGGGCCTTGCCTGGTGCTGCCACTACATCTCCTACTCGAGAGGCGACAGCGGTGGTAGGCCGCGCCTCGGGTTTAGCTACGACGCATGGTCATCGTCGGGACTTCACGGTGTGCTCATGTTCTTCGCTTGCCTGTTCTCTCTTGCCGGGCTGGCCGGGCTCATCGACTTCTCGACGTACTCGACCACCGCGGAGGTGTCCGGTGAACCGGTGATGCGCAACGCTCGGCCGAATGCTCGCCGCCGAATCGCTGCCTCTAGGCACCGATCAGTGGGATGCAGCCACGCACCCCGACCCGGGAGGTTACCGGCTTGGTCAACGTTTACGGCGCATTCACCGTTCCCGTTCGACACCGCTACCACTCGCAGGAGATCGACGGCCAACTCTCGCTTCCGGCACCCGACGCACGTCCGCACCGGTCCTTCGGTACGTCGATGCGGTCTCTCGGGGGCCGGAGTCTCGCGCTGGATCACGGCACAGTCTACCGTCATCGCGGCACCGCTCAGAACCACCCTTCGCCGGCCTGATCCTGGCTGGGGTCCGAGACCGGCCGGCGCCGGCGGTCAGCTCACTTTCTCCTGATAAGGCGAGTATTCGTCGCGTCCGACGACACCGGAATGCCGGGCCGACAGCGCAGCGACCCGCACGCCCAGCCGCATCGCCTGATCCAGATTGATGTAGATCCCCGCCCCCTGCCGCCCGGTGCTGACGACACCCTCACCGAAGCCGCGCAGCGCCTCGTCGAGCAGACCGAGTTGATCGGCCGAGGCGTCGAAGTTCGAATAGGCGTCGGTGGCCCGCTCGGATCCGAGGAAGTCGACCGCGCCGCCCGGCAGCAGGATCGACATGTCCTTCAACGCCGTCTCGGCGACATCGAACGTCTCCCCCGTCGGCACGGTGTACTCGAGCCCGATGACACCCAACGGGCAGTGCAGGCTCTGCCACTCGCCGTAGTTGTTGAATCGGTGCGCCCGGATGCCGATGTCATGGGTGTAGAGCCATTGATAGCCGTACCAGCTGTCGGGGCACTCGCGGACGTGGACCACGCCGACGACGAGATCCCGCCGCCCCGATCGCTGGGCGATGGCCACACCCAACTCGTCCAGACCCAGACTCATCGCGAGATCCTCGGGACGGCCGGTGGAGATCACCCGGTTGCACGACACCGTGGTGTCGCCGGCGGGCCCGGCCACGGTAACGGCGATGCGGCCGCCCGCCGGCTTGGCTATCGAAGTCACCCGGGAGCCGAAGAGCCACTTCACTTGATCGCCAAGCAATTTGGCCAACCCCGACCACAGCACGCCGACGCCGCCCTGCGGATAGAAGAAGCGGTCCGCCACGTCAGCCGGCCGCGGCCTGCGGCCCGGTTTGGGTAGTGCGGTAGCCAGCACCGAACCGAGGCCCGGCGACAGAATCCGCTGCGCCGCCCACCCCGCGGGGATGTCCCTGGGGTCGACCCCGAAGACCTTGCGCGCATGAGGCGCCATGAAGGTCTCGGCGAGGAAGGGTCCGTACCGGTTCTTCACCCAGTCGTCCAGGTTGTGGTCCTCACGACCGGTCGGCGCCCGCAACTTCCAGGCCGCCAGCGACGCGGCGCCGCGGGCGCGGACCGGCCAGGGTACCGAGGTGCGGAACTGTCGCGTGTCGAAGGGATAGGCGACGACATACCGGTCGCGTAGGATGCCGCTGCGCCGGCCGATGTCCGACATCGGCACACCGCCGAGCCGGTCGGCGAAATCCAGCCAGGCGCGGCGCTGTTTCGGCGTCGCCGACAGCAGGCGGTGACCGCCGAGGTCGATTTCGTTGCCGGCCACGGTCGCCGAGCGCGCGAGCCCGCCCACTTGAGCGGTGCGTTCCACGATCGCCACCGAGGCGCCGTCAGCCACGCAGGCGTCGGCCGCCGTCAATCCCGTCGGGCCGGCACCGATTATCAAAACGTCGACAGCTTGGTGAATATCTGGGCCGGAATTAGTCGCGACCACCGACGCCCGATCTGTCCGACAGGCCATTTGCTGCGGCGCGGAAGTGCGACGTCACGCCGTTCCCCCCATCGGCTAGACACTACAGTCCCGGCATTGTATTCAATTGCTGGATGCGAATATCCGGTTACTTCCGGTTACCAATGAACCGCAATCATTCCGGTACGAACAGCGAATTCCGCGGCCAAGTTCGCTCCCGCTACATTTGCGCGAAATTTACGCATCTCATGATTCTGTCGCGACGCAGAGGAATGTTTGCTGGCGCGGTTTTACCCCTCGGGCGTATCACCGTCGGGCGCCGCCGCGTCGCTGCGAATATCGATGCGCCAGCCGGTCAGCCGCGCGGCCAGGCGGGCGTTCTGCCCCTCCTTGCCGATCGCCAATGACAGCTGGAAATCAGGGACGACCACCCGTGCGGCGCGCGTGCCCGCGTCGATGACCGAGACCGACACCACCTTGGCCGGGGAGAGTGCATTGGCGACGAAGCGGGCCGGGTCCTCGTCGAAGTCGATGATGTCGATCTTCTCGCCGGACAACTCGCTCATCACGTTGCGCACCCGCTGGCCCATCGGGCCGATGCAGGCACCCTTGGCGTTCAGCCCGGGCACCCGCGAAGCGACGGCGATCTTGGACCGGTGCCCCGCCTCACGGGCCACGGCGACGATCTCCACCGACCCGTCGGCGATCTCCGGCACCTCCATCGAGAACAGCTTGCGGACGAGGTTGGGGTGGGTGCGCGACAACGTGATCACCGGCTCTCGCGCGCCGCGGCTCACCCCGACCACGTAGCAGCGCAACCGATCGCCGTGTGCATAGCTCTCACCGGGCACCTGCTCAGCAGCGGGGATGACCCCGTCGGCACCCTTGGCCTCGGTGCCCAGCCGCACAACCACCAGCCCACGGTTGTTGGCGCGGACGTCCTGCTGGATGACACCGGCGACGATATCGCCTTCGCGCGCGGAGAACTCGCCGTAGCTGCGCTCGTTTTCGGCGTCGCGGAAGCGCTGCAACATGACCTGGCGGGCCGTCGTCGCCGCGACACGGCCGAATCCCTCTGGGGTGTCATCCCATTCGCTGATCAAGTTGCCGTCGGCGTCGGTCTCGCGAGCCATCACCTGGACGACACCGCTCTTGCGGTCGATCTCGATGCGGGCGTCGGGCTGATGCCCCTCGGTATGCCGGTAGGCGGTCAACAGGGCCGACTTGATGGTGTCGAGCAACTCGTCGACTGAGATGCCGCGATCGATTTCGATCGCGTGCAGGGCGGTCATGTCGATGTTCATGCTCCGGCCTCCGTTCCTGCTGCTCCTGCCAACTCCAGCTCGCGCGCCTTTGGTGGTGAAAACTCAATCTGGACAACCGCTTTGACGATCTCGGTGAGCGGGATCCGGCGTACCGTCCAATCTCTGCGATCGCGGACCACCAGGTCGACGGCGCCGTCGGACACGCTGCCCACCCGGCCGGTGACCAGGGTTCCGTCGGCGAGCTCGGCATCGACCAAGCGGGCGTGGGCGCGGCGGAAGTGCTTCTCGGAGGTCAGTGGTCGCTCCACCCCGGGTGAGGTGACCTCCAGGACATAGGCGTCGCCGCTGTCCAGGCTGTCCAGCAGGGCCGACGCCGACCGGGACAACTCGGCAACGGTGTCGAGGTCGAGCGGAGTGTCGCCATCGGCGATGACGGTGATGCGCGGCGGCCGGGGGCCAGCGTCGATCACAACGTCTTCGATTTCATATCCGGCGCGCATGAACTCACCACCGAGTAGCTCGATCACCTGCTTCTGGGTTGGTAGCCCCGTAGAACGGCCAGCCACGGCGAGCTCCTCATCTTGAGTTGTCCTGATCTGCGTCGGATGCAGGGCTCTGCGAGAGCCAGCCCTCAACGATACGCCAGCACAGGCCGCCACAATGGCAGGATGTTGGCGTGCTGAGCCCAGATCCCAGCCCTTTCCCAGCCATCACCCGGCGCCGGGCTCTCGTTGACGGCGCCCGTGGGCTGGCGTTGTTGACGCTGCTCGGTGCCGCGAGCACCGCGTGCCGGACGAATCCGCCGCCCGAACCCGATCCGCTGGAGCGGCAAGCCGAGCTGGCCCGCCACGACAGCGAACTCGCGGCGGCCGCGGCCAAGGCCGCCCCACCCGCCTTGGCGCCGGTGTTGACCGAGCTGGCCACCGAACGGGGGCGGCACGCCACCGCGCTGGACCAGGAGATCGCCCGGCTGGCCGGCGAACCCGGCACCACGACGAGCAGTACCGCCCCGACCACCACGTCGGCCGCTGCCGCACCACCGCCGTCCGTCGCCGACGTCGTCGCAGCGCTGCGCAGCTCGGCGGACAGCGCCACGAAGCTGGCGCCCACCCTGTCCGGGTATCGGGCGGGGCTGCTGGGCTCGATCGCGGCATCATGTGTCAGCGCGTACACGGTGGCACTGCCATCGGGGAAGGCCGGGCAATGACGTCACCGACACCGTCGACCACACCGGATCCTGACCGCCCGTCGGATGCCCCGACGGGCGCGCTGTTCGACGCCGTGGCCACCGAGCACGCCACGATCTACGGCTACGGCATCGTGTCGGCCCACAGCTCCCCCGACGAGAACGATCTGGTGTCCTCGGCGATGGCCGAGCACCGCGAGCGTCGTGAGGCGGCCATCGCCATGTTGACCGGACGCGGGGCCAAAGCGCCGCTGCCTGCAGCGGGCTATCAGTTGCCGATGCCGGTGAACAGCCCCGCCGACGCGGCCAAGCTCGCGGTGCGGATGGAAGAGGATTGTGCGGTCGCCTGGCGCGCAACGCTGGAGCAGGCGAACTCCGAACAGTACCGCGCATCCGCGGTCACCGCCCTGACCGAAGCCGCGGTCACCGCGGCGCGGTGGAAGCAGATCCTCGGGACCCAGCCGGTGACGGTGGCGTTTCCCGGCGGCACGGAGTAGCGATTTCGGCGCGTTTTCCGCCGCTGACCCTCTTTGCCAGGCTGGTTGTGAGTCAATTAGCAGCCAGTTTTGGGAGGGTGTGTGTCGATCACTGCGGGGTTCAGTCCGGCCGAGATTCGTGAGCTTGTCGTTGAGTATCAGTTGG
>AGIQ01000021.1 GCA_000230935.2 Mycolicibacterium rhodesiae JS60
GAATCGTGACCGGCTCCACATGAAGGACGAGAGCCGGCACCGCGATCAGATTCTCTCGCGGTTCGTGTCGGCCCCGCCGATCGAGCAGGCTCACATTTTCGTGGGCAGCCTGCGGGGAACGCGACGTACACAGCGTCAAGTCCGCACGCAATGCCTGGCAGCCCTTGGTACCTACGCTGCGGATAACGGGGTGACCCGGATATTGCTCGAATCCTGCTCGCAGGACGAACAGGACCGTGCAGCGGTGGTCGGCGCGCTGGCCGCCAAAGCGGCGGCCGATCGCGTCCGAGTCATGATCGACCGTCCTACCGCACATGAGCTGCTTTGGGCGGCTGATCTTGTCGCGTGGGCCTATGGTGCCGGCGGGCCCGCGCGGAATGCCATCAGCCCCCTGGTCACAGTGCACAACCTGCACTGACCCCTAAATGCGCGAAAGCCGGGCGACCAAGCAAAACGTGCTGGCTCCCGGCTTCACTTCCTTGGCTCTTCACCAAGACACCCCAGATATTACACCCCGATTCGCTATGCGCATAGCGATGTATGCGGAAAGCGCACCCTCCGCTATGCGGGGGGAATGCATCATTGGTGTATGGCGCGGTTAGGGGCGTTGAGCTGCGATGACGTGCACGATCTGTTCCGCCAGGTCAGAGTCTGCGAGCAATCGATCGACAAGCGCTGTGAGGACTTCCTGCCCGGTAACGCGTGCGAGTCCTAGGCGGTCAGCGGTATCGCGTTGCCAGTTGTCGAGGCCGCGATGGGCGGTCGGTGACAGGTCGACGGTGCGGCGGACGGTCTTTTGTCGCACGACTGGAGCGGCCGGCGGCCGCAGCGTCGACTGCGGTGGTGTTTCTTGCGGTGACTGCTCTGGCGCTTCTGATGTGACTGTCTGCTGTGTCGGCGCTTTGCGGAGCCGCTCAGCGTTGGCTTTGATTCTGTCCGCTGCTGTGGCAGCCATGAGCCCATCCTCCCAGTTCAGTACGCTATCAGTAAATCAGTACATCAGTACTTACGTAACTCCGATGCTGGTCAGCTCATCTGCTACATCACCGTAGGCGGTGCCGGCGGCGTTGGTGATCGGCAGGCCAAACGCTTGGGCGTATCGCTCCAGTCGGCCGACGGTCGGCTTCAGGACTCGAACGCCGTCGTCGGTGAGCATCTGCCGGTAGACATCGGTGCTGGCCGCGTTGGATACGGTGCGCGTCAAGACGACGGCGAGTTGAGGCGGTGTGACCGCGAGCGCGCCAGCTTCCTCGACGAGCTCACGGATCGCTGGCACGCGCGCGTACTCCATCCCAGTCGGAGCCATGGGCACAAGGACGTGCGTCGCTATACGGACAGCGGAGGCCACAACACCGCGGCGCTCTTTCATAGGCGGCGTGTCGACGACGACCGCGTCGTATCGGTCACCGACGACTCCCGGCAGTTTTCGGTGCAGATCGGCAACTGGCATGCCGATAACGGGTATCGACCACTCCCCTGCTTCCGACCACGCCAGTAGGGACTCGTTTTCCCCATCGGCGTCGACCCCGAGCGCGGATAGGCCGGCCTCGGCCAGGGCGTGGAGGACGAAAGCAGCAGTGGTGGTCTTAGTGGAACCGCCTTTGAGGTTGGCTACCACGATCATCAGAGCGGGCATGCGTCGTGAGTCCCTTTCATCGGTACTGAGTTAAGTATATGCGGAAATACGGATTTACTGATATCAGTAGGCTTCTACGGCGCGCCTCGTTCTAACGGCCGGCGTCTGACCCCTTCGGTTTCCCCTGAGGCACTGAGATACGGATTTCAGTATTCACTGATATTGCCTGCGAGCAGGGCGAGTGGTGTCCGACGTTGGGTATACGTTTGGTGCTTATGGCTGGTAACGCGGCATTTATCTCGGCACCACCGGGCCTGACCCTGAGTCTCACTGACGGCACGCAGCTGCCGATCGTGGCGTTCCGGGTAAAAGGTTACGACCTGATCCCGTATTTCATGGAGAAGGACGGGAGCGTTAGTGGGGTGAGTTTCCCAGTGAAAGCAGCAAGCGCGGAGTGGGCGACCCCTGCGAGTCCTGTCGCTTAACTCCAGGGACGCTAGCTGGCGGCTAAGTAGCGGTAGGCGGTCGCGCGGCTGATTCCGAATGCTTTTGCGAGTTCGGGAACGGGTTCACCCGTGGCGGCAAGTCGGCGCAGTTGTTGTTGCCGTTCGAGAGTCAACTTGGCCGGCTTGGTCGCCGGCAGCTGACGGGCCCTCCGAGAGGTCCGAGAAGCGGCCCGGCGTTCTTTGCCGAGCTCGAGCTCGAGCTCGGCAAGGGTGGCCATGATCGCGGCAACAGCCCGTCCAGTTGCTGTGCTGGTATCGACGCCTTCGCGTATGGCGTGCAATTGAATTCGACGGTCGCCGAGTTCGGCGATAGTCCGGGTCACTTCGGCGACGGAGCGTCCGAGCCTGTCGATCGCGGTCACCACCACGGTGTCCCCATCGCGGGCGTAGTCAAGGAGAGCGGCGAGGCCAGGGCGGACGGTGTTGGCTGCACCGGAGAGTTTGTCGATATAAATCCGTTCGTCGGTGACGCCGGCCGCCGCCAAGACGGTCAGTTGCGCATCGAGGTCCTGGCCAATGGTGCTGACGCGGGCATAACCCAAGATTGTTGCCACACCGACGACTGTCTCACCCGCCGCCGACAGTGCAGATCTGAGACACGCGGTGTGAGACAAGAAATGAGACACTATGACCTGGGGCTACAAGAGGGGGAGTAGCCCCATTTTCGTGCGTCTCGAATCTCTAGATCTGAGACGCGCCCGGGCTCGTCCAGTCGGATCTAGTCACGATCGTGGTATGCAGATCGCGGTGTCGCGGCCGACCAGCGCCGTCGCAGTGATGACTTTCGCCCTCTTCTCGTCAGCGGCGCGGACCCCCGGTACAGTCACCGTGCGCGATGAGCAAAAGAGTGACTGTGTGTTCAATGCCCGCGGTAACACCGGGTTGAGCGCAGCCCGGTGTTGAGACCCCAGCACCGCTCAACGGCACCAAAGTTTCGCTGTTATGCGTTGTTGTCCGTTCTGACCGTGAGCGGCCCGCGCACCACCCTTGTCTGCCGTGCTGGCATTGTCGCGCAGCAGAGGCACAAGAGGACGGTGGTGCGCTGCCGCGCGGTCCCGTCCCCGACCCCCGAGGCAAAACCTGTGGGTGCGGGGCGGGAAGGACGGTCATGACCAGCAACGTCGAGCCGCCGCTGGCTCAGCTGGTACGGCTCGTGGTCGCTATCCGGCGGTCCACCCCCGACACGGTGCGACCAGCGCTGACAGCGCTGATGCGGCTGGCGCAAACACAGGTTCCCACCGCCACCTATGCCGGCATCACCGTGACGGCACGTCGCGCCGATCACAGCACCCCGGTAATCACCGATCATCCCGGAGTAGCCCTCATCGACGAGATCGAACGCCGCCACGGTGATGGCCCAGCCCGGCGCGCCGCCCGACGTCGACAAATCGTCATCGTCGATGACCTGCGCACCGACTCGCGCTGGCCGGCCCTGAGCCAAGACCTGCCCCGTGGCGCCGTCATCCGCAGCATCGCCGCCCTGCCCGTCCACCTCGACGAGCTCTCGCTTGGGGCCTTGTGCCTGTATGCCGATCACCCCGGGGCCTTCAGCACCGCCGACGTTGCGACCGTGATGCCCTACGCCGATCTGATGGCGACAGCATGGAGTGCCGTGGTCCGTGAAACCCAACTCCAGCAGGCGCTGCGCTCCCGCGACGTCATCAGCCAGGCCAAAGGCGTCCTCCGCGAGCGCAACGGCATCTCCGACGAGGACGCCTTCACCATGCTGCGCAGACTGTCCTCCATCACCAACACCCCGCTACGCGAGGTCGCCGAACGCGTCCTCACCCCTCGACCCCACCCCGAGTAACACAGAAAGCAAATCACGTGGGACAGGATCACTCCCAAATCTCTGGATACGAGACTTGATGTCGCTCGGCCTGGCCTTGGCGCGAAAAGGGTTGGACGCGCGCGAATTTCGCCGTAGCGTTTAGCGCTCGATGTGGTGTTGGCGGCGAGAGGGCGGTGTCCAGTCGCGGGCGTGGTGGAACCGCCGGTGCAACCACATCCGCCCAAGCCGTCCCGGGTCACGAAGCCGCCGACGGTCCTGGGTGGTCAGCCCCAGGAGTCGCCCCTCGCTGCTTTTCGAAGACACGATGACACTGCCGTACAACAACGGCACCGTGCGCACCGAGAAGGTGGTGACCGACAACAGAAGGCCGGTGGCCTGCCGATTCGGCCTATACCGGCCCGGCACCGCCGAGCGGAACCAGAAATCAATCGCCCCATCGCTGCTGGTCAAACAATCCACACACGGGTCACGCAGAATCGCGTTGATGGCGCTCTCGGCAAATACCGTGATCTCCTGCACGTCCCCGGCTGGGGTAATCAACAATGCCGTGTACACAACAGCCCTTCCACAACCCCTCGGCGACAGGCACGACCTCACGATCCGACGTGTCGTAGATCGGGCAGCGCCTGCTGATAACAGGCTGGGCACACCACCACATACGGCCCATCGAGGAAATCCCTGCCTTTGATGATCGATTTCACCATCCACAGGGCGCTTTCGGGGTCGGCCTCATCGGCAGGTGCCGGACGCAGACACCCCGAACAATGCGTGTCGATGCTGGTCCACCGGATCATTAGCGCACCTTAATACTGAGGTGGCCGCCCAAGCGACAGAATGTGATCAGCACCGCAGGTCCAGCATCAATCCGGCCGTTGCCCGCCGCGGATGCGGCCTCCGCATCCAGCATGCGGCCCCTGCGCGAGGCGCTCACCAATGGTGGGGATGCCCCTTGCCGAGACAAGATTTGATCGATCCCAAATCTTTAGATTCGAGACACCCACCAGGATGCGAGCATCAGGCGGCGCGCATCACGAAGAACAGAAAGGATGGGCTTGCGGCCAAGGCCCTCGTATTCGTCGGGAAAGACTTCCCGGGCGGCGGCTTGGGGTTGTGGCTCGCTGATGGCGCACAGGTGGAAGTCGGCGGCGGTGAAGGCGTCGGTCATTGCATGTAGCGGCCGATTCCAGAAGCTCATCGTGGCGGTCTGGCCGCCCATCACCCACTGCTCGGTCCAGTTGTAGGTGGCGAAGTAGTTGGTGGTCTGACCGGCTTGTCGGTGAATCGCGTGGATTGCGAACGGATGGTCCACAGAGACAATCAGGCGGCCGCCGGGTCTGAGGATGCGCCGTGACGATGTCATCGCATCTCTGGTGCTGCACTACGTAGAAGACTGGGGACCAACCCTTTGCGAACTACGGAGAGTGGGAGTGGGGCGCGTAGATCCGCGATGACCAAGTCCGCGTCATCGCCAAGGCGGCCGCGGGCCAACTTCAGCATCGCGGCGCTGTTGTCGATGCCCGTCACTAGGGCACCGCGGTCTCTTAATTCGGCGAACAGGGCGCCCGAGCCGCAGCCGGCGTCGAGGATTTGCCGGCCGCTGACGTCGCCGGCCAGAGCGATGATGGCTGGTCTCTCGTACCAAGCGTTCGCGATGCTGTTGTCGTTTTCGGCTGCGTACGCTTCGGCGAAACTGTCGTAATCATTGACGCTGACGACGGAGCCCGCAGCGGGCCCGTCGTGGTCGCCAGACACACCAGGCATACCACCATTCGATCATCGAACCTGCGCGCATGTCTCGCTTCCCCACCTGGGAACGGTCATTGAGACGAGGGCCTGGTCGACCTCGGTTATTTAGTAACGAGAGACGGGGTCAGACATTGGTGATTGGCAGGTGCAGACGGTTGAATTTCAGGTCATGGTGGTTCACCCAGCGATCTTGATAACGGGCATGTCGGGGGTCGGCAAGTCGACGGCCTTGACTGAGCTGTCGCGGCGTGGATTCGCCACTGTCAACACCGACGATGACGGCTGGATCGACGTCGTGGATGGGGAACCGCTGTGGCGCGAACCGTTGATTGACGAGCTACTGAACCGACGGCGCGACAGGCCACTATTTGTTCAAGGCACCGTTATCAACCAAGGACGTTTCTATGACAAGTTCGATGCGATCGTGTTGTTAACTGCGCCAATAGATATCGTGTTTGACCGCGTGGCCCGACGCACGAACAATCCGTTCGGTAAGACACGGGCTGAACGCGAGCGAATTGCCGACGACATTGCTCACGTCGAACCGCTACTACGTCAGGCAGCTACCCACGAGATCGACACAACCCGTTCGCCCGCTGACGTGGCCGACGCATTGGTCGATATCGCACGCACTCCGCGACTTGGCAGAACGTGACACCGATCGCCCGGCCTGAACCGAGGAAGCCGCCGTCGGGTCTGCGAGACGGGGTGCTGCTGCGGATACGGTGAAGTGATGGGCGAGCTGTACCCGCCGATCGAACCGTACGACTCGGGCATGCTGGACGTGGGCGACGGTAACCAGATCTATTGGGAGAGCTGCGGGAACCGTTGGCGTGGGTCCCATCATCGCGAAATATCGCCCGCACATCGAAGCTGCCTCAACTCAGCTGCTGGGATACGGCCACCAGGAGGCCGCTGGCCTGACGAAACTATTCGGTCCTCCACCGGAAGCGCCGCCGTCCACAGTGGACCCCGATAAGGGCGGCTTAGGTACCAAGCATTCGACAGACAAGCCCGCAAGTGACGGTTCGCCAGCCGATGCGCTCGACGGCAAAAAGCCGCACGGCGACGGAAACGGACTAGGCACAAATCCCAGCTCGGACGGTCCTAGTGGACCCCAGACTCCGGTTCAAAACGTCCCCTCATCGACATTAGGCACTCGCCCCTCCACTGATCGCGCTCCATCTCCGCCTTTGAGCGGGCGTGAGTCATTGCCTGCGTCAACGCTGTCGGCGCCGTCGCTGGGCGGTGGTAGTGGGGGTGGTGGAGGTTCACCGTTGAGTGGTTTGAGCAGCGGGGCGGGGGCGATGCAGGGCTTGACTGGCGGTATGGGTAGCGGGTTGTCGGGCGTTGGGTCGCCCGGTTCGGCGACTGGTGGTGTGACATCGCCGGCGTCTGGAGCCTCATCCCCAGCGTCGTCGCTGGGTAGTGAGTTTGGGCGCGGTCTGGCGGCGGGCAGTTCAGCCGCTGGCGGGTTTACACCGTCGAATCCTGCTGCGTCGCAAGCTGTTCCGCAGGCACCTACGGGCCCGCTGGCGGCGGCTCCGTTGGGTGGGGGTACTGCTCCTGCGTCGGCGGCACCATCGGCGGCCGCCGCTGGTTCGGGAGCGCCCAGTCCGTCGACCGCCCGGCGGGGTGGGGGTTCCGGCGGGGGCATCGAATGCGGGTGGTGGCATGTCGGCGCCGATGTCTTCGTATGGGTCGGTGTTGCCGCCAGCCGCAGCGAGCGGCGCTGGTCCGGCTGGAGCGGCGGCCGTACCGTCATCGTCGGGGGCAACCACTGGGCCGCCCGCCAGCAGTGCTGGGAGTGCCGCTCCTGGGGCTCCGGGCTTCCTGCCGGGGTTGCGCGATAGCGCTCCGGCCCGCGTGCCGCGGGATGTGTCGATGTCCGATTTGGAGAACGCGCGGACGGTCGTTGCGGATCTGGTGGCGGCATCCAGTGTGGTGTTCCCGGGTCTGGAGTGGGCGGTGGCCGTGGCTCGGGGCAGCATGGGAGTTCCGGATCTGTGGGTGTGCAACAACGAGGGCGCATGCTTCATCCCGGCCGGGGTGTATCTGTCGCGCAATATGCCGGTGGCGGCGCACTTGGACACGGATTTCGACGACCGTTGGTATGGCTGGTTCAACCCGGCTGAGCGGGTGGTGCGCGCGGTCCGGGCGATGGGCTATGCAGTCTCGGCGGTGGCCACCAACTGGCTAACGGCTTCCGATTTCGTCGACGAGGCCACCCCGGACGTGGCACTCGGGGTCGCGCCGTCCAGCTCGGCTCAGGAGGCTTTGGCCGGGTCGCTCACCCGCGACCGTTCACATCGCTTGGAGACCCTCAACTCGGGTCTGTATCGCGAGCTGGCCGCCGATGAGGACGCGGCCGAGGCGTATGCCCGGTATCTGATTCAGCATGCGGTGTTCGGGGGTCCGGAGTTGTCCTCCACGGCTCAGGCGGTGGGTCGTCTGGTGGTGGGTCGGCAGTGGCCTCCTGAGGCGCAATGGGATGCGTTGCAGGCCGAGTACACCACCGACAATCTGATGACGGGTTCGCAGCGTCCCGGCTTGCTGGGTGTGGAAGACCCGCACCAGTTGGTGACGTATCGCGAGCAGTTCCAGCGCTGCCGGCGGGTGGAGACTCTGCTGTGCTGGCGTGAGGAAAGCCCCGCGGATGTCGCCTACGCCGCAGCGATGGCGGGCATTGCCACTCCCTCGCTGATGTCGGTGGTCGCGGCCAGCTCCCGATAGCGAGAGCGGCTGTCGCCGAAATCCGCTGTACCCCAGGAGTATTGGCCGCGCTTCGGCTGGAAGCTACAGTTCGAGTCCTCCGCGGCCGCGGTTGTGGGCGCGTTCACGTTCCTGCTGGGCGTGGCGATCGGTCCAGCGCCGATTGCGTGCCTGCGTTTTCTGATAGGTATCGAGGACGCGGCTGCGACGGTCGAGCAGTTCGGCGGCCGCCGAGCTCGCCTGTGAGGGCGCTCCGGTGTGGGGTTCGCCCAGCAGTTCAGTAACCCGTTCGGTGGCGGTGCGATAGGCCTGTGGGGTGGATTCGGTGCCGATGTGTTGTGTCCAGGGCAGGGTCTCGGCGAGGGTCTGGACGACGGTGTGACCGGGTTGCCGCTCGGGCGTCGGCGTGTGGACGAGCAGGAGTTTGGTGTTGGTGGCGGTGGCGTGGTCGGTGAAGTACCGCAACAGTTTCGGGTCGAGGTGGTCGGCGTCGTCGATGATGAGCAAGTTGCCTGCCGGGATGGTCCACTTGCCGTTGTCGATGCGGTCACGGGTTTGGCGCGGGCCGGCAACACGCTCGGCGTAGGGCTGGTCCGTGGCCTCGGCGGCCGCCCCACGGGTGGCCGGCACGGCCAATACGTGTTTGTTTCTGCCATGCACCGCGGCGGTGACTGCGGCCAGGGCGGCGTGCTTGTCGGTATCCGATCCCACGGTGAGGACCTGGACGTTCTGCATGCTCGCGGTGATGGTGGCCACCGCCGCCCGGGTGGTGTCGTCGAGGTCCTCCCACCCTTGTGCCGGCGGCGGGTACACGGTGGCCGGGCTGCGCTGCCAGGACACTTCGATCTGGCTCACCTCGGCCGCCAGCATGGGCAGCTCGGCCGCCACGGCGCGCTCCGCCCGGGCGCGATCGGCGGCCTGGGCACGCTCGGTGAGGTGGTGGTGATGGGCGATGCGGGCGGCGGCGCGAGCGCGGGTGCGCGCCTCGAGCAAGTCGACGACGGGTTCGGGGAGCAGGGCGCGGTCGGTGTCGGCCGCGGTGACGGCGGCGGTCTGGTCGCGGGTATCACGACCGACAACCTGGGCGAGCATCGCGGCGGCGTCGCGGGCTGTTCCACGCCTCCCGACGTGGATGCCAGGAGCGCGTTCGGCGTGCGCGTGGTCGGCTTCCTCGGCGTCGGTGGTGTAGAGGTAGGCGTGGTTGGCGTCGCGGCCGCGGGTCAGTCCGACGTAAGCCCATCCTTTGTGCGCGCGGTCCGACAGCAGCGCGTGGGTGGTGTCGACAGTCGTTCCTTGGGCCGCTTGCACGGTGACCGCGTAGCCAAGGTGAACATGGGTGCGTAGGTAGTCGCCGGCGAATACTGCGTGTGCGCGGTCGGACAGCCGGCGGGCGGCCACGCGGCCGGTCTCGGGGTCGACGTCGATGACGTCCCAGCGGTGGCCGTTGCGGACGGGATCATCGGTCTCTTGGCGGGTTCCGTGAGCGCCGTAGAGGGCAATGGTGGGGTCGTTGCGGCGGCTGATCACCACATCACCGACAGCGAGTCGATGGCCACGGGCAGCGGCCACGGTCGGGGCGTCCGGGGCGATGGCGTCGTTGTGGATGCGGGTGTTCACGGCGTCGCACATTTCCCACGAATCAGCGACCACCAAGGTGTCTTTCCCGGCCGTGCGATCCCGGGTGTAAGCGGCCACCGCGTCATCGGCCATGGTCGGGGCGTCCCCGGTGGCGAGGCGGTCGTGGCGGCGATACCAATCCACCGCACGCCGCCGGGTGGCGCCGCCACCGTGACCCAAACCGAGCGAGGCGGTGCGCTCCTCGGGATCATGCATGCGCCACACTTCGGTGAGGTGCTGAGTCCACGGCAGATCGGCACAGAGTTGCTCGAACATGCCGCCGCGGGACTTGACTGGGGCCAGCTGGTGGGCGTCTCCGACGAGGACAGTTTTGGCCCCGGCCGCGGTGGTGGCGGCCAGCAGTACGCGCAGCGCCGGGGTGCCGACCATGCCCGCCTCGTCGACCACCACCACGGTCCGTTCATCAAAGGTCAGCGACCCGTTGCGCAGTCGTTTCAAGGCCGCGGCGACGGTCGTGCCGGTGTCGCCGGCGTGCTCACGCACCGCCACGTCGACCGCCTTGCCGGTGGGCGCGAACGCCCGCACGCGATCGTGTCGGGGGCTGCGCGCCACGGCCTCACGTAGCGCCCGTAGCGAGGTGGTTTTGCCCGCCCCGGCCGGTGCGGAAAGGGGCTGTACAAGCCAGGGCGTGGTGGCGATGGCGGTGATGGCGCGGGCCTGTTCGGCGGAGAGCCCCTCGGTGTTGATGGCGCTGGCGGGCAGGGCCGCGGCGGGGTTGCTCGCGCCCATCAACGCCACGATGGCGGCCTCTTCGGCGATGATCGGCGCGGTGGTGAAGCGTTCGTGTCCTTCGCGCTCATGAGCCTCACGTGGCGCGGTCAGCGGGACGGCGATTCGGTCGGCGAGGACCTCCATCAGGATGCGGGGGCCGTCGGGTGCGCCATCGATGGCGACCGGTAGCCGAGCCCCGATGGCTTCGATGAGATCGGCTCGGGTGAATGCCGGTTTGGTGATGTCGGCGGCCGCGGCGCGGGCCGCAGTGAGCACGTTTCCGGGGGCGGTGCGCCGCGCGTGGCGGGCCGCCGCCTGGCCCTGTTCGCTGATGGCGAACCCGCGTTCATCAGCGGCCCACTGGGCTTTCAGTTCGGCCCAAGACAGGTTCTCCGGTTTACGGGGTCGGGTCGCTTTCTGGGCGGTCGCCAGCTGTGCGGCGGTGGGGTTGTCGGGGTCCTCACAGACGAGGTTGGCGGCGGCCCACTCGCGCAGTTGGGTGGAGCGCTGCGACCACGCGGTGAGCACGTCAGGGTCGATGCCGGCGATGTCGGCTTGGCCGGTGTGCGGGTCGACCGGCTCCCATTCCAGTCCCATCGATTGGTGCAGTTCGTGGCGCAAGGTGGCTTGGTAGACGATGCCGGCGGTCTTGGCTTCGTGATGCAACGACTTGCTGTCGATCGACACCAGGACGCCGTCGTCGCGGGCCTGTTTATTGGGCACCAACACGTGGGTGTGCAGGTGCGGATCACCGGCGCGGGAGGTCTCGTGTTGATAGGCCGCAGTGACCAAACCCGACAGCCGAACGAGGTCCTTTTTGCCCGTGACCGGGTTGTGCACGCGGGTATAGCCGGCGTGGGTGTGCAGGTACTCCAACGCCTCACCAACAGCCACCGTGTGCGCGTCGGCAATCGCCTTGGACAGCACCTCATCCCCGCCCACCGCACGGGCCAACGACACACTTTTCGGGGCACAGAACGTGAGATCGAAACCGTGGTTATCGCGCTTCCGGAACGCGCGTCCGGTGGCCCCGTTGGGGGCGACTCCGTCCACGATCCAACGCTCCACGACATCAAGATCAGCGACTCCACCGGCACGATCTGAGGCACTCAAACCGGTCAGTGTGGCGGCCTTCTCGGCGTCCCCGGACAGCATCCAGACCGGGGCGCGGGTTTCGGATTCGGAGTAATACTCCCCGAGCCCGCCGCCGGCGCGTTGGCGATCGGCGGCAGCGTTCATCGCCGCCCGCGAGGTGTCGTTGTAGTACGCCATTGAGCCGGCCTTGAGCCGCGAGATTGTCAGCACCGCCCTCACCCCGCTCATCTGCTGACCACCCGCCGAGGGTGGGCGGGTGTGGCCACCGAAGGTGGCTACACCGATGCTTGCATCACCTTGTGCCAATGTGCCATGCCTGTAGAAAGAAGTTGGTAGTGAATTGCTGTGAGGGACAGCGGATGTGGGGATGGGGAGGCGGTACAAAGTGGTAAAGAGCGGTAATTCGGTAAGAAGCGGTAAAGATCGGTAAAGCTGTTGAGCGACAGGGAATATGGAGAGTGGTCGGGTGAGAGGCGTTGGTGGGGAGGTTGATTCAGCGCCGAAAATTTCGGCTCACTTTTCCGCGACTCGACCGGCTGCTGAGGCCCGCGTTCGGGCGTGGTTGACGCGCTCTCATCGGACGGCCGGCGACCGGCCCCGCGCCGAGGCACAGACGGCGCTTCAGCGGGCGGTTCGGATCACACCGGTGTGGGGCCGGGCGGGGAGGCCGTCTGCGCGCAGATCCGCGTACACCATCTGCGCCAGCTCGGCGGCCAACGGGTCGTCGCGATTGCGGGGCAGCGGCAGCCGGTCTTCGGCGCGCGCGGCGAGCAGATAACCGGCCTTGATCCGGAACACCGCCGAGTACGCGGGGGACGGCCAGACCGCGGCCGCCAAGGTCTCTAGATCGTCGGTCGGGTCGGTCCGGTACTGGGTGCGGGTCCAGCGCCGATCCCAGGCCAGCTCGCTGCGATCTGGTGGCACCGAAGGTGCGTCGTCGAGATCCTCCGGAGTCAGCGGGATCAGGTCGTACAGTTCCCGCGTCAGCACGATCTCCTTGGCCTGCATCGTCGCGGTGTTGAGCAGACCCACTTTGGTCATCATGTCGGGATGGTGCCCGGCCCGGGCGGTCCAGTCTGCGATGGCGTGCTCGCTGAGGTCAGCGGCCAGCTCGGCCACCTGGCGGCTCAGCCGGGCCGCTTCGGCGTCCAGGAACGCGCGCTGTCGGCGCGGCGGCCACACTGACGGGAGCAAGTCGTAGTCGGTGTACACCTGGGCGACGATCTGCTGGATTTCAGGGCTGCTCATCGGCCACGTCCGGGAACCGTAGGCGGCACGTTGATGCGCCACCCGTGGCGCGCCCGGGCGGACCTCGGAGCTACCCGCTCAGCGTCGGTGGGCGTGGGTGCCGTCACGGGCCGAACGATAGGCCGCGCGGTCGTCGTAGGACGCGGGTTGGGCGTGCGCCCGTCAGGCTCAGTGGCGGCGGTCCGTTGAGCTCGGTCGCGAAGGACTTGCCGGATCTCTTCTTGGGCGGCGGCGATCCGGGCGCGCGCAGCCTCGGTGAGCGGCTCCGGTCGCGCCGCCTGGTCAATGCTGGCGGCGGCGTAGCCGCCGGCCTTTGTCTGGGTCTCGGGAGGTGACCAGGACAGCCGTCGCAACCGACTCGACAGGAACGCTCCGGGGTTGGTGATGTGGTCGGGCCAGGTCCATCCGCGGGTGCGCATGTCGGCGTTGAGTGCGTCGGTGATGGCGTGGGCGGTCCACACCTGGGGGTCGATGCCGGCGGCGGTGAGGGCATCGCAGATGGTGCCGATGTGGACGCGGTCTAGGCCGTGGGTGCTGGCGACGAGAGCGGCGGCCAGTCGTTGGATGGCCAGCGGCCGCGCAGTGGTCCGCCGGGGTACTGCACGGGTTTTGAATCTGTTTCCTATCTGCGAATTCTGGCTGGCGGGCGCGCTTGCGCGCCCGCTTGGTGAGTTCCTCCCTACGGGAGAAGAACAACTAACACCGCCTGACGGCGGTAGGTGGAAATCATGCACAGCAGGACGGTTTGGCGGGCGAGGCTCGCGGCGGGGCACCAGGTGGTACACCGAGGGTCGCCGGCCGATGCTGGGGGTGTCTGGTGAGCCGTGGCCACGTTGGGCCTCGACGGCCCATTGGGAGGCGCGCAGGACCCGCCAGGCGGCGGTCACGGTGCGCACGTCACAACCCACCCGGGAGGCGATCGTGGCGCGTGTGACGGCGACGTGGCGGCCAGTGGCGTGGTCGGCGTGGTCGGCCATCACCGCGGCGATCGACAATAGCGTGGCCGCGGTGATCGACACCCGCTCGGCCGCGCAGAGCTGGCCCAGGGCCGGCGACTGCGCCCAGCGTCGTAGCCCATCGAGCCACCCGTGGCGGCTGGTCCACATCGGCGCTCGCGGCGCACACGCGCCAGCGCGCTCCACCCAGCCGCGCCGGCGCTCGTTCGCGAGCGCGCGCAAGACGTGCGGTGTGGGTGCGATGGTGGCGCCCAGCGGCGCCGGCCACGCATTGCTCACCCGAGGTGATCGGGTGCTGAGGAGGTCACGATTTGCGCACTGATTGCGCGCCATTTCTGGAACACCGCGCAGGCGTGCGCTACCGTGAGAGCTGTCGACCAAGACAGTCCCTTCGGGGAAATGGGTACGGAGACCTGGAACCGAGCGGCTAACTCGGTTTGAACCTCCAGACGTGGCCCCGCTCAGGCGGGGCCTTCGTCATTCAGCGGGGGTTCCGCACACCAGCTATTCAGATGTCAGGTGCTGCTCGGGCGAGGTCCAGCCAGCAAGCCCGGGCGTTACCGGTCACATCGCCAGCGGCAGTTCCTCTCTCGACTTGTGGAGTGCGAGAACGAGTTCGGGGTGCCCGACGTGCTCGGCTAGCAGGTCGGCGACGTACTGACCCATCGGGATGCCGAGCTCGGCGGCCCTCTGTTTGATGATGTCGTAGACCTTCCGAGGGGGGCGCGTCATGATCTGGGCGCGGTCACCTTTATGCGGTTGAGCCATGAGCAGAACTCTGCCAGCCGAAACAAGCCGTAACTGATAACGACACGCGGTTTGTTCGAGGCTGCTGTGAAACATGGGGTTTGGGTTAGGCGGCCGCGGAGTCTGTCGTCGCTCGTCGTCGACGCGCGTTTGGGTCAGGCCTGACGGGGACGGCGATGCCGCCGAGTTCGGCGGCCCGGCGGTGCTCGAACTGCGCGAGCAGGTATCGGTAGGCCTTCTCCAGGCTCTCGGGGGTGGCCCTGTCGCCGGGGAGCGACAGCCCGCCCCATACGCCGTAGGTGGCGCGGACGGCGACGGCGTTGTAGCCGCAGCGGCCGATGAAGGGGCAGGACTGGCAGGCGCGGACAGCGTGGATGCGGTCTTTGAAGGGCGAGAACCACAGGTCACCGCGGTTGAGGCTGCCGGCGCAGGGTGTGGGTTGATCGGTGCGATACAGACGGCCAGGCTCGAGTGGCCGCGAGACGGAGTGGATGTCGGTAGGCATGAACCCACTGTAACCGATAATTATCGGTAGTTATCGATACGTGTGGAGCCGCGCTGGAACGTGTGACCGCAATGGATGATGGTGGCCATCATGGCGTGGGAGAAGCTGGGTGAGGCGGTGCGGGAGCGGCGCATCGAGCTGGGGTTGACCCAGGAGCAGCTGGCCGAGCGCGGCGGTCCCTCGACACCGACGCTTCGGGCGATCGAGAACAATCGGGCCGGCCGTCTGAGCCCACGGTTGCGCCGATCTCTGGAACGGACCTTGCAGTGGTCGGCCGGCAGTGTCGACCAGGTGTTGGCCGGCCAAGACGCCACCGTGCTAGATCCCGTCACTACCACCGCGATCGGCCCCGGCTTCTATCTGTTGGTCGACCGGGCACTGTCGGCGGCCCGGGTGCTGATCGTCGGGGCGCCGAGCGAGGTCGAGGCCGCCAAGTGGACTGCTGACGTGCACCGCCTGGTACACGAAGTGAAGCAAGGCTTCTTCGAGGTGGAGCCGCGCCTAGAGGCCGGCCAGCACGACAAGCTCGGCGCTCTGATTGCCCTGCTGGACCAGCTTTCGACTCCGTCCCGCTGATCAAGGCAACCCAGACCTCCCCCTTCCCTCGTAGTGGCCGCGTTTGTGCGGGGTGCTGGTGGCTGTCAAGGCTCGACCTTGGTCGACCGCGAAGCGGCATCGGCCTTGACAGCCACCAGCATCCCGATCACCACAATGTGCGGCGAGGAAGGGGTGTCGGCGGCCCGTGGGCTCCGGTCGTCCGTGCGTGTTTGCACGGTCGTTTATTAGTTTCGCGCCATGAGGAGTTCCTGTGATCGCCTGCCCGTAGGCTCACGAGCCAGAATGCCTGCTGTCGAGCTGTTTGTTGATGAGTCTTGCCGGACGGATTACCTGTTGTGCGCGGCGGTCGTCCCCGTTGCAGACATTGCTTCCGCCCGCAGGATGATGCGCGAGCTCAAACCGAAGAATCGTGACCGGCTCCACATGAAGGACGAGAGCCGGCACCGCGATCAGATTCTCTCGCGGTTCGTGTCGGCCCCGCCGATCGAGCAGGCTCACATTTTCGTGGGCAGCCTGCGGGGAACGCGACGTACACAGCGTCAAGTCCGCACGCAATGCCTGGCAGCCCTTGGTACCTACGCTGCGGATAACGGGGTGACCCGGATATTGCTCGAATCCTGCTCGCAGGACAAACAGGACCGTGCAGCGGTGGTCGGCGCGCTGGCCGCCAAAGCGGCGGCCGATCGCGTCCGAGTCATGATCGACCGTCCTACCGCACATGAGCTGCTTTGGGCGGCTGATCTTGTCGCGTGGGCCTATGGTGCCGGCGGGCCCGCGCGGAATGCCATCAGCCCCCTGGTCACAGTGCACAACCTGCACTGACCCCTAAATGCGCGAAAGCCGGGCGACCAAGCAAAACGTGCTGGCTCCCGGCTTCACTTCCTTGGCTCTTCACCAAGACACCCCAGATATTACACCCCGATTCGCTATGCGCATAG
>AGIQ01000020.1 GCA_000230935.2 Mycolicibacterium rhodesiae JS60
GCGCCTGAAGGCCGGCTCGATGGCGTACTACAACGACACCTCGCGGGCGGCGATGAACGCTGCCGCCGATCGTCGAAAGGCGGGCGGCGGGCTGGGTGAGTATTACTCCGAATCCGAAACGAGAGCCCCGGTGTGGATGCTGTCCGGGGACACAGCAGTGAGTGCGGCGCTGACCGGTTTGGGTGACGCCGATCGTGCCGGCGGGGTCGCTGATCTTGATGTGGTGGAAGGCTGGATTGTGGGCGGAAGCGCCCCCAATGGAGCCACGGGACGGTCCTTCTGCAAGCGCTCGAACCATGGTTTTGATCTTGTGTTTTGTGCGCCGAAAAGTGTGTCGTTGGCGCGTGCGGTGGGCGGTGATGAGGTGTTGTCCAAGGCGATTGCCGAGGCCCACACTGTGGCGGTGGCGCAGGCCTTGGAGTACCTGCACACCCACGCCGGCTATACCCGTGTCCACAACCCGATCACGGGTAAAAAGGACCTCGTTCGGCTGCCGGGTTTGGTCACCGCGGCTTATCAGCACGAGACCTCCCGCGCCGGAGATCCGCACCTGCACACCCACGTTCTGCTGCCCAACAGGCAAGCCCGCGCAGACGGCCAACTGGTGTCCATTGATAGCAAGTCCCTGCACCACGAAGCCCGCGCCGCCGGCATCATCTACCAAGCCACGCTGCGCCACGAACTGCACCAGTCGATGGGGTTGGAATGGGAGCCGGTCGACCCGCACACCGGCCAGGCCGACATCGCCGGTATTGGTCCCGAGACGATCAGAGCGTGGTCGCAGCGCTCCACTGCCCTGCGTAAGTGGGCCACCGCCAACCTTGTCTGTGACGACCCGAACAACCCCACCCCGGCGCAGCTGGCGACTGCGCAAAAGGCCACCCGTCCGCGTAAGCCGGAGAACCTGTCGTGGGCTGAACTGAAAGCCCAGTGGGCGGCCGACGAGCGCGGTTTCACCATCAGTGAACAGGGCCAGGCAGCGGCCCGCCACGCGCGGCGCACCGCCCGCGGCAGTCGCACTGCCCTTCAATCGGTGTTGGATGCCGCCCGCGCGGCGGCCGCCGATATCACCAAACCGGCGTTCACCCGCGCCGATCTGATCGAAGCCATCGGCGCGCGGCTGCCCGTCGACATCGATGGCGCCCCCGAAGGTCCGCTGGCCCTCGTCGAGGTCCTGGCCGACCGAATCGCGGTTCGGTTGACCGCCCCGCGTGAGGCCCATGAACGCGAAGGACACGAGCGGTTCACCACCGCGCCGATCATCGCCGAAGAGGCCGCCATCGTGGCGCTGATGGGTGCACACAACCCCGCCGCGGCCCTGCCCGCCACCGTTCTGGACACCGAGGACCTCTCGGCTGAGCAGGCCCGCGCCATCACCGCCATCGCCTGCGCGCCGTGGCTCGTCCAACCCCTCACCGCGCCCGCCGGGGCGGGCAAAACGACATCGCTGCGGGTGCTCCGGGAGGCCGTGGCGGGCAGCGCCGGCCACGATCGGGTGCTGGTGCTCGCACCCACCGGCCGAGCTGTTGACGTCGCCGTGCACGAGGCCGCCGGCGACACCGGACGGACCATCGACAGTGCCCTCACACGGCTGCGCAGCGGGTCACTGCACCTCGATGCGCGCACCCTGATCGTCGTTGACGAGGCCGGCATGGTCGGCACCCCTCAGCTACGCCAACTACTGGCCGCAACCACCACAGCCGGGGCCAAAACTGTCCTCGTCGGTGACGCCCACCAACTGGCGCCGGTGAAGTCGCGCGGCGGCATGTTCGACCAACTTTGCGCCGATCTGCCCTGGACCCAGCACCTCACCGAAGTGTGGCGCATGCGTGACGCCGCCGAGCGCACCGCGTCCCTGGCCGTGCGGCACGGCGGGGGCAAAGCACGCCGCCGCGCGGTGGACTGGTACCGCCGCCATGACCGCCTCGCCACCGGCAACAGCGTGACGATGGCCGACGACGCGGTGGCCGCCTACACGCGCGATCGCCAGGCCGGCAAAGACACGCTGTTGGTCGCCGATTCGTGGGAAATGTGCGACGAACTGAACATCCGCATCCACAACGACACCGCCGCGGCCAACGCACCTACGGTGACCGCCGGCCGTGGCCATCGGATCGCGGTGGGTGATCTCGTGATGAGCCGCGAGAACGACAATGACGGCGCCATCGCCGTCTACGACGCCGACGAGATGCGCCTCAAAACCGACGCTCCCGTGCGCAACGGACAACGCTGGGAGGTCTATCGCGTGGACCCCAACACCGGTCGGGTGGCCGCCCGCCGCCTCAGTGATGGGGCGCGCGTCGCGTTCGAGGGTGACTACCTCCGCACCCACGTCCACCTCGGTTGGGCGGTCACCGTAAACGCCGCCCAAGGGGCGACCGCCGACACCACCCACACCCTGCTCTCGGCCGAGCGAGCACACAAAGGACTGGCCTACGTCGGGCTCACCCGCGGCCGCGACACCAACCACGCCTACCTCTACACCCGCGACGCCGAAGAAGCCGACCACGCACACGGCGAACTCACCGACGTCCACGTCCAGAAGCGCGGAACGGCCCGCGAAGCCGCCGCGCTCCTGTCCCAGATCGTCGGCCGTGATACCCGTGACCAGACGGCCGCCGTCGCGGCCGCCGACACCGACCGGGAGTTACTGACCGAACCCGTCGTCGACTTGCTCGAGGCGCGCACCCGCGCCCGCGCCGCCGCCCGCATCGCCCATCACCACCACCTCACCGAGCGCGCCCAGGCCGCCGATCGCGCCCAGGCCGAGCGTGCCCTGGGTGCCGAGCTGCCCATGCTGGCGGCCGAGGTGACCCAAATCGAAGCGTCCTGGCAGCGCAGCCCGGCCACCGTGTACCCGCCGCCGGCACACGGGTGGGAGGACCTCGACGACGCCACCCGGGCAGCAGTCAGCACCCTCACCGCGAGCATGCAAAACGTCCAGGTCCTCACCGTGGGAACCGACGCCGACAAGCACGCCGCCCTGGCCGCAATCACCGCCGCGGCGCACGGCAAGAACAAACACGTCATGGCTGTACCGGCCACCCGCACGGCGGCCACCGAGGCCACCCAGCAGTCCTACGACATCGACCGCATCGCCAGCCCGCGCCGAACTCGCGACTTGATCGACAGCGGTCAGTGGACCATCCCGCCAGGCAACCTGATCATCATCGACGACGCCGACCACCTCGACCCAAAGCTGTTGCGCTACTTCACCGAACACGCCACCGCCACCAACACCAAACTCCTCCTCGTCCACACCCCAACCCCCGAACGGCAGCCTGGCCACACCGTCGTCGCGGCCCTCGCCGACACCCTGCCCTGGACACAACAGATCGGCGCCCCATCCACCCCAGCAGCCCAGCGCACCGCCACCGAACGGGCCACCACCCTGCTCGGCGAACCCCACAGTGCCGCGCCCTCACCGGCGAGCTCGGCGGCCGCCGAACTGCTCAACCGGCGCACCCGTGTCCTCGACACCTATCAAAAAACCCAGGAACGCAATCGGCTCTGGACCGATCGCCACGCCCAGCAGGAACGCCAACGCGCCCACAACCGCGACCGCGGAGGACTCGAACTCTGAGAGCACAATCGCCGGGCCGGTGTCCGCGCGGTCCGCGAGATACTGGACTTATAAGCGGGGTGTCCACGCGGATTGGGGGTGGCGGTGGGTCTGTGGGTTGAGGTCGATGAGGTCCATGCTGCCGGCACCCGAATGGCTCACACGGTCGCCGCACCGATCAGCGTGGGGTCCACGCCGGTCGCACCGGCAGCCGCTGATCAGGTCTCGGCCACGGTCGCGGCGGGATTGTCGACCCGATTACAAACCGTCGGGGCCTATAGCGCCCGCGCTGCGCAGATCACTTCTGCTGCCGCGGCCACGTTGCACAGCAATGCGGGCACCTATGCCGAGCAAGAAGACCTCAACGCCGCAATGCTTCGCCCTGGCGGCACCGCACAGCCAGCACTGGCCGGAGCAGCCTCGGTGCGAGCACCTGCGGTCCCGGCACCGGTGCCGGTGGTAGCGGCATCAGTGCCGGCAGGGATCACACCTACCGACGGGAAAAGCATCGCCACGCTGATTCATGGGGGGAGCGGCCCGGAGCCGTTGTTGGCGGCCGCCACCGAGGCCCGGGCGCACGCCGCCGAACTACGGCAGATCAGCACCAGCCTGGGGGGCATCAGCGACCGGCTCGCGGTGGACTGGCGATCCGGTGCCGCCGAAACCGCCACGACCGGGATTGCGACCTTGGCCGGGTGGTATGACCGCCACGCCGAGCACACCGCGGCCATAGCGCGGGCCTGTGAGGCTCAAGCGGACTCGTTTAGCCGAACACGGGCCGCGGTTCCGAAACCGGAAGTGTTCGAGGACCTGGAGCGCCGCCTGACAGCGGCCGCACGCGCCAATGCCCTTCCCGGCAGCATGGGCCGCTACACCCCGGTCATCACCCAACTGCAAACTCAGCTGGCGGCCACCCACGCCCAAGCAGTGCGCGCCTACGCCGACTACACCACCCGCGCCGCCGACCTACCCACCGACACTCCCACCCCGCCCCCATCGACGGTGCACGCCCTCGATAACCCGCTCATTCCCCAAGCACCTCCACCTGATCCCTCCTATCCGGTCAACGACGTCATCGGTGAAGCCACCGACCTCGACGGCAACCACGTGATCCTGCGCCGCGGCTACTACGACGCCCCGACCAAGGAGGGTTTCGGCTGGGACAAGATCTACTGGAAGCACAACCTGATCAACCCAAATGTGTTCCAAGACCTCATCTCTCACAGCCGACCGATCAGCAACCAGAATGGAACGCTGGTCTATGAGGTTCCGATCAATAGGGCGCATTGCACGTCAGGACTTTTCGGTTTACCCAGTTGCACCGACACCGGGGAAAGCCTGACGATGAGAATCGTCGCTAACACCAACCCGAGCGTCGACGTCCCCGGCGGCGGCCAAAAAGGAGTGATCACGATGTATCCCCTCGCCGGGGGCAGCGGAGTCGTTGAAGTGGAACCGAACTGGACACTAACCCCACCCTGGGTGAACAACTATGCACCCATCAACTGAACCCACCCCGGAGCAGACGCCGACCGACGCTGAGTGTGCATATGCGGTCGATATTTTGCAGGAGTTGCTGCACCGCATTGAGGTGGGCAACGCCAACGCTGCTGCCTACCCGCGGCCGGGGCGCTACACATTCCTGGTGTCCCATGCGTGGACTGACGGGGCAGCTTTCCGCCTGGTGTACACCGCACCGCCATCGGATCGAACCTTTGGTCTGGCCCGTGACACCCGCAGATCGCTCATCAACCCCTCGCCATGGAACGACGGCGACGATCCGGCCATGTACTACTACCTGCTCGACCTCGAAGAGAACTGGCCCGGCTCGCACTCGCGCCAGCCAGGCGAAGACCCCGATCTGATCCGGTGGTCCGGTTATCCGTTGACTGACCTGCCCGACCGTCTGTCAGATCTTCCGCAGGCCTACCGCTACGTGTCTCCACCGCCAGATCCGTCCTGGGTCGACCACACCCCCCCACCAGTTATCGAACCTCGTCGGTACGCAAACCCGCTGTAGCTCAACGCTAATTCGGTGGCGACCTGTCGGTGCCCTGCGATACCGTTATCCCCATGTCCGGCACTACAGCTCGTCTGTTTAGTACGCCCTCGCGCTAACTGCGTTGGAGGGCTACTTCGGCTGGGCCGGAACCCCGGTGCTAACGGGTGTGATCTCACACGATTGCAGTTCGATTCTGCAGCCCTCCGCCATGACTGTACGGCCTGGTTAGCTCAGCAGGGAGAGCGTCCGCTTGAAAAGCGGAAGGCCGCCGGTTCGATCCCGACACCAGGCACCCAACCCAGCCAAAATCGCTGCGGTGCAATACATCTGCGTCGCAAAGCCGCTTATCGGACGCTGGTGGTGATCACCGCCGCCACCGACGGAGTGGCAATGCCCGCCATCGCCGCGGCGTAGGCGACATCAGCGGGGCTCTCATCACGCCAGCACAGCAGAGTCTCCACCCGCCGACAGCGCAGGAACTGCTGGCGATACGTCACCAACTGGTGCGGCTCTTCTACACCCAGCAACCCGGGGCGCTGCGAACCCGTCATCAGATTCGCGTCGATGTACTCGGCCTGCAACGCATCCCATTGCGCCTCAGTAGGCCACTGCCGGCCCACCACCAGACGACCTACCGCCTGAGCGGTCGAGGACAACTCCAGATCGCCGAACACCGCCTGCTGAATAAGATACCGGGCATACGACTCGGCCGCGTCCTCATCGGCGGCCAGCTCCCGATACAGACCCGAGTTAAGGGTCTCCAAACGATGCGAACGGTCGCGGGTCAGCCACCCGGCCAACGCCTCCTGAGCCGAACTGGACGGCGCCACCCCGAGCGCCACGTCCGGAGTGGCCTCGTCAACCAAATCGGAAGGCTTTAACCAGGTGGTGGCCACGGCCGAGACCGCATAGCCCATCGCCCGGACCGCGCGCACCACGTGCTCGGCCGGGTTGAACCAGCCAAACCAACGGTCGTCGAAATCAGTGTCGAAGTGCGCGGCCACCGGCATGTTGCGGGAGAGATACACCCCTGCCGGGATGAAGCATGCGCCCTCGTTATTGCACACCCACAGATCCGGAAACCCTGTGGTGCCCCGAGCCACGGCTACCGCCCAGTCCAGCCCGGGGAACACCACACTGGCTGCCGCCGCCAGATCCGCAACGGCCGTCCGCGCGTTCTCCAGATCGGACATGGACACATCGCGCGGAACCCGCGCAGGAGCGCTCTCGCGCACCCCCGGCAGAAAACCTGGAGCCCCAGCAGCGGCGGCACTCCCAGCGCTGCTGGCGGCCGGCCCAGCGGTCGGCGCCGACGATGACGGCACCGCCGCTCCAGCCGCACCAGCGGCGCTCGCCGCGGCCGGCGGCAACACCGACCCGTACGAGGACATCGGCGTCGACATGCCACCACCACCCGCATTCACTGCCCCCGCTGGAACCCCAACCCCGCCGGTCGACGAGCCGACCGGTCCGGGAGAGCTGGCGGCCGCCGGTGCCGCTGACGCAGGAGCAGTACCCCCAGCCAACGGAGCCGCCGACAGCGGGCCCGCGGGTGTCTGTGGAACAGCTTGTGAAGCAGCAGGATTCGCCGGTGAGAACCCACCAGCCGCTGAACTGCCCGCGGCCAAACCACGCCCAAACTCACTACCCAGCGATGCTGGTGATGATGCTCCAGACGCTGGCGATGTCAAACCACTCGTCGCCGAACCGGGCGACCCAACGCCCGACAACCCACTGCCCATACCACCAGTCAAACCCTGCATCGACCCCGCGCCGCTGCTCAAACCACTCAACGGTGAACCCCCGCCACCGCCACTACCCCCACCCATCGACGGCGGCGACAAACTTGGAGGTGTCGATAGACCCGGTGTGGTGCGTGGCGTCGAACTCGGTGTGGGCGCAGGCCGGCCAACTATCGGCGTGTCCAGTATGTCGGCAGAAGATGGTCCGTTCCCGGCCGAGGGCGTATCACGCCCCTTAATCGGAGCGTCGTGCGGATCTGTTTTGCTACCGGAGGATTCGGGCGCATTCCCGTCTTCCGTAGGGTTATCGCGCCCAAGAGGTTGATTGTCGCTGTTGTGTTTCGACGGCGATTCTGGTGCGGGACCAAACTTGTTGGTTAGCTCAGCGGCTTCCGTATGGCCGTATCCCTGTAGTTCCGTCGACACCTCTGCGATGAGAGCACGGTATGGCGCAATGATCGGACCCACGGCGACGGGTTGGCCCCTGTTGGACAGCAAGGCCCGTTCGATTTCGCGATGCGCGGCGTCGTGAGCGTTTCGGATCTTGCGCTTAGCGGTGTGAACGTCTCGACTGAGCTGGTTGGCGCGGGCCGCCACGTATTTGCCGACATCGACGAGGTCCTCGTGTGCCCGGTGCAGTGCTGCGTAGTGCTGCTGGGCGGCTTCTCGTCCTTTACCAGCGGTCCAGTCACCATCAAAGACCAGACGGGCTCGACCGGTCGCGATCTGGTCGGCTTCGGCGTGGTGGCTTATCCACTTCGCCACGCTCTTTGAGTAATGCGCAATTGCAGACTCGGAGACTTCGGGCCATTCCCCTGGAGCGATGAGCGCGGCCGTGTAGGCACCTGACGGACGCGGGATATCGGTGGTGCCGTTGGGCTCAACTTGATCCGGATTGAACCCGTCTGGGGCGGGTCGAGCCGCAATTACTTGAGCGAGAATCTGCTTCGCAATTACCCGATAGCGTTGATCCCACTCAGCTCCACCGTCTCCGACCGGGCTTTGACCGCTACTTGTCGCCGGCATCAGTGAGGTAACCCGCACACATCGGCCAGACCGTAAAGAGCAGTGTTGCCAACGTCATTGAGCCGCGTAAGTTCATCGATTGGCGCGTTGGCAAGCGACGCAGTAGTCAAATCGACGGTCGTCGACACATAGTTGTTAACTGCCGCCCTCAGCTCTTCAGGAATCGCGGGCGAGGAAACATTTTGCAGAGCGACAACACTGTTCAATGTACGTAGCACGACCGGTACATTGATTTGGCCTTTGTCAATAAGGCCGCCCTGCCCAGCTACTCCGCGCTGACTCATAGCGAATGTGGCGCATACCTTGTTCTTGGCCGCGTCCTGTTCGGCGGCGGTAAAGGTGGGGGCAGCCGACGAGGCCGATGGCGGTGTAGTTGCGCTGGAGGCGTTGTTCTTAGTGATCGCGTAGGTGACGGCCGAGGCCGCGGCTACGGCCACGATGTTGACTGCCACCACAGCAGCAATCAGACCCCAGTGCCGAGTCTCATGGGAGGCCGGACGGGCTGGCGGTGGCGGGCCGCCCGATGGTCGGCTCGCACCGTTGTTAGGCCAATATGGTTGTGCCGCTTGACTTTCTGGTGACTGCCACGGTGATCCCATTGTGGTGCGCCCCCTACGTTCGGAGGGAGTCGGCGTTGGCTGCTTCGGTGGTCTCAACAGTGGCCACGGTGGTGAGCGTGGCGACCTGGCCGGCAGCGGTGCGGGCGCTGACCTCCAAAGCTTTCGCTTCAAGTAGCGCGGTGGCCACCGAGAAAAACTCGGCGGTGTACTGGTCTGTGGCCGGCGGCAACGGAACACCCGAGGCGCTGGTTCTGACGCGCTCGCTGTCGGCGTTGGTCAGCCCGTCCTGCGTGGCGTGTGGGTCCATTTCGAATGATGACGGCAACTCAATTCCCCTCGTCTGTTTCCAGGTTGCGGTGCAGCGCCTCGATTTCAAAGGTTGTGGCGGCGAGCTCGGCTTGACGCGTTGGATGCTCAGCGGCCATCGCCTGTAGCTCGGCGGGTAGTGCTTGCGAAAATGCCGTCCACTCGTCGGATCGCACACCCTCGCGCGCCGCGATGACCTGCTTGCGGATCCAGTCCCCGAAATGGCGCTGAACCGCTATCGGATCGTGGATGTCGGTCGGGAACGGTTCGCCGATCGCGCGTGCGGCCGAGTCGGCCATCACGGCGGCCGTCGCCCGCCACTCCCGTTCGGAGTTGTGCAGCTCGCGCAACACGGGCTGGACCCACTTGTCCCATTCTCTGCGCACGGTAGGCCAGTCTTCGGCCCAAACGGCCCTCCACAGCACCTCTGGCGGCGTACCGTCGCCGCGGCCCAGCGCCGCGAACCAGGATGCCTGGTGCCGGACCATCTGCATCACGGTCAAGCCAGCTGCGCAGCGTGAGCACTGCTGTTCTTGCTGGGGGGACGCCGATGAGACAGCGTCGATGTGCTCCCCCGGGCTCTCGGCCGTCATGCTTACCACGATAAAGGCCGCCGACCGGGCTAGCACCGCTCCAACTCCAAGCACTTACAACAAGCTGCCCCGACACCGTGAGGTGTCGGGGCAGCTACCGACGGCGATTCGACGCAAGCTGACTAATGCGGCGGGACGGTCGGTGTTTCCGTCGAGGCGAGCGCCGGCGGCCATGGAACTCGGAACGGATCAAGATTCCAACCCTGGTTCTTCGCCAGCCACAGGACCCCGATGAAGATCGCGGCTGCCACCACCATGATGATGATGAGGCGCACCAAGGCGGCAGTGGATGACATGGCGACCTTTATAACGTCGGCGATCGCTTTTGCGGCGCGTCCGATGCCGCGGCTCATCGCCCGGCTCCGTCATTGAGTGGAGCGTTATCGAAAAGTTCACGTCTGAACTCGGCGCGGGGGGAACGTAACGACCGGATGGGGTCTAGTCTGACGGGAGTCATCGCTATTCCTTCTGGGCTCTCGCGGGTGCAGGTGGGGAGCGGTGGCGAGGGCGGCCCGGGCGGAATCCGGGCCGTTCTCTTGTGTGCTGGCGTGGGGACCAGCTCCGTTTCGACCAAATTTTCGATAGGTCGGGCGTGCCGTGCGAATAACTCTGTTGCTCGGCATGGTTGGATTATGTGCGGAATGGAGTTCCCGCTTCCAGCGAAATGGGTTTCAGCGCATTTCGGTACTGTTGCAACGCTTTTCGGAAAGTTTTCGAAAAGGGCGAGTGCGCCTAATGTGGCGGGACTGCTGAACCGTAGCCGGTCTCTTCCCGCTTAGCAATGGCGGGTCGCATTACGACCGCGACGCGGACTCACCCGCCAAAATGGCGCGACCGTGCTTCCGGATTTCGTTGGACACCTTGGAGATGTTCTCCCCGTGGAAATACACATCGATCGCCCGCTTCTCTAGGGCCCGCTGTAGGACGTACGGCAGATCGTCGTGGGTAGGTACGAAGAATGTGCATGGCATCTCGCGGGCTAGTGCCATGCCTGCTTCCACCCACACGCTAGAAGGGGTTCTTTTCAGAGGCACCGGCACTGGAAGAAACGCTACAAACTGACGGCACGCCTGGATGGCTTCCCAGTTCGTTTCATATGCAACCTTCTGGGTGTCAAAGTCGGCAGCGCGTGCAATGTCGTTAGCTGCGCAGTAAACCGTGCAATCCGCATAGCTGGCCAGAACGGCTTGGACGTCCATCACGTGCTGGCGGATCTCGTCGTACCGGTTGCCGGCGGCCGCCATGGGCGCAGCAAGAAACACTTCATAATCTATTCGGCGCGGCTTTCCGACCGCTTTTTTGCGGGGCCGAGCTTCTCTCTCTTTAACTAGCTGCACGAATGTGGTGCCGAGGCTCGTCTTGTACCCCCAGGTGTCCAGCTTTGTTGCAAGCCCGGCGTTGAAGGTTTTGGATCCGTGACGTACTTGCGAAATCTGCGTCGGTGTTTGATACCCGAGTTCCATGGCGAACTCCCGCTGGCTCATCCCACTCGCTTGCAGTGTCCGGTCCAGCTCGTATCGAAGATGCGCGTCGAGATCCTCATAAGTGGCGCGTTTACGCTCTTGACCCGCAACAAAATAAGGTTTCAGTCGCAACTCCGCCACAGGTTGCCTCCTTGCCACGTACCCAAGCCACGATCATGCGGTTCAGTCATTTGGATGCTAGTTCGAAACAGCGCGCTGCTTTGATACAACCTCTGTTAGGGCGACGGGCGTAACAACCCGGCTGGCATGGCGGGCGGATCAAACTCGGCGCTTGAGCATCATCGCGTCTGAAGCGATCCGGTCACCGTCAGATAGGACGATCACCTACCCGTCTCACATCTAAAGAATGTGGACGGCTCGTATCTTTCTCAGGTGCGTTAGTGGTGTTGTGCTGCTCGTTGGTGGGCGGTCATGAGCAGGTTGTCGTAGACGGATTGAGCGGGTAGCTGGCCGTTGTGGGGGACGCTGAGGAAGTCGGCGGCGATCTGGTGGGCAAGGTCGCGCAGCTTGGTGTTGGTGTTTTGGGAGCGCCAGCGCAGCAGGTTGAACGCTTCGGCATCGTCGAGGTTGTAGACCAGCATCAACATGCCTTTGGCCTGGTCGATGGCGGAGCGCCGGTCGGCAATCTCCTCGACTTCGTGGCTGATTCGGGTTTGTGCGGCGTCGATGTCGGTGGTGAGGTCGATATAGAAGCCGTCGCTGCCGAGGACCTCGCCGGTGTCATTTCGCAGTTGATGGCCGACCACGATCACGGGGTGGACGCGTCCGTGGGTGTCGCAGATGCGGTGGCGGCTGCTGAAGGCTTGACCCGTCTGGCGGGTGTGGTCCAGCCGCGCGGCGACGTCAGCGCGATCATCGGGGTGTTTGTGGGCCAGGACCAATTCGGTCGTCGGTGTCACCGAGGCGGGTTCGTAGCCGTGCATGCGGGCGACTTCATCGGACCATTCCCAGCGGTCTTCGGTGAAGTAGTAGCGGAACCAGCCGATTTGGGATGACGGACTGATGTCGGTTGATGTCGCGTCGGTTCCGGTGTTGGCCTCTTCGTGGTCTTCTGTGCGCCTAGACATTCGATACCCCTTGGTGTGGAATACCGCCGATGCTGACGAATCAGTAATTTACTCAGTCCAGTTTAGTCCCGCTAGGTGCACCGCTTCGGTGGGAAGGGCGGCGACGGCCCGGGCCCGCGCTGCTTCTTAACGCAGCAGTCATCCCCGCACGTCGCCTCGCAGCGAACGGGAGATGACCAATCCCATTGCCCGCCGCCAATTGACCTGGTTCCCACCGGCCACAGGAGAAAACACAACCCCGTCAACAACAGGGCGATGCGTGCGCTGGGCTAGATTGCGGTCGGCGAGAGCTAGACGCCGTGTTTCGGCGGCGCCCGAACGTACGGCGCCGTTCGATTCGTCACTCTCCTTGTGGCGGTCTGGCCGCATCAGGGTTGGTTGGCGATGCGTCGTAGTTCTTCGGCAAGCTGACGGTCTTCCTCGGCCATCTGCCGGTGGCGTCGAGCTCGCTCAAGGTGGTATTCCCCGTTGGGGCTGGTGGCTGCGAGACGTTCACACGAATCTGCCAGCCGATCGTGGCTACATGCCGACTGGTCCATGCTCTCGGCCGCGCGCAGTTGAGCTTGTCTAACCGTCGGAGGTTTCTCCGGCACCACGACGCCTTAATGTCCACCCCAGGGCCGGATAAACCTACGGCGGGACTGTCGGGTCTGCTGCACGATCAGGTGACAGTTTCGGTCACGCGGCCTGACTGGCCGGTGTGGTCATGATTGCTTCGAATTCGATCGGGGTCAACCGTCCGAGCCCGGCTTGGCGTCGGCGCCGGTGGTAGGTCCGTTCGATCCAGGTGACGATCGCGATCCGTAGCTCTTCTCGTGTGTTCCAGCGGCGGCGATCGAGCACGTTCTTCTGTAGCAGGCTGAAGAAGCTCTCCATGGCGGCGTTGTCGCCGGCCGCACCTACCCGGCCCATCGATCCGACCATCTCGTAACGGCCGAGTGCATGCACGAATCGTCTTGACCTGAACTGAGATCCGCGATCAGAATGCACAACGCATCCGGCCACCTCGCCACGGCGGGCCACCGCATTGTGCAGGGCGGTGGTGGCCAATCGGGACTTCATCCGGGAGTCGATCGAGTAACCGACGATGCGGTTGGAGAACACATCCTTGATCGCGCAGAGATAGAGCCTGCCCTCACCGGTATGATGCTCGGTGATATCGCTGAGCCACAACCGATTTGGCGCATCGGCGGTGAAGTCACGCTCGACAAGGTCATCGTGCACCGGTGGTCCCACTTTGCCGTTCTTGCCGCGCTTCTTACCGAACACGCTCCACAGCTGATTGCGCGAGCAGATTCGCCAGGCGGTGCGCTCGGCCATCGACTGGCCAGCGTCGCGTGCCTCTTCGACCAGGTAGCGGTAGCCGAACTCCGGGTCGTCTTTGTGGGCGTCGAACAACGCATTGGCACGGTAGGCCTCGACGAGTTCGGCGTCGGTGATGGGATGGGCCCGCCAGCGGTAGTAAGGCTGGCGGGCGAGCTTGAGTACCCGGCACGTCACCGCGACGGGGATCCCGTCGGCGGCGAGCTCACTTACGAGCGGGTAGAGCCTTTTCCCGGAAGATTCGCCTGCGACAGGTAGGCGGAGGCTCGGCGCAACACCTCGTTCTCCTGCTCCAACAACTTGATCCGACGCCGCGCCTCGCGCAGCTCAGCGGACTCGCTGGTGCTCTTGCCGGGCTTGGCGCCTTCGTCGATATCGGCTTGGCGCATCCACTTGTGCAGCGTCATCGGATGCACACCGAAATCCGTGGCGATCTGCTCGATCGTCACCCCGTCATCACGGTTGCGAGCAACCCGCACGACGTCGTCACGGAACTCACGAGGGTAAGGCCTGGGCACAAGGACATCCTTCCAGCCCGCCCACACAGGGCAAGCCAACTCAGATGTCACCTATTCGTGCAGCAGACCCGTCGGTCAGTCGAGCAGGCGGTGATGACGCGGCCCCGTAACTGGTGGCTAGTGCCGGACCAACCTCGCCGCGCTTTGCACGGCATACCCGGGGTGCTCCCACCAAATCCGCCGCATGGTATGGGGCTGTCTCATTACTAGAGAAACGAGACACCACGGAAAGCGCCACTCCCCCGCTGCGTATCCCCAGGTCGCGGCGTCTCATTTCCTGTCTCACACCGCGTGTCTCAGATCTTCATTGTCGGGAGGCAATGAGACGGTAGATGCTGTGACAGCGATTCTGGGGTACGCGCGGGTGAGCACTCTGGGCCAGGACCTCGATGCGCAGCTCGCGGCGCTCGCCGCCAAGGGGGTCGAATCTGACCATGTCTTCACCGACAAGCTTTCCGGTGCAGTCAACACCGACCGGCCGGGCCTAGCTGCCCTGCTGCGTTATGCCCGCGAGGGTGACACCGTGGTCGTCACGGCCATCGATCGTCTCGGCCGCTCCGTCGCCGAAGTCACTCGCACCATCGCCGATCTCGGGGAGCGCCGAATTATGTTGCGCGCCTTGCGTGAAGGCATAGATACCGACACGCCGACAGGCCGCGCGGTGGCCGCCATCATGGCCACTCTGGCCGAGCTGGAGCTTGAGCTCGGCCGCGAGCGCCGTGCGGCTTCCCGGGACTCCAGACGGGCGCGCCGATTACCGGCCACCAAGCCCGCCAAATTGTCCCTTGAGCGACAGCAACAGCTCCGTCGTCTCGCTGAGACCGGAGAACCCGTTCACGAACTCGCCAAAGCCTTCGGCATCAGCCGAGCGACGGCGTATCGCTACCTCTCCGCACCCGTGAACGATCTACTGGGGTCGAAATAGCTGTGAATCTGACCGAGCTGGGTGCGGCCCTTGGCCCCTTCTTCGATGTCCCCGGCAGCCCCTCACATCAGCAGCTCCGCGATGCATTCACCCGCCACGGCCTCAGCCACCTGGACCCGGCACCAGATGGAAAGACACCGAACGGGACTCACCTTGGCAAGATGAAGCGAGTCCGACATGTCTTCGCCTCACCGGCAGCACACACCGCGACTGCGGGACTGCCGCTGGCCCGAGAACTGGTAGCGCTGTGTCGGGCTCACGGAGGCTTCACCCCTGGCAGCGAAAGCTATGCGGGCAGTGGGAGAGTGATCCAGCTCGTCCAGGCCTTCGCTCCCCTGGGCTTCACTCTCGACCGGGACGGGTCGCTACTGCCGACCGTCATCGACAACCTGAGCGGCACAGAACTCACAGAGACGCTGCGCGGCTACGTCGACAGAATCAACTCCAACCCCGACGACGCCCCACTACAGGTGGGCACTGGGAAGGAACTCGACGAAGCCACCGCCCGGCATGTCTTGACCGAACTCCGGGGCGGCTACTCGGTGTCGCAAAACTTCCCCATGACATTGGCGGCCGCGTTCGATGCGGTCGACTTGGCCATTCCGACTGTCACGCTTTCACAATTTGATCAAGACCCCCACCGCGCGGTGCATCAATGCCTGTTCCTTCTGGCCACAGCAGTCAATCGACTCAGAAACGACGCTGGCACAGGGCATGGCCGACCGGGGCCGCCACTCAAGACCGATGCGTTGAGCCCGGCGGAAGCACGTCTGGTCGCTCGTGCAACCGCGCTAGTCGCGGGAGCGCTGCTGGACACACTCGACGGTCGCCCTTGACGTTGGCTCGGGGGTCTGCCTGCTGTCTCCACTCCCCCGCATTCGACTCCATTCGGGTCCATATACATGCATGTCTACATGTAAGTCCGCATGTAGACAAGTTTGTAAGCTAGCAAGTAATATTGCTTTATGAATGTTTCCGCTGATAGGCAGTGTGAAATCGTGGCCGTAGCCCTGCAAAAGGGAGGCGTGGGAAAGACCACGACGACGATCAACCTTGGGGCCAACCTCGCCGCGATGGGCCTCCGTGTCTTGCTGATCGACATGGATCAGCAGGCTCACAGCACAAAAGGGCTCGGTGTCGACCTCGGTCCTGACGATGCGTCGATGTACGAAGTGCTGCACCCAGACAGGGCTATGCGGGTCCCGCTACCGAAGGTCATCAGGCCAAGCCAGTTCGGTATCGACGTTGCGCCCGGGCATCTTGCACTCAAAGAGCTCGAGCGCACCGGCCTCGGATCAGGTGGCCAGTTGCGGCTAGCCCGTCAGCTCGACGACATCGAGGGATACGACTTCGTGCTCATGGACTGCCCGCCAGCATTGGGGGAGTTGACCACGGCGGCACTGGCGGCCGCCGATTACGTGTTGGCAGTCCTCAAGGCCGGTCCTGACGAAATCGACGGCCTGGTGGAGCTGGGGAACGCGATCCTCGATGTTCAAGAGACGCTCAACCCCGAGGTGGAAATCCGATATGTGCTGCTAGCTGACTTCGACGGCACGCCAAAGGCCAGCAAGGACGTTCGCAGGCAACTACGCACTGACTGGGGAGAGTGGGACACAGGCGGGGCGTACCTCGGCGAAATACCGCATACCGTGCGGGTGGTCGAGGCCAAAGGAAAGCGCGTCCCCGTCCACGTCCATGCCCCCAATTGCACGGCGGCCGTGGCATACCGGGAGATCGCCGAACGCATCGTGACAAGGCGGCAAGCAGCATGAATGCAGCATCGAAGCCTAGTGGGTTGGAAGTGGGCTCCACCAGGCCGTTGTCCCGTGCAGAGCGCCGCGCCCAGGCCGCCCGGGTCAAAGCCGACGAAGCCCCCGAGGCGCCGGCAACAGAAGTGAGCACACCGCCGCGACCCAACGAGGAGACGGAGGAGGCTCCCTCTGCTCCTCCGGCGGCATCGAACGAAAGAAGCGAGTCTGCGGAGCCAGCAGTGCGGTTAAAACCCCGGCAGCGCAAAGCAAAGAACCCGTTTGCCACTCAGCTGCACTCAGGAACGTTGGCCCGGCTCGAATGGATCAAAGCGCGCGGATATGTCATCACCGACACCGTGGACGATGCGATCAACACCTACCTGGACGAAGCGGGTATCCCCAGGCCAGATCACAACGACCGTATGCCCTGATCAGAGTGCCGACCCAGGACCTTCCTCGCCGCACATTGTGGTGGACGTGGCCGGGCTGGATGTCAAGGCCATGCCGCTGCGCGGTCGACCACGGTCGAGCCTTGACAGCCACCCCCACCACGCACAGGAGCGGCCAGTACGAGGAAGGGGCGAATGATCCTGACTCCACGACATCCGAGCGGTCCGGGTGGCCTGTCGTTTCGCAAAACTGCTGGTAGGCGACATGCACACCGAAGTGCTGCACCATAGGTAACTACGGTTTTCGCCCATGCACATCTACGTCGATGAGACCAAGCAGCGTGACTATCTGCTCGTGGCCAGCGTCCACGTCTCGACGGACCTCACCGGACTGCGCCAGCTAGTGCGGGGCTTACTCCTACCCGGACAGCGCTACCTGCACATGAAGGACGAGAAAGACGGCCGCAAACGCACCATCGCGCAAGCCTTCGTCGACGCCGGCGTGCACGCGACCGTCTACCGCGCAGGACCTCACCACCGCAACGAACGCCAGCGCCGCTCAGCCTGCCTACGAGCCCTCGTTGACGACCACGCCGGCCTAGGCGAGGCGCACATCGTCCTCGACGAGGACGAAACCATGGTCAAGTTCGACAACCAGAAACTCATCGAATACACCCGCGCCGCCGGCTGCCGCGACACCCTGCGCTACGAACACCAACGCTCCCACGCTGAGGCCCTACTCGCCGTCCCCGATGCCATCGCCTGGTGCTGGGCCAAAGGCGGCTCCTGGCGCGCCCTGATCGACCCCGCCGTCACCGCCACCCGAGACGTCTGACCAGGCCCCCAGAAAAGCGCAAAGCCCGAGCGCCACGGTCGTCCGGCCGGGTCTCGGGCTCACTTCCTGAAGCTCAACGCAACAGGCACCTACAAAGGTATCTAAAACAACGGACTAAAACAACGGACTAAAACAACGGAACTAAGCCCCAAACTCGGCTCTAGCGGAGTTGCTTTCGCAGGACACCCGCCGCCTCCTGAGTGAGCCCGGCCGCGTCCCGGAACGCTACTGCTGCGCGGTTGAAAGCGGCGGCCACCTCCAGCACGTCCCCTCTGTCTGAGATGCCCCCCAGGCGCAAAGCCAGCGCGTTGAGAATGTCGCCCTGCGAAAGAGCCACCACTGCAAGGTTTTTCGTGATCCAGTTGACGACTGCGGGATCACCAACAACGTCGGCGTTCAGCTCTCGCACATCGAAGGTCAGTGCGTTCACCGCCAGCTGTACCCGCTCGACCTTCGCAACGAGCGGCGCGGCGTCGCCCCACCGATCCGCATCCGGAATGCCCGGATCGGTCGGCGATGACAACGTGATCGCCACGGGTTCCCCGCCGGCCAGAATCGCGTTGACGCTGCCCGGTTCCCACTGCAACGCCTGATCCAGGCCACGCCGCATCCGCGGACTCAACTGAGCTGCCCGGTTGTTCTCGATCGCACCCACGATCGCCGGCGACGGCCCGCCAAGCCCCCTGATGTCAGCCTGCGTCAACCCCAGCTCATGCCGACGAGCCCGGACCACCGCACCCAGTTTCTCCCACATGTCGTCCACATCATCCCTGACGACCAGTCGGAACAGCGCTAATCCACCGATGGAGTGCAACGGACACGAGATGTTTCGATAGAAAATCGATAGAAAAGCGCTAAAGTAGAGTTTCGATTACCGAGAGGAACCGGACATGGACAAGTTGAGCGGGCAGACCGGACGGTTGTTTCACACCCGTGAGCCGACACCCTGCAGTGGGAGTCACCGCAACGGGGATCTCTGGTTCTCCCCGTTCAAAGACCGCATTCACGCCGTCCGCGCTTGCCAGGCGTGCCCGTTCATCGGCCGTTGCGGCTACAACGCCGTCACCGTGCGCGCCACCCACGGCGTCTGGGGCGGCATCACCTTGCCCGGTGCCTATCCCGAGCAGCTGGACCCGCTCTACCGCCAACTGCTTCAGCAGTTCGAACAGCGCCGCGTCATCGAACTTGGAAACCTCACCATCCCTGCGAGACCTGACCCCAACGCACGCCGGCGCCGAGCGACACCAGACCCCGCAGCAGCCTGATATTCAAACCTCACATTTCACATCAGCCCCGGCTAACCGCGTGTCGTTATCAGGTAACACCCCCCGTCGCTGGCAGAGTGCGCACCATGACCCAAAGGCGCAGCACACACAAGGGCGATCGCGCGCAGATCATGTCGCGGCCCGATCGCGTCGTCTACGAGATCGTCAAACGTGAAGCCGCCCAGCGCGGAATCCCTATGGGCCAGTACGTGGCTGATGTTTTGGCCGCCCATGTCGGCCACCCCGAACTCATTCGCGAACTCGATAAGGAGGTTCTGCCGCTGGCGATGTAGACACAGGCCCGCCTGCAGGCGGGCAGATGTGACATTTCCATAGCGGTGCAGATCCAAGCCTGAACATGACAAAGGCCCCGCCGTAGCGAGGCCCTGTCTGGGTTTGAACCGAGTTCGCACCTCGGTTCCGGGTCCGCACCCGTTGCCCCGAAAGGGACGTGTCTTGCTGGACTCGTCTCACGGTAGCGCACGCCTGTCTGACGTTCCAGAAATGGCGCGCAATCGGTGCGCAAATCGTGACTTCCTCTACACCCGATCAGCTGGGGTGAGCAGTGCGTGGCCGGCGCCGCTGGGCGCCGCGATTGCACCCCCACCGCATGCCGTCCGCGCGCTGGTCAACGAGCGCCGCCGCGGTTGGGTGGAGCGTGCCGGCGCGTGCGCACCGCGCGCGCCGATGTGGACCAGCCGCCAAGGGTGGCTCGACGGGCTCCACCGCTGGGCGCACTCGCCGGCCTTGGGCCAGCTGTGCGCGGATCAACGGGTGTCGATCACCGCGGCCACCCTGTTGTCGATCGCGTCGGTGATGGCCGAGCACGCCGATCACGCCACCGGCCGCCACGTGGCCGTCACCCGCGCCACGATCGCCTCTCGGGTGGGTTGTGACGTGCGCACCGTGACCGCCGCCTGGCGTGTCCTCCGGGCCTCCCAATGGGCCGTCGAGGCCCAACGCGGTCACGGCTCCCCAGGCACCCCCAGCGTCGGCCGGCGGCCCTCGGTGTACCACCTGGTGCCCCGTCGCGAGCCTCGCCCAGTGAACCGGCCGGCTGTGCATGATCCTGTGCATGATTTCCACCTACCGCCGTCAGGCGGTCTTAGTCTTTCCCCTCCCGTAGGGAGGAACTCACCAAGCGGGCGCGCAAGCGCACCCGCCAACCAGGATTTGGGAAAGGGATTCAAAACCCGTGCAGTACCTCGGCGGACCGCTCCGCGGCCGCTGACCATTCAACGGCTCGCTGCGGCCCTCGTTGTCGGAACCCACGGTCTCAACCGCGTCCACATCGGCACCATCTGCGATGCTCTCACCGCCGCCGGAATCGACCCCACCGTCTGGACAGCGCGGGCCATCACCGATGCGCTCAACGCCGACATGCGTACCCGCGGCTGGACCTGGCCCGATCACATCGCCAACCCGGGTGCGTTCCTGTCAAGTCGGTTGCGACGGCTGTCTTGGTCACCTCCCGAGACCTCGACAAAGGACGGCGGCTGCGCCGCCGCCAGCATCGACCAGACGCCGCGCCCGGAGCCGCTCACCGAGGCCGCGCGCGCCCGGATTGCCGCCGCCCAAGAGGAGATCCGCTGGGTGCTTCGCGACCGCGCGCACCGGACCGCCACCGAGCCTGCTGGGCACACGCGCAACCCGCGTCCCACGATGGACGGACGGCCTATCGTTCGGCCCGTGTCAGCACCCACGTCCACCGCCGCCGACCGGCTGGCTTCGAGGTCCGCCCAGGAGCGCCACCGGTGGCGGATCAACGTGCCACCCACGGCACCCGGACCCCACCGATGAGCAGCCCCTGAAATCCACCAGTCTTGTGGCCCAGGTGTACACCGGCTACGACCTGCTGCCGTCAACCTGGCTCCCCGCCACCAGCGCGCGTTTCTGGCCGCCGAAGCGACTCGGCTCAGCCGCCAGGTAGCCGAGCTGGCCGACGTCCTCAGCGAGCACGTCATCGGGGACTGGACCGCCCGCACCGGGCACCATCCCGACGTGCTGACCAAAGTGGGCTTGATCAACACCGCGACGATGCAGGCCAAAGAGATCGTGCTGACGCGGGAACTGTACGACCTGATCCCGCCGCCTCCGGAGAACCCCGACGACGCACCTTCGGTGCCACCCGATCGCAGCGAGCTGGCCTGGAATCGGCGCTGGACCCACACCCAGTACCGGACCGACCCGACCGCCGAACAGGAGCACCTTGTGACGGTGGTGTGGCCGGACACCCAACTACTCGGCGGTGTTCCGGATCAAGGCCGGTTATCTGATCGCCGCCCGCGCCAGTGCCCCGCCAGCGCGCGACGACTCGTTGGCGGCCGAGCTGGCGCAGATGGTGTACGCGGATCTGCGCGTCGAGGTCCTCCTACCCTTGACCCCAGCGGGACGGCCGCAGGCCGTCTGAGAGCGCACCAATCGGGCCGAACGCAGGGCCGCGGCCGCCAGGCGAATCCGGGAAAAGGTGTGCCGAAATTTTCGGCGCTGAATCAACCTTTCCGCCAACGCCTCTCACCCACTGACTCGCTATCTCTCTTGCCGCCCAACAGCTTTACCGATCTTTACCGCTTTATACCGAATTATCGCTCTTTACCACTTTTTACCGCCTCCCATCCCCCACATCGGCTGTCCCTCACAGTAATTCACGACAAACTGCTTCCTTTAGGCGTGGCACATTGGCACAAGGTGATGCAAGCATCGGTGTAGCCACTTTCGGTGGCCACACCCGCCCACCCTGGGCAGGTGGTCGAGCAGATGAGCGGGGTGAGAGCGGGTGCTGACGATCTCGCGCCTGAAGGCCGGCTCGATGGCGTACTACAACGACACCTCGCGGGCGGCGATGAACGCTGCCGCCGATCGTCGAAAGGCGGGCGGCGGGCTGGGTGAGTATTACTCCGAATCCGAAACGAGAGCCCCGGTGTGGATGCTGTCCGGGGACACAGCAGTGAGTGCGGCGCTGACCGGTTTGGGTGACGCCGATCGTGCCGGCGGGGTCGCTGATCTTGATGTGGTGGAAGGCTGGATTGTGGGCGGAAGCGCCCCCAATGGAGCCACGGGACGGTCCTTCTGCAAGCGCTCGAACCATGGTTTTGATCTTGTGTTTTGTGCGCCGAAAAGTGTGTCGTTGGCGCGTGCGGTGGGCGGTGATGAGGTGTTGTCCAAGGCGATTGCCGAGGCCCACACTGTGGCGGTGGCGCAGGCCTTGGAGTACCTGCACACCCACGCCGGCTATACCCGTGTCCACAACCCGATCACGGGTAAAAAGGACCTCGTTCGGCTGCCGGGTTTGGTCACCGCGGCTTATCAGCACGAGACCTCCCGCGCCGGAGATCCGCACCTGCACACCCACGTTCTGCTGCCCAACAGGCAAGCCCGCGCAGACGGCCAACTGGTGTCCATTGATAGCAAGTCCCTGCACCACGAA
>AGIQ01000019.1 GCA_000230935.2 Mycolicibacterium rhodesiae JS60
CGTCAACGGCGCCAACCCGGGCGACACCGGCGGCACCGGCGGCCCGGGCCAATCCCAATCCGGCGGCGTCGGCGGCCATGGCGGCACCGGTGGCGCGGGTGGCGAGGGCGGCGCGGGCACGAACTGATCGACGAGGACTGCATCGCAGACCGCCGGCGCGGGAGAAACTCGGATGCGCGGGCCCGTCACGCCCGCCTACCCTGACCGGGTGACCGAACGGGTGAACCTCTCCTCGGAATCCGCCTACGAGGCTGAGGTCGGGTACTCGCGTGCGGTGCGCACCGGTGCGTTCATCGCGGTCTCCGGTACGACGGCCCCGGGCGCCGACATCGCCGAGCAGACCCGAAATACCTTGCAACGCATCGAGAAGGCGCTTTCGGAGCTGGGCGCCAGCCTGTCCAACGTGATCCGCACCCGGATCTTCGTCACCGACATCTCGCGTTGGCGCGACGTCGGTGCCGTGCACGCCGAGTTCTTCGGAGCCGTCCGCCCCACCGCCACCATGGTCGAGGTGGCCGCCCTCATCGAACCCGGGCTGCTGGTCGAGATCGAGGCCGACGCCTACGTCGAGGTCGCGAACGACGGAAACCGGCCATCCGGGCCGGGCTGATACCGGGTGACGTTCATTACCGCAGCCGTGGGCAGCCGACCGTACAGGTGTGGGAACCTCATCGACTCCGGATCCGTTGGCACTCCGGGTTCCCACCGCACGGGTGCGTCCAGCCCGTGCGGGTCGATGTGCAGCAGGACCAGGTCCATCCGGCCGGCGTAGAGCCGGTTGGCGGGCAGGTGCACCTGCTCACGCGTCGACAGGTGGATGAATCCGACTTCGCTCAACGATGGGGGGCAAAGTTCGCCGACGGCCTTGGCGGCGTCCCAGTCCCGCTGTCCGCACAGGTGGAGTAAGAATTCCGGATTCGGGTACATACGACCACACTGCAGCACCCGCAACAGGACAGGGCGTGAGACACGACACAGCGTTAAACCCCCGGGGAACAAGGCCGAAACAGAGAACGTCTGAGACAGTGGAGATACGTGACGGTGGCACCGAATCACCGAAGCGCTGAGCACCTTACGGAGGAGCCCAAATGAATGCGACCCTGACCAGTCCCGAATTGACCAAGGCTGATCGCTGCGACCGCTGTGGTGCGGCCGCCCAGGTCCGCGCCAAGCTCCCTTCCGGTGCCGAACTCCTGTTCTGCCAGCACCACGCAAATGAGCACCAGGCCAAACTTGTCGAGTTGGCCGCGGTGATCGAAGTCGCTGCGTCGGAGGCATAACCCTAACTCACGGCCGCGTCGCTGGGCAGGACTGCCGTCGTCAGGAATGCTGGTCTGGTCATGACTGACCAGCCCGCTAAGCCCTCGCGCCATCACATTTGGCGAATCTCGAAACGGACGTTGTCCAAGAGCTGGGACGACTCGATTTTCTCCGAGTCGGCCCAGGCGGGGTTCTGGTCAGTGCTGTCGCTTCCCCCGCTGTTGCTGGGAATGCTGGGCAGCCTGGCGTACATCGCGCCGCTGTTCGGGCCGGACACCTTGCCGACCATTGAGAATCAGCTGATCAACTTCGCCAACAGCTTCTTCTCGACGAACGTGGTCAACGAGATCATCGAACCGACTGTCCACGACATCGTGCGGGGGGCGCGCGGCGAGGTGGTCTCACTGGGTTTCGTGATCAGCTTGTGGGCCGGCTCGTCGGCCATCTCGGCATTCGTCGACTCGGTGGTGGAGGCCCACGACCAGACGCCGCTGCGTCATCCGGTGCGGCAGCGGTTCTTTGCGCTGGGGCTCTACGTGGTGATGCTGGTCTTCGTCATCGCCGCCGCACCGTTCGTCGCACTCGGCCCGCGCAAGATCTCCTCATACCTGCCCGACAGCTGGGACAACATCCTGCAGTACGGCTACTACCCCACCTTGGCGCTGGCCCTGGTGCTGGCGGTGACCATCCTCTACCGGGTGTCGCTGCCCAAGCCGCTGCCCACGCATCGCCTGGTGTGGGGCGCAATCCTGGCGACGACGGTGTTCGTCATCGCCACGATGGGCCTGCGGTTCTATCTGACCTGGATCACCAGCACCGGCTACACGTACGGGGCGCTGGCAACACCGATCGCATTCCTGCTGTTCGCGTTCTTCCTCGGCTTCGCGATCATGATCGGCGCCGAACTCAATGCCGCGATCGAAGAGGAGTGGCCGGCCCCGACCCCACACGCCGACCAGGTGCGCAGGTGGTTACAGCGCAAGGCGAAGTCATTGGGCGACAAGGACGTCGACGCTGACGAGCAGGCGCCGCAACCCGAAGGGCCCGAAGCGAAGGCGCCGGTCAGCCCTTCTTGAGGCTCTCGTAGACGCGCTTGCAGTCCGGGCAGACCGGCGAGCCGGGCTTGGCCGCACGGGTCACCGGGAACACTTCACCGCACAGGGCGACGACGTGAGTTCCCATGACCGCACTCTCGGCGATCTTGTCTTTCTTGACGTAGTGGAAGACCTTCGGCGCGTCGTCATCGGTGCCGTCGTCGACGCGTTCGTCGGTGTCGGTGCGCTCGATCGTCTGGGTCTGCATAGGAGACATTGTGCCCGGTCGAGCCACGGCGCGAAACCGGCCTGCATAACGACCGACGAATGTGGAACAGTGGACGTATGGAGCGTGAGCTGGGATTCGACGACGACGGTCGGCCCGTGCTCATCACCGCCGCCTCGACGCCCTACGAAGAGCAGCATCGCGCGCGGGTGCGGAAGTATCTGACGATCATGTCGTTCCGGATCCCGGCGCTGATCCTGGCGGCCCTGGCCTATGGGCTGTGGCACAACGGACTGATCTCGCTGGCGATCATCGCGGTGTCGCTGCCGTTGCCGTGGATCGCGGTGCTGATCGCCAACGACCGCCCGCCGCGGCGGGCCGAGGAACCGCGTCGGTTCAACGACACCGGGCGCCGTCACCAGCTGTTCCCCCGCGCCGAGCGGCGCGCGCTCGAATCCGGGATCTCCGCGGCGCAACCGCATCCGGCCGGTGGCGCCGAGCACGGTTCCCGCTGACCGCCTGCGCGGTCGTTTCTCAGGACATTCTCAGGGCTCCGCCGTATTCCCGCACGTCAGAGGGTGTGAGAAGGCGGCGCCGCGGGAACTCTTTGCTCCGATCGCACGTTGGACCGTTTGACAGTTGCAGCCGATCAGGAGGCCACCATGGCAAATGCCACCACCAGCCGATTTGACAGCGACCTGGACGCCCAGAGTCCAGCCGCGGACCTGGTGCGCGTGTATTTGAACGGCATCGGCAAGACCGCTCTGCTGACCGCCGAGGACGAGGTGGAATTGGCCAAGCGCATCGAAGCGGGCTTGTTCGCCGCCCATCTGCTGGAGACCCGCAAGCGCCTCAGCGACAACCGCAAGCGTGACCTCGCGATCATCGTCCGCGACGGCCAGGCCGCCCGTAGCCATCTGCTCGAGGCGAACCTGCGCCTGGTTGTCTCGCTGGCCAAGCGCTACACCGGCCGCGGTATGCCCTTGCTGGACCTCATCCAGGAGGGCAACCTGGGCCTGATCCGGGCGATGGAGAAGTTCGACTACACCAAGGGATTCAAGTTCTCGACCTACGCGACGTGGTGGATCCGTCAGGCCATCACCCGCGGCATGGCCGACCAGAGCCGCACCATCCGGCTGCCTGTGCACCTGGTGGAGCAGGTCAACAAGCTGGCGCGGATCAAGCGTGAGATGCACCAGAGCCTGGGCCGCGAAGCCACCGACGACGAACTGGCCGAAGAGTCCGGCATCCCGGTCGAGAAGATCAACGACCTGCTCGAGCACAGCCGCGACCCGGTGAGCCTCGACATGCCGGTCGGCAGCGACGAAGAAGCCCCGCTGGGCGATTTCATCGAGGACGCGGAAGCCATGTCGGCCGAGAACGCCGTCATCGCCGAGCTGCTGCACACCGACATCCGCCATGTGCTGGCCACGCTGGATGAGCGTGAACAGCAGGTGATTCGGCTGCGGTTCGGCCTCGACGACGGCCAGCCCCGCACGCTCGACCAGATCGGCAAGCTGTTCGGCCTGTCCCGGGAGCGGGTCCGCCAGATCGAACGCGAAGTGATGTCCAAGTTGCGCAACGGAGATCGAGCCGACCGGCTGCGTTCCTATGCCAGCTAAATAAGACAACCCCCTTAGCGTGCCCGTCGGCGATGCCGGCGGGCACGCTGCTGTGGGCGATGGTGTTGCACAACCATTCCCCCAGCTAGCCCAGTAGACTCGGACCCGACGAAGGGTGCCCCATGAACGACCTGGTCGATACCACCGAGATGTACCTGCGCACGATCTACGACCTCGAAGAAGAGGGTGTGATCCCGCTGCGCGCACGCATTGCGGAGCGGCTGGATCAGAGCGGTCCGACGGTCAGCCAGACCGTGGCGCGCATGGAGCGCGACGGCCTGCTGCACGTGGCCGGTGACCGGCACCTCGAACTGACCGAGAAGGGCCGTGGGCTGGCCGTTTCGGTGATGCGGAAGCACCGCCTGGCCGAGCGGCTGTTGGTGGACGTCATCGGGCTGCCGTGGGAGGAAGTGCACGCCGAAGCCTGCAAGTGGGAGCACGTGATGAGCGAGGACGTCGAGCGCCGCCTGGTACAGGTTCTCGACGACCCCACCGTGTCCCCCTTCGGTAACCCGATCCCGGGCCTGTCGCTGCTGGGGCTGGACATGACCCAGCGCGAGGATGCCCACCTGGTGCGACTGACCGAGCTGCCGCCGGGCACCCCGGTCGCCGTGGTGGTCCGCCAGCTGGCCGAACACGTCCAGGGAGATGTGGAACTGATCGGCCAGCTCAAAGACGCCGGCGTGGTGCCCAACGCCCGCGTGCAGGTCGAGAACACCGCCGCCGGGAGCGTGACGATCGTGATCGGCGGTCACGAGAACGTGCAACTCCCCCACGAAATGGCTCACGCGGTCAAGGTCGAGAAGGTCTAGCTCGCCCGGCTCACACGGCGCGGCGGCCGTACGAGCGCCGCGGGGGAAGCCGTACCCCGAGCTTTTTGGCCAGCCGGTACCCGGTGCTGGCCAGCTCCCGAATCTGCTCGGGTCGCAGACCGGACTGCAGCGCGGTGTCGAGCATGCCGGCCATCCGATGGTCGGGATCGCTGCGCAGCGCCGCCTCCAGCGATAGCCCGGCCAGCGGGCCGTCGCCCCGGGCGTAGGCCGAAAAGGCCAGTAGCACAAGCGCTTCGATTCGCCACGGCTCGGGAAGCGTGCGCGCCAACAGTGCCCACAACGCCTCGGCCTGCGCGGCGTCGGCGCCGACGGCCAGCGCATACAACGTGTCGCGAACGGCGACATCGCCAAGAGCGCAGGCCAACCCCGCCAGCTCGCTGTCGTCGAGTTCCCCGCCGTCGCACGCCCGGGCGCCGAGTGCAATCGCCGCCTCCACATCGCGGCGGCCGCACCCGTCGGGATCGGCGTGCCAGTCCACGTCCCGTGCCGCGCCACGTTCGGAGATGACCGGAACCAGCGCCGCACTGCGCCGTTCGTCGGCCACCGTGAACACCGCCTGCAGGTCGGACCGCCGCCGATACAGCCGGCGCCCGTCGAGCACCGCGGCAGCCGCCAGCGGAGAGGCCATCGGATCCTCCACCGCACCGTTGGCCCCGCACCCGTCGACGCAATGCCAGCGGCCCCCGGCCTCGATCCGGTCGACGACGTGGCCCGCATAGAGCTCCATGTCATGTGCCGACAGTGCCGTCGTCAGCTCGTCGCACAGCTCGCGGTAGTCCTGGTTGCACATGGGGCACCCCGCGCCGTCGGCATCCACGATCACCGCCACCACCCTGTCCGCGCCCGACGCCGACGCGATCTCGGCGAGGTGCGTGAGATCACCGTCGAGGGCCTTGGCCAGGTCGAGGCGCATCACGGCGCCCATCTCGCCGTGCTCGAGGGACACCAGGACCAGCGATTGTTCCGGCACGAAGCCGAGGACGGCGGGCAGGGCGGCAATCAGCGCGCCGGGGCGGGTGATGCGGTGGTCAGGTTCGTGTGTGGTCATGGGAGTGACGCTGTCAATCGGCACCGTCGGGACCGCTTCGACCGCGCACCGAGGAGACCGGTCCTGTGGATGAAGTCGGGACTGTGGATCAGCACCGATGCGCGGCTTGAGCAGATTTGTTCATGTCGTATTGACATCGTCGGCATGCGAGATTCGGCAAACCGGCGTACACCTTGTCCTCATGGGTTTGGAATACGACCTCGTCGTCATCGGATCGGGACCTGGCGGCCAGAAGGCGGCCATCGCCGCGGCCAAGCTGGGTAAGTCGGTGGCCGTGATCGAGCGCGGCACGATGATCGGCGGGGTCTGCGTGCAAACCGGCACGATTCCGTCCAAGACACTGCGTGAGGCCGTCCTCTACCTGACCGGTATGAGCCAGCGCGAGCTCTACGGGGCAAGCTATCGCGTCAAGGACAAGATCACCCCCGCGGATCTACTCGCCCGCACCCAGCATGTGATCGGCAAAGAAGTCGACGTGGTGCGTAACCAGTTGATGCGCAACGGCATTGAGCTCTACATCGGCCGCGGCCGGTTCGTCGACGAGCACACCGTCGAGATCGAGGACCCCAGCCGCGCCGAGCACATCACCATCAGCGGCCGCTACGTCATCATCGCCACCGGCACCAAACCGGCCCGGCCCGCCGGCGTCGAATTCGACGAGAACCGGGTGCTGGACTCCGACGGCATCCTCGACCTCAAGTCCATCCCGAGCTCGATGGTGGTGGTCGGCGCCGGGGTCATCGGCATCGAGTACGCCTCGATGTTCGCCGCACTCGGCACCAAGGTCACCGTCGTGGAGAAGCGCGACAGCATGCTGGACTTCTGCGACCCCGAGATCGTCGAGGCGCTCCGATTCCACCTGCGCGACCTGGCGGTGACGTTCCGGTTCGGCGAGGAGGTGACCGCCGTCGACGTCGGCTCGGCCGGCACCGTCACCACCTTGGCCAGCGGCAAGCAGATCCCTGCCGAGACCGTCATGTACTCGGCCGGCCGACAGGGCCAGACCGACCACCTCAGCCTGGAGAACGCCGGCCTGGAGGCCGACAACCGCGGCCGGATCTACGTGGACGACAAGACATTCCAGACCAAGGTCGACCACATCTACGCCGTCGGTGATGTCATCGGCTTCCCTGCCCTGGCCGCCACGTCGATGGAGCAGGGCCGGCTGGCCGCCTATCACGCCTTCGGCGAGCCGACGGCCGGCATGAGCCTGCAGCAGCCGATCGGCATCTACTCGATCCCCGAGGTCTCCTACGTCGGGGCCACCGAGGTGGAGCTCACCAAAGACGCCATCCCCTACGAGGTCGGCGTGTCTCGCTACCGCGAGCTGGCCCGCGGCCAGATCGCCGGCGACTCCTACGGCATGCTGAAGCTACTGGTGTCCACCGAGGACCTGAAGCTGCTGGGTGTCCACATCTTCGGCACCGCCGCCACCGAATTGGTGCACATCGGCCAGGCCGTGATGGGGTGCGGCGGAACGGTCGAATATCTCGTCGACGCGGTGTTCAACTACCCGACGTTCTCCGAGGCCTACAAGACCGCCGCGCTGGACGTGATGAACAAGCTGCGGGCGCTCAACCAGTTCCGCAGATAGGTCAGCACTCGCTGTCGAACGACGCCGGCGCGGCATCGCCGGGGCCGCCCGCCTCGGCGCGCGCCAGCAGTGTGGCCGTCGCGGCATCGAACGGCGACGAATACGACACGTTGTCCTGGCAGCCGCCGCCGTTGTACCCACCGGTCACGCCGATCACCGTCGCGCCGGTGATCCAGGGCCCGCCGCTGGTGCCGTCGACCAGACCAGCGCAGCGCAGCGCCGGGTATCCCTCGGAATTCATGCCGGCCGTCGTGTCGCAGCCCAGCGGCGGGCCGCCCACACCCGCGGGATACCCGACGACCGTCACCGCGGCGGAGTGCCCGGGTGCCACGCCGAGCGTCAATGCCTCACCGGCGACGTATTCGACGGTCCCGCCCCCATCGCGACTGACCCGCGCGAACGCGTAGTCGGCTTTGGGGTCCTGGGAGCTGACCCAGCGCGGATCGAGGTAGACGGCGTCGACGGTCCACACGTCGCCGGGCGCTGCCTTCTCGCTGAAGCCGGGGACGAACATGGCGGGCAAGCCATCGGCCAGGCAGTGCGCCGCGGTCAGGATCAGGTCCTGGGTTGTGGAGTGGACGACGGAAGCTGTGCAGGTGTGGGCATCGGTTCCGCCGAGGAACAACGCTCCCACCGCCGGTCGGGGCGCCACCGGCCGGGCACTCTTGTCTTGCGCACGGGCGGGTTCGGCAGCCTTCGCCGGCGGCTCATCCGACGTGCGACACCCGGCCACCAGCAGCATGGCCAACGCCAGGTTGAGTGCCGCCGCAACGGTCCGCATCTGGTCGATCATGCCTGATAGGGAACGGCGGGCACCGCGACTGCGTTGTGCAACACAGGCGCTCTTGCCAGCGCAGGCCCGAATCTAAGAGACACTGGTTGTCACGGTACGAGGGCATGACACCATGCCCGGGCACCGCGAGGAGGCGGAGACGATGACTGACGAGCAAGGACAGCAGTACCAACCCGAGCAGACCGGAATGTACGAACTGGAGTTTCCGGCACCGCAATTGTCCGCGCCCGATGGGCGTGGACCGGTGCTGATCCACGCGCTCGAGGGGTTCTCCGATGCCGGCCACGCCATTCACCTGGCCGCCGAACACCTGCGGAGCAAACTCGACACGGAGCTGGTCGCCTCGTTCGCGATCGACGACCTGCTGGACTACCGGTCCCGGCGGCCGCTGATGACGTTCAAAACCGACCACTTCACCGACTACGACGATCCGCAGCTGAACCTGTACGCCCTGCGTGACAGCCTCGGCGCGCCTTTTCTGCTGCTCGCCGGCCTGGAGCCGGACCTGAAATGGGAGCGATTCGTCACCGCGGTGCGGCTGCTGGCCGAGCGGCTCGGGGTGCGTCAGACGATCGGGCTGGGCACCATTCCGATGGCGGTCCCGCACACCCGCCCGGTGACACTGACCGCGCACTCGAACAATCGCGAGCTGATCACCGAATTCACCCCCTGGGTGGGCGAGGTCCAGGTCCCCGGAAGCGTGTCCAACCTGCTGGAATACCGGATGGCGCAGCACGGCCACGAAGTCGTCGGCTTCACCGTCCACGTGCCGCATTATCTGGCGCAGACCGACTACCCGGCCGCCGCCGAGGCGCTGCTGGAGCAGGTGGCCAAGCTGACTTCGCTACAGGTGCCGTTGCGGGCGCTGACCGACGCCGGCGCCAGTATCCGTTCCAAGATCGATGAGCAGGTAGAGGCCTCACCGGAAGTCTCCCAAGTGGTGACCGCCCTGGAGCGACAGTACGATGCTTTCGTTGCCGCTCAAGAGAACCGGTCGCTTCTGGCACGCGATGAGGACCTCCCCAGCGGCGACGAGCTGGGCGCGGAATTCGAGCGCTTCCTGGCCCAGCACGCCGAGGACTTCAAAGACGGTTTCACCGACAACGGGGATACCTAGCGAAGTCCGCCGCACCGACGACGGGGTCGCCTATGACGCAGCGAAAGCCCAATCTGCAACCCGTGCGGGAAGTGACGCCCACACTGCATTTCCGGACCATTCACGGTTACCGGCGGGCATTCCGGGTGGCTGGGTCGGGGCCCACGCTGCTGCTGATCCACGGGATCGGCGACAACTCGACGACATGGCATTCGGTGCACAGCAAGCTCGCCCAGCGATTCACCGTGATCGCCCCGGACCTGCTGGGGCACGGCCAGTCCGACAAGCCGCGAGCCGACTATTCGGTGGCGGCCTACGCCAACGGCATGCGCGACCTGCTGAGCGTCCTCGAAGTCGACAGGGTCACCGTCGTCGGGCATTCACTCGGTGGCGGCGTGGCGATGCAATTCGTCTACCAGTACCCACAATTGGTCGAGCGGCTGATCCTGGTCGGCGCCGGCGGGGTGACCAAGGACGTCAACATTGCGCTGCGGGCCGCTTCCCTGCCGATGGGCGGTGAGGCCCTGGCGCTGCTGCGGCTGCCGCTGGTGTTGCCTGCCCTGCAGGTCGCCGGGCGAGCGCTGGGTGCGGTCTTCGGCTCGACGGGACTGGGCCGCGACCTTCCCGATGCGCTGCGTATCCTCACCGATCTGCCCGAGCCGACCGCGTCGTCGGCGTTCACCCGCACCTTGCGCTCGGTGGTGGATTGGCGCGGGCAGGTGGTGACCATGCTCGACCGATGTTATTTGACCGAATCCGTTCCCGTGCAACTCATTTGGGGCGACCAGGACGCGATGATCCCGGTCAGCCACGCCAAGATGGCGCACTCGGCGATGCCGGGGTCCCGATTGGAGATCTTTGGCCGCTCTGGGCATTTCCCGTTCCATGACGACCCCGACCGTTTTGTGGAGGTCGTGGAGCGGTTCATCGACTCGACCGAACCCGCCAAGTACGACCAAGCCTTGCTGCGTGACCTGTTGCGCACCGGGCTGTCGGAGGGTTCGGTAACCGGCACGCTCGACACCAGGGTCGCGGTGCTCGACGCCATGGGCACGGACGAGCGCAGCGCTACCTGAGTGCAGGCCCGCCAGGGCGTCGTACAGTCGGAGTATGACCGTCGACTTGACCGTGTTGCGGGTGTTCACCGATGCGTGCGGCAACTTCGGGAATCCGCTCGGCGTGGTCGATGCGGCCACCGTGCCCGCCGGGGAGCGTCAGCGCGTCGCCGCCGAATTGGGTTACAGCGAAACGATTTTCATCGACCTTCCGAACAGCGGGTCGACGACCGCTCATGCGCGCATCTTCACCCCGTCCACCGAGCTGCCGTTCGCGGGGCACCCGACAGTGGGCGCGGCGTGGTGGCTGGCCGAACGCGGAACCCCGATCCGCACCCTGCAGGTGCCGGCCGGCATCGTGCAGATCAGCTACGACGACACGCTCACCGTCGTGCGGGCACGCGCGGAATGGTCACCGGAGTTTGCCCTTCACGAGCTGGATTCGGTGGACGAACTGCTGGCCACCGAGCCCGACGATTACCCCGACGACGCCGAGCACTACCTGTGGGCGTGGCTGGACCGCGACGGCGGGCATATCCGGTCCCGCATGTTCGCCACCGACCTGGGCGTTCCGGAGGACGAGGCGACGGGTTCCGCGGCGGCGCGGCTCACCGACTACCTGAGCCGGGACCTGACGATCACCCAGGGCAAGGGGTCGCAGATCTATACGACGTGGAACCCCGAAGGATGGGTGCTGGTCGCCGGTCGCGTGGTCAGCGACGGCACCCGTCAGCTGGGTTGACGAGGCTCAGCCGGAGGTACCGACAGCGCGGTGAGCGCGCAGCGCCTCGATCTCGCGCTCGAAGTCCTCGGCAGAACTGAACGAGCGGTACACCGAGGCGAATCTCAGGTAGGCGACCTCGTCGAGTTCGCGCAGCGGGCCGAGAATGGCCAGGCCTACCTCGTGGCTGGGAATCTCCGGGGAACCGGCCGCCCGCACGCTGTCTTCGACCTGCTGAGCCAGCAGATTGAGCGCATCGTCGTCGACGTCGCGGCCCTGGCAGGCCCGGCGCACCCCGCTGATGACCTTCTCCCGGCTGAACGGCTCGGTGACACCACTGCGTTTGACGACCGCCAGAACCGCGGTCTCCACGGTGGTGAACCGCCGACCACATTCCGGACAGGACCGGCGCCGTCGGATGGCCTGGCCCTCATCGGCCTCTCGGGAATCGACGACCCGGGAGTCGGGATGGCGGCAGAACGGACAATGCATGGCCGCTCCTTCGACTCCGCCGCAGCTCGATGCTTCGAGCCACCCAGAGCCTACCTGTGCGGTCCATCGAGCGGCCACGTCCGGGAAGCGTGGTCAGCCAATGGGAGCGATGAGCGTCTGACCGGCGTCCAACGAGGCCGAATCGAGCTTGTTGAGGTCGCGGATGCGCGCCATGACCTGCCCAGCGGGTGCGTCGGGCGCGACCCGGCCGGCCAGTTGCTCCAGCGTCTCCCCCGCCTGGACCTGGACGACAGCCAGCTGGTCCGGCAGCTGATCGGCGGCCACGGGAGCACCGCTGAGATGCCCGACCAGCCCCAGCCACAGGGTGATCAGCGCGGCCACCCCGGCCAGCGCGATGGTGACGGCGGTGCTGACCGGCCGTCGCGTGTGCGCCGCCCGAGAGAAGGCGACGCCGCTACCCCGATACTGGATCGGCGTGACGGCCGGACGCGCCGGGTACGGCCGGTAGGCGCGGGGCCCGGCGGGACGGCCGCGAACGGGCGCGACGGGCCGGACGGCCGCCGGACGGCGCATCGGCCGCACCGGTGCCGCTGGGAAAACCTGCCGATCGTCGATGACTGTCACGTCTGTTTCCTTCCTCGCAAGACGCCCACTGTTCGCTCTTGTGTTCGAACTGTACTCGATCATCCGTTCGATTACCGAACATGTGAGCGAGCGTGTCTGAAGAATAAATCCGGCCACCGACAAGTTTTGGTTCCGCGCGATTCACCAGGTCACTGGCTCACCACCCGCGGCGCAACACGCCGCGGTCGAACAGGTGTTTGATTATCTCGGGTCCCGCGACTACATTCGGGCCCATGAGCGACCGCAGTGAGACATCAGGTGCCGACTCCGCGCTGACCGAGCGGCAGCGAACCATTCTCGACGTGATCCGGGCCTCGGTCACCAGCCGCGGCTATCCGCCGAGCATCCGCGAGATCGGCGACGCCGTCGGTCTCACCTCCACCTCATCGGTGGCACATCAGCTGCGCACCCTGGAGCGCAAGGGCTACCTGCGCCGCGACGCCAACCGCCCGCGCGCGGTGGACGTGCGCGGCGCCGACGACAACGTGTCAGCCGTCCGCACCGAGGTCGCCGGCTCGGACGCCCTCCCCGAACCGACGTTCGTGCCGGTGCTGGGCCGGATCGCCGCCGGCGGCCCGATCCTGGCCGAGGAGGCCGTCGAGGACGTCTTCCCGCTGCCGCGTGAACTGGTTGGCGAGGGCTCGCTGTTCCTGCTCAAGGTCGTCGGTGAGTCGATGGTCGACGCCGCGATCTGCGACGGCGACTGGGTCGTGATCCGTCAGCAGAACGTGGCCGACAACGGCGACATCGTCGCGGCGATGATCGACGGCGAAGCAACGGTGAAGACCTTCAAGCGCACCAGCGGTCAGGTCTGGCTGATGCCGCACAACCCGGCATTCGACCCAATTCCCGGTAACGACGCCGCCATCCTCGGCAAGGTCGTCACCGTCATCCGCAAGATCTAGCGGACGGCGACCTCATTCCGCCTTGAGGAATCCGTTCGCTTGAGCGAGTTCCTCACTGGCGAACCACACTTCGGGCACCGTGTGGTCGTAGAGGGCCGAATCCGGGGTGTAGTACAGCCCCGAATGGGTGTTCGCTTTGATGACGTATCCGTCGGGCGCCTGGTACGGATCAGACAGCGGAAGATGGATCGCCGGACGTGACGATGCCGCGGCCGGGACGTCGGACTGCAGGACCTCCGCCGGTTCGGTGATCGGCTGATCGGCGCCCTCTTCCGACTCGACAATCTCAGCCTCGAACTCCTCGGGCTCCGGCTCCGGCTCGGGTTCGGGTTCGGGTTCGGGATCCGGCTCGGCGGCGCGCCGACGCCCACCTGGCCTACCGGACTCACCCAGGTTCAGGCGCCAGATCGACTGCGACTCACCGAGATTCACCGCCGCGTGACGTCCTGAGTCGCTCGCGTCGTCGGTCTCGATCTCCTCGACCTCGGCATACTCGTACTCGACGGCCATCTCGGGCTCGTCGGTATCACCGGCATCCGTGGGCTCCTCGGGAATCCGCGTCGGCGTCGTGTCGATCGAGTCCTGATCGCCGTCGAACACGTCCTCGGGCCCGGGCTGCGACTTGTCCTCGTCGTCCGGCTGCGCCCAGGAGAATCCGGGTGCCTGCGCGACCTGGCCACGGCCACCGTCGGGGTAGGTCGAAAAGCGCTCGGCCGCAGTGGGACCCGCAGGGCCGGGATGCTCGCGGGGCCAATGATCGTCATCGTCGTCGTAATCCGGGTCATGAAAGTCGTCGTCGACCTCGATGTCGGTGCCGCGGCGGCGCTGCAACCAGAGCAGCCCCAGCGCGATCACGGCCACCAGCAGCAGCGCCGGAATGATGATCAGCAACCACCACCAGTGCCAGGTGAACCCCTTGCCTGACTTGGGCGCCGCCGCCGGGCCCGCTTGCGGCCCGGTCGCGTTGGGCACCTGCAGCCCGGCCAGCTGTCCGGCCAGCTCCGGCGGTTTGGTGGTGAACTTGTTGCTGGCCTTGTTCCAGGAGATCTCGCCACCGGTGAATTTCTGGGTGATGGTGTCACCATTGACGCTCTGCTCGGCGGTCGGCGCACCGAGCTTGCCGCCTCCGCCGCCGAGCTTGGCCCATGCGGCGTTGATCGCACCGCGCACCACGACGGCGCCGTTGTCGGGCGTCCAGAAGATCACCGGCTTGTCGGCGGCACTGAACGAGCTGACGCGACTGTTCGGTGCACCGCCGTCGGCCTCGGTTCCGGTCGGCAAACCGAGGTCACCGGTCGGTCCGCCCGCAGCCTCGTACTTCGCCAGGATCGCGCCGGTCACCGCGTGGGCGCCGGTCGCCGGTGAGTAGAAGATCTTGCCGCCGGCGTAGTCCTGCACCGCACCGTCGGTACCGACCGGACCCTGCGGGCCCTGGCGGGCACCGAGCGGCCCCGAGAGCCCGCCCGCGGCGCGCCACGCCTGATTGATCGCCGTCGTCGCGTCGGTCGGCACCTCGACACCGGCCAGGTTGTCGGCCAGTTCGGGGGGAACCGTCGTGAACGTCTTGGAGCTGCTGTCGTAGGAGATCTCACCGCCGGTGAACTTCTGGCTCACCACGTTGCCGTCGAACGTCTCGTCACCGGTGGGCACGCCCATCGCGCCCGCCGAGCCGCCGAGCTTGTCCCACGCCGCATTGATCGCGCCGCGCACCGCCCACGCGCCGGTGTCGGGGGTCCAGAAGATGGCCGGTTTGTCGCTGGCGCTGAACGTGCTGACCAGGCTGTCCGGACCCACCAGGCCCGCCACCTCGTCGATGGTGGGGAAACCGAGGTCGCTGTCGGCAGGACCGCCGAGCGCCTGGTACTTGTCCAGGATCGGCCCGAAGAGCAGGTGCGCCCCGGTGGCCGGGGTGAAGAAGATCTTGCCGCCGCTGAAGTTCTGGGCGAATCCGTCGCCGACGCCGTAGACGTCGCCGTCCTTGGCGCCTACCGGAGAAGTGTCGCCACCGGCGGCCTGCCAGGCCTGGTCAATGGCGTCAGTTGCGTCACTTTCGGGGGTTGCGATCGCCCCGGGTGCGAATAGCAGCGCCGCAGTAGTCGTCGCGATGACGGCGAGCGCCATCCGCCCGACGCCTCGACTGAGACGACTTCCAAGCCAGGTCATGCACTCTCCCCGTAGTTTCGGTCAAGATGCCTTCCCCATATCCTCCGCGTCAACCGTGCGTCAGCACTTCACGACACGCGGCATTTCCCTAGATAAGCCACAGGTGGCACGGGGCAAAACTGTCCGAAAAGTCGAGCACAACGTGACCTTATTCGATTCACCGGGCCTCGAATTGTGGCGAGCAAGGGGTCAAACTGCCAGGTCAGCGCACGCGTCTGGCTAGACGCCCAGGCTGCGACCGATGATTTCCTTCATGATTTCGGTCGTCCCGCCGTAAATCGTCTGGACTCGGGCGTCCAAGTACGAGCGTGCCACCGAATATTCGCGCATGTAGCCGTAGCCGCCGTGCAATTGCAGGCACCGGTCGACCAGATGCACCTGCTTCTCGGTGGAATACCACTTCGCCATCGAGGCCTGCTCGGCGGACAACTTCTTGTCCAAATGCAGGCGGATGAACTCGTCGACCATGATGCGCACCGCGGTTGCTTCGGTGGACAGTTCGGCCAGCAGGAAACGGCTGTTCTGCTGGCTGCCGATCGGCTTGCCGAAGGCCTTGCGTTCCTTGGTGTATTGCAACGTCTGCTCGAGCACGGTTTCCATGCCCATCGCCGCCATCACCGCGATGTTGAGCCGCTCCTGCGGCAGGTTCTGCATCAAGTAGACGAACCCCTGCCCCTCCTCGCCGAGCAGGTTCTCGGCAGGGACCTTGACGTCGGTGAAGGACAGTTCCGCCGTGTCCTGGGCGTCCAGGCCGATTTTGTCGAGATGGCGGCCGCGCTCGAAGCCCTCCATGCCGCGCTCGACAACCAGCAGCGAGAAGCCCAGCGCACCCTTGTCGGGGTCGGTCTGGGCCACCACGATCACCAGGTCGGCGTTGATGCCGTTGGTGATGAAGGTCTTGGAACCGTTGAGGATGTAGTGGTCGCCCTCTTTGACCGCGCGGGTCTTGATGCCCTGCAGATCGCTGCCGGTGCCCGGTTCGGTCATCGCGATGGCGGTGATGTACTCGCCGCTGCAGAACTTGGGCAGCCATCGCTGCTTCTGCTCCTCGGTGGTCAGCTCCAGCAGGTACGGCGCGATGATGTCGTTGTGCAGGCCGAATCCGAGCCCGCTGTAGCGCCCAGCGGTGGTCTCCTCGGTCAGCACCACGTTGTAGCGGTAGTCCGCGTTGCCGCCGCCGCCGTACTCCTCCGGCACCGCCATCCCGAGAAAGCCCTGCTTACCCGCCTCGAGCCAGACCCCGCGGTCGACGATCTTGTCCTTCTCCCACTGGTCGTGGAACGGCGCGACGTGCCGATCGAGGAACGCCCGGTAGGACTCGCGGAACAGGTCGTGTTCGGGCTCGAACAGGGTCCGCTCATACTTGATCGTGGCGTTCTTCTCTGGGCTCTTTTGCGAGGCCATTGACTTCCCTCCGGACGGCGCTGGGTTCTTGCGACGAGAATAACCAACCGGACGGTTGGTTGCTCCATCGGGCCCTGCCGTTCGATGTGCGCCTGATGTTTGCGCGATGTTCGGTGTGCGGCTGCCGCGCGCCGTTATTCTTCGCCAAAGAAGCTGGTCACAGCGGGCCGAGGGGGCTCCAGGATGAGCACGTGGCTTCGCTTCGCCACGGCGCTGGCCGGGTTGGGCGCGGCGTTGCTCATCTGGCCGGCAACGGCGTCGGCGGTACCCGACTCCGATTCGCAGGCAGCGGGAACTTCTTCGACGCGATAGGCCCGTTCCTCACCAAGGGTTTGAGCAGCAACATCACCGGATACCTGGCGACCACCATCCCGCCGGTGGACGCGGTCGACCAGGAAACCGCCGCCGCGCAACAGGTCGCCGACAGCTACGGTGTGCCTTTCCTCGGCATCCGCGGCATCTCCGACGGTCCGGGCGACGCCCTTCGCTTGCCGGATATCCCGTTCCTGCAGTTCTTTGTCTACGGCCAGCTCGCTGCGGGCAACGCCGCCACCGTCGCCGAGGCCTTCCTGCAGACGTGGACGACCGACGCCCCCGCATAGACTTTCCGGCATGCCCGATGCCCCCAGAAGCCTCACGCACTGGGGTGCCTTCAGCGCACAGGTGACCGACGGTGAGATCACCGCCGTCACACCGATTCCCGGCGATGCCGATCCCTCGCCCCTGCTCGGCAACCTCCCGGGCTCCCTGCGTCACCCGTCCCGGATCGCCACCCCCGCCGTCCGCCGCGGCTGGCTGCGCGACGGGCCGGGACCCAGTGCCGTGCGCGGCGCCGACGAGTTCGTCGCCGTGGGCTGGGATGAGCTCACCGAGCTGCTCGCCACCGAGCTGCGCCGGGTGGTCGACACGCACGGCAATGAAGCCATCTACGGTGGCTCCTACGGCTGGGCCAGCGCGGGCCGGTTCCACCACGCCCAGAGCCAGGTGCACCGCTTCCTGAAACTGCTTGGCGGGTATACCTTTTCGCGCCATTCCTACAGTCTGGGCGCCACCGGCGTGATCATGCCGCGGGTGGTCGGCACGCACGACGACCTGTTCAAGCGATCCACCGAGTGGAACGTCATCGTCGAACATACCGACCTGCTGGTGTGCTTCGGCGGGGTGAACCTGAAGAACACCGGGATCAACCACGGCGGCACCACCGGCCACCCGGCCCGCGGCGCACTGCAGCGGTTCCGCGACAAGGGCGGGCGCATCGTCTCGATCAGCCCGTTGCGCACCGACGTCGACGGCGACTGCCAGTGGCTACCGGCCATCCCGGGCACCGATGTGGCGATCATGCTCGCACTGGCCTATGTGCTGGCTACCGAAAACCTGGCCGACCGCCGGTTTCTCGAGACCTACTGCACCGGTTACGAGCGATTCGAGCGCTACCTGCTCGGCACCGAAGACGGCCGGCCGAAGTCACCGCAGTGGGCCTCGGGCTTCTGCGGGATCGACGCCGCGGTGCTGACCGAGTTGGCCAGGACGATGGCCGCCCAGCGCACCATCGTCACCGTCAGCTGGTCGCTGCAGCGCCTGCGCCACGGTGAGCAGGCCCCGTGGATGGGGCTGACACTGGCGGCCATGCTGGGCCAAATCGGTCTGCCCGGAGGCGGTTTCGGCCACGGGTACGGGTCGATGAACGAACCCGGCCTGCCGCCGGTGCGGGTCCGGCTGCCATCGCTGCCGCAGGGCGTCAACCCGGTGCAGACGTTCATCCCGGTCGCGGCGGTCAGCGATATGTTGTTGCACCCCGGCGAGGAATTCACCTACAACGGGCGCACCCTGACCTATCCCGACATCAAGTGCGTCTACTGGGCCGGCGGCAATCCCTTTCACCACCACCAGAATCTGCCCCGGCTGCGTCGCGCACTGGCTCGCGTCGACACCGTCGTGGTGCACGACCCGTACTGGACGCCGATGGCCCGGCACGCCGATATCGTCGTCCCCTCCACCACCGCGTTCGAACGCGACGACTATTCCGGGTCACGCAATGACCCGCTGCTGGTGGCGATGCCGGCACTCGCCGACCCGTATGCGCAATCCCGCGACGATTACACGACGTTCGCAGCGCTGGCGCAGCGGTTGGGCTTCGGCGAACAGTTCACTGTGGGCCGCAGCGCCCGGCAGTGGTTGCGGCACATGTATGAAAAGTGGTCGGCCGACCTCGATTTCGCCATACCCGACTTCGACCAGTTCTGGGCCGACGGATTCCTGGCGCTGCCGGTCGAATCCGGCCTCACGCTGCTGGCCGATTTCCGCACCGACCCGCAGGCGCATCCACTGGCCACCCCGAGCGGCCGGATCGAGATCTTCTCCGCCGACATCGACGGGTTCGGTTACCCCGATTGCGCTGGGCACCCACGTTGGTATGAGCCCGTCGAATGGCTGGGCGGGCAGCGCGCCGAAGCCTTCCCGCTGCACCTGATCGCCAATCAGCCCGCGACCCGGCTGCACGGCCAGCTCGACGGCGGCGCGGCGAGCCAGAACGCGAAAGTTCACGGACGCGAGCCGCTCCGGATGCATCCCAGCGATGCCGTACCGCGCGGTCTGGCCGATGGCGATGTCGTCCGGGTGTTCAACGACCGCGGCTCGTGTCTGGCGGGGGTGGTTGTCGACGAGGCGCTGCGGCCCCGGGTGGTGCAGCTGTCGACGGGCGCCTGGTACGACCCGCTGGATCCGGCAGATCCGGAATCGATGTGCGTACACGGCAATCCCAACGTCTTGACCGACGACGTCGGCACCTCGTCACTGGCCCGTGGCTGCACCGGCGCCGCCGTTCTGGTTCAGGTCGAGAAGTTCGCCGGTCCGCTGCCGCCGGTGCGGGCACATGAACCCCCGGTGATCCGATGACCGAGGTTGTCACCGTCACCGAACGGGGTCACGCGCTCGCCTTCAGCTTCGAGGACATGAACCGCTACCACGGTGGAGGTTCACCGGCTGGCGTCGCAACCGCCTTCAAGGTCCTCCAGCGCGCATTTTCGGTCCTGTCACCAGGGGCGCCGCCGGTGCGGCGCTCGGTGGTGATCTCGACCGCGTTTCGCGGGCCGGGCGCCCGCGACGGGTTCGAGGCCGTCACCCGGGCGGTCAGTGACGACCGCTTCGCCGTCGACCGCACATTGCTGCGTCCCGATCTGGGCCGGCTTCGCGAGGACTTCGTCTTCGCCGTCAGCATCGGCGGCGAACCAGTCGTTCTGGCGCTCAGGGAAGGCTTCGTCACCGACGAGTTTCTCGATCTGGCCCGGACAGCAGACCGCACAGCCGAACAGGAAGCGCGCCTGGATGGACTGAAGTTGCAGCTTGCGGAACACCTTCTCGCCACCCCCGCCGACCAGATCTACGACATCACCTGACGTTCACGCCCAACTCTCAGCTCTTTCTCACATTCCGCCGCGGGCATAAGTCGACTGATGCGAGGATTTCAGCAATCCCGCTCACACCGACGAAGGTTTGCTGATGCCCCAGAAGATCCGCACCGCCACCCGCTCGGCCGTGGTGGCCCTCCTGGCGATGATCACCGCGGTCGCCCTCGCAGTGGGCAGCACGATCACCGCAGCCGTCAGCCTTGCCGCGGTGGCGCTGATCGTGCCCGGCACCGGCACCCCCAACCCGGCCGTGCCGCCGCTGGGCACCAACTACATGGAGAACGCGGTCAACTACTACATCCAGCCGCTGGATCCCGCCTGTGCGACGACCTGTACCCCTGAGCCGGTCCCCTACACCGCGCAGTTCTGGCCGTTCCCGTTCGCCGGCTGGGGCGGGCTGAACGGCGCGAAGTGGAATGTGTCGGTGGCCGACGGTGTGCAGAGCCTCAACACCCAGATCGCCGCCACCGACCCTGCCGACGACGTGGTCATCTTCGGCTACTCGCAGGGCGCGACGGTCTCGAACATCGTCAAGCGGCAGCTCGCCGACGCCAACGGCGGGGTCATCCCCGACCGGTACTCGTTCGTCTTCATCGGTGACCCCAATCGTCCGAACGGCGGTCTATTCGAGCGGCTGGCCGCGCTTGGCACGGTGCCGATCCTGGACGCGACCTTCGGCCAGCCGGCTCCCACCGACACCACCGTGCTGCCCGGCGTGAACACCACCGACATCGCGTTCCAGTACGACGGCGTGGCTGACTTCCCGGCCAACCCGCTCAACGCGCTGGCCGTCCTCAATGCGCTCGCCGGATTCTGGTACATCCACGGGACGTACATCTCCCCGCGCGGAACCCAGCCGTCGACCGAGCTGCCCTACGGCTACACCCTTGCCGAGCTCCAGACCGCGATCGACTGCTCGCAGAGCCCGAAGAACTGCCAGACCTTCAATGACACGCTCTACATCACGATCCCGGCCAAGACGCTGCCGATCATGCAGCCGCTGTTGGACATCGGCGCCGCGACCGGCACCACCGCGATCATCAAGCCGTTCGTCGACCTGATCTCGCCGGTCACCCGGGTTCTGATCGAAACCGCTTACGACCGAAGCAATTACGGACAGCCGACGCCGTTGACGATCTTCACGCCGATCAATCCGGTGAAGCTGACCGTCGATCTCGCCACTGCCGTCGTCCAGGGCATTCACGACGCGCTCGGCGATGTGGGTATGTCATTACCGGCCGCGCCGGCACCTGCCACGTCGTCGACCGTGGCCGCCGCGGGCACCAGCCAGCCGACTACCGAGGCCGCATCCAAGCCGGTGCAGCGCAAGGTCGCCGCCTCGAGCCGTCCCAGCACAGCCACCAAGGCGAGCAGGCCCAAGGTCGGCGATGAGAAGGCCACGGCCGGCAGTTCGGCATCCAAGCCGGCGAAAGCCGGTACCGGCAGGAGCGGAAGACCCTCGGCCGCAAGCACTTCCAGCCACGAAGGCGCCGACGCCGCCTAACTCGCGAATTCGCGCAGGCTCGCGGCCAGCGCCGCGGGCACTCGGGCTTTGAGGCGGGTGCCCGCATCCGTGTGCTCGACGGCGTCGACGTGCCCGTCGCTGTGTAGCCGCGCGACCAGGTCGCCGCGGTCGTACGGGATCGTCACGTCGACGGTGATCTCCCGGGGTTCGACGAGCTCGCCGAGCCGGGCGCGCAGCCGCGGCAACCCCTCCCCGGTGTGCGCCGAGACGAACACCGCTCCCGGCAAGGCGCGGCGAAGCTGGGCCAACGTCAGATCGTCGGCGTCGTCAATCTTGTTGACCACCAACAATTCCGGCGCCGGCGGTGCGTGATGATCTCGTTGCACCTCGGTGATGACCTGGCGCACCGCCTCGATCTGGGCCAGCGGGTTGCTGTCGGATCCGTCGACCACGTGCAGCAGCAGGTCGGCGTCGACGACCTCCTCCAAGGTGGAGCGAAACGCCTCGACCAACTGGGTCGGCAGGTGCCGGACGAAACCGACGGTGTCGGTGAGCACGAACGGACGGCCGTCGTCGAATTCGCCACGGCGCGTAGTTGGTTCGAGTGTGGCGAACAACGCGTTCTGCACCAGGACCCCGGCGCCGGTCAGCGCGTTGAGCAGGCTGGACTTACCGGCGTTGGTGTAGCCGACGATCGCGACAGACGCCACGTCGCTGTGCAGCCGGCGGCTGCGCTGCGTATCGCGGATCTGCTTCATGTCCTTGATCTCGCGGCGCAGCTTGGACATCCGCTCCCGAATGCGGCGCCGGTCGGTCTCGATTTTGGTCTCACCGGGGCCACGGGTACCCACACCCCCGCCGGCGCCACCCGCCCGGCCGCCGGCCTGCCGGGACATCGATTCACCCCAGCCGCGCAGTCGCGGCAGCATGTACTCCATCTGCGCGTACGCCACCTGCGCCTTGCCTTCGCGGCTGGTGGCGTGCTGGGCGAAGATGTCCAGGATCAGCGCGGTCCGGTCGATGACCTTGACCTTGACCACCTTTTCCAGCGCGTTGAGCTGGGCCGGGCTGAGTTCACCGTCGCAGATCACGGTGTCGGCGCCCGTCGCGATCACGATCTGACGCAATTCCTGGGCCTTGCCCGACCCGATGTAGGTGGACGGGTCCGGCTTGTCGCGGCGCTGGATGAGTCCTTCCAGCACCTCGGAGCCCGCGGTTTCGGCCAGTGCGGCCAGCTCGGCGAGGCTGGCTTCGGAGTCGGCGGCGCTGCCTTCGGTCCACACGCCGACCAGGACGACCCGTTCCAGCCGCAGCTGGCGGTACTCGACCTCGGAGATGTCGGTGAGTTCGGTGGACAGCCCGGCGACGCGCCGCAGCGCGGCGCGGTCCTCGAGCGCGAGTTCGCCGACGCTGGGGTCGGGAAAGTCAGCCTTGTTCATAGGTCTCTGTGTCATAAGCCGTCATCGATGGTGTCACGCCACGGGCCCCTCGTGCATCCGAATAATGTGTCGTCAGCGCTGGGCCGCCCACCACGTGTCGGCCACCTCACCGTGCGCCACCAGGCACGACGGGCCCCGCAGCGAGCTGCTGGTATCGCTGATCCCGACGGTGACCTCCCCGCCAGGGATACGGACCCGCAGCGTGCCGGTCGACAGGTTCAGGTGGGCCAATGCGGCGGCCGCGGCCGCCACGGTCCCGGTGCCGCAGGAGCGGGTCTCGCCGACCCCGCGTTCGTGCACCCGCATGCTGACCGCACCGTCGCCGGCGATGGTGAGCACCTCGACGTTGACGCCGTCGGGAAACTGCTGGTGGTCGAACTGCACGGGTGCGGCGACGTCGAGGGCGGCCAGCGCCGCCTCGGACAGGCCGGGATCCAGGCAGGCCAGGTGCGGGTTGCCGACGTCGACGCCGATGCCGGTGAAGTGCCGGCCGCCGACGGTGGCGGTGCCGGTTCCGAGCCGGTTGACCTTGCCCATGTCGACGGTGACCTCGGCGTCGAGTGCGTCGGCGTGGTGCACGTTGACCGGCCGCGGCCCGGCGAGCGAGCCGACGACGAACTCGTCGCGGTTCTCCAGGCCGCTGGCCCGCAAGTAGTGCGCGAACACCCGAACCCCGTTGCCGCACATCTGGGCGATCGAGCCGTCGGCGTTGCGGTAGTCCATGTACCAGTCGCCGGCGTCGACGCCCTCGGGCAGCCGGTCCAGCACGCCGGCTGCGACGACCGCACCGGCGGTGGTGACCCGCAGGACGCCGTCGGCGCCCAATCCCCGACGGCGGTCGCACAGCGCGGTCACCGCGGCGGGTGCCAGGTCGAGGCGCGCGTCCAGGTCGGGCAGCAGCACAAAATCGTTCTCCGTGCCGTGCCCCTTGGTGAAGATCACCTGATCAGGATACGTGCCGCCATCGGGCGATCACCTCGTCGGCAAGGCCGCCTGCCGCGCCGTCGAGCCAACCGATGCGATGGTCGCGCCGAAACCACGACCGCTGGCGGCGCACGTAGCGGCGGGTGCCGATGAACGTGAGCTCGCGAGCCTGCGCCAGCTGCTCGTCGGTGCCACCGGCGTCCAGGGCGGCGATCACCTGGGCGTAGCCGAGCGCGCGGGCGGCGGTCACGCCCTGGCGCAGCCCGCAGTCCAGCAAGCCCCGTACCTCGCCGACCAGGCCGGCGTCGAACATCGCGTCGGTGCGCTGCGCCAGCCGGTCGTCGAGAATGCTTGTCGGCCAGTCCAATCCGATGATCAAGGTGTCCCAGCGGGGCGCCCCGATCCGGGGTGCGGACGCGGCGAACGGTTGGCCGGTCAGCTCGACCACCTCCAGTGCCCGCACGATCCGGCGGCCGTCGGTGGCCAGGATCGCCGCCGCGGCGGCCGGGTCCCGGCGACCCAGCTCGGCATGCAACGCGGCCACCCCGATCTCGGCGAGCCGCTGTTCCCAGCGGGCGCGCACGTGCGGGTCGGTGGCCGGGAAGGCCCATTCGTCGAGCAGCGACTGGATGTAGAGCATCGAGCCGCCGACGATGACGGGCGGCACTCCGCGGGCCGCGATCGCTTCGACGTCGGCGGCGGCGGCCTCCTGATAGCGCGCAACGGTGGCGGTTTGGGTCACGTCGAGGACGTCGAGCTGATGATGCGGGATGCCGCGGCGCTCGGCGACGGTGAGTTTGGCGGTGCCGATGTCCATCCCGCGGTACAGCTGCATGGCGTCGGCGTTGACGATTTCCCCGCCGAGCCGTTCGGCGACGTCCAGGGCAAGCGCGGACTTGCCGGTGCCGGTCGGCCCGACCACCGCAATCGGCCTCATGTCAATTCCCGGGTCGCTGCGCTCCTGCCCTCCGCTGGCGTCCACAGGCCGACGAAGTACCCCACCCCGTACGGGGCGCCCCGCACCAGTTCCTCGGCCTCCCGCGGCCCCGAACCCACCAGCCCGGCCAGCACCTGGTAGGCCACCCGCCCGACGATCCCGCCGGGCAGCCGGGTCAGCGCCGCCACGTCGCCGCGGGCCAGCGCGTCGTCGAGCGCGGCCTGCACCGGTTCGGCGGCGGGGTCGTATCCGCCGGGTGCGGGCGGCGTCAGCGTGTTGGCGCCGTCGGCCACCACCAGCACACCGACCGGGTCGTCGCCGGCGTCGATCTCGGCGCGCAGCGTCCGGCCGATCTCGAGGGCCTTTTCCGCGTTGTGGTCGCCGCGGTACACCCGGACCTGCACGCGAGCCGCCGGGTTCGCCTGCCCGCGAAGCCATCCGGCGAACAGAGCGCACAGCGGCAGCGCGTTGACAGCGGCAGCGGCGTCCGGGGACAGCGACACCGGGACGTCCACCCCGTAGCCGGCGAACGTTCCCCGAGTGTTCGGGCCGATGCGTGCATCGTGGGGTCCGACGCCGATGGCGATCCAGCGGTCCGGCAGCTCGGCGGCCGCCGCCAGCGCCGCGGAACGGAACTGGCCAACCTCGGCCGCGGCCGCACCCGCCAGCTCGGGCACCAGAACGGGCGCCGACGGGGTCAGGGCGATGGCAGACAGCACGCCCCACACGGTAGTGGCCGTCAGCCGGGCACCGTCTCGGTGGCGGGCTCGCCGGTGGAGGTGACCTCGCCGCGGGCCAGCGCCGCGGTGGCGAACAGCATGGCCGCGACCGCGACGATCAACACGAACCAGCCGGCGTCGCCGGGCCGCAGCGTCTCGCCGAGGACGAAGATGCCCAGCACCGAGCCGACGATCGGTTCGGCGACCGTCATCGTCGGCAGCGACGCGGCCATCGACCCGGCCCGGAACGCCGACTGCTGCCATGCGGTCGCGGCCACCGCGACCAACGCCCACGCATAGAGCTCCGGGCTGGCCAGCACCGCCTCGATACCGTGGTCCAAGCGGCCGACGACACCCTTGGTCAGGACCGCGAACAATCCCCACAGCGAGCCGGAGACCAGCGCCAGCAGCACGGCGGCGGCGGGCTTTCCCGCCCACACCCGAGAACCGATCACGCACAGCGCCAGCGCGGGACCCATGATTGCGATCACCCAGACCCACAGCTCGAAGCCGGCGCGGGAATGTCCCTCGGTGGGGTTGCCGACGGTGACGATCACGGCCACCGAGGCGGCCAGCAGCACCGCCCACAGCCATTGCGAGCGGCTGATCCGCCGGTGCGCGAAATAGGCGCTCATCGGCAGGGCGAACAGCAGCGAGGTGACCAGCAAGGCCTGGACCAGCAGCACCGAGCCGAATCCGAGCGCCGCGGCCTGAAATCCGAAACCCGCGCCCCCGGCCACACTGCCCACCCACCACGTCTTGTCGCGCAGCAACCGGGTGAACAGCTCGATGGGGCTCACCTTCTCGTCGGTGACGGCGTGCGCCGAACGTTGCTGGATGACGTCACCGATCGCGATGAAGAAGGCGGCGCACAACGCAAGCAGGACAGCGATATCCGCCTTTGCCATGGTCGACTCCTCCACCCTCGAATCCGTCAGCCTGCCCGCCGATCACCGCCGTCCGCAACCTCAGACCGTCCAACCCGGACGCATACGTGGCATCGACCTGGTTCAATACCAACGAGAACGGCCACCCGCAACCGACGGAGGTCGTCGACCATGCAGTAGTGGCGCCGCGTCGCGCGGCAGATGCGCGGGGTTTCCCGCGCGGAGGGTAGGTAAGGCGAGTGACCATCGACGAACCCAACGCCGGCGGACCCCCGAGGCCCGGACCCCGACCGGGACCCGCACGGCCCGTCCCCAAACCCCACCCGCCCACTGCTCCCCTGGCGGTGCCGCCGTCCAGTGACCCGCACCGGTTCGGCCGCGTCGACGACGACGGCACGGTGTGGCTGATCACCTCGGCCGGTGAACGCTCGATCGGCTCGTGGCAGGCCGGCGACACCGAGGCCGCCTACGCTCACTTCGGCAGGCGCTTCGAGGATCTGGCCACCGAAGTCACCCTCATGGAGACCCGGCTGGCCTCAGGTACCGGTGATGCCCGCAAGATCAAGGCAGCGGCGGCCGCACTGGCTGAAACCCTGCCCACCGCAAGCGTTCTCGGCGATCTGGACGCGCTGGCCGAGCGGCTGGGCGCGATCCGCGACCACGCGGAGGAAACAGCCGCCGCCGACCGGGCGCGCCGCGACGAACATCGCGCCGAGCAGACGGCCCGCAAGGAGGCGCTGGCCGCCGAGGCCGAGGAGCTGGCCAACGCCTCGACGCAGTGGAAGGCCGCCGGCGACCGGTTGCGCGCCATCCTCGACGAGTGGCGCACGATCACCGGCCTGGACCGCAAGACCGATGATGCGCTGTGGAAGCGGTATTCGGCGGCCCGCGAAACCTTCAACCGCCGCCGCGGCTCGCACTTCGCCGACCTGGACCGGGAACGCGCCGGGGCCAAGCAGGCCAAGGAACAGTTGTGTGCGCGCGCCGAGGAACTCGCCGGGTCCACCGATTGGTCGGCCACGGCGACCGCGTTTCGCGATCTGCTGTCCCAGTGGAAGGCCGCCGGCCGGGCGGCCAAGGACGTCGACGACGCCCTCTGGCATCGGTTCAAGGCCGCACAGGACACGTTCTTTGCCGCGCGCAACGCTGTCAATGCCGAGCGCGACACCGAGTTCGCGGCCAACGCCACCGCCAAGGAGGCGTTGCTCGCCGAGGCCGAGAGACTCGACACCTCCAATCTCGATGCGGCCCGCTCGGCGCTGCGGACGATCACCGACAAGTGGGACGCGATCGGCAAGGTGCCGCGTGAGCGGTCCGCCGATCTGGAACGACGGCTGCGTGCGGTCGAGAAGAAGGTGCGCGACGCCGCCGACTCCAGCCGGATCGATCCGCAGGCGCAGGCGCGTGCCGAGCAGTTCCAGGCCCGCGTCGAACAGTACGAAAAGCAGGCGGAGAAAGCCGAAGCCGCCGGCCGCACGAAGGATGCCGAAACCGCGCGGGCCAACGCCGACCAGTGGCGGCAGTGGGCGGACGCGGCGGTCGAGGCGCTGGGCAAGAAGCGCTAGTGTCCTGGGTTATTAATTCGTGTGCAGTAGTTGGCGACGGATTCGAGGATCTGGTCGGCGGTCTTGGTCCAGACGTAGGGGCGCGGGTTGTCATTCCAGGTGTCGATCCATGTGCGGATGTCGGTGTTGAGTTCGCGTACCGAGGTGTGGGTGCCGCGGCGCAGTTTCTTGGTGGTCAGTTCGGCGAACCAGCGCTCGACGAGGTTGAGCCAGGACGAACTGTCGGGGT
>AGIQ01000018.1 GCA_000230935.2 Mycolicibacterium rhodesiae JS60
CCCCCCCCCCCCCCTCTGGGGTTGACACCAACCACCGAAAGGAACTCATGGCCACCATCGGCGTTGAGATCGAACAGGACGAGCTGATCCTGACCAAGGGCCGTGACTTCTCCTGGGCTGTGAAGCTCGTGGACCCAGAGGGCGAGCCCCTCGACTTCCCGGCCGGCCAGATGTTCTTCGAGCTGGAGACCGGCGGCGAGCACAACGCGATCCAAGAGGTCAGCGTTACCGCCGCCAACGGAGGCGTGTACAAGCTCGGCCTCGGCGGCTTCATGACCGATCCGATCGACTACTACGACGCAACCGTGAACCCGGAAGGAATGTCCGGGGATATCACCGACGCAATCGAGGCACTGTCGACCATCGGAGCCGGCAACGTGCTGGTGCATCCGGCGACTCTTACCCCGGTGTGGCAGATCAACATCAGCTTGAACGCCGGCCACAACGAGATCCAAGAGATCCTCATCGACAGCGACCAGATCAACGGAGCTAACGGAGGATCGTTCAAGGTCGGCCTCGGCACCTCGGTGTCCGGGCTCATCACCTTCGGCTCGGACGCGGACGCAGTCAAGACCAAGATCGAGGCGCTTCCTGGCGTAGGCACCGGAAACGTGTCCGTCACCAAGATCAGCAACTGGCACTACCGCGTCGAGTTCATCGGTGCTCTGGCAGCGACCGATGTCGGCCAGCTGTTCAGCCTCGCAAGGGGTATCGGCTGGGGGCTCACCGGGGGCATCCTCCCCCAGGTGCGGACCAGAACCGTCATCGACGGCCTGGCCAAGCTCACCGAGCCGTTGGTGAACGTCCTGAACAACGCAGTCAACGACCTGTTCGACTCGTTCGAGGATCTGGCCGGCGTCGACATCGACTTCGTCGTCAACGACGAGATCAACGCGTCGATCACCGTCACGTCGAAGCGGTCGTACAGCGAGTCAGAGCTGCTGACGTTCGCGATCTCGGTGACCAGCAACATGGTCAAGGGCGCGGTCAACGGCCTGTCGGACTTCGTCGGCATGCTCGATACGGTCAGTGTGGACTTCTACTGGAACCACGTATACCAGGTCGAGTTCATCGAAGAGCTGAGCAATCTTCCGATTCCCCTTATGACGACGGACATCTCGGACCTCGAAGGTACGAACGGCGATCAGAACGTCTCGGTCAAGGTGATCGAACCGGGCAAGCACCCGCTCACGCTCTGGCACCTCGCCATCGCGGAAGACATCGCGTCGATCAAGGTCGACAGCGAGCTGACCGCGCTGGTTCCCAATCGATGCAAGTGGCAGCTGGTCTTCCTCCCCGACGGAGAAGCCGCAGGCGGCGATCCGATCACAGCCGGAAAGGTTAGGTGGCAGGGCCGATGAGTGTGTGGAACTTCCAGCCGCTCAACCAGACCATCGGCAAGATCCTGGCCCTGCCTGGTGTTCCTGGCGCTGACGCGGCAACCGCAACCCACGGCGCTGCTACCAAGTCGACTCTGGTCGAACTCGATGAGTTCCTGGTCGTAGACAGCGAAGCGTCGTGGGCACCTAAGAAGGTCTCCTGGGCCAGCCTCGTCGCCTTGGTCAGCAGCGCGGTCTTCAACATCGCGAAGTCCCAACTGTCGGCTGCGGTTCAGGCTTCGCTGGGCAAGGCGGATACCGCCGAGCAGTCGGCAAATAAGGGGCAGCCGAACGGGTATGCCGGGCTGGACGGGGACGGCAACGTGCCCGTCGCGAGTTTGACAGCGGGCGTCCAGACCTCGCTGGGCAAGGCCGACACCGCCGTTCAGCCGGGCGACCTGGCCAACAAGGTTGACAAGACATCAGCATCGCTGAGCGTCTATGGAACGGACAACGCAGGGGCGCAGACCATCTGGGGGGCCAATACAGAAGTCGCGGCGTGGTCAGTGCTTCTGCGAAATGCTGAGGGGGCGACACAGGTAGGAACGCCCACCGATCCCGCGCACGCAACCCCGAAGTCGTACGTCGATGGGCTGCGTTCTGATACGGCTCGATGGGCGTGTAATACCGCGTCCGGTGGTGCCGGCGCGGAGGATGGCAGCAATGTGTGGGCGAAGATATGCACGTGGACACCGACCGGTGAATACCAGGACGCCTCACTGATTCTCGGTATCACCAACCGGTCATCCGGAGTGGCAGACGAATCCATAGTCGCTGTCCATTTCCGCAACAACGGGTATCCCACCGATCCTGACGTATCCGTCCAGTACATGGCGAAATCCATGATTGTAGGCGCGACGGTGTTGGCTGCCGACGCTTTCAAGGTGGTCACGGGCGGTCACGGGTCTGCTATGGAGCTGTGGGTGCGGAAGGCGTCGTGGTACACGAAGCTATCGGTCTACGAACTCAGTGTGTCCCTTGATGGGGGGACGACTCTGGTCTACAACGACGGCGCGGCGTGGCAGTCGGCCGAGCCAACCGGCACGGTGAATAACGTCCGCTCCAACGGGGTGACCGCGTTCGGCAACCCCGTGCTGACAGCCCAGGCATACACAACCGGGACACGGCCCGCAGCAGCGACCTGGCCGTTGGGGTGGCCCATCTACGACACCACACTGAACAAGCCGATCTGGTCGGACGGCACTAACTGGCGCGACGCCACAGGCACAGCGGTGTGATATGAGGAGGAATCGTTGAGCCTTGACGGAGTTACCCGACTCATGGCGGTGCCGGGAGTTCCCGGCCCGTCTGTGCCAATTAGGTTTTCAGCGCCTGTAGCGGTAGTAGGGTACACGCCCACAGACCGCGCTTACTTCAGCAGAACGCTGAAGGGCGCCAGGATGAGGGTGTCCAGTGCCCCTGTAGGTTCCGACTTAGTTGTTGTGGTCCAACATTGGAACGGAGCTGTTTGGATCGACCTGGCTACTTTGACGGTAGCCGAAGGTTCTGTGATAGAAGCTGTTTCAGCATTCCAGCAGCAACAGACCAGTGGAGATATGATCAGGATCAACGTAACCTCAGTCGGCTTGATGTCTGCCGCTACAGGAGTCGTAGTGGATGTGCTGGTTAGCTGATGGCTAAGATCCTCACGCTCGGGGGATTCTCGAATCCAGCCTTGTGGGCCATCTTCGACCCAGCCTCATCGACCCTCGACGGCGAGCAGTACACGTTGATCCCGACCTCGTCATACTGGAGCATGAGGTCCGCCAACAGTTACGACCTGACCGAATCGCACCTCTCGGTCAAGCTCGCCCAGAACGCCAACGCTGGAAACGGATCCATCACAACGTATTTCGGTGCCACAGCGGGCAGCGACAACGATGTCTCTTTCAGGCTTGAAGGTGGCACAAGCGGGCTCCTCGGTTTCATCGAGACAGTCGACGGCTCGGAGTCCAGCACAGACATCACCTATAACCCCGCTGTGCATGTTTGGTTTCGGCTGCGGCACAGCGGCACTACCGTCTACTGGGAAACATCCGCAGACGGCACCTCGTGGGCGGTGCAGCGATCCAAGACGGCTGCCATCAACCTCACGTCGGTCGACGTCTTCTTCGCATCTGGTTATTGGGACACCGAGCCCTCACCTGGCTCAGCCATCTTCGAGGACCTCAACCCAGACGGCGGACCCAGAGCCCACCTGTTCGCCGACACTTTCGCAGACCTCGACCAGTGGTACTCGCCCGGTACCGCAACCGTCGAAAACAACATGCTCAAACTCACACCAGCCTGGGACTACGACTACCTGTTCACGCTGGGCGAGTGGGACCTAACCGGCTCGCACTTCCTGATGGAGCTGGTGCAGAACGCGAATCGTGGGGACTACGAATACGGATCGTCCATCACAACAGAGATATACACGCGGTCAGATTCAGACAACCAGTTCGGCTTCATGATCTACGGAGGATCGGACGGGTCACAAATAGAGCTTCGCCATCGCGTGGCCGGCGTAGACTCAGACACCTCGATGTTCTACAACGAGTCGAAACATCGATGGTTTCGGATGAGGGAGTCCGAAGGGACGATCTACTGGGAGACCTCCTACAACGGAGCTAGCTGGTCGATTCACCGTTCAGCCCCAACGTCGTTCGACTTAACCGAAGTGACCCTGCACATGGTCGTCGGGTACTGGTACGAAGGCGAGACCGACCCCGGCTACACCCTCATAGGAAACATCAATCTGGGCAACGACCACCTGCTGCCGCAGATGGGCTGGTTCGTAGGAAACACCCTACCCTTTGGTGGCCTTGACGGCGGTACGGTGCAGTCTCGCAACTACTTCGAAGCTGCGGACTGGTTGTGGGATCCGATACCCGACAACCCTGTACTCGATCCACTATCGACGGAGATCGGGGCACTGCTGACCACCGACGTACCAGGGCAGCATCACTCCGTCGCGTGGGGCTGGTATGGCAACAGCATGGTCCACCCCCACCAGGTCACACCCAGCACACCGCGCTACCAAATCGAATGGCTCGGATGGGACCTGCATCCCACGTGGTGGCCCCCCGGAACCCCACCCCCCTGGGAGAGCTTCGAGATGCCGATCCCGCTCGGCACACAGGTACCGCCGGGCAGCGATGGGCATCTCGTCGTCGCTGATCCGGTGAGCGGCAAAGTGTTTGGCCTGTGGCAGGCAGCCTACGACGAGGGCACCGACACCTGGTCTGCCACGTGGGGCGGTATCACCGACCTGCACGGTGATGGCCGGGACTACAACGGGTCTTCAACGGCATCGCAGCTTTCCCGATATGCGGCTGTCATTCGGATCAGCGAATTACAAGCGGGGGAGATTCCTCACGCATTGTTCTGCGCCTCCAACATGTGCAAGCCGACCACGTTCAGGTACCCGGCCCAGAAGACGGACGGCGATAACGCTGCCGGGGTGCTCTATCCCGTCGAGCAAGGATCGCGGCTACAGCTCGATCCGACGATCGACCTCGCCGCCATCCCCAACATCACCCCGATCGAGCTGGCGATCGGGCGGGCCTGGCAGAAGTACGGATGCTACGTAGGCGACAAAGGAGGCAACCCGTCACCGCCCTCGATGGGCGGCGGGGCAGTCGAACTGTGGCAAGGCCAGGACTACACCATCCACACCGAGGGAGAAGACGACATCCCTGTCCCGCCGCCGTATGCCGCACTCGGCGTGACCTGGGACTACTTCGGACTCGACCACATCCCGTGGGTTGGAAACATCCGGGTGCTGAAGAACTGGGACGGCACCTAGCAGACGCTAAAAGCTCGCAAGCGGTCCCCTAACTCAGAGGGGAGCCCTCGCACACCAGCCCTCGGCCTTGTTGGCGCGAGCCTCCCCTGAGGGCGCTGGGCCAGTAGCTCCAAGTAGAGCAGCGGTGGTCACTCTCCGCAGGTTGGTGGATCAAACCCACCCTGGCTTACTCACATACTTGACATCGTACGAAAGGAGGAGGATGGCACGCCGCATAGCGTACGGGAACGCCTACTCCGAAAACGGCTGGCCTATAGTCGATCAGCTCAGCTGCCGGTGGATAAACATCAACGGCACCGACGTTCAGCTCCAGATCCAGAATGGCATTCCGCTCGCTGTCATGGCGGCGTTTGCGGCTGACTTCCACGAACATGTTGAACCGCTGCGGAACCGCGACTCGGCTTGCTGGACTGAGACGAACTCGGTCGGCACATCGAACCATCTCGGCGGCACCGCGATGGACCTCAACTGGGAGTCCCACCCGTTTCGGATTGCAGATGCAGGGTTCGACCCGGCTAAGAAAGCTCGGCTCCAAGAGCTGCTCGACTTCTACGAAGGCACGATCTACTGGGGCAACAATTGGAACAGCCCCAAAGATGCCATGCACTTCCAGATGGGCTACGGCACTTGGGATTCCAAGTCAGATGCTCCGCAGTCATGGGTGGCTGACTTTGTCACCAGGAAGATTCGGCCGGATGGCTACTCGACATTCCGTCGTGGAGCCGCCCCAGCGGCCAGCAGCACCGCCAAGATCCTGGCCAACGCCACGGGTCTTTCTCTGGCACGGGCCGCGGAGATCCTCCCCGCGGTGTCTGCCGGCCTGCGCGCCGCGGAGTGCATCACGTGGCCGCGAATCGCGATGTGGCTGGCCCAGGTTGGACACGAATCGGTCAGCTTCACCTACACCGAGGAGATCGACAAGACCGGACGCTACGCGCCGTACATCGGTCGGACGTGGATTCAGATCACGTGGGACTACAACTACCGAGCGTTCTCGAAGTGGTGCTTCGACCGAGGTCTGGTGCCGACACCGGACTACTTCGTGCCGAACTACCGAGAGCTGGCCGACCTGAAGTGGGCCGGCATCGGGCCAGCTTGGTACTGGACAGTGTCTCGGCCACAGATCAACGCGCTCTGTGATGCCCGTGACCTCAACGCAGTCACGTACGCCATCAACGGCGGATACAACGGCCTGTCTGACCGGCAGACCAGGTACAACCGCGCCCTCACTCAGGGCGACGCACTACTGACACTACTCACCGGAGAGGACGACGAATTGGCAGGCCCAGCAGTGGTCAAGCAGATCGCCGAGATCCACGCAGCTGTGCTGTCTCTCAAGGAATCTCGATCTGGCTTCGCACCGAAGGACGAAGGGGCCATTTGGCCCTGGTACGAGCTGACGCAGAACGACGACGGGATGATCCACATCCGCCACGTCATCGACGCGGCGCGAGACGGCGATGTCCGAGAGATCCTCACGCTTCGCATGGCTGCGAAGGGCCTCTGCAAGGACGACAGCCCTGAGTTCATCGCCCGAGCGACCAACGTCCTGAACCAGATCGCCAAGAACAACCCCGAATACATCACCGCCGCACAGGCATACAAGGAGACCGCATGACCGACAACAGCTTCCTCAAGTTCTACAAGAGCGGTGTCATCGGCATCGTACTGACGGCTGCTGCCCAGATCTTCCTGGGCGTCAAGACCGGCAACCAGGAGCTGTTCATCACCGGAGCGGGAACAGCCATCACCGCGCTCTGGCCGTACATCTCGCAGAAGCGACTGTCGGCTCAGGTAGCCACTGGGGTCCTCACCGAGAAGAGCCCGACTCAGGTGATCGCAGACGCCGCCAGCGCGGCGATGACGGCCAAGGCGAACGCCGACGCCGAGATCGAGCAGATCAAGAGCGTCCTCGAGCCGCTCGGCCGGCAGTTGGAGCCGCTTCTGAAGGACTTCCTCAAGTAACTGAAAGGGGGGCGGGGTGAGCCTCAACAACCATCACGTAGAGCTTGCCCCGTCTCCCCCGCACATCATCGGCCCCTCGTGGGCCAAGACGGTCGACGGTAAGTGGCACCTGCCAGAGAAGACACTTGGGTGGGGCGTCCTGAAGTGGATGTCGGACTACGTCAATACCCCTGGCGGGCATGACGACCCGGTTCGGCTACGACTTCTACTCGACATGGCTGAGGCCGGGATACCGGTCAACGAGCTGATGTTCATTCCCACCGACGAGCAGGTTCGCCTGGTCCTCTGGTGGTACGCCGTAGATGACAAGGGCCAGTACATCTACCGCGAAGGCGTCATCCGCCGGATGAAGGGATGGGGCAAGGACCCCTTCACCGCAGCGATGTGCCTCGCGGAACTCTGTGGCCCAGTGGCGTTCTCGCACTTTGATGAGAATGGCAACCCGGTAGGTAAGCGGCGCAACGCGCCGTGGATCACGGTCGCTGCCGTCTCTCAGGACCAGACGAAGAACACGTTCGCGCTGTTCCCGTCGATGATCTCGAAGCAGCTCGAGGCCGAGTACAACCTCGATGTCAACCGCTTCATCATCTATTCAGACGGTGGAGCCGGCCGCATCGAGGCCGCGACCTCGAGCCCAGCGTCGATGGAGGGCAACCGCCCGACGTTCGTCGTTCAGAACGAGACCCAGTGGTGGGGCGAAGGTCCCGACGGCAAGGTAAACGACGGCCACGCGATGGCGAAGGTCATCGAAGGCAACATGACCAAGGTCGAAGGGTCTCGTACTCTCTCGATCTGCAACGCCCACATCCCAGGCAAGGACTCGGTAGCGGAGCTTTCCTACCGGGCCTGGGAGGATGTCGCTTCTGGCGAGATCCTCGACGTGGGCATGCTCTACGACGCGCTCGAGGCCCCTGCTGACACCCCGGTCGGACAACCGGACATCCCGTTCTTCAAGGACGACCCCGAGGGCTACGAGGCGGGAGTCGAGAGGCTACGTCAGGGTCTGCTGATCGCCCGAGGCGATTCGACCTGGCTGCCTATCGAGGACATCCTCAAGTCGATCCTGAACCCGAAGAACCCGATCACCGAGTCGCGGCGCAAGTTCCTGAACCAGGTTGATGCGGCTGAGGATTCGTGGATCTCGCCGGCCGAGTGGGATAGCTGCCACATCAGCTACCTCGGAGACAAGATCCGGCCGATCATCTACGCCCAGGTCTGGGACGAGATAGTCGCGGAGCTGGACGAAGAGCCGGATCCCAACACGATCTCAGACACCCTGCGCGAGCGGTGGTATCGCATCGCAGACGCTCGGGTGGCCAACACAGTTCTCCCAAGCTCGATCGCAAAGGGCGAGAAGGTCGCTCTCGGGTTCGACGGTTCGAAGTCGAACGACTGGACAGCCCTGGTGGGCTGCCGCATACGCGACGGGCACCTGTTCGTCATCCGGGTGTGGGATCCAGAGAAGTACGGCGGCGAAATCCCCAGGGAGCAAGTCGATTCCGTAGTCCGGTCAGCGTTCGCTCGATACGACGTGGTCGCATTCCGAGCTGACGTGCGGGAGTTCGAGGCGTACGTCGATCAGTGGGGCAAGGACTTCAAGAAGCGGATCAAGGTCAACGCCTCCCCCGGTCATCCCATCGCGTTCGACATGCGGGGTCAGCAGAAGCGATTCGCGTTCGACTGCGAGCGGTTCCTCGACGCAGCCCTCGAGCGGGAGCTTTCCCACGACGGCGATGGCGTTCTTCGCCAGCACGTCCTCCATGCCCACCGACACCCAACCATCTATGACGCCATCTCGATTCGCAAGGCTACCAAGGACTCCAGCAAGAAGATCGACGCTGCAGTCTGTGCGGTCCTCGCGTTCGGGGCGAGACAGGACTACCTGATGAGCAAGAAGGCCCGAAGCGGCCGAGTGGTGGCTGTTCGATGACAGCGGCCGATCTTCCCGGCCAGGAGGAGCTTGGCGATCCCGCCGAAGAGCGGGACGCGATGATCAGCAAGTTCGAGGACTCCCTCAAGGATCTGAAAAGCAACACCTCGTACTACGAAGCTGAGCGCCGGCCAGAGGCCATCGGCGTCACCGTTCCACCCCAGATGCAGAAGCTGCTGGCTCACGTCGGCTACCCCCGGCTCTACGTCGACTCACTCGCTGAGCGACAGTCCGTCGAGGGATTCCGAGTCGGAGACAAGGACGACGGCGACGAAGAGCTGTGGCAGTGGTGGCAGGCCAACAACCTCGACATCGAGGCCCCTCTCGGCTACACCGACGCGTACTGCCACGGCCGGTCGTACATCACCCTGTCGAAGCCGGACCCCAAGCTCGACATCGGTTGGGATCCGAACACCCCGATCATTCGGGTGGAGCCGCCGACTCGAATGTACGCCGACATCGATCCCCGAATCGGTCGGGTGTCCAAGGCGATTCGCGTCGCTTACGACACCCAGGGCCAGGAGATCCAAGCAGCCACGTTCTATGGGCTGAACGACACGATCGGCTGGTTCAAGAACTCCGACGGCGAGTGGCAGGACTGGTTCAACCTCAAGCACGGGCTGCAAGCCGTGCCGGTCGTTCCGCTACCCAACCGGACGATGCTCTCGGATCTATATGGCACATCCGAGATTACGCCTGAGCTTCGGTCGATGACCGACGCAGCGGGCCGGATCCTGATGCTGATGCAGGCGACTGCAGAGCTGATGGGTGTTCCCCAGCGGCTGATGTTCGGCGTCAAGCCCGAAGAGATCGGCATCGATCCCGACACCGGGCAGAAGATGTTCGACGCGCTCATCGCGCGGATCCTCGCGTTCGAAGACGGCGAAGGCAAGATCCAGCAGTTCGCAGCTGCCGAGCTGGCCAACTTCACCGGAGCACTCGATCAGATCGCCAAGCAGGTCGCTGCGTACACGGGACTACCTCCCCAGTACCTCAGCTCAGCTTCGGACAACCCGGCTTCGGCTGAGGCCATCAGGGCCTCGGAGAGCCGGCTGATCAAGAAGGTCGAGCGGAAGAACCTGATCTTCGGTGGCGCATGGGAAGAGGCCATGAGGCTCGCCTACCGGATCATGAAGGGCGGCGAGGTTCCCCCGGACTACCTCCGCATGGAGACCGTCTGGCGCGACCCGTCGACTCCGACCTACGCGGCCAAGGCCGACGCCGCAGCCAAGCTGGTTGCCGGCGGCGTGATCCCGCGCGAGCGGGCTCGCAAGGACATGGGCTACTCGATCGCAGAGCGCATCGAGATGCGTCGTTGGGACGAGGAAGAGGCCTCTATGGGCCTCGGACTCATCGGCACGATGGTTGACGAAGATCCGTCGACTCCTGGCTCCCCGAACCCGAAGGCACCGCCCAAGGCGGCTCCAGAGGCTGGGGGTGAGGCAGCCTGACGCCCGAGCAGTACCAAGCCGCCCAAGCCGCCGCGACGGCCGGCCTAGCGGCCTACGTCACCAGATTCGGAAGCCTCTTCACCGGTCCAGCCGTCAGCACCCGAGATTGGGTGCAGCTACTCCAGACGTTGTTCCCTGAGGTTCAGCGGCGGTATGCGGAAGCTGCCGCCCTGGGCCGGGACTTCTACGACTCCCAGCGCGCACTACACCACCCTGAGCTTCCCCGCCACGAGATGTTGCGGAGCGAGCTGCAGTTCAAGTGGTTCGTCAAGAACATGGAGCCAGCTCGGAAAGAGATGTCGCGGGTCGACACTCCCAAGAGCGCGGTCACCAAGATGGCCTTGACGGCGGTGCGCGAAGTCGAGATGGCACCGCGCCGGCAGATAATCGGCGCGATCAACAACGACATCGAGCTGGAGCAGCTCCAGTCGGTGGCCTCCGCCAAGAGCTTCAGAGAGGTACTCAACGACCTCGCCAGATCCAGTGCCCCAGAGACGATTCCGCAACGGACTCCTTCTCTCGAGCCGGTCGAACAGCGAGTTGTCCGAGGGTGGGCTCGAGTAGCCACCGGGCGCGAGACATGCGCCTGGTGCTTGATGATGATCTCCCGAGGTCCCAAGTACATCGGAACCGACTCTGCCGGTTTGCGTTTGGACGAGGAGACGGTAGTCGACCTCTTCCGAGAGGCCGGCGGTGATCTCGAGAAGTTTCGAGACGAAGTAGACGACCACATGGAGGAATGGCACGCAGGCTGTGACTGCCTGGTGGTGCCTGTCTTCGACGTGGAGAACTGGCCTGGAAAGGCCGCTCAGGTAAGAGCAGAACAGCTCTGGATCGATGCGACCAAAGAGGCGAGAAAGCTGATCGACGCCGGCAAGTCCCGATCCAAAAACCTGAACCTGGAGACGCAGAACGCGCTCCGACGCCGCCTGTATAGCGGCGAACTCAGCATGTCCAACTACGCCCTGGCGGCGTAATCCCCAGCCCAGGAGGCTAATTCAATGTCAGAAATCGTTGCAACCGAAGGCACCACTCCAGAAGGCACCCCGACGCCGGCCCCGGTGGCCGAGCCCAAGCCGATGGAACCGGAACCCAAGGTCTACGACGAGGCATACGTACGCGAGCTTCGACAGGAAGCTGCCAAGCACCGCACCAGCAAGAACGAAGCCGTCGACGCGGCTGTTACTGCTGCCAAGGAAGCTCATGCAGCCGAGCTGGCCGCTCGGGACGTGCGAATCGGCGAGCTGGAGAACGAACTCGGCGCAGCGTGGATCGAGCTGGAGAAGTACCAGGTCACCGTCGCAGCCAAGGTTCCCAGCGACAAGGTGGAGGCGTTCCGCGCCATCTTGCAGGGCACCGACAAGGACTCGATCACCGAGTCCGCGAAGTCGGCGTACGCACTGGCAGGCGGCTTCAGCGCCACTAGCCCCGCGTACGACCCCTCGCACGGATTCGGCGGCGGTAAGCCTCCGATTCCCCTCAACGGCGACCGGATCCTGCAGGCGCTCACCGCCAAGCTCGGCGTCAAGTAACCAAACACCCCCTCTAACAAGGAGATACAAGCATGGCCGCAGGTACTGCATTCGCAGTCAACCACACTCAGATCAGCCAGACCGGCGACTCGATGTTCGAGGGCTACCTCGAGCCCGAGGAGGCCAAGGACTACTTCGCTGAAGCGGAGAAGACCTCCATCGTCCAGCGGTTTGCCCAGAAGATTCCGATGGGCACGACCGGCCAGAAGATCCCACACTGGACCGGCGATGTCAGCGCATCGTGGATCGGTGAAGGCGACATGAAGCCGATCACCAAGGGCAACATGTCCAAGCAGGTCATCGCGCCCCACAAGATCGCGACGATCTTCGTGGCGTCGGCGGAAACCGTTCGTGCGAACCCCGCCAACTACCTGGGCACCATGCGTACCAAGGTGGCCACGGCCTTCGCGATGGCGTTCGACTCGGCTGGCCTGTTCGGCACCGACAGCCCGTTCCCGACCTACCTGAATCAGACGACTAAGTCGATCTCGATCGCGGATCCGGGCGGCGCGGGCGTCAACAACCTGACGGCGTACGACGCCCTCGGCGTCAACGGCCTGAAGCTGCTGGTGGACGACGGCAAGAAGTGGACCCACACTCTGCTGGACGACCTGGCTGAGCCGATCCTCAACGGAGCCAAGGACGCCAACGGTCGTCCGCTGTTCCTCGAGAGCACCTACGAGGGCCTGGCCTCGCCGTACCGGGAGGGCCGTATCCTCTCGCGTCCGACCATCCTGAGCGACCACGTTCACAAGAGCGTGGCTGCCGTCACCGGCCCGCCGGCCGTCGGCGCTCACAAGATCGTCGGCTTCGCTGGCGACTTCAGCCAGGTGGTCTGGGGCCAGGTCGGTGGTCTGTCCTTCGACGTGACCGATCAGGCGACCCTGAACCTGGGCACCCCCTCGGAGCCCGAGTTCGTCTCGCTGTGGCAGCACAACCTCGTCGCAGTCCGAGTCGAGGCCGAGTACGCGTTCCACTGCAACGACACGGCGGCGTTCCTGCGCCTGACCGACCTGGTTGTTGCCTGATCGCAACTTGACAGCTAACGGAAGAGGGCTCCTTCGGGAGCCCTCTTCCTGCCGCTGAGAGGAGAAACATGCTGATCCGATCCACGTACAACGGCGGTCTCGCCGATGTCGATGACGAGTCGGCTGCCCGACTGATCGAAGGCGGCAGCTGGGTCGCCGAGGGCGACTACGTCCCGCCGGCCGCTGAGAAGCCGAAGCGGATTCGCCGCACCAAGGCCCAGATCGAGGCCGACAACGCCAAGGCCGCAGCGGCTTACGCTGCAGCTCAGGAGAACCAGAACGAGGAGTAACCCGTGGCACACGCAACGGCAGATGACGTAGTCGAGCTGTGGGCCAAGGAGCCTGAGGCAGAAGTCCTGGCGCTTATCGAGCGCCGGCTAGCTCAGGTCGAGCGAATGATCCGTCGTCGGATCCCTGACCTCGATACCCAGGCAGCTGCGGACGCTGACTTCAAAGCAGAGCTGGTCGACGTGGAGTCAGACGCGGTGCTGCGGCTCGTCCGCAACCCCGAGGGCTACATGTCCGAGACGGACGGGGCTTACACCTACCAGCTCCGATCGGATCTAGCCAGCGGCAAGCTGGAGATCCTCCCCGACGAGTGGGAGAAGCTCGGTGTCATTTCCCAGAAGGGCATGGCGACCTTCGTTCCGAACATCGTGATGCCGACGTGATCGTCGTCTACCCGGATGACTTCACCCAGGCGGTTCTGCCTGGCGAGGTCAACGCGAACCTGTGCGACCACGAGGCCGGCGACACCCACTGCGTCCACGACTGGCGCATCGCGTGGCAGAACATGCCGAGGGTGTCCGAATGAGCCTCCTAGACAACGGCGCTAGCTACGACCCAGTGGTCGTCTACCCGGAAGAGCTGATCACCGACAGCGACGGCAACAAGTTCACCCGGCCGTCGAAGACCGGGATTCCGGCCAAGGCGCGATTCCAGGTCCAGGGCCAGTCGGGCACCTCAGCCCGACGGGCAGAGCAGGACAACGAGGGCTTCGAGTCCGAGAAGGTCTACCGCATGAGGTTCCCCCGCTCCTTCACCAAGGCGCACGGGATTCTCGGCTCGCAGAGCCAGATCGAATGGCGCGGAGAGCGGTGGGCTGTCTTCGGAGATGTCAACTTCTACAACGCATCTTCTGCGCTGTCCCGAGTCGACTACACGGTGAAGAAGTACTGATGGCCAAGGTATACGCAAACGCCAACAGCGCCGCAGCTCACCACCGTGAGACGAGACGTGCTGTGCGCCGGGAGAACCGGATGGTTGAAGGCCGAGCCAGGGCCAACCTGGCGAAGCAGCACAAGCACAAGCGCATCACGCCGAAGGACTACTTCCCTGCGGAGATCGACACAGCAGAACACGACGTTGACTGCTACACGATCCTGCACGCCCCCGATGCGATGGCGCTCGAGTTCGGCCACGATCCGTCGGGCTACTTCGCAGGCACAGACACGAAACCGCCTGAGCCCACGTACATCCTGACCCAAGCCGCCTACGGCGGTCACACCATGTAGGAGGACGCATGGCGAAAATGCCCCGCGTACAGAAGGTTGTGGCTCCGATCCTGCGAGGGGATGACCGGTTGAGCGGCGTGACGATCACGACCTGGGTTCCCAAGCCCAAGTACCGGGACTTTCCGATGATCAACATCCGCCGCATCGGCGGGATCAGGAACCCGAAGGCGCCGAAGATCCACACGCTGCCGGTTATCGAGATGTCGGCATACACCGACAGCTTGGGTGAGGACGACTCAGAGGGTCTCATCGCCTGCGAGGAGCTGTACGAGACGGCTCTCGAGGTTTTGTTCGACGCTGTAAAGCACCAAACACCCACGGATGCAGGCTATCTGCAGTCCATCAAGGAAACGATGGGCGCTACTCAGTTCAGCTCGCTCTACCAGGACTCCTGGCGAGTGCAAGGGCTGATCAGGCTAGGCGTCCGCGCTCCCAGATTTACCACCTAACCGAAAGGTAACCATGTCCGAAAACGACGATGCAGTGTTGACAGCGGCAGTCGGCTACGCGTACTACGCACTTCCCGGCACCGCCTCGCCTACGCCGGCCCAACTGAAGACAATCGACCTCGAGAAGCCCCAGCTCTGGACGGCTACCGGATGGAGCAGCGTCGGCCACACCAGCCGAGGCACCATGCCCGAGTTCGGCTACGAAGGTGGCGAGGGTGAGGTCAAGGGCTCCTGGCAGAAGAAGAAGCTGCGGGAGATCAGCCCCGACGATCCGGTCGACTTCCTGACGATGGTTCTGCACCAGTTCGATGAGACTGGCCTGGGCCTGTACTACGGCGACAATGCCTCCAGCGTTGCCGGCGAGTTCGGTGTGGCCAGCGGAACCCCGACGAACGAGAAGGCCGGCCTGGTCATCATCGAAGACGGCGACCTTCGCCTGGGCTTCCACTTCAAGCGGTCCTCGGTGAAGCGAGACGACGCGATCGAACTTCCGATCGATGACCTTGCGGCACTGCCGATCCGGTTCACGTTCCTCGACTACGAAGACGATCCCCTGCTGTTCAAGTGGATCAACGAGGACTTGTTCAACGTCGAGGATCCGACGCCGTAACAACTTGACAGCTAACGCTGTCACCCCGGAGGGGGAGGTTCCTTGGCGGGCCTACCTCCCCCTCCTACCCGCCAATCCATAAGCCCGCCACACACGAAAGGTCCGCTATGACAAACACTTTCAAACTCGATTCTGTCCGCGCCGAAGCCGAGAGCCGTTACGCCCCCACCGTGGTCGAACTCAGTGACGATGTCACCGTCGAGCTGAAGAGCTACCTGCGCCTGGGCGAGAAGGATCGCAAGGCTGCGGCTGACGCGTTCGATGAGATCGACGGCCTCGGCATCGAGGATGCCGACGACGAAGCCGCCGTGGAGGCCTGGGCTGAGCTGGTCGTTGAGGCTTGCTCGAAGGTCTTCCGGTTGCTCACCAAGTCCCCGAAGAAGCTGATCGCGGAGCTTGAGCACGAGGATCCTCGCATCAAGGCCGAGCTGTACGTCGCGGTGCTGAGCCACTGGATGAGCAAGTCCCAGTTGGGGGAAGCCGTGTCCTCGCCGAGCTGATCGACAAGTTCGGCGGGGCAATCGCCTCCGACCTCTCGGAGTTCCACAACGGTCTCGACCTTAGAGACCTATTCCGAGAAGAAGATCCGCTTTCGCCGAAATGGGTTCTCAACCTCGTACTGCACCTGCCGAAGACCGGCGCGTTCCACGCAGCCCGTCGCGGAGGTCAGCAGTACAGGGGTTGGGACGAAAACACCTACGCGATAGCTGATCTCGTAGATCTCGCGCAAGCATCCAACCACCTGTTCCTGATGGCGCACAGGGATCCGGCCAAGGCGAAGCCCAAGCCGCCTACCCCGTACCCACGGCCGGACGACGACAACAAGACGAAATCCGCTGCGCCCAAGCCTGGTTCGTTCGCTGCAATCGCGGCTTCGATGATGGCCGCTCAGCGAAAGAGGAGGGAGCAGCTAGCTAATGGCAAATAAGGGAGGGATGGCCACCGGTATCGAGGTGGCCCGGATCTCGGTCAAGGTTAGTCCCGACACCAAGGAGTTCCGCAGCAAGCTCCAGCGCGAACTCACCGCGATCGAGAACTCGCTCAAGGGTGAGGTTCCTGTCGTCGCTGACTTCGATGAGAACGAACTCCCCGCGAAGGTAAAGGCAGCCGCTAAGGCTGCTGCTTCCACGGTCAAGGTCAAGGCCGACGTTGACACCAACGGGATCCGACGCAAGCTCGACATGCTGAACTTGGCATTCGAGCGCCGGGTCCGAAGCGCCCTGGACATCAAGCCGCTGGAGGCTCCGTCCCACGCCGGCATGCAGCGCCGGCTCGGCACGATGGATCTCAACTGGGACAGGCGAGTTCAGAAGTTCCTGAACGACATCAAGCCCATCCGCCTCGAGCTGGACCCAGGATTCGATGACCGTTTCCGCCAGCGCCTCGAGAAGGCTGCCCACCAGGGTCTGAAGGACGGGGTCGATCAGACCCTCAAGCGTCACTCGGCCAACGCCGAGATCGAACTGAATACCGCCCACCTGATGCGGGAACTCGCAGAAGCCAAGGCGCGAGCAGAGGCTGCGATCGGCGAAGTGGACGTTGCGCTTCGGCCCGACTTCAAGGGGTTCGCAGGAGCGAGGGCGCGTCTCCGCGCGCTGATCGGCAGGATCCGCGTCCCGGTCGACGCAGATGTGGACAACCGCTCGGTACGTCGATCTACTAACGCCATCACGGGGCTCTTCTCTGGCCTCAAGAAGCTGGTGCCCAACTTCGGATCCGGCATCAACCCAGCGGGCTACGTCGCCATCTTGGCCGGCGTCGTACTGGTGGCGGCCCCGCTCATCGGACTGATCTCCACCCTGGTCCTGGCCATCCCCGGTTTGATCTCCTCGATCACCACTCCGCTCATGGCGGTTGTGCTGGGCCTCGACGGAATCAAGAAGGCCGCAAAGGACTCTGGGCTCTTCTTCTCCGATGAAGACGGCAAGCTCAAATTCGGCGCAGACCTGGACGGTATCAAGGCCGAGGTATCGAAGGCGTTCGAGGTCGGGCTGAAGAAGCCCTTCGAAGACATCAAGAACGCCATTCCTGGCCTCCTCGATTCGATGCCCAAGGTCGCCAAGGGCCTGTCCGACATGTTCAGGGGATTCACCGACTCGATGACCTCCCCCGAGGGAATCGGACTCTTCGACAAGACCGTCCAGAACATCGCCAACGCGATGTCCCAAGCGGCCCCTGGAGTTGCGTCGTTCACCACCGGGATGCTCAGGCTCTCTGAGGCTTTCACGCACACGCTCCCCGGATTGTCCCAGTGGTTCAACCGCACTGGAGACAGCTTTGCCAAATGGGTAGAGCAGATGTCCAAGCCCAAGGGCATTGGAGCTTCTGTGCTGGGCGGGTCGTCCCCCTTTGACGACGCGTTCGCAGGCTTGGGAGACACGCTCCGCACGATCGGCAACTGGATCGTTGATCTGGGCAAGTCCGGCATGGACTTCATCTCCAACAAAGCCAAGATGGACGACTTCATCGAGACGCTGAGGAAGCTCGGAGACGTTCTTAGTGGTCTGGTCGAGCTAGGAAACCAGCTCGGCCCGGTGTGGGACTTCCTAGCCAACCTATCCACGAACAAGAAGTGGCGAGAGACGGTTGAGGCTGACCCTAGGGAAAACCCAGCCTCCAACTTGATGGAACAGCTAACCGGAAATAGAGGCCCCGAGCCTCCTCCGGTTAAGAACAAAGACTGGCTCGACTGGTTGTTTGGCGACATGAGCGAAGCCGTTAAGGGCGGTCTCGAGGCTGCCGGGGAAAAGCTCAACAACCCGCTGGAACTCCTGCTCGGTAAGCCCGGAGAGTGGATCTCTAACTCGCTCGGGTTCGGCGTAGCTGCAGCCGATGCGGGTCAGCAGCTCGGTGCCCAGCTGGGAACTGCTGTCGGGCAGGGGCTTAAGGGCGCGGTCAACGCAGGCCCCATGAAGGTCGAGGGAGCTGACGCTTCCGAGGCTAGTCAGCAGGCCGTTGAGACTCTCAAGTCGTCGCTTACGCAGCTACCAGCTGCTGCCTCGGAATCGTTTGCGGGGCTGCAGGATGCGGCTGGTGCGTCTGTTCAAGGCGTTGTAGACCAGTTCCGCGTAGGCGGCAACCTGATCGTCGCGGCTGTACAGCAGTGGCCAGGTGCCATCGCCCAGGCGCTCGCAGGTCTACAGGCAGCTGGAGCCAACGCCGGCAACCAGCTTGTAGCCGGCCTCGTCGGAGGCATCAACGCAGGCATCCCGTCGGTCGTCTCGGCAGCCCAAGCCATGGCGAAGGCTGCTGATGTCGCAGCCCGTGCGGCACTCGGGATCCACTCTCCGTCAAAGGTGTTCGAGCAGATCGGAGGTCACACCGCTGAGGGCTTCGGCATCGGCATGGAGAACGGCTTCCAGCCTGTCCTCGAGCAGGCCAAGGGATTGGCCGCTCAGATCGCTGAGGCGTTCTCGACAGGAGCTGACCCAACCGGGTTGATCAACGGCTTCAACAAGCAAGAGATCAGCCGGATGGAGAAGGTACTCGGGTTTGAGGGCAAGCGGCTCACCGCTCAGGCGAGAGCCCTTGACTACCAGGCCAAGGCAGCCGGCAAGGGTCCGATCGCAGATTCTCTCAAGGCACGCGCCCAGGAGATCCGCGAGCAGCAGGCTCAGCTCAGCCTCCAGAAGGACATGCTCGATCTCACCCAGGAGTACAGCGACACAGTCGATTCCACTGGTGACGATCCGCTCGTGAAGGCAGCCTCCGGGCTGCTGTCCTCACCGGTCAACTTCGCGAAGGCCACTGGGCAGCAGTTCCTTTCGGACATCGGCATCAGCGGCAACGGTGTCCTCTCCAAGGCGATCTCCGAGGGGATTCAGTACATCTTCCAAATCGGCTCTGTCGATGAGGCGCTGTCCATCAAGGACCGCGAAACGTCCAAGAACGCAATGTCAATCGTAGGAGGTGCTCGTTGATCACTGACACCATCGTTGAACTCGAGGGTGTCAATGGCGAGATCTTCAATCTCACGACCGGTGCCCAGGGCGTGTACCTGGCCACAGACGTGGAGGGTTGTTTCTACGACCCTCCCGTCAAGGTCGTGTTTGAAGAGCCAGGAAACTACCCCGGCGCTCGTTACCTGAACCACCGACCTCTCAAGCGCGACATCGTGTTTGGAGTCCAGATCCTGAACGACGCCAAGAGTGGACCTAAGTCCTGGCTGTCGAGGGATTCCGAATGGCGTAAGGCGTGGGCGTTCAATCGCCCCTGCAAGCTCTACGTCACCACACCCGACTCAGGTACTCGCTACCTGCACCTGTCTCTGTTCGAGTCGCCCAAGGTGGAAATGCGAACAGACCCCCGAGGCAACTCGATCAACCTGACGGTGATGTCGTGCATCGCGTACGACCCGTTCTGGTATGAGGATGACGTTGTTCTGCCGGCTAAGACGAAGAAGGACACCAGGTTCCAGCCGACGATCTTCGGCGGCGTGTTCAACTTCGACAAGCAGCCGCAAGAGACGCTCTACATCAGGGCTGACAGCTCGATGGGTGGGCTCAACCCGACGGATCAATACATCTCGCCGAAGTGGACCGTTCCCGGTTCGTCCGAGAAGATCCCCAACTTCGACATGAACCTGCTGGGCCAGAGCATCTCGGTGCCGGTCCCGTGGGACCGCGCTCCGTTCACTCAGTTCGTCATCCCCGACCCCAAGTGGGAAGACGACGAGGAAGGTCCGAAGGACATGGAGCGCCGGCTGAAGACGCCGGGGCTGATCTTCGGCGAGAACTGCGTGATCGACACCGACCGCCGCAAGGAGCAGTACAGCTCCGCGTCTGGTTCCCAGGTCTGGGCGCGTACGAACGGAGTCAGGTTCCGCAACCGGATCCCCCCGTACACAGAGAGCCACACGTTCGAGATCCTCGTCTCGGGATGCGCTCGGGGTGAAGTGATAACCCTGCGACTGCCACGGCCGTGGACGCGTTGCTGGGGCCTCGAATGACCGCCCTCTGGATTGTCTGCTGGGTCGTTCTGCTGGGTGTGGCTGTGGTGCTCGAGGTGAACTCGTGAGTGGCCTGAGGTCGCTCCAGGCATCGAACGATCTGTGGAACCTGATCCAGCAGCGCCACGCTCTCAGGGAGTTGCAGCGGCTCAAGCCGCCCACGGCTGAGCTGCGCGACGGGGACTACAAGCTGAGAGGCGAGGTCTCTGGCGAGCTGCTGCTCGAGTTCGAGTTCGTAGAGAACGAGGCGGCTCCCGCGACCCTGCGGCTCCCGCTCGACCACTACCTGGCGAAGTGGGCGATGGATCACCGTGGCCGCGCCAAGCGCAACGTCCACATCGTGATCGAGAAGCAGGGCGCTCGCTGGAGCGGCTGCATGGATCACTACCGGGTGGTCAAGGAGAAGGACGGCACCTGCTACCTGGAGATCGTCTTCCTGCACGACTTCGCCCAGACGATGCACATCAGGGTCTGGTGTAACCCGTTCCTCAGATGTGAGGTGCAGTTCCCGAAGATCTGGATCATCTTTGGTCCCGCCAAATGGTGTTTGCTGGTAACACTTTTCGTCAATCTACTCAGGCTCGAAACGAGCTTGTGGACGCTGCCGGATGACCCGACAGACATCAACGAGTGGATGGGTCCGTCGTTCAACCCGTCGACCTGGCGCAACATCGTCAAGCCGTTCCCGTTCCTGGCAGACAACTCGCCTATCGCGATGGTGTTCTCCCGGTTCGGGACGTTCTACGACTGCGCCAAACGGCTTCTCGAGGACCACCAGCTCACGCTGACGTGCCGGCGCTACCTCAAGGACAAGGGTGACCCCCATCCGTTCGAGGATCTCAAGGGCGTCTGGGGACTCGATCCCGTCGAGGATCTCCTCCAGAAGATCCCGCTCCGCAACGGGTGCCTGGTCTGGGACATCGAGGACAACTCTGGTTGGGGCACCGAGACCGCTTTCGGCGGCTCGTGGCTGACCGGATTCGTTCGCGCGCTTGCGGTTATCTCTTCCGACGGCTACCTCGAAGGTGTCGACGTGTTCACGGGCGACTACACGTCCCCCGGCGAGTACTACAACCCGCTGTTCCTGGGCACCAGCCCGAAGGCACCGTGGGTGGTATTCGAAGAGGGACCGCTGACAGGCATTGTCTCGTCGGAGTTCTCGTACTACGAGGCTACCGACACCAGCTTCCTGGCTGGAGGGGCCAGTGCCACCGGAATCAACGAGGGCATCGGGGCTCTGATCAACATCGGAGGCGACCTGCTCACCTCCTATATCAACTCGGCTCTCGCGAGCCTAGGAGCTGTAGGAGGTGCGATCGACCTGCCGCCGCTTGGCGGTCTGATCAACTCGTTAGCAGAGCCGTTGTACTCGGATGTGTTCGGGGCGTTCATGGAAGTGCCGACGCTTCGCGCGGCCGGAATGTCGCTGCCCATAGCGGGTCTCGAGGACATCAACACCAGCCTCGGGGACTTCCACTACTTCGAGAACATGGTCGACGGCGTGATGCCGGCGTTCTCGCTGTCGGCGTTCGCAGAGATAGCCGCCCAGATCTACCGGACCCGAGCCAGAACGGCCCACGTCCTCTCGGTGTCGGATGCGTCTCCGTACGTGTTCGCGCCAAAGGGCTTTGGCCACTGCTGGATTGGAGATCGCGTAGGGACATCGGTGCTCGGATACCCGATCCCGCACCAGCTCTTCGTGGAGCGAATCAAGAAGCTCAAGTACAGAATCGACAAGGACGGACCTTCCGGTTGGATGGTCGGACTCGGATACCGGGAACCGAGAGATCCTGCCCTGCATATCCTCGAACAGATCAAGACGTTCAACGGGGCTATGGGAACGGCAGGCGTCCTCTAACCCCGAAAGGCTCGCCGCATGATCCCATCACAAGAAGACCACGACCCGCTGAACCCGAGAGAGCACGTCGCCTGGGCGCTACGCAACCTACCTATGGTTGCCGGCGTCGGGGCGATCACGCATCCCGGCTACCTCGGTGACTGGTCTGAGCATCTGTGGAAATGCGGCTTCGCACACCGGGATTACCTGGCGGGGCTGGCTGATGAGAACGGAATGATCCACGTCAGCCAGCTCCCCCAGCAGGTCATCAAGCACCAGCCGCCCTTCCGGGGGCAGCGCCACATGGCGAACAACGCGGCGAGGTGGGTCGGCATGGACGAGTCCGACCCCAAGCCGGTTCGCATCCCAGACGTTAAGAAGCTCACCGATCAGGAGAACCGAGCGATGATCAAGCAGTACGAAGACCTCGGGATGATTCCCGCCAACGCGCCGGCCCCGGCGATGGGAGGGGTCTACCAGTGATCCACCTGTTGGCTGGAGCCGAGCAGGCAAACCCGGACGACTGGAAGGACATGGCCACGATCATGTTCCTCGGCGCGTGCCCCGTCATCGCGGCCGGACTCCCCCTGTGGTTCAAGATGAGGAAGATCGACGGCCAGGTGTCCAACACCCACGACGAGAACCTTCGTGACGAGATCACGCGGGGGTTCAAGGAGATTCGGGAAGACAACCGAGAGATCCGAAAAGACATCGGAGGTCTGCGTGAGGAGCTTCGCACCGAGCGTAAGGAGCGCATCGACGGCGATCGTCAGCGGGAGGCGGCGTGACCACCTACCCGACCTCGGGGCTAGACGCTCTCGACTCTGGCGGCGCGTTCGAGATAGGCGGAGGTGACTTCGACTTCGGCCAGGCTTACACCGAGTCGACCATCCGGTCGATGTTCTCGGTGCCCCTGCCGACTCCTGAGACAGCCCTGGACCTCTTCCGGCAACAGCTGATGAAGCTACCCCAGGACGCGCTCAACGCGATCCTGGCTCTGCTCCCCGACGTGACCCCACCTGATCTCGCGTCGATCGGAGCAGCCGTCGACAAGATCATGGGCTCGCTGAATCCCGAGAGCCTCATCAAGGGGCTGCAAACCGGAGTAGCCAACGCGCAGTCAGCCATCAACCAGATCGGCGACATCCTCACAGGCGCGATCGTCACCCCGATCAGCGCGGCGGTGGCCGCGTTCCAAGACTGGTTCACCTCGCTGTTCGGAGGCAGCGGGAGCGCGCTCAAATGGTCGAGCGTTCCCTCCAGCTCCACAGCAGCCGGCACCGACGGCAAGATTGCACGAGACCACGACTACCTATACGTCTGCACAGCTACAAACACCTGGGGCCGAGTCGCTTTCGACTACTCCTGGTAAGCAAATCCCCCTCTTGGGCTTCGGCCTGGGAGGGGGCTTTTTTGCGTTCAGAGCTGCTCCAAGACGGTAGACGCCAAGAACTCCTTGCCGGTGTCCCCCTCGCCCAGCAGAGCGTCGAAATCGCCGGTGTCGTAGTCGTTCCTGTTGGTCACCCAGAGCACGGCCCCGGCGTCGGTCAGCATCTTCCGCTTCTCATCAACTGACGCGGTCTCCCACACGTCGGCATACGTCCGATCGGTGTCCACGTCGATCCAGCCTGACTTGATGACTGGCAGTTCAGCCAGCGCATCCCGCTTGGCCACCAGGGCAGCCATCTGCTGGCGGTACATCTGCTGGTCTGCCTCGGAGGTGAACAGCCCGAGCGCGCGGTCCTCTCGCAGAGACTCGATCGTGGCGATCGTCTGCTCAAGCTCAGCCGAGTGATCCGATCCGGCCTGCCACACTTTCTCCTTCACCCGGCGCTGCGAGTGCGCCGCCAGGAATCTCTCGCTGACGAGTTCCTCTGCGGCGTCGGCGTTTACCAGCACCCGAGGACAAGGCGAGGGTCGACGGGTGCAGACGTAGTAGCGGTACGTCAGGTCGTCGTTCTTCTTGATGACCTGCTGCATGTTTCCTCCGCAGATCCGGCACTTCGCCACTCCCAGAAGGGGATTCGAGGTGAACATCTTCCGTCGAGGGCCTGTGGACCGCTTCTCCAACTCCGTCTGGATCTGGTTCCACGCCTCGTCATCGAACGAGGGAGGACCGACGCGGACGGGCTCGCCGTCTCCGTCGAGGACGACCTTGCCCTTGTACATCTTGAGGCCCTGCACGATCGGCCGGCTCAACACCCATTTGACCCGAGAGGTGGTCCACCTCATGTCGGTGCCCTTGTCACTACCGGTGCGCTTCCGGTAGTGACCGAGAGGCGATAGCACGCCGTCCTTGTTCAGCCGGGTAGCGATACTCATCAGGGAGCGACCGTCCAGCAGCTCGGCTGCGATCCGGTGGAGGATCTTCTGCGTCTCCGGGTCGAGATCGAGAGCCTTCCCCTTACCTGATGGGTGCTTGATGATCTGGTACCCGAACGGCGGGTTTCCCTGACCCCAGCGATCGGTCTGCTTGATGAACGCGACTCGGTCGCGGGCACGCTGGAGGAACCGCTGACCCTCGATCTCGGCGAATACCGAAGCCAGGATCAGGAACACCTTCGACATCGCGCCGGCAAACGCGTCCTTGGCGTCCTCCGGGCTGAAGTAGTCGAGCTTGATGCCGTCGTCTACGAGCACCAGGATCTTGCGGTTGTTCTTGCACCACTCAGCTAGGGTCACGCAGTCGTTGGCCGACCGGAACACGCGGTCGGTCTTGGCGAAGATCAGAGCATCCCATTCGTCCGGTCGGTCGCTGAGCCACTGCTTGAGGTCCGGTCGATCCCACGGGGATAGCTTGATCGCGGACACGTCGAGATCCTCGAACGTCCCGACGACGGACCAGCCCTGGGACTCGGCGTACGCCTCGCCCTTGTCGCGCTGTGTCAGGTGGGAAGTTTTTTCCAGGCCCTGGACCTTGGAGACACGGGCACCTACTATCGCTCTGACCTGCGGGGTTGGCATTCCTGAAGCGTAGCACGCTACAAGGAGGAGGGCACCACCACGACGCCGTTCGACATGGTGATGCTGAACGACCTGGACCGCTACCACCTCGTCATCGATGTGATCGACCGGGTGGAGACGCTGCAGTCGCGGTGCGCCACCCTGCGCCAGCAGATGGTCGACAAGCGCCTCGAGGCTCGCGAATACACCCGGGCCTACGGCGACGACATCCCCGAGGTGCGGGACTGGGTGTGGCCCGGTGCACGTGGGGCTGCGGTGACGGGTGCTCTGGATGCCACCGTCTCCACCGGCGGAGACAACGAGTAGCAACCGGGGCAATAGCAGCTGATCAGGCTATTGTGCGGGCACAGGTACACTTGGCCCGGTCATGTCTGAGCAGAGCGCCGTGTCCGCGCACCCCCACCCCGCGCTTTCGCAGCTGGCCGCTCTGCACCACTTCCGGATCTACGTCGACATCGGCATCGTCGTCGTCGTGCTGGCGATGACCAATCTGATCGCGCACTTCACGACGCCGTGGGCCAACGTCGCTGTGGTGCCTGCCGCCGCCGTGGGCCTGCTCTTTCTGGTGCGGTCGCGCGGATTGGGCTGGGCCGAGCTGGGTCTGGGCCGCGAACACTGGAAATCGGGCGCGCTGTACGCGCTGGGCGCGGTGTTGTTGGTGCTGACCGTCATCGCGGTCGGAGCGCTGCTGCCCTGGACGCGGCCGATGTTCCTCAACAACCACTACGCCACGCTGTCGGGTGCGCTGCTCGCGTCGATGATCATCATCCCGTTGCAGACGGTGATTCCCGAGGAGCTGGCGTTCCGCGGTGTGCTGCACGGCGCGCTGGACCGGGCCTGGGGTGTTCGGGGCGTGGCGGCCGCCGGGTCGCTGATGTTCGGCCTGTGGCACATTGCCAGCTCACTGGGCTTGACCAGCGGCAATGTCGGCTTCACCCGGATTTTCGGCGGTGGCATGCTGGGCATGCTGGCCGGGGTGGTGATGGCGGTGGTCGCGACGGGAGCGGCCGGATTCGTGTTCACCTGGCTGCGCCGCCGCAGCGGCAGCCTGATCGCGCCGATCGCCTTGCACTGGTCGCTGAACGGACTCGGTGCCTTGGCCGCCGCACTGGTCTGGCACCTGTCGGCCTAGGTTCTCTGTAGCCACTCCTCAGCGCCTCGCTACGCTGCGGCGCATCGTCGTGGCTAGCCGCGTCGCCGCGCCCGGAACTCCCGGTTCTTCAGCTTGTTTCCGCAGGTGGCCATGTCGCACCAGGTGCCGCCGTGATTGCGGGACCGGTCATAGAACGCCCACCGGCAGTCATCGTTTCCGCAGGCCTTGAGGTGGGCCCAGCTGCCGTCGCGCTGGGCCTCGGTGATCACCAGCAGCAGTCCGAGCAGCCGTCCGTCCAGGGATTCACCGTCGGCGGCCACCTGCAGCGCGCCATCGACGCCGAGCTGAACCCGGGCCGCCGAGGCGTCGGCGATCCGGCTCAGCGGTGCCAACTGGCCGCTGGTCGGCGCCGGGCCGCCCGCGTTGTGCACGAGCATGGCCCGTAGCGCCTCCCGCAGCTCGCGGATCGTGTGCAGATCGTCGGCGGTGGGAACTCGGTCGGGCGGCAGGAGTCCCTGGTCTTGCAGCCACGGCTCGGCGTCGGCGGCGAGCGCCAATCGGTCGGCACCGGATTCCCGATCGAGCGTGTTGACCAGCGCTTGTATCCGGGACAGCGGCATCGGTGCCGGCTTGCCCTCGGTGTCCCCGAGCCACTCCGCAGGGGCCTGCGTCATGTCGACCAGCGTAGGAGTTAGTGACCGGTAAATCAACTTGACTGGTCATGCATGACCGGTGTAGCGTTTTGGATGGTCATGAGAGACGGCAACGACGCTATCTCGGAACAGGAAAAGCCCATGGGGCCCAACAATTTTGAGAATAACTGGGGCGACATTAACATCCCAGTTCTCGGTGTATTCGACACCCCCGTGTCGGCCGATACCGCCACCGGCGCGACCATCAGCGCCCGGCTCAGGGCCCGGCTCTTCGCCGGCCGCCTGGACCGGGACGTCGAGGCGGGCATAGTCCCCTTGCCAGGCAGTTCACTGAGCCTTCACATCGCGCGGCTGATCTCTGTCGAGGAACGTGAAGCCCTTGCCCGCACGCTGCGACAAGCGCTCGATGAGATGCGCTACGGCCGTCAGGGCATCTCCTCGCGGGTCCCGGTGAATCAGGAACGGTTGGTCAGTTGCCGGGGCGTGATCGACGACATCACCCTGCTGCTGCATTCGCCGCGTCCGGTGCGTGCTCGGGGAATGGCTCGGTTGCGCCTGTTGCTCTCCGACGGCACCGGGCCGCTGTACCGCGCCGGCCGGGGCAGCCTGGCCGCCGAGCTGCGCGGTGTCCTGGCTGCGCTCTAAGGCAACAACACCGCCGCACCCGCGATACGCCCCTCGGCCAGGTCGGTCAAGGCTCGATCCGCCTGTCCGAGAGGGTATTCCGGAGTGGTCACCTCGATGCGGTGACCTCCCGCGAACGCGAGGAATTCCCGAGCATCGGCGCGGGTGTTCGACGTCACCGACCGGAGCTGGCGCTCCTGGAACAGGTGCCGCTGGTAGTTCAGCGCCGGGATGTCGCTGAGGTGAATGCCCGCGATCGCCACCGTGCCACCACGATCGGTTGCCTCCAGAGCCGGCAACACCAGGTCCCCGACCGGAGCGAACAGGATCGCCGCGTCGAGCTTGACCGGCGGTGCGTCAGCCGCCCCCTGCGCCGATGCGGCGCCCAAGCCCAGCGCGAGCTCGCGGGCGTCGGCACCCCGGGTCATCACATGAACCTCGGCGCCCTGTGCCAGCGCGACCTGGGCGGTGATATGGGCGCTGCCGCCGAAGCCGTACAACCCCAGCCGCCCGCCGGGCGGCAGCTCGGCGCGCAGCAGAGATCGGTAGCCGATGATGCCCGCGCACAACAGCGGCGCCAGCTCGCTGTCGGTGTAGCCGTCGGGTAGGTGATGCGCGAAAGCGGCTGGGACTGTCGCGAAATCGGCGTATCCGCCATCGGCGTCCCAACCGGTGTAGAGCGAATTCGGGCACAGATTCTCCGTGCCGCGCCGGCAGTACTCGCACACCCCGCAGGTGTGGCGCAGCCACGCCACCCCCACCCGGTCCCCCACCGCGAACTCCGCACCGGCGTCCGAGCCCTTTGCGACGACCTCACCGACCACCTCGTGCCCGGGCGTCACATGTGGGCGGTGCACGGCCAGGTCGCCTTCGGTGACATGGAGGTCGGTGCGACAGACGCCGCACGCCCGGACCGCGACCAGAAGCTCGTCGGACGCCGGCTGCGGAATCCTCGCACCGGTGTCCAACTCCAATGGCTGACTGCGCATCGGTCCGGGCCGCCGGACCCGCCAGGCACGCATTGTGGACATGGGACCAATGTCCCACGATCGAGGCCATTCGGGGCCTGTGCCGGACGCGGATTCGGTGTGACCGTGTGGATATGGACACCGAACTGCCCGACCGGGCGAGCATCGAGGCTGCGCTGGCGCTGGCAGTCCGTGCACCGTCGGTGCACAACTCCCAGCCCTGGCGCTGGCGGGTCGGCGACCAGAGCGTGCACCTCTACGCCGACCCGACTCGCCACCTGCCCCACGTCGACCCCGAGCGCCGGGATCTGATGCTCAGTTGTGGTGTGGCACTGCACCATTTCACGGTCGCCCTGTCCGCGCTGGGCTGGGCCGCGGACGTGCAGCGCTTTCCCAACCCGGCCGAGCCGGACCATCTGGCCAGCGTGGCGATCCTCGGTCCGGCACGGGCAGAGCAGGACATCGCGCTGGCCGCGGCGATCCCGCGGCGACGCACCGATCGCCGGTGGTTCTCCTCGTGGCCGGTGCCCACCGGCGACGTCGCGCTGATGGCTGCCCGGGCCGCCCGCTCGGGGGTCACCCTGCAACGGGTGGACGACGAAGGCGAGCTGGCGCTGGTCGTAGCCCGCGCGATCCGTGAACACATCAGCGACCCCGCCTACCTCGCCGAGCTCTCGATGTGGAGTGGGCGGCACGGGACGCCGGCGGGCGTGCCGGCCCGCAACACTCCCGCCGCAGACGGGCAGGGCAGGTTCGCGGCGCGGGTGTTCGCGAATCCCGTGCTCGAGCAGCCCAGCGATACCGAGGCCCGCGACGATGCCGGTGTCGTGCTGATGTTGGCCACCGCGACCGACACCCCGCTGGCGTTGTTGCGGGCAGGTGAGGCGACCAGCGTCGTGCTGTTGACAGCCACCGCGCTGGGGCTGGCCAGCTGCCCGCTCACCGAGCCGTTGGAAATCGCGGCCACCCGCGCCGAGTTACGCTCGAAATTGCTTGGCGACGATGGCTTTCCGCAGATGCTGCTGCGGGTCGGCTGGGCCGCGCTCAATGCCGACCCGCTGCCGGCCACGCCGCGACGGCCGCTCTCGGACGTCGCGGCACCCCTGGCCGGTTAGGACTTCCGGACCATCCCGACGAGCCAGAGAAGAATCACCGATCCGAGGACCGCGGTGAAGAGGGTGAACCACCAACCACCCGCCGCTGTGTCCAAAAAGAAGCTCAGCAGAAATCCGCCGACCAGTGCGCCGATCACTCCGATGACGATGTTCATCAGGATGCCCGAGCCGCCGCCTTTGACGATCTTGCCGGCGATCCAGCCCGCAAGCGCGCCGATGATGATGTAGCCGATCCAGCCGACGCTGGTCAGCGTCGTCGAACGGGCGAGGAATTCAGTAGCAGCCACCATGTCCATGACGGTCTCCTCGGGGTCGCTGGCCAGCATGGATGCTGGCCGCTATCCCTTTGGTATACCGCTGGCAGGTAACGATTGACCGGTCGAAACGGCCACGATCACCTATGCGCCAGGTGTCATCCCCGGAACCGGTGTCTCCACCGGAACGGGAACGCCGACCGGAGCCCGCGTCGGCGGCGGGGTATCGGCCACCGGGGCGTTGGGATCCGGCGGCGGCGGCTCAGGCGGAGGCGGCGGGGTGTACGGCCGGATCGACTCGGCCAGCGCCTTGGCGGCTGCCGGATCGATCGGATCCTTGCCCGTGCCCAGCCACACGACGAACCAGCGCTGGTTGCGCAATTCCTTGGGCGCGTTGGGGACGGCGGTGCCGACCACGCCGGCCCAGATCTGACCGTTGGGCTTGGTGGTGTCGGTGAACTTCACCTCGTAGGACGAGAAGTAGCCCGGCATGTCACCGGCCTGCAGTGCCCCGCTCTGCTGGTTGAGCCGGACCCCGGGGAACGGCATGAAGAACTCGCCCATGTCCGAGGCCAGCCGGATCGCGGCCTTGCTGTTGTCCTGCTCGGCGCCGGCGAACAGCTTCAGGTCCAGCCGGCCGAGGATGACGCTGGTGTCGTTGGCGGTCGGCGCGGGCTGGCCGTTCTCGGCCGGGGCGGTCTGCTTACTCAGCAACGCCTGGCCGTAGTTGAGGCGCGAGGCGTCGGAGACGACCCAGCCGGCCGGAAGCAGGTAGCTGAATCCGCCAGCCACGTTCGGGACTCGGCCCGGCTCCAGCGGTGGCGGGGCGTTCGGATCGAGCGGCGGTGGCGGTGGGGCGTTGGGATCGAGCGGCGGTGGTGGAGGCGCGTTCGGATCGACCGGCGGTGGCGGTGGGGCGTTGGGATCGACCGGCGGTGGCGGCGGGACCTCGGTGGCCGGTGGAGCGGCCGGGACGGCGGGGGCGGGCGTCGGGGTCACGGGATCAGCGAGAGCCGACGTCGATGGCAACGCGATCGTGACGGCGCTGGCGGCGGTCATTGCGGTCACCGCAAACGCCGTCCACCGGCCCAGGCGTCGCGAAATCGGGTCCGATTGCGTCATGCGGTTGAACCTACCGTGTTACAGCCGTGACGCAAGTGTGGCCTGCTCAGGATGTGGCTTTGAAGGTCAGGTTCCCAGCGACCCCACAGCGGGCCGGGCCGCCGCATGCAAGGCGACCTCCTGCGCCTTGATCGTGAACCACACCGCGTCCCCGGCGGCCAGCCGCAGCCCGGCCGCCGACTCCGCGGTGATGTCGGCGGCCAGTCCGGGTGCGCCGTCGGATTGCTCGACGGCGCGTACCCGCACTCGCGCGCCGTCGGCGTCCAGCTCCGCGACGCGGACCTGAACGCTGTTGCGCGGACTGCCGTGCGGCAGGTCGCGGTACACCGCGACTGCCGCAGGCGAGAACACCGCGACCAGATCGCCGTCGGCGATCCCATCGCTGTCCTGCCTGCCGTGCCACAGCGTGCCGTCGGCGGCCCGCAGGCTGTCCGGCCCGCCCCGAACCCCGCGCACCACGTTCACGCCCGCAATGCGGGCGCCGAACAGGCTGCGCGGCGCGGCCAGCACGTCGCTGACCGGCCCGATCTCCGACACGCCGCCGTCCTCGAGCACCATCACCCGGTCGGCCAGCGTCAACACGTCGAGCAGGTCGTGGGTGACCAGTACCGTCGAGCGGCCCTGCGCCGAGGACACCCGCCGCAGCAACGCCCGTACCGAGGCGGCCA
>AGIQ01000017.1 GCA_000230935.2 Mycolicibacterium rhodesiae JS60
CCTCAGGTGGCGCGCTCGGCGGCAACGGTGGCGCCGGCGGCGATGCCGGTGCCCTCGGGACCGGTGGAACCGGGGGTCAAGGCGGTGGTGCGTCGACTTATGGTCCCGCGCAGGGCGGCGTGGGCGGAGCCGGCGGTGACGGCCGAGTGGCCGGCGACGGCGGCGCGGGTGGTGATGCCGCGAGCAAGTACGAGAACACCTCCGGCGGTGCCGGTGGCAACGGCGGCAATGTGATCGCGTCCGGCATGGGCGGCACGGGTGGCGTTGGCGGCCAAGCGAATTCAGGTCACGGTGCGGCAATCGGCGGTGCCGGCGGTGCGGGCGGCGGGGCAGGGCTGTCCGGCGCGGGCGGCGGCGGCGGCCGAGGCGGCAATGCCAAGACCGGCGACGGTTCGGCGACCGGAGGTGACGGCGGCAACGGTCACGGCGGCGGGATGGTCAGTGGCGATGGCGGCTCCGGTGGTGCCGGCGGCAACGCCAGGAACGAGGCCGCGGGCAGCGCCACCGGTGGACGCGGCGGCGTGGGCGGCGACTCCGGACAGCTCAGCGGCAACGGTGGAAAGGGTGCTGCGGGCGGTGCGGCGAGCGGAGACGAGGGCCCGATCCGTGGTGGTGACGGCGGAAGTGGTGGCAGCTCAGAGCTTTTCGGCGACGGTGGTGCGGGCGGCGCGGGCGGCGCGGCCGAAGGTGTCGGCAGTGCGTCGGAGGATGCGCGCGGTGGCGACGGTGGCCGCGGTGGCGACGGCGGCAGCACTGGTCGTGGCGGTCAAGGCGGTGCGGGTGGCAACAGTTCGACCTATGGCACCTCGCAGGGCGGGGCTGGGGGCAACGGAGGCAACGCGGGCAACGGTCGACCGGGAAGCAACGGTGGTAACGGTGGCGATGGCCATTCCCATGCCGACTACGGCAAGGGGGGAGCCGGCGGGGCTGGCGGAGCAGGCACGCCCGGCGGTACGGGCGGTATCGGCGGGCACGGCAGCGCCAGTAATGGCAGCAATGGAAGTAACGGGCCCAACCGTTAGCCCGGCACAGCCCACGGCTGTGGATTCACGAGAAGTAGCACTGGCTATCGCGGGGTGCGATCATGCCCGGTGTGGCCACCGAGAAGTTGCAGACCATTGCTCACCCCGCAGTAGGCGCTCGTCCACACCGTGGTGACGCCGAGAGCCTCGAACCTCACGTCATCCTGCTCTTCGGGGCGACAGGCGATCTCGCCAAGCGCAAGCTGCTGCCCGGTATGGCCTATCTGGTGCAGTCGGCGCTCGCCCCCGAGATCCGGGTGGTCGGCACCTCGCTCGAGGAGCTCACCGACGACGAGTTCCGCACAATCACCAGGAAAGCCGTCGAAGATTTCGGCACCCGCACACTGACCGACGAGCAGTGGGCCAACTTCGCCAGCCGGATCACCTACGTACCGCAGGGCGCCGGCCCGGCCGCACTGGCCGCCGCAGTGGCCGCGGCCGAAGCTGAACTCGGCCCGGACGTGCACCGACTGCACTACCTTTCGGTGCCGCCCAAGGCCGCCAAGGCGGTCATCACCATGCTCAAAGAGGCCGAGCTCGTCGAGCGGTCACGGGTGGTGATGGAGAAACCCTTCGGTACCGACCTCGCCAGCGCGATCGAGCTCAACGACTTCGTGCACGAGACGTTCCGCGAGCGACAGATCTTTCGCATCGACCATTTCCTCGGCAAGGAGGCCGCCCAGAACATTCTTGCGTTCCGGTTCGCCAACGGGCTGTTCGAGCCGATCTGGAACCGTAACTTCATCGATCACATTCAGATCGACATCCCGGAGACCCTCGGCCTTGACCAGCGCGCGAATTTCTACGAGAGCACCGGCGCCTACAAGGACATGGTCGTCACCCACCTGCTGCAGGTGATGGCGTTCGTGGTGATGGAGCCGCCGACCGCGCTGGAGCCGCGCGCGATCAGCGAGGAGAAGAACAAGGTCTTTCGGTCCATGCTGCCGATCAACCCTGCCGACGTGGTCCGCGGCCAGTACGCGGGTTATCGCCAAGAGACCGGTGTCGCAAAGGATTCCGACACCGAGACGTTCATCGCTCTCAAGGTCGGTATCGACAACTGGCGCTGGGCCGGGGTGCCGATCTACCTGCGGACCGGTAAGAAGATGGCCGAGGGTCAGCGGATCATTTCGATCGCCTTCAAGGAGGCGCCACGCACCATGTTCCCCGCCGGTTCCGGGGTCGGCTCGCAGGGACCCGATCATCTCACCTTCGACCTGGCCGACAGTTCCAAGGTGTCGCTGTCGTTCTACGGCAAGCGTCCCGGGCCTGGCATGAAACTCGACAAGCTCTCCATGCAGTTCTCCACCCAGGAGACCGACTCGGTCGGCGACGTGCTGGAGGCTTACGAACGGTTGATCCTGGACGCGATGCGAGGCGACCACACCCTGTTCACCACAGCCGAAGGCATTGAGTCACTCTGGGATCGCTCGGCGCACCTTCTGGAGGACCCGCCGCCGGTCAAGAGCTACCCGGTCGGCACGTGGGGTCCCAATGCCATCCATCAGCTCATCGCCCCGAATGCATGGCGGCTTCCGTTCGAGCGGGCGTGGCGGGAAAAGAAGTCCGAGAGCTGATCAACCCACCTGGTCGTCGCGGTGGGCGGCGGTGATCAGATCGTCGCGGGCTCGTGCCACACGCGAGCGAATCGTGCCGACCGGGCACCCGCACACCTCGGCGGCCTCGGCATAGGACAGCCCCAGCACTTGGGTGAGCATCAGGGCATCGCGGCGGTCGGTGTCGAGGCCGTCGAGCAGCATCCTGATCTCGATGATGTCTTCGAAGCGGGCCGCGCTGGGCCGGGTGTCGAGCATCTGATCCAGGTCGATCGCCGACGCGGTGCGCGGCCGGGCCTGGTTGCGCCGGATCTGGTCGACGACAACCCGGCGGGCGATCGACATCAGCCAGGTGCGCGCCGAGGACCGGCCGGAGAACCGCGGCAGTGCGCCCAGGGCACGCAGGAACGTCTCCTGGGTCAGGTCGTCGGCGTAGCCGGGGTCACCCAGAAAGGCGACCGTGCGCCAGACATCGCGCTGAGTGGCTTTGATGAACGCCTCGAGAGCGGCCGAATCGCCCCGCCCAGCGGCCAGGGCGAGCACGGTCACCTCGTCGTCATCGCGTTCACCCACGGTCAATGAGATTAGGGGATCACCGCAGGCGGTACATCTGGGGGCTGGCGGCGAGGCGTATTTTGGGTGGTCGGGAACCCGGCGGCCGCCAGGGCCGACTCTTCACTCGAGCACCACCAGAGCCAAGGAGGGCGATGACGACGGCATCCGTCGTGGGCGGTCCAGCCGCCGGCGTCGCGCACCGCATCGAACTCGACGTCTCGGGGATGTCCTGCGCGGCGTGTGCGGCCCGGGTCGAGACCAAGCTCAACAAGCTCGACGGCGTCCGTGCCTCGGTCAACTTCGCCACCCGCGTCGCCAGCGTCGACGCCCCGGATTCGATGCCCGCCGAGGACCTGTGCGCGGTGATCCGCAAGGCCGGCTACGACGCCGCCCCGCGGTCGGCTTCGTCCACCGAAGCCGTCGACCCCGATGACCGGCTGGCCCGCAATCTGCTGCTCCGGCTGGCCGTCGCCGCGGTGCTCTTCGTCCCGCTGGCCGATCTGTCGGTGATGTTCGCCGTGGTCCCCAGCACCCGCTTCACCGGCTGGGAGTGGGTACTGACCGCGCTGGCCGCGCCGATCGTCACGTGGGCGGCGTGGCCGTTCCACCGAGTGGCCCTGCGCAACGCGCGCCACGGCACCGCCTCGATGGAGACGTTGATCTCGGTCGGTGTCACAGCGGCCACCCTGTGGTCGCTCTACACGATCTTCTTCGGTCACCGCGACCACCAGGTCGACGGCATCTGGCAAGCCCTGATGGGCAGCGACGCCATTTATCTCGAGGTCGCCGCGGGTGTGACGGTGTTCATTCTGGCCGGCCGGTACTTCGAGGCGAAGGCCAAGTCACGTGCGGGCAGTGCGCTGCGCGCGCTGGCGGCCCTGAGCGCCAAGAATGTGTCGGTGCTACTGGCCGACGGCGCCGAGATGGTGCTGCCGGCCGACGAACTGAAGGAGCAGCAGCGCTTCGTCGTGCGGCCCGGCGAAACCATCGCCGCCGACGGCCTGGTCGTCGAGGGCAGCGCGGCCATCGACATGAGCGCGATGACCGGCGAAGCCAAACCGGCGCGCGCACGAACCGGCGGACCGGTGATCGGCGGAACCGTGGTGCTCGACGGACGGCTCATCGTCGAGGCCGCCGCCGTGGGTGCTGACACCCAGTTCGCCGGAATGGTGCGGCTCGTCGAAGAGGCACAGGCACAGAAGGCCGAAGCGCAGCGGCTGGCCGACCGCATCGCCGGGGTCTTCGTGCCCGCCGTCTTCGTGATCGCCGCGCTCACCGCGACCGGGTGGTTGCTGGCCGGGGCCGACGCGGACCCCGCGTTCGCCGCGGCGCTGGCCGTGCTGGTGATCGCCTGCCCGTGTGCGCTGGGGCTGGCCACGCCGACTGCGATGATGGTGGCTTCCGGGCGCGGCGCGCAGCTGGGCATCTTCCTGAAGGGCTACCGGGCGCTGGAAGCGATCCGTGCGGTGGACACCGTGGTGTTCGACAAGACCGGCACGTTGACGACGGGGCACCTGGCGGTCACCGAGGTGACGGTCGCCGACGGCTGGCAGCGCTCCGAAGTCCTCGCCTTGGCCGCAGCGGTCGAGGTGGCGTCCGAACATGCCGTCGCTGTCGCGATCGCGACGGCCACCGAGGAGCGCCGCCCGGTCGAGGACTTTCGTGCCCACGCCGGGCGGGGCGTGACGGGTACGGTGTCCGGTCGCCGGGTCGTGATCGGACGGCCCGGCTGGGCCGCGGGGCAGGCCGAGGTCCCCGAGCTGGTGGCCGCGGCCCGCCGTATCGGTGAATCTCGAGGCGAGACAGTTGTTTTCGTCACCGTCGACGACCAGGTGTGCGGCGCGATCGCGGTGGCCGACGCCGTCAAGGACTCAGCGGCCGATGCCGTGGCGGCGTTGCATCGGCGAGGTTTGCGCACCGTGTTGCTCACCGGGGACAACGCGGCCGCCGCGGGCGCGGTGGCCGCGCAGGTCGGCATCGACGAGGTCATCGCCGAGGTACTGCCCGATGGCAAGGTCGACGTCATCGAACAGCTGCGCGAGCACGGCCGGGTGGTCGCGATGGTCGGCGATGGCATCAACGACGGCCCCGCGCTGGCGTCGGCCGATCTCGGCCTGGCGATCGGCCGCGGCACCGACGTGGCGATCGGCGCCGCCGACATCATCCTGGTGCGTGACGATCTCGACATCGTCCCGCAGGCACTCGACCTGGCCAGGGCGACGATGCGGACGATCAGAACCAACTTGTTCTGGGCGTTCGGCTACAACGTGGCCGCCATCCCGATCGCCGCGGCCGGGCTGCTCAACCCGCTCATCGCCGGTGCGGCGATGGCGTTCTCATCCTTCTTCGTCGTCTCGAACAGCTTGCGGCTGCGCACCTTCGACGCCCGCACGCGCTGATCACCGAAAGGTACATCGGATGTCACAGCAGACCTTCATGGTCACCGGCCTGCACTGCCAGAGTTGCGTGCGGGTGGTGAGTGGCGCCCTGACGGAGCTGCCCGGTGTCAGCGCCGTCGAGGTCGACCTCGATGCCGACGGCGCGTCGACCGTGCGGGTCGAAACCGCCGCCGACCTCGGCGTCGAGCAGGTCCGGGCCGCGCTGGCCGACGAGGGTGACTACACCGTCGTCGGCTGATATGCCGAGCAGGCCACGCACAACGCGACTCTCGTCGGTCCGCGCCATCGCTGGGTAATGCGCCGGTGAGAAGCTATGCAGACCGTATGAATCAATCGCTAGCGCTATCGAGTTGCGGGTCGTGGCGCGACGATAGAGAACGCATCCCGTTAGTCATGGTTGGCAACGATTGAGTTCTCGGAGGCTGTGGCCCGATATGCGTGTAACGGTTCGTAGCACGTCGCTCGCGGTCGCCGCGCTGGCAATGGTTCTGTCCGTGGCGATGATGTCGACGACGGCGGCCGTCAAGCTGCTTCTCACCGGCGCAACGGTTCTCGCGATGGGCGGCACGGGGCACTCGCTGTCGCCGTCGGAAGATACGGACGAGTTCGTCGAGAACTACCTGTCCGTGGCGGTCGGCAATCACGTCGATCCCGCCTCGACTTTGAGCACCGGCATCCCGGAGGGGCCGTACAACACCGTCGCCGTCGTCACGCCTGCAGAGTTCGCGCCGGACACCGGAACGCTGACCTTCGATCAATCGGTGGCCCTGGGCCAGCAGAACCTGGATAACTGCATCAAGGGCACGTCCTGCAACTACAACACCGAGGTGGGTTCGGTGGCGCCGTCGGTCGGTGACACGTTCGTGGTCTACGGCTTCTCGCAGAGCGCCACGGTCGCGACCCTCGAAAAACGTTTACTAGCAGCAGAATATGCCGATGGCGAGGGTCCCCAAGTATCATTCGTGCTGGTCGCCAACGGTAACCGTCCGAATGGCGGGTTCCTATCCCGTGGGCCTACCGGGATCACAATTCCGTGGTTTCTGACGTTCGGCGGGGCCACGTTCAGCGGGCCGACCCCGACTGACACCCAGTACGCCACGGTCGACATCGCCGCTCAGTACGACGGTTGGTCGGATTTCCCCGTGAATCCGCTCAACCTGCTCGCCGTTCTCAACGCGATGATGGGCATCACCTATCTGCATCTCGCAGGCGTCTATGACACCACCAGCCTGACCGATTCGGGCGTCATCGACCAGGGCCAGTACGGCGACACTCATTACTATCTGATCTCCACCGACATACTTCCGCTGTTGATGCCGCTGGACAACTTGGGAACGCTCGGTCACGCGTTGGCGGACACGCTCGACCCAGTGTTGCGCGTCATCATCGAGTCGGCCTATGACCGCAGCACCAGCCCCGGTGAGCCGACATCGTGGAACATCTTCTACTTCGAGGATCCGATCAAACTCGCCAAAGACTTCCTCGCAGCGATCCCGGTCGGTCTGGACAACGGCATGGAAGATCTCTTCGGGGTACGTCCGTTCAGGACGACGCGGCCCGGACCCTATGGCGTTGGCGGTGCCGACGTCGAATACACCACCTCGGAAGCGACCGACAATGCGGCGGCCAGCTCGACGACGAGCAACTCGACCACGTCCTCGTCGTCGACGTCCAGTGCCCACTCGTCATCGGTCGATTCCAGCGACTCCAGCGATTCGGCGGCCGCGGCGAGCGCCAGCCGCGGCGTTGGTCATGCCAATCGGCGCACCTCACCGACGTCTTCTGCGACTTCCAAGTCAACCAAGTCAACCACATCGAATTCGACAAGCTCGAGTTCGACGGCCACTCACAGCGGCGTGGGCTCATCGAAGCGTGCGAAAGCAAGCTAGCCGCAACCTCTTTCGTGAGGTTGGTTCCCGGTGGGAACGCAACGTCAGGGGCTGAGCACGCCCGCCTGCGGCGTAACCGAAGGCACCGCCGCGCCGCTGAGTGAATTCAGCGTGCCCGAAGCCTGGTTGGCGGTGCTCAACATTTGCATGAGCGGCGCGAAGTTTCCGTTGGCGAGTTGTGTCATCACTGAGGGGCATTGGGACTGGATGGCCTGCTCTGCAACGAATCCGGTGACTTGGGAAGCGAGGCCGCCATAACCGCCCGCTTCGGTAGCGTTGGAGACCACGCCACTGCCCGACTTGGCGAAGAAGGGGCAGATTTGCTGTCCTATTTGCTCGATCAACTGAGTGAGTGGTCCACCGTTTCCGATGCCGACGGCGTTCAGGACTCCATTGAGTTCCGTTGTGTCGGCGCTGGCGGGCGCCGGCCACACGGTGGCGGCAACCAATATCCCCGAGATGACGGCAGATAATCCGATGCCGAGTTTGTGAACGGTCATGAGGTTCCCCACTATGGGTTCGTTTGGCGTCAGCGGCGACAGCCAGGAATGTCACTTCGGTACATTCCGGCACTTGCGTCACGCCAAGAGCACAAAGTTGTCAAGGTTCGATGCCTATGGGTTTCCCATGTGTCGCCTGTGCGGACGAGATGCGAGACTGCCCGCCGCGATCGAGCACTGAGCAAGCGCCGGTGATCGCCCGCGTCTGTGAGCGGATCAGCGCCGGTTCTTGGCCAGCTCGGCCAGCATGGCGTTGTAGGCGTCGAGGTCGTCGTCATATTTCGCGTCCGAGTGCCGGTCGCTGCGCACAGCAGTGCGGCGATCCTGGCGTGACCACTGCACCACCAGCGCCACCACGACCACGATGATCGGCAGTTCGCTCGACCCCCAGGCGATCGCGCCGCCCAGATGCTGATCGTCGTTGAGGCTGGCCAGCCACGGCAGGTGCAGGCTGCGATAGAAGGTGCCGCCGAGCACTGACGTCATCGTCATCGTCGCGATGCCAAAGAATGCGTGAAACGGCATGACGGCGAACAACATTCCGAGCCGGCCGATGAACGGCAACCGCTTCGGGCCGGGGTCGATGCCGATGATGCCCCAGAAGAACAGGTAGCCGGTGATCATGAAGTGCAGGGACATGAACTCATGACCCCAGTGGTACCGCACCAGCGTGTCGAACACCGGGGTGAAGTACACCGCATACAGCGAGCCGACGAAGAGCACGAAAGCCGTTGCGGGATGGGACAGGAACCGCGAGACCCGCGAATGCACCAGCCACAGCAGCCATTCCCGCGGCCCCGGCGGGTTCCCGGCGCCCGCGGTGGGCAGTGCCCGCAGCGCCAGGGTGATCGGCGCACCCAGCACGAGGAAGACCGGGATGAACATGTTCAACGTCATGTGTTCACCCATGTGCACACTGAACATCGCCGACCCGTAGGCGCGCACACCGGATCCAGTGGTGAACAGCAAGGCCGCACAACCGAACAGCCAGGCGACCAGCCGCCCCGGCGGCCAGCTGTCGCCGCGCTTACGCAGCCGCAGCACCCCGATCACGTAGGCGAGCGCCATCACCACCGCCGCAACCCCGAGCAGTACGTCGAATCGCCAGACGGTGAGCAGCCGCAGCGCATTCGGGGGATCGGGGAGCTGATAGCCGAGAAACACGTCCCACGCGGTGAATTGGTGGGCGAGAAGTCGTGGGGCGGTCTGCACGGCCATGGCCGAGATCGCAGCGACCGCCAGGATTGCGGCCAGTGCGGCGACTGTCGCGCGTTTCAGGAGCACGCTGACCACGAGCGCCACGCCGGCCAGCATCCCAAAGCGCCCGTAGTCCGAACCGGTCAGCCCGCCAGGGGTGGCCAGCAAGAGTAGTAGCAGCGTGCCGTACGCCAGGGCCACCGCAGCGGCGACGACCTCGACCAGTCGAACCCTGCGGCGCAGTCCGGCATTCGGAGGGGCGATGGCCGAGCTGACCTTCAGGCCCACCAGAACTGCCAGCGCGAGCGCAAACACGATGACGGCACTGGTCCCGTAGTCATGGTCGGGGCCCTGGCCGGCGTTCCCGGTCACCGGCACTGCGATGACCCCGATCAGCGTCGGGATCACCAGCACCGCGTGCGACACCCATCGCACACTGAGCCGCAACGTGACACTGACGATGGCAGCCATGAGCGCGGCGATAATCCACCCGCGAGCCATTTCGGATGCCCCGAGCGCACTTCCGATGCCCCCGCCACCGATGAGCCGGGAGACCGGAACCCCGGCGGCATTAGCGGACTGGATCACCACCATCGCGAGCGCGCTCACCAGCCATAGTGGGGCGAGGCGTTCGGCCAACAGGTGCACCCGGAACGATGTGGCATCGAGCACCCCGCGCTCGTCGGGATCGGCGGTGACGACGATGAAGACCAAGGCGCCCAGACAGAGCGCGGTGACCAGGCTGGCCGTGAAGTAGCCGACCACCTCGGCAACGCTGGTTGCCGTGCCCGGGTACGAGTCACCGTCGGCGGTGAACCGGTGATCGCCGGAGGCGACGGCATAGGCGATCAGGGCCGCGGCCATGACGAGGTAGCCGCCGAGGATCCACCGACCCGCCGGCCGGGCGCCTGCCTGGGTCGACTCCATCAGCGAGAGTCTACGACTGATCGTCGTAGTCAAGTCGCTGTGGTGGGAACTTTCTGGTGCGATGAATCGACCATTGCTCGGGCGCGAACGACGCGGACGATGAGGAGGACCGATCCGGTGATTCAGGATCTGGCGTTGCGCTGGTTCGTCACCATCTTGTTCGTCCTGGCGGCCGGCGAATGCCTGTACGCCCTCGCTGCCGGCAACCGGCGACCGGTGGCCGTCATCGGGCAGTTGTTGCACGTCGTGATGGCGGTGGCGATGGCGGTGATGGCCTGGCCGTGGGGTGCCGCGCTGCCCACCGTCGCGCCGATGGTGTTTTTCCTGCTCGCGACCGGATGGTTTGTCGGTGTCACGGCGAGCCCGCTTGGCGCCGGCCACCGGATCGCGGGCTCCTATCACGCGCTGATGATGCTGGCGATGGCCTGGATGTATGCGGTGATGAACGGACGTCTGCTGCCCGGCCAAGCGTCCTACCCCGCCGACGTTGCGCCCGCCGCGGACGGCGGGTCGGGCCATGCCGGGCATGCGGGGATGAACATGCCGGGCATGGACATGTCCGGGACGGACTCGGCGGTGACTGACCACGGCGCCGGATACCCCGCCTACATCGCCACCCTGAACTGGGTGTGCACCCTGCTCTTTGCCTTCGCCACGGTGTACTGGCTCTACCGGTACCTTGCCGTGCGGATGAGCGGCGCACCCACCGACGCCGGAGCGCCGCTCGGGATCCTGTGTCAGTCGATGATGGCGGCCGGCATGGCGATCATGTTCGGCGTCATGCTCTAGGACGAGACGAGCTGTGGCCCGATCCGTGAGGAATCGGGCCACAGGTCGTGTTGCATCGGTCTAGCAGGAACCCTGTGCGCGCAGCGCTGTCTTCGCCGTCGTTGCGGTGCATGCCCGTATGGATGGCGATGACGCGCTCCGGTGGGGAACGGGTGCGGTCTGGTGACCGCTGAGTTGGCGGATCACCGTTGCGGAGAGGTCGGCCTCGTCGGGTAGCGCCACGCCCCTGGCTTGCAGGGAGTCATAGGTCGTTTTGATCAGGCCGCCGTTGAACAGGCCCGTCACCGTGCCGTTCGACCCGTGGGTCGGATGTTCGTAGTTCGCCGTACCAAAGGCGTTGTGGTAGTTGATCCCAAGCGGTGAATCGTCCAAGGCTTTGTTGAAAGCCGTGTCCTGGTTGAACACCCGGTCGCCGAGTGCCTGGACGGCGCGCACGCCCGGTGCCGGATTGCCCGGAGTCTCTTCACTTCCGAAGCCGGGCCGGCCGACCGCGTCGCCTGACGGTGTGCTGTAACCATGGGCGTGCGCGATACCCGTTCCGGGAGTCGCCACCATCAGGACTGCGGCGAGAGTGACCGCGCCCAGCGTGGTACTTGCGAGAGTGCGGCGCCGGGGATTGTCGTGCTGCGTGATCATCGGGATTTGCCTTTCCTTGGAGGGTTGTGTTTCAGCGGCCCTGGCCGTCGCAGGCCACCGCGGCGGGCACGCGGGTGTCGGTGCACACGGCTTTCGACCCGTTGCCTCCGCCGCCGGTCGCGCTGCCAGCACCGGCGCCGCCGTTGGTCTTGGCGCTCCCGCTCTTGGCTCCTCCGCTGGTGCTGCCGCTGTTGCCGGAATCCGAGCCACCGTGGTCGTGGCCGGGATGTGCGGTCGCGTTCCCCGGCAGGGCGGCACTGAGTGTGAGCGCCCCGGCAGCCAAGAACGCGCCGAGCAGTCGCGGCACCCGCTTGTGTTTTCTGACCATCATTCGTCTCTCCCGTGTTCGGAGGCCCGGTCTACTACAGAACGTAGTAATCGAGGGGACATTGATGCCCTCGAGGGCCGACTGACTCTGCTTCCCGTCAGTTGCGCGCGGGCCCTGGAACCCCTGTTGCGACGAGCAACCCGTCACAGCGGACATTCAGGAAACGCACAGACAATTGGTCGTGAGACGGTGGGAAAAGTTCCCGGCGGTCAGGCCGCCGAGCCGTCGGTGGGGTAGAGGTGTCCACGCCGACGACCGCGAGAGGCGCTGTCGGGCAACACGACATCGGCGGTGACGGGCGCGGTATCGGGTCGTGGCTCCGGCCCAGACGTGCGGGTGGCGCGCCACACCAGCAGCGCCAGGACCGTTCCGGCCAGCACGGGCAGGTGCGACAGGATCCGGTCGAGGGTCACTGCGCCGGCGACCGCGTCGGTGACGACGTAGAGGGTCAGGATCGCGGTGAACACCGACAGCACCCCGGCCAAGCCGGCGGCCGCCGTCGGCCGCGCCGCCGTGACGATCATGATGACGCCCAGTGCTGCCGACCATGCCGTCGATTCGTTGAGCAGGTGGCCGCCCATCATCGCGTGGTGGGTGGCCGCCGACGTCCCGACGTTGACGCCGAAGGCCTGCGCAGCGGCCAGCCCGAGCTGCATCAGCCCGACGACGGCCAGCGTCGCGCGCACCCAGGTGTTGGTCGACGGCAGGCGCCGCGGCGTCACCGGGGGCCGATCGGCTGGCGCGGCGACGGCGGCCACCTGGGACCGCCCAGACAACCGCCGCAGCAGCTGGGTCTGCTCGACGGCCTGCGCGTACCAGGCGCGGCAGGAATCACAGGTGGCGACATGCTCGTCGACCCGGGCCGCGGGAACGGGTTCACGTTCTCCGTCGATCCGGGCTGACAACGCCTCCCGGGCGACATCGCAGTCCACGTTGCAATAGTCGCGTAACCGGGCCGGATTGTTCCAGCGTCCCGGGCCCGATGTCCGTCCTGGGCTAGATTCCTAGTCATGGACGGGCCAGGAGACGAGGTCAAGGTCGCGCGTGCCTCGTCCGCACTGGCCGATGTCGACATCCACGGCTGGACCCAACGCTTCGATCTGCTGTCCGACCCGCACCGCCTGGAGATCCTGCTCGGCCTGCACCGCGCACCCGGGATCTGCGTCGGTGACCTGGCCGCGGCCATCGGGCGATCGGAAAATGCCGTCTCCCAAGCGCTGCGTGTGCTGCGCCAGCAGGGCTGGGTCACCTCGACGCGGGTGGGCCGGCAGGCCAGCTACCGCCTCGAGGACCACACCGTGCACGACCTGCTGCATTGGATCGGTGCCGCGCACACCGAGTGAGCTGGTCGGTTCATTCGAATATCTGTACATGTAGACAGATATTGGGTGCAGGCATAGGGTTCGAGGCATGTCGAGCGTCCAGGTCACGGCCATGCACATGAGCGACGGCCTGGTCAACGCACCCACCTCGGTGCTCTTCGGGATCTTGGCGATCGCCGTGGTCGGGTTCTGTGGCTGGCGGGCCCGAACCGAACTCGACGAGCGGACGGTCCCGCTGGCCGGCCTGGTCGCGGCGTTCATCTTCGCGGTGCAGATGATCAACTTCCCGATCCTGCCCGGCGTCAGCGGCCACCTGCTCGGTGGCGCGCTCGCCGCGATCCTGGTCGGTCCGTACACCGGCGTTCTGTGCATCACGATCGTGCTGGTCGTGCAATCGCTGCTGTTCGCCGACGGCGGGGTGACCGCCCTCGGGATGAACATCACCAACATGGCGCTGATCGGCGTTGCCGCGGGCTACTCGACCGCCGTCATCCTCTACGCCCTGGTGCGACGGCGCCGACCGGATTCGGTGCCCGCATTGGGCGCCGTCGGCTTCGTTTCGGCGGTCATCGGAACAGTCTGTGCCTCAATGGGATTCATTGTCGAATACGCGATCGGGGGCGCCGCGCCGACATCGCTGGGCACGGTGGCCGCCTACATGCTCGGCACCCACGTCCTCATCGGCATCGGGGAGGGGCTGATCACGGCGGTGACCGTGATGGCCGTGGCCCGGTCCCGGCCCGACCTCGTGTATCTGTTGCGCCGCGACCGCGAGGCGGTGGCCGCATGAGCGCGCAGACTGTGGGCCGGCGCTGGCAGTTCTGGGTCGGCTTCGGCGTCGCGATCCTGCTGATCGCCGGCGTGGTGTCCTACTTCGCCAGCTCGAGCCCGGACGGGCTGGACTCGGCAACCCTGCAGGGCTGCCAGGTGGTGGAGGCCGAGCACGGCGAGCAGCTGACCGGCAACTGCATCGCCCAACACGCGACCGAACATCCCATGGCGGTGTCGCCGCTGGCCGACTACACGATCTTCGGCCACGCCGACACCAGCGGGCCGGCCGGAATCATCGGCGCCGTCGTGGTGCTGGCCCTCGCTTTCGGCGCGTTCTGGTTGATCGCGCGCACTCGCCGCTCGAAGGGCTGAGATGGGCGCCGGGCACTCCCACCCGCTCTACCGGGACGGCGAATCGGTGGTGCACCGCGCGCCCGCCGAGGTCAAGATCGCCGGTCTGGTGTTGTTCGTCCTCGCGGTGGTGGCCACCCCGCGCGAGATGATCTGGCCGTTCGCCGCCTACGCCGCGATCATCCTGGCGGTGTGGCGGGTGGCCGGGATTCCGCTGCGCTGGATCCTGCCGCGGATGCTCATCGAGGCGCCGTTCGTCGTGCTCGCCGTGCTCCTGCCGTTCGCCGAAGGCGGTGCGCGCGTGGAGGTCGCGGGCATGCAGCTCTCAGTGGCCGGGCTGTGGGCGGCGTGGGGGATCGTCGTCAAGGGCACGTTGGGTGTGGCCGCGTCGCTGACCGTCGCCGCGACGACGTCGGCGCGGGAGTTGCCGCTGGCGCTGAGCCGGCTCGGTGTGCCCGGCCTGGTGACGTCGATGCTCGTGCTGATGATCCGCTACATCGACCTGCTGTCGGCCGAGGTGAGCCGGATGCGGATGGCGCGGATCTCCCGGGGGGACTCGCCGCGCGCCATCCATCAGATCAGCGCGATCGCGAAAGGTGTTGGTGCGCTGTTCCTTCGATCCTACGAGCGTGGGGAACGCGTCTACCTGGCGATGACGTCCCGTGGATTCGACGGCAAGGTCCCCGAATTGGCGGCCGTCGGCGCTGGACCTCGCGCGTCGGGTACACAGTGGGCGTATGCGCTGACGCCGGCGGTGGCGGCCGCCGCGGTGGCGGCGTCGGCATGGGCGCTGCGATGAGCGCGCCCGCGATCCACATCGAAGGCCTGCGGTACCGCTATCCCGACGGCCGCGTTGCGCTCGACGGTGTCGACCTGTCCATCGCGCCCGGTGAACGGGTGGCGATCCTCGGACCCAACGGTGCGGGCAAGACCACGCTCATGCTGCACTTGAACGGCGTGCTCAGCGCGACGTCGGGAAATGTTGAGATCAGTGGAATCCCATTGAGCCGCAAAACTCTTCGTGACATCAGGCGCCGGGTCGGCCTGGTGTTCCAGGATCCCGACGACCAGCTGTTCATGCCGACGGTGGCCCAGGACGTGGCGTTCGGCCCGGCCAACTTCGGGGTCACCGGAGCCGCGCTGGCCGCCAGGGTGGCCGCGGCACTGGACGTGGTGTCGATGACCGAACATGCCGACCGCAGTCCTGCGCACCTGTCCGGCGGTCAGCGCAGGCGCGCGGCGCTGGCCACCGTGTTGGCGTGCGAGCCGGAGATCCTGGTACTCGACGAACCGTCGGCGAACCTCGATCCGGTGGCGCGCCGCGAACTGGCGCAGACGCTGGCGAGTCTGCCGGCCACCATGGTGATCGTCACCCACGACCTGCCGTATGCGGCGCAGTTGTGCGACCGGGCGATCGTCTTGGACGCCGGCGTCGTGGTCGCCGACGACACCGTCACCGCGGTGCTCTCCGACAGCGACCTGCTGGCCGCCCACCGGCTCGAATTGCCCTGGGGCTTCGTGGTTCCCGTCCGCTGAGTTCTCCCCGCGAGCAGACACAAAGGGGCCATGACACGCCGGATTTCGGAGTCTGTTGCGTCTGCTCGCGGAAGAAAGCTAGTGCCGGCGTGACGGCGGCCATGGCGGCTCACCGCACAACGCCAGCAGCGCGTTCTCGATCACCTCGGGCAGGGCGGGGTGGATCCAGTACTGGCCGCGGACCATGTCCTGGCCGGCCAGCCCGAAGCTCATCGCCTGGATCAGCGGCTGAATCAGCGACGACGCCTGGTGGCCCATGATGTGCGCGCCCAGGATCTTGCCGGTGTCCGCTTCGATGACGATCTTGGCGATGCCGGTGGTGTCCTCCATCGCCCAGCCGTAAGCGACGTCGGCGAAGTCCTGCACCTTGACCCTGATCTTGTAACCCGCTGCGCGAGCCTCATTTTCGGTGAGGCCGACGCAGGCGATCTGCGGATCGGTGAACACCGCCGACGGCACGAACCGATGATCCGACGGCATCAACATCTCGGTGTCGTCCCAGCCCTGCAGCAGGTTGTGCCGCACCACCCGGGCCTCGTGGTTGGCGACGTGCTTGAGCTGATACTGCGACGACACATCGCCGAGGGCGAAAATGCCTCGCGCCGTGGTCCGTTGGAACTCGTCGACGACGATCAGGCCGTTCTCGTCGAGCTCCACCCCGGCCGAATCCAGGTCCATCAGATCGCCGTTGGGAATCCGGCCGGTGGCCACCAGCACCGCGTCGGCTGCCACCTCGGAGCCGTCGTCGAGTTCGACGACCACCGGTGAACCGTCGTGGTGCGCCCCGATCATGTTGCGGTGGGCGCGGATCTCCCACTTCTTGGCGGCGATGTCGGTGAACCGCTCACAGAGCGTGTCGTCGCAGCGCGACAGCATGCCGCCGCCACGGATCACGATGGTCACTCGGGTGCCCAACGAGGAAAACACGTGGGCGAATTCGGCGGCCACGAATCCGCCGCCGATGATCACCAGATGCTCGGGTAGCTCGGGAATGCGCATGATCGTGTCGCTGGTGTGGACTTGTACCCCGCAACCGGCGATCGCGTCGGGAACCATCGCGCGCGCACCCGCCGCGATGACCACCTGCTCGGCGGTGAACTCCTCGCCCTTGTCGGTGCGCAGCCGGTAGCCGGTCTCGGTGCGGCCGGTGAAGCGGGTATGGCTGTCGTAGACCGTCACATTCGGCGACGAGCGCCGGTAGTGCTCACCGCCGATGGCCAGCGGGTCGATCCGGCCGAAGACCCGCGAGACGATGTCCGTCCAGCGCACACCGTCGACGTGGGCGTCGACGCCGAACCGCGCGGCCTCACGCACGGTCTGGGCCACCTCGGCGGCGTAGACGAACATCTTGGTGGGGATGCATCCCACGTTCAGGCAGGTGCCGCCGAACACGCCCTGCTCGCAGATTGCGACCTTTTTGTCGGCGTAGCGCTCGTCGAGGATCGAGTTGCCCGAACCGGTTCCGATGATCGCAATGTCGAAGTGCTGCAACGAGATCCCCTTAACTACGACCTGCGGTCGACGCGGCCGTGTGATGCGCACGATAGAAGTCCAGCCAGGCGTCCAGTTCGCGGTAGGACTCCGCCCGCGGACCGCTCAGCGACAGGAACACATCGTGTTTGGCGTCGCGAACCGGAACGACGGTGGTGCGGTTTCCGATACAGCCCGCCCACCGGGCGATCTGCGTGACGTCGAGGACGGCGTCCCCGCGCTGCATGCCAGCCGCGTCCGCGCTCTCGGCCACGCTGTGGTCGGAACGCAGGATCAGGTTCGGCACACCGACATCCAGGCCGCGATGCAAGGTGGCCTGGCCGCGGCGAATCGCATGGATCCAGCCGAAGGTGACCGGGAAGCCGCCGAGCGGCTTCCACACCAGGTTGTAGTCGAACTCGCCGTAGTAGTCGCGGTGCAGCGTCAGTCCGTAGCCGCCCTTGCTGGTGCCGCGTACCACCCTGGTCTTGCGCACCCGCGACATCGCGCCGATGGCCGTCGACGTCAGCCTGGTCCGCAGGATCGCCGGGCCATGCAAGTCCAGCCACGGACTGTTGAGTACCAGCCCGCCCAGGGACAACGGCGCCGTCGCGTTGCGCCGACGTACCCGGTTGAGCCACAGCGACACGATCAGCCCGCCGGCGGAGTGGCCGTACACCAGAATCGTCGTGCCGGGGTTCTCGGTGGCGATCACCGCGACCGCCCGCTCCAGCTCGCGGTCGTAGCGGGCGAGGTCGGTGGTGAAGTGCGGAGTCTGGCCCTCCCGCCAGGACCGGCCGCACTTGTGTTGGTCCAGCGCATAGAACCGGAATCCGGCGGCCGCGAAGTGGTCGGCGAGTTCGGTGTTGAAGAAGTAGTCGGTGAATCCGTGCACCGCCAGCACGGTGTGTTGCGCCGACGCGCCGTCCGCGCGCCGCACCAGGGTGGCGAACAGATCGCCTTCACCATCGGGGTCCGGCCCCAGAGCCATGGTGGCCTGTTGGTAGCCGGGAAGGACATCGTCGGCCCATTCGGCCCGAGCTGCCGTCACACGCCATACCCTAGCCGGGTGTGGTGCTGGCTACATCGGGGTGTGGTGCTGGTGACTCTGAAGAATAAGTCGCTACCCGGCGGGATAACCTTGACAATCTATACAGCTGTCACGAGTAAAGGACGACAAAGCGGTGTCTGATACGACCAAGACCGACGTGGTGCTGGTTGGCGCGGGAATCATGAGCGCGACGCTGGGGGCGTTGCTGCGGCTGGTCCAACCCGACTGGTCGATCACGCTGGTCGAGCGCCTCGACGCGGCCGCCGCCGAGAGTTCCGATCCGTGGAACAACGCCGGCACCGGCCACTCGGCGCTCTGCGAGCTGAACTACACCCCGGAAAAGGCCGACGGCACCATCGATATCGCCAAGGCCATCAACGTCAATGAACAGTTCCAGGTCACCCGCCAGTTCTGGAGCTACGCGCACGAGAACGGCATCCTGCCCGACGTCCGCAGCTTCCTCAATCCCATCCCGCACGTCAGTTTCGTGCAGGGCGCCGACCACATCGACTATCTGCGCCGCCGCCGCGACACCCTGGTGCGCAACCCGCTGTTCGCGACGATGGAGTTCATCGACGACCGCGACGAGTTCACCCGCCGCCTGCCGCTGATGGCCAAGGGGCGCGACTTCTCCGAGCCGGTGGCGCTGAACTGGACCGAGGACGGCACCGACGTCGACTTCGGGTCGCTGACCCGCCAGCTGCTCGGCTACGGCACCCAGCGGGGCATGACCACGCTGTTCGGTCACGACGTGCTCGACCTGCACAAGGAATCCGACGGCGGCTGGACGGTCAAGATCCGTAACCGTCGCACCGGCCAGAAGCGCAAGCTGTCGGCCAAGTTCGTCTTCGTCGGCGCCGGCGGTGGCGCCCTGCCACTGCTGCAGAAGGCCGGTATCCCCGAGGCCAAGGGCTTCGGCGGGTTCCCGGTCAGTGGCCAGTGGCTGCGCACCGGCAACGCCGAACTCGCGGCCGCGCACCACGCCAAGGTGTACGGACTGCCGCCGCTGGGCGCCCCGCCCATGTCGGTGCCGCACCTGGACACTCGCGTCATCAACGGACGCTCGTGGCTGTTGTTCGGCCCGTTCGCCGGGTGGTCACCGAAGTTCCTCAAGGAAGGCAAGATCTCCGATCTCCCGTTGTCGGTGAAGCCCAACAACCTCGCCTCGATGATCGGCGTCGGGCTGACTGAGATGGGTCTGCTGAAGTACCTGATCGGTCAGCTCGTGCTCAGCGAAGCCGACCGGGTGAACGATCTGCGCCAATTCGCGCCCACCGCAGTCGATTCCGACTGGGAGATCGACATCGCCGGCCAACGTGTGCAGGTGATCCGCCGCGACGCCAAGAAGCTCGGTGTTCTCGAGTTCGGCACCACGGTGCTCAGCGCAGCCGACGGATCGATCGCGGGTCTGCTCGGTGCATCCCCGGGTGCCTCCACCGCAGTCCCGGCGATGATCGAGGTTCTGGAGCGCTGCTTCGCCGACCGCTACCAGGGCTGGCTGCCCAAGCTCAAGGAGATGGTTCCCTCGCTGGGCGTCAAGCTGTCGGAGAATCCGGAATTGTTCGCCGAGGTATGGGCACACGGCACCAAGGTGCTCGGGCTGGAGAGCCGGGCCGACGCCGCCCGGGAGGCGCTGGTTGCCGGGGCCGACCGCGCCCCGGTCACGTCGGGTTCCGGAAGCCCGGAACCCGCGGGGGTGGTGTGACGGTCGCCCTTCGCCGCTCCTGGGCCAAGGACCTCGACGCGGCCACCCTCTACGAACTGCTGAAGTTGCGCGTCGAAGTGTTCGTCGTCGAGCAGGCGTGCCCGTATCCCGAGCTCGACGGGCGTGACCTGCTCGCCGAGACTCGGCATTTCTGGCTGGAGCAGCCCGATGGCACCGTGATCGCGACACTGCGGCTGATGGAGGAGCACGCCGGCGGGGAGAAGACGTTCCGCATCGGCCGGGTGTGCACTCAGCGTGCCGCCCGCGGCCACGGCCACACCACTCGGCTGCTGCAGGCCGCCATCGCCGAAGTCGGCGACTACGTGTGCCGGATCGATGCCCAGACCTACCTCGCCGACATGTATGCCCGGCACGGCTTCGTCGCCGCCGGGGACGAGTTCGTCGAGGACGGCATTCCGCACGTGCCGATGGTGCGGCGCACCGGCAGCACCGAGATCGAACAGCCTTGAGCGCGCCCGCTTTTCCGTTCAGCGCGATCGTCGGCCACGATCAGCTCAGACTCGCGCTGGTGCTGTGCGCGGTGCGCCCGGAGATCGGCGGTGTGCTGATCCGTGGGGAGAAGGGCACCGCGAAGTCGACGGCGGTGCGGGCGTTGGCCGCCGTTCTGTCCCAGGTGGATTCGCAGTCCCGGCTGGTGGAGCTGCCGATCGGGGCGACCGAGGACCGTGTGGTCGGCTCACTGGACCTGCAGAAGGTGCTGCGCGACGGCGAGCACGCATTCTCGCCGGGTCTGCTGGCCCGCGCCCACGGCGGAGTGCTCTACGTCGACGAGGTCAACCTGCTGCACGACCACCTCGTCGACATCATGCTCGACGCCGCGGCCATGGGGCGGGTGCACATCGAGCGTGACGGGATCTCGCACTCTCATGAGGCGCGCTTCGTCCTGATCGGAACGATGAATCCCGAAGAGGGCGAATTGCGTCCGCAGCTGCTGGACCGCTTCGGGCTGACCGTCGACGTGCATGCCTCCCGCGACGTGGCGGTGCGCAGTGAGGTGATCCGCCAGCGGCTGGCCTACGAGGCCGACCCGGCCGGGTTCGCCGCGCGGCACGCCGGGCAGGACAGCGAGCTGGCTCGCCGGATCGCCGCCGCCCGCTCGCGGGTCGCCGATGTGGTGCTGCCGGATGCCGAGCTGAACCGGATCGCCGCGCTGTGCGCGGCTTTCGACGTCGACGGGATGCGCGCCGATCTGGTGGTGGCGCGCACGGCCGTCGCGCACGCCGCCTGGCGCGGGGCGGAAACCGTTGCCCAGGAGGATATCCGGGTGGCCGCCGAGCTGGCACTGCCGCACCGGCGTCGGCGCGACCCGTTCGACGATCCTGGGCTCGATCCTGCTCAGCTCGACGAAGCGCTGGCGTCGACCAATGGCGGGCCGGAACCCGACCCCGACCCGCCCGGCGGCGGACAGGCAACCGACGGTTCATCGGGGCCGTCTGCGCCGCAGGGCAATTCGTCGTCAGCACCGCGACCGGCCGCGCCGCCCGCGGCGACGTTTCGCACCCGGGCGCTGACCGTGCCGGGGGTGGGGGAGGGCAACCCCGGCCGGCGCTCGCGGGCACGTAACAGGTCCGGGGCGGTGGTCACCGCCACCGACACCCCCGAGCAGGGCCACGGACTGCATCTGTTCGCCACGGTGCTCACCGCCGCCGGAAACGGCAGGCTGCGGCCACAACCCGAGGATGTGCGGCGGGCAGTGCGGGTCGGCCGCGAAGGCAACCTGGTGATCTTCGTCGTCGATGCGTCCGGGTCGATGGCCGCGCGGGACCGGATGTCCGCGGTGTCCGGGGCGGCCCTGTCGTTGCTGCGTGACGCGTATCAGCGCCGCGACAAGGTCGCCGTCATCACGTTCCGCCAGGACGGCGCCCGAGTTCTGCTTCCGCCGACGACCTCGGCGCATATCGCCTCGCGGCGGCTGACGCGATTCGACACCGGCGGCACGACACCGTTGGCGCAGGGTCTGCTGGCCGCGCGCGACATCGTGGTACGCGAGCGGGTACGCGACCGCACCCGTCGCCCGCTGATCGTGGTCCTCACCGACGGCCGGGCCACCGGTGGCCCGGATCCGTTGGGGCGCAGCCGTTCCGCGGCCCGCCGGCTGGTGGCCGAAGGCGCTGCCGCGGTCGTGGTGGATTGCGAGACGTCATACGTCCGGCTGGGTTTGGCCGCCGACCTGGCCGAGCATCTGGAAGCCCCGCTGCTGCAACTCGAACAGCTGCGCGCAGACTATCTGGCACAGGCCGTGCGCCGCGCGGCCTGAGGAAGAAGGGGACCGTCCATGCCGCAGGGTCAGCCGATCGCCGTCCCCGATGACGGCCTGACCACCCGCGCCCGCCGCAACACCCCTGTGCTCGCCGTGCACACCGGGCCCGGCAAGGGAAAGTCGACGGCGGCATTCGGAATGGCGTTGCGGGCGTGGAACGCCGGGATGCGCGTGGCGGTGTTCCAGTTCGTCAAGAGCGCGAAGTGGAAGGTGGGCGAGGAATCCGCATTCGCCGAGCTGGGCCGGCTCAACGCCGAGCAGGGCGTCGGCGGCGCGGTGGAATGGCACAAGATGGGCTCGGGCTGGTCCTGGACCCGAAAAACCGGATCGGACGACGACCACGCCGCGGCCGCCGCCGAGGGCTGGGCCGAGATCGCCGGGCGGCTGGCGCAGCAGCGGCACGACTTCTACGTCCTCGATGAATTCACCTACCCACTGAAGTGGGGCTGGGTCGATGTGGATGAGGTGGTCGAGACGCTGCTGGCGCGCCCCGGCGGCCAGCATGTGGTGATCACCGGACGCGATGCCCCGCAACGCCTGATCGATGCCGCCGACCTGGTGACCGAGATGGGCTGCGTCAAACACCCGATGGACGCCGGCCGCAAGGGCCAGCGCGGTATTGAGTGGTAAGTACGGTGTCCATACCCGCTGTCGCGATCGGCGCTCCTGCCTCGGGAAGCGGGAAGACCACTGTCGCAACGGGTTTAATCGGTGCGCTGCGAGCGGCAGGACATCGGGTTGCGCCGTTCAAAGTCGGCCCGGATTTCATCGACCCCGGCTACCATGCGCTCGCAGCGGGCCGGCCGGGCCGCAACCTCGACCCGGTCCTGGTGCCCGAGGAGCTGATCGGCTCGCTGTACCGGCACGGGACCCGCGATGCCGACATCGCCGTGATCGAGGGCGTGATGGGCCTTTTCGACGGTCGCATCGACGAGCACATCGTCACCCCCGCGCGCGGCTCGACCGCACATGTCGCCGAGATTCTCGGTACCCCGGTACTGCTAGTGGTCGACGCGCGCGGTCAGAGCCAGAGCATCGGTGCTGTGCTCCAAGGGTTTTCGATGTTCCATCCCGGCGTTCGCATCGCCGGGGTGATCCTCAACCGGGTGGGCACTGCGCGCCACGAACACATTCTGCGCCAAGCCTGCGAGGCGGCCGGGGTGCCGGTGTTCGGTGCGATCCCGCGTCATGACGAATTGGCAGTGCCCTCGCGGCATCTGGGCCTGGTCACCGCCGTCGAGCACGGTGAGCATGCCAAGGCCGCGGTGGCCGCGATGACCGCACTCGTCGCCCGCCACGTCGACCTGGCCGCCGTCGTCGCGGTCGGCGGATCCCGGGTGGCCGCCGAACCCTGGGTGCCCGGCGATGTCATCGGGCCGCCCGCAGACGGCCGGCCGGTGGTGGCGGTGGCCGCCGGAAAGGCCTTCAGCTTCGGCTACGCCGAGCATCCCGAACTGCTGCGGGCCGCCGGCGCCGACGTCATCGAATTCGACCCGCTCACCCAGACACTGCCCGCGCAGACCGCGGCGCTGGTACTACCCGGTGGCTTTCCCGAGCAGCACCTGGCCGATCTGTCGGCCAACACCGAACTGCGCGGCCAGATCCGCGAGCTGGCCCGGCACGCGCCCGTGCACGCCGAATGCGGTGGGCTGGCATATCTGATGGACGACCTCGACGCGCATCCGATGTGCGGGGTGCTGCCCGGCTCGGCCCGCTTCACCCGGCGGCTGACCCTGGGGTATCGAGAGGCCGTTGCGCTGTCCGATTCGTCGCTGCACGCGGCGGGGGAACGGGTCGTTGGCCACGAATTCCACCGCACCACAGCCGAATTCACTGCAGGCATGGAACCGGCCTGGGGATTCCGGGCGCACGATGGCCAACCGGTGACGGAGGGCGCGGTGTGCGCGGGGGTGCACGCCTCGTATCTGCACACCCATCCCGCGGCCCAGCCGCGGTCGGTCGCTCGATTTGTGGCACACGCTGCCTTGACTAAGCTGCCCCGGTGACCGAGAACGCCTACCTCGTCGGCTTACGCCTGGCCGGTAAGAAGGTCGTCGTGATCGGCGGCGGCACCGTCGCACAACGACGCCTGCCGCTGCTCATCGGAAGCGACGCCGACGTGCACGTGATCACGCGGGCCGCGACACCGGCGGTGGAAGTCCTGTCCACCACGACGCCGGGCATCACTCTGGAACTGCGCGGCTACCGCGACGGTGACCTCGAGGGCGCCTGGTATGCGATCGCCGCCACCGACGACGCGGACGTCAACGCCGCCGTCGTCGCCGAGGCCGACCGCCGGCAGATCTTCTGCGTCCGCGCCGACATCGCGCGGGAGGGCTCGGCTGTGACCCCGGCGTCGTTCGACCACGACGGCCTTGTGGTCGGTGTCCTGGCAGGCGGGGAACACCGCCGCTCGGCGGCCATCCGCTCGGCGATCCACGAAGCGCTCCAGCAGGGGCTCATCGCAGCCGATACGAGCGACGCCGTGCCCGGCAGTGTCGCCCTGGTGGGTGGCGGACCCGGCGACCCCGAGCTCATCACCGTGCGGGGCCGGCGACTGTTGGCCCGCGCCGACGTCGTCGTGGCCGACCGGCTGGCCCCACCGGAGTTGCTCGCCGAACTCGCACCGCACGTCGAGGTCGTCGACGCCGCCAAGATCCCGTACGGGCGCGCGATGGCTCAGGAAGCCATAAACAGCGTTCTTATAGAACGGGCGAAGGCAGGGCGCTTCGTGGTGCGCCTCAAGGGCGGCGATCCGTTCGTTTTCGCCCGCGGATATGAGGAAGTTCTCGCCTGTGCGGAGGCCGGAATACCGGTCACCGTCGTGCCGGGTGTGACAAGTGCCATATCGGTGCCTGCGATGGCCGGAGTCCCGGTCACCCATCGGGCGGTCAACCACGAGTTCGTGGTGGTCAGCGGCCATCTTGCGCCCGACCATCCGGAATCGTTAGTGAATTGGGATGCACTGGCGCAATTGACTGGGACGCTGGTTTTGCTGATGGCGGTCGAACGCATCGAATTGTTTGCCGAAGCACTGATTGCAGGCGGCCGACCTGCGGAAACACCCGTTTTAGTGGTGCAACACGGCACCACGGCCGCCGAACGGGTGGTGCGGACCACTTTGAGCGATGCTCCGGAGCGCATTCGATCCGACGGCATAAGGCCTCCGGCAATCATCGTGATCGGCCCTGTTGTGGGCCTTCCCACGGCCTTCGGCCTTTAACATCTTCTTAAGATTACTGTAGGGTAGGCCGCTATGACGGCTCTCAACGACGCTGCGCGGGCGACCGCCAACAGCTCCGAGCGCGCTGTTCCGATGCGCCTCGAGCCGACCTCTCTGGAACGTGCCAGCAAGTACCCGGCCTGGCTGCCGTCGGGCCGCTTCTTCGCCGCGGTCACCGCGATCGGCGGCATGCAGCTGCTGGCCACGATGGACAGCACCGTCGCGATCGTGGCGCTGCCCAAGATCCAGGACGAGCTGGCGCTGTCCGATGCGGGCCGCAGCTGGGTGATCACCGCCTATGTGCTCACGTTCGGCGGCCTGATGCTGCTCGGCGGCCGCCTCGGTGACACCATCGGCCGCAAGCGCACCTTCATCGTCGGCGTCGCCTTGTTCACCATCGCCTCGGTGCTGTGCGGAATCGCCTGGGACGAAGCAACTCTGGTGATCGCGCGCCTGCTGCAAGGTGTCGGCGCGGCGATCGCCTCACCCACTGGGCTGGCCCTGGTGGCCACCACCTTCCCCAAGGGGCCGGCGCGTAACGCCGCGACCGCAGTGTTCGCCGCGATGACGGGCATCGGTTCGGTGATGGGCCTGGTGGTCGGCGGTGCCCTGGTCGAGGTGTCCTGGCGGTTCGCGTTCCTGGTGAACGTGCCGATCGGCCTGCTGATGATCTACCTGGCCCGCAACACCCTGCGGGAAACCCAGCGGGAGCGGATGAAGATGGACGCCGCCGGCGCGCTGCTGGCCACCATCGGCTGCACCGCGGCGGTGTTCGGGTTCGCTTCAGCCCCCGAAAACGGTTGGTCGTCACCGGTGATCCTGTCCGCGGGCGCCGCTGCCGTGGTCGCGCTGGTCGCCTTCGTCTTCGTCGAACGCCGTGCGGTCAACCCGGTGGTTCCCTTCGCGCTGTTCCGTGACCGCAACCGGTTGGCCACCTTCGCCGCCGTGTTCCTGGCCGGTGGCGTGATGTTCACGCTGACCGTGCTGATCGGCCTGTACGTGCAGGACATCATGGGTTACAGCGCGCTGAAGGCCGGGATCGGCTTCATCCCGTTCGTCATCGCGCTCGGCATCGGCCTGGGGCTGTCGTCGCAGCTGGTGTCGCACTTCCCGCCGCGGCTCCTGGTGATCGCCGGCGGGGTGCTGGTGCTGGCCGCGATGCTCTACGGCTCCACGCTCAACGGTGGCATCCCGTACTTCCCGAACCTCGTCATCCCGATCACGGTGGGTGGCTTCGGTATCGGCATGATCGTCGTGCCGCTCACCGTGTCGGCCATCGCCGGGGTCGGCTTCGACCAGATCGGCCCGGTGTCGGCGATCGCGCTGATGCTGCAGAACCTCGGCGGACCCGTGGTGCTGGCCATCATCCAGGCCGTCATCACCTCGCGCACGCTGTACCTGGGCGGCACCACCGGCCCGGTGAAGAAGATGAACAACGCGCAGCTGCACGCCCTGGACCAGGGCTACACCTATGGCCTGCTGTGGGTGGCTGCCGTCGCGGTGATCGTGGGTGCGGTCGCGCTGTTCATCGGTTACACCGCGGCGCAGGTCGCCCACGCGCAGGAAGTCAAAGACGCGATCGACGCCGGAGAGCTCTAGTCTCGATCCGGTTTCGGCGCGGTGTCGTGCGCCCGGCGCTTTCGAAGCGCACCCGATTGCGGACGGTAGGGTAGCTACCCATGTCTGGCGCGAGCGGTCCGCTACCGGCCACCAGACCGCTTGCCTCCCGCGTGCTCGGTCTCGCGATCGTCGCGATCACCGGCATGCAGCTGATGTCCACGCTGGACGGCACCATCGTGATCGTCGCTCTGCCGCGAATGCAGGCCGAGCTCGGCCTGTCCGATGCTTCCAAGAGCTGGGTGATCACCGCCTACGTGCTGACCTTCGGCGGGCTGTTGCTGCTCGGCGGCCGGGTCGGTGACGCCGTCGGCCACAAGCGGGCGTTCATCTCCGGGGTCGGCGTATTCACCATCGCCTCGCTGGCCTGCGGGCTGGCCAATGATCAGTGGACGCTGATCGTGGCGCGAGCGGTGCAGGGCATGGGCGCCGCGGTGGCCGCGCCGACCGGGCTGGCGCTGATCGCCACCACCTATGCCGTCGGGCATCCGCGCAATCAGGCGCTGGCGGTCTCGGCGGCCATGCAGGGCCTGGGCTCGGTGCTCGGGCTCGTCCTCGGCGGTGCGGTGACCGGCCTGTCGTGGCGGCTGGCCTTCCTGGTCAACGTGCCGATCGGCATCTTCATCATCGTCGTCGCGCTCACCCGCCTCGAGGAAACCCGGCACGAACGCCTCAAACTCGACGTCAGCGGCGCGCTGCTGGCCACGCTGGCATGTACCTCGGCGGTGCTCGTCTTCACCCAGGGCCCGCCCCGCGGTTGGATCGATCCGTGGGTGATCGGCGCGGGCGCCGCCGCCGTCGTCTTCTCCGTCGCCTTCCTGGTCGTCGAACGCAAAGCCGACAACCCGCTGGTGCCGTTCGAGGTGTTCGACAACCGCAGCCGGGTCGCCTCGTTCGCCGCGTACTTCCTGGCCGGCGGCGTGATGCTGACCCTGAGCGTGATGATCGGCCTGCTCGTCCAGGACGTGCTCGGGTATTCCCCGCTGCGGGCGGGCATCTGCTTCATGCCGTTCGCGGCCGCGTTCGTCGTCGGCAACGTCGCAGCCACCAAGCTGGCACTGCGGATTCCGCCGCGCTGGGTCATCCTCGGCGGCGGGCTGCTGGTGCTCGCCGCGATGCTCTATGGGTCGACGCTGAACCGCCAGATCCCGTATTTCCCCGACCTGTTCGTCCCGATCGTCGTCGGCGGCCTGGGGATCGGCATCATCTCGGTGATCCTTCCGCTGTGCACGCTGGCCAATGTCGGCCCGCGCGAGGTCGGCCCGGTCTCGTCGATCACGCTCATGGTGTTCAACCTCGGGGGTCCGCTGGTGCTGGTGGTCATCCAGGCCGTGCAGACCTCCCGCACCCTGTATCTGGGCGGAACCACCGGTCCGGTGAAGTACATGACGCCCGCCCAGCTGGACGCGCTCGGCTACGGTTACACCTATTCGCTACTGTGGGTGGCGGGCATCGCGGTGCTGGTGGGGGTCGCCGCGCTCGGGATCGGCTTCTCGACCCGTGACATCGCCGCCGCCCAGCACACCCGCGAAGCGGTCGAGGCCGGCGAGCTGTAAGTGCTCACACTGCGGGTTGCGGCGACGTGAACTAATCCTTACCGGGCTGGTACGGCGCGGTAATTGATCAGGGCGTAACGGGGTCGATGCTATGGCTGATGAGCGTGGTAGCTGTTTTCCCCGAGGACTTCGAGCCGTGGCCCAAGCGGTCGGCGCATCCCGCTGATCAGGCGCAGGCGCGCCTTTTCGAGGAGATCCTGCGCGTCGAGCTCGACGAACTCGAAATCTTGGCCGCGCGCACGCGGTCCGCGAGGGCCGGTCACAGCGAGATCCGCCTGCGGCACGACATGCAGCGAATCAACGCCCGGATCAACGAGGTTCGCGGACTGCTCGACGCACTGCAGACCCGGTTCAGCCCCTAAGCCCCTCAGCGGCGCGCCCGCACCACCCGATAGCCGCCGTAAACCGCTGCTGCGACAAGGAAGTTCACGAAGTAGGCCAGATCGGCGCCGTGCAGTGCAGTGGCCGCCGGACCGACGATGAGGTTGGTGTGCATGAACGGGACCGCCGCGGCGAACGCCACGAAGAACGCCCCGAGTGCGACGAGACCGTCGGTGCGCGGCGTCACTTCGGTGGCGGGGTCGATGGTGTCCCGCCCGGCGCTGCGGAAGCGCCAGTCGATGGCCACGATCGCGACGAACGCCGGAATCCAGTAGCTGACGAACAGCAGCACGCCCTGGAAGCGTGACGCCATGTCGCCGGAGTGCAGCCACATGATGAGTGCGAACGCGATCACGACGACCACCACAGCCGACACCGGCCGTCGCACCCGCACCCCGACGGTCTGCAGCGCCAGCGAGCCGCTGTAGTCATTCATCGCATTGGAAGCCACCGAGCCCAGCGCGATCACCAGCAGCGCCACCGCGCCCAGCACACCGCCGCCCATGATCTCCCGCACGCCCTGCGCGGTCTGATCGGTGAGTGTGCCCGCGGCCGCCACCCCGATGGCCTGCACGGCGATGTAGGCCACCGCCAGACCGCCGAAGGTGTAGCCGAACACCGCGTTGCGCGATGTGTTCGCTGGAAGGTAGCGACTGTAGTCGGAGGCGTAGCTGGCCCACGAGATCGCCAGGCTCAGTGCGATGGTGACCTCGAGAACGAAAGCGCCTGCGAGATCCGCACCGCTCAATGTGGGCAGCGAGATCACCTGATGGCCGCTGACCAGCTTCCAGGCGAGCACCGCGAAGGTGGCGATGAGCACGACGGTCATCACGGCTTGCACGCGGTGGATCACCTCGTAGCCGAAGACGCCGACAGCGCCCTGCGCGGCCAGCACGATGACGACCGCCAGCCAGAACGGCATGCCGGCCAGCTCGGCCAGCGCCTCACCGCCGAACAGCCCGACCAGGCCGTCCCACGCGATCGACGACAACCACTGGATCACCGCAACCACGCTGACGGTGCCGCCAAATGCCATGCGCGCGTTGGGTAATTGGGCGGTGCCGGTTCGCGGGCCCCAAGTGGACAGGTAGCCGGCGGCCAGCGAGCCGACCACCGTGCCGATCACCATGGCCAGCAGCCCGAGCCAGAACCCCAGACCCAGCACCACGGCGAGCGTGCCGGTGAACACCACGGTCATGTTGACCTGGGGGGCGAACCACACGGTGAAAAGCCGGCGCGCGGAGCCATACCGGTTGTCCGGCGGGATCGGTGCGATGCCGTGCGTCTCGACGGCCATGTCGCCGACATGCGACGGCATCCGGCCGGAGTAGGTTTGGGCCGCCAGAGAAGATCCTGCAGATCCTGTGGGCGCCGATTCAGATCTCACTCACCCACCCTAGAGTGCCGGTGCTCGCACGGTTCCGGCGGAGGAAGATGAGCCGAATGGTCAACGAGCACGTCAACAAACACGTAGCCCCCGAGACGCCGGAGACCTGGCAGGACCGCTTCCGCGACGCGGTTGCGCCGCGCACCCTGGCGCTCGGCGTCGGTGTGCTGATGTTGCAGTTCGCGTTCATCCTGTCCTACCTCGGCGCCTTCCATTCGCCGACAGCGCATCAGATTCCGGTTGCCGTCGTGGCGCCCGCACAGGTGGCCGGGCAGGTCGTCGGTCAACTCAACGACCTGGCCGGTGATCCCGTCGCGGCTTCGGCGGCCGGCGACGAGGACGCGGCCCGCGCGGCGCTGCGCTCCGGTGACGTCTCCGGCGTCTACATCCTCGACCCAGCCGGCACCGAAGACCGGCTGCTGGTGGCGTCCGGCGGCGGCACCGCGGTGTCTGGGGCGCTCGAGCAGATCTTCACCAAGGTGACCGCCGCCCAGCAACGCACCGTCGCCGTCGATGACGTTGTCCCGCTGTTCTCCGGCGACGCCCGTGGGTTGTCCGGGTTTTATCTCGTCGTGGGCTGGGTGGTCGGCGGCTACCTGTTCGCCTCGATGCTCGGCATCGCGAAAGGCTCACGGCCGGCAACCTTTCCGCGCTCACTGTGGCGATTGGGGGCGACGGTGCCCTACGCGCTGGCCTCCGGGTTCGGTGGCGCGGTGGTCGCGGAGCCGGTGCTGCACGCGATGAACGGCCACTTCTGGCCGATCGCCGGGATCGGCACGCTGGTGACGTTGTCGGCCGCGACGGTGACGATCGCGCTCCAGATTCTGTTCGGGGTCATCGGGATCGGCCTGACAGTGGTGATCTTCGTCATCCTGGGCAACCCGTCGGCCGGTGGCGCGTATCAACCGTCGGTGCTGCCGCCGTTCTGGCGTGCGATCAGCGGTGTGCTGCCCAATGGCGCGGGCACCGACGCGATCCGCCGGATCGTGTACTTCGACGGCCACGGACTGACGCACTCGATCGTCGTGCTGGTCTGCTGGATCATCGGCGGGGTGGTGGTGAGCCTCATCGGCGCGGCGATGTTCCATCGGGGGCAATCCGCGGCGGCCGCGTGAACCGCCAGGAGATCTCGGACGCGGTCAGCGCCTCCGGCTGGCGCCTGGTGCTCGGCGCCATCTATGCCGATGTCCCGGTGTCGTCACTGGCCCGGGCCGGCGAGGTGGCCGCACTCGCTATCCAAGCGGTCGGCGACGACGGCCAGGGGCACCTGAGCGTCGACATCCGTGCCGAGCGTGCGGTGCTGCGCCTGCAATCGGTGGATCAGTGGGCGGTGACGGGCCTGGACATCGGCCTGGCGCACACCATTTCGGCGGCGCTGGCCGACCGCGGGCTCGGGCTGACGCCCGGCTCGGTGCAGGCGCTCGAGATCGCCTTCGACGCATTGGACATCGCGGCAGTCCGGGCGTTCTGGAAGGCGGCCACCGGGTACATCGACGAACCGGGACCCTCCGACCTGTCCGACGGGCTGATCGACCCGTCGGGACGTGGTCCGGCGATCTGGTTTCAGCAGATGGACGCCCCGCGGCCGCAGCGCAACCGCATCCACCTCGATATCGACGTGCCCCACGACGCGGCCGCCGACCGCATCGCGGCGACGATCGCGGCGGGCGGGACCCTGTTGTCCGATGCGGCCGCGCCGGCGTTCTGGGTACTGGCCGACCCGGAGGGCAACGAGGCCTGCATCTGCACGTGGCAAGGACGCGACTGACGCCGTTGTTGGTGAATGTGCAGTAGCGCACTACTGCGTATGTCGCGACTGCGCCGGGCCAAAATTCCTTATCGCGTTGGCCCCTTTCGGGCGCTTGCGTGATGTCGCGGGGCGAGGAGTGCGCGTGAGTGTTGGCAGGTTTGTTGGGCGGGTGGGCCCGCTGGCGGCTGTGTTGGGTGTCGGTGCCGGGCTATGGCTCGGGCAGGGGGTCGCCTGCGCCGACGATGGTGGCTCGCATCCGTCGGGTTCGGGTTCGTCGCATTCGGTGCACGGCGGTGGGCAGAACGCGCGAGGTGTGCAGGGGCTCGGCCCGTCGAAGCTGTCCGGCGACCGTGGTGAAGCCAGACGGACAACTGCGCGGTCGGCACCGGGCGTTTCCCGACGTGGCGTCGGGCCGTTGGTGCCTGCCTCGCGAACGCCCTCACCGGCGAGCGGCCCCGATGCTGTTGCGGTCACGGTGAGATCGCTTGTGACCGATGTGCTGGGCTGGACAGGTTTGGGCCGGCTGGCCCCATCCGACCCGGCGCCGGGAGCGCCGGCTCCGTCCCTCGCCGACAGCCTTTGGCTTGCCCGGCGCGACGTCGAACGGAAACGGGTCGCATTGTCCGCGACCGGCCACACCACACTCCTAGGTGATCCAGCGGAACTGACCCAGTCGCAGAGTTTGGATGGATCGCGCGTCGTCTACACGGTCGGATCGGGCGCCGCTACCCGGGTAGCGGTGTTCGATACCGCCAGCGGCGAACAGGTTGGTGCCACCGTTGTCCTGCGGGGTGCCGGCCTAACGACAGTGTCATTCACCGCCGATGGGTCTCGCGCCGTTGTGGCGACCGGTATTTTCGACACGACGAGCGACCAGATCGCCACCACCCAGTGGGCCGTGATTGACACTGCCACCGGCAATCAGGTGGGTTCCGTGGTCAGTCTTGACGGGGCGGGTTCGACGGTGTTGAGCGCCGATGGATCTCATGCCGTGGTGACCGCCCATATTCTCGATTGGTACAGCCCCGATTCGTCGAGAGTGGCTGTGATCGATACCAAGTTGGGTGCCCGGGTGGGTAGCACGCTTACCGTTGCAGGTTACGCGTCGACGGTGTTGAGCGCCGATGGCTCGCGCGCCGTGGTCGCTTCTAGCGTTTCCGATTCGCCCACGGGTTCGCTGAGCACCGGCGTGATCGTGATTGACACCAAGACCGGTGCCCAGGTGGGCAGCACGCTCACCGTTGCCGGTAGCGCGTCGACGGTGTCGATTGCCAGTGATTCCCGAGCCGTTGTCACTTCGAGCATCTCCGGTTCGACGACCGATTCGTCGAGCACTGACGTGATCGTGATCGACACAGAGACCGGTGCTCAAGTGGGCAGCACGCTCACTGTTGCCGGTAGTAGCCCGACAGTGTTGAGCGTCAACGGTTCTCGGGTCGTGGTGACGACGACGCCCTATCACTCGCCCTTTGGCTCTGCCGAGGGCTCGACATCCGTTACGGTGGTCAACGTCAAGACCGGCGCCCAGGTGGGCCATACGTTCACTGTTGCCGGTGATGGGTCGACGGTGTTGATTGCCAATGGTTCTCGGGTCGTGGTGACGGCGATGCCCTATTCGACGGGTGGTACTGGCCCTACCTCCGTCGCGGTGGTTGACACGGCGACCGGTGCCCAAGTGGGTGACACGCTTACCCTTGCCGGTAGTGGGGCGACGGTATTGAGTGCCGACGGTTCGCGAGCCGTGGTGACCGCCCGCGCATTCGATTCGACCATCTATCAGGTGACCTCCACCCAATGGGCGGTGATCGACACTGCCACGGGTAAGCAGGTGGGTGCCACACTGACTCTTGTCGGTGATGGGTCGATGGTGTTGAGTGCCGACGGTTCCCGGGCTGTGGTGGTGGCACGGGCTTACGACTCGGCCATCTATGGCTATTCCCCCACCCAGTGTGCGGTGATCGACACCACGACAGGTAGGCAGTTGGGTGCCACACTGACTCTTGTCGGTAATGGGTCGACGGTGTTGAGTGCCACTGGTTTCCGGGCTGTGGTGACCGCTAATTATTCTCCTCTGGACGGCACTCCCGGTTCGTCGACGGTGATCGTGATCGACACCAAGACGGGTGCTCAGGTCGGAGCAACGTTGACCATCGCCGGTAGCGCGTCGACGGTATTGAGTGCCGACGGCTCTCGGGCCGTGGTCACCAATCGAATCTACGATCAGAGTCACAGTTCCTTTTCGTCGAAAGCGACCGTGATCGATACGGCCACCGGCAAACAGCTAGGGTCCACACTCACCCTCGAGGGCTCGGCCTCGACCGTACTGACCGCCGATGGTTCCCGAGCCGTGGTCACCACCGACACCCTGCGAGTGGCGATAATCGACACGGCCACAGGCAATCAGGTGGGCACCACGCTCAAAGTTTCCGGTGTCCTCCTCGACAGCCTGAGCGACGACATGGTGATGAGTGCCGATGGTTCGCGTGTCCTGATCGCGAGCTTCCCCGTCGGCCAAGCGGCCATCCTAGGGGCCTTGCAGGTTGCCGCTTTCGTTCTTTTCATTCCGCTACTGATCTTCTTCCCAGTCATGGCTCCGGCCTTAGAGTTCGCCCAGTCGTTCCAGTCCGAGCACTGGACGATGATCGACACTGCCACCGGCACCCAGGTGGGCCGCACGATCACCATTTCCGGTCTCCATTCCGTTCAGTTCTGGAGGTCGCCACCGCCCATCTTGAACGCCGACGGCTCTCGCGCACTGGTGGTGGGCTTCACCCGGTGGGACCTCTCGCATTTGTTCCAGCTGTCAGCCCGGGTGACCACCCTGCGGACTGCCTAGCCAGGACGCGTGGCCAGTTCGGGACAGTCGCCCAGCTAGGCTTGCCCACTGTGATCACCCGCATGTCCGAGCTGTTCTTGCGCACTCTGCGCGATGACCCGGCCGACGCCGAAGTACCCAGCCACAAACTGTTGATCCGTGCCGGCTACGTCCGGCCGGTGGCGCCGGGGCTGTACACCTGGCTGCCGCTGGGCCTGCGGGTGCTGCGCAAGATCGAGAAGATCGTGCGCGAGGAGATGGTCGCGATCAACGGGCAGGAGATCCTGTTCCCGGCGCTGCTGCCCAAGGCGCCCTACGAGACCACCAACCGCTGGACCGAATACGGCGACGGGGTGTTCCGGCTCAAGGACCGCCGGGACAACGACTACATGCTCGGCCCCACCCACGAGGAGTTCTTCACCCTGACGGTGAAGGGGGAGTACAGCTCCTACAAGGACTTCCCGCTGCTGCTGTTCCAAATCCAGACGAAGTACCGTGACGAGGCCCGTCCGCGGGCCGGCATCCTGCGCGGACGTGAGTTCATCATGAAGGACTCGTACTCGTTCGACATCGCCGACGATGGCCTCAAGACCGCGTACCACGCGCACCGCGAGGCGTACCAGAACATGTTCAAGCGCATGGCAATTCGCTATGTGATCGTCTCGGCGGTGTCGGGTGCGATGGGCGGGTCGGCGTCGGAGGAATTCCTGGCCGAAAGCGAGATCGGCGAGGACACCTTCGTGCGCTGCCTGCAATCCGGGTACGCGGCCAACGTGGAGGCGGTCATCACCGCGATCCCGGAGTCGCGCCCGGTCGAGGGACTGCCCGAGGCCACGGTCTACGACACCGGCGACACCCCGACCATTGCCACCCTGGTCGAGTGGGCCAACTCCGCGGGACTGGGCCGCGAGATCACGGCGGCCGACACACTCAAGAATGTGCTGCTCAAGGTGCGGGTGCCGGGCGGTGACTGGGAGCTGCTGGCCATCGGTGTGCCCGGCGACCGCGAAGTCGACGACAAGCGCCTCGGTGCAGCGCTGGAGCCGGCCGAGTACGTGATGCTCGACGATGCCGACTTCGCCAGGTACCCGTTCCTGAAGAAGGGCTACATCGGCCCGAAAGGCTTGCTGGCCAACGGTGTTCGCTATCTGGTGGATCCGCGGGTGGTGGACGGGACGACCTGGATCACCGGCGCCGACGAGAACGGTAAGCACGTCGTCGGCCTGGTGGCCGGCCGTGACTTCGTCGCCGACGGAACGATCGAGGCCGCCGAGGTGCGCGACGGCGACCTGTCGCCCGACGGTGCCGGGCCGCTGGTTTCGGCGCGCGGTATCGAGATCGGCCACATCTTCCAGCTGGGCCGCAAGTACACCGATGCCTTCTCCGCCGACGTGCTCGGCGAGGACGGCAAGCCGGTGCGGCTGACCATGGGCTCCTACGGGGTGGGGGTGTCGCGGCTGGTTGCGGTGATCGCCGAACAGCAACACGACGAGCTCGGGCTGCGTTGGCCGTCGTCGGTGTCGCCCTTCGACGTGCATGTCGTGATCGCCAACAAGGATGGGCAGGCGCGGACCGGCGCCGAGGAGCTGGCCCGCGACCTGGACGGGTTGGGCCTGGAGGTGCTGCTCGATGACCGCACCGCCTCGCCGGGGGTGAAGTTCAAGGACGCCGAGCTGATCGGCGTGCCCTGGATCGTCGTGGTCGGGCGTGGCTGGGCCGACGGGGTCGTCGAGCTGCGGAATCGGTTCACCGGCGAGAAGCGCGAGGTCGCCGTGGACGGCGCGGACGCGCAGATCGCGGCGGCCATCTCTTGAGCGATTTCGACGCGTTTTCGTTCGGTCACGGGCGTTGTCAAGCTGCGTGGAGTCGGTCGGTGTCGTTTTCGGTGGGGAGGTTGATGCCGACTACGGGGCTGGGTTTTTTGGTGTGTGGGCGTGTGCGGAATCGTTCGGGGTGGGTGTCGTAGTAGGCCTGTAGAACCTGGTCGCGGTGGTGCCACTGCTGTGTCCATGTTCCGT
>AGIQ01000016.1 GCA_000230935.2 Mycolicibacterium rhodesiae JS60
GGCGGCAACGGCGGCACCGGCGGCTTCGGCGGCTTCAGCGGTGGTGCGGGCGCGGGCGGTGGCACCGGCGGCGACGGCGCCATGACCGGCACCGGCGGCAAGGGAGGTAACGGCGGCACCGGCGGCGGCAGCGTCATCAGCGGCGGCAAGGGAGGTAACGGCGGCACCGGCGGCAAGGGTGGCGCCACCGCAGGCAGCGCAGGCCAGGGCGGCTCGGGCTCCATCGGCGGCTCCCCTGGCAAGGGTGGCACCGGCGGCGCCGGCGGGTAATCCGTCACTAGCAAGCGAATCGGCCCCCTCCGAGAGGAGGGGGCCGATTCCGTTGAGCCAGGGAACAGCTGTCAGACGCGTGCGCCGTTGAGCGCGCAGGCCATCTGCGCATTGGTGGCGTCGGTGTTCATATCGTTGGCTGTCGAATTCAATGAATCGCCGCCGCCGCGAATCCCCATGATCACCAACAGCTTTGCGGCACGCAACGACCATGACCGCATCGGCGCTGCGACATCCGGGGGCAGCCCCGGCGTCGACGCCGCCGACAAGGCCGCGGCGGCGGCCTCCCGCAACGCGGTACGGCCGAGGACATTCGAATAGGCCACGTTCGGGTCTTGGTAGTTCACGATGTTTCCGTTGCCCGCGGTGTTGTAGGCGAAGTCCTCGTAATTCGTTGCGGCGTAGTCCAGCGCCGCATCGAATTGCCGACAGGCGTCGGATATCGCATTGGACGCCGACTCGTCTGGAGGCGGCGAATCGAGCGGCGGCGCCGGCGCCGCCGCGGCCGGTGCAGGGCCAGGAGCGGGCCCCGACGCCTCGGTTTGCGCACCCGGCTCAGCGGCCGCGACGGGGACGGCAAACAAGGCCGAGGCGGACACCAACAACGAGGCGGTCACCGCATGTCCATACGACAGTGGTGTTCTCATCACTTCCTCCTGGATCATGGGCTCCCCCGAACCGTCCGGCTGGAAGTTCCAACCAGCCTTGCCCCGAAACCCGCGCGTCAGCGTTCGTCGGGGTCAGAACAGAGTGATGATCAATGGAATAGCTGTCGCCATGGTGAACAGACCACGAACAATGGGCGCTACTGAGGGATCCATCGGGTGTCTCCTTCACTCGCGTCACGCCCAGTTGGTATCACCTTGAGACCCAATACCATTCGTCCGACCACGGAAGGAACAAAACGACGCTCGGTAGACGGCAATCGGGCGAGAGTTATTGGCGCGTTGTTAACCATTAAGAAACCAACCAACTCGATGATTCCTCCGAACAACACAGTGGATATCAATGACGAGAGGCGCCAACACGACATGTTGAAACGCTTTGCCGCACTGGCTGGAGTATGCCTGCTGGTTCAGACGGGAGCGGCTCCGCTCGCACTGGCTGACCCGCCTGCTGACCCCAACGTGGCACCCGTGGCCAACGCCGGACCGGTTCCGGGCGGCCCCGCAGGACCGGTGCCATCAGCTGCGCCTGGAGTTCTCAAAACTCCCGACGGCTGGGTCCTCAATGTGTCGGGTAAGGAGGAGTCCATGGAACCCGTGGCCTCCCTGACCAATTCGCCATGGTCCCGCGAGTACCTGGTCGACGGAACGTTCACCGGATCGGTGACCGGCGGAGGATCAACCAAGCTGGCCGGTGGCACCTTGGAGGCCGGCTACCAGATCGGTTGCGGCATCATCCAAGACGCCATCGAGAACATCGCCGGCGTCGGCGTCACCCCCGGCGTGGGCATTCCGCTCGTCAGCGGCTCGCTTCTGCCGATCACACTTGGCCTCTCGGCGAACTACACGATGAAAATCGACCTCAAGCCCGGAACAGTGAACATCGTTCCGGTCGGCAAGAAGGAGTTCAAGGGCACCGCCCCACGAATCTCCATCACCGGATTCCGTATCAAGATCGACGGCTGCGCGGGTCAGTCCTTCATCCGTTCGTACGCAACGTTGACCAGCTCCACCGACAACACCGACGACGTCGTGACGTACCTCGGTGTCACCAAAGCCGTTTAACAACTGAACATCGTCGTTCTCGCGCTCGGCTGCCCGCAACCCACGCGGTGGCGGGCAGCCGATTCGCCCAAGCGGAGCACACGCGGGAACTTCCAGTGGATGAGTTTTGGGGCGCTGAAGGTTGGCGCTGCGTTCATCAATTGGACAACCCACCAATAGATCATTCTCACGAAACATCCCAGTGAGTGACAGACGGAAGGCGCCGACAGGACATGTTGTATCGCTTTGCCACCGCGGCTGCAGTTTGCATGCTGATCCCGATGGGATCGGCCCCGCTCGCGTGGGCGGACCCGGCCGATCCGGCGGCACCGCCCGTCGCCGATGTCGGCGCCCCCCCACCACCGGACAACGGACTCGTCCCGTCCGGGCCCCCCGGCATCGCCAAGACACCTGACGGCCGGACGCTGACGGTGGTTGCCCGGGACGAAACCCAACTGCCCGTGGCACCGCTGACGACGTCCCTGTCTTCGCGGGATTGGGTGGTCGGTGCCACGTTCACCGGCACCGCCCCAGGCGGGGTGTCCGGCGGCACGCTCGAGACCGGCTACCAGATCGGCTGCGGAGTCGAAATGGACAAGATCAAGCTCATCGGCGGGATCGGCGCCAGCTTGGGCAGCACCAGCCTCGGCACCGGCGGAGTCACGCTGCCGGGCTCGATCAGCTTCCCGATCTCGGGCCAGGTCGAAGTCAATCCCAGACCGGGAACCATCACCAACGTCGTCGTCGATAAGAAGAAGTTCAAGGGCACCTCGGCTCGAGTCACGCTCAAGGACATCCACATCAAGATCGACAACTGCGTCGGCGCGTCATCGCTGCGCTCGTATGCGGTGCTGACCAGCTCGGGCACCGATGCCGACGACATCGTCGCCTACTACGGCATCGCCAAGGTCTTCTGACATACGAATGCGCCAGATACGCAGAACGCTCGTCAAGGGTGCGGCCGTGGCCGCGCTCGCTGTCGGGGCGGCGGTCACCTCCATGGCGACCGCCGCCGCCGACGAGCCGCTACCGGTCGACCCGGCACCCCCGGCACCCCCGCAAGGGCTCCTTCCACCTGCGCCGACCATCTCGGACTCGGTCAGCGGATTCGCGGACTACCTCGCCGGCCCCGCGGGCAACCAACTGCTGCTCGGTCAGACCCCCGTCCCGGCCCTAGCGGGCACCGCCCCTGCGGCGCTGCCGAACGCCGACATCCTCGCCGGCACCGAGCTGTTGATTGCACCGAGTTACGGCATGCCGACCGCTGATCAGACCTCCCCGTACCAGCTGGGACCGGGCGCAAACGGGCCATTCGCTCGGGTGAATCAGTTCAAAGGCGTGCACGCCATGCTGCATGGCGCGCTGGGTCGCATGCCGGCCGACCAGCTCGGCCAGCCGCTGCCCGGAACGGCACCACCACCGGACACCAACATCCCGGCCGGGCCCGAGCAGTTCCTGCCCGATCCGGCGGCACCGCCTCCCCCCGGAGCACCGGTTGCTCCCCCGGAACCGGCGCTGCCGCTACCGCCTCCGCCGGTCGGCTGATCGCAGCTTCGCCACCGTTCGCGGCAACGTCACCGCGACAGCCGACTACGGTGTGACGAGGATCGAGGCCAGGAGGGCATGGCGGGATGAGCACAAGCGATCGCGCGTTGGCGCCCACGCTGATGGCCGCGGCCGCGATTGCCGTCGCCGTCGCCGTCGCCGGTGCGGCAAGCGCGACGGCCGATCCCGGCCCGGGCGACCTACCGGTTCCGCCGACGCCACCGGCGGAATTCATTCCGACCACCGCGACCGTCGGCAGCGTCCTCGCTCAGGACGGTGCACCCGCCGTCGGCCCCCTCGGTTTACCCGACCTGTCCGCCTACGCCCCGGGACTTCTCCTGGGGCAGAACCCGGTTCCGTCGGCGCCGGGAGCACAAGGCGCGGTGGCGACCCCGGATCTACATGCGTTCAACAACCAATATCTGCTCCCGCAGAACGTCACACCCGCCGCTCCCGGGGACGGCGTCGTCGATGTCGGTATCGGGCCCTCAGCCGACCAGCCCGGCACGGGCCGGCTGGCTTTTCTGCACCGCCTACACGAGATGTATCAAGGTGGCGCGCTCGACGGCGCTTTGCTCGGGCAGGTCCCCTACGAGCAACTCGGTGAACCGCTTGCGGGGACGGCGCCCGCACCGGGAATCTCGGTCCCGCCCGGACTCGGCTTGGGCCTGGCAGATCCGGCCGTACCCGCACCGGTCCCGTGATGCGACGCGCGCGCAACATTCACCCAACAGCAAAGTGCCGAGGGGGTTCTGGTGCTAGCATCCGAAACCTATGTCTGCTAACGCCCCGCGCGTAATCGTCCAGCCGGACGACGGATTGGACCCAGTCCTCGAATTCATCATGAGCGCGCAAAGCTCGCTTCTGATAAAGCAATTCACCTTCACCGAGCCCAGCCTGATCGAAGCTGCGATCGATCGGAAGAAGGCCGGCGTCGACGTCCGGATCATGCTCAACCCGCAGCGGTCGGGCGGCGACCGGGCGAACGACGAGAGCTATGAAGAACTCAAGAACGCCGGCATCGACGTTCAGTGGTCCAGCCCCAAATTCTATGTGACGCACGAGAAGTCGATCGTCGTCGACAACAGCGCCGCCATGGTCGCCACCTACAACCTGATGATCAAGTACTTCACGCTCACCCGCGACTACGGGATCATCACGCACGACCCGCAGCATGTGGCACAGATCATCGACGTCTTCAACGCCGACTGGGAGCATCGCGACTTCACCCCGCCCAGATATGAAGGACTGCTGTGGAGTAACTCCAATTCGCGCTACCACATGGCTCGATTCATCGACACCGCTGAGCGCAAGCTGTACATCCAACACCCGAAGTACGTGGACGCCGTGATCCTCGACCACATCGCGGCCGCCGCCCACCGTGGGGTGAGGGTGCGGGTGTTGTGCGGGGGCAAGCACGGCATCAGCGAATGGGACATCCTCGATACGTTCGCCTCTCTGCGGACCCTGCGCCGCTTCGGCGTCGAGGTGCGCAAGCAGAAGAATCTGCGGGTGCACGCCAAGCTGTTGATCGTCGACGGCAGAGAGGTTCTGGTCGGGTCGATGAACATCGATCGCAGCGCTTTCGACTTGCGCCGCGAGCTCGGCATCACCAGCGATGACCCGGAGGTTGTGGCCCGGCTCAAAGCGGTCTTCAAGAGCGACTGGCAGATTTCGAATCACTACGAGCCGCCGGACCCCCTGGAACAGAACCGTCCCGTCGAGGACGAGTTCCCGCACGACCATGATCTGGTCCATGAGTGAGCCGGGCCCAACCCTGGAGAAGGTCTCCCTGCTGGAGATCGCCCGCACGTTCAACCACATAGCGCTGGCGTCGTTCGGCGGCGGCTTGGGGGCATGGTCGCGCGAAGTCATCGTCGTCGAGAAGAAATGGCTCGGCGAGGAGGAGTTCCTGTCCGCCATGACGATGTGCCGGATCGTCCCCGGCGCCAATCAGGTGAACCTGGCGGTCTTCGTCGGGACCAAGATGAAGGGCCTCGCCGGCGCAGTCGCCGCGTTGATCGGACTCTGCCTGATACCGGTTGCGATCGTCCTGACCCTGGGCTTCGCCTACTTCACCTTCAAAGAGGTGCCCGCGGTGAAGGGCGCCCTGCACGGGGCCTCGGCCGCCGCCGTCGCCCTGACCCTGGCGATGGTGATCCAGACCGGCCAGAAGTGCCTCAAGGGCGTCATGCCGATCGCCTTCTTCCTGGCCGCCTTCGTCCTCAACGGGTTGATGCGCTGGCCGTTGTTGACGACGCTGGCGATCCTGGCGCCGCTGAGCCTGATCTGGGCCTGGCCGCGGAAGAAGCCCGAACCGGTCGACGCATGAAGACCTTCCTCGCACTGATCGGCATGTTCGGCTCGCTGTCGCTGCTGTCGATCGGCGGCGGCAACACCGTCCTGCCGGACATGCATCTGCAGGCGGTGACCGGCCACCACTGGCTGACGAACTCCCAATTCGCCGACATCTTCTCGATCTCCCAGGCCGCACCCGGGCCGAGCATCCTGATCGTCTCGCTGGTCGGGTACGCCGCGGGGCTGAGCGTGGCCGGGGTCTTCGGCGGCATCATCGGCGGCGTGCTCGCCACGATCGCGATGGTCGTGCCTGCCGCGGGGCTGATGTATCTGATCACCATGTCCTGGCAGAAGGCGCAGAAATCCAAGCTGCGGTACGCCGTGGAGAAGGGTTTCGCGCCGTTGACCGTGGGGCTGATCCTGGCCAGTTCGCTGGTCATGAGCAAGGCCGCCGACCACGACTGGCGGGCCTACCTGATCACCGGTGTCGCCACCCTGATCTTCGTTCGGACCAAGACCAATCCGCTGATCGTGGTCGGCGCCGCCGCGCTGCTGGGCTACGTCGGCTTCGTCTGATACGCCGGTCAATGAGACCTGCCCGCGGCAACTCGGGATAGGTTTCAGCGATGCGAGTCGACGGGCGCGAGGTTGCCGTTTCCGGCAACGTACTGCAGCCGCTGACCCGCCGGACCAACGACATCGTGCGGCTCGGACTGGCGACGGTCGTCCTGGCCATCATCATCACCAGCTCGCTGATCACCCGCAACGACTGGGTGGGGCTGGAGAAATCGGTATCACGGATCGTCGGGGTGCTCACCCCCACCCAGTCCAACCTGGTCTATCTGGCCTACGGCATCGCGATCCTGGCGCTCCCGTTCGGGATCCTGATCGGGCTGATCGCCGCGCGGCAGTGGAAGCTGTTCGCGGCGTATGCCGCGGCCGGGTTCCTGGCCGTGTTCTCACTGTCGATCTCCGGCAACGGTATCGCCGCGCCCCGCTGGCACTTCGATCTCTCCGAGCGGCTGTCGACTACCCTGTCGCAGTTCCTCGACGATCCCCGCTGGATCGCGATGCTCGCCGCTGTGCTGACAGTCACGGGGCCGTGGCTGCCGGCGCGCTGGCGCCGATGGTGGTGGACCCTGTTGTTGGCGTTCGTGCCGATTCACCTTGTCGTGAGTGCGGTGGTTCCGGCCCGCTCACTTCTCGGGCTGGCGGTCGGCTGGTTCGTCGGTGCCCTGACGGTCTGGGTGGTCGGCACTCCGGCGCTTGAGGTGCCCCTCGACGGAGCGGTGCGCGCGTTGTCCCGCCGGGGATTTCTGGTGACCTCGCTGACGGTGGTCCGCCCGGCCGGCGCCGGCCCGTTGGAGTTGACCGCGGGCGACGACGCCGGCTCGCGCCTGGTGGTCGAGATGTATGGACCCAATCAACGCAGCGGCGGCGCGATGCGCCAGTTCTGGCGGTGGCTGATCCTGCGCGACGCCGAAACCGCACCGCTGCAGGCGTCGATGCGTCGCGCGGTCGAACACCGCGCGCTGATGACGATCGCGGTCGGCGATCTGGGCGTGTCCAACACCACCACGATGGCCGTCGCGGCGCTGGAGCGCGGGTGGACGCTGTACGCGCACACCCCGGCGCTCGGCGCTCCGATCGGGACGGCGTGCGACGACACTCTGGTCACCACGATCTGGGGTTCGCTCGGCGTGTTGCACCAGCACCAGATCGCCCATGGCGACCTACGTTTCAAAGAGATGACCGTCGAATCCGGCAAGGTGTTGTTCGGCGGCTTCGGTAGTTCGGAATACGGGGCGACCGACGAACAACTGCAATCGGATATCGCGCAGCTGCTGGTGACGACGACCGATCGGTACGGCGCCGAGCCGGCCGTCCAGGCGGCCGTGGACACGTTGGGCAAGGACACCGTCCTCAACGCGTCGCGCCGTCTCACCAGGGCAGCAGTGCCGGCGCGAATTCGCAAGTCGGTCAACGATCCCAAGGTCATCATGTCCGCCGCGCGCGACGAGGTGAAGAGGCAGACCGGGGCCGACGAGATCAAGACCGAGACCATCACGCGCTTCACCCGCAAGCAGGTCATCCAACTGGTGCTGCTCGTCGCGCTCGTCTACGTCGCCTATCCCTTCATCAGTACGGTACCCACCTTCTTCAGCGAGCTGCGCAACGCGAACTGGTGGTGGGCGCTGCTCGGGCTGGCCGTGTCCGCGCTGACGTATGTCGGTGCGGCAGCGGCATTGTGGGCGTGCGCTTCCGGACTCGTCGGTTTCGGCAACCTGGTCATCATGCAGTTCGCCAACACCTTCGCCGCCACCACCACACCGGCCGGTGTCGGCGGGCTGGCGCTCTCCACACGCTTCCTGCAGAAGGGTGGACTGGGCGCGCTGCGGGCCACCGCGGCCGTCGCACTGCAGCAGGCCGTACAGGTGATCACCCACGTGACGCTGCTGATCTTTTTCAGCGTCGCCGCCGGCGCGACCGCCGACCTGTCCCATTTCGTGCCGAGCACCACACTGCTCTACCTGATCGGCGGTGTCGCACTGGGCATGCTCGGCACCTTCCTGTTGGTGCCGCGGGCACGTCGCTGGCTGGGGACGGCGGTCCGCCCACGCATCCAGGAGGTCGGCACCGAGTTGCTCGAGCTGGTCCGCGAACCCAAACGGCTTGCGATCATCGTGCTGGGTTGTGCCACAACGACTCTGGGAATGGCACTGGTGCTGTGGGCCAGCATCGAAGCTTTCGGCGGTGACACGACGTTCGTCACGGTGACCATCGTGACGATGGTCGGCGGCACCCTCGCGTCGGCGGCACCCACACCCGGTGGCGTCGGCGCGGTGGAGGCGGCTCTGATCGGTGGCCTCGCCGCCTTCGGCGTGCCCGCGGCCGTCGGGGTACCCGCGGTACTCCTCTACCGGGTGCTGACATGTTGGCTGCCGGTGTTCGCCGGCTGGCCGATCATGCGGTGGCTCACCGCAAAGGAGATGATCTAGCCGTGATCTAGCCGCGGACTGCGTAGCGTCCTCACTACGCAGTGAAGCGAGCGGGGCGACCGATCAACTGCCGAGGAGTTCCCGCTCGGTCTCGACGTGGGTGCCGGCGTCGATATCATCGCCGAACCCGTCTCGACCGACGATGTGGGCGATGACCCAATGCAGGCCGATCACCAAGGCGCTGGCGAAGACCGACAGAACGAGCCACGCATCCGGGGGTATCGCCTTGGCAAGTCCCATCAGAGTTTCCATCGTGGGTTCCGTCCTCCGGTCGTAGGGCCCCACCCCGCTGACAAGCGCCCAGCTTTGACGTGTATGTGCGAATTTAGCGAATTATCGCACTTTAGCTGACCAAGATCGATATTGGCTACGGTGAGTCGTCAATGTGATACCGGTGCGACCACTGTGACAGACACCACGACCAGCAGTATCCCTGCCCGAGTGCCCAATTCGGATTAGTCGCCCAAGGCTCCACCCACTCGGTTCTGCCACCCGCAAAGAGGTTCCCGCCCTTCCGTCGCGGTATCGAGCATGCCTATAGGGATGCCAGCAAATATTCTGCAGCGCTACCGGCACGTTCTGGCGAAGCGCGCACCGATACTGACCACAGACAGTGAAGACCCCCTGCGCAATGCCGCAGGGGGCCTTGAAAGATCTAATGGTTTGCAGCGCAGTACTTCTGGATCAGCTGGCGCACATACGCGCTTGCCCGTTGAGGCCGGTCACCCGCGGCTGGGCGCCGGGGACGCAGCAATCGCTCGGGCAGCGCCCGCAGCGAACCGGGGAACTAGCGAGGCCGAACCGAATCGGCGGCAGCACCGATGAACACGGCGTAGGCGGCGGACATGGCGATCTGATCGATCATGTCGGCGTCACCGCCGAGTTCACGCACCTGATCTGCAATCGCGTAGCGGATCAGATCGACCGAAGTCATGATGGAATCGCTCATCGGTGGGCCACTCACTCTCGGTGCTAATCGCTTTCGGCTGTCAGGCAAAGCCACAATGCCGCCACCAGGAAGAAGACGACGTATACAACTTTGCCCAACTCGACCACCGTAGCTCCGATCTCACATAAGTACCTGAGACCGACCTTAGAGTTCTAACGTTAGCTTAACTATTAGATTTGCAGAGTTGTGACTATGAGATCCAGCCGGCACGGCAAACAGAGTGACGCACGTCACCTATTGGGGACAATCTAACCCACCCTCGACAGGATTGTCGCCGAGGCGGTTCCCGGCGCGCCGTATGACGCCGAGCTAAGAGTGCGGCGCCACGCAGAACGCATTCCCGTCGGGGTCGGCGAGCACCACCCAGCCGAAGTCACCGAAGCTGTTACGAGCGGTTTCGGTGGCGCCGAGCTCGACCAGCCGGGCGACCTCCGCCTCGACGTCGTCGGTGGAGAAGTCGAGGTGCACCTTGTTCTTGCCCGGGGTCGGATCCGCCACCTGCTGGAAGGCCAGACCGGGCCCGTCGGGACGACTGACGACGACGAAGAACGGCGGGGCAATCGGGTTGACCTGGCCGTCGAGCGCGCGTGCCCACCACGCGGCCAGGCCTTCGGGATCGGTGGTGTCGAACGTGATGTTCTCGGTCTTGAGTGCCATGGTGCGACGCTAGCCCAGGCATGTGACAGGTCCTAGAAACTTGTGCGGGCGGAGGGACGCACATTGACCGGTTCGACCGAGAGGGCTCGAACGACTCGGCCTTATGGACCGGGCCGACCAGATCAGCCGCCTCGATCTGCTGCAAAGTCGACGTCCTGCTCGCTCTCGGTGCGTGCTACTTCACCTTCGGTTGCCAGGCAGAGCCACGATGCCGCCACCAAAAAGCCGACGTATCGATTCGAACATGCACGACAGTGACAGTGACGCAGATGATCGATGTAACTCACGGCCTTGCGATCTTGTCCTTCTCGTCCTTGCACACGTCGGGTTCCGACGTCGAGCCGGTGAACCACGCGGCGACAATATCCATCGCGCATCTATTCAGGGCACTGACGACCTGTCCTTCAAGCGACTCCCGCGAGTAGAACGACAGTGTCCAACCCAGCGGTGCTTGAATGCCGGGCTGGGCGATCGGATAGAAGTCGACCACATTCGGCATCGCCCAGCCCGGCTGCGACCGCACATCACCGCCACAGGTATGACCACCGAACGATCGCTCGAACGCGTAAGCCGCGGCCTGTCGCGCAGTCGGAGCGGCCGCACCCTGAGTCGCCATCGCACCTTCGAGCGGGGCTGCTGATTCGCTTGGATGCGTGGAGGGTTGAGACTTGGTCTGCTCGAGATACCCGTTCTCCATGATGATGAGTTTTGGCGCGAAACACACCGAGCCGTCCTTCTTCGTTGTGTCGTTGATCCACTTGACGATCTCGGGCCAGAGTTGCGCGAGGGGCAGTGCGCCCGACGAATCGATGAGTCCGCCGTCCAGATCGAAGGTTCGATCGTCGCCGCTGCATGAGTACAGCCCGCCGGTCGGCGAGACGTAGGGGAAGCGCGCGCTGAGCAGGGCGGCCGTCGAGAGGCGAATGTCGCGCGGGACACGATCGCCCTTGCCTTCGCAGGTGTTGTCGAACACGTCCTTAGTAGCCGGCAACGCTGGCAGGGCCTGGTCAGGTTCGGAGAACCTCTGCTCGTTCAGCGCGAGGCAGTCGGTGGCGCTCGATCCACTCTCGCTCCCCGACGACGAGACTGTCGAGAGATCGAGGGCAGTGGCCGTGACGCGGCAGCCGTCGTTGACGGAGGTTCCATTGAGGACAAGCAGCGGGAAGACGATTTTCCCGTTGCCATCACGCGCAGTTTGCATAAGCCCGCGCTCAAGGTGCCCGCCGTTTGCGGCCGCCTCCTTCTCCCATGCCTCCTCCAGCACGGCAGCGCGATCCGAATCGTGAATATTGATGCGCAGCACGGCATTTGCGAGGTCGCGGAATGCCATGGCTGCGACCGTGGAGCCAAGGAAGTCCGCTTTCAAAGAGTCCACCCAGGCAGTTGGGTTGGGGGCGGCGTGAAGTCCGGCCAATCCGAGGCTGCCCCCGGAGATGCCGCTTGCGAGGAAGACCGAGTCCAACGGCAGGGCCGGCCCGTCCGGACACGGGTTGTTCTCGACTTGGGTCAAGCACCGCATCACGAGTGCTGTCCAATAGGCCGCCCGTATCCCGCCGCCTGCCGATGCGACGAAGACCAACGGGATCTCGGTGCGACCTGGGTTCTTCTTGCGCTGGAGGTCTGCCCACTCATCGAGGGCGACCGTGAGAGAGATCTGTTGATCCGACCTAACGTCGGTGAGATCCGCACCGAGTCGGGTGTCGTGATACACGTATTTGTCGTCGACGGCCGAGTTGATGACGACGCACAACAAGATCCCGAGAATGAATGGGGTGCGCCGAAAGCCGATCGCGGCGAGCAGTCCCCAGGTTCGAATCTGGTCGCCAAGTATCACAAATGCGGCGCCAACCAAAGTCAGCGCAACGCACAGGGCGAGTATGGCGCCCCAGGGACCGAGAAGGCGGCCGCCCAGCTGTGGATAGATGCCGATGGCGACAAATATCGGAATGGCGAGTGCTCCCACGGTCGCGGCGGTGCATCGTCCGGGTCGACCGTCGCGACGATCGGCGTCCGCATGCGTGCCGTTGATACGACCGGACGCGTGAAGAAGGTGGAACGTCGCAACGACGACACCGCCGCCGACAGCAATGGCCCCGATTGGGAACACGAAAATCAGCAGCCCGCCATACTCGTATTGCTGAACCGTCAACAGCCGGACGCCGTTGCGAACCGCGAGCGCGGTCAGCACGACCAGGGGGATCACGGCAATCGCGATGGAATACGGCCAACCGATCTTGCGATTCGAGTCTTTGTCCGTATTGATGATGTCGGGCTTCGTCTCGACCAGAACAAAACGGCTATAAATTCCAATGAGAAGATAAGTGATCCCTGGCCCCAGGAACACCAAGCCAAAAGGCCAGCCGAACTTCCACGCGAGAGCGCCGATCACGGCCAGAACAAAGCCAAGGATTACCGATCCGACACTTTTGCGGTCCGCCCGCCCTTTCGGCTTGACGGGCTCGTGCACGTTTTCGTTCAGCGGTCCCGACGGCAGCGGCGCCGACCTTGGCAAATAGGCGCGCATGCAGAAATTCGCTGTCACCAGGAGTACCGCCACCAGCAAGACTGCGAGCCCTGCCGTCAGCAACCCGATCGAGCCGCCGTCACCGAAGGGGAACAGGAACGCGTCGTCGAACTGGCGGCCTAGGTCACCGCCAAGTGCGCCGAACAATAGGAGGAATGCGCCAATACCGATCTGGATCCGCAGAGCGAGTACATATGCCCAGGTATTGCGCCGGGACCGAGCAGTCTGCAGCTGTTCGACGGTTTCGTGGAGCATCTCACGGGATCCGATCAAACCTACGAAAAGACCGATAACCACCGAGCCGAGCATCAGCCATTTGAACAGCGACAGCGCGCCCGTCAACCAGATGAGCCAGCCCTGCTGCGATGTGGCAGCAGCAAAGAGAGCGAAATCCTGGAAAACGACGGCTATCCCGAAACCCACAGCGGTGTATTTGGCCATCTTCAACAAACCGTCGACCCCTGAGATACGACTCAGCGCAACCTCGACCTCCTGCGTGGCCACGCCATCACCGGCGACTGATTTTCCTTTCAGTTTTGCTTTGAAGTCGTTCAATCTGCGCATGGCACTGTCGTTGATATGAAACGCGATGACGACTAATGGCGCCGCAATCAGGGCGATGTCAGCCAGTAAATAGATCACCAACATAAAGCCCAGCGGCAAGCCGGTGCCTGGGCCAGACCCAACGGACTTTGAATATCGATCGCTCCACTGATTCCACTGGCCAATCGCATCCGAAGCAGGACCGCTAGACCCGAGCGAATATGGCGACGCGATCGTCGACGCACCGGCGGACGTACCGCCCGCTAGGTGCATCAGAGACAGCGTGGTGTCGATCACGCCGACTACACCCCACCCGACGTAGAGCACGAAGAGCATCGCCGGCCACGTAACGAAGAACCGCAGTAAGCGCTGGAGGCGGGAACGAGGGCTTTTCGGCTGTGGGTCGGCGGGCGCTAGTTCCTCCATCGTCGTCGTCATTCGACACCTACTCGATTTGCCATGGTCTGAAATACTTGCCGCTCAACGACATTCCGCATCGCGCTTCCCCAGCCTTGCGGCTCGCCGAGTGGCCCGACTCCACTCGGTCGTGCGAACCGCCTAGTGCAGTCCGATCAGCACGCTAGGTGAGAGCGCGGCGCTTTACCGCTGCACGATGGATATCGAGTGCAACCAGGAGTGTTTTGGCGTAGCAAAACAACGAGCTGCAAAAAATTGGAGTGGTCGACTACGCGCTACGCAATCAAGTCGATGCTGCAAGCCACGAGAGTCTGAGTGGTGCGGGCGGAGGGACTCGAACCCCCACGCTCTTTCGAACAATGGCACCTAAAGCCATGGCGTCTACCAATTCCGCCACGCCCGCAATGTGGACGAGTCTACCGCGAACGCCATCACAAAATTTGTCGGTGGGCATGCCTAGCGTCGATCTTGCGCAGAAAGGCTAGAGCCGATTCGTACCTCTGACGAGTTCGCGACCGTGCGGCGACTCATCGCCGAAGGTGTGAACGACTGCGAGATCGCTCGCCGGACGGGCGTACCCCGACCGACCGTCAGAGATTGGCGCTGCAGACCACCGATGAAAGGCCGACGGCCGACGGCTGACGCCCCGTGCGGCACTGTTCATGACTTCGCTGGGCTACCCACGAAGCAGTACTGCTACCTTCTCGGCCTGTATCTCGGGGATGGCTGCATCTCGAGAATGCGCCGGGTGTGGAAGCTCCGAATCTCGTTGGACAAGAAGTATCCCGGCATCATCGACAGCTGCCGGAGCGCCATCAATGCGGTGATGCCGGGGCAGGATGCCTCGATAGATTGGCAACCCAAAGGATGCGCTGTCGTCGGCCTCTACTCCAAACATTGGCCATGCCTGTTCCCCCAACACGGCCCCGGCGTCAAACACCGCAGGCCGATCACATTGGAGCCGTGGCAGGAGCGGCTCGTGGAACAAGCGCCGGAAGACTTCATTCGCGGACTGATCCACAGTGATGGCTGCCGCGTCATCGCCAACGATCGGGGCGTGAAGAGCATCCGCTACCACTTCACCAATCACTCAGAAGACATCCTCGGCCTCTTCACCGGAACCCTCGATCGGCTCGGCATCCCGTGGACCCGGTCGACCAAGTACGTCGTCTCGATCTACCGCAAGGCAGCCACCGCGCGGCTCGACGAATTCATTGGACCGAAGTGCTGAGCATCACGCACCGGTGAACCCATAACCGCTGGCACGGTACCGTCGTGGTGTGTCCACACCGCGCCGCCGCAGGTTCGGCCTGATCATCTTGGTGATCATCGCCGCATCCGGCTGCCTGGCGCTGGGCTGGTGGCAGTGGAGCAGATTCGAGTCGACGTCGGGCACCTTCCAGAACCTCGGCTACGCCCTGCAATGGCCGATGTTCGCGGGGTTTTGTGTGTACGCCTACCGGAAGTTCATCCGTTTTGAAGAAACTCCCCCAGCAGCGCCGTCCTTATCGGAGTCGATCACCGAGATCCCGGCCGGACTGCTGCCCGAACGGCCCACGGCCCAGACCACTTCCGATGAGCTCGACCCCGCCATGCGCGAATACAACGCCTACCTTGCCGAGCTGGCCCGGGCCGACAAGGCCCAAGACGATCAGAACAGGACCACCGCATGACCGCACCCGAGTCGCCCAAAGCAGACGAGCAGACGGGCGTCCCGAACGACACGATCCGCAAAGCCCTCAACGGCTACCGGGTTCTGGCCTGGACGACGGGCATCTGGCTGATCGCGCTCTGCTACGAAATGGTGCTGAAGTATGTCGTGAAGGTCGACGACCCGCCGACCTGGATCGGCATCGTGCACGGCTGGGTCTACTTCGTCTACCTGCTGTTCACCGCCAACCTCGCGGTCAAGGTGCGCTGGCCGATCGCGAAGACCATCGGCGTGCTGCTGGCCGGCACCATCCCGCTGCTGGGCATCATCGTCGAGCAGGTGCAGACCCGGGAATTGAAGACCCGGTTCAACCTCTGACCAGCGGGTCGTCGGAGAGCTCGAGCTCCTCGGGCGACCACTCCTCGGCGGCCTCGGCCCCGGCTGGGATCGTCAGTGCGACAACCGCGGCCAGCGCCGCGACGCCGGCGGCGATGAGCAGTGCGATCCGCAGACCCTGCAGCGACGGCACCGCGTGCCCGGCGTGGGTGATCGTCATTGTCGCGAGCACCACACCGATCACCGCGCTGGATATCGCCGTGCCCAACGACCTGGCGAGAGCGTTGATTCCGTTGGCGGCCGCCGTCTCGGAGACGGGCACCGCGGCGTTGATCAGGGCAGGCAGCGACGAATACGCGAAGCCCACCCCGAGACTGATCGCGACGTTGACCACCATCACCGCCGCCGGACTACCGAGCAACCACACCGCGCCCAGGTAGGCGGCCGCGATGATCGCCGCACCGCAGACCAAGGTGAACTTGGCTCCGCGGCGACCGGCCACCCGCGCCGCGATCGGGGACGCCACCATCATCGCCAGGCCGCCTGGCGCCAGCCACAAACCCGCTTGCAGCATCGACTGCCCCAGGCCGTATCCGGTTCCCGTGGGCAGCTCGAGCACCTGCGGCGCGACCAGCGATAGCGCGAACATCGAAAAGCACACCAAGATCGCCGCGACGTTGGTGGTCAGGACCGGCCGGCGCAACGTCGTCCGCAGATCGACCATCGGCGCCGTGGTCCGGAACTGCCAACGGGCGAAGACGGCGAACACCACGACGGAGACGACGAACAACGACAGCGTCGTCGAACTCGTCCACCCCCAGGTCGAACCCTTCGAGATCGGCAGGAGCAGCGTCACCAACCCGGTGGTCAGCAAGACGAAGCCCAACGGGTCGAACCGGTCGGCCGAGGTGGCCGGAATGTCGGGCACCAGGAAATGGAACAGCAGCATCGCCGTGACGCCGAGAACGCTTGCGCCCCAGAACAATGTGTGCCAGTCGGCTTTCTGGGCGATCACCGCAGACAGCGGCAGCCCCAGCGCACCACCGACCCCCAGCGACGAACTGATCAATCCCATCGCCGAGCCGACCCGGTCGGCCGGTATCGAGGCCCGCAGCACGCTGATCGAAAGCGGGATGATCGGGATGCCGAAGCCCTGCAGCCCGCGCCCGACGATGAACGGCAGCAGCGAGCTCGTCATCGCGGCGATCAACGACCCGACCGTCAGCGTGGCCGCACACACCATCAGCATCGGCTTGGGCCCGTACATGTCGCCGAGCCGGCCAAAGACTGGTGTGGTCACCGCGGCGGTCAGCAAGGTCACCGTGATCGCCCACGACGCGTTGTCCGGGCTGGTGTGCAGCAGCGTCGGAAGCTCCGGAATCAGGGGGATCATCAGCGTCTGCATCAGCGACACGCTGATGCCCGCAGCCGCCAACACGGCGATCAAAACCCCGGGGTGCCCCACCCGGACCGAGTGACGACCCATCCGGGCATCATGACACAGTTAGATGCGCTAGAAAAATGCCGCAGATTTTCGTTAGACCAGCGGGGTCGGCGCAACTAGATGCTCAGATACATCGCACTGAGGACGACGCACGTCGCAGCGCACCACCCGAAAAACGTCCGTTGTAGCCAGGGGGCGGCCTCCCGCAGTTCCATGAAGGAGTGGCCGACCACGGCGATCTTGCCGAAAGTGAGGACCAGGATGCTGACGGTGATGATGTCAAATCCGAGGCCGGCGATTCTGTGGTCGGCACCCATCCACCAGGACGCGGCGGTGAGCACCATAAGAACGCCCCAAGCGCCGACGACGTGAACCGTGGAGTTGTTGTGACTCGTCGCCGTCATCAGCCGGTCCGTCCCATCAAGTAGAAGAGCGCGAGCAGAACCAGCCAGAGCAGGTCGACCATGTGCCAGTAGCTGGAGCAGTTTTCGATAAATCTGGCCTGCGCGAAGGTTGGTGTGCCGCAAACAGTTTTGGCACTGCCCCTCATGAACCACAGCAGTGTCATGGCGATCAGGACGTGGACCAGGTGAATCCCGGTGAGCACGAAGTACATCTGAAAGAACGTGTCAGTCCGGGGTGTGCGCCCCTGGGACAGTTCATGCGACCATTCGAAATACTTGTTGACCACGAACGCGGCGCCGGCAACACCAGCGAGAGCGAAAAGCCTTCGTGTCTGCGCGATGAGGCCCAACCGGACCCGCTGGACACCGAGTGCGACAAACAGCGACGCCGACAGGAGAAAGAACGTGTTAAGGATGCCGGCAGACATGGTGATCGCCGAGTGTCCCGCGGCGAACGCCTGGCGGTTGTGCGGCCACTGGTACATGAACGTGATGAAGTAGACGGTGAAGACGCCAAGGTCGGTCAGGATCAGCGCCCAGATCCCGGCTTCGCCCGGCACCCAGGTGCGCGCGGCCACCGCCTGTTCCCGCGACACCGGGACTTCCGACGTTGAACCTGTTGTGTGCATGTCGATCAGCGACATTGTCTAGGCTCCCATCGCCTGAGCAACCGCTTCCGCCCGCTGCGGCGGATAGATGCCGAACTCACTTCCCCGTTCGAGGCCCTCGATCGCGCTGAGCTGTTCTTGCCGCTTGATGGCTTTGCGGGCAAGGACGTCGATGATGACCAGCCAGACGAAGAACTCGCTGATCGGCAGCCACATCGCGGGAACACCCGCATAGGAGAACGGGCCGTCCTTGAAGAAGATGATCAGCAGGCCGACCGACCAGCACATGACGGATCCGAACGTGACGAACGCAGCCCACCGCGGAAAGACCTGGCACTCGGGCGGATTGAGCAGGATGCCCAAGGCCCAGGCGACCGCCCACACGATGTACACCGAAATCGTGAACAGGAAGCCGAACCAGCCGACATCCCAGAGCTGTTGGGTGATCTCTGGGCTGACTTGTCCGGCACGGAAGGCCGCGACCGACCAGAACAGCGTGTCGAACATGAAGAAGGTCAGGCCCGTCGCGACACAGATCAATTGAGTGAAAGTCAGCACCGGGAAACGCGATTCGGTCCGGTAGGTCCAGACGGTCAGTGCGGCGACCCAGGCGCCCCAGAGCCCGCAGCCGGCGATCATCAGTAGGCAACCCACCAGCATTCCCGTGCCGTGGTCGACGAGCCAGTCCGACAACTGTTGGGCCGTCCAACTGGGACTCGGAGTGGGCAGCATCCGTGCGCACACCAACCAGCCGACCAGGTACATGACCGTCATCAGCGGGCCGCCGGTCCACAGCGCCCATCGATGCATGCTGGGCACAAACCGCTGTTCCATGATCGCCACCGTACCGGCGTCCGACAAATGATGTCAACTGTCATGTGTCGGCGCGCGATAACTCCCACGCATGGAGATGACAGGTACGGCCGGATGCCCGGGAACCGCGATTAGCCGCGTTTGGTTGTGCGCTTGCGGGAGAACATGATTGACGGCAGCAGGAAGTCGGCGACGTAGGCCTCCTCGTGCGTCGCATCCCCAGGCGGCTGATTGATCAGCGCGAGGTAGACCACGCGGATCCAGTCGACGATTTCATCGCGGGTCTTATCGGTGCGGAGGACGCCCGCTTCCTCGCCGCGGTCGAAGATCGGGCCGAGGAGGTTCGCGACGATGGCGTGGATCTCGGGGAAATCACCGGTGACCACATCCCTCACTCGATCAGCGGGGCCGGTCGTGAAGATGTTCATCAACTCGGGGTCGTTTCGGGCTTTGTCCACTGCAGCCAAGGAAGTCTCGACGAAGGCGTCTTCGAAGGAACGCCGCGTCGTCGCCGGCTTGATCTCGTCGGCGATCTCCTGGATTCGCCGCACCAGCACGGCGTCGACCAGATCCTCGCGAGATGACACATAGCTGTACAACGTCTGCCTGGGAATGCCAACCGCTCGGGCAATGTCCGCCATCGTGGTGCGGCTGACGCCGTAGTGGAGGAAGTTCTTGCGGCTGGCAGCGATGACCTCGGCGGGAATGTCGCTTCGCGAGCGACGGCCGTCTTGAACGGTCATGGTGGGGCCTCCGACAGATGACAAGGTATGTCGCCGGTCATACCCTACGCGCGCTGCTCAGCTGGCCAGCGCGCGCAACGCCGGAATGAGCAACGCCAGCGCCCGACCGCGATGCGACGCCGCATCCTTCTCCGCGGGACTGAGCTCCGCGGCGCTGCGGGTCTCCCCCTCGGGAATGAACAGCGGGTCGTAACCGAAGCCGCCCGCACCGCGCGGTTTTCGCGCGATCACCCCGGGCCACTCCCCGCGCACCACCGCACAGTCGGCGTCGCCGGGACCGTAGACCAGTGCGCACGCCGACACGAACGCCGCTGCGCGCCGCTCGTCGGGCACATCGCGCAACTGCGCCAGCAGCAGATCGTTGTTAGCGCCGTCCTCGCCATGGACCCCGGCCCACCGCGCCGAGAGCACACCCGGCATGCCGTTGAGAGCCGCGACCGTGATCCCCGAGTCGTCGGCGACGGTCGGCAGGCCGGTGGCGGCGTAGCCGTCGCGCGCCTTGGCCAACGCGTTCTCCTCGAAGGTGGCGCCGGTCTCGGGTGTTTCGGCGAAGGGCGGCACATCGTCGAGCGAGACGAGGGTCAGCCCGGATACGCCCGCGGCGTCGAGAACGCGGCGCAGCTCGGTCAGCTTCTTCGCGTTGCGGCTGGCGACCAATAAACGAGTCAGGACCCGAACGCCTTCTTCGACGGCGGACCTTCCGGCAGCACACCGGGATACGGCAGCTCGAGCGCTTCGCGCTGCACGGCGAAAAGTGTGTCGCAGGCGCCGAGCGCGGCGTCGAGCATCTTGTCCAGTGTCGAGCGCGGGAATGTCGCACCTTCACCGGTGCCCTGGATCTCGACGAGCGTTCCGGTGTCGGTGGCAACGACGTTCATGTCGACCTCGGCGCGCGAATCCTCCTCGTAGGGAAGGTCGACGCGCACCCGGCCGTCGACCACGCCGACGCTGACCGCGGCGATCGCACACGACAGCGGGCGCGGATCGGACAGCTTGCCACCCGCGGCCAGATACGTGACCGCATCCGATAGCGCGACGTAGGCACCGGTGATCGCCGCAGTCCTGGTCCCGCCGTCGGCCTGCAGCACATCGCAGTCGATGGCGATGGTGTTCTCCCCGAGCGCGGCAAGGTCGATGCAGGCGCGCAGCGAGCGGCCGACGAGCCGGCTGATCTCCTGGGTACGCCCGCCGACGCGGCCCTTCACCGATTCGCGATCCGAACGGGTGTGGGTGGCGCCGGGCAACATGGCGTACTCCGCGGTGAGCCAGCCCTGCCCCGAACCCTTGCGCCAGCGCGGCACGCCTTCGGTGACGCTGGCCGTGCACATCACCCGGGTTTCACCGAAGGCGACGAGCACCGAGCCGGCCGGATGCGAGGTGAATCCCCGGGTGATGGTGACCGGCCGCAGCTCGTCGTCAAGCCTGCCATCTTGTCGTCTGGACACGTCGCAACCCTATCGGAGGGACGGGTAGGTCCCGAGGGTGCGTGAAGTGCTCGTCGCGACGGCGTGTCGGCGTGCGGACACGCACGCTCGCGAACGGCCGGTCAGTGTCGACGGACCTCGATAGTCTCCCCGCACACCACGGCGTGGACGGGTCCGTCGAACTCCGCCTTGGCCTCGCTGATCACGTCTTCGCGTGAAGTCCACGGCGGGATGTGGGTGAGCAACAGCTCACCGACACCCGCGCGCGCAGCCATCTGCCCCGCCTCGGTGCCGGAGAGATGCAGATGCGGCGGCCGCTCCGGTGCATGGGTCCAGGACGCCTCGCACAGGAAAACGTCTGCGCCGCTGGCTAACTCGACGAGCGACTCGCACACCCCGGTGTCACCGCTGTAGACCAGGGTGGCACCCGTCGGGTCGGTGATCCGCATGCCGAACGACTCGGTCGGATGCGTCACCAGTCGCGGCAGTACGTTCAGCGCACCGAACTGCACGGGTTGGCTGTCCTGCCAGTGATGGATGTCGAAGATGTCGGAGAAGTCGTCGAGCTCCCCGCCCATCGGCGACGACGCGGCGGCCAGCCGGCTCCAGGTGTCGCTCGGGCCGTACATCACCCCGCGGCCCTTGGCCGGGGTCGGGTGGTAGCGGCGCCAGACGAAGAGGCCGGGCAGATCCAGACAGTGGTCGGCATGCAGATGCGAGAGCAGGACGTGCACGTCATTGGGGTCGGCATAGCGTTGCAACGCGCCGAGGACCCCGCCACCGAAATCAAGGACGAGCGGTGGGGTATCCGGTGCTGTCAGCAGGTAACCAGACGCCGGCGAATCAGGTCCGACAACGCTGCCGGAGCAACCAAGGACGGTGATTCGCACAGCCACTAGCTTGCCATGCCCAGATGCCGCAAGAGGAAAACATCACCGGTTTGGACATGAGAATCACTTCGTCGCGCTGACGTGACGCTGAACAGGGTGGACACCGGTGATCGCCGGCCCGAGGAAGCGCGCGGCCAATGTCGTGAACGCCTCGGGATCCCCCGTCGCCTCGAACAGCCGGGTCGCCGGCGGAGCCTCGTGAGGTCGCAGCAAGTCGTCCTCGGTCAGCACTTTCAGCAAGTCTTTGGCCGTCTCTTCGGCACTGGACACCAGCGTGACCGAATCCCCCATCGCCAGCTGAATCAGCCCGGACAGCAGCGGATAGTGTGTGCAGCCCAACACCAGCGTGTCGACCTGCGCGCGCTGCAGCGGCTCCAGGTATCCCTCGGCCAGGTTCAGTACCTGCCGTCCGCTGGTGACGCCACGCTCGACGAAGTCGACGAAGCGCGGGCACGCCACCGCCGTGATGTCGATGTCGCGGGCGGCGGCGAACGCATCCTGATAGGCCTGCGACGCGATGGTGGCCGCAGTGCCGATCACACCGATATGCCCGGTGCGAGTGGTGGCCACGGCCCGCCGCACCGCCGGCAGGATCACCTCGACGACGGGCACGTCGTAGCGTTCGCGCGCATCGCGAAGACAGGCCGACGACGCGGTGTTGCAGGCGATGACGAGAGCCTTCACCCCGCGCTCCACCAGGTCGTCGCCGATGGCCAGGGCGTGCGCCCGGACCTCCGGGATGGTCAGCGGGCCGTACGGGCCGTTGGCGGTGTCGCCGACATAGATGATGTCCTCGTCGGGCAGCTGATCGATGATCGAGCGAGCCACCGTCAGCCCGCCGACGCCGGAGTCGAAGATGCCGATCGGCGCGAAACGGTCGCTCATGAGGTCAGGCCGGGAAACTGGCCGGCCTTCTTCCGTTCGCGCGCCTTGCGTTCCGGACCGGACAGCCAATAAGCGGCGAGCACGCCGGCGATCGCGCCGCACAGGTGTCCCTGCCAGGACACCCCGCCGCAGGTGTTCAGCTCGGGCAGCGCCCCCCACAGCACGCCGCCGTAGACGAACAGCACCACGATCCCGGTGACGATCCACCAGATGTGCCGGGTGAAGAAGCCGAAGACCAACAGGAACGTCAGCCAGCCGAAGATCAGCCCGGAGGCGCCGATGTGGTTGGTCTCCAGCCCGCAGCCCACGTTGCCGATCACCCAGGTGCCGAATCCGCCGACGACCCAGATGATCGCGGTGGCCCAGACGAATCGCGCCATGCCGGTCAGCGTCACCAGGAAGCCGAGCACCAGGGCCGGCACGGTGTTGGCGGCCAGGTGCTGCCAGTTGGCGTGCAGAAACGGCGAGAAGACGATGCCCCACAGGCCGTCGGTCTCCAGTGGCCGGATGCCGTTGCGGTCCAGCGAGTGCCCCGAGAGCTGATCGATGAGTTCGATGACGTAGAGCACCGCCACGAACGAGAGGATGGTGGCGCCCCCGACCTTCCACGTGGCCGGTTTCTTCGGCTGCGGCGGAATGGTTGAGTACGGCTGGTTCATCTGTGTCTCCAAGCCTCCGCGTCTATGCCCAGAGCTGGCCTTCCAAAGCCTCTTCGGCTTCGTCCAGGCTACCGGCGTAGGCACCGGTGGACAGATACTTCCATCCGGCATCACACACGGTGAACGCGATATCGGCCCGCTGACCAGCTTTGACGGCCTTGTCCGCCACGCCGAGCGCGGCGTGCAGGATGGCGCCGGTGGAGATGCCGGCGAAGATCCCTTCGACCTGGATCAGCTCGCGGGTTCGCCGCAATGCGTCGTGTGAGCTGACCGAGAAGCGGGTGGTCAGCACCTCGGGGTCATAGAGCTCGGGGATGAAGCCCTCGTCAATGTTGCGCAGCGCATAGACGCCTTCGCCGTAGCGCGGCTCGGCGGCGACGATCGCAATGTCGGGGACGTGTTCACGCAAATAGCGGCCAACTCCCATTAACGTGCCCGTCGTACCCAGCCCGCCGACGAAATGGGTGATCTCGGGCAGGTCTTTGAGCAGTTCCGGACCGGTGCCGAAGTAGTGCGCGTCGGCGTTGGCCGGGTTGCCGTACTGGTAGAGCATCACCCAGTCGGGGTGCTCGGCGGCCAATTCCTTGGCGCGGGCCACCGCGGTGTTCGAGCCGCCCTCGGCGGGCGAATCGATGATCTGCGCGCCGTAGAGCTCGAGGATCTGCCTGCGCTCGATCGAGGTGTTCTCCGGCATCACGCAGATCAGCCGGTAGCCCTTCAGCAGCGCGGCCATCGCCAGCGAGATGCCGGTGTTGCCACTGGTCGGTTCGAGGATGGTCGTCCCGGGTGTGAGCAGTCCGTCGCGCTCGGCCTGCTCGATCATCCGCAACGCGGGCCGGTCCTTGATGGATCCGGTCGGGTTGCGGTCCTCGAGTTTGGCCCACAACCGCACGTGCAATCCGTCGCCGGTGTCGTCCCAGCGCGGCGACAGCCGCGGCAACCCGACCAGCGGCGTGTCGCCGACCGCCTGGATCAACGAGCCGTAGCGGGTCAATTCGCCCCGCCTGCCACGGCGGGCAGGATCGTCACCGAATCACCCTCGCCGATCTCGGTGGCCAGCCCACCCGAGAAGCGGACGTCCTCGTCGTTGACGTAGATGTTCACGAACCGGTTCAGCTGGCCGCCGTCGACCAACCGCTCGGAGATCCCGGAGTAGTTGACCTCCAGGTCGGCGATCACGGCCGCCAGCGTGGCGCCGTCGGCGCGGACACGCTTCTCGCCGCCGGTGTGGGTGCGCAGGATGGTGGGGATGGACACCTCAACGGACATGGCTCGCCTTTCTAGTACTGCTCGACGATCGTGACGGGTTCTTCGGTGACTACCCCGTCGACGATCCGGTAGCTGCGCAGTTCGTGCTCAACGGGATCGCGGGTGGAGACCAGGACGTAGTGCGCATCGGGCTCTTGCGCCAACGAGATGTCGGTGCGGCTGGGATACGGCTCGGTGGCGGTGTGTGAGTGGTAGACGACGACGGGTACCTCGCCGGCCGCCTCCATCGCCCGATGCACCCGGAGTTGCTCCATGGAGTCGAATCGGTAGAACGTCGGCGACCGCTCGGCGTTCAGCATCGCGATGTGCCGCTCCGGACGGTCGGACCCCTCCGGCCCGGCCAGGAGCCCGCACGCCTCATCGGGATGGTCGGCCCTGGCGTGGGCGACCATGGCGTCGACCAGGTCGGCACGGATCACCAACACGGCGGGGGTTCCTCCTGCAATACGGCTCAGCGGGCAGATGCGTCGAACGCACCGGGCAACACGTCGCGGTAGGTCGGTATTCCGGCCGCCGACTCGGCGGCCAGCACAGCGACCAGCACCGCACGCGCCAAACAGTCTGCCGCGGCCGCGCCCAGCCTCGCGAGCGGCTTGGTCTCCGGCAGCATCTGCGTCGGGGTGCCCGCGTCCGGCTCGAGATCGACGGCACCGGTGGCCAACGCGAAGACGGTGTCCCCGTCCAGCGGGGTGTGAGCCGGGCGGATGGTGTGCGCCAGGCCGTCCTGTGCGGCCACCGCCAAGCGTCGGCACGCCGCCGGCGAGAGCGCCGCGTCGGTGGCGACGACAGCGATCGTGGTGTTCAGCGGACCGGACTCGGCATCGAGGGCGGCGAGCTCGGCGACCTGTTCGGCGGGCGGGGTGACCAGCCCGAACTCCCTGACCAGATGGCTCATCCAGGGCAGTCCGGTGGCCGGGTCGATGACGTTGCCCGCGCTGTTGACGACGACGATCGCGCCGACGGTCACGCCGGAGTCGAGTGTCATCGACGCGGTGCCGACGCCGCCCTTGAGCACCGCGGCGCGCGCACCGATACCCGCGCCGACGGTGCCGACCGCCACGTCGACGCCGGCCGACTGTGCGGCGGAATAGCCGAAGTCTGCGGTCGGCCGGCATGCCCAGCTGCCGACCGGAAGATCAAAAATCACCGCGGCCGGAACGATCGGGACCAGCCCGCCTTCCATCGCCACCCCGCGACCCTGCTGCTCCAGCCAGGTCATCACCCCGTCGGCGGCGGCCAGCCCGTAAGCGCTGCCGCCGGTGAGCACGACCGCATCGACGTGCCGGACGCTGTTGGACGGGTCCAGCAGGTCAGTCTCGCGGCTACCGGGCGCACCGCCCCGCACGTCGACGGCGCCGACCGTCCCCGGCGGCGCGACGATCACGGTGGTGCCGCAGGCCCAGCCCGACCCCAGCGTCGCGTCGGCGTCGAGCAGGCCGTGGTGACCGACCAGGATGCCGCCGACGTCGGTGATGGAGCCGCTCATCGGATGGGCTTGCGCTGTGCTCATCTGATGGGCTTGCCCATCAGCCCCAGCACCAGATACTCCTGCAGCACCGTCAGCCATTGATACACGTCGAGATGCCCGGCCAGCGGATGGTCGGCGGGCAACCGATCGGGGCCCTCCGGGCCGATGTCGAGCATCGCGCCCAGCGCCAACCGAACGTCGTTGATCGCGGAGATCCAGGCGTTTGCGTCGTCCTCGGTGATTTCGAACCGGCCCCCGCCATCGGGCAACGTGTCCAAAACACGTTGTGCCGCAGCCTTTTTAGCGTCGATGATGTCCGGCTCGTGCAGGCTTCGCAGCGCGCCGTTGAGGCTTTCGGCGGCCGCCGACCCCGCCGGATGATCGCGCTGCGGTTTGTAGAAGTCGGGCAGCAGCCGCCGCATCGTGGAGTCTTCGGGCGGCTGGGAGTTGCCGGCGCGGATACCGGTGATCTGCTCCAGCGGATCCGATGGCGTCGCGGCCTCCCGCTCGTCGAGCATGCCCTGCACCGAGGACACCATGTTCTTCAGCAGCGCCGCTTCGTGCGGGGCCAGCGCCGAACGGAAACGTGGACCCTCAGCGGTGTCGACCCGCTTCCATTTGCGCACGCGCTCAGCGGTCCTGCTGCATGGTTGCCCACAATCCGGCGGCATGCAGCTTGGACACGTCTACTTCCATGGACTCCCGGCTACCCGCCGACACAACCGCCTTGCCTTCGTTGTGAACCTGCAGCATGAGCTTGGTCGCGTGCGGTTCGCTGTAGCCGAAGAGCTTCTGGAACACGTAGGTCACATAGTTCATCAGGTTGACGGGATCGTCCCAGACGATCGTCACCCAGGGGTTGTCCAGGGCACCGACGGTTTCCGTCTGTTGCTGTCGTGCGGCGTCCGGTCGGGTCGGAGCTGCTTGCGAGCCCATGCGGACAAGGATAGCGAGCCGGTTAAGTGCCTTTCCAGCCCGTGGGGCGGCCGATACCGTTGCGCTGTGACCGCCGCCCTGCTGACGGACAAGTACGAGCTGACGATGCTGGCCGCCGCGCTGCGCGACGGGTCGGCCGGCCGCACGACCACATTCGAAGCGTTCGCCCGACGGCTGCCCGACGGCCGCCGGTACGGCGTGGTGGCCGGGACCGGGCGGTTCCTGGAAGCCTTGAGCGAGTTCATCTTCGACGACGAGGCGCTGGCAGCCCTGGAGTCGTTCCTCGACACCGCGACCCTGGACTACCTTCGGGACTTCCGCTTCACCGGTGATATCGACGGCTACGCCGAGGGCGAGCTGTACTTCCCCGGTTCTCCGGTTCTGTCGGTCACCGGCACCTTCGCCGAGTGCGTGTTGCTGGAGACGCTGGCGCTGTCGATCCTCAACCATGACACCGCGATCGCCTCGGCGGCCGCCCGGATGGTCAGCGCCGCAGCCGACCGGACCCTGATCGAGATGGGGTCGCGGCGCACACATGAAATTGCCGCGGTCGCCTCGGCCCGGGCGGCCTACATCGCCGGCTTCACCGGGACGTCGAACCTGGAAGCCAATCGTCGCTACGGCATCCCGGCGCTGGGGACCAGTGCGCACGCGTTCACCATGCTGCACACGACAGCAGATGGTCCGGACGAGAAGGCGGCGTTCCGCGCGCAGGTCGAGGCGCTGGGCGTCGGGACGACCCTGCTGGTCGACACCTATGACGTGACGACCGGGGTGGCCAACGCGATCGCCGTCGCCGGAACCGAACTCGGCGCGGTGCGCATCGACTCCGGTGACCTGGGCGTGCTGGCGCGGCGGGTGCGCGCCCAGCTCAATGAGCTCGGGGCGAGCGGCACCAAGATCGTCGTCTCCGGCGATCTCGACGAGTTCTCGATCGCGTCGCTGCGCGCCGATCCCGTCAACAGCTATGGTGTCGGAACTTCAGTGGCCACCGGCTCCGGCGCCCCCACCGCCAGCATGGTCTACAAGCTCGTCGAAGTGGACGGCCTGCCGGTGGAAAAACGAAGCAGCCGCAAGGAATCCCACGGCGGACGGAAAGCCGCCCTGCGGCTGTCCCGGCCGACCGGCACGATCATCGAGGAGGTCGTCTACCCGGTGTCCGCACCACCCGAGGTGACCGAACCCGCGCGCGCACTGACGGTGCCGCTGGTCCGCGGCGGGCAGGTCGTGGCCGCACCCGACCTGGCGGCGGCGCGCGATCTGGTGGCCAGCGGGCTGCGCAGCCTGCCGTGGGAGGGTCTGGCGCTGTCGCAGGGCGAGCCGGCGATCCCGACCCGCCAGGTGCCGATGCGGTGAACGCGGACGATCTACCGCCGGTGACCGAGTTGCTGGCGACGGCGGTGGCAGCGCTGGGCGGCAACGAGCGGCCCGGACAGGTGCAGATGGCCGAAGCGGTGGCGGAGGCATTCGCCGGCAGGAAGCACCTGGCAGTGCAGGCCGGTACCGGAACCGGCAAGTCGCTCGCCTACCTCATCCCGGCCATCGCCCGGGCAGTCGCCGACGAGACCCCCGTCGTAGTGTCCACCGCGACCATCGCCCTGCAACGTCAGCTCGTCGACCGCGACCTGCCCCGCCTGGTCGACGCACTGGCCGCCGCGCTGCCCCGGCGCCCCAAATTCGCGCTCCTCAAAGGGCGGCGAAATTATCTGTGCTTGAACAAGATTCACAACGGCGGCGGCGAGGAGAACGCCGACGCCCCGCAAGAGGAACTGTTCGAGCCGGTCGCCGCGACCGCACTGGGCCGCGACGTCGCCCGGTTGACGGCATGGGCGTCGTCCACCGAGACCGGCGACCGTGACGAACTCAGCCCCGGTGTGCCCGACCGGTCCTGGTCGCAGGTCAGCGTCTCGGCCCGGGAATGCCTCGGCATGGCGCGCTGCCCGTACGGCACCGACTGCTTCTCCGAACGGGCCCGCGGTGAAGCGGGGCGCGCCGAGATCATCGTCACCAACCACGCACTGCTGGCCATCGACGCGATCGCCGACGCCGCCGTACTGCCCGAGCACGAGTACCTGGTGGTCGACGAGGCCCACGAACTGGTGGACCGGGTGACGTCGGTGGCCACCGGCGAGTTGACCCCCGCCCCGCTCGGGGTGGCCACCCGGCGGATCTCGCGGTTGGTCAGCCCACAGCTCGTCCAGCGGATGGAAGCGGCGGTGGCGACGTTCTCCTCGGCGATCCACGATGAGCAGCCCGGCCGGCTCGATTACCTCGACGACGAGCTGGCAACCTACGTGACGGCTCTGCGGGATGCGGCCACCGCCGCGCGCGGCGACATCGATCCCGCCCCCAAGGACCCGAAGGCCGCCGCGGCCCGCAGCGAGGCGATCGCGGCGCTGACCGAGATCGGCGACGCCGCCGCACGGGTGCTCGACTCGTTCGTGCCGGCGATCCCCGACCGCACGGAGGTGGTGTGGCTGGACCACGAGGACGGATCGGCGGGCAGGAGCGGAGCGACCCGGGGATCGGGTGGCGGGAGTTTGCGTCCGGTGCTGCGGGTGGCGCCGCTGTCGGTGGCCGGACTACTGCGCACCCGGCTGTTCGAGAGCGCCACAACGGTTTTGACGTCGGCAACGCTGACGATCGGTGGCTCGTTCGACGCGATGGCAGGCGCGTGGGGACTCGGCGACGGCCCCACGTGGACCGGCCTTGACGTCGGCTCCCCGTTCGAGCACGCCAAATCGGGCATACTCTACGTCGCCGCGCACCTACCCCCGCCCGGCCGCGACAGCTCCGGCAATACCGAACAGCTCGACGAGATCGCCGAGCTGATCGAGGCGGCCGGCGGCCGCACCCTCGGACTGTTCTCCTCGATGCGCGCCGCCAAGGCGGCCACCGAGGCGCTGCGGACACGGATCGGCACCCCGATCCTGTGTCAGGGCGACGACGGGACCGCGGCCCTGGTCGAGCGGTTTGCCGCCGATCCCGAGACGTCGTTGTTCGGCACCCTGTCGCTGTGGCAGGGCGTCGACGTGCCGGGCCCGTCGCTGTCGCTGGTTCTCATCGATCGCATCCCGTTCCCCCGCCCCGACGATCCCCTGCTGACCGCGCGCCAGCGGGCCGTCGCCGCCCGTGGCGGCAACGGGTTCATGAGTGTGGCCGCCGCGCACGCCGCGCTGCTGCTGGCCCAGGGAGCGGGCCGGCTGCTGCGCCGCTCCGACGACCGGGGTGTCGTCGCGGTGCTGGACTCGCGGATGGCCACCGCCCGGTATGGCGGTTATCTGCGTGCGTCACTGCCACCGTTCTGGGCGACGACCGACCCGGCCCGCGTCAAAGAAGCACTTCAGCGGTTACGCGGTGACGTCTCGTCGTGAGTTGGGATCGGTAGTACCAGGCGCGCGGCACTATTGTGGGGACAATTTCGCGCACGCCGGTCTGACATAAGGGTGGCCTCATGCACCGACGACACCTTGCCCGCCTGCTGGCGATCGCGGGCACCGCTGTGGTGCTCGCCGGCTGCGGCACAACCATCTCGGGCAAGCCCGTCTCGGTGTTCGACGACCCGTTCAAGGTCGGCGGCCTGCAGGCGGTCGACGGAGCCAGCGGCCTGCGCTCGAATGCCGAGCCACCGGACCGCAAGGTGTCCGGCACCGACGGCGGCAAGGACGACGAGCTCGCCGTCCAGTCGATCAGCGATCTGGAGGCGTTCTGGACGGACCTCTACCAGGGCACCTTCGACGGCCAGTTCAAACCGGTGAAGGACCTGATCTCCTGGGACTCCGACGACTACGACGGCGAATTCTGTGGCACCTCAACCTCCGGACTGACCAACGCCGGCTTCTGCAGGAAGGACGACATCATCGGCTGGGATCGCGGGGTGCTGCTGCCAGCATTGCGAGAAGCCAACGGCGACATGGCGATCACGATGGTGCTGGCCCACGAGTACGGACACGCCATCCAGAAAATGGCCAAGCTCAACAAGAAGGGCACTCCGACGCTGGTGGCCGAGCAGCAGGCGGATTGTTTCGCCGGCGTCTACCTGCGGTGGGTGGCCGAGGGCAACTCGAAACGGTTCACGCTGAGCACCGGCGACGGGCTGAATAACCTTCTGGCCGCGATGATCTCGTTCCGCGACCCGCTGCTGAGCCAGGACGACTACTTCGACACCGGTAACGAGCACGGCTCAGCCTTCGAGCGGATCTCGGCCTTCCAGTTCGGGTTCACCGATGGACCGTCGTCCTGCGCGGCCATCGATGCCCAGGAGATCGGCCAGCGCCGCGGCGATCTGCCGATCGAGCTGCAGAGCGACCAGACCGGTGAGTGGCCGGTGACCGAGGAGTCGGTCCGGTCAATCATCGAGGCGATGAACATCCTGTTCAAACCGCAGACTCCGCCGACGCTGAGCTTCGATGCGGGCTCGGCCGCGAAGTGCCCCGACGCCCGGCCCAGCCCGCCGGTGTCGTTCTGCCCGGCAACCAACACGGTTGCCGTCGATCTGCCCGCGCTGGAGAAGATGGGCGCCTCGAACGAGGGTGAGGAGAACGTCCTTGTCACCGGCGACAACAGCGCCTACTCAGTGCTGGTGTCGCGGTACATGCTTGCGGTGCAACACGAACGCGGCGGACTGGTGCTCGACAATGCCGAGGCCGGCCTGCGCACCGCCTGCCTGACGGGCGTGGCCACCACCAAGCTGTCCAAGGAAGTCACCACCCCCGACGGCAACACCGTTGCGCTCACCGCCGGGGACATCGACGAGGCCGTATCGGGCCTGCTGACAAACGGTCTCGTCGCCAGCGATATCAACGGTGAGTCGGTGCCCGCCGGGTTCAACCGCATCGACGCGTTCCGCATCGGGGTGCTCGGCGATCAGGACCGCTGCATCAAGCGATTCCCGTAGTCGGGGCGTCGCCCAGTGTGCGTTGGGATCGCGCATCCGCTGGACTTTTCGATCTGAGCGCACACTCGGGGATATGGATCCACTCGAGCTGTACATCCTCGGTCCCAACGTGGCCGCGCGCACCGAATCCCGTTGAGTCAGAATCAGGAGCGAGATGTCGGGCAATTCATCGCGCTCAGCTCTGACTAGATCTTCTTCGTCACGCCGTACCAGGACAGGATCGCGTCGCCCTCGTCGGTGGACTTCGACAACGTCGCGTAGGAGCGGATGAACGACTCCCCCACGCAGCCGTCGATCTTGACGTGGAAGTTGCTGATGGAGACCCAGGGCCGGTCGCCCCGGTACTCCTTCTTGGTCACCGGGACGACATTGATGATGCCCGGCTTGAGACCGACGGTGATACCGCCGCCGATGTTCCCGCCGACGCCGGGCAGGAAGCCCTCGGCCGCGTTGTTGGGGAAATCCAACCCCAGGAAGCCGATGGACGGGTTGATGCCGGCGGTGCCGGTCAGCGAGACACCGTTGGACGTGCTCATGTCGATGCCGCAGCCGATCTGGTAGCCGACCTCGAACACGCCCTTCGGTAAGTCACCGGGTCCGTCGAGCGCGCCGTTGAAGACGCCTCCCACGGTGTACTCGCGGGAAGAGATCGCGGTGGTCAGTGGTGCATTCGGCATCTGGGTCTCGTCCTTGGCCGAGATCGTCAGGGTCCAGCCGTCGGGCGACTTGGTGGTGGCCGGCGGTGTGGAGGCCACCCTGCCGTCGTCGACCGGCGGAGCGGCCGGGTCGATGGCGGGGTCTGCCACGGCGACGGGCTGGCCCAGGTCGGGACCGCCGGGATCGGGGTCGGCCAACGCGGGTACCGGCGTCGCCAACAAGGTCCCCACCAGCGCTATCAGCGCGGCACGACGTACAACCACTGCCCCGAACGCCTTCCCGGAGCCCGATGGTCCGCCCCGATGCGGGACCCCTCGACGCTCCTGTTGGGAACCTACAGGTGGCTCCCATGCACTGCTAACCGGATCTCGAACTCCCAGCGTTACGCCAGCGTGACGAGCCCGAGCTCGTTGTCGCTGGCCAGCAGCGGGTGATGCGGCAGCACGCGCACCGTGTACCCGAGCGATCCGGCCAGCGGCAGCGGCGTCGTCGTCCGGAAAACGTCGGTGCCGCCGTCGCCGGGACCCGTCAGCGCCATGGCGACGGTGATCGGGTCCTGCAGGGCGTCCGCGGCGTCGACGCGACCGAGTACCGCCTGCACCACCACCTCGTCAGGCCTGAGCCCGGCCAGCTGCACGGTGGCCGTCAGCGTCAGCTCCGAGCCCAGCAGCGGGGTGTCCGGTAGGCCAGTGCTGTCCACATCGGTGATCTGAATCCTGGGCCAGGCCTCCCGCGCTCGCAGCCGATAAGCCGACAATTCGCGGGCGGTGCCGAACGGCAACCCGTCGACGGGCGCGCTGGTCCGGTTGAACGACTGCGCGGCCGGTGCGTAGTACTTCTCGGTGTAGTCGCGGACCATCCGCGACGCCAGCACCTTGGGGCCCAGCGACTGCAACGTGTGCCGGACCATCTCGACCCACCGGTTCGGCACGCCATTGTCGTCGCGGTCGTAAAACCGCGGTGTGACCGAATGTTCCAGCAGGTCGTAGAGCGCGGCAGCCTCCAGGTCGTCGCGCCGCCCTTCGTCCGCCAGGCCGTCGGCTGTCGGTATCTCCCAACCGTTTTCGCCGTCGTACCACTCGTCCCACCAGCCGTCCCGGATGGACAGGTTGAGCCCGCCGTTCAGCGCGCTCTTCATGCCCGACGTACCGCAGGCCTCCAGCGGACGCAGCGGATTGTTCAGCCACACATCGCATCCCCAGTACAACTGGCGCGCCATGGACATGTCGTAGTCGGGAAGGAAAGCGATGCGATGACGGACTTCCGGCCGATCGGCGAACTTCACGACCTGCTGGATGAGCGCCTTGCCCGCGTCGTCGGCGGGATGGGATTTGCCGGCCACGATCAGCTGAAGCGGCTTGTCCTCGTCGAGCAGCAGCGCCTCGAGCCGGGCCGGATCACGCAGCATCAGCGTGAGACGCTTGTAGGTCGGAACGCGCCGGGCGAAGCCGATGGTCAGCACATCCGGGTCGAAAGCTGTTGCAATCCAACCAAGTTCGGCATCAGATGCGCCACGCTCGAGCCAGGACCTGCGGACCCGGGCCCGGACGTCCTCGACCAGCAGGGCGCGCAGCTGCGAACGGATCCACCAGATGTGACCGGTGTCCACCTGCTGCAGCCGCTGCCAGACGTTGGGCTCGCGCAACGCCTCGGTGGAGCCGGCCAGCTCGCGACCGAGCTGAAGCCATTGCGGGGCGGCCCACGTCGGGCCATGCACGCCGTTGGTGATCGAGCCGATCGGAACCTCGGAAGGGTCGAAGCCAGGCCACAATTCGTCGAACATCGTCCGGCTGACCCGCCCGTGCAGCAGCGACACCCCGTTGGCGCGCTGGGCCAGCCGCAGGCCCATGTGCGCCATGTTGAACTTCGACGGATCGTCCTCGGCCCCGAATGCCAGCACCCGCCCCACCGGAACACCGGGCAGCAGCCCGGTTTTGCCGTCGTCACCGAAATAGCGTTGCACCATCGCATGCGGGAACCGGTCGATGCCGGCGGGCACCGGGGTATGCGTGGTGAACACCGTCGCCGAGCGCACCAGGGTGAGCGCGGTGTCGAAATCGAGCTGCTGCTCGGAGATGTACTCGCGTATCCGCTCCACGCCCAGGAAACCGGCATGGCCCTCGTTCATGTGGAACACATCCGGCGCGGGCCGGCCCTCGATCGCGGTGAACGCGCGGATGGCCCGCACGCCGCCGATGCCCGCCAGCAGCTCCTGCTTGATGCGGTGTTCCTGGTCGCCGCCATACAGCCGGTCGGTGACATTACGCAGGTCGTGCTCGTTTTCGGGGATGTCCGAGTCCAGCAGCAGCAGCGGTATCCGGCCGACCTGGGCCACCCACACCCGGGCCCGCAACACCTTGGCGTCCGGCATCGCCAGCTCCACCAGCACCGGTGCCCCTGCGGCATCGGTCAGCAACCGCAGCGGAAGCCCCTGCGGGTCCAGCGAGGGGTAGTTCTCGTGCTGCCAGCCGTCGGCGGTCAGCGACTGCCGGAAGTATCCGGACCGGTAGTAGAGGCCGACGGCGATCAGCGGCAGCCCCAGATCCGACGCGGACTTGAGGTGGTCGCCGGCCAGAATGCCCAGACCACCCGAATAGTTGGGCAGCACCTCGGCGACACCGAACTCCATCGAGAAGTAGGCGATACCGGTCGGCATCTCCGCAGCGTCCTGCTGCTGATACCACATCGGCCGGTTCAGATAGTCGTCCAGATCGGCAGCAAGCTGGTCGAGAATGTTCAGGAACTGTTCATCGGTGGCCAACTCGTCGAGCCGGGCCGGGGTGACCGCACCGAGCAGTGCCACCGGATCCTGGCCCGTCTGCAGCCACAACTGCGGATCGATCGAGGCGAACAGATCCTGCGTCGGTTTATCCCACGACCACCGCAGATTGGTGGAGAGCCGACCGAGTGCTGCGAGCCGATCGGGCAAATGGGCACGGACCGTGAACCTGCGGAGAGCCTTCACGTGATCCAACCTTACTGAGATTCGCCGGCACCCACTGCCGAGCGTGGGCTTCTTCCCCCCGCAGTCATTCGGGCCACTACGGTGTGAATAGAGCGCGATGCGGTTACCCCGAGGGGCAAGGAGTCTCAGCGAAGACCGACCGAGCCGGCGCGGGGCAGACCACGCCGCACAAGTCAGGAATGGAGTGGTTGGGTGCCCGGTCGTATCGAGATCGATGACGTCGCACCCGTCGTGTCCTGCGGTACCTACCCGGCCAAAGCGGTCGTCGGCGAAGTGGTGCCGGTTTCCGGGTCGGTGTGGCGCGAGGGTCACGACGCGGTGGCGGCGACGTTGGTGGTGCGCTATCTCGGAACGTCCTATCCCCAATTGGGGCAGAGCCCCGCCCGCCGGGTCAAGGCGCTCGAGGGCGCCGACCGAGCGGACGCGGCGCCGCCCGCCAGCCGGGTCAAACCCCAGCTGTATGCGATGTCGTTGGGCCGCACCCCAGATCTGTTTCACGGCCAGTTCGTGCCCGATCGGGTGGGTCTATGGACCTTCCGGATCGACGGCTGGGGTGACCCCAGCACCACGTGGCGCAATGCCGTCACCGCGAAATTGAACGCGGGCCAAGGCGAATCGGAACTCGACAACGATCTGCTTGTCGGTGCGCGCCTGCTGGCGCGGGCGGCCACCGGCGTGCCCCGCGACCGCCGGACACCGCTGCTCGACGCCGCGGCCGCCCTGCGCGAACCCGGCGATCCGCTGACCCGCGCCGCGCTGGCGCTCTCCCACGAGGTCACCGAGCTGCTGGAGCAGTTCCCGCTGCGGGAGCTGGTCACCCGAGGCGCCACCTACGGGGTGTGGGTGGACCGGCCGTTGGCGCGCTGCGGCGCCTGGTATGAGCTGTTCCCCCGGTCCACCGGGGGCCGCGACAACAGCGGCCGGCCGGTGCACGGCACATTCGCCACCGCGGCGACCGCGCTTCCCCGGGTCGCCTCGATGGGATTCAACGTCGTCTACCTGCCGCCCATCCATCCAATCGGCAAGGTGCACCGCAAGGGCCGCAACAACAGCGTGACCGCCGAGCCGGGTGACGTCGGGTCGCCGTGGGCGATCGGCAGCGACGAGGGCGGCCACGACGCGATTCATCCCGACCTGGGCACGATCGACGACTTCGACCGGTTCGTGGCCGCCGCGCGTGAGAACGGTCTCGAAGTGGCCCTGGATCTGGCTTTGCAATGCGCGCCGGACCACCCGTGGGCGAAGGAGCACCGGCAATGGTTCACCGAGTTGCCCGACGGCACCATCGCTTACGCGGAGAACCCACCGAAGAAGTACCAGGACATCTATCCGCTGAACTTCGACAACGATCCCGGCGGGCTCTACGACGAGGTGCTGCGCGTGGTCCGGCACTGGATACACCACGGCATCAAGATCTTTCGGGTCGACAACCCGCACACCAAGCCACCGAACTTCTGGGCCTGGCTGATCAGCCAGGTCAAATCGGCCGATCCCGACGTGCTGTTCCTGGCCGAAGCGTTTACCCGGCCGGCGCGTTTGAACGGCCTGGCGAAACTCGGCTTCACCCAGTCGTATTCGTACTTCACCTGGCGGACCGCCAAGTGGGAGATCGAGGAGTTCGGCCGCCAGATCGCCGAGCACGCCGACTACACGCGGCCCAACCTGTTCGTGAACACCCCCGACATCCTTCACGAGAGCCTGCAGCAGGGCGGTCCCGGCATGTTCGCGATCCGTGCCGTGCTGGCCTCGACCATGGGCACGTCGTGGGGGGTGTATTCGGGTTTCGAACTGTTCGAGCACGTTGCGGTGCGCGCGGGCAGCGAGGAATACCTGGACTCCGAGAAATACGAGCTGCGACCACGCGACTTCGAAGGTGCGCTGGCGGAGGGCCGATCGTTGGAGCCATTCCTCAAGCGTCTCAACGAGATCCGCCGTGTCCACCCCGCGTTGTGCCAGATGCGCACGATCAGATTCCACCACATCGACAACGACGCACTGCTGGCCTACAGCAAGTTCGACCCCGTCTCCGGCGACACCGTGCTGGTGGTGGTGACGCTCAACGCATTCGGCCCCGAGGAAGGCACCCTGTGGCTGGACATGGCCGCATTGGGTATGCACCCCTACGACAGGTTCTGGGTCCGCGACGAGATCACCGGCGAGGAATACCAGTGGGGACAGTCGAACTATGTGCGACTGGCGCCGTCCCGGGCCGTCGCGCACATCTTGAACATGCCGTTGGTACCGCAGGAGCAGCGAGCGAGTCTGCTGCGGCGGGAATGACGCGAACTGAAAAGGAGCCTCGGCCATGACGAGAACTGACAAACTCGCCAGCCCACACCTGGCACCGGATCGCGGCGAGCTGGCCAGGCTGGTCGCCGGCGTGCATCACAGCCCGCACAGCATCCTGGGTGCCCACGAGTACGGCGACCACACCGTCATTCGCGCGCTCAAGCCGCATGCGGAGCAGGTGGTGGCCCTGGTCGGCGGCGAGCGCTACCCGTTGGCCCACATCGACTCCGGCGTGTTCGCGGTGGCACTGCCGTTCACCGATCTGGTCGACTACCGGTTCGAGATCACCTACCCGGGCGGACACACCATCACCGTCGCCGACGGCTACCGCTTCCTGCCGACGCTGGGCGAGATGGATCTGTATCTGTTCGGCGAGGGACGCCATGAGCGGCTCTGGGAGATTCTGGGCGCGCACCCGAGATCGTTCACCACCGCCGACGGCGTGGTCGAAGGCGTGTCGTTTGCGGTTTGGGCTCCGAATGCCAAGGGCATCAACCTGATCGGCGAGTTCAACCATTGGGACGGCAACGACGCCCCGATGCGGGTCCTCGGGTCCAGCGGCGTGTGGGAGTTGTTCTGGCCCGGCTTCCCGACCGACGGGCTGTACAAGTTCCGGGTCCACGGAGTCGACGGGTCGGTCACCGACCGCGCCGATCCGTTCGCCTTTGCGACGGAGGTTCCGCCGCACACCGCATCGCGCGTGTTCACCTCGGACTACGCCTGGGATGACGCCGGCTGGATGACGCAGCGGGCGGCGCGCAACCCGGTGTTCGAACCGATGAGCACCTACGAGGTTCACCTCGGTTCGTGGCGGCCCGGCCTGAGTTACCGTGACTTGGCCGAGCAACTCACCGAATACGTTCTGGCCCAGGGGTTCACCCACGCCGAACTGCTACCGGTGGCCGAACACCCGTTCGGCGGATCCTGGGGTTACCAGGTGACGTCGTATTACGCGCCGACGTCCCGGTTCGGTACGCCCGATGAGTTCCGGCTGCTGGTGGACACTCTGCACCGGGCCGGGATCGGCGTGATCGTCGACTGGGTGCCCGCCCACTTCCCGAAGGACGCCTGGGCGCTGGGCCGTTTCGACGGCACACCGCTCTACGAGCACTCCGACCCGCGCCGCGGAGAGCAACTCGACTGGGGCACCTACGTTTTCGACTTCGGCCGCGCCGAAGTGCGCAACTTCCTGGTGGCCAACGCCCTGTACTGGTTGCAGGAATTCCATGTCGACGGCCTGCGCGTGGATGCGGTCGCATCCATGCTCTATCTCGATTACTCACGCCCGGAGGGCGGCTGGACGCCCAACATCTACGGTGGCCGGGAGAACCTCGAAGCGGTGCAGTTCTTGCAGGAGATGAACGCGACCGTCCACAAGATGGCACCGGGCATCGTCACGATCGCCGAGGAGTCGACCTCCTGGCCCGGCGTGAGCCGGCCGACTAACCTTGGCGGACTTGGCTTTTCCATGAAATGGAACATGGGGTGGATGCACGACACCCTGGACTACATCAGCCGCGACCCGATCTATCGCACCTACCACCACGGTGAGCTGACGTTCTCATTGCTGTACGCGTTCAGCGAGAACTTCGTCTTGCCGATCAGTCACGACGAGGTGGTGCACGGCAAAGGCACGCTATGGGGCCGTATGCCGGGCAACGACCACGTCAAGGCCGCCGGGCTGCGCAGCCTGCTGGCCTATCAGTGGGCGCATCCCGGTAAGCAGCTGCTGTTCATGGGCCAGGAGTTCGGCCAGCGCGCCGAATGGTCGGAGGAACGCGGCGTCGACTGGTATCAGCTCGACGAGAACAGCTATTCGAACGGGATCATGCGATTCGTCGCCGATATCAACGAGCTGTACCGCAACCGCCCGGCATTGTGGAGCCAGGACAGCAAGCCCGAGGGCTACTCCTGGATCGACGCCAACGACTCGGCCAACAACGTGCTGAGCTTCCTGCGCTACGGCAGCGACGGTTCGGTCATGGCGTGTGTATTCAACTTCGCCGGTTCCGAGCACACCCGTTACCGCCTGGGCCTGCCGCACAGCGGAACCTGGCGCGAGGTGCTCAACAGCGACGCGACGATCTACAACGGTGCCGGGGCCGGAAACTTCGGCGCCGTCGAGGCCACCGACGAGCCGTGGCACGGTCGGCCGGCATCGGCGACGCTGGTACTGCCGCCGACATCCGCGATCTGGCTCGAACCCGCTTAGGCGTCAGTACAGCGCGTTGGCGAGGTTGCGCCGGCCGGTGATCACATCGGGATCAGCGGGGTCGAACAGCTCGAACAGCTCTATGAGCCGCGTGCGCACCTTGGTGCGGTCGTCATCGGATGTCTTGCGCACCAGGGCGATCAGCCGGTCGAAGGCGGGAATCACGTCCTGATTGAGGATCTGCACGTCGGCGGCGGCGAAGGCGGCGTCGATATCGTCGGGCGCCGCATCGGCCGCGGCGACGACCTCGGGACTGTGGGACGTGGCGCGCTCGAGGAAGGTCATCTGCCGCAGCGCGCCCTTGGCCTCGACATGCCCGGGGTCGGCGTCAAGAATGGCCTGATAGGCCGCCGCGGCGGCCGTGAAATCGCCGGCCTCGAGGAGGTCGCGAGCCTGCGCCAGCGCGGGATCGACGGCTGCCTCGTCCTCGGAATCGGCTGAGCCGGAAAGTTTTCCGGCGGTCGCCGAAAGCAGCGAGTCGATCCAGCGGCGCAGCTGCTCCGGCGGCTGCGGGCCTTGGAAGCTGGCCAGCGGCTGACCGCCGGCCAGGGCCACCACCGTGGGCACCGCCTCGATGCCGAACATCTGGGCCACCCGCGGAACCACATCGACGTTGACTGTGGCCAACGACCACTTCCCGGCGTCGTCGGCGGCCAGGACGCCAAGGGCCTCGGCGAGCTGCACCGAGGCGTCACTGCGGGGCGACCAGAGCACCACGACAACGGGCACCTGGCCCGACCGGACCAGTACTTCGGCTTCGAAGTTCGCCTCGGTGACCTCTATGCCGCCGCTGGGGGCGGCACCACCGCCGGGCGAGGGCTGCTGGGCTCGCTGCTTGAGGCCGGACAGATCGACAGCACCGGCCATGGCGGGGCCGATGGAGGGGCGTGGACGTGTCACGTACCCAAGTCTGTCACGTCGTCGTCGCGGCAGAATCCCGCGGTTGAGGAGACGCCACGGCAGGCCGCCCATCACCCAATTTGGCGGTCCGATCGGCCCATATGAGGAAGATCACACTTCCGAGCGGCACGATACTGCCCAGCAACGCCAGCGACCAGGTCAGGACTCCCCACTTGTAGGCGATCCCGGCAACGAGAGCAGTGATCACAAATGCGATGAACACCAGTCCGTGCGCCATGCCGAAGATCTTGACGCCGATCTCGGTGCGCGGGCTGCCCAGGTACTTGAAGTACATCCCGACCAGCAGGCCAACCCAACTCACTGCTTCGGCCAGCGCCACCAACCGGAACCACCCAGCCGTGCTGCGGATATCGAACGCGCTCGTCATGCCGCCATTGTGCCGCAGCGGTACGCCAGCTACTACGTCGCGTCGTTTGACGTATGTCGGCTACCCCGCGCGCAGGATCAGGGCGTCGCCCTGGCCGCCTGCGCCGCATAGGGCGGCGACGGCATAGCCCGAACCGCGCCGGGAAAGTTCTAGCGCCGCGTGCAGGGTGATGCGTGCCCCGGACATGCCGATCGGGTGGCCGATCGCGATGGCGCCACCGTTGCGGTTGACTCGCTCGAGGTCGATGCCGAGCTCGCGGCCTGAGGCGAGGGCCACGGCGGAGAAGGCTTCGTTGATCTCAATGACATCGAGCTGATCGAGGCTGATGCCCTCGCGCGCGACGGCCTTCTTGATCGCGTTGGCCGGCTGGGACTGCAGCGTGGAATCGGGGCCGGCAACCACACCATGGGCGCCGATCTCGCACAGCCAGCTCAGGCCCAGGTCTTGGGCCTTGGCCTTGTTCATCACCACGACAGCACAACCGCCATCGGAGATTTGGGACGCCGAACCGGCGGTGATGGTGCCGTCCGCGCGGAATGAGGGCTTGAGCCCGGACAGCGATTCAGCCGTCGTGTTGGCGCGGATCCCATCGTCCTGCGCGAACTCGATCGGATCGCCCTTGCGCTGCGGAATCGCCACCGGCACGACCTCGTCGGCGAAGACCCCGTCCTTCCAGGCCGCAGCCGCCTTCTGATGCGAGGCGGCGGCGAACTCGTCCTGCTCTAGGCGAGTGAACTTGTCGGCGTCGTTGCGCTGCTCGGTGAGCGCGCCCATCGGCTGGTCGGTGAAGACATCGTGCAGGCCGTCATAGGCCAGGTGGTCGAGCACTGTGACATCGCCGTACTTGTAGCCCGCACGGCTGTTGACCAGCAGGTGCGGCGCCCTGGTCATCGATTCCTGGCCGCCGGCGACCACGACGTCGAACTCGCCGGCCCGGATGAGCTGATCGGCCAGCGCGATCGAATCAATCCCGGACAAGCACATCTTGTTGATGCTCAGCGCGGGCACGTCCCAGCCGATCCCGCCGGCCACCGCAGATTGGCGGGCCGGCATCTGACCGGCTCCCGCGGTCAGCACCTGGCCCATGATCACGTACTCCACCAGCGACGCCGGCACTGCCGCCTTCTCCAAGGCCGCCTTGATGGCGATCCCGCCCAGATCACTGCCAGAAAAATCCTTGAGCGAACCCATCATCTTGCCGATGGGAGTACGTGCCCCAGCAACGATCACCGACGTCGTCATACTTGCCTCCAAAAGCGTTTCGAGCCGCGGCTGTGCGGCTATTCACAGATCCCCCAGTGTTGAATCCGATGTGGTTAGGTTACCTTTGCGTTATGACCGCTGAGCAAGTTGACGCCCGCCCAGTCCTGGCCAGTGCTCTCGTCACCGCTGTCGACCATGTCGGCATCGCGGTGCCGGATCTCGACGCAGCCATTCAGTGGTACCACGAGCACCTCGGGATGATCCTGGTCCACGAGGAGATCAACGAAGACCAGGGTATTCGCGAGGCCATGCTGTCGCTGAAGAACGCCGCGCCGGACTGCGCGCAGATCCAGTTGATGGCCCCGCTCGATGAAACCTCGACGATCGCCAAGTTCATCGACAAGCGCGGCCCGGGCATCCAGCAGATGGCCTACCGGGTCAGCGACCTGGACGCCATCTCGGAGCAGTTGCGCGACCAGGGCGTCCGACTGGTCTATGACGCACCGCGGCGCGGAACCGCGAACTCACGGATCAACTTCATCCACCCCAAGGATGCCGGTGGCGTCCTGGTGGAACTCGTCGAGCCGGCCGCTTCGCACTAGCGCTCACGACCACCTTCTGGTGGGACCGCGCGTGGCGCGGTTGGCCCAGCATGCCGTGTGCCAATGCCGGCGGTCGTCGAGTCCCGTTTCACCCTGATCGACCGACCACACCACCACATGCGCTGTGCCCGAGCGGATTTCGTGATCGCATCCGGGGCAGCGATAGTTCTTGACGGCACGCGCGCCGGGTATCGGCCGCACCTCGTAGTCGAATCCGTCGGCACCCGTCTCTACCCTGCGCCGGCCGGGCAGCGGCCCTGGATCGCTCCCCTTCCGACGTACCGCCCGGCGCCGCGGCATCAGAAGAGCCGGAACTCGTCGCTGTCCATACCGCGCATGACATCGTAATCGAGAGTGACACAACGTATTCCACGGTCAGTGGCCAGCGTGCGCGCCTGCGGCTTGATCTGCTGGGCAGCGAACACACCGCTGACCGGTGCCAGCAGGCTGTCTCGGTTGAGCAGGTCGAGATAGCGCGTCAACTGCTCGACACCGTCAATCTCGCCGCGACGCTTGATCTCCACCGCCACCGTGCGGCCCGCATCATCACGGCACAGGATGTCCACCGGGCCGATCGCGGTCATGTACTCCCGGCGAACCAGCGTGTAGCCGTCACCCAGAAGTTCGATGTGCTCGGCCAGCAGCTCCTGCAGATGGGCCTCGACACCGTCCTTCACCAAGCCCGGATCGATCCCCAGCTCGTGGCTGGAATCGTGTTCGATGGCTTCGAGGGTGATGCGCAGCTGCTCACCGGTCTTGTTCTCCACCACCCATACCGGCAAAGATCCGTCCTGCGCATCCTCGGTCAGCCAGCAGGGCGGGCTCATCCAGTTCAGCGGCTTGTAGGCCCGGTCGTCGGCGTGCACGCTGACCGAGCCGTCGGCCTTGATCAGCAGCAGCCGGCGAGCAGAGGGCAGATGGGCGGTGAGGCGGCCGACGTAGTCGACGGTGCATTGAGCGATCACGAGGCGCACCGCACAAGCTTAGGGTCTGCACCCCACAACGAATTAGGCTGACACCACGATGAGTTCCCACCCCAGCATTGCGCAGCGGTTGGGCCGGGTTCTGGAGCGGGTCACTCGGCAGAGCGGCCGGTTGGTCGGCACCCCGGCCTACGGATCGCTACTCCTGGGCAAGGTGACCGAAAGCCCGGCCCGGCGTCGGATTCGGATCCAGACGCTGGTCACCGTGTCGCTGCTGACGGTCAACGTCATCGGCATCGTGGTGGCGGGGTTGCTGGTGACGGTGGCCTATCCGGCGCCCAGCGTGTTCCACGATGCGCCGCCCTGGCTGACCTTCGTGGTCGCCCCGGCCTACGCCGCGTTCGCGCTGGCGTTCGGCACCTGGTGGATCACCACCCGCACGGTCAACGATCTGCGTTGGGCCGCGGAGGGCCGCGCGCCGACCCGCGTCGACCAGCGGAACGCGTTCTTCACCCCGTGGCGGGTCGCCCTGGCACAGCTCACGCTCTGGGCGGTCGGCACCGCGGCGTTCACCATCCTCTACGGGATGTACGACACCGACTTCATCCCGCGAATCGCGCTCGTGGTGGGCTTCGCCGGCGTCATGGTCTCGACGGCCGCCTATCTGAGCACCGAGTTCGCCCTGCGCCCGGTGGCGGCCCAGGCGCTCGCGGCCGGGCCGCCGCCACATCGGCTGGCACCGGGCATCATGGGCCGCACCATGACGGTGTGGATGCTGGGCTCCGGTGTACCGGTCATCGGCATCGGTCTGACCGCACTGTTCTCGCTGATGTTGCAGAACCTCACCAAAACGCAGCTGGAAGTCGCGATCCTGGTCGTATCGGCGGTGACGCTGGTGTTCGGCTTCCTGTTGATGTGGGTTCTGGCCTGGCTCACCGCAACTCCGGTGCGCGTGGTGCGCTCGGCCCTCAAGCGCGTCGAGGACGGCGACCTGAGCGCCAGTCTTGTGGTCTTCGACGGCACCGAACTCGGGGAATTGCAACGGGGTTTCAACTCCATGGTGGCCGGGCTGCGAGAACGTGAGCGAGTCCGCGATCTGTTCGGCCGCCACGTCGGCCGCGAGGTCGCCGCTGCCGCAGAACTGCAACGGCCCACACTCGGCGGCGAAGAGCGCCATGTGGCAGTGCTTTTCGTCGATATCGTCGCGTCAACGCAACTGGTCAGCACACTGCCGCCGATCGAAGTGGTGGAGCTGCTCAACCGGTTCTTCGCCGTGATCGTCGACGAGGTGAACCGCCACCGCGGGCTACTCAACAAGTTCGAGGGCGACGCGACACTGGCGGTGTTCGGCGCACCCGTCACCCTCGACAATCCCGAAGACGATGCCCTGGCCGCGGCCCGCACGATCGTGCAGCGACTGGCGCGGGAGGTACCCGAGTGCCCCGCCGGCATCGGGGTGGCGGCCGGGCAGGTGGTGGCCGGCAACGTGGGCGCCAACGAGCGATTCGAGTACACCGTGATCGGTGGTCCGGTCAACGAGGCCGCACGCCTGTCGGAGCTGGCCAAGACCGCCGACAGCCGGGTCGTCGCCTCGGCCGCGACGGTCGAGAACGCCAGCGAGCAGGAGCGCGCCCACTGGGCGCTGGGTGAGACCGTGACGCTGCGCGGTCACGACCACCCGATCCGGCTCGCGGTTCCGGCATGAGGCAATAGCCCGGCGCTTCCTGGCCAGAATCCGGCGATGATGCCCAATTTGGCCACCTATCCTGGCTCCGTGCATACGGTGGCCGTTCTCGCCCTGCCCGACGTGGTCGCCTTCGACCTGGCCACGGCGGTGGAGGTGTTCAGCCGAGCGCCCTTGCCGGATGGCAGCAACGGCTATCGGGTGCTGGTCTGCGCCGCCACGCCGGCAGTGCCGGCAGGACCGCTGTCAATCGGCACCGAACACGGCCTCGACGCATTGGCCGGTGCCGACACCGTCGTCGTTCCCGGCCGCAATGAACCCGGCTCGGAGGTTCCCGAGGACGTGCTGGCCGCGCTGCGCGGTGCCTGGGAGCGCGGCGCCCGCATCGCCTCGATCTGCTCCGGTGCGTTCACGCTGGCGGACGCGGGGCTGCTCGACGGACGGCGGGCCACGACGCACTGGGTGGCCGCCGATCTGTTCCGTGCCCGCTACCCTGCCGTCGAACTCGATCCCGAGGTCCTCTACGTCGACGACGGGCAGATCCTCACGTCTGCCGGCGCGTCAGCGGGTCTGGATCTGTGCCTGCACATGGTGCAACTCGACCACGGCTCCGCGGTCGCCGCGACCGCGGCCCGACTCGCGGTCGCGCCGCTGCACCGCAGCGGCGGACAAGCCCAATTCATCGTTCGAAATCAATTGCCCGCCAAAACCATTGCCTCTCCCACCACATTGGACGCCGTGCTGGCCTGGATCGAGCAGAACGCCGGCTCCGAGCTGACCCTCGCCGATATCGCCAACGTCGGCGCGATGAGCATCCGCACCCTCAACCGCCGATTCCAGGCGGAGACTTCGCAGACGCCCATGCAGTGGTTGACCGGTGTGCGGGTGCGCCATGCACAGCAGATGCTGGAGAGCACATCCGAGGGGGTGGAAAAGATCGGCCGCCTGGTCGGGTTCAGATCGCCGGCCAACTTCCGCGATCAGTTCCGCCGCCTCACCGGGGTGGCGCCGCAGACCTACCGCAGCACCTTCCGCGACCGGCTGGTGTCCTGATCCGAGGGGTACGCGGCCGTCAAGCCACTGGTACGACGGGTCGGGGCTCGGCACCGTAGTGGCATGACCGTCAACGATTCGGCCCGCTGGGGCCTGCCGGACTCCGATATCTGTTCAGCCGCGCGGGAGCTCGTGACCGAGGTCTCGGAAACCTTCATCACCAACCACTGCATCCGGAGCTATCTGTTCGGACGCGAGCTCGCGGCCGCCGACGGTGTGCGCGCCGGCCTGGACTACGACGACGAACTGGTCTTCCTCAGCTGCATCCTGCACGACCTGGGCGTCACCGCCTTCGGCGGTGGTGACCAGCGCTTCGAGGTCGACGGGGCCGATGCCGCGGCCACCTTCTTGCGTGACCACGGTGTCGCCGACGACACCGTGCATACCGTGTGGCAAGCGATCGCGCTGCACACCAGCGTCGGCCTGGCGCACCGATTCGGCCCGGTCCAATCGGTCTCGCACCTCGGAATCGCGTTGGATATCAACGGGTTCGACAAGCACCGACTGTCTCCCGGATTCGCCGAACGGGTGCACGCCGCGTGGCCACGCCACGATCTGGGGTACGCGATCGCCTCCGCGATCGCCGAGGACACCCGGGCCAACCCGATGAAGGCCCCGCCATTCTCGTTTCCCGCCCACCTGCATCAGGTGATCAACGGCGGCCCGTCGTTCACGTTCTTGGATCTGGTGGGCAACTCGGGATGGGGCGATCGGCCGGTGCGGGCCGCAGCCGGATAGCGGCGCACTGACCACGATGTCGGTTTTCCGCTAGTACTGTCGGTGCCCACGTGTAAAAGTCGAAGCATGCATGACGATTTCGACCACTGCTACCGGGCTGTGCAGTCCAGGGACGCCCGGTTCGACGGTTGGTTCGTCACGGCGGTCAAGACCACCGGTATCTATTGCCGGCCCAGCTGCCCGGTGCGCTTGCCGCTGGCCCGCAACGTGTGTTTCTACCCCAGCTCGGCGGCCGCCCAGCGGGCGGGATTCCGGGCCTGCAAACGATGCCGTCCCGATGCGTCGCCGGGCTCGCCGGAATGGAATGTGCGCGGTGACGCCGTTGCCCGGGCGATGCGGCTGATCGCCGACGGCGCGGTAGACCGCGAAGGGGTCACCGGATTGGCCGCGCGGGTGGGCTACACGACCCGTCAGCTGGAGCGCATGCTGCAGGCCGAGGTGGGTGCCGGTCCGCTGGCGCTGGCGCGGGCCCAGCGGGTGCAGACGGCGCGGGTGCTGATCGAGACCACCGACATGCCGTTCAGCGATATCGCGTTCGCGGCCGGCTTCGCCAGCATCCGGCAGTTCAACGACACCATTCGCGCGGCCTGCGACATGACGCCGACAGAGCTGCGGCACAAGACAATCCACCGGGATCGGCACGGGAGCGCACCCGGTGGGCAGGCGCTGTCGCTGCGGCTGCCGGTGCGGACGCCGTTCGCCTACGAGGGAGTGTTCGGACATCTGGCCGCCGGCGCGGTGCCCGGTTGCGAAGAGGTGCGCGACGGCGCCTTCCGCCGCACGCTGCGCCTGCCCTCCGGGTCTGGGGTCGTCAGCCTGACACCGCAGCCCGACCACGTCCGATGCACGCTGGTGCTCGAGCAGGTACGCGATCTGTCGACGGCGATCGCCCGGTGCCGGCGGTTGCTGGACCTCGACGCCGACCCCGAGGCTGTCATCGACGTGCTGGGGGCCGACGCCGACCTGCGGGCGGTTATCGCCAAGGCGCCCGGGCAGCGCATCCCGCGGACGGTCGACGAGGAGGAGCTGACGGTGCGAGCGGTGCTCGGTCAGCAGGTGTCGACCAAGGCGGCACGCACTCATACGGCCCGGCTGGTCAGCGCTTACGGCAGCCCGGTGAACGACCCGCACGGCGGCCTGACCCACACGTTCCCCAGCATCGCGCAGCTGGCCGATATCGATCCGGCCCACCTGGCGCTGCCCGCTGCCCGCAGGCGCTCGCTGACCACGCTGATCACCGCCTTGACCACCGGCGAGCTGACCCTGAACCCGGGCTGCGACTGGGAGCAAGCACGCCGGCAGCTACTGGCACTGCCCGGAATCGGGCCGTGGACGGCCGAGATCGTGGCAATGCGCGGACTCGGCGATCCCGACGCCTTCCCCGCCAGCGATCTGGGTGTGCGGCTGGCGGCCGAACGACTGGGCCTGCCGGCCGACGCGCGGGCGTTGACCGCGCACAGCGCCCGCTGGCGACCCTGGCGGTCGTATGCGGTCCAGCATCTCTGGACGACTCTCGACCATTCCGTCAACCAGTGGCCACCGAAGGAGACGAAGTGATGACCACGCTGCAGTACCGAACCATCGACAGCCCGGTCGGGCCGCTGACGCTGGCCGGCATCGGTTCGACGTTGATGCATCTGCGGATGGTGGATCAAACCCACGAGCCGGACCGATCCGATTGGCAGCCGGCCCAGGGTGAGGTGTTCGCCGAAGCCGTCGAGCAACTGGCCGCCTATTTCGCCGGTGACCTCACCGAATTCGAACTCGATCTTGACCTCGGTGGAACCGAATTCCAGCGGAAGGTATGGGCGGCGCTTCGCACCATTCCGTATGGCGAGACGCGGTCGTACGGAGAAATCGCCATGCAAATCGGATCACCGAGCGCCTCGCGGGCGGTGGGGATGGCCAACGGACGCAATCCGATCGGCATCATCGTGCCGTGCCACCGCGTCATCGGTTCGACCGGTGGATTGACCGGATATGGCGGCGGGCTGGACCGCAAGAAGCAGCTGCTGGCGTTGGAGCGGCTCCGGGAATCGGCCACGCTGTTCGACTGAGCGCCGGTCGAGGCGACTTTCTCTCGCCGAGGACCATTCGGCCAATCACCCGGCCCTGGGCCACCGCGGTGCACGGGCGCGATGCAAGATTGACGATGATGTGGCATGGATGGCTACCGTTACTCGGAGAACTGACGGCCCTAGCCGCCGTGGTGGCACTGTCTCCGTTCACTGTCATTCCGGCCGTTGCACTGGTGGTCCATAGCGAGCGGCCGCGGCCGGTGGGCCTGGCCTTCATCGCCGGATGGCTGGTGGGCAAGGCCGCGATCACAGTGGCATTCCTGCAAGTGCCCCAGCTCGTGCAGAGGCTCGATGCACCGGCACCGTCGTGGACCAGCTGGCTGCGCATCGGCCTTGGGGTGTTGGCCCTGGTCGGTGGCGTGATCTATTGGCGCCGATCGCAATCGAGCACGGATACTCCCCGCTGGGTCGGCCGCGTCAAACGGATCACGCCGCTGAGCGCCGCGGTGACCGGGGTTGCGCTGACGGTGATCAACGTCAAGGTGGTCGCGGCGTGCGCTGCCGCTGGCTACATCATCGGCGCGTCCCCGTTGAGCAGCGCCGGAGTCGCGGGAGCGGTCGCGTATTTCACGTTCGTCGGCGGCTCTACCGCAGCGGTGCCGATTCTCGGTTACGCAGTGTGGACACATCGGATAGACCGATTCCTTGACGCATTCCGTGATTGGATGCGGCGACGACAGCGCATCCTCACCCTGATTGTTTTCGCCATTCTCGGCGGTGCGCTTGTTTATTCAGGCGCCAACTCACTTTAGAGACGCCATTCTATAAACCATTCTGGAATAGAAATGCCTGGGCCCCCCAATCGAAATTGGGGGGCCCAGGACTTAAATTGTGTTCGGCGGTGTCCTACTTTTCCACCCGTGTTGGGTAGTATCATCGGCGCTGGCAGGCTTAGCTTCCGGGTTCGGGATGGGACCGGGCGTTTCCCTGCCGCTATGGCCGCCGTAACTTTATTCACTCGTTTGTGAGTGTGAATCTAGTTTTGGTGGTGGGGTGTGGTTGGGTGTTTGTGGGTGTGGTTGCGGGCGTTGATGTGCGTCTTTACAGGTTTCCGAAAACATGGTTGTTTGTTTTGGTTGTTGTAAGTTTTCGGCCGGTTAGTGCCAGTTCCCTGCACCTCTTACGAGGCTTCCAGGTCTGGTCTATCGATCCCGTGGTCTGCGGGGGGCCTTATCCCTCTAAAAGGGTGAGAAACCTGGTCTTGGAGAA
>AGIQ01000015.1 GCA_000230935.2 Mycolicibacterium rhodesiae JS60
CCGCGGCGCGGCCCGCCCCGCGACTGCGCGAAGCGAACTCGACGTTGGCCTGCACGCTCAGGTGCGGGAACAGCAGCGGGTCCTGCAGCAGCAGGCCGACCCGGCGGTCATGGGTGGCCACCTGCCGGCCCGCCGCCGTGTCGGTCAGGGCGCGCCCGCCGAGACGTACCAGGCCGCTGTCGGGTGCCAGCAGCCCGGCGATGACGTGCAGCGTGGTGGACTTTCCGGCGCCGTTGGGTCCGAGGATCGCCAGCACTTCCCCGGCGGCGACCTCGAACGCCACCTGGAAGCCGCGCTCGGCCACCGCGGCAGAAAACTGGAGCTCAGCCATCGGGATTCCATCCCGACAATCGCCGCACGCCGAGCCCGAGGACGACAATCGCGGCGACCACGACCAGCAGAATCGACAGCGCCACGGCGGCGTCGGGGTCGCTCTCGCGCTGCAGGTAGATCTCCAGTGGCAGCGTCCGGGTGACGCCCTGCCGCGAACCCGCGAAGGTCAGCGTCGCCCCGAACTCCCCCAGCGACCGCGCGAAGGCCAGTACCGATCCCGACACCAGGCCAGGCGCCAGCAGCGGAAGCGTCACCCGCCACCACACGGTTGCCGGCCTGGCCCCCAGCGTCGCCGCCACGATCTCGTAATCGGCCCCTGCCGTGCGGGCCGCACCTTCCAGCGCGATCACCAGGAACGGCAGCGAGACGAACGTCTGCGCCAGCACCACCGCGGTCGTGGTGAACGCGATGTTGATCCCGGCGGCCTCCAGGTAGCTCCCGAGCAGGCCCAGCCGGCCGAATGCGTACAGCAAGGCGATCCCGCCGACGACCGGCGGTAGCACCAGCGGCAACAGGATCAGCGGCCGCAGCGCCCGCACGAGCCGCCCGTCGGTGCGGGCCAGGACCAGCGCCATCGGCACGCCGAGGATCAAGCAAAGCGCCGTGCTGGCGGCGGCGGTGCGCAGGCTCAATAGCAGCGCGGCCTGCGATGCATTGCTGGTGATCAGCGACCAGAAGTTGGTCCAGTCGACCTTGACGGCCATCGCCACCAACGGCAGCACCACGAACGCCGCGCCGAGCACGGCCGGGAGGTAGACCCAGCGCGGCAGCGGCGGCTGCGTACGGTGTGCCGCGCTGCGCCTCACCCGTCACACCCTAAGGGCGAAGCGACACGCCGTGTCCTTATCGTGTCGCCGCGACATTGGCCGAATTAGCTACCGTCCAGTAACATCTCTGACCAATCGACACCACCGCGCTCGAAGGCGTGCACGAGGAGGTCAAAGACGATGGACGTGCTGGTCACTGGCGCTGACACCGAACTAGGTCGCACGATCGCGGAGGGTTTCCGCGACGCCGGCCACAAGGTCGTCATCAGCGGCGCCCGCCGCGACGACCTCGAGGTGGCCGCCAAGGAGCTCGATGTCGATGCCATCGTGTGCGACACCACCGACCCGGAGGCGCTCGCCGAGGCGCGCACCGTCTTCCCGCACCACCTGGACACCATCGTCCACGTCCCCGCCCCGGCCTGGGTCGGCGGAGATCCTCGCACCTTCACGCTGGCCGACACCGCCAGGGCGTGGCGCACCGCGCTCGACGCGACGGTGCTCTCGGCGGTCCTGCTGGTGCAGAACATCGGTGACCACCTGCGCTCCGGCGGCTCTATCGTGACCGTCGTGCCGGACAACCCGCGCGACGGCGGCGCCGACGCCGCGGTCAAGGCTGCGGTGTCGAATTGGACTGCGGGACAAGCGGATTACTTTGGAACCCGCGGTATCACCGTCAACACGGTGGCCTGCGGCCGCAGCGCGGAGCCGTCCTATGACGGGCTGTCGACCACCCCGCCGTCGGTGGCTGCCGAGATCGCGCGGCTGTCGCTGTTCCTGACCACGCCGGCCGCCCGGCACATCACCGGCCAGACCGTGCACGTCGGCCGGGGTGCGCTGGCCAACTTCGGCTGACCAGGCATTCACCTGACGTTCGCCGGCGGCCACTAACGTCGGTCTCAGTGACGATCCGCTGCGCTGTTCAGATCCCGACTTCTTCCACGGTGGGTGGCAGATATCACCTGATCTGCCCGGGTACCGGCGCGAAGTCCGTAGCCGGGGCGACTACCGTAGTACCTGTCCTGTGCATGTTTTGAGGAGCAGAAATGACCCACCCCGGTGCAACTCCATCGGATAAGCACAAGGTCGTCATCATCGGTTCGGGGTTCGGCGGCCTGAATGCCGCGCAGAAGCTCAAGCGAGCCGACGTCGACATCAAGCTGATCGCCAAGACCACCCACCACCTGTTCCAGCCGCTGCTGTACCAGGTGGCGACGGGCATCATCTCCGAAGGGGAGATCGCCCCGCCCACCCGCGTGATCCTGCGCGACCAGGAGAACTGCCAGGTGCTGCTGGGTGAGGTCACCAATATCGACCTCGAGCACAAGACGGTCGACTCGATCCTGCTGGGTCACACCTACCGGACTCCGTACGACACCCTGATCGTCGCTGCCGGTGCCGGGCAGTCGTACTTCGGCAACGACCAATTCGCCGAGTGGGCACCCGGCATGAAGACCATCGACGACGCGCTCGAGCTGCGCGGCCGGATCCTCGGCGCCTTCGAGCAGGCCGAGCGGTCCAGCGACCCGGTGCGCCGCGAGAAGCTGCTGACCTTCGTCGTCGTCGGCGCAGGCCCGACCGGTGTCGAGATGGCCGGGCAGATCGCCGAGCTCGCCGACCACACCCTGCGGGGCGCGTTCCGGCACATCGACTCCACGCGGGCGCGGGTGATTCTGCTGGACGCCGCTCCCGCGGTGCTGCCGCCGATGGGCGAGAAGCTCGGCAAGAAGGCGCAGGACCGGCTCGAGAAACTCGGCGTCGAGATCCAGCTCGGCGCGATGGTCACCGATGTCGACCGCAACGGGATCAGCGTCAAGCGCGGCGACGGCACCACCGACCGGATCGAATGCGCCACCAAGGTGTGGTCGGCCGGTGTGTCGGCCAGCCCGTTGGGCAAGATCATCGCCGACCAGTCCGACGCCGAGATCGACCGGGCCGGTCGGGTCAAGGTCGGACCTGACCTGTCGGTTCCTGGCCACCCGAATGTGTTCGTGGTCGGCGACATGGCGTTCGTCGACGGCGTTCCCGGTATGGCGCAGGGCGCCATCCAGGGGGCCAAGTACGTGGCGAACCTGGTCAAGTCGGAGCTCAAGGGCGCCGATCCGGCGGCCCGCGCGCCCTTCTCGTACTTCGACAAGGGATCGATGGCGACCGTGTCGCGGTTCAGCGCGGTGGCCAAGATCGGCAAGTTCGAGTTCGCCGGATTCTTCGCGTGGCTGGCGTGGCTGTTCCTGCACCTGGTCTACCTCGTGGGGTTCAAGACCAAGATCGCGACGATGCTGTCCTGGACCACGACCTTCCTGGGCCGCGGCCGCAGCCAGCTCACGATCACCGAGCAGCAGGCCTACGCGCGCACCAGGATTGAGCAACTCGAGGAGATCGCCGCGACCGTCGAGGACGAGAAAGCCGCCAGCTGATTCCGGCGCGGTGCAACTGGGAATTGGCCGTGAGCGGGCGTGAAATCACCGTGTTCGCCCACGCGCTGCCCTAGCATGATCGGCGACGACAGTCTCAATACGAGGGGGCCCGATGACATTCGATCGTTCCGTGCGACGCGCAGCTGCGGCAGCGCTGGGCGCAGGTGCGGTGTTGCTCAGTGTGGCGGGACCCGCTGCTGCCGACCCGCCGCCCAACTGCACCACCGCGGACATGACCGGGATCATGTCCGGCGTGTCGGCGGCGATGTCGAGCTATCTGTTCACCCATCCGGACGTCAACGCGTTCTTCACCGGCCTGCAGGGCCTACCCAAGGCTCAGGTGCAGACCCAGACGCAGCAGTATCTCGACGCCAACCCGAATGTCCGCGCCGACCTGGATGGCATCCGCCAGCCGTCGACCGATTTCCGTGCCCGCTGCGGCCTGATCCAGCGTCCGCTGGCTCCGGGCATCGTCTAACCGCACCCCGGCGTGGCCCGGCGCCGTTGGCGCGGCGCCCCCTAAGGTTGTCGGCGTGGTCGTGAAGCCCGACGAGATCGTCTACCGCGTGCTGCAACGGCTGCCGACGCGCATGCTGTCGCTGCGCACGATCGTCATCGTCGCGGCGTTGTCGGTGGTGATCCTGGTGCTGACGCTGGGCACCTGGGTGTGGGTGGGCGTCACCCACGACCAGTACAGCCAGCTCGACCGGCGGCTGGATTCGGTCAGCAGCCTCGGTGATGTCAGCTCGCTGCTGACCACCGCAGGGCCCGGCGGGGTCGGCACACCCACGCCGGACGGCAATCTGGTGCGCACGATCCGGGTCGGGGCAATGGCGATGTCGGTGCCCCCCGAGGTGGTGCTGCCCGCGCTGGACGACGGCTATGCCAACACCACCATTGACGGCGTCGAGTACCGGGTGCGCACGTTCTCGGTCGGCGGGGCCACGATCGCGCTGGGCGCACCGCTGGCCGAGACCCAGCGCCGGATCGCCGAGCTGCACCTGCGGGTGCTGCTGATCTGCGCCGGCGTGATCGCGGGAACCGTGCTGGTCGGCTGGCTGATCTCGCTGATCATGATCAATCCGTTCCGACTGCTGGCTCAGCAGGCCCGCGCGATCAACGCCCAGTCCAACCCCGACGAGGTACAGGTCCGCGGCGTCAAGGAGGCGGTGGAGATCGCCGAGGCCGTCGAAGGCATGCTGGCCCGCATCGGCGACGAACAGGCCCGCACCAAGGCCGCCCTCGAGTCGGCCCGGGACTTCGCCGCCGTCGCCTCGCACGAGCTCCGCACGCCGCTGACCGCCATGCGCACCAACCTCGAAGTGCTGTCGACCCTGGATCTCGCCCCCGAACAGCGCACCGAGGTGATCGGCGACGTCATCCGCACGCAGAGCCGCATCGAGGCCACCCTGACCGCGCTGGAGCGACTGGCCCAGGGCGAGCTGACGACCGCCGATGACTTCGTGCCGTTCGACGTCGCCGAGTTACTCGACCGAGCCGCACACGACGCCGAACGCATCTACCGCGACCTCAAGGTCTCGCTGGTGCCCTCGCCCGCGGTGCTGATGGTCGGCCTGCCGGTCGGGCTGCGGCTGGTGATCGACAATGCGATCGCCAACGCGGTCAAGCACGGCGCCGCCACCGAGGTCCAGCTGTCGGTGACCAGTTCCGCCGACGGGGTCCAGATCACCGTCGACGACAACGGCAGCGGGGTGCCCGAAGAGGAGCGCGCCGCGGTGTTCGAACGCTTCTCCCGCGGCTCCACCGCGTCACGGTCCGGGTCGGGCCTCGGCCTGGCGCTGGTCGCCCAGCAGGCCGAATTACACGGCGGCACAGCCTCGTTGTGCGCCAGCCCGCTCGGCGGTGCTCGGCTGGTGCTCAACCTTGCCGGCCCGCACGACTAGAGCCGGGCGCCCTGCCAGGTTGAGATGCTGCCGCCGGCGGCCAGTGCCAGTGTGAGGCCTGCGGCGTCCTCGGCGGGCTCGGGGTAACGCAGCTCGCTGACGCAGGCCAGCGGAGTGCCCAGTGCATCGTCGGCCACCGAACCGGGTCCCAGCTCCACCCGGTGCCGCAGCAGCGGTGTGCCGGCGATGTCGGCGTGCATGGCGCCACTCCAAAACCCCTCGCGCTCACCGGTTCTGCCGATCTGTACCCGCTCCCGGATCCGCAGCCTGCTGCCGGCGGCGGCCCACACCGTCAGCTCGGTCAGGTGGCGGGCGTTACCGGCAACAATGGTCGGCTCGGGATCGATGTCGAGCTCGCCGGCGGCCTCGATGTGCCAGCACGCCCGCGATCGTGTGGTCGCCGGGCCGGGTAGCGCGACGGTGGCGGCCGCACTCCGAAGCCGCAGTCGCGCACCCGGTTCCACGATCAACCGGATCGCGATGGTGTCGCCGCCCAGCGGTGTGGCCGCCGCCGATACCAGGTGCACGGTGTCGCGTTCGGTGTGCCGTGCCGCCAGACCGCCCCGGCACTCGATGCGCGGCAGCCGCCCGGGCTGGGCCACCACGAGGACGTCGGAGTGCATCGGTCAGGCGGGCTGGTTGACGCGCAGCTGTTCGCGCACCCAGGACAGCACCGGGGATGCGGCCGGATCCTCGGTCAGCGAGATCAGCACTGTCGGCCGGCCCTCACGCACCTTGGCGGCGTCACGGCGCATCACGTCCAGGTCGGCGCCGACCAGCGGCGCCAGGTCGGTCTTGTTGACCACCAGCAGGTCCGAGAACGTCACGCCGGGGCCGCCCTTGCGTGGCACCTTGTCGCCGCCGGCGACGTCGACGACGAAGATCTGCACGTCGACCAGGCCGGAGGAGAACGTCGCGGTCAGGTTGTCCCCACCGGACTCCACCAGGATCAGGTCAAGTTCGTGGCCGGCGATCAGGTCGTCGATCGCGTCGAGGTTGGCGGTGATGTCGTCGCGGATCGCGGTATGCGGGCAGCCGCCGGTCTGCACGGCCGCGATCCGGTCGTCGGGCAAAACCGCGTGCCTGCGCAGGAAGTCGGCGTCCTCGGTGGTGTAGATGTCGTTGGTCAGCACCGCCAGCGACAGTTCGTCGCGCAATTGGCGGCACAGCGCGGCCACCAGCGCGGTCTTGCCCGAACCGACCGGCCCGCCGATCCCGATCCGCAGCGGCTCCCCCGGCTGGCGGGTCCGCTTGGGCCGGTCCGAATGCGCGTGCGGTCGACTGTCAATGAAATGTGGAGGCATACAAGTACTTTCAGGAGACGAACAGGGGACGTTCTCGCTGCACGTGGCGCTGGGCCAACTCATCGAGCAGTGGGTCGGACAGGTCGGCGAGCCCCGCGGCGGCACGCTGCGCGGTCTGTTCGCACAACTGTGCCAGCTCGAACGTGAGCGCCGCGACGTCGGCGGGATCGAGCGCCAGCAGCCGCTGCGCGGCTGTCGCGGTGCCGGTCATCGTGGTGTAGACGATCGACAGCGCGGTCTGTTCGGGTGTCAGCCCGCCGGCCACGCCGACCCGGCCGGCAGTTACGGCCAGGTGCGGGCGGGGGCCCAGGGAGTCCCAGGCCCATTCCTGTTCCGCGTCCGGCCAGACGCGGCGGGCCAGCCGCAGCAGCCCGCGGCCCTGCGCGCGGGAGGCGAGCCGCGCCGCCGGTGCCGGTGTGCGGGCATCGGTTTCGGCATCGGCGGCAGCCACGGTCAGGTCGCCGCGGTGCACGGCCGCCCCGACGGATGCGGTCACCAGGCCGCTGGTCCGGATCCGGCGGCGCAGGTAGGCCTCCAGCGTGGCGAGGTCGGTGACCAGGCGGCTCGTGACCGCTTCCTCCACTCCGCCGGAGTGCACGTGTCCCCCGGTCGGCAACCGCGAGTCGGCCAGGATCAGCAGGGTGGACAGTGTGGCCATCAGAACAGGAAGTAGCGCTGAGCCATCGGCAGTTCGGCGGCGGGTTGTTCGGCCCAGACCTCCCCGTCGATGCGCACGGTGAAGGTGTCGGGATCGACCTCGATGCGGGGCTGGGCGTCGTTGAGCGGCATCTGCGCCTTGCCGATGGCCCGTACGTTGCCCACCGGTGCCAGGCGGCGCTTGACCGCGATCCGGTCGGCCAGCCCGTCCTCGATGGCCTGCGGGGCGACGAAGTGCAGCGACGTGGCCGCCGCGGCGGCGGGTGCGGCCCCGAACATCGGCCGCGGCAGCACCGGCTGCGGGGTCGGGATCGACGCGTTGGCGTCACCCATTGCGGCCCAGGCGATCATGCCGCCCTTGACCACCGCGTGCGGACGTACCCCGAAGAACGCCGGCTCCCACAGCACCAGGTCGGCCAGCTTGCCCACCTCCACCGAACCGATCTCGTGGTCCAGGCCGTGCGCGACGGCCGGGCAGATCGTGTACTTGGCGATGTAGCGGCGCACCCGGTTGTTGTCGGAGCCATTGGTGCCCGCCGTGTCCCCTTCCAGCGCACCACGGCGGCGCTTCATCACGTGGGCGGTCTGCCAGGTACGCATCACCACCTCGCCGATGCGGCCCATGGCCTGCGCGTCGCTGCCGATCATCGAGATCGCCCCGATGTCGTGCAACAGGTCCTCGGCGGCAATCGTCGACGGCCGGATCCGGCTCTCGGCGAACGCCAGATCCTCGGGGACGCTGGGGTTGAGGTGATGGCAGACCATCAGCATGTCGAGGTGCTCGTCGAGGGTGTTGACGGTGTGCGGCCGGGTCGGGTTGGTGGAACTGGGCAGCACATTGGATTCGGCGGCGACCGTGATGATGTCCGGCGCGTGCCCGCCGCCTGCGCCCTCGGTGTGATACGCGTGGATGTTGCGGCCCTTGATCGCCGCCAGGGTGTTCTCGACGAAGCCCATCTCATTGAGGGTGTCGGTGTGGATGTTGACCTGCACCCCGGCGGCCTCGGACACCGTCAGGCAGGCGTCGATCGCCGCCGGAGTTGTCCCCCAGTCCTCGTGCAGCTTGAAACCCGCTGCACCGGAACGCAACTGCTCCCACATCGCGTCGTGGCTGACGGTGTTGCCCTTCCCGAGCAGCGCGATGTTCAGCGGCCAGTGGTCGAGTGACTCCAGCATTCGGGCCAGATGCCAGGCGCCCGGCGTCACCGTGGTGGCCTTCGAGCCTTCGGCGGGCCCGGTGCCCCCGGCGATGATGGTGGTGATGCCCCCACCGATGGCCTCTTCCATGATCTGCGGGCAGATCAGGTGGACGTGACAGTCGATGGCCCCGGCGGTGACGATGCGCCCGTTGCCGGCGATGATCTCCGTCGACGGGCCGACCACCAGGTCGGGGTGCACGCCCGACATGATGTCGGGGTTGCCCGCCTTTCCGATGCCGACGATGCGCCCGTCGCGAATGCCGATGTCGGCCTTGATGATTCCCCAGTAGTCGATGATCACCGCGCCGGTGATCACGGTGTCGGGTGCGCCGTCGGCACGGGTGGCCCGCCCTTGGCCCATCGACTCGCGCAGCACCTTGCCCCCGCCGAACACCGCCTCGTCACCGGCGAGGCCGGGGCCGCCGCTGCGATCCTCGGTGATCTCGACGATCAGGTCGGTGTCGGCCAGCCGGATCCGGTCGCCGGTGGTGGGGCCGAACAGCGCGGCGTAGCGCGCCCGGGACAGCTCGCTCATCTCAGTTGTCTCTCTTCGCGCAAGCGCTCATCGCCGATCCAGCTTTCCGGGTGGGTTCAGGCTCAGGCCATGCACTTCACGCGTACCAGCCAGGGGCACCAGTCGAACCCGCTGCGCCACGCCGGGTTCGAAGCGCACCGCGGTGCCCGCGGGAATGTCGAACCGGTGCCCGGATGCGGCCGCCCGGTCGAAGGACAGCGCCGCATTGGCCTGTGGCAGGTGTACGTGGCTGCCGACCTGGACGGGTCGGTCGCCGGTGTTCACGATCTCCAGTTCGATGCGCGGGACGCCCGGGTTGATCTCGATGTCGCCGGCGCCGAGAAAGACCTCTCCGGGAATCACGCTGTCCTCCAAAGGCTCACGGGATGGGGTGGTGAACGGTGACCAATTTGGTGCCGTCCGGGAAGGTGGCTTCGACCTGCACGTCGTGCAGCATCTCGGGCACGCCCTCCATCACGTCATCGCGGGACAGCACCTCTCGTCCGCTGACCATCAGCTCGGCGACCGTACGGCCGTCGCGGGCACCCTCCAGGACGTGGTCGGTGACGATCGCGACCGTTTCGGGATAGTTGAGCTTCAGCCCGCGGGCCTGCCTTCGGCGGGCGAGGTCGGCGGCATAAGACAGCAGCAACCGGTCGGTTTCATGCGGTGTCAGTTGCATAGAGCGCGATCCTGCCATGGCAGGAGGCGATCAGCAGGGCCTAGCTCGGCGGGGGCTCCGGCTCGAGGTTCTGCAGACGCACCTGGCCGCGCGCGACCAGCCGGTCCGTGTCGTCGCGAATCGTCACCAGCCACAGCTGCTGACGACGGCCGCGGTGCACCGGTTCGGTGACCCCGTAGACGGTGCCGCCGGAGATCGCCCGCAGGAAATCGGTGTTGTTGTTGACGCCGACGACGTTGCCGCCGCCGTTGGCGGCCAGCCACATGAACGCCGATGTGCTAGCCATCGATTCGATCATCGAGCAGTACACGCCGCCGTGGACGATCCCCATCGGTTGCAGCAGCTTGGGCTGCACGTCCAGCTGTGCCTTGGCCCCGTCCGGGGTCAGTTCGGTGAACACCAGCCCCAGCTCGTTGTCGAACGGGGCGGAGAAAGCGATCGGTGACTGCTCTGGCTGCACGCATCTGTGTCTACACCAAGCGGGTCGCCGCAATGAGGGACGGGCCCCGCGATGAAAACGCGGGGCCCGTCCTCGGAATGGACCGGGGTGTCTCTGCAGCCCTCAGGACATCCGGCGCGGTCCGTTCGTCTATGTTGCTATCACCATAGGCAAGGCTTGCCTAACTTACAAGACCTACCCCGTCCTACGCAGCGCCCGAACCGGGAGCCCGAAGCCGCTGAGGGCGTCGAGCACCGCCTGGCCGCGCCGCATGCAGGTCACCTCGCCACTGCCGGTCAGCATCGGAACCTGGGTGGCGGTGATCACCACCGCCGAGCCGACCATCTGCCACATCGCCGCCAGCGACAGCGAGTTCCGGCTGAGGTCGTGGAGGCACTCGAAAATCGGTTCCAGGGACCGGTGGCAGCGATGTGCCGTCCAGGTCGCCAGCGCGAGCTCGTTGGGCAGCCGGACCACATCGGTCATCGCCGGATCGTCGGGCAGCACCCGCAGCGTCGGGTCCACGACCGCGGTCCAATCGATCGTCCCCTCCGAGTCGACGTGCATCCAGAGATTGCCCGGCCCGGTGTCCCAGACCCGGCCCTCGAGCACGAACAGGGTCACGACCCGGCCCAGAACGGCGTGCGTGAACGTCGCCGCCAACTGCTGCGCCACGGCGCGGCGGTCGCCCAGCTCGCTGGCCGAGGCCTCGAACATGGCGGCCAGCCGACCCGTCGTCGTCACTGAATCCAGTGCCCACCAGCGCCGCCGCGACACATCGGCCATGACTGCCACGCCGTGCACCCGCGGTGACTCCGGGCTCAGCGCGCGCAAGCGGCCGCTGGATTCGTGCAAGGGCAGAATCCGGCGGATGGTCATTCCTTCGATCAACGGGTCAACCACGGCTGTGGTCACGGCACCTCCTCATTACAGTTAGGTGAGCCTAACCATAAGAAGCGGACCAAGGTTAGCATTGCCTAATGTGAATGCTGTCACAGTTAGGTCCCCGGTTCGGCTGGTTGTCCTGCGATTACCCCGCACTGGGACACCGCCGGGAACTCCGCGGGTGCCTGCCGGAGTTGATCGGGAGAGTTTAGGTACGACGCCCGGTAGTAACCGGGAGTACTCTTGTTTCACTGCTACGGAATGAACGGATATGGCCAAGTTGACTCGTCTCGGCGAACTTGAACGCGCGGTGATGGACCACTTGTGGGCCGCTGGTGAACCGTTGACGGTTCGTCAGGTCCACGAGGCCCTCTGTACCGAACGCGACCTGGCCTACACCACGGTGATGACGGTCCTGCAACGCCTCGCCCGAAAGAACCTGGTGTCTCAGATCCGCGACGACCGGGCACATCAGTACGCACCCGTGCACGGCCGCGACGAACTGGTCGCCGGCCTGATGGTGGACGCGCTGGATCAGGCATCCGACTCCGGCAGCCGCCAGGCGGCGCTGGTGCATTTCGTCGAGCGGGTGGGGGTCGACGAGGCGGACGCCTTGCGCCGCGCACTCGCGGAACTAGAATCCAGGAACCGTTCAACCTGGCCCGGTGGCGGCGCGCCCAGCGTCTGAGGGACACTGTCAGCGTGTCCGCGCTGGCCTTCACCTTCCTCGCCCTGATGCTGGTCGGTCCTGTGCCTGCACTGCTGGCGCGGGCCAGCTGGCCGATGCGCGCACCGCGGGCCGCAATCGTGCTCTGGCAGTCGATCGCCATGGCGGCCGTCCTGTCCGCTTTCAGTGCGGGCCTTGCGATTGCGAGCCGGCTGTTCGTCCCGGGCCCCGATGGACGCCCCACCGCGACGATCACCAGCGAGATCAAGGCGCTGGGCTGGCCGTTGTGGCTGGCCTACGTCCTGGTGTTCGCCATCACCCTGTTCATCGGCGCCCGCTTGCTGGTGGCGGTCGTGCAGGTCGCGGTGGCCACCCGGCGCCGCCGGGCGCACCACCGGATGGTGGTGGATCTGCTCGGCGACTGCCGGCACGGCATGAGCGGGCTGCGGGTACTCGACGTCGCCGAGCCGCTGGCCTACTGCCTGCCGGGTGTGCGCAGCCGCGTCGTGCTCAGTGAGGGCACGCTGGCGGCGCTGAGTGACACCGAAGTGGCGGCGATCCTCAGCCACGAACGCGCCCACCTGCGCGCCCGCCATGATCTGGTGCTCGAGGCGTTCATCGCCGTGCACACCGCCTTCCCCCGCTTCGTCCGTAGTGGCAGTGCACTGCACGCGGTGCAGCTGCTCGTCGAGATGCTCGCCGACGATGCGGCCGTACGGACCGCCGGGCCCACTCCCCTGGCGCGCGCGCTGGTGGCGTGTGCCGCCGGGCGAACCCCCTCCGGTGCGCTGGCCGCAGGCGGCCCCACGACGGTGATCCGGGTGCGCCGGCTGTGCGGTCGGCCCAACAGTGTGTGGCTGTCGCTGGCGGCCTACACCGCCGCGGCCGCGGTGTTGGTGGTGCCCACCGTCGCCGTCGCGATGCCCTGGCTGACCGAGCTGCATCGGCTGTTCTTGTCCTGAGTCGCTGGACCTGTGAAAGTTCCAGCGCTACAACAAAATTCATACAACTGAAAGGCGCGATATGAGCTCACCGCACACGGACGGCACTGCACAGATCGGTGTTACCGGATTGGCGGTGATGGGGTCCAACATCGCGCGGAACTTCGCCCACCACGGGTATACCGTCGCGCTGCACAACCGATCGGTCGCCAAGACCGACGCCTTGCTTGCCGAGCACGGCTCCGAAGGCAACTTCGTGCGCACCGAGACGATGGCCGAGTTCGCCGCCGCGCTGGAGCGGCCGCGGCGCGCGCTGATCATGGTGAAGGCCGGTGATCCCACCGACGCCGTCATCAACGAGCTCTGCGACGTGTTCGAACCAGGCGACATCATCATCGACGGCGGCAACGCGCTCTACACCGACACCATCCGCCGCGAGAAGGCTGTCCGTGAGCGCGGCCTGCACTTCGTCGGCGCCGGCATCTCCGGTGGCGAGGAAGGCGCGCTGAACGGACCGTCGATCATGCCGGGCGGGCCCGCCGAGTCCTACAAGTCCCTGGGCCCGCTGCTCGAGGAGATCTCCGCGCACGTCGACGGCGTCCCGTGCTGCACCCACATCGGCCCGGACGGCGCCGGTCACTTCGTGAAGATGGTGCACAACGGCATCGAATACTCCGACATGCAGCTCATCGGCGAGGCCTACCAGCTGCTGCGCGACGGGCTGGGCCAGAGCGCACCGGAGATCGCGGAGATCTTCGCCGAATGGAACAACGGCGACCTGGACAGCTACCTGATCGAGATCACCGCCGAGGTGCTGCGCCAGACCGATGCCAAGACCGGCAGGCCGCTGGTCGACGTCATCGTCGACGAGGCCGAGCAGAAGGGCACCGGCCGCTGGACCGTCAAGTCCGCTCTGGACCTCGGGGTTCCGGTCACCGGTATCGCCGAGGCGGTGTTCGCCCGCGCGCTGTCGGGCTCGGTCCCACAGCGCAAAGCCACCACCGGCCTGGCGTCCGGCGACCTGGGTGAACGACCCACGGACGCACAGCAATTCATCGACGACGTCAGCAAGGCGCTCTACGCGTCCAAGATCATCGCCTACGCGCAGGGCTTCAACCAGATCCAGGCCGGCAGCGCCGAATACAACTGGGACATCACCCTCGGTGACATGGCGACCATCTGGCGCGGCGGCTGCATCATCCGGGCCAAGTTCCTCAACCGGATCAAGGAGGCCTACGACGAGAACGCCGAGCTGGCCACGCTGATCGCCGCGCCGTACTTCCGCGACGCGGTCGAGGCGGGCATCGACAGCTGGCGCCGGGTCGTGGTGAAGGCCACCGAGCTGGGCATTCCCGTCCCCGGCTTCGCCTCGGCCCTGTCGTACTACGACGCGCTGCGCACCGAGCGGCTGCCCGCGGCGCTGACCCAGGGGCTGCGGGACTTCTTCGGCGCGCACACCTACGGCCGCACCGACGCCGACCCGGCCGCCCGGTTCCACACCCTGTGGAGCGGTGACCGCACCGAGGTCGAGGCCTAACCGCACTAGGCTGGTGGCGTGCGCTTTCTCGACGGCCAGCAACCCCCGTACGACCTGACCTACGACGACGTCTTCGTCGTCCCCAACCGATCCGATGTCGCATCCCGGTTCGACGTCGACCTGTCGACCTCCGACGGCACCGGCACGACGATCCCGGTCGTCGTGGCCAACATGACCGCGGTGGCCGGCCGGCGGATGGCCGAGACCGTCGCCCGCCGCGGTGGCATCGTCGTGCTGCCGCAGGACCTGCCGATCGACGCGGTCAAGCAGACCGTCGACTTCGTCAAGAGCCGCGACCTGGTGGCCGACACCCCGGTGGTGCTGGCACCCGACGACTCGGTCTCCGACGCCGTCGCGCTGATCCACAAGCGGGCGCACGGCGTGGCCGTCGTGGTGTTCGAGGGCCGACCCATCGGGCTGGTCACCGAGGCCGCCACCGCAGGCGTCGACCGGTTCGCCCGGGTGCGCGACATCGCCGTCACCGACTTCGTCACCGCGCCGGTACACACCGAACCCCGCCAGGTGTTCGAGATGCTCGAGCACGCCCCGATCGACGTGGCGGTGCTCACCGACGCCGACGGGACCCTGGCCGGGGTGCTGAGCCGCCTCGGCGCGGTGCGCGCCGGCATCTACACCCCCGCCGTCGACTCCGCCGGCCGGCTGCGCATCGCCGCCGCGGTCGGCATCAACGGTGATGTCGCCGCCAAGGCGCAGGCGCTTACCGAAGTCGGCGTCGACGTGCTGGTGGTCGACACCGCCCACGGCCACCAGGTCAAGATGCTCGACGCCATCAAGGCGGTCTCCTCGCTGGATTTGGGGGTCCCGCTGGCCGCGGGCAACGTCGTCTCCGCCGAAGGTACGCGCGACCTGATCGGGGCCGGCGCCTCGATCGTCAAGGTCGGGGTGGGCCCCGGGGCGATGTGCACCACCAGGATGATGACCGGCGTCGGCCGCCCCCAGTTCTCCGCGGTACTCGAATGCTCAACGGCTGCACGGGAACTCGGTGGTCACGTATGGGCCGACGGCGGCGTGCGTCACCCGCGCGACGTCGCGCTGGCGCTGGCCGCCGGGGCCGCCAACGTGATGATCGGGTCGTGGTTCGCCGGCACGTACGAATCCCCCGGCGACCTGATGCTCGACCGGGACGGCCGGCCGTACAAAGAGAGCTACGGCATGGCCTCCAAACGGGCGGTGGCCGCCCGCACCAGTGCCGACAGTCCGTTCGACCGGGCCCGCAAGGCGTTGTTCGAGGAGGGTATTTCGACATCGCGGATGGCGCTGGATCCCGACCGTGGCGGCGTGGAGGACCTGCTCGACCACATCACCTCCGGGGTTCGCAGCACCTGCACATATGTGGGCGCGGCCACCATCGCCGAACTGCACGAGCAGGTCGTGCTCGGCGTTCAGTCCGCGGCCGGATTCGCCGAAGGCCATCCCCTGCCGACCGGCTGGTGAGCGGGATCGCGACGAGCGAGCCGCTAACATGGGGGTCTGTTCTGGCCCCATCGAGGAAGGGATCCCGTGCCGCAGGCACCCGTCGAGGCCCCCGCGGATCGGGCTGCCTCCGATGTGCGACCGGCAGACGACCCTGGGGACGATTCAGGGGCAGAACCTTCCACTAGTCGGCCGGGCAGACGGCCCGGCGAGGAGAAGGTGCGACCGCGGTGAACGTCGCTTTCACCCTGTTGAGCCTGTTGGCGATCGTGGTTCTCACGTTCGGGACGGCCCTGTTCGTGGCCGCCGAGTTCTCGCTGACGGCCCTGGAACGCAGCACCGTCGACGCCAACACGCGCACCGGCGACCGCAGGGACCACAACGTCGCGCGCGCCCACCGCACCCTGTCGTTCCAGCTGTCCGGCGCACAGCTCGGCATCTCGATCACCACCTTGGCCACCGGCTATCTCGCCGAGCCCGTGCTGGCGCGGCTGTTCGATCCGGTGCTGGAGTTCCTGCACATCCCGGACCGGGCCGCGACCGGCATCGCGCTGGCGCTGGCCATCCTGATCGCCACCTCGCTGTCGATGGTGTTCGGCGAGCTGGTGCCCAAGAATCTCGCGGTGGCACGCCCGGTGCCGACCGCACGGGCCACGGCGGGCTTCCAGCTGATGTTCTCCACCGCGATGACCCCGCTCATCAAGGCCACCAACGGCACCGCGAACTGGATCCTGCGCCGGATGGGTATCGAACCGGCCGAGGAACTGCGCTCGGCGCGCTCGCCGGAGGAACTCGGTGCGCTGGTCCGCAGTTCGGCCGAGCACGGCTCACTCGACGAGGCCACCGCGGCGCTGGTCAACCGCTCGCTGCAGTTCGGGTCGCGGATCGCCGAGGAATTCATGACACCGCGCACCGAGATCGAAGCGCTCGAGTCCGACGACACGGTCAGCGATCTGGTGACGGCGTCGGCCAACACTGGTTTCTCCCGCTTTCCCATCGTCAACGGCGACCTCGACGAAACCATCGGCATCGTGCACGTCAAGCAGGTGTTCAGCGTGCCCGCCGCGGAGCGCTCGACCACCAAGCTGGTGTCGCTGGCGATCCCGGTGCCGACAGTGCCGGCCAGCCTGGACGGCGACGCGTTGATGGCTCAGCTGCGCGCCCACGGCTTGCAGACCGCGCTGGTGGTCGACGAATACGGCGGCACCGCGGGCATGGTCACCGTCGAGGATCTGATCGAGGAGATCGTCGGCGACGTCCGCGACGAACACGACGACTCCACCCCCGACTTCCAGAGGTCCGGCCTGGGCTGGCGGGTGTCGGGCCTGCTGCGCATCGACGAAGTGGCTGAGGCCACCGGTTTCCGCGCACCCGAAGGCGAATACGAGACCATCGGCGGGCTGGTGCTGGAAAAGCTGGGCCACATCCCCGAGCCGGGTGAATCGGTGGAACTGCCGGCCTTCGACCCGGACGGCCCCTTCGACGATCCGGTCCACTGGCGCGCCACCGTAGTCGCGATGGACGGCAGGCGCATCGACCAGCTGGTGCTGACGCAGATCGTCCGGCCCGATGACGGTGAGCGGGCGCGCTGATGGGTGCCGACTTCCTGGGTGTGGTGCTGACGATCGGACTGCTGGCGGCCAATGCGTTCTTCGTCGGCTCGGAATTCGCGCTGATCTCGGCGCGCCGCGACCGGCTGGAAACCCTTGCCGAACAAGGCAAACGGAGCGCGGTCACCGTGCTGCGGGCGGGTGAGCAGCTCTCACTCATGCTGGCCGGTGCCCAGCTGGGCATCACGGTGTGCTCGATCCTGCTCGGTCGGGTCGGCGAGCCGGCCGTGGCCCACCTGCTGGAGAAACCCTTCGATCTGGTCGGGGTGCCCGACGCGGTGCTGCACACGGTGTCGTTCGTGGTGGCGCTGGCCATCGTCGTGACCCTGCACGTGCTGCTCGGCGAGATGGTGCCCAAGAACATCGCCATCGCCGGCCCGGAGAAGACCGCGATGCTGGTGATCCCGGTCTACCTGCTGTACGTCCGGTTCGCCCGGCCGTTCATCGCGTTCTACAACTGGGCGGCCAACACCACGCTGCGTGCGTTCGGGATCCAAGCCAAGGACGAGCTCGACGTCACAGTGTCCACGGTGGAACTGGCCGAGATGATCGCCGAATCCCGCTCCGAAGGCCTACTGGATCCCGAAGAACACATGCGCTTGACCCGCGCGCTGCAGATCCGCAACCGCGTCGTCAACGATGTCGCGGTCCCGCTCAGCGAAATCCACGCGGTCCCGGTCGCCCGGCCCGGTTGCGGGCCCACGGTCAGCGCCGTCGAGCAGGCGCTGCGCGAGACGGGCTACTCCCGGTTTCCTGTCGACGGCGGCGACGGCACCCTGATCGGCTACCTGCACATCAAGGATGTGCTCAGCCAGATCGACGGCCCGGATTCGGTGCTCGACGTGTCGGTGGTGCGCCACCTGCCCCGGGTGCCCGCCGACATGCCGCTGCCCGACGCCCTGTCACAGCTGCGCCGCGACAACAGCCACTTGGCGCTGGTGACCGACCCCGGGGAGACCGTCATCGCGATGGTTGCGCTCGAGGATCTGGTGGAGGACCTCATCGGCACTGTGCGCGACGGGATGCACCGTGCCTGACGTACTGCCCGAAGCCGTATGGACAGGGCGGGCGGCGGCGCACCGTGCCAGGGTCGAGTCCTTCACCGGCCCGCACGCCCGTCGGGCCGGTCGTGGCGAAGCTCACCCGGTGTGGGATTTTCTGTTCACCTACTACAGCCTGCGCCCGCGCCAGCTGAAGGTGTGGCATCCCGGCTTCGGCACCGCGCTGGCCGGGCCGGCCGCCACCGAGTACCTCGGTCGCGCCGGCTACGCGGCGAATCCGGACGGCGTCGCCGTCAGCGCCGAGTTCCTGCGCTCGCGGCTGCCCACGGTCGGCTTCGTCGCGGACCTGCTGGCTGCCACCCAGGACCGCGCGCCGCAGTTCGGCTGCTTCGGCTTGCACGAATGGGCGATGGTGTATCGCACCGACGCCGTGCGCCACGGCCGGGTGCCGCTGCGGCTGGGCGCGGCAGGCACCGATGCAGTGGTCGAGTCGATGCCGTTGCGCTGCACGCACTTTGACGCATACCGGTTCTTCACTGCGGCCGCCGTACCCCGTAACCGCGGCGTCCCGACGCGTTCTGACCAACGTGACTGGGAGCAGCCGGGCTGCTTGCACGCCAATATGGATCTCTACAAGTGGTGCTACAAGCTCGGCCCGCTGGTCGACTCGCAGCTGCTGGTGGATTGCCTGGAACTGGCGGCGCAGGCCCGCGAACTCGATATGCGCGCCAGCCCCTACGACCTGACGCACCTGGGGTTTGAGCCGATCACCGTCGAGGAACCCGCCGGACGCGCGGAATATGTGCGGTGCCAGGGCGTTGTCGCCGAGCGTGCGGCACCGTTGCGTGCGGCGTTGCTGGGGTGGTGTGAGCGGCTTCTCGCCGGCACGGCGCCCCATGCCGCCTACGACACTGTGTCGGAGAGGGCCCTACCTGCGGGTAATATGAATTGATTTGTCGTGAGGGAGGACAGATGACCCAACGCGTGTCCGTCGGCAACCTGCGTGTGGCGCAGACGTTGTACGACTTCATCACCAACGAGGCGCTGCCCGGGACCGGGATCGACCCCGATAGCTTCTGGGCCGGTGTGGACAAGGTCGTCGCCGACCTCACCCCGCAGAACCAGGACCTGCTCACCCGCCGCGACGAGCTGCAGGCCCAGATCGACAAGTGGCACCGGCAGCGGATCATCGGCGGTATCGACGCCGGCGAGTACCAGCAGTTCCTCACCGACATCGGCTACCTGACGCCCGAGCCCGCGGACTTCACCATCACCACCTCCGGTGTGGATGACGAGATCACCACCACGGCCGGCCCGCAGCTGGTGGTCCCGATCCTCAACGCCCGCTTCGCGCTGAATGCGGCCAACGCCCGCTGGGGATCGCTGTACGACGCGCTGTACGGCACCGACGTCATCAGCACCGAGGGCGGTGCCGAACCGGGTGGCAGCTACAACAAGATCCGTGGCGACAAGGTCATCGCCTACGCCCGCAATTTCCTCGACCAGTCGGTGCCGCTTGCGGACGCCTCCTGGGCCGATGCCACCGGCATCAGCGTCGCCGACGGCGCACTCGAAATCGCTTTGGGCGACGGCACATCCACTCGCCTGGTCAGCCCGGAGAAGTTCGTCGGCTACACCGGTGAGCTCGGCGAACCCGCCTGGTCGGTGCTGCTGGTCAATCACGGCCTGCACATCGAGATCCTGATCGACCCCGAGTCCCCCATCGGCAAGACTGACAAGGCCGGCATCAAGGACGTCGTCCTGGAGTCGGCGATCACCACGATCATGGACTTCGAGGACTCGGTGGCCGCGGTCGACGCCGACGACAAGGTGCTGGGCTACCGGAACTGGCTGGGTCTGAACCGGGGTGACCTGGCCGAAGAGGTCAGCAAGGGTGGCAAGACCTTCACCCGCGTGCTCAACGACGACCGCACCTACAAGACAGCGGACCAGGGCGAGCTCACCCTTCCCGGCCGCAGCCTGCTGTTCGTCCGCAATGTCGGCCACCTGATGACCAACGACGCGATTGTGGATGCCGACGGCAATGAGATCTTCGAGGGCATCCAGGACGCCCTGTTCACCAGCCTGATCGCGACACACGGCCTGAAGGCCGAGGACGGCAGCCCCCGGCAGAACAGCCGGACCGGCTCGATCTACATCGTGAAGCCGAAGATGCACGGGCCCGACGAGGTCGCGTTCACCTGCGAACTGTTCAGCCGTGTCGAAGACGTGCTCGGCCTGCCGCAGAACACCATCAAGGTCGGCATCATGGACGAGGAGCGCCGCACCTCGGCCAACCTCAAGGCCTGCGTCAAGGCCGCCGCCGACCGGGTGGCCTTCATCAATACCGGCTTCCTGGACCGCACCGGCGACGAGATCCACACCTCGATGGAAGCCGGCCCGATGATCCGCAAGGGCGCCATGAAGACCCAGCCGTGGATCCTGGCCTACGAAGACCAGAACGTCGATGTCGGCCTGGCGACTGGCTTCTCGGGCCGGGCCCAGATCGGTAAGGGTATGTGGGCCATGACCGATCTGATGGCCGCGATGGTGGAGCAGAAGATCGGCCAGCCCCGCTCCGGTGCCACCACCGCGTGGGTGCCCTCGCCGACGGCGGCGACCCTGCACGCCATGCACTATCACCTCGTGGATGTCTACGGGGTGCACAAGGAGCTCGCCGGCAAGGGTTCCGGAGGGCAGGAGCGAAGCGACCGGGGAACGGCTAGGACCAGCCTCGACGAGTTGCTGACGATCCCGTTGGCTGCCGAGCTGGCCTGGTCGCCGGAGGAGATCCACGAAGAGGTGGACAACAACTGCCAGTCGATCCTCGGCTACGTGGTGCGCTGGATCGACGCCGGTGTCGGGTGTTCGAAGGTGCCGGACATCCACGATGTCGCGCTGATGGAAGACCGTGCCACGCTGCGAATTTCCAGCCAGCTGCTGGCGAACTGGCTGCGCCATGGTGTCATCACCGAGGATGACGTGCGCGAGAGCCTGCGCCGGATGGCGGCGGTGGTCGACGAGCAGAACGCGTCGGATCCCGAATTCCGGCCGATGGCAACCGATCCCGAAGCCAGCATCGCATTCCAGGCCGCCCAGGAGCTGATCCTGGCGGGTGCCGCGCAGCCCAACGGCTACACCGAGCCGATCCTGCATCGGCGCCGCCGGGAGTACAAGGCCGCTACCAGCGCCTGAAACGTAAGCCTGCACCGCACGACCGTTAGACGAAAGAGGATCAGACACCGACATGGGCAGGCACAGCAGACCCGGTCCCGGGGAGTCTTTCGGCGATCGGGACGAGCCTGCCGGTGTCCCCGAAAATCCCACCGCCCGAATCCCCCGGCCCGGTGACGATTTCGCGGCCGGCGAGTCCGGCGATGCGCCCGTCTATGAGCCGTCGCCGCTGACCGATACCGCGCGCCGCCGGGCCGCTGCCTTCGAAGGCGGCCATCGCAGCGAGACGGGCCGGCGCGGGGTGAGCATCGGTGTGATCGCCGCCCTGGTCACCGTCGTCGTGGTCGTCGGCGCGGTGATCCTGTGGCGGTTCTTCGGCGACGCGCTGTCACACCGGTCGACCGATGCCGCCCAAAAGTGCATGGCGGGTGCCATCAACGTCGGGGTGGTCGCCGATCCGTCGATCGCCGACAACGTCACCAAGTTCGCCGAGAGCTTCAATTCCCAGGTCACCCCGATCGGTGACCGCTGCGTGAAAATGGTCGTGACAGCGGCTGATTCGGATCGCGTGGTCGACGGGTTCGTCTCGAATTGGCCCGGCGACCTCGGCGAGCGGCCGGCCCTGTGGATACCGGCCAGTTCCATCGCCGAGGCGCGGCTTCAGTCCGCGGCCGGCAACGCGGTGGTCAGCGACGCACGCTCGCTGGTCAGCTCCCCGGTGGTGCTCGCGGTGCGCCCGCAGCTCAAAGACGCCCTGGCCCAACAGAGTTGGTCAGCCCTGCCAGGGCTGCAGAACAACCCCACGGCGCTGGAGGCGCTGAACCTGCCCGGCTGGGGTTCGTTGCGTTTGGCGCTGCCCACCGCCGGCAACGCCGACGCCACCTACCTGGCGGCCGAGGCCGTCGCATCGACCTCGGCACCGGCCGGCGCGCCGGCGACCTCCGGCCTGGGTGCGGTCAACGCCCTGCTGGCTGGGCAACCCAAGCTCTCCGACAACACCGCTGACGCCGCCTGGCAGGCGCTGCTCGGCGCCGGGGATCCGGCGAGCGCTCCCGTCCACGCTCTGGCGACCACCGAGCAGCAGCTGTTCAGTCGCGCGTCGGCGCCGGAGGCCAAGGACAGCGTCGCCGAATGGTTGCCGTCGGGTCCGATCGCGACGGCCGACTACCCCACCGTGCTGCTGTCCGGGAACTGGCTGTCCAGCGAACAGGTCAGCGCCGCCAGCGAATTCGCCCGGTTCATGCGCAAACCCGAGCAGCTGAGCACGCTGGCGAAGGCCGGTTTCCGGGCCGAGGGCACTGCCTCGCCGGGCAACGACGTCGTCACCTTCCCGCAGTTGGGCAGCCCGCTGTCCGTCGGCGACGAGTCGGTGCGGGCCACTCTGGCCGCCGCGGTGTCGTCGCCCGCCACCGGGTCGACCACCACGATCATGCTGAACCAGGCGATGAGTGCCGACGAGGGCGGCAAGTCGCGGCTGGCCAACGTGGTCACCGCCTTGACCAACCGGATCGGGGCTCTGCCGCCGAACGCCACGGTCGGGCTGTGGACATTCAACGGGGTCGAGGGCAAGTCTGCGGTTCCCTTGGGGCCGGTGTCCGATCAGGCGGCCGCGCTGACCGGCACCCTGACCGGTTTGTCGCCGTCGGGCAGTGGCGCGGTGTCGTTCACCACGCTGCGGCTGGCCTACAGCGACGCGCTGGCCAACTTCCGTGACGGACAGTCCAATTCGCTGCTGGTGATCACCCAGGGGCCGCACACCGACCAGACGCTGGACGGCCCGGGGCTGGTGTCCTACGTCAAGTCTGCGGTCGACGCGGCCAAGCCGGTGGCGATCAACGTGATCGATCTCGGCGACGACTCCGACCGCGCGACGTGGGAGGCGGTCGCGCAGGCTTCGGGTGGCACGTATCAGAATGTGGCGTCGTCGGATTCGCCGGACCTGGCCGGCGCGATCACCGAGCTGTTGTCCTAATCGAGCTGCAGTAAGCGTCGGGCGCCGGCGGTGAACTCGTCGGGCACCTCGATCTGCGGGTAATGCCCGATACCCGGCAGCTCGATCACCTCGGCGCCGGGCCGCAGCTCGCGCAGCCCGGCCAGCACGTTGACGGTGGCGACAGGATCGCCGGTGGCCCACAGAAATCCCAGCGGCTTGTCCCAGTCGCGCACCGCGCCATGCCAGCGCTGGGCGAACCGCACCCGCTCGTTGAGATAGGCGCACAGGAGGTTGATGATGCGGTGGCCGTCATCGCGGGCCATCAGCGCCCACTGGGCCGCCGCCTCGTCGGCGGACAGCGGGTGTTCGGCGCTGAACAGTCTGGCGAAGCCGCGCAGGAAGCCCTTCTCGTTGGTGAGCCTGGCCAGGAGGGGGCCGAACGGACCGCGCAGGATCTTCTGGCTCGGCCGCAGGCTGGCCCGCTCGATGATCACGCTGCCGTTGGTGAGCACGGCGCGCTGGATCTCGAACGGCAGCGTGCCGGAGACGTCACGGGCCAGCAGTTCGGTGGCCACCGAGGTGCCCATGTCGTGGGCGAGCATCACCACCGGGCCGGGCGCGACGTCGGCAACCACCTCTTGGACGATATCGGCTTGCTCCAGCAGGCTGTAGCGGTGCGGGCGCGGTTTGTCGGACAGCCCGAAGCCCAGGAAGTCCAGCGTCAGCCAGGAGCGGTCACCGAGACGTTCGACGACACCGCGGAAGTCATAGGAGCTGGACGGAAAGCCGTGCAGCAGAAGGACAGCGGGGGCACCGGAGGGCAGGAGCGAAGCGACCCGGGAATTGGCACCGGAGGGCAGGAGCGAAGCGACCCGGGAATTGGCCGAGCCTTGCTGGGACCGGACGAATACCGATCCGGCGCCGGTGGACAGCATCCGTCCACCCTCTTGCCACTGACGAACGCTGGCAGGCAGCACAGGGTGACGCTATCAGTCGTCAGGCTTGCCGCCGTCGTCCCGCCCGCGTTTCCGTGATTGCCAGAAGGCGATCGCACCACCGACGGCCAATCCGGCGATGCCCGCGTAGAGGATCGGTCTCGGGATGCCCGATCCAGTGGGCTGCACCGCCGCTGGCGGCGCAGCCGTCGTGGCCGGCGCGGTTGGTGCTGACGCGGGCGAGGGCCCGGGAGCGCTGACAACGGTGAAGCTGTACGACCCGGACACCGGGTGGCCATCCGCGGAGACCACGCGGTATCCGACGGTGTACCTGCCGTCGGGAAGGGGCTGCGGGCCGATGTCCGCGGTGAGACGAGGGCCCTCGACGCGGGCCTGAGCGGCGGCCCAGTTGTGGCCGTCGACGCTGTTGACGACGGCGGTGGCGAACTGAGGATTGATGTCCTCGCTGAACGTCAACACCACGGCGCTGGGCGGCGTCGAGCTCTGTGAGTCCTTGGCGGGGTCGGAACTGATGAGCGAGGTGTGGGCGGCGGCCACCGGGCCACTCCACAACCAGACCGTCAGGGCCGTCAACGTTGTCACGACGACGCGCATGGTGAAGGTCACCGGGGTCCTTCCATTCCGGCGGCGAACACGGCCGAGTCTACGTTTTGCGAAGCGAAACCCCGGCAGCAAGGTCCCGTCATCGAGGACCGCTGACCGCGAAGCGTGTAACGACGGGTTGTTCGCCTGCGACAATGACGACATGTCGAAGAAATCTGCAGCGATTCTGCTGAGCGTGGCCGCATTGTCGGCAATCCCCGCGGCGATCGCCCCGGTGGCCCAAGCCGATATCTGCGGCGATGTCGGCGGCCGGCACGTGTCCGTCGGCGGGTGCACGCCGGGTATCGCCGGCGCCGCCGTCGACGCGGCGGTGGCCGGCGACTGGGCGCGCTACGGCTTCCCGGAGGGCTACGCCTACCTCCTGGTCCCGTCGTTCCCGGGCGAGGCGCCGTGCATTTCGCCGACCGGAATCCCGTACTACACCCCCGGCGCGGAGCCCTGCTACGCCCCGTAGTCTCCGACTGACCGTGTGTTAGGCGAACGCCTCCACCGGCGGGCACGAGCACACCAGATTGCGGTCGCCGTACGCGCCGTCGATGCGCCGCACCGGCACCCACACCTTCGGGCGGAACCCCTTGCCCAACGGGTAGGCGGCCTGTTCGCGGGTGTACGGGTGGGTCCATTCGTCGACCAGCAGGCACTCGGCGGTATGCGGCGCGCCCCGCAGCGGATTGTCGTCGGCAGGCCACTCGCCGGAGCCGACCTTGTCGATCTCGGCGCGAATGGCGATCATCGCGTCACAGAACGCGTCCACCTCGGCCAGGCTCTCGCTTTCGGTCGGCTCGACCATCAGCGTTCCCGCGACCGGGAAGCTCATCGTCGGCGCGTGAAAACCGAAGTCCGCCAAGCGCTTCGCCACATCGTCGACGGTGACCCCGGTGGCCTTGGTGATCCCCCGCAGATCGAGGATGCACTCGTGGGCCACCATCCCGTTCTCGCCGGTGTAGAGCACCGGGTAGTACTCGTCGAGGCGCCGCGCGATGTAGTTGGCCGACGCGATCGCCGTCAGCGTCGCATTGCGCAGGCCGTCGCCGCCCATCATCCGGATGTAGGCCCAGGTGATCGGCAGGATCGATGCCGACCCGTACGGTGCCGCCGACACCGGACGCCCCTTCGGTAGCTCCTCGGCCAGTGGGTGGCCCGGCAGGAACGCGGCCAGATGCGAACGCACCGCCACCGGCCCGACACCGGGACCGCCGCCACCGTGCGGGATGCAGAACGTCTTGTGCAGGTTCAGGTGGCTGACGTCGCCACCGAACTTGCCCGGCCGGGCCAGCCCCACCAGAGCGTTGAGGTTGGCGCCGTCGATGTAGACCTGCCCACCGGCGTCGTGCACCGCCGCGCAGACATCGGCGATCTCGTGCTCGTAGACCCCGTGTGTGGACGGGTAGGTGATCATGATCGCGGCCAGCCGCTCGGCGTGCTCGGCGACCTTGGCGCGCAGGTCGTCCACGTCGACGTCACCGTTCTCCCGGCAGGCCACCACGACCACCCGCATCCCGACCATGGCCGCGGACGCGGCATTGGTGCCGTGCGCGCTGGACGGGATCAGGCACACGTCGCGGCTGCTGTCGCCGCGGCTCACGTGGTAGTCGCGGATGGCCAGCAGGCCGGCGTACTCGCCCTGCGATCCGGCGTTGGGCTGCAACGAGATTGCGTCGTATCCCGTCAGCCCGGTCAGCCAGTTCTCCAGATCGGCGATCAGCTTGCGCAGCCCCGGGGTGTCGCCGGCCGGGGCGAACGGGTGCTGACGGCCGAACTCGGGCCAGGTGATCGACTCCATCTCGGCGGCCGCGTTGAGCTTCATCGTGCACGAGCCCAGCGGAATCATGCTGCGGTCCAGCGCGATGTCCTTGTCGGCCAGCGTGCGCAGATAGCGCATCATCTCGGTCTCAGTGCGGTAGCGGTGGAACGCCGGATGGGTGAGGAATTCACTTGTCCGCGAATCGATCTGCGGTCCGGCATAAGCGCCTGCCGGAGCAGCGCCAAAGGACTCGAGGACCAGTGCGACGTGCGTGGCCGTGGTGGCCTCGTCGCAGCTGATGGACACGTGGTCGGCGTCGACCCGCCAGATGTTGATGCCGCGGCCCTTGGCTTCGGCCTGCACCGCGGCCGCCCGGTTCGGGACGTGCGCCAGCACGGTGTCGAAGAAGCTGTCGTGCACCACATCGACACCCGCCGCACCCAGGCCGGCGGCCAGCGAACGGGCGTGACCATGCACCCGCCGGGCGATCCCGGTCAGTCCGTCGGGGCCGTGATAGCTGGCGTACATCGCCGCGATCACCGCCAAGAGAACCTGGGCGGTGCAGATATTGGAGGTCGCCTTGTCGCGGCGGATGTGCTGTTCGCGGGTCTGCAGCGAAAGGCGGTAGGCCGGTGCGCCATCTGCGTCCACTGACACTCCCACCAGCCGGCCGGGCAGCTGGCGGGCGTGCTTGGAGTGCACCGCCAGATAGCCGGCGTGCGGTCCGCCGAATCCCATTGGCACACCGAATCTCTGGGCACTGCCGAAGGCCACGTCGGCACCGAACTCCCCCGGCGGGGCGATCATCGTCATCGCCAGCAGGTCGGCGCCCACGGCCACCAGCGCACCACGCTCGTGCGCCGTCTCGACCAGTTTCGACCAGTCCGTCACCCGGCCACTGGCACCGGGCAATTGGACGATGACACCGAAGAACTCACCGGCGGGCAGGCCAGCCCGCAGGTCGGCGGTGACGATCTCGATGCCCAGCGACTCGGCGCGGGTCGCCAGGATCGCGGCGGTCTGCGGGAACACGTCGTCGTCGACGGCCAGGCGGTTGGCCGGACCGCGTGTCGCGCGGTGCATCAGCGTCATCGCCTCGGCGGCGGCGGTGGCCTCGTCGAGCATCGAGGCGTTGGCCAGGTCCAGCCCGGTGAGGTCGGCGATCATGGTCTGGAAATTGAGCAGCGCCTCCAGCCGGCCCTGGCTGATCTCCGGCTGATACGGCGTGTAGGCGGTGTACCAGGCCGGGTTCTCCAGGATGTTGCGCAGCAGCACCGGCGGGGTCAGCGTGTCGTAGTAGCCCTGCCCGATCATGGACACGGCGACGGTGTTGGTGTCGGCCAGTGCCCGTAACTCGGCCAGCGCCTCGTGCTCGCTGACCGCGGCGGGCAGCTGATCCAGGCCGGGCGCCAGTCCGTCGGCGACCAGCGCGTCGAGGATGCCGGCCGGCAGCGCCTTGGCGGCCAGATCGTCGAGCGAGGCGACCCCGATGATGTCGAGCATCGTCGCTATCGCATCGGAATCCGGTCCGATATGACGATCGGCGAACGTGGGCTGGGTGTGGTTAGTCACGGGGAAGGGCTCCTGACTCGGGCGGACGCAGCCGTCAGCGGCGTCCTCTCCCTCTGTCGTCCACCCGACCGGGCGCCTGAGAGATTCGGCGTTACGCCTTTCCCCATGGGCGGGTGATCTCGTCGAGAAAAATCCGAGTCACCGCTTTCCAGAGGCATCGTGGCCACGCGCGGTCCTGGGGCCTGAGAGGTTGACGGAGAGGTGTTGCTCCTTCGGCGTCCGTGACTGGCTGCCACGAAGCTCTCCCGCGCGAGGGCGATACGCCGCTGAGTCTAGCCGATCTTGCGGTCGCGGCTCTTGCGCCGCGAGGCCAGCTCGTCTTCGGGCGAGGCGATCGATTCGCCGCCGTCGGCACGCTCGCCCGGGAAGTCGGCGATGGCGCCGGACAGTTCCCGCATCGCGCCGCTGACCGCGATGCCGAACACGCCCTGTCCGCCCTGTAGCAGGTCGACGACCTCCTCGGCGGACGTGCACTCGTAGACCGTTGTGCCGTCAGAGAACAGCGTGATGTTGGCCAGATCCTGTACGCCGCGCTGGCGCAGATGATCGACGGCGACCCGGATGTTGTGCAACGAGATGCCGGTGTCGAGGAGCCGCTTCACGATCTTGAGGACCAGGATGTCCTTGAATGAATACAGCCGCTGGCTGCCGGAGCCGGCCGCGCCTCTGATCGACGGCACCACCAGCGAGGTGCGGGCCCAATAGTCCAACTGCCGGTAGGTGATCCCAGCGATCTGGCAGGCGCTCGGGCCGCGGTAGCCGACGAGTTCGTCGGGCACCGAATCGTCGGGGAACAGACCCGGCTGCACCGGCTCACCGACGGGCATAGCCGCCGCGGAGTCCGCTTCGAAGCGGCCTTCGGAAGTGCCAGCAAGGTCCAGCTGTCCCTGACGTGGCTGCTCGCCCACGATGCGTCCTCTCGCCGTTCGAAACTATGGCCCGCTGACCGCTCCACCAACCGCGTTTGCCCATGTCGAGTCATATGAGCATACGCTTCTCGACGGGCAGTCGTGCTCGTCGTCGTAAGGAAAGTATGGCTGTCCTTGGGCGCGCTCCCCGTCATCCGCCGCGCGTGTCGAACCGCTGCCGGCCAAGTGATACGCGTCCGTGATCTTGGTGTTCACCGGGCAGGGCGGGGGTACCCGGTCAGGTCGCCTTGAAATCGTCCGGGGACACGCTGTCGAGAAACTCCTTGAACTTCTCGACCTCGTCCTCCCGGACGGCGCCGGAGGGTTCTTCGTCGTTCTCGTCGGGAATCAGCAGGCCGGCCTCGGCCAGCACCGCTTCTTCCACGTAGATCGGCACACCCATCCGCAGCGCGATCGCCACCGAGTCCGACGGGCGCGCCGAGACCTTGATGTCGCGGTCGAAGATCAGGTCGGCGTAGAAGGTGCCTTCCCGCAAGTCCACGATGCGCACCTCTTTGAGTGAATGCCCAAGTGCGCCAATGAGATCTCGGATCAGGTCATGAGTGAGCGGACGCTGGTGCTCGACGCCCTGCTGCTCGAGCGCGATCGCGGTGGCTTCCGGCTGGCCGATCCAGATGGGCAGGTAACGGTCTCCGTTGGATTCGCGCAGCAACAGAACCGGCTGGTTCTGGGGCTGCTCGACTCGAATGCCAACCACACGAACCTCACCCATCTGTGCCTGACCTCCGCGCTGGTTGTGCCGCTCTGAACGAGTCTAGTCCTCAGCGGTCGAGAACGTCTCGCACAGCGGACTTGATCAGCGATGTGTGCAGTGTGATCGCCAGGGCCGCGACCTCGCGCGCCAAGTCGTCGGCGCGGTCGCGAGCACCGGTTTTCGACGCCTTGCCCACCGGACCCGCGATCTGCGCGATGAGGTCGGATTGCCGGTCGGCCGCCGACCGGAACGCCCGCAGATGCCGCGGTTCGACGCCGTACTCCCCCAAAGCCCGCGCGCATTGGGCGATGACCACCGAATGCTCGTCGAACAATCCACCGGGACCGGTGGTGATCACGCCCGCCTTGCACAACGCGACCACCAGGTCCTCGCCGACCCCGGACCGCTCCAGCAGATCCTCCCGGCTCAGCCGGACCTGGGTGCGGGCGACATCACCTGCGCCGTCGGCGGCGAGCCCGTCCGGCACCGTCACCAAACGTGGTACGGCGTAAGGCGATCCGACGGGCGGCAGTTCGCCGTCGGGCAGGGCGTCGAGCTGCGCCTTGATGACCTTCAGCGGCAGGTAGTGGTCGCGCTGCGCGGTCAGGATGAACCGCAACCGCGCACAGTCGTACGCGGTGAACCGCCGATACCCCGATGCACTGCGCTCCGGCGTGACGAGACCCTCGGCTTCCAAGAATCGGATCTTGGAGATCGTCACGTCCGGGAAGTCCGGTCGCAGCAGGTCCAGGACCGCTCCGATAGACATCCCGGCAAGCGCGGGACTATCGGGGGCGGTCACTAGCTTCCTGGACCGCCTTCGTCGTCGGACGGCTTCGGTCCGGTGAGGAACACCAGCCGAAACTTGCCGATCTGAACCTCGTCGCCGTTGGCCAGCGTGGCCGAGTCGACGGGTTCGCGGTTGACGTAGGTGCCGTTGAGGCTGCCGACGTCGACGACCTGGAATTCGTTGCCGTCCAACCGGAACTCGGCATGCCGACGGCTGACGGTCACGTCATCGAGGAAGATGTCGGAGTCCGGATGGCGGCCGGCCGACGTCGTCGGCTGGTCGAGCAGGAACCGCGAGCCCGCATTCGGCCCACGCTTGACGACCAGCAGCGCCGAGCCGAGCGGGAGGCCTTCGACGCCGGACACCGCGCTCTCGCCGCTGGTGGTGGCCGGGGCGTCCAGCTCGTTCAGGAAGTCGGCGCGGAAGACGGACGTCGTCTCCACAGTGACTTCTTCAGACGTCTCTTTCTGGTCCTTGTCCGTCACCCGCTGCTCCTCACTGGCTGCCGTGGCGATACTTGGCGGGGTGCCCGCACAAGGCGCCCGTCCGCCTCCACCATCACTTACGTCGACCGTACCGCGCGGGGGTCGTCGTTGTGCCCACCACCGCCGGATCGGTGGTTGGCAGGCACCCTAACAATGTCATTCGGTCACTGTGGCCGCATAGGCGTCCGCATCCAGCAACGCCGCCAACCCCTGGTCGAGGGTATCGCCGTCGACCTGCAACTCCAACAGCCACCCCTGGCCGTAGGGATCGGAGTTCACCAGCCCGGGGTTTGCTTCCAGATCGCCGTTGACCGCAATCACTTTGGCGCTGACGGGGGCGTAGAGATCCGAAACCGACTTCGTCGACTCGACTTCGCCGAACGACTCACCTGCGGTGACATCGCTGCCGACGTCGGGTAGCTGGACGTACACCACATCGCCCAGCGAGGACTGCGCGAAGTCGGTGATGCCGACGCGCACGGTGTCGCCACCGGTGCGCCGCACCCACTCGTGTTCGGCGGTGTAGCGCAGGTCGGCTGGGATTTCGCTCACGGTGCTCCTCGGTGTGTGACGCTCATTTGACGGGCTGAGCGTATTGGCGGGGTTTCGGTTGCCGCAAGGTGGTGATCAGCACGCGGTCGGATTGCGCGACGGTCATTTGCCCGCCCACCCGCTCGACGCTGTCGACGGCGCCGCCCGGGATGTTCATCGCCGCGGCCAGGGTGGGTGGATCCCCAATGGCCAGAACAGAATACGGTGGGCTCAACGTTTGCCTGTCGATCTCCAGTGCGCCGGGGGCACCGACCACCCAGCTGTCCACGCCGATCCGCACCGCCCGTTGCCCGGAGCGGATCTCCATCGCCTCGGCCCCGGCGGCGCGCAGTTCGTTGATGACGTCGAGCATGGTTTCGGGTGCGACGCCGGGCCCCGGATCGTCGATCGTGATGCTCACCCCCGGCCCGCTCGCGCCGACGGTGCCGATCAGGATCGACAGCGCGGCCAGCCTGGCCTGGGCGTTCTGGATGGCCGCCTGGTCGCTGCTGCCCGCGGTCTGCATCGCGGCGAGATTTCGCTGCAGCTCGGCCACCTCGGTGTTGAGCGCGGCCTCGCGCTGCTGCAACGAGCCCAGAAGGACCAGCAGATCGGCCGGGCGCGCGGTGTCCAGCGCGTCGCCGGTCTCGGTTTGTCGGACCTGGGTGGCGATACCGATGCCGAGCACCAGGCACAACAGAACGCCCAGGACACCGAACACCCGCTGGGTGCTGCCGCGCGGCCGCCGCACTGGCGGCGGTGCGGTGCCGGGCAGTTCGTGGCGCCCGTGTTCGTCGGTCATCTCAGGCCCCGAACAACTTGCGCCGCAGTGCCGCGGCATTGCCGAAGATGCGGATACCGAGCACGACGATGATCGCCGTCGAGAGTTGGGTGCCCACGCCCAGCTGATCGCCGACGTAGACGATCAGCGCGGCGACGAGCACGTTGAAGACGAACGACACCACGAAGACCTTGGGGTCGAAGATCTTCTCCAGGTAGGCCCGCAAGCCACCGAACACCGCGTCCAGCGCGGCGACGACGGCGATCGGCAGGTACGGCTGGATGACTTCGGGGACACTGGGGTGCAACACCAGTCCCAGCACGATGCCGACGACGAGTGCGGCGATTCCGATCATGTGCCTCCCAATTCCCCGGGTCCCTCCCCCTAGCCTTCGGCGGGGCGGTACCCCCGGCCCGCCGAGCAAACCCCTTACGGCCCGATTTGCTTGGCAAATTTAATCTCTCGTATCGCGCCCGCGGGCAACGACAGGCCGTCGCCGTTGGCGACGCTGACCCCGACGCCGTATGACGCCTCCAACAGCCGCAGCCGCTGCAGGCCACCGCTGTGGTCGAAGGTATCCCGCATGTTGTTCGGCGGTCCCACCGCGAGGATCGTGTACGGGCTGCTGATCGGATGATTGTCGACCAGGATCGCGCCGCCCGCTTGCCGGATCGTCACGTTGGGTCCCATCCGCACATCGCCGACCGAGATCGCTTCGGCCCCACTGGCCCACAGTGAGTTCACCACGAGCTGCAGGTCCCGATCGAGGATGATCTGGCGGCTGCCGGGCACCCGTTGATCGGACACGTCGGACAGGCCCCGGCTCATCCCGGGGTCGGTGACCGTGATCGTCAGGCCGGGGCCGATGACGGCGGTGGCGGCGGCGGCGAGGCTTGCGGCGTCCAACCGGCCGAGCAGGTCTCGCCCGGTAGCGTCGTCGCGAAGCTGACGGCGTTGGATGTCGTCGGCCTGGCTGGCCAGCTCATCGCGGCGGTGGGTCAGCCGGTCGGTGGTGGCGTCGGCCGACCGCACGCTGGCGGCCAGCGGCCGGCGGGACCGTCCGGTTTGCTCTCGCTCGGCCGCGGCGGCCGCATATCCGGGATCGAGGTGCTCGGTCAACAGGGATCGCAGCAGCGACGGCAGCGGGATGCGTGATGCCGCCTGCTGGTCACTGCGGAGCCCGGCCAGCGGGTCGTAGCCGCCGAGCGCGCTGTCAGGCGCGGGCATCGCTGACGCCCACCTTCGGCAGCGTGATCATCACCAGACGCACCTGCAGCAGGTAGAGCACCGCCGACCACAGGTACATGCCGACACCCCAGATCAGGAACCCCCAGCCACAGGCCCCGATCACCCTGCTCCACAGCGCATCCCACTGCCCGAGCAACACCAGGGGGAAGCCGGACATCAACGCGAACGTCGCGGCCTTGCCGATGTAGGTCACCGGAAGAGCGGTCAAACCGCGGCTGCGCACGATCGGCAGGGTCGCCGCCAGCAGCAGGTCACGGCCGATCAGCGTGATCACCAGCCACCAGGGCACGACGCCGGCGGCGCCCAGGCCCAGCGGAACGGCCAGCATGTAGATCCGGTCGACCAGCGGGTCCAGCAGCGCCCCCAGCCGTGACGACTGGTTGTCCACCAGCCGCGCGATCTTGCCGTCGGCCCAGTCGGAGAATCCGCTGAACATCAGGATCGCGACCGCGAGTGCGTAGGCATGACTGACCAGCAGCAGGTACAGGAACACCGGCAGCAGGACCAGCCGGACCACCGACAGGACGTTCGGGATCGTCAGCACCCGATCGTGGGGCGGCTGCGTCATGGACAAAACCTAACGGAAAACTCCGGGCAGGCTCAGTGCGGACAACGTGTCGTCGTTGAGCGGGTTGTCGTGCACCATGTAGGTCCACGTCGAGGTCGGCCGGGCCAGTTTCGACAGGTCCAGGCCCTGCTCTTCTTCCAGGATGTTGGCCGTCTCGAACGTCTGCTGGGCCGCCTCGATCGCGTCGGCGGCCAGATTCGCGAACGCGTCGACGGCCATCCGGTGGAACTCGTCGAGCGGGTTCTGCCTGCCCAGGGCCCGCAGGTGGATGCTCTCCCGGATATCGGCCAGGTAGGCGAGGTGGTCGGCCCACCCGCGGTCGAGGTGGAAGAGCATGATCTGGCGGCAGATGATCTCCAGCTGTTCGTCGCTGGACTTCTCGGCCAGTTCTTCGTAGCGGTCCGGGGACAGGTCCTTCAGCTCGTTGCGGGCCGCGGCGGTGCTCAGCAGGGTGTTGCGGCGCTCGACGATGATCGCGCGCTGCTGGGCGATCAGCTGGTTGTAGCGCCAGGTATTGGCGTGCACGTCGAGCAGCCGGCCCTCGGCCACCCGCTGGGCGTGGTCGAGCAGCGTGCCGGCCTTGGCGCTGGTGATTCTCCCGGTGTCGTCGGCGTCGGTGGGCAGCTTGCCCTCGTCGAGGTGGGCGACGACGACGTCGTCCTCCCAGCTGGCGAAGAACACCGACGAGCCGGGATCGCCCTGGCGCCCGGCACGGCCGCGCAGCTGGTTGTCCAGCCGTTCGGTGCGGTGCCGCCCGGTGCCGATGACGTGCAGGCCGCCGAGTTCGGCGACCTTATCGTGGTCGGTTTCCTCAGACCCGCCCAGCCGGATGTCGGTTCCGCGACCGGCCATCTGGGTGGAGACGGTGACGGTGCCGAGCTTGCCGGCCTCGGCGATGACGGCGGCTTCTTCCTCGTCGTTCTTCGCGTTGAGCACGGCGGCCGGAACGCCGCGGCGGATCAGCCGCTCGTGCAGTTCCTCGGATTCGGCGACGTCATGGGTGCCGACCAGGATCGGCTGGCCGGTGGCGTGCACCTCGATGATGTGCTCCATGATCGCCTCGGTCTTGGCCGCTGCGGTGATGTAGACCCGATCGGCGGCGTCCTCGCGGATGTTGGGCGCGTTCGACGGGATCGGTGAGACACCGAGCTTGTAGAACTGGCGCAGCTGCTCGCCGGCGGCCAGCGCGGTACCGGTCATGCCGCACACCGTCGGGTAGCGGTTGATCAGCGCCTGCACGGTGATGGTGTCGAGGACCTCGCCGGTCTCGGTGGTCTCGATGCCTTCCTTGGCTTCGACCGCAGCCTGCAGGCCGTCGGGCCAGCGCTGTAGCGAGGCGATCCGGCCACGGGAGGAGTTGATCAGCTGTACGGCGCCGTCGCGGACGATGTAGTGCACGTCGCGCTGCAGGAGCACGTGCGCGTGCAGGGCGACGTTCACCTCGGTCAGCGTGGTGGTGACGTGCTCTTCGGAGTACAGGTCGATACCGCCGAGCGCGGCCTCGAGCTTCTTCGCGCCGTCCTCGGTGAGATGCACATTGCGGCTGTCGGAGTCGGTGGCAAAGTACTCAGCATCGGTCGCCGCCACGAGTTCGCCTACCAGACGGACGATTTCGACTTTCGGGGTCTCGCGGTGCGTGGTGCCGGCCAGCACCAGCGGCACCAGCGCCTCGTCGACGAGAACGGAGTCGGCTTCGTCGATCAGTGCGACGTCGGGGTTGGGCGACACCAGGTCGGCGACATCGGTCACCAGCTGGTCGCGCAGCACGTCGAATCCGATCTCGTTGACCGACGCGTACGTGACATCGCATTCGTAGGCGGCCCGGCGCTCCTGCGCCGTCGACTCGGCGGTGATCCAGCCGACCGTCAGGCCCATCGCCTCGATGAGCGGCCCCATCCACTCGGCATCGCGGCGGGCCAGGTAGTCGTTGATCGTGACGACGTGGACGTTGCGGCCGGCCAGTGCGTAGCCGGCTGCGGCGATGGCACCCGAGAGGGTCTTGCCTTCACCGGTCGCCATCTCGACGACGTCGCCGGCGAGCATGCGCAAGGCGCCGAGCAGCTGGACGTCAAAGGGCCGGAGTCCGGTTGCCCGGTCGGCGGCTTCGCGGGCGATGGCCAGGAACTGCGGGATGTCGGCCGATGCGGCGAGGTCGCCGAGTTCCAGCAGCTTGGCGGCCTTGCGCAGTTGCTCGCCGTCCAGACCCTGGGCTTTCTCGTCGAACTCGGCGGAGGCCGTGACCTCGGCCATCGACTCGGCTTTGGTCTTCTCGGTGCTGGCACCCAGCAGGCGCCAGAAGCCCCGGCTGAAGCGGCCGGGTCCGGGACTGCTGCTCTTGCGATCTTTCGCCACGTGACAACGGTACCGTCGGCGGCGTGGCCGACGTCGACGTACTCATCGCAGGTGCCGGACCGATCGGGCTGACCGCGGCGCTCGAGCTCACCAGGCACGGCGTGCACTGCCGGATCGTCGACCCGGTGCTCGAGCCGCCGCAGTATGCGAAAGCCGTTGGCATACAACCCCGTACGCTCGAAGTCTTCGAAGGCATGGGCCTGTTGCACCGGATTCTCGACGCGGCGATCCCGCTGTACGGCCAAGTCGTCTACGTCAACGGCACGCGGACGGGCGAACTGGACATGAGCGTGCCCGCCGACGTGCCGTTCGGTTTCGTCGGGTTGCCGCAGTACGCGACCGAGCGCATCCTGCGCGAGGAGCTGGCCGCCCTCGGCGTGCAGGTCGAGCGCGGTGTGCGGCTGGCGACGTTCACCCAGGACGCCGACGGCGTGACGGCCACCCTGAGCTCGGGGACCGCGCGGGCCCGCTACCTGATCGGCGCCGACGGCGCGCACAGCACAGTGCGCAAGACGCTCGGGCTGGCGTTCGAGGGCGGCGCGTTCGCCGAGCAATACATGCTCGGCGACGTCGAAGTCGACTGGTCGGTGCCGCGCGGCTATGTCGTCCGCAGCATGCATCAGGTCGACGGGGTCACCGACGACATCCTGGTGGCGATCCCGCTGCCCGACCGGGGCCGCTATCGGATGGTCATGCTGGTGCCCGAGGAACTCGGCTCCGGTGAGCGCACACCGGAGCTGCACCACATCCAGGCGGTGCTGGACCGGCTCTCGCCGGAGCCGACGACGGCGGCCAACCTGCGCTGGTCGTCGGTGTTCGGCATCAGCCACCGCATCGTCGACAGCTACGGCACCGGCCGGGTGTTCGTCGCGGGCGACGCCGCCCACATCCATCCGCCGACCGGCGCGCAGGGGATGAACACCGGGATCCAGGACGCCCACAACCTCGCCTGGAAGCTGGCGCTGGCGCTACAGGGCGTCGCCTCGCCCGGTCTGCTGGCCAGCTACGACGCCGAGCGCAGGCCGGTCGGCGAAGAAGTTGTCGGCCGGACGGTGCGGCACGCCCGGCAGGGCATCGGCGCCGGCGAGGACGACCTCGACCACGTGCTGCGCCGCGAGGCTCAGCTGCTGATCGACTATGCCGACAGCCCGATCGTCGCCGCGCAGGGCGCAGGTCTGCGTGGGGGCCGTCGCGCCCCCGACGTGACAGGACTGACCCGGGCCGCCGTGACCGGCCCGGTCCGGTTGTTCACGCTGCTGGACCGACGTCGGCACACGACGCTGCTGTACGCCGGTGCCGAGACCACCACGGCCGATGTCGCGCGATTCGAGGAACTCGCTGCGGCTGCGGTCGAGGCGGCACACGGCCAGATGGATGTGTATCTGGTAGCTGACCCTGGCGCCAACGTCGCCGAAACTGAGCTGGCACTGATCCGCGATTCGGCCGGTGAATTCGCGGCCAGATATCAGCCTGGACCGGCTGCGGCGTTCGTCGTCAGGCCGGACGGCTATCTGTGCTTCGCGGACCCGGATTCGCCGACGGGCCCAGATCTGACGGCCCAACTGAAGCTCACATTTCTCGCAAGCCATCCGCCGCGGATGCGCGCCTACGCCGACCTGCCGGGGTAGGTTCGCCGCAGATCGGAGGTGGACTCATGGATTCGTCGACGTTCACACCGTCGTTGGACTGGAGCCATGAGCTCCTACCGTCGCTGCGGTGGATCGTCGAAGTGTTCGCGGCCACCGCGCCCTGCCTCGTCATCGCGTTGATCGCTCTGGCACGGTTCACCGAGTGGGGTCGTCAGTTCTGGCGGATCACCGGCGGGTATTTCACCGGCAGGCACAGCGTGGCGAACTGGGCGATGCTGGCAGCGATGCTGGTGTCCACCATCATCGCGGTGCGGATCAGCGTCCTGCTGAGCTACCAGTTCAACGACCAGTTCAACGCGTTACAGGTCGCCTTCGCGAATCCGGACAGCAATTCCGGGCCGGACGGGTTCTGGTCGGCGATGGTGGTGTTCACCGTCTTGGCCACTTTGCATGTGGTGCGCTATCTGGCCGACCTCTACCTGACCCAACGGTTCATCATGCGCTGGCGGATTTGGTTGAGCTGCAACGTGATCGACGACTGGCTGGACGACGAGGCGTACTACCGAAGCCAATTCTCGCGCGACGCGGTCGACAATCCGGATCAGCGGATCCAACAGGATGTCGATATCTTCACCACCGGCGTCGGGAACCTGTCGAACTTCCCCGCCTACGGCTCCGGGCAGACGCTGCTGTTCGGTGCGGTGTCCTCGGTGCTCTCGGTGTTCTCCTTCGGCGCCATCCTGTGGCAGCTGTCCGGGCCGCTGCAGCTATGGGATCTCACCATTCCCCGGGCGCTGTTCTGGATCGTGTTCCTCTACGTCCTCCTCGGCACCGTCGTCGCCTTTGCCATCGGCCGGCCGATGATCCGGCTCAGCTACCTCAACGAGCTGCGTAATGCCGCATTCCGCTACGCGATGGTGCGGCTGCGCGACGCCAGTGCGGCGATCGGCTTGTACAAGGGCGAGCGCACCGAACGCCACGTGCTGACTGATCGGCTGTCGTCGGTGCTCGAGAACTACCGGCGCTGGATGAACCGGATGGTCGTGTTCACGGGCTGGAACCTCTCGGTCAGCCAGGCCATCAATCCGCTCCCGTATATCGTTCAGGCGCAACGGCTTTTTGCCGGGCAGATCTCCTTCGGCGGTGTCATGCAGTCGGCGACGGCCTTCCACGTGATTCACGACTCGTTGTCGTTCTTCCGGAACGCCTATGACTCGTTCGCCAGCTATCGCGGGACGACGATCCGGCTGAACGGGCTGGTGGAGGCGAACGCCAGGGCTCGGGCGATGACCCCGGCGCCGGTCGTCGACTCCTCCGACGGGGCGGTCGTGCTCGAGGACGTTGAGGTCCAGAGCCCCGGCGGCCGGCGGCTGGTGAAACACCTCGACATCCGGCTCGAACCGGGCGATTCGCTGCTGATCACCGGCGCATCCGGGATCGGGAAGACGGTGTTGATGCAGAGCGTCGCCGGATTGTGGCCGTTCCGCTCGGGTTCGGTCGCGCTGCCCGGCGGGCCGTCGGCGACGATGTTCGTCCCCCAGCTGCCGTATCTGCCGTTGGGCAGTCTGCGCGCTGCCGTCTCCTACCCCAGCGCCGAAGGAGCGGTCGGCGATCGGGAGATTCAGGAGGCACTGGTCAAGGTCGCCCTGTCGCAGCTCGTCCTGCACGTTGGTGAGGTCGACGAGTGGGCCAAGGTGCTCTCGGTCGGCGAACAGCAGCGGTTGGCGTTCGCCCGGATTCTGCTCGCCCGGCCGCGCGCGGTGTTCCTGGACGAGTCGACCTCGGCGATGGACGAAGGCCTGGAGTCGATGCTCTACGAACTGTTGTTCCGGGAGCTACCCGAGGCGATCGTCGTCAGCGTGAGTCATCGCGCCACAATCGAGCGGTTCCACCGTCGGCACCTGGAGTTGCTGGGCGACGGTGACTGGCGGATCGAGCGCCTGAAAGCCTCGACATAGCTACCTCGGACGCCCTGTTCTTACTCGTTCGCGGTACCTTGCCGGGATGGAAATGTTCACCCCGTCGATGGACTGGGGCGCGGAACTGGTTCCGTCCTTGCTGTGGATCGCCAAGGCGACGGTGATTGCTGCCGCAATCACGCTGGTGATCCTGGCGGCGATTGTCCGGTTCACCGTCTGGGGTCGGCAGTTCTGGCGAATCACCAGCGATTACTTCACCGGCCGCTCCAGCGTCAAAGTGTGGGTATGGCTGGCAGGTCTGCTGCTGATCGTGATCGCCGGGGTGCGGCTGGACGTGCTGTTCAGCTACCAGGGCAACGACATGTTCACCGCCATCCAGACGGTGGCGGCCGGGATCGGCGGCGGCGACGAGACGGTCAAGGAGTCCGGGGCGCACGGCTTCTGGATGTCGATCCTGGTGTTCTGCATCCTTGCCACCATCCACGTGGCACGCGTCATGCTCGATCTGTTCCTCATGCAGCGTTTCATGCTCGCGTGGCGCGCATGGCTGACCGACCGGCTGACGGGCGACTGGCTGGACGGCCGCGCCTACTACCGGTCCCGGTTCATCGACGCCACGATCGACAACCCGGACCAGCGCATCCAGTACGACATCGACATCTTCACCGCAGGTGTCGGGCCGTTGCCCAACACGCCGAACAACACCACGACGGCAACCCTGCTCTTCGGCGCGGTGTCCGCGCTCACCTCGATGATTTCCTTCACCGCGATTCTGTGGAACCTGTCGGGCACGCTGGACATCCTCGGGGTCAGCATCCCCAAGGCGATGTTCGTGATCGGACTGACCTACGTCTTCGCCGCGACCCTTGTGGTGTTCTGGATCGGTAAGCCGATCATCCGGCTCGCGTTCGACAACGAGAAGTACAACGCCGCGTTCCGCTATGCGCTGGTCCGACTGCGGGACGCCGCCGAGGCGGTGGCCTTCTACCGTGGTGAGATCGCGGAGCGCACCGGCCTGCGGCAGCTGTTCGCGCCGGTGGTGACCAATTACAAGCGCTATGTGAACCGGATGATGGGCTTCTACGGCTGGAACCTGTCGATCAGCCAGATCATCGTTCCGCTGCCCTATCTGCTCCAGTTCCCCCGATTCCTGGCCGGCGAGATCAAGCTCGGCGAGATGACCCAGAGCGCGTCGGCGTTCGGCAGCATCCAGACCGGGCTGTCCTTCTTCCGCAACGCCTACGACTCGTTCGCCGGTTACCGCGCGGCGATCATCCGTCTGCACGGGTTGGTCGTTGCGAATGAGGAAGCCCGGGAGCTGCCCACACTGGCGATGGAGGACTGCGGCGACGGCACCGTCCAGCTCACCGGTGTAGAGGTCCGCACGCCTGATGGCAAGGTCCTGGTCTCCCCGATCGATCTGCACCTCGAACCCGGCGACACGATGGTGGTCAAGGGTCGCTCCGGCGCCGGAAAGACCACGCTGCTGCGCAGCCTCGCGCAGTTGTGGCCGTACGCGTCGGGGGGGATGAAGTGCCCCGGTGAGGAGAACGCGACGATGTTTCTCTCCCAGATGCCCTATGTCCCACTGGGCGATCTGCGCGCCGTGGTGTCCTATCCCAATGAGGAGGGCACCGTGGACGACGCCCGGCTGCGCCACGTCCTCGACATGGTCGCCCTCCCCCATCTCGTCGACCGACTTGATGAGGTTCGGGATTGGGCCAAGGTGCTCTCGCCGGGTGAACAGCAGCGCATCGCCTTCGCCCGGATCCTGCTGACCAAGCCGAAGGCGGCCTTCCTCGACGAGTCCACCTCGGCGCTGGACGAAGGGCTGGAGTTGCTGCTCTACCGGTTGGTCCGCACCGAACTACCGGAGACGATCCTGGTCAGCGTCAGCCACCGCAGCACTGTCGAGAAGCACCACACCAAGCACCTCGAGCTGCTCGGCGACGGCGAATGGCGGCTCGGCGAGCTGGACGGCAAGGAAACCATCACGGTGTGACCGCCCGGGCGCTCAGCCCTTCGCGGTGATGGCGGCGTGCGTGCCGGCCCGCCGCCCGAAGAACGAACCCTCGCCCAGCTGGGTGCCGCTGGCGTAGCCCTTGCCGTCCTGGGCGATATTGGACGCGCAGGCGCCGGCCGCGTACAGGCCGTGGACCACGCTGCCGTCGGCCCGCAGGACCTCGCCGTTGACGTCGGTGGCCAGCCCGCCGACGGTGAATCCGGAATACATCGCCTTGCCCAGCGTCAGGTCGAAGGCGCCCCACGGCCCCTTGTCTTGCGGCGCAAGGAATTCGGGTTGCTTGTGGAACTCTGGGTCTTCGCCCTTGGCGGCGTGCTCGTTGTAGTTGTTCAGCGTCTCGACGAGGTTGCCGGTCGGGATGCCCAGGGCGGCCTCCATCTCCTCGACGGTCTCCCAGCCGTCGATGAACGTGATCAGCGGGATCTCCGGGCGCTGCATGTGCGCCTCGTCCACGATCAGGTACGCCGCGCTGTCGGGCTGGTCCATCACGAAACCGGACGTGCGCGAATGGTAGGAGTCCTCCGTGACGAACCGCTTGCCGAACTTGTTGACGATGATGCCGGTCAGCAGGATCGACGGCGGGTACACCGGCGCGGTGATGAACACCTGGTCCATGTGCTTGGTGGCGCCGCCCACCGACTCACCGAGCCGGATGCCCAGCCCGTCGTCGTAGGTGTTGCCGAGGACGAACGGTTTCTCGGCGAGCTTCGGGGTGAAGTGGGCGACCATATCGGGATTCATCACGAATCCGCCGGCGGCGATGACCACCGACTTGGCCCGGATCGACCCGGTCTCGTTGAAGCGTTTCCAGCTCACGCCGACGACGGAGTCGTTGTCGACGACGAGATTCGTCGCACCGGTCTCGTAGCGGATCTGCACGTCCAGTTCGGCGGCCCGCTTGAGCAACAGGTCGATGACCATGGCCGCACCCTGGGTGTCACCGGGAACGGGGACCTTGTGCCCGCGCGGAGCCGGCACCGCCATGTTCTTGTACGGCCACACCTTCTCGTTGCCGGTGAACATCAAACCCTCGGTATTGGGTTGGATGACAGCCTTTTCCGGGTAGTAGCTGCGCTCGAAGGCGATCCCGAGCTCTTCGAGCCAGTTGAAGTGCTCGACGCTGCCTTCGCAGTAGGCCCGGATCTTGTCGAGCTCGGGCTCACGGGACACCGCGACGAGGTAGGAGTACATCTCCTCGACGCTGTCGGTGTGCCCGGTCGCCTGCTGCACGGCGGTACCGCCGCCGAGGTAGAAGTGCCCGCCGGCCATCGAGGTGGTGCCGCCGGCGACGGCGGCCCGCTCGAGCACCAGGACCCGCGCGCCGGCAGCGGCGGCGCTGACCGCCGCGCAGCCCCCACCGATCCCGAAGCCGATCACGACGACGTCGACGTCATCGGACCATTCGGTCACCTCGGCGGCGTCGACGGTCGCGGGGATGTCCAGGCCACTCATTGCTGCTCCTGTTTCACATAGTCGTAGAACGCGCGGATCTCCTCGGGAACGTAGGCGATCTCGAGGTAGGGCACCCCTGCCGCGGGCGCGGCCAGGTAGGCGAACTGCATACCGCCCGGCATCAGCCCGCGTGCGACGACGGGTGCCGATGTTTCGGCGGCGGCCAATGCGGCCTCGAACGCGTCGGGGTCCGGCGCCTCCACGCAGATGTGATGCAGGCCGGGCCCGCTGTCGGCGAGGAACTCCGTGTAGATGCTCTCGCCGCGGGTCGGCGCGATGAGCTCCAGCTGGGTGTCGCCGGCGTAGCTCAGCGAGATGTGGGCGTGGTGGTCTGCGGGTGCGCCGCGATGCACGCAGGTATCGGGCCCGAAGTGGATGTCGGGCATCCGAACCCATTTTTTGGCCCCGAGCAGCGCGGTCAACGTCGCTTCGGTGGCGTCCAGATCGTGGGTGACCCACGCAATCTGGACAGGTGTCTGATTAGTCATCGGTTCGAGGATATCCCCGCCCCGCCGGTGTGGCTAGAACGTGTTCTAGTTCTGCGCCGGTGCGGTCAGCAGGTCGACGGCGAACCGGATCTGCTCGTCGAACAACACGGCGGGATCGGTGAAGGTGTCGGCGCCGTACTGGCCGAAGATCTCGAGGCTGACGGCCCCGACGATCAACGCCCAGACCGCGGTGCACCGGATCACCAGCGCGTCGTCGCCGGGAAAGCCGAACTCGTCGCGCACCCGAAGCAGGTCCGCCGACATCGGTTGTGCGACATGGCGTTCGGTGAGTGCGATGTCCCCGGTGGCCACCCCGGTTGCCACCGCGTCGAACAGCATCCCGATCACCCGGGTGCCGGGCCCGGTGGTCAGCTCGGCGGGTGCGTGATAGCCCGACACCGGGCTGCCGTACAGCAGCGCCCACTCGGCCGGCTGATCTGTCGCCCACTGTCGCAGCGCGTGGGCAATCACCGTGACGTCGGCTCGCCATCCGCCGTCAGTGCCGGCCCTGGCCTGCCCGACGGCGTCGGCCAGGTCCGAGTACGCGTCGACCAGGAGCAAGGTCAGCAGCGCGTCGCGGCTGGCGACATAGCGGTACACCGCCGAGGACACCATGCCCAGCTCGCGGGCGATCGCGCGCACCGAGAGTCCGGCCGCACCCACGGTGGCCAGCTGCCGACGGCCCAGCTCGACGATCCGCGCCTCGATGCGGTGCCGCGACTCCTCTCGTTTCCCCACGCGCCGAGTCTCGCACAATCGAGATCACTGCTCTTGATTTTGGCCCCGGCGTGGGCTCACGCCGAGATCGACGATCGCAGCGCGCGTCAGATTGATTGAGCGCTCATGGGTCATTTCCGCGGGGAATGTGCGCCGTGAGTGCTCAATCAGCGCGAGCAGCGTTCGCGCTGGCGCGCTAGTTGGCGTTCGCCTGTTGGGCTGCGGCCACGTTGACCACACCGATGTCCGCGTTGGCCTGCTGACTGGTGGCCACCCAGGACACCGCTGCCGGGTAGGTGCCCCACGTGCTGTTGAACAGTCCGATGATCACGGCCTTGTTGTTGTCGATCGGCATGTAGACCGGCCCGCCGGAATCGCCCTTCTGGCTGACCACACCGTTCTCCATGGTGAACCAGCCATTGTTGACCCGCTCGATCGAGCCGCAGCTTTCCCCGGTGACGACGCCGAAGTGGCAGACCGGCTGGCCGGGGGCCATCGCGGGCGCGGCCTCGGCGACCAGCTGGCGCCCGCCGGGAAGGATGTTGTTGATCGCGACATCGGGGGCCAAGGTGATCGTCTCGTAGTCGGAGATCACCTGGTCGGTGCGTACGACGGCGCCGTCGGGGGTGTTGTCCTGCGATGTCGCGACCGTGCCGATGATCTGGCCGTCGCGGTTGGTGACCGGCCCGTCGGCACGGCAGTGGCCGGCCGAATAGGCGATCCGCGCTACGGGATCGACGTATCCGAGTGTGCAGACGTTACTGGCTTGGCGGATTTCCATCCCGGGGGAAACGACTACGCCGGGGGTAGCCTGAGCCACCGGCGCGAGAAGTGCGGACGCAGCCATGGCCGCCGCGGCGGCGAGGACACCATTGCGGGCGAATCGCGACACTGTACACCCCGATCGGTCGGCGACCCGTCAAGGACGCGCCGCGAAAGTATCTCGACTGTGTATCGGCGCCGATCTCAAATCGTTACCAACGAACTATGCCGTACCCGGCGTGTCGTCGCAGCAATCCCGCCAAACGGGGTTAGGAGTCGAACCCCAGGCCGAGCCGGTCGAGGGTGCGCAGGAAGAGGTTGCGCTTCCCGGCGTGGTGATCGGCGCGGTTCAGCGACCATCGGGTGGCCTGAATGCCGATGCTGGCCGCCGGCTCGGGCGGGAACGGCAACGGCTTGCGGTTGACCATCTCCAGCTCGGTGCGTTCGGTGGGGCGCCCGTCGAGCAGATCCAGGCAGACATCGGCGGCGAACCGAGCCGCACCGACGCCGAGGCCGGTGAATCCGTTGACATAGGCGATCCGGCCGCGTCCCGCCAGACCCCAGTGCGCACAGAACCGGGTGTTGGTGTCGATCGCACCGGCCCAGCGGTGGCTGAACCGGACGTCCTCGAGTTGGGGGAAGGTGATGAAGAAGTGCGCCGCGAGCCTGCGATAGGTCTCGGAGCGGTCCTCGTACTTGGGGTTGACGCGACGGCCGAAGTAATAGACGGCGTCGTATCCGCCCCAGACGATCCGGTTGTCCGCCGAGAGGCGGTAGTAGTGGAACTGGTTGGCGCTGTCGCCGATCCCCTGCCGGGATCGCCACCCGATGCTGTCCAACTGAGCAGCTGTCAGCGGTTCGGTGGCCAGCACGTAGTCGTACACCGGAATGGTGTGCAGCCGGTTGCGCTTGAGCAGGCTGGGAAAGACGTTGGTGGCCAGCACAACCTGGTCGGCCTCGATCACGCCGGTGCGGGTGCTCACCTGAATACCGTTGCGGTCCCGCTCCACCGACAGCGCCGCGGTGTGCTCGAAGATCTGCACGCCGGCCTCGGCGCAGGCGCGGGCCAATTCGAAGACCAGCCGCGCGGGATGAACGATCGCGCAGGTGTCGGCGGCGAACAGTCCGGCCAGGTAGGTCGGCGAATCGACTTGCGCGCGCACTGCGGCTTGGTCGAGAAACTGTTCGTGGCCGTCGTCGGCGCCCTCGCGTAACCACTCGACCTGATGTGGTTCGGTAGCCACGGTCAGCATCCCGGTGCGCTCCCAATCCACCGCCATGCCGTGCTTGCCGATGTCGGCCTGCATGCCGTCGAGGTTGGCCAGCCCGAGCTTCTCCAACTGGTCGAATTCCAAGGGCCAGCGGGATTTTCCGTTCTCCGCACCGTGCGTGATGCTGGCCTCGACGAAACCGCCGTTGCGTCCCGACGCCGCCCATCCCACCCGCTCGGCCTCGATCAGCGCGACGCGCGCACCCGGGTTGCGCTCGATGGCGTGCAACGCGCTCCACAGGCCGGCGTAACCCCCGCCGACCACCAGTAGGTCACAGCTGCAGCCCGCGGTCAGCGTCGGGTAGTCGGGCCGGGGAATGTCCAGCCACATGGATCCGAACGCCGCGGACCCCAATGCGCGGGAAATCAGGGCGGGGTCGACGGGGCGATCGAATACTGTCTGCACCTGAAGAATCGTGCCATGGCGTGGCTGCGCTACCTGGCGAATCGCGCCAGCAGGGGGCCGACGGTGGCCAATACGAATACGTATGGCGTGGCAAGGGATCCGATCGTGGCGACCGATGTCCCGGCCAGGCCGATGATCACCAGGGAGAACTCGCCTCGGGCGATCAGCGCGGTGCCGGCGCGCAGCTGGCCGGGCCGGGCCACCCCGTCGCGGCGGGCCGCGTATACGCCGGTCGCGACTTTGGTGACCGCCGTGACCGCGGCCAGCAGCGCGGCGACCGGCAGCATCGGCACCAGGTCCTTGGGATCCACGGATAGTCCGATCGCCAGGAAGAACACCGCGGCGAACAGGTCGCGCAACGGGGTCAGCACCGCGCGGGCCCGTTCGGCGGTCTCCCCCGTCAGCGTCAGCCCGACCAGGAAAGCGCCCACCGCCGCCGAGGCGTGCAGGTGTTCGGCGAGCGCGGCCACGATCAACGTCAGCCCGAGGATGCGCAGCAGCAGCTGTTCGTCGTCCGGGTGCGCGATGAGCCGTCCGACGTGGTGGCCCCAGCGGTAGGACGCCGCGAAGGCCGCGCCCAGCGCGACGATGGCGACGCCCATCCACAGCAGCGCCTGCCACCAGGTGCCGCCGGCGGCCAGCACGGCCAGCAGGGGCAGGTACGCCGCCATCGCGAAATCCTCGAGCACCAGCACCGAGAGCACCGCCGGGGTTTCCCGGTTACCCAGCCGGCCAAGGTCGTTGAGCAGCCGGGCGATCACCCCGGACGACGAGATGAAGGTGATGCCGGCCATTGCCAGGATGCCGACGAAGTTCAGGTCCAGCAGCCAGCCGGCGATCGCGCCCGGGGTGGCATTGAGGACGACGTCGACAGCGGCGGATGGCAGGTGACGCCGCATGCTGGCGGCGAACTCGCCGATCGAGAACTCCAGGCCCAGCGTCAGCAGCAGCAGCACGACGCCGATCGACGCGCCGGTGGACACGAACGCACCTGCCGCGGGAACGGGCGCGATACCGCCGGTGCCCAACGACAGTCCGGCCAGCAGGTACAGCGGGATCGGTGACAGCGCGAACTTGCGGGCCAGGGTGCCCAGGATTGTCAGCACCGTGAGGATGACGCCGAGCTCGAGCAGGAGCGCCACCGACACCGCCACGGGGGTCAGCCTTGGTCGACGATGCGCCGGACGCCGGAGATGCCGTCTTCGGTACCGATCACCACGAGGACGTCATTGGCGTGCAGCACCTCAGCGGGTCCCGGCGAGGCCAGCACCTCCTCGTCGCGCACGATCGCGACGATCGACGCCCCGGTGCGGGTTCGAGCTTTGGTGTCGCCGAGCGGACGGTCGACGAACGGCGAGGTCGGCACGATCTCCACCTGGCCGGCGTCGAGGCCGGGCACCTCCTTGGTGAGGTCGGCGAACCGCTCCACCAACCGCGGGGCGCCCAGGATCTGGGCGAGCGCGTCGGCTTCCTCGTCGGTCAGCCGGAATACCGGTCGGGCCTGATCGGGGTCGGCGGCGCCATAGAGGACGACTTCGAAATCGCCGCTGCGACGGGCGATCACACCGAGACGGTTGCCGTCGGCGTTGTCGAATTCGTAGCGCAACCCGACGCCGGGCAGCAGGACTTCTTTGACCTCCATGGGCTCCATCCTCGCTGACGGCATCGGTATTGACTATGCGTTGGCCACCGTAGCGGATTGCGGCGCGACGGTGGGCGCCCAGCCGGGCGGGCCGAAAACGTAGCCCAGCCGATCGCGCCACCGGGTGGCTGCGCGCACATCGTGGGCGATCGCCACGTATTCGCGGGTCTGCAGCTTCCAGATGTTGAACGTGTTGACCGGCTTCGTCAGCCCGTAGTGCGGCCGGAACAGCTCGGGTTGGAAGGTACCGAACAGGCGATCCCACAGGATGAAGATGCCACCGTAGTTCTTGTCCAGATATTCAGGATCCATGCCGTGGTGCACCCGGTGGTGCGACGGTGTGTTGAAGACGAATTCGTATACCCGGGGCAGCTTGTCGATGTGCTCGGTGTGGACCCAGAACTGGTAGATCAGGTTTATCGAGAAGCCGGTGAACACCATCCACGGCGGAACGCCCAACAGCGGCAACGGAATCCACATGATGATCTCGCCGCTGTTGTTCCACTTCTGGCGCAGCGCGGTCGCGAAGTTGAAGTAGCGGCTGGAGTGGTGTGCCTGATGGGTGGCCCAGATCAGCCGCACCCGGTGGGCGATGCGGTGGTAGGCGTAGAACAGGATGTCCACCCCGACGATCGCGATCACCCACGTGTACCACTGCCTCGGCGACAGATGCCAGGGTGCGACATACGCGTACAGCGCGGCGTAGCCGAGCAGGGCCAGGAACTTCCAGGCGCCCATCGTCGCGATCGACACCAGCCCCATCGAGATCGAGTTCCAGGCGTCACGGGTGAGATAGGCGCCCGACGCGGGCCGGTCCGACTCCCCGGTCAGATTTTCCAGCTTGCGGGCCGCGGTCCACTCGATGATCAGCAGAAGAAGGAAGAACGGAATCGCGAACAGCACCGGATCCCGCATCTGGGGTGGGAGAACAGCCAGCCATTCTCCGATACGTTCCACGCCTGAGACCTCCTGCCCGGGAGTCTAACCCGCCTTGTTAGACACCGGTTCAAGAAGCCGGTCAGCGGAAGCTGAGCACCTCATTGCCCCAGGCCCGCCGGATCTGACGGTCGAGATCGTCGACGACGCGGTCGTCGCGGTCGATGACCAGGGTGGCGCGGTCGTCGCTGCGGTACGGAGCCCATTGCGGTTGACCGATCGGAACGTTCGGATCGCCGGTGGCGGCGAACGCCGTCCAGCGGGCACGCACGCGCTCCGACAACTCCTCGCCGGTCTTGAGTCCGCCGAGTTTGAAGGTGACGTCACGCGGGCCGCCGACGAGATTGCCCCAGACGTAGGGCAACTCGGTGGCGTGCGCCGCCCCGAGTCGAATCGCCTTGAAAACCGGTGTCGCCCAATCGAATCGATACAGGTAGACCGGAGCCACGGCGCTGTGCCCTTCGGCGAACCACAGTGTGGGCATCCGGAAGCCCATGTCGCTGGCCACCCCGAGGCTGCGGGTCCGGGCCAGTCGGGCGGGGTAGGCCAGACTGACCTCTTCCGCGGTCGGAAGCTGCAGGCCGGGCTGGTCGTTGGCGATCTCGTCGAACATCGTGCGGACCGCTTTGGGCGCGATCGGCATCAGCGGTGAGCGCATGAACCGGAACAGCGCGGCCTCGTTCTTGTTGGTGCCGATCAACAGCGGCACCGGATGGGTCTTTCCGGCGCGGGCGAGTGTCACGGGGTAGTCCGGAACCAGGTCGCCGTCGACGGTCGGTGCGAACGCCAGCAGGCCGGGGGTCGCGGTCGGGACGTGGTCGAACAGCTCCTGGGACGCGTCGATCAGCGCTTGGACCGGCGCCCGGTGGGCCTGCGCGGCGGTCAGACCGAGACGGTCGAGGAACTGGCGCGAGACGGCCGCGGAGCGCGCCTTGTCGTAGATCGAGGTCGCCGGCGCGCTCTGGACGATGGCCCGGGAGAACAGCCCCGCGGCTGCCGGCACGGCCATCAGGGTGGTGGTGATGGCCGCCCCCGCGGATTCGCCGAACAGGGTCACCCGGTCCGGGTCGCCGCCGAACCCGGCGATGTTGTCCTGCACCCAGCGCATTGCGGCCAGCACGTCACGCAGGGCGATGTTGGTGTCGAAGCCGTCCGACGAGAAGTCGAGGAAGCCCAGCGCGCCGAGGCGGTAGTTGATCGTCACGACGACGACGTCGGAACCGCCGGCGAGCACGGTTCCGTCGTACAGGGGCTGGCTGCCGGAGCCGAAGATGTAGGCCCCGCCGTGCACCCAGACCATCACCGGTCTGGCGTCGCCGGGCTCGACATCGGACGGTGCCCACACGTTGAGGAACAGGCAGTCCTCGTCGGCGCGGGTGCCCAGGCCCATCGGGATCGGGCTGCGCGGCTGGGGGCTGACCGGTCCGAAGGCCGTCGCATGCATAACCTCGCTCGAGGGCTCTGGGGGCACCGGCGCACGCCAGCGCAGCTCCCCGACGGGTGCGGCGGCGTAGCGAATGCCCTTCCACGTCTTGACCCGGCCGTCGTCGGTGCCGCGGACCGGGCCGTAGCTGGTCTGGGCGACCGGCCGGCCGGGGACCTGCTGGATATTCGTGTCCGCTGTCATCCCATCTACGTTACCGACGGGTAACAGCGATTGCGGTATGACGGCCGACACAACTGCCTTGTGGCTTCTCAAATCCCACGCCCACTTGTCATGTGCTGGACTGCGACGACGGCGGCATTCTCACGCCGCGTCCATACCAAGTATTCTCACGTTCATGTCCACAGTTCCGTCGCCGTGGAGCACCTCGGGACGTCATTCTGGGGCTCGATGGTGTGTGGTCAATCCGTCAGTGCGACAACTGCGTGCGCCAATGACGCTGTAAGGCAACTAGTTCCGTCGATCATGGATAATCTTCATTATCCATGTAATGGCTCGGGGTGGCGCTTCAGCGGGTCATCGCACGTCATATAGAGTGCCGTTGCAAGGGGTGTCCACGGGGCCTGCCGGCTCGAGTTGGGTTAGCAACATCGAGTCCGGGCGCCCTCCGCTTCAAATCACACGCGCCATACCAGTCACACCTTGGAATCATTCATCTAGACCTAGAGAGCGATGGCCAAGTCGCTTGTCCCACTGACCGATCGGGTGGTGTCGACGAAGAGAAGTTCAGAAGACGAGCGGACGTAGTAGCCGGTGCCGTTGGCAGGAAAGACCAGGATCCCCACGTCCGGTGGCAGAGTCACCGACTCCTGACCGTCGCCTGCGATCTTCCAGACCGTGGTGACTCGCTGGTCATCATCGCCGGCCAGCGGAGCGCCGGCAACCAGGTAGACGCCGGCGGGGCCGACCTGCACCCCACCTATCCCGGTGAGTCCATCGACAGTAAGCACCGGGGCACCTTCACCCGCGATTGTGAGCACGGTGAGCTGGGCATCGTAGTAGGACCTGGAATCTTGGATGGTGACGTAGACACCGCGGTCGGTTTGGACAATGGCATTGTCTGTGACGGGACTACCGGTCGCGGTCACGGTAGGTACCCCGGTGCCGGCGATCGTGGTGACGGTCGTGGTGACCCCAGCGGTGCTGCCGGAGTCGGGGTATTGGTAGGTCAGTGCGTATACACCCCAAGGCCCACCATCCAGTTCGGACACATACCCGTCGACGACAGTGCTGGCAGGACCTCCGTCCCCGGCGATGCGCACTATCGTGCTATGGCGTGCAGTGGCGTCGTACATCACCTGGTAGACCCCATACTCACTGACGACGACGCGACCGTGCGGGTCCCCAGGTATCTCCGTGAGCGCGGGTCCGTCACCCACGATGGTCACCACGCGGGCGAGGGCTACATCGTCGACTTCTTCGCCGGTCGTCTGATACACACCACTCGGGCCGATGGCGACCGGGCCTTGCGCAAACCCGTCGATGACTGTGGTTGCCGGCCCGTTTCCGGCAAGGCGATACACGGTGGTCACGGTCGGTGAGTCACGGCTGGTCACTGTGAGGTAGACACCCTGCTCGCCGATCGCTAGCCCGCCGAAGCCGGGAGTTCCGCTGACCGTCGTGATGGCGGGGCCCTCACCGGCAATCGTGGCGACGGTGGTCTGCTCCGTGACACCGTCGAATACCGTGAGATACACCCCTTGATCACCGGAGGTGAGGCCTCCGTTGAAGGCGGACGTACCATCCACGATCGTGAGGGGAGCGCCTTCCCCAGCCACGGTAACGACGATGGTTTGATCATTGTCGTAATCGGTGACCGACTGGTAGACGCCGTATTTGTTAACGACGACGCCGCGGTTCCCGGTGTACCCGTAGATAGACAACACGTACTCGGCAGGAGTGCCGTCCGAACTAATGCCGATTACCTGGATCTGTTGTGTGTTCCTGTCAACGACGGTCTTGTAGATTCCGTACTCACCAATCGTCACGTCGCCACCCAGATTCGCGGCGCCTATGACGTGAGCCGTTTCGACGCGGGTGCCATCCGCCGTCGTGCCGACGATCCACGTCGTATATGTGTTCGAATTGTCAACGGACGGAGTGGAAACGGTCTGATAAAGAGTCCCGTCAGTGCCAAGCATAGGAGCGCCATTGAAACGGGAGCCCGCCGGTGGAGTGAATACCTGTTCCGCGGCCCGAGGGGCGATATCAACCGTGATGCTGATCGGTTCCGTTTGGCTGATCCCGTCTGAGGCTACGACAGTGAAGGTCGCTGTACGTGGACCCTCGTCCCCGTAGTAGGCGGCTACCCGAGCATCCGGGTTGGGAATGAATCGCCACGCCCCGCTCTCGCTGAAACCGGTGAGATCCAAAGTGCCTGCGGCAGCGTCGGGAGCCTGCGTCACGATGTACCGCAGTGAGTACGGATCATCATCGGTGGCGCTGAGCCCGCCAGCGACTACGCCGGTCGCCGCCGCGGGACCGACCATGAAGTAGGCCGGATCTCCCCACCGTGGCGCATCGCCAGGGGCTGGCTGGTTGTCGTGGATCAAGGTGATGTTCTCGTGCACCGGGCCAAGTAGGCCGAACAACCCGAGCAGCCCGTGGTAGTGAGTAGGGTTTCCGATCCTGTCATCGACGGTTACTTCGAAGCTGACCGTGCCGACGGGAGCAGCAGACGCTGGGGTGTAGTAGAAGTTGCCCGCCTCATCGAGAGTGACGGTGCCGTACTTCGGTTGGACAGCGATCGTGACGGTGAGCGCGTCGCCTTCGAGGTCGGCCACGGCGAGTGTGCCCGTGATGACTCCACTGGCCGGATCTGGCTCGAACACTGTCGTCGCCAGCGTGGGTCGCTGATTGTTGAATGTGTATTGACTCTTTCGAACCGCCAACCATAGAGACTCGACGAACCCGGGAACCGGTAACGCTGGCAGCGGCACATGGTTGGCCAATCGGCCCAGCCCTGCCCAGGCCAGGGCGTCGGCCACGATACTCTTCAAAGTTACTGGTGCAGAATGCATTACGACGGTAACAGTGGTCGAAGTCGGGATCTCGCCCGTTGGTGAAGTAGGAGCGTTGGATACGCTCTGAGCCACATCTTGTGCCAGGTCCAGTGCAGCACGCAGTGAATACTCGTCGAGCGCTGGGATCAATGGGCTGCGTTGACCGACCTGCACGCGTGCGGTCGTGGTGACGGCTGCGGCATTCGGCTCAGATCGAAGAGAGGCGGCACGTTTTGGCTGGGCGCTGCTAGCGTTGATCTGATTTCTCGCAAAGGATGCAACGTTCGCCGACTGCCTCGCGGAGCTTGCGTGTGCGGGCTGCCGTGCGGACTGAGACTTGTCCGCACTTGAGTCACTTCCCCCATCGTCAGCCTGCGCAAGGGCCGCTCCGCTGACGAGGGCGGCTCCTATACCCAGCGTGATCGCCCCGGCTCCCAACCAGGCGTATGGCTCGATGTGTCGCCCAGAGTTGCCCCGATGCCGTCCGCTGCCTAGACGGCGAGGCGTTGACCGTGTCCGCGTCGAATGTGGCGCCATGTGCAGCAATTCCCCCAGGAGTTTGCGGTACCGTCAATAATGGAGTCGACCCTTTCTACCAAACCCCAAGTGTCAGCGGATCCTTGATTCCTAAGGTGGCAGAGGTTTATCTCCGGTGTGCTGAGTAGGCTGCGGATCGCTACCCGCGGCTCAAGTATCAAAGGACCGCCTACTGGGCGGCAATTCGTGACGACGTGATCACCAACCGGAAGTGCTGCTTGCGCTGCGCGCCGCGATCGGCGGCGAGGGATCTGCGGCTGCTCGACATGCTGACCTGGCAATGATGCCGTAACACCACGTTTCGGCGTTTTCTGGCTGCAGACGTTGTCGCCCCGGCCAACCCGTGGTTGCGATGATGCAAGGTGGGATCGGCTCGATTCTCAGGTGCCTGGGATGTGACCGACTGGGTAGCCGAATAGGCCTATGTTGCCGTTTTGCTGGCTACCGGTGCCGTGGGCCGTCGCTGTGCCGCCTTGGCCGCCGCCGCCTACGGTCAGCGCTGATTCCGTCGGGTTCGGCACAGGGAGACCGTTCTCGTCGAAGCCGAACTTGATGGCGGTGTTGCCGCCGTTGCCACCGTTGCCACCGGTTGCGTTGCCGCTTCCGCCGGTCTCTGCGTCGCCCCCATATCCCCCGTAGCCGCCGCGGTCGTAGCCGTAGTTGCCGTTCCCACCGTGGCCGGCGACGGCGTCGCCTGCGCCGCTGGTGGCGTTTCCGCCGCGACCGCCGTCGCCGCCTCCGCCGGGATTCAGCCCTGTCGAAGCCCCGAATATGGTTCCGCCGCCAGTCCCGCCGTCGGAACCGTCGCCACCGTGAGCGGTGCCGGATCCGTTCGTTATTGCCGAGCCGCCATCGCCGCCGTCGCCGCCATCTCCGATGTTGAATCCAGCGTTCCCACCGGAGCCGCCATCGCCGCCGTCGACGCGGTTGTCCGACTCGCTGTTGAGAATTTCGGCATTGCCGCCGGCTCCTCCTCGGCCGCCGTTGCCCTGCGCTCCGGAGCTGCTCTGACCGTTGCCGCCGTCTCCGCCGATGGCGGCACCGAAGCCGTAGTTGTAGGCGAAACCGCCGCTGCCGCCGTTGCCTCCTCCGCCAGTACCACTGCCGCCGTCGCCTCCCCTGGCGCCGAGGGTGTTAGCGGTGGAGGTGCTGTTTTGCACGATGGTTGTTCCGCCGTTGCCGCCGTTGCCGCCCGCGCCATCTGTGCCGTTGCCGCCGTTGCCGCCCATACCGGCGGTGACGATTCCGACGCCGGACGTATCGCCGTTGCCGCCATTACCGCCGTTGCCACCGCTGGTGCCATCAGCACCGATGCCACCCTCACCACCCACAGCGGCGGCCGTCGAAGCGCTGTTGTCGATCCAGGCGTTGCCGCCACTACCGCCTGCCCCACCGTTGGTGCCGTCGAGCCCGTCAGCGCCCGTGGCGCTGCCAGTGCCTGTTGTGTAAGCGTCGCCGCCACTGCCGGCGTCGCCGTCTCGGGTCGCCCCGTTGCCACCAACGCCGCCGATGGCACCGGCCGCGTTCACCGTTGAGGCGTTGTTGAAGATGAACGCCGACCCGCCGGTGCCGCCTGTGCCGCCAGCGTCTGCAGAGCCGGTACCTCCGTTGCCGCCTTGGCCGGGCGTTACCTCGCCCACACCGGTGCTTTTCGCTGATCCACCACCGCCACCGCCACCGCCGACGACCCCGCTGCCACCTGTGCCGCCGTTGCCTCCCTGCGTGGTTGCTGTTGACATGCTGGGCTCATCCATTAGTGGGCCAGTCCCGATGTAGGCGTCGCCGCCACCGCCTGCGCCGCCGCCCACGCTGCCGTAAGTGTCGTCGCCGCCGTCGCCGCCGTCGCCGCCGATCGATTTGCCGGTACCGAAGGCGTACGCATTGCCGCCCGAGCCGCCGCTGCCGCCGCCCCCGCCGGTGAAGTAGTTGGAAGCGCCGTTTCCTGCTGCACCGTCGCCGCCGGCACCGCCGGTCGCGTCACCGGATCCATAGTTGGTGGCAGCGCCACCTGCGCCGGCGGAAGCCCCGTGGGTCTTGCCGCATTGGCCACAGGAGTGCTTGTAGACACCGGCACCACTCATCCCGCCGGCGCCGCCGATCGCATCGGCGGTGGAATCAGGGTTGGCGATCGTCGCGCGACCGCCGTCGCCACCCTCTCCTCCAGGACCGGTATCGCTTGTGCTGCTGCCCCCGTTGCCGCCCGTAGCGCCTACCGCGGTTACTGTCGAGTTGGCGTTGTCGATGTAAGCGTCACCGCCGTTGCCGCCACGGCCAGCGTCGATTATCTGGCCGACACCCCCGTTGCCGCCCACTCCAGGGGTGACAGCGCCTGTTCCAGAGGTGTAAGCACTGCCTCCGCTCCCGCCGTTGCCACCCTCGGCGCCATTAGCACCGTCGCCGCCCTTCCCGCCCACTGCGGTGGCTGTGGAGCTGCTGTTGGTGATTGCTGCTGAACCACCCTGTCCACCGCTGCCGCCGCCGTCGCTGCCGTTGGTGCCCGCTGCGCCGATCGCGTTGCCGAGCCCAGATGTCGAGGCGCTGCCGCCGCCGCCTCCGTTTCCGCCGTTGGCGGCGCCTTTTCCACCGATGGCGCCGACAGCGTCCTGGCTGGAGGTTGTGTTGGTGATGTTCGCGTCGCCGCCTGTTCCGCCGGCGCCGCCGCGTAGTCCGCCGGTGCCTCCGTTACCGCCCACGCCGGGGGTCACGTGTCCCGTGCCCGCTGTTTGTGCGTCGCCGCCGTCGCCGCCCGCTCCACCGCTGGCGCCGGCGCCGCCGGTTCCACCGACACCGCCGACCGCGCCGATCGCGTCCGTGGTGGAAGTGTCGTTCTCGATGTATCCGGAGCCGCCGCTGCCGCCTGCGCCGCCGGCGCCGGTGCTGTCACCGCCGCCGCCGCCGGTGCCCCCGATGGCCGCGCCGGTGCCAGAGGTATGGGCGTCGCCGCCGCTTCCGCCGTTGCCGCCGAGGCCACCGTATGTGTCTTCGCCGCCGTCGCCGCCTGTTCCGCCGATGGCGTTGCCGGTACCGCGGGCGTATCCGTTACCGCCGCTTCCCCCGTTGCCGCCGCCCCCGCCGGCCCAGTAGTCGAAAGCCCCGTTTCCTGCAGCACCATCGCCACCGGCACCGCCGATTGCATCACCCGATCCATAGTTTGTGGCATCGCCACCAAGGCCGCCCCCTGCGGTTTGAGTCCTGCCGCACTGGCCACAGGTGAAGAAGTTGGTGCCAGCGCCGCTAATACCACCTACGCCGCCGATCGCAGCCGCCGCGGAGCCGCTGCTGAGGATGGTCGCCGACCCGCCGTCTCCGCCGTCTCCGCCCCGATAGTTGTTGCTGCTGCCGCCTTTTCCGCCTGCTGCGCCAATTGCCGTGGTCGTCGAGGTGGCGTTGTCGATCGACGCGTCCCCGCCGCGGCCACCGCGCCCGCCAACACTTTCAGCGTTGCCGCCATTGCCACCGACTCCAGGGATGACGTCACCGGTGCCGGAGGTGTGGGCGTTGCCTCCATCCCCGCCGATGCCGCCGCCGATGCCCTCAGCACCGTCGCCGCCTTTGCCGCCGACCGCTGTGGCCGTCGAGGAACTGTTGTTGATTGACGCAGATCCACCGCGCCCACCGGTTCCGCCGTACTCGGTGAATCGGGCGCCGCCGGCACCACCGGCACCGGCGATTGCATCCCCGCGACCTGTGGTCGATGCGTTGCCACCTGAGCCGCCGTAGCCGCCTGTGGGATGGGTAGCGTCGCCGTCAGCGCCCGCGCCACCCGAGCCAGCGGATGTCGGCGCTGAGGCGAGCTGGCCGTCTAGTCCATTGTGGCCTGGCGTACCGGCAGTGAAGCCGGCGCCGCCAGCTGCGCCGCCTCCACCAATTCCGGGGGTAGTCCCGACGTCTCCGGAATCACCACCGCGGCCTCCGGCGCCGTCAGCTAGTCCCTCTCCAAGTGATCCCCATGTGCCTTTGGCTCCATCACCGCCAGCGCCGCCGCCCCCGGAGTTGCCGCCGCGGCCTCCGTCGCCACCGGCGCCGCCGTGCCCGGAATGGCCAGATCCGCCCGGGGCGACGGTGCCGGCATCGCCTCCAGTTCCCCCCGTTCCACCGGCTCCGCCGTTGCCGCCGTTGCCGCCGTCCTCTCCGGCTCCCCAATTGATGCCTGCCACGCCGTCGAGGCCGTCACCCCCGTTGCCGCCCCTACCGCCCGCGCCGCCTCGGCCACCTGAGCCGCCGTCGCCGCCGTTACCTGACGTGGAACCGCCGAGTCCGCCTTTCCCGCCGGCTCCGCCGTGGCCGCCGTTCGTGCCGTCTTCGGGGGATACGTCTGCGGTTGATGCGTCAGTGCCAGTCGCTCCGTCAACACCGTCGCCGCCTGCCCCGCCTTGTCCGCCGTTGCCGACTCGTCCGCCGTTGCCGCCGGCTCCGCCTCGTCCACCGTTGGCGCCCGGCGCCGTCGGTGTGTAGCCGAGGCCACCGGAACCACCGTTGCCATTGCCGAGTGCTGTTGTTCCGGTGTTGCCAGTGCTGCCGGCAATAGCTTGTGTATCTCCGGGCGCACCACCGGCGCCGCCGCGGCCCGCGGCGCCGGGATTCCCGCCGGCGCCGCCA
>AGIQ01000014.1 GCA_000230935.2 Mycolicibacterium rhodesiae JS60
GCCGCGGCCGCCGGTGTGCCTGCCCCGCCCGCTGCGGCAGCGCTGCCCGCTGCCGCTGTCGATGGCGGCGGTGCCGGCATCCCGACCCCGCCGGCCGCCGCGCCTCCTGGTCTGGTGCCCGGCGGCGGTGGTGTCCCCGGCACTCCTCCTGCTGCGGTGCCCCCGGGTGGGATCCCCGGCGGTGGCGGTGTTCCCGGGACTCCGCCTGCTGCAGTGCCGCCCGGTGGGATTCCCGGTGGCGGTGGCGTTCCCGGTACTCCGCCGGGTGTCGTGCCTCCGGGTGGGATTCCCGGCGGTGGTGCTGGTCTGCCCACTCCGCCGGCCTCGGTCCCGGGCGTGCCGTTCACCAACAATGTGGTGACTCCGGGCACTCCGCCCGCCGCAGTCCCCGGCGGTCCGGGTGGCGGCGGCGGTGGCGGGATCCCGACTCCTCCCGCGGCGACTCCGGGTACGCCCGGCAACAACCGGGGGGCCACCCCGCCGACCCCGCCGACCGTTCTTCCGGGCGGGCCCGGCGCCTACATCGGCCCGCAGCCGGGTGGTCTCGGCAGCCTGATTCCGGCGGCGCCGATCTCCGATGCGGCCGGCACTCTGCCGACGCCACCGGCGCAGTTGTTCGGGACCATGGCGCAGGGTGTGGCCACGCTGCTCACCCCGCCGCAGCTGACGATCCCCGGCATCCCGGGCTTCGGTATCCCGCTGCCGTCGACGATCTCGACGCCACGCGACCTGCTGTGCGTGGGCACCGGGTGGTCGGCGAAGACGTCGGGCACCGAATCCGGGGCACCGGCCGGCGCCATCCTGGGCACGGAGTTGCCGCCGGCGAACCGGTGGTTCGGCGACTAACCCAACCGGGCAAAGATGTCGGGGTAATACAGGTGGGCGAGGAAGTGGCCGCCTGGCCGCTCGTGAAGAGTCGCACCAGGAATGCGACGCGCCAGCTCGCGCGGCCAGGCAATGGGCACCAGCTCGTCCTGCTGTCCGCCCCAGACGTCGACGGGGATGGTGATCTGTTCGGGGGTGAAGCCCCACGGCCGCATCCAGGCCCGGTAGTCCTCGACGACGCCGGTCGGGCGCCGTAACGCCTCGGCCGACATCCGTCCGAACTCGCCGTAGCCGTCGTCGCGCAGCACGGCGGCGTCGGCAGCGCCCACTTGGCCGGCGGCGAGACGCCCGTAGAGCGTGGGTGACGTCCTTGCGGCCAGCGCCATTGCGCTGAAGCAGGGCTTCACCAGCCAGGGGGCCCGCTGCGACAACCGGGTGTAGATCCGGTCGAAGGCGGGCAGCCGAGCGAACGCGCCGGGCTCGGTCAGCGGTAGTGCGCCCGCGATGATCGCCACTCGCTTCGCCCGTTCGGGTAGCGCCCAAGCGAGTGCGGCCGCGTACTGGCCGCCCATCGACCAGCCCATCGCCGAAAAGTGTTCGACACCAAGCTGATCCAGCATGTCCGCGACGTCGTGGGTCCAGTCCAGGATGGTGCGTCCCGGCTGCGGGTCGGAACCGCCTATTCCCGGCCGGTCCGGTGAGATGAGTCGGATCCCGGCGGTTCGCGCCGCGTTGTCGGCCGCCGCCACATCGAGCCGGCAGGCCAGACCACCATGGGCGTTGACGACAACGGCGCCGTCCGGCGTGCCGTACTGCGCGTAACCGACCAAGCGCCCGTCGGCTAGTCGCACAGTGAGGTTCTCGCCAGGTCTGGGGATCATCGGACCGACTTGGTGACCTGCGCGAAACTGAACTGCCAACGTTCTACGACCCGAAAGCCGAAACGGCTGGGCACCTGGTAGGCCATGGTGCGGCCCAGGCGCGGACCCGCAGTCAACGGGGCGCCCTGCTGATGATCGGGCAAGGTCTTGTCTCGCTCCGATACCGTCCAGATCGCTGGGCAATCCGGCATCTTGTCGGCCCAGGACCAGACGGCGATGTGACCGTCCCACAACCAATTCCGCTGGATGGCTGTCGGGCCTCGGCCGTAGTCGTGCAGCTTGGCGAACGCGGCAGGCCGGGCGGCCAGCAGTGGTCGGATGGGTCCGGGCTTCCAGGCAGTCGAATTGTCCATCACCAAACAGTCGCCGGGGGCGGCATGCCGGGTGATGACGTCAGCGACCTGGCTGTAGTCCATACCTTCTTTGGCGTACGGGCCGCGCTGGGCCAGATAGTTCGGCGTCGCTGCCAGCGCGAAAGCGACGAGCAGCGTGGTGATCCCGGCCCGGGACTTGCCGACCGCGACGATGCACAGCGCGATGAGCAGCGCGGCGGCCGGCGCTGTGAAAGACAGGTACCGCGGGTAGTAGACGGGATGCCGCAGCACCGAATACGCGAGCAGGGTGATGGTCGGGATGGCGATCCACGCCACGGTGACGGCGACCAACCGTCGCGATCGGCGGCCGGCCAGCGGCCACCGCAGCAGGCCGGCGGCGATCAGCAGCCCAGTCAGTACCGCCGTTGGTAGCGAGTCATCAAAGTACTGCTCCCGCAGGATCATTCCGATGGTCCGGCCGTCGAGCGGCCAAATCCAATTCACCTGGAAGAGCTGGGTCTGCGCGAACAGCAGGAACGGCGTGGCGCCGGCGCCTGCCGCCAACGCGGTCACCGCCCAGCGCCACCGCACCGCTCTGGTATCGGCCATGACCGCCACCAGCACCGCGTGCACAGGCAGCAGCAGAACCAAGAAGACGTTCAGCAGGGCGGCGATGATCATCGACACCCCGTAACCCAGCCACCACCGAGAACCGTTGCGGCGCATGGCGACCAGGCACAGCACCGTGAGCCACGCACCGGCGACCATCGCCAGCGCATACGACCGCGTCTCGAGCCCGGCCCACGTCACGCGCGGTAGGAGCGCGAACACCACACCGGCAGTCGTCGCGACCAAGCGAGTCGACAGTTGCCGGCCCAGCACCACCACACCGGCGGCTGCCAGGCCGACCGCTGCTGCACTCGACAGCCGGGACCAGAACTCGGTTGCCGGGAACACCGCGAACCAGCCGTGCATCACCAGGTAGTACAGGCCGTGGACGGCGTCGATGTTGCCGAGCATCCGCCACAAGTCGGGCAGCGAGCGGGTGGACGCCGAGATCGTCGCAGCTTCGTCGAACCAGAGCGATGGCCGGGCCGCACCCGCGGCGCTGACGGAAGCCGCGAACACTGCCACCCAGACGGCATCGAGCGACCGCGCCGATCCGGCCGGGCGTTGCCCGACGCCGGTGGCCGGTTCGGGCCGAATGGTGATGCTCACGTAGGCGGTCCTGTACCCGTGTCGATTGGTGAGCAAGACAGTAACCCGCAGTTCACCAGACCGTCGGGTGTGGCGGCGATCGCCGTCGCGGCGAATTTACGAGGTTTTGAATTCAGTTCATTGGTCATCATTGACATGTGGTGGCCCTGACAATCGGAATCCGATGCGATCTGGATTTGCAGCAGGCCACCCTGTCGGGCGGCACACACAACTGTCGGGCACGCTATTTTCCCCGGTAAAGTGGCGTCGCGTACCGCGCCGTATTTGCCGCGTGGCGTGAATCGCGCCCTTGCGTGGTGCCGAGGCGTTAATGTTCCAGACGGCGTTGAAATTGGAGACTGGAGGGTACGAATGGGCGGTTACAAGACCGTGGTCGTCGGCACGGACGGCTCGGATTCCTCGCTGCGTGCAGTCGACCGGGCGGGCTACCTCGCCTCCAGCCCGGGCTCCAAGGTCATCGTGGCGACCGCCTATTTCCCGGCTTCCGAGGACACCCGCGCGGCCGACCTGCTGAAGGACGAAGGCTACAAGATGGCGGGCAACGCCCCCATCTACGCGATTCTGCGAGAGGCGCGTGACCGGGCCAAGGAAGCTGGTGCCGCCGAGGTCGAAGAGCGCGCCGTCGTCGGTGCTCCGGTCGACGCCCTGGTGGATCTGGCCGAAGAGGTCAACGCTGACCTGCTGGTCGTCGGCAACGTCGGATTGAGCACGATCGCGGGCCGCCTGCTGGGCTCGGTTCCGGCCAACGTGGCGCGGCGGTCCAAGACCGACGTGCTGATCGTCCACACCACCGGCTAGGCGTGCCGCCGGGCCGCTGCAGACTGGACCGATGACCCACTGCCGAACCCGACTGTGGGTCGATGGCGTTCTGAAGACGGAGGACTTCCCCCTCCACGATGTGTCCACCCACCTCGCCGAGGACGGGGCCTTGGTGTGGGTGGACATGTGCAACCCGGATCATGGCGTGCTCTGCGAACTGGCCGACGAGCTCGGCTTCGATCAGCACGCCGTCGAGGACACCGTCGCTCATGCCGAGCGCACCAAGGCCACGCGGTATGCGTCGCACACGTTTCTCACCGTGTACGCCACCGCGCTGGCGCCGCCGATGGTCAACGACTTGGAGTCGCGGCTGCTGATGACCAGGGTGTCGATTTTCGTGCTGCCCGCCGGGATCGTCACCGTGCGGCACGAAATCGACCCGCAGAAGCCGGTTTTCGACATGGACGAAGTGGTTCGCCAGTGGGATGAGAACGCCGACCTGTTGAAGATGGGTCCACCGGCATTGCTGCATGGCCTGCTCGACGTGATCGTCGACGGTCAGTTCGACACCATCCAGCGGCTCGACGACGCGATCGAATCCCTTGAGGACGGGTTGTTCGACGATCGTGCGATGACCCGCACGATCCAGCGCTCCACGTACCGGCTGCGCAAGGAGCTCGTCGAGTTGCGCCGCGTCGTGCTGCCGATGCGCGAGGTGATCAACACGATCATGCGTCGCCGCGCCGAGCATTCCGACACCGTCGAACTCGACAGCTGGTACTCCGATCTCTACGACCACGTCATCCGCGCGGCGGAATGGACGGAGTCATTGCGGGACATGATCACCACGGTGTTCGAGACGAATCTGTCGCTGCAGGACGCTCGGCTGAACACGATCATGAAGAAGCTCACCGGCTGGGCGGCCATCATTGCCGTGCCGACGGCGGTAACCGGCTGGTACGGGCAGAACGTCCCGTATCCGGGGTTCTCGCAGACGGCGGGGGTGGTGGCCAGCGCCCTGATCATCATCGTGACGTCGGGCCTGCTCTACGTCGCCTTCAAGCGGCGCGGCTGGATCTGAGGGATCAGACGTATAGCGCGGTGAACGGTGCGAACGGCAGATTGCGCACCACGAACCACGCCGAAATCACCGCCAGCGCCACGACCGGCGCCCATCGACGGTGTTGCCACCCTGTGATCGGCCGGCCGGTGACGCGGCCATAGGTCCACGTCCCATAGGCCACGGCCAGCAAGCCGAACGCCACCAACGCCAGCGCGTTGAACCTGACTGCCGCCAGGAGGTCGCCGTGCAGCAGCGAATAGATCATGCGCAGCGTTCCGCAACCCGGACAGTCAACGCCGAGAAGGGCTTTCGTCGGGCACACGGGCAGTACGCCGCCGGGTGTGGTCGGGTCGGCGATGCATACGGCCGCGCAGGCGCACGCGGCCATTGCACCGACGACTATCGGCGCGCCGAGGCGGGCGAGGCGGCCGTCGGCCGCCTGCCCAACCTCGGTCGAGGTCACGACGTGGTGGTTTCGACGTCCATGTTCATCACGCCGGCAGCGAAGAGGACGCCGTAGATCACGAGGATGACGACCCAGGCGATCACGCTATAGATCACCCACTTCTTGGCGGCCTTGGCCGAAGCTTCGGCCTCGGCATACTGGCCCTGAACCCACAGCCCGTTCACCTGGGCGGCCTTCACGATCGCGACGATGCCGGTGATCGGGAAGCAGAAGATCGTGGCCAGGATGGCAAGCGCCAGATTGTTCTTGGGCTGCTGTGCCGGTGGTGGGGCTGCATAAGGTTGCTGGGACATCGACGCCTCCGAATTATTGGACAAGCTAACGGTGCAGAGCGTGCTTAGGCTACCCGATGTAACCCCTGGGTAGGGGGCATCGCTTGGATCGTTGCATGCGCGTCGTCACGGCGTTGCACGAAGTTTTGCCGACCGGATATTTGACCGATTGTTGGTTTCGGGTTTCCACACGTCACCGTGGTTTAGGCTCGCCCCCAAGTGGCCATCAACGCAAGGAGAGGCCGATGAGGATTCAGTTGTTGAGTGTCGTTGGCGCAGTGGCGATTTTGACGGTCGGCGCGGCGGGGTGTTCGAAGGACGACTCATCCACTGACACCGAGACGACATCGGCTACGACGACGAGCGCCGCTACGACGACATCGGCGGCCGCACCAACCGGTGGGGCGGGAGCCACGGTCACCATCGACGGTCAGGCCAAGCAGGTCGACGGACCGGTGGTGTGCGCGACGACGGACGGCAAGTTCTCGATCGCGATCGGTGATGTGATCACCGATGTGATCGTCGGTCTCGAGCAGGACGCGTCCAAGGTCCGCGGGGTCGGACTCGGCGATGTCAACGGGGTGGTGCTGAGTTTCACCGACGGGGTGCCCGGCGATTCCGCCACCGCCACCAAGGACGGCAACACCTACACCATCAAAGGCAATGCCAGCGGTTCGGACTCGACCGGCAAGCAGGTCAGCAAGCCGTTCGAGATCGTCGCGACCTGCCCCTAGTGGGGTCAGCGTAACCCGTTGTCACAGCGCTTCGCCGATGTCGGGAAGCAGTGAAATCCCCTCGGGGCGAGGCTCATTGGGGTGGTTTCGGCGGAACATTGCTGCTGTTTCACGCACGTTGCGTTTGGCCCATTCGGGGTTGAAGCGGCTGAGCATGTCGTACTCGTACTGGAACATTTGTTTGCGATCGGACCAGCGTGCCGCGTCGTCGGTGACTCTGTCCTCGCAGTACCAGTACAGGGCGTCGTCGAGGCTGCCTGTTCGATCGAACACGAGCTGGCCGCGCTCGTAAAACGCGAAGTGGTACAGGCCGTCATCATCCACGAAAATGTTGAGTCCGTCGTTCGTCAACAAGCCGACTGCCATGGGGCCAATGCCGAGTTGCGCTGCGATCCGGTCGATTTCGGCTTGTAGCTCGGCCGATTTGGGGTCCACGCGTCAACTACCTCTGTTCGCCGGAGCGCGACCTACGGATGGTCTGGTGATTCGCACATGTTCAACGTCGCATCAAAGCGGCGACCGCGCCAGTCACCTGCCGAGCTCGGAATGGGGGAGCTTGGTTGCGCGTCCGGCGTCGCCCTTCGATTCGAATCGACACGCCTGCCCTACGCTCAGAGCAGCCCAGTCACGAGCCGCGTTCGCGCCATTCGTCGAGGTGCTGGCGATCAGCTGCTCGAACGCGCAGCGACAAGACTTACACAGCAAGCCGTTCGGCGTGGCCACGTGTCACTAGCCTGACTTGCGTAACGCGTTACGTCACAGCGCTTCCCCGATATCGGGAAGCAACGCGATGTCGTCAGGTTGACCGTTACGGAACATCGCAGCCGTTTCGCGCACATTGCGCTTGGCCCATTCGGGGTTGAAGCGACGAAGAACATCGTATTCGAACTGGAATCGTTGCGCGCGGTCCCCTATGGGGCGGGCTAACGTGTGAGTAACCACCCCTTGGCAGTACCAGTAGAGGACGTCGTCGAGGCTGCCCGTTTGATCGAATGCGAGCTGGCCGCGCTCGTAAAAGGCGTAGTGATACATGGCGTCGTCATCAGCAAAGATGTTCAACCCGTCATTGGTCAATAAGCCGACCTTCATGGGCCGAACTCCGAGTTGCGCTGCTAGCCGATCGATCTCGGATTGCAGCTCACTCGATCTAGCGTCCAAGGGGTGGACCACAGTCATCCAGGATACCCCTACGCCACAATTCGAACGCGCTTACTTTGACCCCGGGCGGCCCGACGAGCATGTATTGAGGGACTCCTGGAGTTGGGGATTGCCCGAACCAGGGTTCTATCGGTCCTTCGAGGATCTGCCATCCATCCGGCAGCGGCTTGCCGCTGAGCATGTAACGGTTGTATTCCCCGTCAACGCTTTCCGGCATGATCGCGCGGCCGCCAAACGGGGTGCCGTCGGGTGCGAAATAGCGCCCGTCTGTGGACCCAATCCGGTCGATGATCGTGCCTTCAGGCAGGTTGGCGGGCTGCGGCACATAGCCGGGTGGAAATCCGTTGTTGTCCGGAAAGACTCGAGTACCCGCAGGGCCGAAGAGATTGTCGAACTCTGTCGACGACATGCCTCCCAGTGGATCGTATCCGCGCATCACGGACAGTGGGATACCACCTTCGGTGACCAAGTCGGCAGGCAGACCTGCCCGAACCATCGCACCCTCGGCGCCCCACGGCGCGGTAGCCGCAGCGGCGGAAAGGTCGAAGGCCTTCTCGCCCGCGTAGTAGGCCGCGCTGGGTGAGTCCAGTGCGTGTTGGATTTCGCCGACGACCGTACCTGCCGGATTCGCCGCGGCGCCGGAAGCCCCTTGGGCCAAGCCCTTCCACGACTCCAACAGGCCGGGAGTCCCAGGCCCACCTTGCCCCAAGAGGTTCTTAATGGCCTGCTCTGTGTTGCGCCACGCATCACCGAATCCCTCACCGAACCCTGGTGGGGGCACGCGAGCTGGCTCGGGCGGCGTGTACTTCGGAAAGTTCCACCCCATGGCCTGCGCCCGGGCGACAATGCCCGACAGGTACGGCTCGATCTGTTCGGGTGGCATGCCCTCGGCCTGGAGGATCGGTCTCGCCGATGCCTTGAAGTCTTCGATCTCTCGAGCAGAGAAGACCACTGGCTGTGGTGCGTTGGCGGGTACGGGCGCATTGCCAGCTGTCGACAGCGGAATCGGCGTCTTGCCGCCCGCCATGTTGATGGCGTTGGCGAGGGCCACGTCGACGAGATTCGCTTCGGCCACGATCTTGTCCAGCCTTGGCTGCAGTTGGGCCTGCTTGAGTTCGGCCTCCATCGGGTCGCGGACCTTCGGGCCGGGCAACAACGTCCCAGCCACCGGATCGATCTCCATGCCGAGCGACTCGGCATCTGCTTTCAGACTCACCAGTTCTGATTTGATCCGCTCGATGTTGTCCGCGGCACTACGGGCCGCATTGGCCACCGTCAGCGCCTCGCTGCCGTGGGCGTCGAGATCGTTACGGGTCTGCCCGATCGCCTGCTTGGCAGCTTCCGCGGCTTCGCCGCCCCAGCTGGCAAGGGCTGGCAGCGTTGCGAGGCCGTCGGCCGCATCGAAGGCTGCCTGGGCACGACTCGAGGCGGCGTGAAAGACCTCTCGCACGTCGCCGGCATTCCAGCGCTCGATGTCGGCGATGGTCAGTGTCATGCCATCTCCCTCGTCGCTGCCGAATCATGGATATCAGCAAGAGAGCGGACACACCACTCACCAGCCGCGTTCGCGCCACTCCTGCAGATGCGGCCGCTCCGCGCCGAGGTTCGTGTCGTCGCCGTGGCCCGGGTAGACGACGGTGTCGTCGCCGAACACGCCGAACACCCGGTCCTTCACGTCGCCCAGAAGCTGGTCGAACGCGCCCGGCTCCCAGGTCTTTCCGACCCCGCCCGGAAACAGGCAGTCGCCGGTGAACAGGTGAGTGGCCGTCCGCTCGGCGGTGGGCCGCAGTGCCAGTGCCACCGAGCCGGGAGTGTGGCCGCGCAGGTGGATCACGTCGAAGACCAGATCGCCGACGGTGATGGTGTCGCCGCCTGCCAGGAAGCGGTCCGGTTTCACCGGCAGCCGCTCGGCGTCGAGCTGGTGGGCGGCGGTGGGCACCCCGGTCGCCGCGGCCAGCGCTTCCAGTGCCTGCCAGTGATCGAAGTGTTGGTGGCTGGTCACGATGAGGGTCAGCTTCGGTCCGTGCTCACGCACCAGGTCGACGAGCAGTTGCGGGTCGTTGGCGGCGTCGATCAATAGACTCTCGCCGGTGTGGGAACACGTGATCAGGTACGTGTTGTTGTCCATCGGGCCCACCGACATCTTGATGATCGTGGCTCCTGGCAGGGTCCTGCGGGCTGCGGCCTGCGGTTCGACGTGTCCGGTGTAGGTGTCGTCGACGACTGTCATGGTCGCCACGTTACTTGTCGGTGGGTCGACATAGCATGGGGAGCGGCGTCTTCTCGCCGATAAACCTGCAGGAAGGGGGCGCTGGTGGCTGACCGTCTGGTCGTCAAGGGCGCGCGCGAGCACAACTTGCGCAGCATCGACTTGGACCTGCCCCGCGACAGTCTGATCGTCTTCACGGGGTTGTCCGGATCGGGCAAGTCCTCGCTGGCGTTCGACACGATCTTCGCCGAGGGCCAACGCCGATATGTCGAGTCGCTCTCGGCCTATGCTCGCCAGTTCCTCGGTCAGATGGACAAGCCGGACGTCGACTTCATCGAGGGACTCTCGCCGGCGGTGTCGATCGACCAGAAGTCCACCAACCGCAACCCGCGTTCGACGGTCGGCACCATCACCGAGGTCTACGACTATCTGCGGTTGCTCTACGCCCGCGCCGGCACCCCGCACTGCCCGGTCTGCGGCGAGCGGATCGCGCGGCAGACTCCGCAGCAGATCGTCGACCAGGTGCTGGCCATGCCGGAGAGCACCCGCTTTCAGGTCCTGGCGCCGGTCGTGCGCACCCGCAAGGGCGAGTTCGTCGACCTCTTCGACAAGCTGAACAGCCAGGGCTACAGCCGGGTCCGGGTGGACGGCGTGGTGCACCCGCTCACCGATCCGCCCAAGCTGAAGAAGCAGGAGAAACACGACATCGAGGTGGTGGTCGACCGGCTGACGGTCAAGGCCAGCGCCAAGCAGCGGCTCACCGACTCCGTCGAGACGGCGCTGAACCTCGCCGACGGCATCGTGGTGCTGGAGTTCGTCGACCGTGAGGACGACCACCCGCACCGCGAGCAGCGGTTCTCCGAGAAGCTGGCCTGCCCCAACGGCCACCCCCTGGCGGTCGACGACCTAGAACCCCGGTCGTTCTCGTTCAACTCGCCGTACGGCGCCTGCCCGGAATGCAGCGGCCTGGGTATCCGCAAGGAGGTCGATCCGGATCTGGTCGTCCCCGATCCGGATATGACGCTGGCCGAGGGCGCGGTCGCGCCGTGGGCGATGGGCCACACCGCGGAGTACTTCACCCGCATGATGGCCGGCCTGGGCGAATCCATGGGATTCGACGTCGACACCCCGTGGCGCAAGCTTCCGGCCAAGGCGCGCAAGGCGATTCTGGAAGGTTGCGACGAGCAGGTCCACGTCCGTTACAAGAACCGGTATGGCCGAACCCGGTCGTACTACGCCGAATTCGAAGGCGTGATGGCGTTCCTGCACCGGCGCATGGAGCAAACCGAGTCCGAGCAGATGAAGGAACGTTACGACGGGTTCATGCGCGACGTGCCCTGCCCGGTCTGCGAGGGGACCCGGCTCAAACCCGAGATCCTGGCGGTCACGCTGGCGGCGGGGGAGCACGGCGCAAAGTCGATCGCCGAAGTCTGCGAGCTGTCCATCGCGGACTGCTCGGAGTTCCTCAACGATCTGACTCTCGGCACCCGTGAATCGGCGATCGCCGGGCAGGTACTCAAGGAGGTGCAGTCCCGGCTGGGCTTCCTGCTCGACGTCGGGCTGGACTATCTGTCGCTGTCCCGCGCGGCGGGCACGCTGTCCGGTGGCGAGGCCCAACGCATCCGGTTGGCCACCCAGATCGGCTCGGGTCTGGTCGGCGTGCTCTACGTGCTCGACGAGCCGTCGATCGGGCTGCATCAGCGGGACAATCGTCGGTTGATCGAAACCCTCACGCGGCTAAGGGATTTGGGTAACACCTTGATCGTCGTCGAACACGACGAGGACACGATCGCGCACTCGGACTGGGTGGTCGACATCGGCCCCGCGGCCGGTGAGCATGGCGGCCAGGTGGTACACAGCGGGCCGTACGCCGACCTGCTGCGCAACCCCAACTCCATCACCGGCGCCTACCTGTCGGGCAAGCAGACCATCGATGTGCCGGCCATCCGCCGGCCGGTCGACCGCCGCAAGCAGCTGACCGTGATCGGCGCACGCGAGCACAACCTGCACGACATCGACGTCGCATTCCCGCTCGGGGTGCTCACCTCGGTGACCGGGGTGTCGGGCTCGGGCAAGTCCACGCTGGTCAACGACATCCTGGCCTCGGTGCTGGCCAACAAGCTCAACGGCGCCCGCCAGGTCCCGGGCCGGCACACCCGGGTCAACGGGCTCGAGCATGTCGACAAGCTGGTGCGGGTCGACCAGTCGCCCATCGGGCGCACCCCGCGCTCCAACCCGGCGACCTACACCGGCGTGTTCGACAAGATCCGCACGCTGTTCGCCGCCACCACCGAGGCCAAGGTCCGCGGCTATCAGCCGGGCCGGTTCTCGTTCAACGTCAAAGGTGGTCGGTGCGAAGCATGTTCGGGTGACGGCACCATCAAGATCGAAATGAACTTCCTGCCCGACGTGTACGTGCCGTGCGAGGTCTGCCAGGGCGCTCGCTACAACCGCGAAACCCTCGAAGTGCACTACAAGGGCAAGACCATCTCCGAGGTGCTCGATCTGTCCATCGAGGACGCGGCCGAGTTCTTCGAGCCGATCAGCTCGATCCACCGGTACCTGAGGACCCTCGTCGACGTCGGGTTGGGCTACGTGCGGCTGGGCCAGCCGGCCCCGACACTGTCCGGCGGCGAGGCGCAGCGCGTCAAGCTGGCCGCCGAGCTGCAGAAGCGCTCGACGGGCCGCACCGTCTACATCCTCGACGAGCCGACCACAGGGCTGCATTTCGAGGACATCCGCAAGCTCCTCAAGGTCATCAACGGGCTTGTGGACAAGGGCAATTCGGTGATCGTCATCGAGCACAACCTTGATGTCATCAAGACATCGGACTGGATCGTCGACATGGGTCCCGAGGGAGGTTCGGGCGGTGGCACGGTCGTCGCACAGGGCACGCCGGAGGATGTGGCCGCGGTGCCGGAGAGCTACACCGGCAAGTTCCTGTCCGACGTGCTGAACGCGCCGGCACCCAAGAAGACCACCCGGCGGCGCAAGGTCAGCGCCTAGTCGTCGGCGGGCTTGTGCATCGAGGCGCGGATCTCTTCCAACCGCTCGGCGGCGGCCTTCTGCCGCGCCTCGTACTGTTCCTCGACGGTGCGGCCCTCCGGTGTTTCGGCAGCTAATTCGGCTGAGCCGAGCGCGGTTCCGTACCGGGTCTCGATCTTCTCCTGCACCGACTCGAATGTCGGCACCCCAGAATCGTCGTAGCTGTCGTCGGGCATGACCTCACCGTACTCCGGGCGGGCCTCCCGCGGCTGCGATCGTGACCGGGCCGGGCGCACGCACCGGGGGGCCGGGCAGGGGCACCACGGGAACGCCCGGTGTGTGGATCTGGCCGGCCAGCCACGGCAGCGCGGTGGCGAACGCGCGCGATGCGAACGGCCAGTCGTGTTTGCCGGGCTCGGCCACCACCGAGCAGTCGATGCCGTTGGCGCTGCCGAGGTCGCACAACGCGTTCGCGGCGGCCGTCTGATCTCCCGGATTCGGGACGGCCGGCAGTGGGCGCTGAGCCGACGGATTGCCCGAGATCGCAAACCATCCGGAAACATCTTGGTATGAACCATGTTTGGCGATGACAGTGGAGGGGTCAAAATTCGCGTAGCCGGCCGCGCTGCCACCGAACAACCGCGTGATCGTCTGAGCCCTGGTGCCGGAGTTCGGGGCGTAGTCGCCGGCGATGTCCTCGAAGGCGCTGAACATATCGGGGTGCATGGTGGCGAGGTCCACCGCACAGGTTCCACCCATTGACCAGCCGACGACACCCCAATTCGCCCGGTCAGCGCTGACGCCGAAGTTCGAGATCATGAACGGCACAACGTCTTTGGTCAGATGGTCGGCGGAGTTCCCGCGAGGTCCGTTGACGCATTCGGTGTCGTTGTTGAACGCGCCGCCGGAGTCGACGAACACGAACACCGGAGCTTCACCGTGATGGGCGGCCGCGAAGTCGTCGATCGTCTTGATGGCGTTGCCCGCCCGCAGCCAGTCGGCGGGCGTGTTGAACTCCCCGCCGACCATCATCACGGTGGGCAGCTTCGGCGGCGGATTGGTGGCGTAGTACGCCGGGGGCAGGTACACCAACTCTTCGCGATGCGCGAAATGCGAAGCGTCCGATCCGATGGTCACCGGCACCACCGTGCCCGTGGCCGGGATGGCGTGCTGGACCACCATCGCCGAGACGGTGGCGCGGTCGGTCTGGTCCGGCAGCGGACCCGCGGTCAGCTGATTCCAGGCGGTCTGCACGGTGGGGAAGTAACCCACCCAGAGATTGAGCATCAGTGCCGTCGCCAGTGCGCATAGCGGGATCGCCAGCACGGACATGCCGCGCCGCCACCATCGTGCGCCGCGCCAGCCCACCATCGCCACCACTCCGGCCGCCGTGGTCACGGCGATCCATACCCACAGCTGATGCGGGGCCGGATCGCCGGCCAGCCCGTCATCGGAGATGGTCCGCTGGGCGTACCACGCCGCCGCGATGCCGGCGGCAGCCGCCAGCGGCAGCCACACCAGCCGCCAGCGGCGCGTCCGCCAACCGGCGGCCAACACCAGAACCAACCCGGCCAGGATCTGCACCGTCACGGGCAACCATCCATGCATCAACGAAATGTGTTGGTGATCGGCCGGTGTCACGCAACCATGGTGACCAAGCTTCCTTGGCGGTCGCTGTGAGCCGATCGGCTCAGCTAACGCGGTTTGGCGAGCGGGAACGGCAGGGTCTCGCGGATGCTGTGCCCGGTGATCAGCATGACGACCCGGTCGACGCCCACTCCGAGACCGCCGGTCGGTGGCATGGCGTATTCCATCGCCTGCAGGAAATCTTCGTCCAGCTCCATCGCCTCGGGATCACCGTCCGCTGCCAGCAGGGACTGTTCCTCCAGCCGGCGCCGCTGTTCGACGGGATCGGTGAGCTCGCTGTACGCGGTGCCCAATTCGACACCCCATGCGACCAGGTCCCAGCGTTCGGCCACGCCGGGCGTGCTGCGGTGGGGGCGGGTCAGCGGCGACACCGACGTCGGGAAGTCGGTGTAGAACGTCGGCATCTCGGTGCGGTCCTCCACCAGCCGTTCGTAGAGTTCCAGCACCACCGCTCCGGCATCCCAGTGGGTCAGGTAGGGGACCCGCGCGCCGTGGCACAACCGGTGCAGCTCGGTCAGCTCGGTGTCGGCGTCGATCTGCTCGCCGAGTGCTTCGGAGACCGCGTCGTGCACCGTCTTGACCGTCCACGTTCCGGAGATGTCCACTCCCTCGAGCTGATCGGGGGCGTCGGCGCGGGGGCGCATCACCACCGCGGAGCCATTCGCCGCGATGGCCGCGTTCTGGATCAGCTCGCGGCAGCCGTCGATCCATACCCGGTAATCGGCGTGCGCCTGATAGGCCTCGAGCAGGGTGAATTCCGGATTGTGGCTGAAGTCGACGCCTTCGTTGCGGAATGCCCGGCCCAGCTCGAATACTCGCTCGACGCCCCCGACGCACAACCGCTTGAGGTAGAGCTCGGGGGCGATGCGCAGATACAGGTCGAGATCGTATGCGTTGATGTGGGTCTTGAACGGCCGGGCATTGGCGCCGCCGTGGATCTGCTGCAGGATCGGCGTCTCGACCTCGAGAAAACCCTTGGCGAACAAGGTTTCCCGGATCGAGTGAAGTACGTTGCTGCGGGCGCGGATCAAGTCGCGGGCCTCGGGATTGATCGCGAGGTCGACGTATCGGGCCCGGACTCTGGCTTCCGGGTCTTGCAGGCCCTTCCACTTATCGGGCAAGGGGCGCAGGCACTTTCCGAGCATGCGCCACTGCTCGACCAATACCGAACGGGTGCCGTTCTTGCTGTAGCCCATGTGCCCGGTCACCTCGACCAGGTCGCCGAGGTCGACGCCGGCGAAGTCCTCGGCGGCGCCGTCGAGCGTGGCCTTGTCCAGCAACAGTTGCACATCGCCGGACCAGTCGCGCAGCTGAGCGAACACGACGCCGCCGTAGTCGCGGACCCGCAGGATCCGGCCGGCGACGGACAGGGTGACGGTGTCGTCGGCAACCAGCGCCTGCGCGACGCTGTGGGTAGGCGGTTGGCCGACCGGGTAGGCGTCGACGCCGTTGCGCTGCAAGGCTTTCAGCTTGGCCATCCGGACCCGTACCTGGTCGGGGAGTCGCTGTGCGCGATCGGGCTTGCCGTCGTCGGGTTCGTCGGGATCCGGCGCGCTACCGTCGGCGTGCAGCCGGCCGGAGGCGGCCAGGCCCTCGGGTACAGCCGAATGATGGCCGGTGTGCTGCCTGGCGCGCCGGGAGAACGGCAGCACCAGGAAGCCTTCGGCGATGACGGAGGCCACGCCGACGCGCGGGATCAGCCGGGCGTCTTCGTAGCACGCATAGCGCGGCACCCACTGCGGCTGGTATTTCATGTTCGACCGGTACAGCGTCTCCAGCTGCCACCACTTCGAGAAGAACACCAGCATGGCACGCCACAACCGCGCGACGGGGCCCGCACCGAGTTGGGCGCCTTGCTCGAAAGCCGCGCGGAACATCGCGAAGTTCAGCGAAACACGGCTGACCCCAATATCTTCGGCATTCTGCAAGAGTTCGGTGACCATCAGTTCGATGGTGCCGTTGGGCGATTTCGGTGACCTGCGCATCAGGTCCAGCGAGAGCCCGTTGTTGCCCCACGGCACCAGTGACAGCATCGCCACGACTTCGTCGTCAGCGCCGTGGACCGCCTCCACCAGCAGGCAATCACCGTCGGCGCTGTCGCCCAGGCGCCCCAGCGCCATCGAGAAACCGCGCTCGGTCTCGGTGTCCCGCCAGGCGTCGGCGCGGGCGATCACCGCGGCCATCTCCTCGGCGGAGAAGTCACGGTGCCGGCGCATCCGCACGGTCAGCCCGGCGCGACGGGCCCGAGTGACGGCCTGGCGCACGGCACGCATGTCCGGTCCGGACAGATGGAACTGGTCGGGGTAGAGGATCGCTTCGTCGCCGAGCTGCAGAGCGTTGAGGCCCGCCTCGCGGTATGCCTGGGCGCCAGTCGAACTGGCGCCCATCACTCCGGGCGCCCAGCCGTAGTCCTGGCACAGGGACAGCCACGCGGAGATCGCCTGTTGCCACGCCCGTGGATCGCCGATCGGGTCACCGCTGGCCAGGCAGACCCCGACTTCGACGCGATAGGTGATCGCGGCGCGGGCGTTGGTGGCGAAGACGACTGACTTGTCGCGGCGGGTGGCGAAGTAACCGAGGGAATCGTTCTTGCCGTAGGCCTGCAGCAGGCCGCGGATGGCGGATTCGTCCTCGCCGGTCAGTGCGTTCTCGGCACGCTGGGATTGGAACAGCACGATCGCGGCCACCATCAACGCCAGCGCGCCGAGCAGGCCGAGCAGCGCGTTGACAAAGGTGTGCGGATGGCCCTCGAAGGATTCGGCACCGGCACCGGCGAACGCGGAGACGCGGTTCAGCGCGTACCAGAAGCGGTCTTCGCCTGCCAGCGTGCCGGGGAAGAACTCGAGCAAGGCCCAGCCGATCAGCGTGCCGGTGGCCATGCCGGCCACCAGGGTTGCCGCCGCCTTGAGCAGGGCGCCGCGGCGCACCCTGGCCCAGAACTGGTTGTAGGCCAGGACCAGGGCGCCGGCCGCGGCGATGTGGAAGACCAGGCCGATGACCTCGCCGGCGTCGACGGCCGCGGTCTCGTCGCCGCCGATCAGGTCGGCGATGTTCCAGACCGACGCCGCCACCATGTAGAAAACCAGGATCCACCAGGCGATGCGCTTGCGGGCCGCGAGCGCGGCGGCCAGCAGGGCCAGCACGAACGCCCAGGCGAAGCTGGTGTCCGGGAAGTTGAAGAGGTAGCTGTTGATGAACTCCCGGGGCATCCGGATCAGGTGCCGGATGATCGTGGAGACGCTCGACAGCAGCGACAGCGTCGCGATGACGCCGATGATCCAGCCCGCTGCCGCGGGTACCCAGCGAAACCGTGAAGTTGGCCGACTCTTGGTGACGGTCATAGGCCGGGAGGATATTCCCTCGGCATGCGAAATGTCTGTGGTGCGCTACCAGACGGGGCCGGTATATTTTTCGCCCGGACCGCTGCCGGGTTCGTCGGGAGCTGCACTGGCTTCTCGAAAAGCCAACTGGAGACTCTTCAAACCGTCGCGCACCGGGCCAGCGTGCGGGCCGAGATATTCCGCAGACGCGGTCACCAGACCGGCCAACGCGGTGATCAGACGGCGGGCTTCGTCGAGGTCACGATGTTCGCTGGCGTCCGGATCGGGCGAAGACAACCCGATTTTCTCGGCGGCGGCGCTCATCAGCATCACCGCGGCGCGGGTGATCACCTCCACGGCGGGAATGTCGGCCAGGTCGCGGATGTCGTTGGGGTCCGTCATGCCTGCTAGACTGGCACGCACGACCGTCCCGGCGTACGCCAGGGACAGCAAGAGGAGTCCCACTCCCACCGCTCGCCACGGATATTTCCGCAGGTAAAGCGGTCCGGTCGCAGATACCGTCAGGGTATCTGTCCTGCGATTTCGCAGGGCGGCGTCAGCCGTGATCGGTCGGCATCGGGCCCTGCTTCATGCAGGGCCTTCTCGCTGATGGCGTGGATTCTCCCCAGCTGTTCCCGTCGTGTGACACCGCGGTGGTCCGCACAGGAAACCGAACCAGGGAGGCCCCATCAGCACTGAGACCCGTGTCAACGAGCGCATTCGCGTACCTGAAGTCCGACTGATCGGACCGGGCGGGGAACAGGTAGGCATCGTGCGCATCGAAGACGCCCTCCGCGTCGCCGCGGATGCCGATCTCGATCTTGTCGAAGTAGCCCCGAATGCCAGGCCGCCGGTCTGCAAAATCATGGACTACGGCAAGTACAAGTACGAGACGGCTCTCAAGGAGCGCGAGTCTCGCAAGAACCAGCAGCAGACCGTCGTCAAGGAGCAGAAGCTTCGGCCCAAGATCGACGACCACGACTACCAGACCAAGAAGGGTCACGTCATCCGCTTCCTGGAGGCGGGTTCGAAGGTCAAGGTCACGATCATGTTCCGCGGACGCGAGCAGTCGCGGCCCGAACTCGGCTTCCGACTCCTGCAGCGGCTGGGCGCCGATGTCGCCGACTACGGCTTCATCGAGACGTCCGCCAAGCAGGACGGCCGCAACATGACGATGGTGCTGGCACCGCACCGCGGCGCGAAGACTCGCGCCAAGGCGGCGCATGACGCCGACACCCCCGCGGGGCGTCCGGCCGAACCCCAGCCCACCGAAACACCTGAGACCACCTAGAAACTGAGGACCAATGCCCAAGGCCAAGACTCACAGCGGCGCCTCCAAGCGTTTCCGCAAGACCGGCACCGGGAAGATCGTGCGGCAGAAGGCGAACCGTCGCCACCTGCTCGAGCACAAGGCCACCAAGCGGACCCGCCGCCTTGACGGTCGCACCGTCGTGTCGGCCAACGACACCAAGCGTGTCAACGCGATGCTGAACGGCTAAGCGCCGTAACCCCTCAACTTTTGACCGACCAAGAATAGGAACACCGCAATGGCACGCGTGAAGCGCGCACTCAATGCCCAGAAGAAGCGGCGCACAGTACTGAAGGCGTCCAAGGGCTACCGCGGCCAGCGCTCGCGGCTTTACCGCAAAGCCAAAGAGCAGCAGCTGCATTCGCTCACTTACGCATACCGGGACCGTCGTGCCCGCAAGGGTGAGTTCCGCAAGTTGTGGATCTCTCGCATCAATGCTGCGGCCCGCGCCAACGACATCACCTACAACCGGCTGATCCAGGGCCTGAAGGCTGCTGGTATCGAGGTCGACCGCAAGAACCTCGCCGAGATCGCCGTCAGCGACCCGGCCGCGTTCACCGCGCTGGTCGAAGCCGCCAAGGCTGCACTGCCGGAGGATGTCAACGCACCTTCGGGTGAAGCCGCCTGATAACGGCACTCACTGAACGATCCGCCCGGGTGGTGGCTGCAGTAAAACTGCAGCGCCACACCGGGCGTCTTCGTGCTGGGCGCTTCTTGGCCGAGGGGCCGAATCTCGTTGAGGCGGCGGCCCGCCACGGACTCGTGGTGGAGGTGTTCGCGACAGAAGATGCCGCACAACGCCACAGCGAGCTGCTGGCCGGGCTGACGGTGCACGAGGTCACCGAGCGCGCCGCCAAGGCGCTCTCGGAGACCGTGACGCCCTCGGGACTTGTCGCGGTGTGCACGCCACCCGATGTCGCCCTCGCCGACGTCCTCGCAGCACGCCCGCGGCTCGTGCTCGTCGCCGTCGCGACGTCCGAACCGGGCAACGCCGGCACGCTGATCCGCATCGCCGACGCGATGGGCGCCGACGCCGTCGTGCTCACCGACGACAGCGTCGACCCCTACAACGGCAAGTGCCTGCGCGCATCGACGGGCAGCATCTTCGCGCTGCCGGTGCTCGAGGCTCCCGACTCCGCCGCGCTCGTCGCCGAGTTGCGGTCGGCGGGACTGACCGTGCGTGCCACCACGCTGGACGCCGACAACACCCTGGACGCGGTGGATCTCACCCGGCCGACGGCGTGGCTGTTTGGATCGGAGGCACACGGCCTCGCCGCCGACGTCGCGCGGCTGGCGGATGAGCGCGTCCGCGTGCCGATGTGGGGTAGTGCGGAGAGCTTGAACGTGGCCGCCGCCGCGGCCATCTGCATGTACGAGAGCGCTCGATCGCTTCGGCTGGGGTAATCCGCCCAAGCGGATTGGTGAGCCGTGCTATCTTTCTCGGCGATACATCTCGGGCGTCATCTGTAAAGCTCGATTCGTCACGGAGCCGGGGGAGCGATGACCCGTTACGACTACATCATTGCCGGAGCCGGTTCGGCGGGATGCGTTCTCGCCAATCGGCTGTCGGCCGATCCGGCGGTGTCCGTCCTCCTGATCGAAGCGGGCGGCCCGGACCGCAATCCGATGATCCACGTGCCCAAGGGCTCGGCGGTGCTCCTGGAGAACGAGAAGTATGTGTGGCGCTACGCCACGACACCCTTCGGCCCGAACAACAAGTCCGAGTTCTGGACCCGCGGAAAGCTTCTGGGCGGCTCCAGCTCTGTCAACGGCATGGTGTACAACCGTGGCAACAAGGACGACTACGACGAATTGGAACGGCGCGGCAACAAGGGCTGGAACTGGGACGAGATCCTGCCGATCTTCAAGGGTTTCGAGGACAGCCAGTTCGGTGCCTCGCCGACGCGCGGCGCCGGCGGACCGTTGCGTATCTCGGTTGCCGATGAGCTCGACCCGCTGTGCGACGAGATCGTTGCGGCCGGGGCTGCCAGTGGGTTACGCGCGGTCCAAGACATCAACGAATCCGACGACGAGCGGATCGGCTACAGCACGGCGACGATCAAGAACGGGCGCCGCGTCAGTGCCGCCGACGCGTTCCTGAAGCCGGTGCGGCGACGGCCCAACCTCACCGTGGTCACCGGCACGACCGTCGATCGCATCATCGTCGAGAACGGGCGTGCTGTTGGGGTTCAGGCCCGTAGCCGGGGCGGCGCTGCCGAGTTCCGGGCACGCCGCGAAGTGATCGTGTCCTTGGGCAGCGTGGGGAGCCCGAAGTTGTTGCAGCTCTCCGGGATCGGGCCTCGCGAGGTGCTGGCCGCCGCGGGTGTGCCGCTGCTGCTGGAACGCGACAACGTGGGCCGGCGGATGCGCGAGCACCGCTGCATCGTGGTTCGCTACCGGCTCAACGCCGATCTCGGATACAACCGAAAGCTGTCGAGCCGGTTGGGGCAGGCCGCCACGGCTGGTCGTTACGCACTCACCCGCAAGGGACTGATGGCCACGCCGACGTTCGATGTGCTGGCCTTCGTGAAAACCACGCCCGATCAACCCCGGGTGGACGGCCAGCTTCTGCTGGGGCCGTTCACGATCCCGGCGTACAACGAGGGCGAACCGATGGTCATCGAGCGCCGGCCGGGGCTTTCTGTTCTGGGGTTCGTGCTGCGGCCGACATCGGAAGGCAGCGTCGAGATCACGTCGAATGACCCCGACGCCGCGCCGCGGCTGGACCCGAACTACCTGACCAGCGACTACGACCGCGAGACGAGTGCGGCGCTGGTGCGCAGGACCCGAGAGATCTTCGCCCGATCTCCGATCGCCGATCGCATCAGCCACGAGCTCTACCCGGGGGCCGACGTGTGCGACGACGACGCGCTGGCCGATGCGGCGCTCGACGGCGGGTACAGCGGATACCACGCGATCGGCAGCTGCGCGATGGGCCCCAGCGATGACGACGTCGTGGACGACCAGTTGCGCGTGCGGGGCATCGACGGGCTACGCGTGGTGGATTGCTCGGCCATGCCGACCATGCTGGCGGGCAATCTCAACGGCCCGGTTATGGCGATGGCCTGGCGTGCCGCCGATCTGATCCTGCACGGCACGACTTGATCGCGACTGTGCGGGAGAGCATCCCGGCACCGAGCCCTACTCGTTGAGCAGCCCCTTGGCCACATGGGTGATCTGCACCTCGTTGCTGCCGGCATAGATCATCAGCGACTTCGCATCGCGGGCAAGCTGTTCCACGCGGTACTCGGTCATGTACCCATTACCGCCGAAGAGCTGGATCGCCTCCATGGCCACATCGGTCGCCGCCTGCGAGCAGTAGTACTTCATCGCCGACGCCTCCGCCAGTGAGATCGGCGTGCCCGTCTGCCCGCATTCGATAACCCGGAACAGCATGTTGCGCACGTTCATTCGCGCCACCTCCATGTTGGCCAGCTTGAGCTGGATCAACTGGAACTGCCCGATCTCCTTGCCCCACAACGTCCGCGTCTTCGCATAATCGGTACACAGCCGCAGGCACTCCTCGATCACGCCGAGTGCCATCGACACCACTCCGATGCGCTCCGCGGCGAAGCTCGATCGGGCACTGTCCCGGCCGTCGCCGGACTTGTTCTCCTCGGTCTCGCCCAGCAGGCGATCCCGGCCCAGGCGGACGTTGTTGAAGAACAGCTCACCGGTGCGCGAACTGTGAATCCCCATCTTGCGGAACGGTTTGGCCTGAACAAAACCCTCCACACCGCGATCCAGCACGAACGTCAGGACCTTGCGGTCCCTCTTGTCGGCCCCGTCACCCTCGTCCAACTTGGCGTACACCACGACGACGTCGGCGTCGGGACCGTTGGTGATGAACGTCTTCTGCCCGTTGAGGATGTAGTCGTCGCCATCGCGCACGACGTAGGACTTCATGCCGCCGAACGCATCCGAACCCGAATCCGGCTCGGTGATCGCCCATGCGCCGATCTTCTCGTAGGTCACCAACTCGGGCAGCCAGCGCTCCTGCTGGGCCAGCGTGCCCCGGCTCTGAATGGTGGGCACGGTCAACCCGAGGCTCACACCCATCCCGGTGACCAGGCCCATGCTCACCCGGCAGAGCTCACTGATCAGCACGAACCCCATGCCGGCTGAGCCGCCGTCGCCGAACATGCCGCCGCCACCCTTGGACGTCGTCTCGGCGCCGGCCCGCATCTTGGCCAGCCGCTTGTTCAGCGACTCCCGCGCCATCTCGCCGATACCGAAGGTGGCGAACAGCTTCCGGACGATCGGGTAGGGCTCCATATCGCCGCTCTCCAGAGCGTCGATGTGCGGGCGCACCTCTTTGTCGACGAACTCGCGGACGGCGTCGCGCACAGCAATATCGACGTCGGACCATTCGATCATGGGTTCTCCGGTTCAGGCGGCAGCGGAACGTCCTCGGGCGGGCCGCAAACCGGCAAGTGAGAACGTCGTGTGGACCAGCGACCCCGCCCGCGCGACGAGGCTCTTGTGTCGAGGGACATAGTGCATGGGCATGCCGCGCCGGTCTTTAGGGGGTGCCATGAAACCGGGCGCCTCCACCAGCGGAGCGTCGGCCGGAATCTGTCCGGCCGCGCGCCGGTACGCCGACAGCGCCCTCGGGTGCAGCCGGATCTCGTCGGGCACCGCCCAGAACGCCAATTCGACGGCCTTGCCGAACAGCCGCAGCGCCACCTCGTCACCGGGTGTCCAGCGCATCCCGGCCCGCTCCCGAACCGCGGGGTCGAACAGGCCGGCCGCGATCCAGCGCTGCCCGGCGACCATCGGCTTGAACAACTGGTCCCAGATCGGCGTCGGCATCAACACGAACTTCGGCTTCGGGATCCGGATGTCGAAGATCTCCAGCGTCGCCTTGTTGATCTCCAGCTCGTCGCGGCAGGTCCGGTCCCAGTATTCGCAGAAGTCCTCCCACGTCTCGGGTACCGGCCGCATGCTCATCCCGTACATCGCATACCACTGCACGTGCTCGTCGAAGAGTTGGCGCTTCTCGGCCTCGGTCAACCCGCCGCAGAAGTACTCGGCCACTTTCAGGATCAGCATGAAGAAAGTGGCATGCGCCCAGTAGAACGTCTCGGGGTCCAGCGCGTGATAGCGCCGTCCCGCGCTGTCGACACCTTTGATTCCCTGGTGGAACCCTTTGATCTGTTCGCCGGTTTGCCGGGCGCGCTCGCCGTCGTAGACCACGCCCATGATCGGGTACACCGACCGCGCGACGCGCTGGAGCGGCTCGCGCAACAGGATCGAATGCTCTTCCACTCCGGCGCCCAGTTGCGGGTACATGTTCTGCAGCGACCCGATCCACACACCGAGCATCCCGGTGCGCAGGTCGCCGAAGTATTTCCATGTCAGCGAGTCCGGCCCGAGCGGGGTCGGCTTTGCGGGGCGAGTGGTCTTCGTTGACCTCATGTACAGACGATAGGGCTGACAACAAGCGTTGTCCATAACGGCGACGAAGCTGTGACCATGCGTTTGACATAGCGATACGTCGACCGCGTCACACCAGGTTGGCTGGCCCGAAATCCGTTCCCTAGGCTGGATCTCGTGGACGTCGAGCCGTTCGACGATCAACCCGATTCCCTCGTTGACGTCAGCCAACCCGGGCGTGGGCCCGCTGCGTGGTGGCACAACACCAACCACAATCCGGGCGTCATCGCCCTGGTTCGTCGTGCCCGGCGGATGTTGCCCGGCGACCCGGACTTCGGGGATCCGCTCTCGGCGGCCGGCGAGGGCGGTGCCCGTGCCGCCGCGCGTGCTGCCGACCGGTTGCTGCGTGATCGGGAGGCCGCCACCCGCGAGGTGAGCTTGGCCACCCTTCAGCTCTGGCAGGCGCTCACCGAACGGGTTTCCGGGCGACCGGCCAACCGCGAGGTGACGTTGGTCTTCACCGACCTCGTCGGGTTCTCCAGCTGGTCGCTGCAGGCCGGCGACGACGCGACGCTGCGGCTGCTGCGCCGCGTCGCCCAGGTGGCCGAGCCTCCGCTGCTCGACGCGGGCGGGCACATCGTCAAACGGATGGGCGACGGCATCATGGCCGTTTTCACCGATCCGGTGACGGCGGTGCGCGCCACCATGGCGGCCCGTGACGCCGTCCGAACCGTCGAGGTAGACGGATATACGCCGCGGATGCGTGCCGGTATCCACACCGGCCGTCCGCAGCGAATCGGCTCGGACTGGCTGGGCGTGGACGTCAACATCGCCGCGCGGGTGATGGACCGTGCCACCCGCGGCGGGCTCATCGTGTCGGAGAAGACGCTGGAGCTGATCGACGCCGACCACCTTGAGACGCTCGGGGTCACGGTCAAGAAGATCAGGCGCCAGGTGTTCGCACCGCGAGCCACCGGTGTGCCGACCGATCTGGTGATGTATCGCCTCAAGACCCGCAGGGATCTGCCGGCCGAGGACGACGCCGACGACCTCGAAGCCCAGGCATAGTGGGTGGAGATGGTTTTCGCTCTGTTCTCGCGGCTGGACCGCGTTCGGGTCACGTTGGGCTACTCCGCGGCGCTGCTGGCGGTGGCGGCCACCCTGCTGGCGCTGGGGCCACACGTCCGTGACCAGGTCATCTGGCACGCGAGCACCAATCTGCACAATCTGGGGAACGGCCGCTTCGGCACGCTGATCGGCAGTGCCTTCGTCACGGAGCAGGGCCCGATCTATGTCTGGCTGCCCGGTTTGTTCGCGATTCTCGGGCTCGCCGAACTGCTGTGGCACAGCCGCCGGATGGTCGTCGCGTTCGTCGTCGGCCATGTCGGGGCGACGTTGTTGGTGGCGGCCGGGCTGGCCGCGGCGCTGGGCGCCGGGCTGGCGTCCTGGTCGATCGCCAATGTCACCGATGTCGGCATGAGCTACGGCGCGGTGGGCGTGTTGGGCGCACTCACCGCGGCGATCCCGCAGCGCTGGCGGGCGGCGTGGACCGGCTGGTGGCTGGCCGTGGCGTTCGGTTCGGCGATCAGCTCCGGCGGCGACTTCACCAATGTCGGCCATGGCGTTGCCCTGGTCCTGGGCATGGCGGTGGGCACCCGCTTCGGTCACCCGGCGCACTGGACCACCGCGCGGTACGCGCTGCTCGCCGTCGCGATGGCATTCGGTTACCTGATCATGGCCAACACCGGGCTGTCGATCCTGACGACAGCGACGCTCGGCGTGCTGGGCGCGCTGGCGGCCGCCCGCGTCGCCCGCCGTAGGGCCGTCCGCCGGGCGTTGGCCGGCGCGGCCACTGCGCAACCCGCCGGCTCATAACTCCCTGCCAAACCTTCGGCGATACCCTGCGCGCCAATATCACGTCATATGTGACATCTATCTAGTCAGTTATGACACCGATGTGGTACGAATTCTCTGGAGCCAGGGAGGTCGAGGTTGCGAAGCGCTGTTCGCCCCGCAGTGGGGCTGGCATCGGTCGTCCTGCTGGTCGCCGCCGTCGGCGCAGCGGTGGTCATGTTTCGCGGCGACGTCACCTCGAGTGTGCCGATCACCGTGGTCGCACCGCGCGCCGGGTTGGTGATGAACCCCGGAGCCAAGGTGAAAATGCGTGCCGTCCAGGTCGGCACGGTGACATCGATCGACCAGGATCCGAATGGTCAAGCGGTGCTTCATCTCTCGATCGATCCGGAGCAGTTGTCCCTGATCCCCGGCAACGTTCAGGTCGACATCACATCACCCACGGTGTTCGGCGCCAAGCTCGTCGAACTGACCGAGCCCGCCCAACCGTCGGCTCAGCCGCTGCGCTCCGGCCAGGTCATCGAAGCCGCCGACGTCACGGTGGAGATCAACACCGTCTTCCAACAACTGACGGCGGTGCTGTCGAAAGTGCAGCCGGAGAAGCTCAATGAAATTCTCGGCGCTCTCGCCGGGGCGATGGACGGACGGGGTGAGCGGCTCGGCCAGATGTTCTCGGACTTCGACACGGTGCTGGCCCGGCTCGAACCCGGTCTCGACAACTTGAGTCACGACATCGACGCGGCGAATGTGGCCGCCGGTGCCTACGCTGACGCCGCGCCTGATCTGATCAGGACCGCCGACAACGCGATTCGGATCAGCCAGACCCTCGTCGACCGGCGGGACGATCTGGATGCGTTGTTGCTCAGCGCTATCGGGCTGGCCGGCACAGGGTCCGAGGTCGTCGACGGTAACCGGCAGGCGCTGACGGAAGTGCTGCACCTGCTGGTGCCCACCACCGATCTGACCAACCGCTACCGCGAAGCCCTGAACTGCACGCTGGCCGGCCTGGTACCGATCGCCCTCGCACCGCCCCAACCTGACCCCGGTGCCGTCGTGTCGGTGAGCTTCACGATGGGTTTGGAGCGGTATCGCTATCCCGCTGACCTGCCCAAGGTCGCCGCCAAGGGCGGACCGCACTGCGCGGACCAGGGACTGCCGCACCTGGCGCCGAACACCAAGCCGCCGTTCCTGGTCACCGATGTCGGGGCCAACCCGGCACAGTACGGAAACCAGGGCGTTCTGCTCAATTCCGATGGGCTCAAACAGATCCTGTACGGCCCGATCGACGGCCCGCCGCGCAACTCCGCGCAGATCGGGCAGCCGGGCTGATGCGGTCGCTGCGGGCAACGGGGTTGAAGTTCACCGCTTTCGCGGTCGTGATGGTTGTGGCAACGGCATTCCTGTTCATGACCTTCGCGCAGTACCGCACCGGTCGCACCAACGGGTACTCCGCGGTGTTCGCCGACGTGTCCCGGCTCAAGGCCGGCGACAGTGTGCGAGCCGCCGGGATCCGCATCGGGACCGTCGACACCGTGACGCTGCGCGGCGACGCCACCGCCCTCGTCACCTTCGAGGCCGACCGAGACGTGGTGCTGACCACCGCAACCCGGGCGGCTGTCCGCTATCTCAACCTGGTCGGCGACCGCTACCTGGAGCTGGTGGACGCGCCGGGACCTACGGCGACGCTGCCCGCGGGCTCCCAGATTCCCATCGATCGCACCCAGCCGGCTCTCGACCTCGATCTGTTGCTCAGTGGTCTGAAGCCGGTGATCCAGAGCCTGAGTCCGCAGGACGTCAACGCACTCACCACCTCGCTGGTGCAGATCCTGCAGGGGCAGGGCGGCACCGTGGATTCGTTGTTCGCCAAGACATCCTCGTTCACCAACGCCCTGGCCGACAACGACAGCGTCATCGCCGCGCTGATCGACAATCTGAAAGTCGTGCTGTCGGCGCTGACCGCCGAGGGGGAGCGCTTCTCGACCGCGATAGACCGCATCGAGAAGATGATCACCGGATTCGCCGACGACCGCGATCCGATCGGCGCGGCCATCGACGCCCTCGACGCGGGTACCGCGTCCCTGGCCGGTCTGCTCACCGACGCACGACCGCCGCTCGCCGGTGCGGTCAACGAATTGAGCCGTCTCGCACCACTTTTGGACCAGGACAAGGACCGAGTGGATCGCGCGCTGGCGAAGGCGCCCGAGAACTACCGCAAACTGACCCGCCTCGGCGCGTACGGCAGCTTCATCCAGATGTATGTGTGCGGCATGTCGGTGCGAGTGACCGACCTGGAGGGCCGGACGGCAGTGTTCCCGTGGCTCAAGCAGGAGAGCGGAAGGTGCGCCGAGCCGTGATGCTGAAATACCGTGGCGGACGATTGATTCGAGCCGGATTCATCGGACTCGGGGCTGCAGTTCTGGTCGTGCTCGTCGGCCTGGCGCCGCAGCGGCTGCGGTCGTGGGCGACCCAGGTGCGATACCAGGCGGTGTTCGGTGAAGCCGGTGGCCTGGTGGCCGGCAACGATGTGGTGATCTCCGGCATCAAGGTCGGCACCGTCTCGGCAGTGTCGCTGCTGCGCGGCGATGCGCTGGTGACGTTCACCATCGACGGCACCGTGCATCTGGGATCGCAAACCACCGCGCACATCAAGACCGGTACCGTGCTCGGCGCGCGGATCGTGACGCTGGTTCCGGCGGGCACGGGTGCACAGAAACCCTCTGAGCCGATTCCGCTGTCGCGGACGTCCTCGCCCTATGTGCTCACCGATGCCGTCGGCGATCTCACCACGAACGCGGCAGGGCTGGACACCGCATCGCTGAACCAGTCGCTGGAGACCCTCTCGGACACCATCGACGCGATGGCGCCGCAGCTGGGGCCGACGTTGGAGGGCCTGAGCCGGTTGTCCCGGTCGATGAATGACCGCAATGACACCCTGCGCGAACTCCTGCGCAGCGCAGCCGATCTCACCGGAGTGCTGTCCGAACGCCGAGAACAGGTCAATGCGCTCATCCTCAACGGCGCCGACCTGGTGGCAGTACTGGCCCAGCGGCGCCAGGTGATCGCCGACCTGCTGGCCAACACCTCGGCGATGAGCAGGCAGTTGTCGGGTCTGGTCCACGACAACGAAGCCAAGCTGACGCCCACCCTTCAGAAGCTCAATTCGGTGACGGCGGTGCTGCAGAAGAACAGCGACAACATCGCCAAGGCGCTGCCCGGGCTGGCCAAGTACGAGATCACCATGGGTGAGGCCGTGTCGAGCGGTTTCTACTACCAGGCCTACACCGCCAACGTCATACCCGCGGAGTTCCTGCAGCCGTTCTTCGACTACGCCTTCGGCTTCCGCCGGGGTACCAACGCGGGACAGCCGCCCGACAATGCCGGACCCCGCGCGGAATTCCCCTTCCCGTACAACGGGATTCCTCCGCAACCCCAGGAGGGGCAACGGTGAGCGTCCGCAGCAGAGTCATCGCCGCGACGGCCGCAGTGCTGGTCGCGCTGGGTGCGGCAAGTACGGCGCTGGTGATCCGTCACACCTACTTTCCCGCGACGATGATCACCGCCTACTTCACCGCCGCCACCGCGATCTATGCCGGTGACGAGGTTCGGGTATCCGGGGTCAAGGTGGACACGATCGATTCCATCGAGCCCGTCGGCAAGCAGGTGAAGATGGTGCTCAGTATCGATTCCGGGGTGTCGATCCCGGCCGGTGCCAGCGCCGTCATCGTCGCGCAGAATCTCGTCGCGGCCCGCTATCTGCAGTTGACGCCCGCCTATCGGGACAGCGGACCGACGATGCCCTCCGGTGCGGTCATTCCCGTGGAACGAACAGCCATCCCGGTCGAGTGGGACGATGTCAAAACCCAGTTGATGCGCCTGTCAACCGATTTGGGGCCCAGCAGTGAATCGGCGCGGCCGGCACTGGCCCGGCTGATCGACGACACCGCCACTGCCATGGGCGGCAACGGCATCAAGCTGCGCCAGATGCTGGCTCAACTGTCAGCGGTGGCCCGCATTTTCGCCGACGGCGGCGGCAACGTCGTCGACATCATCACCGGGCTGCAGAACCTGGTGACCGCGCTGCACGACAGCAGCGGCGCGATCGTCGACTTCGAACACCGTCTTGCCACGCTGACGGGCACGCTGACGGGCACGCTGGACGACCACACCGGCGATCTCGACGCCGCGTTGCGCGATCTGGCGACCGCGACGGCGGATGCCAAGCGCTTCGTCGGCGAAAGCCGGGAACTGACCGTCGAACAGGTCCAGCGGCTGACCGACGTCACCAGGAACTTGGCCGACAACCGCAAGAGCCTCGAGCAACTGCTGCACGTCGCGCCCAATGCGTTCGCCAACTACTACAACGTGTACAACCCGGACACCGGAGACAACATCGGGTCCATCGTGTTCAACGACTTCGCCAATCCCATCCAGTTCATCTGCGGGCAGATCGGTGCCATCGAGAATGCCACGGCACCGGAAACCGGCAAGCTGTGCGCCCAGTACCTCGGCCCGGCGCTGCGGCTGCTCAGCGTCAACCTGGTGCCGTTCCCGATGAGCCCGTATCTGATGAAGGCGCCGTCCCCGGAGAATCTTCTCTACTCCGATCCGGCGCTCGCCCCCGGCGGATCGGGACCTGCGCCGGGTCCCGCCGAGACCCCGCCTGCCATCTCGGCCTATCAGGGGACGCCATGAGATATCAGCGCATCTGGGCTACCGCGGCGGTCGTGCTCATCGCGTCCGGCGCCTCCGGATGCGGATTCCGGGGCCTGAACTCCCTGCCGCTGCCGGGCACGCAGGACAGGAACGGCGCGAGCGTCTTTCACATCGAGATCGCCAATGTCGGTATGCTGGAATCGAATTCGCCGGTCCTGGTCGCCGACGTCGTGGTCGGAACGGTCGGGGCCATGCGGCTGCGTGATTGGCACGCCGACGTCGAGGTGTTCGTTCGTCCCGACATCGCAGTACCTGCCAACGCCGTAGCCACGGTCGGGCAGACCAGCCTGCTTGGTTCCATGCATCTGGAACTCGACCCGCCGGTGGGCGTGCCGCCGGCCGGCCGGCTGCAGCCGGGAGCGACGATCCCGCTGAGCAAGTCGTCGACGTATCCGTCCACCGAGCGGACTCTGTCGACATTGTCGGCGGTGGTCAACGGCGGGGGACTGGGCCAGATCGGTGACGTGATCCGCAACGCCAACACCGCGCTGTCCGGACGGCAGAATCAGGTGCGGGACCTGTTGCGGCGGCTGGACACCTTCGTGGGCACACTGGACGGCCAGCGCGCCGACCTGATCGACATGATTCACCAGCTGAACAGGTTCACCGGCACGTTCGCACAGCAGCGGGAGGTGATCAGCCGTGCGCTGCACCATGTTCCGGCCGCACTCGACGTCCTGATCCGGGAACGGCCGCGCATCGTCGCCGCACTGGAGAAGCTGCGCACGTTCAGCGAGTCGACCACCGATCTGATCAACACCGCCCAGGACGACCTCGTCACGAACCTGCGCAATCTCGAGCCGACGGTCAAGGCGTTGGCCGACGTCGGCCCCGAGCTCGACACCGCACTCGCCTTCGCCGTCACCTACCCGTACAGCCAGAGCTACATCGACCGTGCCGTCCGCGGTGACTACGTGAACATGTTCCTGGTCGCCGATCTGACGGTTCCGCGGTTGAAACGAACGCTGTTCCTGGGTACCCGATGGGGCGACCAGGACGCCAAACTGATTCCGGCGCCGGGTGATCCGTGGTATCTCAACTACACCTACGATCCGCTGCGGACCGGTATCACGCCGGAACCCCCGCCGGCAGGCGGAGGTCGCTGATGCTGACGCGGCTCATTCGCATCCAGCTGGTGATCTTCGGAGTCATCTCCCTTGTCGGACTCCTGCTGATGACCTTCGTATTCCTTCAGGTTCCGACGCTGTTGGGGATCGGGAAGATCACCGTCACCCTGCAACTGCCCAGTGGCGGCGGTCTGTACCGGTTCTCGAATGTGACGTACCGCGGCGTGCAAGTCGGCAAGGTCACTGCATTGAGGTTGACCAGACAGGGCGCGGAAGCGACTCTGTCGCTGGACACTTCGCCCAAGATCCCGGTCGACCTACGTGCCGAGGTCCGCAGCGCCTCGGCGATCGGCGAACAGTACGTGGATCTTCGGCCGCAGAGCGCATCAGGTCCATATCTGCACGACGGGTCGGTGATCGGTCGGCAGCAGAGCACCGTTCCGCAAGCGGTCGGCCCAATGCTCGATCGGGTGAGTGCTCTGGTCAACAGCATTCCCGGAGACAAGCTCTCGCTGTTGATCGATGAGTCGGACACGGGGCTGCGTGGCGCGGGCTACGACCTTTCCTCGCTGGTGGACTCCTCGGCCACCGTGGTCGGCAGGATCAGCGGTGTCGGTGATCGCGCCCGGATGTTGATCGACGACGCGGTGCCACTACTCGATTCACAGGTCGCCACAACGGATTCGCTGCAGGTGTGGGCACGCGGCCTGGCCGACGTCACCCAGACGGTGGCCGACGACGACGAGCAGGTGCGCGCTGTGCTGCGTACCGGTCCGGCCGCCGCGAACGAAGTGACCCGCCTGCTCGAACAGGTCAAGCCCACGCTGCCGGTCCTACTGGCCAGCCTGAGCGCCGTCGGTCAGATCCTGGTCACCTACAACTCGTCGCTCGAGCAGTTGCTCGTGCTGTTGCCGCCGGCCATCGCCAGCACCCAGGCGTTCGGCCTGCCGACCAACAACCCGACGGGATTGCCGGTGGGGGAGTTCGCGATCACGCTGGGTGACCCGCCACCGTGCACCGTCGGATTCCTACCCCCGTCATCCTGGCGGTCGCCGGCCGACACGACGACGATCGACACCCCCGACGGCCTGTATTGCAAACTGCCGCAAGACTCTCCGATCGCCGTCCGCGGTGCCAGAAACTACCCGTGCGTCGGCAGGCCGGGCAAGCGAGCGCCGACCGCCGAGATCTGTGACAGCGACCAGCCGTTCGTGCCGACTGCGGTTCGCCAGCATGCGGTCGGCCCTTATCCGCTGGACCCCAATCTGATAGCGCAGGGTGTTCCGCCGGACAGCAGGGTTCCCGGGGCGGCGCCCAGCGGGTTCGGGACCACAGATGGCCCCGCACCGGTATCGGTTGTGCCGTACAACCCGGCAACGGGCAGCTTTGTCACCCCCGACGGGCATCGCCATGTGCAGTCGGACCTTGCGTCGCCGACGGCGCCGACGTCGTGGAAAGACCTGCTGCCGTGTTAGGTCAGCGGCGCCAGACCGGACCGCACCAGGTCGACACTCGTGGAGACGACCTCGCGCAGGTCGGTCGTGCAGCCGTCGCGGCCCCAGCGCTCCACCGCGGCGACAAGGGCGGCGGCCAGTGCGGCGCCGGCCACTTCGGCGATCAGATCGACATCGGGCAGTTCGGGGTAGCGGCGCCTGACGAACTCGGTCAGCACCTCGGCGAACGACGTCTGAACCACCCGAAGGTGACCCGCGGTGCGCTCGCCGTCGAGCAGGGTCGCCCGCAGGATGGCGGCCTGGCGGACGATTTCCAGGTCGTGCGGGAAGCTGACCACACTACCCAGCACCGCGTCGAAGATCGATTCGTTGGCCGGGCGCCGGGCCAAAGCCTCGGCGAACCATTCGAGTTGAGTCTCGTAGTCCTGGAACAGCACCGCCTCTTTGGTCGGGAAGTGCCGGAAGAACGTGCGCTGGGTGACGCCGGCGTCGTCGGCGAGCTGAGCGACCGTCACATTGGCGAAACCGTCGCGAGCGAATCGCGCCAACGCCACCTCGCGCAGCGCCTCACGCGTCGAAGTCCTGCGTCGCTCGTGCGCGTTCGTCATTACGACATTTTCGCACAATCCTTTTCGTGAATTCACCGCAGTCTCGACATCTGTCCCATCAAGTGAGGAGAAACCAGCAATGAGTGATTACGACGCGATCGTCGTCGGGGCCGGCCACAACGGCCTGACCGCGGCGGCTGTTCTGCAACGCCAGGGGGTGCGGACGGTTGTTCTGGAGCAGAACACCTATTCCGGCGGCATGGCCGCAACGGTCGAGTTGATCGACGGGTTCCGGTACGAAATCGCCGGGTCAGTGCAATTTCCGACCGCACCGGAAGTCGCAGAGGCCTTGGAGTTGCACACGATTCCGCAGGTTCACTCCGAAGTCCAGTCGGTCAACCTCGGCGAGGCCGGGGAGGAGCCGATGATTCTCTACAGCGACCCGATCAAATACATGACACATCTGTCCGAGCGGCACGGCGCCGATTCGGTGCTGGGCATGGCGAAGATGCTCGAATGGACGACCGGCCCGTCCCGGGCGCTCGGGCGGTTCGAGGCCCGCACGCCACCGAAGACCCTTGACGAGATGTACGCCTGTGCGGCAAACGAATCCGAACGCCGTGCCATCCACGAGATGTTGTTCGGAACGGCCATGGACGTCATCGATCGAAACTTTCCGGACAAGGACAAGTACGCGACGATCCGCGGGATGCTGGCGTTCTTGGCCATCAACTCCACCTATCGCGGGCCGTTCACACCCGGCAGCGCAACGTGTCTGGCGTTCGCCATGGGTGTGCCCGACATGAATGCCACGATGATGACCAAACTCGAGGGCGGGATCGGTGCCGTCTGCGACCACCTCAAGCGAATGTTCACCGAGCTCGGCGGAGAAATCCGCTATCGCACGAAGGTCGACCAGATCCTCGTCGAGAACGGACGGGTCACCGGTGTGCGGTTGCGCGACGGATCGGTGCTGAGCGCGCCGGTCGTGGTGTCCAACCTGTCCCCGGACCTGACCCTGATCGACATGGTCGGCGCCGAGCATCTACCGGGGAATCTGGTGGAGCGCCTGGCCGGACGCGACCACCGGGCCACCTTCATCCAAATGCACTTCGCCCTGGACGGTCTTCCGGTGTTCGCGTCGCCCTACGAGCTGCTCAACGAACCCGGTATGCAGCAATCGGTCGGCGTGTTCGGGACACCCGAAGAGCAGCAACGGCAATGGGAGATGGCCCGGGCCGGAATGCTCCCCGACAACCCCTCGTTCGGTATGCAGATCCCCTCGGTCACCGACCCGTCGCTCGCACCCCCGGGCAAGCACGCGGCGAGTGCGTACGCCTACGGTTTCCCGGTTGACGCGCCTCGAGAACAACACGGACGCCTCAAGAACGAGATGGCGGAAACCGTCATCGACAAGATCAGCAAGTTCGCGCCGAACTTCCGGGACATCCAGATCCGGCACATCACCTTCGCGCCCTATCACATGCAGACGATGTTCGGTGCGCCCGACGGCGACTTCTGCCACGGCCTGCTGCATCCCGATCTGATGGGGCCGAATCGACCGGGCCCCAAAGGGTTTCTCGACATCCCCATCCCGATCGAAGGGCTGTATCTGGGCGGTGCCGGGTGCCACGGCGGCCCGGGCATCACGTTCGTGCCGGGCTACAACGCCGCGTACGCGGCGCTCGACGATCTGGCGGCGTCATGACCTACGTCATCGGCGAGCCGTGCATCGACATCCGGGACAAGGCGTGCGTGGACGAATGCCCGGTGGATTGCATCTACGAAGGGGAGCGGATGCTGTACATCCACCCCGACGAGTGCGTCGACTGCGCGGCGTGCGAACCGGTGTGCCCGGTCGAGGCGATCGTGTACGTCGACGAGGCCACCGAGGATTGGCAGCCGTATGTGACCGCCAACGCGGACTTCTTCGCCGACCTCGGATCACCTGGCGGCGCACGCGGATTGGGCCGGCAACCGTTCGACGCCCCGTTCGTCGCACAGCAACCGCGCCGGGATACCGCGGCAGGCTAGCGGAACTCCTCGGCCGACGCCTCGATCCAGTCCGAGCGCCACGACTCCGGCGGATCCTCGAGCAGCTCGCCGGGCATCAGCCAGTCGTAGATCTCGGCGTAGGTGCGGGTGCGCTGGCCTTCGATGCGCCGGTTGAGCATTGCGGGCTGCAGCTCCTGGAATCCGTCGAGGCCCATCGACGCGACGATCTGGGCGGCACTGGCCACGGTCGCCCGCTGGAAGTTGACCACCCGCTGCGTCTTGTCCGGGACATACAGCGCCCGCGCCCGGCCCTTGTCCTGGGTGGCCACGCCGGTGGGGCACTTGTTGGTGTTGCACTTCATCGCCTGGATACAACCGACCGCGAACATCATCGCCCGCGCCGACATCGTGAAATCCGCGCCCTGGCAGATCCGCGACACGATGTCCACCCCGCTGGCCACCTTGCCCGACGCGCCGATCCGGATGTGGCGGCGCAGGCCGGTCCCGACGAGGGCGTTGTGCGCCAGCATCAGTCCCTCGGTCAGTGGCATCCCGACGTGGTCCTCGAATTCCTGTGGGGCCGCACCGGTTCCGCCTTCGGCGCCATCGACGATGATGAAGTCCGGGGTGATGCCGGTGTGCAGCATCCCCTTGCAGAGGGACAGGAATTCGGTGCGCGCCCCGATGCATAGCTTGAACCCGATCGGCTTACCGCCGGACAGGCTGCGCAGTGTGGCAATGAAATGCATCATCTCCACCGGCGTGTGAAACGCGGTGTGCGCGGGCGGGGAGACCACGGTCCGGCCGATCGGCACCCCACGCGTCGCCGCGATCTCCGCGCTCACCTTCGCACCGGGCAGCACCCCGCCAAGGCCGGGTTTGGCACCCTGGGACAGCTTGATCGAGATGGCTTTCACCGATGGCAGCGCGGCCTTCTGCTCGAACAGCGCGGCGTCGAAGTGCCCGTCGGAGTCGCGGCAGCCGAAGTAGCCGGAGCCGATCTCCCAGATCAGGTCACCGCCGTGCTTGAGGTGATACGGGCTGATGCCACCCTCGCCGGTGTCGTGGGCGAACCCGCCGCGGGCCGCGCCGCCGTTCAGCGCCTCGATGGCATTGCCCGACAGCGCCCCGAAGCTCATCGCCGAGACGTTGAGCAACGCGATGTCATACGGCTTGGCACAGTCCGGCCCGCCGAGTCGTACCCGGGGCGCCAGGTCCGAGGCGAAGTGGGCCCGCAGGGAATGCCGGAGAAACTCATAGCCCAGCGCATTGACATCCCGCTCGGTGCCGAACGGCTCGTCGCTCTTGGTGCCCTTGGCCCGCTCGTACACCATGTCGCGGGTTTCCCGGTCGAAGGGGCTGGCCTCGGTGTTCGACTCGATGAAGTACTGCCGGATCTCCGGCCGCAGCGCCTCGGCCAGCCAACGGACGTGCGCGAGGATCGGGTAGGTGCGCAGGAGGGTGTGCTTGGTCTGCAGCAGATCCCAGGTGCCCAGCGCCGCGACGGCGACCAACGGCGCCGCCAGCAGCCACCACCAGGGACTGAATGTCAGCGACAGTCCCGCGACGGCCAGCGCCACCACCCACACGGCGGCGACGGGGAGAGCTCTGAGCATCGGACATCCTTACCGGTGAAATGCCTGCGAGGCGTCATTCTGGCATCACCTATGATCGGCACTTGCGTCACATCCGTGGTGCAAACAACCCGGAAGTGCAAGGAGCGTCTCGCCGCGTGGGCGAACAACCCGTCGACCTGTCGCAGGAATCGTTGACCAAGGCCGTCAGCGCGGCCCGGCACGCCTTCGAGCGGGCCACCGACCTGGACGCGCTGGCCCGTGCCAAGACCGAGCACCTCGGCGACCGCGCACCGCTGGCCCTGGCCCGCCAGGCACTGGCCGGGCTGCCCAAGGAGGACCGCTCCGAGGCCGGCAAGCTGGTCAACCTCGCCCGCGGGGACGCCCAGCGCAGCTACGACGAGCGCCTGGCGGCACTGCGCGCCGAGCGCGACGCCGCCGTTCTGGTCGCCGAGGCCATCGACGTGACCCTGCCGTCGACGCGCGAGCCCGTCGGGGCGCGGCACCCGATCACGATCCTGGCCGAGCACATCGCCGACACTTTCGTCGCGATGGGCTGGGAGCTGGCCGAAGGCCCCGAGGTCGAGACCGAGCAGTTCAACTTCGACGCGCTGAACTTTCCGCCCGACCACCCCGCGCGCAGCGAGTCCGACACGTTCCACATCGCTCCGGAGGGGTCACGGCAGCTGCTGCGCACCCACACCTCGCCGGTGCAGGTGCGCACGCTGCTCGACCGCGAGCTGCCGGTGTACATCGTCTCGATCGGCCGCACGTTTCGCACCGACGAGCTCGACTCCACGCACACCCCGGTGTTCCATCAGGTGGAGGGCCTCGCCGTGGACCGCGGCCTGACGATGGCCCATCTGCGCGGAACGCTGGACGCGTTCGCCCGCTCGGAGTTCGGTCCTGACGCCCGCACCCGGATGCGGCCGCACTTCTTCCCCTTCACCGAACCCTCGGCCGAGGTGGACATCTGGTTCCCCAACAAGAAGGGCGGCGCCGGCTGGGTGGAGTGGGGTGGTTGCGGCATGGTCAACCCGAATGTCTTGCGCGCGGCCGGGATCGATCCGGAGATGTACTCCGGATTTGCCTTCGGGATGGGTCTGGAGCGAACCCTGCAGTTCCGCAACGGGATTCCCGATATGCGTGACATGGTCGAGGGTGACGTCCGCTTCTCGCTGCCGTTCGGGGTCGGGGTCTGATGCGACTTCCCTACAGCTGGCTGCGTGAGGTCGTTCAGCGGGGTGCTCCCGACTGGGACGTGGAGCCACATGAGCTGGAGCAGGCGCTGATCCGCGTCGGCCACGAGGTCGAGGACATCATCGCGCTCGGGCCGGTGTCCGGCCCGCTGACCGTCGGGCGGGTGACCGCGATCGAGGAGCTCACCGAGTTCAAGAAGCCGATCCGGGCGTGCAAGGTCAACGTCGGCGAGGACGGTGACCGCGATATCGTCTGCGGTGCAACGAACTTCGCGGTCGGCGATCTCGTCGTGGTGGCCCTGCCCGGCACGACCCTGCCCGGCGATTTCCACATCGCCAGCCGCAAGACCTACGGTCGGCTCTCCGACGGCATGATCTGCTCGGCCGCCGAATTAGGTTTGGGCGCCGACCATTCCGGGATCATCGTGCTGCCACCGGGGACGGCGGAGCCCGGCGACTCCGGTGTCGACGTCCTGGGTCTCGACGACGTGGTCTTCGACCTGGCCGTCACCCCGGACCGGGGTTACTGCATGTCGGTGCGCGGTATCGCCCGCGAGATCGCCTGTGCCTACGACCTCGATTTCGTCGACCCCGCCGACGTGCCCGCACTACCGGCGGAGGGCCCGGCGTTGCCGGTCACCGTCGAATCCGGTACGGGTGTCAGCCGTTTCGCGCTGCGCGCAGTCACCGGGATCGACCCAGCTGCGCAGTCGCCGTGGTGGTTGCGCCGGCGGCTGATGCTGTCCGGCATCCGACCGATCTCGCCGGCCGTCGACGTCACCAACTACGTGATGCTCGAAATCGGCCACCCCATGCACGCCCACGACCGCAGCCGCATCAACGGCGAATTCTCCGTCCGGTTCGCCAAGCCGGGGGAGACCGTCGTCACGCTCGACGACATCGAACGCAAACTCGATCCGGCCGATGTGCTGATCGTCGACGATGTCGCGACCGCGGCCATCGGCGGTGTCATGGGCGCGGGCACCACCGAGATCGACGACGACTCCACCGACATCCTGCTCGAGGCCGCGGTCTGGGACCCCGCCGCGGTGTCCCGCACGATCCGGCGCCTGCATCTCGTGAGCGAGGCGGGCCGGCGCTACGAACGCTCGGTCGATCCCGCCATTTCGGTGGCCGCCATCGACCGGTGTGCCGCGCTGCTCGCCGAAATCGCCGGCGGCACCGTCGAACCCACACTGACCGACTGGCGTGGTGACCCGCCGCGGGACGACTGGTCACCGGCGCCGGTGCGGATGCGTTTCGACCTGCCCGACCGGATGGCCGGTGTCGAGTACGAGGGCGGCGCCACGGTGAAGCGGCTCACGCAGATCGGTGCCGAGGTCGTCGAGGACGACGCTGACCGAGCCATCCTCGTGGTGACCCCGCCGAGCTGGCGACCCGACCTGGTGCAGCCCGCCGACCTGGTCGAGGAGGTACTGCGGCTGGAAGGGCTCGACAAGATCCCGTCGGTGCTGCCCACCGCACCGGCCGGACGGGGACTGACGGCGAGCCAGAAGCGCCGCCGCGCGGTCGGCAAGTCGCTGGGCCTTTCGGGCTACGTCGAGGTGCTGCCGACCCCGTTCCTGCCCGCCGGGGTCTTCGATACCTGGGGCCTGTCGGCAGATGATCCGCGGCGCGCCACCACCTCCGTGCTCAACCCGCTGGAGGCCGAGCGGCCGCACCTGGCCACCACGCTGTTGCCGGCGCTGCTGGAAGCGTTGTCCCGCAACGTCTCCCGTGGCTTCGTCGATGTCGCGCTGTTCGGGATCGCGCAGGTGGTACATCCGACCGAGGAGACCAAGGGCGTCGAGCTGATCCCGACCCATCGTCGACCGAGCGAGGACGAGATCGCAGCGCTGGACGCCTCGCTGCCGAGCCAGCCCGTTCACGTCGGTGCCGTGCTGACCGGGCTGCGCGAACCGCGCGGCCCGTGGGGGCCGGGCCGCCCGGTCGAGGCCGCCGACGCCTTCGAGGCGGTCCGGGTGATCGCCCGTGCCTGCGGTGTGGAGGTGACTTTGCGGGCGGCCCAGCAGCTGCCCTGGCATCCGGGCCGCTGCGCCGAGGTTCTCGTCGACGGGCGGGTCGTCGGGCACGCCGGTCAACTGCATCCGTCGGTGATCGAACGTGCCGGCCTGCCGAAGGGCACCTGCGCGGTCGAACTCGACCTCGATGCCGTTCCGCTCACCGAAACGCTGCCCGCACCACGGGTGTCGCCGTTCCCGGCGGTGTTCCAGGACGTCAGTCTGGTGGTGGCCAGCGATGTCCCGGCGTCGGCCGTGGTCGACGCGGTGCGCGACGGCGCCGGGGAGCTGTTGGAGGACGTGGCGCTGTTCGATGTGTACACCGGCCCGCAGATCGGTGCGGACCGCAAGTCGCTGACCTTGGCGCTGCGCTTCCGGGCGCCGGACCGGACGCTGACCGAGGACGAGGCCAGCGCCGCCCGCGACGCCGCGGTGTCCGCGGCGGCCGAGCGTGTCGGCGCCGAACTGCGGGGCTGAGTTTCTCTGCGCGAGCAGACGCAAAAGCCCCGGAAAGCCCGGCGTGTCGGGGGCGTTTGTGTCTGCTCGCGAGGGCACTACAGAATGTATTTGCATACTCTTGCATAAACATGCAGAATCGCTGCATGACTTCGGTGGCGGTTGCCGGCGCCAGCGGCTACGCCGGCGGTGAGATTCTGCGTTTGTTGCTCGGGCATCCGGCCTTCGCGGACGGCCGCCTGACCATCGGCGCGCTCACCGCCGCCGCCAGTGCGGGCACCCACCTGTCCGAGCATCACCCGCATCTGTTGCCGCTGGCCAGCCGGGTGCTCGAGGCGACCGAGCTCGACGTGCTGGCCGGTCACGACGTCGTCTTCCTGGCCCTCCCGCACGGTCACTCCGCGGCCCTGGCCGAGCAGTTGGGCCCCGAGACACTGGTCGTCGACTGCGGCGCCGATTTCCGGCTCACCGACGCCGCGGCCTGGGAGCGGTTCTACGGAACGCCCTACGCGGGCAGCTGGCCGTACGGGCTGCCGGAACTGCCCGGCAGCCGGGACCGGCTGCGTGGGGCCAGCCGGATCGCGGTGCCCGGCTGCTACCCGACGGCCGCCCTGCTGGCCCTGTTGCCCGCCGTCGCCGAGGACCTCGTCGAACCCGACGTCACCGTTGTCGCGGTCAGTGGCACCTCTGGTGCCGGCCGCGCCGCCAAGGTCGACCTGCTGGGTTCGGAAGTCATCGGCTCGGCGCGGGCCTACAACATCGCGGGCGCACACCGGCACACCCCGGAGATCGCGCAGGGCCTGCGCGCGGTGACGGCCAAAGATGTCACCGTCTCGTTCACCCCGGTGTTGATTCCGACCTCGCGCGGCATCCTGGCCACCTGCACCGCGCGCACCCAGGCGCCGGTGTCGCAGATCCGCGCGGCGTACGAGAAGGCATACGATGCGGAGCCGTTCATTCACCTGCTGCCCGAAGGGCAATTGCCCCGCACGGGTGCGGTGATCGGTAGCAATGCCGCGCAACTGGCGGTGGCCGTCGACGCCGACGCCGGCGTTCTGGTCGCGGTGTGCGCCATCGACAACCTGGTCAAGGGCACGGCCGGGGCGGCGGTGCAGTCGATGAACCTCGCGCTGGGCTGGGCGGAGACCGAAGGACTGTCGATCGTGGGGGTGGCACCGTGACTTTCGGAGGGCAGGAGCGAAGCGACGCGGGAATTGATGTGGCGGATGAAGCCAAACTGGTTCGCACACAAGGGGTTACTGCGCCCGCGGGCTTCCGCGCCACCGGCATCGCCGCGGGCATCAAGGCCTCCGGTGCCCTTGACCTGGCGCTGGTCTTCAACGAGGGTCCCGACTACGCGGCGGCCGGGGTGTTCACCCGCAATCAAGTCAAGGCCGCTCCGGTGCTCTGGAGCCAGCAGGTGCTCACCACCGGCCGGCTGCGCGCGGTATTGCTGAATTCCGGTGGTGCGAACGCGTGTACCGGAGCTGGCGGTTTCCAGGACACCCACGCGACCGCCGAGGCCGTCGCGGCCGCGATCAGTGATTGGGGCACCGAGACCGGGCCGGTCGAGGTCGCGGTCTGCTCGACCGGCCTGATCGGCGACCGGCTGCCTCTCGCCAAGGTGCTGGCTGGCGTCACCGAGATCGTCCGGGAACTCGGCGGCGGACTCACCGGCGGCGACGAGGCGGCACGCGCCATCATGACCACCGACACGGTGCCCAAACAGGTTGCGCTGCATCACTCGATCGACTCAGGGGAGAACTGGACCGTCGGCGGCATGGCCAAGGGCGCCGGGATGCTGGCGCCGTCACTGGCCACCATGCTCGTGGTGCTCACCACTGATGCGGTAGCCGATGCCGCCGCGCTGGACACCGCACTGCACCGGGCCACCGCCAAGACCTTCGACCGGCTCGACGTCGACGGCAGCTGTTCGACCAACGACACCGTGCTGCTGCTGGCCTCCGGCGCCAGCGAGATCGAGCCCAGCCAAGAGGATCTCGACGCTGCCGTGCTGCGGGTCTGCGACGACCTGTGCGCGCAGTTGCAGGCCGACGCCGAAGGCGTCACCAAACGGGTCGCGATCACCGTGACCGGGGCGCCCACCGACGACGACGCCGTCACCGCGGCCCGGGTCGTCGCGCGCGACAGCCTGGTGAAGACCGCACTGTTCGGCTCCGACCCGAACTGGGGCCGCGTGCTCGCCGCGGTCGGCATGGTGCCGTTCGAGATCGACGCACAGCGGATCACCGTGTCGTTCAACGGCTTCCCGGTATGCGTGGACGGCGCGGGCGCACCGGGCGCTCGCGACGTGGACCTGTCCGGTGCCGACATCGACGTCACCGTCGACCTGAAGCTGGGCGACGGGCAGGCGACCATCCGCACCACCGACCTCTCGCACGCCTACGTCGAAGAGAACTCGGCCTACAGCTCATGACCGCGACCGTGAACACCAAGGCCGCGATCCTGGCTGAGGCGCTACCGTGGCTCAAGCAGCTCAACAACAAGATCGTCGTCGTCAAGTACGGCGGCAACGCGATGACCGACGACCGGCTCAAGGCCGCGTTCGCCGACGACATGGTGTTCCTGCGCAATGCCGGCATTCACCCCGTCGTCGTGCACGGCGGCGGCCCGCAGATCAGCGCGATGCTCAAGAAGCTCGGTATCGACGGGGAATTCAAGGGCGGTTTCCGGGTCACCACCCCAGAGGTGCTCGACGTCGCGCGGATGGTGCTGTTCGGCCAGGTCGGCCGCGAGCTGGTGAACCTCATCAACGCCCACGGCCCGTATGCGGTCGGCATCACCGGTGAGGACGCTCAGCTGTTCACCGCGGTGCGCCGCGGCGTCACCGTCGACGGCGTGCTCACCGACATCGGCCTGGTCGGCGACGTCGAACACGTGAACACCGCGGCGATCCTGGATCTCATTGCCGCCGGCCGTATCCCGGTGATCTCGACGATCGCCCCCGACATCGACGGCGTGGTGCACAACATCAACGCCGACACCGCGGCCGCCGCGGTGGCCAAGGCGCTGGGTGCCGAGAAGCTGTTGATGCTGACCGATGTCGAAGGGTTGTACACCAGTTGGCCCGACCGGAATTCGTTGGTCAGCCAGATCGACGCCGAGCTGCTGACCGAGCTGCTGCCGAACCTCGAAACCGGCATGATCCCCAAGATCGAAGCCTGCCTGCGGGCCGTCGAGGGCGGGGTCCCCAGTGCGCATGTGATCGACGGCCGGGTCGAACACTGTGTGCTGGTCGAACTGTTCACCGACGAAGGTACCGGCACGAAGGTGATCCCCTCATGACGCTCACTGACAGATGGTCCGACGTCATGATGGACAACTACGGTACGCCGCCGCTCGGTCTGGCCAGCGGTGACGGCGCCGTCGTCACCGACGAGAGCGGCAAGTCCTACCTCGACCTGCTCGGCGGCATCGCGGTCAACATCCTCGGCCACCGCCACCCGGCGATCATCGAGGCCGTCACCACCCAGCTGAACACGCTCGGCCACACCTCGAATCTGTATGCCACCGAACCGGGTATCGCGCTGGCCGAGGCACTCGTCGAGCAGCTCGACACCCCGGCGCGGGTGTTCTTCTGCAACTCCGGCACCGAGGCCAACGAGGTAGCCTTCAAGATCACCCGGCTGACCGGGCGCACCAAACTCGTTGCCGCCCAGGGTGCTTTCCACGGCCGCACGATGGGATCCCTGGCATTGACGGGGCAGCCGACCAAGCAGGCGCCGTTCGAACCGCTGCCCGGTGACGTCACGCACGTGCCGTACGGCGACGTCGACGCCCTCGATGCCGCCGTCACCGACGACACCGCCGCGGTGTTCCTCGAACCGATCATGGGCGAGGGTGGCGTCGTCGTCCCGCCCGAGGGGTACCTGGTCGCCGCGCGCCAGATCACCAGCCGGCACGGCGCGCTGCTGGTCCTCGACGAGGTGCAGACCGGAGTCGGGCGCACCGGCGCGTTCTTCGCCCACCAGCACGACGGCATCGTCCCCGACATCGTCACGCTGGCAAAGGGTCTCGGCGGCGGACTGCCGATCGGGGCGTGCCTGGCCACCGGACCGACCGCCGACCTGCTGACCCCCGGCCTGCACGGCAGCACATTCGGCGGCAATCCGGTGTGCACCGCCGCCGCGCTGGCGGTGCTGCGGGTGCTGGCCGCCGAAGACCTGATCAACCGCGCCGACCTGCTGGGAAAGACGCTCAGCCACGGCATCGAGTCGCTGGGCCATCCGCTGGTCGACCACGTCCGGGGCCGCGGCCTGCTGCGCGGCGTGGTGTTGACCGCCCCGCAGGGCAAGGCCGTCGAAACCGCCGCCCGCGAAGCCGGATTCCTGGTCAACGCCGCCGCGCCGGACGTCGTCCGGCTGGCACCGCCGCTGATCATCACCGAAGTACAGATCGACGACTTCCTGACGGCATTACCGGCGATCCTGGATGAGGCGACCCCATGAGCACCCTGCGGCACTTCCTGCGTGACGACGACCTGACCCCCGAGGAACAGGCCGAAATCCTGGAGCTGGCAGCCGAACTCAAGAAGGAACCGATGAGCCGGCGCCCGCTCGAGGGCCCGCGCGGGGTGGCGGTCATCTTCGACAAGAACTCCACCCGCACCCGGTTCTCGTTCGAGATCGGCATCGCGCAACTCGGCGGGCACGCAGTCGTGGTCGATGGCCGGGCCACCCAGCTCGGCCGGGAGGAGACGCTGGAGGACACCGGCCGGGTGCTGTCGCGTTACGTCGACGCCATCGTCTGGCGCACCTTCGCCCAGCAGCGGCTCAATGCGATGGCCTCGGGGGCAACGGTTCCGGTGGTGAACGCCCTGTCCGACGAGTTCCACCCCTGCCAGGTACTGGCCGACCTGCAGACGTTGAAGGAACGTAAAGGGTCGCTGAGCGGGTTGCGGATGACGTACTTCGGTGACGGCGCCAACAACATGGCGCACTCGCTGATGCTGGGCGGCGTCACTGCAGGCATTCACGTCACGATCGCCGCACCTGCCGGGTTCGAGCCGCACCCGTTGTTCGTGGCCGCCGCCGAACGGCGGGCGCAACAGACTGGTGCCTCCGTCACGCTGACCGCGGATGCGCTCGCCGGCGCCAAGGGCGCTGATGTGCTGGTCACCGACACCTGGACGTCGATGGGGCAGGAGAACGACGGGCTGGATCGGGTGATCCCGTTTCGCCCGTTCCAGCTCAACGCAGCACTGCTCGGCCACGCCGACTCCGAAGTCGTTGTCCTGCATTGCCTTCCGGCGCACCGCGGACACGAGATCACCGATGAGGTGATCGACGGCCCGCACAGCGCGGTGTGGGACGAGGCCGAGAACCGGCTGCACGCCCAGAAGGCTCTGCTGGTGTGGCTGTTGGAGGGACGATGACCAGCGAGGTCAGCACCACCCGGGCCGGGCGTCAGGCCCGGATCGTGGCGTTGTTGTCGTCGCAGTCCGTGCACAGCCAGAGCGAACTCGCCGCGCTGCTCGCCGACGAGGGCATCGACGTCACGCAGGCCACGTTGTCGCGTGACCTTGAAGAGCTCGGTGCGGTCAAGCTGCGCGGCGCCGACGGAGGCGTCGGCGTCTACGTCGTACCCGAGGACGGCAGCCCGGTACGCGGGGTGTCCGGCGGCACCGAACGAGTCTCACGGCTGCTCGCCGACCTCCTGGTGTCCACCGATGCCAGCGGCAACCTGGCCGTGCTGCGCACCCCGCCCGGCGCGGCACACTATCTCGCCAGCGCCATCGACCGGGCGGCGCTGCCCGACGTCGTGGGCACGATCGCCGGCGACGACACCATCTTCGTGGTGGCCCGTGAGCCGATGACCGGCGCGCAACTGGCCGCCATGTTCGAGACCATTCACTAGAGACCAAAGACAAAAAGGAGCACTTCATGTCCGAACGCGTCATCTTGGCGTATTCCGGCGGCCTGGACACCTCGGTGGCCATCAGCTGGATCGGCAAGGAGACCGGCAAAGAGGTGGTGGCCGTGGCCATCGACCTCGGCCAGGGCGGCGAGGACATGGACGTCGTTCGCCAGCGCGCCCTGGACTGCGGCGCCGTCGAAGCCGTGGTCGTCGACGCTCGCGACGAGTTCGCCGAGCAGTACTGCCTGCCGGCCATCCAGTCCAACGCCCTGTACATGGACCGCTACCCGCTGGTGTCGGCGCTGAGCCGGCCGCTGATCGTCAAGCACCTGGTGGCCGCGGCGCGCGAACACCGCGGCGGGATCGTCGCGCACGGCTGCACCGGCAAGGGTAACGACCAGGTTCGCTTCGAAGTCGGATTCGCTTCCCTGGCACCCGATCTGGAGGTGCTGGCCCCGGTCCGCGACTACGCCTGGACCCGGGAGAAGGCGATCGCGTTCGCCGAGGAGAACGCCATCCCGATCAACGTCAGCAAGCGCTCGCCGTTCTCCATCGACCAGAACGTCTGGGGGCGTGCGGTGGAAACCGGCTTCCTCGAGCATCTGTGGAACGCGCCCACCAAGGACGTCTACGACTACACCGAGGACCCGACGCTCAACTGGAACACCCCCGACGAAGTGATCGTCGGTTTCGAGCGCGGTGTGCCGGTATCCATCGATGGAAACTCGACGTCGGTCCTGGAGGCCATCGTCGAGCTCAACCGCCGGGCCGGGGCCCAGGGTGTGGGGCGCCTCGACGTCGTCGAAGACCGGCTGGTCGGCATCAAGAGCCGGGAGATCTACGAGGCGCCGGGCGCGATGGTCTTGATCACCGCGCACACCGAGCTCGAGCACGTGACGCTGGAGCGTGAACTGGGCCGGTTCAAGCGCACCACCGACCGCAAGTGGGGCGAGCTGGTCTACGACGGCCTGTGGTTCTCGCCGCTGAAGCGGTCGCTGGAGGCCTTCGTGGCCGACACCCAGAAGCACGTGACCGGCGAGATCCGGATGGTGCTGCACGGCGGGCACATCGCCGTCAACGGCCGGCGCAGCCCCACCTCGCTGTACGACTTCAACCTGGCGACCTACGACGAGGGCGATACCTTCGATCAGTCGTCGGCCAAGGGCTTCGTGCACGTGCACGGCCTGTCGTCGAAGATCGCCGCCCGCCGGGACCTGGCAGGCAACCAGACGTGAGCACCAACGAGGGCTCGCTGTGGGGTGGACGGTTCGCCGACGGGCCCGCGGACGCCCTGGCGGCACTGAGCAAGTCCACCCACTTCGACTGGGTGCTGGCTCCGTATGACGTCGCGGCGTCCAAGGCGCACGCGAAGGTGCTGCACGCCGCGGGCCTGCTCACCGACGGGCAGCGCGACGGACTGCTCGCCGGTCTGGACAGCCTGGGCGCGGACGTCGCCGACGGCAGCTTCACCCCACTGGTCACCGACGAGGACGTGCACGGGGCGCTGGAGCGCGGGCTGATCGACCGGGTCGGTGCGGACCTCGGTGGCCGGCTGCGAGCAGGGCGATCTCGTAATGACCAGGTGGCCACGCTGTTTCGGATGTGGCTCCGCGACGCAATGCGCCGGGTCGCCGACGGCGCGCTCGAGGTGGTGTCGGCGCTGGCGACGCAGGCCGCTGCGCACCCGACCGCGATCATGCCCGGCAAGACGCACCTGCAGGCCGCTCAACCGGTTCTGCTGGCTCATCACCTGCTGGCTCATGCCCATCCGCTGCTGCGCGACGTCGACCGGATCGCCGACTTCGACGACCGCACCGCGGTATCGCCCTACGGGTCGGGCGCGCTGGCCGGCTCGTCGCTTGGCCTGGACCCCGACGCGATCGCCGAGGAGCTGGGATTCGCTGCGGCGGCTGACAATTCGATCGATGCCACAGCATCGCGGGATTTCGCCGCCGAAGCCGCGTTCGTCCTGGCGATGATAGCCGTCGACCTGTCCCGTCTGGCCGAGGACATCATCCTCTGGAGCACAACCGAATTCGGCTACGCGACACTGCATGACGCCTGGTCGACCGGCAGCTCGATCATGCCGCAGAAGAAGAACCCGGACATCGCCGAGCTGGCCCGTGGTAAGGCCGGCCGGCTGATCGGCAATCTGACCGGCCTGCTGGCGACGCTGAAGGCGCAGCCGCTGGCCTACAACCGGGATCTGCAGGAGGACAAGGAACCGGTGTTCGACTCCGTCGCGCAGCTGGAGCTGGTGCTGCCCGCGATGGCGGGGCTGGTCGCGACCCTGACGTTCGACACCGAGCGGATGGCCGCGCTGGCCCCGGCCGGTTATACCCTGGCCACCGACGTCGCGGAATGGCTGGTGCGCCGGGGTGTCCCGTTCCGGGTGGCGCACGAGGCCGCCGGTGCGGCGGTGCGTGCTGCCGAGGGTCGTGGTGTCGGACTCGACGAGCTGACCGACGAGGAGCTGGCCCACATCAGCGGCGAGTTGACGCCCGACGTGCGGGAGGTGCTGACCGTCGACGGATCGGTGTCCTCCCGCGATGCCCGCGGTGGGACGGCGCCGGTACAGGTCGCGAATCAGCTTGGCGTGGTGCGGGATACATCCGAGAGATTGCGAATCAGGCTGCGCCGCTGAGTCAGTCGACCAGTTCCGACAGCTCCAGCCACTGGTTCTCCTTCTCGGCCACCTCGGCCTCCAGCGCGCGCAGTTCCTGCGTCAGCCGACTCAGTCCGACATGATCGGACTGGTCGAACTCGGCCAGCTCCACGTGTTTGGCGTTCACCCGATCGGTCAGCTTCGCCAGCGCCCGGTCGAGTGCGGCGATTTCCTTTTTGACACTGCGTAATTCGGCGCCTGATAGTGCTTGTGCGGCAGGTTCGCGGACCGGTGTGGTCGCGCCTGCCGGCTTGCGCGCCTTGATGCGCAGATACTCGTCGATACCACCCGGTAGGTGCCGAAGGTGGCCGTCGAGGATCGCGTACTGCTGGTCGGTGACCCGCTCCAGCAGATACCGGTCGTGGGACACCACGATCAGCGTGCCCGGCCACGAGTCGAGCAGATCCTCGGTGGCCGAGAGCATGTCGATGTCGACATCGTTGGTCGGCTCGTCGAGCACCAGCACGTTGGGTTCTTCGAGCAGTGTCAGCATCAGCTGCAGCCGCCGGCGCTGCCCGCCGGACAGCTCACCGACCCGTGACGACAGCCGCTCGCGGCGAAAACCCAAGCGCTCCAACAGCTGTGTGGGGGTCAGTTCCTTACCTTCGACCTGATAGCCGGCCGGCAGCCGGCCCACGACCTCACGCACCATATCGCCGGCGATGTCGGTGAGCTGGCTGGACTGCTGGTCGAGCATCGCCAGCCGAACCGTCTTGCCGCGCTTGACCCGGCCGGAATCGGGGGAGACGGTGGCGGCGATCAACCCCAGCAGCGTCGACTTGCCCGCGCCGTTGGCGCCGACGATGCCGGTGCGCTCGCCCGGCGCGATGCGCCATTCCACATCGCGCAGAACGGGTTTGCCACCGAACGACACCGAGACGTCGAGCAGGTCGATGACATCCTTGCCCAGCCGGGCCGTCGCCAGCTTGGCCAACTCGACGCCGTTGCGGATCGGCGGAACGTCCTCGATCAGTTGGTTGGCCGCATCGATGCGGAACTTCGGCTTGGAGGTTCGTGCCGGTGCGCCGCGGCGCAGCCAGGCGAGTTCCTTGCGCATGAGGTTCTGCCGCTTGGCCTCGGCGGCGGCGGCGATGCGATCACGTTCGACGCGCTGCAGCACATAGGCGGCATAGCCACCGTCGAACGGCTCGACGATCCCGTCGTGCACCTCCCACGTCGTGGTGGCGACCTCGTCGAGGAACCACCGGTCGTGGGTGACGAGCAGCAGACCACCGGTGCTGCGCGGCCAGCGTGTTTTGAGGTGCTCGGCCAGCCAGGTGATGCCCTCGATGTCGAGGTGGTTGGTCGGCTCGTCGAGGGCGATCACGTCCCAGTCACCGATCAGGAGTTCGGCCAGCTGGACGCGGCGGCGCTGGCCGCCGGAGAGCGCGGCCACCGGGGCCTGCCAGTCCAGGTCGGCGACCAGGCCGGCGACGACGTCGCGGATGCGGGGGTTGCCCGCCCACTCGTGTTCGGGGAGATCACCCACCAGCACTTCGCCGACGGTGCTCTCCGGCGCCATGCTGTCGCCCTGCTCCAGCGCGGTCACCCGCAGCCCACCGCGTGTGGTCACCCGTCCTGAGTCGGGGGTGATGCGCCCGGTGAGCATGCCCATCAGGCTGGACTTGCCGTCGCCGTTGCGCCCGACGATGCCGATGCGGGCACCGTCGTTGACGCCGACCGTCACGGATTCGAAGACCACCTGAGTCGGATATTCGAGATGGAGCGCTTCGGCGCCGAGCAGGTGTGCCACTGGCTAGACCCTACTGGTGGACTGTCAAAGCAGCAGGAAGCGGATCGGGCTTGTGCCATGATGTGCTGGCTGTCGGGGCCTCAAGCAGCAGCGACGTGGGACAGAGGAACAACCCGTGGATCTGAATTTGTCGGCGATCACCAGGCCTGTGGAACGGCTGATGGCCACGGCGCAGAACGGTTTCGAGGTGCTGCGCTGGGGCGGGCTGGAGACCGGTGCCGTGCCGTCACCCTTCCAGATCGTCGAGAACAAGCCGATGTACAAGCTGCGGCGCTACTTCCCGGAGAGCAGGCCGGGCCAGCCGCCGGCCGGGCCGCCGGTGCTGATGGTCCACCCGATGATGATGTCGGCGAACATGTGGGACGTCACCCGCGAGGACGGCGCCGTCGGCATCCTGCACGCCGCTGGTGTCGACCCATGGGTCATCGACTTCGGCTCGCCCGACGAGGTCGAAGGCGGCATGGAGCGCAATCTCACCGACCACATCGTGGCGCTCAACGAAGCCATCGACACCGTCGGGGACGCCACCGGCCAGAGCGTGCATCTCGCCGGCTACTCGCAGGGCGGCATGTTCTGCTACCAGACGGCAGCCCTGCGGCAGACCAAGGACATCGCCAGCATCGTGGCGTTCGGTGCCCCGGTGGACACCTTGGCCGCCCTGCCGATGGGCATCCCGGCCAATCTCGGCGCGGTCGCCGCGGACTTCATGGCCGACCACGTCTTCAACCGCATCGACATCCCAGGCTGGTTGGCCCGCACCGGTTTTCAGATGCTCGATCCGCTCAAGACCGCCAAAGCGCGGCTGGATTTCCTGTTCCAGCTGCACGACCGTGACGCTCTGCTGCCGCGCGAGCAGCAGCGGCGCTTCCTGGACTCCGAGGGCTGGATCGCCTGGTCCGGCCCGGCGGTCTCGGAACTGCTCAAACAGTTCATTGCGCACAACCGGATGATGTCGGGCGGATTTGCCATCAACGGTCAGCTGGTCACGCTGTCCGACATCACCTGCCCGGTGTTGGCATTCGTCGGGGAGGTCGACGACATCGGCCAGCCGGCTTCGGTGCGCGGAATCAAGCGGGCAGCGCCCGCCGCCGAGGTCTACGAGGTGATGATCAGGGCGGGTCACTTCGGCCTCGTCGTGGGATCCAAGGCGGCGACCTCGACGTGGCCGACGGTGGCGGATTGGGTGCGCTGGCAGTCCGGCCTGGATTCCCGGCCCGCGAACATCGCACCGATGCAGGACAGCACCGCCGAACCCGACGAGTCCGGGGTAGCCCTGTCCGCCCGTATCGTCCACAGCCTGGCCGAGGCGTCCGAGGTCGCGCTGTCGGCGGTTCGCGGTACCGCCGAGGCGGTGCTCTACGCCAACAAGTCGGCACGAACGCTGGCCGTCGAGACCGCGCGCACCCTGCCGCGCCTGGCCCGGCTCGGCCAGATCAACGACCACACCCGCATCTCGCTGGGCCGGATCATCGACGAGCAGGCCGACGGCGCCCCCAACGGCGAATTCTTGCTGTTCGACGGCAGGGTCCACACCTACGAGGCGGTCAACCGCCGCATCAACAACGTCGTCCGCGGCCTGATCACGGTGGGCGTTCGCCAGGGTGTGCGGGTCGGTGTCCTGATGGACACCCGGCCCTCGGCGCTGGTGGCGATCGCCGCGCTGTCCCGGCTGGGCGCGGTGGCCGTCCTGATGCCGCCGGACGCCGACCTCGCCGAGGCCGTCCGGCTGGGTGGGGTCGGCGAGGTCATCACCGACCCCGGCAACCTCGAGGCGGCGCTGCGGCTGCCGGTGCAGGTGCTGGTGCTCGGCGGCGGCGAGACCCGTGACCTCCATCTGCCGGAGGACACCAACGTCATCGACATGGAACAGATCGATCCCGACGCCGTGGAGCTGCCGGGCTGGTATCGGCCCAACCCCGGCTTCGCCCGGGACCTGGCCTTCGTCGCCTTCAACACCGTCAGCGGAGAACTGGCGCCCAAGCAGATCACCAACTATCGGTGGGCACTGTCGGCGTTCGGCACCGCGTCGGCTGCCGCACTGGGCCGCACCGACACCGTCTATTGCCTCACCCCGCTGCATCACCAATCCGGGCTGCTGGTCAGCCTCGGCGGTGCGGTTGTCGGCGGCACCCGGATCGCGCTGTCGCACGGGCTGCGACCGGACCGCTTTCTGGCCGAGCTCCGACAGTACGGCGTCACCGTCGTGTCCTACACCTGGACGATGCTGCGCGAGGTCTTGGATTACTTGGGCGACCCGTCCCTGTCTCTGCGCGGCAATCATCCGGTGCGGTTGTTCATTGGCTCCGGTATGCCGACCGGCCTGTGGGAGCGGACGCTGGACGCGTTCGCCCCGGCCAACGTCGTCGAGTTCTTCGCGACCACCGACGGGCAAGCGGTGCTGGCCAATGTGGCCGGCGTCAAGGTCGGCAGTGAGGGCCGGCCGCTGCCCGGCGGCGGACGTATCGAACTGGGTGCCTACGACCCGGTCGACGACCTGATCCTCGAAGACGATCGCGGGTTCGTCGCGGTCGCCGAACCGAACCAGGTCGGGGTTCTGCTGGCCCGGCCGTGGGGACCGGTCGACCCGACCGCGTTGGTCAAGCGCGGGGTCTTTGCCGCCGGCGACACCTGGATCTCCACCGAATACGTGTTCCGGCGCGATGCCGACGGCGACTTCTGGCTGCTGGGCAGCCGTCCGACGCTGATCCGCACCGCGCGCGGTGTGGTGTTCCCCGAACCGGTGACTGATGCGGTCACCCGGATCGACGCCGTCGACCTGGCCGCAACCTACGGCGTCGCAGTGCCCGGCGGGACGATCGCCGTCACCGCCATCTCGCTGCGGTCCGGCATGACGGTCACCGCCGAGGACCTGACCGATGCGTTCGCCTCGATGCCGGTCGGCCCGCCGCCGGACGTCGTCCACGTGGTGCCCGACTTTCCGCTCAGCGCCACCTACCGGCCGACGGTATCGGCGCTGAAAGCCGAGGGTGTGCCGAAGGTGTCCCGTAACGCGTGGCACTTGGAGCCCGATACGGGGAAGTACAGGCGTTTCACGGCTGCGGCACGCGCTCATCTCGGCGGTACCGAGGACTGAGCTTCTGCCCAGGTCGCGCAGCGCTGTTAGGCTCGCCGAAAGTCGCAGATGTCCACCGCGCCGGAGGAATGCATGACAAGCCAGACCGTTTCACGCCACTGGCGTCGCGCCGTCCGGGGCACGGCGATCGGTGCCCTGACCGCTGGCCTGCTGGTCGGGATGGGTACGCAACCGGCCTCGGCCGATCCGAGCGCCACTCCGGCCACCCCGAGTGCCGATAACGGCGTCCCGCAGTTCCAGAGCGCTGATCAGCTGCTGCTGTTCATCGACCAGGAGTACGACCAGGGTTCCGGCGGCGGTCAGCTGTCCAAGCTCATCAAGCAGGTCATGAAGCTGCGCGCGCAGGGCATCAAGCCGTCGCGAACCAATATCGCCGAGATCCAGAACGCGCTGCAGTACCGGCCGAATCAGAAGCCGCTGGTTGAGGCGCTGCAGAACACCCTCGGTTACCAGCAGAAGATTTTCGCCCAGATGCAGATCCTGCAGCAGGCGCAACAGGCGCAACAGAACAATGCGGTGATGGGCGCCGGTCAGATGCCCAGCGACGGAGCCCCCACCATCGGCGGCAACACCGCACCGGTGATGGGCCAGCCGGCAAGCCCGTAACCGTGCTCGACGACAAGTTGCTGAAAATCCTGGTGTGCCCGGCCGATCGCGGTCCGCTGGTACTCGTCGACCAGGTTTTGTACAACCCCCGCCTGCACAAGGCGTACCGCATCGAGGACGGCATTCCGGTGCTGCTCATCGACGAGGCGGTCGAGGTCAGCCCCGAGGAGCATGAGCGCCTGATGGCGCAGTCGGGCTCCTGAAGCGCCGGCCGACTGTGGCGTAGCGTCGCAACTGTGGTCGACAACGTCGTCGTCAAGGACCTGCCCGGCGAACTCGCCAAGTGGGACCCCGCCGTCACCAGACGGGTGATCGGGGCGGCCTGGCCGTTGATCCGGCGGTACTTTCGCGCCGAGGTGCGCGGTCTCGAGCTCGTCCCGCCGTCGGGAGCGGCCCTGCTGGTGTGCAATCACTCCGGAGGCATGCTCACACCCGACGTCCCGGTGTTCGGCCCCGCTTTCTACCACGAGTTCGGGTACGGACGTCCGCTCTACACCCTGGCGCATTTACGGGATCTTCATCGCGCCGTGGGGGCCGCTGCTGCCGCGCCTGGGCGTGGTGCACGCCAGTCCCGAGGCCGCGACCGCGGCGTTGCGATCCGGCGCCGTCGTGCTGGTGTTCCCCGGCGGCGACTACGACGCATACCGGCCCACGTTGCAGCAGAACAAGATCGACTTCGACGGCCGCACCGGGTACGCGCGCACCGCTATCGAAACCGGTGTGCCGATCGTGCCGATAGTGTCCATCGGTGCCCAGGAGACCCAGTTCTTCCTGAGCCGGGGAACTGAATTGGCTTACCGAATCGGCCTGCCACGCATTCGAGCGGAGATCATGCCGCTGACCGTCGGGCTGCCGTTCGGATTCACCGTCTTCTTCCCGCCGAACTGGCCGCTGCCCTCGAAGATCGTGATGGAGGTGCTCGAGCCGGTCGACCCCTGTGCTTTCGGCAAGGGCCCGGATACCGACGAGGTCGACGCCCACGTCCGCCGGGTCATGCAGCGCGCGCTGGACCGACTCGCCGGGCAACGCCGCTTCCCGGTGCTGGGATGACGTCAGAGCGCGGGTAAGTCGCCGGTGAGGTAACGCTGCAGCGTCGGTCCGATCGTCGCGGCCACCTGTTCGGCCGGCAGCGAGGCGAACGGCTCGAGACCGATGATGTAGCGCGCCATCACCACACCCACCAGTTGCGATGCCACGAATTGGACCCGCAGCCGCCCGCTGCCGGGGGGATTGTCGACGCGGGGCCCGATTTCAGCGGTGATGACCTCTTGCAGGAACGACCGGATCAGGCTGACGTCGGAGCCTGCCACCAGCGATCGAATCGTCGCGATCAGCGCGTCGCCCATCTCGGAATCCCAGAGCGGCAACAGGATTGCTGGAATGACCAGCCCGAGTTCTTCGATGGGGGTGTCGCGCAGCGGCACCAGGATGGTCATCGGGTCGATCGGGATGTTGATCGCGGCGGCGAAGAGCTGCTCCTTGGTGCCGAAGTAGTGGTGCACCAGGGCCGAGTCGACGCCGGCCGTCGCGGCGATCGCGCGGATCGAAGTCTTGTCGATGCCGTTGCGGGCGAACAGCTCTCGTGCATTGACCAGGATTCGGTGGCGGGTGTCGGAGGATCCGGGCGGCCGGCCGGGCCGTTTCGCCTGCTTTCGGCCGGCGCTCACGGAGTACGCCGCCGCAGGGTCGCCGCGGCCAGCGCCATCGCGGCCACGGCGAACGCCAGGACGACGACGATGTCCCGGATCGCAATATCGGTCAGCCTGGGGTTGGCGTTGACCTCGCGCAGGGCCTCCAGCGCGTAGCTGGCCGGCATCGCGTTGCTGATCCACTCCAGCCAGGTCGGCATCTGATTGCGCGGCACGATGATCCCCGCGAGCAGCAGCTGCGGGACGATGAACACGGGCATGAACTGTACGGCCTGAAACTCGGTGCGGGCGAACGCACTTGCCAGCAGCCCGAGCCCGACACCCAATACCGCATTGATGACTGCGATGACGAACACCCAGATCGGGCTGCCCTTCGTGTCGAAACCCAGCAGCCAGAACGCGACGACACAGGCCAGGATCGCTTGCGCGGCGGCGGCCACCGAGAACGCCGTGCCGTAGGCGGCCAGCAGGTCGAGCCTCCGCAGCGGAGTGGTCAGGATTCGCTCCAGGGTTCCCGACGCTCGTTCGCGCTGCATGGTGATCGACGTGATCAGGAACATCACGAACAGCGGGAACAGCCCGAGCAGGATCAGGCATGAGTTCTGGAACGGCGACACCGTGCCCGGTAACGACGGCACATCGTCGAACATGAAGTACATCAGCGTGATCACCGCACTGGGCACCACGAGAATCATGGCGACACTGCGATGATCGGAGCGCAGCTGGCGCAGGATGCGGGTCGTGGTGGCCAGGTAGGCGCGCGGACTCAGCGCAGGGGAGTTGCGGTGCTGTGCCTGATGACGGACAGGAACGCTTCCTCCAGTGATGTGCATCCGGTGTCCTCTCGGAGTCGGGCCGGGGTGGTGTGTGCCAGCAGCCGGCCCTCGCGCATGAGCAGCAGGTTGTTGCAGTGGTCGGCTTCGTCCATCACGTGGCTGGACACCAGCAGCGTGGTTCCGCGGCGGGCCAGGTTGGCGAACTGATTCCAGAGGTCGACGCGCAGGACTGGGTCCAGGCCGACGGTCGGTTCGTCGAGCACCAGCAGATCGGGCTGGCTGACCAGGGCGCAGGCCAGCGACACCCGGGTGCGCTGGCCGCCGGACAGATTCCCGCAGTACGCGATGGCGTGGTCGCGCAGTCCGACGTCGTCGATCGCCCGGTCGGCACTGTCCGGCGGAGCGCCGTAGAGCGCCGCGAAATAGCGGACGTTGTCGATGACTCGCAGGTCGTTGTAGATGGTCGGGTCTTGGGTGACGTAGCCGACACGGTGGCGCAACACGGGGGAGCCGGCCGGATGTCCGAGGACGGTGACGGTTCCGGTCGCCACGATCTGGGTGCCGACGATGCTGCGCATCAGAGTGGTCTTGCCGCAGCCCGACGGGCCGAGCAGCCCGGTGATCGTGCCGCGCGCGATGGTGACCGAGAAGTCGTGCAGCGCGGCGCGCTTACCGCGGATCACCTTCAGGTTCTCGGCGCGAACGGCGGCGTCGCGGCCCGTCCTCAATTCATCACTCGATGAACTCATCACGTGGTGAATAATCCTCCCCGAACACGGACGGGTCAATGCCTGGGGCAGAATTTGCTTCGATGAGCGCCGACCTGCTGGACACCGACCCGGTGTCGGCGGCTCGTGCGCTGCTCGGCGGGGTGATCAGCAGCAGGGGAGTCAGCGCACGGATCGTGGAGGCCGAGGCGTACGGCGGCCCGCCGGACGGACCGTGGCCCGATGCCGCGGCGCACTCGTACCGAGGGCCGCGCCTCCGCAATGCGGTGATGTTCGGTCCGCCCGGGCGGCTCTATACCTACCGAAGCCACGGCATTCATGTGTGCGCCAACGTGGTGTGCGGCCCCGACGGCGCCGCTGCGGCGGTGCTGATCCGGGCGGCCGCGATCGAGTCGGGGCAGGATGTGGCGCAGGCCCACCGCGGTCCGCTGGTGCGCCCGGCGGATTTGGCTCGCGGTCCCGGCAACCTGTGTTCGGCACTGGGCATCGTGATGGATGACAACGGTGTCGACGTCTTCGATCCGGATTCCCCGGTGACACTGCAACTGTGCGACGGCGGCGGTCCGCAGAGCAGCGGACCGCGGGTCGGGGTGTCCCAGGCAGCAGATCGACCGTGGCGGTTGTGGCTCACCGGACGCCCGGAAGTCTCGGCCTTCCGCCGCAGTCCCCGCGCCCCACGGCCGGGCGCGAGCGACTGAGCACACCCCATACGGGAAGATCAACGCATGAGTGACGCTTGCGGAGCGAATCAAGTGCAGACGTGCACGACGATCCTCGACGAGTTGGGCTGGCGCGAACTGATCGCGCAGTCCACCGATATCGATGCGCTGGCTGCCGCGGCCGCGCAGCCACCGATGACCGTCTATTGCGGATTCGACCCGACGGCGCCGAGCCTGCACGCGGGAAATCTGGTGCCGTTGCTCACACTTCGTCGTTTTCAGCGGGCCGGCCATCGGCCGATCGTGTTGGCCGGCGGCGCCACGGGCATGATCGGTGATCCCCGCGACACCGGCGAGCGGACGTTGAACACCACCGACACCGTCGCCCAGTGGGCCGAGCGGATCCGCGGTCAATTGGAGCGATTCGTCGACTTCGACGATTCCGCCAGCGGTGCGATCGTCGAGAACAATCTCAGCTGGACCTCGCAGCTGAGCGCCATCGACTTCCTTCGCGACGTCGGCAAGCACTTCTCGGTCAACGTGATGCTCGACCGCGACACGATCCGGCGCAGGCTGGACTCCGACGGCATCTCCTACACCGAATTCAGCTACATGCTGCTGCAGGCCAATGACTATGTGGAGCTCAACCGGCGGTACGGCTGCGCGCTGCAGATCGGCGGGTCCGATCAGTGGGGCAACATCATCGCCGGCGTGCGCCTGGTCCGTCAGACCCTGGGCACGAGCGTGCACGCCCTGACGGTGCCGCTGGTCACCGCGGCGGACGGGACGAAGTTCGGCAAGTCCACCGGCGGCGGGAGTTTGTGGCTGGACCCCGAGATGACCAGCCCATACGCCTGGTATCAGTACTTCGTCAACACGGCCGACGCAGACGTGATCAAGTACCTGCGCTGGTTCACCTTCCTGACGGCCGACGAGCTCGCCGAGCTCGCCGAGGCCACGGCAAACCGTGCGCACGAGCGGGCCGCGCAACGCCGACTGGCGCAGGAACTGACCACGTTGGTGCACGGTCAGGCCGCGACCGATGCGGTCGAGCACGCTTCGCAGGCGTTATTCGGCCGCGGTGAACTCTCGCGGCTCGATGAGCCGACCCTGGCGGCGGCGTTGCGGGAGACGTCGGTGGCTGAGCTGGCCTCTGGTGCCCCGGACGGCATCGTCGACCTTCTGGTGGCCACCGGTCTGTCGGCAAGCAAGGGTGCCGCCAAGCGGACGATCGCCGAGGGCGGGGTGTCGGTCAACAACGAGAAGATTGACAGCGAGGACTGGGTGGCACAACCGTCCCACTTCCTCCACGGCCGCTGGTTGGTGCTGCGCCGCGGGAAGCGGAATATCGCTGGCGTGCAGCGGGTTTGAAGCTTCCGCGTGCGTGCAAAACGCCGATCTAGCAGGCGATTTGACTCGCTGTTAGCACTCACGTAACTTATTCCAAGTCAGAGCGGCCCGGCCAAGCCGGGGAGCGCGAAGATACCTTCAAGGAATAGTCCCGGACTCCGGGATGTTTCCGACTGTCCGCCCTACTCCACGCGGCGAAAGCTGCGGGGTGTTTTGCGCGGCCGGTGAAGGTGCTGGGTGTGTTGTTTGAGAACTCAATAGTGTGTTTGGTGGTTTTTGTTTGTTGTTGTTTTTGCTGCATCCTGGTACCCCCGTGTTGGGGTGCAGTGTTTTTGATGCCAGTTTTGGTGTCTTTTGTTTGGTTTCAGATTTTTCTGATTCGAATTCTGCCTGCGCCTGTTGGTGTGGGGGTTTTTGTTTGGAGAGTTTGATTCTGGCTCAGGACGAACGCTGGCGGCGTGCTTAACACATGCAAGTCGAACGGAAAGTGCTCTTCGGAGTGACTCGAGTGG
>AGIQ01000013.1 GCA_000230935.2 Mycolicibacterium rhodesiae JS60
CGCCGGATCCACCCGATCCGCCCCGGACGTCGCCGTCGATTGAACCGGCCAAGGCGCCTGCGCCACCGTCGCCGCCGTCACCCCGCAGCGCTCCGCCGTTCCCGCCGTCGCCGCCGTAGCCGCCGGTGGCGTTACCGCCCGAGCCGGAGCCGGTGTCTCCCGCGCCGCCCGCGCCGCCATTGCCGGCAATGAACGAGTGGCCGCCGTCGCCGCCGTCACCACCGCGCGCGATGCCACTTCCCAGGTTGACGCTCTTGCCGCCCGCGCCGCCTGCGCCGCCATTACCGAACAGGGCGTCGCCGCCCTTGCCTCCGTCGGCCGCGTAGATGGGGTCGTTCGAAAGCCTGGCCCAATCTCCACCCTTGCCGCCCGCGCCGCCGTTGCCGAACAGGCCTGCGCTGCCGCCGTTTCCGCCGGCCTGCCCGGGGTTACCGTCACCGCCGTTGCCGCCGTTGCCCATCAACAACCCGCCACGCCCACCATCTTGGCCCGGCGCGCCGTCGGCACCGTTTCCGATGAGCAGGCCGCCATCTTGGCCGGGTTCGATGCCGTTGCCGATGAGCCAGCCGCCTGGACCGATGATCGGACGCGACCCCGGGCCGGTGAACATGGGGTCGATGAGTGCAGTGGCAGGCCTCGGCGCAGCCGGACCGGTGACTGTCGCTGTGCCGCGGCGGCCGGTAATGGTCGGTCTTGACGGCCCAATATGATTCGGAGTAAAGAGATTTGGACTCGGAGCTGATATCCGGCTGGTCAGGTTCGCGCCACCGGCGGCATCCGACGTGATAGCGCTATTGGCGGCCGCTTGCCCCGCCGCGGCGGCCGGAATGCCGCTGGAAGGGGCCGACTCAACGCTGTTCGGTGTCAGGAGGGCGGCCAATTGCACCGGGCCGGGGGTCGCAGAACCGGGTGGCATCGCGATACCCAGTGCGGGCCGCGCGATCGACGCCCACTGGCTGGTAGCGATGAGCGCGGTCGTGGAACCGGCGAGCGTTCCGACCGTAACCACGGCGGCAATCGCTGTCCGGGAACGAACAGTCATGGTCGGAGGTCCTTTCGGGTTGTCTGCAGATATGGATGCTGCCCGGCCGGATTGCGAAGATGATGATGAGATCGTGAAATCTGCAGGCCAGACCCACTCCGTAGAGCCGTCTGCGACTCAACTGGCGCCTAGCAGCGGGGCGCTCGCGGCCACGCCGGGGGTTGGCCGTCGTCGCTTCAATAGCTGAATGTTGTCGCCCCGTTGCCGATCCACTCCCAGAGCTGCACCGTTCCGCCGAGCTCGGCTTCTCGGATGAAGCTGCCGGCATCGAGCTTCTTGGCCTGCACACAGATCGGACACACCAGGTACCGGCCACCGGCTCGCTCGTAGCGGTCCATCAGTTCGGTGAGCGGCGGGCAGCCGTCACATGCGGTGCCGACACCGACGCCTGTCACGGCAAGGCGCACGGCCTCCTTGGTCAAGAACATCATGGTCGGTCGGCCTGCCTCGGCGGCTCCGACCGCCACCAAAAAGGCGACGGTCACCCGTTCGGGATCCTCGAGGCCGGTGGTGAGGCTGATCGCGGCCTTGTTGTCACGATTCATCGCATTCTCCTGGGAACTTGTCGGTTGACAGGAAGGAACGCTATGGACGATTGGTTATCGACGAATCGGTGCCGACCGCCTGTTTGAGGGTGCCCGCCATTGCCGTTACGGCGGCTGGCACGCAGGTCAGCTGCTGAGTAATCGGGCGACCGCAGCGGCCCGCGCGGACCGGCCGGTGAGGCCGAGCTTGGTATAGATGCTGGTCAAATGCCGTTCGACGGTGCGGACAGACATCGTCAGTTCTCGTGCCACGTCAGCGTTGTCGAGGCCTTGGCCGACCAGCTGCAGCACGTCACGTTCGCGGCCGGTCAAGCTGCGCAATGCAGCCGGGTTACTCGGCGCGCTGATGCCGTCGGCGGCCAGAAATGCCTCTACCTCCGCCACGAATATCGGCCACGCGGGCTCGTCGGCGAGGGTGATGTGGTTGTCGCTATCCAGCGTTACCAATCGTGCGTTGGGGATGCGGGACGCAAGTTCCCGGCCGTCCGCGAAGTCCATCATCCGGTCGCCGCGGGCGTGCAGCACCAGAGTGGGCACGGACACCTGGGGCAACAGCGAGCTGACGTCGGCTTTCATCCGCTCGGCCCGTGAGCGCATCGCGTTGGTGGTGGAGGTGGCTCGCGCCTGAAGGGCGTCAAGCCACCCCGCTTGCTCTTCGGTGGCGTCTGGAATCATCAGTTGGGTGAAGACGCGGCGGAACGTGCTGTCCGGGCGTGCCCAGCCAACTTTGATCAACTGCTGGAATGTCCGTTCGAGTTCGTCTGACTCCTCGGTGCGGCTCCTGGATGCGTAGGTGCCGTACAGGATCAACCTGCTGACGCGGTGTGGATGGTTGACGGCATAGGTGATGGCGGCCGGTCCGCCTTGCGACATCCCGACCATCGCGCACCGCTGCAGTCCTGCGGCGTCCACCACCGCAGTCAGGTCGGCGACGCGCGCGTCGAGACTGAAATCGGTGACATCCCAGTCCGACATCCCGAAGCCGCGCTCGTAGTAGCGCACCACGGTAGCTACTTTTCCCAGGTCGAGTAGGAAATGTCGCCACACGGGGCTTTCCCAGTCGAACTCCAGGTGGCTGAGCCAGCAGGTTGTCAACAGCATGGGCGGACCCGAGCCATGTACCGCAAAAGCGATCCTCGTGCCGTCAGCACTGCGACAGAACCGCACCTCCTGCGGAGGCGCACCCAGCGACATGTGACCAGCCTAGGGTGCGGTCCACCGCCGCCAGCGGGCTCAGGCGATATCGGCGACGAACGCGCCGACGCCACGCTTGACGCCCCGGCGGGCAACCCCGGGCAGGGACGGATCGTCGGTACCGGCAGGCACCACCCGCGGGTTGATCAGGTGCAGGTCGTGCCGGCCGTGGCGGATGTCGGCCTCGCCGGCGGCCAGGATGTTCTTGACCCAGTTGGTCTTGCCGTGGGCGAGCATGATGGCGATGGTGTCGCCCTTGCGGAAGGCCGAGACCACGGTCTCGTACTGCTTACCCGAGGTGCGGCCGCGGTGTTTGACGACCGACATGCCCGGCATGTACTTGGCCAGCGGCTTCACCGCGGGGTTGAAGTACTTGATCTGGAATTTCTCGAACCAGACCGGGAACTTCATCGGTACGCCGGGGGCGTTGTTCGGGTGATCCTTGGTCGACATGGCGCCAAGGCTAGGCGGCCGCGCCACGGCGCACCAGGGACAGCACCACCGCCGCGGCGGCGAACAGTCCGGAGAAGGTCCGGTTCATCGCCCTCTGCTGGCGCGGCGTGCGGAGCCAACCCAGCAGCCGGGCCGCCAGCCCCGTGTAGGCGCCCATCACCACCAGATCGACGACCACCATCGTTGCGCCGATGGCCAGATACTGGGGGAGCAGCGGTGCTGTCGGCATGACGAATTGCGGCAGCACAGCGAGCAGGAACACCAGTCCCTTCGGATTGGTCACGTTGACCAGGCACCCGCGCACCAGCAGGGACCAGCGCCCGCCGCCGGCGTCCAGGCTGACCTGTTCATCCAGGTCAAGGGGCTTGCTGCGCCATTGGCGGATGGCCAGATACACCAGGTAGATCACGCCGATCCACTTGATCACGGTGAACGCGACGACCGATTGCGCGACCGCCGCGCCGAGCCCCACCGCGACCGCCGCCAGTTGCAGCATCAGTCCGATCTCGAGGCCGGTGATGCTCCAGTAACCGCGGCGCAGACCGTACGCCAGACCGGTGGCCATGGACTGGATGGCACCCGCGCCGGGCGACACACTGATGGCGATCGCGGCGCCGACGAAGGCCAGCCACAGCTCCCATTGCATACCCGCAGTATCCGGGCCGCCGCGACCCGCGCTCAATCGATTTTTATTCGGGTGCACCGATCGGGGACAATTGAACCGATGACCAGCTTCGCCATGAACCGGATCGACCTGCGTGGCCGCACGCTCACCGCCGCCGAACTGCGCGCGGCGCTGCCGCGCGGCGGTATGGACGTGGACGCCGTGGTCCCCACCGTCCGGCCGATCGTCGACGATGTCGCCGAGCGTGGCGCGGTGGCCGCCCTGGAGTACGGGGAGCGGTTCGACGGGGTGCGCCCCGCGACCGTGCGCGTGCCCCCGGCGCGCATGGCCGCAGCCCTCGCCGAGCTCGATCCGGACGTACGTGCCGCGCTGGAGGTGGCCATCGAGCGCACCCGGATCGTGCACGCCGACCAACGGCGTACCGACACCACCACGACCCTGGCACCGGGCGCCTCGGTCACCGAGCGCTGGGTGCCGGTGGAACGGGTCGGCCTCTACGTGCCGGGCGGCAACGCGGTCTACCCGTCGAGCGTCGTCATGAACGTGGTGCCCGCCCAAACCGCCGGGGTGGATTCGCTGGTCATCACCAGCCCGCCGCAGGCCGATCACGGCGGACTGCCGCACCCGACCATCCTCGCGGCGGCGGCGCTGCTCGGTGTCGACGAGGTGTGGGCCGTCGGCGGCGCGCAGGCCGTGGCATTGCTGGCCTACGGCGGCACCGACATCGACGGTGCCGAACTCGCCCCGGTCGACATGGTTACCGGGCCGGGCAACATCTACGTCACCGCCGCCAAGCGGATCTGCCGCTCGCAGATCGGCATTGACGCCGAGGCCGGCCCCACCGAGATCGCGATCCTGGCTGACCACACCGCCGACCCGGTGCACGTCGCCGCCGATCTGATCAGCCAGGCCGAGCACGATGTGATGGCCGCCAGCGTGCTGGTGACCGACAGCACCGGGCTGGCCGAGGCCACCGAAGCCGAGCTGGCCGTCCAGCTGAGCACCACCAAGCACCGGGAACGGGTGACCGAGGCGCTGCGCGGGCGACAGTCCGGCATCGTTCTGGTCGACGACATCGACACCGGGGTTCGTGTCGTGAATGCCTATGCCGCTGAGCATTTGGAGATCCAGACCGTCGACGCCAACGAGGTGGCGAGCCGAATCCGGGCGGCAGGCGCGATCTTCGTCGGCCCGTGGTCGCCGGTCAGCCTCGGCGACTACTGCGCCGGGTCCAACCATGTGCTGCCCACCGCCGGCTGTGCGCGGCACTCCAGCGGTCTGTCGGTGCAGACGTTCCTGCGTGGCATCCACGTCGTCGACTACACCGAGGCGGCACTGAAAGACGTGTCCGGACACGTGATCACCCTGGCCAAGGCCGAGGACCTACCGGCCCACGGCGAGGCCGTCCGGCGGAGGTTCGAGCGATGACGATCCCCGGCGCGAATGTGACTCTGGCGGATCTGCCGCTGCGCGACGATCTGCGCGGCAAATCCCCCTATGGCGCACCGCAACTCGACGTTCCCGTGCGGCTGAACACCAATGAGAACCCGCACCCGCCGAGTCGCGCTCTGGTCGAGGACGTGACCCGCTCGGTGCAGGCCGCCGCCGCCAACCTGCACCGCTATCCGGACCGGGATGCCGTCGAGCTGCGCACTGACCTGGCCGCTTATCTGCGGGCCCAGACCGGTGTCGACGTGCGATGCGAAAACCTGTGGGCAGCCAATGGATCCAACGAGATCCTGCAACAACTGCTGCAAGCCTTCGGCGGGCCGGGGCGCAGCGCGATCGGCTTCGTTCCGTCGTACTCGATGCATCCGATCATCGCGGGTGGCACGCAGACCGAGTGGATCGAGTCGGTGCGCGCGGCCGACTTCAGTCTGGACGCCGACACCGCGGCGACCGTCATCGCCGCCCGTGATCCCGATGTCGTGTTCGTCGCCAGCCCTAACAACCCGTCCGGACAGAGCATCCCGATCGAAGACCTGCGCCGGTTGCTGGACGCCATGGGCCACGGCATCCTCATCGTCGACGAGGCGTATGGCGAATTCTCCAGTCAGCCCAGTGCGATCGAGCTGATCGACGAGTATCCCAGCAAGCTCATCGTCAGCCGCACGATGAGCAAGGCGTTCGCCTTCGCCGGCGGACGGCTGGGCTATCTGATCGCGGCCCCGGCGATCATCGATGCCGTGCTGCTGGTCCGGCTGCCCTACCACCTCTCGGTGGTCACCCAGGCCGCCGCACGTGCTGCGTTGCGGCATGCCGACGACACCCTGGGCAGTGTCGCAACGTTGATCGCCGAACGGGAGCGGGTCTGCGCGGCCCTGGCTGAGCTCGGCTTCCGCGTCATCCCCAGCGACGCGAACTTCGTGCTGTTCGGTGAATTCGCCGATGCCGCAGCGGCCTGGCAGCGCTACCTCGACGACGGCGTTCTGATCCGTGATGTCGGAATACCCGGATACCTGCGCACCACAATCGGATTGGCCGACGAGAACGACGCCTTCCTGGCCGCCAGCGCACGGCTGGCCGCCACCGAGCTGGCCCAAATAGGAGCGACATGACCGCTATCGCCACGCCCACCCGTCGCGCCCGGGTCGAGCGCAAGACCCGCGAGTCCGACATCGTCGTCGACCTCGATCTCGACGGCACCGGGGATGTCAGCGTGCACACCGGGATTCCGTTCTTCGACCACATGCTCACCTCGCTGGGCACCCACGCCAGCTTCGACCTGGCCATCTCCGCTCAGGGCGACGTCGACATCGAGGGCCACCACACCATCGAGGACACCGCGATCGTGCTCGGCACCGCGCTGGGGCAGGCCCTCGGCGACAAGAAAGGCATCCGCCGCTTCGGCGACGCTTTCATCCCGATGGACGAGACGCTGGCACACGCCGCCGTCGACGTGTCTGGCCGGCCGTACTTCGTGCACACCGGGGAACCGGATTACATGGTCGATTTCACCATCGCCGGATCGACCGTGCCGTACCACACGGTGGTCAACCGGCACGTGTTCGAATCGCTGGCGTTCAACGCCCGGATTTCGCTCCACGTGCGCACCCTCTACGGCCGCGACCCGCACCACATCACCGAAGCGCAGTACAAGGCAGTGGCCAGGGCGCTGCGGCAGGCCGTCGAGCCCGATCCGCGGGTGTCTGGCGTGCCGTCCACCAAAGGCACACTGTGACAGCTAGATCCGTCGTGGTCCTGGACTACGGCTCGGGCAACCTGCGCTCGGCGCAGCGGGCACTGGAACGCGTCGGGGCCGACGTCGAGGTGACCGCCGACGCGCAGCGTGCGCTGAACGCCGACGGTCTTGTCGTTCCCGGCGTCGGCGCGTACGAGGCCTGTATGACCGGGCTGCGAGACATCGGCGGCGAGCGCATCATCGCCGACCGGGTGGCCGCGGGCCGCCCGGTGCTCGGGGTGTGCGTGGGCATGCAAATCCTGTTCGCCCGGGGCGTGGAGTTCGGAGTGGAATCGCAGGGCTGTGGCCAGTGGCCGGGATCGGTCACCCGGCTTGATGCACCGGTGATCCCGCACATGGGCTGGAATGTCGTGGATGCGGCGCCAAACAGTGTGCTGTTCCGGGGTTTCGATGCCGACACCCGGTTCTACTTCGTGCATTCCTATGCCGCACAGAAGTGGGAGGGCGCACCCGATGCGCTGCTGACCTGGGCCGACCACCACGTGCGGTTCCTTGCCGCGGTCGAGGACGGTCCGTTGTCGGCGACACAATTTCATCCGGAGAAGAGCGGTGACGCCGGTGCGGCACTGCTCGCGAATTGGGTTGAGGGGCTGTAAGAGTGCCACTGATTTTGTTGCCTGCCGTCGACGTGGTCGAGGGCAAGGCGGTTCGTCTGGTGCAGGGCAAGGCCGGCAGCGAGACCGAGTACGGCTCGGCGCTGGACGCCGCGCTGACCTGGCAGCGTGACGGTGCCGAGTGGATCCACCTGGTGGACCTCGACGCGGCATTCGGCCGCGGGTCCAACCGCGAGCTGCTCGCCGAGGTGGTCGGTGCGCTAGACGTGAAAGTCGAACTCTCGGGCGGTATCCGCGACGATGAGTCGCTCAAGGCGGCGCTGGCCACCGGCTGTGCCCGGGTCAACATCGGCACCGCGGCGCTGGAGAATCCGCTCTGGTGTGCCGCGGCGATCGCCGAGTACGGCGACAAGGTGGCCGTCGGACTGGACGTCCAGATCGTCGACGGCGAGCACCGCCTGCGTGGCCGGGGCTGGGAGACCGACGGCGGCGATCTGTGGCATGTCCTGGAACGCCTTGACAGCGAAGGCTGTTCGCGCTTCGTGGTCACCGACGTCACCAAGGACGGCACGCTGACCGGACCCAATCTCGACCTGCTCGAGGGGGTTGCCGAGTGCACCGACGCACCGGTGATCGCCTCCGGCGGGGTGTCCAGCCTGGACGACTTGCGTGCGATCGCGACTTTGACCGAATCCGGGGTTGAGGGTGCGATCGTCGGAAAGGCGCTCTACGCCGGGCGATTCACGCTGCCGGAGGCGCTGGCCGCGGTGAGCCAGTAACACCGATGGCAGCGCAGTCGGCGGATATCGAGGCCCTGGTGGCCCAGGCGGCGGTGATCCTGGACGACGCGTCCAAACCGTTCATCGCCGGGCACCGGGCCGAGTCGGCTGTGCAGAAGAAGGGCAACGACTTCGCCACCGAGGTGGACCTGGCCATCGAACGGCAGGTGGTCGCCGCGCTGGAGTCGGTCACCGGGATCGGGGTGCACGGCGAAGAATTCGGCGGCGCCGCAATCGATTCCCCGCTGGTCTGGGTGCTCGATCCGATCGACGGCACGTTCAACTACGCCGCGGGCTCGCCGATGGCCGCGATCTTGCTGGGGCTGCTGCGTGACGGCGAACCGGTCGCGGGACTGACCTGGCTGCCGTTCACCGACCAGCGCTTCAGCGCGGTGGCGGACGGACCGGTGTACTACAACGGTGTCGCCCAACCGCCGATCGGGCACAGCGATATCGGGCAGTGCGTGATCGGTATCGGCACGTTCAACGTGGACTGGCGGGGGCGGTTCCCTGGCCGGTACCGACTGGCGGTGCTGGAGAATCTCAGCCGGGTGTGCTCGAAGCTGCGGATGCACGGCGCCACCGGTGTTGACATCGCCTATGTGTCGGCCGGAATCATGGGTGCTGCAATCAGTTTCGGTGATCACATCTGGGACCATGCCGCGGGAGTCGCGCTGGTGCGCGCCGCGGGTGGGATCGTCACCGACCTGTCCGGCCAGCCATGGACCCCGTCGGCGCGCTCGGCGCTGGCCGCCGCACCCGGCGTGCATGCCCATGTCATGGAGATCGTGCAGAACCTCGGCCCACCGGAGGATTACCTGTAATGGACGTCGCAGTACGCGTGATTCCCTGCCTCGACGTCGACGCCGGCCGGGTGGTCAAGGGTGTCAACTTCGAAAACCTGCGCGACGCGGGCGATCCCGTCGAGCTTGCCGCCGCCTATGACGCCGAAGGCGCCGACGAGTTGACCTTCCTGGACGTGACCGCATCCTCGTCGGGACGCGCGACGATGCTCGACGTGGTGCGTCGCACCGCCGAACAGGTTTTCATCCCGCTCACCGTCGGCGGGGGAGTGCGTTCGGTGGCCGACGTCGACATGCTGCTGCGCGCAGGCGCGGACAAGGTGTCGGTGAACACTGCCGCCATCGCACGTCCGGAATTGTTGGCCGAATTGTCCAGGAAGTTCGGCTCGCAGTGCATTGTGCTGTCAGTGGACGCCCGCACGGTGCCAGAGGGCTCGGCGCCGACGCCGTCGGGCTGGGAGGTCACCACCCACGGCGGGCGGCAGGGGACGGGTATCGACGCGGTCGAATGGGCAACCCGCGGAGCTGAACTCGGTGTCGGCGAGATCCTGTTGAACTCGATGGACGCCGACGGTACCAAGGCCGGCTTCGACCTGAAGATGCTCAAGGCGGTGCGCAAGGCAGTCACGGTGCCGGTGATCGCCAGTGGCGGCGCCGGTGCGGTGGAGCACTTCGCACCCGCGGTGCAGTCCGGTGCCGATGCCGTGCTGGCGGCCAGTGTCTTCCACTTCCGCGAGCTCACGATCGGCCAGGTGAAGGCCGCGATGGCGGCTGAAGGGATCACGGTGAGATGAGCCTCGACCCCGATATCGCCAAGCGCCTCAAGCGTGACGCCAACGGCCTGTTCGCGGCGATCGCGCAGGAGCGCGGCACCGGCGACGTGTTGATGGTCGCGTGGATGGACGACGAGGCATTGGCCCGCACGCTGGAAACCCGCGAAGCCACTTACTATTCGCGCTCTCGCGGCGAGCAGTGGGTCAAGGGCGCGACGTCCGGACATACCCAGTACGTGCATTCGGTGCGGCTGGACTGCGATGGTGACGCAGTGCTGCTGGAGGTCGACCAGGTCGGCGGCGCCTGCCACACCGGCGACCACAGCTGCTTCGACGCCGATCAGCTGCTTGGCCCGGAGGTGACTGGCCGCCGCGAATAACGCGACCTAGACTCGGGTCGTGGCGCCTTGGGAGGTTTGCGAAGCGGGGCTGCAAGCCCTGGTCCTGCCGTGTGCGGTCACTGATTGATAAAGGGGGGAAGTTGACCGCACCTGAAGAGATCGACATCAGTCGGTGGGCGTTTCGTGTCCGTCCAAACATCGAGCAAGCCGAAACAGGTTGGAGCGCATCATATCCTGGCACTGATTGGTCGATCTTCGCACCCACCGAAAGTGAGGCGCGACAACGTTTGCAGGAGGAGGCCGAGCGCCGCCGCCGGTCAGGCATCGACCCGTTCGAGGGCATCTACCGAAAACACCTCCGCGAAGCCATTCCCGGTGTGTACGCGATGGACAACACCCTCTATCGGGAGATTGCCCGCAACTCTGGGTATGACCAGATGCTGTTGCAGACGGTGTTCGAGGAATCCGAACGTCGACGCGCATCAGGGCAGCGCTACTCGCTGGCCGAATACCGGGCGGAACACGGCGACAATCGCGCTTAGGTCTCCAGTGCGGTCGCCGCGAGACCAGCGCTCGCGCCATTAGCTGCGGACCAGCGCGTTGATGGCCGAAATGGACACAATATCCACACATGTATGACCATGAATCGCAGCGATGCCTAAGGATTCGGCGCTTATCGACTCATATCTTGACGATCCAGTGTTCTGGTCATACACTTTCGCACTAAGTGTCCGTACCGTAGCCGATCCGGCGATCCCGAGGTGGAGACGATCGATGACCGTGAACAATGCCACTCCCAGCGTCTTCGAAGCCGGTCTCCCCACATTCAGTTACGACCTCAATGCCACACCGAACGACATTCTCGACGACCTTCGAACCGCGCAATCGCGTGCACCTATCGCGATCGGCCCTATGGGGCCGGAGATCCTGTCCTATCATCTGGCGCGGGAAATACTGCGCGACAACAGATTCCGCCTCCCGCCCGGTATCACGCTGGCGGCGCAGGGCATCACATCCGGCCCGCTGTTCGACAAGCTGGCGACCAGCCTGCTGGGTTTGCAGGGCGCACCACATGTTCGGCTGCGCAAACTGGTTGCGAAGGCGTTCACTCCTCGTGCGACGTCTCGCCTCACCGAGACGATCCACGAGGTGGTCAATGAGCTGATCGACCGGGTGATGGACGCCGGACGCTGCGACGTCGTGGCTGACATCGCGCGCCCGTATCCGACCCCGATCATCTGTGCGCTGCTCGGTGCGCCGCGCGAGGACTGGCAGCTGTTTTCGGATTGGACCGAGGAGATCTTCAAGGCCTTCAACTTCCAGCCGGATGCCAACTTCGACGAGGCCCAGATCATGCGGGCCTGGGGTGAGCTCGACGCCTATGTCGACGACATGGTCGCCGCCCGACGGAACAACCTGACCGATGACCTGCTGTCGGAGCTCATTCGTGCGGAAAGCGATGGCGACCGGCTGAATATCGACGAACTCCGCGGCATGGTCGCCGGCTTCCTGATGGCGGGCACGGACACCACGCGAAACCAGCTGGCGGCGTCGGTGCAGGTGCTCTGCGAGCATCCGGATCAATGGGCGAAGCTCGGCGAACAACCGGAACTCGCGATGCAAGCCGTCGACGAAAGCATGCGCCATTCACCGGCGGCCTGCATCGTGCCGCGAGCCGCGGTGGAGGATGCCGAATTCGGCGGCTACCTATTCCCGGCGGGGACTTTCGTTTTCGCCAACAGCTTTGCGGCAAACCGTGATCCCGCGATCTACGACGATGCTGACCGCTTTGACATCGCGCGCGGGGATGTCCCGCCGATCCTCACTTTTGGTGGCGGTGCGCATTACTGTCTCGGCGCCAATCTCGCCCGCCGGGAGTTGGCCGAGGCGCTCGTGGTTCTCACCCGCCGCCTGTCCGCGCCGCATCGTGTGGGCCCGGCACCGTGGAAGTCTGTGCTCGGAATGACCGGCCCGACCACACTTCCCATCGAGTTCGACGTCGACGTATTGGCGACAGCGAATGCGTAGTCGCGGCTGGGCCGGGGTGACGCCCGCCTCGGATGAGGAGGCGATCGCCCGAATCCTCGATGCGGTGGACGAGTTGGTGGCCCAACACGGAGCAGCGCTTCGGCTCGCCGACGTCGCTCGCAGGCTCGGCATCACGCGCCAGACCGTGTACCGCTATTTCCCGAATGCCGATGCTCTACTCATCGCGAGCTCGATGCGTACCGTCGACGGTTTCATCGATCAGGTCGTCGAACACGTCAGCGGAGTCAGCGACCCGGTGTCGGCCGTCGTCGATAGCGTGTCGTTCGGCATCGAGAATCTGGTCGGCGATCCGCAGCTGGAGAATTTGTTGACTCTGCGGCAGGAGGGCGAAGCCGTCACCTCGCTGACATCCGACACCGCGATCACCTTCTGCCTGTCGGTCTTTCACCGCTTCGATGTGGACTGGGAGTTGCACGGTTTCGACGCCGCCGCGCTGCGCGACCTTTGCGAAATGACCGCTCGCACGGTGCAATCGCTGCTGACCGATCCCAGGCAACCTGCACAAGACGCAAGCGAACTGCGCCGCTTCATAGCCCGATGGCTCGGTCCCGCGGTCCTCTATCCGCGGATCGCTTCGCTGTCGAGGTACTAGACGTCGATCGCCGTCGCCTTCGCGCGGGCCGTCCAGCGGCCCTCGTCGTAACCCACCGTGATCGGATGCGAGAAGGCGGCCGTGACGTTGTCGGTCGAAATCGTCTCGCGCGCAGGGCCGCTGGCCACGGTGCGGCCGTCGGCGATCAGCAGCGCGTGCGTGGTGGTGGTCGGCAACTCCTCGAGGTGATGGGTCACCAAGATCGACGCGACGTCGGGATGCGTCCGGTCCAGGGTGTCGATCGTCTCCAGTAGCTGCTCGCGGGCCGCGACATCGAGCCCGGTCGTCGGTTCGTCCAGCAGAAGCAGATCGGGCTCCGAAATCAGTGCTCGCGCAATGAGAGCGCGGCCCCGCTCGCCCTGCGACAGTGTCGGCCAGACATTCTGGGCCTTACGGGTCATCCCCACCGCGGCGATCATCGCATCGGCCCGTTCGTTCTCGGCCGCGGTCGGCGTCCAGCGATTCGGGATGTCGATGGTCGCGGTGATGCCGGTCAGCACCACCTCACGAACGGTCAGCGGATACTGCAGCCGGTGCCGGGGATTCACGTGCCCGATGGATCGGCGCAGCGTGGCCAGGTCGGTGCGTCCCATCCGGCCGCCGAGCACCGTCACCGTCCCCGAAGTGGGGAACGTCACCGCTGCACAGAAGCCGAGCAACGTGCTCTTGCCGGCGCCGTTGGGCCCCAACAGCGCCCAGTGCTCACCGGCGTGAACGGTCAGTGAGATCCCGTCGATGATCTGCTTGCCGTCGCGGCGGAAGGTCACGTCCGACAGTCGCAGGATCTCCATGCGCCGTCAGGCCGGCTTGCGCGACCGCAAGACCTCCAGCGCCTTGTCGGCGTGGGCATCCATGTTGACCTCGCTGGAGATGACCTCCAGAACCGTGCGGTCGGTGTCGATGACGAACGTCGTGCGCTTGACCGGGATCAGCTTGCCCAACAGGCCGCGCTTGACACCGAACAACGTCGCGACGGTGCCATCGGTATCCGACAGCAGTGGGTAGTCGAAACTCTGCGAATCGGCGAACCGGGCCTGCTTCTCGACGGCGTCGGTGCTGATGCCGACCCGGCTGGCGCCCAGGGCGGCGAACTCGGAGCCGAGGTCGCGGAAATGACAGGCTTCCTTGGTGCAGCCCGGCGTCATCGCGGCGGGGTAGAAGAACAGCGCGATCGGCCCATCGGCCAGCAGATCAGTCAGAGAGCGCACGGTGCCGGTCTGGTCCGGCAGTTCGAAGTCCGTAACCCGGTCTCCACGTTTCATGGGTGCAGGCTACGCCGGTCAACCCGGGTCGCCGGGTCTGGGAGGATGTATCGGTGCAATCCAACCTCGCCGCCACCACCACACGCGAGGAGTTCCGTGCGCTGGCCGCCGAACATCGCGTGGTGCCGGTGACCCGCAAGGTGCTCGCCGACAGCGAGACACCGTTGTCGGCGTACCGGAAATTGGCCGCCAACCGGCCCGGAACCTTCCTGCTCGAATCGGCCGAGAACGGGCGGTCCTGGTCGCGATGGTCGTTCATCGGCGCCGGGGCTCCGTCGGCGCTCACGGTCCGTGACGGCGAAGCGGTCTGGCTCGGCGCCACCCCGCAGGACGCGCCCACCGGCGGCGACCCGCTGCAGGCGCTGCACCAGACGATGGCCCTGCTGTCCACCGGCCCGCTGGCCGGCGTCCCGCCATTGTCGGGCGGCATGGTCGGGTTCTTCGCCTACGACTTCGTCCGGCGTCTCGAACGGCTGCCCGAGCTGGCCGTCGACGACCTCGGCCTGCCCGACATGCTGCTGCTGCTGGCCACCGATCTGGCCGCGGTCGACCATCACGAGGGCACCATCACGCTGATCGCCAACGCGGTGAACTGGAACGGCACCGACGACCGTGTCGACTGGGCCTATGACGACGCCGTCGCCCGCCTCGACGTGATGACCGAGGCACTGAGCCAGCCGCTGACGTCCAGCGTGGCGACATTCTCCCGGCCCCAACCGCAGCACCGCTCGCAGCGCACCCCCGAGGAGTACAGCGCGATCGTCGAACGGCTGGTCAAGGAGATCGAGGCCGGCGAAGCCTTCCAGGTGGTGCCGTCGCAGCGTTTCGAGCTGGACACCGCCGTCGACCCGATCGACGTCTACCGGATGCTGCGGGTGAGCAATCCCAGCCCGTACATGTACCTGTTGCACATCCCGGATGAGGCTGGGGGAACAGCGTTTTCGATCGTCGGTTCCAGCCCGGAGGCATTGGTGACCGTCAAGGACGGCTGGGCCACAACGCATCCGATCGCCGGTACCCGGTGGCGCGGTCAGACCGAGGAGGAAGACCAGCTGCTCGAAAAGGAGCTGCTGGCCGACGAGAAGGAACGCTCGGAGCACCTGATGCTGGTCGACCTCGGCCGCAACGATCTTGGCCGGGTGTGCGTCCCGGGCACCGTGCGTGTGGAGGACTACAGCCATATCGAGCGCTACAGCCACGTCATGCACATCGTGTCGACGGTCACCGGCCTGCTCGCCGAGGGCCGTACAGCCCTGGACGCCGTCACCGCCTGTTTCCCGGCCGGCACCCTGACGGGCGCGCCGAAGGTGCGGGCGATGGAGCTCATCGAAGAAGTGGAGAAGACTCGCCGCGGCCTCTACGGCGGCATCGTCGGATATCTGGACTTCGCAGGCAACGCCGACTTCGCGATCGCGATCCGCACCGCCCTGATGAGCAAGGGCACCGCCTACGTGCAGGCCGGCGGCGGCGTTGTCGCCGACTCCAACGGGCCGTACGAGTACAACGAATCCGCCAATAAGGCCAAGGCGGTGCTCAGCGCGATCGCGGCCGCGGAAACGCTGGGAGCCCCGTGATCCGGATCGGGCAGCTGTTGCTGGTCGTCGCCGCCCTGCTGTTGTGGGTGGCATCCCGGCTGACGTGGGTGTCGGTGACGTCCTTCGACGGCCTCGGCCAGCCCAAGACAGTCACACTGACCGGCGCCGGCTGGTCCAACGCTCTGATCCCGCTGGCGGTGCTGCTGCTGGCGGCCGCGGTGGCGGGCCTGGCGGTGCGCGGCTGGGGTCTGCGGGCCGTTGCGGTGCTGCTCGCCGTGGTCACGCTGTTGCTGGGGTACCTCGGCATCAGCCTGTTCACGACGCCCGATGTCGGCCCGCGAGGCGCCGACCTTGCCCAGTTCCCGGTGGCGTCGCTGGTGGCCAGCGATCGGCAGTACACCGGTGCCGGCCTGACCATCGCCGCGGCGGTGTGTGCGCTGGTCGCTGCCGTACTGCTGATGCGCGCTGCGGGCTCGGGGCGGGGCGCCACTGCCAAATATGCCGCGCCCGCTGCCCGTCGCAGTGCCGCGCGCAGCGAGGAGGCCGGCTCGGCCATCTCGGAGCGGGGCATGTGGGACGCCCTCGACGAGGGTGTCGATCCCACCGAACGACGCCCCGACACCGAGGGTCGGTGACGAATGCGCGGCCTACTACGACTACCCTTCCTAGGACAGAAGCGATCACCAGGGCGGCCAGAAGGGATCGAAGTTCGCATGAGTTCGGCAACCGTGCTCGATTCCATCATCGAGGGAGTGCGCGAAGACGTTGCCGCACGGGAGGCGATCGTCAGCCTGGACGAGGTCAAGGCGGCCGCCGAAGCGGCGCCGGCTCCCCTGAACGTGTTGGCCGCACTGCGGGCTCCGGGCATCGCCGTCATCGCCGAAGTGAAGCGCGCCAGCCCATCCCGAGGCCAACTGGCCAACATCGTCGATCCGGCCGAACTGGCCCGCTCCTACGAGAGCGGCGGAGCCCGGGTGGTCAGCGTGCTGACCGAGGAGCGTCGCTTCCACGGCTCGCTGGCCGACCTCGATGCGGTGCGCGCAGCCGTCCGGATTCCGGTGCTGCGCAAGGACTTTATCGTCCGGCCCTATCAGATCCACGAGGCCAGGGCGCACGGCGCGGACATGCTGCTGCTGATCGTGGCCGCCCTGGAGCAGCCGGCTCTGGAGTCGCTGCTGGAACGCACCGAGTCGCTGGGCATGACCGCTCTCGTCGAGGTGCACACCGAGGAAGAGGCATCCCGGGCGCTGGAAGCCGGCGCCAAGGTGATCGGTGTGAACGCCCGCGACCTCAAGACTCTGGAGGTCGACAGGGACTGCTTCGCGCGGATCGCGCCGGGGCTGCCGTCCGACACCATCCGGGTCGCTGAGTCCGGCATCCGGGGCACCGGTGACCTGCTGGCCTATGCCGGCGCCGGTGCCGACGCCGTCCTGGTCGGCGAGGGTCTGGTGACCAGTGGGGACCCGCGCAGCGCCGTCGCCGACCTGGTGACCGCAGGAGCCCACCCGTCCTGCCCGAAACCCGCTCGCTGAGTCGTGGCCGATACCTCCACCCCGAATGTGCCGCGCATGAGTGCGGCCGTCGCCGAGCCCACCGCGCACGATCCTGACGCCCGCGGCCACTTCGGTGTTTACGGCGGGCGGTATGTGGCCGAGGCACTGATGGCGGTCATCGAGGAGGTGACGGCCGCCTACGAAAAGGCCCGCACCGACTCCGAATTCCTCGACCGGCTGGACAACCTGCAGACCCACTACGCCGGGCGCCCGTCACCGCTTTACGAAGCGGTCCGGCTCAGCGAGCACCTCGGCGGGGCCCGGATCTTCCTCAAGCGTGAAGACCTCAACCACACCGGTTCGCACAAGATCAACAACGTGCTGGGCCAGGCGCTGTTGGCCAAGCAGATGGGCAAGACCCGGGTGATCGCCGAGACCGGTGCCGGGCAGCATGGGGTGGCGACCGCGACGGCGTGTGCCTTGCTCGGGTTGGAGTGCATCATCTACATGGGCGCGGTGGACACCGCGCGCCAGGCGCTGAACGTCGCGCGGATGCGACTGCTGGGCGCCGAGGTGGTGTCGGTGGAGTCTGGCTCCAAGACGCTCAAGGACGCCATCAACGACGCTTTCCGCGATTGGGTCACCAACGCCGACAACACCTACTACTGCTTCGGGACCGCGGCCGGGCCGCATCCGTTCCCGACGATGGTGCGCGATTTCCAGCGCATCATCGGGCTCGAGGCTCGTACGCAGATCCTCGCCCAGGCCGGCAGGCTGCCCGACGCGGTGGCCGCCTGTGTGGGTGGCGGTTCCAATGCGATCGGTATTTTCCACCCGTTCATCGACGACTCCTCGGTGCGGCTGGTCGGGTTCGAGGCGGCTGGCGATGGCGTCGAAACCGGAAGACACGCAGCAACTTTCACCGGGGGAATGCCAGGTGCGTTCCAGGGTTCGTACTCGTATCTGTTGCAGGACGAGGACGGGCAGACCATCGAATCGCACTCGATCTCGGCCGGACTGGACTATCCCGGCGTCGGCCCTGAGCATGCGTTCCTCAAGGATCTCGGTCGCACCGAGTACCAGCCGATCACCGACACCGAGGCCATGGACGCCTTCCGGCTGCTGTGCCGTCTCGAGGGCATCATCCCCGCGATCGAATCGGCGCACGCGGTGGCCGGCGCGGTGAAATTGGCGGCGGAGATGGGGCCCGCATCGATCATTCTGGTCAACCTGTCCGGCCGCGGGGACAAAGACGTGGAGACGGCGGCCAAGTGGTTCGGGCTGTTCGACAAGTCCGGGCCGGGAGCCTCATGACCATTGCGCACAGCCAGTCGGGCCGGCTGGGTTCGATCTTTGCGGCCTGCCACGAGGAGGGCCGGGCGGCCCTGATCGGGTATCTGCCGACCGGTTATCCCTCCGTCGACGTATCGATCGACGCGTTGGTGGCATTGGTTGAATCCGGTTGCGACATCGTTGAAGTCGGCGTTCCGTACTCCGATCCGGGGATGGACGGTCCGGTCATCGCCACGGCGACGGAGGCGGCCCTGCAGGGCGGTGTCCGCGTCCGTGACACCCTGCGCGCGGTGGAGGCCATCAGTGCCGCCGGTGGCAACGCAGTGGTGATGACGTACTGGAATCTGATGCTGCACTACGGGATTGACGCCTGGTCGCGTGACCTGGCGGCGGCCGGCGGATTGGGCATGATCACCCCCGACCTGATTCCCGAAGAGGCCGACGAGTGGCTGGCCGCGTCCGAGGCTCACGACTTGGACCGGATCTTCTTGGTGGCGCCCTCGTCGACCCCGGAGCGGTTGGCCAAGACCGTGGAGGCTTCGCGTGGATTCGTCTACGCGGCGTCGACCATGGGGGTGACCGGTGCCCGCGATGTGGTGTCCAGCGCGGCGCCGGAACTGGTGCAGCGGATCAAGGAGATCTCGGACATTCCGGTGGGCGTCGGGCTCGGTGTGCGCTCACGTGAACAGGCCGCCGAGATTGCGGCCTTCGCGGACGGCGTGATCGTGGGTTCGGCGCTAGTGTCGGCCCTGACCGACGGGTTGGCGGCAGTGCGGACGCTGACCGAAGAGTTGGCCGTGGGTGTGCGACAGAAGGTGCCTGCTTCGTGACGACGACCGTCTTGGCTTATTTCCCGAGTCCGGCGCAGGGTGTGTGGCACCTGGGGTCGGTGCCGATCCGTGCCTATGCGCTGTGCATCATCGCGGGAATCATCGCCGCGTTGGTGATCGGCGACCGCCGCTGGGTGGCCCGCGGCGGCGAGCGGGGCGTCATCTACGACATCGCGCTGTGGGCGGTGCCGTTCGGGCTGATCGGTGGCCGGCTGTATCACCTGATGACCGACTGGAGAACCTATTTCGCCGAGGGCGGCGCGGGTATCGGGGCGGCGCTTCGGATCTGGGACGGCGGCCTGGGTATCTGGGGTGCGGTCGCGTTGGGCGGCGTCGGTGCCTGGATTGCCTGCCGGCGCAGGGGGATTCCGCTGCCGGCATTTGGTGACGCCATCGCGCCGGGCATCATCCTGGCGCAGGCGATCGGCCGGCTCGGTAACTACTTCAACCAGGAGTTGTACGGCCGCGAGACGACTCTGCCGTGGGGGCTGGAGATCTTCTACCGGCGCGATTCGTCCGGGATGGTCGACGTGCATTCGCTCGACGGGGTGTCGACCGGGCAGGTCGCCTACGTGGTGCAGCCGACGTTCCTGTACGAGCTGGTGTGGAACGTTTTGGTGTTCGTCTTCCTGATCTGGATCGACCGGCGGTTCAAGATGGGCCACGGCCGTCTGTTCGCTGCGTATGTGGCCGCGTATTGCATCGGCCGGTTCTGGGTGGAGCTGTTGCGTGACGACACCGCCACCCACATTGCGGGCATCCGGGTGAACTCGTTCACGTCGGTGTTCGTGTTCATCGGCGCGATCGTGTACATCCTGCTGGCGCCGAAGGGTCGCGAGGATCCCTCGACACTGGGCGGCAAGCAGGCTATCGCCGAGCCCGAAGAGGAATCGCCGGCCGAGAAGATGGCCGAGGATCTGGTCGCCGTGGCCACAGGCGGCGGTATCGCCGCCGCGGTGACTGTGGCGGCTGAGCACGACGCTGAAGATGCCGCAGCCGTCGGCGATATCGAAGAGCCCGAGGCTGAGCCCGAGCCCGAGGCGGAGGCAGAAGCCGAGCCCGAGGTTGAATCTGAACCGGAGCCCGAAGCCGAGCCCGAGCCTGAACCCGAGGCTGAAGCCGAGCCCGAGCCCGAGGTTGAATCTGAACCGGAGCCCGAACCGGAGCCCGAGGCTGAACCCGAGGCTGAAGCCGAGCCCGAGGCGGAGGCAGAAGCCGAGCCCGAGCCCGAACCGGAGCCCGAGGCTGAAGCCGAGCCCGAGGCGGAGGCAGAAGCCGAGCCCGAGCCCGAACCGGAGCCCGAGGCTGAACCCGAGGCTGAAGCCGAGCCCGAGCCCGAACCGGAGCCCGAAGCCGAGCCCGAACCGGAGCCCGCGCCCGAGCCTGAATCGGAGCCGGAACGAGAATCCGAGCCGGTCGCAATAGCGGCACCCCCCGCTCAGCGGCGCGAGTTCCGCGCAGTCGTGCGTCGCGTCCTTTGGGGCGTAGAGGTCCATCGCGACTGACGGCGTCGACGTCGAGGCCTTCATCGAGGCCACCCGCAACCCCGTTCAGTTGGTGCTCGCCTCGACCTGGTGAGCGCGATCGGCGTCGTCAACAGCCTGAAAGTTCCTCAGAGCGGTTGCTGACTCGGTTTAGGCGAGCAATTTGTCACCCGGGTATGGCATACTCGAACACATGTTCGATCATTGGCCGGGCGAGTATGTAGAGCTGACTGATTCCGAGCGGTCGCGCGAATTGATCGGCCGGCTCACGAACGTGTCGAGACTGGAGAATCAGGCCGCCGCCGAACGGCTGAGGGTGATCGCCGACCTTTTCGAGCTGCGCCGCGAAGCGCTGGGTGAGCGGGAGGACTGGGCGGTTGACACCTGGCGTGCCGTCGGGGCTGAGGTCGCCGCGGCGTTGCGGCTGAGCCTGAGCAAAGCGGGCAGCAACATGAATTACGCGCTCGCCATGCTGCGGCTGCCTGCGGTCGCGGCCGTTTTTGAGGCGGGCGATATCGATTGCCGGTTGTTCCAGACGATCGTCTTTCGCACCCATCTGATCACCGACGCTGATGTCATGGCTGACGTCGATGCCGAACTGGCCGCCGTGGTGGCTCGTTGGCCGTCGATGTCCCCGGGCAAGCTCGCCACCAAGATCGATGACATCGTCGTTCGCCGCGATCCCGACGCGGTGCGACGTATCCAGGACCGCGGCAGTGACCGCGACGTCACGTTCTGGGAGACCAGCGACGGTTATGTCGAGCTCACCGCTCGGCTGTCGGCTGCCGGCGGTGCGGCCCTTGACAAGCGTCTCAACGCGATGGCGAAGTCGGTCTGCGAGACCGACGCCCGCACAGTCGGGCAACGTCGTGCCGACGCACTCGGGGCGCTGGGCACCGGTGCGGATCGGCTGGCCTGTCAATGCGGTGAATCTGATTGCCCGGCAGCCGAATCACCGAGCGGCTCGGTCGTCATCCACGTCGTCGCCGACCAGGCGACACTCGACGGCACGGCCAACAAGTCGGCGTACCTAATCGACACCGGGGAACTGATCTCTCCGCAGCTGCTGGCCGAGCTGAAAGTGGCGGCACGCCAGCGCCCGGTGATCGTTCCCGTCGATGTGCCGCCAGAGCCCAGCTATCATCCGTCACGGGCGCTCACCGACTTCGTGCGGGCACGCGACCTGACATGCCGGGCTCCCGGCTGCGACAAGCCCGCCACCCAATGCGACATCGACCACACGGTTCCGTGGCCCCACGGCGCGACGCACGCCACCAACCTCAAGTGCTTGTGCCGCGATCACCACATATTGAAAACGTTCTGGGGCTGGAAAGACGAACAGCTGCCGGACGGCACGGTGATCTGGAGGCTTCCAGGCGGCGAAACCTACGTCACGACCCCCGGCAGCATCCTGCTGTTTCCCACGCTGATGACACCCACCGGACCGCCGGCGGCCCCGCCGCCGGCCGAGCACCACTGCGGCAACCGGTCCGCGATGATGCCCAGACGGCGCACGACACGAGCCCAGAATCGCGCCCACCGCATCGCCAACGAACGGGCCCGCAACCGAGCCGACCGCACACCCGCCACAGTGCGTCGGACACCACGTGGTGGCGACGACGATCCGCCGCCCTTCTAGGTTGGTCCCCACTCTGGCATGCTATGTGGCATGACTGAGCCGCAGTTCGGAGGCACCGAGGGCGTACCTCCGCCCAACTACCCGCCGCCTCCGCCGAATTACCCGATGCCGCCGCAGTATCCGGCCCAGGGAGGCTATGCCGACCCGTCCGCGCCATTCGGGCGGCATCCGGTCACGGGTGAACCGCTGTCGGACAAGTCGAAGGTCATCGCCGGGCTGCTGCAACTGATCGGCTTGTTCGGCCTGGTCGGCTTGGGCCGCATCTACCTGGGTGACACCAAACTGGGCGTCATCCAGCTCGTCGTCGGCCTTCTCACCTGCGGGATCGGTGCCGTCATCTGGGGGATCGTCGACGCGATCATGATCCTGACCGGCAGCGTGCGAGACCCGCAGGGACGCCCCTTGCGTGATGGAACGTAGCGCCCTTTCGCTCGGTACGGGTGCCCTGGCGATCGGCGCCCTGGCCTACGTCGGCGTGGCCGACCCGCACCGGCCCGGGTCAGTGTTCCCGCCCTGTCCATTCCGACTGCTCACCGGGTGGAATTGCCCGGCATGCGGCGGCCTGCGGATGACCCACGACCTGCTCCATGGTGACCTGCCCGCCGCCGTCGTCGACAATGTTTTTCTGCTGGTGGGTCTGCCGTTGCTCGCGATCTGGGCGCTGTGGCGGATCAAGCGAGGAGAGCGCGTCCTGTCGATGCGCGCGCTCACCGTGATCGCGCTTGCGGCGATCGCCTGGACGGTCTTCCGCAACCTGCCCGGCTTCCCGCTGGTCCCCACATTAATCAGTCAGTAGCCATCCGCCCACGCTGATACACTCGGATTTCGAATCACCGGGCCGATGCAGTCCCTGAACCACAATCGTCAGACTGCGGCAAGGCCACCATCCAGCACCAGCTTTCCCGCCGCATGACCGACCGCGGAGGAGCCTGGAATGCTGTTCTCAGCACTTCCCGAAGCGCAGGGTTTGTACGACCCCCAGAACGAGTCCGACTCGTGCGGCGTCGCGATGGTGGCCGACATTCAGGGCCGACGATCGCACCAGATCGTCGCCGACGGCTTGACCGCGCTGGAGCACCTCGAACACCGCGGTGCCGCCGGCGCTGAGCCGAACAGTGGCGACGGCGCGGGCATTCTGCTGCAGCTGCCGGTCGAATTGCTCAGGGAAGCAGTCGAATTCGAACTTCCTGCGCCGACTGTCAACGGCTGCAACACCTTCGCAGCCGGTATTTGCTTCCTGCCCCAGGACCCGGTCGCCCGGCTGGCCGCACTGGACCGGGTGCAGGCCATCGCCGACGAGGAGGGCCTTCAGGTCCTCGGCTGGCGCACGGTCCCAGTCGACCCGATTGGGGCCGAGGTCGGTGCGACGGCACTGGGATGTATGCCGCACATGTCGATGCTGTTCGTCGCGGCGCCAGAGCGAAACGGCAACCGCCCCGGCGGAATCGACCTCGATCGTCTGGTGTACCCGGTACGCAAGCGCGCTGAGCAGGGACCCGACAGCGTCTACTTCCCGTCGCTGTCCAGCCGCACACTGGCCTACAAGGGCATGCTCACCACGATGCAGCTGCCCAAGTACTTCGCGGACCTGCGCGACGAACGCTGCATGAGCGCGATCGCGATCGTGCACAGCCGGTTCTCCACCAACACATTCCCGTCCTGGCCACTGGCGCATCCGTTCCGCTTCGTGGCTCACAACGGCGAGATCAACACCGTGCGCGGCAACCGTAACCGCATGCACGCCCGCGAAGCCATGCTGGCCAGTGCCAAGATCCCCGGCGATCTGAGCCGGCTGTCGCCGATCTGCACACCGGGCGCGTCGGACTCCGCATCCTTCGACCAGGTGCTCGAGCTGCTGCACCTCGGTGGACGCAGCCTGCCGCACGCGGTGATGATGATGATCCCGGAAGCGTGGGAGAACAACACCAACCTTGACCCGGCCCGCCGCGCCTTCTGCCAGTACCACGCCTCGCTGATGGAGCCGTGGGACGGCCCGGCCTGCGTGACGTTCACCGACGGCACCGTGGTCGGAGCGGTGTTGGACCGCAACGGATTACGGCCCGGCCGGTGGTGGCGCACCATCGACGACCGGATCGTCCTCGCCAGCGAGAGCGGTGTGCTGGACATCCCGCCGGGCGAAGTCGTCGCCAAAGGCCGGCTGGAGCCGGGCAAGATGTTCCTGATCGACACCGCCGCCGGGCGTATCGTGTCCGACGACGAGATCAAGGCTGAACTGGCCGCCGAGCACCCGTACGGAGAATGGCTGCACGCCGGGCTGCTCGACATCGCCACCCTGCCGGTCCGCACCCGCGTCGCGCCCAACCACGAATCGGTGGTCCGCCGTCAGATCGCGTTCGGCTACACCGAAGAAGACCTGCGGATCATGCTGACGCCGATGGCCGCCTCGGGCCAGGAGCCCCTCGGGTCGATGGGTACCGACACCCCGGTGGCCGTGCTGTCTCAACGCCCCAAGCTGCTCTACGACTACTTCATCGAACTGTTCGCGCAGGTGACCAACCCGCCGCTGGACGCCATCCGCGAGGAGATCGTCACGTCGCTGGCTCGCGTCATGGGCCCCGAGCAGAACCTGCTGGAGCCCACCGCGGCGTCCTGCCGCCAGATCTTGTTGCACTGGCCGGTTCTGGACAACGACGAGCTGAACCGGATCGTCCACATCAACGACGACGGCGAGCAGCCCGGCCTGAAGTCCGCCGTCCTCAAGGCGCTCTACGACGTCGAGCGCGGCGGCGAAGGCCTGGCCGACGCCATCGAGGAGCTGCGCCACCGGGCGGGTGAGGCGATCGCCAAAGGTGCACGCACACTGGTGATCTCCGATCGCGACTCCGACCACACCAGGGCGCCGATTCCGTCGCTGCTGGCCGTTGCGGCTGTGCACCACCATCTGGTCCGCACCAAGCAGCGCACCATGGTCGCGCTGGTCGTGGAAAGCGGTGATGCCCGCGAGGTTCATCACATCGCGCTCTTGATCGGATACGGTGCGGCTGCGGTCAACCCGTACCTGGCCTTCGAGTCGATCGAGGACCTCATCCGCGAAGGTGAGCTCACCGGGATCGACGCGGGCACTGCGGTGCGCAACTACCTCAAGGCGCTCGGCAAGGGCGTCATGAAGGTGATGAGCAAGATGGGTATCTCGACTGTCGGGTCCTACACGGCCGCCCAAGCTTTCGAGGCTGTCGGGTTGAGCAGAGAGGTAGTCGACGAGTATCTGACCGGAACCGTAAGCCAGCTCGGCGGCGTCGGGCTCGACGTGCTCGCCGAGGAGGTCAAGCAGCGGCACCGTCGTGCCTACCCGGAGAACCCCACCGAGCGGGTACACCGCAGGCTCGAAGTCGGCGGTGAATATCAGTTCCGCCGTGAGGGTGAGCTGCACCTGTTCACCCCGGAAACCGTCTTCCTACTTCAGCATTCGACGCGCACCGGGCAAGGGGAGGTGTTCGCGAAGTACTCCGAGGAGGTCAACCGCCTCTCCCGCGAGGGCGGGGCACTGCGCGGTCTGTTCTCCTTCAAGAAGGGCCTGCGCCCGCCGGTCCCGCTGCACGAGGTGGAATCCGTCGACGCCATCTGCGCGCGGTTCAACACCGGTGCCATGAGCTACGGCTCGATTTCCCAAGAGGCCCACGAGACCATGGCGATAGCCATGAACAACCTCGGCGGTCGGTCCAACAGTGGCGAGGGTGGCGAGGACGAAGACCGGCTCTACGACCCGCGCCGCCGCAGCGCCGTCAAACAGGTCGCCTCCGGCCGGTTCGGTGTCACCAGCGACTACCTGGTCAACGCCACCGACATCCAGATCAAGATGGCTCAGGGCGCCAAACCCGGCGAGGGCGGCCAGCTGCCCGGGTTCAAGGTGTATCCGAACATCGCCAAGACCCGGCACTCCACACCCGGTGTTGGCCTGATCTCGCCACCGCCGCACCACGACATCTACTCGATCGAGGATCTGGCCCAGCTGATCCACGACCTCAAGAACGCCAACTCGCAAGCCCGGATTCACGTCAAGCTGGTGAGCTCGGTCGGCGTCGGCACGGTGGCAGCGGGCGTATCCAAGGCGCACGCCGACGTCGTGCTGATCTCCGGATACGATGGCGGGACCGGCGCGGCGCCGTTGACCAGCCTCAAACATGCCGGTGCGCCGTGGGAGATCGGGCTGGCCGACACCCAGCAGACGTTGGTGCTCAACGGTCTTCGCGACCGCATCACCGTGCAGTGCGATGGCGGGTTGCGCACCGCCCGTGACGTCATGGTGGCCGCGCTGCTCGGGGCGGAGGAGTTCGGCTTCTCCACGGCACCGCTGATCGTGGCGGGCTGCATCATGATGCGGGTCTGCCACCTCGACACCTGCCCGGTCGGCGTGGCGACCCAAAACCCGGAACTGCGAGCACGTTTCAACGGCAAGCCGGAGTTCGTCGAGAACTTCTTCCGGTTCATCGCCGAAGATGTCCGCACGATGCTGGCCGAGCTCGGGTTCCGCAGCATCGACGAGGCCGTCGGCCATGCCGAGGTGCTCGACACCGATGACGGTGTGGCGCACTGGAAGACCAAGGGGCTGGATCTCAGCCCGATCTTCGCCGTGCCCACCGACGCTCACGGCGGCCCGCTGCCCCAACGGCGCCGGCTGCGCGAACAGGAGCACGGCCTCGAGCACGCCCTGGACCAAACGCTGGTCGCTCTGGCCGAAGGTGCCCTCGAGGACGCCCATGCCGTCCGGCTGGAGCTGCCGGTGCGCAACGTCAACCGCACCGTCGGCACACTGCTGGGCTCGGAGGTCACCCGCCGCTACGGCGCTGCGGGCCTGCCCGACGACACCATCCACGTCACGCTCACCGGTTCGGCCGGCCAGTCCATCGGCGCGTTCCTGCCGCCGGGCATCACCCTGGACCTCATAGGTGACGCGAACGACTATGTGGGCAAGGGTCTTTCCGGTGGTCGGGTGATCGTTCGCCCGCCCGACGATGTCCTGTTCCTACCCGAGGACAACGTGATCGCCGGCAATACGCTGCTGTACGGGGCCACCTCGGGGGAGGTCTTTCTGCGCGGCCGGGTCGGGGAGCGGTTCGCCGCCCGCAACTCCGGGGCCCTGGCGGTCACCGAAGGCGTCGGCGATCACGCGTGCGAGTACATGACCGGCGGGCGGGTCGTGGTGCTGGGCCGCACCGGACGCAATATGGCGGCCGGGATGTCCGGCGGCATCGCCTTTGTCCTGGGTCTGAACCCGGCCAAGGTCAACACCGCGATGGTCGAGCTGCAAAGCCTTGACCCCGACGACTTGGAATGGCTGCACGACGTCGTCGCCCGCCATGTTCACCACACCGGCAGCACGCTGGCCAAGTCGGTACTGTCCGACTGGCCAAGGCGCAGTGCCCAATTCACCAAGATCATGCCCACGGACTACCGGCGCGTGCTGGAGGCCACCCGGATGGCCAGGGCCGAGGGGCGTGACGTGGATACCGCGATCATGGAGGCGACGCGTGGCTGATCCCACCGGTTTTCTGAAGGTTCCCAAGATCGAGGCCGCCAAGCGGAACGTCGACGAGCGGGTGGGTGACTGGCGCGAGGTGTACGAGCGCCAAGACCCGAAGGACCGCGCGGGTGAGGTGTCCCAGCAGGCGCGTCGCTGCATGGATTGCGGAATCCCGTTCTGCCACTCCGGAACTGCGGGCTGCCCACTGGGCAACCTGATCCCGGAGTGGAACGACCTGGTCCGCCGCGGTCGCTGGGATGCCGCCAGTGAACGGCTGCACGCCACGAACAACTTCCCCGAATTCACCGGTCGGCTCTGTCCCGCGCCGTGTGAGGCGGCGTGCGTGCTGTCCATCGCGGAGGAAGAGACCGGCGGCAGCGTGACGATCAAGCGCATCGAGAACACGATCGCCGACCAGGCCTGGCGGATGGGCATCGTCGAGGCGCAGCCGGCGGCGATCGGCACCGGCAAGAGCGTCGCCGTGGTGGGTTCGGGGCCTGCGGGATTGGCTGCAGCCCAACAACTGACCCGCGCCGGGCATCACGTCACCGTCTACGAACGGGACGACCGGCTCGGCGGGCTGCTGCGCTACGGCATCCCCGAGTACAAGCTGGAGAAGGCCACCCTCAACCAGCGGCTGGCCCAGATGCGGGCCGAGGGAACCCGCTTCGTCACCGAATGCGAAGTCGGGGTGGATGTCTCGGTCGAGGAGCTGCGCAACCGCTTCGACGCCGTCGTGCTTGCCGTCGGCGCACTGCGCGGCCGCGACAACCAGGTCGAGGGGCGTCACCTGGGCGGGGTGCACCTGGCGATGGAACACCTGGTCCCGGCCAACCGGGAGTGCGAAGGCGACGGACCGTCCGAGATCTCCGCCAAGGGTAAGCACGTGGTGATCATCGGCGGTGGCGACACCGGCGCAGACTGCCTGGGCACCGCACACCGCCAGGGCGCGGCATCGGTGACCCAGCTTGATTACAACCCGCAGCCGCCTGATGTCCGTGACGCCGATCTTTCCCCGTGGCCCACTTGGCCGTTGGTGCTACGGAGCTCGCCCGCACACGCCGAGGGCGGCACCGTCCACTACCAGGTCGCGGTGCAACGCTTCGTCGGCGACGACGACGGCAACCTGCGCGCCATGCAGATCGCCGAGGTGAAGGTCGAACGTGTCGACGGCCGGCGGGTCATCACGCCGGTCGGTGAACCACTGGAAATCCCTTGCGATCTGGCCCTGCTGGCCATCGGTTTCGAAGGTGTCGAGCACATGACGCTGCTCGACGATCTCGGCATCACGCTGACCCCGCGCGGGGTGATCGGTTGCGGATCCGATTGGCAGACCGACGCACCCGGAGTTTTCGTGTGCGGTGATGCCCACCGAGGTGCGTCCCTGGTGGTGTGGGCGATCGCCGAGGGTCGCGCCGCCGCGCATGCGGTGGACGCATTCCTCATGGGGGAGTCGGATCTCCCGGAGCCGGTACGGCCGCACCAATTGCCATTGGCTGTCGGCTGAGTGAATAGCCAGCCACCCCGATCTGTATCGGTCGAGATGCCCGTGAGCCGCGACTATGCTGAGTCACCGTGACTAGACGCGGCAAAATTGTCTGTACCCTCGGCCCAGCTACCGGCACCGACGAATCGGTCAGGGCTCTGGTCGACGCCGGCATGGATGTCGCCCGCCTGAACTTCAGCCACGGGGATTACGCCGACCACGAGGCTGCCTACAAGCGAGTTCGGGCAGCCTCCGACGTCACCGCCCGCGCCGTTGGCATCCTCGCCGACCTGCAGGGACCGAAGATCCGCCTCGGACGCTTTGCCGACGGCCCCACCTTCTGGGCCAACGGCGAGACGGTGCGCATCACCGTCGAGGAGTGTGAAGGGACCCACGACCGGGTCTCGACCACCTACAAGAGGCTTGCGCAAGACGCCAGCCCCGGTGACCGGGTGCTCGTCGATGACGGCAACGTCGGACTCGTCGTCGAGCACATCGACGGCGACGACGTGGTCTGCACCGTCACCGAAGGCGGCAAGGTCAGTAACAACAAAGGCATGTCGCTGCCCGGGATGAACGTCTCGGCCCCCGCACTGTCGGATAAGGACGTCGAAGACCTGGAGTTCGCGCTCCGCCTCGGCGTCGACCTGGTCGCACTGTCGTTCGTGCGGTCGCCAACCGACGTCGAACTGGTGCACGAGGTGATGGACCGGGTCGGCCGGCGGGTTCCGGTGATCGCGAAGCTGGAGAAGCCCGAGGCGATCGACAACCTGGAGGCCATCGTGCTGGCCTTCGACGCGGTGATGGTGGCCCGCGGTGACCTTGGCGTCGAGCTGCCGCTCGAAGAGGTCCCGCTGGTGCAGAAGCGGGCCATCCAGATGGCCCGCGAGAACGCCAAGCCCGTGATCGTGGCCACCCAGATGCTCGAGTCGATGATCGAGAACTCCCGGCCCACCCGCGCCGAGGCCTCCGACGTGGCCAACGCCGTGCTCGACGGCGCCGATGCGGTGATGCTGTCCGGCGAGACCTCGGTCGGAAAGTACCCCATGGAGGCGGTGCGCACGATGGCCCGCATCATCCAGGCCGTCGAGGACAATTCGATCGAGGCGCCGCCGCTGACCCACGTGCCCCGCACCAAGCGCGGGGTCATCTCCTATGCCGCCCGCGATATCGGGGAGCGGCTGGACGCCAAGGCGCTCGTTGCGTTCACCCAGTCCGGTGACACGGTCAAGCGGCTGGCCAGGCTCCACACCCACCTGCCGTTGCTGGCGTTCACCGCGCTGCCGGAGGTGCGCAGCCAGCTCGCGCTGACCTGGGGCACCGAGACGTTCATCGTCGATCACATGAAGACGACCGACGACATGATTCGGCAGGTCGACAAGTCCCTGCTCGAGCTCGGCCGCTACAAGCGGGGCGACCTGGTGGTCATCGTCGCTGGTGCGCCGCCGGGAACAGTAGGCTCGACCAACCTGATCCATGTGCACCGGATCGGGGAGGACGACCACTAAGGAGACAGGCTGTTGGCCAACTCGGATCTCGACGACCTGCTGGCCATTCTCGATCTGTCCCCGATCGGCGACGACGTGTTCGCCGGCGCCCACCCCCGCAAGAATCCGCCGCGCACGTTCGGCGGGCAGCTGATGGCGCAGTCCTTCGTGGCCGCCAGCCGCACCCTGGTCCACAGCATCGCGCCCAGTGCGCTGTCGGTGCATTTCATCGCGGGCGGCGATCCGGACGTGGATATCGAATACCGCGTGGTGCGGCTGCGCGACGAGCGGCGCTTCGCCAACCGGCGCGTCGACGCGATGCAGGGCGACACCCTGCTGGCCACGGCGCTGGTGTCATTCACCTCTGCGGGCAGCGGATTGGAGCACGGTGTCCCGATGCCCAATCTGCCTGCGCCGGAGACTCTTCCGACAATTGACGAGCTGCTGGTCGGCTATGAGAAAGTGGTGCCCGGATTCGTTGAAGCGCTGCGCCCGATCGAGTGGCGCTACACCAACGACCCGTCCTGGGTCATGCGGGAAAAGGGCGGCACGCTGACGACCAATCAGGTGTGGCTCAAGGCCGACGGGGTGATGCCAGCCGACCCGACGCTGCACACCGCGGCGATGATCTACTCGTCGGACACCACGGTGCTGGACTCGATCATCACCACGCACGGACTGTCCTGGGGCTGGGACCGCATCTTCGCGGTGACCGTCAACCATTCGCTGTGGTTCCACCGGCAGGTCGACTTCTCCGATTGGGTGTTGTACTCGACGAGTTCGCCCGCCGCCGCGGAGTCCCGGGGCCTGGGGACGGGCCACTTCTTCAGCCCGATCGGCGACGTCGTGGCCACCGTGGTTCAGGAAGGAATCGTCAAGCACTTCCCGGGAAATGCCTGATAGACGGCGTATCGTTGCTCGGGTGACCGATCCGCCGGTCCAGGTGGCGCTGCGCCTGCGCGCCAGGGAACGGGTTGTCGTACATGTCGACACCCGGGCCGCCCGCTGGGCCGGCGCGCTGGGGTTGCTGATCGCGGCCAGCTGGCTCGCCGTGGGGCGGTCGCCCTGGTCATTGACCATTCTCGCGGCGGTCGCCTTGATCGCACGGGGCATTTTCCTGGGCCGGCCGGTGACCGCCGCCCACGCGATCGCGGCGGGCATGGCGGTCGTGGCCGGGTTCGCCGCGCACCTGCTGGCCTTCGACGTGACGGGCGACGCCCTGATCGCGTCGTCGGGGCTGCTCTTGATGTGGCCGACGACGGCGCGGCCCGAGCCCGGACAGCTGCCGCGGGTATGGGCACTGGTCAACGCGACCAGTGGCGACCCGGTGGCGCCGTTCGCCATGCAGACGCTGAAGAGTTACTTCTTCAGCGCCGACGGCACCGCGGCGATCGCCTACCGGACCCGGCTGGGCTACGCGGTGGTCAGCGGGGACCCGATCGGTGACGAAGACCGCTTCACCGACCTGGTCGCCGACTTCGCCGGGATGTGCCACACCCGCGGCTGGCGGATGGTGGTGCTGGGCTGCAGCGAGCGCAGGCTCGGGCTGTGGTCGAACCTGCGGGCGGTCCCCATCGGCCGCGACGTGGTGATCGACGTGCAAGCTTTCGACATGGTGGGTCGCCGGTTCCGCAACCTGCGTCAGGCCGTGCAGCGCACCCACAACGTCGGCATCACCACCGAGATCCTCGCCGAACAAGAGTTGGACGACGGCCGGCTGGCCGAGCTGACCGATGTGCTGCTGTCCTCGGCGAAGGGGGCACACGTCGAGCGTGGCTTTTCGATGATCCTCGACGGTGCGCTCACCGGTGACTATCCCGGCATCCTGCTGATCGTCGCGCGCGATCGCGCGGGCCGGGTGCAGGGATTCCACCGCTACGCAGTCGCGGGCGGTGGCAGTGATGTCACCCTGGACGTTCCCTGGCGGCGTCGCGGTGCACCCAACGGAATCGACGAGCGACTCTCGGTCGATATGATCGGTGCAATGAAAGACCTTGGTTCACAGCGCCTTTCGCTGGCGTTCGCGGCATTTCCGGAGATCTTCAACGACAAGGAACGCGGACGACTGAGCAGACTGCTCTATACGGCGATCCACCTGGGCGACTCGCTGATCGCGTTGGAGTCGCTCTACCGCTATCTGCGCAAGTTCCACGCGCTTGGCGAGCGCCGGTACGTGCTACTGCCGATCAGTCAGGTGCTACCGCTGCTGGTGATCCTGCTGTCGCTGGAATTCCTGCCGCGGCGGCGGCACCTGTCGGTCCCTACGGTGTCGGCGTCAGAGTGACGCTGAACTTGTTCTCCACCGACTGCTTGAAGTCATCGGCGCACTGCTGGACGGCGGACGGATCCTGGCCGGCGTTCTGAAGACAGTCGATGTAGTCGGTGGCGCCGACCTCCTTGAACACCCCGACCCAGACCGCGATGAATGCCAATCCGATGATGATCGACAGAAAGCCGAGAATGACGCCGGCGAGCGCGACGCCGCCGTTGTTGGCTTCACCGCGCTTGGCACGGCTGCGGCCGGCGAAGCCGATGATCACCGCGACGATGCCGAGGACGATGCCGCCGGCCACCGAGAATGACGACAGCAGGGCCACGATCGCGATCACCAGCGAGGTGATGCCGAGCCCGTTGCGCAGGGCTGCCGGTGGCGGTGCGTAACCGGCGTAGGGCTGCGGCGGGGCAGGCGGATAGCCGCCCTGATACGGGCCTGGGGGATACGGATTCGGATAGCCCGCGGGGGGCGGCGGCGGAGTGGGTTGCTGAGGTGCCTGCTCTGGGGGCTCAGTCATGGCTTGCACGTTACCCGCCGTTGCCGATCGATAGTCGCGGACAGGCGATGTCGTTGCCAAGTTGATGGGTTGCGATCACCACCGTGCGTCCCGGGGGTAGCAGTCGCCCCTGGAGCAGGGAGTCGAGGATTCGGTGACCGTCGGCGGCATCGAGATGCTCGGTTGGTTCGTCGAGCAGGACGATCGGTGCGGGGCACAGCAACACCCGGGCCAGTAGCAGTCGGCGGCGCTGGCCCGCCGACACCGCTGCCGCGCCACCGGTCAGTATCGTGTCCAGGCCGTCGGGCAGGCTGTCGAGCCAGTCGGCCAGGCCCACCGTGGTCAGTGCTCGCGTGAGCTCGTCGTCGTCGCAGTCGCCGCGTGCCACCAGCAGGTTATCTCGGACCGTGGTGCCGAACAGGTGGGCGTCTTCGGCGAAATAACAGATGGCGCTGCGCAACTCGGATTCACTCAACGAGCCGATCGGGGTGTCGTCGACCGTTATTTCGCCGCTGACCGGTGGGAGCAAGCCGGCCAGGGTCATCAGCAGTGCGGTCTTGCCCGCGCCGCTGGCGCCGGTGACCGCCAGCCGGGCTCCGGGTTGCAGAACCAGGGAGATCGGTTGGCCCACGGGGCTGCCGGGGTAGCCGGCGCGAACTCCGCTGGCGCGCAACTCCGGTGCGTGGGCTCCGGTGGCGACGATGACCGGAGTGGTCGCGGCTTCGACGGGAACCAGGTCGGTCAGGCGGGTTTTTGCGATCCGTCCACGGGTCAATGCGACCGCGGCCGCCGGCAGATTCATGGTGGCTTCGAACGCGGCCAGCGGCAACAGCATCAAAACGGCCAGGGTCGTCGGCGCGGTGTGGGCGGCGATGCCGATTCCGACGATCACGGCGCCGATGACGCTGGCCCCGATCGCCAGGGTCGGGACCGCGGCTGCCGCCGCGGCCGGCGCGGCGGCACGGTCGATCGCCACCCCCCAATCACGCTGGCGCTGTTCGGCTTGCGCGATCAGGGTGGGCAGCCGGCCTGCCACCCGCAACTCGGCCGCGTGCTCGAGTGCGGTGACCGCGGCGATATCGCGGTCGGATTGAAGCCGGCGGGCAACCGCTTCCTGCGCGTGTACCGCCCGCGCGGCCAGGGCCGGCGCCAGCACCCCCGCGACCAGCAGGCATATCGTGAGGACGACGGCCGCCGACGGGGAGATCACGGCGATGACGGCGGTGGCGGCGACGCCGAGGACGCCGGCGACGCCGATCGGGACCAGGGCGCGGACCAGGACGTCGGTGAGCGTGTCGACATCGGCGCCGACCCGGGCCAGCAGATCACCGCTGTGCAGTCGTGCGGTGACGCCGGCCGGGCCGTGCGCCAGCCGGCGGTAGATCTCGCCGCGCGCCCCGGCCGCCGCTCGTAGTGCGGCGTCGTGGGACGCGAGTCGCTCGCAGTACCCCAGCACGCCGCGGGAGATGCCGAACGTGCGAACCGCCACGACGGCCACCGACAGATCCAGCACGGGCGGCATCTGCCACGCCCGGGTGATCAGCCACGCCGACACCCCGGTCAGGGCAAGAGCACTGCCCAGCGCCAGCGAGCCGAGCGTGATCGCCAACAGCAGCCTTGCCTTGTCAAACGCGGGCATGATGCGCGGCCTCCACCGCGATGACGTGATCGGCAATCCTCACCACGGTGTCGCGATGGGCGACCAGCGCGACGGTGGCCCCTTCGGTCGCGCGCTGCCGGATTGCCTGCAGCACAGTATGTTCCGTCACCTCGTCCAGGTGCGAGGTGGGTTCGTCGAGCAACAGGACTGGGGCGGCAGAGCCCAGTGCGCGGGCCAGTCCCAGTCGCTGGCGCTGGCCGAGTGACAGCCCGACCCCGCCGCGGCCCAGCACGGTGTTCATGCCGTCCCGCAATGAATCAAGGACCTCGGCGAAACCCGATGTGTGACAGGCGCTTTCCAGATCCGGCAGTGGACCGAAGAGGGTCAGGTTCTCGGCGATGGTGCCGGGGATGATCACCGGGCGCTGGGCCAGCCAGGCCAGCTGCCGCCACCACGCGGTGCGTTCCAGGTCGTCGACGTCGACGCCGCCGACCGTGATGCTGCCCCGCGTCGGGGTGACCAGCCCGGCGATCGTGAGCAGGGTGGTGGTCTTGCCGGCGCCGTTGCCGCCGGCCAGCACGGTGACTTCGCCCGGTAGCAGCCGGCCCGACAACTGGTGCGGCGACAGTCCATCCCGGCCGGCGACAGACAGCCCGTCGAGCACGATCGTCGCGCCGGCTGCCTCGACGGTGCGGGTGCCGGACGGCGGATCGGGGGACTGCTCGATCAACGCGAAGGCCTTGTCGGCGGCGGCCTTTCCGTTCTGTGCGGCGTGGAACTCGACCCCGACGCGGCGCAGCGGCCAGAACACATCGGGCGCCAACAGCAGCACGGTCAGCCCGGCGGCCAGGCTCATCTCGCCGAACACCAGTCGCAGCCCGATGCTGACCGCGACGAGTGCGACGCCCAGTGTGGCGATGAGCTCCAGCACGAGCGCCGAGAGGAACGCGATGCGCAGGGTGGCCATCGCCGATCGGCGATGGGCCGCACTGAGTTTGGCGATGCGATTGGCCGGGCCGTCGGCGCGGCCGAGTGCACGAAGTGTGGGTATGCCTGCGATGAGGTCCATCAGCCGGGCCTGCAGCGTGGTCATCGCTTCCAGCGCGGCCGCCGACCGCTCTGCGGTGGCCAGCCCGATGAGCACCATGAAGATCGGGATCAGCGGCAACGCGACGAGCACGATGACCGCGGACTGGATGTCGTTGAACGCGATGACCACAACGGTGGCCGGGGTGAGGATTGCGGCCAGGAACAACGCGGGAAGGTAGGAGGTGAAATACGGCCGCAGACCGTCGAGCCCGCTGGTGATCACCGTCGCGGCGTCATCGCGGCGGCTGCCGTGCGCACCGGGTGCCACGGCGGTGACCGCCCGCAGCACCTGGCCGCCGAGGTCGGCGATCACCGCGCTGGAACCGCGTTGGCCCAAGCGGCCCTGCAGCCACTGCACCAGCGTCCGCAGCAGCCACAACCCCGCGAGCATCATGAGATCGGCGCGCCAGTAACCGATGCTGCGCGTCGCCGGGTCGGTGACGACCCCGGCCACCAAGTGGCCGAGGACGACCGCGCCGGCGATCGCGCAGCCGGAGATCACCGTCCCGCACGCGACGGTCGCCACCAGATAGCGGCGTACCGCCGACGAGGCCCGCCACAGCCTGTTCAGGACACGCGCCTGCGCGGTAGACCGATCGACGTGGGGATCGACTCGGCGAAGATCCGGTTACGGAAGATCCAGTACGTCCAGGCCTGGTAGACCAGGACGATCGGAGTGAATATCAGTGCGGCCCACGTCATCACCTTCAAGGTATACGGGCTCGAGGAGCCGTTGACGATGGTCAGGTCGTAGGCCGAGTCGATGGTCGAGGGCACCAGGTTCGGATACAGCGACCCGAACAGCAGGCTCACCACCGCCGCGACGACGATCGTCGTCGCCAGGAACGCCCAGCCTTCGCGGACACCCCAGGCGGCCGCGACGGCGGCCAGCTGGGCCACCACGGCCAACGCCAGCACCGCCCACGTCCACGGCTTCCCGTGCGCCAGTTGGGTCCACAGACCGAAGGCGGCTACCAAGACCGTCGCGGGCACACTGAGCTTGCGAGCCAATCCGATCGCGTCGGTGCGCACCGCACCGCCGGACTTCAGGGCGAGGAACACCGCGCCGTGGAACAAGAACAGCGCGCAGGTGGCCAGCCCACCCAGCAGGGTGTAGGGGTTCAGTACATCGGTGACCGAGAGCCCCACGACGTTCTTGTCCGGGCCGACCGGCAGGCCGTTGACGAGAATCGCGAATGCCACACCCCACAGGATCGCCGGCAGCCATGAGCCGACCGCGATCCCGATATCGCACCACCGGCGCCACTTCGGATCGTCGATCTTGCCTCGCCATTCGATGGCCACGATGCGCGCGATCATCGACAGCAGGATCACCAGCAACGGCAGGTAGAGCGTCGAGAACACCGTTGCATACCAGTGCGGGAACGCGGCGAACATGGCGCCGCCTGCGGTGATCAGCCACACCTCGTTGCCGTCCCACACCGGGCCGATGGTGTTCAGCACGGCCCGTCGGTGCGCCTCGGCGTCACCCTTGCCGAGCCGGCCGAGCCACGCCATCACCATGCCGACGCCGAAGTCGAACCCTTCCAGGACGAAGAAGCCGAGGAACAGCACCGCCACGATGATGAACCAGAACTGTTGCAGTCCCATGATGTAACTCCTGTCCTGCGGCTCAGTAGGCGAACGACAGAGGCGCGACCTCGTCGTCACCGGGTGGCTTGGGCGGTGCGGGTTCGGAGTCGTGTTCCAGCGGTCCGGCCGTGACGTAGCGGCGTACGAGGTAGAACCAGATCACCGCGAGCACCGCGTAGAGCAATGTGAACGAGATCAGCGACACCCAGACCAGGCCGGGTCCGTGCAGGGATACCCCTTCGCGGACAGTCAGCCGAACCAGTTGATCACCATCGGGATTGGGTGCGACAACCCACGGCTGGCGGCCCATCTCGGTGAACACCCAGCCGGCGATCGACGCCAGGAACGGCGTCGGCAGCGTCCAGAGGGCAAACTGGGAATACCACCGGCCGCCGGGCACCCGGCCGCCGCGGGTCAGCCACAACGTGGCCAGCGCGAACAACAGCGGAAACGCCAGCAGGCCGATCATGGCGCGGAAAGACCAATAGGTGACGAACAGGTTGGGTACGTACCATTCCGGGCCGAACTTCTGCTCGTACTGCTTCTGGAGGTCGTTGGTGCCTTCCAGCGTGACGCCGCTGAATTTGCCCTCGGCCAGGAACGGCAATACGTAGGGCACCTCGATGACCCGGGTGATGCTGTCGCAGTTGTTGTGCGTTCCCACGGTCAGGACCGAAAAGCCTGGATCGGTTTCGGTGTGACACAACGATTCCGCGGCAGCCATCTTCATCGGCTGCTGGTGGAACATCAGCTTGCCCTGGATGTCGCCGGTGAAAAACAAAGCGGCGCAAGCAACCAACGCCACCAGCGAGCCCAGGATCGCGCCGGGCCGATACAGGGCGGAGGCGTCCGGGCCGCCTTTGGTGCGCACCATCCACCACGCGCAGACCGTCGCCACGAACGTCGCGGCAACGAGGAACGACGCCGCCACCGCGTGCCAGAAGGCCGCCACCCCGGTGTTGTTGGTGAACAACTCGGTGATGCTCTGCAGCTCGGCGCGACCGGTCGCCGGGTTGTACCGGGTGCCGACCGGGTGCTGCATGAACGAATTCGCCGTGATGATGAAGAACGCCGACAGATTGACCGCGATCGCCACCAGCCAGATCGAGGTCAGGTGCAGCCACCGGGGGAGCCGGGTCCAGCCGAAGATCCACAGCCCGATGAACGTCGACTCCAGGAAGAAGGCGACCAGGCCTTCGAGCGCGAGTGGTGCGCCGAACACGTCGCCGACGAACCGGGAGTACTCGCTCCAGTTCATGCCGAACTGGAATTCCTGCACGATGCCGGTCGCGACGCCGATCGCGAAGTTGATCAGGAAGACCTTCCCGAAGAACTTCGTCATGCGGTACCACGCCGGGTTGTCGGTCACCACCCAGATCGTCTGCATGACGGCGATCAGCGGTGCCAGCCCGATCGTCAGCGGGACGAAGATGAAGTGGTAGACGGTCGTGATTCCGAATTGCCATCGGGACACGTCAAGAGCACTCATGCCGAACTCTCCAAGCAACGCGAAAGGCGCGGATCGCCTATCTACGACAGAGTGTAGTAGGGATCCGCGCCATTCGCGCTAGGGGCTTTCGGCCTCTATTGGAGGTTCTGCGATGCCTTGCGGACCCCGAACGACGCCACGATCTCGAAGACGCCGATCACGACCAGCCAGATGCCCACCACGAGGGTCAGGGTGGCCAGCGACTCGAACGGCGACGCCAACACCACGATGCCGGCAAGCAGGCTGATGGCGCCGACGAAGATCTCCCAGCCGCGGCCGGGGGTGTCGGGATCGCTGATCGCCGAGACCGCGGTGGCCATGCCGCGGAAGATGAAGCCGATTCCGATCCAGATCGCCAGCAGCAGAATGGAGTTCTGCAGGCTGCGGAAGCACATCACCGCCAGAATCAGGGCGGCGGCACCGCTGATGAACAGCAAGACCCGCCCGCCTGCGGACACATGCAGGGTGAAGGCGTGGAACACCTGCGAGATACCCGTCACCAGAAGGTAGGCGCCGAAGAAGATCGCCGCGACCAGGATGGTCTTCGCGGGCCAGACGAGTACCAGGACGCCGAGGGCGAGTGCTAGAACCCCCGACAGCAGAACCGACTTCCACAAGTGCGGCAACAGCGGCGGGGCAGAGGTAGTTGTCATGACACAAAGTGTTTCACAGCGACTTGGCGACTTGCGGTATTTGAGCAGTTCACCGGGTGAAGTGTGCACGTCCGGTGTCCGCCCCCGTGGTTCTGCTGCCGGATGGTTACACCTCTACTACTGTTCCGTTACCGGAAGTACAAAACCTGAACCACGCCATTAGTTTCGGGCGGGAGCCCGGATGCAGTCGAGAGAAAGAGGCAACCGTGCAGAACTGGTGTCGCATCGCTGGAGTGGTCGCCGTGACCGGCGCTCTGGCGCTGTCTGGCTGTAGTAGCAAGAACGAAACGAGCTCCGGCCCGTCGACCGCGACCACCGCCGCCAAGGCGCAGAAGGTCGAGGAGATCGCGGCAGGTGTTCCCGACGACATCAAGAAATCGGGCAAGCTGGTGGTCGGCGTCAACATTCCTTATGCGCCTAACGAATTCAAGGATTCCAGTGGCAAGATCGTCGGCTTCGACGTGGACCTGATGAACGCCATCGCCGCCACGCTCGGGCTGACCGCCGACTATCGCGAAGCCGACTTCGCCAAGATCATCCCGTCGATCCAGCAGGGCACCTTCAACGTCGGCATGTCGTCGTTCACCGACACCAAGGAACGCCAGGAGTCGGTCGACTTCGTCGACTACTTCAGTGCGGGCATCATGTGGGCCCAGCGTCCCGGCTCACCGATCGACCCGAACAACGCGTGCGGCAAGAAGGTGGCCGTGCAGGCGACCACCACCGAGGAAACCGACGAGCTGCCCAAGAAGAGCAAGGCGTGCACCGACGCCGGTAAGCCCGCCATCGAGATCCTGAAGTTCGACGGCCAGGACGCGGCCACCAACGCCGTGGTGCTCGGCCAGGCCGACGCGATGTCGGCGGACTCGCCGGTGACCGCGTACGCCATCAAGCAGAGCAACGGCAAGCTGGAAGCTGCAGGCGAGATCTTCGACTCCGCTCCGTACGGCTGGCCGGTCGCCAAGGGTTCGCCGTTGGCGCAGTCGCTGCAGAAGGCGCTCGAGCACCTCATCGAGACCGGTGACTACAAGACGATCGCAAGCAACTGGGGCGTCGAGGCCGGGATGATCACCAAGCCGGTCATCAACGGGGGGACCAGCTAACCCTCATGAGTGTCGACGAGTCGGCCCCACCTGCCATCAACGCGGTACCACTTCGCCATCCCTGGCGGTGGGTGGGGGCGGCCGTCATCATCATCCTGGCGGCGCTGTTCCTCTACGGCGCGGCCACCAACCCCGCCTACGGCTGGTCGACGTACGGCGAGTACCTGTTCAACGAGCGCATCCTGCTCGGCGTGGTCAACACGCTGCAGCTGACCGTCTACGCGATGGTGCTGGGCATCGTGCTCGGCGTGATCATGTCGGTGATGCGGCTGTCGCCGAATCCGGTATTCAGTTGGGTGGCATGGGTTTTCCTGTGGATCTTCCGCGGCACCCCGGTCTACGTGCAGTTGGTGTTCTGGGGCCTGATCCCGACGATCTACCAGAACATCCAGCTCGGCATCCCGTTCGGCCCGTCCTTCTTCCATCTCGATCTGCAGGACCTGTCGATACCGTTCCTGCTCGCGGTGATCGGTCTCGGCTTGAACGAAGCCGCCTACATGGCCGAGATCATCCGCGCCGGAATCACTTCCGTGCCCGAGGGGCAGTCGGAGGCATCGACCGCCCTCGGCATGTCGTGGGGAATGACGATGCGCCGCACCGTGCTTCCGCAGGCGATGCGGGTCATCATCCCGCCGACCGGCAACGAGGTCATCAGCATGCTGAAGACCACCTCGCTGGTCACCGCCGTGCCCTATTCGTATGACCTGTACAGCATCGCCTCCCGGGAGATCGCGGCCCGGATCTTCGAGCCGGTGCCGTTGTTGATGGTGGCCGCGACCTGGTACCTGGTGGTCACCAGCGTGCTGATGGTGGGCCAGTACTACCTCGAGAAGTATTTCTCCCGCGGCATCTCTCGCAGGTTGACCTCCAAACAGCTCGCGGCATTGGCCAAGGCGCAGACCGGTACGGAGGCGGGACACGTATGACAGGCGAACCCATGGTCCGTGCCGAACGAGTGTGCAAGGACTTCGGTGCACTGTCGGTGCTGAAGGGCGTCACGCTGTCGGTGGACCCCGGCAAGGTGCTGGTGCTGGTCGGTCCGTCGGGGTCCGGTAAGTCGACCTTCCTGCGGTGCATCAATCATCTCGAGAACGTCAGTGCTGGACGGCTTTACGTCGACGGCGAGCTGATCGGCTACCGGGAACGCGGGGGCAAGCTCCACGAGATGGCTCCGCGTGAGGCGGCCAAACAGCGCCGCGATATCGGGATGGTGTTCCAGCACTTCAACCTGTTCCCGCATCGCACGGCGCTGGCCAACATCATCGAATCGCCGGTGCACGTCAAGCGAGTCAAGAAGGCCGCCGCCGTCGAGCGGGCGCGCGACCTGCTCGCCCAGGTCGGCCTGTCGGACAAGGCCGACGCGTACCCGGCGCAGCTGTCGGGTGGTCAGCAGCAGCGGGTGGCCATCGCCCGTGCGCTCGCGATGGATCCCAAGCTGATGCTGTTCGACGAGCCCACCTCGGCGCTGGACCCCGAACTCGTCGGCGAGGTGCTGGGCGTGATGAAAAAGCTGGCGAGCGAGGGCATGACGATGGTCGTGGTGACCCACGAGATGGGCTTCGCGCGCGAGGTCGCCGACGAGTTGGTGTTCATGGACGGTGGGGTGATCGTCGAAAACGGCCCGCCCCGCGAGGTCCTGAGCAACCCGCAGCACGACCGCACCAAGGCCTTTCTCTCGAAAGTCATGTAGCTCAGGGTGCAGGTCAGCGCGGACCCGACGGCGCCGCTGTGGCGAGCGGCGCAGGTGTTCCGATTGCTCAGCTACATCTATGCCGGGTATTTCCTCATCACCCGGATCGGTGAACTCCAGCGACCGGCTTTGGGCTGGGTGTTCTTCGGCGTGCTCAGTGCGTGGACGCTGGCATGTGCGGTGGCGTATCTGCAGGGCTTCGGCCGGCGGACCGGGTGGGTGATCGCCGAGATCATGATCGTGGTGGCCCTGATGCTGTCCACCGAGCTGGTGGCCTCCGATCAGTGGGTGGCCGACAACCAGTCGCTGGCGACGACGTTGTGGGCGACCAACGCGACGATCTCGGCGGCGATCCTGCTCGGCCCGGTCGGCGGGATGGCGGCCGGCCTGGCCGTGATGGCCGCAGCGGCAGCGATGAAGGGTCAGGTCAACCTCGATGTGGGCCGCAATGCGTCGATCGTGATCGAGCTGGCGGTGGGGCTGGCGGTCGGTATGGCCGCGCAGACGGCGCGGCGCGCGCACGCCGAACTGGAACGGGCGGTGCGCCTCTCGGCCGCACTCGAGGAACGTGAGCGGCTTTCCCGTCAGGTGCACGACGGCGTCGTTCAAGTCTTGGCGCTGATGGCCAAGAAGGGTCCGGAGTGGGGTGGAGAGGCGATCGAGCTCGGGGAACTGGCCGGTGAGCAGGAACGTGCGCTGCGGCGGCTGATCTCGAGCGCTGGGCCGGAGGAGAGTTCGGGTGCCGTCGATGTGCGGATGCTGTTGTCGCGCCGGGAATCCGACCGGGTGTCGCTGAGCCTGCCCGGTACGCCGGTGCTGCTGGATTCCGCGGTGGCCGCCGAGTTGGACGCGGCGGTGGGCAATGCGCTGGACAACGTCGTCGCCCACGCCGGGCCACGTGCCAGCGCATTCGTATTCCTCGAGGACGTCGGCGACACCGTCACGGTCAGCGTTCGCGATGACGGGGTGGGCATCCCGGAAGGCCGGCTGGAACAGGCCGCCGCCGACGGCCGGGCGGGGATATCGAAGTCGATTGTCGGACGGCTGCGCTCACTGGGCGGTACCGCGACACTGTCGACCGACTCCTGCGGAACCGAGTGGGAGCTGAGCGTGCCGAGGGGGACCGATGGAGGCTGAGCCGATAACGGTGATGGTGGTCGACGACCATCCGATCTGGCGTGACGCGGTGGCCCGCGATCTTGCCGACGACGGTTTCCGTGTGGTCGCGACGGCCGACGGGGTGGACTCGGCACGCCGTCGTGCCGCGGTGGTTCACCCGGCCGTGGTGCTGATGGACATGCGTCTGGGCGACGGCGACGGTGCGCAGGCCACCGCAGGAGTGCTGGAGGTCTCGCCGACCTCGCGAGTGCTGGTGTTGTCGGCGTCCGGTGAACGAGACGATGTCCTGGAGGCGGTCAAGGCGGGCGCCATCGGCTATCTGGTGAAGAGCGCGTCGCGCGCTGAACTGGCCGAGGCGGTGCGCGCGACCGCCGCCGGACGCGCGGTGTTCACCCCAGGGCTGGCCGGCCTGGTGCTCGGTGAGTACCGCCGGATGGCGAAGAGCCCGGACGGGCCTGCCGCCAGCCTGACCGAGCGAGAGACCGAGATCCTGCGCTATGTGGCAAAGGGGTTGACCGCCAAGCAGATTGGCGCCAAGCTGTCGCTGAGTCATCGCACGGTGGAAAACCACGTGCAGGCCACTTTCGGGAAGTTGCAGGTGGCCAACCGGGTCGAGCTGGCCCGCTACGCGATCGAACACGGGCTCGACCAGGAGTGATAACCGGGTAGTACTACTCATCCGCGCTGGCCGGCCGGCGCCGACGATGAATGCCATGAACGATCCCCAGCGTGCTGTGCTGGCCCGGCTGTCCCAGGAAGTCGCCGCCATGTCGGCGCAGATGGCCAGGGTTTCGGCCACGCTCAACGAGCTGAATCTCACGCACGGTGTGCTGCAGCCCCCGGCGCCGCAGCCGCCTCAAATGCCCTATTGGCAACCGCCTCCGCCGGCGTACGCGCCCCCCGCGTACGCGCCGCCACGGCCGGTGCCTCCTCCGGTGAAGGTGGGGGATCCCGATCGGGGCTGGATCGGCAAGGCGCTGGCGGTGGCCGGTGTCGGCGTCACGCTGATTGGCGTCGTGCTGCTGCTGGTGCTCGCCGCGCAGGCCGGCCTGCTGCGCCCCGAACTGCGGGTGGCCGCCGGTGGTGTGCTGGGGGCGGTCCTGGTCGGTATCGGCATCCGCGTGCACGCCCGGCCCGGTGGCCGCGTCGGTGCGATCGCGCTGAGCGCCACCGGGATCGCCGCGCTCTACATGGACGTCATGGCCGTCACGACGATCTACCACTGGGTGGCGGCGCCGGTCGCGCTGGTGATCGGCGCGGTGGTCGGCGGCGGCGGGCTCAGCCTGGCCCGGCGCTGGGACTCCGAGCAGCTCGCCGTGCTGGTGCTGGTACCACTGGTGGTGTTGGCCCCGGTCATCACCGACGGGGTGACGCTGCTGCTCATCGGATTCATGATCGCGCTGTCGGCTGCGGCATTGCTGATCCAAATCGGCCGGGACTGGTTGTGGATGCACGCCGCCCGCACTGCGGCGGTGACGCTGCCACTGTTCGTCGCGCTGCTGGCCGCGCACTTCGGGTCCGCAGCGGACACCGGGCTGCTCGGCGCCGCTACCGGGATCGCCGCGCTGCTGAGCATTCTCAGCGCCCTACTGCTGCTCCCGTCAACGGCCAACCGGGCGTGGATGGCCGTCGTCACCGTCGGCGGCCTGGTGCCGGTGCTGGTCGCCGGCATCGCGGTGGAACGCTGGCTCGCGGTGCTGCTCGCCGGCACCGTGTCGGTGTTCCTGCTGGCGATCGTGCTGGTCGCCGATCGTCTGCCCGGCGTCGAGGGGGTGGCGGCTCAGGTGTGGTCGGCGGCGTCGGCGGCCGCCGCACTGGTGGCGATCACGGCGGCCTTCGAGGGCGGGGTCGCCGCGCCGGTCCTGCTGGCGCTGGGCGCCGTGGTGGCCGTCATCGGGCGGCGCGACGTCGTCGCCCGTTGGGCTGCAACGGGATTGGGTTCCGTGGGGGCGCTGATGTTCTTCGGCCACGCGCCCGACATCCTCGCCGACGGCTGGCGCGTGACGGTTGCGGCAGCGGTGTCGACACTGGTCGGCAGCGTGGTGCTGGTGGTGTGGGCCGCGACCGTGGTGTGGGCCTTCCGCACGGGGTGGGTTGCCGCGGCACTGGTCTCGGTCTACGCGGTGACCGTGTTCACCGTGACGGCCGGAGTGCTGATCGGCGGGCCGGAGAAGGGGTTCTTGGCCGGGCACATGGCGGCCACGATCTGCTGGATCGGGCTGGCGGCGGGACTGTTTGCCATCGGACGGCGGGCCGAGATGCGGGCCGCACCGATCGCCGGCGGGCTGGTGCTCACCTCGGCGGCGATGGCCAAGCTGTTCCTGTTCGACCTGGGCACGCTCGACGGCATCTTCCGGGTGGTGGCCTTCATCGTGGTCGGGCTGGTGTTACTGGGCATGGGCACCGGTTACGCCCGCAGCCTGGCGGCCCGACGTGAGGCCTAACCGGTTGGACTTTCGACCCGCCCAGTCTCTTCCTGGGCGGGTCGATCGCTGTCCGCGGCGGTCGCGGGCCGGCGGCTCACCAGGTACCAGGTGTGCATGACGCCCTTGCCCTTGACCTCGACGTCGCCACGCTCCTCCAGAACGAAGCGGTCCCGGAGGCGTTCGTACACGTCCTGGGGCACCTGGATGCGTCCTTCGGGGTCGGTGGTCTCCATCCGGGAGGCGACGTTGACCGCGTCACCCCAGACGTCGTAGAAGAACCGGCGCGCCCCGACCACTCCGGCCACCACGGGTCCGGCCGCCATGCCCATCCGCAGCGGCACCGGCTGGCCGTTCGGGTCGCGCAGGTCGCGCACCGCCTTGCACATGTCCAGGGCGAGGTTGGCCAGCGCTTCGACGTGGTCGTCTCTGAGCTCGGGAACGCCGCTGACCACCATGTACGAGTCACCGGTGGTCTTGATCTTCTCCAGGCCGTGCTTGTCGACCAGCCGGTCGAACGTGGTGTAGAGCCGATCGAGGAAGCGCACCAGCTCGGCGGGCGGAATCTGGCTGGCCCGCTGGGTGAACCCGGCGATGTCGGCGAACAGGATCGACGCGTCGTCGAAGCGGTCGGCGATCACGCCGCGGGCCGGATCCTTCAACCGGGCGGCGATGCTGGCGGGCAGGATGTTGGCCAGCAGCGCCTCGGAGCGCAGGTATTCGAACTCCATGGCGGCCTCGGCCCGGGACACCTCCCGCAGGGCGTACCAGACCGTCGCGAACACCATCACGCACGTGGTCACCGTCGTGATGACGAACCCGGTGTTGACCAGCCAGCGTGGCTGGATTCCGGTGTCGCCGGGCACCAGGAATTGCGATGCGATGGTCAGCCCAGCGCCGATGGTGACCACCGTCGAGGTCAGCACGACGTGCTCGACGCCGAGGATCAGCACCGCCAGCGACGCCGACACCAAGTAGTAGAACTGGATGCCGGAGTCCGTCCCGACCTGCCAGCCGACCGCGCTCACCGACAGGAACGCGAAAAACACGAAAACCAGGGCGGCGACAATCTCGCCGAAGCGGTGCAGCAGCGGAACGGCGATGAAGATGGCCGCGGTGCCGAGGTTGATCAACCCGATGACGATCAGGCCCGAGCTGGTGGCCAGCTGCAGGATTCCCACCACGGCGGTGACGACGGCGGCCATGGACGCCGCGATGTTGAGCACCCGCTGCCGGCGTTTGATCGATTCGGCCCAGTGCAGGTTGCGGGCGGGAGCACGACGCTGCATGCGCTCGCAGTCCGCGCGCTGATTCGGCCCGTCCGGCGGCACCGAACCAGCGCATTTCCGCAGGCTGCCCACAATCGCAGCCTATCGGTTGGCCGCGAGCACCGAGAGAAGTTCGAATCCGACGTGGGCGGCGGCGATGCCGGTGATCTCCGCGTGGTCGTAGGCCGGCGCCACCTCGACGATGTCGGCGCCGACGATGTCGAGGCCCACCAGGCCGCGCAGGGTGTTGAGCAGTTCACGGGAGGTCAGCCCACCGGCCTCGGGGGTTCCGGTGCCGGGGGCGTGGGCGGGGTCGAGCACATCGATGTCGATCGACACGTACACCGGACCGCCCTCGAGCCGCTTGCGCATCCGCTCGACAATGCTTGCGACACCGTCGAATTCGTAGTCGTCGGACCGGATGACCTGAAAGCCGAGCACGGAGTCCTGCTCCAGATCGGTCTTGCTGTACAGCGGGCCCCGGATGCCCATGTGCAGCGAGCGCTCCATGTCGATCAGCCCCTCCTCGCTGGCCCGCCGGAACGGGGTGCCGTGGGTGTAGGGCGAGCCGAAGTAGGTGTCCCAGGTGTCGAGGTGGGCGTCGAAATGCAGGACCGCCACTTTTCCGTGGTCACGGGCCAGCGAGCGCAGGATCGGCAGTGCGATCGTGTGATCGCCGCCGATCGTCAGAACGGTCGACCCGTCTTTGCGGAGATCGGTCATCGCGGTGTCGATCGTGGTGATCGCTTCCTCGATGTTGAACGGGTTGACCGCGATATCGCCGCAGTCGGCCACCTGCTGAGTGGTGAACGGAGCGACGCCGAGGGCTGGATTGAACGGCCGCAGCAGCTTGGACGCGGCCCGCACGTGCGAGGGTCCGAACCGCGCCCCCGGCCGGTAGGAAACCCCGCTGTCGAACGGCACGCCGACGATCCGGACGTCGGCGCCGGGCACCTCGCCGATCCGCGGCAGCCGCGCGAACGTCGATGGCTCGGTGTATCGGGGGTATGTGGTCGCATCGACCGGTCCGACAATCTCCATGTTTCCTCCTCTGCCGGGCCGATGCGGCGAGGCTAGCCTGCAAAGGTAACCCGCATCGCCCGACCTCGAATTCGGGGAGGTGACCCGGCGAGTCGCCGTCGATGGCGTCGAACTCATTGCGGCACCGGTCAACTGGCCGATATTTCCGCGGCCCGACGGGGAGCGCCCAGGCGAAGTGATCACCGCGATGTCCACTGCGCGGCTCAACCGGATCGCGATTGCGGTGTGTGACCGCTCCGGCGAGGAGCGCGGGCAGCTGTGGACTCAAGGCAGCGCGATCATCGACCCCGACGGCTGGGTGGTCGCCGAAGCCGGTCCCGGATCTGCGCTGGTGGTCGGCGACGTCGACCTGTCGGCGACCCACGACAAGTCGCTGACGGAGTATGTCGACGTGCTCGCCGACCGGCGTAGCGACTTGTACTGAACGGCTCCGCACAAAGGTTTGCCTGGGCGGTCGCGGGCAACGGTTGGCCACAAGGTTGCATCAGTATCGGCGGTTACCCGCGACAGGCCGATCGATGTCGTACGATCTCGGCAAACCCACAGGGGCGCTGGGATACCAGCCACACACAGATAGGAAACGCTATGAGCTATGGTCGCCTGACTCGCCAGATCGCACTCTTTGCTGGCGGGGCCGCGATCGTCGGGATGGGGGCGTTGACCGCCTGCAGCTCGAACGCCAAGGAGAGCCCGTCCACGACCACCACGCCGTCGTCGTCGGCCGTGACGCCGTCGCCGACTGAGAAGGCGGTGGCGCCAGGCGGTCCGAACTCGTTCTCGCCGACGGTCAACCCGGCGCCTCCGGGCGCGGTGTGCAAGGAAGTCGTCGGCAACAACTGCATTCGCTGACGTAGTCCGGCACCGTCCCCGCGATCAGGATCCCGCGGGGACGGGAACGCCGGCGGGAATGCCCGCACTGGAGATGTCGCAGCGGCTGCGGAAGTCGTTCGCGGGCTGGCGAATCGCCTTGATGTCGTCGCGCACCTGCGGGTTGGCGGCCAGGTAATCCTGGACCTTGGCGCGGATCTGCTCCTTCGGCAGGCCCTGCAGGCTGGTGAGGTAGTCGTTGACGTCGGGGTGGGTGTAGAGGTAGCCCGACAGTGCGAATCCGACGCCTGACATGATTGCGGCCATATCGGCCGACGTGCAGTTCGGTGCCGGATCGGCGATGGCGAGGCCGGGGACGCCAACAGCAAGAGCACTGGCGGCCAACATGATTGCTGCCGCCCGACGCACAGCGCGGGTGATGGTCATGGCCTCACACTGTACGACTGTGAATCGCGGCAGCGCCCAACGCCACGAGCGCCCCACCCAGAACCATGCCGCCGATGACATCGGTGAAGATGTGTGCGCGGACGTACAGTGCGAGCCACGCGACCGTGAGGACACCTGCCACCGCCACAGCTGACATCAATATCTGCACAGCGCGACTCCGCCCGACTGCGAGGCACACCGCAATCGTCCCGAACAGCGTCGCAGCTCCTGTGACATGGCCGGACGGGAACGAATGCGCGTAGAAATCAAGGATCGACCAGTCGGGCACCGAGTCGTTGCGCAGCTGCGCGAGATTCTCGGGCGACCGTTCGACTGTCGCCTTGAGTATCTGTTCGATCGCTGCGCCGGCGCCGACGGTCCCTGTCACGACAACGAGCCGCAGCACGTCTCGCGCCTGCAACGCCAGCAGAGCTCCGCTCACCAGCCCGGCTATCGCGACATGGACGGGTTTACCGATGAAGGTGAAGATTTCATTCGAATCGCCTTGCCACTTGTGTGACCTGTGGGCGTCGAACCAATTCCAGACCGCCGTGTCGAGCCCGGCCATCCACCAGGAATTGATCTCGACTGCCAGGAAGGCGAGGACACCGAACAGCGCCGCGGACAGCAGGATCAGCGCTGGACGGCACCGAGTCAATGTTGTGTCGATGGCGATCATTGTGCCCCGCGTCTCAGCGGGTGTAGAACGCGGGATTGCGCTCGGTGCCTCTCAGGCTCTTAAACCCAAACTTCACCTGCGGCTCAGCCCATTCTCAGGCGGGCGATTTACGCTGCCGTCAACAAGGTTCGGGAGACCGGATGGTACACGCGCGAGGTCCTCGCTGGTCGAGGTTGCTGCGACGGCTTCAGCATGTTCGCTAGCGCCCTCACCGCGACGGTCGTACCCGTCGGAGCCTGGCTTGGACAAACCACCGGCCACCCTTTCGGGGGATGAGAGCCCCGCCGGGTCGCAGGTTCCCCCCTGAACGCGACCCGGCGGGTGCTCAAAGCGGCGCTCGCTTGGGTAGAACCTGTTCCAGGCACGCTCGCGATGCCTCGCTCCTGTTGCCCCCGTACTCCCCTCGGCCACGGCGATCGCAGGTGCGGTCATCGGCGGCAGCCTAGAAGCGTAGGCATCAGCGGGGCACGCGTAGTCGACTACTCTATTTTCCGAGCGAGATGCCCAGGCGCGAAAATGCGGCCGCTGCGGCCTGGTTACGGTGTTGGGATGCGGTGCCACTCAGTTGGACTTCCAGGTGCCCTCGGTGAGATTCGAACTCACACTGCACGGGTTTTGAAATGGTGTTTGCAGGAAAACCGCAGGTCGTGGGAAATTGGTGCCATTGGTGGCCTCCGGTGACTAGGGGAGTGTTTTACCTGCTAGATGGCGTAATCATCCGCTTCCCACCGGTGGCATCGGGTGGGGCACGGTGAGTGCTGTGCCTACTGTGTGCCTACTGGAGAACGTGAGAAGACCGCCCTTCGCTTCTGGTGACGGCGTTCGAGCCGCGAGGTAGGGCCGGGGTACGCCGCTCGTACTCGCGGGGTCTCGTGGCTCCCGGTAGCTTCAGCTCTTATGACGCTTCCTCCTGACCGCCGACTGGACCTGGAAAGTTTCTGCGATGAGAACCCGCGCCTGCCTCCGCTACTGGTGACGAGGCCGGAGGCTGCGCGACTCCTGTCGGTGTCCGTCCCCGAGATTGACCGCCTTCGACGCAGCGGCCGACTACTGGCGAAGCGTCATGGCACCAAAGTGCTATTCCCGGTCGAGGAGCTTGAGCGGTTCGTTGAGACGCTCCCGTGGGAGGTTGATCTCCCTAGCTGAGGCGGTGCCTATCGGGAGCTACCGGGAGTTGAAGCCGCATATAACGCAGTTGACCTGCACATTTGCCTTAGGGTCAGCGCGGTTCCGACATGGGAAGAACGAGCCGAAACGAAAACGTGCTGACCGCCGTCAGCACCCTTTTGCTCGCCCTTCGACCCAGGGGCGACCTCTGATGATCAAGCCAAGACCGGTTCTGTACAGACGCGGGATCTCGTAGGAGGTGGCCGTGATCACTCGCCCAGTGTTCGGACGCACAATCCCGATTTCGAATAGGCGCTCAAGCAGAGTGTCTGCATCAGCAGGGTCCAGCCCTTCCATCAAATCCACCAGCTCGTCTCTAGTGAATTCTGCCTTGGTTTGTCCGCTGAACCGCCGAAAATGCTCGCGGAGATCCGGAAACTCGGCCAGGAACGACTCGTAACGGATCTCGGAGGTGCGGGTAAATGCTTCTCGAATGACTTCTCTAGACAGAAGAGCGGTTGTGCCCACCTCGCCGAGATCTCGCTGCTTTTGTGCGGCGGTATTCGCGAGCACAATCGAATCGCGCGGCAACACAGTTGCTCGACCGTCCTTTACCCGCTCGACCAGCCAGTCCACAATTGCTGCTTCGCGCTCCCCGGCGTAGGCGGTACTCGGGAAAATCGTGGTTAGCGCTGATAACCTCTCATCGGCGGTCCAATCGTCCGGCTCCCTGCCTCGAAGACTGGGCAGTTTTTCATCGACATACGAACGCACAGCCTGCTTACGAACCGCCCTCTTCACCAGCAGGCTCGTGAGATGTGTCGAGGACCAATTCAGTTCAATACGCTTATCAGTCAGGTGGTCTTTGTTTGTGAAGTCGAGCTCAGCCCATAGATCCGTACGCAGGAGTACTTTTGGCTGAATCGAAGTAAACTGGCGCCGGATCTGCATCGATGCAGTCATCAGTCCTTCGAGTGCGCGTTGCCTCTCGTTGCGGTCAGCAGGCCAAATCTCATCGATCTTGTCGAATAAGAGCCATAGAACCTTGTTCTTTTACTTCAGGGCAGAATCGACATCCTGAAGGAGCGTCACCACGTCGAGAGTTCGTTTGCCTCCTTTGATGGCGACACTGGCACCCCCCGCAGTGACGGTTACCTGTTCCGGCGCATTCCCGATCGCAAGTTCCCATAGCTCACGGAGAAGTGGACCCACCCTGAAATCACGCCGCTCACCCAAAGCGGCCATTAAGTCCTTCAGCGGCCCTCTCGGCACCGAGAAAGAACTGTCGAGCGCCAATCCAGCCTTTATTGCGATGTACAACCGCCATAGCCGGTCATGATCGTAAGTATCGGTGGTTGATTTCAGCGTCTGAATATCACCAGTCGCGACCTCGGAAAGATCGCCGAACCCACTACCCGCTCCGATGATCACGTTATCAAGCGCCCCGCCCGCGATCCTCCTAACGGTTGGCTCGAACTTGGTGAATAGCTCAAAGAGCGCGCTTTTACCCGTCCCCTTCGCACCCAACGCTAACCAGACGCGATTCTTCAGGAATTCGTCGAAGTCTCCGGTCCTGACGAACAGTCTGTCGAGGTCTTCTTCCCCCTCAGAATTCACAGACCCAAAATCAAGGACTTCGAGCGCTTCTTGCTCGGACATAAGCCTCCCCAAACATCGTCGATTGACGGTACAACGGGGCCACCTACGATGCTGGTTGCCACGCGGCGCGGATCGCTCAGCGCCCCGTCGAGGAGGACTGCGCCGGGCGGTCCTTGTCGGTGCCGAGTTCACGTTCTCTCAACTAAAGAGCTGAGAGCTTCCGCGGGAGCGCCAACAGGCTTATCGGTCCACTGATCCTGCACAAGTTCGATAGGTTCTGAGCTGCAGCTATGCCCAACACTCGTCGCGACGTAACGCGACGCGTTACACTTTCAAAGTGTGTTCCCTCCCGTCACTTGGACAGACAAGAGTGAGGAACACATTGCGCGCCATAACGTGCGGCCTGGCGACGTGGAGGACGTCCTCTACTCTCGACCGCGCTACCGAACGGCTGGCATCGATGACACCACCGTCGTTTTCGGCCAGACCCGAGCGGGGCGCTATCTGGTCGTTGTCGTAGCAGATGCATTTGACGGCGGCACATACATCGTCACTGCAAGAGAAATGACAGATTCCGAGAAGCGGCTATTCAAAAGGAAGGGGTGTTGATATGAACGAAGATGGACTGGACGCACTGCGTAACCACTACGACACCACGGACTTGACCTCGGAGCTTGAAACCGCCGAACTCGATACCGAGATAGAGCAATCTCCCATGGTCGGCATAACGGTGCGATTCCCGGCAGAAGTGTTACAGCAGGTTCGCGCAGCCGCAGCAGCGGTTGGCGTCAAACCGACAGCTCTCATCCGGAAGTGGGTTGAACAGCAACTGAATCCGCGCAAATCTCAGGTTGCCACTTCAGCTGTTGGGTTCACCCAACTCTTCGCCGGGGGCACTGCTTTTTTCGACAAGACCACACGCATCGACTTCCCTTCCGCCCTATTCGTGAGTCGGCATGAAGAACATTTCGACGCGGCAGACACGGACGCGTTTGTCCGACGAGCAGCTGAACTTGCTGCGACGCGGGGATGAGCATGGACGCCACCGCGGATGAGCCGATGTCACTGGCAGAGGCAGCTGCTAAAGCTCGATCGGAGCTACCTCCGTTCGACCCTTCGCTTGAAAGCCTCGTCATGTACATCAACCTTCTCGACACCACGGAAATTGGTGTGACACTTCATGTGAAGGGAATTGTCGTTTCCGGACTTCTTATCTCTGGACGCAGCTACTTCAACTTGATGGTTCGAGACCTGGAGATGGACGCAGACAGGAGCGCAGACCCCGCCAGTTCTAGTGGCGCTCGGGCGTTCGCTGATTTTTTTCGGATGAGCCTGGAACGCCAGGAGCGTGCGCGCGACGAATATCGATCCACTGAGAAACTGCCCCCACGTCCGCATCACATCTGCCTTCGTCAGGCGACTTCGTTCACGCCGACCGAGCCGATTCGCCAGAGCCTGTGGCGCGGCAGACTGGTTGAGGTCGATGCGTGGTCGTTAGGGTACTTCGGCGAAAGAATCCCCCCTCTCCCTCCCGAGTCGACGTAGCAGCAGCGCCGCGTCGATCAGCCCGCTGTACCGACGAATGCCGGAGTGCGTCGGTGGTCCAAAACCCGGACCATCACCGACTGGCCGTAGCGAGGAACTCCCCCAGCTCTACCAGATGCCGAATTGGGGTACGGTCCAGAGTTGCCGACCGGCAACTCGCCCGACACCATGGAGGCCCGGAGTGCCGCACAATCGCACGGCGCTTTAAGCTCGACCCGTGCAGAATGGGCGAACCTACGTCGAGATCGGCAGGGGCGTATTTGTGAACGCCGACCAGATAACGCAAATTTCAGTATCTGGACCCATCGGCCAAGAAGTAATCCGAATTGCGGTCGGAACTATACAAGGCTGGTGCTTTCATGACGACATGGTTCCTCCCGCAAGCGCCCATACAGTCATGCTGCAGTTGTTGTCGGCGTTAGGACGAGATGCCGACAACGACGAGAGTCGGATGCGGATTCTCACCTTCATCGACGGGTCTGTCCAAGCACGCTATTTGTAGGAGTCTGAACCATGGCCTCGATCTGGGACGAGACCAACGAATCGGCGCAGGAGCCGGTCGCGACTAAAGGTTCGCGAGAACCAGTTGGCTTTCAAGGCTCGGTCGACGCCCGCTCAGCAGAGATCCGCAACGAGAGCGCTTCAGCAGCGGCCGCGGCACGAGGCCGTGACGAACGGCTGGCGACCATTCGGTACCACGCAGACGGCCAACTCCGCCGGGCAGGACTGCAGGCTGCATCAGTGCTCACAGATCGAGGCGTGCCAACTCAAGCATTGACGGTCACAAAGTACGGCGGTCGAAAGCCGCGCCCAAGAAATGTCGCGACCGGTTGGTATCTCGGCAAGTACACCAGCGTGATTAATGATGACCGCGGCTACTATGAGTCCGAGGATCACCGCTACTTCCTCCATAGTGACGGAAGGCTCGCGCCGTTCAATGGACACAGGCGGACGAGTCCCACGCCAGGCGAGAGCATCGAAATCTGGAATGAGCTGCTTCGTTTCGAAGCCAGCTACAAGGTGATGATCGATTCGATTGACATCTTTTTCACAGACGCATCCGGTGTTCTTCGTTTCGGCGGGCTTATCAACGATCCGTCCACCCTGCTGGTCGGTGAGTTCGCCTTCAACGAGGCCGACGCAAGCTTGTATTTCAACGCCGACTACTTCAACAACCGACCATTCGAGGCGCGGATGCTGCAAATCGATCATCTCCTCATTGAGCTTGTCGCACAGAAATTGGCATCGTGAGCAGTTGTACGAGAATCCGGCCAACACGCGGGAGGCCCCGAGCTGTGCCTAAACCAATCTGGCCCGCGAATGGCAATCTGGGGCACACCCATGCTGGACACGCCTCACGCCGTCGATTGGTGTCAAACTAGGGTCGACTAGGTAATTGATTGACAATTGTCCATGAACCTCTTAGAGTCTATTTTGACAGTTGGGGCTAGCGAGGGAGACCGCCATGGGACAGCGAATCGGCTACCAGCGAGTGAGCACCGTCGACCAGAACACTGACCGGCAACTCGATGGGGTCGCGCTGGACAAGGTCTTTACCGACAAGGCCAGCGGAAAGAACACCGACCGCCCAGAGCTAACCCGCGCCGTCGAGTACGTCCGTGAAGGTGACACGCTCGTCGTGCACTCAATGGACCGACTCGCCCGCAACCTCGAAGACCTACGCCGTCTCGTTAGGGAACTTACGGGCCAAGGCGTCAAGGTCGAGTTCGTCAAAGAGAACCTCATCTTCGCCGGTGACGACTCGCCCATGAACACCCTTCTGCTCTCGATGCTTGGAGCCGTCGCGGAGTTCGAACGGTCCATGATCCTTGAGCGCCAGCGTGAGGGAATTGCTATTGCTAAAGCCGCTGGCAAGTACAAGGGCCGCAAGGCATCGTTGACCGATGCACAGGCCGGCGAGCTACGGAACCGGCTGGTGGCCGGTGAGTCCGTCACGACCCTCGCCCGTGAATACCGGGTTAGCCGCCAGACGGTCTACAACTACGCCAGCTGACCCCCTGGGGGGTGCCTCTCGCACACCCCCTCCGCTCACCCTCGTACGGCCAGCGACACCTCTCTCTCCGCAGAATCTCAGCTCGCCGCAGCCAGCCGCGCTTCCCGCTTACGCCTGGTGCTGGCCGCCACATCCAATTGGTTCTGGTTGTACCCCGCCGCCAAGCCCGCCTCAAGCACAGCAAACCTATCTACAGTGCCGTGGCCCTCAGCTAAGCGGTTATCCATCCACGCGTCGTACCACTTCTGGCACGACAGCTTCTTAGGTTCATTCTTCTGTGAGCTGGGGGTTTCAGAACTTACAGGCGCGACCCCGCCGCCACCCTGGCGGGCATCGCCACTCCCACTGAACTGCCCTAAAGCACCCTGGCGGGAGTCGCCACCCTGGCGGGGGTCTGCCAGCCGATAGCGGAACCCTGAACCGGCCTTTATCGCAACAATCCGTCCATCCTCAGCTAACTCTGCAATGGCCTGATCGAACCACTTCCGGTTATCACTCGTCACGCCCGAACGCAGCTCATTGCCCGACATCTCGCCATTCCTACGCAAAAGCTCAAGGATGCTGCGAATAACCGAATCCAACCGCCCAGCGTCGAAGCCGTCCTTCTCAATCGCCCTCGCCTTACCGCGTTCCTCAAAGCGCCGACGGTTGATCTCGGCCTCATCCCGTTCGAGACCGGCCCTCGTATCGTTGGATACCGCCATCACCGTCGCAGACCAGTCCCATTCCCGCTTGGTGACCTCAAGACTCCCGTGCATGATCGCCAACAACGCCGCCACCTTGCAGCGGGTGAGCATCGCATGGCCGTCAAGGCGATGCCCTTCGCCGCGCAGCCGTGCCCGTCGAATGGCCCGGATCGTGGATCTGATCTCCGGTAGCCCATAGACGACTTCCACCACCCGGCCGCCATCACCCCAAGTCGGCAACACCATGTCCAGCGGGGCCGGTGGGTCGCTATCCAGGTCGGGTGCGTCGAGGTCGGTCGTTGGTGCCCAGAGGAACCGTTGCGGCAGCCCGCCCGACGCACCGCCGAGGATGACGCCCGCGTGTCCGGGCTGGACGCCCAACGACAAGCACATCCGGTATGAGTGAGCCTCGACGATCCGCGTGGTGTCTTTCTTGGCGTTTGCCTGCCCTATCGGCTCACCCATCGCGGCAGCTTTCAGTTCCGATAACAAGATGCTGCCTGACCGGCCCGCGATACCCGCGAGCTTGTCGATCTCGGACGCGGTGAAAATTACCGGGACGGGCGGCTTGCCCCCGTCACGTTGCACGAACTGTTCGGCTATGCCCTCACCGGAACCAAGCGGCAGTTCCAGGACGCCACCGGGCCAAGCCAACCGCGCTACGGCATCACTGGCACCCTTACCGTCGCCCGACTCACCCACAAAGGCACATAGCAGGTTCAGGCTGGCGCGATCAGAGACAGCAGCCGGTAGCTGCACCCACGGTGGAGTGCTGGCCGCAACCCGCAACAACACGCCGAAGAGCGACGCCCACGGTGACGCCATCTGTGCCCGCGCCCACCCGTGAATCTTTTCTAACTGCTCGCTATCGGAGTTCAAAAAGAACTCTTCGGTATTCATAAATTCCCTTTAGTAATCGTTTAGGCGGTATAAGCAGCCGCTAAGCTAACCACCTAAGAAGGCTTAACGCTTAGGCTGCGAACTTCGCTTCAAACCAGGCCTCGATGTCGGCGCGCTTCCAGACCCGCCTACGGCCAATTTTCGCCGATAGGGGCAGCTCACCCAACCGTTCCCAGTACCGAATGGTGTCGATGCTGCGCCCGCTGTATTCGGCAATACCTGCCGCGTCTATGAACGTGTTGTGTTCCGACACTTTCCCGCCTATTCCCCTTGCGTGAATGTTAATCACTGGTGGCCTGTTGACCTGTCGAACTGTACGGGCGGATGTTTCAAAATCGAAGGAATACAAACCATCGCTGTCCGAACAAGTGGACATGGCCGAAACACAAAATATTGATTACCTGCGGGATTGCGCCGCTACATGTCCAGAAACTTGGACAAATTTGTCACGTCGTGGGAGTTGTGGCTTTGTCCATCGCCGCCGCCAGTTTCTCCCAATCGCCTTCGATCAAGTGGCTGTAGACGTTCGCGGTCGTCGACACGTTCTTGTGCCGTAGTAGCTTCGACGCCAACAGCACGCCGGTGGCCGATGGCGTCTCGCTGATCGCCAGCGAACCAGCGCTATGCCGCAGGGTATGCGGCGTAACCCCCGGAACGCCCAGGGCTTCGACGGCCTTGCTGAATCGCGTCATGAACCACCCCTCGGTCATTGCGCCGCCGTCGGGGCCGGGAAACAGGTACTCGGACGGGTCGCGGCCTTCGACCACCAGGGCCAGCGCGTCGGCCAGCTCCGTCGTCAGAATCGGCACCGTCCCTTTGAGGTGGTTCTTCGTGTCATCACGTTCGATGTGCCCCCGGCCCCGGACCTGCGTCCGGGACTTATTGATCATGATGCGGCGGGCCTCTATATCCACGTCGCCTACCCGAAGTGGGGCGATCTCGCTGTAGCGCAATGCTGTGTAGGCCAGCGTGAGGACCATCGTCGCCAAACCCTCCGGCGAAGTCTTGGCCGCAGCCGTGTCACTGCGCTGCCGCACCGCCGCCGCAGCCCCCACCATCGCGTCAGCCAGCGCCCGCACCTGTTCATGCGTAAGGGCAAGGTCCTTACTATCCGGCTTACTCGGCAACTCGATGTGGTCGGCGGGATTAACAGCCACATGCTTGGTACGGACTGCATAGCCAAAGACCTGGCTGACGACGTTGTGGGTTTGGATGACGCGCGCGGGGGAGAGGCCCGTCTGCACAACGTTGCCGTCTTTATCGCGCTTAGGGTGCTTACGGGCAGCAGGGTCGGTCGACAGCCACGCAAACCACGTCTGTAGCCGTTCGTGGTCGATGTCCCTAAGCGGATAGCGCTCCCACTTGGGCAAGATCACTACCTCAAGCAGGCCCTCGTAACCGGCAATCGTCTTAGGTGCCTTGTTCGCCGCTTCCTTGGTCTTGAGCCATGCCTCGGCCACAGTGCCGAACGTGACCGCTGATCGCTGCGGGTCGGCATACGTTCCGGTGCCAATCTGCGTGGTGATGCCGTCGCGGTGCTTCTGTGCGTCGGCCTTATTGTCGAACGCCTTAGTGCAGCGCTTCCCGTCGTTATCCACCCAATCGACGCGCCAACGTTTGCCCATGCCGTGCCGTGTGCTGCACACCATCGAGCCGGTTTTCTTGAAGTGGGTCCGGTCCATGCACCACACCGGGCCGTCAGCCTGATCGGCGGGGTAAAACACCTGCTCACCTTGCCGCGCGGGCCGGTGCCACAAGTCGTCCAGACCGGTGCGAGGACTGCGTTTGGCTGTCGTCATAGGCGGCATCCTACTGCGCTCTGCCTACTGTGTGCCTACTGCTAACTGGCGGCAAACTGGCATTCCCGGTCGCTTATCATCCTGACCCGGTCTTTCTTGTGCCCTCGGTGAGATTCGAACTCACACTGCACGGGTTTTGAATCCGTTTCCTCTGCCAGTTGGGATACGAGGGCCGGCCGCTGCTGCGGCGGTGTTCCACCATAGTGGATCGCTGGGGGAGAGCCGCCAAGCGGTGGGTGGTGGCAGCCCGAGGTGGCTGTTTGCCGCTCTCCAGGCAACAATGTGCCCATGACCGACGCCCCAGACCGCACATCCCGCCGGGTGTTGATCGCCGAGGACGAGGCGCTCATCCGGCTGGATCTGGCCGAAATGCTTCGTGACGAGGGTTATGAGGTGGTCGGCGAGGCCGGTGACGGCCAGGAGGCTGTCGAGCTGGCCGAGCAACTACGGCCCGACCTGGTGATCATGGACGTCAAGATGCCGCGCCGCGACGGGATCGACGCGGCGGCCGAGATCGCCAGCAAGCGGATTGCGCCGATCGTGGTGCTCACCGCGTTCAGCCAGCGTGACCTGGTGGAGAAGGCGCGCGACGCCGGAGCGATGGCCTACCTGGTCAAGCCGTTCTCGATCAGTGACCTGATCCCGGCCATCGAGGTCGCGGTCAGCCGGTTCAGCGAGATCACCGAGCTCGAGCGCGAGGTGGCCAACTTGTCCGACCGGCTGGAGACCCGCAAGCTGGTGGAGCGGGCCAAGGGGCTGCTGCAAACAAACCAGGGCATGACGGAGCCCGAGGCGTTCAAGTGGATTCAAAGAGCCGCCATGGACCGGCGGACCACGATGAAGCGGGTGGCCGAGGTGGTTTTGGAGACTCTCGACACGCCCAAGGACGCATCGCCCTCGAGTTGATCGGTTAATCCTGCGTTTCCTCTGACCGCGCCGTTTGTCGCGATACGGAATATGCTCACGGCCAGGCGTTGGCCAAGATCACGCGCTGCGGTCACAGGTTGACTATGTTCAACCGCAGTGTCGAGGGGCGGACCCAGATCGTGGTTGGCGACGTCGGCGCCGTGAAACTACTGACCCGGAGGTGAAACGTGCGCGGACGCGCGACACGCAGTGCAATTGCCGCTAGCTCGGCGTTGTTGGCAGTGTTCGGAATCGCGGGCTGCAATCAGCAGACCCCGTCCACTGGCGGGAATACCGCGCAGAGCGATCTGAAGATCGTCGAGCAAGTCCAGATCGACCAGGACGGCAAAGAGGTCAAGTCCGATTCGGGCGCAGCACCGGCCGACCCGGCCGGGGACGGCAAGGCCAGTTGCCCGCCGGTGTCGATCGCCATGGCCGGGGCGCTCAACGGCCCGGATGCGGCGCTCGGCATCAACATCAAGAACGGCGTGCAACTGGCCATCGACAAGCACAACGCGGCCAACCCCGGCTGCCAGGTGCAGCTGAAGCCGTTCGACACCGAAGGTGACCCGCAGAAGGCCACCGCGATCGCTCCGCAGATCGTCGACGATGCCTTCACCATCGGGCTCGTCGGCCCGGCCTTCTCCGGCGAGACCAAGGCCACCGGCGCGGTGTTCGACCAGGCCGGTCTGGTCGCTACCACCGCGTCGGCCACCAACGTCACGCTGTCCGAACAGGGCTGGAAGACCTTCTTCCGCGGCCTGGCCAATGACGGTGTGCAGGGCCCCTCGGTTGCCAACTACATGAAGAACACGCTGGGCGACAAGAAGGTCTGCGTCGTCGACGACAGCACCGACTACGGTGTCGGCCTGGCACAGGCTGTCCGCGAGACCCTCGGACCGGTGGCCGACTCGGCCTGCAACATCTCAGTCAAGAAGGGCGACAAGGACTTCTCGGCCGCGGTGACGCAGGTCAAGGGCCAGTCGCCGGACTCGGTGTTCTACAGCGGCTACTACGCCGAAGCCGCTCCGTTCGTGCAGCAGTTGCGCGACGGCGGTTTCACCGGCAAGTTCGTCAGCGCCGACGGGACCAAGGACCCGGAGTTCGTCAAGCAGGCCGGGCAGTCCTCCAAGGACGCCGTCCTGTCCTGCCCGTGCGGCCCGGCCACCGGTACCTTCGCCGAGGAGTACACCAAGAAGTTCGGCCAGGCACCGGGCACCTACAGCACCGAGGGCTATGACCTCGGAACCGTTCTGCTGAAGGGCATCGACGCCGGCAAGATCACCCGTCCGGACCTGCTCGACTGGGTCAAGACCTACGACGGGCAGGGCGTGGCCCGCAAGTACCAGTGGACCGACAAGGGTGAGCTGACCACCACGCTGATCTGGATCTACAAGGTTCAGTAACCGATTCGCGAGACGCGTCCGGGACCGTAAGGCTCGGACGCGTTTCGTTTACACCGGACCGTAAGGAGTCGCCCCGGGATGATCCACGAGTGCCTCGGTCAGTATGCCTGCCTCGCCGGCGACATCGGATTCAATATCGATAACCTGCGAAATGGCTTCTGGCAGTTGACCATCGATGGATTGTCCTGGGGTGCGATCTATGCACTAGTGGCGGTCGGTTACACCCTGGTGTTCGGTGTGCTGCGACTGATCAACTTCGCGCACTCCGAGATCTTCATGCTGGGAATGTTCGGCGCGTACTTCTGCCTGGACATGATCCTGGGATTCACGCCGAGTGGGAACGCCTACAACAAAGGCGTACTGCTGACGGTGTTCTATCTCGCCATCGCCATGTTGTTCGCCATGTTGGTATCCGGCACCGCCGCAATGGGTTTGGAGGCCGTGGCGTATCGGCCGCTGCGGCGGCGAAATGCGCGGCCACTGACCTTCCTGATCACCGCGATCGGCATGTCGTTCGTGCTTCAGGAGTTCGTGCACTTCGTGCTGCCCAAGATCATCAAGGGCTACGGCGGCAGCAACGCCCAGCAGCCGATCATTCTGGTACAGCCCAAAACCCAGTTCGAGGTCTTCGGCGCGACCGTCTCGAACGTGACCATCGTGGTGGTGGCCGCCGCGTTGCTGCTGGCGATGCTGACCGATGTCGCGATCAACCGGACCAAGTTCGGCCGGGGAATTCGAGCGGTGGCCCAGGACCCGACCACGGCGACGCTGATGGGGGTATCCCGGGAACGAATCATCATCACGACGTTCCTGATCGGCGGTCTGCTGGCCGGTGCGGCCGCGCTGCTCTACACGCTGAAGGTGCCGCAGGGCATCATCTACTCGGGCGGATTCCTGCTGGGGATCAAAGCGTTCTCGGCCGCGGTGCTCGGTGGCATCGGCAACCTGCGTGGGGCGCTGCTGGGCGGCCTGATCCTGGGCATCATGGAGAACTACGGCCAGGCGGTGTTCGGCACCCAGTGGCGCGATGTCGTCGCCTTCGTGCTGTTGGTACTGGTGTTGCTGATCAGGCCCACTGGGATACTCGGTGAAAGCCTCGGAAAGGCGCGGGCATGACTCACCAGGCGGCACCAGGGAAATGGAGCGGTCGGCTGCTGGCCCCCGGGGATCGGCTGCGGGAGTGGTGGTCGAACCTGAGCCGGATGCAGAAGTGGGTGGTCGGCGTCCTCGGCTTCACGCTGCTGGCGTTGTCGCCCCTGTTTCCGCCGCCGTTCCTCGATACCCCCGGAATCAGCTTCGGCGGCACCATGGCTCAGTTCGCGATGGTCGCGATCATCGCGATCGGCCTGAACGTCGTGGTCGGCCAGGCCGGCCTGCTCGACCTGGGCTACGTCGGGTTCTATGCGGTTGGTGCCTATACCGTCGCGCTGCTGACCAGTCCCGACAGCCCGTGGAACCGGGTCGGCACCTCCGGTCTCTTCGGCGAGAAGTGGGCGTGGCTGGCCTGTGTGCCGATCGCGATGGCCGCCACTGCGATGGCCGGACTGATCCTCGGCATCCCCACATTGAGGCTGCGCGGCGACTACCTGGCCATCGTCACACTGGGTTTCGGCGAGATCATCAGGTTGTTGGCCGACAACCTGTCCGACATCACCAACGGTTCACGCGGACTCAATCAGGTGGCGTATCCGCACATCATCGAGACGGCGAAGTATCCCGACGGGGTGTTCTCCAGCGGCAATTCGTCGGGCGAAGCGAATTACGGGACGTGGTGGTTCTGGCTGGGCTTGATCCTGATGGTCGCGATCCTGCTGCTGGTCGGCAATCTCGAGCGCAGCCGCGCGGGCCGGGCCTGGGTTGCCATCCGCGAGGACGAAGACGCCGCGGAAGTCATGGGCGTCAACACCTTCCGGTTCAAGTTGTGGGCATTCGTGATCGGGGCTGCCATCGGTGGGCTGTCCGGGGCGCTGTACGCCGGCCAGGTGCAGTACGTCGCGCCGCCGACGTTCAACATCATCAACTCGATGCTGTTCCTGTGTGCGGTGGTGCTCGGCGGGCAAGGCAACAAGCTCGGTGTCGTCTTCGGCGCCTTCGTTATCGTCTACCTGCCCAACCGGATGCTCGGCGTACAAGTGCTGGGGATCAACCTCGGCGACCTGAAGTATTTGTTCTTCGGCCTGGCACTGGTGGTGCTGATGATCTTCCGCCCGCAAGGCCTGTTCCCGGTGCGTCAGCAGCTGCTGACCTACGGCAAGCGGGCCCGCTACCTATTGCGGAGCGCCGACGATACGAAGTCGGCCGCATGACCGCACCTGCAGGCGGGCCCACCCAGGACGACCCGGACACCCCGATCGACGAGAGTCTGGCCGTCTTCACCCGTGACGTCGACGTCGCCGAGGGCGAAACCCTCTTGGAGACCAAGGATCTGACCGTGAAGTTCGGCGGCCTGACCGCCCTGGATTCGGTGAGCTTCGCGATCAAGCGTGGCGAAATCCTCGGGCTGATCGGGCCCAACGGCGCAGGCAAGACCACGTGCTTCAACGCGATCACCGGTGTGTACCGGCCCAGCTCGGGTTCGGTGACATTCGACGGGGCGCCGCTGGGGCGGATCAAGCGTCATCAGATCACCCGGCGGGGGATCGCCAGGACCTTCCAGAACATCCGGCTGTGGGGCGAGATGACCGCCTTGGAGAACGTCGTCGTCGGTACCGACGCCCGGCACATGACGTCGGTGCCCGGAGCTCTGGTGCGCACGCCGCGGCACCGGCGCGAGGAGCGGTCGGCCATCGAAAAGGCAGCTGCGCTCTTACAATTCGTTGGCATCGCGCACCGCGGCGAGGAGAAGGCCAAGAACCTGCCCTACGGCGACCAGCGGCGCCTCGAGATCGCCCGCGCGCTGGCCACCGAACCGAAACTGTTGTGCCTAGACGAGCCGGCAGCCGGGTTCAATCCCAGTGAGAAGGCCGCCCTGATCGAGCTGATCCGCGCCATCCGCGACGACGGGTACACGGTGCTGCTCATCGAGCACGACATGCGGTTGGTCATGGGTGTCACCGACCGGATTGTGGTCCTGGAGTTCGGTCGCAAGATCGCCGACGGGCTGCCCGCCGAGATTCGCGAAGACCCGGCCGTGATCGCGGCCTATTTGGGGGTGCCCGATGACCAGCTCTGAGGCGCAGGTACTGCTCGAGATCCGCGACATCGTCGTGCACTACGGCAGAATCGAAGCTCTGCACGGGGTTTCGCTCGAAGTGCGCGAAGGTGAGCTGGTGACCCTGCTGGGATCCAATGGCGCGGGAAAGACCACGATGATGCGGGCCATCTCCGGTCTGCGGCCGTTGTCGTCGGGATCGGTGTGGTTCGAAGGCCGTGACGTCAGCCGGGTCAAGGCGCACCAGCGCGCGATCGACGGTCTGATCCAGGCACCTGAGGGTCGGGGTGTGTTCCCCGGTATGAGCGTCACGGAGAACCTCGAAATGGGTTGCTACGGGCGCAAGTTCGACACCAAGGCGGCCCACCGCGAGCGGTTGGACTGGGTGTTCGAGACCTTCCCGCGGCTGGCGGAGCGCCGCACCCAGGTCGGCGGCACCCTGTCCGGCGGCGAACAGCAGATGCTGGCCATCGGGCGGGCGCTGATGGCGCGGCCCCGGGTGCTGCTGCTCGACGAGCCGTCGATGGGGCTTGCGCCGATGATCATCTCCCAGATCTTCAAGATCATCTCCGAGATCAACGCTCAGGGCACCACCGTGCTGTTGGTGGAGCAGAACGCCCAGCAGGCGCTGAGTCGCTCCGATCGTGCTTACATCCTGGAGACAGGGTCGGTGACTCGCAGCGGCCCGGCCCGAGAGTTGTTGGCCGACGACAGTATTCGCGCGGCCTACCTCGGGGTGGCCTAACCGGTCACGGTGAGTACACGCGGGCCGTGTTCGGTGACGGCAATGGTGTGCTCGGAGTGCGCGGTATTGGAGCCGTCGGCCGAGCGTAGCGTCCAGCCGTCCGGGTCGACGGTCAGGCGGTTAGTTCCGCGTCCCCACCACGGTTCCAGCGCAAGGGTCAGGCCCGGCCGCAGCACCAGTCCCCGGCCCTTGCGGCCGCGATTGGGGACGTGCGGATCCTCGTGCATGGTGCGGCCCAGACCATGGCCGCCGAAGTCGGTGTTGACGGCGTATCCCGCCGTGGCGGCCACCTCGCCGATGGCCGCGGAGATATCGCCGAGATGGCCGCCGGGGACGGCGGCGGCGATACCGGCCGCCAGGGCCCGTCTGGTCGACTCGATCAACGCGGTATCGGCCGGGTCCGCGGTGTCGCCGACGACCACCGTGCGCGCGGAGTCGGCCACCCAGCCGTCGATCGAGACCGCGAAGTCCATCTTCAGCAGATCGCCGTCCCGCAACACGTAGTCCCAGGGAAGTCCGTGCAGCACAGCATCATTGACCGACAGGCAGATCACGTTACGGAAGGGACCGCGGCCGAACGACGGTGCGTAGTCCCAGTAGCACGAAACCGCGCCGCGCTCGGCCACCATGTCTCGGGCCTGGTGTTCGAGCTGCATCAGGTTGACTCCCGGCTCGGCGGTCCGCGCCAATGCGGCGAGCACCTCCGCCACGAATTGGCCGGTGACTGCCATCTTGTCGATTTCCTTGGCGGTCTTGAGTTCGATCATCCCGGGCAACTCCTTTTGTCGGTATTTTTATACCGTATGCTGGCTCGTATGGTTCGCGTACCGCTCAGTCCCGAACAGATCCGAGCCGGCCAGCGCCTCGGGGCGCTGATCAGAACGGCGCGGGCCGGGCGGGCACCTGAGGTCGTCGCCCGGGATGCCGGAATCTCCCCGGAGACCCTGCGCAAGATCGAAGTCGGTAGGTTGCCCAGCCCCAGCTTCGGGACGGTGGTAAGTCTGTGTGACGCACTGGGTTTGCCGCTTCAGGAGGCTGTCGAGGTCTGGCGTGGGCAGGCCGGCGCGGTCAGTCGACGCGAAACCGCTTGATCCTCGAGGTCGCGCCCGATGCCAGCGTGACGGCGCTGCGGGGGACTCCCAGATGCGCGGCGAGCAACCGGGCGGCGGCCTCGGTGGCCTTGCCCTCGATCGCGGGTTCGCGCACGTAGATCGTCAGCGCACCGTCACCGGCCGTCTCGACCAGCGGCCCCTTGCGGCTGCCGGGCTTGACGGTGACGACGACGGTCTGGGCCACCTACCGGGCGACGATCACGGACGAGCCATGCCCGAACAGACCCTGGTTGGCCGTGACGCCGACTGTGGCGCCCTCGACCTGGCGTCCGGTGGCCTGGCCCTTGAGCTGCCAGGTCAGCTCGCAGACCTGGGCGATGGCCTGGGCGGGAATCGCCTCGCCGAAGCTGGCCAGTCCGCCCGAGGCGTTGACCGGAATCCGGCCGCCGATCGTGGTGGCGCCGCTGCGCAGCAGCGCCTCCGCCTCGCCCTTGGCGCACAACCCGAGGTGCTCGTACCAGTCGAGTTCGAGCGCCGTGGACAAGTCGTAGACCTCGGCCAGCGACAGATCCTCGGGGCCGATGCCGGCCTCGGCGTAGGCGGCGTCGAGGATCTGGTCCTTGAACACCCGCTCGGGACCGGGCACCACTGCGGTGGAATCCGTTGCAATATCCGGCAATTCGGGAAGATGCTGCGGATACTGCGGGCTCTGCAGGCTGATCGCGCGCACCGACGGTACGCCCTGCACCGACCCGAGGTGCTTCTCGGTGAACGCCTTGCTCGCCACGATCACCGCGGCCGCGCCGTCGGACGTCGCGCAGATGTCGAGCAGCCGAAGCGGATCCGAGACCACCGGGCTGGCCAGCACGTCCTCGACGGTGGCTTCCTTGCGGTAGCGCGCACTCGGGTTGTTCAGCCCGTGCTTGGCGTTCTTGACCTTGACGTTGGCGAAGTCTTCCAGCGTGGCGCCGTAGAGATCCATCCGACGCCGTGCCAGCAGCGCGAAGTAGACGGTGTTGGTGGCGCCGATCAGGTGGAAGCGCTGCCAGTCGGGATCGTCTTTGCGTTCTCCGCCCACCGGGGCGAAAAAGCCCTTCGGGGTCGTGTCGGCGCCGATGACCAGGGCGACGTCGCAGAATCCGGCGAGGATCTGGGCGCGTGCGCTCTGCAGCGCCTGCGAGCCGCTGGCGCAGGCCGCGTAGCTCGAGGTGACCGGGATGCCGTTCCAGCCGAGCTTCTGCGCGAACGTCGCACCGGCGACGAAGCCGGGGTAGCCGTTGCGGATGGTGTCGGCACCGGCGACCAGCTGGACCTGGCGCCAGTCGAGGCCGGCCTCGGCCAGCGCGGCCCGTGCGGCGACCACACCGTACTCGGTGAAGTCGCGGCCCCACTTGCCCCACGGGTGCATGCCCGCGCCGAGGATGTAGACGGGTTCAGGGCTCATGCGATCCTCCAGGCGTAGGTGAGGCGCTCGACGCCGTCGTCATCGGTGTACAGCGGCATCGTGGTCAGCTCGACTTCCATGCCGACCTTCAGGTCAGCGGCCAGCGTGCCCTCGACGACCTTGCCCAATACGATCAGGCCCTCGTCGGCGAGTTCGACGGCGGCGACGGCGAATGGCTCGAACGGGTCCGGCGACGGGTACGGCGGCGGCGGCGCGTAGCGGTTCTCGGTGTAGCTCCACACCCTGCCGCGCCGAGACAGGGCGACGGCGTCGAGAACATCGCTGTCACACGCCGGGTTGGGGCAGTTGTTGGCCCGCGGCGGGAACACATAGGTGCCGCACTGCGGACACTTGCCGCCGATGAGATGCGGTAAACCGGCGTCGTCGTGGTCCCACCAGCCGTCGATCGCCGGTAGTTGGGTGGGGGCGTCTGGAGAAGCTGGCACGGGGTCATCGTATGCGATGCGATGCATCGAACTGAAACGTGTTCCAGTTCCGAAGTTGGGATCGGTAGCCGGCGTGCACGGGTGGACTCGTGGCATGGGACTTTTCAAGAAGCTGAGCGATCCGGCCCTGTTGGCCGGCCCGTCGAACAAGGCAGTCGCCGAGGACGACCCGATCTGGGAACCGATCAACGGCATTTCTCTGCAGGACTACGCGGACCTGGCGCGTCTTTCACAGACCCACGGCATCACCGACGAGCCGGGGATGATCGCGCTGGCCCAGCGGGAGCGCGGGTGGGATCCAGCCGACACCAAGGCGGCACTGGACGGCTGGGTCCAGCGGATGGGCCAGTCGATGGCCGTCGGCCAACGCTTCCGCAAGCTCCTCGGGTATTGAGTGTCACCGGCGGTGCATAGAGTGAGGGCGTGACCGCGAGCGCTACCGATCAGAAGTCCACACTGTTGCTCTTGGACGGCAATTCGCTGGCGTTCCGGGCCTTCTATGCGCTGCCCGCCGAGAACTTCAAGACCAAGAACGGGCTGACCACCAACGCGGTGTACGGCTTCACCGCCATGCTGATCAACCTGCTGCGCGACGAGCAGCCCACGCACGTCGCGGCGGCCTTCGACGTCTCCCGGCAGACGTTCCGCTCCGAGCGTTATCCCGAATACAAGGCCAACCGCTCGGCGACGCCCGATGAGTTCCGCGGCCAGATCGACATCACCAAGGAAGTGCTGGTGGCGCTGGGTATCACGGTGCTGGCCGAGCCCGGGTTCGAGGCCGACGACATCATCGCCACCCTGGCCACCCAGGCCGAGCAGGAGGACTATCGGGTTCTGGTGGTCACCGGCGACCGGGACTCGTTGCAGCTCGTCAGCCCGGACGTCACCGTGCTGTACCCGCGCAAGGGTGTCAGCGACCTGACCCGGTTCACCCCCGAAGCGGTGGTGGAGAAGTACGGTCTGACGCCCACGCAATACCCGGACTTCGCGGCGCTGCGCGGCGACCCGAGCGACAACCTGCCCGGGATCCCTGGCGTTGGCGAGAAGACCGCGGCCAAGTGGATCGTGGAATACGGCTCGCTGCAGGGACTCGTCGACAACGTCGATGCGGTCCGCGGCAAGGTCGGAGATTCGTTGCGTGCCAACCTGTCCAGCGTCGTGCTCAACCGGGAACTCACCGATCTGGTCAAAGACGTGCCGCTGGCCCAGACTCCCGACACGCTGCGGATGCAGCCGTGGGACCGCGACCAGATCCACCGGCTGTTCGACGACCTCGAATTCCGGGTGCTGCGCGACCGGCTCTTCGACACCCTGGCCGCGGTCGAACCCGAGGTTGACGAGGGCTTCGACGTCCGCGGCGGAATGCTCGAGCCGGGCACGGTGTCAGCCTGGCTGGCCGAACACGCCACCAGTGGCCGCTCCGGTGTGGCGGTCGTCGGCACCCATCAGGTCTACGACGGCGATGCCACCGCGCTTGCGATCGCCACCGCCGACGGCGAAGGCGCCTACCTCGATACGGCCGGCCTGACACCCGACGACGAGGCCGCGCTGGGGGCCTGGCTGGCCGACCCGGACGCGCCGAAGGTGCTGCACGAGGCCAAGATCGCCATGCACGACCTGACGGGCCGCGGCTGGCAGCTGGCCGGCGTCACCTCCGACACCGCACTGGCCGCGTACCTGGTGCGCCCCGGGCAGCGCAGCTTCGCCCTCGACGACCTGTCCCTGCGCTACCTGCGCCGCGAGCTGCGCGCCGATAATCCTGAGCAACAACAACTTTCGCTGCTCGACGACAGCGACGGAGTGGACGACCAGGCGGTGCAGACGGTCATCCTGCGGGCCCGCGCGGTCGCCGACCTCGCCGATGCGCTGGACCAGGAACTGGACCGCATCGACTCGTCGTCACTGCTCGGTGAGATGGAGCTGCCCGTCCAGGCGGTGCTGGCCGGCATGGAGACCGCCGGGATCGCGGTGGATCTGGACAAGCTCGACACCCTGCAGCGCGAATTCGGCGAGCAGATCCGGGTGGCCGCCGATGCGGCCTACGAGGTGATCGGCAAGCAGATCAACCTGGGCTCGCCCAAACAACTGCAGGTGGTGCTGTTCGACGAGCTCGGCATGCCGAAGACCAAGCGCACCAAGACCGGCTACACCACCGACGCCGACGCCCTGCAGTCGTTGTTCGACAAGACCGCCCACCCGTTCCTCGAACACCTGCTGGCCCACCGCGACGCTACCCGGCTCAAGGTCACTGTCGACGGACTGCTGAAGTCGGTGGCCGCCGACGGGCGGATCCACACCACGTTCAACCAGACCATCGCGGCGACTGGGCGGCTGTCGTCGACCGAGCCGAACCTGCAGAACATCCCGATCCGCACCGACGCCGGCCGGGAAATCCGTGACGCGTTCATCGTGGGCGAGGGTTACACCGAACTGATGACCGCCGACTACAGCCAGATCGAGATGCGGATCATGGCCCACCTGTCCAAGGACGAGGGCCTGATCGAGGCGTTCAACACCGGCGAGGACCTGCACTCGTTCGTCGCGTCCCGGGCGTTCGACGTCCCGATCGACGAGGTCACACCGGAGCTGCGGCGCCGGGTGAAGGCCATGTCGTACGGCTTGGCCTACGGGCTCAGCGCCTACGGCTTGTCATCCCAGCTGAAGATCAGCACCGAAGAGGCCAAGGTCCAGATGGACCAGTACTTCGCCCGGTTCGGCGGCATTCGCGACTACCTGCGCGACATCGTCGACCAGGCCCGCAAGGATGGCTACACCTCCACCGTGCTGGGCCGACGGCGCTACCTGCCCGAGCTGGACAGCAGCAACCGGCAACTGCGCGAAGCGGCCGAGCGGGCCGCGCTCAACGCCCCGATCCAGGGCAGCGCGGCCGACATCATCAAAGTCGCGATGATCCAGGTGGACGAGGCGCTGCGCAGTTCCGGGCTGAACTCCCGGATGCTGCTGCAGGTGCACGACGAGCTGCTGCTCGAAGTGGCCGGGGGGGAGCGCGATGCCGTCGAGAAGCTGGTGCGCGACAAGATGGGCGGCGCCTATCCGCTCGACGTCGAGTTGGAGGTGTCGGTCGGCTACGGCCGCAGCTGGGACGCGGCGGCGCACTAGCGACTCCTGTGGCTTAGATGTGAAGTTCCTGTGCAGCTGACGCTGTGCCCCGGTAGCCTCCACCCGAGACTGATATTGACATTCTCGACAAATATCGGGGGTTTGATGTCGAAGGCTCGGTGGGAGGCGCGCCTCGGTGCGTGCGCGTTCATGGTCGGTCTGTCGTGGGTGGGACTGCAGTCGGCTGGTGCGGCCGACGCCGACACGGCCGGGTCGGGCTCGCCCCAAGCGTCGACCTCGGCAGGCCCAGCCAAGCGCCACACCGCCACTGTCCGGCCGGGTCTGTCGACGCCCAAGGGAAGTGCCGTAGGTGTGACTCGTCGGACGACTCCGAAACTGGTGGCCCGGCCGAGGCCCATTGCAGCGCCCAAACTTCCGGCCGTGTCGCTTCCTGGCGCGAAGCGGGCCGCGTCCGCTAACCCCGTTCAAGCTTTCTTCGACGGCGTGCTGCAGCAGATTCGCCGCACGTTTTTCAACCAAGCTCCGACGGTCAACCCGGTGCAAATCACGGGAGGGCACGACGGGGTGATCACCGGCACGATCGGCGCGGTTGATCCCGAGGGTGATCCGATCAAGTTCAAACTGAAGTCGGCGGTGCTACCCGAATATGGTTCCGTCGCAATTGCTTCGGACGGGACCTTCACCTTCAAGCCGGGACCCCTTTTCGAGGGAACGGCCGAATTCACCGTCACAGCAACCGATCTCGGTGCTCACATCAACCTCCTGAACCTATTCCGTGCGCCCAGCACCGCCGCGTTGGTTCGCGTCGAACAAGACTTCACGCCGTGCACGGTGTGCATCCACGTCGACTTCACCTATGGCGCCGGTGCGGACCTGTGGACCCCTGAGGTCCGTGCCGCTCTGCAAACGGCCGCGCGGATCTTGGCGTTCTACATCACGGTCACCTCGCCGGTGACACTTACCTACAACGTCATCGCGGACGCCGAGAGCAGCGACAATCCGAAGGCCACGGGTGGCTCTCCCTACTACGACGCTAGTAAGGGCTTCAACGAGACGGTGGTCCAGCACAAGATCCTCACGGGTGTCGACGGGAACGGCCAATCCCCTGACGGCGAGATCTGGTGGAACTTCGCGGCAGGCTTGCCTGAGCAGGACCCGGTCCCGGTAGCGCTCCACGAATTGGTGCACACCCTGGGCTTCGCGTCCTCGCTGCCAGACTTAGACGAGTACTGGCTGGACTTCGACAGCTTCATCGTGACCAGCGATGGTGCGCACCCGATCTCGAGTAGCGGCAAATGGAACAGTGCCTACACGCCGAATCTGTCTCCCGGCTATGGGGGTTTGTTCTTCGCGGGAACCAATGCGGTCGCTGCCTACGGCGAGCCGGTACCGCTCTGGACCGGCGGCGTCGAGGACGCCAGTTCGTACTCGCACCTGGACGGCACGCGTCCTGGCCTGCGCAACCTACTGATGAGCGTTTTTTATACCGCACTTCCGAGAGCGCTCAGCGCGGTCGAGCTCGCGATCCTCGAAGACCTGGGCTATACCGTCAACCGCTGAAGGGGCGTTTTTCTCAGAACCACGATTTGATATCGTTCACAATGCCCTTGCCCACGCTTTTGCCGACAGCGGGAACGAAGATTCCCGTCAGATCGCCGACAATATCTCCTGCTTCGTCGAGCGTCTCACCCCATTTACCGGTGGTGATTGAGGCCGCGAGCGAGCCGATGAATTGGCCGGTGTCAATGATGAGTGCGAAGCCATTGGCGACAACATTTAGGCCTGGGATTATCGCAAGGGTGGTTACTGCATTCTCGAAACCTGCTTCCCAGGCGGGGTTGTAGCGGTCGGGTTCGGTGAAGAAAAGGCTGCCGGGAAACGGCACGTCATAATCCCAAGAATCGGAGACCCCGTCGTTGTCGTCGTCGTTGTCACTGGTGTCCGGTGTGCCGTCGTGGTCGGAGTCGCGCCCGGGCTCTTGCCCGTCGGGTGTGCCGTCCCCGTCGTCATCGGGATCCTGCCCGTCGGGTGTGCCGTCGCCGTCGTCATCGGGGTCCTGTGTGTCCGGCGTGCCGTCATCGTCGGAGTCGTAGTGATTGAACGTCGCGAGCGGCGTCGAACCCTTATTGAATGCGTAGATGAGGACCCCCCGCTCGAAATCCTCCGTGTGGTCACCCGTATGCGTCCATTCGGAAACCGTCTCGATGGTTGTATCCGATGTAAGAGGCTGGAACCCCAGAATGGTTCTTGCGTGAATTTCGGTAGGTTTGTTGATGTCGTAGTAATAATCTTGCAGCACCGCGACGTAGAAGTCATATGCCTGCATTTCGGTCGCGGGTGGTGCTTTGATTAGCACCTTGTAGTATGCCGCGTGCCCGTTGGTGATCTGATATTCTTCGGCAGCCAGATATTGTACGTAGTCCGTGCCATTCCATTGATATTGGTCCAGTTGAATGGCCTTTATGAAGCCATCTCCCGAAATATAGGAAAGTTGGGGATCGGCGGGAATGTATTCCAGTTGTGTTGTGGTGTGCTGCACTGCGGCGGCCGAGGGCGTCTTGCTCGCCCGGCGGGACGAAGCACGAGTCCGTACCGTCGGCGGAGTCGTCGAGTCCTGCGCGGTGGTGTTGCGACGGGCATTTTGGACAGCACCCCGTAGCTTCGCTCGTTGAGGCTGCACCGCCTGCGACGCGGACTGGGGAGCCGGCGCTGCATGAGCGGCCTTGCTCGTGCCAGCTGATGTGACGGAGCCTCTCGATGAGTCACCATCGTCTGCGTTGGCCACGCCTGATCCGCAAGCGATAGCGACTCCGGCGCCAAGCCCCAGTAGCCCGGCGCCAAGCCACGCGTGAGGGACAGCCCGCGTCCCCCGCATTCGCCGTGACTTGTTAACATCGCTAATTTTCTTCGCCATCTTGCCCCCCAGCGACCGGTATCAATGCCGGATCGACCAAGTGCCGGCAACCTTCAGGCAGATCTTGCCAGACGTCCAGGCTCGCGGCGTCGAGCTTCTGTGACGCTACTGTCAATTTTCTGTGTGGCCCGGTTCGCGGCGGTACTGTGTGCCCGAAGGGCGCCGAGCGAGTGTGCAAGCCGGGGGGTTTGATGTCGAAGGTCGGGTGGGAGGCGCGCGTCGGCGCGTTGGCGTTTATGGCGGGCCTGTCGTGGGTCGGGTTGCAGGCGTCTGGTGTCGCGAACGCCGAGAGTGGTGATACGAGTTCCGCGTCGGCATCGGCGTCGGCCAAGCACGCCACGGTGGGCAGTCGGACTGCGCCGAGCCAGCGGAAGCCTGCCCGCCCGCATGCGGCGGTGGCGGGTCCTGCTGTGCGCGCGCGGTCAGTCTCGGGTGTGGCATCTGCCCGTCTCAGCGTCGACCGCCCAGCGACCGCGGCGGTGGCCACGTCTGCCCCGTCGGCGCGCCCTGCGGTGTCGGCGGCTGCGAACCCGATCCAAGATTTTTTCGACCATGTGTCCCTGTTGATTCGGCGCACGTTTTTCAACCAGCCACCGAAGGTCAATCCAGTGCAGATCACCGGTGAGCATGAGGGCGTGATAACCGGCACGATCGGGGTCGTTGACCCCGAAGGCGACCCCATCAAGTACACGGTGCTGCGCGCTGGCCGAGACCTCAACGACGGGACGTACTCGGGGCCTTACTACGGGACTCTCAAGGTCGAAGAGGATGGGACGTTCACCTACACCCCGGGCTCCGATTTCACTGGCACTGACGACTTCCGGGTGATCGCAACGGACGCCGGGCCGCACATCAACCTTCTCAATCTGTTCCGCCCGTCGGGCACGACAGCGCTTGTCGAGGTGAACCAATACGCCGTCGGCACGCCGCCGCTGAGGTTTTCCTTTACCTACGATTCTGAGTCGGAGGCGTGGTGGACCCCCGCGGCGAAAGCCGCGCTGGAGGCGGCAGCGCAACGCCTGGCCTCCTACATCGTGCCGATGTCATCGCATCCGGTCACGGTCACCTACAACGTCGCGGTCGACGATTCGCTCGGCGCCTGGACATTGGCTCACGCAGGCAGCACTGTTGCCGGCACGGACTACTACACGAACGCCGTCTTTGACGACTTCAACCCAACGGTGGTTCAGCACAAAATACTCGCGGGTGTAGATCAGAACGGCCCGGCCTTCGATGGTCACATCACTTTCGACTCGTCAGACCCCTGGACCTTTACGAACGACCTCGGGCTCGGCGTGTTCGACTTCCAGAGCGTCGCGCTGCACGAATTGATGCACACTTTCGGCTTCATGTCCGGGGTCGGCGCCCCAGGGGCCAACTACGGCAGTTACGGGTCGACATTCGACAGTTTCTTGGTCACCAGCAGTGGGGTGGACCCGTTCGGCAGTACCGGTGCGTGGGATGTCGACTACGACGCCAATCTGACGGGTGGCAACGGTGGCCTGTACTTCGGGGGCCCGAACGCGGTCGCGGCCTATGGCGGCCTGGTACCCCTCTACACGCCGAGTTACTTCGACAGTTCTTCGCTTTCGCACCTGGACAGAGACACCTTCAGTGGGTCGGTGATGAGCCCCACCATCAGCAGCGGCTCCCGTAATCGCTTGCTGAGCGCGGTAGAGCTCGGCATCTTGAAAGACCTCGGCTACACCATCGCTGATTAGCGCGTCGGCCGGTAGCCGTTCAGCCAGTGCAGCGTCGTCCCGGCATCCGCGCGCGCCGCGACAATGCCGTCGACCTCCAGCTGCTGCAGCGCGAGCACCCGGGCGTCGACGAAACCCCGCTCGATGCGGTCGCGCACAAATGCCAACTCCACGACCTGGATGGCGAATTTCTTGACCCCGCGGCCACCGGTGCGGCCGCCGGACCGGGTCGCGGCGGCGACCGCTTCCTTGCGGGTGCGCATCGTCCCCAGCCAGCCGGCCTCGGCCGGGGTGACCAGACCCGCGGCGACCATGCCGGGCAGCTTCTCGGCGACGATGCGCTGCTCACGCTTGCGGCTCTGCACCGCTAGTGTGATCGCCAGCGCGAACACCGGCATCATCCACACCACGTACAGCCCGAAGTACGCGCCGGGGCCCAGCAGCGCCGAGCCGTTCCACAACCCGTGCATGATCACCGCGGCGAGGTAGCCGATCACTACGCAACCCGCTTTGGTCAGCCAATTGCGTTGCTGCAGAGCGAAATACACTCCTATTGCGGTGAAGGTGGTGAACAGCGGATGGGCGAACGGGCCCATGATGAGGCGCAGGGCCGCGGTGACCAGCGAGTCGCCCAGTGTGCCGCCATCGGCGATGTAGAAGATGTTCTCCAGCCAGGCGAACCCGGCTGCCGTCACCCCCGCATAGACTAGGCAGTCGGTCAGCGAATTCAGTTCGTGGCGGCGCACTCCCGTCATCATGATCAGCAGGAACAGGCCCTTGGCGGCCTCCTCGATCACCGGGGCCCCGATGGCGATGGTGATCGGGCTGGATTCGGCCGCGCCGCTGTTCACCGCGGCGTCGACGATCATCTCCAGCGCCACCGACACCACGACCGCCACCGATGCACCCCACAGGAAGGCCAGCACCAGCAGCCGGGGCGGCTCGGGCTCCCAGCGGTCCAGCCAGAGATAGGCCAGGAGCACCAGCGTCAGCGCGATCGTGGCGAGGACGAAGCCGATCGCCGTGCCGATCGGATTCACCGCGGTCAGCAAGATCAAGATCAATCCGGCGACAGTGCCGAGGACGATGATGACCGCCAGCGGTGCTCCGGCCTTGCGTACTTGGCGCGGGAACGCGGGGCTATTCACCCCTGCAGGTTAGTTGGCGCACAGCTGCCTCACAGACCCGGGTTTGTCCAGCGTGTGCCTAGTCGAGTAGGCTCTTGAGGTACCTGTGCGCACTTTGCGGGTACATCACCACAGGCACCAGAAAACCGTCCCTACGATTGAAGCTGTCCGGAGCAACCCAACAATATGCCAAGTCCCGTCGCCACCTCACCGCAAGTAGCCCTCAACGACATCGGCTCAGCGGAGGATTTTCTCGCCGCCATCGACAAGACCATCAAATACTTCAACGATGGCGACATCGTCGAAGGGACCATCGTCAAGGTTGACCGTGACGAAGTCTTGCTCGACATCGGCTACAAGACCGAGGGTGTCATTCCCTCCCGCGAACTTTCCATCAAGCACGACGTCGACCCCAATGAGGTTGTGTCCGTCGGTGACGAAGTGGAAGCCCTGGTCCTCACCAAGGAGGACAAAGAAGGCCGCCTGATCCTGTCCAAGAAGCGCGCCCAGTACGAGCGCGCCTGGGGCACCATCGAGGCCCTCAAAGAGAAGGACGAGGCCGTCAAGGGCACCGTCATCGAGGTCGTCAAGGGCGGCCTGATCCTCGACATCGGCCTGCGCGGCTTCCTGCCCGCGTCGTTGGTCGAGATGCGCCGCGTGCGCGATCTGCAGCCGTACATCGGCAAGGAGATCGAGGCCAAGATCATCGAGCTGGACAAGAACCGCAACAACGTGGTGCTGTCCCGGCGCGCCTGGCTGGAGCAGACCCAGTCCGAGGTGCGCAGCGAGTTCCTCAACCAGCTGCAGAAGGGCGCCATCCGCAAGGGTGTCGTGTCCTCGATCGTCAACTTCGGCGCCTTTGTCGACCTCGGCGGGGTCGACGGCCTGGTGCACGTCTCCGAGCTGTCCTGGAAGCACATCGACCACCCGTCCGAGGTGGTTGCGGTGGGCGATGAGGTCACCGTCGAGGTGCTCGACGTCGACATGGACCGCGAGCGGGTTTCGTTGTCGCTCAAGGCGACTCAGGAAGATCCGTGGCGCCACTTCGCCCGCACCCACGCGATCGGCCAGATCGTGCCGGGCAAGGTCACCAAGCTGGTGCCGTTCGGTGCGTTCGTCCGCGTCGAAGAGGGCATCGAGGGCCTGGTGCACATCTCCGAGCTGGCTGAGCGCCACGTCGAGGTGCCCGATCAGGTCGTGGCCGTCGGCGACGACGCGATGGTCAAGGTCATCGACATCGACCTGGAGCGCCGCCGCATCTCGCTGAGCCTCAAGCAGGCCAACGAGGACTACACCGAGGAGTTCGACCCCTCGAAGTACGGCATGGCCGACAGCTACGACGAGGCGGGGAACTACATCTTCCCCGAGGGCTTCGACGCCGACACCAACGAGTGGCTCGAGGGCTTCGACAAGCAGCGCACCGAGTGGGAGGCCCGCTACGCCGAGGCCGAGCGCCGGCACAAGATGCACACCGCGCAGATGGAGAAGTTCGCCAAGGCCGAGGCCGAGGCGGCCGAGCGTCCCGCGGGCAACGGTTCGTCGTCGTCCTCGTCCTCCAGCTCGGGTGAGTCGGCCGGCGGTTCGCTGGCCAGCGATGCCCAGCTCGCGGCTCTTCGCGAGAAGCTGGCGGGGAACGCCTAAGAAATCCACGATTGACGCCCCGGCTCACCCGAGCCGGGGCGTTCGTCGTCTCGGCTGCCTGAAAGACTGTGCCCGTGCTGCGTATTGGACTCACCGGCGGTATCGGCGCCGGCAAGTCGACGGTGTCCGCCACGTTCTCGGAGTGTGGCGGCATCGTCGTCGACGGGGATGTCATCTCCCGCGAGGTCGTCGAGCCGGGCACCGAGGGCCTGGCCAAGCTCGTCGACGCGTTCGGATCGCACATCCTGCTGCCCGATGGTGCATTGGATCGTCCGGCGCTGGCTTCGATCGCCTTCAGCGATGAGGACAAGCGGCAGACTCTCAACGGGATCGTCCACCCGCTGGTGGCGACCCGGCGTTCCGAGCTGATCGCCGCGGCCGGGGAAGATGCGGTGATCGTCGAGGACATCCCGCTGCTGGTCGAGTCTCAGATGGCGCCGATGTTCCCGCTGGTCATCATCGTGAACGCGGATCCCGAGGTGCGGGTGAAGCGGCTCACCGAATACCGCGGGTTCAGCGAGGCAGACGCCAGGGCGCGCATCGCGATGCAGGCCACCGAGGAGCAAAGACGACTCGTGGCCGACGTCTGGCTGGACAACTCGGGCAGCTCGGGGCAGCTCGTCGAGAAGGCGCGGGAGCTCTGGTACCAGCGCATCCTGCCGTTCTCGCACAACCTCGCCACCCGGACGCCGGTGCACAGCGCACCCGAACTGGTCCCGGCCGATCCCACCTGGGCCGATCAGGCCCGGCGGATCCTGGCGCGCCTCAACACCACCTGCGGTCACCGGGCCGTGCGCATCGACCACATCGGGTCGACGGCGGTGCCCGGTATGGATGCCAAGGACGTCATCGACATCCAGGTGACGGTCTCCTCCCTCGAGGTCGCCGACGAACTCGCCGAGGATCTGCTGCGATCCGGTTATCCCCGGGTCGAGTCGATCACGTCCGACGTGCCCAAGGCCGGTACGGATCCCGCGTTGTGGCACAAACGTTTTCACGCTTCAGGCGACCCGGGTCGGCCCACCAACGTGCACATCAGGGTCGACGGCTGGCCCAACCAGCGGTTTGCGCTGCTGTTCGTGGATTGGCTGACCGCCAATCCCGACGTGCAGGCCGATTATCGTGCGGTCAAACGCTCGGCGGCGAGCAAGGAGCCGTGGTTCCTCGATGCGTACCGGCGGGCGTGGGTATGGGCGGAGAGCACCGGCTGGGACGGTTAGCGGCGTTCCAGGATCAGTAGCGGGATCTCCCGGGGAGTATTGCGCTGATAACCCGCATATCCCCGGTAGGTCTTGACCACCTGGGGCCACAACTCGGCTCGTTCCTCCCGGCTGGCGGAGCGGGCCCGCATCGGGACCGTCGCACCGTCCACGGTCACGGTGACGTCCGGGGTGGCGATCGCGTTCTTGTACCAGTCGGGGTGATCTTGGTGCCCGCCCTTGGATGCCACGACGACGATGCGGTCGTTGTCATGCACCGGAGACGTCAACAGGTTGGCGTACGGCTTCCCGGACTTGCGGCCGACGGTGTGCAATTCGACCGTCAGCATGCCCATCACGGTGCGCGGATAGCGCCCGCCGGTGAGCGCGAGTAGCAGCCGGTGACCGTTTTCCAGTAGCCAGGCGCCGACTTCGGCGACGCGATCGGGCTTCTGCATGGATCTAATCTAGGCCGTCGGTGCCGGCGGCGGGGGTGGTGCTGGTGTTGGATCCGGTGTGTCCAGCGGTGCGCCGCATTGCAGGGTGCCGTAGAGCGGGTCGTCCTTGGGGCGGAACAGCCGTGGGGCGATGAATTGGTCTGCCTGCGCGACGATTTCGTCGTCCACCAGGATTTCGCAGTGCAGGTTCGATCCGTAGGGCCACTGGATGGAGATCTCCATGCCGGCCTTCTTGGGATCGTGCAGGACGGTGTTGACCTCGAAGGTCATGCCCGGCAGCAGCGTCGGTTGGTCGCTGTTGACGTTGTTGTCGTCGATCTTGTACGCGACCACCGCGCCTCTAGAGGTGCCGGTCGCCGAGGCCCGGTAGGTGATGTTGTGCAACAGCTGCGGGTCGGGATCGCCGTCGGCCACCGGGGCGGGAGCCGGAGTCGGCGTCGGTTCCGGGTCGGCCAGCGCGGTACCCGCCGTTAACTGAGAACCCGCGACCAGGACGGCCGCAGCGGTGACCCGCAGCCATCCGCGCTTGATGGGACTCATAGGTAGCGAGATTACCCGTTCGGTACGGGGGTGCCGATTCGTTGCCCGCACTCGGGGGCTCAGCGCCAGGTCAAGGTCATCCCGCCGGCGGCAAGCCAGGCGTTGAGGTCATGGTTGTGGCGAGCGAGGCCGTCGACGGCGACGACGACCCGCTGGAGTGCCGCCTCCGCGATCTCGGTCGACAGGAGGCCGTCGCGGTGGGCGGCGAACAGTTCGTCGGCATCGATCAGATCGGTGCGGTCGCCGGCGTAGACCACCAGGTCAAGGTAGTGATCTTCGGCCTGCCATGCGGTGTCGCCGACCGTGATCTGCCCGATATCGAGGTAGAAGTCCTGGGGGCGCTCGTAGCCGGGGCTGAAGTGGAAGACATTGGCCCGAAGCCCCAGCGCGGGCAGCAGCCAGGACTCCAGGTAGTGGAATTGGGTGCGGCCGGGGGTCGGGCGGGCCATGTAGAGCCCCCACGGGGTGACCCGGTATTCGTCGACCGTCCGCACGATGCCCTTGGGGTCGGTGTTGGTGTAGCCGACCAGGTCGAACGTCTCCTGCTTGGGCGGATGGACGACCACGGGTGTCAGCCTAACGAGGAATGAATGTGTCGGAGGGTGCGCTTAACCTGAACGCTATGGCATTCGCTACCGAACACCCGGTGCTCGCGCACTCGGAGTACCGACCTGCCGCCGATGCCGTGAACGGACTGGTGCGTTCGGGCGCCCGGTTCGAGGTGGTCAGCGAGTACGACCCGGCCGGTGACCAGCCCGCCGCGATCGACGAGCTGGAGCGCCGCATCCGGGCCGGCGAACGCGACGTGGTGCTGCTCGGCGCGACGGGCACCGGCAAGTCGGCCACCACGGCCTGGCTCATCGAACGGCTGCAACGGCCCACGCTGGTGATGGCCCCGAACAAGACGCTGGCCGCCCAGCTCGCCAACGAGCTGCGAGAGATGTTGCCGCACAACGCCGTTGAGTACTTCGTTTCGTACTACGACTACTACCAGCCCGAGGCGTACATCGCCCAGACCGATACCTACATCGAGAAGGACAGCTCGATCAACGACGACGTGGAGCGGCTGCGCCACTCGGCGACGTCGAGCCTGTTGTCGCGCCGCGACGTCGTCGTCGTCGCGTCGGTGTCGTGCATCTACGGCCTGGGGACGCCGCAGTCCTACCTCGACCGGTCGGTCGAGCTGGAGGTCGGCACCGAGGTGCCGCGCGACGGGCTGCTCCGGCTGCTCGTCGACGTCCAGTACTCCCGCAACGACATGTCGTTCACCCGCGGCTCGTTCCGGGTGCGCGGCGACACCGTCGAGATCATCCCGTCCTACGAGGAGCTGGCGGTTCGCATCGAGTTCTTCGGCGACGAGATCGAGGCGCTCTACTACCTGCACCCGCTGACCGGTGACGTGATCCGCCAGGTCGACTCACTGCGGATCTTTCCGGCCACCCACTATGTCGCGGGCCCGGAGCGGATGGCGCATGCGATCTCGACCATCGAGCAGGAGCTCGAGGAGCGGCTGGCGGAGCTGGAGAACCAGGGCAAGCTGCTGGAGGCCCAGCGGCTGCGGATGCGCACCAACTACGACGTCGAGATGATGCGTCAGGTCGGCTTCTGCTCGGGTATCGAGAACTATTCGCGCCATATCGACGGCCGTGCCGCCGGCTCCGCCCCTGCAACGCTGCTGGATTACTTCCCCGAAGACTTCCTGCTGGTCATCGACGAGTCGCACGTGACCGTTCCGCAGATCGGCGGCATGTACGAGGGCGACATGTCCCGCAAGCGCAATCTGGTGGAGTACGGCTTCCGTCTGCCGTCCGCGGTCGACAACCGGCCGTTGACCTGGGAAGAGTTCGCCGACCGGATCGGGCAGACGGTGTATCTGTCGGCCACCCCCGGCCCGTTCGAACTCAGCCAGACCAGCGGCGAGTTCGTCGAGCAGGTGATCCGCCCGACCGGTCTGATCGACCCCAAGGTCGTGGTCAAGCCGACCAAGGGCCAGATCGACGACCTGATCGGAGAGATTCGTGCCCGCGCCGAGCGCGACGAGCGGGTGCTGGTCACCACGCTGACCAAGAAGATGGCCGAGGATCTCACCGACTATCTCCTCGAGATGGGCATCCGGGTGCGCTACCTGCACTCCGAGGTCGACACCCTGCGCCGGGTGGAGCTGCTAAGGCAGCTGCGCCTGGGGGATTACGACGTGCTGGTCGGCATCAACCTGTTGCGCGAGGGGCTGGACCTCCCCGAGGTGTCGTTGGTGTCGATCCTCGACGCCGACAAGGAGGGCTTCCTGCGCTCCACCCGCAGCCTCATCCAGACGATCGGCCGTGCTGCGCGCAACGTGTCCGGCGAAGTGCACATGTACGCCGACAAGCTCACCGACTCGATGAAGGAAGCCATCGACGAGACCGAGCGTCGGCGGACCAAGCAGGTGGCCTACAACGACGAGCACGGCATCGACCCGCAGCCGCTGCGCAAGAAGATCGCCGACATTCTCGATCAGGTGTACCGCGAAGCGGACGACACCGAGGCGGTAGAGGTCGGCGGGTCCGGGCGCAACGCATCCCGCGGGCGTCGCGCGCAGGGCGAACCGGGCCGGGCGGTCAGCGCGGGCATCATCGAGGGGCGCGATACGGCGAGCATGCCGCGAGCCGAACTGGCGGACCTGATCAAGGATTTGACCGCTCAGATGATGGCAGCGGCACGCGATTTGCAGTTCGAGCTCGCCGCGCGGATTCGCGACGAGGTCGCCGATCTGAAGAAGGAATTGCGCGGCATGGATGCGGCGGGCTTGAAATAGGTCAGGCGCCCAGATGGGCCCCGAAGAATTCGACTGCCGCGTCGGCGACTTCGCGATGGATGGCCGCTCGGTCGATACCGGGTGCGTCGATGCACGCCTCCGGGAGCTCGTCACGACCGCTCTGATCGCATTCGTTGACGAAGATCTCGTGGTCGACCGCACCGGGGATGACGGCCAGCTGGGCGCCGGGGATGTTGTTGGCGGCGAATTCGGCGTTCTCGGCGGGCGGCGTCTGGGTGTCGGCGGCGCCGACAGTGATGTAAGTCGGCCGGGTCAGCTGGCGCAGGCCTTCCTCGTCCATGCCGAAGTCCTTGATGATGCCCGGTGCCATCGCGAACGCCGCCTTGATCCGGTGATCTGCGACGTTCAACGCCGGCACGGGGTCCAGCGGCATCTGATTCCGTAGTTCGGCCGGCACTGCCAGGTTGTTCGTCCAATGCCGTTGGAAAGCGAGGAACCGGTCGGCGTTGACCCGGGCGCCGCCGATCCACAGTGAGGTGAAGCCGCCCTGCGAGTGCCCGGCCACACCGATGCGGTTGGTGTCGATCAGCGGACTCCAGAACGGGTCGGCCAGCAGGAAGTCGGCGGTCAGCGTGAGGTCGCGCGGGCGTTGCCACAGCTTGTTGGCGAGGTAGACGATCGACGAGTCATACGTGTTGGCGCGGTAGTGGTTGAGCGCGGCGACGATGAACCCGCGGCTGGCGAGCGTCTGGGCGAACCACGCATAGAACAGACCGTTGCTTCCCCGCCCGTGGGAGAAGAGGATCAGCGGCCGCCGCTTGCCGTCTACCGCTGGTGTCAGGTTCGGGTGAAAGTTCAGGTTGGTGAACATCGGCATCGGAAAGGGTTTGGCCCCTTCGGGTACGGGCCCGGCCGGGTAGAACACGTTGAGAGCGAGGTGGCGTTCGCCTTCTGCGGAGCCGCGGTCGACGAACTCGACCTGCCGCAGTCCGACGGGATAGATGACGGGCGCGCCGTTGGCTTGGTGAGCGTCGGCGCATCCCGTGATTGTGGCGGCGACGAGCGCAACCACCGATGCGACGCAGGCGAGCAACCTCAGCACATGGCAAAACGTAGCAGTCAGTTGATCTCAACGGCGGTTGAGGTCCTAACCTCTCACCTGTGAACACCGCGAGTGCCACCGGGACCTGGCGTGAGCTATTGGGCCCGAAGAACCTTGGAGCCGTTGCGGTACTGGCCGGTGGGGTGGCGATCTATGCCACCAACGAATTCATCACCATCAGCCTGCTGCCCAGCGCGGTCGCCGATATCGGCGGCGAGCGGCTCTACGCGTGGGTGACGACGGTGTACCTGGTGGCGTCGGTGATGGCGGCGACGACGGTCGGTCCGGTGCTGACCCGATTCGGCCCGCGGACGGCGTATCTGGGTGCGCTGCTGTCCTTCGCCGCGGGCAGCGCGCTGTGCACCCTGGCGCCGTCCATGCAACTGCTTCTGGTTGGCCGGGTGGTGCAGGGCCTAGCGGGCGGGGTGCTGGCAGGCCTGGGCTATGCGGTGATCAGTGCCGCGTTGCCCGACCGGTTGTGGACGCGGGCGTCGGCGGTGGTATCGGCGATGTGGGGGATAGGGACCCTGGTCGGTCCGGCGACCGGGGGCCTGTTCGCTCAATTCGGTTTCTGGCGTGGCGGATTCGGGATGCTGGCGGTTCTTGCGGTTGCGATGAGTCTGCTGGTTCCGCTCGCCCTCCCCGCACGGGCAGACCCTGATCAAAACTCAGTCCGAACGCGGATCCCGCTGCGGTCTTTGCTGTTGCTCGGGACGGCGGCGATGGCGGTCAGTGTGGCGGTGATACCCCACAGCGCCGCCGCCGTCGCGGGCCTGCTCGCCGTCGGGGTGACGCTGGTTCTGGTATTCATCGTCGTCGATCGCCGAGTGTCGGCTGCGGTGTTGCCGCGCAAGGCCTTTGAGCCAGGCCCACTGAAGTGGATCTACATGACACTCGGTCTGCTGATGGCTGCCACGATGGCGGACATGTATGTACCGCTGTTCGGGCAGCGGCTGGGCGCATTGGCGCCAGTCGTGGCGGGCTTCCTCGGCGCGGCGCTGTCGGTGGGCTGGACCGTCGGGGAGATCGCGAGTGCCTCGATCACCAATGTCCGGGCCACCGTACGGGTGGTGGCGATCGCGCCGCTGGTGATGGCCGTGGGCCTGGGCTTGTCGGCGCTGACCCAAACCGATTCGGCATCAACCAGAGTCGTGGCCGGATGGGCGCTGGCATTGGTCATCACCGGCGCGGGCATCGGCATGGCGTGGCCGCATCTGTCGGCGTGGGCGATGGGTGCGGTCGTCGACGATCCTGCGCAGCAGGCCGTGGCCGCCGCGGCGATCAACACCGTCCAGCTGATGTGCGGGGCGTTCGGCGCCGGACTGGCCGGGGTTGTGGTGAATTTACGGGCCACCCCCGATGCGACGGCCAGTGCGCTGATGTTCGGTGTCTTCGCGGCGCTGGCGGCCGTCGGCGGTGTGGCGTCCTATCGCTCGGGCCGAGGCCAGGAGCGATAGGCTACTCGTCTTTCACGTCGAGCCGGCGTACGCCGGTCACGCCCTGAAGCCCTGCGACGGTCGTCGGTGCGTGCAGGATCTTGGCACCCGAAAGGGTCAGCAGGACACCGCCGTCGGGATCGGTGCTCAGCTCGGTCAGGCTCCACTGGTGTTTGTCACAGGTGGCGAGGATGCGGCTGAGCACGCCGTGATCGGGCTCGTAGGTGATGCGCAGCCGCACCGAACCGGCCAGCCGCGCGGTGAGGCGCTTACTCAACGGATTGAACGCCAGGATGATCACGAAGTGCAGGACCGTGACGATGATCGCGAGCTTCACCAGGCCTGCCGCGGCGGCCATGCCGATGGCCGCGCACTCCCAGATTGCGGCCGCGGTTGTCAGCCCGTGCACCGCGCCCTGGCGGGTGATGATCAGACCGGCGCCGAGGAAGCCGATCCCGGACACGATCTGGGCGGCGACGCGCGATGGGTCGACCTCCACGGTGCCCGGGGCCAGCACGTCGAAAAAGCCGTACTTGCTGACGATCAGGATCAGGGCCGAGGCGGTGCCGACGATCGCCTGGGTGCGCAGGCCCGCGCTCTTGCCGTGGATTTCGCGCTCCAGGCCGATCAGGGCTGTCAGGACAAATGCGATCAGCAGTTCGAGGATCTGCCGGGTGCCCTGTCCGGGGCCGCCGAGCAGTGGGGGGTCGGCCAACCAGGTCTGCATGTCGCCACCGTATGCGCCGTAGGTCGGCCCGGTCAGCAATCACGCTGAGCCAAACGGTCGGCGCGTCGTCCGCAGGCTGGAAAAGTCGCTTCGGTCTGACACGCGGGTGTGGCTGAGTGGCTAGGCACCGGCCTGCAAAGCCGTTTACACGGGTTCGAATCCCGTCACTCGCTCTGATCTTGATTTCGGTAGCCGCGCTTGCCGTGTACGCGGCGCGTCGCACCTCAGCGCCTATTTGCGTGGGGAAATTGTCGGCGGTGTAACCGCATCAGCACTGCTTCGCAACAGTTCGGTAACCGCCAGAATGGCCCCGCCCTTCCCCTACTTACACGTCTGTAGTTTCTCCACAGGCCTCTCATAGAAACGGGGAAATGATGTCGCGGACCAGCTCTCGCGTGGCGGCGGTCACCGCCATGGCGACTGCGGGGTTTTTCTGGACTGCTCCACTGTTCAGCCCCCGTGCGGTTGCCGATTTCGGCAGCCCAGGTGTGCCGTGTATGGGCATCCTTCATCAGGGCCTGACCACGCCGCCGGACCTCTCTCAGGGCATTCCCGGCACGTCGAACTCGATCTTCACCAACAACCCGCCCACCGCCGGTGGCCCGATTCCGCCCGCGACCGTGCCGGGCAGCATCCGTGTCCCACCGGCGAGCGTTCCCGGCTCGCCGGGAACGCCAGGTACCGGCGGGGTGACCGTCCCGCCGGCGTCAGTTCCTGGCGCTCCCGGCACCTCCGTCACCCGTAACATCCCGACCCCACCTGCTGCGGTCCCCGGTACTCCGCCGGGGGTCGGCGGTGGTGGCATTCCGACGCCGCCTGCTGGTGTTCCGGGTACTCCGCCGGGGGTCGGCGGTGGTGGCATTCCGACGCCGCCTGCTGGTGTTCCGGGTACTCCGCCCGGTGTCGGCGGTGGTGGTATCCCGACGCCGCCTGCTGGTGTTCCGGGTACTCCGCCCGGTGTCGGCGGTGGTGGTATTCCGACGCCGCCAGGGGGAGTGCCCAGCGCACCCGTCAACGACGCCGCCGGTGTGCCCGCCGGGGGTGCCGGTGGTGCGCCCGCGCCGATGGCCGGCGCACCGGGTGGCCTGCCCG
>AGIQ01000012.1 GCA_000230935.2 Mycolicibacterium rhodesiae JS60
ACCGTCTGGCGGCCGAACGTCAGGAGCGGGCCACCGCCGTGGCGGCGGCCCGCGACGAGGTCGCCGCGCTGAACAGCCGCATCACCGCGCTGACCGATTCGCTGCACCGCGACGAGGTGGCCAAGGCCCAGGCCGCTATGCGTATCGAACAGCTCGAACAGATGGTGCTCGGACAGTTCGGCATGGCCGCCGATGATCTGATCGCCGAATACGGGCCCGACGTGTCGCTGCCGCCGTCGGAGCTGGAAATGGCCGAATACGAACAGGCCAAGGAGCGCGGCGAGCAGGTCACCGCGCCCGCACCGATGGTGTTCGACCGCCCGACCCAGGAGCGTCGCGCCAAACGCGCCGAGCGGGAGCTCTCCGAGCTCGGCAGGGTGAATCCGCTTGCGCTGGAAGAGTTTGCGGCGCTGGAGGAGCGCTACAACTTCCTGGCCACCCAACTCGAGGACGTCAAGGCCGCCCGCAAGGACCTGCTCGACGTGATCGCCGACGTCGATGCCCGGATCCTGCAGGTGTTCGCCGAGGCCTATGCCGATGTCGAGCGTGAATTCGGGCAGGTCTTCTCGACGCTGTTTCCCGGCGGCGAGGGCAGGCTGCTGCTGACCGACCCCAGCGATCTGCTGACGACCGGCGTCGAGGTGGAGGCCCGCCCGCCGGGCAAGAAGGTCAAACGGCTCTCGCTGCTGTCCGGTGGCGAGAAGTCGCTGACCGCAGTCGCCATGCTGGTGGCCATCTTCCGGGCCCGGCCGTCGCCGTTCTACGTCATGGACGAGGTCGAGGCCGCGCTCGACGATGTGAACCTGCGCCGGCTGATCGGGTTGTTCGAGCAGTTGCGGGCACAGTCCCAGCTGATCGTGATCACCCACCAGAAGCCGACGATGGAGATCGCCGACGCGCTCTACGGCGTCACCATGCAGGGGGACGGCATCACCACGGTCATCTCGCAGCGGATGCGTGGCGAAGAGCTGGTGTCCGCAGGCGGCTAGCGGCGCCTGGCTCGGTGGTGGCCGCTACCGAACGCCACTTGCGAACCTTCCGGCCACCGTGGCCGCCCTCGCGAGCTAACGTGTCAGCGGGTTCAGCAGCAGCCTCACCGAATCAGTCGTCGCCCGCCGGTCGGGCACCGAATGTCGAAGGACGGCATTGGACGCACACGATCCCCGTCGATATTGGCTGGGAAGAACAGCCGTCGTCAGCGCTTCGGGCGCCCTGGACCTGCTGACGTCGCCGCGTCTGGAGCAACTTCTCGCCGACACCCTCAAGCAGACCCCGACTGGTCTGATCGTCGACCTGACCGAGGTCGATTTTCTCAGCTCGGCGGGCATGCAGGCGCTCGTCAACGTCCATGCCGCAGCAACTCCCGACGTCGGATTCGTGGTGGTCGCCGAGGGACGGAGCACCGCCAGGCCGCTTGCTCTCGTGGGCCTCACCGAGGTGTTCGACGTCGTCGCGACCCTGCAGGATGCCGTCGACCGGGTCAGCTGATTTCAGGCGGGGCGCCAAGGCCGCGCAGCGCGGTCAGGTCAGCCACCCCGCAGCCATGCAGGCAGATCCGCAGTTCCTCGACGAATCGGTGCAGCGTGTCCAGCGCCGCGGCAGGTGACTCGATGGCAGGGGCCAGTAGTGGGCGGGCCAGCGCCACCACGTCGGCGCCCATCATCAACGCCTTCGCGGCATCCAGGCCGGTGCGGATGCCGCCGGAGGCCACCAGCGGCATGCCCGGCAGCGTTGCCCGGACCTCGGTCAGCGCCTGTGCGGTCGGGACGCCCCATTCGGCGATCGCCGGATCACGCACCTCGCCGTAGCGCACCAGCTGCTCCACTCGCGCCCACGATGTTCCGCCGGCACCGGCGACGTCGACCGCGGCGATCGGCATCCCACGCAGCCGCTCGGCGGCCGCGTGGCCGATGCCGTGGCCGACCTCCTTGACCAGAACCGGGTAGGGGAGGTCCTCGGCCAGTTGGCGCAACCGCTGCAGCGAGCCGCTGAAGTCGGTGTCGCCGTTGTCCTGCATCGCCTCCTGCAGGGGGTTGGTGTGCACCGCCAGCGCGTCGGCACCGATCCGATCCAGTGCGGCAGCCAGTTTGGGCACCAGTGTGCCGGAGAGCTGAGCCAGGCCGATATTGCCGATCAGCAAGATGTCGGGTGCCAGCTCGCGGACGTTGAAGGATGCCGCGACAGTGCCGTCGGCGTCGTCGAGCATGATGCGCTGCGAACCGAGCATCATGCCGATCCCGAGCTTCTGCGCGGCCTCGGCCAGATTGCGGTTGATCGTGCGGGACAGTTCGGCACCGCCGGTCATCGCGCCGACCAGAACCGGCGCGCGCAGCGGGGCGCCCAGGAAGGTGGTGCTCACGTCGACGGTGTCGAGGCTGGTTTGGGTCAGCGCGTTGTACGGCAGCCGGTAGCGCTCGAAGCCGGTGGTGACGGTTTCGTAGGTCACCGGCCCATGCAGGCAGGCGTCGATGTGGCGCAGCTTGCGGCTGGCCATCGAGCGCTGATGCATGCTCACCTTCTACCCCGTTGTCCAGGGCTGGCGCGGGCCCACTTCGCGCCCTGAAACAATGGCACGGTGTCAGAGGGTCTCTGGATCGCTATCGCGGTCATCGCCGTCCTGGTCATCGCTGCACTCGTCGTCGGCCTGGTGCGGTACCGGCGGCGTCAGATCAGTCTGCGCCCCAGCTCAGAGGGTCCCACACCGATCGACCGATCCGGTGGATACACCGCGTCGTCGGGCATTTCCTTCAGCCAGACGCCGACGGTGGAGGCACCCGGCGGGCAGGAGCGAAGCGACTCGGGGATGGCGCCCGGCGGGCCGGACTCGGGGTTGGCAACCGGGTTGCCTGGTGTCGGCGATGATGCGGCGCTGCCGCGGGACTCGGTCAAGCGCCCGATCGCCGATGTGCGGCTGCCCGAGCCGCCGGTGGTCTCCGAGCCGGTCGCCGACGTGGTCCCGGAAGCTCCGCCGGTCGAGCCCGAAGTGTCTCCGGCCCCGGCTGCTCCCGATATCGAGGCCATCGCCCCTGCGGAGGGCCGCCTCGAGCGCCTGCGCGGGCGGCTCGCCAAATCGCAGAACGCGCTCGGCCGCAGCATGCTCGGCCTGCTCGGTGGCGGCGACCTGGACGAGGCGTCCTGGGAAGAGGTCGAGGACACCCTGCTGATCGCCGACCTCGGGCCAGTGGTCACCGCCTCGGTGATCGAGCAGTTGCGCAGCCGGCTGGCCAGCGCGACCGTGCGCACCGAGGCCGACGCTCGTGAAGTCCTGCGCGACGTGCTGATCGCCGAGCTGAACCCCGGGCTGGACCGTTCGATCAAGGCACTGCCGCACGCCGACAAGCCGTCGGTGCTGCTGGTCGTCGGCGTCAACGGGACCGGCAAGACCACCACCGTGGGCAAGCTGGCCCGGGTGCTGGTGGCCGACGGGCGGCGGGTCGTCCTCGGTGCGGCCGACACCTTCCGCGCAGCCGCCGCCGACCAACTGCAGAGCTGGGCGTCGCGGGTCGGCGCCGAGGTGGTGCGTGGCGCCGAAGGCGCCGATCCGGCCTCGGTGGCCTTCGATTCGGTGGACAAAGGCATCGAAGCCGGCGCCGACGTCGTCGTGATCGACACCGCCGGACGACTGCACACCAAAACCGGCCTGATGGACGAGCTCGGCAAGGTCAAACGGGTCGTGGAAAAGCGGGCCGCCGTCGACGAGGTGCTGCTTGTTCTCGACGCGACGATCGGTCAGAACGGTCTGGCACAGGCTCGGGTCTTCGCTGAGGTCGTCGCCATCACCGGGGTGGTGCTCACCAAACTCGACGGCACCGCCAAGGGCGGCATCGTCTTCCGCGTGCAACAGGAACTGGGCGTACCGGTCAAGCTGGTCGGTTTGGGCGAAGGACCCGACGATCTGGCACCATTTGAGGCGGCGGCATTCGTCGACGCGTTACTGGGCTGAGACTCTGCGAATCGCACGATCCGCCGGTCCGCCGTGGCCCCGATGGGGCGGTTATGCCTGGTGAAACACGAGCGTAACACCTCTCGGATGTCCGTTCACCTCACCGAAACGAAACGGAATCTTGCCCGAAACCGCTGCCCACGAACCTTCTCGTGATGCCGACTTGTCGGCGCACTTCCCAAAGGAGGTTCACACAAAGTGCTCTTCGCCCTACCCCTTGGATTACCCGACGATGTGTTCAAGCCATTCGGGCCGGAAGGCCTGAGCGCGGGCGATACGGCGTGGGTGATCGCTGCGACGGCCATGGTGTTGTTCATGACACCGGGCCTGGCGTTCTTCTACGGCGGCCTTTCGCGCCAGAAGTCGGTCCTCAACATGATGATGATGTCGTTCGGCTCGATGGGGCTGGTCAGCATCATTTATGTGCTGTGGGGATATTCGATGTCGTTCTCGTCCGGGCACACCGGCGAAAAGGATATCGCCGGTATCTTCGACAATCCGTTCTCGTTGTTCGGTGTCTATCAGCTGATGGAGACGAAAGATCTCGGGAGCGGGTCCACCGGCTACGTGTCTGGCGGATTCGGCACGGTGCCGGCAATCATCTGGGTCGCGTTCCAACTGACATTCGCCGTAATCACCGTTGCGCTGATCAGCGGCTCAGTGGCCGAGCGGATGAAGTTCGGCACCTGGTTGGTGTTCGGCGGCCTGTGGGTCACCGTCGTGTATTTTCCGTTGGCCCATATGGTTTGGGGCGGCGGTCTGCTGTCGGGCTCGGGTGAGGGTCTTGCGGCCAAGATCTTCGGTGTGAATGAAGAAGGTACGGCCAACGTGGCGCCTATCGACTTCGCCGGTGGGACCGTCGTTCACATCAACGCCGGTATGGCCGGACTCGTGCTGGCGATTCTATTGGGCAAGCGCCTCGGCTTCGGCAAGACTGCCTTCCGCCCGCACAACGTGCCGTTCGTCCTGCTGGGTGCGGCCATCCTGTGGTTCGGCTGGTACGGCTTCAACGTCGGTTCCGAAGGTGCCGCCGATACGCTGGCCGGTCTGGTGTTCGTCAACACCACAGCGGCAACCGCAGCAGCGATGATGGCCTGGCTTCTCGTGGAGCGGATTCGTGACGGGCACGCGACCAGTGTCGGTGCGGCTTCGGGTGTCGTCGCTGGCCTGGTGGCCATCACCCCCGCTTGCGGTGCTCTCTCGCCGATCGGGTCGCTTATCCTGGGTGCGATCGCCGGTATCCTGTCGGCGTTGGCGATTGGTCTGAAGTACAAATTCGGCTACGACGACTCGCTCGACGTCGTCGGTGTGCACCTTGTCTCGGGTCTGTGGGGCACTATAGGCATCGGCTTCCTTTCGGTGGAAAGTGGCCTGTTCTACGGTCACGATTACAAGCAGTTGGTGGTCCAGATCGTCATCGCATTGGCGGCCCTGATCTTCACTGCAATCCTGACGGCGATCATTGCCTTCATCGTCAAGCCGCTGGGTTGGCGAATCACGAAGGAAGACGAGGATTCCGGCATCGACACGGCTGAGCATGCGGAAACTGCTTATGAGCTGGTTTGATCGGGAACAATCGACGAAGTCTGGAAGGGACTGAGCCAAAATGAAACTGATCACAGCGATCGTCAAGCCGTTCACGCTGGAAGACGTCAAGACCGGCCTGGAGCAGACGGGTATCCTCGGGATGACCGTCAGCGAGGTTCAGGGCTACGGACGCCAGAAGGGCCACACCGAGGTGTATCGAGGCGCGGAGTACTCCGTCGACTTCGTGCCGAAGGTCCGCGTGGAGGTCGTGGTCGATGACTCCGCCGTCGACAAGGTCGTGGACGTCATCGTGCAGGCCGCGCGTACCGGCAAGATCGGCGACGGCAAGGTGTGGGTCAGCCCGGTGGAGACCGTTGTTCGGGTCCGCACGGGCGAGCGGGGGTCCGACGCTCTCTGACGCATCCGATGTGACGTTCTCGTACGGCCACACCGAGTAAGCGTTAGTTGGGGTCGGGCCGTGGGAGGACTGAGATGACAAAGCAATCAAGAGATTCCGCCGCCGGCGCTTCCCGATGGGAGGCACCGGCGGCGGGCTCGTCCAAGCCCGCCAAAGACTTGGCCAAGGCGTGCCAGCAGTTGCTGGAAGGCGGTCAGCGCCAACTTGATTCGGTCGCCCTGCGCGACGCACTGCTGGATCTGCACGAATTCTGGTTGTCCACCAAGGCCACCGAGATCGGAATCACCCCCACCAGTGGATTCGCCATCGTCGCCACCGGGGGGCTGGGGCGTCGGGAATTCGTCCCGTATTCCGATCTCGACCTCATGCTGTTGCACGACAACATGCCCGCCGACATCGTCACTCAAGTGGCCGAACTGCTGTGGTACCCGTTGTGGGATGCCAATATTCGCCTCGACCACAGTGTCCGCACGGTTCCCGAGGCGCTCGCCGTCGCCGGTGAGGACATCTCGGCAGGGCTGGCGATGCTGGAGGTCCGACACATCGCCGGTGACTCCGAGCTGTCTCAACTGTTGATCGGTGGGGCGCGGCGTCAGTGGCGCACTGGAATCGCCACCCGGTTCGACGAACTCGTCGACCACACCCAGGACCGCTGGCAGCGCAGCGGTCAGATCGCGCACCGCGCCGAGCCCGACCTGAAATGCGGCCGGGGCGGACTGCGGGATGTCCAGTTGCTCAATGCACTGGCCATCGCCCAACTGGCTGATGTGTATCCGAGCAGTTCGCTCGCGTCGCCGACCGGATCGCTGGGTGGCGCGCACCTGGCGCTGCTGAACGTGCGGACCGAACTGCACCGGGTATCCAAACGTGGCCGTGACCATCTGCTGGCCCAATTCGCCGACGAGATCGGTGCGTCGTTGCGCATCGGTGACCGGTTCGATCTGGCCCGGGTGCTCTCCGATGCGGCGCGCACCATCAGCTACTACGTCGACGCAGGTTTGCGCACCGCCGCCAATGCCCTTCCCAAGCGTGGACTTTCGGCGCTGCGCCGTCCCACGCGCCGCCCGCTCGACGAGGGTGTCGTGGAATTCGCCGGCGAGGTGATCCTGGCCCGCGACGCCCGCCCGGAACGAGACCCGGGCCTGATCCTGCGAGTCGCGGCCGCCTCGGCGACCACCGGGTTGCCGATGTCGGGCTCCACGCTGAGCCGGCTTGCGGCGTCGGCACCCGAACTGCGCGCGCCCTGGCCCCGTGACGCGCTCAAGGACCTATTGGTGCTGCTGGCGGCCGGCCCGACGACGGTGGCCACCGTCGAGGCGCTGGACCGCACCGGGTTGTGGGGGCGGCTCTTCCCGGAGTGGGGAGCCGTGCGGGACCTGCCGCCCCGCGACGTTGTCCACATCTGGACCGTCGACCGACATCTCGTCGAGACGGTCGCGCGGGCAAGCGCTTTCACCACCCGGGTGTCGCGACCGGACCTGCTCGTGCTCGGCGCGCTTTTGCACGATATCGGCAAGGGGCGCGGTGGCGACCACAGTGCGATCGGCGCCGAGCTCGCTGTCCAGGTCGGGACCCGGCTCGGGCTGTGGCCGTCCGACATCGACGTGCTGTCCGCGATCGTGCGCTATCACCTGCTGCTGCCTGACACCGCGACGCGCCGGGACCTGCAGGATCCGCAGACCATCGCTCGCGTCGTCGACGCGCTCGGCGGCGACCCGGTGCTCCTCGAGCTGCTGGACGCACTGGCCGAAGCGGACTCGCTGGCCACCGGGCCCGGAGTGTGGGGTGACTGGAAGTCCTCGCTGATCGGCGACCTGGTCCGCCGCTGCCGGCTGGTGTTGGCAGGAGAATCGCTTCCGCAGGCGGATCCGATTGATCCGCATCATCTTTCACTCGCCGCCGATCGTGGGGTGCACGTCGAGATGACGCCGGGGGAGAGCGCCCACACCTACAACGTCGCGATGATCGCCCCCGACCGGCGCGGCCTGTTGTCCAAAGCCGCAGGAGTACTCGCGCTCAATTCGCTACGGGTCCATTCAGCCTCGGTCAACAGCGCCGAGGGTTCGGCGATCAACACGTTCGTCGTGTCCCCGCACTTCGGTGCGCCCCCGGCCGCCGAGCTTCTGCGACAGCAGTTCATCCTGGCCCTCGACGGCGAGCTCGACGTCATCGCCGCGCTGGAGAAACGTGACGCCGACGCCGCGCAGTACGGCACCGGCCGGGTGGGCGAACACAAGCCGGCCGTGCCGATCAACGCCGTCCCGGCGCCACCGCGCATCCTCTGGCATGCGGGCAGCAGCGAGGGCCAGCTGATCGTCGAGATCCGTACCACCGACCGCACCGGGCTGCTCGCGCTGCTCACCCGGGTTTTCGAACGCGCCGCAGCCGACATCGCCTGGGCCAAGATCACCACCCTGGGCTCGTCGGTGGTCGACGCGTTCGGCATCTCGGTGCAGGCACAGAACTCCGTCGAGACTGTCCGCGCACAGCTCGAGAGAGAGCTCTACGCAGTCCTGCCTGCGCCCCCGCCGGCCAAGCCCGTCGAGGAAGCGAGCTAGCCGCTCTGTCGGAGCCATGCCGAAGTCGCGCAGAACGCGATATCGACGGCGCGGTTGTGATTTGTGGCGCGGGCGCGACCGTGGTGGCGATCTCGCGACGGACTCACGCCAGATAGGCTTGCCCCGTGTTTGAATCCCTGTCCGACCGGTTGACCGGTGCGCTGGCCGGCCTGCGTGGCAAGGGCCGGCTCACCGACGCCGATATCGATGCCACCACGCGTGAGATCCGGCTGGCCCTGCTCGAGGCCGACGTCTCGCTGCCCGTCGTGCGCACCTTCGTCAATCGCATCAAGGAGCGGGCGCGCGGCGCCGAGGTCTCCGGCGCGCTCAACCCTGCCCAGCAGGTCGTCAAGATCGTCAACGAGGAGCTCATCGGCATCCTCGGCGGCGAGACCCGTCAGCTGGCGTTCGCCAAGAACCCACCGACGGTGATCATGCTGGCCGGCCTCCAGGGTGCCGGTAAGACGACGCTGGCCGGCAAGCTCGCCAAGTGGCTCAAGGGTCAGGGCCACACCCCGCTACTGGTGGCCTGCGACCTGCAGCGTCCCGGTGCGGTCAACCAGCTCAAGATCGTCGGCGAGCGGGCCGGCGTCAACGTCTTCGCCCCGCACCCGGGCACCGCACCCGATGCCGCGGACACGGTGGACGCCGGCCCCGGTGATCCCGTCGCCGTCGCGGCTGCCGGCCTGGCCGAGGCGCAGACCAAGCACTTCGACGTCGTCATCGTCGACACCGCCGGCCGCCTCGGCATCGACGATGTGCTGATGGCCCAGGCCGCCGCGATCCGCGACGCGGTGCACCCCGACGAAACCCTGTTCGTCCTCGACGCGATGATCGGCCAGGACGCGGTGGCCACCGCCGAAGCGTTCGGTTCCGGCGTCGGGTTCACCGGTGTCGTGCTGACCAAGCTCGACGGCGACGCCCGCGGTGGTGCGGCCTTGTCGGTCCGCGAGGTCACCGGCGTGCCCATCCTGTTCGCCTCGACCGGTGAGAAGCTCGAGGACTTCGACGTCTTCCACCCCGACCGGATGGCCAGCCGCATCCTCGGCATGGGCGACGTGCTGAGCCTGATCGAGCAGGCCGAGCAGGTCTTCGACCAGCAGAAGGCCGAGGAGGCCGCGGCCAAGATCGGCTCCGGCGAGCTGACGCTGGAGGACTTCCTCGAGCAGATGCTGGCCATTCGCAAGATGGGCCCGATCGGCAACCTGCTGGGCATGCTGCCCGGGGCGGGCCAGATGAAGGATGCGCTGGCCGCCGTCGACGACAAGCAGCTCGACCGGCTGCAGGCGATCATCCGCGGCATGACGCCGCAGGAGCGGGCCGACCCGAAGATCATCAACGCCTCGCGCCGGCTGCGCATCGCCAACGGCTCCGGCGTCACAGTGTCGGAGGTCAACCAGCTCGTCGACCGCTTCTTCGAAGCCCGCAAGATGATGTCGCAGATGGCCGGTGCGATGGGCATGCCGTTCGGGCGTCGCTCGGCGAAGAAGAGTGTCAAGGGCAAGAACAAGCAGGCCGGCAAGAAGAAGGGCGGCCGGGGTCCGACGCCGCCGAAGCGCAATCCGCTGCTGGCCGGCGGCATGCCCGGTGGCTTCCCCGACCTGTCCGGTATGCCCGAAGGTCTCAACGAGCTGCCGCCCGGCCTCGCCGACTTCGACCTGTCCAAGCTGAAGTTCCCGGGCAAGAACTAGCGTGCGACTGCACGTTCGGGGCCGCGGCCTGCCCGACGGCGAGGTCGTCGAATGGTGGATCGTCGACGGCGTGCTGCGCGCCGAGCCGGTCGCCGATGCCGAGACCGTCTTCGACGGTGGCTGGATCCTGCCCGGACTGGTCGACGCGCACTGCCATGTCGGGCTGGGGGGACATGGCGAGATCCCGCTCGATGACGCGATCGCCCAGGCCGAGGTGGAGCGGGGGGTCGGCGCCCTGTTGCTGCGCGACTGCGGCTCGCCGACCGACACCCGTAGCCTCGACGATCACCACGATCTGCCCCAGATCATCAGGGCTGGAAAGCATTTGGCCCGTCCCAGGCGCTACTCCCACGGCTTCGCCATCGAACTCGAGGACGAGTGGCAGCTGCCTGAGGCGCTGGCTGAGCAGGCCCGCCTCGGCGATGGCTGGGTCAAGCTGGTCGGCGACTGGATCGACCGGTCCGTCGGCGATCTGGCGCCGCTGTGGTCTGATGACGTCTTGCGCGCGGCGATCGCGGCCGTGCACGACGAGGGGGCTCGCGTCACCGCGCACGTGTTCAGTGAGGACGCGCTGCCAGGCCTCATCGGAGCGGGCATCGACTGCATCGAGCACGGCACCGGGCTGACCGACGACACCATCGCGATGATGGTCGAGCACGGCACCGCCCTGGTACCCACCCTCATCAATATCGAGAATTTCCCTGGATTCGCCGACGCCGCAACCAAATACCCGACCTACGCGACCCACATGCGCGCCCTCTACGACAGCTGCTATCCGCGGATGGCCGCCGCCCGCGAGGCCGGTGTGCCGATCTACGCCGGCAGCGATGCGGGCAGCACGATCGCCCACGGCCGTATCGCCGACGAGGTCGACGCCCTCAAACGGATCGGGATGAGCCCGACCGAAGCACTCGGCGCAGCGTGCTGGGATGCGAGGCGGTGGCTGGGCCGGCCCATCATCGACGATGGCGCCCCGGCGGATCTGGTGTGTTTCACCGAGGACCCGCGCGGTGGCGCCGGCGTGCTGTCGAACCCCGATGTGGTGGTCCTGCGCGGACGGGTCTACTGACCTCTTCTCGTTGAAACCGCACTGGGAGCGAAGATTTCGCCAAAACATCGCTCTCAGTGCGGCCTCAACGATCACTGGCCGTAGTGGCTGAATCCCCAGTCGAGCAACTTGCCCGCTTGATCCCACAGGTCCTCGCTGCCATACATCTGCACCACGATCAGTCGTCGCCCGTTGCGCTGGGCCATGCCGACGTAGGTTTCCTGGGCCAGGTTGGTGTATCCGCTCTTGCCGCCGATGAAGCCGGGATAGCTGCGCAACAGGTGGTCCTGGTTCGTGATCTCCTTGAACCCGGACCTACTCGGGAACAGTGCCGATGGCTGGTGCACGATCTGCGCGAACAGCGGGTAGCGCAATGCTTCCCGGTAGATCACCGCCAAATCGTGTGGCGTGGTGACCGATTCCCAGCCGGGCCCGTCCAAACCCGAGGGCGATCCGGCCCTGGTACTGCGGGCGGTGAGCTGGTAGGCCTTGGTGTTCATTTTCTGAACAGCCACCTGCGAACCGCCGAGCATGTCGGCCAGCAGATTGGCGGCGTCGTTACCCGACACCAGCAGCAGCCCATCGAGCAGTTGTCGGGCGGTGTAGACCTGGCCCGGAACCAAACCGACACAAGAGCATTCGACCTGGGTGTGCGCGTCGACCGCGCGAACCGCGGTACCCGGCGCCAACTGGTCGAGTACGACCATCGCCAGCAGTGCCTTGATGGTGCTGGCCGGTGCATACGAGCTGTAGGGCTCGCGGCCGCCGAGGATCTGGCCGGTGTCGAGGTCGGCGACGAGCCACGCCTGCGCGGGGCCGTCAGGTGGGGCCGCCACCGCTCCGGCCGGCTGGGGCGCAGGTGCGGCGGTGGCGGGAACTACCAGCACAAGCGACATGGCAATGCTGAGCAGCGCGACGAACGGGCGGGCCGGCATGGGTGCCGAGGCTAATTAGCGTGCGCGTCGGCAACGACGCGGTCGAATCTCGAATGCATAGCGATTTCGGCGTGTAAACGTTCGCTCACCCTCTTTGCCAGGCTGGTTGTGAGTCAATTAGCAGCCAGTTTTGGGAGGGTGTGTGTCGATCACTGCGGGGTTCAGTCCGGCCGAGATTCGTGAGCTTGTCGTTGAGTATCAGTTGGTGCCGCACGGGCAGAAGGGGCCGTGGCTTGCTGCGCAGGGGATCTCGAACCGGCAGTTCAGACGGTGGCAAGCCGCGGTGTTCGACGGTGATCTCGACCTGGGCCTGATTCCGCGAGAGGGTGTCGGTATGACAGTTCCCCCGGCCAAACGCAGAGCGATGGCCAAAGCCGAGGAGGCCCAGCAGCGGCGCGATGAGGCCGAACTGGCTCGGCTACGAGCGCGGGTGCGCCAGCTGGAGGCCACGAATGAGGCGTTGGGAAAAGCTATCGGGCTCTTGCACGAGCTGAACGTGCCCGGGCCCGACACCGCCCCGACGATCACCGATCTCGACGATTCCTCGACCGCGAAAACGGACTCGTCACCGAGCTGACCGCCGCGATCGGATCGCAGCGCCGCGCGTTGGCAATGATCGCGTTGTCACGCTCGAGCTGGCACTACCGGTGGCATCCGCGGACGCGGGTGGCTGATCCGTTGCCGCAAAAGGATCGGGCCTACCCCTCGCGCATCCACGCTGCTGAGCGGGCGGTCATCCAAGCCAAGATCATCGCCGGCTGGCGGGCCGGGGGATCGGTCGACCAGTCGTTCGCCACGGCCTGGGATGACGGTGTGCTGCTGGCCTCGCGCCGGTCGTGGTGGCGCATCGCTGCGGCGATCGAGGATCAAAGTGTCCGTCCAATCGCTCCGACGCGTGCCAAGAACAAGGCGCCCCGTGCGGCACCGGTGCTCAAAGCAACCGCACCACAACAGATCTGGAGTTGGGACATCACCGACCTACGTACCCCGTGGCGAGGTGTGGCCTACAAGGCCTACTCGATCATCGACATCTACTCCCGCAAGATCGTGGGTTGGCGCGTCGAGGAACGCGAATGCGACGAGCTGGGCGTCGACATGTTCACCACGGCGATCGCCACTTACGGCCCACCGGCGGTGGTGCACGCCGATTCCGGGCCGGCGATGCGCTCCACCGACCTCAAGGACCTGCTCGCCGACCTCGGGATCGGTCAGACCCACAACCGGCCCCACGTCAGCAATGACAACCCGTTCTCCGAATCAGAGTTCCGCACCATGAAATACCGGCCCAACTACCCTGGCGTCTTCGACGACCTGCAGGCAGCACGGAACTGGGTCAGCACCTACGTCTCCTGGTACAACACCCACCACCGCCACAGCGGCATCGCCTTATTCACCCCCGACGAGGTCCACAACGGAACATGGACACAGCAGTGGCACCACCGCGACCAGGTTCTACAGGCCTACTACGACACCCACCCCGAACGATTCCGCACACGCCCACACACCAAAAAACCCAGCCCCGTAGTCGGCATCAACCTCCCCACCGAAAACGACACCGACCGACTCCACGCAGCTTGACAACGCCCGTCAGCGGCGGTTTTCGCGCCGAAATCGCATAGTCGGGGTGGTGTTACCTAGGTCACAGTAAGATTTTCCGAGTAAGCGTCGGGGATGTTGGCACTGATCAGTGGGGAGAGACTGTGAAGATCACGAAAATGGCCGGAGTGGCCGTCACTGTCGCCGCGTTGGGCCTCGCCGGCGTCAGCGCCGCACCGGCTTGGGCGACCGACAGCGTGAGGGTGTTCGGCGAGCAGGAAACATTGAACGGGCCCAATGGCCTGCCCTACATCGCCTACGCCGTGGGCAAGCTCATGCCTAGTTCGGACCCGGTGCCACACAACGGCACGTTGTACGCGGCCAAGCTGACAGTGGACGGGTTGGGTGGCAGTTACCCGCCATTCATCGAGCGCTTCGGTGCCCGGGCCGAGTCCGGCGACTTCTACCCCTCCATCTGGGGGGCGTCGAACATCGGAAAGCTCTACTTCGACGTCGTTGGCCCCATCCCGAACAGCGTCGTCTTCAACGACGGCACCCGCGACCTGTTGGCCTGGGTACCGGGCGAGCCCGGCAGCACCGCGGCGCCTGTCGTCGTGCCGCCGGATGCCGAGGAGAATTTCCAGGTCGTGCCGGACCAGGCCGCCGCCGGTGCCCCGACGCCTTCGGGAGACAACTCGTCCATCGTGGCCACCCCGAACGACCTGGCCACCTCGCCCTATCAAATCACTGAAGGTGAAGCGGCTCAGCCGGGGTTCAATTCGGGCGGAGGACACCGCTAGCCAAGCGACCTAGAGCGCGGCGACGCTCTCGGAGCGGTTCTGGGCGAACCCCCAGTCCAGCAGGGTGGCGGCTTGATCCCAGTAGGTGGGGCCGCCCTCGTGGATCAGCCCGTACATCATCGCGATCACCAGACGCCGGCCGTCGCGGTCGGCGGCGCCGACGAACGTCTTGCGGGCGGCATCGGTGAATCCGGTCTTGCCGCCGATCGCGCCGGGGTAGCGACCGAGGAGCTCGTTCTGGTTGACCAGCGGCTTCTCGCCGGTCTCCGTCGGGAACATGGCCACCGGCTGGGCGGTGATCTGGGCGAACACCGGGTTGGCCATCGCCGCCCGGAAGATGGCCGCCAGATCGTGCGAAGTGGTCCATCCCGGCCCGCCCGGACCGTCCAGTCCTGACGGCGTGGTTGCGTGCGTGTTGGTCGCGCCGATGGCGACGGCCTTGGCGTTCATCTTGTCCACCGCGGCCTCGAAGCCGCCGATCATGTCGGCCAGGGCGTTGGCGGCATCGTTGCCCGACACGAGCAGCAGCCCGTCGAGCAGCTGGCGTGCGGTGTAGGTGCGGCCGGGACGCACGCCCGCGCAGTTGCATTCCACGAGAGTTTCGGTGTTGTTGGCGACCATGGTGGCGTTCAGGTCGGGCAGCTCGTCGAGGACGGTCAGCGCGAGCAGCGTCTTGATCGTGCTGGCCGGCGGGTGCGGGGCGTACATATCGCGGCCCGCCAGCACCTGGCCGGTGTCCATGTCGGCGATGATCCAGGCGGTCGCAGGGCCGTCGGGAATGGGTACCGAACCCGCGGGCTGGTCGGTGTCGGCGCTGGCGATGCCTGCGGTCGAGGTCAGCAGGAGCAGTGTCGCGATCGCGCTCCCGAGAAGTCTGCGCATGGGCTCTGAGCCTAACCCGAGGTGCTGGGGGTGCGCCGACTCAGTAGATGTCGCGGACGTAGCGATGGGCCTTGATCAGCTCGTTGACGTAGGAGTGAGCGGCGGCAGCGTCCATGGCGCCGGCCTCGGCGACGATGTCGTGCAGGGCCCGGTCGACGTCCTTGGCCATTCGATCGGCATCGCCGCACACGTAGAGGTACGCACCGTCGCAAAGCCAGGCGTAGCACTCTCCCGCGTTCTCCTTCATCCGGTGCTGGACGTAGGTCTTGGGTCCGCCGCTCTCGCGGGAGAAAGCGAGGTCCAGCCGGGTGAGCACGCCGGAGTCGACGAATCCCGACAGTTCGTCGCCCTACAGGAAGTCGGTGCTGCGACGACGGTCGCCGAAGAACAGCCATGCTTTGCCCGACGCCGCCGTGGCCTGCCGCTCGTGCAGGAAGGCGCGAAACGGGGCGATGCCGGTACCGGGCCCGATCATGATGATCGGTACGTCGGGGGCAGGCAGCCGGAAATTGTGGTTGGGGCGCAGGTGGATTCGCACGGATTGTCCGCGGTCGGCCAGGAATGTCGAGGCGACGCCCCCGCGGTCGCGGTCACGTTCGCGGTAGCGCACGGTCGCAACCGTCAGGTGCAGCTGGCCGGGATGTACCAGCGGGCTGGATGCGATCGAGTAGTCGCGGAACTGCAAGGGCCGCAACGATTCCAGCACCTCGTCGAGGGTGAGGTCGGCGAGCTCGAGCAGGTCGAGGACATCGCGACCGTACAGCCACGACGACACCACTGCCGGGTCGGGTGAACTCAGCGCGGCCTTCGCCTCGGCGTTGTCGGTGCGGGCCGCGACCAATGCCTGCAATGCCCGTGACGGTGTGCAGATCTCGAGCTCACCGGCCAGCAGTTCGCCCAGCGGCCGGTCGGTACCGGCGGCGACGTAGGTGCCGTCGACGCCCAGCTTCGCCAGGATAGCCGCGACCAGGTCAGGGGAGTTGACTGGGTGCACGGCCACCGAATCGCCTGCGTCATAGGTGATTCCGGAATCTCCGAGGTGCAGCTCGATGTGGCGGACTTCCTTGTCGGAATCCGGTGCGGTCAACAGCCGGTTGATCACAGCGGTCGCCTGATAGGGATTCGCGTCCGTCCATCCAGTGGCGTTGCGGGTCGCCGTCGGCCGCGATGCCACTGGCGCGGCGGCGGTGTGTCCGGGCGAGGCGGTGCTGGCTTCCTCGATCATCTTGGTCATCTCGGCTATCCACTGGCGGGCATCGCCCTCGCGGTAGCAGTCGAATTCGACCCGTTCGGTCAGCGGGCGTGCGCCCAGCTTGGCCAGCCGGGAGTCGATGATCCGCCCGGCGTTGCAGAACAGCTCGTAGGAGCTGTCGCCGAGCGCCAGGACTGCGTAGCCGAGGTCGTCGAAGCGGACCTCGGACGCGGACAGTTCCTCCCAGAACACCGTGCCGTTGTCGGGCACTTCGCCCTCACCGAAGGTCGAGGCCACCACGATGAAATGGCTCACCGCCGCGACGTCGTCGAGCGTGACATCGTTGAGTTCGGTCTCGGTAACGTCGACTCCGATGGCTTTGACGGCGTCGGCCAGCTGCATGGCGATGTACTCGGCGGTGCCCATGTCACTGGCGTAGCCAATGATCAGTGAGAATTCGGGGCGCTCCGACACTCGTCCTCCGCGGGATAGTCTCCTATGGTTAGGATTACCTTAGTCATGTTGTCCCGCTGGCGTGGACCTCCCCACCGGGGCTCGGCGCGACGGTGTTGAATCTCACGAATGCTGAGTCTTGAAGAGATTTCGGATCGGTTGGAGATCCAGCAGCTGCTGGTGGATTACTCGACCGCGATCGACAATCGCCGGTTCGACGACCTGGATCGCGTCTTCACTCCCGATGCCCATATCGACTACACCGAGCTGGGTGGAATCGCGGGCACCTTCCCCGACGTCAAAGCGTGGCTGGCCGAGGTATTGCCCAACTTCCCGGCCTACTTCCACATGCTCGGCAACTTCGACATCCGCCTCGACGGGGACACCGCGACCTCCCGCACCATCCTGTTCAATCCGATGGCGCTCGGCGACAACGGTCAGGTCATGTTCTGCGGGCTGTGGTACGACGACGCGTTCGTTCGCACCGCCGAGGGCTGGCGGATGACGCGGCGCGTCGAATCGAAGTGCATCCAGAAAGTGGTCTGAGCAACGCCGGGGCGGCCGGATCGCCCGACCGCCCCCTGCGGCGCCGTCAGGATCAGCCGGCCGGCGGGGTCAGCACGGTGTCGATCAGGTAATCCGCCGCGTTGGTTGTGCGGACGCCCGCACACCACCGACGCGCCGTTGACCGTGAGGTCGTTGCCCGCACCGGTGCCCTGAACCGCACGATTAACACCTGACCAGGGCACTCTGGCACAATGGTCGGCTGTCCGGCTTGCGACTACGGTTGCTTGTCGGTCACGCACGCGAGGCAAAACCGGATCCGGCACTTCCGCCGGCGTCGCTGAATTGCAGCGTGATACCCACAGGAGTTAGTTCATGGCTGTCAAAATCAAGCTCACCCGGCTCGGCAAGATCCGCAATCCCCAGTACCGCATCGCTGTCGCCGATTCGCGCACCCGTCGTGATGGCCGCGCGATCGAGGTCATCGGCCGCTACCACCCCAAGGAAGATCCGAGCCTGATCGAGATCGATTCCGAGCGGGCCCAGTACTGGCTGTCGGTCGGCGCTCAGCCCACCGAGCCGGTTCTCACGCTGCTGAAGATCACCGGTGACTGGCAGAAGTTCAAGGGCCTGCCGGGCACCGAGGGCACGCTGAAGGTCAAGGAGCCCAAGCCGAGCAAGCTCGACCTCTTCAACGCCGCGCTGGCCGAGGCCGACGGTGCCCCCAGTGGCGAGGCCGCCCAGCTCAAGAAGAAGAAAGCGCCCGCCAAGAAGGCTGAGGCTGCCGAGGCCGAGCCCGCCGCCGAGGCCGCTGCTGAGCCGGCCGCCGAGGCCACTGAGGCTGCCGCAGAATGAGCTCGGTCGTCGTCGACGCCGTAGAGCATCTGGTTCGCGGGATCGTGGACAATCCCGACGATGTCCGCGTCGACATGGTCACCAACCGGCGCGGACGCACGGTTGAGGTTCATGTTCACCCCGAGGACCTCGGCAAGGTGATCGGCCGCGGCGGTCGCACCGCGACCGCGTTGCGCACCTTGGTCGCCGGAATCGGCGGCCGGGGTATTCGCGTCGACGTGGTGGACACCGACCAGTAGTCGCTATGGAGCTCGTCGTCGGGCGCGTGGCCAAAGCTCACGGGATCACCGGCGAATTGGTGGTCGACGTCCGCACGGACGATCCCGATGAGCGCTTCGCTCCCGGTAATCGGTTGCACCTCAAGCCTTCCCGTGGGGGAGGCGGTCGCGACGTCGTCGTCGAGTCGGTGCGCCCGCACGGCGCCCGCCTGCTGGTGAGGCTGGACGGGGTGTCCGACCGCAATGCCGCCGATGCGCTGCGCGGCAACCTGTTCGTCGTCGACTCGGGTGATCTGCCCGAGATCGACGACCCCGACGAGTTCTACGACCATCAGCTCGAAGGTCTCGCCGTGCGCACCGTCGACGGCCGGGCGATCGGCACGGTGGCCGAAGTGCTGCACACCGCCGGCGGGGAGCTGCTGGCGGTGCGCAACGCCGACGGTGCCGAAGTGCTGGTTCCGTTCGTTGGTGCGATCGTGACGTCGGTGTCGCTGGCCGACGGCGTCGTCGAAATCGATCCGCCCGACGGTCTTTTGGATCTGGACGGCTTGAGTTGAGATGCGCGTTGACGTCGTCACGATCTTCCCCGACTATCTAGCTCCGCTGCGGCAGTCCTTGCCGGGCAAGGCAATTGAGTCGGGCATCCTCGATGTCGCGGTGCACGACCTGCGCCGCTGGACCCATGATCTGCATCACTCCGTCGACGACTCGCCCTACGGGGGTGGGCCCGGCATGGTGATGAAGGCTCCGGTGTGGGGTGCGGCACTCGACGAGATCTGCACCGAGTCAACAGTTCTGGTGATCCCGACGCCGGCGGGTCGGCTGTTCACCCAGAGTGACGCCCAGCGCTGGACGGGGGAGTCGCACCTGGTGTTCGCCTGCGGCCGATACGAAGGCATCGACCAACGGGTCGCCGAGGATGCGCGCAGGCGGATGCGGGTCGAAGAGGTGTCCATCGGCGATTACGTGCTGGCCGGCGGCGAGGTGGCCGCATTGGTGATGATCGAGGCGGTGGTCCGGCTGCTTCCCAACGTGATGGGCAATCCGCTGTCACACCAGGATGATTCGCACTCTCCGGAGAAAGACGGCCTGCTCGAAGGGCCGAGCTATACCCGTCCACCGGTGTGGCGTGACCTGCCCGTGCCCGAGGTGCTGCTGTCCGGCGACCACGCGAAGGTGGCCGCCTGGCGCCGCGAACAGGCGCTGGGGCGAACCCGGGAGCGTCGGCCGGATCTGTTGGGGGACCAGGCTACAAGGCCAGCATCAGGATCTGACGAGCGCGGGTGACTTGGGATCGAAGCTCCATCCCGGGATGAGGTATCGCATGCCGACCGTATCGTCCCGGCTGCCCAGTCCCTCTCGGAGATAGAGCTCGTGTGCGGCTTCAACGCGATCCATGTCGAGTTCGACGCCCAATCCGGGCCGGTCCGGGACCGTGAGGAACCCGTCTTGGATGCGCAGCGGGTCGCGGGTGATGCGTTGGCCGTCCTGCCAGATCCAGTGGGTGTCGATGGCCGTGATGTCTCCCGGTGCTGCGGCGGCTACGTGGGTGAACATCGCCAACGAGACGTCGAAGTGGTTGTTGGAGTGTGATCCCCAGGTCAATCCCCACGACTCGCAGAGCTGTGCTACTCGCACCGAGCCGGCCATGGTCCAGAAGTGGGGGTCGGCAAGCGGAATGTCGACGGCTCCCGACCGGACGGCGTGTCCCAATTGTCGCCAGTCGGTGGCGATCATGTTGGTGGCCGTGGGCAGGCCGGTGGCGCGTTTGAACTCGCACATCACTTCGCGGCCGGAGTAGCCGCTTTCTGCGCCGACGGGGTCCTCGGCGTAGGCGAGCACATCGGAAAGCCCGCGGCAAATCTCGATGGCCTCGTCGAGCAGCCAACCACCGTTGGGGTCCAGGGTGATTCGGGCATCCGGAAAGCGCACTTTGAGCGCGCGCACCGCGGCCGCTTCGTCATGCGGCGCCAACACGCCGCCCTTGAGCTTGAAGTCGTGAAAGCCGTAGCGAGCCTGTGCTGCCTCGGCCTGGCGCACCACCGCGTCCGGGGTCAAGGTTTCCTGGTGGCGAATCTTGAGCCAGTCGTCGGCGTCAACGGATTCGTCACTCGGGCTCCGGTAGGCCAGGTCAGTTTTTTCGCGGTCGCCGACGAAGAACAGGTAGCCGAGCGTGGGTACCTTGTCTCGCTGTTGTCCGTCGCCGAGTAGCGCGGCCACCGTGACACCGAGGTGTTGGCCGAGCAGGTCCAGCAACGCCGACTCGACCGCTGTGACGGCATGCACCATCACCCTCAGGTCGAAGGTCTGCGAACCCCGGCCGCCGGCGTCGCGGGCGGCGAAGGCTTGTCGCAGGTCTGCGAGAATGGCGTTGTATCCGCCGATTTCACGTCCGATGACGAGCTGTTCGGCGTCGAGCAGGGTCTGACGGATGGGCTCGCCCCCGGGTACCTCGCCCACGCCTGTGCGGCCGTGTGAGTCGGTGATCACGACGAGGTTGCGGGTGAAGAAGGGTGCATGTGCGCCGGAAAGGTTCAACAGCATCGAGTCGTGTCCGGCGATCGGAACGACGCGCATGGCCGTGACTCGAGAAGACTGGTTGAAGGTGTTCACGATGTGCTGCCCTTCAAAGTGCCGGCGGGCGCGGTCGTCGTCCGAATTGCAGTTTCGCTGGGGTTGGCCCGAGCTGTCTTGCGGGTCAGCAGGACCGAAGCCGCGGCGATGGCGCTCGCCGCCGCCAATGCGTACAGCCCCCACGTCACCTCACCGGTCGCTTGTTTGATAAGCCCGAAACCGAAGGGCGCGACAAAACCGCCGAGGTTGCCCAGCGAATTGATGATCGCTATGGCCGGGGCGAGCACCAGTGGATGCATGGTCGACTGCGGGATCGACCAGAACAGCGGGCTCGCACTCTTGAAGCCCATGGCGGCGATGCACAGGAAGACCAGGGCCAGGACGGGTGAGGCGAAAGCGGCCAGATACGTCCCGATAGCGGCCGTCAGCAACGCGACGATCAGCAGGGCGCGACGGTGCGCCGGATTGCGATCACCCATCCGCGACGACAGATACATCGCGATGACGGCGCAGATCCAGGGTAGCGACGAGAGCAGGCCGACGGTGATGTCGTTGAGTCCGTGGATGCGCCGCACGATCGACGGCAGCCAGAATGTGTTGGCGTAGATGGACAATTGAATCGCGAAGTAGATCCAGCAGAACAGGATCAGCTTGGGATCGGCCAACATCTTCCAGCGATTGCCCTTGCCCGCCACGCCGGAGGTCTTGGCCTTTTCGACCTCCTCGGCCTCGATGGCCGTCATGAGCGCGTCCTGCTCGCCGCGGGACAACCAGTTGGCGTCGCGGATGTGGGAGTTGAGGATGAAGTAACCGACGATGCCGACCACCACTGAGGTCATACCCTCGACGAGGAACAACCACTGCCAGCCGTGCAGTCCACCAAGACCGTGCATGGACAGCAGTGGTCCGGAGACCGGCCCCGAGATCGCCGCGGCGAGAGACGATCCGGCGATGAACAACGCGGTTGCGCGGCCGCGGTGGCTGTTCGGCAGCCATTTGGCCATGTAGTAGATGACGGCGGGGAAGAACCCTGCTTCGGCCATTCCGAGGAGGAAGCGCAGCACGTAGAACATCGCGGGACTGCTCACGAACATCATGGCTGCCGAGATGATGCCCCAGCTGATCATGATGCGGGTCAGCCAGATCCGCGCCCCGAATCGTTCCATCAGTATGTTGGACGGCAATTCGAACAGGGCGTATGCGATGAAGAACACGCCGGCGCCGAAACCGTATGCGGCCGCACCGATTCCAACGTCCGCCTCGAGGTATTCCTGGGCGTAGCCGATGTTGGCACGGTTGAGCTGATTGCAGATCAGCATGATGATCAGCAACGGCACGACGCGCCGGAAGAACTTCGACACCGCCGAGGACAAATCGGGTGACGGCTCCGTTGAAACCGGATGTGTGATCGACATCCCCACTCCTTCCAAAGGGATCTGGGTGACCTGTTGACCGAGGTCGCTGGCGAGTGACTCGCCTCACACCGGAATCTAGGACGATCGACTGATGCGCGTCCAACACTATTTACGCATCATGTGATTCAAGTCTTGTATGGATCACCTGCCTGAGTCGCCGGAGCGCGGGATTCTCGTTGCTCACCCGCCACACCAAGTCGAGTTCGACCGGCGCGGGCCGGTGCAGCTCGACGGGCCGATAGACGACGCCGGCGAGGTGCATGGTGGCTGCCGACTCCGGAACGAGCGCGACGCCCCACCCCAGGTTGACCAATGCCAACAGGCTGTGGAACTGGTGCATGTACTGGACCGGGACGGGCGCGACGCGCGCCTCGTGGAACACCGAGGACAACAGTTCGAAGAAATAGCGCGACTCGATGGGCGTGTACATCACCATGTCGACCCCGTGGAGATCTGCAACCTCGACGACTTCTCGTGTGGCCAACGGGTGTTCGGCAGGTATTGCGGCGACCAGCGATTCGCGCAGGAGCGGCTGGGAGGTGAGCTCGAGCCGGGTGACCGGTGGCCGGGCCAGGCCCAAGTCCAGCGAGCCGTCGGACAATGCTTCGAGTTGATCCATCGTGACCATCTCCCGCAGTTCGATCTCGACATCGGGTAGTGCGCGGCGCGCACTGTCGAGTACCCGGTCCAGGCCCGAGAAGACGCTGCCGCCGGTGAATCCGATGCGCAGGATGCCGGACTTCCCCGCCGACGTCTTCCGTACCGCCAACGTCACCCGCTCGGACTGCTGCAGGATGCGCCGGGCATCTCCGAGGAAGGCCTTACCTGCCGCGGTGAGCGCGACGGCGCGGCTGGACCGGTCGAACAATTGGACGCCGAGTTCCTTTTCCAATAGTTGAATCTGGCGGCTCAGTGGGGGCTGAGTCATGCGAAGCCGCTCGGCGGCGCGCCCGAAGTGCATTTCCTCGGCCACCGCCACAAACATCGACAATTGGGTCAACGAGAACATCCGATACCTTTCATGTATCAAATGATCCATAACAAGTGTTGGACTTGAATGATAGTTCGTTCCTACGGTGACCCCATGACTTCTACCGCAACGCTCGACTCGACCACGGCCGTCGCCGCGCAGCTGGGATCCGGGCTCCTGTCGTTCCCGGTCACTCATCTCACCGACGACGGGCTCTTCGACGAGCCTGCCTACCGGGAAAACATCGGCTGGCTCGGCCAGTTCGACGCGGCCGGGCTCTTCGCCGCCGGCGGCACAGGTGAGTTCTTCTCACTGACCCCGGCCGAGGTCAACCAGGTCGTGCGCGCCGCGGTCGCCGAAGCGCCGTCCGGCGTGCCCGTGATCGCCCCGGCCGGCTACGGCACTGCGATTGCGGTGGAAATGGCCCGGGCGGCAGAAAAAGCCGGCGCGCACGGCATCCTGCTGCTCCCGCCCTACCTCACCGAGGCCAGCCAAGAGGGTCTGGTGGCCCACGTCAAGCAGGTGTGTGCGGCCACCGAACTCGGAGTGATCATCTACTCCCGGGCCAACGCCGCCTTCGGCGAAGCCGCCGTGGCGGAATTGGCCGACAGCTGTTCAAACTTCATTGGTTTCAAGGACGGTATCGGCAACATCGAGCAGATGACTCGGATCTACGCGGGCGTCGGCGACCGGTTGACCTACGTCGGCGGCTTGCCCACCGCCGAGATGTTTGCGCTGCCCTATCTGGCCCTCGGGGTCACGACTTACTCGTCGGCGATCTACAACTTCGTTCCGACATTCGCTTTGGACTTCTACGACGCGTTGCGCCGCGGTGACCACGCCTTCGTTGTCAACGCGCTCAACGACTTCGTGATCCCGTACTGCGATTTGCGCAATCGCAAGCCAGGGTATGCCGTCAGCATCATCAAAGCGGGCATGAAGGTGATCGGCAGGCCGGCAGGGCCGGTCCGCAGCCCGTTGACCGATCTCGACGACAGCGAAGTCGCCGAATTGGCCGATCTGGTCAAGAAAGTGAGCTGACCATGACGCAGAGTCTCACTCTCACTGGAGCCAGCTTGGTGGGCGCCGATGACGTGCCGGGTACCGGAACGGCATTCGAGGCGCTCGATCCAGTTACGGGCGACGCCGTGGGACCGACTTACCGCGAGGTGGACGACCTCAGTATTGCCGACGCGGCTCGACGGGCATGGCGAGCGTTTCGGACCTACCGACACACCGACTTCGCCGCACGTGCCGCATTCCTCGAGACGATCGCCGATGAGATCGACGCGCTCGGTGAAGTTCTCATCGAGCGGGTGCATACGGAGACCGGGATTCCGGTGGCCCGTGCCACAGGTGAGCTGGCTCGAACCACCAACCAGTTGCGGCTTTTCGCCAAGGTCGTGCGCGACGGCGGCTGGACCGGCGCCCGCCTGGACACGCCAGAGCCGAGCCGGACGCCGCTGCCCAAACCGGACCTGCGGCAACGGCGGGTACCGCTTGGCCCGGTCGCGGTTTTCGCTGCCAGCAACTTCCCGCTGGCGTTCTCCGTCGCAGGTGGCGACACCGCGTCGGCGTTGGCCGCCGGTTGCCCGGTGATCGTCAAGGCCCATCCGGCTCACCCCGGCACCTCCGAGCTCGTTGGTCGTGCGATCCGCAAAGCCGTTGTTGTGCATGATCTTCCGGATGGAACGTTCTCCCTGTTGTTCACCTCGATCGCGGGCGGCGTTTCGCTGGTGCAGGACCCCAATGTTCGGGCGGTGGGATTCACCGGCTCGCGCCGTGGCGGGCTGGCTCTGGTTTCCGCAGCCGCAGCGCGGCCCGTGCCGATCCCGGTGTATGCCGAAATGTCCAGTGTAAATCCGGTTTTCATCCTGCCGGGCGCGCTCGCCGACCGAGCCGCCGACTTGGCAACCGGCTTCGTCGCATCGGTCACCACCGGTGTGGGCCAGCTCTGCACCAGCCCGGGCCTGGTGTTCGTGCCTGACACATACGGTGCCGACGAGTTTGTGGCCACCGCTGCGGAGTCGGTTCGTGCTGCCGCGGCGGCGGCGATGCTCAGTCCGGGTATCGCCGAGGCCTTCGATGAAGGCGCGCATCGGCTCTCGGCGACAGGTGGTGTTCGGAAAGTCGCAGAAGGTGTCGATGATCCGGCCATCGCCTGTTCTGGGCTGCCACAGTTGTATGTCACCACCGGTGCGGGCTTCGTCGGCAACGAAGGATTGCAGAACGAGGTGTTTGGTGCGGCATCGGTAATCGTCCGCGTCACTGATGTTAGCGAGATGGTCGCCATCGCAGAGCGATTAGAAGGTCAGCTGACCGCGACCGTGCACCTGTCGCGAGCCGATCACGCAGCCGCCGCCCCATTGCTCGATGAGTTGGAACTCATTGCCGGCCGGGTTGTGGTCAACGGCTGGCCGACCGGTGTCGAGGTCGGGCACGCTGTCGTGCACGGTGGGCCTTTCCCGGCCACGTCGGCTCCGTCGACCACGTCGGTCGGTAGCCTCGCCATCGAGCGTTTCCTTCGCCCGGTCTCGTACCAGAACGTGCCCGACGACCTGCTGGCCAACGAGATTCGCGACGGCAATCCGCTGGGGATCTGGCGGCGCATCGACGGCGAAATGACCCGCAACTGAAGCACTGCGCCGCGCTGAGCGCGAGAAGCAGGACACGACAGCGCGTTACATGACGCCGACGACCGGGACCTGCAGCCGCCGCGCCGTCAGCGGCTCAGATCCGCCCGCCGGGGAACATCGTCTTCACGGCCTGCGTCAGCGTTGCCCGCGCAGTGGCGTCGTCGACGGGTTGCAATGAGGCCATCGCCATCACGAAGCGATGATCGGCCCCGATCACACCGGTGGTCATGTGCAACCAGTTGCCGCCGTTCCAGCAGCACATCCAACCTTGTTTGACCGCAACGGGTTCCGCGAACAGCCCGTCGGGAATGCCGAACCCCTGCGGGTAACCGTCGACTCCGGTGGGAGTCGACCTGGACAGGTCGCCCAGGATCAGAGCAGCTTGATCGGCAGGCAGGCCGCCCGCGCCGTCGAGCAGCATGTCGTAGTAGCGCACCAGATCAGCGGTGGTGCTCATGGTGTTCCACCAGTTGCCGTCGTAGGGCGCGCTGGTCGATCGCAGTCCGTACCGGGAGCTCACCCGCCCGACGATCGAACTGCCGCCGCCCTCGCCCCAGAACACCTCGGCGGCGCTGTCGTCGGAGGAGCGCAACATCACGTCGAAGGACTGCCGCTCTTCGGGGGTCATCTGGCGCTGGCCCTTGGCCACCTGCAGCAGCAGATCGTCGGCGATGAACAGTTTGCTCACCGATGCGATCGGGAAGGGTGCGCCATCGCCGCCGGAGACGGTCCGACCGGTGTTCCGGTCGAGCACGGTGAAGCTGATGTCCGCGCCGTCCTGAGCGGCCTCAGCGGCGGCCTCCCGGGCACGCACATCGAGGCCGACGGTCGCATCCGGCGGAGCATCGGCCAGTGGGCCCAGCGCGGGAGCTTGCGCGATCGAATTCGGGTCGGCCGACAGCAGGTTCACCGGGTGAGCAGATCTGTCGTCGGGGCCGGCGTTGACCTGAGCGGACGATGCGGCGACCAGTACGCCGATCAAAGCCGTCGCGGTACCGGTGACCAGCATCGACAGATGCCGTCGCATGTCCATCTCCTCGAGGGACTGGGGAAACGCCGTAATGTTGGGTGCTGCGCTGCCGCCCGACCGTAATTCAGGTTAACCGTACCTTTTCTACACCGCGCGGTTAGCCAGCCGAATCATCCGATGACCTCGGCGGGTCGCGCGATTTCACTGCTCGCGGTGCATCTGGCACAATTGAGCAGTTGCCGCGCGGGCCGGACCTTGTCGTGAAGCCTGCTGCGCCAAACACCACGTGCCCGAATCCATCGGCCCGGCGACCGCCAGCGCGTTTGCGCAGGCAGTCGGCTGCGTCGCAGAACTACAAGGAAGTGTCACCGATGAACACGCTGGACTTCGTCGACCAGGCGTCGCTGCGCGACGACATCCCGACCTTCAGCCCCGGGGACACCATCAATGTCCACGTGAAGGTCATCGAGGGCAACAAGCAACGCATCCAGGTCTTCAAGGGTGTTGTGATCCGCCGCTCCGGCGGTGGCATCCGCGAGACCTTCACCGTCCGCAAGGAAAGCTACGGCGTCGGCGTCGAGCGGACCTTCCCGGTGCATTCGCCCAACATCGACCACATCGAGGTCGTCACCCGCGGTGACGTCCGCCGCGCCAAGCTCTACTACCTGCGCGAGCTCCGCGGCAAGAAGGCCAAGATCAAGGAGAAGCGCTGAGCTTCCGGGTGGCTGCGGCACTGACCGGTCAGTTCGGCTGACTACGCTGACGACGTGACCGACAAACCCGGCTCGGACGACTCCATCCCGGAATCCGCCACTGCGACGGACGCTCCGGACGACACCACCGCTGACGACGCCCCTGAGAAGGGGGAGAAGAAGCGTTCGGCTCTCAAAGAGGGCGCGATCCTCGTCGCCATTGCGGTGGTCCTCTACTACGTGATGCTGACGTTCATCGCGCGTCCGTACCTGATTCCGTCGGAGTCGATGGAGCCGACTCTGCACGGCTGCGCCGGCTGCGTCGGCGACCGGATCATGGTGGACAAGGTCACCTACCGGTTCAGTGAGCCGAGCCCCGGTGACGTCGTCGTCTTCAAAGGCCCGCCCAACTGGAACGTGGGCTACAAGTCCATCCGCTCGGACAACACCGCGATCCGGTATCTGGAGAATGCGCTTTCGGTCGTCGGATTCGTGCCGCCGGACGAGAATGACCTGGTCAAGCGGATCATCGCGACCGGCGGTCAGACCGTGGAGTGCCGCGCCGACACCGGCCTGACCGTCGACGGCAAGCCGCTCAAGGAGCCGTACCTCAACGCGCAGACCATGAACGCGGACCCGTTGGTCTACCCGTGTCTGGGCAACGAGTTCGGTCCGGTCAAGGTGCCCCAGGGCCGGCTGTGGGTGATGGGCGACAACCGCACCCACTCGGCGGACTCGCGAGCGCACTGCACCAGCACTCCCGAGGACGCCCAGAAAGGCATCCTGTGCACCGGTGACCCGATGGCCGGCACCGTTCCGGTCGACAACGTCATCGGCAAGGCGCGGTTCATCGCGTGGCCGCCCTCTCGCTGGGGTGGTGTGTCCTCGGTCAACCCGCAGCAGGGCTGACCGTGCCGGCGATGACGTGGCCGCCGCGGACGGTGATCCGCAAATCGTCGGGGCTGCGAACACTCGAATCTGCTTTGTACCGAAGCGGTTTGGGCCCGGTGGCCGGAGTCGACGAGGTGGGCCGTGGGGCCTGCGCAGGCCCGTTGGTGGTGGCGGCCTGCGTGCTCAGCCCGAATCGCCTCGAGAGCCTGGCGGCGCTGGATGACTCCAAGAAGCTCAACGAGGCCGAACGCGAGCGCCTGTTCCCGATCATCAAGCGCTATGCGCTGGCCTATCACGTGGTGTTCATCCCGGCCCCCGAGGTGGATCGCCGCGGGGTGCATGTGGCCAACATCGAAGGGATGCGCAGGGCGGTGGCGGGGTTGTCGGTACGGCCGGGGTATGTGCTGTCCGACGGCTTCCGGGTGCCGGGGCTGCCGATGCCGTCGTTACCGGTGATCGGCGGGGATGCCGCGGCGGCCTGTATCGCGGCGGCCAGCGTGCTGGCCAAAGTCAGCCGGGACCGGCTGATGGTCGCGATGGACCAAGAACACCCTGGCTACGGCTTCGCCGACCACAAGGGGTACAGCACCCCGGCGCACAGCGCGGCGCTGAGCAGCCTGGGCCCGTGTCGCCAGCACCGGTTTTCCTACATCAATGTCCGGCGGGTGGCGGGCATCGGTGGTAGCGAGATGGTGGTCGACTGCCCGCCACCGCAGCGCGGTGATCAGGTGTCAGTCGCACGCGAGGACACGGTGTGAGACAAGATGGACGAACGCCCCGATGAGACGACAAGAGGACCGCTGAGCCGATGAGTGCCGAAGATCTCGAAAAGTACGAGACCGAGATGGAGCTCTCGCTCTACCGCGAATACAAGGACATCGTGGGGCAGTTCAGCTATGTCGTGGAGACCGAGCGCCGCTTCTACCTAGCCAACAGCGTCGAGCTGGTGCCGCGGAACACCGACGGCGAGGTGTACTTCGAGCTACGCCTGTCCGATGCGTGGGTGTGGGACATGTACCGCCCGGCCCGGTTCGTCAAGCAGGTCCGGGTGATCACGTTCAAGGACGTCAACATCGAAGAGGTCGAGAAGCCCGAGCTGCGGCTGCCCGAGTAGGTCAGCGCAGCGATGCGTCGATCGCTCCCGCCGACAGGATCTTCTCCAGAATCAGTGCTGCGCTGCCGATGTTGCCGGCCTTGTCGCCGTAGGTGGACGGCACGACCTGCAGGTGTCGAGTAGCCAACGCAGTTGCGTTGCCGTACAAGGTTTCTCGCAGGCCAGCGACGAAAACGTCGTAGGCGCCCGACATGTCGCCGCCGACGACCAGCACCTCGGGGTTGAGCAGGTTCACCGCGGCGGCGACCACTTCGCCGACGTGACGGCCACTTTCGCGCAACAGCCGGCGCACCTCGCCGTCGCCGTGGTTGGCCAATTCGACGACGTCGCGGATGTGGTTGACGGCGCGGCCCTGCTCTTGCAGGGTGCGCACCAATGCCCACCCGCCGGCGATGGCCTCCAGGCAGCCGGTGTCGCCGCACCGGCACGGGATGCCCGCGGCGGCGGCGGTCTTGTTGTGGCCGAATTCGCCGGCGGCGCCCAGGGCACCACGCTGCAGCACGCCGCCGCACACGATGCCGGCACCCAGCCCGGTGGAGGCCTTGATCAGGAGCAGGTCGCGGTGGATCTTCAGCGGGCCGCGGCGTTCGGAGAGGGCCTGGACGTTGGTGTCGTTGTCGAGCACGATCGGCGCCGAGGTCAGCTTGCGGAAGTAGGGCTCCAGGGGGACGCCATCCCAGCCGCTCATCACCGGCGAGGCCAGGCTGCAGCCGTTCTGCTGATCGACCGTGCCGGGCAGCGACACCCCGACGCCGAGGACATCACGGGCGGTCCGGCCGGTTTCATCGAGCAGCACTTCGAGGCGTTTGACCAGGTCGGGCATCAGGTCGTCGGGGCCGATGCGGATTTCGGAGTCCATATCGGTCAACGCGTGGATGTCGCCGGCGAGGTTGCAGACCGCCAGGCGGGTGCGGCTGCGGCCGATGGCGGCCGACAGGACCACGCCGGCGTCGGCGTTGAATCGCACCAGCGCCGGGGGGCGGCCCCCGGTGGACGGCCCGTCCTCGCCTTCGGAGACGAGCCCGCGGCGGCCCAGTGCAGCGATCCGGCTCCCGACGGCCGTCCTGGACAGTCCGGTCAGCTCGCGAATCTCGGTGCGGGTGGTGGCGACGCCGTCGCGGATGAGCGCGAAAATCTCTCCAGCAGTAGCGGGGGCGGCGGAACGCCTGGTGACCGGCACCTTTCCATTGAACCAAGATCTATCGCCGATCAAAAGCAATGGAGATGCGTGTCACTTTAACCGTATTTAGACAAAAGTCGGTTGGAAGTGCGGTCTAAGTGACGCTAGGGTCGTGGGCAGGGATCAGACGCTGCAATGCGGCAGCACACCGCCACCGCACAGAAAGGCGATATCCCGTGACTGTCACTTCCCGACCCGCCCCGGCGGCGTCTCCCGCGCTGTGCCCGACCCGGGCAGGGCTGGGCATTCTCGCCCTGGCGCTGGGCTCGTTCGGCATCGGCACCAACGAGTTCGTCGCGATGGGGCTCTTGCCCGAGATCGCCGGCGGACTCCACATCTCCGAGCCGACCGCGGGCCACGTCATTTCCGCCTACGCGCTCGGCGTGGTGGTCGGTGCCCCGGTGCTGGCCGCGATGACTGCCAAGTTCAACCGCAAAGTCGTGCTGATGAGCCTGATGGCGTTGTTCGCCGTCGGCAACGTCGCCACCGTGCTGGCGCCCAACTATCCGATCTTGATCGGCGCGCGCTTTCTCGCCGGCCTTCCGCACGGGGCGTTCTTCGGTGTCGCGGCGCTGGTGGCCGCCCAGTTGCTCGGCCCCGAGCGGCGCGCCAAGGCCGTCGCGCAGGTAATGACCGGGCTGACGGTGGCGACCGTGATCGGGGTGCCGCTCGCCTCGTGGCTGGGCCAATTGCTGGGCTGGCGCAGCGCTTTCGCGTTGGTGGTGGTGATCGGCGTGCTGACGCTCGCCGCGATCTGGATCTGGCTGCCCGACGTCGCCCCGGGTTTCGCCGCGAGTACCCGATCCGAGCTGGGAGCGCTGCGCCGGCCGCAGGTGTGGCTGGCGCTGCTGATCGGCATGGTCGGCTTCGGCGGCATGTTCGCCGTCTATACCTACATTGCCACCACGCTGACCGACATCTCTGGGGTGTCGCGGTCGTGGGTTCCGTTGGGGTTGATGGTTTTTGGTGTCGGTATGGTGGTCGGGAACTTCGCAGGCGGCCGGATGGCCGACCGGTCGGTGATCCGCGGGCTATATGTGTCGATGGCGTCACTGGCTGTGGTGCTGGCGATCTTCGTCGCCGCCGCACACAACCCGTACACCGCGATGCTGCTGTTGTTCGGCATCGGTGCCAGTGGGGCGGCGATCGCCCCCGCATTGCAGACCCGGCTGATGGACGTCGCTGCGCAAGCGCAGACATTGGCCGCCGCACTGAATCATTCGGCGTTGAATATCGCCAACGCGTCGGGGGCGTGGATCGGCGGCCTGGTGATCGCGCTCGGTTACGGATACACCGCCCCGGCCGCGGCGGGCGCGGTGTTGGCCGTCGTCGGTTTGGTGGTGCTCACCGTTTCAGTGGCGCTGCAGCGTCGTACGTCGGCGGTGAACTCATGATCCGGTTCGTGGTGGCTCTTCTTCGGCGGCGCGACTCGGTGTGTGTCGATCTGTATCTGCCTGCGCGGCAACGGGTGACGATCGTCCTGGGGGAGCGGGCGGTTCGGCGGGAGGCTAGCTGATGACCGATCACGTGATCTTCCGCTACGACCCGGCGCATCAGCCGGAGATCACCTTCCGTGGTGTCCCGAGCGGGTGTGCCGGTGGGGCGAACACCCTGAGCGAGGCTCGCGCGGCCTACCGGAACTGCCTGGCGGCCCGGCTGCACGTGGACCGGCGCGCGCTGCCGCCCGTCGTCGAGCACATCGAAGGTTTGGTGTGCGGCATGTGGGTTCGCACCAAAGTCGGTGCGGTACATCGAGATAAATCCAGCGATCGGATGCTGTTGCAGATCTTGCTGGCCGAGCAGGCCGGATTACGCGATGAGGTTTCCCGGTTGGCGTCGGCAGGGGCGCAGCCGGTGGTCGTTCTGGCCGAACCGGAGCATTCACTCGAGACGGTGGTGGACCAGCTGTCTGCGCAGGATGTGCTCGTCGTGGCGCATTCCGACGGCGACGGATCGGTGGGCTGGGGTGTCCTGTACGGGGCCGATTCGGCTGGCGGTCAAGGTGTTCCGCGGATTCCCGACGACGAGGCTCTTACGGTGGCCGGGTTCACCCAGGGGTGTGTGGGCGGGCGAGTGGTAGGGCACCGGCCCGCTGCTGGGATCGCATCATGACCCCGTTGCTCGATAACGCGGTTGGCGGCTCGGTGTCGGGGAACACTGGTGCGCAGGATGTACGCGAAGGGAGGACCATGCGTGCGACACCGCAATGCTGGCTGACCGACATGGACGGCGTGCTGGTGCGTGAGGAGCACGCGCTGCCCGGGGCCGCGGAGTTTCTGCAGTGCCTGATCGACAAGCAGCGGCGTTTCCTGGTGCTGACCAACAATTCGATCTACACCCCGCGTGACCTGGCGGCGCGGCTGGCACGCTCGGGACTCGATGTGCCGGAGGAGGCGATCTGGACCTCGGCGCTGGCGACGGCGGCGTTTCTGAACGACCAGCTGCCGGGCGGGTCGGCGTATGTGATCGGCGAGGCGGGGCTGACGACGGCGCTGCACGAGGCGGGCTACACGCTGACCGATACCGGTCCGGATTTCGTGGTGCTGGGGGAGACGAGGACGTACTCCTTCGAGGCGATCACGAAGGCGATCCGGTTGATCGGCAAGGGGGCGCGGTTCATCGCCACCAATCCCGATGTCACCGGGCCGTCGGCCGAAGGGCCGCTGCCGGCGACCGGGTCGGTGGCCGCGATGATCACCAAGGCCACCGGGCGTGAGCCGTATTTCGTCGGCAAGCCCAACCCGATGATGTTCCGCAGTGCGCTGAATCGTATTGAGGCGCATTCGGAAAGCACGGTGATGGTCGGCGACCGGATGGACACCGACGTGGTGGCCGGCATCGAGGCGGGGCTGGAGACGATCCTGGTGCTGACCGGGTCGACGACGGTCGAGGACGTCGAGCGCTATCCGTTCCGGCCGGCGCGGGTGTTGCCGTCGATCGCGGAGGCGATCGATCTGGTCTGAGGCCCGCGACGGCCGCTACGGCTCCGGCAGGTCCAACGTCGCCAGGTGCGCGGGGTCGGCGATCGACGTGATGGCGGTCAGTCGTCCGTCTGCCACCGTGCAGACCATGATGCCGAGCGGTTTGCCCTGGGTGTTCCACGCGGCGATGCCCGGCTTCCCGTTGACCAGAACGCGGCGGGCGGTCACCTTCGCGCGTCCCCCGCGCCGCACCGCGCCGATGACTTCGGTGGCTCCGATCGTGACGGTAGCTCCGCGTGCGGTGTGCTGTTCCCACCTGACGTCGGGCGCCAGCACGTCGAGCAAGGCGTCGAAGTCACCATCGCGGGCGGCCCGCAGGAACGCATCGACGACGGCACGCTGCTCGTGAAGGGCTGACGGCGCCGTCGGCGCCGCGCGGACTTTACGCCGCGCGCGGCTTGCGGCCATCTTCGCCGCATCCACCGATTTGCCGACGATGCCGGCGATGTCGGTGAAGGGAACGGCGAACATGTCGTGCAGAACGAATGCCAGCCGTTCCTCGGGTCCAAGTGAACCCAGCACGGACAACAACGCGATGCCGACCAGGTCGGCCAGCACAGCGGAATCCTCGGGCGCATCAACATCGTCGGTCACGACGAGTTCAGGCGGACCATCGCCGAACGGGACCTCGGCCCTAGCGGCGCGAGCACGCAACATGTCGATGCAGATCCGACCGACCACGGTGGTGAGCCATCCGGCGGGGTTGTCGATCGATGCCGGGTCCTGCCAAGAAAATCGCAGCCACGTCTCCTGCACAGCGTCCTCGGCGTCGGCGTGTGAACCGAGGATTCGGTGCGTAATCGTCAGCAGGCGTCCTCGCTGTGACTCGAATTGCTGCTCTGTGCTGGCGTCATACGTCATGTTGTTACCTCGCGTCGGTGGAATCCGTCATCACCAATGACGAGTCCGCACGGACTGAGGTAACCACAGAGAGCGAGATCATGAACGCAGGACTTTGGATCGTTGCCGGGGTATTGGCCGTCGCATTCGCCGTTGGCGGTGCCAGCCAGATCCTGCTGAGTAAAGCCCGCTATCGGGCGCTCTCGGCAAGCCAGCATTGGGTCGACGACTTCAGCCCGGCGCACATCAAAGCGATAGGAGCGATCAAGCTCATCGGTGCCGCGGGGCTGGTGCTTCCCGCGTTGTTCCACGTTGCGCCGATACTGGTGCCGTTGGCGGCAACCGGGCTGATGTTGTTCATGGCCGGTGCGGCCACGACTCGTTTCCGCCGCAGCGAATGGGGCCTGATGCTCGGCGATGTGGTGTTCATCTGTGCATTCGCCTTTGTGGCGTGGGGCCGCTTCGAGCTCCACCCCTTTAACTGAACTGCCATGTGGACCCGAGTTTCGGTGTCCTCGGGGGACGAACGCGGATCTGGGGATAAGTCAGCGTGTTTCGGGGTGTTCAGGCTGATGGGCGTTCGCGGGTGTCGGTTGGATGCTCGACGCTGCTGCCATGACGACGTTGACGCGCAACCAGCTCGGTGCGCTGGGCGAGCAGCTGGCGGTCGAACATCTGACCGCCCAGGGTTTGCGGATCGTGGCCCGCAACTGGCGCTGCCGCTATGGCGAGCTCGACGTGATCGCCGCCAGCCCTGACGGCGCGGTGGTGTTCGTCGAGGTGAAGACCCGCACCGGCGACGGCTTCGGCGGTTGGGAGTATGCGGTCACGCCGACCAAGGTGCGCCGGATCCGCCGGCTGGCCGGGATCTGGCTGGCCGCTCAGGACCAGAAGTGGGCGGCGATCCGTATCGACGTCATCGGGATCCGCATCGGCCGGCAGCGCACTCCGGAAATCACCCACCTGCGCGGGGTCGGCTGATGGCACTGGGACGGGCCTACTCGGTCGCCGTGCGCGGCCTCGACGGCGAGATTGTCGAGATCGAGACCGATATCAGCTCTGGGCTGCCCGGCGTGCATCTGGTCGGGCTGCCCGACGCCGCGTTGCGTGAGTCCCGCGACCGCGTGCGTGCGGCAATCACCAACTGCGGCAACGAGTGGCCGCAATCGCGGTTGACGCTGGCCCTGTCTCCGGCCACGTTGCCGAAGACCGGGTCGCTGTATGACATTGCGATCGCCGCGGCCGTTTTATCGGCGAACGGCAAGACGCAGTGGGATCGCCTCGAGAAGACGGTGTTGCTGGGCGAACTGGCCTTGGACGGCCGGATTCGCTCGGTGCGCGGTGTGCTGCCCGCCGTGCTGGCCGCCAAGAAGCAGGGCTGGCCCACCGTGGTGGTGCCGATCGCGAATCTGGCCGAGGCCAGCCTGGTCGACGGCATCGAAGTCCTTGGCGTGCAGACGCTTCGGCAGCTACAAGGCTGGCTCAACGGGAAGGCCACGCTCGACGAGCGCGTCGATACCCCGATGCCGCACGCCGAGCCCGTCGCCGACCTGGCCGACGTGGTGGGCCAGAGCCACGCCCGATTCGCCGTGGAGGTCGCCGCCGCGGGCGCGCATCACCTGATGCTCACCGGCCCGCCCGGCGTCGGGAAAACCATGCTGGCACAACGCCTTCCCGGACTATTGCCTGAGCTCACGGAGGGCGAGGCTTTGGAGGTGACCGCCATTCATTCAGTCGTGGGCCTGCTGTCGGAGACCACCCCGCTGATCACCCGTCCGCCGTTCATCGCACCTCATCACTCGTCGAGTGTGGCCGCACTCGTTGGCGGCGGCTCGGGCATGGCCCGCCCCGGGGCGGTCAGCCGTGCACACCGCGGCGTGCTCTTCCTCGACGAATGCGCCGAGATCCGGGTCAGTGTCCTGGAATCCCTCCGAACACCGTTGGAGGACGGCGAGATTCGGCTCGCCCGCCGCGACGGAGTGGCTTGCTACCCGGCGCGGTTCCAACTCGTGATGGCGGCCAACCCCTGCGCCTGCGCAAAGACCGACCCGAAGGACTGCATCTGCACATCGGTGGAGAAACGGCGCTATCTCGGCAAGCTGTCCGGCCCGCTGATGGACCGCGTGGACCTGCGGGTGCAGATGCACACGGTGCGCGCCGGAGCCTTCGCACCCGACGCGGCGGAAAGCACTGCAGCCGTGCGCAATCGGGTCGCGCAGGCCCGAGCGGCGGCCGCCGAGCGTTGGCATCAGTACGGCTATACCACCAACGCCGAGGTGACCGGTTCGGTGCTGCGCCGCAAGTTCCGGCTCGACAGCACCGCAATGGCCCCGCTGAAGACAGCACTGGAACGCGGCGTGCTGAGCATCCGGGGCGTTGACCGGTCATTGCGTGTCGCCTGGACGTTGGCGGATCTGGCCGGACGCACGATGCCCAGTGTCGACGATGTGGCGGTGGCACTGAGCTTCCGCCAGGGAGGAGCCAAGCCATGACAGACGACCTCAAGACGTTGGCATGGGCGTATCTGTCGCGGGTGGCCGAACCACCCTGCGGCGAGATCGCCGAACTGGTCGGCGAGGTCGGCCCCATCGAAGCCTCCTATCGGATCGCCGCAGGCGAGATCAGCGATGCGTTGCGGGAACGCACCGTCGCCCGACGGGACATCCACGCGGCGGAGGCAGATCTGGATCTGCTGGAGCGCCGCGGCGGCCGGCTGATCACGCCGGATCACGACGAGTGGCCGACCCTGGCTTTTGCGGCCTTCGGCGGAGCGGCCGTGCGGGACAGGCAACAAGGCCGCCCCCCGCTGGCGTTGTGGGCGGTCGGTCCCGCCCGGCTCGATCAGGTCACCGAACGGTCCGCTGCAATCGTCGGGACGCGCGCGTGTTCCAGCTATGGCGAACACGTCGCCGCGGACCTGGCCGCGGGGCTGGCCGAACAGGACGTCACCGTCGTCTCCGGCGGGGCCTACGGGATCGACGGCGCAGCCCATCGCGCGGCGCTGTCCGTCGAGGGCGAGACGGTGGCGGTCCTGGCGGGCGGCATCGACATTCTGTACCCGGCCGGACACTCGTCGCTGCTGCACCGAATCAGCAACTCCGGCCTGCTGCTCACCGAATATCCGCCCGGTGTGCGGCCCGCGCGGCACCGCTTCTTGACCCGCAATCGGCTGGTGGCAGCGCTCGGTGCGGCCACCGTGGTGGTGGAGGCGGGTGTGCGCAGCGGGGCCGCGAACACCGCTGCGTGGGCGCGCGCGTTGGGCCGGGTGGTGTGTGCGGTGCCGGGCCCGGTGACCTCGGCGTCGTCGACGGGATGTCACATCCTGCTGCGCAACGGCGCCGAGTTGGTGACCCGGGCCGAGGAGGTCGTCGAATTGGTCGGTCGGGCAGGCGAATTCGCCGACGAGGTGCCCCGGCCGACCGGACCGCTCGATGGTCTCAGCGATGCCGAGAAGCAGGTCTACGAGGCGCTGCCCGGGCGAGGCACCCGAAGCGCCGACGAGATCGCGGTAGCCTCCGGCCTGCCGCCCACCGCAGTACTGGGCCCGCTGGCGATGCTGGAGATTGCGGGCCTGGCCCGCCGCGAGGATGGCTGCTGGAAGCTGGTGCGCAAGCCGGTATGACCAACGTAGCCGGCCCAGCCACCCGGCTGATCCGTATAGTCGACGAGGTTGGCTAACAATTCTCGTCGGGAGGCGATGTGGCGGGTCGACCAGTGCACACGTTTCAGGTCGTCAGGACCGAGCAACTCGCACCGCACATGGTGCGCGTCGTGCTCGGCGGTACCGGCTTCGATACCTTCACCCCCGGCGAGTTCGCCGACTCGTATGTCAAGTTCGTCTTTGTGCGTGACGGCATCGACGTCGCGTCGCTACCGCAGCCGCTCACGCTCAACAGCTTCGACGAACTGCCGCCCGAACAGCGGCCCACCGTGCGCACCTACACGGTGCGCCGGGTCGACCCCGAAGCCCGCCAGATCACCGTCGACTTCGTGGTGCACGGCGAGCACGGTGTCGCCGGTCCGTGGGCCGCGGCGGCGAAAGCGGGGGACACCATCTACCTGATGGGCCCCAGCGGTGCGTACTCGCCTGACCCGGACGCCGACTGGCATCTGTTCGCCGGCGACGAGGCGAGCATCCCCGCCATCAGCGCGGCCCTGGAAGCTTTGCCGCCCAACGCGGTTGGCAAGGTCTTCATCGAAGTCGCCGGTCCTGAGGACGAGATCGACCTGGCCGCACCGGAATCGGTCGACATCACCTGGATCTACCGCGGCGGGCGCGCCGATCTCGTCGGGGACGAGAGGGCCGGCGACAACGCGCCATTGGTCGAGGCCGTCACCACCGCACCCTGGCTTTCCGGGCAAGCACAGGTCTTCATCCACGGCGAAGCTCAGGCCGTCATGCACAACCTGCGGCCCTACGTCCGCAAGGAGCGCGGCGTCGACGCCAAATGGGCGTCCATCTCCGGCTATTGGCGCCGCGGCCGCACCGAAGAGACGTTCCGGCAGTGGAAGAAGGAACTGGCCGACGCCGAAGCCGGCCAAGACTAGCCACCACAACGGAATGGTCACGACGACCGGACACGCCCACCGTGATCGGACGCGGCGGCCGGGGTCGATGCAACCGTAGAGACGTGGAGCCCGGCGACTACTCGGCGATCCTCGACGACTACGCCGAGCATCTCGCGCTGGAACGTGCCCGCTCCGCGCACACCCAACGGGCCTATCTCACCGACCTGCATTCACTGTTCGCCTTCCTCGACGAACGCGCCCCCGGCGCTGGCCTTGCCGGCCTGAGTCTGCCGCTGCTGCGGTCGTGGCTTGCCGCGCAATCGGCTGCAGGCGCGGCCCGCACGACCCTGGCCCGCCGGACCTCGGCGGTCAAGACGTTCACCGCCTGGGCCACCCGTCGCGGCCTGCTCACCGAGGACCCGGCAGTTCGCCTGCAGCTGCCCAAGGCGCGGCGCACCCTGCCCGCGGTCCTACGCCAAGACCAGGCGCTGGCCGCGATGGCCGCCGCCGACCTCGGCGCCGAACAGGGCGACCCGCTGGCGATCCGTGACCGGCTGATCGTGGAACTGCTCTACGCCACCGGGATCCGCGTCAGCGAGCTGTGTGGGCTGGACATCGACGACATCGACACCGGCCGCCGCCTGCTGCGGGTGCTGGGCAAGGGCAACAAACAGCGCACCGTGCCATTCGGGGCGCCGGCCCTGGCGGCACTGACCGCGTGGCTGAACGACGGCAGGCCCGAACTGGTCAACGAAGACTCCGGCCCCGCGCTGTTGTTGGGGCCGCGAGGCAGGCGCCTGGACCCCCGCCAGGCCCGCACCGTTGTGCACCAGACCATGTCGGCGGTCGACGGCGCACCCGACATCGGTCCGCACGGCCTGCGCCACAGTGCGGCCACCCACCTGCTCGAAGGCGGGGCCGACCTGCGGATCGTCCAGGAGATCCTGGGCCACTCGACGCTGGCCACCACACAGCTCTACACCCACGTCACCGTGGCGCGGCTACGCGCCGTGCACGACCAGGCGCATCCGCGCGCCTGAATGTCTAAGTGCCGCAGAAGGTTTGGAAGCAGCGTCCAAAGTCGTCGGGAGCGGGCTCGGCGTAGCGCTCGAACCCCGGACGTTCGTCGTAGGGTGAGGTGATCACCCGCAGTAGCCGCTCGAACGGCTCCATGTCTCCCGCTGTCGCGGCGCTCAGCGCCTCCTCGACCAGGTGATTGCGCGGGATGTAGACCGGGTTGACCCGCTGCATCGCCTCGACGTCCGGACCCATACCGCGCCACCGGCTGGCCCACATCTCGAACGCCGGCTCGACTCCGCCGGCGGCAAGCCGGCGGAAGAACGAGGTGTAGTCGACGTGCTCCGGCTCGAGCAGCTCCAAGAGCTCCTCGCTGAGCTGCTGCACCACGGCGTCGTCAACTTCGTCGCTCAGTCCCAGCTTCCTGCGCATACCCGCCGTCCACGCCGCCGAGTACAGGCCGGGGAACTGCTGTAGCGACGCGGTGACCAACTCGATCGCGCGCTCCTGGTCGTCGTCGATCAGCCCGAGCAGCGCCTCGGCCAAGCGGGTGAGATTCCAGGCGGCGATCGCCGGCTGGTTGCCGTAGGCGTAGCGGCCCCACGAGTCGATCGAACTGAACACCGTCTTCGGGTCGAAGGCGTCCATGAACGCACACGGCCCGTAGTCGATCGTCTCGCCCGAGATCGTCATGTTGTCGGTGTTCATCACGCCATGGATGAACCCTGCCAGCATCCACTGGGCGATGAGTCCGGCCTGGGCGGCGATCACCGAGTCCAGAAGGGTGAGGTAGGGATTGTCGGCCTCGGCGGCGTCGGGGTAATGCCTGCTGATCGCGTGGTCGGCGAGTCGCCGCAATACGTCGAGTTCGCCTGCGGCCGCGACGTATTGGAAGCTGCCGACGCGCAGATGGCTTGCCGCGACGCGCGCGAGGACGGCGCCGTCGAGCTCCGTCTCGCGCTGGACGGTGCGCCCGGTGGCGATCACCGACAGCGAGCGGGTGGTCGGAATGCCCAGTGCGTGCATCGCTTCGCTGACCAGGTATTCGCGCAGCATCGGGCCGATCGCTGCCAAACCGTCGCCGCCGCGGGCGAACGGCGTGCGCCCCGATCCCTTCAGATGCAGGTCGCGCGGTGTGCCGTCGACATCGAGTTCACCCAGCAGCAGGGCGCGACCGTCGCCGAGGCGCGGCACCCAGCCGCCGAACTGATGGCCGGCGTACCCCTGCGCGACGGGTTCGGCATCCGCCGGGAGCGCAGTCCCCACGAGCAGGCCGATTCCGTCGGGGCTGCGCAGCCAGGAGGCATCCAGGCCCAGCTCGAGGGCGAGCGACTCGTTGAGTACGAGCAGCCGCGGATCGGGTGCAGACTCGGCCTGCCAGCGCAGCGCTATCTCGGGCACCTCGGTGGCGAATCGATGGCCGAGAACGACGGTCCGGTCAGGCGCGATGCTCATCGGTGACCAGCCTACGGACCCCAAACTTGGGTTCGGTAGCGCCGGCGGCGGAGTCTGCTTCTGCCATGCCGAAACTTGCGCTGTTCGCACTGGCAGCAGCGGTGACGATCGTGACAACGGCGCCCACCGCCCAGGCCGCCCACTCCAAGATCCAGTTCCTCGCGCCATCCGGGAACATCGGCTGCCAACTGGGCACCGCACCGGACGGGTCGGCCTTCGCGTGGTGCAAGGCCGAGGAGCACAGCTGGGCCGCCCCGCAGTCCGATACCTGCCCCCGCGCGAACATCCCCGGCGCCATCGGCGAACCGGGCGGCGAGAACCTTCAGCTCGCCGAGGGCCAAGCGCCCTGCTTCGGCTTCGTGATGAGCCAGCTGTTCTTCAGCGGCCAATACGCACCTCCGACGCTCCGCTCCGGGGACCGCCGTTCGGTCGGCAGCATCACCTGCACGGCCGAGCCCGCCGGCGTGACCTGCGCCGACAGCAAGACCGGCAGCTCGTTCCAGGTGTCGCGCGACTCCTACCGGCTCACCCCGCCAGCGGCTTGAGCCGGATCGTCGTCGACGCCAGCAGCCCCAGCGGGTCGACGTAGTCCGCCCGCGACGCCGGACCCCACATCGCACCCCAGTGCAGGCACGCGGCCACCGGGCAGCCCGCATGACCAGGCACGAGCCGGCCCAGCGCGGTCGACGAGTCCACCAGTTGCCCCACCCGCACGACAGCCTCGACCGGCTCGTAGCTGGTGCGCAGGCCGCCGGCATGGGCCAGTGATACCACCGGGCGCCCGGCCAGCGTGCCGGCGAACACGACGGTCGCCGGTCCCGCCGCATACACGGGCTGGTCGGGCACCCCGGCCAGGTCCACTCCCCGATGCCCGCGCTGCCAGTCGGGAGAGGGCGCGTCGAACACCCTGGTCACCGTCGGGCGTGGCCGCAGCGGCCACTGCAGCCGCCCGTCATCGGCCCGCCCGACGCCGGTGCCCAGCGTCACGGCCGCCGCAATCAGCACAAGCCAGCGCATCGCTCCAGTTCAGTGGCCTACGAAACCAAATAACAGCCCCACAACCCGGCGCTGTGGACCAGCCGGCCGCTGTGGACAAAGCACCCGTTGCGGCGGTGTAAACTTTGATCCGCAACTCGCGCGAGCGGGTTGACTTCGCGCGTCTGTTCCGCAAGTCCGCTTCATCGACTTGCACCACGCATGCCGGTTGGTCCCGTCCGCGGGTCGGCATGCCTCAGACGCCAGGGCTTGGCTTCACCCGAAGCCGGGCGACAACCGACACACCTTAAGGCACACGCATGGCCGTAGTAACCATGAAGCAGCTGCTTGACAGCGGCACCCACTTCGGGCACCAGACCCGACGCTGGAACCCCAAGATGAAGCGGTTCATCTTCACCGACCGCAACGGCATCTACATCATCGATCTGCAGCAGACGCTGACCTACATCGATCAGGCTTACGAGTTCGTCAAGGAAACCGTCGCCCACGGCGGCAGCATCCTGTTCGTCGGCACCAAGAAGCAGGCCCAGGAGTCCATCGCGGACGAGGCCACCCGCGTCGGTATGCCCTACGTGAACCAGCGCTGGCTGGGCGGCATGCTGACCAACTTCTCCACCGTTCACAAGCGTCTGCAGCGCCTCAAGGAGCTCGAGGCCATGGAGCAGACCGGTGGCTTCGAGGGTCGTACCAAGAAGGAAATCCTGATGCTGACCCGCGAGAAGAACAAGCTCGAGCGCAGCCTCGGCGGTATCCGGGACATGCAGAAGGTGCCATCGGCGATCTGGGTCGTCGACACCAACAAGGAACACCTCGCCGTCAGCGAGGCCATCAAGCTGGGCATCCCGGTCATCGCGATCCTGGACACCAACTGCGACCCCGACCAGGTCAACTACCCGATCCCGGGTAACGACGACGCCATCCGCTCGGCGGCCCTGCTGACCAAGGTGATCGCCTCCGCGGTGGCCGAGGGCCTGCAGGCTCGCGCCGGCGTCGGCTCGGGCGACAAGCCCGAAGCCGCAGCCGAACCGCTGGCCGAGTGGGAGCAGGAGCTGCTGGCCAGCGCAACCGCGTCGGCCCCCAATGACGCCGGGCCGGTCGCTGAAACCACCACCGACGCTTCTTGATTTTTAGGGAAGGGCTTTCGCTCTATGGCTAACTACACCGCTGCCGACGTCAAGCGGCTTCGGGAGCTCACCGGCGCGGGCATGCTCGACTGCAAGAACGCCCTGGCCGAAAACGACGGCGACTTCGACAAGGCCGTCGAGGCGCTGCGTATCAAGGGTGCCAAGGACGTCGGCAAGCGCGCTGAGCGCGCCACCGCCGAGGGTCTGGTCGCCGCTAAGGGCGGTGCACTGATCGAGCTCAACTCCGAGACCGATTTCGTCGCCAAGAACGCCGAGTTCCAGAAGCTTGCCGACGACGTGGTCGATGCCGCTGCCGCCGCGAAGGCCACCGATGTGGAGGCCCTCAAGGCCGCCAAGATCGGTGACAAGACCGTCGAGCAGGCCGTCGCGGAGCTGTCGGCCAAGATCGGCGAGAAGCTCGAGCTGCGCCGTGCCGCGTACTTCGACGGCAAGGTCGAGGCCTACCTGCACAAGCGTGCCGCCGATCTGCCGCCCGCCGTGGGTGTGCTGGTCGAGTACGAAGCCGGTGACGCAGCGAAGGGCGTAGACGCGGCGCACGCCGTGGCCCTGCAGATCGCCGCGCTCAAGGCCAAGTACCTGACCCGCGAGGACGTTCCGGCTGACATCGTGGCCAACGAGCGCCACATCGCAGAGGAGACGGCCAAGGCCGAGGGCAAGCCCGAGCAGGCGCTGCCCAAGATCATCGAGGGTCGCGTCACCGGCTTCTACAAGGACGTCGTGCTGCTCGAGCAGCCGTCGGTGTCCGACAACAAGAAGACCGTCAAGGCGCTTCTCGACGAGGCCGGCGTGACCGTCACGCGGTTCGCCCGCTTCGAGGTCGGTCAGGCCTAGCTCCACACAAACTTGGGCGGCGCACCAAACCGTCCAACTGGAAAACCCCGCGTCATATCCGGCGATCCCGGAGACGCGGGGTTTTGCCGTCTTCGGGCAAAGCTGAACGAAATCGACATTTCGCGTGTGAGAATTCGCCATGCCAATTAAAGGGGTGTTGATTTCAGCGGCTGGTTTTGCGCTGCTGATGGGCAGTTCCGCGGTTAGTTCGGCGGAACCCACGGTGAATCATTGCCCGCCCCAGGATCAATCGCAGATCGATATCGTCAACGGTCCCATCACCTGCGGGGAGGCGTATGCGACCGCCGGCCAGTACCAGGCCGAAGGCGAGAAGTACCAGCAGATTGGTCCCTTCACCTGCTACACGGGCAATGCGATGACTATGCCTGTCGTATTGAGCTGTGCTTCCGACTTGTCCGATTTTGCGGTGAACAACGGAATTCCCGGGCAGTAATCGGGAAGCATCCACGCTCAGTCGCGGTCGGATGAGCCATGCGCATCGGAGTCACGTTCCCTCAAACCGAACTCGGGCCAGACGTGGGCGCGGTCCGCGCTTACGGCCAGCGGGTGGAGGAATTGGGGTTCACCCACATCCTGGCCTACGACCATGTGCTGGGCGCCGATCGCGAGGTGCACGAGGGCTGGGCTGGGCCGTACGACGTTCACACCACCTTCCACGAGCCGCTGGTGCTGTTCGGCTACCTCGCGGCGGTCACTACCACGGTGGAGCTGGTGACCGGCGTGATCATCCTGCCGCAGCGCCAGACCGCCCTGGTGGCCAAGCAGGCCGCCGAGGTGGATCTGCTCAGCGGTGGACGGCTGCGGCTCGGAATCGGATTGGGTTGGAACCCAGTCGAATACGAGGCACTCGGCGAGGACTTCTCCAACCGCGGCCGCCGATCCGAGGAACAGGTCGACGTGATGCGCCGGCTCTGGACCGAACAAACCGTCAGCTACGAAGGGCGCTACCACACGGTCACCGGCGCGGGCCTGTCTCCGCTGCCGATCCAACGACCCATCCCGGTATGGTTCGGCGCCGCGTCCAGCCGCGCCTACGAGCGCGCGGGACGCCTCGGCGACGGCTGGTTCCCGATGATGGCACCCGGGCACGGGCTCGACGAGGCGCGGGTCGCCGTCGAGCAGGCCGCTGCGGCCGCCGGTCGCGATCCCTCCGCATTGGGTATGGAGGGCCGGGTCGACTGGTCCGGGGGTCGCGACACGGTGGGCGAGGAGCTGGCGGCCTGGCGGGCGGGCGGTGCCACCCACGTCTCGATCAACACGATGGGCGCCGGCCTGCACGGGGTCGACGGGCACCTCGCGGCGTTGGCAGCGGTGGCGGCCGACCTCCCGCGGTGAGCCGGGCCGTTATTGCACACGTGCCTGCTAGCGTCAGCTGAATGCGACATGTGCACGCCTTCGGCGACGACGCCCTCGGCGACCTGGATGCGGTAGCCCTGGTCGACGCCCTCCGCACCGGCAAGGTATCTCGCCCCGAACTGGTCGAGGCCGCGATCGCCCGAACCGAGAAGGTCAACCCCATCCTCAACGGCCTGGCGCACGAGACCTTCGAGCGGGCGCTGGCCCGGGCCTATGCGGGCGGGCGTGGCTACTTCGACGGGGTGCCGACGTTCATCAAGGACAACGTCGACGTCGAGGGCATGCCGACCATGCAGGGCACCGACGCGTGGGAACCCCGCCCGCACGCCGCTCATGGTGACTTCGCCAAGTTCTTCCTGGCCTCCGGGCTGGTGCCGCTGGGCAAGACCCAGCTGTCGGAATTCGGGTTCAGCGCCTCGGCCGAGCATCCCCGCATCGGCGCCGTCCGCAACCCGTGGGACACCGACTTCACCGCGGGCGCGTCGTCGTCGGGCTCGGGGGCGTTCGTCGCCGCCGGCGTGGTGCCGATCGCACATGCCAACGACGGCGGCGGCTCCATCCGGATCCCCGCAGCGTGTAACGGTCTCGTCGGCCTCAAACCGTCGCGCGGCCGGTTGCCGCTGGACAAGATGACCCGGCAGATGCCGGTGCGCATCGTCAATGACGGTGTACTGACCCGCACCGTGCGCGACACCGCCGCGTTCTACCGGGAAACCGAACGCATCTGGCGCAACCGCAGGCTGCAGCCGATCGGCGCCGTCACCGGACCGGGCACCGCCCGGCTGCGTATCGCGGTCGTCACTCAATCGGTGAATCGACAGGCCGCTCCGAGCGTTCGCGATCTCACCCTGCAGAACGCCGAATTGCTTGCGGGCCTTGGCCATAGCGTCGAGTACCTGGACCAGCCTCCGGTGCCGAGTTATTTCTTGGACGACTTCCTGTTGTACTGGGCGTTTTTGGCGATGACGCTGGTGCGCACCGGGCAAAAGACGTTCGGGGAGAGCTTCGACAAGACCAAACTCGACAACCTCACGCTGGGGCTCGACCGGCATGCCAGCCGCAACCTGCACAAGCTACCGGTCGCGATCACGCGGCTGCGCCGGCTCCGGCGGATCACCGAGCGGCTTTATCAGACCTACGACGTGCTGCTGATGCCCACGCTGGCCGAGGAGACACCCCGCATCGGGCACCTGGATCCCACCGCGGACTATCAGCAGATCATCGACCGGCTGATCGACTGGGTAGCGTTCACGCCGCTGCAGAATGCCACGGGGGAGCCGGCAATCTCGTTGCCGCTGGGCCGATCTGCCTCGGGGATGCCGGTCGGCATGATGTTGTCGGGTCCGCTCGGGCACGAGCGCCGGCTGCTGGAGCTGGCCTACGAGCTCGAAGCCGCCACGCCGTGGCCCCGCATTCAAGGCTGACTGCTGACCTGAGTACGGAATCCGTGGCCGCTGTGAACGTGTGTCGCGTCGTGACTATGTGGGCGACGATCGGCCAACATGAGCTGGCGAGACCTCGAATACTCTGAGCCGAAGACCCTGTGCCGGTACAGCCCAAGGCCAGTCAACCGGCCTGACCTGCAACGAAATCCGTTGCCGCGATGTGGTTCCCATCGACACCTGGATTTAACGACGGAACCGTCGAGTTAACCTGATGGATATCGATCGCGTGCGGTCCGCGAAACAGGGCGGCCGGAATATTGCCGATGTGGAAACCTCTGCCTCCACAACTATTTCGCGACCATCGGCGATCGCCACCTCTTCGGGGAACAACACTCTTGTGTGTCTTCTCCGATTTGCGTGGGCGAACATCCGCCGCAGGCCCGAACGGTTTGTGCTGTCTGTCCTCGGCATCGCACTCGCCCTCACGTGCGTGACGGTGGTGCGCACCATCTCTTCGAGTTTCGCCATCACCGGTGCGGACTCGGTGACCGAGGTACTCGGTGGCGCCCAGCTATGGGCGGTTCCCTCCGCCGGAGTGCACTACGACAGCACGGTGCAGGCACTGGTTGCCGACGGGCCTGCACCGGCGATCGTCGCCCCCGGGGGGTGGCGTGCGATCAAGACGGTGTCGGGTACCACCGACGTCAACGGCACTCGGGTGTCGTTGCGCGGTAGCGACGAAACACCGGACGGCCAAGCGGTTTTGGGCTCCGAGGTCGCTCAGCGGCTCGGCGTGCACGACGGCGACCGCATCGTCGTCGGCGGCCAGGCCCTCGGGGTGCGGGTGGGTGCCGGCGGCCAGTCGGTGACGGTGGCGACACCACTTGCCGTATCGATCGTGGGTGACAACGGGTGGTGGACGGTGTTCGCGCCCGCGGGGCAGGAGAAGAGCCGCACCCTCGGCAGCACCTTTGGCGGTGCGGTCGGGCTGTCCTCGACCTCGGACCCCGCCGTCAGCCCGGATCCGGCCGGGCCGGGGTTGATCTACGACACGGTGGGCGGCAACGGTCCGCTGACCTTTGATCAGAAGTACTCGGCCCTGTTCTCCGGCAAGGTCACCAGCTCGACCCTCGGGATCATCTCGATCATCGGCCTGGTGCTGGGCTTCATCATCGCGGTGTCGTCGTTCCTTGCGGCGGTGCAGGAGCGCAGGCGTGAGTTCGGCATCATGTCCAGCATCGGTCTGGCCGACGAGGTGCTCTACTTCTTCCTGGTGGAATCTGCCGTCGTCTTCGTGGCAGCCTATGTGCTGGGTGTGCTGACCGCGGGAATCGCTGTGTGGCTGGTGATTTCGGGGATTGCGACTCCGATCGCGTGGTTGCAGGCCGCCGGGATGGTGGTCGGCTTCCTGCCGGCGATGTCGATCGTGGGCGCGCTGATACCCGTACACAGGCTGCTGCAGAACCGTCCGGTCGACCTGCTCGGAGCCCGCTGATGATCACATTCGGACTGTCCTACGGCTGGTTGTCGGCGCGGCGGCGCGTGCGCGAGATGGTCTTACCGATCGTGACCACCGCCACGGGTGCATTCCTCGTGGTCATCGTCTTCGGGATGTCGGCGGGCATCACGGCGCAATCGGCATCGCTGGGCCATGCCGCCGAAATCGGCCGCGCCGTCATCCTGATCGCCATCACCGTGCTGCTGGTCGGTGTCGTCGAAGTCGCCGTCGCGACCACCCGCACGATCGCACACCGTACCCGCGAGCTCGGCGTGCTCGGGGCCACCGGGGTCCCGCGCCCGCCCGTGATCGCCGCGCTGCTCGTCGAACCCGCGGTCACCGCCGTGCTCGGCGCAGTGGCCGGCGCCGTGCTGGCCGTCATCGCGGCCGTCATCTTCGGGGTGGCGGGCCTGGTCCCCACCGGAGTTTCGTCGGCCGGTCTGGGCCTCGGTGCGGCGATCGCCGTCGCCGTCAGCATCATCGCCGCCCTGGCCACCAGCATCGTGCCCACGTGGAACGCGGCGTCGCGTCCCCCCATCCGCTCCCTGTCGACCGGAGGTTAGACATGACCGCAGTCGAAGACGCCACACCCGACATCGCGGCGGCACCCAAGCCGTCGCCGGTGATCGAGATCAACGATGTGTGGAAGTTGCACAAGCTCGGCGACGAGGTCGTCAAGGCCCTGATTGCCGCCGAATTGACCGTCATGCCGGGCGAATTCGTCTGCCTCATGGGGCCGAGTGGCAGCGGCAAGTCGACACTGCTGAACATCATCGGTGGGCTGGACCGGCCGACTAAGGGGTCGGTGCTGATCGCCGGCCGCGACACCGCCAAGCTGACCGAGAGCCAGTTCGCCGCCCTGCGCCACGACACGATCGGGTTCATCTTCCAGAGCTACAACCTGATCCCGTTCCTGTCGGCGGTCGAAAACGTGGAACTGCCACTGATGTTCGAGCCCTACGACCGCAAGTCGTTACGTCAGCGGGCGCTGGAGCTGCTCGACCTGGTCGGCCTCAGTCACCGCGTACATCACCAGCCGACCAAGATGTCGGGTGGTGAACAGCAGCGCACCGCGATCGCGCGCTCGCTGATCAGCAACCCGACGCTTGTCCTGGCCGACGAGCCGACGGCGAATCTCGACCACCGCACGGGGGAGACGGTGGTGCGCATGCTGCGCGACCTGTGTTCGACGCTCGGCGTCACGGTCGTAGCCAGCACCCACGATCCCACGGTGGCCGACGAAGCGAGCCGTGTCGTCCGGATGCGAGACGGACAAATCATCAACTGATCCAACGGGATTGGGAGTAAAACGTATGACGCAAGAACTCGAGGCGCCAGCGTCGGCTCAGCGCGACAAGCTTCTGACCACAGAGCTCGTCCCTGAGCAGATTCTGCCCAAGGTGATGACCACCTACGGTCTGGTTGCCACCTATGTCTTCATCATCTGCTGGCTGACCGGATCGTCGGTGATGGCGGCGGGTGGCTGGACCGCGATCCCGATGTGGGTCCTGGGCATCCTGACGTTCCTGATCCCGGCGGGTATGGCCGTCGCCGAGCTCGGCAACCTATGGCCGGGCCAAGGCGGTGTGTACATCTGGGCCACCCGCACCATGGGCGAGACGTGGGGCTTCGTCGGCGGCTATCTGTCGTGGATCCCGGTGATCCTCAATGCCGCATCCTCGCCGGCCATCATCCTGCAGTTCGTCTTGCTCGCCTTCCACGCCGAGCTCGGTCTGACACTCAGCATCATCATTCAGGTGGCCATCCTGTGGGGTGTGATCGGCTTGTCGCTGGCGAAACTCGCGGCCAACCAACGTGTTATGAACATCGTGTTCATCGTTTACGGGGCGCTGACCGCGGTCATCTTCGTCGCGGGCCTGACCTATGCGATCAGGAACGGCTCGGGAACACCGTTCAGCATGCACGATGCGCTGGTACCCGACTTCGCCGGCGCGGGTTTCCTCTACGGCACCGTGTTGCTGTACCTGCTGGGCGTCGAGACGCCGTACAACATGGGTGCGGAGTTCCTGTCGGTCCGTAAGAGCGGGCCGAAGATGGTGATCTGGGGTTCGGTGGCGCTTGTCGTGATCTACCTGCTGACCACGCTGGGCACGATGATGGTGCTCCCGTCGGATCAGATCGACCCGGTCACCGGCGTCATCGGCATGCTGGGTACCGCCGCACCCGCTGGAGTGATGGAAGTCTGCGCCATCGTGCTGGCGGGCATCGTGTTCGTGGCTTTGATGACTTATCAGGTGACCTACTCGCGACTGATCTTCGTCTCCGGCTTGGAGCGTCACCTGCCGCGGATCTTCACTCACCTCAACCCGCGGACGCGTAACCCGGTGACCGCCATCCTGATTCAGGGCGTGCTCTCCTCGCTGATCCTGGTCGGGCTGTACTCGCAGAGCAGCATGGCCAACGTCACCGTCTTCCTGCAAGGTGGGTTGTCCACGGTCTGGCTGATCTCCGGGTTCTTCTTCCTGTTCCCGGTGGTGATCGCGCGCAAGAAGTACGCCGATCGTTATGCCGAAGAGAAGTTCTGGCGTATACCCGGCGGCATGGTCGGTGTCTGGATCGCGGTCATCGTCGGCACGATCGGCACCATCGGCGGCGTCTACTACTCGTTCGCCAAGTCGTGGATCGCCGACGTGCCAGACAGCGAATGGATGGTGTGGACCGGTGGCATCTCGGCGGGCATGATCGCCCTCGGCGTTGTCGTGTACTTCTTCGGCCGCCGGTCGGCGCACAAGATGAACTCCGAAGACGCACTGGCGCACTTGGCCGTGCTGGATCTCAAGAAGTCCGAAACCACTAGCCCTGAGGCGGTTTAGCTCACAATGACGATGGACAGTACCGTGCTGACCACGGCGACTACCGACGACCGTGCCTGTTATCCTCTCGACCCGCTGACCGGCGCCGAGATCGAGACAGCCGCCGCTGTCGTCAAGGACTCGGAGTATGCCACTCCGACATTGAAATTCGTGATGATCCAGCTCGCGGAGCCGGACAAGAACGCGCAGTTGACGTTCGAATCCATGTCCGACGTACCGCGGCGGGCGTTGATCACGATGTACGACGCAGCGGCAAAGTTGGTCTACGAGTCGGTCGTCGACATCGGTGCCCGAGTGGTGGAGTCCTGGAAGGCGATCCCGGGCCGCTTCCCGTCGTATCTGGTCGAGCACATGACCGGGGTGGAGGAGGTGGTCCGCGCCGACCCGCGTTGGCAGGAAGCGATGCGTAAGCGTGGCATCACCGACTTCGACCTGGCGATGATCGACCCATGGCCCGCAGGCTATTACGGCGCGCAGGACCACTACGAGAACTCACCGCTGATCTGCCGGCCGCTGACGTTCATGCGCGCCGCGGCCTCAGAGCACGGTTACGCCCGGCCGGTCGAAGGGGTGATCGTGACGTTCGACCTCGACGAGATGAAGGTGCTCGAGGTCGAGGATCACGGGGTGGTGCCGCTGCCGCCGAAAGCGGGTAACTACTCGGCGCAGTTCATGTTCGACGAGGACAACCGGCCGGCGTTCACGCAATTCCGCGACGATGTCAAGACCATCGACATCACCCAGCCGGACGGACCGAGCTTCACCGTCGACGGCTGGAAGGTCCAGTGGCAGAAGTGGTCCCTGCGGCTCGGTTTCAATCCGCGCGAGGGCATCACGATCCACGAGGTGACCTACACCGACCGCGGTGAGACCCGCCCGATCCTGTATCGCGGTTCGCTCTCGGAAATGGTGGTGCCCTACGGGGACACGTCGCCGACCCATTGGAACAAGAACGTGTTCGATATGGGTGAAGTGGGCATGGGGTTCTCGGCCAACCCGTTGACACTGGGCTGTGACTGCCTGGGAGAGATCAAGTACTTCGACGGCACGGTCAACGATTCCGACGGCAATGCGGTGACGATCCCGAACGCCATCTGCATGCACGAGGAGGACTTCGGAATCTCGTGGAAGCACACCGATTTCCGCACCGGCGAGGTGGAAGTCCGGCGCTCGCGGCGGCTCGTCGTGTCGATGATCTGCACCGTGGGCAACTACGAGTACGGCTTCTTCTGGTACTTCTACAACGACGCGTCGATCGAGGTCGAGGTCAAGCTCTCCGGCGTGCTCACCACGGGTGCCATCGAAGAAGGGGAGTTGCCCCGCTGGGGCAAGCTGGTCGCGCCCGGCATCTACGGCCCGAATCACCAGCACTTCTTCAACTTCCGTCTCGACATGAGCATCGACGGAGCGAAAAACAGCGTGTACGAGGTGGATTCGATTCCGGAGCCAGATCCAGAACTGAACCCCCACAGGAATGCCTGGATCACCAGGGACACGTTGGTGGCATCGGAAGCCGAAGGTGCCAGGGATTGGAACTGGAACACCGGCCGGTACTGGAAGGTGACCAATCCGTCCAAGAAGAACGAACTCGGCAGCCCGGTGGCCTACAAGCTGGTGCCGCGCGAGATCGTTCCGGTGATGGTGCAGGAAGGTTCCTACATCTACGACCGGGCGAAGTTCGTCCAGCACAACCTGTGGGTGACCAAGTACGACCCGGCCGAGAAGTTCGCGGCGGGGGACTACATGTACCAGTCGCCGGATGCCCAGGGCCTGCCGGAGTTCGTCGCGGATGACGCTCCATTGGACGACACCGACGTGGTGCTCTGGTACACCCTGGGTGCTCACCACATCGTCCGTCCGGAGGACTGGCCGGTGATGCCGTGTGCTTACGTGGGATTCCATCTCAAGCCGATCGGGTTCTTCGACGGCAATCCGGCACTGGACCTGCCGCCGTCACGGCCCAAGGGTTGCCACGCCCATCACGGTGACATCGCCGGCGGCTGGCAGACCACTGAACACCACGAGATCCGCGTCGACTGATCAGGACCCGAGAGCGGCGAGAATTCTGCGGAATTCTCGCCGCTGTTCGGCGCTCAGCTCCGCCATCAGCGTCTGTTCGGAGTCGCGCACCCCGGCGTCGGTGCGCTGCAGGAGTTCTACGCCGGCGCGGGTCAGCTTCGCCGGCAGTGAGCGTCCCGATTCCACACTGGCCGGGCGCGTCGCGAGGCCGCGTTCTTCGAGGCTGCGCAACACCATGTTCATCGCCTGCGGTGAGACCCCGGTGTCACGGGCCAGCTCGGCATTGGACCGGTCGGGAAACTTGGACAGGATCCGCATGCAGATGTACTGCGGGAACGACAGGCCCACCGGTTCGAGCGCGGTGGCGGTCACTTCGGCGCGCAGTGCGGAGGCCACCCGGTACAGCAAGTAGCCCAGGGGCTCGTCGTGGCCTGCGCTCATGTCAATGATATTGACATATATCAACTCGATTGATATTGGTGGAGGTATGACCACACCGCAAGATCTTTTCGATTCGGCATACCGGCGTTCGGCTCCGGAATTCGAGGGCTTCCGGCCGCCGTGGAGCATCGACGAGCCACAGCCCGAAATCGCCGCGCTCATCGAACAAGGCAGATTCCACGGCGACGTCCTCGACGCCGGCTGCGGGGAGGCGGCGGTTTCGTTGTTCCTCGCCGAACGTGGCGTCACCACCGTCGGGCTCGATCTCTCGCCGACGGCCATCGAGTTCGCCCGCGCCGAAGCGGCCAAGCGCGGCCTGACCAATGCCAGCTTCGAGGTGGCCGACATCAGCGACTTCGGCGGCTACGACGGCCGGTTCGGCACGATCGTCGACTCGACGCTGTTCCATTCGATGCCGGTCGAGCTGCGCGACGGTTATCAGCGCTCGATCGTGCGGGCGGCCGCGCCGGGTGCGTCGTACTTCGTGCTGGTCTTCGACGCCGCAACCATGCCGGCCAACGGGCCCGCCCATCCGGTGACGGCCGACGAACTGCGCGCCGCCGTCGAGCCGTACTGGGTGATCGACGAGATCCGTCCCGCGCGTATCCACGCCAACGTGCCCGAGGAATTGGCGTCGATGGCGGACTTCGCCGGCGGGGATCTGCGGGACGAGCCCAAGGGCCGCAAGTCCATGCCGGCGTGGCTGCTGTCGGCTCACCTCGGCTGACTCGGAGGATGGCAGCCAAGCCCGGTGGATGTTCGCCGAGGCCTGCCGTGCAGCGGCAGCGCGGGTTTGGTGTGCCGCGTGAAAGGCCCGACTCTCAACCCGGTGGCCCACCCAGGTCGTCACGTCCCAGGGACATGAATCTCACCAGCGCGCGATTCACCAGAGGACTGGGTAAGACGGTGAGCGTAGCCGCAAGGACGCGGTTCAGGAGGCTGGTGTGTACGACGGTCTTTCCTTGGCGGACCGCTGCCACCCCGATGCGCGCTACCAATTCCGGTGACTGAACCATGAATTTCGGCATCTTTCCGACGATCGGCGCGATGGTGGGGCCGTCGAGGAACGCGGTGCGGGTGGTGAACGGGCAGATGACAGTGAATGTGACACCGCTGCGGGCATATTCGACGGCCAGTGTGTTCGTCATCCGGACCAGGAATGACTTCGCGCCGGCGTACAGCGAAATCCCGGGGAAGGCAGGCCAAAACGCACCGAGGGATGCGACGGTGAGGACGACGCCACTGCCACGCTCCAGCATTGCCGGTAAGAGGCGGTGGGTGAGTTCGGCGGGAGTCAGTGACATGAGTTGGACGAAGGCGCGTTGTGCGTCCCAGCCGTTGTCGAGGTAGCGGCCCTCGAGCGTGACGCCGGCGTTGTTGACGAGGTAGTCGATGTGCAGCTCGCGTGCGCGTATCTCGTCGATCAGCTTCGACGCGCCGTCGGGTTCGGAGAGGTCGCTGCGCAGCGGGACGACGTTCTGTCCGGTTGCCTGTTCGATGGCTGAGGCGTGTTCCTCGAGCATCGACAGTCGGCGGGCGGCGAGAACGAGGTCATATCCGTCTCGGGCGAGCAGCCAGGCGATTTCCAGGCCGATGCCTGACGATGCCCCGGTGATGAGTGCCGTTTTCATATTCGAGTTCCCGTGGGCAGGCTGCGTTGCCGCCACGCGTCCAGGAGCGCGGCGTTCTGGTCGGGAGTGCTTCCGTAGAAGGCCAATTCGTCGGCACCGGCGTCCCGGAACTGCTGCAAAGTTGCTACGCACGACTGGACCGATCCCAGCGCCGATGTCTGTTCCATCCAGGAGTCGGGTATCAGCGATGCTGGTCCCAGCAGCTCCTTGCGGTGGAAAGACTGATCGGCGGATGCGACTCCGGCGAGTTGTCGGTGGTCGGCAAATTTGGCCAGTAGGCCCTCCCCGTCCCAGCCGTTGAACGCGGACAAAGCGCGGGCGAAGCTGGGCATCTGGAAGTAGGTGACGGCACGAGCATGCGCAAGCAGCCGGGTCTCGTAATCGTCGAGGTCCGGAGCGGTGACGATGGGGTGGCAGATGCGGACTTCGGCGGGGTCGCGGCCGATGCGCTCGCATTCCTCGCGGATGTAACCGACCGTGCGGGCCACCGCTTCGGGGAGCAGAAATGGCGTGAGGATGACGCCGTCGAAGGCACGGGCGGCGGCGCGGGCGGCATGCGGCCCGCCCAGGATGCAGCTCCAGATCTGCGGTGGCGGGCCATCATAGCGGTCTCGCAGTGCGATGCCGTCGAATTGGCCTGCGGGACCACGATAGTCGACGACCTCCCCGCGCCAGAGGCGGCGGATGATCTCGGCATAGTCGATGAGGTGGTCGAAGGTTACTTGGCCGTAGCTCATGAATTGCGGTTCGGTGCGGCCCAAACCGAGGATGAAGCGCGGACCGTACGCGGCGTGCATGGTGGCTCCGAGGGACGCGGTGACGCGCGGGTCCCGCGACGGTACCGCCAAAGCGCCGGTCCCGACCTCCAAACGTGACGTGACGGCGGCCGCCCCGCCGAGGAACGCCCCTGCGTCCTTGATATCGAGACGTTCAGAGATGAATGCCCGCCGGAAGCCGAGTTTCTCTGCGGCCCTGGCATCCTCGATGCCCTGCGCGACGCTGCGACCGGTGCGCGGATCGGCCGGAGGTGCCGACAGTACTCGCCCGCAGATGAGATAGGTGCTGATGTCGTCGACGACCGGCGACTGATGATTGTCGACCGCGTGAAAGTTGCTCATCCGCGGCCGACTAGTTCGAGTGCCCCGCGTATCTGGCGCTCATGATCAACCCGCTTGGCGAGGACGCCGTCCAAACGGCGTCGGATGTCCCCGCCGGCGCCAAGAGCCAATTCAGCACAATCGGCAAGTAGGGACGAAGCCAGGTGGTATCGGGTCCGGACCGTCTCTGTATCGAACTCCGTGAGTTCGGTATCGCGCAGGCCCGCCAGGCCGGTGTTGGCGCGGCCGTCGTCGGCCCCCTCGGCTACAACGTGGCTCGCGAGCTCGGAGATGTCGTCGATCTCACTGATCATCCATCCGATTTCATGGTCACATCGGATCGCGATCGTTGCCAGCATCGAATCGATCATATTGAGGCAGTTGACGATCCGCGGATCTTCGGTGATTCCGCTCATTGTCTCCTGAATCTCTGCGCGGATCACCGAGATGAGCTGACTGCTGGACGGCAAGGTCATCATGGCGTGGCTCCCGCTCTGTTCTCTAGTCTGTTGATCAACGTCACCCACCCCTCGACCATGGCCGTCACCATGACGGTGAGATTCGCAGTCTGTAAGGAGCGATTGCGACCGGCGACCAGGTCGGCGATCTGAGCCGATAGCCGTCGGATCATGGGGCCGAAGGGCAGGATTGAGAAATACGCGACTGTCAGGGGGTTGACCAACTTGTCGCCGAGGTCGGACTGAGCCAGATACGCGCGACACAGCTCGGCGGGCTCACCGCGCGTGGGGTCGGGCGGACTCAAGGCGACCAACGCCAGAAAATAGCCAAGGTCCTCACGGGGATCGCCGATGTGCGCAAATTCCCAATCTATCGCCCTTGCCCGTTTCGACTCGAGCTCGATGAGCACATTCGGCGATTGAAAGTCGCCGTGCACCAACGACAATGGTGCTTCCGGCGGCCGGTTGCGGTCCAGCCAGCTGGTGACGTAGCGCAGCAGTGGCGCAGGCTCAACCTGTTCGCGTTCCAACTGACGCCATTGATCGATCGCGGTGTCCAGGTATTCCGACCACGAGTGCGGCCGCTCCATTTCGGCGGGTAGTGCGTCGAGGTCGGTGCTGTGGATCGCCGCGGCGAGCGCACAGGTGGCGTTCGTCAGCTCCGGCCACAGTCTCTCATCGGTCCGCTTCAACAGCGTCATCAGCTGCTCACCCTCGACGTAGTCGAGGATCATGCTGGTGGTTCCGAGTTCGGATCCATCGGGATCGAAGTACCTTGGTGTGCCGGCGAGATCACCCGATAGCCGACTCAGCGCCGACAAGAGCGCGAACTCTTTTTGCCGGCTCGTCACGATGATTTGACGGTCAGCAGGTGGATCGCCCCGCCACACCAGATGCCGCTTCTCAGAGTCGAACACCGCATCGAACTCCGCCATGAGCCTGCTGTAGCCGCCGCTGATCGTCGCATAGCGGGTGATCCGCGCGCCGGAGTGCCGGGCCGCCAGAAATGCCTCGATCCGATCGCGCTGTGCGTCGGTCATCGACTACCGCCCACGCTCACCGGTGCTTCGTCAACGATGGCTCGTCACCAGCCTTGAGATGACGAAACGCGCTCGGGTCCTCGGCGTCGGCAAAAAGATCAGCCATGCACACTCCATTGGTACATCTGACGTATTATGTACAAACTAGCAAGATGGAGTAGCGCCAAGCAACCTCAGTACTGAGAGGAGTCCGGTGGCCACAGCAGGGACGTCGGGAAAGGGGGCCAACCGCCAGACCGCCACGCTCACACAGCCGATCCAGCCAGTCGGGGAACTGACCGCCGACCCGATCGCGGCCATCGTGGAAGCCGCCGCGCGGTGCTTCGCCCGCTGGGGGATCCAGCGCACTCGCGTCGAGGACATCGCCATCGAGGTCGGCCTTGCCCGACCACACGTGTACCGATACTTCGCCAGCAAAGACGCGATCGTCCACGCCGTGGTGCTGCGTCAGATCCGGCACCACCACCGGCGATTGGCCGAGCGTTTTCCCCACAAAGGTCCCGCGGCCGACCTCATCGTCGGATCGCTAGTCTGCGGCATTCACGACGCAGCCAACGATCCAGATGTGCAGTTCTTGATCGGAGGCGACGCCACGAATGTGACCGCTCGTTCTTTGACCTCCTCACCGGAGGTGCTCGCCGAGCTGCGCACGCATTGGGTTCCGCTGCTCGAGTACGCACTCGGTCGTGGCGAGTTGCGAGCGGGACTCGACCTCGGCAAGGCTGCGCGCTTCCTGATCCACATTCAGCTCAGCTACCTGGCATTGCCGGAGATGGTTCCGCCCCGGGCCGAACTCGAAGAAGATCTTCGCGCGTTCGTACTGCCCGCCCTCATCGCCCCAGACGGCGAAAAGCCGCGGTGAATCAATATCCAGCCAATCCGGAGTGACTCGCGCCGCGTCGAGGCGGGGCGTCACGGCGGTCGGTACCGCGCAAGGCCGCATCTCGAGCCCTGGGTCCAACGTGCCGGCGTGTCGTAGGCTGACCGGCATGGAACTACTACGCCACGTAGTTGTGCTGGTGCACATCGTCGGGTTCGCCCTCACCTTCGGCGCGTGGGCGGCCGAGGCGGCGGCTCGGCGCTTCCGCACCACTCGGTTGATGGACTACGGCCTGCTGGTCTCGTTGCTCACCGGAATCGCGCTCGCGGCTCCATGGGGGCTCGCGGGAAATGTCTTGAACTACCCCAAGATCGGGGTCAAGTTGGCCATCCTGGTCGTGATCGGCGGCCTGCTCGGCATGGGCAATGCCAAGCAGCGGCGTACCGGCGATCCCGTCCCACGGCCGGTCTTCATTTCGGTCGGTGTCTTGTCGCTTGCGGCGGCCGGCATCGCCGTCCTCTGGTGACCCGCACCAGGCACAACCCGCGAAATTGCCAGGTTCGCCGATAAGGCAGGATGGAAGTGCCGTCCCGACAGTCGTCGGGATGGCACCCTCGTGCCAGGAGCCCGACTATTCCGGAGGAGTCTGATGGGGGAGACGGCCAGCGGCAACGGCGCCGTGACGCAGGATCTGCGCCCGCGTTTCAACAGGGTGGTGCTCAAGCTCGGCGGGGAGATGTTCGGCGGCGGATCGGTCGGCCTGGATCCCGACGTCGTCGCCCAGGTGGCCCGCCAGATTGCCGAAGTGGTGCGCAGCGGTGTTCAGGTCGCCGTCGTGATCGGCGGCGGTAACTTCTTCCGCGGCGCTCAACTGCAACAACGCGGCATGGAGCGCACCCGCTCGGACTACATGGGCATGCTCGGCACGGTGATGAACAGTCTTGCGCTGCAAGACTTCCTGGAGAAGGAAGGCATCGTCACCCGGGTGCAGACCGCCATCACCATGGGGCAGGTCGCCGAGCCTTACATCCCGCTGCGGGCGGTGCGCCACCTCGAGAAGGGTCGGGTGGTGATCTTCGGCGCCGGTATGGGGCTGCCGTACTTCTCCACCGACACCACCGCCGCGCAGCGCGCCCTGGAGATCCGCGCCGACATCGTGTTGATGGCCAAGGCAGTCGACGGCGTCTTCACCGCCGACCCGCGCCAGCACCCGAACGCCGAGATGCTCACCGAAATCAGTCACCGTGAGGTCATCGATCGCGGGCTTCAGGTGGCCGATGCGACGGCGTTCAGTTTGTGCATGGACAACGGGATGCCGATCTTGGTCTTCAACCTGCTGACCGACGGGAATATCGCCCGGGCGGTCGCAGGTGAGAAGATCGGAACCCTGGTCAGCTGATGAGTACCGCGTGCGGTTGAGGAGTACCAAGTGATTGAAGAGGCTCTCTTCGATGCCGAGGAGAAAATGGAGAAGGCCGTCGCGGTCGCTCGCGACGACTTGTCGTCCATCCGGACCGGGAGGGCCAACCCCGGCATGTTCTCCCGCGTCGTCGTCGACTACTACGGCTCACCGACCCCGATCACGCAACTGTCGAGTGTCAACGTGCCCGAGGCGCGGATGGTCGTCATCAAGCCGTACGAGGCCTCGCAATTGAGGGCGATCGAGGATGCCATCCGTAACTCGGACCTGGGCGTCAACCCCACCAACGACGGCAACATCATTCGCGTGTCGATCCCGCAACTGACCGAAGAACGTCGCCGGGATCTGGTCAAGCAGGCCAAGTCCAAGGGCGAGGACGCGAAGGTGTCGGTGCGCAACGTGCGCCGTCGCGCGATGGAGGAACTGCACCGCATCCGCAAGGACGGCGAGGCCGGCGAGGACGAGGTCGGGCGCGCGGAGAAGGACTTGGACAAGGCCACCGCGACCTATGTGGGTCAGATCGACGAGTTGGTCAAGCATAAAGAAGGCGAGTTGCTGGAGGTCTGATGACCGCTCAGCAGCGATTGCCCGTGGCAGACACCGAATCCGGCGCCCCCGGTTCCCCGGCGCCGGAGAACAAGAAGACCTCCCGCGCGGGTCGTGATCTGCCTGCCGCGATCGCGGTCGGTGCCGCACTCGGCGCCATGGCGATCGGCAGCCTGCTGTTCGCGCCGAGGTGGTGGTTCCCGCTGCTGGCGATCGCGATCGCGATCGCCACCCACGAGGTGGTCCGCCGACTCCGCGAACACGGCTATGTGATGCCCGTCGTGCCGCTGCTGCTTGGTGGCCAGGCGATGATCTGGCTGGCCTGGCCGTGGGGTGTGGCGGGGACACTGGGCGCCTACGGCGCCACGATCGTCGTTGCCATGGTGTGGCGCCTGCTCGGCCAGGGTCTGCGTGAGCAGCCGGTCAATTATCTGCGTGACATCGCCGCCTCGGTCCTGCTGGCCACCTGGGTGCCGTTGTTCGCCAGCTTCACCGCGCTGCTGATCAGCCAGGACAACGGCGGGGCCCGGGTGTTCACCGTGATCGCCACCGTCGTGTTCGCCGATATCGGCGGCTATGCCGCCGGTGTGCTGTTCGGCAAGCATCTGCTGGCCCCGGCGATCAGCCCCAAGAAATCCTGGGAAGGACTCGGCGGTTCGCTGCTGTTCGGCATCACCGCGTCGGTGCTGTCGGTCACGTTCCTGCTGCACAAGCCGGCCTGGGTCGGGCTGCCGCTCGGGTTGATGCTGGTGATCACCGGCGTGCTCGGCGACCTGGTCGAATCGCAGGTCAAACGCGATCTGGGCATCAAGGACATGGGCACGCTGCTGCCCGGTCACGGCGGGATCATGGACCGCATCGACGCGATGCTGCCGTCGGCGGTTGCCGGCTGGATCGTGCTCACGCTGCTGGCCTGACCCGCCGCAGCAGCGATACTGGACGCAATGAAACAAGAGCTCGTCTTCTCTGCGCCCCGGCGTGCGCTGCCGCCGCGCCATCTCGCCGACCTGGACGCCGAGGGCCGGGCGGCCGCGGTGGCCGAGCTCGGGCTGCCCGCGTTCCGGGCCAAGCAGCTCGCCCAGCAGTACTACGGGCGGCTGCTGGCCGACCCGCAGCAGATGACCGACCTGCCCGGTGCGGTGCGCGAGGCCGTTGCCGACGCGCTGTTCCCGAAGCTGCTGACGGTGGCCAAAGAGATCGAGTGCGACAAGGGTGAGACCCGAAAGACGTTGTGGCGCGCCCACGATGGCACCACCTTCGAGTCGGTGCTGATGCGCTACCCGAATCGCAACACCGTCTGCATCTCGTCGCAGGCCGGCTGCGGCATGGCGTGCCCGTTCTGCGCGACGGGCCAGGGTGGGCTGACCCGCAACCTGAGCACGGCCGAGATTCTCGAGCAGGTCCGCGCCGCCGCGGTGACCTCGCGCGACGAATTCGGGGAGCGGCTGTCCAATGTGGTGTTCATGGGGATGGGCGAGCCGCTGGCCAACTATGCGCGGGTGCTGGCCACCGTGCGGCGCATCACGGCGCCGGCGCCGGACGGCTTCGGGATCTCGGCCCGGTCGGTCACGGTGTCGACGGTCGGGCTGGCGCCCGCGATCCGCACGCTCGCCGACGAACACCTCGGTGTGACGCTCGCGCTGTCGCTGCACACGCCCGACGACGAGCTGCGCGACACCCTGGTGCCGGTGAACAACCGCTGGAAGGTCAGCGAGGTGCTGGACGCGGCGCGCTACTACGCCGATGCGACGGGCCGGCGGGTGTCGATCGAGTACGCGCTGATCCGTGACGTCAACGACCAGCCGTGGCGGGCCGACCTGCTGGGCAAGAAGCTGCACCAGGCGCTCGGCCCGCTGGCGCACGTCAACCTGATTCCGCTCAACCCGACGCCGGGCAGCGAGTGGGACGCCAGCCCCAAACCGGTAGAACGTGAGTTCGTCCGCCGGGTGAAGGCTCAGGGCGTGTCGTGCACGGTGCGCGATACCCGCGGGCGTGAGATCGCCGCGGCCTGCGGTCAGCTCGCCGCCAGCGGTTAGCTAGCGGATCCAGCCGCGGCGACGGCCCCACCAATCGCGGACGGTGGCGGCGAAGACCAAGACCGCGAACACGATCAGCACATAGTCCTCGACGTGGCCGACGTGGTTGCCGCGCAGCATCGCCAGCAGAAAGAGGGTGACGAAGATGCCGACACCGTGCCAGGTGCTCGGGGTGATCTTGCTCCAGCCCCAGGCGGCCGAGGGAACGTCGGCGGGGTCGACCTCTGTGTAGCGCTCCACCTCGGTGCTGACCATTGCGGCTCCCCTCACTCAGGCCTTGCCGGTAACTATCGGCGTAATTCTGGCACACCGACCCGGCGCGGGCTCAGCCGATCTCGCCGTAGCGTCGCAACGCCTCGGCCCGCTCGGCCGCATGCTCGACGATCGGATCCGGATATCCGGCGGGCCGGCCGCCCTTGAGCCTGTGGACGTCGACGCTGGCCAGTTCGGGGCCGGCCAGCTCGCGCACCCAGCGCCGCACGTAGGCACCCTCGGGATCGAACTTCTGACCCTGCGTTGATCGGGTTGAACACCCGGAAGTACGGCGACGCGTCGGTGCCCGAACCCGCACACCACTGCCAGCCGTGCTGATTGCTGGCCATGTCGCCGTCCACCAGCTGCTCCAAGAACCAGCGTGCGCCCCACTGCCACGGCAGGTGCAGATCCTTGACCAGAAATGACGCCACGATCATCCGGACCCGGTTGTGCATGAAGCCCGAGTCGCGCAGCTGCCGCATCCCGGCGTCGACGATCGGATAGCCGGTACGACCCTGCTTCCAGGCCTCGAACAGCTTCCCGGCGCCGGCGTCGGTGTCCACGTCCATGGCGTCGAAGCTGCGGTTCCAGTTCCACCACGCGCTGTGCGGCCACTCGTGCAGCACGGCGGCGTAGAAGTCGCGGAACGCCAGCTCCCGCAGATAGGCCCCCGGCCCGTCGGCCCGGACGTTCAGGTCGGCGGCCATCGTCCGGGGATGAATCGTGCCGAACTTCAGGTGCGCCGACATCCGGCTGGTGCCCGGCTTGTCCGGGCGGTTGCGGTCCTCGGCGTAGTCGGCCAGGCCGGAGTCGACGAACTCCGCCCACCGTTGCCGGGCCGCCGTCTCGCCTGCCGCGAGGTCCAGGTCGGCGCCGGGATCCGGGGCGTCCACCCGGTATTTCGACGGCGGGTCGATCCAGTTCACCCTGGCGGTCGCCGACCGCGCGGGCGAGCGCCAGCCGATCTCTCGCCACCGGGCCAGATACGGCGTGAAGACCTTGTAGGGGGTCCCGTCGTCCTTGGTGACGCGGCCCGGCGACACCAGATACGGCGAACCGGTGGCTCGCAGCTCGGCGCCTGCGTCGGCCAGCGCAGCGGCCACCGCCTGGTCGCGCCGCACCCCGAACGGACTGAAGTCGGACGAGATGTGCACTGCACAGGCCCCGATTTCCTTGCACAGCAACGGGATTCGCTGCTCCGGCCGGCCCCGGGTGATCAGCAGCCGCCCGCCGAGGGCCTCGGAGAGCTCGCGCAGCGAATCGCCGAGGAACTGCAACCTGCGCGGGCCCGACGATTTCTCCAGCCGCGGATCGAGCACGAAACAGCCGAGCACCTCGGCTCCGTCGGCGGTGGCCTCCAGCAGGGCCGGCAGGTCGTGCAGGCGTAGATCCCGGCGAAACCACAGCAGGGTGGACGGTTGGCTGGCGGGCCGCGTCACGACCGCGTCGCATCCGCGCTGGCCGGGTCGCGCCCCGCGCGGGCCCGCACGACGGCGACGGCCCGGGCCAGCCCGACACCCACCAGTATCGACACGACGACTCCGGCCAGCGGCTGGCTGAACAGCGGATAGACCTGAAAGTGGACGAGGTAGATGAACAGCGACGCCTCGGCGACGATCCCGGCGGTCGAGGTCAGCGCTGCCGGGATCGGCAGCGCGGGACGCCAGATCAGCAGCAGGATGGCCGCGCCGACCAGCGCTTCTCGATGGCCCTGGCCGAAGTAGCCAGCCACCCCGATGACGACGACGGCCGCCACCAGCGCCCGTTGCCAGGTCCGGGCGGCCTTCGCGGCGGCCCAACCGGCTGCGAAGAACCAGAACGCCAGCACGGTGAACCACGCCTCGCGGCCCAGGTGCAGACCGGGCAGGTCGTAGCGGACGGCCAGGCCGAGCGTCAGGAACGCCGCCGCGAACCCGAACGGATGTCGCCGTTCGAGCCGGTCACCGACCGGCAGCCAGCACACCACGGCCAGCCCCAGCAGAATCCAGACCAGGACCTCGACGAACCACATCCGCCCGGCGGTCATGCTGTCGTGTGGTCCGAGGACCTTCTGCAGCAGAACCAGATTCGATGGTGCGTAATCGTCGGTGAACAGCAGTGCGAGCGCGATCCAGATCATCGACGGCACGGCGATCCAGGCGATCGTGTTGGTCAGGTGTCGCACCCGCTGCCGGCGCGGCGCGCCCGACAGGCAGAACCGGCCGAAGTTGTAGCCGGCCACCGCCAGCAGGATGTGGGCACCACCCCACAGCTCGAACAGCCCGGCATGGGAACCGACGATCAACACGATGGCCCCCGCGCGTAGCGCGACACTGGTCTCCAGCACCGCGGCCCACCGCGGGCCGCTCGATCGACCGAGGCGTTCGAGTTCGGCGATGCTGCGGCGCTGCCAATCCGGCGGCAGCCGGCCCAGCATCCGCTCGAGCCGGATCGACATGGCGACATAGGACAGCGAGTTGGCGCCCAGACTGACGAAGCTGGCATCCGGACTCAGCTCGCCCTGGTCGAGGTGCAGCACGTCGGCGAACAGGGTGCGGACCGCGGTGTCGGGCGGCCCGCCGGGCTGCTCGGTCGGGTCGCGGGCGATGGTGCGCAACGCCGGGTAGTCCGGTTTACCCGACGGCAGTACCGGCAGTTCGGGCAGGGTCACGGCGCGCACCGCGACCGGCGGCAATCCCGCGGCGGTCGCGGTTCGCCGACGCAGGTCGGCGGCATCGACCCCGCCGGCGGCGGCGACCAGCAATTGCCCGTCGGCCTCGGTGCACATGGCGGCTAGTCCGGGCTGCTGGACCGCGGATTCGACGCGCTGCAGGTCGACGCGCAGTCCGTACAGTTTCGCGAACCGGCCCCGGCGGCCGATCACCTGGTAGAGACCGTCGCCCAATTCGCGGGCGATGTCGCCGGTGTGCAGCGCGTCGAGTTCGGGCCCGGTAGCCAAGTCGGCTGGGACGTGGGCGTAGCCCATCATCACGTTCGGTCCGGTATAGACCAGTTCGCCGACGCCGGGTTCGGTCCAGCCGTCCAACGCGGCCAGGGTGAACGAGCCGCCGGGTATCGGGCGACCGATGGCCTCGGGATGGGTCGCGGCGAGGTCGGGCGGAAGGTAGGCCATCCGCGCGGTGGCCTCGGTGGCGCCGTACATGACGAAGAACTCGAAGCCCCGACGACGGCCGAGCTCGGCATAGCGGCGCACCGACTCGGGGGCCAACCGGCCGCCGGCCTGGGTGATGTAGCGCAGGGTGGGCAGCTCCATGGTGTCGAAGCCGACTCGGTCCAACAGCTCGAACGTGTAGGGCACCCCGGCGAAACTGGTCCCGCCGTGTCGGCCGAACAACTCCCAGAACTGGTGGTCGGCAACCGAGAGGTCGGTTAGGATCAGCGCCGCGCCCTGCCGCAGGTGGCTGTGCACCACTGAGAGGCCGTAACAGTAGGACATCGGCAAAGTGGTTGCCGCCCGGTCGGTTTCGGTGATCCGCAAGTAGTCGGCGATCGCGGCGGCGTTGGCACTCAGGTTGGTCGCCGACAGCCGCACCAGCTTGGGTGAGCCGGTGCTGCCCGAGGTACTCAGCAGCAGCGCGAGGTCCGGATGCAGTCGATGGGCGCTGCGCTGGCGGCGGTGCCGGATCGTTCCGGCCGCGTCGACGACGACGTCGGGATCGTAGCTGTCCAGCAGGGCGGTGTGAGAAACCCGCGGGGACACCGGGATCGCGACATGTCCGCCGGCCAGTGTGCCGAGGTAGGCGATCAGCGCCGGGACGGTGTTGGCGGTCTCCAGCAGCACCAGTCTGCGGTCACTCCCCAGCGTCGCGGCCGAGTCGGCGACCCGGTCGCCCAGCTCGCGGTAGGTCAGGGTGTCGGTGGCCGTCGCCACGGCGAGGCGGTCACCGAAGCAGGCCATCCGTCCCAGCAGATCACGCACCGCGGTCCCCGAACACCACCACGTTCCCATGGACCTCGATGCTGACCTTGGTGTGCAGGTCCGGGCAGCCAAAGCTGTTCTGCCGCACCGTGATCGGTGCGTCCTCCGAGGTGGCGATGCTCAGTAATACGTCGGGGCCTAGGAACTCGGTGCCGATCACCGTCCCGGCGGCGGTGCCGGAAAGGTGATCGGGCACCACCGTGGCGCGCAGCTGTTCGGGGCGCAGCAACACCGTGGCCGGGCCGTCGGGCGCGGTCGGTGCGGGCAGTCGGCCGAGCACGCATTCGGCGACGCCGTCGCGAACCGTCCCGGCCAGGTACACGCACTCGCCGAGGAACTCCGCGGTGAACCGGGTGGCCGGATTCAGATACACCTCGCGCGGGGTGCCGACCTGGGTGAAACGGCCGTCCCGCATCACCGCGACCTGATCGGCCATCGACAAGGCCTCCTCTTGGTCGTGGGTCACCAGCAGCGTGGTCACCCCGGCTTCAGACAGCGTGTGTGCCACCGCTTTTCGGGTAGTGGCGCGCAACCCGGTGTCCAGCGCGCTGAACGGTTCGTCGAGCAGCATGACGATGGGCCGGCGGGCCAGTGCCCGGGCCAGCGCCACCCGCTGCTGCTGGCCGCCGGACAGCTCACTGGGTCGTCGGGCGGCCAGGGACTCGTCGAGTGAGACCGTGCGCAGCAGTTCGGCCACCTGCTCGCGCCCGGCGGCGCTGCGCAGCCCGCCCTTGAGGCCGTAGGCGATGTTCTGCCCCACGGTCAGATGCGGGAACAACGCGCCGTCCTGGGCGACGTAGCCGACGGCGCGGCGGTGCGGGGCCACCCCACCGTCCGGTCCGGCGACCCGGCGCCCGGCCAGCGTGACGGTGCCCGCATCCGGGGTCTCGAACCCCGCGATGATCCGCAGCAGCGTGGTCTTGCCGCACCCCGACGGCCCGACCACCGCGGTGATGCTGCCCTCGGCGATGTCCAGGTCGAGGTGGTCCAGCACGGTGGTGCCGTCGAACACCTTTGTCAGCGAACGGGTTTGCAGATGTGCGCTCACAGGGCGGCCACTTTCGAGGACTGGCGCACCAGCAGGATGGTGACCGGTAGCGCCAGCACGATCATGATGGCGGCGTACGGCGCGGCAGCGGCGTAGTCCAGTTCGCTGGCCAGCGACCAGAACCGCATCGACAGGGTGCGGGTGCCGGTGGGAGCCAGCAGCAGCGTCGCGGTGAGCTCGGTGGCCACCGCAACGAACACCATCGCCGCACCGGCGGCCGCGGCGGGAGCGGTGAGCCGCAACGTGATTCGGCGAAAAGTCGCTGCAGGCGCAACGCCCAGCGTCCAGGATGCCTCCTCCAAACCGGTCGGCACCTGCGCCAACCCGGCCCGCACGCTGACCAGCGCCCGTGGGATGAACATCAACACATATGCGCACAGCAGCAGTGCCACCGTCTGATACAGCGGCGGAGCGACCCGGATGGCCACCGTCACCAGTGCCAGCGCGGTGACGATGCCGGGCAGCGCGCTGGTCAGGAAGTTGGCCCCCTCGACCGCTCGGGCCAACGGCCCACTGGTACGGACCGCCACCCAGGCAACCGGATAGGCCACCACGGTGGCCAGCGCCGCCCCGGCCGCGGCCAGCCCGAGGGTCTGGGCCAACGCGACGCCGACATCATCGGGCACCCACACCACGGCACCGCCGATCCACAACCATCGCAGGATCGTCCACGCCGGCACGCCGAGCGCCATCCCGGCCAGGACGGTCAGCCCGGCCAACGCCGGGATGCGCCCGAGTCCCAGCCGCACGGTGGTGGCCGGACCCGGGGCGCCCGAACCGACCCGGGCGTACTGCGCCCGCCCACGGGCGGCGGCCTCGGCGACCAGGAGCATCAGGCACAGCAGTACCAGGACACCGGCCAGCATCGAGCCGGCGGCGCCGTCGAAGGTGGCCTGGAACTGCTGGAAGATCGCGGTGGTGAAGGTGTCGAACCGCACCATGGCGAACGCTCCGTATTCGGCGAGTAGGTGCACGCCGATCAGCAATCCGCCGCCGAGCACGGCCAACCGCAGCTGCGGCAGCACGACCCGGACGAACACCGCGAACGAACCGGAGCCCAGCGCTCGGGCCGACTCCTCGACCGCGGGGTCGAGCCGGCGCAGGGTGGCCGTAGCCGGCAGATAGACGAACGGGAAGTAGGACAACGTCGTCACCAGCACCGCGGCCAGAAAGCCATGCAGCCCGGGCACCGCCCCGACCCAGGCGTAGGAATTCACGAACGCCGGTACGGCCAGCGGCGTCACCAACAGCGGGCGCCACACCGACCGGCCGGCGACGTCGGTGCGCTCGACCAGCCAGGCCGCTGCGACGCCGATCGCCACGCACAGCGGCACGGTGACCAGGACCAGGCCGACGGTGTTGGCCAGCAGCTCGCCCACCCGGGGCCGCAGGATCAACTCGGCGGCGCGGGCCGGCCCGGTGGTGACGAACGCCCATGACACGTAGCCCAGCGGAATGAACGTCACCGCGAGCAGGACGGTGACCACGGCGGCCGCGACCGGACCCGGGCGCCGTGCGGCGGGTCGGCGGGTCGCCGGCGACGACGACGTCCGGATGGTGACAGTCACCTACAACAAGCCCGCTTGTGTCATCAGATCGGACACCTGTTTGGCGTTCAGCGTGGAGGGGTCGACCGTGGGCGGGTCCAGCTGGTCCAGCGGGACCAGCGCGGGGTTGGCCGGCACGCCGCTGGCCACCGGATATTCGAACGAGGTTCCCTTTTCCAGGACCTGCTGGCCGGTCTTGCCGGTGATGAACGTCAGGAACTGCTGGGCCTTGTCCTGCTTCGTGCTGGATTTGAGCACTCCGCCGCCCGACAGGCTGAGGAAGGCGCCCGGGTCCTGGTTGCCGAAGTAGTGCAGCGCGGTGTTGGCGCTCATCTCTTTTGTCTTGGACTGGTCGCGATACCAGTAGTAGTGATAGATGACGCCGCCGGCGATTTCGCCGCTGTTGACCGCGCGCAGGGTGGCGATGTTGTCGGAATAGATGGTGGCGTTGGTTTTCATCCCAGCCAGCCACTCGGAGGTGGCTGCCGGGCCCTTGAGCTGCAGCAACGCAGCGACGATCGCCTGGAAATCGGCCTTGGCCGGCGGTGCGCCCCAGCGGCCCTTCCACTCGGGGCGCTGCAGGTCCAGTAGCGAGGCCGGCAGCTGGTCGGCGGGAAGCTTGGCCGGGTTGTAGACGAACACCGTGCTGCGGGCGGCAACGCCGGTCCAGGCGTTGCTGCCCGGGCGGAACTGCTGCGGCACGTTAGCCGCGACCTGCGGATCGATCGGGGCGAACAGCCCGGCGCGCTCGACGGCCGCCATTGCCGGGGAGTTCTCGGTGAGGAAAACGTCGGCGGGGGAGTTGGTGCCCTCGGCGATCAGCTGATTGCCCAGTTCGGTGTCGCCGCCCTGTCGGTAACTGACCTTGATGCCGGTTTCTTTGGTGAACGCCTCGATCCACTCTTTGGTCAGCGATTCGTGCTGGGCGTTGTACACCAGCAGCTCGTCATTCCCGCTGGAGGAGCAGGCGACCCCGGCCAGGCCGAGGAGCAGCACCAGGAAAAGTGTTGACGCTGTCCGAATCGCGTTCCGGCAGTGATACATGCGGGCCCTTCGTCCGGGGCATAGGGTTGGCTAACCATATACCTATCCGACGATGCGGTTCGGCAGCCTAGGCGCGCTTCTGGGGCGAGGTTCGTACGGCGCACACCGTCGAACGCGGCACAATTGAGCGGTGAGCCCCGACAACCGCCTGAAGGTCCTGATCCTGGGCAGCACCGGTTCCATCGGAACCCAGGCGCTGGAGGTCATCGCCGATAACCCGGACCGCTTCGAAGTCGTCGGGCTGGCCGCCGGTGGCGGAAATCCCGACCTGCTGGCCCGCCAGCGCGCCGAAACGGGCGTGACGAACATCGCCGTCGCCGACCCGGCCGCCGCCGGGAAGGTCGGTGAGGTCACCTACAGCGGCGCCGACGGGGTCACCCGGCTGGTCGAGAACACCGAAGCCGACGTCGTGCTCAACGCCCTGGTCGGGGCGCTGGGACTGCAGCCCACCCTGGCCGCGCTGGCCAGCGGCGCCCGACTGGCGCTGGCCAACAAGGAGTCGCTGGTCGCCGGCGGACCGCTTGTTCTCAAGGCCGCCCAGCCCGGCCAGATCGTGCCCGTCGACTCCGAGCACTCGGCGCTGGCCCAGTGTCTGCGCTCAGGCAGCGCCGACGAGGTCGCCAAACTGGTGCTCACCGCCTCCGGCGGGCCGTTCCGCGGGTGGACGGCCGCTCAGCTCGAGCCCGTCACACCGGAACAGGCCGGCGCCCATCCCACCTGGAACATGGGCCCGATGAACACGCTGAACTCGGCGTCGCTGGTCAACAAGGGCCTGGAGCTGATCGAGACGCACCTGCTGTTCGGTGTCCCCTATGACCGCATCGAGGTCGTCGTGCATCCCCAGTCGATCGTGCACTCGATGGTGACGTTCACCGACGGCTCGACGATCGCCCAGGCCAGCCCGCCGGATATGAAGCTGCCGATCTCGCTGGCGCTGGGCTGGCCGGCCCGGGTGCCCGCCGCCGCGGCGGCCTGCGACTTCACCACAGCCTCGACCTGGGAATTCGAGCCGCTGGACGCCTCGGTTTTCCCCGCGGTCGACCTGGCCCGGCACGCCGGGCAGACCGGCGGCTGTCTGACCGCGGTCTACAACGCCGCCAACGAAGAGGCCGCCGAGGCGTTCCTCGACGGAAAGATCCGGTTCCCGGCCATCGTGCGAACAATTGCCGATGTCCTGCACGCCGCCGACCGGTGGGCCGCTGAACCCGCTACCGTGGAAGAAGTACTTGACGCGCAGCGATGGGCACGGGAACGCGCCCGCGAGGCCGTCACACAGGAGGTCGCTTCAATCCGATGATGTTCGTTATCGGCATTGCGCTGTTCGCACTCTGCATCCTCATCTCGGTGGCGCTGCACGAGTGCGGTCACATGTGGGTGGCGCGCGCCACCGGCATGAAGGTGCGCCGCTATTTCGTGGGCTTCGGTCCGACCCTGTGGTCGACCCATCGGCCCAACAAGCTCGGCTCCACCGAGTACGGCCTCAAGGCCGTCCCGCTCGGCGGCTTCTGCGATATCGCGGGCATGACCTCGGTGGAGGAGCTCAAGCCCGAAGAGCGCCCTTACGCGATGTTCAAGCAGGACACCTGGAAGCGGGTGGCGGTGCTGTTCGCCGGGCCTGCGATGAACTTCATCATCGGCCTGGTGCTGGTCTACGGGATTGCCGTCGTATGGGGTCTGCCGAACCTGCATGCGCCGACCACCGCCGTCGTCGGTGAAACACAGTGTGTCGCAGCAGAAACCACCAAGGGCAAGCTCGACGACTGCACCGGACCCGGCCCGGCCGCATTGGCCGGCATCAAGTCCGGCGATGTGGTGCTCAAGGTCGGCGACACCGATGTGAAGAACTTCGACGAGATGGTCACCGCGGTGCGCAAGGCGTCGGGCCCGACACCGTTTGTCGTGCAGCGCTCTGAAAACGGCGCCACCCGCGAGTTCACCACCACCGTCGACGTCACCCCCACGCAGCGGTTCGCGGCCAAGGAGAAGGGCGGCGAGCCGCTGCCCACCACCGTCGGTGCCGTCGGCGTCAGCATGGCGATGTTCCCGCCGACGCAGTACAACGCGCTCACCGCCGTGCCGGCCACCTTCACCTTCAGCGGTGACCTGGCTGTCGAGCTGGGCAAATCGCTGGCCAAGATCCCCACCAAGGTCGGCGCCCTGATCCATTCCATCGGCGGCGGCGAGCGCGATCCCGAGACACCGATCAGCGTCGTGGGCGCGAGCATCATCGGTGGCGACACGGTCGACCATGGCCTGTGGGTGGCGTTCTGGTTCTTCCTGGCCCAGCTCAACTTCGTGCTCGGCGCGATCAACCTGGTGCCACTGCTGCCGTTCGACGGTGGACACATCGCGATCGCCGTGTTCGAGAAGATCCGCAACCTCATCCGGTCGGCGCGCGGCAGGGTCGCCGCAGCACCGGTGAACTACCTGAAGCTGATGCCCGCCACTTACGTGATCCTCGTCGTGGTGGTCGGCTACATGCTGCTCACCGTCACCGCCGACCTGGTCAACCCGATCCGACTGTTCCAGTAGTTAGTTTGGAGATGAAGACGTGACGTCCATTGGCCTGGGTATGCCGGCCCCGCCCGCACCCGTTCTGGCGCCACGCCGCCCGACCCGCCAGTTGATGGTGCGCGACGTCGGCGTCGGCAGCGACTACCCGATCTCGGTGCAGTCCATGTGCACCACCAAGACTCACGACGTCAACACCACGCTGCAGCAGATCGCCGAGCTGACCGCCGCCGGTTGCGACATCGTCCGGGTGGCCTGCCCGCGCCAGGAAGACGCCGACGCGCTGGCCGAAATCGCCAAGCACAGCAACATTCCGGTGATCGCCGACATTCACTTCCAGCCCAAGTACATCTTCGCCGCGATCGACGCGGGCTGCGCGGCGGTGCGCGTCAACCCCGGCAACATCAAGGAATTCGACGGCCGGGTCGGTGAGGTCGCCAAGGCGGCCGGCGCGGCGGGCATCCCGATCCGCATCGGCGTCAACGCCGGCTCGCTGGACAAGCGGTTCCTGGAGAAGTACGGCAAGGCCACCCCGGAGGCTCTCGTCGAGTCCGCGCTGTGGGAGGCCTCGCTGTTCGAGGAGCATGGGTTCGGCGACATCAAGATCAGCGTCAAGCACAACGACCCGGTCGTGATGGTGGCCGCCTACGAGCAGCTGGCCGAAAAGTGTGACTACCCATTGCATCTCGGCGTGACCGAGGCGGGCCCGGCATTTCAGGGCACGATCAAGTCGGCCGTCGCGTTCGGTGCGCTGTTGTCACGGGGGATCGGTGACACCATCCGGGTCTCGCTGTCGGCCCCGCCCGTCGAAGAAGTCAAGGTGGGCACCCAGATCCTGGAGTCGCTGAACCTTCGGCCCCGCGGGCTGGAGATCGTGTCCTGCCCGTCGTGTGGGCGGGCCCAGGTCGACGTCTACACGTTGGCCAACGCGGTCTCGGCCGGTCTCGACGGGCTCGACGTGCCGCTGCGGGTTGCGGTGATGGGTTGCGTCGTGAACGGTCCGGGCGAGGCGCGTGAAGCCGATCTCGGGGTGGCCTCGGGCAACGGCAAGGGCCAGATCTTCGTCAAGGGTGAAGTCATCAAGACCGTGCCGGAGGCGCTGATCGTCGAGACGCTGATCGAAGAGGCGATGCGACTTGCCTCCGAGATCGGCGACGCCCAGCGTGACAGCGGCACATCTGCCAGCGGTTCGCCGGTGGTGACCGTAAGCTGATGGCGTAACCCCGCAGGGGTTTTCAAGGCCTGCCAGAAAGAAACCGCCATGTCGGCTCCGCCACTGTTTCGTCTGACCGACGAACGACGGGTGTCGGTGGTTCGCGATGCCGCGGCGGCGGGCCGGGTGCTCGCCGACGATCCGGTCGGCTCCTGCATGGTGGCCGCGCGGGTCGCCGACCACGGTGTCGAGCCGCAGGCGATCGGCGGGGAGCTGTGGACGCGGCGGCGTGCTGAGGAATCGCTCTGCTACGCCGGGGCCAACCTCATCCCGCTGCGCGGCGCGCAGCTCGATCTGTACGCGTTCGCCGACAAAGCGATGAGCACGGCGCGGCGGTGTTCGTCTCTGGTCGGCCGGGCCGAACTGGTGCTGCCGATGTGGGACCGGCTGCAGCACGCATGGGGTCCGGCCCGCGATGTGCGCGACCACCAACCGCTGATGGCGCTCGGCGTGCCGCCGGCGTGCCGGATCGACCCGGCGGTGCGCCGGGTGCGGGTCGACGAGCTCGATGCCTATCTGGTGGCTGCCATCGACATGTTCATCGGTGAGGTCGGGATCGATCCGCGGATCGGTGACGGCGGTCGGGGATACCGGCGGCGCGTCGCCAGCCTGATCGCGGCGGGGCGGGCCTACGCCCGCTTCGAACAGGGCCAGGTGGTGTTCAAGGCCGAGGTCGGTTCGCAGTCCCCGGTTGTCGGCCAGATCCAGGGGGTCTGGGTGCATCCCGAGTGGCGCGGCCACGGACTCGGCACCGCGGGCACGGCTGCGGTGGCGGCCGCGGTGGTTGACGGCGGGCGGATCGCCAGCCTCTACGTCAACAGCTTCAACGCGGTCGCGCGGGCGGCCTACGCGCGGGTCGGCTTCGCCGAAGTCGGCATGTTCGCGACCGTGCTGCTCGACTGAGCGCCGAAGTCAATTTGCTCGATTACAGCCGAGTTATCTCCGCTTCCGCTTAATATCGCTGTAGCGCGCCGAAAGTCGCGTACTTGTCGAAAGTCCGTGGCGTGCCGGGGGTTTGCGACCGGCAATTCGCGGTATTGGGTCGGGGGGTCCAAATGGGGTGGTCTCAATCTTCACGTCGGCTCGGTGTGGGTGCGCTGATGGCGCTTGGGTTCGGCGCCTCGATAACTGCGGGATGCGCTGTCGCCGCTGCTGACGCAGGGTCTGCGGCCGACGGCGCGTCGACATCCGGCGCGGCGCATTCGCGGCAATCCGTTGCCTCGACCCATGTTTCGGCCCGCTCGGCGCAGTCAGCACCAAACTTTGCTGCGAGCCGGGCCGCCAGGGGGCAACAGCCCAAATCGGTGGTCTCCGGCCGGCGCGCCACCTCGCCGCCGGCAGCCGTCGGCTCCAGCGGACGTCGGGTGGCTGCGCCGGCCACTCCCGAACCTGCCGCGGCGATCACGCCGGCCCGATCATCGGATGGTGCGTCTGCCGCCAAAAGTCCTTCAGCACTTGCTAATCCGCTCGGGTTTCTGAATTCGATCGCCCGCAAGATCCAAGTCACGTTCTTCAATCGGACACCGACGCTCACCTATGACGGGTCCGATAACGTCATCCACGACGACGGCACCATCACCGGGCAGGTGGTCGGCGACGATCCCGACGGTGACGCGCTCAAGTACTCTGTGAGCACTGCGGCCAAGGGGACCGTGACGATCGACGGCAGCGGGAAATTCACGTTCACCCCAGGCGACGGTTTCGTCCCCGCGACCGGCGACATCTTCACCGCGACCGTCAGCGACGCCACCGCCGGGCAATTCCATGGGCTGATGGGCTTGCTGGTCCCCGGCTGGGGGTCGACCGCGAAGCTCACCGCGAAGGTGCTCGGAGCGGTCCTGCCGCCCGGCGACCCGGGCGGCGTCGGGGCCTGGGGGACGCCATCGCGAACCGCGTACTTCACCGACTGGTCGGTGCTGTCGGATTGGTGGATCTACGAGGGCCGGACCCAGCACGGTAACCGGACGGCGAACCAGATATCGTTCGCCGACGGCATCATGACCCTCAACGGCGACGCTGCCGGCAACGACGCCGGCATCGCGTGGGGGCCGGGCCAGAAGTACGGCGCGTGGGAGGTCCGGGTCAAGATTCCGGCCGGCGCGCCCAATTACGATCCGGTGCTGCTGCTGTGGCCGGACGCCGAAAACTGGCCCACCGGTGGCGAAATCGACTTCATGGAGATCTGGGGCGACGGGTCCCGGCAGGCGGTCAATTCGGTGTTGCATTACGGGTCGACCAACCAGCAGGCCGGCGCAACCAAGGTCGTCGACGCCACCCAATGGCATACCTACGCGGTGAGTTGGACGCCGACTCAGATCACCACCTACGTCGATGGCACGCCGATCTTCACCACCACCGACACCGCGACTTTCCCGCCGGGGCCGATGCATCTGGCGATCCAACTTGACATGCTGGGTCCCGACATTTCCGCTGGCGCGCAGATGCACGTTGCGTGGGTCAAGGAGTATTCGTACGACTCGTTCACCTGACGGCTGACGCGTCTCGACTGGGCGGCCGGCCGCCGGTGTGTTGGCGCCGGATTCCGGTCACGGGCTCATAACATTTGTCCCAATGGTTACTTGCACCCCACGGGCAACACAAGTCACAGGAATTGTCGCCATTCTCGCCGTGGTGGCGGCCTCTGCCACGCTGTCGGCGTGCACTCCGCGCCCCGACGGCCCAGGCCCGGCCGCCGAGAAGTTCTTCGCCGACCTCACCAAGGGCGACACCGCCGCCGCGGCGCAACTGTCCGACCGGCCTGCCGACGTCCAGGCCGCTCTCAACGAGGCGTGGGCCGGCCTGCAGGCCACCCACCTCGACGCGCAGGTCCTCGGCTCGCGCTACACCGAGGACACTGGCAGCGTGAACTACCGCTTCACCTGGAAACTGCCCAAGAAGCGGACGTGGACCTACGACGGCGTGCTGCAGATGATCCGCGACGAGGGCACCTGGCGGGTGCGCTGGACGCCTGCCGGATTGCACCCCAAACTCGGTGAGCACCAGCACTTTACGTTGCGCTCCGACCCCCCGCGGCGGGCGTCGGTCAACGAGCTCGGCGGCACCGACGTGCTGGCGCCGGCCAACCTGTATCGCTACCAGCTCGATGCCGCCAAGGCCGGAAGCCAGCTGATGTCGACCTCGCGCGTGGTCGCCGATCAGCTGCGCCAATTCGACAACACTCTCGACCCGCAACGCCTGGCCGAGCAGGCCAGCTCGTCGAGCAAGCCGCTGGAGCTCGTCACGCTACGGCCGTCCGATCACGACAAGGTCGGGCAGGCGCTGGACGCTCTGCCCGGCGTGATCGTCACGCCGCAGGCCGACCTGCTGCCCACCGATGACCGCTTCGCCCCGGCGGTGATCAGCCAGGTGAAGAAGGCGGTGATCGACGAGCTCGACGGCCAGGCCGGCTGGCGGGTGGTCAGCGTGAACCAGAACGGCAACGACGTCGACGTGCTGCAGGAGGTACCGCCCACGCCGGCACCGTCGATCTCGATCACGCTGGACCGCTCGGTGCAGAACGCCGCCCAGCACGCCGTCGACACCCAGGGCCGCAAGGCCATGATGGTCGTCATCAAGCCGTCGACCGGCGAGATCCTGGCGGTAGCCCAGAATGCGGCCGCCGACGCCGACGGACCCGCGGCGACCACCGGTCTCTACCCGCCCGGCTCGACGTTCAAGATCGTCACCGCGGGTGCGGCCATCGACCGCAACATGGCCACCCCGAACACCCTGCTGGGCTGCCCGGGTGAGATCGACATCGGCCACCGAACGGTCCCGAACTACAACAAGTTCGACCTGGGTACGGTCCCGATGTCGAAGGCGTTCGCGAATTCGTGCAACACCACCTTCGCCGAGCTGGCCAGCCGGATGCCGCCGACCGCGCTGACGGTCGCTGCTTCCCAGTACGGCATCGGCCCGGACTACACGATCGACGGACTGACGACGTTGACCGGCACAGTGCCGCCGACCGTGAACCTGGCCGAACGCACCGAGGACGGCTTCGGCCAGGGCAAGGTTCTGGTCACCCCGTTCGGGATGGCGCTGGCCGCGGCGACGGTTGCGGCCGGCAAGACCCCGAGCCCGCATCTGATCGTGGGCAGCCAGACCGCCGAGACCGGTGATCATCCGCCGATCACGCAGGCCATGATCGAGGGATTGCGGCCGATGATGCGGCAGGTCGTCACCAACGGCACCGCCAAGGACATCAGCGACGCCGGCGATGTGCGCGGCAAGACCGGTGAGGCCGAATTCGAGGGCGGCTCGCACGCTTGGTTCGCCGGTTATCGCGGTGACCTGGCGTTCGCGGCGCTGATCGTGGGCGGCGGCAGTTCGGAATACGCGGTGCGGATGGTCAAGATGATGTTCAGCGAGCTGCCGACCGACTATCTCGCCTGAGCAGCGCCTACTGGACGCAACCGTTGCGTTAAATCTTCGGCGCGCCCATACCCATCGCCATCGGCTCCTCGGATGATGGTGAATATCCGGAGCCGACGATGTCTCGCGAAGCAGGGGAGAAACGCGACGGATGGTGGGGGCGGGGCTCATGACAGTGGATTGGACTCGGCGACGCTGGATCAGATTCCGGCGGCGACTCAGATACGAGGCTCGCTACGGCGGGGAGATTCACCCGATCGCCAAATTTGTGCTTGTCGCCCTGATCGCCGCGGCCACACTGGCTTTGGCCTTGTACACGTTGAAAGTCACGTGACCGCGCTCGATTACCAAGTAGGGGCGGCGGCGTGGTTTTGAATCAGCCCGCGACGACCTCGCCGCCCTGAACCTTCACCGCGACCGGAGTCAGCGGCGTCACGGCGGGCCCGCGCAGCACCGCGCCGTCGAGCCCGAATTGGCTGCCGTGACACGGGCAGTTGAGCGTGCCGTCGGTGACCGAGGGCAGCTTGCAGCCGGCATGGGTGCAGCGGGCGACGAAACCCTGGAACATCCCCGGCTTGACCTGGGTGATCACGGTGTCGCCGATGACCTTGCCCGAACCGACGGGGATATCGGCGGTGGCGGCCAGCACCTCACCCGGAGCTGTCGTCGTCGGCGACGCGGTGAGCTCGCCGGGATTGGTGTTGCAGGCGGCGATCGGCGCGACGGCGGCTCCGATCAAGACGGTCCGGCGCGGCAGATCGAACATCGCCCCAGGCTAACCGACGGTTGCCGAGATGGGCGTTTGGCCAGGGCGAACAGGTACCGTGGAGTGGCTATGACCGGATTCGACAACACCCCTGCGCTGCGGGTCTCCGATGCCGACCGCAACGGGACGCTGCGGCGGCTGCACAACGCCGTCGCGTTGGGGCTGATCGATATCGGCGAGTTCGAGGAGCGTTCGGCGCAGGTGTCGGCGGCCCGGATGCACGCCGACCTCGAGGTCCTGGTCGACGACCTCCCCGGTCCCGGCGCCATCGTCACCTCGGCCGCCGACCGGGTCGAACTGCGCGGCTGGATGGGCTCACTGAAACGGCAGGGGGAGTGGACGGTGCCGACCCGGCTGGCGCTGGTGCGCCGGATGGGCTCGGTCGACCTCGACCTGACCAACGCCCGATTCGCCGGGCCCGTCGTCGTCATCGAACTCGACATGGTGCGCGGCTCGGTGGACCTGCGGCTGCCTCCCGGCGCGAGCGCCTCCATCGACGACATCACCGTCTACGCCGGCAGCGCCCGCGACCGCCGCAAGGACGCACCGGCCGAGGGCACCCCACACGTCGTGCTCACCGGTCGGGTGGTCATGGGTTCGGTCAACGTCCGCGGTCCCAAGCGACCGCTGCTGCGTCGCCATTAGGCTGGCCTCCATGCCCGTACGCACTGCACTCCGTCCCGGAGTGGTTTCCCCCGAGCTGCCGGTTCCCCAGGCCATCGAGCGCCCTGAATACGTCGGCAAGTCGACGGTCGCCGAAGGCAGCGAGCCGTGGGTCCAGACCCCCGAAGTCATCGAGAAAATGCGCATCGCGGGGCGGATCGCCGCCGGGGCGCTGGCCGAGGCGGGGAAGGCGGTCGCGCCCGGGGTGACCACCGACGAGCTCGACCGGATCGCCCACAACTACATGATCGATCACGGCGCGTACCCCTCGACGTTGTACTACAAGGGATTTCCGAAGTCCTGTTGCACCTCGCTCAACGAGATCATCTGCCACGGCATCCCGGACTCGACGGTGGTGGAGGACGGCGACATCGTCAACATCGACGTGACCGCTTACATCAACGGCGTGCATGGCGACACCAACGCCACGTTCCTGGCCGGTGACGTCAGCGAGGAGCACCGCTTGCTCGTCGAGCGCACCCACGAGGCGACGATGCGAGCCATCAAGGCCGTCAAGCCCGGCCGCGCCCTGTCGGTGGTCGGGCGGGTGATCGAGGCGTATGCAAACCGGTTCGGCTACAACGTGGTTCGCGATTTCACCGGTCACGGTATCGGTACCACGTTCCACAACGGGCTGGTCGTGCTGCACTACGACCAGCCCGAGGTCGAGACCGTGCTGGAGCCGGGGATGACGTTCACCATCGAACCGATGATCAACCTCGGTGCGCTGGACTACGAAATCTGGGACGACGGCTGGACGGTGGCCACCAAGGACCGCAAGTGGACCGCGCAGTTCGAGCACACCCTTGTCGTGACCGAGGACGGCGCGGAAATCCTGACTCTGGCGCCGTGACCGTCCTTCCGCGAGCAGACGGGAAAGCCCCCGACACGCCGCTATTTCGGGCACGTTTGTGTCTGCTCGCGAGAAGAACATGACCGGCGGCGCGCTGCTCATCGCCGGCACGACCTCGGATGCCGGCAAGTCGATGGTCGTCGCAGGGCTGTGCCGCCTTCTGGCGCGCAAGGGAATTCGCGTCGCACCGTTCAAGGCGCAGAACATGAGTAACAACTCGGTGGTCACCGTCGACGGCGGCGAGATCGGCCGGGCCCAGGGCATGCAGGCGCGCGCGGCGGGCCTGCAACCCAGCACCAGATTCAACCCGATCCTGCTCAAACCCGGCAGTGACCGCACCTCGCAGCTGGTGGTCAAGGGTCACCCGGTCGGGCAGGTGAGCGCGCAAGACTACATCGCGCACCGCGAACGTCTGGCCGGGGTGGTCGCCGACGAATTGGCATCACTGAGAGCCGAATTCGATGTCGTGGTGTGCGAGGGCGCCGGATCGCCCGCCGAGATCAATCTGCGCGCAACCGATCTGGCCAACATGGGCCTGGCGCGCGCGGCCGATCTTCCCGTTGTCATCGTCGGCGACATCGACCGTGGCGGCCTGCTTGCCCATCTGTTCGGCACCGTCGCGGTGCTGTCACCGGAGGACCAGGCGCTGATAGCCGGCTTCATCGTCAACAAGTTCCGCGGCGATCCCGCGCTGCTGGCGCCGGGCCTCGACCAGCTGGCCGCGCTGACCGGCCGGCCCACGTACGGCATCGTGCCGTATTGCGAGGAGCTGTGGCTGGACACTGAGGACTCGGTGTCGGTGCTGGCCGGCCATGTGGTCGGGGTGCCGGCTCCACCGCGCGGTGATCAGTGGCTGCGGGTGGCGGCGATCCGGTTGCCGCGCATTTCCAATTCGACCGATATCGAGGCGCTGGCCTGCGAACCCGGGGTGTTGGTCAGGTGGGCGGACGAGCCCTCGGCGGTGGCCGACGCCGACGTCGTGGTGATCCCGGGCAGCAAGGCCACCGTCGCCGACCTGCGCTGGCTGCGGGAGCGCGGCCTGGCCGAGGCGATCGCCTCGCACGTAAGGTCCGGCCGTGCGGTGCTCGGCATCTGCGGCGGCTTCCAGATGTTGTGCCGCCACATCGGGGACACCGTCGAGACTCGCGCGGGCGATGTCGACGGGCTGGGACTGTTCGACGCTGACGTCGACTTCGCCGACGACAAGGTGCTGCGGCGCTGGTCGAGTCCGTTGAGCGGCTACGAGATCCACCACGGCCGCGTGACGCGCTGCGCCGAGGACAGCTGGTTCGCGGCCGACGGCGGCGTGCAGGGCTACGTCCGGGGCGCGGTGTTCGGCACCCATTGGCACGGCTTGCTGGACAACGACGAATTCCGTCGCGCCTGGCTCACCACCGTCGCCGTGGCCGCCGGCCGGCCCGGATTTCGGGTTGCCGCCGACACCCATGTGGCCGCCCGCCGAGACGCTCAACTCGACGTCATGGCCGATCTGCTGGTCGCCCACCTCGACATCGACGCATTGTTGTCGCTGCTCGACTCATGCGCGCCCGCGCGGCCGACGGTCAGTACGCGACTGAATCGGTAGCCTGAAACCCATGTCGGGTCGGACGGTGCTGGTCGTCGCGGTGATTGCTACCGCTGTGCTGGTCGCAGGCTGCGGATCGACCGTCACTGGTGCCGCGACGTGGCCGGGCGCCACCCTGGAGAAGGCCACGCTGGGCGCGGCGGACTTCCCGCCGGGTGTGCAGTACGACCGCATCGTCGAGCAGGCCGGCCAGCCCGACAACAGCGGCGGCCCGCCGTCGATGCTGTCCCGCCCCGAGGGCTGCGCCAACGCCATGACCAATGTCATCGCCGACTCGGCTGAGCGCGGGCCGGGCAGTGCGTCCAAATACGCGGCCACCTACAACGGCGCCCGGATCGTGATGACCGTGCTGTCGTGGCCATTGGATCTCGACAAGCTGGAGGCGGCGGCCGGCCGCTGTGCGGAATTCGAAGCGTATTTCGACCCGCGGAGCGAGGGCATCCCCATCACGACTACCGAGCTACCCCCTTTGGGGGACGAAGTACTGGCGTATCAGCAAACAATGCAGCTGATGGGTTCGCCCAGTAGTGTCTATATGGCATTCCAGAATGTGGGCAGGTACGGAATGTTTGGAATCGCTTTTCCCACGCCCGATCCCAGCGTCGAAGCCAAAGCGACACTGCCGCAAACGTTCCTGGACGTTTTTGCCAAGCAGGCTGCCAAGATTCGCCGTGTTACCTGAGTAGGAGTAAAGGGACCCTGCGAAAACCGTCCGCCGAAAGCCACTTTCACAGTAACGTGGCGAAATGCCTTCGACAATGGTGACTGTCGATGGGTTCCCCGTGCCGGTCAGCGTGGCCGGCCCGGAGAAGGGCCCCTACGTCGTCGTGCTGGGCGCGGCCCAGCATGCACCTGCCGCCTATGACGGGGTCTGTCAGCGCCTGCACACGGCGTCCGTCCGGACCGTCGTCATCGGTGCCGATCCGCGGCTACATCCCAAAGCGGTCGTGGGCATCCTCGACGCGCTCGACGTGCGCTGGGGAATCCTGGTGGGCGACCGCGTGGGCGCCGAGCTCGCCTGGGAGCTGGCCGCCACCCGTCTCGATCGGTTCACCGGTCTGGTCGTGATCGACCGCGGACACCCAAAGGTTCCCGACCAGAACGGCGTGGTCCGTGACGAGGACTGCCCGCCGGTGGAGATCAACACCACCGCGTTGGTCAGCACGCCGGCCGCCAGGGCACTGGCCCGGGCCAGCCAGCGCTACGTCTACAGCGATTACCGCCTGGTGGAATTCACCGGGCGGCGCAATGCCGCGGAATCCACCGCGCAGCTGGCCGCCGAGATCGTCCTGCGCACCAGCACCTGGTGAATTCAGCCGGGTAGGGCTTTCACGAAAGCCAGTGCTTCGCGCAGCAATTCGGGCCAATCGTCGCGCAGATCTACGCCAATCGCGGCCCACTCCCTGAACCGCCGCCCGGCTGGGGCGAATGCATGTGCCTGTCCGGTGGTCAGGAGTTCGTCGACGCGACTGGCGGGCAGCTTCACCAACAGCGCGTCATCTCGTCGGTCGATCGCTGCGAAGAAACGCCCGTCGATCCTCAAACACGGCAGGCCCATCATCGTCGAGCGGGTCACGTGATCGCCGAGGCAGGCTTCGGCGAGGGTCCCGAATAAATCCTCGAAGTCGTATCTGATCATCGGCTCAGCTCTGCTGCCGTCGGAACTCGTCGTCCCGCCCAGGGATCCGGGCCGGGTGTTTGCCCTTCGGCGCTGCGGCGCAAGCGATCGAGGTAGTGCGCCCACCCGCCTTGATGGGCATCGGCGGCGCGATCTTCGAGTCCGCTGTGAACCAATTCGAGCAGCGTCGACCCGTCAGGGTGGGTGGTCAGGTTGATCTCGACCGTGGTTGAACCAGGAGGGATTCCGACGTCTGTGCGTTCCCATCCGTAGGTGAACACCAACCGTGTCGGCCGTTCGATGTCAACGTAACGTCCAGAGACGGTGTCGCCGTTGGGGTGTTTCCAACGCAGGACTCCGCCTGGTGTCGGATCGAGCAGCGCCTCGTCTGCCATCCACCGTACGAACAGCGCCGGGTCCACGAGCATGTCGAAGACGTGCTCGATATCTGCCTGAATGGTGATCTGCTGGACTGCGAGTTTCATCGGTCCGTTTGTCCGTCCTGCTCCGCGGCCGCTCGTAGCCGCTCCAAGGGCGTCGACCAGAACTCATCCAGGAACGCGGCCACCTGCGCAACCCGAGCGATGTCGGCTCGGTAGAGGCGGCGGGTGGCATCGACGCGCATGTTCACCAATCCGGCCTCGCGCAGGACCTTGAGATGCTGACTGGCCGCCGACCGAGACATCCCGGCTTCGTCGGCCAGGTCAGTTGCTGGGTGTTCCTGGTCCCAGACCAGTCGCAGCATCGTCCGGCGCCCGGGGTGGGCGAGCGCCCGGATAGCATCCTCCAACGCCGGCTCGGTCACGGGCGCCGCCCCATTGCAGCGAGCAACAGGTCCTGCGGCCCCGCATCGGGGTCGACGTCGATCGCCGGTCCGATGAGGCCTGCGACCCGGCCGGCTTCGGGCATGTGGGGTAGGAACGTCGCCGAGCAGGCTGTGACCAGCGTGGGGTCCAGCGTCTCGTCCTGTCCGGTTGCGCGCGCCAGATCCCAGGTGTGGATCAACAGATCCAGAGCCGTTCCGGCGACGGCCTGCTCGACGCTCCATTCGAAGCCGATCGGCGACTGGCAGGTGCGAGTCAGCACACCGTGCTGTTCAAGCTCGGCGATGACCCGCGCGACACCGTCGCGAAAGTCCCTGGCGTCACCTCGGGTAGCCCCGGCTGCCTCCCGTCGCGCTACCGCGGCGAGCAAGTACTCCGTGCCGCCGATCAGGTGGTCGAGGAGATCGTGCACGGTCCACAGTGAGCATGGTGTCGGCATGCAAAGCTGGTCGGGTCTGATCGTCTCGATGACCGCGGCGGCGTGCCCGGCCGCCAAACGGTACATCGCAACGGCTTCGACTCCTTCTTGATTCAGCACATGCTTAATTTAGCGACAACTGAATCAACTCACAAGCACCGGTGAATTCAGTGCGGCGGCGCCTCGGTGACCGGCTGCGGCGTCCACGCCTGCGGTAGGCCCGGTTGTCCGGGAAACAGGAAGTCGACGAAAGCCTGTGCAGTCGGCTGGGGCTCGTGATTGGCCAGCCCGGGACGCTCGTTGGCTTCGATGAACACGTACTCGTCGCGGGTCACGTCGGGAACCAGAAGGTCGATGCCGGTGACCGGGATACCGATGGCCGCTGCGGCCGCCACACCGACCCGGCACAACTCCGGATGCACCGTGGCCGTCACGTCGTGAATCGTGCCGCCCTGGTGCAGATTCGCGGTCCGGCGCACCCTCAACCGTTCACCTTCTGGTAGTACATCGTTAAACGAAAAGCCGGCTTCGGCGACCGTCGACTCGGTGACCTCGTCGACGGGAATGCGCGATTCACCACCGGTCGCCGCCGCGCGGCGACGGCTCTGCGTCTCGATCAATTCCAGGATGGTGTGCTTGCCGGTGCCCACTACCTCAGCGGGCTTACGCAGCGCGGCCGCCACCACCTTGCCGTCGATGACCACCAGACGAAGATCGTCGCCGGCGGCGCGCTGCTCGATCAGCACTTCGGGATGCTGCTCGCGCGCCCGGGCCAGCGCGGCATCCAGCGCCTGCGGTCCGTCGATGCCGACGGTGATGCCCTTGCCCTGTTCGCCGCGGGTCGGTTTGACCACGACGTCGCCGACCTCGGCCAGGAACGCGTGATCTTCGGCGTCGAAGGTGGCCAGCCTGCCACGCGGCACCACGATGCCGGCCTGGGAGACGATGCGGCGGGTCAGGCGCTTGTCGTCGCAGCGGCTCATCGCCACCGCAGAGGTGTACTCGCTCAACGACTCCCGCGTCACCACGCTGCGCCCGCCGTGTGACAGCCGCATCTCACCGGTCTCGGCGTCGAGCACCTCGACCCGGATCCCGCGGAGCATGGCCTCGTCGGCGATGATGCGCGCGTACGGATTCAGGTCGTCCACGGTTTCCGATGGCGGCGTGAACAGCGGCTCGTTGATCGCGTTCTTTCGCTTGACCGCCAACACCGGGACCCGCTCGAAACCGAGCTTCTCGTACAACCCGATCGCGGCCTCGTTGTCATAGGCCACCGACAGGTCCAGATAGGCGCGGCCCCGCCTGTGGAAGACCGCGGCCAGAGTGCGGGTCAGTGCGGCGCCGATGCCGGGCAGGCTGGCGGTCGGGTCGACAGCCAGCGTCCACAGGCTCGAGCCGTCTTCGGGGTCGTTGAACAGGCGCTTGTGGTCCACCCCGGTGACGGTCCCGACCACCGATCCGTCGTCGTCGCGTACGGCGACGAGGTACTCCACCGCGTCGCAGTGCAGGTGGTTGTTCCAGATCAGCTCGCTCGGCGCGGGCACCATGCCGCAGCGCAGATACACCCGGTTCATCTCGTCGGCTTCGGACTGATCGCGCAACGGGCGCACCGAGAACCCGGCCTGGCGAGGGCCATCCGGGTCGTCTTCGTGGAATCGCCACCGGTAGGTGTGGCTGGGATCGATGAACAGCTCCGCCGGCGACTTGGCGACCAGCACATGGGATTCGCGGGCGTAGATACAGATGTCGCGCCGGCCCCGCTCCTCCTGCTGCAGCACGGCGGCAAGCTTGTCGGGTTCGGCGAATGTCTGTCCGAAAATCAGTCGGCCCCAACCAAGTTCGAGTACGACGTCGTCGGACATCTCGTCGACGAGGTGCTGGGGCGACGCGTCGTGCAGCCCCAGGGTGATGGCCTCGGTGTGCGCTGCACTCATGCGGCCGGCCCGGTGATTCCGTGCTGCTGCAGCCACATCTCGAGCAGTCCGATCTGCCATAGTTCGTTGCCGCGCAGCGGGGTCAGCCGTCCGTTGGGGTCGGCCAGTAATCGTTCGACGGCCTCGGGCCGGAACAGGCCGCGTTCCTTCGCTTGCGGGGCATACAGCGCGTCGCGGACCATCTCCAGGTACGGACCTTCCAGGTGGGTGAGCGCGGGCACCGGGAAATAGCCCTTCGGCCGGTCGATCACCTCAGTCGGGATCACTTGCCGCGCAGCCTCTTTCAGAACGCCCTTGCCGCCTTGTGCGGTTTTGAGCTCCGGGGGACAGGTGGCCGCGAGCTCGACGAGTTCGTGGTCGAGGAACGGCACCCGGCCTTCCAGCCCCCACGCCATCGTCATGTTGTCGACGCGTTTGACCGGATCGTCGACCAGCATCACGGTGGTGTCCAGTCGCAGCGCACGGTCCACCCCGGTCTGCGCGCCCGGCCGCGCGAAATGCTCGGCGACGAACGCCAGGCTCGGATCCTCGCGCCCGCTGAGCCGATCCGCGGACAGCAACTCGGCCACGCCGTCATGGTCGCGGTCGAAGAACGCCGCCCGATACCGGGCGACCGAACCGGCGACACTGGCCGCGTCCGGTTCGCCCAGCGGGGGATACCAGTGGTAGCCGGCGAACACCTCGTCGGCGCCCTGGCCGGACTGAACGACCTTGACGTGCTTGGCGACTTCCTGGCTGAGTAGATAGAAGGCCACGCAGTCGTGGGAGACCATCGGTTCGCTCATCGCACCGATCGCACCTTCGAGGGCGGGCAGCATGCGGGCGGTGTCGATGCGGATCTGGTGGTGGTCGGTGGCGAACCGCTCGGCCACGATGTCGGAGTAGACGAACTCGTCGCCCTTGACGCCGCCGACCGATTCGAAACCGATGGAGAACGTGGCGAGCCCGTGCTGGCCCGCCTCGGCGAGCAGACCGACGATCAAGCTGGAGTCCACCCCGCCCGAGAGCAGGCAGCCGACCGGGACGTCGGCGACCAGGCGGCGCTTGACTGCCGTGCGCAGAGCGTCGAGGACGGCGTCTTCCCAATCCCGTGCGCTCCACCCGGAGCGTTCGTTTCGGCGGGTGAAATCTGGTTCCCAGTAACTGATTTCGCGCTGCGTGCCGTCGGGTTCGATCACCAGCAGCGTGCCGGGGGGCAGCTTGCGCACGCCGCACAAGATGGTGTGCGGCGCGGGCACCACCGAATGGAAGGTGAGGTAGTGGTGCAGCGCGATCGGGTCGATGCGGGTGTCGACGCCGCCGCCGGCCAGTAGCGCGGGCAGCGACGACGCGAACCTGATGCGGTGCGAATCCTGGTTGATGTAAAGCGGTTTGATGCCGAGGCGGTCGCGGCCGAGCAGCACCCGGCCGCTGTCGCGTTCGGCGATCGCGAACGCGAACATCCCGTGCAACCGTTCGACGAACTTCTCGCCCCAGTGGTGGTAGGCCTTCAGCAGTACCTCGGTGTCGCTGTGCGAGAAGAACCGGTAGCCGTGCGCCGTGAGCTCGTCGCGCAGCGCCTCGTAGTTGTAGATGCAGCCGTTCCAGCAGATCGTCAACCCGAGATCGGCGTCCACCATCGGCTGCGCGCCGGCCTCGGACAGATCGATGATCTTGAGTCGGCGATGGCCCAGCGCCACCCGGCCCTGCGACCACACACCCGCCGCATCAGGCCCCCGGGGAGTCATCGTTTCGGCCATCGCGGCTACCGCGGCCACATCCGGGGCCTGGTCGTCGAGACGGACCTCACCAGCCGCTCCACACATCGCTTCGAACCCTACCCGTGTCCTTTGCCCGCCGATACCCGGGCGCTGCTGGCGACTGCGCCTGGACGGGTGTTTACCCAGGCAAAGGGGCCCCTAATCTCACTGACTTCTTAGTGTTGGAAACTCGCTGAAGGGATTGGCCCACAGCCCAACCGCGCCCCTCGGCCTGGGGCGCGAGGGGCGCGGGGCCTGCCGCGAGGCGGGCCTGGGGTGAGCTCTTGAGTCAGTGATTCAGGCGACCCCCTCCAGCTCTTCGCCGGTCACATCGACCTGCTTGATCGGCCCGGTGAACCAGTTCTTCACCGATGCATGCCAGTAGATCCACAGCAGGATCAGCACGCCGCCCACGACCAGCGGGGTGTAGTTGACGAACTTCCACTCGAAGCTGGCATCCCAGGGCGCACCGCCGAGCGAGATGGGGAACATCGCGATGATCGAGGTGATGACGATCTCGGCCAGCGCCAGCGGGGCCATCCACTTGTGGTGGCCGCGCAGATTCCAGCTTCCGAGCGGGAACGAATCGCCGGCTTTCCACCGGTAGTAGATCGGCACCGCGAAGCACAGGTACAGACCCACCACGCCGATGGAGACGACCGCAAAGAACGCGATCGGCACCGGGGCGCCGTTGATGTCGACCTCCACCAGGGCGGGCAGCGTGAGGATGGCCGCGATCGACGCGGTGACGATGACGGCGTTGGCCGGCACCTTCTTGGCGCTGACCTTCGACCACAGCTGATGGCCGGGCACCGCGCGGTCGCGGCTGAAGGCGAACAGCATGCGGGAGGCACTGGTCTGGCACGCGGTGGTGCAGAACAGTTGGCCCGCCGTCGAGATCAGCAGCACCACGGCGACCCACTTGGAATCCATCGCCTGAGCGAAGATGGTGGCGACGGCGCCGCCGCCCTTCGTCACGCCGTCGACGTCCTGCACGGCGAACAGGAAGGTCAGCAGCAGAATCCAGCCGCCGATCGCCGAGTAGAAGATCGACCGCCAGATGCCCTTGGCTGCGCCGTTTGCGGCGCTCTTGGTCTCCTCGGACAGGTGCGCCGAAGCGTCGTAGCCGGTGATCGTGTACTGGGTCAGGATCGCCGACATCGGCAGCACGAACAGCAGGAACCCGAAGCCCGAGGTCGATCCGCCGAAGAATCCGGTGTTGTTGACCGTGGTGGCGAACACCGTGGAGAAGCTGGCGTGCTGTTCGGGGATGGCCCACAGGATCACGACGACCCCGGCGGCACCGATGACGTGCCACCACACCGAGATGTTGTTGATGACCGCCAGCAGGTGGCTGGAGAAGATGTTGATGACGGCGACGACGACCAGGATCACCAGAAACATGACGAACGTGCGCTGCAGGCTGTAACCGGCCAGCCAGGTTTCACTGAACGTGCCCAGCGTCAGGTCCAGGAAGGTCGCCGACCCGTAGGCCACTGATGCCAGGATGGCGATCAGCCCGACCAGGTTCAGCCAGCCGGTGTAGTAGCCGGCCTTGGGGCCGCCGAGTTTGGCTGCCCACCAATAGATCCCGCCGGAGGTCGGGAACGCCGACACCATCTCGGACATGCAGAAGCCGATCAAAAGGATGAACGAGGCCAGGATCGGCCAGCCCCAGGCGATGGCCGCCGGTCCGCCGTTGTTCCAGCCGAGGCCGAACGACGTGAAGCAGCCGGCCAGGATCGAGATGATCGAGAACGAGATGGCGAAGTTGCTGAAGCCGGACCAGGACCGATGCAACTCCTGAGCGTAACCGAGACTGGCGAGGTGTCGTTCGTCCTCGTCGAGTAGTTCGTGACCTTCAGGCACAGTGCTTTCCTCTCGGGGGTTTGGAGGCGCGGCACATCGCGATTCGACGGTGTGACGGATAGGTCGGGTCGTCAGTCTGTGTGGCCCTTGAGGATTTCGTCCTCGATGGTGCCGCCGAGCCCTTCGGAAGCCGGGTCGTACCCGTGCAGGCCGCCCGTCACCGCATACTCCTCCTCCGGCGACAGCACCAGCCGATGGCGGCCGTAGAACCCGAAGATCAACAGGCCGATGACGTAGAGCACCACGATGGTGTACACCGCCATCCGATAGGTCGGGTTGATCAGCACCGCGACGAATGTGACCGCCGCGATCACGAACGCCACGATCGCGCCTGCGTTCCCGGTCGGGCTGACCCACGGCCGCCGCGCATTCGGGAACTTGCGGCGCAACAGCACGAACGAGGCCATCTGCAGCATGTAGGCCAGCACCGCACCCCACACTGCGATGTTCAGCACGACGTCGCCGGCGCCGGAGTTGAAATTCACGATCAGCAAGGCGAGGAAGCCGATAACCGCGCCGGTGATCAGCGCAACATAAGGAGTCTGGCGACTCCCGGTGAGCGACAACACTTTCGGGTAGTAGCCTGCGCGGCTCAGCGAGTACAGATTGCGGCCGTAGGCGTACATGATTCCTTGCAAGCTGGCGAGCAGGCCGATCAGTGCGAACGCCGACAAGATCGCCGCCCAGCCGGTCGGCAGGAACGCCCGGAACCCGTCCAGCAGGGGTTCGCTCGAGGATCCCAGTGCGGCGGCACCGGTGACCGCGGGATTGAGGAAGTACACGATCGCCGCGCAGACGACCAGCGAGATCATGCCCCAAATCCCGGCCTTGGGAATGTCCCGACTCGGGTTGTGCGCCTCTTCGGCGGCCAGTGGAAGCTCCTCGATGCCGAGGAAGAACCACATGGCGAACGGCAGCGCATACAGCACCCCCATCACACCGAACGGCAGGAAAGTACTGGTGCCGCCCTTACTCGGATCGGGTTCGATGTCGAAGAGCTTGCTGAAGTCGACGGCGCCGTTGGCGAACGCCAGAATTCCGAACAGTACCAAGATGCCGACCGAGATGATCGCCACCACGATGGCGAACTTGAACGACACATCTGCGCCCCACGAGTTCAGGCCCACGAAAATCGCGTAGAGGATGATCCACCACACCCAGCCCGGCAGCGACAGCCCGAACAGGTCACTGGTCACCGCGTCGGCGTAACTCGCGGAGAAGTAGACCACCACCCCGGTGGTGAACACGTACTCGATGGACTCGGCGAAACCGGTGATGAACCCACCCCACGGACCCATTGCCGCGCGGGCAAACGAATAGGCACCGCCGGTGTGCGGCATCGCTGCCGACATCTCGCCGATGGAGAACAGCATGCCGAAGTACATGACGATGATGACGATCGAGGCGATGCCGAGTCCGCCCCAGCCGGCCTCGCCGATGCCGAAGTTCCAGCCGGAGAAGTCGCCGGAGATGACCGCGGCGACGCCGATGCCCCAAAGCCCCCAGAAGCCGGCCGTGCGCAGAAGGGTCCGCTTCTCGAAATATCCCTCGCCGGCCTGGGTGTAGGTGACACCCCCGGATTTCAGCTGCTCATCGGCCATTGCGGTGGCTCCTAACGGGTTGCAGCGCAGGTGTCCCTGCGAGGACGGCTCGCATGCCTGTAGGGAGAATAGAATGCCAAAGGTCTGGTGTCCTACCTTTGGAGTGACAGCTGTGTTAATCCTGTGGCTGTTAGCCCGGCGAAACCTGGGCGCAATGGTTGACTTCTCGGCACGCCCCGTCACCGGCTGGAGGGAGAACATCGGATGAGTCAGAGGCTGCGTCCCGGTCTTTTGGTGCAGGCCGAGCTGGATGCCATGGTGGCCGCCGGTGAGATCGACACGGTGATCGTCGCCTTCGCCGACATGCAGGGCCGGCTGACCGGCAAGCGGGTCGCCGCCCGGCTGTTCGTCGAGGAGGTCGCCGCGCACGGAGCGGAGTGCTGCAACTACCTGCTGGCCGTCGACGTCGACATGAACACCGTCGACGGGTACGCGATGTCGAGCTGGGAGTCCGGCTACGGCGACATGGTCATGACGCCCGATTTCACCACTCTGCGGGTGGTGCCGTGGTTGCCCGGCACCGCGCTGGTGATGGCCGACCTCTCGTTCGTTGGGGGTGGTCCGGTGCTGCCGGCGCCGCGCAGCATCCTGCGCACTCAGCTGGACCGGTTGGCCGAGCGTGGGCTGCAAGCCTTCATCGGCACCGAACTGGAATTCATGGTCTTCGACGACACGTTCCGCGATGCCTGGGCGGCGGGCTACCGGGGACTGTCGCCGGCCACCGACTACAACGTCGACTACGCCATTCACGCCTCCACCCGGATGGAGCCGCTGCTGCGCGATATTCGACTCGGCATGGACGGCGCCGGAATGTACTGCGAAGGCGTGAAAGGGGAGTGCAACCTCGGCCAGCAGGAGATCGCCTTCCGCTATGACACCGCGCTGGTCACCTGTGACAACCACACCATCTACAAGAATGGCGCCAAGGAGATCGCCGACCAGCACGGCAAGAGCCTGACGTTCATGGCGAAATACGATGAGCGCGAAGGCAACAGCTGTCACATCCACATTTCGCTGCGCGGTGAGGACGGCTCGGCTGTGTTCGCCGACCCCGCCGATCCGCTGGGCATGTCGCCGATGTTCCGCAGCTTCATCGCGGGGCAGCTGGCCACGCTGCGCGAGCTGACCCTGTTCTACGCGCCGAACATCAACTCCTACAAGCGATTTGTCGAAGGCAGCTTCGCGCCGACGGCGATCGCCTGGGGGCTCGACAACCGGACCTGCGCGCTGCGGGTGGTCGGCCACGGTCATTCCATGCGGATGGAGTGCCGCGCCCCCGGTGGGGACGTCAATCAGTATCTGGCGGTGGCCGCGCTGATCGCCGGCGGGCTGCACGGGATCGACAACGGGCTGGAACTGCCCGAGGCCTGCGCCGGCAACGCCTACACCGGCGGCGCCGAGCGGCTACCCACCACGCTGGCCGAGGCGGCCGCCTTGTTCGAGGGTTCGGCGATCGCCCGCGAGGTGTTCGGCGACGAGGTCGTCGAGCACTACCTCAACAACGCCCGGGTTGAGCTGGCCGCATTCAATTCGGCGGTCACCGACTGGGAGAGGGTGCGCGGCTTTGAACGGCTCTAGTGTGCGGCCCGTCATCGGGCTGACCACCTACCTCCAGCAAGCCAAGAGCGGCATCTGGGATGTGCACGCGGCATTCCTCTCGGACCGCTACATCCACGGCGTGAACCAGTCCGGCGGTATCGGTACGTTGCTGCCGCCGCAACCGGTCGACGACGATATCGCCGACCGGATCCTCGCTCGCGTGGACGGCCTGATCCTCACCGGCGGCCGCGATGTCAACCCGGCCGCCTACGCGCACGAGCCGCATCCCACCACCGATGAGCCGGACACAGCTCGCGACACCTGGGAGTTCGCGCTGGTCGCCGCTGCGCTACGGCGGCACCTGCCGGTGCTCGGGATCTGCCGTGGCGCACAGGTACTCAACGTGGCGTTGGGCGGCACGCTGCATCAGCACCTGCCCGATGTCGTCGGGCACACCCACCATCAACAGGGCAACGCGGTGTTCGCCACCTCGTCGATCAAGACGGTTGAAGGCAGCAAGCTGGCCGGGCTGCTGGGGGAGAGCACCGACGCGCAGTGCTACCACCACCAGGCGATCGATCGGCTGGGTGACGGGCTGGTGATCACCGGGTTGGACGAAGATGGCGTGATCGGAGCCGTCGAGATACCTGGCCATGACTTCGTTCTCGCGGTGCAGTGGCATCCTGAGGAGACACTGGACGACCTTCGATTGTTCGCCGGCCTGGTCGAGGCGGCGCGCGCCTATACGACAGAGAGAGTGAATTGAGTACCACCGAACTGGTGAATCCGGCGACCGAACAGGCGTTGCACACGGTGGAGCTGACCGACACCGCCGGGGTCGACGACGCCGTGGCACGTGCCAAAGCTGCACAAAAGGGCTGGGCCGCAGCGGCTCCCGCCGAGCGTGCGGCTGCGCTGCGGGCGTTCGCCACCGCGGTCGACGCCCACGTCGGCGAACTGGCCGCGCTCGAGGTCGCCAACTCCGGGCACCCCATCGGCGCCGCCGAATGGGAGGCCGGGCACGTGCGCGACGTGCTGCAGTTCTATTCGGCCACTCCGGAGCGGCTGTCGGGCAAGCAGATTCCGGTGGCCGGCGGCCTGGACGTCACGTTCAACGAGCCGATGGGTGTGATCGGCGTGATCACGCCGTGGAACTTCCCGATGCCGATCGCGGCGTGGGGATTCGCTCCCGCGCTGGCGGCCGGCAACGCCGTGGTTCTCAAACCGGCCGAGTGGACCCCGCTGACATCGATGCGCCTCGGGGAGCTCGCGCTGGAATCCGGCCTGCCGCAGGACCTTTTTCAAGTATTGCCCGGTCGGGGTTCGGTGGTCGGCCAGCGGTTCATCAGCCACCCGGATGTGCGCAAGATCGTGTTCACCGGCTCGACCGAGGTGGGCACGAAGGTGATGGCCGGGGCCGCCAACCAGGTCAAGCGGGTGACCCTGGAGCTGGGCGGCAAGAGTGCCAATATCGTGTTCGCCGACTGTGACCTCGAGAAGGCCGCCGCCACCGCGCCCTACGGAGTGTTCGACAACGCAGGGCAGGACTGCTGCGCGCGCAGCCGGATCCTGGTGCAGCGCAGCGTGTTCGACAAGTTCATGGAACTCCTCGAGCCGGCCGTCAAGGGCCTGGTCGTCGGTGACCCCGCCGCCCGGGACACCGAGATGGGACCGCTGGTGTCGCGCAAGCACTTCGACTCGGTGGCTGCCTACGTACCTGACGACACCAACGTCGCCTTCCGCGGCTCGGCGCCCAGCGGTCCTGGATTCTGGTTCCCGCCAACGGTGCTCACCCCGGAGCGCACCGATCGGACCGTCACCGAGGAAATCTTCGGCCCGGTCGTCACCGTGCTGGCGTTCGAGGACGAGGCCGATGCCATCGCGCTGGCCAATGACACCGAATACGGGCTGTCCGGGTCGATCTGGACCGACAACCTTTCGCGGGCGCTACGGGTGTCGCGGGCAGTCGAGGCCGGCAACCTGAGTGTGAACTCGCATTCGTCGGTGCGGTACAACACCCCGTTCGGCGGATTCAAGCAATCCGGACTGGGCCGCGAGCTCGGGCCGGACGCACCCCTGCACTTCACCGAAACCAAGAACGTCTTTTTCGCAGTAGAGGAGAGCTAGATGGATTTGTCGCAGCGACTCAAGGACAAGGTCGCGGTCGTCACCGGTGGTGCGAGCGGCATCGGATTGGCGGCCGTCAAGCGGATGCGGGATGAAGGCGCGATCGTCGTCATCGGGGATCTCGACGAGACGACCGGCAAGACCGTCGCCGACGATCTCAACGTGACATTCGTTCAGGTCGACGTGTCAGATCAGGTCGCGGTGAATCGCTTGTTCGACACCGCTTTCGAGGTGCATGGGGGGGTCGACATCGCGTTCAACAACGCCGGCATCAGCCCGCCGGATGACGATCTGATCGAGAACACCGGCATCGACGCCTGGGACCGGGTGCAGGACGTCAACCTCAAGTCGGTGTTCTTCTGCTGCAAGGCGGCGCTGCGGCACATGGTGCCCGCGCAGAAGGGCTCGATCATCAACACCGCGTCGTTCGTTGCGGTGATGGGTTCGGCGACCAGCCAGATTTCCTACACCGCCTCCAAGGGCGGTGTGCTGGCGATGTCGCGCGAACTCGGAGTCCAGTACGCTCGCCAGGGTATTCGGGTCAACGCGCTGTGCCCCGGGCCGGTGAACACCCCGCTGCTACAGGAGCTGTTCGCCAAGGATCCCGAGCGGGCCGCGCGCCGGCTGGTGCACATCCCGCTGGGGCGATTCGCCGAGCCGGAGGAACTGGCCGCCGCGGTGGCATTCCTGGCCAGTGACGACTCGTCGTTCATCACCGGGTCCACCTTCCTGGTTGATGGTGGCATCAGCTCTGCTTACGTCACTCCGCTGTAAGGGGTTCAACCATGTCAGCTCCGGAACCGCAGCAGGCGCACGAGGCGTTGCTGCGTCCGGTGCGCCTCGGTAACGCCTTCGAGGACACGGTCGCCCGGCTGCTGCAGACGATCAAGCTCGGGGTTCTGACACCGGGTGATTCGCTGCCGCCCGAACGTGAACTCGCCGCCCGGCTCGGGGTCAGCCGCGACACCGTGCGTGAGGCGATCAAGTCGCTGGCCGAGGCCGGTTACCTGGTGTCGCGCCGCGGCCGCTACGGCGGCACCTTCCTGGCCGAAGAACTGCCCGCACCGACCGAAGGAGTGGTGCGGTTCAGCCGCGCCGACATCGACGACGCGCTGCGGCTGCGGGAAATCCTCGAAGTGGGCGCGGCCCGGATGGCCGCCACCCGGACGCTGACGGCCGCCGAACGGGAAGTGCTGTGGTCGCGGCTGACCGACGTGCGCTGCGCGTGTGCCGACGACTACCGGCGGCTGGACTCCCGGCTGCACCTGGCGATCGCCGAAGCGGCAGGGTCGGCGTCGCTGGTGCCGCTGGTGGCCGAAAACCGGATGCGGCTCAACGCCCTGCTGGATCAGATTCCGTTGCTGCGCCGCAACATCGCGCACTCCGACGATCAACACGAGGCGATCGTCATCGCCATTCTGGCCGGTGACCCCGACGCGGCGGGTACGGCGATGCAGGCTCACGTTGCCGGCTCGGCCGCCCTGTTGCACGGCTTTTTGGACTAGATTCCTGGGAGTGAGCTGTGAATCGGTGCCACCGCGCGCGAGTGGACAGTGAACGATGGGCGTGCAGTTCCGCCTGCTAGGTGACATCGATATTCGCCTGGATGAGCAACCGCTCGATCCCGGGCATGCTCGCCAGCGGTGCGTGTTGGCCGCCCTGCTGATGGACGTGAACCGGTCGGTGCCGGTGGACCAACTCGTGGACCGGGTGTGGGCCGATGCCCCGCCGCACCGGGCGCGTAACGCACTGGCGGGCTACCTGTCCCGGTTGCGCGGTCTACTCGCTGCGGCCGACGGTGTCACCATCGGGCGCGGCCCGGGCGGCTACCAGCTCAGCACCGACCCGCTGTCGATCGACGTGCATCTGTTCCGCCACCTGGCCGTTCGTGCCCGCTCCACAGACGATCCGACAGAGGCCACGGCGCTGTTCAGCGAGGCGCTGGCGCTGTGGCGGGGCGAGCCGTTCGCGGCCCTGGACACCCCGTGGGTCCTCGAGGTCCGGGGTTCCCTTGAAGTGGAACGGCTTTCGGTTACCTTGGACCGCAACGACGCGGCACTGCGCGCCGGCCGGCACCACGAACTGCTCGGTGAACTGGTTGCCGCCCAGGCGGCTCATCCGCTCGACGAGCGCCTGGCCGGACAGTTGATGCTCGCCCAATATCGCAGCGGCCGGCAAGCCGAATCGCTGGACACCTACCGGCGCATGCGCGAACGGCTTGTCGAAGAACTCGGTGTCGACCCCGGTCCGTCGCTCCGCGAGGTCCATCAGAAGATCCTCGACGGCGAGGAGGGCCAACGGGTCGAGGTGAGCGCGCAGCAGATGCGCACTCGCCCGCATGCCGGACTGCCCCGACGGGCGACGAGTTTCGTCGGCCGCGAACAGGAGTTGGCGGCCGCGGGCAAGGCGCTGCGGGAAGGGCCTTTGGTCACGCTGACCGGGGTGGGCGGGGTCGGCAAGACCCGGCTGGCGCTGGAGGCCGCGAGCCGTGACGAGCAGCGGTTCGCCGACGGGGTGTGGCTGTGCGAACTCGCCCCGGTCGATGACGGCCAGGCCGTCGGCCATGCGGTGGCGGCGGCCCTGACGCTGCAGCAGCGCCAGGGCCTGACCATCGACGAGACGGTGATCGAATACCTGCGGGCGCGGGAAGTGCTCCTGCTGGTCGACAACTGCGAACACGTCCTCGACGATGCGGCCCGGCTGATCGACCAGATCGTCCGGCACTGCCCGCAGGTCTGGCTGCTGGTCACCAGCCGTGAGCCGCTCGGTATCGAGGGGGAACGGATCGTGTCGGTCCCGCCGCTGGGAGTGGACGACGCCACCGAGCTGTTCGTCGACCGGGCCCGGGCGGGGCGCCCGGATTTCGACCCTGACAGCGAGCCGATCGGCGCCGTCGCCGAGATCTGCCGACGACTCGACGGCCTGCCATTGGCGATCGAATTGGCTGCCGCGCGGATGCGCGCGATGTCCAGCCTCGACGTGGCCCGCCGGCTGGATCGGCTGCGCCTGCTCAGCGGCGGGGTGCGCAGCGCTCATCCCCGGCACCAGAGCCTGACCGCGACGATCGATTGGTCGTACCGCCTGCTCGCCGAGGACGAGCAGGCGCTTTTCACCCGGCTGTCGGTATTCGTCGGTGGCTTCGATCTTGCTGCGGCGCACGGGGTGTGCGCGACCGACGGCGCCACCGAGGACGACACCCTCGAACTGCTCACCGGGCTGGTCGAGAAGTCGATGGTGGTGGCCCGCTCGGGCCGCGAGTCGTCCCGCTTCGCGGTGCTGGAGATGCTGCGCGCGTTCGGCCGAGAGAAACTGCGGGAAGACGGGATCGGCGACTCGTGTGCGACACGGCACTCGATCTACTTCACCGGGCTTGCCGAGCGAGTGGCCGCGGGCATGCACACTGCCGATGAAAGAGCTTGGGCGGAGCGGATACTGCCTGACTACGACAATCTGCGGACCGCGTTCGAGATCGCGATGACCGACGGCGACGTGGACCGGGCGATGCGGTTGGTGGCATCGCTGCCCGAGCCGGTCCACCTGCGGATCGGCTTCGAGCCCGGCGGGTGGGCCCGACGCCTCCTGGATCATGCACCGGCAGACCACCCGCTGTTCGCCGCGGTAGCCGGGTACGCCGCGCGCGCGGCCTGGAACCAGGCCGATCATGCCATGGCCCGGGCGTCGGCGACGCGCGCAGAGGGCCGGATCCCCGCTCGCGGTACCGGCCGGATCGCCTACCCCGGGGACGTACTCGCCGACGTCGCCCTCTATGAAGGGAAACCGGCGGAAGCGTTGCGCCACTATGACGCCGAGGTGACGCGTGCCCGGCGCGAGGACGACCCGATCCGGCTGGTGTGGGCGTTGTTCTACGTGGCGATCTGCCACGCCGCGTTGCGTAATCCCGATGCCGGTCTACAGGCGGCCGAAGAGGCGCTCACGGTCGCCGAGGCGACCGCCAACCCGACCGCCCAGTCGATGGCCGACTACGCAATGGGGTTGGTGCTCAAGAAGTCTCAACCGGATCGGGCGCTCGCCCTGTTCGACGAGGCGGCAGAGCTGGCGGCGTCGGCACACAATTTCTGGTGGCACGGCATCGCGTTGATGGAGGCGGCGTCCACCCGCGCGGTCCATGGCGATCCCAACACAGCGGCAGGCGATTTCATCACCGTGCTCGATCACTGGGACCGGGTGGGGGATTGGAGCCAGCAATGGCTGAACCTGCGTTACGTGACCCGCCTGCTGGTCCGGCTCGGTGCCGATGAGGACGCTGCCGTGTTGCACCGCGCGCTGGTGGAAGCGGGTAAGCCGTCACCGCTGAGTGAGACCCAGATCGTCAGGCTCGGCACCGGTCTGGGGGCGCCGCGATCCGAGGCACTCGGCGGCGCCGACGCGGTCGCGCGGGCTCGTGCGAGCCTCCGCCGCTTCAGCTCTTGACCTGCGGATTTCACGATCGCTTCAGCTTTGTTGAACCGCCCGCGCGCATGGTCTGCCCATGACCGAATACATCGGGCGCCTCGGAGCCCTCGCAGTGGCCCTGGGGATCGGGACCGCGGGGCTCGTAGCGCAGTTCACCGCGGACAACACACCGACAAGCGCACCGCCCCGAGTGGAGGTCGCCGTCCGGCTGGCATCCGACTCGGAGCCGCTCATCATCTACCCGACCGTCTCGCACACCGATGCGCCCGCGGCAGACCGTGAGATCTCGGTACCGGCCGCGAGAGTGGTCGCTCTGACGCCCGGGGTGCGTCCGATCATCGGCCCGGGTGGGTGGCTGATCGGCAACGGAGTGGAGCCCGGCCAGGATGGCGGCCTGCTGATCGGCAATGGTGCCAGAGCAAGCACTTTCGACGGGAATGCCAGCGGAGGCCACGGCGGCAACGGTGGCTCCGGTGGGCTGGTCGCCGGGCCTGGGGGCGGCGGCGGGAACGGTAAGACCGATCTCGGCATGGCTATCGGAGGTAATGGTGGGGTCGGCGGCAATGGTGGCCTTGGTGTCAAAGGGGGTAACGGCGGTGACGGCGGCAACGGAAATACTGCGCTTGGCAACGGCTTCGGCGGCAACGGAGGTCTCGGCGGAGCAGGCACGCCTGGCGGCAACGGCGGCACCGGGGGAACCGGCAGTGCACGCAACGGCAGCAATGGGCCAAACGGCCCGAATCGGTAGATCAGGAGATTGAGACAATGAGTACTGCACAACGGCAAGATAATTCGACCGATCGGGCGCTCAAGGCCAAGCATCGGGCGCTGTGGGCCTCCGGTGACTACCCGGCCGTCGCCGCCGAGCTGATCCCGGCCCTGGGGCCCGAGCTCGTCGTCGCCGCTGGGATCCGTCCCGGCCAGCTGGTGCTCGATGTGGCCGCGGGTTCCGGCAATGCCGCGATCCCCGCCGCGGCGGCGGGTGCGACCGTCACGGCCAGCGACCTCACCCCGGAGCTCTTCGATGCGGGGCGGCGAATCGCCGCCGAGCGCGGTGTCGAGCTGGAGTGGGTGGAGGCCGATGCGGAAGAACTTCCCTTTGCCGACAACGGTTTCGATGTGGTGATGTCCTGCCTTGGCGCGATGTTCGCACCGCACCACCTGGCAGCCGCCGGCGAACTGGTGCGCGTGTGCCGGCCGGGTGGAACGATCGCGATGATCAACTGGACGCCGCAGGGGTTCATCGGCCAGCTGTTCGCGACGATGAAGCCGTACGCCGCGCCGCTGCCTCCGGGAGCCCAGCCAGCGCCACTGTGGGGTGACGAGGATCATGTGCGAGAGTTGTTCGGCGACAACGTCGTCGACCTGACTTTCCGGCGCCAGACGATCCGCATCCAACAGAGTCCGAGCCCCGTCGAGTTCCGGGAATATTGGAAGCGCAACTACGGCCCGACCATCGCTGTATACGCGTTCAACCAGGGTCGTCCAGATCAGGTGGCGGCGCTGGACCGGGATTTCCTGGCCTTCCTGGAAACGTGGAACCAGTCCACCGAGCCGCAGCGCACCAGCTACGACGCGGAGTATCTGCTCGTGGTCGCCACCAAACGCTGATGCAGGACATCCGAGGGCAGTCGGCGGTCGCGGCACTGCTGGCGATGGGCATGATCGCCGCATCGAACGTCGATCTCGGCAGTTGGGCGGCGCCGGCAGCCGACGTCCGGACGACTCCCATTCGGTTGCTTTCAGCGGCCGTTGACAGGACGCACGTCGAACCGCGTACGGCCAGAGACCTTCGTTTGCAGGACGGCCATTCCGCCTCGGCACAGACCGTGTATTTCACCAATAGTGCAGTTGCCCAGCGGTTCAGCCGCACGTGTGCCAATGGTTGTGGCAGGGTTTCGATCCGGTATGTCTCCGCGCCGACGACATTTTCGCGCGCTGAGGCGCCGCCTCGCCGCAGCGGAACAACTCACGCGGACAACGATTTTCGTATTCCGGTGGCCCGCGCGGTGGCCCTGTCACCGGGAGCGCGTCCGGCCATCGGACCCGGTGGCTGGCTGATCGGAAACGGCATCGAGCCCGGCCAAGACGGCGGACTGCTGATCGGCAATGGTGCCCCTGGCGGTCCCGGTCAGGACGGCGGCGACGGAGGCCTGCTGATGGGCAGCGGAGGCAAGGGCGGCGACGGGGTGCCCGGTCAAGCCGGCGGCAACGGTGGCAATGCCGGGCTCATCGGTAACGGCGGCGCCGGGGGTGCCGGCGGCGCCTATACCGCGAACAGCAGCGGCATAGTGCTGGCGAGCAGAGGCGGCAATGGCGGCGATGCCGGGCTATTCGGCAACGGCGGCGCCGGGGGTGCCGGAGGGGCCGGCATCAACGTCGGGACGGGCGGAGCCTCCGGTGGTGGCGGTGGTTCCGGTGGTGGCGGAGGTCTGCTGGCAGGCAACGGCGGCGCCGGTGCGGTGGGCGGCGCAGCGAGCGCG
>AGIQ01000011.1 GCA_000230935.2 Mycolicibacterium rhodesiae JS60
GTCCCGGTGCGCCCGGTCGTCCGGGTGCCCCACGTCCTGGCGGCGGTCCCCGTCCCGGTGGTGGCCCCGGCGGCGGCGGTCGCCCCGGCGGTGGTGGCGGCGGCGGTAACTACCGCACCGGCGGTCCCGGTGGCGCCGGCGGCGGTGGCGGCGGTGCGGCTGCTGGAGGTTTCAGGGGTCGTCCCGGCGGTGGCGGTCCCGGTGGTGGCGGCGGTGGCGGTCGCCCCGGTCAGCGCGGTGGCGCGGCGGGTGCGTTCGGTCGTCCCGGTGGCGCCCCGCGTCGTGGCCGCAAGTCGAAGCGGGCAAAACGCGCCGAATACGAGAGCATGCAGGCGCCTGTCGTCGGTGGCGTGCGGTTGCCGCACGGCAACGGCGAAACCATCCGGTTGGCCCGCGGCGCGTCGCTGTCCGACTTCGCCGAGAAGATCGACGCCAACCCGGCCGCTCTGGTCCAGGCGCTGTTCAACCTCGGCGAGATGGTGACCGCCACCCAGTCCGTGGGTGACGAGACGCTCGAACTGCTCGGCAGCGAGATGAACTATGTCGTGCAGGTCGTGTCGCCGGAAGACGAAGACCGCGAGCTGCTCGAATCGTTCGACCTCACTTACGGCGAGGATGAGGGTGACGAGGAGGATCTGGAGGTCCGCCCGCCGGTGGTCACCGTCATGGGTCACGTCGACCACGGCAAGACCCGCCTGCTGGACACCATCCGGCAGGCCAGCGTCCGCGAGGGCGAAGCCGGCGGCATCACCCAGCACATCGGTGCCTACCAGGTGACCGTCGAGCACGACGGTGTCGAGCGCCCGATCACCTTCATCGACACCCCGGGCCACGAGGCGTTCACCGCCATGCGGGCCCGTGGTGCCAAGGCCACCGATATCGCGATCCTCGTGGTCGCCGCCGACGACGGCGTCATGCCGCAAACGGTGGAGGCCATCAACCACGCGCAGGCCGCCGATGTGCCGATCGTGGTCGCCGTCAACAAGATCGACAAGGAGGGCGCCGACCCGGCCAAGATCCGGGCGCAGCTCACCGAGTACAACCTGGTTGCCGAGGACTTCGGTGGCGACACCATGTTCGTCGACATCTCGGCCAAGAACGGCACCAACATCGAGGCGCTGGAGGAAGCGGTGCTGCTGACCGCCGACGCAGCGCTGGACCTGCGGGCCAACCCGGATATGGAAGCGCAGGGCGTGGCCATCGAGGCGCACCTGGACCGCGGTCGCGGTCCGGTGGCGACCGTGCTGATCCAGCGCGGCACCCTGCGGGTCGGCGACTCCGTCGTCGCCGGCGACGCGTACGGCCGCGTCCGCCGCATGGTGGACGAGCACGGCGAGGACGTCACCGAGGCGCTGCCGTCGCGTCCGGTGCAGGTCATCGGCTTCACGTCGGTGCCCGGTGCGGGTGACAACTTCCTGGTCGTCGACGAGGACCGGATCGCCCGCCAGATCGCCGACCGGCGCAGCGCGCGCAAGCGCAATGCACTGGCCGCCCGTACCCGCAAGCGGATCAGCCTGGAAGATCTGGATTCGGCACTGAAGGAAACCAGCCAGCTGAACCTGATCCTCAAGGGCGACAACGCCGGTACGGTCGAGGCGCTCGAGGAGGCCCTGCTGGGCATCCAGATCGACGACGAAGTGGAGCTGCGCGTCATCGACCGCGGTGTCGGTGGCGTCACCGAAACCAACGTCAATCTGGCGTCAGCGTCGGATGCGATCATCATCGGCTTCAACGTCCGCGCCGAGGGCAAGGCCACCGAGCTGGCCAACCGCGAGGGTGTGGAGATCCGCTACTACTCGGTGATCTACCAGGCGATCGACGAGATCGAGAGCGCCCTCAAGGGCATGCTCAAGCCGGTCTACGAGGAGAACGAGCTCGGCCGTGCCGAGATTCGGGCGATCTTCCGCTCGTCGAAGGTCGGCAACATCGCCGGTTGCCTCGTGCAGTCCGGGATCATGCGGCGCAACGCCAAGGCGCGGCTGCTGCGTGACAACGTCGTGGTCGCCGAGAACCTCACGGTCTCGTCGCTCAAGCGCGAAAAGGACGACGCCACCGAGGTGCGCGAGGGTTACGAATGCGGTCTGACGCTGACGTACTCCGACATCAAGGAAGGCGACGTCATCGAGACATACGAGTTGGTGGAAAAGGCGCGGACCTAGTGATGAGCGCTTGCGCGAAGAACCGGACGCACAGTGGCTGATCCCGCACGGGCGAAGCGGCTGGCCAAGCGGATCTCCACCATCGTCGCCTCGGCGATCGAGTACGAGATCAAAGATCCACCGCTTGCGTTCGTGACGGTCACCGACACCAAGATGACCGGTGACCTTCACGACGCGACCGTCTACTACACGGTGCGCGGCAACACCCTCGAGGACGAACCGGACTACGCAGCCGCGGCCGCGGCGCTCGAACGCGCCAAGGGCACGCTGCGCACAAGGGTCGGGGCAGGTACCGGCGTGCGGTTCACCCCAACCCTGTCGTTCGTTTTGGACACTGTGCCCGACACTGCTCTGATGATGGAGGAGCTGCTGGCCAAGGCCCGCGCCGCGGACGCCGATGTCGCGCGGATTCGGGCCGGGGCAACTCCTGCAGGAGACGCGCAGCCCTACCGTGTGGTAGGAGAAGAGGTAGAAGCATCATCCTCGCAGGACGACCAGGACGCCGGTGACCGCGATCGATTCGACGACTGAGATCACTCGCCTCGGCAGGCGGGTGGATGCGCACGGCGCTCTCGAGGTGCTGCGCGGTGCCCGTTCGGTCAGCGTGATCTGCCACGTGCATCCCGACGCCGACAGCATCGGTGCCGGCTTGGGGCTGGCGCTGATCCTCGAGCGCGACGGTGTCGAGGTCCAGGTCAGTTTCGCGACGCCGTCGAACCTGCCGGAGTCGTTGCACATGCTTCCCGGCGGCCACCTGCTGGTGGCGCCGAAGGACATGCGCCGCGACGCCGATCTCGTGGTGACCGTCGATGCCCCGAGCATCAATCGGCTTGGTGCGCTGGCCGAGTTGACCCCGCCCGGCCGCGACGTTCTGGTCATCGATCACCACAAGTCGAACACCCTGTTCGGCAGCGTGAATCTTGTTGATCCCAAGGCTGATTCGACGACGATGGTGGTTGCCGAGCTACTGGATGCGTGGGAGAAAGCGATCGACCGGGACGTCGCCACCTGCCTGTACGCCGGGTTGACGATCGATACCGGGTCGTTCCGGTGGGCGTCGCCGCGGGCTCTGCGGCTGGCGGCGCGTCTGGTCGAGTTGGGCGTGGACAACGCCGCGATCAGCCGGGAACTGTTCGACACCCACCCGTTCGTGTGGCTGCCCCTGCTGGCCCGGGTGCTGTCCAGCGCCCAGCTGGTGCCCGAGGCAGCCGGCGGGCGAGGCCTTGTGTATGCGGTGGTCGCCCACGAGGACTGGATGAAGAACCGGTCCGAAGAGGTGGAGAGCATCGTGGACATCGTGCGCACCACCCACGAAGCCGAGGTCGCGGCGGTCTTCAAGGAGATCGAGCCGCAGCATTGGTCGGTGTCGATGCGAGCCAAGAGCTACGACCTGGCCAAGGTCGCCAGCAGCTTCGGCGGCGGCGGGCACACGCTGGCCGCCGGCTACTCCGCGTCCGGGCCGATCGACGACGTGGTGGCGCAACTGGCCGCCGCCCTCGGCTGACGGGTTGACGCGCGCAATCGAATTTCACCTTTGGCGGCGGTTTACTCGCACGTCGAGTGCAAAAGGTGAAATTGGATGACTGACTCAGCCGATGACGCCGCTGTCACTGGCAGGCGGATCGCCGGGCTGGCGATTCCGGCGCTGGGTGTCCTGGCCGCCGAGCCGATCTATCTGTTGTTCGACATCGCGATCGTCGGGCGCCTCGGTGCGCTGAGTCTGGCGGGTCTGGCGATCGGCGGATTGATCCTCTCTGTTGTCAGCGCGCAGCTCACGTTCCTGTCCTACGGCACGACGGCCCGTTCGGCGCGGTTCTACGGCGCCGGTGACCGGGCCGCGGCGGTCGGTGAGGGCGTTCAGGCCACCTGGCTCGCGCTGGGGATGGGCGCGGTGATCGTGACCGCGGTGCAGCTGACCGCGGTCCCGCTGGTGTCGGCGATCGCGGGCAGCACGTCCGGTGGCGGCATCGCCGACGCGGCGCTGCCGTGGGTGCGTATCGCGATCTTCGGGGTGCCGGCCATCCTGATCTCGGCGGCAGGCAACGGCTGGATGCGGGGGGTGCAGGACACCATGCGGCCGCTGCGCTACGTGCTGGTGGGGTTCGGCATCTCGGCGGCGTTGTGCCCGCTGCTGGTGTACGGCTGGCTGGGCCTGCCCCGGCTGGAGCTGGCCGGCTCGGCGATCGCCAACCTGGTGGGGCAGTGGTTGGCCGCCGTGCTGTTCTGCCGCGCGCTGCTGGTGGAGAGGGTCCCGCTGCGTCTGGACACCTCGGTACTGCGGGCACAGGTGGTGATGGGCCGCGATCTGGTCGTGCGGACCTTGGCGTTCCAGGCCTGCTTCGTGTCGGCGGCCGCGGTGGCCGCACGGTTCGGAGCGGCGGCCGTCGCCGCGCACCAGGTGGTGCTGCAGCTGTGGAATTTCCTTGCCCTGGTACTGGATTCGCTTGCGATTGCCGCGCAGTCACTGGTCGGTGCCGCGCTCGGGGCCGGCCGGACGACTCACGCGAAGTCGGTGGCGTTGCGGGTGACGGTGTTCTCGACGATCGCCGCCGCGATATTGGCGTTGGTGTTCGCGGTCGGTTCCTCGGTGCTGCCGTCGTTGTTCACCGACGACCGCTCGGTGCTCGCCGCGATCGGAGTGCCGTGGTGGTTCATGGTGGCGCAGCTGCCCATCGCCGGTATCGTCTTCGCGCTCGACGGCGTGCTGCTGGGGGCCGGTGATGCCGCGTTCATGCGTACCGCGACGTTGGCCAGTGCGCTCGTCGGTTTCCTGCCGTTGATCTGGCTGTCGCTCGCGTTCGGCTGGGGCCTGCTCGGTATCTGGTCGGGCCTGAGCGCGTTCATGGTGCTGCGGCTGATTTTCGTTGGCTGGCGGGCATTTTCGGGGCGTTGGCTGGTACTCGGGACAGGCTAGGCCCGAGCCGTTGCCGCCCAGCCAAACTCGTTGGTGCGCACGTCGACATCCATGAATCCCGCCGCCGTGAGCCGAGCGGCGAGGCCAGCTGGGTCGACGGGGTTGTAGGTGTCGCCCTCGTGTGCGTTCTCCATGTCGTCGCTGCCGATGCTGTCACTAGCGACCAGCGTGGCGCCTGGGCGCAGCACCCGGGCGACCTCGGCCAGCAGCCGGTCCTGCAGTTCGGCGGTGGGAACGTGGTGCAACATCGTGAAGCAGGCCGCGCCCGAGAACCGATTGTCGGGGAAATCCAGCGCGGTGGCATCGCCGCGCAGGATCTGCACCGACGGCACACCGGAAAACCGCTCGGTGAGCATGGCCGCCAACGTGTCGTCGATTTCCACGCAGGTCACCCGGGGCAGCACCGTGCTCAACACGTCGGTGACGGCACCATAGCCGGGCCCGACCTCCAGGACGTCGTCGCCGAGGTCAGTGCTACCCAGTGCCCACGGCAGGATCTGCTCGCGCATGATCTGACGCCATTCGTCGCTGCCGCAGACCTCATGCGCCTCATTCATGCGGGCCAGCGTAGAGGATGTGCCTTTCACGTCGATCTGAATTTTTGCTGAGTTGGCTCCGAACGTCGCCTCTGTGCGTTAATACTGAACGTTGCTGAACAACCGTCCGGGTTCGGGGGTGCCATGAGTTCGACAGCATTTGGATTTCGCGTCGGTTCTGCTGCGTTTGCGCTGAGCCTGGGTATGGCGGTGGCCGCCAGCCCGGGTATCGCGGTAGCTGACGCCCCGGACGCCGGCTCGGCGGCACAGCCGTCGAAGCCGTCGAAATCAACGGTCGGCACGTCGCGCCGCGCGGCACAGGCGCCATCCGGCAGCAACGCCGGCGCATCCAAGCGGTCCACTCGCACGCCGGCGGCGTCGCAACCTGCCGCGGTCAGCCGCCCGGGTGCGCGGGTGCCCGCCGACGAGACCCCCAAGCCGGCCAAGGCGGTCGAACCCAGCGCGCCCGTTCAGGTGAACACTACCGCAGAACCTGCTGTCACAGAACAGGTTTCGGCCACCGCATCCGAGGTCGCAGCGAAGGTGACACCGGCGAGTCGGGCCGCAACCGCGGCGCTGAGCCCCGGCGACATCGTCTCGCGGTTCCTGTCGCTGTTCGGAATCAAGGGCCTGCCACCCTCACCGGCACAACTGCTGACCGGCATGCTGACCCTGATCCGCCGCGAGATCGAAAACCTGCTGCGTCCGCCGACCACGCCCAGCCTCTCGATCACCGACACCAGCCTCGTCGAGGGCAGCGGGAGCACCACCACCGCGGCATTCACGGTGACGCTGTCCAAGCCGAGCACCAGGACCGTGACCGTGAGCTACCTGACTGGCGACGGGTCGGGAACGGCCCTGCAGGATTACGTGAACGTCGGGGGCACGCTCGTCTTCGCTCCGGGCGTGACGGCTCAGGTGATCAGTGTGGATGTGCTGGGTGACACGAAGGTCGAGCCGGCCGAGACGTTCACCGTGACGCTGTCCGACGCGTTCGGCGCCAAAATCGGCCGGGCGGTGGCGACGGGCACCATCACCGACGACGATGACGCCAGCATCCCGCAGCTGCCGACGGTGTCCATCGCCGGGGCCAGCGTGCCCGAAGGCAACAGCGGAACGACGTCGATCCCATTCACGGTGACCCTGTCCACGGCGTCGGCCACGGCGATCACGCTGACCTACACGACGACGAACGGTTCGGCCACCGCCGGCCAGGACTACACGGCGGCCTCGGGAACCGTGACGTTCGCCGCGGGTTCGGTGACGCAGGTGATCAACGTCAGCGTGATAGGTGACACCGCCGTGGAGCCGACCGAGACGTTCACCGTCACGCTATCCGCCCCGGTCGGCGCCACCATCGCCACCGCATCGGCGGTCGGCACCATCGCAGCCGACGACACCGCCACGACGCCCGGTGGAACCGCCGAGTGGGGCACGAGCTTCTTCGCGCCGTACATCGACATGGGCGCATACCCGGTGCCGAACCTGCTGGCGCTCTCCAAGACCTACGGCACGTCGCTGGTGACGCTCGGCTTCATGCAGGCCGACTCCGACGGCAACCTCGCGTGGGCGGGATTGGCTGCACTGGAACCGAATTCGACCAACGAACAGGCGATCGCGATCAACAACGCGATCGCCACCTTCAAGGCCGCAGGCGGCGACGTCATGATCTCCTTCGGCGGTGCGGCCGGCACCAGCATCGCCCAGGACTACGCCGCCAAGGGGCGCACGGCCCAAGAACTCGCGGCCGCTTACGCGGCCGTCGTCGACAAATATGGCGTCACTCACCTTGATTTCGACATCGAGGGCGCCGCGGTGGCCGATCCCGCGTCGGTCACCCTCAACGCCCAGGCGCTGGCGCTGTTGCAGAAACAGAAGCCGGAGTTGGAGATCTGGTACACGCTTCCGGTGTTGCCGAGCGGGCTGACCGCCGACGGCGTGAACGTGGTGGAAACGGCGCTGGCGGCCGGGGTTGCGTTGGCCGGTGTCAACGTGATGGCAATGGACTACGGCGAGTCCGCCGCGCCGACCAATGGGCCGAACGCAAAGACCATGGGCGCCTACGCGATCGAATCCGCTGAGTCCACCTACGCCCAGCTCGCCACGCTCTACGCCGCTCACTCGAAGACCTTCGGCTGGAACAACATCGGCGTCACCCCGATGCTCGGCGTCAACGACGTCATCACCGAGGTGTTCACCGTCGCCGACGCGCAGGCGCTCGAAGACTGGGCCCGCACCAAGAACATCGGGATGCTGTCGATGTGGCAGGTGCTTCGCGACACCCCGGGCACACTGGGTCAGTCCACCACCAGCGCCTCGGGACTCAGTGACCCCACCGGCGCGTTCAGCAACGTGTTCAACGACTACGGCACGATCAACGTCGTCGACTACACCAACGCCGGCGGCTCGGCCGGCGGCGGAGGGACCCCGGTGACCGGGGGCACGACCACGACGATCGGCTGGGCATGGGGCGCCAACCCGGTCCTGACGTTCGACCCCGGCAAGGACACCCTGGACTTCGTCTGGATGCAGGCCAACGAGTTCGACGTCTCGGACGAGTCCGGGTCGACGGTGATCACGATCGTCGGCAACAACAGCAGCTACACCCTGGGCGGCGTGACGCTGAGCCAATTGCAGATCGGCAACATCTTCGCCAAGGACGCCGGCACGCTGGCGAAGTGGCAGAGCCTCATCGACGCCGCGAAAGCGGTATGAGGCGAGCCTATTTCACCTGCGAGCGGCCCCGCTCGATGACCGAGGAACGGCTGGCGGCGATGTCGTCACCGGAGGTCTGGGCCATCCACTTCCTGGCCGACATCGCCTCGATCCACAGCCCCGAGCCGGTCTGGTCTTCGTCGATGCGGTGATAGGAGGCCAGCAGCGCGCGCACGGCCTTCTGGTTGTTGCCGACGATCGCGGCGGCGATCGCGCGGGCGGCCGGCAGCAGCTCCTCGTGCGCGACGACCTCGGTGACCAGCCCGGCGCGCAGGGCATCCGCCGCGGACAGGTAGTCACCGGTCAGGCTCATCCGCCGGGCCATCCCGACGCCGACCTTCTGCGGCAGTCGCACGCTCAGGCCCCAGGTCGGCAGTAGCCCGACCCGGGCGTGGGTGTCGGCGAAGCGGGCGCGCTCGGAGGCGATCAGGATGTCGCAGTACAGCGCCAGTTCCAGTCCGCCGGTCACCGCTGCGCCGTTGATCGCCCCGATGACCGGCTTAGTCATCGGCGGCCACTTCGGCGAGATATCGGGAAGTTCGGTGGTGTCGCCGAGTTCCTTGAGGTCCAGCCCCGCGCAGAAGACCGGGTCGGCACCGGTGACGATGATGACGTCGACGCCCTCGTCGGCGTCGGCCGCGCGCAGCGCGCCGAAGAAGCGGCTGCGCAGCGCGCTCGACAGCGCGTTGCGCGCGCCGGGCCGATTCAGCGTGACCGTGCGGATCCGGTCGGTGGTGTCGATGAGCAAGATGTCGTCGCCGGTCATAGCTGACACCGTAACCGCGCCGCTAACGACCCGAGCGTGCCGTCCCTTTCGCCGGGCGGTGTGCTCCCGTCGGTGAGTGGGGTGGACCGCTGGGGCCGGCTGTCGGAGTGCCGCCGACCGGTGGCGGCGCGATTGGTCCCAGCCCCGCCGCCGGTAGCGGAATCGTCCGTGTCGGGGGGCGAATCGCCGACGGCGCAGGCACAGGCGCGGGCCGGGCGGCGCGGCTGGTCGAGTTTCCGGTTGCCACCGGAATCGGCCGGGTGGCGGTGGTCGTGATGTCGGGAGTCGATATGGCCTGCGCGCGTGCGCGAACTAAAATGCTTGGGAGAGAAGGCGATACCGTCGCCAATGGCGAATTCTGCTCGGTGTGGCCGGCTTCGGGTGCGGCGCAGGCGCCGGCCTTGGACTGAAGACGAGTCTGAAGCGAGGAGGTGACGTCGTGGCCCGGCCGCAGCGATGCCTGCCGGACCTGTGCGGAAGGGGCTGAACAATCACCGATTTCGACGAGGCCGCCGAACATCGGTACGCCGCCGACAGCGCTGGGGACGTACCAGGCCAGCCACATCGGCTGGGCTGCGACCGCCCTGCTCGCGTCGATCACAGTGAACAGTTCCTGCTCGGCTATCGCGGGATCGGCGGGCACCATGGCTTGCACGGCGCGCACCCGATCGTTGTCGATCCGCAGGCCGAAGACGTCGACCGGAACGCTGCCGAGGAACTGCTCGACGGACCTCTGAGCTTGTGCGCTGAGAGGAAAGGCGACACTCATCCTCGGGGTCCGGGGCGACGGCGACGCCGGTGACACCGACATGGTGAGCCCGGTGTCACCGGCGGTTCGCCGGACGGTGTCGAGGAGATCGGCCCCCGGGGTGTGGCTGTCGGTGACCGAGAGTTGATTCACCGTGCTGTCGTCGCCACGGAACCAGTCGATGCGGCCGTCTGCGCCCGCGGCGATCACGCGGAGCCGCTCGGCGTCATCGGCGATCTGGGCGGAGTCGAGGTGTGACTGACGCCTCAGTGTCACGGGCTTGTCGGGCGTCACCCAGAAGTCCACTTTCTGGGTGTAGTTCGCGATCAACCGGATCTTGGTGTCGGCGATCCGGTCGGCGACGGCGATCAGCTCGGAGCGGGTTGCCGTGGGCGCGTCGACGGTGATGTTGAAGGTGAAGCCGTCGGCGTAACTCTCATCCGGATACACCCACGCGTCGGTGACCCCGGGCATCGACATCAGGGTGGCTTGCAGGTCGTCGGCAACCTCGGTGAGGTTCGTCGGAGCGCCGCAAGCCGGTAGGACGGTGGCACCGAGCAGAAGAATCAGGGCCGAGCCGGCTCGGCACAATCGCCGCGTTCGCAACCTCGGCCTCCAGCCCCGCGCATCGGACAGTCGAGGCCAATCTACTCGCGCGTCACTTGTTCTGGCGGCGGCATATTGAGCCGATCGCTGTGAATGTGCTCAGAGCGAGCGAACATCTACGTGAACATCGGGTTCGGCGAGCGTCGACGCGGTCAGCACCCACCTCCCGACGACCGCCGCGAGAAGCGTGTCCGTGCCATCGGTGCCGCGGGCGTTCTCGCACAGACGGCGCAATTCGTCGGCGATGGTGGTGATCCGGGGCGCGATATCGGCGATCCGGTTCGACTGCGCCAGTGAGGCGCCCAAAAGTGCACTGGCCAGCCGCATTTCACCTTGTGGTGGGGTGATGAATGCTTCTTTGGGGCGTGCTGCCAGGGCAGGCATGACGATCTCGTAGGCCCGGTCGAGAGCGGCCCGGTAAAGCGGTGCCTTACCCGGGAAGTAGTGGTGCACCGCGGGCCGGGTGATGTCGACCAGATCCGCGACTTCCTGCAATGTCGCGGCGTCGTACCCGCGGTAGGCAAAGATGTGGATGGCCGCCGAGACGATCAGCGGGCGCCGCACTTCTCCGTTCGAACCGCGTGGACGACCCACCCCTCGTTTGCTCACGGTGGGCCGCCTGAGTGCATCTGTCGTACCGGCGAGCGCCAGTTCCGGGACCACGGTCCACCTTTCTGATCACGTGAGATCGACGGGTTGGCGGCCACGCTAGGCGGCGAACTTGTGAGTGAGATGGGTGCCGCATATCAATCCGATCACCGCGTCGGCTGGTCAACAGGCATGCTGGAGCTCATGTGCCGAAACATCACCGAGTTGCGCGGCCTGGAGCCGGCGGCCACCGACGAAGAGATCACCGCGGCCGCTCGCCAGTACGTCCGCAAGGTCAGCGGAATCACCCGGCCGTCCGAGGCCAATGTCGACGCCTTCGAGGCCGCGGTCGTGCAGGTAGCGGCCGTCACGACACGGCTGCTGGCCGAGCTGCCGGCCCGCCGACAGCCGCCGAAGACCATTCCACCGCTGCGCCGGCCCGAGGTCATCGCGCGGCTCACCTCGAAATGACCACTGCGCTCAAGGAGTGGAGTGCGGCGGTGCACGCCCTGCTCGACGGGCGGCAGACGGTGCTGCTGCGCAAGGGCGGCATCCACGAGAAGAGGTTCGCCGTCGCAGCCGACGAGTTCCTGTTGTTCCCGACGGTCGCCCACAGCCACGCCGAACGGGTGCGCCCCGAGCATCGGGACCTGCTCGCCCCATCGGCGTCGGACAGCACCGAGGACCACCTCGTGATCCGTGCCGCCGCCAAAGTGGTTGCTGCCGTTGCGGTATCGGACGCCGAGCGGCTTGCCGACATCGAAGATCTGCACATCTGGACCGCCGAGTCGGTGCAGGCCGACCGGCTGGACTTCCGGCCCCGCCACCGGCTGACCGTGCTGGTGGTGCAGGCCGTCCCGCTCGTCGAGCCGATCCGGCTGGCCCGTGAGCCGCAGTACGGCGGCTGCACCAGCTGGGTGCAGTTACCCGCGACCGCCGACCTGGGTAAACCCGTTCACGACGCCGCGGCGCTAGGCGAGATCGCCGGCCGGGTCCGCGCCGCCGTCGGCTGAGGGCAGACCGGCCGAGGCGGGCAGGATCACCCTGGACAGCCCGCCGGCCCCGTGGTGGACGGTGTGCACCGCCGGCACCATCCGCCGGCCGGTGAGGACCGGCTCGCCGGTGCCGAGGTTGCGGGCGTAGCGCGGATGCGAGCCGCCGGCGATCAGCACCCGGATCTGGGTGCCCGCGGGGAAGCGGTGCGCGATGGCATCGAGCTCTACCCGGACCGGGCCGGTCCGGGCCTCAGCCAGCCGCCGGTAGCCGTCGCTGACATTGCGGGACCGTCCCCGGGCGTCGACCTCGCTGATCCGCACGAACACGTCGACGTGGTCGATGTCGGCCTCGTGCGCCAGCTCCACGAGCGGGTTGCCGAACACGTACAGGTCGGCGTCCAACGGTCCGCTGGTGAAGCTCAGCACGTCGGCGCGCCGCGCCAGTACCGAGTCGTCCTGATAGCCGCTGTTCTGGGTGAGGAGGCGGCCACCGACCGTCGGGGTCGGGTCGGCCGGGTCGTAGCGGAAGGTCGACGGCATCGCGTCGTCCGGCGGCGCGGCCGCCGCCAGCCGGCCCGCGGGCTGCAGATACAACACACCTTCGCCCGTGGGAGGTGGCCAGTCCGGCAGCTCGATCCAGCCGTGATGGGCGATGTACACCCGGACCGGGTTGCGGCGGGGCTCGGTGCGAACGCCGGCGAGGTGTGCGCCCAGCCAGCTCAGCGTCTCCGAGGCTACGGTGCCACCGGCTTTGGTGGTCATATCGCTGTGCGCCCACGGCCCGAGCGTCATCGCGACGTCGACACCACGGTCGCGCAGGCGGCCGTACTGCGAGAGGGTCTGTTCGAGAAACAGGTCCTGCCAGCCGCTGAGCAACAGCACCGGGACGTCGCAGCGGTCGAGCGCCGGCGTCATCCGCTTCGTCTCCCAAAACGGGTCATCACTGTGCGGGTGCTCGATCCACGACTCGTACCAGGGCGAGCCGGGGCCCAGTAGGTCGCGGCCGGCGTTGCCCAGCGGAAGTCCATGCGTGGCGCGTTCGAGTCGGCGCGCCGCACGGGTCGCAAACGCCAGCCGCCGCGGCATCGCCTTTTCTTGGTGGGCCATCGAGTCCGACCAGCCCAGGAAGTCGTTCAGCGAGAACGATCCGGTGCCCCACGAGGAGGCGTGGAAGTCGTGCGGGCCGACGGTGATCACCGCTGCGGCCAGTTCCGGCGGGGGATCGGACAGCAGCGCCCATTGGGTGAAGCCCAGGTAGGAGGCTCCGATGGTGGCGAGGTGCCCGGTGAACCAGGGTTGTTCGCGCAGCCAGGTCACGGTGTCGGCGGCGTCGTCAGCCTCGTGCACCATCGGCACGAAGTCACCACCAGACCCGAACGTGCCGCGCACGCTCTGCAACAGGACGTGATAGCCCCGCGCGGCATAGAGCTGGGCGTAGATCACCGACGACGGGAATGACCGTCCGTAGGGGCCACGAACCATGATCGTGCCGAGCGGTGCGCCGACGGGCGCATAGTGGGTCGCGCGCAGGACCGCACCGTCCCGCATCGGGATCCCGACGCCACGATGGACGACGTAATCGCTGGTCGGCGGCGATATCCGCAACAGCCGGGAGACGGCGCGGTCGACGAACTGCCGGGGCAGGGTGCTGCGCACGTCTCTCAGAATAGGTAGTAGGGCGCGCGCGTGGAGCGCAGCGCGACTCTGCTGCGCTGCGGCCGCGGGCGGTCCACCCGGCCGGGCGCAAGTAGTCTGGCGTGTTGTGGCACCCACCCTCTGGGCGATCAGTGACCTGCACACGGGTCACACCGGCAACAAACCGGTCACCGAATCGCTGTACCCCTCGTCGCCGGACGACTGGCTGATCGTTGCCGGCGACGTCGCCGAGCGCACCGATGACATCCGCTGGTCGCTGGATCTGCTGCGCAGGCGCTTCGCGAAAGTGATCTGGGTGCCGGGCAATCACGAGCTGTGGACCACCGGTAAGGATCCGGTGCAGGTGTTCGGCCGCGCCCGCTACGACTACCTGGTCAACATGTGTGACGAGATGGGCGTGGTCACTCCGGAACACCCCTTCCCGATCTGGACCGAGCAGGGCGGGCCGGCGACCATCGTGCCGATGTTCCTGCTCTACGACTACACATTCCTGCCCGCCGGAGCGACCACAAAGGCCGAGGGCCTGGCGATCGCGCGCGACCGTAACGTCGTGGCGACCGACGAATTCCTGCTGTCCAGTGAGCCGTACGCCACCCGCGACGCATGGTGCCGGGATCGGTTGAAGCACACCAGGGCTCGGCTCGAGGAACTCGACTGGATGACGCCGACGGTGTTGGTGAACCATTTCCCGATGCGCCGCGAACCCTGCGACGTGCTGTTCTTCCCCGAGTTCTCGCTGTGGTGCGGGACGACTGCGACCGCCGATTGGCACACCCGCTACAACGCCCTCTGCTCGGTGTACGGGCACCTGCACATTCCGCGGACCACCTGGTATGACGGCGTGCGCTTCGAAGAGGTCTCGGTCGGCTATCCGCGAGAGTGGCGGCGCCGCAAGCCTTATCGGTGGTTGCGCCAGATTCTGCCGGACCCGCAGTACGCACCCGGCTACCTCAACGACTTCGGCGGGCATTTCGTCATCACCGAAGAGATGAAGGAGCAGTCGGCGAAACTGCGCGAGCGTCTGCGTAGTAGGCGCGAATGAGTGATCTCATGGCTGCGGTGCTCCCGGGTATCGCCGACCTGGTCTACGCCGAGGCCTACGACGACCCGCCGGAATTGGAGCCGTTTCCCGAGGAAGAGCCGCTGATCGCGAAATCGGTGGACAAGCGGCGCAACGAGTTCATCACCGTCCGGCATTGCGCGCGGGTGGCGTTGCAGAAGCTGGGCCTCCCTCCGGTGCCGATCCTCAAGGGGGACAAGGGCGAACCGTGCTGGCCCGACGGGGTGGTGGGCAGCCTCACCCACACTCAGGGGTACCGCGGAGCGGTGGTCGGGCGCAGTGCGAGTGTGCGTTCGGTGGGCATCGACGCCGAACCGCACGGCGTGCTGCCCGACGGGGTACTGGGCGCCATCAGCCTGCCCGCCGAGCGGGACGAGATCGCCGGCTTGCCGGGCGGGCTGCATTGGGACCGAATCCTGTTCTGTGCCAAGGAGGCGACGTACAAGGCGTGGTTTCCGCTGACGGAGCGATGGCTGGGCTTCGAGGACGCGCACATCACCTTCGATGTCGAGGAGTCCGGGGTGGCCGGAACGTTCGTCTCGCGGATCCTGATCGACTCGGCCGCCCGTTCCGGGCCGCCGTTGAACGAGCTGGCCGGCCGGTGGTCGGTGGGCGGCGGGCTGGCACTGACGGCGATCGTGTTGTGAGCGTTCCGGAGCCCGGGATCGTCGTCGTCGACAAGCCGGCCGGGATGACGAGCCATGACGTCGTCGGCCGCTGCCGGCGGATCTTCGGCACCCGCAAGGTCGGCCACGCGGGCACGCTGGACCCGATGGCCACCGGTGTGCTGGTCGTCGGCATCGAGCGGGCCACCAAGATCCTCGGCCTGCTGACCGCCACGTCGAAGTCGTACGCGGCTACCATCCGGCTGGGCCGGACCACCTCCACCGAAGACGCCGAAGGTGAAGTGCTGCAAGATATCTCCGCCGAGCGCGTCACCGATGAGCAGATCCAGGCGGGGGTAGCGCCGCTGCGTGGGACGATCTCGCAGCGACCATCGGCGGTCAGTGCGGTCAAGGTCGGTGGCAAGCGTGCCTACCAGCTGGTGCGAGAAGGCCAGGATGTGCAGCTCGCCGAGCGCACGGTACGAATCGACCGATTCGACGTGCACGAGATCCGGCGTGAGGGGCCGTTCATCGACGTGGACGTCGACGTCGACTGTTCGTCGGGTACCTACATCCGGGCGCTGGCGCGTGATCTCGGAGACGGGCTCGGCGTCGGGGGACACCTGACGGCGTTGCGCCGCACCAGGGTTGGCGGCTACGGACTGGACCACGCCCGGTCGCTGGATCAACTGACCGAGCATCCGGAACTCAGCTACTCGCTCGACGAGGCGTGCCTGCTCGCGTTTGCCCGCCGCGACATCACAGCGGCCGAAGCCGAGGACTCCAGTCACGGCCGGTCGCTGAGTGCTGCGGGGATCGACGGTGTCTACGCCGCAACCGATCCCGATGGTCGGGTGATTGCGCTGCTGGAAGACAAGGGTGGCCGCACCAAATCCGTTGTGGTGATCCGCCCCGCGACACTCTAGTCCCCGCGCGAGCAGACAGAAACTCGGGCATTTTCATCGAAAATCACCCGAGTTTCTGTCTGCTCGCGGGGAAAGGCCTCAGCCGACGACCCAGATCGCCTGGGCCGCAGGGCTGCCCAGATCGACGGTGTTTGTTGCGCCGTCGGATGACTCGACCGACACGGAGATCACACCGGCGAAGTCGCGCCGAGCCAGGACCCGAAGGCGCGAGTCCAGGCTGATGCCGACGGTGTCGAAGTAGCGCAGCATTTCGGGGTCGGCATCGGAAATCCTTGCCACCGTGCCGAGTTCGCCGTTCTCGCATACCGACAGCTGCCGGGCCGGGGGCGTGGGGACCTGACCGTCGGACGAGGGGATCGGGTCACCGTGGGGATCGCGGGTCGGATAGCCCAGCTTTGCGTCGATGCGGTCGAGCATCATGTCGCTGACGGCGTGCTCGAGGATCTCGGCCTCGTCGTGCACCTCGTCCCAGCCGTAGCCGAGTTCGCGCATCAGGAACGTCTCCAGCAGGCGGTGGCGTCGGACCACCGCCAGCGCCGCGGCGCGGCCCCGCTCGGTCAGCGTCACCGCGCCGTACTTCTCGTGGTCCACCAGGCCCTGGTCGGCGAGCCTGCGAATCGACTCCGAGGCCGTGCTGGCCGACACCCCGATGCGCTCGGCCAGCAGCTTGGTGCTCACCTTGTCGCGCGACCACTCCTGGGCGCTCCAGATGCATTTGAGGTAGTCCTGGGCGACCGTCGTCAGGTCGCGTACCCCGGGGTTCGGGCTGCCGTCAGGACTCACATCCAAAAGTTTAGGCAATCATCACCTGATCTGGGGATCTCGCGTGTCTCGCCGCGGTCGCGCGCCGTAGGCTTGCCGACGTGGAGCGGTGGCGCGGACAGGACGAGATCCCCTCGGACTGGGGCCGATGTGTGGTCACGATCGGCGTATTCGACGGTGTACATCGTGGGCACGCCGAACTGATCGCCCGTGCGGTGAAGGCAGGCCGGTCCCGCGGTGTGCCCACGGTGTTGATGACGTTCGACCCGCATCCGATGGAAGTCGTGTTCCCCGGCAGCCATCCGGCTCAGCTGACCACGTTGGCCCGGCGCGCCGAGCTGGCCGAGGAATTGGGCATCGACGTCTTCCTCGTCGTCCCGTTCACCACAGATTTCATGAAGCTCACTCCGGACCGCTACATCCACGAACTGCTGGTGGAGCGGTTGCACGTCGTCGAGGTGATCGTCGGCGAGAACTTCACCTTCGGCAAGAAGGCGGCCGGCAACGTCGGGACCCTGCGCAAGGCCGGCGACCGGTTCGGCTTCGCCGTCGAGAGCCTGTCGCTGGTCGCCGAACACCACCAGAGCGAGACCGTCACGTTCTCGTCGACCTATATCCGGTCCTGCGTCGACGCCGGTGACGTGGTGACGGCGGCCGAGGCGCTGGGCCGCCCGCACCGCGTCGAAGGCGTCGTCGTGCGCGGTGACGGGCGCGGGCGGGTGCTCGGTTTCCCGACCGCCAACGTCGCCCCGCCGATGTACTCCGCGATCCCGGCCGACGGCGTCTACGCGGCCTGGTTCACGGTGCTGGGCCACGGCCCGGTGACCGGTTCGGTGCTACCGGGGGAGCGGTACCAGGCCGCGGTCTCGGTCGGTACCAACCCGACGTTCTCCGGGCGGACCCGTACCGTCGAGGCCTTCGTCCTGGACACCGCCGCCGATCTCTACGGCCAGCACGTCGCGGTGGACTTCGTCGCCCGGCTGCGCGGCCAGCTCAAATTCGATTCAGTACACGACTTGGTCGAGGCGATGGGCAAGGACACCGAGAAGGCCCGCGCGATCCTGTCGGCACAGGACTGAGCTACCTCAGGACGCGATCAGGTCGTCGATCTGGTTGATCGCCAGCGTCGAACCCTCGACCACACCCATGTCCAGCACCTGCTGAAGACCTTCGGCGGACGCGAACTTGGCGGCGTAGACCGCACGGGTACCGCCGTTGTGCTCGGTGAAGGTGTAGGTGTTCTCCGAGACCGGCATGTCGGGATTCGGGTTCAAGTCCGCGTCGGCGAAGCCGTCACGGAACGCGAAGCTCGTCGGTTCGTCGACGCTCGTGACGTCCCAGTAGCCGGCGTATCTCTCGCCGTCCGGGCCGGTCATGTAATAGGTGACCCGGCTTCCCGGGGTGAGGCTGTGGTCGACGAACGTGGCCGGGTGCGTGGGCGGTCCCCACACCTTCTCAAGCTGGCGCGGATCGGCGTACACCTGCCAGATCCGCTGCACCGGGGCGGCGAACTCGGCGGTGATGGTCAGCGTCAGATTCTCGGCATCGTGCTGGACGTCGGTCACGGGCATTGTTCAGTCTCCTTGTTCTCGATGGCGATGAGTTCGTCGATGCGACCGATGCGCCCCCGCCAGAGGTGCTCCAACTCGGCGAGCATGGCCGCCACTGAGCGCACGGCTGCCACGTCACCGCTGGCCAGTTGCTCGCGGCCGCTACGCCGCTTGTGGATCAGGCCGGCTTTCTCCAGCACGACGACGTGTTTCTGCACGGCGGCGAAGCTCATGTCGTACTTCGTTGCCAGGGCGGAAACCGAGTGCTCGCCGGCCAGCGCACGGCGCATGATGTCCCGCCGGGTCCGATCGGCCAGCGCGTGGAACAGGGCGTCTGCCCGGTCCTCCTGGTCTACGGTCACCCGACCAACATACAACCAAGTGGTTGTATGTTGTCAAGGGCGTCGACTTTCGCGATTTCGGTTCCCGCCGTACCCGCTGCTAGAGTGGCCAACCTGGCGTGTACTGCAGTCCGCGGTGGTCACGCCCGTGAGTCCCAACACGCGGCACCGATTTGATGGAGATGTTTTCGTGGCGCTGACCGCCGAACAGAAGAAGGAAATCCTGGGCCAGTACGGTCTGCACGAGACCGACACCGGTTCGCCGGAAGCCCAGGTGGCGCTGCTGACCAAGCGCATCGCCGACCTCACCGAGCACCTCAAGCAGCACAAGCACGACCACCACTCGCGGCGCGGGCTGCTGTTGCTGGTCGGCCGCCGCCGCCGGCTGCTCAAGTACGTCGCCGACCTCGACGTCGCGCGCTACCGCTCGCTGATCGAACGGCTGGGTCTGCGCCGCTGAGCGAAACACCCCGCCGTGTAACATAGGGGCCGTTGTGAGCCGTTTTCCGGCTCAAACATCGGGTGCGGTTCATGCATATCCGCGTGTCCCGTTCCTGCGTGTCATAGCGAAGCTTCCCTGCGCGGGCGGTCTTCGGTAGTGGCTGCCGGGCCCCAAAGAACTGGGGAGAGCCCGGCCGCTTCGATCGACGGCCGTAGCCGCAACCAGGCCCAAGCCTCGTAGTGCCCAGGTCTACCTGGGTTCATCTGTGACGACGCGAAACAGCTGAACAGTGAACTCAGAAAGGCTGAACGGACATCCATGTCTGTAGCTGAAACCGACGAAGGCGTCTTCGAGTCGACCGCCGTCATCGACAACGGGAGCTTCGGCACCCGCACCATTCGTTTCGAGACCGGCCGGCTGGCCCAGCAGGCCGCCGGAGCCGTCGTCGCCTACCTCGACGACGAGACCATGCTGCTGAGCGCGACCACCGCCAGCAAATCCCCCAAAGATCATTTCGACTTCTTTCCGCTGACCATCGACGTCGAGGAGCGGATGTACGCCGCCGGGCGCATCCCCGGCTCGTTCTTCCGCCGCGAGGGCCGGCCGTCCACGGACGCGATCCTGACCTGCCGCCTGATCGACCGCCCGCTGCGCCCCACGTTCATCTCGGGCTTGCGTAACGAGATCCAGGTCGTGGTCACGATCCTGAGCCTGGATCCCAAGGATCTGTACGACGTGCTGGCGATCAACGCCGCGTCGGCCTCCACCCAGATTTCCGGTCTGCCGTTCTCCGGACCGGTCGGCGGTGTCCGCGTCGCCCTGATCGACGGCCAGTGGGTTGCCTTCCCGACGGTCGAGCAGCTCGAGCGTGCGGTGTTCGACATGGTCGTTGCCGGCCGTAAGGCGGGCGACGACGTCGCCATCATGATGGTCGAGGCCGAGGCCACCGACAATGTCATCGAGCTCATCGCCGACGGCGCCGGCGCACCGACCGAGGCTGTGGTGGCCGAAGGCCTCGAAGCCGCCAAGCCGTTCGTCGCCGCACTGTGCGATGCGCAGCAGGCGTTGGCCGACAAGGCCGCCAAGCCGGTCGCCGATTACCCGCTGTTCCCGGACTACCAGGATGACGTCTATGCGGCCGTCGCGCACGTGGCCTCCGAGCCGCTCTCGCAGGCGCTCACCATCGCCGGCAAGCACGAGCGCGACGAGCGCACCGACGAGATCAAGCACGAGGTCCTCGGCGAGCTCGGCGAGACGTTCGCCGGGCGCGAGAAGGAAATCGGCGCGGCCTACCGCTCGCTGACCAAGAAGCTTGTGCGCCAGCGCATCCTGACCGACCACTTCCGTATCGACGGCCGCGGTGTCACCGACATCCGCGCCCTGTCGGCCGAGGTCGCGGTCATCCCGCGGGCGCACGGCAGCGCGCTGTTCGAGCGTGGCGAAACCCAGATCATGGGTGTCACCACGCTGGACATGGTCAAGATGGCTCAGCAGATCGACTCGCTGGGACCGGAGACCTCCAAGCGCTACATGCATCACTACAACTTCCCGCCGTTTTCGACCGGCGAGACCGGTCGCGTCGGCTCGCCCAAGCGCCGCGAGATCGGCCACGGCGCGCTCGCCGAGCGCGCTCTGATGCCGGTGCTGCCGAGCGTCGAAGAGTTCCCGTACGCAATCCGCCAGGTGTCGGAAGCGTTGGGCTCCAACGGTTCCACCTCGATGGGTTCGGTTTGTGCGTCCACCCTGTCGCTGCTGAACGCCGGTGTGCCGCTGAAGGCCCCGGTTGCCGGTATTGCCATGGGCTTGGTGTCCGACGACGTGGATGGGGAACGCCGCTTCGTGACGCTGACCGACATCCTCGGTGCCGAGGATGCCTTCGGCGACATGGACTTCAAGTGCGCAGGCACGAAGGACTTCGTCACCGCTCTGCAGTTGGACACCAAATTGGACGGCATTCCCTCGCAGGTGCTGGCCGGTGCTCTCGCGCAGGCCAAGGACGCTCGCCTGACGATCCTCGAGGTGATGGCCGAAGCCATCGACGAGCCTGACGAGATGAGCCCGTACGCACCCCGGGTCACCGCCATCAAGGTGCCGGTGGACAAGATCGGCGAGGTCATCGGCCCCAAGGGCAAGATGATCAACTCGATCACCGAGCAGACCGGCGCGTCGATCTCCATCGAGGACGACGGCACCGTGTTCGTCGGCGCCACCGACGGCCCGTCGGCGCAGGCGGCGATCGACATGATCAACGCCATCGCCAACCCGCAGCTGCCCAAGGTTGGCGAGCGGTTCCTCGGAACCGTGGTGAAGACCACTGACTTTGGAGCTTTCGTTTCCTTGTTGCCGGGTCGCGACGGCCTGGTGCACATCAGCAAGCTGGGCCGCGGCAAGCGCATCGCCAAGGTCGAGGATGTGGCCAAGGTCGGCGACAAGCTCCGCGTCGAGATCGCCGACATCGACAACCGCGGCAAGATCTCCCTGGTCCTGGTTGACGAGGACGCGGCAGCCGCTCCCGAAGACGCACCGGCTCCTGTTGATGCCGATGCCGCGACCGCCAGCAGCTGAGTCCGGCGGGCTGGAGCGCAGCGACCGGGGGATCAACACAGCGCTTCGCCGCGACCGGCGTCTCACCAGTGAGGCGCCGGTCGCGGTGCGGCGCACCGTACTTCCCGGCGGCCTGCGGGTTGTCACCGAGTTCGTCCCGTCGGTGCGGTCGGCGTCGGTCGGTATCTGGGTCAACGTCGGTTCGCGTGATGAAGGCCCGACGGTCGCCGGCGCCGCGCACTTCCTGGAGCACCTGCTGTTCAAGGCGACGCCGACCCGCACCGCCGTCGAGATCGCACAATCCATCGACGCCGTCGGCGGCGAACTGAACGCGTTCACCGCCAAGGAACACACCTGCTACTACGCGCACGTCCTGGACGACGACCTGGAGCTGGCCCTCGACATGGTCTCTGACGTCGTGCTCAACGGGGTGTGCGCCGCGCATGACGTCGAACTCGAACGTGACGTGGTGCTCGAAGAGATCGCGATGCGCGACGACGACCCGGAAGACACTCTCGGAGATGTCTTCCTGACGGCGATGTTCGGCGACCACCCCGTCGGCCGGCCGGTCATCGGCAGCGTCGACTCGGTGTCCGATATGACGCGCGCGCAGCTGCATTCTTTCCACGTCCGCCGGTATACCCCGGAGCGAATGGTTGTGGCGGTAGCCGGAAACGTCGACCACGACGAGGTGGTCAGGCTGGTGCGCAAGCACTTCGCGGGTCGCCTGGAGAAGGGTCGCACCCCGCAACCGCCCCGCAAGGGCACCGGCCGGCTGACCAGCCAGCCCGCCCTGGCGCTGATCAACCGCGACGCGGAGCAGACCCATCTGTCGCTGGGCGTGCAGGTTCCCGGCCGGCACTGGCCGCACCGCTGGGCGTTATCGGTGCTCAACACCGCCCTCGGGGGTGGCCTGAGTTCGCGGCTCTTCCAACAGATTCGGGAAAGCCGGGGCCTGGCGTACTCGGTGTTCTCGTCGGTTGACACGTTCTCCGACGCCGGGGCATTGTCGGTGTATGCCGCCTGCCTTCCGGAGCGATTCGACGAGGTGGTGCGGTTGACCACCGAGGTTCTCGAAGGCGTGGCGCGCGACGGCATCACCGAAGCGGAATGCCGGATCGCGAAAGGGTCGATCCGCGGCGGCCTGGTGCTCGGCCTGGAGGATTCCGCATCGCGGATGCATCGGCTGGGCCGCAGTGAGCTCAACTACGGCGAATATCGCAGCATCTCCACCACGCTGCAGCGCATCGACGACGTGACTGTCGACGAGGTCAACGCGATCGCCCGTCGGGTGCTGGCCAAACCGTTCGGCGGTGCCGTCCTCGGTCCGTATAAATCGAAACGCTCTCTGCCACAGCCACTTCGGACCATCAGGAGCTAGTCGTGACGTTCGGCCTGCAGGATTTGGCGGTACCCATTCTCGGTGCACCAATGGCAGGCGGTCCGAGTACACCGGCCCTGGCGGCAGCAGTGTCCAATGCCGGTGGTCTGGGCTTCGTGGCGGCAGGCTATCTGAGCGCCGACACATTCGCCGGGGCCATCACCGCTGCGCGGGCGCTCACGACGGCCGCGATCGGCGTGAACATCTTTGTGCCGCAACCGTCTGCCGCCACACCCGATGCGCTGGAGCGCTACCGCGAACTGCTGGTCCCGCTCGCCGAACACTATGGCGCCGAGGTCGGGGCAGCCAAGCCCGACGACGATGGGTGGCAGGCCAAACTCGACGTGGTCGCCGACCTTGCGCCCGAGGTGGCCTCGTTCACGTTCGGGTGCCCGGCCGCGGAAATCCTTGGCCGCCTGCGTGACCGCGGTGTGCTGACCGCGGTGACCGTGACAAGCCTGGCTGAGGCAGGCGTGGCGGTGGCCGCGGGCGCCGACGCTCTGGTGGTGCAGGGCCCGGAGGCGGGCGGTCATCGTGGCACGTTCGACCCGGTCGCGCTGCCGGGCGATGATCCACTGGATGCGCTGCTGGCCGCGATCACCGCGGCCCACGACGTGCCGGTGATCGCAGCGGGGGGCCTGGCGGGTGCGGCCGATGTGAAGCGGGTACTGAACTCTGGAGCCGCCGCGGCGCAGGCTGGTACCGCCTTCCTGCTGGCCGACGAGGCCGGAACGAACGGTGCCCACCGCGCGGCGCTGACCGACGAGAATTTCACCGAAACCGTGGTGACGCACGCATTTTCGGGCCGCTATGCGCGCGGGTTGGCCAACGATTTCACCCGGCGCTACGACGATATAGCGCCGCTGGGCTATCCGGAGGTCAACCAGATGACCGGCCCGCTGCGCAGGGCCGCGGTCGCCGCCGGGGATCCGCACGGCACGAATCTGTGGGCGGGCACGTCGTGGCGGCGGACCAGCGGCGGCAGCGCCGCCGATATCGTCGCGGCGCTGGCCCGGGATGTTCGATGAACCTCTCGCGTCGTCGCTTACTCGTCGTCGGTGCGGCGCTGACCGTCGTCACGGCATGTGGCGAGAAGGCCGCACCGGCACGCCCGACGCTGCGTGACCCGGCTGAACCGTTGCCACCGCTCGAGCAGCGGATCGCGGCGCTGGAGAAGCGGCACAATGCATCTGTCGGCCTCTATGCCCAGGACCTCGATTCGACGGCGACGGTGGCGCACCGCGACGGCGATCGGTTCGCGATGTGCTCGACGTTCAAGGCCTACCTTGCGGCCCGGGTGCTGCAGAAAGCTCAGGCGGGGGAGCTGCAGCTCACCGACACCGCGCTGGTCGATCCGGACCTGCTGAGGACAAATTCCCCGCGCACCGAGCCGAATGTCGGTAAGCAGATGGCACTTTCGGATCTATGCGCGGCGGCACTGCAGGTCAGTGACAACACCGCGGCCAACGTCTTGTTGCGGGTCATCGGCGGCCCGCCGGCGATCACCGCGTTCGCCCGCTCCATCGGCGACGACCGCAGCCGGCTGGATCGCTGGGAAACCGAACTGAATTCGGCGCTGCCGGGCGATCCCCGTGACACCAGCACCCCGCGGGCGCTGGGCGGCGGCATCGTGGCGGTGCTGACCGGTGGTGTGCTCGACGCGCCGCATCGCCAGCAGCTCGAAGACTGGATGCGTGCCAACACCACCTCCAGCATGCGAGCGGGCTTGCCGCCGGGCTGGACCACCGCGGACAAGACCGGATCCGGTGACTATGCCAGCACCAACGACGTCGGAATCGCGTTCGGGCCCAATGGCGAACGCCTCCTGCTGGCCATCATGACCCGCACCCGATCGGACGACGCGAACGCGCCTGCGCTGCGCGACCTCATCGCAGAGGTGGCGACGTTGGTTCTGCCCACGCTGCGTGGCCAGGGCTAGACGCACCGGATGCAAGCGAGCGACGCGTGCCCCTGCGGGTCCGGTGCGCCGTTTGGTCGCTGTTGTCTGGCACTGCACCGGGGTGAGCGTCAGGCCGCGACCGCCGAACAGCTGATGCGGTCGCGCTATAGCGCCTACGCCGTCGGCGACCTCGACTACGTCTGGCGGACCTGGCATCCGCGTACCCGCCCGGCCGTCGTCAGGCCGGATGGGGTGCTGCGGTGGACCGGCTTGGAGATCCTCGACACCGTCGACGGCCGGAGTGAGGACCAGAGCGGCGAGGTCGAATTCCGGGCGCACTACCGGGACGGGCGCGGGAATGGGACGCTGCACGAGCGGTCTCGGTTCGCCGTACGGGCCCGACGCTGGTTCTACGTCGACGGGGATCTCTTCGACTGACCATGGGTCGCGATGAGTTTTGAGCTCGCCGCGTGTCAATACTGAGGACCGTTGTGAACACGCCAGCCGAAAGGATTCATCGTGCCCGAATACACCGCCCCCGTCGGGGCGCCCATCTGGTTCGACTTGATGAGCAGCGATCCCGCGCGGGCCGCGCAGTTCTATGGCGAGATCTTCGGCTGGGAGCTGGAGGCGCCGGCGAATCCCGAATTCGGCGGCTACCAGAACTTCACCCGCAACGGTAAGCGGGTCGCCGGGCTGCTCCCGGTGATGGACGAGGCCGGCCCGGCGAATATCTGGTCGGTGTACCTGCACACCACCGACGGCGACGCCACGGTCGCAGCTGCGCAGGCCGCGGGCGCGACGGTGATGGTGCCGCCGATGCCCGTCGGTGATCTGGGCTCGATGATGGTGGTCGTCGACCCGGCCGGTGCCGTCACCGGATTCTGGCAACCCGGTACGCATCCCGGCTTCACCGAGTGGGGTGAACACGGCACGCCCTACTGGTTCGAATGCCAGAGCAAGGACTACGACGCGTCGCTGGCGTTCTACCGGACGATTCTCGACACCCGCATCGAGGAGATCGGAACCGGCGGCGACCCGAATGCCATCGGGCCCGACCGCTACGGGCAGGTCTTCGCCGGCGAGAGCGCCTATTCGGGAATCATGGACGCCGCCAAGCTGTTTCCCGCCGAGGTGCCGTCGTTCTGGCAGGTATACATCACCGTCGACGACGTGACCGCGACGGTGAAGAAGGCCGAGGCCCTCGGCGCGGAGATCATGATGCCCGGCGAGGACACCCCATGGGGCACCCTGGCGGTGTTGCGCGACCCGCTGGGAGCGCTGATCTGCCTCGGGCATCCGCCGGCGGAGATGGCCTGAAAACCAACGAACCGGGACGCTCGATGAGCTATCCCGGTCCGCTGTTAGCAGGTGAGCCCTTGGCTCACAAAGGTTTTCAGGCCAGCAAGCCAGCCGGATCCGTGTAGGGCAGCTCGAGGTCGTGGGCGACCTCGTGGTTGAGCAGGTGGCCCTGATGGGTCGACAGGCCCTTGGCCAGCGCCGGGTCGGACAGGCACGCGTCCTGCCAGCCCTTGTCGGCAAGCTTGATCACGTACGGCATCGTGGCGTTGGTCAGCGCGTAGGTCGACGTGCGCGGCACGGCGCCGGGCATGTTCGCGACGCAGTAGAAGACGGCATCGTGCACGCGGAACGTCGGATCGTCGTGCGTGGTGGGCTTGGAATCTTCGAAGCAGCCACCCTGGTCGATGGCGATGTCGACCAGGACCGCGCCCGGCTTCATCTGTGCCACAGTCGCATTGGTCACCAGTTTGGGTGCCTTGGCGCCCGGCACCAGAACCGCGCCGATCACCAGGTCCGCCTGCTTGACCGCGTCCTCGAGATCGAGCTGCGAGGAGTAGCGAGTCTCGATGGCGCCGCCGTACTCGGCGTCGATCTTGCGCAGGATGTTGACGTTGAGGTCGAACACGGTGACGTGCGCGCCCATACCCCAGGCGACGGCGGCGGCATTGTCGCCGGCCATCCCGCCGCCGATCACGACGACTTTGGCCGGGGCGACACCGGGGACGCCGCCCATGAGCACTCCGCGGCCGCCCTGGGTGCGCATCAGGTGATAGGCACCGACCTGAGCGGACAGCCGGCCGGCGACCTCACTCATCGGGGCCAGCAGCGGCAGCGCGCCATCGGCAGTCTGGACGGTCTCGTAGGCGATCGACGTGGTGCCCGACGCCAGCAGAGCGTCGGTGCATGGGCGGGACGCGGCCAGATGCAGGTAGGTGAACAGGGTCTGGCCCTTGCGCATCCGCGAGTACTCGGGCTCGATGGGCTCCTTGACCTTCAGCAGCAGGTCGGCCTCGGCCCACACCTGATCGGCGCTGTTGATGATCTGCGCGCCGGCGCCCTTGAAATCGGCGTCGTGGATGGCTGATCCCTCGCCGGCGCCCGCCTGCACGAGCACCTCGTGCTTACGGCGGACCAGCTCGGACACGCCGGCCGGGGTGATGGCGACGCGGTACTCGTTGTTCTTGATCTCGGTCGGGATGCCGACACGCATGATCGCTCCTCGTTCGGGAATTGGCTTGTAAGAATTGTGAAGAACTATCGATGAGATGGCAATCAGGACGACAAAGATTCACTAGAATTGCCCAATGACTGAAGGATCGACGAAAATTGGCGTCCGTTCGACGGGTGCGCCGAAGGATGTTCGGACCGCAGACCTCGACGACGTCGACCGGCGGATTCTGGCGGCATTGCACGCCGATGCGCGCATCTCGAACAGCGCACTGGCCGACGCCGTCGGCATCGCTCCGTCGACCTGTCACGGGCGGGTGCGCCGGCTGCAGGACCTCGGTGTGATCCGCGGTTTCTACACCGATATCGACCCGTCCGCGATCGGGCTTTCCCTCCAGGCGATGATCTCGGTGAGCCTGCAATCGAATGCCCGCGGCAAGATCGGCACCTTCATCGAGCAGATCCGGCGCAAGCCGCAGGTGATGGACGTCTACTTCCTGGCCGGCGCCGACGACTTCATCATTCACGTCGCCGCCCGCGACACCGACGACCTGCGCTCGTTCGTCGTCGAGAACCTCAATGCCGACGCCGACGTGGCCGGCACGCAGACGTCGCTGATCTTCGAGCACCTGCGGGGCGCCGCGCCGCTCTAGGCGGCGCCTGCATCGTCGGCTGGCGGGTCGGAGTCGTTGTCCAACAGCCGTTCGGGGTGGTGGAAGTTGTTGACGCCGCCTTTGAGCATGGGGAGTCCGGGTGGTGGGATCCATTCGGTGTCGCCGTTGGGGAGTTGGCGGGTGTTCCAGCCGCCGGTTTCGACGAGTTGATTGTCGGGTGGGCAGGCCAGGGTCAGATCTTCGATGTCGGTGTTGCCGCCGTTTTTCCAGTCCTTGGCGGCGTGGTGGACCACACTGTGATAGCCGGGTGCATCGCAGCCGGGCCGGGTACAACCACGGTCCTTGGCGTGCAGCATGATTCGCTGATCGGCCGAGGCGATCCGTTTGGTGCGACCCAGCCACAGGGCGCGTCCGTTCACCCCGTCGAACAGGGCCAGGTAGTGGAAGGCATGGGCGGCCATGCGGATCAGGTCCGGGATCGGCAGCAGCGTGCCGCCTGCGGTCACGGCGTGCCCGGCCTTGTTCTGGAGGTCCTGCACGGTGGCGGTCGCAATGACCGTGACGGGTAAGCCGTTGTGCTGACCGAACTTCGGATCCCCGAGCTGGCCGCGCACCAAGGCTTTGAGCGCATCGTGCTGACGCTGCCCATAGCTACGCAGATCACGCTCGGCGGTTTCATCGGTCGGGGTGAGGGTCGGATTCTCCGGATTGCACATCCCCGGAGCGGCGAACTTCGCGAACCAGGCATCCAACTCGGCACGCAGTTCCGGGTCGGCGATCAACCGGCCTACACTCATCCCGTCCACCTGCTGACCGCCAATCCACACGAACCCGCGCTTGCGGGCCCGGTCCTCGTCGGAGAACGTCCCGTCGGGATTCAGATGCAACGCCAGCCGATGGGCCACCCGCTCCAACTGATCCGGGCGCAGCACCACCGCCTTCTCGGCCAACGAGCGCTCGGCCTTGTCCCGTTCAACCGGCGACACGTGATCAGGCAACTCGCGGAAGAACTTCTGGATCACCCGCAGATGCTCGTCGTCGAGGTGTCCGGCATGCCACGCCTGCGAGGTTTCGGGCAATAGTGGCGCCAGTGGTTCCCCGGTCAACGTGGTCCGCGGCGCCAGCTGCGCGGCATCACGGATCCGCCGCCTGGCCTCCTTCGGGCTGACGCGCAACACATCGGCCAACGTGATCCGCACCGGTGGACACCCCTCGAACTGCTCCAACCGGGACACCCAGGACAGAGACACCGCCACCTGACGGCGCCGCGCGGTTTCGAGCCGCTCCAGTACTGCGAACCGCTTCGGCGGGGGCAATGTGTCGAGGTCGATCGCGGCTAACGACTCGACAGCCGCATCGAGCGCGTCCAATGCCACGTCGACCGAACTCATGATTCGAACACTAGTGCGAGCCACCGACAAGTTTTGGTCGGCGTCACCGGGCCGAGGAGGCCGTGGAACCTTTAGCCTTTCGCTGGCTGGTCGATGGGGTCGCGTGCCGATCGCCGGCGCGCTTGGGTGAGCCTATGGATTTGGTTGGTGCGACCGACTTCTGCGGAGACTTCATCGCCGACGACGACGGCGGGGTCGGATCCGGGATATCCACGGGCCGCTGGTAGCCCTTCTCTACGATCGGCCGAAGCGCGTCGTCCAGCGCCGGGGCGAACGGCCCAGCCCATGCGACCAGCGGCAGCGTCTTCGTGGGCGCCCAGACATAGGTGACGTTGCCCGGCTGCCCGTTCACCTCGGGTGTGAAGCGGACGTTGTTCGGATCGTCGAGATCGACCTGCCGGTAGTTGGTGTGGATCGAGAACATCCCGACGACGGCGTTGGCGACCGCGAGCAGATTGCCGGGATCGTCGGGCCAGTCGGCCCACCCGTCGTACTGTCGAATGACCTCGGTGCCCTGGTATGCGGTGTCGGGAGGTAGCCACGGATCGGTGGCGGACTCGGTCTTGCCCCGCCGGCCCCCGTACGAGTTCTCGGGGTTGCCGATAGATATCCACGTCAGCCTCGACGGATCCGGGGCATTGGCGGGGTCGGCGGCAAACCGGCGCAGATCGGAGTACACGACCTGCCCACCCTGGCTGTGCCCGAACAGCACGATTTGCTCGTCGTCGGGCAGGGCATCGATCGCCTGCACGACCTTCTCCGCACCCTGGTCGGTGTAGGCGCCGCCGGGAAATGCGAAGTAGTCGACGGGCTGACAGTGGTTGGGCGACTTGCACGGATCGCCCTGCAACTGCGTCGGCACGAAATGCCAGATGTGCTGCAACCCGACGAAACCGCCCTCGAGCGTCAGAACGGTTGCGGCATTGCCCATCGGTGCCGTCGCGATGAGTGCAGCACTCATCATCACGCCCAAACCGGCTTGTTTGATCATCCCCGACCTCCCCTCAGCAAATGGTAGGGCCTGCCAACGTGCGGTGAGGGGTGTTTGCTGCATTGGCCTGCCCGTCGCCCGACTAGGCTGCATCCATGCGAGTTGCGGTCCTGGGAGCCAGAGGCAAAGTCGGAACCACCATGTGCGAGGCGGTGCGCGCGGCCGACGACCTGACGCTCAGTGCCGAAGTCGACGCCGGTGACGCGCTGTCGTTGCTGACCGACAGCGACACAGAGGTGGTGATCGACTTCACCCACCCCGATGTGGTGATGGACAACCTGAAGTTCCTCATCGACAACGGAATTCACGCCGTCGTCGGCACCACCGGATTCACCGACGAGCGGCTGGACACCGTTCGCTCCTGGTTGGCCGCCAAACCCGAGTCGGCCGTTCTCATCGCCCCCAACTTCGCAATCGGTGCGGTGCTGTCAATGCATTTCGCGCAGAAGGCCGCACCATACTTCGAGTCGGTGGAAGTCATCGAGCTGCATCATCCGCACAAGGCCGACGCCCCGTCGGGTACCGCGACGCGCACCGCAAAGTTGATTGCCGAGGCGCGGAAAGACTTGCCGCCCAATCCCGATGCCACCAGTACCGGGCTCGAGGGCGCGCGCGGTGCGGACGTCGACGGCATTCCCGTCCACTCCATTCGGCTGACCGGGCTGGTCGCCCATCAGGAAGTGCTGTTCGGCACTCTCGGCGAGACGCTGACCATCCGGCACGACAGCCTCGATCGCACCTCGTTCGTTCCCGGAGTCCTGCTCGCCGTCCGCCAGGTTGCGACCCGGCCCGGGCTCACCATCGGAATCGAACCGCTGCTCGACCTGTGAACCGTGCGCTGCGCATCCAGCTGCTGATCGGCCTCATGTGTGCGGCCCTGGTGGTCTATTTCGTTGTGCTGGGCCGCACCGGGATCACGTTGATCGGCACGGGCACGCCGGTCGCCATCGCGCTCGGCATCGGGGTGCTGATCCTGCCGGTCGTCGGGGCGTGGGCGATGGTCGCGACACTGCGGGCCGGCTTTGCTCATCAGCGGCTGGCCCGCCTGGCCGTCGAGGACGGCATGGAGCTCGACGTGAGCGGTCTGCCGCGGACTCCGGGCGGCCGGATCGACCGCGATGCCGCTGATGCCCTGTTCGACACCGTGCGATCCGAGCTGGAAGCCGACCCGGACAACTGGCAGCGGTGGTACCGGCTGGCGCGCGCCTACGACTATGCCGGCGACCGCGGACGAGCGCGGGAAACGATGCGCAAAGCTGTTGCCATGCAAGCGAAATCGCGGTACTAAGGGGGGCTGATGTCGCCGTACGTAGCGGTAGTCCAATGGGGTCTGGTATCACCCTGATACAGCCAACGTGCGGTGATGTACCAGTTGGCCGGCCCGTACGGACCACCCTGGACGACGATCGGGGAACCCATGTCGGCCAGCCCGCTGACAACCGGGGTCGAATTGCTCGATGCACTCATAGCTTGGCCCCGCTCAGTCGCGCTCGGGCATCGCTAGGCGTGGTGTAGCGCGGGACGGGCAGATGCGCCCGGCTCTGCCATCGGCATCACGAACGCCGATGCCCGGCGCGGACGTATTCAACCCGCTAGCTTTAGGGGGCGCTTGAAACGCGCGTCCCGGATCGGCGGGGGGTCGGATGACGCTCATTGGGGTGTGCCTGACGTGTGGCACCGAGCTTTTGGAGAGCGCCCGGTTTTGTCACAGCTGTGGCTCATCAGTCGGTGACGCCGGTACCCGGCCTGAGTACAAACAGGTCACCGTCGTATTCACCGATGTGGTCCGCTCAATGGACATCGCCGCAGCGGTCGGTGCAGAACGCCTGCGCGAGATCATGGCCGAGCTGGCCGACACGTGTGCTGGGGTGGTGAGGCGATTCGGGGGCACGGTCGGCAGTTTCACCGGCGATGGGATCATGGCGGTGTTCGGCGCGCCAGTAGCTTTTGAGGATCACGCTGTTCGTGCCTGCCTGGCCGCGTTGGCGATCCAGGAGGTGGCGCGGCCGCTCGCCGTGGACGTTCAACGCAAGGACGGTATCGATCTCACGCTACGGATCGGGCTGAACTCTGGTGAAGTGATTGCCGGTGAGATGGGTTCAGGCTCTTTCGGTTACACCGCAGTCGGCGAGCAGGTCGGCTTAGCTCAGCGCATGGAGTCGATCGCGCCGCCGGGCGGGGTGATGCTCAGTGAGTCGACGGCCAGCCTCGTTCAGCACAATTTCGTCTTAGGCGCAAAGGAATTCGTCCGCGTCAAGGGTTTCGTGGGCCCGCTGCCCGCCTATCAGTTGTTGTCAGCCTCTGCTGAACGCCGAGTGGGTCGTCGGCATTCTCGCCTCGTGGGCCGCGAGACGGAGACGGCGAAAATCTCGGCGATCCTGGACAAGGCGCTCGATGGTGCCGGATCGGTGGTTACCGTGTCGGGGCCGCCTGGTATCGGCAAGACGCGGTTGGTTCGCGAATCCGTTTCCGCGGCGGCGGGCCGTGGTTTTGAGGTTTTTTCCACCTACTGTGAATCGCACACCCGCGAGATTTCCTTCCAGGTGATCTCGCGACTCTTACGCGCAATGTTCGGAATCGGCAGCCTCGCATCGGGAGCCGCTCGGATGCGAGTGCGCGCAGCCGCTCCCGGTGCTGATGCCGAGGACCTGCTGTTGCTCGACGAGCTGCTGGGCATCCGCGATACCGAAATGGCGCTGCCCGACATCAGCCCGGACGCCCGGCGGCGCCGGCTCATCGAACTCATCAACGCCGTTTCGCTGGCTCGGTCGAACCCCGCCGTGTATGTCATCGAAGACGCGCATTGGATAGACAGTGTCAGCGAGTCGATTCTCGCCGATTTCGCTGCCGCTTTCCCAAGAATGCGGGCAACGATGTTGATCACCTATCGCTCCGAGTACCGGGGGGCCCTGACAGATCTCGCCGGGGCCGAGGCTATCGTCCTTGCACCGCTTAGTGATTCGTACATCGGCGAGTTGCTGGACGAGTTGCTCGGTCTGGATTCGTCGGTAGACAGGTTGTCTACCGTGGTCGCTTCGCGCGTGGCGGGCATCCCGTTCTGCGCCGAGGAGATCGTGCGCGATCTGGCCGAGCGCGGAGAGATCGAGGGCGAGCCTGGCGCCTACAAGTGTCTCGGACAAGTAGACGACGTGCATGTACCACCCACACTGCAGGCCGCCATCGGTGACCGGATCGACCGGCTCACTCCCTCGGCGAAGCGGACGTTGAACGCCGCAGCGGTCATTGGTGTTCGATTTCGCGCCGCGCTATTGGAGCGATTGCTTGAGCGACCAGACCTGGCGCCACTCGTTGAAGCCGAGCTCGTCGACCAGCTCATGTACGGAGCCGACGCCGAATACGCCTTCCACCATCCACTCACACAGAAGGTGGCGTACGAATCGCAGCTCAAGGCCGCGCGCTCGGACTTGCACCGGCGGGTAGCGGCGATGATGCAACAGACCAGTGCTGCAGCCACCAGTGAGGGTGCGGCCATGATCGCGACTCAACTCGAGTCCGCGGGTGAGCTGTCCGATGCCTATGAATGGTTCATGCGCGCCGCGACCGGGTATGAGCAGCGCGACATCCGCGCCGCACGCGGAAGTTGGAAACAAGCCGTACGCGTTGCCGACCAAATCCCCGGCGACAACGCCGAGTGTTTGGCAATGCGAATCACGCCGCGGGCTCTCTTGTGCGGCAGCGCCTATTGGGTGGGCGGTGTTCCGGAAACCACTGGCTTCGAAGAGTTGCGCGACATCACGGCCGCAGCCGGCGACCAGAAGTCGCTGGCGGTGGGCATGGCGGGCCACCTCAACACGTTGACGTTCAATTCGCGCCACCGCGAAGCCGTACAGACGGCATCCGAGTTCGCCGCACTGGTCGAGTCGATAGGAGAGCCCGAGATGTCTGTCGGCCTCCTTTATGGTGCGGCGCAGGCTCATTTCGAAGCCGGTGAGGTGGTCGAAAGCCTGCGGTTGGCACAGCGCATCATCGACCTCGCGGACGGCGACCCCGTCAGGGGGAACTTCGTCATCGGATCTCCGGTTGCCTGGGCCGTCACCTTGGGAGGTGCATCGGCGATGTGCTTGGGCCGCCCGGGATGGCGAGCTGACATCGGGCGGGGCATTGCGATGGCGCGATCGTTTGACGCGGCAACCCGAGTTCTCGCCCAGATCTACAAATTCGCGGGGGCGACCCCAAACCGCGCCATAGTGCCCGATGCGGAAGACATCTCTGCGACCTCGGAATCTCTGGAGATCGCCCAACAGTCCGGGGACAACACCGCCGTCGCCTTTGCATATCTGATCAAAGCGATGGCATTGCTGCACAGTCCCGACGCCAACCGAGCGGCCGGCGTCGACGCATTGACCGCAGCACGCGAGATGATCGTCGGCGAGAAACTCACTCTCACATTGCGGAGGCTTACCGATATCGAGTTCGCTCGGGCAAAACTCGGGTCCGGCGAACTCGACGGCGCCATCGCTTTGGCACGCCAGGTCGTGCACGACGAGTTCCGTACCGGCGAGATGCTCTATCGTGGCCCTGCCACCGAGGTGCTTGGCGAGGCTTTACTCTGTCGCGGCACACCATCCGACATCGACGAAGCCCACAAAGCGGTGCGCAGGCTGGCTGCCGTACCGACCGACCCCGGGTTTGTCCTGCACGAACTACCGCTCCTGCGGTTACGGGCGCTGCTTGCCAGGAACGCTGGAGATGAGTTGGGCTACCGGCACTTCTCAAACGGCTTCCGGAGGAAGGCGCTCAGAGCGGACTTCGAGGGATACCTGGCACAGGCCGATGCGATGGGCTGACGGACCAGTACGGTATGCCCGGGCGATGCGTTCGTCCGACAGAGGGTGTTGGCTGGGGATCCGTTGAACCACGGGACGGAGGTTCGCTTGTGCCGCGCTTGTTGATCGTGCACCACACGCCGTCGCCGCATTGCCAGGAGATGTTCGAGGCGGTGCTGGCCGGGGCAACCGATCCCGAGATCGAGGGTGTCGAGGTGGTGCGCAGGCCGGCGCTGACGGTTTCGGCGGCGGAGATGCTGGACGCCGACGGCTACCTGCTGGGCACCCCGGCCAACCTCGGCTACATCAGCGGGGCGCTCAAGCACGCCTTCGACCAGTCGTACTACCAGCTGCTGGACTCCACCCGCGGCCGGCCGTTCGGCGTCTACCTGCACGGCAACGAGGGCACCGAGGGGGCGCAGCGTGCCATCGACGGCATCACCGCCGGACTGGGCTGGGTGAAGGCAGCCGAAACCGTCGTCGTCGCGGGCAAGCCGGCCAAGTCCGACGTCGAGGCATGCTGGAACCTCGGCGCGACGGTGGCGGCAACGCTGATGGGGCAGAGCGACACGATCTGACGCGCTTCCGGGACCGCTGGGCCGGTCGGTACCGTCTGTGCCATGGGAATCGCTGATATCGCGCTGGGGGCAGCCCCGATCGCCGGTGGCGCGCTGCTGGGTGTCGCTGCGGGCAATCTGAGGGGACCCGATGTTCGCGGCGCGATCAAGAACGATATCGAGCTGCTCGACAAGATCCCGGAAGAGAACATCGAGCTGCGCGCGGCGCTGCGCAAGAGTATCGACGACCGCATCATCGACCTCATCGCCGCCACCGAGAGGACCCGTGAACTGCGCGAGATCGCCGCCTCCTATAAGGGCAACTGGCGCGATATCGTCGTGTTCGTCTGTGCGGTCCTCTTCACGATCGTCTGGTGGAACGTCCCACACAGCCGCAGCAACTGGCTGGTGATGTTCGTCTTCCTGATCGTGCTGTCCGCCATCGTCGCCGTGTACGCATCGCGCGGCGTCATCCGCGGGTTGAGCAGCATCCGCCACCGGCACGACCACGACGCCTAAGCCGGCAGGTTCGCCCCGAAGACGTCCTTCATCGCGTCCCAGTGCCGCTGCGCGGCGGCCTCGTCATACGGCGGGTTGTCCGGCACCGCGAAACCGTGAGCGGCCGAATACGACTCGATGGTGTGCTCGACGCCGGCGTCGGTCAGTGCCTTGTCCAGGGTTTCGGCGTCGGCGGTCGTGAACGACGCATCGTCCTGTGCCCCGCCGACGTAGACCGTGGCGCCGATCTTGTCGGCCAGCAGATGCGGACTCGCCGGATCGTCGGAAGCCAGCCCGCCGCCGTGGAACGACATCGCGGCCGCGACCCGCTCCGGCACCCGACCCGCGACGATCAGCGAGGTCCGGCCGCCCATGCAGTACCCGGTGGTGCCGAACTTCTCGCCGCTGACCTCGGGCCGGGCGGCCAGGTAGTCGAAGAACGCGCGAGCGTCGGCCGCCATCGCGTCGGGGGTGACACTGCCGATCATCGAGAACAGCCGCTGCCGTTCGGCCCCGTCGCCGAACACGGTCGCCATGTCGAACGGTGCCCAGTCGCCGCTGCGGTAGTACACATCGGGCACCAGGACCACATATCCCAGGCCCGCCAGGCGGGCCGCCATGTCGACGAACGTCGCACGGGTACCGCCCGCGTCGGGATACATGATCACCGCGGGCCACGGACCTTGCCCCTCGGGGACAGCCAGGGTGACCGGACAGGTGCCATCGGCGGTGGCGACGGTGTCAGAGATGGTCGGCATGGCTTCGTTTGTACTCTCCACCACCGGACGTAAGCTGAGCGGCGTGCCGATCGCCACACCGTACGAGGATCTGCTGCGACGTGTGCTCGAGCAGGGCACCCCGAAATCCGATCGCACCGGTACCGGCACCCGCAGCCTGTTCGGCCACCAGCTGCGCTACGACCTGACAGCCGGCTTTCCGCTGATCACCACCAAGAAGGTGCACCTGAAGTCGATCGTCTACGAGCTGCTGTGGTTCCTGCGCGGCGACTCCAACGTCGCCTGGCTGCAGGAGCACGGGGTGAGTATCTGGGACGAATGGGCTTCTCCCACCGGCGATCTCGGGCCGGTCTACGGCGTGCAGTGGCGGTCATGGCCGGCGCCGTCGGGCGAGCACGTCGACCAGATCAGCGCCGCGCTGCACCTGCTGCGCACCGACCCGGACAGCCGCCGGATCATCGTCTCGGCGTGGAACGTCGGGGAAATCCCGCAGATGGCACTCGCACCGTGCCATGCGCTGTTCCAGTTCTATGTGGCCGACGGACGGCTCAGCTGTCAGCTCTACCAGCGCAGCGCCGACCTGTTCCTGGGTGTGCCGTTCAACATCGCGAGCTACGCGCTGCTGACCCACATGATGGCCGCGCAGGCCGGGCTCGAGGTGGGGGAGTTCGTCTGGACCGGTGGGGACTGCCACATCTACGACAACCACGTCGAGCAGGTCACCGAGCAGCTCAGCCGCGACCCGCGTCCGTACCCGGAACTTGTTCTGGCCCAGCGTGATTCGATCTTCGACTACACGTTCGAAGATGTCGAGATCCGCAACTACGATCCGCACCCGGCGATCAAGGCACCCGTCGCCGTATGAGTGTGGGTTTGATCTGGGCGCAGTCGACCTCAGGTGTCATCGGCCGCGACGGCGGCATCCCATGGCGCCTGCCCGAGGACCTGGCGCGCTTCAAGGACCTCACGATGGGACACACCGTCGTGATGGGTCGGCGCACCTGGGAGTCGCTGCCGGCGTCGGTGCGGCCACTGCCGGGCCGAAAAAATGTCGTACTCACCCGGCAAGCTGACTACATGGCTGACGGAGCGACCGTGGTGACCGGGCTCGACGGGGTGAGAGACGAGGACGCGTGGGTGATCGGCGGGGCGGAGGTCTATCACCTCGCCCTACCCTTGGCGACGCACTGTGAGGTGACGGAGGTGGAGATCGGCCTGCGCCTGCAGGATGACGACGCCCTCGCCCCCCTCCTCGACGAATCGTGGGTCGGTACCTCGGGGGACTGGCAGGCCAGCAGCTCGGGGCTGCGGTACCGGTTCCATCGCTACCTGCGGGCATGACCCGGCTGTCCGCCGATCAGGCTCGCCGCGTCGCAGTTTCGGCGCAGGGCCTGGCCGAACCCAAGCCGCGCGGACCCGTCACGCGCGCGCACCTGCGCCGGCTGATCGACCGCATACAAGTGCTGCAACTTGACTCGGTCTCGGTGGCGGTGCGCGCCCACTACGCGCCGGTGTTCAGCCGGCTGGGTCCCTACGACCGTGACGTGCTCGACGGTGCGGCATGGAGCCACAGCGCCCGCGCGCCGCGCCTTCTCGTCGAATACTGGGCGCACGAGGCCGCGCTGATGGCCGTCGAGGACTGGCCGCTGATGCGTTGGCGGATGCGGGAATACACCCACGGCCGGTGGGGCACCGAGATCGTCAAGAAGAACCCGCGGCTGGCTGAGAACATCCTCGCCGCCGTCGCCGAACTCGGCCCCAGCACCGCGGGTCAGATCGAGGCGCACATGGAATCCGAACCGCGTGGGCGCAAGGGGCCGTGGTGGGACCGCAGCGACACCAAGTGGGTGGCCGAGGCGCTGTGGTCGTCGGGAGCTTTGACCACCGCCACCCGGGTCGGGTTCGCCCGGCACTACGACCTCAGCGAGCGGGTGCTGCCGCCCGAGGTTTTCGCGCGCGACGTGGACGACGTCGAGGCGGTGCGGGAGCTGGTGCTGCGCGCCGCCGGGGCACTCGGGGTGGGGACCGAACCCGATCTGCGCGACTACTTCCGGCTGAGTCCGAAGCAGAGCAAGCCCGCGGTCGCCGCGTTGGTCGCAGACGGTGAGCTGGAGGAGGTCGCGGTCGACGGCTGGCCGGCTCCGGCATACCTGCGCGCGGGGCAGAGCGTGCCCCGGGTGGACCGCGGCACCGCCCTGCTGTGCCCGTTCGATCCGCTGATCTTCTTCCGTCCGCGGGTGGAGCGACTATTCGAATTCCATTACCGCATAGAGATTTACACGCCCGCGCCCAAGCGTCAGTTCGGTTACTACGTGTGGCCGTTCCTGCTCGACGGCCGGCTGGTCGGCCGAGTCGACCTCAAGGCCGAGCGGACCAGCGATCGGTTGAACGTGGTCGGGGCGTTCGCCGAGCCCGGCCAGGACCCGGCCGTCATCGCTCCGAGGCTGGCCGCCGAACTGCAGAGCATGGCGTCCTGGCTGGGGCTGGGTGACGTCACGGTCGGCCGGCGCGGGGAGGTTGCGCCCGCTCTGCGCGCGGCGCTGTAGGCGCCCAGATCTGCACCAGGGTCGTGATTCGTCGGCGATCAACAGCCATGGTGTCGATTTCGCCGACCGCGATCCTCAACGTTCCAGGAGCCTGGGAGTGCGCCGGATCGATGTCAGCGCACTCTGCGGACGACTTTGCGTCCGCATTAAGGTGAGCCCGTGGCCGAGATCGCGCCGCTGCGCGTGCAGCTCATCGCCAAGACCGAGTTCATGGCGCCCGCCGACGTGCCCTGGACCACCGACGCCGATGGCGGCGAGGCGCTGCTCGAGTTCGCCGGCCGCGCCTGCTACCAGAGCTGGTCCAAGCCGAATCCCCGGACGGCCACCAACGCGTCCTATCTCAAACACATCATCGACGTGGGCCATTTCTCGGTGCTCGAGCACGCCTCGGTGTCGTTCTACATCACCGGCATCTCCCGGTCCTGCACGCACGAGCTGATCCGGCACCGGCACTTCTCTTATTCGCAGCTATCCCAGCGGTACGTGCCCGAGAACGACGCCCAGGTGGTCGTGCCGCCCGGGCTGGAGGACGATCCGGAGTTGCAGCAGATCCTGCTCGACGCCGCCGACGCCAGCCGCGCCGCCTACCTGGAACTGCTGACCCGGCTGGAAGCAAAATTTGCCGACCAGCCCAACGCCATGCTGCGGCGCAAGCAGGCGCGTCAGGCGGCACGCGCGGTGCTGCCCAACGACACCGAGACCCGCATCGTGGTGAGTGGCAACTACCGGGCCTGGCGGCATTTCATCGCCATGCGGGCCAGCGAGCACGCCGACGTGGAGATTCGCCGGCTGGCGATCGCCTGCCTGCGTCAGCTGGCTGCCACCGCGCCCGCCGTCTTCGCCGACTTCGAGATCAGCGAACTTACTGACGGCACGGAGGTTGCGACCTCACCGCTGGCTACGGAGGCGTGACCCGGAGCGGGTAATCTAGGTGTCCGTGAGCACCAGCGGAGTCGACGTCAGCGCCCGATTGGGCACCGTACTGACCGCAATGGTGACTCCCTTCAAGCCCGACGGCACGCTGGATACCGTCGCTGCCGCGCGGGCCGCCACCCACCTGGTCGACACCGGCTGCGACGGGCTCGTGCTGTCTGGCACGACCGGTGAGTCACCGACCACCACCGACGAAGAGAAGCTGGCGTTACTGCGCAGTGTCCTCGAAGCCGTCGGTGACCGCGCCCGTATCATCGCCGGCGTCGGCACCTATGACACCGCCCACAGCGTGCACCTGGCGAAGACCGCCGCGGCCGAGGGCGCCCACGGTCTCCTGGTCGTCACGCCGTACTATTCGCGGCCGCCGCAATCGGGTCTGGTCGCGCACTTCACGACCGTCGCCGACGCCACCGATCTTCCGGTGATCCTCTACGACATCCCGCCGCGCTCGGTCATCCCGATCGAATGGGACACGATGCGTACCCTGGCCGCGCACCCCAACATCGTCGCGGTCAAGGATGCCAAGGCCGATCTGCACGGCGGCGCGCAGATCATGGCTGAAACGGGTTTGGCCTATTACTCCGGTGACGACGCGCTGAACCTGCCTTGGCTGGCGATGGGTGCGGTCGGCTTTGTCAGCGTGTGGGGGCATGTGGCGGCCAGCCAGCTGCGAGACATGTTGACCGCCTTCACCTCTGGCGACATCGCCACTGCCCGCAAGATCGCCGTGACACTGGCGCCGCTGAATGCCGCGCAAACCCGGCTGGGTGGCGTCACCTTCGCCAAAGCCGGACTGCGGCTGCAGGGTATCGACGTCGGCGAGCCCCGGCTGCCGCAGATGCCTGCCACCCCGGAACAACTCGACGAGCTCGCGGCCGACCTGCGCGCCGCAGCAATCTTGCGATGAACACCGAGCTCTCGCCTCCCGGGCCACTGGCCCCGGAAGGTTTGCGTGTGACTGCGCTTGGGGGCATCAACGAAATTGGTCGCAACATGACCGTTTTCGAGCATCTCGGCCGCTTGCTGATCATCGATTGTGGCGTGCTGTTCCCCAACCACGACGAACCCGGTGTCGACCTGATCCTGCCGGACCTGCGCTTGATCGAGGACCGTCTCGACGACATCGAGGCCCTCGTGCTCACCCACGCCCACGAGGACCATATCGGGGCCATCCCGTACCTGCTCAAGATGCGTGCCGACATCCCGGTCGTGGGCTCGAAGTTCACGCTCGCACTGGTGGCCGCGAAATGCCGTGAGCACCGGATCAATCCGGTGTTCCTCGAAGTGGCCGAGGGCCAGCGCAGCACCCACGGGGTGTTCGAGTGTCAGTACTTCGCGGTCAACCACTCGATTCCGGACGCCTTGGCGATCGCCATCCACACCGGCGCGGGTACCGTCCTGCACACCGGTGACATCAAGCTCGACCAGCTGCCGCTCGACGGTCGTCCGACCGACCTGCCGGGCATGTCACGCCTCGGCGATGCCGGGGTGGACCTGTTCCTGTGCGATTCGACCAACTCCGAGATCCCCGGCGTCGGGCCCTCGGAAAGCGAAGTGGGGCCCAATCTGCACCGACTGATGCGCGGCGCCGAGGGGCAGCGGGTCATTGTCGCGTGCTTCGCCTCGAATGTTGATCGGGTGCAGCAGATCGTCGATGCCGCAATCGCTCTCGGGCGCCGAGTGTCGTTCGTCGGCCGGTCGATGTTGCGCAATATGGCCATCGCCCGCGAGTTGGGATTCCTGCATGTCGACGACCGCGACGTCGTCGACATCGCGATGGCCGAGGAGATGTCGCCCGGTCAGGTGGTGCTGATCACCACCGGCACCCAGGGTGAGCCGATGGCGGCACTGTCGCGGATGTCGCGCGGGGAGCACCGCAGCATCACGATCACCTCCGACGACCTGATCATCCTGTCCTCGTCGCTGATCCCCGGCAATGAGGAGGCGGTGTACGGGGTGATCGACGACCTGGCCAAGATCGGCGCCCGGGTGGTCACCAATCAGCAAGTGCGGGTGCATGTTTCCGGGCATGCTTATTCTGGCGAGTTGTTGTTCCTCTACAACGGGGTGCGTCCGCGCAACGTGATGCCGGTGCACGGCACCTGGCGCATGCTGCGCGCCAATGCCAAACTGGCCGCCCGCAGCGGCGTGCCCGAGGAGAACATCGTGGTGGCCGAGAGCGGCGTCAGCGTCGACCTCGTCGGTGGCCGGGTCTCGATCGCGGGTGCGGTGCCGGTCGGCAAGATGTTCGTCGACGGGCTGATCTCGGGCGACGTGGGCGAGGCGACGCTGGGCGAGCGGCTGATCCTCAGCTCGGGATTCGTCGCGGCGACGATCGTGGTGAACCGCGAGACCGGGCGACTTGTCGCCCCGCCGCACCTGTACTCGCGCGGGTTCTCCGAGGATCCCAAGGCGCTGGAGCCGGTGACGCGCAAGGTCGAGGCGGAGCTGGAATCGCTTGCCGCCGACAATGTCACCGATCCGGTGCGCATCGCGCAGGTGGTGCGGCGCACGGTCGGCAAATGGGTCGGGGAGACCTATCGCCGCCAGCCGATGATCGTGCCGACCGTCATCGAGATCTAGACTTCTCCCCGCGAGCAGACGTAAACGTGCCGAAACATCGGCGTGTCGCGGCCTGTTTGCGTCTGCTCGCGGCCGTCAACTCCGAGCCTGCGAGTCAAGCCAGGACACCGCGCGGTCGCGGTAGGTGCTCAGTCCCTTGTATTCGACCATGTCGTCCGGCAATTCGGCCAGTACCGCCGCCGTGCGGGCACGCCACTCGTCGACGGTGGCGATATCGGTCAGCGGCAGCATGTAGCTGCGGATCAGAAAGCAGATCGCACCGGACTCCGCTAGCCGAATCAGATGCTGGACCTCCACACGCAGGTGGATCAGCCGGCCGAAGGTGTCGTCGTCGACCGCGTCGAGGTGAGCGCGATCGGGTAGCCACTCGGGGAACGTCTCGGTGGACACATCCAGCCGGCGCCCTACCGTCATCGACCAGTTGGTGCGGCGGTAAATGTCGTTCGGCTGCAGGCGCATCAGGAATTCCCGGGCCCGCGTGATCACCCCGGTCTCGCGCAGCCGCGGGACCGGGCCGTGGATCTCCAGGAACGTCATCCCGACGTCGAACCCGAACGACCACCCCGCGGCGAAGGTGACCACACCCGCGTCGGCGAACAGGTCGCCATCGCGCTGGTCGAGCAGGACGATGTCCTCCTGCACCTGGCCTGCGATGTAGGCCAGGGGATCACACGGCAGACAGGACTCGTCGCCGATCGCGAAATCCTGCTCTATGTCCAGCAATTCATTGCGCCAGTGCCAGGTGTCGCCGTCACGGGTCAACGACATGGTGGCCGGGTAGGCGGTGGCCAGCTCGGTCATCAACGCCAGCATGGTGTCCCAGCAGGCGACGCGCATGTGCGGTAGCACCGCATGACGCGACGGATCGGCGGCGAGGATGCGGCGCCGCTCGGCGAGTTCATGGGTGTACTCGCTGTCGATGTCGACCACCCGCCGGCCCCACTGTCCGGTCGCGGTGGGACGACGACGGCGGCGGGGGAGATGTTCGTGCTGTAGCGATAGGAATCGGCGGTGTACGGAAAAGGGAACGACGCCACCAGATCCGGCGCGGACACCAGCCCGGTCACAGGTCCAGCTCCACCCGGCCGGTCCCGCGGGAAACACAGGCCATCATCCCCTCGCGGCGCTCGTCGTCGGTCAGGTAGAGGTCGCGGTGCAGCACCGCACCCGAGCGGACCGGAACCCGGCATTCGCCGCACACACCCTGGTGGCACAGATTGGGGATGGCGTGTCCGCGCGCGGTCAACGACTCCAATAGCGAGACACCCGATTCGACGGTGAAAACGTCTCCGCTGCTGGCTAATTCGACCTCGAACGGATCGCCGGGTTCCAGTTCGCCACCGAAGTGTTCGACGTGGATCCGCCCTCGTGGCCAGCCCAGCTCGGTGGCGGTCGCGACGACGTCGTCGATGAATTGGCTTGGGCCGCAGACGTAGACGTGGGTGCCGAAGGGCTGGTTGGCCAGCGTCGGGGACAGTTCGGCCAGGAACGCTGCCCGGTCGGTGAAGAACGACGCGCTGTCGGTGAGTGAGGTGATCTCGTCGACGTAGGCGCCGCGTCCTTCACGGTGGACGTAGAGCAACCGCACGTCACGCCCCCAGCGCCGGGCGCTGCGCAGATGCGACACCATCGGGGTGATCCCGATTCCGGCGGCGACCAACAGATGTCGTCTGGCGCGCAGTACGGGGGCGAATGCGCTGCGCGGCGGGAGGGTGACAACCGTTGCCCCGACCGTCAGGTCCCGGTGAATCCAGCGCGATCCGCCCCGCCCCTGCGGGCACTCCAGCACCGAGACGACATATTCGCCGGGCGCGGCGCTCTCACCGGTCAGCGAGTAGGCGTTGGCGCCATCCGGCCACTGGATGACGATGTGGCTGCCCGGGGTGAACGACGGCAACACAGCGCGGTCGGCGCGGGCCAGGCTCAGCGTCCTGATCCCCGGCACCCGGTCGTCGATCGCGACGACCTCGAGCGTCAGCGTGCTCATGGCGCGGTGTCGGCGTGGGTCGCGAACCCGAGGTGGGCGCCGAGCCGCCGGGAGACGTGGTAGTAGACGAAGAGTCGGCGCCCGCAGTTGGGGCAGGAGATCTCCTGGGACAATCCCGTCGCAGCCGTGGTGGTGCTGCGGCAGTGCGCGCAGTAGACCTCGCGGGTGTCGACTTCGGTACTGGCGACGGTGATCTCGTCATCGGCCGCACCGAGTGCCAGCGCGCGGGCCCGGACTCGAAGGCATGCATGCGCGGGACCGGCCAGCAGCAGGCGCCAGCCGACCACCGCATCGGCGAGGTCGGTGTCCAAAGCGATGCACGCCGCTGCGGTGTCGGCGACCAGATGCACCCAGGGCCCCGCGCCCGGGTGGGCGGCGCGGATCTCGTCGACCCACTGTGCGGCGATGACCGCCGCGTCGGCCCCGACGGCGAGCACGGTCCACTGCCGGCCGGTCAGATCTGCCGTCGGACAAGCGGGTTCGACGGCCCAGGCCGGGACGCTGGTGAGCTCCAGATCGGGTGTCATCGTCACCCGATCGTAGTGCTAACGCTTGTTGGTGAACCCGGCGTCGACCGGCAGCGTGACGCCGGTGACATAGCGGCCCGCATCCGACACCAGGTAGAACACCGCGTTCGCGATGTCCTCGGGTTCCAGCGTCTGCACCGGCAGCGCATTGCTCATATCCGGGCCGCCCTGCATCTGCTGGGCGAAACCCTCGAGCCAGGACCGGGTGAACTCGTTGTCGATCATCGGCGTGTTCACCCCGGCCGGGTGCACCGAGTTGACTCGAATATTGAATGCGGCAAGGAAATTCGCGTACGCCCGCATCAGTCCGACCACACCGTGCTTGGCGACGGTGTAACCCAACGACCCGGCGATCGGCGCCCCGATCCCGACCAGTCCGGCTACCGAACTGGTCAGCACGATCGCGCCGCCGTCGCCCTGCTTGATCATCGGCTTCATCGCCACGTCGACGGTGTGATACACCCCGGTGAGGTTGACGTCGATGACGTCCTGCCAGGCGCCGTCGTCGGCCATCGGTGCGATTCCGGCGTTGGCGATCACGATGTCGAGCCGGCCCAGTTCCTCGATGCCCTGGTACATGGCGTTCTTCAACGCCGTCCGGTCCCGGACGTCGGCCTCGCGGGCGACGATGCGGGCGCCGGTGTCCTCGACGAGCTTGACCGTGGCGGCCATGTCCTCGGGCGTGGCCAGGGGATAGGGCACGCTGGCGATCTGGTCGCACAGATCGACCGCGATGATGCTGGCACCTTCCGAGGCCAGTTTCAGCGCATGCGCGCGGCCCTGGCCCCGGGCCGCGCCGGTGATCAGCGCGACCTTGCCGTCGAGTTCGCCCATGGTCGGTGTCCTCGCTTCCGCGCGCAAGCGCTCGTCAGGGGCGGACCTGGCCCTTGGCGGGGTCGCCGGCCGGGATGGGGGTCAGCATCTTGATCTCCGGGGCGCCGTCCAGGTGCTCGCCGATCGCCCCGAACAGCGCGGTCACGCCCGGTGCAGTGCTGTGTGTCTTGAGTGCCTCCTCGTCGGCCCACTGCTCGACGAACACGAACGTCTTGTCGCCCTCGTGCACGGCGTAGAGGTCGCAACCGGGCTCTTCATGGACGGCCGCGACCGCCGTTTTGCAGGCCTCGCGCACGGCGTCGACGGATTCGGGCTTGACGGTGAAGCTGGCAACGACGACAACCGGCATGAACGAGCTCCTCAGCTCTTCGGGAGTAGGTGTGACGGCGCTTACGTTAGCCCTGCTTCATATCGCCGCAAGAACGGGTCCCGGTGAGCGGCCGAGGGGCCTGATTTCGGCCTTTGTCGCAGTCTGGCAACGACGCGCCGTGTAACGGGTGTTGTGGGTGGTGCGGATGGGGTTTCTGGGACTAGGCTGACCCGCATGGCGAACAAGACGGCCGCTCGCTCAAGCGCGCGAACGACCAGGTCAAAGGGTGCGACGCGGTCGGCAAAGCCGGCCCCGCGGCGCAAGCCCGCCAAGAAACGCAACGCCTCGCCGGTCGCCACCGCCGCGGCAGCCAGTGGGCGGGCTGCGCGGGCGACTTGGCTGATGTTGGCCAAGGGGGCCGGCTCGACCGCTCGATCGGTCGGTCGAGCCGGTGACATAGAGCCCGGTCATCGCCGAGACGGACTGGCCCTCGGGCTCCTGGCCGTCTCGGTGGTGATCGCGGCCAGCTCCTGGTTCGACGCCGCCCGGCCGGTGGGCGCCTGGATCGACTCGATGTTGCGCACCATGGTCGGCGGTGCGGTGGTCCTGCTGCCCTTGATCATCTGCGCGATCGCCGTCCTTCTGATGCGTACCGAACCCAACCCCGACGCCCGGCCGCGACTGATCCTGGGCTGTGCGATGGTCGCCCTGCCGGTGCTGGGCCTGTGGCATCTGTGGGCGGGTGCGCCGCAAGATCCGGCCGGCCGGCAACATGCCGCGGGCTTCATCGGATTCGCGATCGGGGGACCGCTGTCCGACGGGTTGTCCCCGTGGATCGCCACCCCGCTGCTCATCATCGCCGCGCTGTTCGGATTGCTGCTGCTGACCGGCACCACCATCCGCGAGGTTCCCGGCACCCTGTATTCGATGTTCAGCACTCGCGGCCGCTACGAGGACGACGAGTACGACGACGAGTATGACGAGCCCGAGGCCGTCGAATCGGCTGAGCCGGAAGACTTCTCCGACGGCTACTACGATGACCCGCGCTCCTACACCGACGAAGCCCCGGCCTGGCCGGGGGCGAAGGGTCCGGTCGGCACGCCGCTGGACAACTACCCGCTCGAGGAGGATGCGCCCACGGTCCCCGAGCCGGTCAAGGCTCGGCGCAAGAAGGTGGCGCCCAAGCCGGATCCCGCCGAGGACACCACGGTTCTCGACCGCGTCGTCGAGGGCCCGTACACGCTGCCTTCGCTGGACCTCCTGGTGGCCGGCGACCCGCCGAAGCGGCGCAGTGCGGCCAACGACCAGATAACGGACGCGATTTCGAACGTCCTGGAGCAGTTCAAGGTCAACGCCTCGGTGACCGGTTGCACCAGGGGCCCGACAGTCACCCGCTACGAGGTCGAGCTCGGCCCCGGGGTCAAGGTCGAGAAAATCACTGCGCTGCAACGCAATATCGCCTACGCGGTGGCCACCGAGAGCGTGCGCATCCTGGCGCCGATCCCCGGCAAGTCCGCCGTCGGCATCGAGGTGCCCAACACCGACCGCGAAATGGTCCGGCTGGCAGACGTTCTCACCGCGCCGTCTACCCGCGGCGACCACCGCCCGCTGGTGATCGGACTGGGCAAGGACATCGAAGGCCACTTCGTGTCGGCCAACCTCGCTGATATGCCGCACCTGTTGGTGGCCGGCTCGACTGGTTCGGGTAAGTCCAGCTTCGTCAACTCCATGCTGGTCTCGCTGCTGGCCCGCGCCACGCCCGAAGAGGTGCGGATGATCCTCATCGACCCCAAGATGGTGGAACTCACTCCCTACGAAGGCATTCCGCACCTGATCACACCGATCATCACTCAACCCAAGAAAGCGGCCGCTGCGCTGGCCTGGCTGGTCGAAGAGATGGAGCAGCGCTACCAGGACATGCAGGCCTCGCGGGTGCGTCACATCAAGGACTTCAACGCCAAGGTGCGCTCCGGGGAGATCACCGCACCGCTGGGCAGTCAGCGGGTGTACAAGCCGTACCCGCTGATCCTCGCCGTCGTCGACGAGCTCGCCGACCTGATGATGACCGCGCCGCGCGACGTCGAGGACGCGATCGTGCGGATCACCCAGAAGGCCCGTGCGGCCGGTATCCACCTGGTGCTGGCCACCCAGCGTCCGTCGGTGGACGTTGTCACCGGTCTGATCAAGACCAACGTGCCCTCACGGCTGTCGTTCGCGACGTCGTCGCTGACCGACAGCCGGGTCATCCTCGACCAGCCGGGTGCGGAGAAGCTGATCGGCATGGGCGACGGGCTGTTCCTGCCGATGGGTGCCTCCAAGCCCGAGCGGCTGCAGGGCGCCTACGTCAGCGATGAGGAGATCCACGCGGTCGTGCAGGCCTGCAAGGACCAGGCCGAGCCCGAGTACACCGAGGGCGTCACGACCGCCAAGCCCAGTGGTGAGAAGACCGACGTCGACCCCGACATCGGCGACGACATGGACGTCTTTCTGCAGGCCGTCGAGCTGGTGGTGTCTTCGCAGTTCGGCTCGACCTCGATGCTGCAGCGCAAGCTGCGGGTCGGCTTCGCCAAGGCCGGCCGGCTGATGGACCTGATGGAGACCCGCAGCATCGTCGGGCCGTCCGAGGGATCCAAGGCCCGCGAGGTGTTGGTCAAGCCCGACGAGCTGGCCGCGACGCTGATGGCGATCCGCGGTGGCGGCGGGGACGACGACGAGTCCGACGACGACTACGAGGACGTTGATTGAGCGGTGACGTGGCATGTTCCACGGGGCCAAATCTCTGCGACAACGCTCACTCAACGCGTCAGAGCTTAAGCAGCATGCGGGTGTTGCCGAGGATGTTGGGCTTCACGTACGACAGGTCGAGGAACTCCGCGACACCGATGTCGTAAGAACGGCACATCTCCTCGTACACCTCGGCGGTCACGGGCGTGCCCTCGATCTCGGCGAAGCCGTGCCGGGTGAAGAACTCCGTCTCGAAGGTCAGCACGAACAGCCGCTGCAGCTGGAGCTCGCGGGCAACCGTGAGCAGCTGGTCGACGACAGCGTGGCCGATACCGCGGCCCTTGACCTTCGGATCGACGGCGACGGTGCGCACCTCGCCGAGGTCGGCCCACAGCACGTGCAGCGCCCCGCAGCCCACGACCTCGCCGTCGAGCTCGGCCACCCAGAACTCCTGGACGGCCTCGTACAGCGTGACCAGGTTCTTCTCCAGCAGGATCTTGCCCGCATAGGTGTCGACCAGACGCTTGATGTCGGGGACATCCGAGGTGCGGGCGCGGCGGACGACGACATCGGAGCTCACGGGTGCAGAGTATCGGGCGTGAGGCCCCGGACTGCCAACCGATATTCTGTTGCGGTGTCGGGACAACCCCAAACCGGTCCGGCGGTCCCGCGCGTGCGGATAGCCAACGTCGCCAACCTGCTGACGGGGGTACGGCTGGTCCTGGTCCCGATCTTCCTGTTGGCGCTCTTTGCCGGTGACGGTCATGAAAGCGCCTATCGGATAACAGCTTTCGTCATCTTCGCGGTCGCGGTCATCACCGACCGGTTCGACGGTTCGCTGGCGCGCACGTACGGCATGGTCACCGAATTCGGCAAGCTCGCCGACCCGATCGCCGACAAGATGCTGATCGGTGCCGCGCTGATCGGGCTGTCGATGCTCGGCGACCTGCCGTGGTGGGTGACGGTGGTGATCTTGATCCGCGAACTCGGCATCACGGTGCTGCGGTTGGCCGTGCTGCGGCGCGGGGTGATCCCGGCCAGCCGCGGGGGCAAGGTCAAGACGCTGGTGCAGGCCGTCGCGATCGGGCTGTTCGTGCTTCCGTTGCACAACTGGTCGTCGCCGTGGCTGACGGTGGCCTGGGTGATCATGTGGGCCGCGGTCGTGCTCACGGTGCTCACCGGGCTCGACTACGTGGTGTCGGCGATCAGGGACTCCCGTGAGCGACCCGCTGGTCGATGACGCTGCCCGAGCGCTGGTCGCAGCCTTGGCGGCGCGCGCCCAGAGCGTCGCGACCGCGGAATCGCTGACCGCGGGCCTGCTGGCGGCCACGCTGGCCGGGGTACCCGGTGCCAGCGTCGTCCTGCGGGGCGGTCTGGTCACCTACACCGTCGAAACCAAGATCACGTTGGCCGGAGTGCCGCGCGAGCTGCTCGACGACGTCGGCCCGGTCGCGGCACCGACGGCGGCCCTATTGGCGGAGGGGGCGCGGGACCGATGCGCTGCGACCTGGGGCGTCGGCCTCACCGGCGTGGCCGGCCCGGAACCGCACGGCGGGCATCCGGTCGGCACCGTCTTCCTGGGACTGGCCGGTCCCGGGCCGACGGAGGTCGCCGAATTGGCGCTCGACGGCTCCCGCTGGGATATCCGGCTGGCTGCCGTGCACGAGGCCATCGGCCGGCTGTCCGTCCTGGTCGAGCGAACTTGAGGTTTCCTGGGAACCAATTCAGCGCCCTACGGCGTTGCAGTAGTTGTTGCAACTCGTGGAGGAGGACACTCGATGGCCGTACTGCTGCGTGAGGTGATCGGTGACGTGCTTCGTGACGCCCGCACCTCGCAGGGACGCACCCTTCGTGAGGTGTCTGATACGGCCCGTGTCAGCCTCGGCTACCTGTCTGAGGTGGAGCGCGGTCGCAAAGAGGCCTCCAGCGAGCTGCTCAGCGCGATCTGCAGCGCACTCGACGTTCCGCTGTCGCGGGTCTTGAGCGACGCCGGGGAGAAAATGGCCGACCGTGAGCGCATTGCCCGATTGACGGCAGTGCCGGATCAGGATTCGTCGATCAAGGTGGTCATCCCGCATCCCGTCGCGATGGCGGTCGCCTGACCCCGTCAACCGGGTCACATGCGTGCAGGGGTGTGGCCAGGCATCGAGAACCGATAAATTGGGGCTCAACGACCGAACTGCGGCACTCGATATGAAGGCGGGCAACTGATGGCCAATCCGTTCACCAAGGCGTGGAAGTACCTGATGGCGCTTTTCAACTCCAAGGTCGACGAGTATGCCGACCCGAAGATCCAGATCCAGCAGGCAATCGAAGAGGCCCAGCGGCAGCATCAGGCGCTGACCCAGCAGGCCGCCCAGGTGATCGGAAACCAGCGCCAGCTCGAGATGCGGCTCAACCGGCAGCTCGCCGACATCGAGAAGCTGCAGGTCAACGTCCGCCAGGCGCTCACCCTCGCCGATCAGGCAGTCGCCGGCGGTGACGCCGCCAAGGCCACCGAGTACAACAACGCCGCCGAGGCGTTCGCCGCCCAGCTGGTGACCGCCGAGCAGAGCGTCGAAGACCTCAAGGGCCTGCACGATCAGGCGCTGCAGGCCGCAGGCCAGGCCAAGAAGGCCGTCGAGCAGAACGCGATGATGCTGCAGCAGAAGATCGCCGAACGCACCAAGCTGCTCAGCCAGCTCGAGCAGGCCAAGATGCAGGAGCAGGTCAGCGCCTCGCTACGGTCGATGAGTGAACTCGCCGCGCCCGGCAACACGCCCAGCCTCGACGAGGTGCGCGACAAGATCGAGCGCCGCTACGCCAACGCGATCGGTTCGGCCGAGCTGGCCCAGAACTCGGTGCAGGGCCGGATGCTCGAGGTGCAGCAGGCCAGCGTGCAGATGGCCGGTCACTCGCGGCTCGAGCAGATCCGTGCCTCGATGCGCGGGGAAGCGCTTCCTTCTGGCGCCACGCCGGCGGTTACCCCCGCGCCGGCACCCCCGATCAGTGCACCCGAGCCCGAGAAGCCACTCGGACAGTAGGAGGCGAGTTCTTCGATGGCGGTGAGTCCCTATTTAACGCGCCAATGGCGTTCGGCCATCCAGCGCGGTATCGACACCGTCAGCGAGTACGCCGACACCGCGGCCCAAAAGCTCAGCGCCGCTGCCGATCCGCGCGCCCGGCTGCTGCGTAAGCGGCGCTGGGCGTTGCGGCTGGGCCTGTTCTTCGGGTTCGCGACGGTGTTCTGGGTGGGTGTCACCGGGCTGCTCGCGACGTGGAGCACACCGGTGTGGGGGCTGATCATCACGGGGGTGATCGCGGCCGGCGCCGCGGTGCCCGCGACCCTGTTGCTGTTGCGCTATCGCTGGCTTCGGCGCGAGCCCCTGCCGCCGCAGCGTCAGGCGAGTGGCCGGCGGCTGCCTCCGCACGGATCGGTGGCCCGGCCGTCGATGTCGGCGCTGGGCGCCTCCGAGCGGGGCTTTCACTCATTGCTCGGCGTGATGACGCGCGGCAACATGTTGCCGCCAGAGGAGATTCGCGAGCTGACCGAGGCCGCCGAGCGCACCGCGGCGACCATGGCGGCGACCGCGGCCGAGGTGGTCTCGATGGAGCGCGCGGCGGCCGAGACGCCGCATTCGCGGACGTATCTGGCGCCGACCATCAACGCGTTCACCGCTCAGCTCAACGCCGGCGTGCGCCAGTACAACGAAATGGTCACCGCTGCAGCGCAACTGGTGTCAGCGGCCAACACCGGCTCGATGTCGAGCTCGCCGATGTCGGCGCAGCGCTACCGCAACGAGTTGGCCGGTGCGACCGACCGGCTGATGGGTTGGGCCCAGGCGTTCGACGAGCTGGGCCAGCTCCGCCGCGCCTGACACCGCGGCTAATCCGGGCGCGGACCGAACCGTTCGATATAGGACTGGTGCTTACCGGCGTTGCGCTCACGCTCGAGTTTCTCGATCAGATCCGGATCCAGGTGGTGCACCCGCAGCATGTGCTTGCGCCAGATCTTGTTCAACGCGTGCGAGAAGTAGATGAACGGGATCAGAATCGGGATCGTCATGCTGGCTCGCACCCACATGGCGGTCGGGACCAGCCAGAACGGCGCGAGGATGAGCAACGCCGGCACCATCACGCGGAGCATCACCCGCCGGGTGGCGCCGGGACCGGTGAGGTCTTCACGGACCCAGTCCAGCATCGAGTCCGGCAGTCGTTTACCCAGGTAGTAGCCGACTAGCTGGAAAAGGTTGGGTTTCGTACCGTCAGTGCTAACCGTGATCTCCTAGAGCGTCGGACGCAGTGCCGGAACCACGGCACCGAGCAGGCCCCTGGCGGTGCCTTTGAGCATGTCCATCATGTCGAAATAGTCCCGCCATAGAGTAATTCGGCCGTCGCTCACTTCGAAAACGCCACACACCCAGAACTGCAGGCGCACCGGGCCCACCCTGAGTGCGTCGGTCCGCTCGGTGAGCACGACCGGGCCGTTGACCGCGATGCGGTGGATCTTCACCTCGAAACCGAAGCTGGGACGCTGCAGTCCCTTGAACAGCTTCATGGTCCGCTTGCGGCCGCGGACGGTGGGAAAACCGACGTTCTGGTAGACGAGATTGTCGTCAAGTTGAGCGTCGGCGGTCGCCAGGTCCTGCTGCTGCAGCGCGTTCAAGAAGACCTCGACGGTGTGGGCATTGTCGATGTCGGAGCTCACGGTGGTCTGCTCGGTCATGCTCGTCAGCCTAGGCGCGAACCGCTATGGCAGGGTAGGCGCGTGCGCGTCGCGGTGGTAGCAGGCCCGGATCCGGGCCATGCCTTCCCCGCGATCGCGTTGTGTCTACGGCTGGCCGCCGCCGGGGACGATCCCGTCCTGCTCACCGGCACCGAATGGCTCGACACCGCCCGGGCCGCCGGCATCGAATCCGTCGAACTCGTCGGCCTCGACGTCACCGACGCCGATGACGACGCCGACGCCGGCGAGAAGATCAACCAGCGTGCGGCGCGGATGGCCGTGCTCAACGCGCCGGTGCTGCGTGACCTGACACCCGATCTGATCGTCTCCGACGTGATCACCGTCTGCGGCGGAATGGCCGCCGAGCTGCTGGGCGTCCCGTGGGTCGAGCTGAACCCGCAGCCGTTGTACCTGCCATCGCGCGGCCTGCCGCCGCTGGGTAGCGGACTGGCGGCCGGAACCGGTATCCGCGGCCGGCTACGCGACTCGATCATGCGGGTCCTGACCGCGCGCTCGTTGAAGAAAGGGCAGCGTCAGCGTTCGGCGGCGCGGGTGCAGATCGGGCTGCCGGCGCGCGAACCCGGGCCGGTCCGTCGTCTGATCGCCACCCTGCCCGCGCTCGAGGTGCCGCGTCCGGACTGGCCCGCCGAGGCCGTGATCGTCGGCCCGCTGCACTTCGAGCCGACGGCCGCGGTGCTGCCGATCCCGCCGGGGGACGGCCCGGTCATCGTGGTGGCCCCGTCGACCGCCAACACGGGCGCCCACGGCGTGGCCGAACTGACGCTGGAACACCTGATCCCGGGACGCACCGTGCCCGCCGGCTCGCGGGTGGTGATCTCCCGGCTGGGCGGGCAGGACCTCGACGTGCCGCCGTGGGCGAGTGTGGGCCTCGGCCGCCAGGACGAGCTGCTCACCCACGCCGATCTGGTGATCTGCGGCGGCGGGCACGGCATGTTGTCGAAGACCCTGCTCGCCGGCGTGCCGCTGGTGGTGATTCCCGGCGGTGGTGACCAATGGGAGTTGGCGAATCGTGTTGTGCGACAAGGTAGTGCGCGTCTGATTCGGCCGCTGTCCGCCGAGGCGCTGGTGGCCGAGGTGGCCGAGGTGCTGTCGTCGCGGGATTACCGGGAGGCGGCCCGGCGCGCGGGGGAGAGCATCGATCGGGTCACTGATCCGGTACAGGTGTGCCATGAAGCCAAGCGGGTGGCTGGGTAAGTTGGTGACGTGCGGCTGACGGAATTCCACGAACTGGTCGATGCGCAATTCGGCCCGGTTCGCGGGGGCTCACTGGTGGTCGACCATGTGCTGACACAGTTGGGTGGACGCACCGCCGCGCAGGCCATCGAGGATGGTGTGGAGCCCCGCGACGTGTGGCGGGCGCTGTGTGCGGACTTCGACGTGCCGCGCGATCAGTGGTGATTTGATACACCGATGGCCACCTTTGCGCTGATCCACGGCTCTTGGCACGGTGCCTGGTGCTGGGAGCTGTTGATCCCCGAGCTGGAGCGGCGTGGCCATCGGGTGACGGCGGTGGATCTGCCGTCCGACGATCCCGCGGCGACATTCGAGGATTACGCCGACGTGGCGGTGACGGCTTTGGATGGGGCCGATGATCTGGTGGTGGTGGGGCATTCGCTAGGTGGGTTGACGATTCCCCTGGTTGCGCAGCGGCGACCAGTTCGACGCCTGATCTACCTGGCCGCCCTGGTTCCCGAAGTCGGGTCCAGTTTCGTTGATCAGCAACGCCGGGACGGCATGCTCAACCCAGCTTATCTGGACGGATTGACCGTCGTCGGCGATGTCACCGAGTTGACCGATATGGATGTGGTCCGCGAATTGCTGTACACCGGTTGCGACGAGGATCTTTTTCAGGCCGCCGTCCGGCGCTTGCGCCCGCAGGCCCGGTATCCGCTGCGGCAGTCGTTTTCGCTGAGAGAGTTGCCCGCCGTTCCGTCGTCGTACATCGTGTGCACAGCTGATCGGATGGTTGATCCCGCCTGGTCGCGGCGCATTGCCAGCGAGCGACTCGGGGTAGCGGCGACGGAGTTTCCTGGCGGACATTCCCCGTTCTGCTCGCGTCCCGCCGAACTCGCGGAGCTCTTGACGGCGCTTGTTTGACACGCGCGGCGCGCCTTGCTTGCTTTCGAACACCTGTTCGCTATGGTGGTCGACGTTGGACCGAGTTTTTGTCAGAGGCCTCCTTTAACGTCACGGCCAATTGACCAACACGGTCAGCAGACGACTACCGGAAGAGGTATCACCATGGCTCCGCAGGCACCTGATCGCGAGAAGGCCCTCGAGCTGGCGCTCGCGCAAATCGACAAGAACTTCGGCAAGGGGTCGGTGATGCGCCTCGGAGATGAGGTGCGCCAGCCGATCTCGGTCATTCCGACCGGATCCATCGCCCTGGACGTCGCCCTCGGCATCGGCGGCCTGCCCCGCGGCCGCGTCGTCGAGATCTACGGTCCGGAATCGTCGGGCAAGACCACCGTCGCGCTGCACGCGGTGGCCAACGCACAGGCTGCCGGCGGTATCGCGGCCTTCATCGACGCCGAGCACGCCCTGGACCCGGACTACGCCAAGAAGCTCGGCGTGGATACCGACGCACTGCTGGTCAGCCAGCCCGACACCGGTGAGCAGGCGCTCGAGATCGCCGACATGCTGGTGCGGTCGGGCGCCATCGACCTCATCGTCATCGACTCGGTGGCCGCCCTGGTGCCCCGCGCCGAGATCGAAGGCGAGATGGGCGACAGCCACGTCGGCCTGCAGGCCCGATTGATGAGCCAGGCACTGCGCAAAATGACCGGCGCGCTGAACAACTCGGGCACCACCGCGATCTTCATCAATCAGCTGCGCGAAAAAATCGGAGTCATGTTCGGGTGTTTCAACTACAGCACCCGTGTGCAACTGGCTGATGGCACCACCGAGAAGATCGGCAAGATCGTCAACCAGAAGATGGACGTCGAGGTGCTGTCCTACGACCCGGCCTCTGACCGGATCGTGCCACGAAAAGTGGTGAACTGGTTCAACAATGGGCCAGCGGAGCAGTTCCTGCAGTTCACCGTCGAAAAGTCGGGCGGGAACGGCAAATCGCAGTTCGCGGCTACTCCCAATCACCTCGTCCGTACACCGGGCGGGTGGACCGAAGCCGGCGATCTGATCGCCGGTGACAGGGTGATGGCGGCTGAGCCGCATCTGCTCAGCGAACAGCAGTTCCAGGTGGTGCTCGGCTCGCTGATGGGTGACGGGAATCTGTCGCCGAACCGGCGAGACCGCAACGGGGTGCGATTCCGGATGGGTCACGGTGCCAAGCAGGCGGACTACCTGAGCTGGAAGACCGCACTCCTGGGCAATCTCGGGCGCTCGGAGCGCGAGAATGCCAAGGGCGCACGGTTTGTCGATTTCACCCCGCTGCCCGAGCTGGCCGAACTGCAGCGCGCGGTCTACCTCGGTGATGGGAAGAAATTCCTCTCCGAGGATTACCTGAAGGCGCTCACCCCGCTGGCGCTGGCCATTTGGTACATGGACGACGGCTCATTCACATTGCGTTCCAAGGGATTACAACAGCGCACCGCAGGCGGTAGCGGCCGTATCGAGATCTGCGTCGAGGCGATGAGTGAGGGCTCGCGGGTGCGGCTGCGCGATTATCTTCGCGATACGCATGGCTTGGATGTGCGGCTGCGCCGCGCAGGAACGGCGGGCAAAGCGGTGTTGGTGTTCTCTGCCGCTGCCACGGCCAAATTCCAGGAGATCGTGGCGCCCTATATGGCTCCGTCGATGGAGTACAAGCTGTTGACACGATTCCAGGGCCGGAGCATCGTCACGCCACAGTTTGTCGAACCCACTCAGCGGCTGGTGCCGGCGAGAGTCCTCGATGTGCACGTCAAACCACACACACGGTCGATGAACCGCTTCGATATCGAGGTGGAAGGTAATCACAACTATTTCGTCGACGGTGTCATGGTGCACAACTCGCCCGAAACGACAACGGGCGGTAAGGCGTTGAAGTTCTACGCCTCGGTGCGCCTGGATGTGCGGCGGATCGAGACGCTCAAGGACGGCACCGACGCGGTGGGTAACCGCACCCGCGTGAAGGTCGTCAAGAACAAGGTGTCGCCGCCGTTCAAGCAGGCCGAGTTCGACATCCTCTACGGCAAGGGCATCAGCCGTGAGGGCTCGCTCATCGACATGGGCGTCGACCAGGGCTTCATCCGCAAGTCCGGATCGTGGTTCACCTACGAGGGTGAGCAGCTCGGGCAGGGCAAGGAGAACGCCCGCAACTTCTTGATGGAGAACCCCGATGTCGCCAACGAGATCGAGAAGAAGATCAAGGAGAAGCTCGGTATCGGCGCGGTGATGACCGATGGGCCCATCGATGACGTCCTGCCAGCCCCAGTCGATTTCTGAGAGCCGCGAAGAGCAGGCGCACGCGCTGTGTCTGCGCCTGCTCACCGCGCGGCCGCGGACTCGATCTGAGCTGGCCGGGCAGCTGGCCAAACGGGGATATCCCGGCGAGGTCACCGCGACGATCTTGAATCGGCTCGCCGCCGTCGGCCTGATCGACGATGCGGACTTCGCGCAGCAGTGGGTCCAATCCCGGCGGCAGCGGGCCGGAAAAGGTAAGCGCGCCTTGGCTGCCGAGCTTCGGACCAAAGGTGTCGACGACGAATTGATCGCCGCGGCGCTCGACGGGATCGACGCCGGTGCCGAGCGGCTACGCGCCGAGCAGTTGGTAGAGCAGAAGCTGCGCCGCGAGAAGCTCGACGACGGGGATGACACCAAGGTGATGCGCAGGCTGGTCGGGATGCTGGCCCGGCGCGGCTATGGTCAGAGCCTGGCTGTAGCCGTGGTCAGCGAGGGATTGGCGGCAGAGCGAGAGCGTCGGCGAGTCTAGCCGGGTTTCGCGACTAGGCTTCGCGCATGCGGATTTCGGCCAAGCTCGCGCCCACCTTCGCCTACCCCGAGCTCGAGCGGTTCTGGCGCACTGCTGACGAACTCGGCTTCGAAGCGATCTGGAACTACGACCACTTCTACGGTCTGGTCGAGAACACCACACCGACGCATGAGGGGTGGACGACGCTGGCCGCGATGGCCGTGGTGATCCGGCAAGCCCGGGTCGGCTGCATGGTCACCGGTGTGACCTATCGCAATCCGGCGATCCTGGCCAAGATGGCCGTCACTGTGGACCACATCAGCGGCGGGCGGCTCGACTTCGGCATCGGCGCCGGGTGGCATGAGGCCGAGCATCGCGGCTACGGCCTCGAATTCCCCAGCGCAGGAACGCGGGTGGCGATGCTGGACGAAGCGCTCACCGTCATCCGCCGGCTGTGGACCGAGGAAGCGGTCAGCTTCCAGGGCCGGTTCTACACGCTGCACGAGGCCATCTGCGAACCCAAGCCGCTGCAGCACCCGCACCCGCCGATCGTCGTCGGTGGGTCCCAACCCAAGATGCTGCGCGTCATCGCCCGCCACGCCGACGAATGGAACACGCCCAGCCATCAGGGCCCGCAGGAGTGGGGCGAGACCAACACCCGGCTGAACGAAGCCTGTGCCGAGGTGGGCCGCGACCCGGCCGCGATCCGACGCTCCGTCCAGCTCTTCCTGCACCCGCGCGAACCCGAACAAGCTGCCGCGCAACTGGATCTGCTGCCGCGCTTCGCGGAGCTCGGCTGCGAGCATGCGGTGCTGGCGTTCTACCAGCCGCCGTCAGCCGAGCTGCTGGTGCGGTGTGCGGCGCTGCGTTAGGGCTGGGCGAGTCCCGGCCCGACTGCCTCATGCACCACGCCGAGATCGCGGTGCTCGAGGCGACGGCTGTCGCATCAAAGAGCGAGACCTGGGCCCCGCCGGTGCGCGTCGCTCGACAACCGGGTCAACCCGAAGAGATCCGACCGCTGGCTATCCCATTGAGGCCGAGATCGGCAAACGTCACGATGCCAGGCGGAGTGGCGACTACGGCTGGTACTGCGTTCACTGCCCGCGCCGCAGTCGCGACGAGAGTGGCTTCGTTGTAGTCGATCCCGGAGCCCTCGCCGCCGAGGGTCATCTCGAGGACCAGATTTGGCTCGCCCTCGATCGTGATCCGGTAGAGGGCGCGGCGTCCCATACCGGGTTGAGGCCACTGCGGGGCGACGTCCGGGTGGATCCGAGTCACATGGTCGGCGACGACGCGCGGCTGACCGCGGGAGACACCCGCGACCTGGAAGCGCACGCCGACCAGGCTGTCCTTCGCCATGTGACCGATAGGGACGTCGAACGCCTCGTCCGCATAGCAGCGGGCCACCGTCTCTTCGAGCCCGTCGAGCTCGATGCCGAGCATCTCTGCCAGCGCCCGCACGACTCCGCCCCAATACCGCGTCGGCGCGCCGTGATCGAGAATGGGGGCCGGCGCGCCCGCAGGCAGCCCGAAGCCGTACGGCGTGCCCCACCCTGGGTCCGGGTGATCGCCATATAGCCCCAGCTCCTGCACGCGGACCGTGCGGACCCGCCGACATAGCTGCACTGCCGAAATCGGCAGGGCGTCAAGGGTGAAGCCTGGGTCGAGTCCGGTGGTGAACAGCGACGCGCGCCCTTCGAGGCAGGCCGCTTGTAACCGGTTGACCGCCTTGGGGTGCGCTGAGCCCGGGTGGATCAGGTCTATCATTGACACCGACACGACGTTGATACCAGCCGCGAGCAGGCGTACGAGTTCGTTCACCGCCTCTCGGGGACGGGTCTCGCCGATCGCCGCGTAGACGACACAATCGAGCTCCTGCCCAATGAACTGATCGACGTCTGATGTCACCGGTACGCCCGTTGCAGTCTTCGCGTCGCAGAGCATGCTGGCGTCGATGCCCGAATTGCCGGGAGAATGCGACCAGGCGGCGACGAGTTCCAGAGCAGGGTGCGCGATGATCGCACTGAGCGCATGCCGCCCCACATGCCCGAGAGACCATTGCCCAACCCGCAGCCGCGCCATCATGAACAACCTAGGGTGCCGGGCGCAGACGGAGCATTGGCACCCGAGCGAAGTGCCATGCAGCCCCACGGGCGACCGTTAGGCCGGTGCTGCATCAGCGACGTCGACCAGCGCACCGCGTGCGCCAATAATGGGTAGGTCGGTGGGCACGACGACTCCCGGCTGTGCACGGCACACGTGCGGTATCGCATGCACGGCTGCCATCGCCGTCCCGACCACCAGCAGGCTCATCACGTCGTGATCTTCGGCCAGTGAGTCGTCGCGGGGAGGTCCGAAGCGAATGACGGCGTCCACTCGCGGTTCGCCTTCGATCTCGACGGTGAATCCTTTGGCGTCGGTCCACTGGGGATTGAGGCCGTCGTCGCTCATCCTCCAGCAGATCGCCAGCTCCACGATCGTTCTCCCACGCCACAATCCGCGGTAGATCCGGCGTTGGCCGGCGATCGTCCCCTTCGGAAGCGTCATGAAGCCGAGGTCGAGGGATTCGAAGTACCCGAGCCCGTAGCGGCTGGATTCGGGATCCACTTCGGTCAGCCGGGTGGTGAGTGGCTTGCCGAATCCGAGAACGGCCCAGGCGTCGCGGACCGGATATTGGGCACAGTTGAGGGTTTCGACGAGCTTGACGCTGTGAACTTTGCGGCATGCCCCTGTCAGGAAGCCGGCTACCACGTTGACGAATCCCGGCTCGAAACCAGTGCCGAGGAATGTTGCACCGCCGTTAAGGGCGGCGGCCTGAAGTTCGGCGTATTCGTCGCGATGGTGGCGACCGGTGAGGAAGTCCCCGGTGGTGACGGCGTTGATCCCGCTGCGCAGCAGCCGAGCCACCAGTGGATAGTCGATGAAACCTGGTGTGTAGACGACGCAATCGGGCGCGGCGGCGATGAGTTCGTCGACGTTGTCGGTGGCCTTGACTCCGATGGGCGCCACGCCGGCCAGCGTCCCGGCGTCGCAGCCCACCTTCTCCGGGGCATGGGCATGGACTCCGACCACGTCGAGCCCATCGTGGTCGATCATTGCGCGTAGTGCGCGGCGCCCGACGTTGCCGGTGGACCACTGAACGACCCGATACGGAGCCATCAGTCGGCGGTACTCGATGCGCGCGCTGCTATCACCGGTAGATCGAGCGGTGTGCACACCCCAGCCGGCGCTGCTACGACGGCGGGTATCGCGTTGACCGCCGGCATCGCGGTAGTGACGCCGATGTCGAAGCTCTCGAAATCCGCCGGCGCGAAAGACATCTTCAGTTTCACGTTGGGATCTCCGGTGATACGGATGAGGTAGGCGTTGGCCAGCTGCCATTCCGGATCCTGGGGGTGGCCGAGGATACTGCCCAGGGTCCAGGTGGTCCGAAGTTCGCTGACGGGGATGCCGGCTCGGAGTCCCGTCCACGTGGCGTCGACTCCGGCCACTGTGCCCGCATCGATCTTCATGAAGCCGAGGTCGCGGTCGGTGAGGGCCACGGCGACCTCGACGCCGAGGTCGACATCGTCGATCTGCACGCCGATAGCCTCGGCCATCGCCGCAACAGTTTCTGGGTAATCGGGTTCGGCGGCAAGGAGTTTGGACTTGATCGCGGCGGTATCGGGTGGGCCACCGAACCCGTAGCCGGCCCAGGTCGGAGCGTTGCCATAGAGAAAGCAGTCCATCGATTCGGTCACGCTGATCCGGCTGACGTGGCGACACATCGCGGTGGCCGCCAACGCCACCGTGGGTACATGCATCGGATTCATGCCGGTGCCGACCAGGGTCGCGCCGCCCGTGCGCGCCGCCGCGGCCAGACGCGCTCCGGCGTCGTCGGGGTAGTACTGGCCGTTGACCAGTCGGGCAGTGGTAACGACGTTGACCCCGCTGGACAGAATGCGTTCGAGTTCGGTGATGTCGGGCCAATGCGGCATGTATACGATGCAGTCGGGCTTGCTTGCCAACACCTCCTCGATGTCGCCAGTGGCCATGACGCCCAAGGGATCCCGTCCGGCGAGCACGCCGGCGTCGACGCCCCGTTTTTCGGGGCTGTGACTGTAGAGTCCCACCAATTCGAGCCGCGGATCGTCGAGAATTGCGCGTATCGCGCTCTGGCCGACGATGCCGCTGGTCCATTGGGCCACCCGGATCGGCGTCGTGCGCTCAGACATCCCACACCACGTTCAGAGCTGCAGGTGATCGCATGAGCGTACCGTTGATGACGGGTCGCGGATGGTCGGGATCGAGTCTCAAGCCCGGCAGCGTCAGCAGGGCTCGGACCAATTCCTCGGTCTCCATTTTCGATAGATGCATACCCAGGCATAGGTGCACGCCGTGGCCGAAGCCCAGTGCCGATTTGTAGGGCCGACGCAGATCGAAGCGTTCGGGGTCTTCCCAGCGGGTCGGATCGTGGTTGGCCGCACCGACCATCACCATCAGGGTGGCTCCGGCTGGGATGTCCACTCCGGCGAGTCGGGTGTCTTCGGTGGCAAGCCGCGGAACGAACTGCAGCGGGGTCTCCCAACGGATCGTCTCGTTGACCGCCGCCGTCAATGCTGCCGGGTCATCGCGCACCGCCGCCAGTTGCTCTGGATCGGACAGCAGCGCTGTCAGCAGCGATGATGAGGAGCGGTAGGTGGTTTCGGCGCCGGCGGGCAGGAGCAGGCGCAGGAACGAGTAGATTTCCTCGTCGGTCAGGCGTTGGCCTTCGTGCTCGGCGTGTGCCAGTACCGAGATCAGATCATCGGTCGGGTGTGCGCGGCGCTCGGCGAGCACAGGGGCGAACATTTCGCCGAGCTTCGCGGCGCTGGCGCTGCCCTTGTCGAGGTCGTAGGACAAGGTGACCAGTTGGATGGCGGTGTAGTGGAACGCGGAGTGCTGCGTCGCCGGCAGGCCGAGGATGGACGCGAACGTGCGCATCGGGAAGGCGAACAGGAAGCCGCGAACCAGGTCGGTGTGGCCCTGGGGTCGCAATTCGCTGATCATCTCGGCCAGCAGCGGGGTCACGAACCGTGCCTTCCACGCGGCCATGGTCTTGGGGCCCAGAGGTTTCTGCAACAGTGCGCGGTATTCGCGGTGCTCGGGCGGGTCCATCTCGATGACCGAGTGGCCCATCACCTTTCCGATCATGTCGTGGTAGGCCATATTGCTGAACGTCGCGTTGTCCAGCAACACCTCGACCGCGGTGTCGTAGGAGTACACGCTGAACACCGGTGGCACTCCTTCGGTGTTTCCCGGCATGCCCAGATGCGGAAGCCCGGGGTGCACGGGGGACTGGAAACGCAGTGCGGTGTAGCTGGCGTACGGCGCGGGCTGCCCGAACCCGACGGAGAGGTTGAACGTCTCGAAGAGCTTCCATGCATCGTCGTCGTATCCCGGATCAAGGTTGAGGGCTGACGGTGACGGTTCAGATGCAGTCTGCATGTGAGTTACCGTAGCAGGTGTGAATCGGCAGGAACAGGCGCAGGCAACGCGCGCCGCCCTCGTGGCGGCCGCACGCGAATCATGGGCACAGCGTGGGTTCTTCGCGACCAGCACTTCGGACATCGTGGCCGCCGCCGGCGTGGGAACCCGTGGGGCCTTCTATGCGCACTTCCCCGATCGGGAGAGCCTGTTCCTCGCGGTGTTCGACGATGTGCATCGATGGTTGTCCACGGTGCTCGACGACACGTTGGTGCCCTCCGGTGACCCGCTGGCCGACCTTCAGCTGGTGCTGTTGGCCTTTCTCGACGTCGTCGTCGACGCCCCCGACGTGCAGGCGTTGCTCGTCGATGGTCCCGCGTTGTTCGGCGCCGCACGCTGGCACCATGCCGAGCAGACGCGCGGGCTCGCGCCGATTGAGGCCCGCATCGAGGCCGCCCTTCGCGCCGGTGTCATCGAAGCGCAGCCGGTACGGCCATTGGCGACGATTCTGCTGATGCTGGTCAACGACACCGCGTTGCACATCGCTACCGCGGACGACCGTGCCGCTGCCCGGCGCGACGCGGGTGCCGCACTGGCGCGGCTGATCTCGGGCCTGCGGGTGCGCTGACGTATTCGCTCGAGCGCCAGTTCCGCGCAACGGTCAGCCGACCGCGGTGACACGACGGAGGAGACGTTATGTAGGTACACACCAATTGTTTCGATGTCGATGGAACACTGACAGAGATCTGGTCGCTGTGGTTTCCGCCGGGGCCGAGGAACCTGGCGCCGGGCCAGCCCCAGGTGCTCACGTTCGGGGATGTCCGTATCGAGATTGTTCATCGTGGAAACGAGATCCACGACGGCTTGGTTCGGCACTGCCATTACCCCGTCCCGAGGTATCTGCTGTCCGGTGGAGTTGCCGAATCCTGGGAACTAATCACCGATGTCGTCCCTGAAGAGTCGTATCGCTACCGCGGGATCACACGACCGCCTTTCGCGTTCGCCGAAGGTCGACAATAGCTCGAACGGCTCGACGACAGCACGACGCGCGTGCATTTCCGGGAGTCCTACCGGGTGTCTCACCCCATTCTTCGGCGGTTGGTGGAGCGCCGGCTACACGAGCGGATATCCCGGGACAACGACGCAGTGATGAAGGCGGGACTGGATGGGGGTCTGCCGGTGCTGCGTTCGCGGGGATCCTCCGGCGAGGGCTCGCGGTAGGCGATCCGTCACCCGCAACACCACACCTCGGCATCGGCCGGATCGCGCCTCAGTCGTTGACGATCACTGTCCGGACGCCCCGCCCGGCACTCAAGTCCGCGAACGCGTCGTTGACGTCCACGAGTTGGACTCGGCGGGTCAACAGCGCGTCGAGTGGTAGGCGTCCGGATTGCCACAAACCGAGCAGCATCGGAAAATCGCGGGCCGGTACCACCGAACCGTATTGACAGCCGACCAGTGTCTTGGCGTCCATGAACAACCGATACGGCGAGAGCGAGAGCACATCATCGGGTGTCGCCGCGCCGACGACGCACGTCACGCCGCCGCGCCGGGTCGCGCGCAATGCTGTGTCGACGGTGCCGGCGCGGCCGACAGCTTCGAACACGATGTCGGCGCCGCGCCTTCCGGTCAATGCCCTGATCTCCTTGGCAACGTCACCCGCAGCCGGGTCGAGGGCATGTGTCGCTCCGAGCTGTTGCGCGAGTTCTCGGCGCTCGGTGACGGGATCGACGGCAATGATCGTTGCGGCCCCGCGTGTCGCCGATGCCATGAGGGCGGCCAGGCCGACCCCACCGAGGCCGATGACGGCGACGGCGCTGCCGTGCGAGACCGGAGCGGTGTTGAATGCGGCGCCAGCACCGGTTGCGACACCGCAACCGATGAGGGCAGCCAATTCGAGGGGGATGGATCGATCGATGGGAACCAGTGCGCGGCCAAGGCAATTCGTTGCCGTGGCGAAGCTGGAGACGCCCATCGACGTGAATAGGGATGCTCCGGCGCGGTCGGTCGCGTACGGCATGGCATAACTGTCGGCAATAGCGTTCTGGCAGAGGTGTAACTCACCGCGTGCGCAGAACCAGCAGTGCTGGCAGGAAGCCGTCCACGCGATTACGACATGGTCGCCTGGGCTGACGTGGTGCACCTCGGCACCGACCCCTTCGACGATGCCCGCCCCTTCGTGCCCGAGCACGCACGGCGTGCCCGCCGGCAGGATTCCGGTGGCTTGGGAGAGGTCCGAATGGCAAACGCCGCTGGCGGCAATGCGGACGCGAGCCTGATCGGGTGCGAGCGGAGCGAGCTCGATGTCCTCGACCTGCAACGGTCCGCCGATTTCTCGCAACACCGCAGCGCGTTCGGTCATCGCTGGTCCTTCCCGATCGTCGGGTACCGGAAGAGTCGATCCCACTGGAGATGCGCTGTGGCCAACGTAGCTTACAGACGCAATGTCAGACGTAACGCTCTCATGTTTACGTCTGGATGCTCACATGTAAAGCAATATCATCCCACTTCACGTCAACACAGGGCCGAATCCGGCCATTCGTGGCTCCAGGTGAATCGCCGGTTTCGGCGATTCGGGTGGTCGCCGGCTGGGCTGCTAGCCGGCTGCCGCGCGCCGCGGCAGCCGGCGCCGGCGAGGGTCCAGGCCCGCCGCGTGGCGCAGTTCGGCAAGGAATTGGTCTGGGTCGCCGAGGCCGAGCAGGTAGTGGCTCAACGCGATGCGCACCACTGCCGCCGCCGCCACCTCGCGGTGCTCGCTCACCATGATCTTGACGATCGAGCTTTCCATGGTTGGCAACGTGCGTCGCATCTGCTGGATCACGTGTTCGGGCTCGATATCGGCCAGCGAGTGCAGCGAGTAAGAACTCTGGAACTCGACGATGAAGGTCAGTGCGGCGTCCAGGCGGTCCGCGCCGCTGAGCCCGGCGATCGCGGCGGCGACTCCGGCGTCGAAATTATCTTGTTCGTACTGTCCGAACGCCTCGAGGAGGCCCTCTTTCGACGCGAAGTATCGGTAGATCGATGGCCGGGAGACGCCTGCCTCCGCCGCGACGTCGGACAGCTGGAGACGGCGCGGACCGCTTCGGGCCAACACCACGAACGTGGCATCCAGGATGCGCCTGCGCAGCGACGGGTCAGATTCGTTCGACACGGGCGAACTCCCTTCCTTGACCCTTTACATACTGGCAGTCAAATGTCACACTTGGGGCGCTTAGCGAGGAATGTTCGGTCGATACACTCGTGACGTCAGGGTATACGAGTGTTACGGTCTGCCGCATTTCTGACGCGGTCGAAGTCGGCAGGTTCTCGGAGGTGGCGAACATGACCGAGCTGATAATCCGCAAGATCCCATGGGTGTTCGACGAGTCGGTGCCGTTTCTCTGGCAACCGGCCAATCCGAACTTCAGCATGTTCTGCAATGCATTCACCTTCATCGCAGTGCCTTTCGAGAAGTACATCATCGCTGCGCTGCGCACGTCTCAGGACCGGCTCGACGAAGATCCGGATGTTGCCGCCGAGGCCGAGGCCTTCCTGCGTCAGGAGGCGCAACATGCTGCCGCACACCGCAAGCACATGTTGGCGTTGATCGCCCAGTACCCGAAGCTCGAACGGGCCTACGAGTCCGCGATCACAGCGTATGACGATCTCATCGAGGCGCACCCGGTGGAATTCCACGCCGCCTATGTCGCGAACCTGGAGGCGACGTTCACACCGCTGTTCAAACTGGTGCTCGACAATCGCGATGCGTTGTTCGGCGGCGGAGACGCGCGGGTCGCCTCGTTGATGACCTGGCACTTCGTCGAGGAGATCGAACATCGCGGCTCGGGGCTGATCTTGTGCCAGAAGCTGAACGAGAATCCGTGGTATCGCGTCAAGCGAATCTGGTCGACGTTCCAGCACACGGCCAAGGTCATGGAGCAGATCGCCGAACACATCGACGATGCCGTACCGGTCGAAGACCGGATCGTTTCCGCCACGGAATTGCTTGGTGGAGGCGGGTTCGTGCAAGACCTGGTGATCAAGCGACTCACTCCGCGGCGCCGTCGCGACCCGCACGAGATCACCGGGATCTTCGACTCAGTGCCGATGGGGGGGCTCGTCAAAATGGTTGTCCGACTTGCCTTGTCGCAAACGCCCTATCACGACCCGGCAAATCAGCCGCTACCCGAGTGGGCCGACATCTGGATGCGGGAGTATGACCGGGGGACGGATATGACGACATTCGTCGGCAGCGCGAATCCTCAGCAGCGGTAAACGCGTTCGGCGTTCGCCGCGAAGAGCTTGTCGCGGTCGTCGGCGCTCAGGCCGGCGGTGATGGTCGAGTAGGCCGTGTAGAGGTCGTCAAAGCTGCCATGCAAACCGTCGACGGGGAAGTTGCTCGCGAACAGGCAGCGGTCGGCGCCGAACGCCTCGATGACGTACTCGATCCAAGGCGTCAGCGCATCAACCGACATCGTGCCGAGCGGCATCGCCAATCCGGAGAGTTTGCAGAAGACGTTCTCGCCCAGCCCGGCCAGCGCCCTGATACCCGCTTGCCATAACATCCGTTCTTCGTCGGAGGTGTTGCGCGGCGCGCCGGTGTGTTCGATGACCACGACCAGATCGCCGTGCTCTCTCAGCCCGGTGGCGGTGGCGACCAGTTGGTCGGGATGGATCATCACTTCGTAAACTAATTCGCGCTCAGTCAGCGCGCGCAGCACCTCGGCTGCGAAAAGCTCTGACCGGCGCGTGCCCATCGCGCGTACCCCCCGGAATCGGCTGGCCGCCGACTGCCGGTCCAGCGCGCTCACCGAGTCCGCGATGGTGTCCGTCGTCAGCAGGCCGCCGATGATGGCATCCGGGTGCCCGTCGGTGTCCGCGCGCCGATCGAGTTCGAGCGTCTCGTCCGCGGAGTGGGCGCCGGTCGCTGCGGCGACATTGACCAGCTTCTCCACGTTCCAGCCGGCACTCTCGGTGCGGTAGGCCGGCACGTCGAATCGCCGCGACATCCCGCTGACGTCACCCATGTCGAGGGTGGCCTGATCCTTGGACAGGTAGGGATACCAGTCGGCACGTGCCGGATCCCACAGGTGCACATGGGCGTCGACGATGCGGGCCGGTCGGGATGCTGCTGATGTCATCGCGGCTGCACGACCTCTCGCAGGGTGTCGTCGAACCAGGTGGGCACCGCAGGACCACCGAAGCTGATGCTCCCGATCGGACGCGGATGGCTGCGCAATCCGAACCAGCCGTCACCCGTGGCCAATTCAGCTCCCGCGAGTTCGGCCGTATCTGGACCGCAGACCAGATGCGCCACCAGTTCGGCTGGTACCTGGCCGGATTCGGCGCTGATCGCGAACGGTTGTACCCGGCCGTCGGTGGCACTACGTCCCGCACGGGCCAGTTGGGCGCAGGCTTGAGCACGGCTACGCCCACCAGCGGTGGTGGCGTCGGTGACCGTGACCAGCCGGATCGTCCGGCCTCCGGCCGACGCCAGGTCGGCCACGGACCGGGCCCATTGCGCGTCGGCATGGATGCGCTCGACGATGCCGTCGTGCTCGGCGAGGATGCGCTGCCAGCCGGTGGCCGCGGTCGCGGCCACCGGGCCGGCCATGGCGACCACCACCGCGTCCAGCGCCCCGATGTCGGCCAGCGCGGCCGGTGTATCGACGGGATGGCACGTGACTCCGCGCGCGGCCAGCACAGCACCAACCGCGGCAGCCACGTCCGGGCGGTCGGTCACGAGCGCACATGATCGGGCAGCGGCGGGTGGCAGTTGCTCCGCCGGCGGAGCATCGAAGACCGATCTGAACCGGGCATTGCTACCGCCGGTGCTGGCTTGCTGGATCTCCGACGGCGCCAGCGCAACTTCGGTCGCGACCGCCATCAGCCGCCCCTGATCGGTGACACCATCGCTGCGGACGACCTCGATGAGCCGCGGCTCGTCGATCACCGCGACCTCGGATCCGCCGGCGAACAGCACCCGGCCCCGGCAGGCGTGGAAGCCCTCAGCCACCAGGTGTGCACCAAGGGGACCGAGCTGTTCGGGGGTCGGCATCGAACCCAGGGACAGCCCGCCAGTGCCGGCACTGCTCGTCGGCACTTTCCCGCCCGTGGCGGCGGCGACCATTCGGGTGGCGGCGATCGGTGATATGGCGTTGACTACGACGCCGTCGGGAGCATGCCTGCCCAGCTGCCAGGTCAGCGATGCTACGGCGCGCTTGGCGCAACTGTAGGCACCCACGTTGGCCGGGCGCCACCCCGATCCCGACGTGACGCCGAGGATGTGTCCACCCCCCGCCGCGACCATCAGCGGCATGGCCGCGTCCAACACGTTGCGGTACCCGTCGAGATGTACCGTGAGCACGCTTCGCCAGTCTTCGTCGCTGCCCTCGGTGAACGTCGTTGGGCGGCTGATGCCGGCCACGTTGATGACCGCGTCGAGCGCTCCGAATTCCTCGGCCAGGCCGGTGAACAATCGATGAATACCGGCTGCGTCGGTGACCGAGGTGTCTGATGTCCGGGCGGCACCGCCGGCCGCGATGATCTTGTCCGCCGTGGTCTGCCCGGCATCGGGCAATCGCCGGGCGCCGTCCACCGATACCATCGGATCGACCGTGACGACGAATGCTCCTGCACGTCCGAGTGATTCGGCGATCGCGGCGCCTATCCCGCCGCCACCGCCGGTGACGACGACCACCCGTCGCCGATCGCTCACGCCGTCTCCAGTCCCTCTAATCCACCTGCGGCGAGCCAGCCCTCCAGCAAGTCGCGGTAGGCGAAGTAATCGCCAAAGCCCTTGCCGTAGTTGGTATCGCGTGCTCTGATTCCACCCGGGTCGCCCTCATTGTTGAGTCGCGACGGCGTGCAGGCCGACATGACCGCGCTGGGATCGACGTGGGTGTCGACGATCTGTTTGATCCAGTCGGCCTCGGCCGCGGCACTCACGTCGAACACGACTGCACCCCGCTTCTCGAGCAGGGCCACGGTGCCGGCCACGAACTCGGCGCCGAGGACGGCAATTTGGGTGTAGTTGACGGTGACCACCGCTTGTTGGCCGGGCGCGGGCATGACGAACATGTTCGGGAAACCGCGACTCATCATTCCGAACAGGCTTGCGGAGCCGTCGGCCCACTTCTCGGCCAGTGTCATGCCGCCACGGCCGACGATATCGTGACCGACGCGGCGCTGCAGCGGCGTGACCTCGGCCTCGAAGCCGGTGCCGTAAACAATGCAATCAACCTCGTACTGCCGATCGCCGACCATCGGGCCCCGCTCGGTGATCCGCTCGACGCCCGCCGGGCAGTCCACCAACGTCACGTTGGGGCGGTTGAACGCGTCGAAGTACTCATCGTGGAAGCACGGTCGCTTGCACAGGTACCGGTAGTACGGCTTCAGTGCGGCAGCCACCTCCGGATTCTTGACCAGCCGGTCGATGCGCTGCCGGTGTTCTTCCATGATCGCGAAGTCGAGTTCCTCGGCGTGACGCAGGAACTCGGCGACACTGGCCCCCGCGATTCGCGGCGGGTTCTGCACCGCGGCGTAGTGGCGTGTCCAGCCGTCGTCGGTGAGGTCGGCGTCGACTGGACGGCCCAGCATGATTGACTGGAAGTTGTCCATCCGCGCCTTCTGCCAACCCGGAGTCAGCGTCTTGGCGAAGGCTGGGTCGGTGGGACGGTTATCGCGGACCCCGATCGCCGACGGTGTGCGTTGGAAGACGTAGACGTGCTTGGCCGCCTCGGCGAGCGGTGGCAGAACTTGCAGGCCGCTGGCGCCGGTGCCGATCAGGGCGACGGTTTTGTCGCCCAGATTGGTGAGCGCTTCGCCCGCCGCCCCACCGGTGTACTCGTAGTCCCACCGGGCAGTGTGGAACGCTCGGCCCGAGTAGTCGTCCATGCCGGGGATGACGGGCAGCTTCAACAAGTTCAAGATGCCAACGGCCAGTACGTAGTATCGGCACGACAGCTCGTCGCCCCGGTCGGTGTGTACGGTCCACCGCCGGGTTTCCTCGTTCCACACCGCTCGGGTGATACCGGTATGGAACAGGGCATCGGACACCAGGTCGAATCGCTCGGCGACGGCTTGCAGATGTTGCCTGATCTCCTCGCCGAAGGCGTAGCGACGGGTCGGGACGTAATCGAGCTCCTCCAGCATGGGCAGGTATTGATAGGACTCGAGATCACACATCACACCCGGGTAGCGGTTCCAGTACCAGGTGCCGCCTACGCCGCCGGCTAGATCGACGATTCTGATGCGTTCAACGCCGGCCTTTCGGAGTTCGGCACCGGCCAGCAGCCCCGCGATGCCGCCCCCGACGATCACTACGTCCGGATCGTCGATGACCGGGTCGCGCTCGATGCGGGGTGTGAACGGGTCGGCCCGGTATCCGGCCAGGCGATCGTCGTGTGCGAGATCGCGGATGGCCGCGCGGCCAGGAACCAGGCGCCGGTCACGCTCGGCCAGGTACTTCGCGCGGACAGCTTCGGGGTCGAAGGTCATGACACTTCCGTTCTGCGGCATCGTGATGATGTTACAAACAATCCCACAAATGTAAATGATCCGAGCATACGATTCGGCTTATCGGCATCGGGCACAGGCGGAACCGGGCAACGGTGCTGACGCGATTCGTCCGCGCCCTGCAGGGGCCAGCTGTAACGCCCGGCCCATCGCTATATTACTATTATCGCAAGATAAGGCTTCGCCAGGAGGGAATCGCCTGTGCCACCGATGGCCCGGAGTGTTGCTGCGTTGGTCCGTGTCCGGGCCGACGATGACGCCACCGGGTTGATCTTCGGGGAGCAGGTGTGGACTTGGCGCGAAGTGGTCCGGGAAGCGGCGACCAGGGCGGCATGGATGCAGTCGGTTCTTGCTCCCGGCCGGCCGCCTCATATCGGAGTGTTGCTGCCGAACGTGCCTGAATACGTGTTCCAGATTCTCGGTGCCGCCCTTGCCGGTTCGTGCATCGTGGGCCTGAACGCAACGCGTCGCGGCGAAGAGATCAGCCGCGATGTGAAGCACACTGCATGTCAATTCGTGTTGTCCGACAAGACATATGGAGATCTCCTGGCTGCGGACTTCACGGTCGAGACCCAACCCTGGTCGGTGCACCGTGGTGCGGAACTGCCGCCGACTGACCCTGCTGACGACACGCTGTTGTATCTGATTTTCACCTCAGGCTCGACGTCCGCGCCGAAGGCTGCCAAGTGCAGTCAGCGGCGGTTCGCGGGCGTCGCAACGCAGATGCCTTTCACGCCTTCGGACGTCCTGTACTGCCCGATGTCGCTGGCGCACGGGAATGCGCTGTCATCGACCCTGCTTCCGGCATTGGCCAGCGGGGCCACGCTTGCCTTGCGGGATCGGTTCTCGGCGACGTCCTGGCTAGCCGATGTTCGCAGGACAAGAGCGACATTCACGAATACTGTCGGCCGGGCACTGGGGTACGTACTGGCGACACCGCCGAGCCCCGACGACCGTGATCACTGCCTCAAGTTCGTCCTGGCACCCGAAGCATCTCCGCGAGACACCGCCGAGTTCGCGAAGCGATTCGGAGTGCGAGTGTTCAGCGGCTATGGATCCAGCGAGGGCGGTATCGTGCTGATGCCTGCCGCCAAGCCGGGCTCATTGGGCACAGCCCCGCCGGGTGCCGACATCGACGTCGTCGACGAGGCCGGAAACCCCTGTCAGACAGCCGAGTTCGATGACGATGGAAAGCTGCAGAACGCCACCGCGGCCATTGGCGAACTCGTGCGCAAAGATACCGCCGGCTCTTTCGAGGGCTACTGGGACAATCCCGAAGCCGAGGCCGAACGGCTGCGCGATGGCTGGTTCTGGTCGGGTGATCTGGCCTATCGGGACGGCGACGGCGTGTTCTGGTTCGCCGGTCGGGTGGGGGACTGGCTGCGGGTGGACTCAGAGAACTTTGCGGCCGCGCCGGTGGAGCGCATTCTGTCCAGGTTCGAGGATGCTGCCGCAGTCGCGGTTGTCGGTGTTCCCGATCCGGTGGCGGGTGATCAGGTGATGGCGGCGGTCGAACTCGCGCCTGGCCGGGTGTTCGACCCCGTGGCGTTCCGGGAGTTCCTGGCCAATCAGGGTGATCTCGGCACGAAGTGGTCACCGCGTTTCGTCCGTATCATGCGTGCCATACCGGTGATCGGGCACGGCAAGATCGACAAGAAGCCGCTGCGTCGCGACGCTTGGCTTACCGAAGACCCGGTGTGGTGGCGACCGCCGCGCTGCGGCGAATACACCCCCATGACGGATGAGGATCGGGACGCCGTGCGGCGCGAATTCGCCACCCATGGCAGAAGTGACGCACATCCGAACGTATGACACCGCTCCGGAGAGGATCTGATGCCCGTTCATTACGAAGTCGACAGCCGTGCGGGTGCCGACCATGTCACACTCATCACGCTGGATCGACCGGAGGCCAAGAACGCATGCGACCTCGAACACTTCCATCAGCTTGCCAACGCCTGGAAGCGGTTCGAGTCTGACGACCATGCCTGGGTTGCCATCTTCACCGGCGTCGGCCGTAGCTTCATGTCCGGTGCGGACTTGAAGACGTACGTGCCCGAGATCACCGCGCTCGCGGAGAAGATCAAGGCGGGAGAAGCGGATTCGGTCAACGGGTACTCGCTGTCGGACGGCACCGACGCTGTGTTGCGAGGAACCAAGATCTACAAGCCCATCATCGCAGCCATCAATGGTCCCTGTGTTGCAGGTGGCATGGAGATGCTCGGCGGGGTCGATATCCGAATCGCCAGCGAACACGCCACCTTCGGCGTCCTGGAGCCTGCCCGGGGGCTGTTCGCCGGTGGCGGGACCACCGTTCGGTTGCCGCGGCAACTTCCGTTCGCGCACGCGATGGAGTTTCTCTTGTGTGCCGACACGATCGATGCTCGGCGGGCGTTCGAGATGGGACTACTCAATGCCGTCGTCGCCGAGGATGCGCTCCTGGACACGGCCTTCGAGTTCGCGGCCAGAATAACCAAGAACGCGCCGCTGGCCGTGCAGGCGACGAAACGAAGCGTTCTGGAGGGGCTCAAGCTCGACATGCGCGAGGCCTATCGCAACGAGGCCCGCATCGCGAAGGAGGTTTTCGCCAGCGAGGACGCCAAGGAGGGCCCCCGTGCCTTCGCCGAGAAGCGGCCGCCGAATTGGACTGGCCGCTGATGGTCGACCCGTCCCGTCAACTGTGCGTAATCGGTGTCGCTCAGCACACTGTGCACGATGCGCAGGCTCCCGAACCATTGACCGCGTGGGCCCATTGTGCCCGTGCCGCGGCGGCGTCGGCGGGTAACGAAAGCCTGCTGACGCAGCTTGATTCGGTACAGGTCGTCTACTGCCAGAGTTGGCCGTACGACGACCCGGTGGGCCGGCTTTCCGCAGAGCTGAGTGCCGAGCCGACCCATCGGTTCTATTCGGGCATCGGCGGGACCACGCCGCAGGAGCTGGTCGACCGTACCGCCGAAGCGATGAACAGAGGCGAGATCGACCTGGCGTTGATCTGCAGTGTCGAAGCGCTTGCCACCGTGCGGGCGGCGAAGAAGCGTGGCGAGCGGTTGCCCTGGAGCCATCGCAAGTCCGCACCGTTCCCGTGGGAACCTCCGCACCCGTCTGAACTGGCGCACGATGTCGTCCAGGCGTGGGAGACGTTCCCGCTCTGGGACACCGCACGCCGGGCTGCCCGCGGCGCCTCGCTGGCCGACGATGCGGCCGAAGCTGCCGCGATGATGGCCGCGATGAGCGCAGTCGCTGAAGACAATCCGTACGCGTGGCGGCCAGTCGCACTGGATGCGGCAACCGTGGGCACACCGACCGCCGACAACCGCTACGTCGGATGGCCCTACACCAAGAACGAAGTCGCTGTCATGGACGTGGACATGTCAGCGGCGCTGTTGCTGGCGACCAGGGCGAGAGCCGACGAGCTGGGTATCGACGAGGATCGGCGGCTCTACCTCTCGGGCTATGCCGCTGCCGAGGACCCTGCCACGGTCGCCGAGCGCGACGACATGAGCCGGTCGGTGGCGATGGCGGTGACCGGGTCGGCCGCACTGGCGCAGGCGAATCTGGGCATTGAGGACATCGATTTCTTCGACTTGTATTCGTGCTTTCCGTCGTCTGTGCGCTTGGCCTGTGATGCTCTCGGCCTCGCTGTCCACGACCCGCGTGGGCTCACTGTGACCGGCGGACTGCCGTACGCGGGCGGACCGGCAAGCGGTTACATGACCCATGCCATCGCCAGCACATTTGACCGGGTGACCGCTCGGGGCGGCCATGCGCTGCTGACAGGGGTGGGCATGCATATGGCCAAACATGTTGCAGCGGTGTGGTCTTCATCGCCGATAGCGTCAACCGCCGACGGAAGCGTCGATCCGGTGGATCTTCAGGCCGAAGTCGAGAAGCGGCAGAAGCGCCGGCATGTACTGACAACATATGCGGGGCCGGCGACCGTAGCCGCCTATACCGTTGCCCATGGGCGTGACGGTGCCGCGGTCAGCGGGCTGGTGGTCGTCGACAGCCGCGAAGGGCGGGCGTTGGCACGGGTCGATGCGCCAGAGTTGCTGACCGACGCCGAGTCGCGGGAGTTGGTCGGCCAGCCGGTCACCGTCATCACCGACGGCAAGCGCAACACCGCGTCCTGGTGAGCCGAGGTGACGTCAGGCTGCTTCGATAGAGGGCGCGGTGCCCAGCCAGGCGCCCGCGTCGGTGAGGAACGCCGTGCTTGCCCGCAATTCTTGATCGATGGCGGCCAACGGCTTGGTGAGCTGCACCCTGAGGGTCTCGACAACCGGGTGATCGGGATCGTTGAATGCCTCTGCGGTCTCAAGGATGTCATGGATGTGACAGGCCAGAAGATACAGGGGATCTGAAGACACGGTTGTGGGGTCGATGCGCAACCGATCGTGACGGTCGAACAGTGCATTCGAATCGAGAACGTCCGGGTCGGGCAGAGCGACACGGTGGGCCAGCAACCATTCGGCGACAGCGGTATTCGTGCTGCGGATCGCGTTGAGCAAGACTGCGGCCTGGTGGCCCAGGTGTGAATCGGCGAATGACGCGATGAACTCCGGCAATTGCGCCAGCCATCGCAGGCGGTTGCCGTTGAGAACGTAGCTTCCGAGGAGCCATCGGAGATCGTCCATCTGGATGAAGGCGGAATCGTCGAGATCGGCGTCCGCCTGAGCCAACTCCACCAAACCGAAGACGTGATCCGCCAGCGGGGTGAGGACCGCGGCGTCGACGCCGGTGATCGGTGTCCAGTCGTCGGCAGACCTGCTGAGCTGTGTCGCGTCGGCGGGCGGCCGGTCGCGGTCACGCATCCAATATCGGTGCGCTACCGCCAATGTCGTTGCCACGATGCCGATGTTGCACAGGAAGGCTAGCAACGTGCTCTGGACCGAACGGTGATCGGCAGGCAGCGCGGCCAGTTCCAGCACCGCCGCCGCTGCCGCGATCAGGGCAAGCATGGACAGTCTCAACCAGAGGCGGCCCGTTCGATCGTCGGTTGCCCCACTTGCCGCGCTCTGCGCTCCGGGGTGGTCAACCACGAACGGTGTCCACGACCCATCGGGGAAGAACAGGCGCCTGAACGAAGCCGTGCTCGGCCTGGCCGATACTGCGCAGCAGTACCTGTATCCGGAGGATGCAACAGCCCATCCGGATCATCGAGAACATCTCGTACCAGTCGAGCGCGACGAGCGGCCGGCCCAGCATCTCCGCGTACCGTGCGATGACCACCTCGCGGGAATCGAACCCGGGAAGTTCCGGGTCGACCGTGACGCCGTGGACTTCCGATGTCTGGCGCCGAGTGGCCAGCCACCACCCGAGGTCGGCCTCGGCGGGGCAGATGCAGGCTTGTTCCCAGTCGAGGACCCCCACTATCTGACCGGAATCGTCGGAGATCGTGTTCGACAGCCGGGCATCACCCCAGCAGATGGACAGCGGGCCGGACTCCTCTGGCTGATGTCGTTCCAGCCAAGCGAAGGCGTCGCGCATGAGATCTGGGACCTGATTGTCACTCGCCCACGCCAAATACTCCCGCCACCACACGAGTTCGGGACCATTGCCGACGCCGTCGCGGCGTTCCAGCCACGGTGCCTCCGCGACCGGCACGGTATGCACCCGGTGAAGAGTCTCCAGAAACGAATCGTGCACTCGCTGTTGAATCGCGATGCCGGAGTCGTGCAACCAGCCCCGGGTCGCGTACGACGTGTCCGACGGCGTGTGTCCGACGATCCGCGGCATGACGAGGAATTTGGATCCGATCCAGTCCGGGTCCGGTTCGAAATAGATGGGGGAGGGTGTGGCCACGTCGTAACGGCGCAAGAGCTCCTGCGTGCGGACCTGACCCTCCAGATCATGCTCAGGGAACACGCCGCCGCCGGACGGGGGGATACGAATCACGAATTCGCGGGACGAACCAGGCGTCTCGACCGTCAACGCCAGAACTTCGCTGGACCAGCCCGCCGCGCGATTCGCCGCGCGCAGGTCGGAGACGGTCGCTTCGTCACCGAGTTGCTTGGTGAACCAGCGTCCGAGCCGCAACTGAGTGTCTTCGAGATCGCGCTGCTCGAGACTGATCGCCGCCATGTCACTGACTGTTACATACCGGCATCCATATGTAAAGGAGGTCCGCGTCTGGATGTTGGTACCAGATATCGCGGCCCTGGTTGTTCCGCTACCCCCGTGGGCGCAACCGGCGATCCGTTGCTTTACATCAGCGCATCATGGTGTCACACTGGGTTGGGTCTGTCGGCCACTTCGGGTTTCGGCGAAACCTGGCTTACGGCAACGCAATGTCATCGTCTGCGCGACTGGATGGGGCGCGCCGAGCTCCCGGTGGCGAGCCCGAATCGAAAGGCGCCCATGGTCTCTGGCAACGTCGTCGCACCGACAGAAGCGCTCAACTTCGACCCGTTCTCCGAAGACTTCTTCAACGGGCCGTTCGAAACCTATCGGCGGCTTCGGGATGAGGCGCCGGTTTATCACGACACCAAATACGGCTTCTACGCGCTGTCGCGATACGAGGACGTAGCCCGTGGGATGAAGGATGCGGCGACCTTCTCTTCCGCCCGCGGCATCACGATGGAGCATTTTCTGCTCGATGAGACGCCCGAAGAGATCGCTACGTTGATCATCGCGATGGATCCGCCGGCTCATACCCGGATGCGCAAGTTGGTCAACAAGGTGTTCACGCCGCGCGCGATTGCGGGCCTGGAGTCCATGATCCGCCAGACCGTCATCGAATTCGCCGATCAGCACGATCGGCGCTCCTTCGATGCCGTGACCGACTTCTCTGCTTTGTTCCCGGTCGAGGTGATCTCGAAGATGCTGGGAGTGCCCCCAGATGAACGTCAAGCCGTCCGGTTGCGCCTCGACAAAGCCCTCGAGCGCCGAGCCGGGGACTTCCGCACTCCGCCCGAGGGAATGGAGGCATCGATCGAGGCGGGCCTCTACTGGTACGAACTAGTTCAGCGGCGGCGCGCCGCACCGCAGGATGACATGGTCGGCCGCCTCATCGAGGTGGAGGTGGAGCGCGATGACGGCGGTGTCACCACCCTGTCCGATATCGAGATCACGGCGTTCGTGTCGCTGTTGGGCGGTGCAGGCGCAGAAACGGTCACCAAGCTGATCGGCAGCGCGGTGGTGTTGTTCGCGCAGCACCCAGATCAGTGGCAGATGCTGCGCGAGAACCGCAACCTGGTGCCGGCGGCGTTCGAGGAAGTGCTGCGCTACGAGGCGCCGGCGCAGTACAACATCCGTTACAGCACCTGTGACGTCACCCTTCATGGCGTGACGATCCCGAAGCACAGTCCGGTGATGATGATCCTCGGCTCTGCCACTCGGGACGAGAGGCGCTTTCCCGATGCCGACCGATTCGACATCACCCGAGAACACGGTGGGCACAACCTCGGCTTCGGGTACGGGGCGCATAGTTGTCTCGGCGCGGCGCTGGCGCGCATGGAGAGCCGCATCGCATTGAACCTGCTGCTCGACCGGATGCCGAGGTTTACGGTGGACCGGACCGCCCTCAAGCGCGTCAGTATGACCAATGTCATCGGATACTCGAGCGTCCCGGTCCACGTGACTGACTAGAGCAGGGGGCCGAGGCCCAAAAGTCATATACCACAGTCGTTTCCGGGAGGATTCACGAAGTGCTGTCGACCAACTACGGTGGTTTGGTCCCCGAGGATGAACTTCTGACCCACCAGATCGTTGACACCTTCGCGACGGTCGCCCAATCGGACCCGTCGTGGACCGAGAAGATCTGGTGCATCGCCCATGCGCGGGACAACTCATTGCAGGTGGTACTGGGCGTAGGGAAGTACACCAATCGGGGGGTGTTCGACGGGGCCGCCGGCGTATGCCGCGGCACCGAGCAGTGGACAGTTCGCGCCGGCAGAAGACTTTCGGCCGATCCGTCCGGCACCGGCGTCGGTCCGATCCACTACGAGGTGATCGAGCCGCTGAAATCTGTCCGGCTGAGGCTGGATGCGAATGAGCATGAGCCAATCGCCTTCGATGTCGTTCTCGAGGGTGACTTCCCGGCATCGTTGGAAGACCCGTGGCCGGACCGAAGTCCCGACGGATATCGCGTCACCCATAATGTGTTGCGCTACCACCAGATCGGGACCGCATCGGGTTGGGTGGAGGTCGACGGTGAGCGATGCGACTTCAAGCGTGACGAGTGGATCTCCATCCGTGACCATTCGTGGGGACTTCGGCCAGGTGTGGGCAAGCCGATACCCGGCCTGCCGCGTCGCGGCCGACACAAGATCGAGCAGATGTTCATGACGTGGCTGCCGATGACACTTGTCCGCGCGGACGGATCGGCGTACTCCTTGTTCGTCTTCCTTCAGCAGGAGCGCGGCGACGGCTACACGCAGATGCGCAGCCAGGCCGAACAACAGAATGACGACGGGACATCGTCACGGTTTGCCGACGTCGAGCAGCACCTGCACTTCGACGATGCCAACCGACGATTCGTCCGCGGCACGATCACACTCCGAGACAGTGACGGCACCGAGCGCCCGCTCACCGTTACCGCGGCTGGCCCCACGGGATTTCACCTCGGCACTGCGGGTTACTACGGCTGGAACGACTGGGTGTATGGCGAGTGGGTGGGTGAGCTCCGGGTTGAGGGAAACCACGTGACGGACTGCGACGACCCGGTGAACGCACGAAAGCTACATCAGTTGCGGGACTTACTGGTCCGCGTCGAGGACCCCGTCGGCGGCGGAGTCGGCTTCGGAAACATGGAGACGTTTGCGCTCGGCGCCGTTCCGGAGCTTGGCCTCACCGCGGAAAACTCGTTCCTCTGAAACAGGGAGCAGCATGACGTTGCTACACCACGCCGGGTTGTGCGTGTCCGACATGGAGACCTCGTTGCGGTTCTATCGGGACTGCATCGGCATGACCGTCTTGGCGGACAAGGTCCTGCACGCCGACCTCGAGCCACTCTTGGGCGTACACACCGAGCGGATACGGACGGTATTCCTCGGCGACGAGTCGCACCCGGACGGTGGGATCGTCGAGCTACTCGACCTCGGTGTGCCAGCGGTGAGTGAGTCGGCTCCGCAGCCTGGCTTGCCCGGAAGAGGCGTGTTTCTGCTCTCGCTGCAGGCGGACATCGACGATGTACTTTCGCGCCTCGACGCCGCCGGGCTCGGATCGTTACGGCGCGTGATGCCGACGCCGGGCGGTGGATTGGCGGCCACCGTGGTCGATCCCGATGGAGTGATGGTCGAGCTGCTGGCACGAGGGCGCCTCGCGATCATGGACTAGCGCGCGTCTGACCACATTCACAGCGGATGGCCGCGGGCGTTACGGTCAGCGTCCGGTCCACGGGAACGCCTTGAGATAACCGCCGGCATCCACTCTGAGTTGCTGGCCGGTGACGTACCGCGCTGCATCCGATGCGAGGAAGAGGACCGCCTCACTGATGTCCGACGGCTCGACATAGGGAACCGGAATGGCATTGAGCACAGGGAAAGTCAATTCCGCGTCTTCGCGCGTCGGATTGTCGAGGTCCGGGCGGAAGGTGTGGTACATGGTCGGGTTGTGCAGCATATCGGTGTTGACGTTCGTGGGATGTACTGCATTCACCCGGATGAACTTGGGTGCCAACTGCAGTGCGAGATCGTTGACATAGTGAGCCACCACTTGCTTGGAGAACGCATAACCGGCCCCGCCCGGAGCGGCCTCGCCGTCTCCCAAGCTCTGGCCTTGCACGGAGGCCAGGTACGCCGCCAATGAACCCGTTGCCACGATCGACGCGCCGGCCTCGAGATGTTTCAAAGCCGCATGAATCACGTTCATGACGCCGATGAGGTCGACGTCGACCGCATCGACGAATGCCTGAATCGGCAGGTTTGCCGTCAGCGGGGCGATGCCTGCGTTGGCCACCACGATGTCGAGTTTGCCGAATTCGGCTACCGCGGCGTCGATCGCTTTCGTGACGGCGGCCCGATCACGCACATCGACGATGGCGGTGTGGACCCGCTGTCCCTCTTTCTCGATCAACCGCGCGGTCTCATCGAGGTCTTCCGGCCGGGCAAGCGGGTAGTCATTGGTCTCGATGTCCTCGCAGATGTCAAAGGCGATGATGTCGGCGCCTTCGGCTGCGAGCAGCTGCGCATGTGACCGGCCTTGGCCGCGAGCGGCGCCGCTGACGAGGGCAACCTTTCCCTCGACGCGTCCTTTTCTGTCCATGGGTGAATCCTTTCTGTAGTGACCAACGTGGCTCTCGGATCGGCGAATCGTGATTCGCTTGTCGTCGATGCGGATTCAGCCGCCCCTTGCGGCGATCATGGCCGTGCGGTTCACCTTGGTGGCCTCGGTGCGCGGGATGGCGTCGACGAACTCGACTGTCTTGGGAACCTTGTACGCCGCGAGCCTGCTCTTGGCGAAGGCGATGATCTCCTGCTCGGCCGGTGGTGCGGCGGGCTCGCTGGGCTGCACTACCGCGTGAACCCTTCGCCCCCATCGCTCGTCGGAGATGCCGATGACCACGACGTCGGCGATTTGCGGGTGATCGATCAAGGCGGATTCGACTTCGGCTGGGAACACGTTCGCACCGCCCGTGACGATCATGTCGGTACGCCGATCCGCGATGTACAGGTATCCGTCGGCGTCCAGATGCCCGAGGTCACCGGCGGAGGTGTAGCCGTCATCGGTCGTCGGAAGCGGCTTTGCGCCACCGATATAGCGATATCGGCCGGTCATCGGAGCCCGCAGATAGATTTCGCCGATCTCACCCGGTCCGAGGATCTCGCCGCCCGAGCCGACGATACGAATCTCGGTGTCACGAAATCCCCGACCGACGCTGCCCGGATGCTCTAGCCACTCATCCCCTCTGAGTGCAGCCAGTCCGAGGTTCTCCGTCATTCCATAGGACATCACCACCTGCTCCGGGCTGAGCAGCTCGAACCACCGGCGCAGGACACCAGGCGGCATCACGGCAGCGCCCTGGAGAATCCAGTCGACACTGGACAGATCACGGTTACCGACATCGGGGCGGTCGGCGATGCGGGACAGCATCGTCGGTGTCGCCGTGAACGTCGTGACGCGATGCCTCTCGATAGCGTCCAGGACCAAGCCGGCGTCGAACCGCTCCAGTATCACCAGGCGGTCCCCGCCGAGCAGATAGTTGAGCGGGTTGAAGCCATTGGTGTGGTACATCGGCGCGGGCACCAAGATGGTCTGTGGTTGGCTCACCGGCCGCCAGTTGGCCATGAACGGAGTGCTCGTCTCGGGCGTCCACAGTGCCGGCGAAGCGTTGAGAATGACCTTGGGTAGTCCCGTCGACCCGGAACTGCAAATACCGTTGGTCGCGGGAGCGATCACATCGGGCAGCGCCGTGTCCTCGGAGCGGTCGGCGAGCGCGGCCAGCTCAGGCAGCGAACTCTCATTGAGGATGAAGGCCGGTGCGATGACGTCGAGTAATCGCTGTCTCTCCCATTCGGGGAGGTCCCAACGCATCGGGATCGGTATTGCACCGATCTTCCACGCTGCCAACGCCGCCACCACGAGCTCGATCGAGTTCGGCACCGACAAGACGACCATGGCGCCGACCCGAAGGCCCGTCGCCTGCAGCGCCCGAGCCCACGCATTCGCCGCTCGTTCCAATTCGTTCCATGTCAATGCTCTTTCACCATGCTCGCGGCTGATGAAAGTCAGTGCGGCCCCGCGCGGATCGGCGAGCGCGCGGACTGTCAGTTGTCGCCCGTAGGAGACTTCTTCGCCGGGTGCGGGCGGGATGACTGTCATGAGAACAACGTCTCCACCCGGCCGGCGCCCACATCCGACACCAGCCGCATCGCCAGCTCCTCGCCACCGACGGGGAGCCGCAGCAGAGGCTGGATGTGCCGGTCGATGACGCTGATATCGGATTCGTCGCAGAAGCCCAGTGCGCCCAGGAGCTGATGGCAGGTACGCATGATGTTCACCCCGGTCTCGACGGCCTTGAGTTTGAGCATGAGTGCATCGCTGGAGGCGATCTCGGGGGGCACCGAATTCCACCGCCAGAGGGTGTATTTCGCCAGTTCTTCGACTCCGCGCAGACTCACACTCGCATCGGCCAGTGCGAAGCGGACAGTCTGGAAGCTCGCCAGCGGCTGACCGAACTGCGTGCGGGCCTGAACATGCTCGGCTGCGATGGTGAATGCCTGGTCGAGAGTGCCCAACAGTCGCCACGAGTCGAGAATCAGATGGAGGTTCACGTCGGATGCCGGGACACTGCCTGACGGCGTGAGTTGCTCGGCGCGGACCACGAAGGGACCGAGCTTGGCAGCTCGTCGTGCCCCGCGAAACCCGCGGTATCCGGTGCCGTCCAGGTCGGCCAACAGCCACTCGCCGTCGAGGTCGCCATGGTCGACACGAGCCGTGCGCGGATCGATGAGAGCCAGCCGAGCGCCGTCCAACGCCAACAACTCGTCGACGACGGGATAGGGCAGCAGGGCCTTGCCGGCGCCGCGACACAGAACGGCTGCGGCCAGCGTGTCGTCCGCATCGGTTCGCACCGCCAGCTCATGGGCACCGACGTCACTCAAGGCTCGCGCGGCTTGCAGGCGCAGTGCGCCGTCAGTCTCGGCGAGTAGAGCCCATTGTGGACCGCCCAATTTGGCCAATCGGTCCGTCACTATCCGGGCGTAGTCACGAATATGTTGTGGCAGCGACGTTTCCATCAGCGGCCGCCGAGGATGTCGCGGGCGACGAGCATGCGTTGGACTTCGATCGTTCCGGAAGCGACTGTTGCCGCCTGCGCGTAGCGCCAATGGTCCTCGATTGCTCCGCCGAGGACGGAATCGGTACCGCTATCGAGTGATCTAGCGCCGATCGCGTCGAAGAGTAACTCGGCGACCTTCTGGTCGCACAGGGTCGTGGCAATACGCGCCGCACTCGCTGCCGCGGGTGCACCGGGGTCGTCCAGCAGCGAAACAGCCCGATATGCGAGTAACCGCGCGACCCGCAGGTCGATCGTTGCACGCACCCAGCGGGTTTGGATGGTTTCAGGCAGTTTCTCCCAGTCGGACCCGAGCTGCTGACGAAGCCGCTCGAGTAGGGATTCGCAGCGCGCGTATCGCGCGATGCCGACGCGTTCGAATGCCAGCGCGTCCCTGATCACCTGCCATCCGCCGCCGACCTCGCCGAGGACCTCGTCGACGTGCACCCGGACATTGTCGAAGAAAACCTCGTTGAGATGGTGCGGGCCGAGCATGGACTTGATCGGCCGCGCGGTGATACCGGCACGGTCCATCGGAACGAGGAACATGGTGTGTTTCCGGCCGCGCGGTGCCGCCGGGTCGGTCAGTGTGGCCAGCACGCACCACTCGGCCATCAAAGCGTATGAGGTCCAGATCTTTTGGCCGTTCACCACCCAGCCGTCAGCATCCTCGACCGCGCGGGTACGCAGTGACGCGAGGTCCGATCCAGCCTCCGGTTCCGAGAAGCCCTGACACCAGATGACCTCGCCGGAGGATATCGCCGGCAGGTGGCGGTCTTTCTGTTCGATTGTGCCATAACGCATGATCGCCGGCCCCACCCAGTTGATGCCCATGTACTGGGCGCCCCGTGGTTCGTGGTGGGCCCACATTTCCTCACGCACGACTGTCTGCTGCCACACCGAACCGCCGCCACCGCCGTGCTCCTTGGGCCACGCCAGCGCCAGCAGACCCTCGTCGGCGAGTAGTTTGCAAAATGATTGGGCGGTCGCGAGGTCCTGCGGATCGTCGGAGAATGCGCCGAGGAAACCCGCTGGTATATGTGCGGCGATGAGGTCACGCAGCCGAGTGCGCAATTGCGCGGCGTCCTCGCCCAGGTCGTATTCCACTGCGGTCATCCCTTCGGCAGTCCGAGCACGTGCTCACCGATGATGTTGCGTTGAACTTCCGAGGTGCCGCCGTAGATTGTCGCGGCCAGGCCGTCGTGCCGTTCGAACTCGAGGTCCGGGTCGGTGGCCGAGGCCGGTCCGGCAACCGCAGCCGCCAGCTCCCAACTACGTTGCAAGGTCGTCGATCCCAACAGTTTGAGGATGTGTGCTTCCGGGCTGGGACGGCCGGCGTTGTCGCCCTGCAGGGCCCGGTAACCAGTCGCGCGCAGCGCCTCGGCGTCGGCGAGTAATGTGCCGACCGCGTGGCAGTCGTCCTGGTTTCGGCCGTGGCGATTGGACCTCACTGTCTGCAGACCGCGCTGGATCTCCACCCAGTTCATCACCCAGATCATCTGGCGTTCATGCTGCAGCGAAGCCATCGCGACCTGCCAGCCGGCGTTCTCGGGACCCAGCAGCGCATCGGACGGTACTTCGACGTTCTCCAGGAAGACTTCGCAGAAGGTCTCATCCGAGCGGGACGCCATGCGAATGGGGTTGATCGTTATGCCGGGGGAGCGAAGGTCCAGGGCAAAGCATGAAATGCCCTGGTGCTTGGGCGCGTCGGCGTCGGTGCGGGCATACAGGGTGCACCACCGTGATTCGTGCGCCTGAGTGGTCCAGATCTTGTGGCCGTTGACGACGTAGACGTCTCCGGTCTTGGTGGCGCGGGTCTTGAGCCCGGCGAAATCCGATCCCGCTTCCGGTTCGGACATCCCGAGTGCCCACCATTCGCGGCCGTTCAGACACGGCACCAGCAGGCGTCCAATCTGTTCGGGCGTCCCGAACGCCCTGATTGCCGGCGCTGCGACATTGGGGCCGGCGATATTGGGTAGCTTCGGTGCGGAGCGCAGAGCGGCTTCGAGGCGTACTTCGAGAGCCTCGGCGGTGCCGAGGTTGCAGCCCCCGTGCTGGGGCGACCAGGTGGGTTGAATCCAACCCGCTTCGAAACTCGCGTGCTGGTATTCCCGCCGCAGCCCGATGTCCCACCGATAGACGCTGTAGCGCCGGTAGTAGTCGTCGGGCAGCACGGATGTCAGCCAGGCGGCGAACTCGGCCCGTAGATCCTCGGCCACCGATGTCACCGGGCAGCCTCGCAAAGGTACCGCTCACCGGCCAGCCGGTAGAGACTCGAACTGTCGCCGAGCTGCGCTGACCCGATCCAGGCTCGGCGCAGGTACAGATGTGCGTCGTGCTCCCAGGTTTGGCCCAGGGCACCGAGTACCTGCACGGTCGACTGGGTGACCCGAAGGGCCGCTTCGGATGCGGCGGCCTTGGCCAGAACGCAGCTGAGGTAGCGCTCCGACGGCGAGACATCGTCGTCGGCGCGCGCCGCGGCGACATAGACGAGGCTACGAGCGCGTTCGACCAAGACCAGGCAGTCGGCAAGCGCATGTTTGACGCCTTGGTACGAGCCGATCGGATGGCCGAATTGCATTCGGGTGCAGGCGTGTTCTGTCGCGATGTCCAGCGCACCTTGCGCCACGCCGACCAGTTCTGCCGCGGCTGCCAACAATGCTGCGCCCAAGGCGCTCTCCGAGTGCACCGGTGCGTACCAGTCAACCGGGGCGTCGACCGCGACAGTTGCCATCGGGCGCGACGGGTCTGCGCTCGAGGTGGCGGTGATCTCGGCGTGTCGGGAGTCGACCGCCGCTACGACGGTTCTGCCGTCCTCGTCGCACAACATGACCACCATGTCGGCGACGGCAGCATCGATTACCGCGACGGCCCGCCCGCGCACCCGACCCTCGGAGACGGAAAACGGGACGCCGGCTAGACGCTCGTCCTCGGGATGCACCGCCAGCGCGGCGACGGTTCCGGTTGCGATGGCGGTGAGGAGATCGGTGGCATCGTGTCCGGCGGCCCGCAGGACACCCGCAGCCATCCCGACACTGGTGACCATGGGAATCGGCGCGACAAAGGCGCCGCAGGTCTCCAGCGCGAGAGCGAGATCCAGCGTGGTCAGGCCCAAGTCGTCGTCGCCGAAGCCGCGGGACGCCAAGGAGGTCCAGCCGAGCTGCTGGCTGACGGCCCAGAGGGCACGACATGCGTCCGGATCGGTGTACGACCGGCGGGCGAGGTCGGAGGAGCACTCAGTCACCAGGACCGCGCGCATGGCATCGCGGAGGTCCAATTGATCTGACGTAGGCCCGATCTCCACCCTTACCCCTTTTTATATAAAGATAGTAAGTTATAACCGGCGGCGTCAAGACGCGAGATCCCGACACGCTGGTCGGTCAGTTGCCGGCGCGACGCCGAGCCTCCAAAGGGACAACCGGCGGGCGCGCGGAAGGTCCTCGGGTGACAGCGTTGAGTCGAATTTCGGGCAGGTCGACCGAACTCGGCACCGTGTCGAGCCACGCAACGGTCGCGGCGACGTCGGTTGCCGTGATCGCATGCATCTCGAACGGAACATCTTGCAGCATCTCGGTTTCCACGGGGCCGGGCGTCACGATGTGAACCGTGATCCCGTCTCGGTCGACCTCCAAGGCCAACGCACGCGCGTAAGCATTCATCCCCGCTTTGGATGCGGAATAGGCCGTGCGCGCCGGCATGGGTTCGTGTGCCGCGGAGGATGAAATGAAGATGAACCGCGAACCGGGAATCATCAGTGGCAAGGTGGCATGGGTGACCACAAAGCAGGAATCGAGATTGGCGGAAATGGTCGTCCGCCATTGCTCGAACGTCTGCTTTCGCGCATAGGTGCCGCCGAGCACCCCGGCAGCATGCACGAGCAGGTCCACCCGGGGCAGGTTTGCCATTGCGGCGGTGAATGATTCGGGTGATGTAGCGTCGGCCACCATCCAACGAGCGCCGATCTGTGCCGCGGCTTCGCGTAACGGCTCTTCGTGACGTGCGGTGAGTACGACGTCGTAACCCCGGTCGGCGAGAACCGCACCGCAACGCTTTCCGATCCCACCGCTGCCACCGGTGATCACGGCGATCCTACCGAGGCTGGGCACCGTTACCTCCTGTGGCTGTTCAGACGCGCCAATTCTGGCCGCGGGCGAGCATCTGGGGAGAAGTGGCGACAATGCGTTGCGAACCGTCGGCACCGAGCACGTAGGTCTGGGTGTCCGCCAGGTGGCGGGTGGCGATCTTGCGCGCACGCTCGGCATCGCCGGTCGCAATGGCGTCGGCAAGAGCGGTGTGAGTCTTCAGCACGGCCCGCCGCTCGGTGCGCGAGGGATAGTCGCCGGTCGCGGCCGAGTTTTCGGCCCATCGTTGTTCGTGGTTGCTCCACAACGCCTCGAGACTTCCCACCACGGCGACCACAGTGGCGTTGCCGCATCCGCGCACGAGGGCGTGATGGAACTGGCGCCCGAGGTCGGTGAATTTCGGCCCGTCGTCGAGGTGGTCGGTCATCGCCTTGTTTAGCGACTGCAGTTCAGCAACGATGGTCTTTGCCCGGTCGGTGCGCTGGGCTGCCAGTGCAGCGCAGGTGGGTTCGAGATCCCGCAGGGCTGTTCCCAAGTCGCTCAATGGGACGTGCTCGCTCTGCAACACCAGGCCGATCATGTATGCCGCACTCGCTTTGGTGGGCGCGTGCACGAAGGCCCCGCCCTGGTTCCCGCGCCGGACCGATACCAGGCCTTCGGTCTCGAGGATACGCAGCGCCTCACGCAACGACACCAAGCTGACATTGAACCGCTCCACCAGCACTGCCTGCGGGGGGAGCAGATCGCCGTCGACGAGCTCACCGTCGACGATCTGTCGGCGCAACTCGTCGGCCACGGTCTCTGCGATCCGGGGCGATGTCAACCGCCTTCGGGCCTCCTGACCCACTCCAAGCGTCGCCATGTGCAATCCATCCGTAGGTGGTCGAGGTGGATGCGACCGACTGTCGTCGCCGCAGGTGCTAAAAGGCTATCATTGCGAAGATTACCAAATCGTCCGGCCAGTCGGATGATTGGCGCCGTTATCGATGCGAGGTCGATGAGATGAGCATTCCGAAGGTTGACAATCCGGACTTCTGGCGTGGTGAGCCAGATGCCGAGCTGGCGCGACTTCGGGACAGCTGCCCCGTTGCGCATCAACCTGAAGGGGATTACTGGCTCGTGTCGGCACACGCGTTGATCGCCGGAATCAGCAAGGATCCGCAGACCTACAGTTCGGCTCGCGGAGTGTTGGTGGGCGACCGGGCTCGCGCGGTGGCCGCTGCCGACTCCATCTTGTACGTCGATCCGCCCCGCCATGTCAGCATGCGGCGAATTGTCAACAGAGCCTTCACGCCGCGCCGGATCGCCGAATTGGCACCGGTGGTCGAGCGCATCGTCGGCGCCGTGCTGGACGCGATCGACCCAGCTCAACCGGTCGACGCCGTCGACGCAATCTGCGCGCCCATACCGCTGTTGGTGATCGCTCACATGTTGGGAGTGCCAGGCACAGACCTCGACAAGTTTCGCATGTGGTCCGACGCGATCGCGATCGCGGCAACCGACCCTACCGACTCCCGCGCGCTCGACGCGGTCGGCTTCTTCACCTATTTCAACGACAAGCTCGACGCCCGAGCGACCGAGGCCGATCCGCCGCACGACATTCTCTCGGCGATTATCGGTGACTCGGACCTGACCCGAGCCGAACAACTGGGCTTCTGTATGAGCCTGCTGGTAGCGGGAAACGAAACCACGCGCCACCTCATCAGCGGCGGATTGGTCGCTTTGGCGGAACACCCCGAACAGCGGCGCACATTGGTCGAAGATCCTTCCCGGATACCGACAGCTGTCGAGGAAATGCTCCGATGGGTGACGCCGATTGTCGCCATGTCCCGTACGGCAACCTGTCCGATCAGCCTCGCCGATGCTGAAATCCCTTCTGACGCTTACTTGGTGATGCTGTACGCGGCAGCAAACCGCGATACCTCGGTGTTCGGTCCCGATGCCGATCAATTCGACGTCAACCGGTCGCCCAACCCGCATCTGGCGTTCGGAATCGGCGAGCATTTCTGCCTCGGTGCGGGACTTGCGCGACTGGAGGCACAGATTGTCTTCACACAGATTCTGCGCCGATGGCCCGATTACCGACTGTTGCCGGGCCGACAACGCGGCGCCTCGACCCTGCTTCGCGAGACGGCCAGCCTGCCTGTCCTTCTCGCACCGTCAGGCTGAGGGGCAGCCGCGGCGTGCATATCGGCGTCGATGAAGTCGGTGCCCTTTACAGATGTCCCGCTGAGTGTCTTTTTTCCTATGTTAGCATTAATAGGAACTAGGCCCGGCGCTCGAGAGGTGGTGTGGATGCCCACAGCGGGGGTGCGCTTTCCCATCCCGAACTACCCGAAAGGGTGGTTCCAAGTGGCCTACAGTCGCGACATCGCCGAAGGCCAGATCGTCTCGCTGCACTACTTCGGCCAGCAGCTGCTCTGCTTCCGCGGCGCATCGGGATCGGCGCACGTTCTCGATGCGCACTGCCCGCATCTCGGCGCCGACATCGCGGTCGGGGGCACGGTTCGCGACGATTGCGTCGTCTGCCCGTTCCACGGTTGGGTGTTCAACGCAGCCGGCGGCAATGTGGAGATCCCGTACACCAAGGCGCCCAACCGGGTGGCGCGGCTGCGCTCGTGGCCGACGGTGGAGCGGGCCGGCATCGTCTTCGTCTGGCATGCCCCCGACGGCGGCGAGCCGGAGTGGGAATTGCCGAAGATCCCCGAAGCTGAGGATGCAGCCTTCGACTTCTACGCCCCTGAGGAGGCGCGATGGCGATTCCGGTCGCACCCGCAGGAAGTATTCGAAAATACGGTTGACATAGCACATTTCGCCACAGTGCACGGTGTCGCAGCGTTCGGCCGTCTCGACGTCCAGCACGACGGTCACCTGTTCCGCGCGGTCGCCGAGGTCAATTTCGTGACCCCCCGCGGACCGGTGTCCGGGGCAGTGGATTCCGAATTGTTCGGGATAGGGATCGACGTCGTGAGGCATCGGGGACTCGGGCGGTCGTGCACGCTGTTGACGGTGACACCGATCGATGGCGAGTACGTCGATGCCCGGTACACCTTCTTCGTTGCGCTCGACCCGGAGACCGGCGAAAGAACGCGCATGGGAATGGGATTCGCACGCGACTTCTGCAAGCAGATCGAACAGGACATCCCGATCTGGGAAGCCAAACTCTATCGGGAGAGGCCGGCGCTCGCCACGGGTGAGTCGGCGATCACGGAATTCCGGAGCTGGGCCGCGCAGTCGTATTCGACGCCGATGCCGTGAGGAGGGGGCGAAAATGACGACGGTGCGCTCGTACGACAAGCTCTATATCGGTGGCCAGTGGCGTGAAGCCGAACGCGGCGAGCTTCTTTCGGTCGTCTCGCCCCACACCGAGGAGGTTGTCGCCCACGCACCGAACGGGTCGATCGCGGACATCGACTCGGCGGTGCGGTCTGCGCGAAGCGCCTTCGACGAAGGCCCCTGGCCGCGGATGGCCGTGTCCGAACGCATCGCCGTCTTGGACAAGTTCGCCGCTGTCTACGGCAGTCACGTCGATGACATGGCGGATTTGATCACGGCGGAAATGGGTTCACCGGCAAGCTTCAGTAGGTTGGGTCAGGCTGCCGGGGCGGCGACGATGATGCGCCTGGCCACCGAGACGGCGCGCACGTTTCCCTGGGTGCAACGACGCAACGGATTGTTGGGCGAGGTTCATCTGCGGCGAATGCCGGTCGGGGTGGTGGGGATCATCATTCCCTGGAATGTGCCGCAGAACCTGCTGATGCCCAAGCTGATTCCCGCACTTGTCGCGGGCTGCAGCGTCGTCGTCAAGCCGGCCCCCGAGACGCCGCTGGACTCGCTGTGGGTGGCCGAGATGGTGGACGAGATCGGGTTGCCCGAGGGAGTGGTGTCGGTCGTGCCCGGGCAGAGCACGGCCGGTGAGGCGCTGGTCCGTCATCCCGGTGTCGACAAGATCGCGTTCACCGGCAACTCGGCCACCGGCCGTCGGATCGCGGCCATCTGCGGTGACCAACTCAAGCGCTACAGCCTCGAGCTCGGCGGCAAGTCCGCCGCCATCGTGCTCGATGACGCCCACATCGACAAGACGGTCGCCGGCTTGAAGATGGCGGCGCTGATGAACAACGGACAAGCCTGCGTGGCTCAAACCCGCATCCTGGTGAGCGAACGTCGGTATGACGAATTCGTCCAAGCGCTGGCACAGATGATGGCGGAGTTGGTGATCGGCGACCCGGCCGATACGGCGACCGACATCGGGCCGCTGGTATCCGCCAAGCAGCAACAGCGGGTTCAGGACTACATCCGGGTGGGGGAGGCCGAGGGCGCCAGGATGGTGATCGGTGGCGCAGACACCCCCGCTGAGCGCGGCTGGTATGTGCGGCCGACACTGTTCGCGGACGCCAACAATGACATGACCATCGCGCGGGAGGAGATCTTCGGCCCGGTTCTGACCGTGATCAAGTACGCCGACGAAAGTGACGCCGTGCGCATCGCCAACGACAGCGAGTTCGGGCTGGCCGGCTCGGTGTGGACCTGCGACGCGGCTCACGGCCTGGATATCTCCGGCCGGATCCGCACGGGTACGTACGGCATCAACATGTACATGCTCGATATCTCCAGTCCTTTCGGTGGATTCAAGCAGTCGGGGATCGGTCGTGAGTTCGCCGAAGAAGGCCTCGCGGAGTACACCGAGCTGCAGTCGGTCGTCAGTGCGAGCCGGCTGCCCACACTGGCGGACGGCTGAGCTGCCATGGGAGGCAGGGTCGTCGGCGACTCCGCAGGTCCGCAGAGCAGGCTGCGGCCGTACTTTGGCTCAACGACTCGAACATGACCAGTTCCACTTCCCGTCATCGCGCAAGGCGGAGGTGACAACGAGGTGAAGGAGGCATGATGGAAGTGCCGCACGCAAGGCCGACCTCCAACAGCCGTAGACCACGGCGTACCGACGCTCAAGTCACTGCCGAACCGGTGCCGCTTCACGAACTGCACATCGTCACGGTATCGGTGGCGGACGCGGTTCAATGGATCGGTGGCTGGCTCACCGACCGCGCGTTGGCGGGGTGGGAGGTGAGTGTGTTCGCCCCGGAATCGGTGGACCCGACGACGCTGCGCATTCTGGGTGCATCACATCGGCCTTTGTCCGAAATCGCATTCACGACAGACGTTGACCGAATCCAACCTGTGGTGTCGGTAGACGCCGCCATTGCCTGCGCTGAGCCCGATCTGTGGGACGAATTGTGTCGCCGGTACGCACCCCAAGCGTCGCGGATCCTGTTCTGGGGACAGCTGCCCGACGTTGCGGTCGACGCCGACATCGTGCCGACCGACTATCGCATGAGCAGCGCGGCGAACGCCTTCAAGATGCACGCGCTATGGAGCTTGGGGTTGGTCGGCCCGCCTGCGATCACGGAGCGGTTCTACCGGCTGTCGGTGCCGGGGCGGCGCGCTGCGCAGCCGGCTTAGTAAGAACCGAACAGGCCACCAACGGACAACCATCGAGGAAGCGGACATGAACAAGAACGACATGATTCTGATCAGCGTCGACGACCACATCATCGAACCACCCAACATGTTCGAAAACCATCTGCCGGCCAAGTATGCCAACGACGCACCGCGTCTGGTCCACAACGCGGACGGCAGCGACACATGGCAGTTTCGTGACACGGTCATCCCCAATGTGGCGCTCAACGCGGTCGCAGGCCGGCCCAAGGAGGAGTACGGGCTGGAGCCTCAGGGTCTCGATGAGATCAGAAAGGGCTGCTACGACGCCACCGAACGGGTCATGGACATGAACGCCGGCGGCGTCCTGGCCACGATGAACTTTCCGTCCTTCCCGGGGTTCGCCGCGCGCCTTTTCGCCACCGATGACCCCGAGTTCTCGCTGGCGCTCGTGCGGGCCTACAACGACTGGCATATCGACGAGTGGTGTGGATCGCATCCCGGTCGTTTCATTCCGATGGCACTGCCCGCGATTTGGGACGCCGAGTTGTGCGCCGCCGAGATCCGGCGAGTATCGAAGAAGGGTGTGCATTCGCTGACGTTTACCGAGAATCCGTCTGCGCTCGGGTACCCCAGCTTCCACGACCTGGATTATTGGGCGCCGATGTGGAAGGCGTTGTGCGACACCGAAACGGTGATGAATGTACACATCGGGTCGTCCGGCAGGCTGGCGATCACTGCGCCCGACGCTCCGATGGACGTGATGATCACACTGCAGCCGATGAATATCGTCCAGGCCGCTGCCGACCTGTTGTGGTCGGCACCCATCAAGGCCTATCCGGATCTGAAAATCGCACTGTCCGAAGGCGGCACCGGGTGGATTCCGTACTTCCTGGACCGGGTGGACCGAACCTTCGACATGCATTCGACGTGGACACATCAGGACTTCGGTGGCAAGAAGCCCTCGGAGGTGTTCCGTGAGCACTTCATGACCTGCTTCATCTCGGATCCGATCGGGGTGAAGAACCGCCACGACATCGGCATCGACAACATCTGCTGGGAGATGGACTATCCGCATTCGGATTCCATGTGGCCCAACGCTCCCGAGGAACTGTCCGGGGTGTTCGACACCTACGACGTTCCCGACGATGAGATCAACAAGATCACCCACGAGAACGCCATGCGGCTGTATCACTTCGACCCGTTTGCACACGTTCCCAAGGACCAAGCCACCGTGGGAGCTCTGCGCGCGGCGGCCGAAGGGCATGACGTCTCCATCCAAGCGCTGTCGCAGCACAAGGAGCGCAGTGGCGGCGGCTTCGGAGATTTCAAGACCCGGTTGGAGGAGGCGGCGCGGCGATAGCGACGTTCGCGTGGCGAATTGTTCCGGTATTACCCATCCGCAAGGGAGTTGACCGATGTCGGTACCACACGGTGAGAAGCACGGCACCATCGCGCTGAGTCACGGCTCGTTCGGCGCTGGGAGCAGTGCCCGATGACCGCGGACGTGGCGATTGTGGGCGTGGGCCTGCACCCATTCGGCCGCTTCGACAAGACGGCAATGGAGATGGGCGCGGATGCGATAGACCTGGCGCTGAGGGATGCCGGTGTCCAGTGGAAGGACATTCAATTCGGGTTCGGGGGCAGTCATGAAGTGTCGAACCCCGACGCGGTGACCCGGCTGGTCGGGCTCACCGGCATCACCTTCACCAACGTCTTCAACGCCTGCGCCACCTCCGCCAGCGCCATACAGCAGACGGCCGACACGATCAGACTGGGCGAATACGACCTGGGCATCGCGATCGGGATGGACAAGCATCCGCGCGGGGCGTTCACCGACGAGCCTGCCACGTTGGGACTGCCGAGGTGGTATGGCGAGAACGGGCAATTCGTGACGACCAAATTCTTTGGTATGAAGGCCAATCACTACCTACAGCGGTTCGGCATCTCGCAGTCCACCCTCGCCAAGGTGGCCGCGAAGAACTATCGAAACGGCGTGCTCAACCCCAATGCATTCCGGCGTACCGCGATCTCGGAAGACGAGATTCTCAGATCGCCGATCCTGAATTACCCACTGACGAAGTACATGTTCTGCGCTCCCGACGAGGGTGCGGCCGCTGTGATCATGTGCCGGGCGGACATTGCGCACCGATACACCAACAAGCCGATCTTCGTTCGAGCGACTGAGATCCGCACCCGCCGATACGGCGCATACGAGGTCCACGCCACTTCATCGGGAGCAGAAGAAGCGCCGTCTCCGACGGTCCATGCGGCCAGAGCCGCTTACGAATGCTCCGGCATCGGCCCTGATGACGTGGATATCGCTCAACTGCAGGACACCGATGCCGGTTCTGAGGTCGTTCACATGGCCGAAACGGGCTTATGCGACGACGGTGAGCAGGAGCGAATGATCGCCGAGGGTCTCACCGAGATCGGGGGCGTCCTGCCGGTGAACACCGACGGCGGCCTGATCGCCAACGGCGAGCCCATCGGCGCATCCGGCCTCCGGCAAGTCCATGAGTTGGTCCGACAACTGCGGGGCGAGGCGGGAGCGCGCCAAGTGCCCGGCAACCCGCGGGTGGGAATTGCTCAGGTGTATGGCGCGCCGGGGACCGCATCGATGACGATCTTGTCCCGCTAGTGCGCTCTACGGGCAGGCGGTAGGCGTTACGCGAACGTCGGATAGACCGAACGGCCGGCCAACCGGTCGCTAGTCGCCCGGCTCCAGCGCCGCATCCGCGTGCATCGGCGCGGGTGCGCGCTTGGAGCGGCGCAACCGCTTCTCGAGCTTTGTGGCCGCCACCGACAGCGCGAAGTTCACGCTGATCATCAACACGGCGATGACGATCAGCGCGGGAACGTAATTGCCGTAGGACGACCCGACGACCGTGCCCTGGCGCACCATCTCGACGAACGTGATCTGATACCCGATCGCGGTGTCCTTCAGCACCACTACCAACTGCGAGACCAGCACCGGCAGCATCGAGGTGATGGCCTGCGGCAACAGGATTGACCGCATCGTCTGTCCCCAGCGCAGCCCCAGCGCGGACGCCGCCTCGCTCTGCCCCCGCGGCAGCGAACCGACGCCGGCGCGCACGATCTCGGCGATCACCGCACCGTTGTAGAGCGTCAGGCCGGTCACCACACCGGCCAGCGCCAGGTACTTGGACGGGAACACGTCGTACAGCGCGAACAGGAAGTAGGCGAAGATCATCATGATCAGCACGGGCACAGCGCGGAAGAACTCCACGATCACCGCCGACGGCCACCGGATGAAGCCGTTGTGCGAGAGCCGCCCCACTCCGAGCAGGAACCCCAGAATCAGGGCGAGCACGATCGACAGCGCCGCGGCGGTCAGCGTGCCCTCGATACCCGGCAGCACGTAGGTCGTCCACAGGTTCGCGGTCAGGAACGGCCGCCACTTGGCCTCGGTCAGCTGACCCTTACCGGCGAGCTTCGCGACCACGCCCCAGATCACCAGTGCGGCAACGACAATCGTCACCGCCGTGATGATGCGGTTGCGGACTCGCGCCCGCGGGCCGGGCGCGTCGAACAGAACCGAGGCCGTGCTCACCTGGCCACCGCCAGGCGCTTGCCCAGCCAGCCGAACAACAAGCCCAGCGGCAACGTCAGGATCACGAAACCGACCGCGAAGATGGTGCCCACCGTGATCAGCGCCGCGGTGTTCTCGATCATCCCCTTCATCAGCAGTGCCGCCTCGGCCACCCCGATCGCCGAGGCGATCGTCGTGTTCTTGGTCAAGGCGATCAGCACCGAACCGAGCGGAATGATCACCGATCGAAAAGCCTGTGGCAACAGGATCATTCGCAGGTTCTGGCCGAACGTGAAGCCCAGCGAGCGGGCGGCCTCGGCCTGCCCCAGCGGCACGGTATTCACCCCGGAGCGCACCGTTTCACACACGAACGACGCGGTATAGACCGTCAGTCCAAGCACGGCGAGCCGAAAGTTGCTGTCCTCGATGGACGTCATCGACTTCGGGTCCACCAGCGTGATCCCCAGCGTCTGGGCCAACCCGAACGAGCAGAACAGGATGATCAGCGTCAGCGGGGTATTGCGCACCACATTGACGTAGGCGGTGCCCAGCCAGTTGAGCATCGGCACCGGTGCCAGCCGCATCGCGGCCAGCACCGTGCCGAGGATCAGCGCTCCGATCGCGGAGAACACCGTGAGTTGAATCGTCGTCCAGAACGCCTCGAAGATCTGGCCGCGATACTCGCTGAAGACCTCCACGTCGGTGTGGCCCTAGCAGGCGTCGAGGGCTGGCGGTGTGGGGGCGGTGATACCGGCGGGGCCGAGGTTCTTGTCGAAAGCGGTCTTCCACGAGCCGTCGGACACCATCTTCTTCAGCGCATCGCTGATCTTGGTGCACAACGCGGTGTCGCCCTTCTTCAGCCCGATGCCGTAGCGCTCCTCGGAGAACGGCTGGCCGACGATCTTGAACGTGCCGGGGGTCTGCGCGGCATACCCGGCGAGGATCACCTCATCGGTGGTCACCGCGTCGATCGCGCCGTTCTTCAGTGCCTCCACACAGGCCGAATAGGTGTCGTACTGCTGCAGCTGAACGCCCGGGTACTTGTCTTTGATCCGCTGCGCCGGCGTCGAACCGCTGACCGAACACAACTTCTTGCCGTTCTGCAGCGACTCCGCGCCGGTGATGTCGGAGTTGTCGGCCCGCACCAGCAGGCTCTGGCCGGTGATCAAATACGGTCCGGCGAAGCTGACCTTCTCCTTACGGGCGTCGGTGATCGAGTACGTCGCGACGATGTACTTCACCTGGTCGTTCTGAATCAGGTTCTCGCGCTGGCCGGAAGGCGATTCCTTCCACTCGATCTTGTCCTCGGGATAGCCGAGTTCCTTGGCGACGTACTTGGCCACGTCCACGTCGAAACCGCTCAGCGTGCCGTCCGGGTTCTTCAGCCCCAGACCGGGTTGGTCGAACTTCGTGCCGATCACCAGCTTGTCGCCGCTGTCACCGCCACCGCAGGCGGTCGCGGCGAATGGCAACGCGACAGCGAGTACAGCGGCGCCGACGAGTCGCAAGGAAAGAGAAGGCATACGGGTGTTCCTTTCGCCCTAGTGGTTGAGGATCTTGCCGAGAAAGTCTTTGGCCCGCTCCGAGCGCGGATTGTCGAAAAATTCGGTGGGTGGGGCGTCCTCGACGATCGCGCCGTCGGCCATGAACACCACCCGGTTGGCGGCCTTGCGGGCGAAGCCCATCTCGTGGGTGACCACCACCATCGTCATGCCGTCGGACGCCAGCGAGGTCATGACGGCCAGCACCTCGTTGATCATTTCCGGGTCCAGCGCGCTGGTCGGCTCGTCGAACAGCATCACCTTCGGACTCATCGCCAGCGATCGGGCGATGGCGACGCGTTGCTGCTGACCGCCGGACAGCTGCGCGGGGTACTTGTCCGCCTGGTTGGCGACCCCGACCCGCTCCAGCAACGACAGCGCGTTCTCGCGCGCCTTGCCTTTGTCGACCTTGCGCACCTTCACCGGTGCCAGAGCAACGTTCTCCACGATCGTCTTGTGCGCGAAAAGGTTGAACGACTGGAAGACCATGCCCACATCGGCGCGCAGCTGCGCGAGTTTGCGACCCTCGGAAGGCAATTGCTGACCGTCGATGGTGATCGTTCCGGAATCGATGGTCTCCAGCCGGTTGATGGTGCGGCACAACGTTGATTTGCCCGAACCCGACGGGCCGAGCACCACCACCACCTGGCCGCGATCGACCTCGAGGTTGATGTCTTTGAGTACGTGCAGGTCGCCGAAATGCTTGTTGACGCCCTTGATCGAGATCATCGGCTCGTCGCCGCTGCGCCCCATGCGTTCAGACCCTACCCAGGTAACCCGCAGTTTGCGCAGCGTTGACCAATCCGCGATTTCTCCGCCACGCCACCTGCTCCGTACGATGAGCCTGTGACATCGGTGCTGACCAACGACCACCCCGCGGGCGAACTGCCTGGTTCGGGGGCTGGACGCAGCTATCAGGTGCGCACATACGGCTGCCAGATGAACGTCCATGATTCCGAGCGGCTGGCCGGACTGCTCGAGGCCGCCGGATATCAGCGCGCACCCGAGGGCGCCGACGCCGACGTCGTGGTGTTTAACACGTGCGCGGTCCGGGAAAACGCCGACAACAAGCTGTACGGCAACATCAGCCACCTCGCCCCGCGCAAGCAGGCCGACCCAAACATGCAGATCGCTGTCGGCGGCTGCCTGGCACAGAAGGACCGCGACGGTCTGCTGAAGAAGGCACCCTGGGTCGACGTCGTCTTCGGCACCCACAACATCGGCTCGCTGCCGGCGTTGCTCGACCGGGCGCGACACAACCAGCAGGCTCAGGTCGAGATCGAAGAGTCGCTGCGCGAATTTCCGTCCACGCTCCCCGCCGCGCGCGAATCTGCCTATGCGGCATGGGTTTCTATCTCGGTGGGCTGCAACAACACCTGCACGTTCTGCATCGTGCCCTCGCTGCGCGGCAAGGAAGTGGACCGCCGCCCCGACGACATCCTCGCCGAGGTGCGTTCGCTGGTCGACCAGGGCGTCCTCGAGATCACCCTGCTGGGCCAGAACGTCAACGCCTACGGCGTCTCGTTCACCGACAGCCCCCGCGATCGCGGCGCCTTCGCCGCCCTGCTGCGGGATTGCGGGCGCATCGACGGGCTGGAGCGGGTCCGGTTCACTTCACCGCACCCGGCCGAATTCACCGATGACGTCATCGAGGCGATGGCGCAGACCGCGAATGTCTGCCCGGCCCTGCACATGCCGCTGCAATCCGGATCCGACCGCATGCTGAAGGCCATGCGCCGGTCCTACCGCGCCGAGAAGTACCTCGGCATCATCGAGCGGGTGCGTGCGGCGATGCCGCACGCGGCGATCACCACCGACATCATCGTCGGCTTCCCTGGTGAGACCGAGGACGACTTCGCCGCCACCCTCGAGGTGGTCCGCCAGGCCCGGTTCTGCGCCGCGTTCACCTTCCAGTACTCCAAACGGCCCGGGACCCCGGCTGCCGAGCTCGACGGTCAGCTGCCCAAAGCTGTTGTGCAGGAACGCTATGACCGCCTGATCGAGCTGCAGGAGCGGATCTCCTTCGAGGAGAACACCGCCCAGGTCGGTGCACACGTGGAGTTGCTGGTCGCCACCGGCGAGGGCCGCAAGGATGCCAGCACCGCGCGGATGAGCGGACGTGCCCGCGACGGCCGCCTCGTGCACTTCACACCGGGCGACGCCGAGCCGCGCCCCGGTGACATCGTCACGACCACGGTCACCGGTGCCGCTCCGCACCATCTGATCGCCGACGCGCCGCTGCTCAACCACCGTCGTACCCGCGCAGGCGATGCGCACGCCGCCGGGCTGCGGCCGCGCACGGTCGGGTTGGGGTTGCCCCCGGTGGGTAGGCCCATCATCGAAGAGACGACGGGATGTTCGCGATGAGCCGCCCAGAAAACAACGGGTGGGAGGCGTACCGCTCGGACTTGGAGAAGGCCGAACGTAAGGTCGCCGGCGAGATCCAGCCGGGTGGGCGCGCCATGGTGGTGGCCATCTTGGTGTTCGTCCTGCTGGTGTCGCTGATCCTGCCCCACACCGGCGGCGCGCGCGGCGTCGACGTCCTGATGGGGGACAGCAAGGCGCTCAGTGTCGGTATCGCCCTGCCGTCGCGCATCTTCACCTGGTTGGTCCTGGTGTTCGGCGTCGGATTCTCGATGCTCGCGCTGCTGACGCGGCGCTGGGTGCTGGCCTGGATCGCCCTGGCCGGATCGGCGCTGTCCAGCGCTGTCGGGCTGCTGGCCGTCTGGTCGCGGCAGACCGCCGTGCACGGACATCCGGGCCCCGGCATCGGGCTACTGCTGGGCTGGCTCGCGGTGATCGTGCTGACGTTCCACTGGGCGCGGGTCGTGTGGACGCGCACCGCGGTGCAGCTGGCCGCCGAGGAGCAGCGCCGTGCCGCGTCGGCGGAGAGTCAGTCGCGAACCCTGCTGGAGGATATCGACCGCCGCGAGGGTGAGGACAACCAGTAACCCGCCCAAACCGACATTTGGCCGGAAAAGTGCGAGATCAGAGCGTCAAAACGTCGATCTCGGCGAGTGACGTCTAGTGTCCTGGGTTATTAATTCGTGTGCAGTAGTTGGCGACGGATTCGAGGATCTGGTCGGCGGTCTTGGTCCAGACGTAGGGGCGCGGGTTGTCATTCCAGGTGTCGATCCATGTGCGGATGTCGGTGTTGAGTTCGCGTACCGAGGTGTGGGTGCCGCGGCGCAGTTTCTTGGTGGTCAGTTCGGCGAACCAGCGCTCGACGAGGTTGAGCCAGGACGAACTGGTCGGGGTGAAGTGCAAGACGAACCGAGGGTGCGCGAGCAGCCATCTGTTGACTGCAGGTGTCTTGTGAGTGGAGGCGTTGTCGAGCACGACGTGGCAGTCCAGATCTGCGGGCACGGCGACGTCGATCTTCTTGAGGAATGCGAGGAACTCCTGGCTGCGGTGTCGGGCGTGTAAGGAGCCGATGACCTTGCCGCTGGCCAGATCCAGTGCGGCATACAAACTCGAGGTGCCGTGGCGGACGTAATCATGAGTGGCCCGCGCTGGGGTGCCGGGCAACATCGGCAACACCGGAGCGGTGCGATTGAGTGCCTGAATTTGGGTCTTCTCATCAACACAGAGCACCATCGCCCGCTCGGGTGGATTCAGGTAGAGCCCTACGATGTCGCGGACCTTGGCCACAAACAGCGGGTCCTTCGATAATTTCCACGAATCCTGTTTGTGCGGAGCTAATCCGAATGCGCGCCACACGCGCGAAACCATCGACTGGCTCAGCCCCAGTTGCTCAGCCATCGATCGAGTCGACCAGTGCGTGGCATCCGGTGGAGTCGTCTCCAACGTCGCGGTGATCAACGCCTCGATCCGATCGTCGCCCACTACCCGCGGCCGGCCCGGGCGAGGTTCGTCCAACAGTCCATCGCAGCGCTTCTCAACAAATCTGCAGCGCCACTTGCGAATGGTGCCGCGATTGAGTTCGAGGCGATCAACGACCTCGCTGTTGCTACCACCGTCAGCGCATGCGAGCACTATCCGCGCCCGCAGTGCCAATCCAGCAGCACTGTTGCGTCGGCGTATCCAGCCCTCCAACTCGGCGCGTTCGTCATCTGTCAACACGATCTCAGCAGCGCGGGGAGATGGCATCCCCCATAATATCCGACGCTCACGAATTAATGACTCAGGACACTAGAAACACAGCGTCACTCAGCGGGTATCGAGAACTCAAATGTCCTCGGTCCTACCTGAATCAACATTGCGGCGAGGCCAGCGCCGCCCATTGTGTTCATGACGCAGGGGGTGCCCAACGTCGTGGGTGTGACCCCACCTCCGCTCTCCTCCCATATCGACGTTTGGTGTCCATTTCTTTGCACCATCGCCGGACCTACCGGACCAACGCCGTCATCGCCGGCGGGCATCGCAGCCGGGTTTACCGGACCAACGCCGTCATCGCCGGCGGGCATGCTTCCCTTCTTGTGTGGATCGGGGTACTGATCACCGTTCTTGGGATCATCAGGAGCCGGAGCCGGAGCCGGAGCCGGAGCCGGGGCAGGAGCCGGAGCCCCGCCTCCGCCAGCTGGGGCAGGAGCTGGGGCAGGAGCAGGAGCCCCGCCTCCGCCAGCTGGGGCAGGAGCAGGAGCCCCGCCTCCGCCAGCTGGGGCAGGAGCCTGTTCCTTCGCCGCTTTCTCGGCGGCTTGCTCGCGGGCGAGGTGCGCGTTCGCGTCAGCGATCATTATTCCGCCGGCGGCGATCTGCGCAGCGCCCGCCGCGGTAAGTTCGGTACCCAGGACTGTCGAGGCTCCCACGAATAAGGAACCGGACGCAATCAGGCCCCAGCCAGCGCCTTTCTGGAGGTAATCCCAAAGGTCAGCGGCACCTGCTGAGCCGGCGCCAAGCGAGGCGCCGAAGCCGGTCACCCCACCTGGCTTGCGAGGATCGCCAAATGAGTAGCGTCCGAATGGACCTGACCCGACACCACCGAAGCCACCACCGGCGGGACCGCCCAGACCTCCCGGGCTACCCCAGCCACCCGGGCCACCGACGCCGCCAGGTTCCCGGTCACCGAAGCCGCCACGTCCACCCCGGCCACCGGGGCCATTAGGGCCGCCGCCGGGTCCGCCCCAGCCGCCGCCGGGTCCGCCCCAGCCGCCACCGGGGCCACCGCCGGGTCCGCCCCAGCCGCCACCCAGACCGCCGAAGCCCAAGTCGTCAAGAGCTCCTTCGATCGAACCGAACATGCCCGAGCCCCAGTCCCGTTTCGGGATCCCTGCACGCCATTCGGGAAGTCTCAGATCAACCCAATCTCCCACTCGGGCCTTTTTGAACTCGCCTGGGAGCAACTGAGTGACTGTGCGGTCGCCCGGGTCGATGACCGCAGAACTGTGCCGATCTGTGAAGACGCTCGCCTCAAACAAGCTGCTGGCACGCCGAAGTATTCTTCTCAACAGTGTTGGGTCGATCCACTGCCAGTTCGAATTTATCGCTGTCGCCGTGGCGATCTCGATCCCGTTGGCGTCGCTGCGCCATCGAAGATAAGAGATTACTTGGCGAAGGATTGACGTCCTCAGCGGGACAGGTGCTTGGGCTAGCCCCACACCGAAGGCAAGATTCAGCCGGGCCCAAGCCCGGTGCGCGTCGTCACCCGATACTCGCCCAGCGAGTGATGAGGAAACTTCTGCACGCGGATTTTCTGTCCGCGATGCGAGTTCTTCGAGCAGAGCAAGGAACGAGGCCACAGAGATGAAGACCCCGGGCGTCGATCGGTGTGCGTAGATCGGTCCGGTTGCCGTTATGCCGACGAGTCGCGTGTCCGGTGGTAGCTTTCGCCGCGCCTGGCCAGCTGTGACCAAACTCGAGCCTTTCACGTTCTTGCGACGAGCGGCGGAGTCAGTCTTGCGCCGTCCGGCGGGATCAGCTGGTCGATTAGCGATTTGTTCCCGAGCTGTTTCCATCGTGAACTCCTTGCCGTAGTTAAGGACGCTCGCCCAAGAAGCACGAACGGTGCCTGATTGCAAGAAGTATTTTTGGCCTTAACCGATGCAGACCCGTACGTAGTGCACTACTGCATTTCTTGAGGCGCTAGACGTACTTGGCGTGGTCGGCGAGGTGATGGATGTCGGTTCCGGTCGAAAATTGAGCAGGTAGTTCCGGTCGAAAAGTGAGCACCCTTCAACGTTTGGAGAGTGATCACTGTGGAGGATTGGGCTGAGATTCGCCGGTTGTACCGGTCGGAGAAGCTCTCGCAGGCCGAGATCGCCCGGCAGTTGGGCCTGGCGCGGAACACCGTGGCCAACGCCGTGCGCTCGGATTCCCCGCCACGATATGAACGCCCGCCGGTGACGACCTCGGCGTGGGCGCAGATTGAGCCCGCGGTGCGTGCGGTGCTCAAGCAGTATCCGACGATGGCGGCGTCGGTGATCGCCGGGCGGGTCGGCTGGACGGGTGGGCATTCGTGGTTCAGCGAGAATGTTGCGCGGATCCGGCCGCAGTATGCGCCGGCCGATCCGTGTGATCGGCTGGTCCATCGTCCTGGTGAGCAGATCCAGTGCGATCTGTGGTTCCCCGGTGCGGTGGTGCCCGACCACGCTGGGGTGCTGCGCTCGTTTCCGGTCTTGGTGATGGTCGCCGCGTATTCACGGTTCATCGCCGCGTTGATGATCCCCTCGCGAGTCACCGGGGATCTGCTGGCAGGGATGTGGCAGCTGCTCGCCGGCGGCATCGGGGCGGTCCCCCGAACATTGCTGTGGGACAACGAGTCCGGTATCGGCCAGCGGGGCCGTTTGGCCGACGGTTTCGCCGGGTTCTGCGGCGTGCTGGGAACCCGCCTGGTTCAGGCTCGACCCTATGACCCGGAAACCAAAGGGCTCGTGGAGCGGGCCAACGGGTATCTAGGGACCTCGTTTCTGCCCGGCCGGACGTTTCGCTCGCCAGCCGATTTCAACATCCAGCTGACCGACTGGCTGACCGTGAGGGCCAACACCCGCCGCCACGCCACCACCACGGCGATCCCGGCTGAAGCACTTGCCGCGGACCGGGCGGCGATGACAGCGTTGCCGCCGGTGGCGCCAACGACAGGCACCACCTTCAGCACCCGACTGGGCCGGGACTACTACGTGACCGTGGGCGGCAACGCCTATTCGGTGCATCCGGAGGTGATCGGGCGGATGATCACCGTGACCGCCCATCTGGACCGTGTCGCGGCTGTCTGCGGTGACCGCAGGATCGCTGAACATCAACGGCTTTGGGGCACACACGGATTAGCAACTGATCCCGACCATCTGACTGCGGCGGCGTTGCTGCGGGAGCAGTTTCGCAATCGTCCCGCGGTGAGCAGCCATCTTGATGTCGAGGTCCAGGTCGCGGATCTGGGGACCTATGACGCGGCGTTCGGGACCGGCGAGGAGGTCGCCTGATGGCCACCAAACGTGCCCCGGCCCCCGGCGAGGCCGACAAGCTCATCACCCACCAATCCCGACTGCTGAAGGCACCGCGGATTGCTGCGCACTATCACAGGCTGGCCGAACAGGGCCGGGAAGCTAACTGGTCGTTGGAGGACTACCAGGCCGCCGTGCTCGCCGTGGAGTCCAATGCTCGCGCGGAATCTGGTGCCCGTCAACGCATCCGCTATGCCGGGTTCCCGGCGATCAAGACGATCACCGACTTTGACTTCACCGCCCAGCCCGGCATCGACCGAGCCCAGATCGCCCGCCTGGAGGCCGGTGGCTGGCTGGCCGAGGCCCGCAACATCGTCCTGCTCGGCCCGCCGGGCACCGGCAAAACCCACCTGGCCACCGCGCTGGCGATCGCCGCTGCACAAGCCGGACACCGGGTCGCGTTCGCCCCGGCCACCGGATGGATCAGCCGGCTGGCCGAAGCCCACCGCATCGACCGCCTCGAAGCCGAACTGCGCAAAATCTCCCGCTACGGGCTGATCGTCATCGACGAGGTCGGCTACATCCCCTTCGATACCGAAGCGGCCAACCTGTTCTTCCAGCTGATCTCCACCCGATGTGAGAAATCCTCGGTCATCTTGACCTCCAACCTGCCGTTTTCCCGCTGGGGCCAAGTCTTCGGGGAGGCCACCATCGCCTCGGCGATGATCGACCGCATCGTGCACCACGCAGACGTCATCGCACTCAAAGGCGCCAGCTACCGCATCAAACACACCGCAATCGAGTCACTGCCCTCCGTCGAAGTCGACCGTCAGGCAGACTCAACCCCGTAAATCTGCTCACTTTTCGACCGGAAGAAACTGCGCAGGATTCGACCGGAGCCGACAGATGGACAGCCTTCGGGAAATTGCCCCGATGCGAAGGGGACCTGGACACCACCAACCGGCTGATACTTCAGGGTTTCCGCTTGGGCGGCATCGATGGCGTCACAAAGCTTGTCGTAGTGCTCCCGCGAGGTTGTGCGTTCGCAGGGATCCCTGCCTCTACCAAGGCGTCGACCGGTTTTGGAAGCCTTCGATCAAGCATCTCAGTTCGGTGTAACAGGCATTGAGCAGATTAACCATGCCCCCGCGTCAGCATTCAGTCGCGGGGGATCTGTCGCCCATAGGCGGGGGCGACTGTGGGGAAACCGACCGGGTGCTCGGAGTATCTGCGTGCATAGGCTGCGCCTGCCCGAACGCTGGTGAGGTTGGCGACGGTGTAGGCCTTGCGGTCGTCGGCGTCCCCGTTCATCCTCGGTGACCCCGGCGCGCGGCCCTGGAAGGATCGGGAGACAAGAGCCGACTTCAACATGTTGATTTCATTGAGCCCTCCTGCGGCTCGCCACGCTAGGTCGATTCTGCGGTCAGTCGCGGGAATGGGCCGAACAATCTCCACCAAAGATCGAGTTCGACTTCAGTTGGCCGAGCCAAATCGGCTCCGCCAATATTTGTGTCGCACATGGGAACCCACTGCTCATCAACAACGGTATTCGGGAGGAACACTCCCAGTCGGGGAGACTGCCGCAAGCCCCTGCCCAGTTGCCACCCGCTGTTAGATAATGTCAATAGCCGCTGAGATAGGTGGAGCAGTGCGACGGCGTCGGCTGGTCTTTGCTGTTGGCTGCGGAGGTGGACGAGGTGGGGCTCCCAGGCGGAACCGTCGAACTTCTTTAGGCTCACTGAGTGGATCACCTCGTCCCGCTCGCTTAGTGCCACCCTTACGGCGTCGACCCATTCGACGAGGTCCGATCCGCTGGTCGTTGCATGAGACGGGAGATTCGGCGCTGACCCGCACCTTCGTATGTGCCGAGCTAGTTCCCGGACTTGTTTCTTTCCGGGGTACTCGTAGAGGTCAGCGGCAACCAATCGGACGACGTTTTCGAGTCGTCCAGCGCCGATCACGACCGCCCCCAACGCGTGGACCGCATCGGCGGGAACTCCCGCGATGTCCTGGCACTTCACGGCGTAAGAGGCTACGCGAACCAGCGAAACAGCACGGGTGTACCGGGCAGAACGGCAATGTCAGCGATCCAGTGCGCTCACCCTTCAGGCCATCAAACTAGCCTGCAACTATGCCGACGACGTTGCATCCTGACGCCGTGGTCGTTCGTGGCGGTGTTGGTCGTGACTACGAATCGCTCGAAGGGCCATTGGCTGCAGCGAATCGTGCAGGCTGGGGCAATGTGTTGTCGGTGCAAGCTGACATTGCCTGCACCGATGATGGACCAGGCCTCACGCTTGAGGAACTCTGCTCAGTCCTTCCGCACAACCAAGTGCAGGTGTCAACTGTCGGCACGTTGACAGTGGCCGGAATCGAACTCATCCTGGATACCTCCCGAGGTCAAGGCCCTAATCACCACCATGCAGTGCTCCGAGAACCCGTAGAGGAGTCCGCGTTGACTTTTATCCGGTGCTTTTCCGAGCCCCGACGAAACCCTGCGAAATAGGAAAGGAGATTCGACATGAAGCGCATCGATGTCGACTTCAATATGATCGTCTATGGCGACATGGTGCTTGCTGACCCAGACTTCGCCTCCGAAGAATTACAGCTTGGCGACTGGGTGGAGGCCGTTGACTTCGCGGATCCCGACATGCGGTTCACCGGCCAGGTCGCCGACTTCGACGATGCAGGAATGGCGTACCTCCGAATTAATTGGTCGGAACCGCTCGCAGAGGACCCCGTGATCCAGGTAAACCGGGTTTCGGCTCCGGCGACTCAGGGAATCGGTGTCCGCAACGAAGGCCAGGTCACGTTCGGCAATAACCGTTCAGCTCCACCCTGGGGCTTTGATGTATCGCACCTGCCTAAGACGGGGTAACTCGTTCCGGCGCGATGTTTAGACCTTCCATGAACTTCTGCCGCATGTGACGGGGAACCGCGAAGCCAATCCTTTGTAGTCGGCAGTTGCTAATGATGCAGTCCATGAGGCCGACGGCGCCGATGACGTGGACACGGTCGCCGAGATCCCAAAGCACGGCGTCGGTATCGCCGTCGATGGCTGAGTCCTGCAAGACGGTGCGATCGAGCAGTCCGATGACGGCAGGTCCGATGATGTTGCAGTTTTCGAACCGGACGCCTTGAATAAGGTCGCTCACGACGGTGAGATCTGCGATACGTATAGCCCGGTTGCTGATCGTCGTACGGATCACCGGCTCGTTTCCGTCCATGGGCAGATTCTAGTCTTGGACGTTCTTACGCCTAGACAGAACGGTGGTCAGCGTGCTCGGCACGCCCGCACAGTAGGGACCAGGCACAAGTGGGAGGATCTACTATTTACCAGTCGCTTCGTCCATCGCCGCCGCCAGGTTGTCAAAGTCATCAGGCAGCATATGGGAGTACACCCGCAGTGTCGTCGTGGCGTCCTTGTGTCCCAACAGCTTTTGAGCCGTCACTACCGACGCGCCCTGAGCCAGCGCCAGCGATCCGGTGGTGTGCCGCAACGTCTTAATGCTAATCCCCGTCAATCCGGCACCTTCGCAAGCCTTATCGGAGCGCCACCGGAAATAGCTGTTCCGCATCGGCCCGCCATCTGGTGCCGGGAACAGGTATTGGTCTGACGCTCGGTCTGCAATGACGCCTTTGAGTGTGTCCGCTAGGGCTGTCGTCAAGATCGGCACCGAGCGTGCCTGGTGTGTCTTGGCGGTGCCCTCTTTGAGCCCTTCGCCAGTCACCCGGGCGACAGCGTTTGACACCAGAATGCGCCGACGCTCTAGCCCAGATTTTTCGCGGATTGTCGCTGGTGAGGGTGTGTAGATAAGCGAAAGTGCCTGTCCTTCAAGGGATAATTGGACTTCTCTACGGTTCAATCAACCCATTGGGAAGGCACTTCGCAGGTGAAGAATATCGCGGCCGCATCGCGGGTGAAAGTGTCGGCCGACGGCCACGGGGTCGTGTCGCACGCCGGCATGGCGATGTTACGTGAGCTCGCCGACCGGACTGGGTTGTCAGCGCAGGTCACCGCGTTGGCCGACACCTACCGCGGCCCGTGGGCGTATTCGCCCGGCGAGGTGTTCGCCGATCTGGCCGCGGCGGTGGCCGACGGCGCGGACTGCATCGACGGGGTCGGACAACTGTGCGGCGACCGCGAGCACGCGTTCGGCGCGAAAGCCTCCACGACCACGATGTGGCGGCTGGTCGATGAGCGCATCGACACCGCACACCTGCCCGCGGTGCAGGCGGCCCGCGCCACGGCGCGTGCGGCGGCCTGGGCCGCCGGCGCGGCCCCCGCACCGGGTGGCTGGCTGCACATCGACATCGACGCCACCCTGGTGATCGACCACTCCGACAACAAGCACGGCGCGACGTCGACCTGGAAGAAGTCGTTCGGGCATCATCCGCTGCTGGCGTTCCTGGACCGCCCCGAGATCGCCGGCGGGGAAGCCCTGGCCGGGCTGCTGCGCAGCGGCAATGCCGGCTCCAACACCGCCAGCGACCACATCATCGTCCTGCAGCAGGCGCTGGCAGCGCTGCCCGCGGCGTGGCGGCCAGACCCGAGTCGTGGCGATGATCCCGACCGGCCGCAGGTGCTGGTGCGTTGCGACACCGCCGGAGCCACCCACCGATTCGCCGACGCCTGCCGCGAGCAGGGGGTCGGATTCTCCTTCGGCTACCCCGTCGACGCGCGGGTCCAGGACGCCGTGGACACGCTCAACCTCGCCGAGGGCTGGTACCCGGCCATCGACACCGACGGTGGCCTCCGCGACGGCGCCTGGGTCGCCGAGGCCACCACCCTGGTCAACCTCAACAGCTGGCCGCCGAGCACCCGGCTGATCCTGCGCAAGGAGCCCCCATCCCGGCGCCCAGTTGCGGTTCACCGACATCGACGGGATGCGGGTCACCGCGTTCATCACCGACACACCCACCGGTGTCGTGGCCGGTCAGGTCGCCGGCCTGGAGTTGCGGCACCGCTAGCACGCCCGCGTCGAGGACCGCATCCGCGAACTGAAGGCCACCGGCCTGCGCAACCTGCCGTGTCAGTCCTTCTGGGCCAACGCCGCCTGGCTGGAGATCGTGCTGGCCGCCGCCGACCTGGTCACCTGGTGCCGCCTGCTCGGATTCCGAAACGATCCCGGCCTGGCCCGCGCCGAGATCACCACGTTCCGCTACCGCGTGCTGCACGTCGCCGCCCGCATCACCCGAGGTGCGCGCCAGCTGCGGCTGCGCATCGATGCCACCTGGCGCTGGGCCGCCCAGATCGCGACCGCCTGGCAGACCATCCGCACCGCCTTCGGATAACCGAAGACCTCCCTGACCGACCGATCACGAAAGACCCACTGGCCCTGGGAAAGCCCGCCCCACCCGGCGACACGGGACCACCCCGCACGCCCGGCGACCACAGAACCCAACTCGCAACCCACTCGGCCGCTGATTCCAACCGGCATCACCTTCGACGAAAGATCGAGGCTATTGTCCTGAGTCATTAATTCGTGAGCGTCGGATATTATGGGGGATGCCATCTCCCCGCGCTGCTGAGATCGTGTTGACAGATGACGAACGCGCCGAGTTGGAGGGCTGGATACGCCGACGCAACAGTGCTGCTGGATTGGCACTGCGGGCGCG
>AGIQ01000010.1 GCA_000230935.2 Mycolicibacterium rhodesiae JS60
GCCGGTTACGGTGACGTCGCGGGTCTGACCCGCACTGCGGGGATGGGCGCAAATCCGTTGGGCGCCATGCCGATGAGCGGCGGAATGCCGATGGGTGGCGGTGGGATGCCCGGTTTCGGTGCACCGCTATCCGGGTTGAGCGGGCTGACCGCCCCCTTCACCCAAGCAGCCAAACTGACCGGCAGCAACGGCAGCCCCGCCGCGAAGCTTGCTTCGGCGGCAATTCCTGGTCTGGACACCAGCGGGTCCGGGAAGGCCAGCGAGCGCGGTTTGCAGAAGTACACGAAGTTGATGAACCGGGCGATCTCGAACGCGTTCCCGGAGATCGAGGAAATCGGCGGTTGGCGGCAAGACGCGCTGAAATGGCACCCCGACGGGCTGGCGTTGGATGTGATGATCCCGAACTGGGACACCGCCGAGGGGCGTGCCTTGGGTGATCGGGTGGTCAACTTCTTGATCCGCAACCAAAAGCCGCTGGGCCTGGACCACATCATCTGGCGGCAGCAGATGATCCAACCGGACGGTAGCTCCTCGAGGATGGAAGATCGGGGCAGCGCCACACAGAATCACTACGACCACGTTCATGTGGCGTCATTGGGCGGGGGGTACTGAAGTATGCAGGAACCGAAGCGCACCCATCGGGCCGAGCGGCGCCGCGGCGGGACCGGATTGACCTACGCCTCTTTGGAACAGGTTGCGGCGTGGCGGTTTCTGTGGCACCGCATGGCGGTGGCGGTCGCTCGCCATTCGGTGCGTCTGGTGCATGATCCGTCGAAGAATTACGGGGCGGCGGCCACAGTCGGGGTGGTCATCGCGGCTCTGGCACTCGGGGTGTGCTTTGTGCTGTCGTGGCTGAAGCCGGTGGGGCAGATCGGTAATTCCAAGCTGGTGGCTGACCGCGGCAGTGGGGCACTGTTCGTTGATGTCAACAGCACGATGCACCCGGTGTTGAATCTGGCGTCTGCCCGGCTGATCCTCGGCCAGGACGCTTCCCCGACGCTGGTGCCAATGGCGCAGATCGAGGAGCGGCCGATCGGTCCGACGGTCGGCATCGTCGGGGCTCCGAATGATTTGACTGCGCGTACTCCCGCCGACACCGGGTGGGGGTTGTGCGATAAGGCCGGCACTGCGGGCACTTTGGCGACTCCTCGGGTGACCGCGTTGACCGGACAGTCCGAGTTGGGGGATTGGGCGCACGAGATGGCCTCTCCGGATGCGGTGTTGATGACCTATGGCGGTAGCGTCTTTTTGGTCACCGATGGGCACCGCTCGCAGCTCGATCTGGCCGACAAGCCGGTGATGCTGGCGCTGGGGCTGCAGGCGGGCAATCTTCGGCCCACTCCGATGTCGCGGGCACTGTATGAGGCGTTGATTCCGACCGCACCGCTGCGGGTGCCCGACGTGCCCTCCCCGGGAGGCCCGGTCGGGTATGCCGGGCCTGGGCTGGCGGTGGTGTCGGGGTCGGTGGTCAAGTCGCGCAGTGCTGCCGGCGACGACCAGTTCTTTGTGGCACTGCCGGCAGGGCTGCAGATGATTCCGGAGACGGTGGCGCTGATGCTGCACAACGCCAATGTGTCTCGGCAGGGTCGGGTGCTCGACGTGGAGGCTCCGATGGTTGCGGCCGCTCCGCAGGCCGTCGGTTTCGATGTGTCGGCCTATCCCAACGGGCCGGTGAAGCTGCTGGACAAGGCCGCCGAACCGGTCACCTGCGTGATGTGGCGCAAGGATTCGGGTGCACCGCAGGCGACCGTGACCACGGTGTCGGGGCGGCGGCTGCCGATCGCCCAAGGCGAGGAGTCGCGGGTCATCAGGATGGTGTCGGCGCAGGCGGGCCAGCAGTCAGCCGACGAGGTGTATCTAGGGCCGGGCAGCGCGAACTTTGTCCAGGTGACCGGTGTCGAACCTGATTCCGGGCGTAGCGAGTCGGTGTGGTGGATCGGCCACAGCGGTGTGCGCTTCGGCATCGAAACCTCTGACAGACAACATGATCCGCTGCGCGCACTGGGATTGTCGGAGGTGACGCCGACCCCGGCGCCGTGGGCGGTGGTGCGTTGGCTTCCGGCCGGCCCGGCGTTGTCGCGGCAGTCGGCGATGGTCGAGCACGACACCTTGGGCGCCAACCCGGCGGCCGCGCCGATGAACGAGAAAGGCACACGATGACGACGAAGAAGGGTTACGACAAGGAGAAGCCGGCGGCGCCGATCCTGCCGGAACGCACCGCCACGATGCCCGAGATCGGCGAGATCACGCGGCCGCCGCAGCAGCGGCCCCCCGTGTGGGTGTGGGTGCTGATCTTCGTGGTCGCGGTGATCGTGTTGCTGGTGATCATGATCCGAACCGGCGCCCGCTCGATCGGCCTGGGCGGCATGTTCATCATGCCGATCATGTTGGTGTCGATGTTGATGATGCTGCGCAACCGTGGCGGGGGCACCAACGAGAAAACCAAGCCTGCGGCGCTGGCCCAGACCAGGCTGGACTACATGCGCAGTCTGGATGAACTGCGCGAGGACGTGACCGTCGGCGCTCAGGAGCAGGCCGCCGAGATCGCCTATCACCATCCCAATCCCTGCAACGGTTCGCTGCTGACCATGGTCGGCACGGGCCGAATGTGGGAGCGGCGACCCACTGACCGCAATTTCGGGCATGTGCGGCTGGGGCTGGGGGTGACCCGGTTGCGCACGATCATCAACCCGCCGCAGAAGGTGCCGCCCCCGGAGTACCGGGAGACTTCGACGGCTATCGCGGCGCGCGATTTCCTGTTGGCGCAAAACGTGGTGCACGACGTGGCACGGCCACTGCACCTGTTCGACCAGATGGGATGGGCGTTCTTCGCCGATGAGGCCCAGCGCGCGCTGCTGCAGGGGACATTGCGGGCGCTGGTGTGCCAGTTGTGTGTGTTCCATGGTCCCGACGTGGTGCGGCTGGCGATCATCAGCGACGACCCGCAGGCGTGGGAGTGGGCGAAGTGGTGGCCCCATGTCGCTGATCCTGAGCTGGTCGACGCCTGTGGGCCGGTGCGGATGATCTACAACGATGTGGGGGAGTTCATGGAGCGCTTCGGGGACCAGTGGACAAGTCGGCCAGCGTGGTCACCACCGATGGAGGGACAGCCCCGCGCGGAGGACCATTGGGTGATTGTGGTGGACATGCCCGGCGCGAACTGTTCACCGTTGTTGGGCACTACCGGCTACGCCGGCGTGGCGGTGGTGGAGGCCACCAACGACTACTTTTCGTCGCTGGCGACGTCGGCGACGGCGATGAAGTTCGATGCGGTGGGAAATCTGTTGCGGGCCAGGGAGGTTGTCTAGATGGTGCGGGTTTCGCCTTTGGCGGAGGAGGGGCTTGCCTTCGCGGCCACGCCGGACGTGATGCCGCTGGTGGAAGCTGAGGTGTTGGCCCGCGCGGTGGCGGCGTGGGAGCCGCAGGATGCGGCGACCCGGTTTGTGGCCGAGCGGGCGGCCGACGCGCGGGCGGGCCAGGATTTCCTTGACCTGTTCCAGATCGAGGATGCCCGGGTGTGGGATCCGAGCACGCTGTGGTCGCAACTGACCACCACTACGCGTCTGCGTGCCCCGGTGGGCAAGAATCCGGCCACCGGTAAGACGGTGTGGTTGGACCTCAAGGAGGGCGCCGAGGGCGGGATGGGTCCGCACGGCATGCTGACCGGTCAGATCGGTTCGGGTAAGTCCGAAACTCTGGTGTCGTTTTGTTTGGCGATGGCGATGCTGCACCCGCCGGAGGTGCTGCAGATGATTCTGGGCGATTTCAAGGGTGAGACGGCGATGATGAAGCTGGCCGACATTCCGCACTGTCAGGGTGTGGTGTCGAACCTGGCTGAGTCTGCGGCTCGGCTGGATCGTTTCGAGGACATGATCAACGGCGAGACCGGGCGGCGCGAGGCGATCCTGAAAGCCTCGGGGTACAAGGACGTCCGCGACTATGAGCGGGCGCGGGCCACGACCCGCCCGGATTTGGAGCCGTTGGGGACGTTGTTCATCGTGCTCGACGAGTTCAGCGAGCTGTTGCGGATTCGGCCTCGGCTGGCCGAGACCTTTGACGTGGTGGCTCGAAAGGGACGCGGCCTGTGGATGCACATCCTCAATGCCTCACAGCGCGTGGAGTCCGGTCGCATGGCCGGCATGATTGCCCAGCAGACGTACTCGATCGGGTTGAAGGTCAAGGATGCCAGCCAGTCGCGGCAGGCGATTGGCTCCACGCGAGCCTACGAGGACCTCAAGGGCGCCCCGCAGGGCACAGGGTTCCTGGTCTTCGACGACGAACACACCTTGTTTCGGTCCTATTACGTCTCGGCGCCGTTCACCGCTCCTGTGGCGGGCCGCCAGCAGCGGCGCCGCCAGGAGGGCCAGTACATCGATCCGCGCCGTTTCGGTGCCGCGGTGGCGCCGCTGCCGTTGGACATCGAGGTCGGCCAGGAGGAGGACGACGACGATCTGGCCGATGAGATTTCGATCGAGCAGATGAGTGTGGACGCCGACACAGTGGTGTCGGTGTTGGTGCAGCGCCTGGCCGAGGCGGGCCGGACCTGCCGTGCTATGCACAAGCTGTACTTGCCGCCGCTGGATGAGACTCCGGTGGTGGCCGTCGATGAGGTGGCGCAGGAGTTCTGGGGGCGCGACTGGCTCGATGTCAGCACCGACTCGGGTCTGACGATTCCCTATGCCCGTGAAGATGACCCGTTCGACCACAGTCAGAAGCTGCTGAGCCTCGATCTGTCGGGAAGCATGGGCAATGCGGCCATCATCGGCGCCACGCAGAGCGGGAAATCTACTGCGCTGCAGTCGATCATGACAAATCTCGCGGTGTCACACAGCCCGCAGCGGGTGCAGTTCTACTGCATCGACCTCGGTGGCGGCAAGTTGCAGAACATGTCGGTTCTGCCCCATGTCAGCGGTGTCGCCGGGCAGGGCAACGAGGAGCGGCTCATCCGAATCCTCAGCGAGGTCGAGCGCCTGCTGGCCAGCCGGGTGCGCAACTGGGAGTTGGCCGGGATCGACCTGACGGAGTTCCGGGCCCGCAAGTTCGCCGGCAAGCCCGGTGAGGTGCCCGAGGACGGCTATGGCGATGTGTTCCTGTTCGTCGACAACATGGCGGCGTTGAAGATCAGGGACCAGGAGCTCTACACCCGGATCACGGAACTGGGGTCCTCGTCGGCGCTGAATTACGGCATCCACCTCGTGGTCAGCAACGACCAGTGGGTCAGCCTGCCCTACAACCTCAACAGCAAGTTCGGTACCCGCATCGAGCTGCGGATGGCCGATTACCGCGAATCGGAGATGGGGGATCGGGAACGCGCCAAGACCGTCCCGGACCAGCCGGGCCGTGGGCTCAAGCGCGGCGGCATGCACTTCCTGATGGGCGCTCCGGTGGCCACTGCGACGGTGACGGGCGCCCACGGCGCGGTGACGTATGACCAGTCCTCGGTGGAGGCGACGTGTCAGCTGATCGCGCAGTCCTGGCAGCGGCGGGGAGTGGGCGCGGCGCCCCCGCTGCCTGAACTGCCCACCGAGCTGCACTGGGATGAGCTGGGGCCGGTTCCTGCGGGCACCCTCAAGCTGGGGGTGGGCGAGGTCGCCCTCGACACCGTGGGTGTGGATCTGACCGCGGCCACCAACTTCTACGTGGTGGGCAGCAGCGGGTCGGGCCGCACGACAGTGATACGCACGCTGGTCAGCGCCATTCAGAACACGTTCTCCCCGGCACAAGCCCAGATCGTGGCGTTCGACCCGGACCTGAAGCTGGCTGCCTACATCGAACCGGAGTATCTTGCGGTACACATCGACAACCCGTCGGTGGACGTCAGCGCGATCGCGGCGCATCTAGCCAAGAGGTTCACCAGCGAACGTCGGCCACCGGAGAGCGCCACGGCCCATGAGCGTGCGCAGTGGCGGTTCAGCGGTCCGCGGTTCTTCATCGTGATCGATGATCTGCACCTGTTCAACGCACCGGGCTCGTCGATGTCATCGCGGTTGATGCCGGCTTTGGAGCCGGTGATCGAACGCGGCCGGCAAATGGGGGTGCATGTGCTGGCGAGCCTCAACGGCACCGGATGGCAGGCGACGAGCGCCCACAACAAGGTGGTGACCGCGTTGGATCGCGCCGGGGCGGGGGTGCTCATCCTCGACGGCACCCGCTCCGACGGCGTCATTGTGGACGGGGTACGTGCAGCTCCACGGGCACCAGGGCGAGGTGAACTGGTGTATCGCAAGCTGGGACGCCAGCTCATGCAGGTGGCGCTGCCGCCGGCCGGGAAATCTCCGCATGAGCAGTCGGCTGATTCGTGGTGAACTGTAGTGACAACGTCAGCACGTCGTGGTGGAGTAACGGAGCAAACACACGACAGTTGGTCCCGGAACAGGACCGGTACGTGTGTATGAAGTGTGTACGAAGTGCCTAACAATGTGTTAGGTTGCATCTACGGGAAGCAGTAAGGAGCACATTCATGTCGGCACTGTCAGTTTTCATGGAACCCGGCGGGGTCGCGGCGGCTGCGGCGGCGACCGCTGCGCTGTCGGCCGAGGCCGCTGGTCACACCGCTCAGGCCGCAGCCGCAGCCGCGGTTGTGCCGCCTGGGCTGGATGAGATCTCGGCGGCCAATGTCGCCAAGATCGGCGCTATCTCGGCTGATATCGCCGCAGTCCTGGCGGCGGCAGCGGGCCAGCAGTCGCTGTATGGCCTGGCTAACGGCGCTGCGAGCGTGGTCACCACCGTCGCTGACGAGGCGGCGGGTGCGGTGATCAACGCGGTGATCTAAGGAGCTGCAGGAGTCATGCCACCCGGGGCTTACCAGGCCGAACCGCCCGAGGCGACCTCGGCGCAGTTCTGGCTGGGCCCTGGGGCGGGGTCATTCTTCGCCTCGGCGGCCAACCTCAAGGCGTTGGCTGCGGCGATCATCGGCATGCTGGGCGGGCACGTCTCGACCGAGGCTGCGATGGCGGCCAGTTGGCCGTCGCTCAGTGGGGAGATCGCCCGCCTGGCGCACACCCCTCATCTAGGGTGGCTGGCCACAGCGGGCGCGATGGTCGCTGAGGCCGGGATGGCGATCGACGCCACTGCAGCGTCGTTTGAAACATCGAAGTTCGCCACTCCTCACCCCGGCGAGGTGGCGACGAATCAGTCCGAGCATGTGGCGTTGAACAACGCCAACGCCTTCGGGTTCCTGACACCGCTGATCATCGCCAACCGCATCGACTACGGCCGCATGTGGATGCAGGGCGTGACCAACAAGTACGCCTATGAAACGGGGTCGGTGCCGCTGCACACGGTGCCCCCGGTGCCACCGCCACCGCCGTCGACCGCTGGCGCTTCCGGCTCGGGAGCACCGGGGCTGGATCAGGGCTCTGCTGAGGCCCCGATGGACAGCTTCTTCCAGCAGTTGACCGGCATGCTGCCCGCGATCGGGCAGATGCCGATGTCGTTGATGCAGTCGGTGGGAAGCGGTGGCCCGCTCAAGACCCTGACCGAAGTGCCACAGCAGTTCCTCGGTCAGATGGGATCGCTGGCCTCAGCGGCGAACCTGAGTCCGGAAGCGGCGCTCGATGGCGCCGCCACCTCGGACTGGGTGACGGCGACCCCCCTGGCCGGGGGCGCGGTCAACGCGTCGCTGGCCGGCGGCGGCGCGGGTGGTTTCGGCGGGGCGGGCACGGTCTCGGCGGCTTCGGCGCTGCGCAGTCCCGGCTCCTGGGCGTCGGCGGTCAGCGCGGCCCCAGCCACCGGCGAGACCACCTCACGGTTCAGCGAAATGCGGCCTCAAACCACCACGGTTCCGGCCTCAGCGGGGGGCGGCATGGGCGGGGCGATGGCGCCCTTGGCCCACGGTGCAGCGGCGGGGGCACAGAACAACACCGACGAAAAGAAGGAACAGACCGAACCAGGCCAGGTGCTGGTCTCGGCCGCCGATCTGTTCCGGTCATCTGAGGCCATGCCGGTGATCACCGGGGGAGGGGGCCTGACGCGGGCCAGTGAACCTGGAGGCAAGGAGGCGCCGGTCTGACAGGTGCGCGGGCAACCGCCAACGCGTAGGCAGTAATCCCACACCGGCGATCCGGCTGGGGGGCAAACAAATCCAGGGAAGGAATCACGAATGGACATCTATGGCGACATCGAAGCCATGCATGGCGACTCTTCGGCGATGTCGGAGAAAGAGGACCGGCTGCAGTCGATGGTCCAGCAGCTCGGCTCAATGCTGCAGCACGCGGCCACAGGCATGCAGGGCAAGGGACAGGTGGCGTTGCAGCGTGCCGGGGAGGACCTGCAGTCCTACGGCACCCAGCAGGCCACGATGCAGGCCGACCACGCCGACAAGATGAACACCTCCGCGGCGCATCTGACCACCGGCGACGATGACGCGGCGACCTATCTCAGCGCCATCGACACCATGTCGGTGTGATCACCGAGACCAACTGAGAACTGAGAAAGCGAGCAGAAGATGACGATTCAGTACAACGTGCCGATCATCCAGGAATGCACGGAAATGATCGGTGCCTGCGAGGTTCTGACGGCCGAAGTGCACAGCGACGCCATGTCGATGAAGGTCCGCACCGAGACACACTTCAGAGGTGGCGGCGGTGAGGGATTCCAGGAGGACTACACCCGGGTGCTGACCTACGTTGAGGGGCTGCGCGAGAAGCTCAACTCGGCGAAGGCGGCGCTGGGGATGGGCCTGGACGGGGTGGTCCAGAAGGACGCGGCTATCAAGGCGCAGTACGGCGCTTAGGGCTCGCGTGGCGCGTGCGCCAGGAAAGCTCTGAGCATGACACGGCCCGGCCCTGCACCCAAGGCAGGCCGGGCCGTTGTCGTGGGCGAACAGGTGGTGGCCAATTGAGCAACAAAGGAGTCCAACGGTGGCGGGGCGACCGACATTCGTGAATCGGCCGGCGCCGACGGCGACCGGACCTCAGCCGGTCACCTCCATGGAGGTGACCCGAGAGGCGCTGTGGCTGCTGCAGGCGCTGTGCGGGGTGGAGCGGATGCCGGCGGTGCTGGTGACTCGCCCCTTCACCGACACCGGCGATCCGGCCGAGCGTCCGTGGGGGCATCCCGGTGTGGAGGTGCTGCGCGAGAAGGGGCTGGTGTTCGGCGATCAGGTGCACCCGCAGGTGCGCCTGTGGATGGAGAGCCTGGGCGCTCCAGATGTGGTGTTGGCGGCCATGATTCGTCGCGGCGGGCAGCATCTTCGGCTGGCCATCGCCCGCCGCGGTGAGGTCACCGTGTCGGCGATACAACATGAGGATGATCTGACGGTGGAGTACCTGGGTCATTCGGCGACGGTGTCAAGTCTGGTTGACCGACTGCTTCCGGTGTGTGGGCCGCAGGTACAGCCCGCACAGTTCGACGCGGTGTCGGTGCCGACGGCGAACCTGCTCGAAGCGCTGGGGCAGGTGGCCAGGGGCGAGCACAGCGCGGCGACAGTGTTCAGCAGTCTGGGGATGGACAGCGACCAGTACCGGGTGGTCACCATGGCCGCCGACCACCCGATCATGGAGCTGTCGATGACCGCGATGACTCCCGACGACGCGGGTCGAATCGAGGTGAGCAGGACCGCTGCCACCGTGACCGACACGGCGCTGGGGCGGGTGCTGACGGGGCCGATCCGCAGTGACAACGGTTCGTGGTGGACGCTGATCACGCCGGGCACCACGGCGGCGATCAAGTCGTCGGTGTCGGCGGTGCTGGGGATGGTCGGCATCCGCGAGTGGAACGACGGGACCCCTCATCGGCGGTAGGGACGTCACAGCAGCGCAGAGTGGGCAGAGCACCCCCGTCCACCCAACCACCAAAATCAAACAAAAATTGTGTTTACGTACTGTCTGAATATGTCTGTTATGTGCAATACTGAGGCAGTGCTAGGAGGCAGGCCCGTGAGGCGCAACAGGATCGAGTCACCGTGAGCGAACAAGACTTCTACAGCCAGTACCTCAAGCCGGAGCAGGCGGGGGAGCCCGGCCCGCCGGACCCTGCTGCGGTGCCGCCGGAGCCGACCGGCACGGTCGGCCATCCCCACAACGGAGTTGAGCCCAGTGACGCGCACACCGATCCCCGGATGCCGGTGGCCGACCCGTACGCGCTGGCGCCGCCACCACAAGCACCGCCGCCGGCGCGGCCACCCGTGGACTATCCCCCTGCTGCGCCGCCGAATCCTGCACCCGCCCCTCCGGGTGCGGGTCGGCACGCAATAGGCGCGCCGGGCGAACCGGGCGGGGTTCCTGGACCGCCGGGTCACTCTGGCGGGTATCCAGCGTCGGGCACAGATCAGCCACCACCCCCGGCGGGCGCACCGCGGCCCCCAGCTGGGTGGGCGCCGCGACCGCCCCAGCCTCCGGCCTGGCCTGCCCGGGGTGGGGAATCGGTGGGGCCGATGCAGGCTCAGGTGCGACAAGCCGACCTGGTCCGGCCCTACAAGCCGTCGGCGGAATCGGGTTGGCGCAAGCGGTTGTACAAGACCACGCGGATCAATCTGGGGCCGGGCGCCGGTGAGCGTGAGTGGAATGACCTGCATCGGCGGCTGAAGGTAAACCTTCGCGGCACGTACGTCATTGCGGTACTGCAGCAAAAGGGTGGGGTCTCCAAGACCACGACCACTTTGGGCATCGGTGCGGCGCTGGCCAAGTACCGCAGTGACAAGGTGGCGGCCATGGACGCCAACCCGGCGTCGGGCAACCTGGCCAAGCGGATCAACGAACCGAGCACGGGCACGTGGCGCACGCTGCTGACTGATCCGAATCTTCACTCCTACAGCGATTTTCGGCACCATCTGGGCATCGACACCTCGTCAGGGCTGGAGGCGCTCGCCGGTGATCCTGGCGATGCGGTGCTGACCGGTCGTGAGTTGGTCATGGCCTGGCAGCGGATGGCGCGGGTCTATCCGGTGGTGCTGCTGGACTGCGGCAATCAGATGCGCGACGACATCACCGCGGCGGTGTTGTCGATGGCCGATGCGGTGGTGGTGGCCTCGACGACCCGCTACGACGGCGCCGAGGCCGCCCAGCAGACATTGAATTGGCTGATTTCGCACGGCTATCCGGGCCTGGTACGGGAGGCGGTGATGGTGATCAGCAACATCAACAAGATCACGCCGACGAAGGCGGTCCGCAATCTGCATGAGGGTTTTGAGCGGGTGGTGCGCGCGGTACACGACATCCCCTACGACCCGCACCTCAGCGATGCCACCGCCATTGATTTCAACCGTCTGGCACCAGCGACGAGGCGAGCGTTCATCGAGGCTGCCGCGTCGGTAGCCGACGGCTTCGTCAAGGCCGCAGACAAGGACCCTGGGTATCGGACGCAGTGGCCCGAGCAAGGTGAGGGGTGGCGATGACGACAGCGACGGAGAGGGGCGCGCAGGGGGCGGTCCCGGCGCGTCAGGTCCGCCTGGCCGAGCAGGTCAATGTGGCGGTGCTGTTCGCAGGCCGCCAGCACGACGTGACGCTTCCGGCCAGCTCATCGGTGGCGGCGGTAGTCGACTCCCTGGTGCGCCGGTTGCAGACCGCCGACGACGGCGGTGAGGAGGGGCTGCGCAGCCCCGACGAGAACGGCATGGTCAGCCCCGGGCTGGTGAACCTGACCCACATCGACGGACGGCCGCTGAACCGGACGCAGACACTGGCCCAGCAGGGGGTGGTCGACGGCGATCTGCTGGTGCTGGAGGTGATCGACGCCGACGTTGAGTTCACCCCGGTGATCGAGTCACCGTCGTCGGCGGTGGGTGTGCTGAACAAGTCCCGGACCCCTGTGGTGACCGCTGCCACGGCCCGGCTGGTGGCCGGGATCATCGTGGCGGTGGCGGTGGCGGTGACGACGGGGCTGCTGATGCTGGCGTGGTCGCGCAACCGCAGTGCAGGCGATGAGTGGAACCTGATCCCGACCGCCGCCGCGGCGGGGCTGGGGCTGCTGCTGATCATCGCTGGGGCGCTGGTGTGGAGGCAGCAGCGAGATACGGTGACCGCCAACGCGTTATGGCTTCCGGGGGCGTTGATCGCCTGCCCGGCGGCGGCGTTCATGGCTGCGCCGGGAATCGTCGGACCCTGGCACATCACCTTCGCGGTGATGGTGGCGGTGGTTTTGGCGGCGCTGTTGTGGAGGCTGAGTCCAGCCCCTCGCGGTCTGGTGGCCACCGTTGTCATCGTCGGCACCGGACTGGCGGCGCTGGCTGTCGTCCATGCGCTGACCGGGGCGACATTGCAGAACCTGTCGGTAGTGGTGATGGTGCTGGCGCTGTTCGTGTTGACCGGTGCGCCGAAGATCGCCGCCCGCATGGCCGGTATCCCGGTGCCGCCGTTTCCCACCATCACCGGCAAGGACACCTTCGATAACGCCGACGCCATCGCCAAGGAGGCGCTGGTGGCCGCCGAGCACCAGGGCACGCCCAGTGTGGAGGACCTGCGCCGGGGCGCCGAGGCGGCCAACGTCTACTTGGGTGCGTTGCTGGTCGCGGTGGCGATCTTCTTCGTGGGCGCGTCGGCGTTCGTGGTGGAACCGGGGCAGGGGCGCTGGTGGCTGGCGACGGTGTTCATCGGGCTGCTGGCCGCAGTACTTCTGTTGCGCGGCAGGGCGTTCGCCGCTCGGAGCCAAGCGATCACCGTGGTGGCTGCTTCGGTGCTGATGGTCATGGTCACGACCGTGAAGTACGCGCTGACCTGGCCTACCCCGGTGGCTGCCTACGCGGCAGCGGCGGTGATCATTGGGCTGGGCATCGCGGGAATGGGGGCCGCGGCCGTCGTCCCGGCGAAGGTGTTCTCCCCGGTGTTCCGCAAGATCGTGGAATGGTGTGAGTACCTGCTGATCGTGGCGGTCCCGCCGGTCGCGGTATGGCTGCTGAACCTGCTGGCCCTGGCAAGGAACATGTGATGACCGCCTTCGTGGGGATCGGGCGTCGTCTGGCGGTCGCGGCAATGGCCGCGGTGCTGGCACTGATGTGGCCGTCGGGTACCGCCGCGGCGATCACACCTCCGGCGATCGATCCGACCGCTGTTCCCGCCGATGGCGAACCCGGCCCGGACGAGCCGATGAAGCAACGCTACGAATGCCCTGGAAACGCGCTGATGCCGGGCACCGACGTGGCCGTGCCGCCGGCAGCGCAGACGTTCATGAATCTGCCAGAGCTGTGGGAGTCTGCCGGGCGTGGCGCCGGCGTGACGGTCGCGGTGATCGACACGGGCGTGTGGCCCTCTCCGCGTCTGCCCCACCTGCGCGGCGGCGGGGACTACGTGATGGCCGGCGACGGGCTGTCGGACTGCGACACCCACGGCAGCGTGGTCGCCAGCATCATCGGCGCCAGCCCGGCCGAGGGCGACGGCCTGGTCGGGGTCGCCCCGGAGGCCGAGATCATCTCGATCCGCCAGTCCTCGGGCATGTTCGTGCGCGAACGCGGGGGCAACGATGATGACGCACGAGCGGGCACGGTGAGCACGCTGGCCCGCGCGATCGTGCACGCCGCCAACTCCGGTGCGCGGGTGATCAACATGTCGATCGTGTCCTGTGTGCCGGTGACCAAGCCGGTCGACCAGACCACCCTCGGTGCCGCGGTGCGATATGCGGTGATGGAAAAGGATGTCGTGCTGGTGGCTGCGGCCGGGAACGCCAATGCCGCCAGCGCCGGAATGCCCATGGGCACAGGGTGTTCCCAGAACCCGAACATCGACGCCACCAATGTGGATGATCCGCGTAACTGGGGTGGGGTGGTGACGATCAGTACGCCGTCGTGGTTCTCCAACTATGTGCTGTCGGTGAGTGCGACCGATGACCGGGGGCAGCCCGCGCAGACCCAGGAGGGCGCCGACATCAGCCTGGCCGGGCCGTGGGTCGGGGTGGGCGCTCCGGGTCTGTTCGTGGAGGGCGTCAACCCTGCCGGGGGCATCATCAACGCCACCGTCGATCCGCAGACCTCGGAGTTGAAGCCGATGAGCGGCACAAGCTTTGCTACGGCGTATGTGTCGGGACTGGCGGCGCTAATCCGCGCCAAGTATCCCGATCTGCCTGCCGCACAGGTGATCAACCGGATCAAGCAGACCGCCCACTCCCCGGCCTCGGTGGTGGACAACAGGGTCGGCTACGGGGTGATCGACCCGCTGGCGGCGCTGAACTTCGACGTCCCCGAAATCCCACCACCTCGGGAGAACCTGACACGACCGCTGGGACCTCCGGCGCCCCCACCCCCGCCGGATCATCGGCCGATGATCATGGCAGTGGCGGGAACCACCACGCTGCTGCTGGCGCTGGGTGTGGTGCTGCTGGTGACGTCGATGTCGAAATCGCGACGAGGACAGTAGGGGGCGACCGTGACCGTGCTCGATGAGCAAATCCCCGGCCCACACGCAGGGTTCGGGGAGCAGATACGACGCTGGCGACTGGATGTGCGGCTGAAGCTGGTGGTGATCGCCGAACTGATCGCCGCGGCGATCCTGGTCGCGGCCTCACCGGTGCCGTGGTGGCTGATTCCGCTGGTCGTGCTTGTGGTGCTGCTGGTGGTGACCGCCAGCTACAACGGTGCGACGGCGGCTGGCTGGCTGGCCCGGTGGGTGCGGTTCGTGTATTTCGGGCGCCGCGAAAGTGCCCGCCGGGCCCGCACCCGTATCCCCGAGCCGTTCACCGTGGACATGCCCGGTGCGGGGCCGGTGGGGATGATCTGGGACGGCCAGTACGCGGTCACGCTGATCGCCCTGCACGGTCGCGCGTTCTCACCTACCGTGCTGGTGCCGGCGGGGGCAGAGACCATCGACACGATCCCATTGGAGGCGATCCGGTCGCGGTTGACCCAGTTCGCTGGTCTGGAGCTGCACTCGGTGGACGTGGTGCAGGCGGGCAGCCGGGTGGCCGCCGACGGCAGCTACACCCCTAAGTACGCCGAGATCGTCGGCGACCGTGCTGCCGTCGGCGACCGCCGCTCCTGGCTGGTGTTGCGGCTGTGCCCGCAGGCGTGTCTGGCGGCGATGCTGTATCGCGGCGATGCCGCCGCGGCTGCCGCGGCGGCCACTGAGCGGGTGCGCCAAGCGGTGCTGCGGGCGGGCTGCCGAGCGGTGACCTGCACCGCACCGCAGATCAGCGCAGCCTTCGCGGCCCTGCTCAACGACACCGATCTCAGTCGAGTGCAGGAGAATTGGTCTAACCTGGACGCCGACGCCGACTACGTGACCACCTACCGCATCGCCGGGCGTGACCTGAACACCAAGATGCTCAACGACCTGTGGACGGTGCGGGCACACCGCACCGTCACCACAGTGAGGTTGGTCGGTGACCGCGCTGGCAGCTGCCGCGTGGCCGCTCTGGTGCGGTTCCACACCGACGCCCCGTTGCCCCACCCTCCGCTGCTGGCACTGCAGCCGGTCTCCGGTCAGGCCTTCGACTCTCTGCTGGCATCGTTGCCGTTGGGGGACAGGGCTTTGCGTCTGCAATTGTCGCCACGTCTGCTGGGCGACGGCGGCGACCTCAAGATTGCGGTGGGTCCATCGGGGCCGATGTTCGGCATGACCGTCACCGGGGTCCCGTTCCTGATGCCGCTGACCGATCCGCTTCGGGCGACGCGGGTTTCGATCAGCGCCGACCTGTCGGTCGTGATCCCGCTGCTGCTGCGGACTAGTGCCGCCGGGGCGGTGATCCTGATCCACAGTGATCGTCCCGATGTGTGGCGACCGTTGTGCGACAACCATTATCGGATCAGCCTGGCCGGTGACCGTGACCCGGTGCGGCAGCCGACGGTGATCGTGGCCGACGGCGAGGGGCTGGCGCTGACGGCCGGCGAGCGGGGACACAGTCTGGTAACCGTGGGGTCGGTGGACTCCGATGCTGATCTAACAATCGTGCAGGAGTCCCCGGATGAGCTGGTGATCGGCACCCCGGCGGTGCGTGGGGTGCGGTTGTCGGTGATGCGTCCCCGTAATGAAGCGCAGTTCCTGACTCATCTGCGCACGGGAGCGCTGCGGCCGTGATTGATGAGCGTTCACTACAGGCGCTGCGTGCGGCGATGAAGGTGCTGCACAGTTCTCCGGATCGGGCTGCGCAGGTATTCGTCCTGGCCACCGGGGACAACCCGGAGCTGGCCGACGCTTGGTTGGGCCGGTATGCGACAGGGGAGCGGTCCGTGCAGGTGCTCGAGCGGCTGGCCAGCCACGCCGACCGGCTCGGCGAGGGTCTGCGCCGTATCCAGCACCGGCCCGCCGATCTGGGAGCGCACTTCGACATCGACTATGTGCGGATGCCGATTGTGGACGCGACCACCGCACGGCTGGCCTATGCTGCGGCGTTGATTCGGGAGCAGAACTGGCAGGGCGCCGACAGCGCCCTGTTCGAGCTGCCGACGACTCCGGCGGTGGGCTATGTGCGGTCGGTTCTAGCCACGGCCACCAAACGCTGGCCGGATGTCCTGGTCGCGGTGAGCAACTGCCGGCAGTGGCATGGTGATCCGCATCTGCGCAGGGCTGCGAGCCTGCAGGAGGCGTGGGCGGCAGCCTCGTTGGGGCTCAGTGACCGGGCTTTGGAAGCTGTCGAGCTGGTGGTCAATCCGCCCGCCGAGGATACGGCGTCGGGATGGAAGCCCAGTGCCCAGCAGGGCAGCGACGAGCTGACCCGCGACGCGCTGTTTTGTCGGGCGCTGGTGCTGCGCCACCGGGGCGAGGCTGAGGAGGCGCGGACGGTCCTGACCAACATCCGGGTGCAGTGGCCCGGTTTCGAGCGTGCCCAGGCCGCGCTGTCGGATCCGACCTTTGGTCTGCAGATCACTGATCCGCAGACGATCGAGACGCGCACGGACCGCTGGGATGCCTCCACCGAGACCAGCGCCGAGGAGCGGGCAGCGCAGGAGTCGGCGCGCTCGGCGCAGACGCTGCTTGCTGATGCCGAAGCGGAGTTGGAGGCGATGGTCGGCCTGGATGAGGTCAAGGCCCGGATCGCCGAACTGCGCCACGACTCGATCGCGCGAGTCCTGCGGCAGCGCAAGGGGTTGCCGACGTCGCCGGTGTCGCGGCATCTGCTGATGGTGGGTCCCCCCGGAGTGGGCAAGACGGTCTCGGCGCGGGTGATCGCCCACATCTTTTGCGGGCTGGGGCTGCTGCGCCGGCCCGACGTCTATGAGACCCGCCGTGACAAGCTGTTCGGCCGTCACGTCGGTGACACCGAGAACAACACGCGAGAGCAGCTCGAAGCGGGTTTGGGTGCCACGGTGTTCATCGACGAGTTCGGTGATCTCATCCACACCGGCTACGGTTCGGGTGACCCGTACGGTCAGGCCATCATCAGCACCCTGGTGCCGTTCATGGAGAACCACCGCGACGACATGGTGGTCATCGCCGCTGGTTATCCGATGGCCAGTCAGCGCGTGTTGGCCGCCAATGATGGTCTGCGGGGGCGTTTCGCCACCCTTATCGAGTACGCCTCATACGACCCGGATCAGTTGATCGCGATCATGGCGGGTATCGCGGCCAAGGACGGTGACACCTTCGCGCCGGATGCGCTGCTGTCGCTGCGGGAGAGTTTCGCGCAGTATTACAACTCCCAGATCACCAGCAGCGAAGGTGATGTCATCCGTGTGATCGACGGACTGGGCAACGGGCGTTTCGTGCGCACGGTGGTGGAGAAGGCGCAGTTGAACCGCAACAGCCGCATCGTGAGCTCGCTGGGGCTCAGCGGTGCCGATCTGTCCGATCCCGATTTGGGCACCGACCTCGACGCGGACATGTTGACCCTGCTGACCGCTGAGGACGTGCACTACGGGCATCAGCAGGCGCTGCCTCCAGAGATGCGGACCAACTCGGCGCGGGCGGCGGACTGGCTGCGCGAGTCGCAGGAACGGCGCAGGGCTCAAGCACAGACCTAATCCCTGTTTGTCCGGTGTTCACGTATTGACTGACCCTGTATTTGTCTGCCAGGATTTGGACATGCGTTCAGATGACCCGACCGTTGATGTGGACAGCGCACACGCGGCGATAGTCCAGGCGGAATCCCTGCTCAGCGTGGGACGAGCCAGGCTGGGCCGCAGTCGGCCCGCCGACGTCTGGGAGGTGCAGGCGGTCCAACCGCTGGCGGCGCTGCTGTTCGCGGCGTCTCCAGTCGGCAACGGGCAGGGCATGGACTGGGTGCGGGCGGCACTGGCCAACGTCGACCCCGAGGATGTGCGCAGTCCGGGCTGGGCGTATGCGGCTCTGTGGTGTTCGGTGTCAGCACCGGTGCTGGGCCAGTCGGTCGTGCGCACACTGACCTGCGATTGCCGGCAGCGTGATTCGATCGTGGCGGCGGTTCGCGCGGCGATTGACACCGACGGGCCGCTCGGGCAGCGGCGCTGTGGCTAGTCCTGTGGTGGGCGAGGCGCCGACGTTCACACCCACCCCTACCACCTACTGCGGCTTCAGCCGCCGGGTGGTCGGCAAGCGTGAGCAGTTGTATGTGCCTCGCAGCGCCCCAATGGTGTTGGTGTCCGCACCGTCGGACACCGGTAAGTCGCGGCGCATCTTGGCGCCGGCGGCGGTGCTGTGGGGCGGCCCGGCGGTGGTGGTGTCGTCCAAGGACGACCTGATGCAGAACGTCATGCAGCGCCGATGGGGGCCGCGGGCACTGCTGGACCTGCGCCCCTTAACGTCCCCGGTGTACCCCGACGGCATCGTCGCCAACGTCTACGACCCGACGGTGACCATCGACAGCCCCTACGAGGCGTTGACGGTGGCCGAAACGATCATGCAGATGGCCACCGTCGGGTTGGGCTCGGGAGCCGATCAGGTCTCAGACGGCGGGGTGTGGGAGTCCCAGGCTGCCGGCCCACTGGCGGCGTTTCTGTTCGCGGCCAGTCCGCAGGGCAACCGCAAGGGCATGAACTGGGTTTTGACCGGCGTGGACAACATTGACCCGGAGAGCACCAGTGAACCGGGCTGGGCGCAGGCCGCCGCGATCTGCCATCAGTACCCGACGTTGTCGGTGGGCATGATGCGGATCATGGAAATGGATCCGCGCCAACGGGATTCGGTGGCCATCACCATGCGCAAAGCGATCACGCCGTGGTTGCGGACCTCGCTGGTAGATCGGGGTACCGCACTGCCGTTCACGCTGGAGTTCCTCGATGACCCCCAGGCGACGCTGTACGTGCTGGCCCCGGCCGACGGCACCGTGGCCGGGGCCGCGGTCACCCTCCTGGATTCCCTCGTACGACGGTGGCGGGAGAAAACATCAGCGCGCGAACAGATGCACCGACTGCTCATGATCATCGACGAGCTGCCCAACACCGCGCCGATACCAAATCTGCCCAAGATCGTGGGTGAGGGCCGCGGATTGGGTATCAACCTCGTTGCGGCGGTCCAGGCATCGTCGTCCCTGGCCAGGGTGTACGGGCAGGACATTGCCGAGGAACTTCGTCACATCTTTGGCGCAGCGGTCATCATGTTTGGCGCTCGCGAGGATCAGATTCTTGAGGATGCACAAACCTGGTCACCGCTGACCAATCGAAGGAACCAGCAGTTTGGGCAAGCCGACGGGCACAAGAGCCTCAGCAGCGAGCTAGGACCGTCACTGCGGTGGGAGGAGTTATTGCCGCCAACGCGTGAGCACGCCCGAGTCTTGGTGCGCGGCGGGGTTGGGGTGTGCGCGGAGATCCCGGATTGGTCAGAGTTCCTGCGGCGCTACGACACAGCGATCAGCGAGATACTCTCGCGCACCGCTCGGCAGGAGAAAGCTGGCGACACACAGTATTCGCGTGCTGCGGGGCTGCTTCGCCGGGTGTGGTCGGACACCCGCAACGACGCAGAGCTTTGAATCCTCCCGGTCCTAAAGGACCGGGATTCCTGGCTCAGGCTGCCTGCTCGCTCGGTGAGCGTTCAGGTCATCGCGCCGGGCTACGCCAGCAATACCCAACTCATGTCCGAAAATACCTGTGGGGCAACCTTTTCTGGTCACCGTCCTACTTCGCCGCCTCCTGCGGCGGCGCACCCCTGTCGGTCATCAAGCAATACATCGACCAACAGAACCGACCCGACTAACATCGGCCAGCTCCGCCGGCCACGCACAACGGAATCGGCTTCCTCCCGGCCGTAAACGGCCAGGCTTCCGCCGAAGACGTCCGGTTATACGGCCCTGCCCTGGGGCGCTTCAGCGTGTGTGGGTGGCGCCGATGGTGCTCGATGGTGTAAGCGATTCCACGACAACGGTTTTCACGCCGACACCGACGGTGGCTAGCGTCCAGATGATCCCGAGGACGTTGACCACCAGCGCAGCGGTGAGCAGCCGGGAGGATCGTGGTAGCGAGCGGATTGATCCGGCGCCGGGTGGGGTGCGGTCGATGGTGTCGGCCACTGGTGCGGTGTCGAACACTGAGGGTGCGGTCAGGTCGTCGGGCAGCAGTGTGGTGGGCAGCTCCACCGACGGCGCTGGTGGGGTCAGTGGCCACCATTCGGTGGAGCCGTCGATGGCCAACCAACCGTTGAGGATGCCGTAGACAGCGGCGGTCAGGGCGGCGGCTGGGAACTGCGCCATCAGCCAGGGCGCCAGGATCGCGCTTGTGAACCCCTGCCCGGGGTCGTACAGCAGAGTTGTCACCGCGCCCAGTACCGCTGCGACCAACAACAGCGCCGGGAGGGGGTAGGAGCGCAGCCGGTCGGGGATCAACGCCTCGATGCGCTGGTAGATGAAGCGTCCCGCAGGCCAGCCCAGTGGTGCCGCGAGTGCGGCAAAGGTGACGATGGCCAGCTCGAGTTTGGCCTCCACGGTCTTGGCGCCCCGGCTCAGCAACGGGTGGGTGGCGTGGTCGTCGTAAGGGTTGGGGCGGGCGCCCGCGGTCTCGCGGTGCCGGCGGCGGATGCGCCGGTTGAGCAGTTCGGCGCGGCGTATCTGCATCGTGAAGATTGCGGAGTGCTCGGCGATCCACTCGCGGCGCAACTCGTCGTATCGGTCAACACTCGGCTTGAACAACATTTGTTTACGCATTGCCTTTCGCTGTCTTGTCTGTCAGCATGATAAGCATGTTGGACAGCGTAGCTCTGGGCCTGGCGAATGTCTCGCTGTTGGCGGGTGCCACACTCGCTGTCGCCGGTTTTCTGCTCTTAAGCAGGGCGATTCGCGCACTGGTGGACAGGGGTGGGCGCCGCGGCGGCCACGCGGTCGCGGCGATGTCGGGTTGCCGAGGTCGTTCGCGCTCAGGTGAGTCACTCGTGAACACTTCGACGCCGGCCGGGTTCAGCTTGGCCGGGGGTTCGGCGCTGTGGCCGGCGACGCTGGTGGGGCCGCCGACGGCCCCCGGCGGTGGCACGTCGCGTCGCGGGCGGGGCTGGTTGTCGGGTCGGGGGCAGCGCCGCCGGATCAGCTCCCGTGGTGCGGCGGTGCTGCATCATCGCGATCGCGTCGATCCTCATCGAGGTCAGTCATGACGTTGACCGATGAGCAGTGGACTGAGCAGTTGCAGGCATCCGAGGACCCCGACAGCCTGTACCCGGATGCTCCCAAGTACGACCTACCCGAGGGCGCGCAGACCGACTACGAGGTCGACGACGGCGAGTACGACGACGACGACGGCGATGGGGAGCCTTTCGATGACTACGCCGATCCCGACGAGGACGCCGATCCCGACGAGGACGCCGATCCCGACGAGGACGGCGATCCGGGCGTACCGCAGGACCTGGTAGAGGTTCCGCTCGACAGCGGCGAGCACGACGAGCCGGCGCGTCCACGCCGGTTCGACGGCAAGATCGCGATGGGCTTCGCCGCGGCCGGGCTGGTGGCGGTCCTGGTGGCGATCGTCGGCGCGGTGGCCGTCTATAGCTCGGATGAACCGGCCCGGCCGACGGCCGCCTCGGTCACCGAACCGGGCGCAGTGCCGCCGCCGCGCACCGCGGCGCCGAAGCCGGCGGCCGCGGAGGCGGCTGATCGTCCGTTGCCCTACAGCGCCGATGCGGCGGGATCGTGTGCGGCGGGTTCGACGTCGGCGCAGACGATGGCCGGGGCTGATCCCCACAGCGCGTTCGTGTGCGTGCGGGGCGGGGCCGACGGTCAGGTGATCGAGATCGATCTGTCTAAGACCTACATGATCACCGCGATCTCCCTCACCCCAGGCTGGGTCGGCAAGGACGCCAGCGGGGGGTCGCAGTGGGGGCAGTACCGGGTGGTGACCACTGTGCAGTACCTGTTCAACGACACCGACTCGACATTGGTGACGCAGGAGACCAAGAACGTCCACGGCGAGGCCGTGCAACCGATCAAGCGGGTGTTGGCCTCGAAGGTCACGATCCTGATCCGACAGACCTCACGGCCACCGGCCCAGCCCGAGCCCGGCACGACTCCCCCGCCGACGCCTGGCGGCTTCACCCTTCCGGCGCCCCCGCTGACGCTGGCGCCGCTGCCGGGTTCCCCGATGGGCGGGCACCCCGAATCCGATCCGGTCGATGCCGCGTTCGCGATCAAGAGCTTGAAGATCATCGGCCACGAGCCGCTGTGAGTCGAAGGGACACCCTCGAATGCAGATGAGCAAGACGTGGCAGCGGCGAGTGCAGCGCGGCAAGCGGGCTGCCACTGCAGCCGGTAAGCCGCTGGTGCTGGGCTTGGCAGCACTGGCGGGCCTGAACCTGGTGTGGCAGTTCCTGTTCGGGTCGCCACCGGATCTCATCACCCCGTCACGCGAAGTGGTGAACAAGTCGGCTGTGGTCAGCGCATTCGCCCAGGACTACGTGTCGGTGTGGCTGACGGCCAGCCAGTCCGACGTGGCCAGCCTCAGCCAGTTCGTCACGGTCGATAACGCCAATCTGGCGCTTCCCTCCACACCGGCGGTGGTCATCAATACCCCCACGGTGGTGGCGGTCACCTACGCGGGCGTGGCGGGCAAGGACGGTGACGCCGAGGTGTTCTCCGTGGTGGTCGGCGTCACGCAGCGGCCTTACGAGTCGGCCAGCCCGCAGCGGGCGCTGTATCGGGTCCCGGTGCTGTGGTCGCGGTACGGCCCGCGGGCAGCGTCGCTGCCTGCACGGATCAGTGGGCCCGGTGCCGGTGCGGACCTTCCGCTGAGCTATCCGACCACATTGAGTGAATCCGACCCGGCCTACTCGGTGGCCTCCGGGTTTCTTACCGCCTACCTGACCGGCGACGGGCTGGTGGAGCGGTACGTGACCGCCGAGTCGAAGCTCCTCGGTGTTGCGGGGGCCTACCAGAGCATCACCGTGTCAGGGATCACCGCTATCTCACCGCCCCCGACGACACCGGGCGACGGGCAGACCGTGCGCGTCCTGGCCACCGTCACGGCGGTCAACTCACAGTACGCCCCAACGGAATTGAGCTATCCGCTGACGCTGACCGGGGTGGGTGGACGCTGGCTGGTCGCGGCCATCGACTTCGCTCCGGCGGTGTCCACCGATGACGCGCTGGTTCCGGCAACGGTGGACACCGACTGGCGTAGCGCCCAGACCCCGAACTGAAACATCCACACAACTGGAAGGAACACATCATGACCGAGACGGCACTGGCAGCCGGTGACCTCATCACCGCGATTCCCTCGCTGTGGCAGTCCCTACAGATTCCGTTGGCGATCATCGCCATCGCTGTGGGGGGCATAGCGGGAGCGTTCTCCCTGGTCCGTGGCTTCGGCGCGGCGGCCGGCAAGGTGCTGGGCGGAATCGCCATCGCGGCCATCATCCTCGGCGGTGTCGGTCTGGCGGTGAGCTTGAAAGGCACCGTCGACAAGCACGGCGGCGGAATCACTTCCGGCCAGTTCGGCTGACGAGACCGCCCCTTTGAACGCAGGAATCCTCGAGGAGTCCCCAGGTGTCCGACGACCCAGACCGGCCGCGCCGCGCGCGGGTCTATGCCGATGTCCGCGACTTTCCCATCTACCTGTCGCACATCGACGACAACACCCGTCTGTGGTTCGCGCCGTGGCGCATCTGGGATGGGGCGACGTTCCTGCTCGGGGCCGCAGCCACAGTGTGGGCCACCCGGCACTGGCTCGATTCCGGGCACGCGGTCACGATCTTCCTGTTCGGCGCGGCCCTTACCGCCGGGCTGACCTTCCTGGCCCGGCAGATGCCGGTGTCGCGGCCCAGTCCGCTCTCGCGCATCCTGTGGATGCTGGAGGGCCTAGTGCACACCCGGCGTACCGCTGATGTCGACGGTCGCCGCGATGGGTGGCTGTCTCCACCGGATGAGGTGATCGACAACCTGGTCTTCACCGCTGGTGGGGTGTATGCCGAGTTCCTGGTGGACGGCCAACCGGGCGGCATGATGTCCTACGACCGCAAGGACGCCGTCGCGCGAGGTCATCGTCCCCTGGTGCGACAACTACCGTCGGGCATGCTGCTGTGGGGCGCCAATGTGCGCATCAATCCGCGACAACTGTTGCGGCGCATGCTCTCTGGCTACGGACACCATACTGCCTGGATTCAGGAGGTCCGCGACTGGGAGCAGTTCATCCAGATCGAACCGTTCTACGAGCAGATCTTTGGACTGCGAATCCCTGTCGACGCAGGGATGGAGGGCCGCAGCGGGGCCGGTGGGCTGGCCAAGGTAGCGACCGTGGTCGCCGGGCGTGACCCCGACGACCCGCAGTCCCTGGCCGGCTACCGCGAGATGGTCGACAAGCTGCTGACGAAAATCCCGCGACAGTTCAACGCCCGTCCTGCCACGCCCCGCCAGATTCACTGGTGGTATCGGCGCCGCTGGTCGTTGGGTGCGGTGTCGGAACCTTTCCCGCACGAACCGGGCGGTCCGGATCGGTTGTCTCGCGACGACTTTGCGGCGTTGATGCCCGCTGAGTTCGACTGCGGCGACCAACTTGCCCGTCGCGGGCATCGGTCTTGGTGGCGACGCATCGTGCCGTCAGTGGCCGCGGTGGTGGTCATCCGGCGCCAGCAGCAACCCGCGAGCTATCAGAGCATGCTCGCTGTCGCCCAGCTTCCTCGCGCGGGCCTGGTGTATCCGCGTGCGGAGTATCTGCTGTCGCTCTACGACGTCGATGTTGACAGTGACGTCGAGGTCGACTGGTTTCAGCACATCAGCACCCGCTCTGCCGAACGGGCGCTCAACCGAATCGACCGTGCCCAGCGCAATCTCGATGACCAGGCCTTCCAGCGAGGGTCGGTGCGGGCCAGTAACAGCGACCTGGCCGAGCGGTACGCCGCCGGCGAGGAGTACAACGCGAAACTGCGGGCCAGCAAGCTGGAACGCGAGGTCTGCGCCTCGACCGTCGTCGCCGTGGGTGCCAACAACCGGGCTGCTGTCGATCAAGCCACCCAGCAGATGCAGACGCACTTCGCCGAGGAACTCGACAGCACCTTGAGCCGCTGGGGTGGCAGTGCCCAGATCGGGCTGTGGCAGACCGGTCTGCCCGGCAGTGAGGAACGCAGCCCCCGCAATCAATTCGACCAGCCCACCACCACCACCGAGTGGGCTCGGTTCTCTCCGCTGGTGTCCAACGAGCTGGGCAACGAGACCGGAATCCTGTTCGCCCGCAACATGGCGACCCGTCGGCCGAGTCCGGTCCTGCTAGACCCCGAAGGCGCTGCGCAGCGCCGCGGTGCGCCGGGGGTGCTGTTTTTCGGCCCGCCCGGTGGCGGAAAGTCACAGGGCGCCAAGCGGGTCGTCACCGAGTTGATCGCCCGCAACAGCCAGTGCTCGATCGTTGACCCCGGCACCAATCGGGAGTGGGAGCCGGCCCTGGCGCATCTGGGGGATCGGGTGGTCTACATCAACCCGACCCGCGGCGATGTGTCGATGGACGGTCTGCGCATCTTCCGTCGCGAGATCGCTGTCGAGCGGACGTTGGATCACCTGCTGCCGATGATGGGCGTCGAACCGGATGCCGAGGTCGCCCGCCAGTTGAGGTATCTGCTGCGCCCCGACCAGCGGGTGGCCGAAAGCATGGGCGCGCTGGTGCGCTACCTCAACAGCCTGCGCGGCGAACAGGCTCGCGAGTACGCGGAGCTGACCGCCAAGCTCGACATGTGGGCCAACATCGACTATTTGCGGTCGATGTTCGACGAGTCCCTTCCTGTGCCGCCGATCGCGGAGAAAGACGCTGTGGTGTGGCTGACCTCCGAGCTGGAGCTACCGACCACCGCCCAGACCGAGGACCTGCATCAGTACCGCCGCCAAAGCGCCCGTGCCAGAGCAGGGTTCGCAATCTACGGCATGATCGCTGCAATCACCCGCGAGGCCTACACCGGGCACACCCGTAGGCCAGGGGGGTTCGGCTGGTTCGTCGCGGAGGAGGCCCGGACCTACTTCTCGTCCCCGGTCGGGCAGGAAGACGCGGTGCGACTGATTACTCAGGGCCGCAAAGAACGCTACGGGCTGATCGCGATCTCACAGCATGTGGAGCACTTCGCGGGCATCCCCACCAAAGACCTGCCGACACGGATCATCACCCCGTTCAAACCCATCGAACGAGACCAGGCCCGCGCAGAGTTCAAAGCCATCGGCATCGACCCCGAGGAGTACCCCGAGGTGCTCGATCTGCGCACGGTCGAGGGCCACGGGTATGCGTACATGATCGATGAGTTCGGACGGGCCGGCCTGGTGGACATGCTGCCCCCGGTGCAGCAGGAGCGGGTGGAAGCGTTCGACACCCGAGGAATCAATGCCGGAGACCGGCAGCCATGCTGAGCGCCTACTGCGCCTGGCGCTACACCCGTCCCGGCCTGCGCCGCGCATGGCTGATGGTGCAACTGCTCTGGGGTGGGGCACTGACCGCGCTGGTCACCGCGCCGCACGCCACCGCGGCGGGCTTCACCAACGCCGTGGGCTGGACCGGGATCACCGACACCACCGGCCAGCCCATCGGCTCGTACTTCATCGGCACTGTCTCGATGCTCGAAGCGGTCAGGGAACAGGGCAGCGACATGAGCGTGTTGGACCCGTCCTCGTGGGTTCCGGGCCTGGCCGACCGAGTGCAGATCGCACTGACCTACAGCCAACTGGCGACCCTGCTCGGGCTGTGCTGTGGCTTTCTGGTTGTGGTGGCCGCATTGGGGATCTGGTTCATCAAGTTCGCGTTGGGGTCTGTGTGGCTGGGCTGGTTGGGCGCCCTCGCCGCACCGATTGCGGTATCCCTTGCACATTTCGTGCAGACCTACAACGTCTTCCCGCTGGCCATCGTCGTTTGCCTGGCCGTCGGTGGAATCCTCTGCTACTGGCGGGGTTTCGCCACCGGCGCTGCAGTGATGGTCAGCGCCTATCTCGTGCTGCTGCTGATTTGGGTGTTCTTGCGCGACCCGGTTGATGAGTTGGTGGGCGATCACGGCCTGCTCGCGGTTGCGCGGTCGGTGGGATTTGAGTTTTCGCTGGGCGTCGGTAACAACGGGTCGCTGGCCGGCGGCAACGTCGACGCCCAGACCACGGCATTGGCGCAATGGATGGCCACGGTGTTGGTGCGCCATCCAGTCCAGATCGCCAACTTCGGCGAGGTGATCGACAACTACTCCGGATGCGCCGAGGCCTGGAACGCCGCGCTGAATCGCGGCAGCGGGGTCAGTGGGCCGTCGGCGGCGGCGGTCGCGGGCGCAGCCAGCGGCCCGGTGCATGCGATGAGGCAGTGCGGCCACCCGACGGCTTGGGCGCACGCCCACCAGCTCAGCGGCGAGACGATCGGGCTGATGTTCTTCATGAACTGCATCGTGCTCGCGCTGCTGATGTTGTTGTGCTACATCGGCTTGGAGGTCATTCGGATCGGGTTCCTGACCTTCTGGCACATTTTGGTGCTGATCCCGGCCGCGGCGGTCGCGGTGGCTCCCGGACCGCAGCGGCAGTACGCCAAGCGGACCGCGATCAAGCTTCTCGTGCACGCCGTGGAGATGATGTTTGCCACCGCAGGGTTCGGCGTGGTGCTCGTGATCATGTCCCATGTCACCGGAAACACGTTGCCGGGCATGAACATCGAGCACCCGATCATGAAGATGATCGTGATGTTGCTGATGGCCGCGGCCGCGGTGTTCGGGTTCCGGGCGATGATGCGCGGCTTCGGCGACCAGGGGCTTCCCGGTCCGATGACGATGGCCAAACGCACCATGCAGATGGGAATGGGACCGATCGGGCAGGCCGCCGCGATGCGGGCGACCTCCCGCGACCTACGCCGGATGGGCCGCGACGACTCCCGTTGGCCCAGTTCCCAACAGAACAGCGATGCGGGAAGCCGCGGACCGCAGGCCGGTCCGGGTCGACGCCCGCACCCGCCAGCACCGTCCGGTGGTGGCGGCGGATCACGCGGGCCAGGTTCCGGGCCGGCACGAACCGCCCACGCACCAACAGCGACCCCGACCAGCAGTGCTGCCCCTGCCGCCGCGACCAGCACGGCGAGCAGCGCGGGTGCGGCCGGGGCACGGGCGGCGGCAACGGCCCCGGCCGCGAGCGCTGGCGCCAGCGCAGCAGCGGGCGGGGGTGCCGCTACGGCCGCCGGCACCGCCGGGGCGTCGGTCGCCGCCGGGCCAGCTGCCCCGGTTGTCGCTGGAGCCGTGGTGGCCTCCAAAGCGGTTGCCAGCCAACGGAACAAGGGCGACGACAGTGCGTCAGGACGCCAGGCATCACCGCCGCCAGCATCCACGGCGGCGGGTAGGGGAGCAGGTACAGGTCCTGCGTCATCGAACTCAGGACGGTCGGGTGCCAGCGCGCCCCCAACGGGGCGTGACACCTCACGCAACTCAGTCTCGGACAAGGGGCGGGGCAGCTCCGATGAGCCGCCCCCGTCTGCCGGGCGCCGCGCGACGCCACCACAAGGTTAGAAGGCGAAATCTCATGACAGTGGTTACCCAGCAAAGCATTCGACTAGGAGGCGATGGGCGATGACCATGCCGATACCACCTACGTTTGACGTCGCCGGCAGCCTAGTTGACGATGTGCACGCTGCGACGGCCCAACAGGTATTGAGTCGAGCGAAAGCTGCGCGGCTGCGACCGCTGTGCTTGTGCCAGTCGCCAGGGGTTGAGATGTACATCGCCGCCGCTGGACACGACCTCATCGTCAAACGGATGCCCGGAACGGCGGGCTGGCATGACCATCGGTGTCGCTCCTGGCTGCCTCCCGGTGAGCTTTCGGGTTACGGAGCTGTTGCTGAGCGGTCAATCGTCGATAACCCTGCGGACGGCACAACGGCGCTGCGGCTCGGGTTTTCACTGTCGAAGGCCGGGAATCGGGCCGCTCCTGAGCCTTCCGATTCCCTGTCAAACACGGTCCAGGCAGACGGCAGCAAGCTATCGCTGCGTGCTGTGCTGCACTACCTGTGGGACGAGGCGGAACTGACTAGTTGGCACGCGGCTTACGCCGGGCACCGTTCCTGGGCGGTCGTCTACCGGCGTCTGCGAGCAGCCGTGGACGGCAAACTCGTCCGCAAGAGCCCACTGGCCACGTCGCTGTTCGTGCCCGAGCCTTTTTCGGCCGACCGCAAGACCGAGATCGAGCAACGTCGGATTAGAGCATGGGCGCCGGCGCGGCGTCAGCCAGGGAAGACCACCAAGTTGTTGATCGGGGTGGGTGAAATCAAGGCAATCGAGCCAGCCGTTCATGGCTTCAAAGTGCAGGTGCGCCACCAGCCGGGGCACCCCTGGTTCCTTGAGGAGGACCTGTACCGCAAGCTCACCAAGCGGTTCGCCACCGAACTCGAAATGTGGCGCATGGCCGAAGCGGGCGAGGTGCGGCTACTAGCGATCTGCACCTTCTCGGTTTCGCGGGCCGGATACGCGAACGTCGAACACCTTTCACTGATGACGACCGATCGCAACTGGCTACCGTTCACCGGCGACGCCGACCGCACCCTGCTCAATACCGCCATCGACGAGGACCGATCGTTCCGAAAAGTGCTGTCGTATAACGGCGGCACGGTAGCGATGGCGTCCCTGATTTTCACCGACACCACTCCCGCGATAGCCGCATTCATCGACCGTCCTGCCGGACAAGCCGATGGTGATACGGCGGCGATAGCCGGACTGCCGGTGTGGAACTGGCGTACCGACGAAGACATGCCGGATCTGCCCTCACCAACGTCCTGAGACACCGCAGCTAGACAGAGAGGGGACCACCGTGACGCACACCGCGCAACTGATCGACGGCGACTGCCGCGCTGCGACGGGCGAATCGAACCGTCTCACGGATCGCCTTTACTGGGCGATGTCGAGGCTGGTCAATCACGGATGGCTGGTCGAACAGTTCGGCCCAGACGGATGGTCTGTCCGCGATGAGCGGGGCCGACTGCACACAGTGCGAGCCGAGCGTGACGGCGGTGGCAGACAACCCGTCCTGGAGGTCCACGTCGGCGGGCTGTTGGCCGAGCTGGTCAACCTGCCGCCCGACGACCGTGCCGCCGTCCTTCGTCAGGTCGATGCGAGCCTGCGGCTGCACATGCCCGCTGGCAGAGCGCACCCCGACGATGCGATCCAGCCCTGGCATCTGCCGTCGGTGGTGGGTGAGCAGCCCTGCGCCGAGGTGCGGCGGGCGTACTGGTCGGCGGTGACCCTGACCGACGATTACGGATGGCAGATCACCGATGTCCACGCCGAGGGCTTTGACGCCGTCACGCCCGGCGCTACCAGCCCGACGGCGTTTCGCCGGCGGCGGGGCATGGGGACGACCGCGGACACACTGGCGCATCTGCTGACTGTGATGAGCGGACACGTCGCCCAACTGGCTGCTCTGATCTCGGCGCATCAGGCTACGACGCGCACGATCCGCCTGCCGCTCGGGGGACCGCGATGACCATCATGAACATGGCGCGCGGGCCGATCAGTCTGGCCTGCGATGACAGCCCCTGGGCTGAGGACCACGCTGCGACGTTTCGCCAGATCGCCCGCGCCCTCGACGCTGGCGACTTGTTGGCCGGGACGGGGCAGGACCACCACCGCACCGCCGGGCAGCGCTGGGCTGCCGCCGTGCACTTTGCGGTGCGTCTGGCCGGTCGCAGCGAGGAATTGCTGACCCTTCGTGACCGCTGCGGGGGTCACGGCCCCGGATGCTCCTGCGGGATGGCTGATTCCGGCGGCATCGGCAACGTGCTCTGTGATTACGCACAGGCCCCCGAGGACCCGGTGGGTCAGCCGGGTCATGCGATGGGGTTGACGCTGCGCCGACCGTGGGCGTCGATGCTGATGGTCCCCCCGCCGGCCGGCGGCAAGAACGTCGAGAACCGCACCGACACCACCTCCTACCGAGGCCCGGTTCTGATCTACGCAGGGGCTCGCCTCGATCACGCCGGGGTCGAGCTGGGAGGGCGACACGGCTTGCAGTGTATGGACTTCCACGCCTCCCAGCAGGGCTGGCTGGGCGCCGCGGTGCTCGTTGACGTTCACCGAGCCCGTGGCTGCTGCGCCCCGTGGGGCAACACCCGCAAGACCCGGCAGTTGTATCACTGGGTGTTCGAATCACCGGTCCGGTTGGCCCGCCGGCCGTGGCGCGGTGGGGCACGCGGGTTCGTTGGCCTGCAACAGGTTTCCTGGTCGGCACTGATCAATCCGAAGGTGTATCGCAGCACACGAGAGGGGAAGGTGTGATGGACGACGACCACGACTACGGCTGCGACCGTGGCGGGCCGCTGCGCACCGAGGCCGACCGCTTACTGCAGGCCAAGTACCACCAGAAGGAACGCGACCGAAACAAACGGGACATGTTGAGCCGGATCGTAGACGTACTCGATGACGTTGCCCCGCAACACCGTCCCCGGCCACACCACTTGGCTGATGTCGCCAGCTTCTACGGTGTGCACCCTCGGGCGGTACTGACTGTGCTGCGCCGACACCGTGAGGAGTTCGAATCCGACGGCTGGCGCCAAAGCGATCCGCATCGGCGCCGCTTCGACTACTGGCCCGACGAGGCGGTGGTGCGTGCGGGGCTGCTGCTGGATCGGTCTACTGTTGCCGACCAACTACGCCACCTGCTGGGGCAGGGGACGGTGCCGCTGGTGTACTCGCTCAGCGATGCGCGGATCAACCAGTGCCACCGGCTGTACCGCAAAGCCTTGGGGGTCGTGGGGGATGTTCATGATCGGAGCCCTGACGAGCTGTGGCACAGCCTGCAGCAGACCGACCGCTACGAACTCATGGCACTGGTGGTCGCGCTCGCGGCGCTCATCGACGACGAGAAGCCCAGCCCGGGAGGGTGGCTGCGACGGCTGAGCACCCCCACCGGCAAGCGTAAGGACGGCAGCATTCGGCGTGGTCTTGCACTGCTGATTCCGATGCGGCAGAACACCGACGAACGACGTCAGCCCCGACCCGGAGTAGCACTGGACTGTGCTGAGGCCGCCGTCGACAGTGCCGTCGCCCAATGAGAGCAGACACCGCAGTGGTCTCCCCGCTGGCCGAACGGAGCGCGGGCGCTCAGGAGGCCGGCGCCCGGATCGCCGGGATGCTGCCCACCCACACCCACTACGTGCAGCTGCAGTCGGGGGGATTGGAGGTGCTGCTGCACAAACCCCCCAGCCCTGCCGAAACCATCAACGACACCAGCCTGGACATCGTGACGTTTTGGAGGGTGTTGCGCGACCGCCCCGACGATCTGCGGCGCGCGTGCGCATTGACCCCGGTCAGCCGCATCGAGTTCGACACCGCCCGCGGTAGCGGTTCCCACCTTGGCATCGACGACCTTGAGAAAGCCCGCCGGGTGTGGGTGCGGCTGAGCCAAAGCGCCGACGGGTCTGCACGATTGCGCCCACAATGGCGAGGGATACGACGCGGTCGACAGCACACTGACATCGAGGCGCTGGCGCAGCGCATGAGGGAAGTCACGTTGGAATGCCTGCCTGCGGTCAAGGTCGTTGAAGCACTCGGCGGCCACCGCGGTGTGTGCTTCTACGCCGATCTGCGGGCGAACCTGTACGACGCCCAAGGCGCCGACCCCGGTGCGGCCTTTCGCCCCGGACCCGACGTTCTGCTGTCGGCGCTGTCCAAAACCAAAGCGGCAGCGGTGGTCCGAGTGGACCACACCGAAGTCGAGATGACGGCACCGCCCGGCTGGGCACAGGCCGCGCTGACCGTCCAGTCCGGGCATCCGGTGCTGCTGTGGTCGAACCGGCCGCCACCGATCCAGCAGCCGCTGTTCGACGTCGCGGCCGCCACGGTTGGCAAGGAGACGTCGTGACGCGGGCCGAGACCTACCAACTGCGGGCTCAGCTGCTCGAACTGCTGCGGGAGGCTGGCCAACCGATCAGCAGCGCGACGCTGGCCAGAATGCTGCCGTGGCACACCGAGCGATTGGACCTCGGCTGCGAACTGGTCTGCCTGGCCCCACGCCGCACAAGAACGTTGGAAGTGGTTGAGTGCCACGGCAACTGGCACGTTGTGCGTCGCCCGCGCTCCTCCCAGGACTCCGGAGCAGGCATCTACCGCCATCTGAGAAGCCTCGCCGGCGAGGGCGTGGTGCGAGCCATCAGCCTGGGGCCACGTCGGGTGGAGTGGGAGTACATCCGACCTCGGTAAGGTACTCCGAATCGGAATCGAGACCCCGGGTTTAAGCCTGGGGGTGGGCGCGTCGAGTTGCCTTCGACTTGTAGGACACATTGTGTGTTGCGTGTGTGTGTGCATGGTGCGTGACGTGCAGCAGCAACTCACGGCGTAGGTGCCACTATGAAATGTTGCATCGCCTGCGGCGGCGAGCTCGAAGGGGAGGCGAAGTTGGGCAGGATTTTGTCGGGCCGGTCTGCTTCAGTGGTTGTCGTGGTGGGAGAACAACAGCGTGAGCGAGAAGAGACGGGGGCGGGTCGACGGGGGCCGCGCGGCGCGCTGCCGTGAGCACGTTCGTCAAGTGGTCGCGCGACGTCGCGGACTTCCTCGGCCGCGACGCGATCATGACGGTGAGCCGTACGTCGAAGGACTACAACTGTTTCAGCTGTGGTCAACCGGGAAAGGCGACGCGGGAGCGCACCAACGTCGTCGTGGTGACCGGCGACGGACCGCCGGTGATCAAGTTTGCCCACGGCCGTTGCATGCAGTCGCAGGTCATTTCGACGACCCTGCCGATTTCCGCGCGCACCGACTGGGAGCGCGGCGAGGACGTCACCAGCCTGCAGCTGTTGTGGCCGACTCCCTCCGGCTATAGCGCGGGGCTGGTGATCGACCGCTCTAGCGGTGTGACTGCTTTGCACCGTACCGGTGACGTCGAAGACCTCTGGACACAGCTGCTTCTTGAGCAGGGCTTCGACCTCCTGTTGGAAACGGGCCAGCCCTGCCCTGTCGTGAATACGTGCGCGATCGAACTCGACACCGCCGGCCGGGGCCGGGTACTGCTCAACGACAAGGCCCATCCTGGCCAACAGTTGGTGCTGCTCGACCATCTGCCCGACAACTTGCCCGACTGGACACAGGCGGCCTTCGATGTCGGTGCGGTGTGGATCTTCGCGGGCGACGTCGGCCTCCAGGACGACGCGTCGCAGGGCGCGGCGGCACTATTGGCGGAAGCGATCAGCAAAGGAAACCTCGTCGGCGCGACCGTTCCGGTGGTGCACGCGTCATGAGTTCGGGTGGGACACACACCGAACAACGATGTTCGAGGGTCAGACGGTGTCACGACCAAGAGTAGGTAGCGCGGTGGCCGTGCCTTTAAGTGTGGGGTCAGCGCGTCCATGCCGGTAAGACACCCCTAGCCAGTTGCGCCGATACACGGGGAGCTATTCGGGTGTGACCAAACCGCGCAGCGTCGGAAACGGCGAAACGTCCAACATCTCGGGCAGTGTCTCCAGCGTGAACACGCGCCCATCCGTGTCGCGCAGCACCGGCCCCAGGGTGTCGTTAACGCGATTCCAGCCGATCCCGCTCAGCAGCGCGAACACCGGCACGCCGCCCAACCGCGTACCCTCGGCGCGCAACCGCTGAAACCGCGCGGCCTTGTCGCGGGCCGTGCCGCCGTCGTTGGCCCCTTTGCACTCGATCACGGCCTTGAGTGAGTCGGACTTGTCGAACACTACGAAGTCAGGCGCGGGTCTGACGGTGAGCTGGAATCGCGCCTCAATGTCGCCTTGGTTGTGACTGCCGGTGCGGATGTAGGGCACCCCGACGTCCCGCAACAGTGCCTCGTTGGCGTCCTCCAGCAGATCACCGCGCAGCGTTGATGTTGCGTCCAGCACTTGCCGGAACATGCCGCCGTAGTGACGCTGATGCAGCAGACGTTGATACGGCACGCCGTCAGTCGCCAGGCCGTGAACGCTCGCCCAACCGTCGCGAGTGTCGAACTTGTCTTGCTTGCTGTGCAGTCCGGGCGGCGGTTCGGCGAACAGTTCGCGGCGCACCAGCGCGTCAATAGTCGCGGCAACGACCGTCGCCTGTTCTGCTGTCAACGGGGTGCCGCTGCGCTCGGCAGAGTCCACCTTGCCGCCCGCAATCGCGGCAGCAGGCATGTCGAGTCGCGCCGCGATGATGGCCGCTGCTTCGGCGAACTCGTTGCGCACGAGCCCGGTAATCGTGCGCAACACGAGCAGCGTGCGCGCGTCGGCCAGCAGCACGCCGCGGAGCTCGTCCGCGCTCACCTTGGTGAATCCGTCCGTGGCGGCCACCGTCGCGACATAGACCTCATCGAAGTACGAATCGTCGTAGAAGGGCGCGTCATGGACGTAAGCGAAGTCCGGCGTTAGGTGCGGCACGTATAGAGCGCGCGCAATATCGGCGTAGATGCGCTGATGCTCTTGGGTGCCGTGCCGCTCGGGAATGCGCCGAATTTCGTTGACGCGCTTGTCCCACGTGTCGGCAGCAGCGACCGCCGCAACCGTGTCGTCTATCGCGGTCACTGGCCCACTGCGTGCAGCACAGCGGGCGGGTCGTCGGCAACGTCGGCGGCAATGCGACGACGCGCCTCTACGGCGAACTCTTTGTGCAGTTCAAAACCGAGCGCCTGCCGGTCGTAGCGGCGTGCGACGACCACGGTCGTCCCGCTACCGGCGAAGGGGTCAACGACTAGGCCGCCCTTCGGACTTGCGCAGCGGATGAAAAACTCTGCCAGTCCCTCGGGCATGGCGGCGGTGTGCGCTACGCCCTTGTGCTGGTTGTACGTCTGCGGAACCGAGACGACGTTGCCCGGATCGGCACCGCCGCGCAGATAGGTTTTCGTGCGGTCTCTGCCAAATCCGGCTGCGGTGTTGCGCCGCCCGTTCAGGTCTCTGTCGCGGCGGGCAATCTCGGCTGCGTCGGCCTTGTACGGCACGCGCACGGCGTCCAGATCGAAGTACGGGCGCGGCCCGCGTGCGAAGTGATAGACGTACTCGAACGAGTCCTTGGTGCGCGGCCCGAAGCGGCCCGGTACGGCGTTCGGTTTGGCCCAGATGTAGGTCTCTATCCAGCGCCAGCCCATCTGTTGCAGCGACAGCACGAGCTGATAGACATACGGGTGCCGCTGGCCGCGCAACGGCCCGCGATTAGCCACGCGGTTCTTGATGTTGACGATCAGACTGCCCGTTTCCGCTGTCGCGGTGAGCATTTTCTCGGCGTAGGGCAGAAACCACTCCACGTAGTGGTCCGGGTGAATCCGACTATAGGCGCGGGCGTCGGCGTACGGCGGCGACGTAAAGAACAGGTCTACGCTGCCGGGCGGCAGCCCGGGTAAAAGGTCGGCAGCGTCCCCTTGGACGACACTCTGAGCAAGCATCCGACCCAACCGAACCCGCGTCGCCATAGCCGGATACTAAGCCAGCCCCACCCACACCACCCGGCAGGCGCGCCCGACGCCGCTGCCCGCTTTCGCCATGTTTACGCAGCTCAGCCCCGCAAGGAAAAGGCCGTACGTGTCACTGGGCACGGCTGCGGCCGAGTGCGCGGTCGGTGTCGCCGCTCATGCTTTGCAGGCGGTCGTGTACTCCGTGGGCGCTGCGGTGGTTCTGTATGAGGCGTTCGTATTCGGTCAGCGCGGCGGTGATCTCGGGGGTGTGCTGCTGCGGGTCTAGGTCGCTGGCCTGGGTGAGGGCGGCCTGCAGGTCGGGGGACTCGGATGGGACGGGGTGGTTGCGGACGGTGTGGTCGGCGCTGAGCGTGCGCGACCAGGGCAGGTCTTTACTGAGCAGTCGCAGCAGCGGCGCCGACGGTGCGGCCGACCATTGGCGGGCATCGGTGTCGATGAGCACCAGGCGGACGTCTGCACTCACTGCACTCTCGGCGAGGTCGGCAATCTCGGTGAGGGCCAGGCGCTGGGCGTGATCGACCACGACGATGGTGCCCGGTGCTGTGGTGGCGGGCTCGAAGCGAAGTGTTGCGGCGTCGACCATCTCGGGGTGCAGCGCTGCAGTGTGCGGGTCGTTGAGGACGTCGTCGGGAGCCGACCACACGATGTGCCGATCGTCGGCCGCGGCGGCGTCGGCCAGGACGGCCATCTGGGGGATGAGTTCGGCGCGGTCGGTCGCGGTGACGGCGGTGACGGCGAATGGGTTGGCCGCCACGGACGCTAACGCGGGGCCGGCCGACAGCTTGGCCAGTGCTTCGCGGTCGAGGCGCAGGGGGGGTTGGAAGGTGTTGTGGCCGGCGCCGGCGAGCACCCGCAGTTCGGTGGTGATGCGGGGTAGCTGCTCGACGATGTGATCGGCGGTGCGCATCTGGGCCTCGGCGAAGGCGCGCGAAGCGGCGGATTCGGCGGTCAGTAGTTGGTCGAGCTGGCGGCGCAGTTCGGCACGTCGGGCGCCGAGGAGTCTGTCGTCCTCGTCGCGGCATTGCGCCAGCAGCGCATCCACGTCGGCGTGGGTGATGATGTTGTCTGCGCCACCTGCGGCGGCCTCGCGGCGTTCGGTGACTTCCCGCAGCGCCGGGTACCAACGTTCGGCGGGTGTGTGCTTGGGCAGCACTGTCTCTTTGAGCCAGTTGAGGTGCTGGGCGGCCGAGGCCACGTCGAGCGGGACGCTGTCGGCGTCGGTGCGCAGTGTGTCGTAGTCGCGTTGGGCGGCGTCGATCAACGCCAGGCTGCTGGTGTAGGTCTCGTCGTCGTCGTGCCAGCGGTCGAGAACGGATTCAATCTCTGCCAGGTACGGCCGGTCGGCGTCGGCGCGCGCCCGCATCGCCGTGATCCGGCTGCCTGCGGCCTCGATGGCGGGGCCTCCGGTGGTGGATCTCACCTGGGTGGCGAGGGTCTCGTAGTCGGCCAGGGCCGCCTCGTACCGCTCGCGCAGGGCACGCACATCGACCTGTGCGGCGGCAAGTGCGGCGGCCGGAGCGGGCCTCGTGGTGGACAAAGAATCGAAGTCGATGTAGTCCTCGGGAGCGGCGTACTCATCGTCGGGCGGGGCCAGCGACAGGTCCTGGTGGGGGTCGGCGGGCAGGTCGTCATGGAAGCCGAGTGCGGCGGCAAGCACGTCTGGGTCGGACAGCGCGTCGGTCAGCACAAGAGGATCGGCGGCAGGGTGGGGGCGTTCGGGGTCGGGGTGAAGGTGTTGGAGTTCTTCGTATTCCTCGTCGCTCAGCGGAGGGTGCTCGGGTGTTGGGATGTCGTGGTCGTAGGGGGTGTCGGTGGTGAACAGGTCGATGGAGTAGGTGAGCAGGCGGGCGTACTCGTCGGGTCGAAGGTGATGTGTCAGTGCGGCGTCAGCGTCGGCGAGGTGCTCGGCGGCGACCTGCAGCAGATCCAGCGGTTGCCACCGCTGAGGGTCTGCGGCCGCGATGGCCGACACCAGTGCGGGGAATGCTGGGTCGGCGGCGATGGTCTCGGCCAGGGCGCTGCCGAACACGGTGTGCAGTTCGGGCAGCCAGGCTGGGCGCAGCCCGTTGTGGGCCGTCTCGACGATGGCCGGCGACAGTGTTCCGCACAGCCGCCACCACAGGGCCGCGGCGGGAAGATCGTCGGGCAGTGGGCGTTCGCCGGCCGCGGTGACGACGAGTTGTTGGACGTTGACTCCGGTGCGGGAGGCCTCGGCGAGGTGGGTAGCCAACTGTGGCCAGAACGGGTCTTTGCGGATATGGGGGTTGATGGAGTCGACCAGTTCGTTGTAGCGGCGGTGGCCGATCTGGGCGCCGACGACGGTGGCGGCCCGCTTCTCGAGGCGGTGTTGGGCGGCGCGCAGACGAGCCGGATACTGCTCGGCTCCGGCGATGCGGGTGTCGGCGTCATCGACGTCGGTGGCGGCCCGGTAGACGGCCAGATCGGCGGCCAGCGTGGCGTCGGGGCCGACGATGGGTCGCGCCCAGCGGGGTGCGGTGGCCGCTGTCCAGGCCGCCACGTCGTCGCGCACGGCGGTGTCGAGGTCGCAGATCAGTTCGGCGCGGCGGCTCAGATACGGGCCCCAGCGGGGGTCATCGCGCAGCCGTGAGGGGATGGCCGGAAGCCACGGCAGCGGCCCGGTGCCCCCGGAATGCGAACCTGACGGGTCGAGTCGCCAGTCGATCACTGCGGCGGGATCGGCGGCGTCATCGAAGCCGCCGGCGCGCACCACAGCGGTGAGCCGCTTGAGCGGGTTGTAGCCGTTGGCGGCGATCAGCGACAGGTGCTGGCGCAGCACCGGCCACGCAGCGGCCGTGGTCAGGCCGGGCAGAATCTCCTCGGCGTGCCGGTCGAGCGCGGCATGCTCGGCGGGGGTGAGCAGCTGCTCGGCCCCCGACCCGACGGCGTGGTTGTACATGTGCGCGGCGGCTGAGAGTCGGCGGCGCGGGTCGGCGGTTTCGCGCTGCAGTGAGGTGGCCGACACCTGGGCGGCGTCGCGGCCAAGGGCACGTGTCAGCACGTCCACGGCTGTGTCGGGGTGGGTTGCCTTCGGGGTCAGGATGCGGTGGGGATCGTTTTCCGCCGTAGAGAAGTAGATGTGGTTTTCGCGCACACCGCGGGTCAGCGCGGTGTAGATCTGCTGGCGGCTGAGCCGGTCAGAACCGACGGTGTGGCAGCGATGGCGGGCCGTGGCACCCTGTGCGCTGTCGATGGTGGCGGCGTATCCGAGAGTGACGTGCGCCCGCACGTAGTCGCCAGGAAGGTGGCGGTGGGCTCCGGATTCCAGATGGGTCACGGTCAGTGATCCGTCGGGTTCCACGGCGCTGACTTCCCACCGATAGCCGTTGCGAACGAAGTCGTTGGAGCCGACGGTGAGCATCCGCGCGTTCTTCTTGGTGAACACGATGTCGCCCACGCTGGCGCGCGAACCACCGGCCAATCCGGCTTCCCTGGTGGGTGCTTGGTCGCCCAGGGAGGTCAGTCGGTGCAGTCGGGCACGCTCGTTGAGTTCGGTCACCAGGTCGTGGGTGGGCGCCAACAGCAGGGAGTGGTGGCCCTGTTCGTTGTCCTCGCGCCAGGCGTCGAACGCCATGTCGAGGGCCATCGCGTCGGTGCCGACATGGACTCGCTGGTGGTCGATGTAGAAGGCGATGCCCGAGGGGTCGCCCTCGCGCATCGCCAGCCCGGCCTGGGCCTCGGCGGGGGAGGCGAACCGCATCACCTGCGACAAAGTGATGGCTTCACTGCTGTGGGCGAGGTCGCGCAACACGCCACCGGCGCTGATCGACGCCAACTGCTTGTCGTCTCCGATCAGCCGCACCGACGCACCTCGGGCCAGCGCTGCTGAGATCACCGCATCGAGTGCGAGGGTGCCGGCCTTGCCCGCTTCGTCGATGATGAGAAGGGTTGTGTGGTCGATACGGTCGAACCACTCGCGGGCGGGATCGCCTGCATCGGCGTACGGGTTGTTGTGCAGCCAGTTGAACTTGTCCACGGTGTCGGCGACGTCGATGTCGATTTCGTCGCGCAGGATTTGGGCTGCACTTGCGCTGGGGGACAGCCCGATCACGGTGCCACCGGTGCCCTCCCATGCCCGCGCCAACGCCGACATCGCGGTGGTCTTCCCAGCCCCTGCCGGGGCCAGCGCGAGCATGACTCGCTGACCGCGGCTGGCCATCTGGCGGACCAGTTCGGCTTGGCCGGCGTTGAGTTCGCGCCGGTGCGCGGCCTCGGACAGCAGCGCCATTTCGACCTCGATGGGATCGACTCGCCGGCCGTCGGTGAGGGTGGCGGCAGCCAGGATGCGCTTTTCGGCGGCCAGGAATTCGGCGCTGGTGTAGGTCTGGCTGCCCGCCAGCCGGTAGACGCTGGTGCCGTCTTTGCGGCGCAGCACTGCCGGTTCGCCAAGGTCGGTGTCGGGGCTGCTGGCGTGGCGGATACTCAACGGTTCCGACAGTGCGATGTCGGCGATCTGCTCGGCTAATCCGTCTGTGTTGGCGTGCCCGGTGGACCGGGTCAGACGCAGTGCTTCGGCCAGAATGTGGGTGCGTTGCCAGGTCGAACGTGACTGGGAAACGACGGCGATGACGCGCTGCGCCTGGGTGGTGAGCCAGTCGGAGGTGATGGTTGCAGCGCTGCGGGCGCGGCCGCTGAGGCAGCGCCCGAGCATCGCGTTGAGTGCCTGCTCGTCACCGAGAAGTCCGATCGCTTGGGCGCGCCATTCCTGCCGCTGTTCGGCCAGCGAACGGGGTTCGTGCTTGGCGGCGCGGGTCGAAAGGTTGGCCTGTTGGAACAGCGCGATCGACTCGGGTGTCGTCGGTTCGCGGCCGTGTTCGGTTTGAAACTTCTTGGCCAATACGGCGTATTCGGCGTCGATCGCGGCCCGCCGAGAGGACCACAGCTCGAGAAGTTCGGGAGTGACGCCGACGACTTCGCGGACCTCGCGCTTGCCGTCAGGGGTGTGTGCGCGTGAGGCGAACCGCATCCCCAGTTCGGCGCCGAGGTATGCCTCAATGCGGGTGTTGTACAGCTCTGAGGCGGCGACGGTGGAGGCGTAGAGGGGTCGCCCGTCGAGGGCATACCAGCGCCAGATTCCGTCGGTTCCTTGTGCGCGAACCTTGTTCGACACTGCGACGTGGGTGTGCAGTCCGGGGTCGGCGGCGCGGGTGTCACGGTGCAGGAAGTGGGCGGCGATGAATCCGTCTGTGTCGATCTGCGCAACACCTTGCGCGCCGATGCGCGTGTAGGCGGCGTGGTCCTGCAGAAAGTTCTGCGCGTCCTCGACCGCGCGCGTGTGGCACTTCTCGATAATCTCGGCGATGTGCAGCGGGGCCAGCGCGTAGAGCGCGGACACGCTTTTGACCGGGGTGTAGGTCATGTCGTAGCCGGCCACTGAGGTGGTGAGCTGGCGGGTGCCGCGGGCGATGTATCCGGTCAACTCGCGTTCGTCGGCGGGGGGTCGGGCGTGGTCTTCTTCGAACATTTCGGTGGCGATACGAGTACGCATCGCGGCCCGCAGTTCTTCATCAATGGGGGCGTTCCAGTGCTTGCCCTGACTGATGTTGTGGTCGCGGAAAGCCACAGCAAGCCGTTGCTGCAGCGCGGTTTCCCCGGCGTTGACGTGGAAGGGGCGGCCGAGTTTGACCGCGGCCAGCGCACCGTTGCGGGTCGCGCCTTGAGCCATCAGGTGCCGCGCCAGCGGGGTCGCGTTGGGGTGGACTCCGAGACCGAAGAGACTCTTCATCTGATCCTCGGTGACCTCGGACCCGGCCTCGACGTTCCATAGTTGGGCGCCTTGGTCGGTGTGAGCGCGGTGCGCCATCCCAGCGGACAACCCGGCCAGCCCGCGCCCCGCCCAGCGGCCCGGCGTCTCGCCCTTGGAGGAGTAGTAGTCCCCGAGGGAGTCGGGTCCGGTGTGGGTGCGGTCATGGGCAGCCACCTGCCGCACCAGATACAAGTATCCGGTGCCGGCAGTCAACTTGTGAATGCCCATCACGGCTCGGACGCTAGGCAGCGGTGATGACGATCCCAAGCCTGCGACACCCCCTGCCACCCAACCGGCGTTACCGGTTCGTGACCTCAGTGCAAGAGGTGTGTGGGACAAAAACAGGGCTGATAGGTGGAGGTGCTGGTGGGAAGGGGTGCGGGCTGGGATTTGGGCGGTGACGGAAGGTGATGGTGGGAGGGGGAGTTGGGAGGGTGATTACGTCAGCAGGGCTGGTTACAGTCCGCAAGCATGAGAAATGCAACGAAGAAATCAGGGAATCTGCAACGGGCTTTGGAGGCGCGGCGCCGGGCGAATGCTGAGCGGGAGGCGCGTGAGCGGGCGATTGTCCAGTCGCTCAAGGAGTTCCTGGACGAGCTGGACAAGCTGGAGCACATCGAGCAGTCCGCAGCCAAGGATGAAGAGGCGGCGCTGGCCAGGGCCGCCGAGCAGATCGCTCGGATCGAGCGCGAGTTGAACGAACGGCTGGAGCGGGTTCGGCGCAGCGCGCAGGAGAAGGCGACGACGATTCGGCGGGCGGCCGGGGCTGCGGCGAAGGTGCTGCGGACCAATGGCGAAACGATCGCCGGTATCGCAGCGCAGAGTGGTCAGACCCAAGCGCGGGTGCGAGAACTGTTGCGTCTGGCCGACAGCGGACAGGACGAGGCCGGCGGGCAGGGTGAGGATGCGACAGGCGCGGGCAGCGGCGCGGATAGCGCAGCGCCGGTTGGTGATCCGTCGCCGGTGAGCGAAGAGGCTGCCGCGGTGGATCCAGCCACCGAGGCACTGAGCGCCTGACGACTCGGATGAGGCAGGGCCGCGAGTTAGTGGTCGACCCGGTGCGTCATGCCAGCGAGATCGCGCAGTTTTTTGCACACGTGGTGCGCGGTCCTGGGCGGCAGGACTGCTGGCTGTGGACCGGGGCCATCGGAACAGATGGATACGGGCGTTTCGCGTTGCGGCGCAGCGGCTGGCGGCACCCGGTGATGGTACGGCCACCGCGCTATGCGCTGGCGTCCGCGCAGGCGGGGGAACCGCTACAGGGGGATGTGCGTGCGCTGCACGAGTGCGACGTGACTTTGTGCGTGCGGGTGGTGACCGCCGAGGAGATTCGTGGCGGGGTGCGAGCACACGTGATGGCGGGCACTCAGCAGGAGAACATGGAGCAGATGGCGGCGCGGGGCCGCGGTGGTGGCCGGCCGACGGTGATCGCGCGGGGCGCGGGTGTAAGAGCGCGACGCGAACGGGCTCTGGCACTGCGGGCGGCGGTGCGGTCGGGGTGGGATGCGGCCGCGGTGGAGGCGGCGATGCTCGGGACGCAGCCACGGTTGTGGTGAGCCCGAACGGCTTTTCAGCGACGGGTGCGGAGTTTGAATCCGCACCCGTCGCTTCTTCGTGGCTCGATTCTTGACGGCTGGGTGGCCGGACAAGAAGTGAGCTGGCCCGCCCCTTGGTGGGGACGGGCCAGCTCGGCGGGTTGGTCAGGCGTCGGGATCTGCGCCGGTTTGGGCGATGATCGCTTCCGCGTCGGCGAAGTAGTAGCCGGCGTACTGCATCTCGGCGGGTGTTGAGGTGGGATCGCAGAGGACCTCGGCGGCGTAGTCGCGGGCCGCCAGCGCGTATTGGCGGCGGCGGTGGCCGTCGTCGGCGTTGACGGCGGTGTGGATGTCGGCGCGGGCCATGGCCAGCGACAGGCGGGTGCTGTTGGCGGCCGGGTGCACGATCGCGGCGTCGCCGGGATGGTCGGTCGGGTCGGTGGTCGCGATGGCGATGTTGGTCATGATGTGTGCTCCGTTCGGGTTGGTGATCAGTGCGCCGGTTAGCGCTGGGGTGCGGTCAATCGGTCGAGGGTGGGCGGTCAACCCCGAAGAGTCCGCGCCGGGCGCAGCGGGGTTTTCGGCCCGCGAGCGGCAGCGAGCTCGATAGGGCCGAAAAGGTCACTCGGCCCCGCGTAGCCCGGTGTGGGCGTGGGTTGACCGGTCGGGGGCCCCGACCGATTAGGCTGGGCGCCCCTGCTGACAGGTGAGGGGGTGAGGGGCTACGGACGCGCCCGCCGCCAGGCGGGCATCCGGCGCCCGCCAGGGCGACGCGGCCGTCGCGTGCGCCGGTGCGCCATTGGCGGTGCATCGACAGTTCGGTGAATCCGCCGGGGAGTCCAGCGCCCGTCCGGTGAGCGCGCGCGGGAAGCGTGCGGGGCGCCCAGACGGGCGTGGGGTATGAACCGCGCACCGTTGGCCCAGGGCCGGGCCAGGGCGCGCCTCACTGGTTGCGACGTCGAAGTACTTCATGGCGCTTGGTCTTTCGGTTTCCTGCAGTGGGCGATGAGGGTGGGGGTGTGGGGGGAGCACACCCCCACCCGGCCGGGTGGCTTCAGGCGGCGGCCTCGCTGTGGAGTGCGGCGCGCAATCGTGTGCCGATCCATTCTCCGACTGGTGGGGAGACGGCGTTGCCGTATCCGTCGACCTGGTTGCGGGCGCTTCCCCAGACCACGAAGGTGCCTTGGTAGTCGGCGAAGTCGACGTCGAAGCCGCAGCCTCGTCCGATCTCGTGGGCGGCCATCATCCGGAAGTAGCAGTCCTCGAGCGTCAGGTCGGCGAGGACTGCGCGCCACTGGGCGGTGAGCACGGCGGTGGTGTCGCGCGAGGTGAGGGTGCCGAAGGGATCTGTTACCGGGTGTGGGGCGGTCTCGGTGCCGTGGCTGCCGTTCTGCTTGTACCAGCCCGAGAACAACACACCCTGCGTGACAGCCGATCCCACGGTGGTGCCGAGCGGATCGCTGATCGGGTGTGCGCGGTACTTGGCCTCGTCGATCGAGCCGTTGTTCTTGATGACACCGGCTGCGGTGAGGACGCCTGGGATCTGGTCAGAGGTCATGGTGGGCATCGGTTCGGCGTGTGCGGTGGGCACGGTGTTGCGGCGGAAGGGCAGGACGCCGCTGGAGACCATGCCCAGTGTCTCGGAGCCGCCTTGGGTGGGCAGGGGCTCGTTGGCACCGCGGGCGATGCCCTGGAAGTTGGCGACACCGAGCAGGACGGCTTTTTCGTGGGTGCTGGTGACGGTGTCCATCGGCTGGGTGATGTGCTTGCCGTCGCCGTTGTGGCGGTGCGCGGCGAGCGTCTGACCAGTTACCGCGACCGGTGGCGTGAGCAGCCCGGTGGTGTTGGTCGCGGTCTGCGCCCACAACGGTTGACTGAGATCGCGACTGCGGCAGTCTGATCCTGGGTGTTCGTAGGTGTTGCCAGCGGCGGCCATGAGGGCACCGGTCGACAGGACGGCGGTTTCTTGCTGGCTTGTCTGGGTGGCCAGTGGCTGCCACGGGTGACGTTCGGATCCGTGCACGGCCTTGGCTGGCATGAGGACCGCCGGGAACTCGGCGAACCGTTGGCGGCACCGCTCGGCACGAGCCATCGTGGCCGGGGCCAACGGCTTCTTGCGTTCACCGATACGGGTGCCAAGGTCGGTCAGATCGAGCGCGGCCAGCGACGGCGTCATCGGCGGAGTCACCACGGCGCGGCACCGCTCGCACCGGTAGTCGTATTGCTTGCCGTAACGCACTGAGCCGGTGGGAGGCACCCCGGTGCGCCAGGTCCACACTGCCTCGACCACACCGTCGCAGAGCGTGCACCACGCGGCCGGGCGGTGGTCGAGGTCTGGTGTGGGCAATCGTCGGTCCCACATCGCGATGTACAGGCGGTCTCGCGACTGCGGCACACCGAAGAACATGCTGTTGAGGTAGAGGACTCGGTACTTGTAGCCCAGGTTCTCGAACTGTTTGAGCCACCAGCGGTAGGTGGACCCGTCGCCGATCTTGCGCTTGCCTGGGATCGCCGGTCCCCAGGACGTGAGTTCGGTGGTGCACTCGACGAGGATCAGGCGTGGGTGGTGCTGCGCGGCGTAGTGCAGCACACAGTTGGCTGTCGCGCGGTCACGCTCGGATCGGGTGACGCTGGCATCGAACTCGGGGTCGTCGAGGTCGAACAGTGACAGGCCTTGCTCGTATGCCTTTTGGGTGTTGGCCTGGGAGTGGTTGACACAACTGACGCCGGCGAGCAGGAGGTCGGCAGCGGGCAACTCGCGGGCGGAATGGTAGTTCGAGGACTCGGGGTCCACGAGGTCTGCGATCCAGTGCTCGGCGTCGGGGTGGTTGGCCTCGTGGACCTCGACCTTGTAGCGGTTGTGGTTGGCGGCCATGATCGTGGTGAAACCGGCCCGCTTGGCGCCTTGGGTGAAACCGCCGAACCCGGAAAACAGGTCGACTGCGATCAGGTCGTCGTGTGCGAACCGGCGGCGCTGGGTGGCGGGCCGGTGCTCAGCGGTCGCGCTCATCGGTTCACCGCCGCATCGGTGGCGGTGACGACCGGTGTGGCATCGTCGGATGCCTCCGGGCCGATCTCGTTTCGGGGCTCCCACTGCTGGGCGGCTGGGTCGTACTGGCCGAGGGTGATGGTGGGGTGCCCGGCGTCCGCGTCGTGGCGGATGTAGAGCGAGCCGTACAGGCGCCCGTTGATGGTCAGATAGAGGTTGCCTTCGTATGCGGCTTCGTCGAAGTCGCCGTATTCGTTTGCGGTGCCGAGGTCGACGGTGACCGGAACGCCAGCGCCGGAGTCGATTTCGACGGTGGTGGGCGGCTGTTGGCAAGGGGTGGTTGTCATCGCAGTGTGTCCTTTGGTGGCAGTGGTTATCAGCGGAGGTTGGCGAACAGGTCGAGCTGGACGGCGGTAGCGGGGTGGAGGGCTTGGCGCAGCAGTGTTTGCGACCAGGTGCGCAGTTCGGCGGCGCGGCGGCGGTGCTCGGCGTCCTCGTCGTCGCTGGGGTGGTGGCGGGTGCAGGGCCCGCTGTGGGCGTTGGGGGCGGTGTGCGCGTAGGGGCAGTAGCACCATTGGTGGGTGCGCGCGCGCTCGGCGCTGTGGGCGTCGAGGCACTGGCGAAGCTCGGCGTGCAGGCCGGGGGGCAGGCTGCGGCCGAGGTTGCGGACCTGGGCGGCGGTGACTCTGACGCGAACGTTGTCTTGGCCGGGGCTGACGAATTTGTCGGCGACGGTCCAGTAGCTGGTCATCCAGTCCGGGGCGCCGTCGGGGGCGGTGGGTCCCGAGGCTCCTCCGGCCCTGGCGAGTAGAGCCCGCATCGCGCGGTCGTCGATCATGGCCTCCAGCAGCATGGTTCCGTTGGAGCGTGCAACGAAGGCGATGAGGTGGCGCTGCTCTGCGCTCAGAGGTGCGGGCATGACATTGCCTGTGCCAGCTGGCGGATCACCGCGTCCACGCGGTCGGGCCGGTGACCGGCCCAGGACTGCCCGTCGGCGATGACCACGGGCACGCTGCGGTAGCCGAGGTCTGCCAGCAGTTGTGCGGCGGCGGTGTCGGCGGAGACGTCGATGGTGTCGATGCGCACGTCGGCTTTGTCGAACTGACGGGCGGTGGCGCGGCATTGCACGCATCCGGGCTTGGTGTAGAGGGTGATGGTCATCGCGGTTTCTCCGTCTTGCTCGTTGAGGTGGGTGCTTTCGGTGTCGATCACGGCTGCGACCCTCGATCGATGTCGCCTTCGGTGAAGGTGAAGGTGTTGCCCTGGCTGTCGCGCATCGCGTACCAGTAGCTGGCCTTGGACCAGGCCGTCGTCCAGTCGCTGCGCTCCCAGCGCAGGACATTCCACAGATCGCGGTCGGCGCCGCCGGGGTGAAACGCCGCTCCGGACTCGGGCCGGTAGAAGTGGTTGAGCACGGCAATGAGCGCCTCAACGGAGTCGGCTTCGGCGGCGATGGCGTCCAGGGCCGCGTGGTAGAGCGTCCAGTAGTCGCCCTCCAGTAGCCGCGCCTCACACTCGGTGCAGGTCTGATTGAGGGCTTCGGCGGCCGGAATCGGTGTCGGGAAAACGTCACTGGCCACTGCGGCGCGGTCGATGCGGCGCTGCTGGGCAACGACATCGAGGACGTGCTCGGTGTCGTCGTACTCCGCGCCTTCGGTGATCGGCAGGATCGCCGCCTGGGTACATGTCGGGCACAGCAGGCGCCCGTGGTCGTGGTAGGCCGCCACGGTGCGGGTGAGCGGTTGCGGTTCGGGCATCGGGGTTCCTCTCGCGGAGTGGATGGCTATAGCCTACCACAGAACGGGAGGGTTTAGCCACCCATTAGCGGGGGGAAATCGTCGGTACGCCAGAATGTTTGGGATTGTCCGGGAGGAATCACGGAGGGTTGCCGTGGATATGCATCGCGTGCGCAGGGCGTGGAATCGTCGCGTTCCCGGATGGGGTGTCCGGGTTCACGGCCGTCGTCAGCCTGGCCACCGTTGCTCTCAATGCTTCGACTTCGGTCACCCCCTCGGGAACGGAGGGCAGCGACAATTCGCTACCACCTCGTGTTCTCCTCGGCCTTGTGGTGGCTCTCGATGCGCAATCGCGCGTCGCGAGTTCGCCCGGCGCGGCCAACGATGGTCGGTCGGCTGGGCCTGGGTGCAGCACCGCCCCTTCCCGTTGGCGGTGGAACGGACATGGCCTGGCCAAAACGGGCCTCGGTGTCGTGGTCGAGTACGTCGGGCGTGGGGCGTGGGTGAACCGGCGTATACGTCCCGCCGTGTCAGCGCGGTGATGGCGAGGTCAGGTGTAGAGGTGGTCGCGGCGGTCGGCGCAGTCTCCGCAGTAGCCGTCGAATCCTTCTCCGTCGTCGAGCGGGTTGGTGCAGCCGTGGGTGGCACAGTGATCGCAGCGGGGGCAGAGCCGGTTGTGCCCACGCAGGGGTAGGTCGCACAGGTCGCAGAACTCGGCGTCGGGCCAGGCGTGGTGGCAGGCGGCCGGCGCGTCGGGGTGGTCGAGGTCGATGAGCACGGTGGCGATGATGTGCAGTTCGTCCGGTGTCAGTGCGCGGCAGCGTGGATCGGTGCTGGTGCCCAGGTACCAGGCGGTGCGGTCGGTCCAGATCCGCACGTAGGGGCCGGCGGTGCGGTTCTGCTCGGCGGCGGTGCGGGTGGGGTGGGTGCTGATGACGTCGTCGGCGGTGTTGACGATCGCCCACCGGCGGGTGGCGAGCTTGCGGACGGTCCAGTCGTGTGGCGGGTTGCTGAAGTGGTGGCGCACGCTGTCGGCGAAGCGGTCGGGGATGGGCATGTGTGGGTTCCTTTGTGCGGTTGGGTGTTTGGGCTTGCTGCGTGTCGGCGTGGTTTCAGGTGCGGCGGATGTGCCATCCCAGTGCGGTGGGCACGACCTGGCGGCGCGGGTAGGTGATGGGCAGCAGGTTGGTGTAGTGCCACTGCACGAGGACACCGCGATCGGTGACGGCATCGACGGTGCCGGCGAGGCGGCCAACACCGGGCTGGATGGCCGAGATGGGGTCGCCGGGGCTGGGCAGCGTCGGGCCGGTGTAGGCCAGGTCGGTGGGGTCCTCGCCGGTCAGGGCGCAGCGGGCGGCGACGTCGGGGACGAAGTGGGCGACCAGCTCGTCGGCGACGTCGATGACGGCCTGTCGGCTGATGGCGGGATTGAGGTCGTCGTGCCCGGCTCTGGCCTCGGCTTCGTAGAGGTCGTCGCGGGCGACGAAGTAGGCGCCGAGTAGCTCGCGCAGGGTGTCATCGGGGATGGCAGGCAGGACTGGGGCGGGGGTGGTCATGGTGGGCTCCTTCGGCGGGCTCAGTCGTTGACGGCTTCGGCGGCAGCCGCGACGTCCTCGAGGAGTCGGGCGCGTTGGTCGTCGAGGTGGTTGAGGGATCTCTGATCGACGGTGTGCCATGCGGCGGCTCGCTGTGTGCGCAGCGCAGCCAGTTGCGCCAGCGCCCGGTCGAGGGCGGGCAGAGGGTCGGTTTCACGTTTGACGTGGGTGGTGACGAGTTCGAGGTATTCGACGAGTTCGCGGCGGCTGCCGGTGAGGGATAGGCCGTCGCCGCTTTCGTTGGTGAGGTCGAGGACGAACACCGGCGCGCAGGTTCGTTCGTCGGGCCGGTGCTGTTGCTCGTGGTAGTCGCCGGCTTCGTGGATGTCGGCTTGGCGCAGGGTGTAGAGGGCGCCGCGGGCGTGTCCGTGTTCGATGTGGTTGCTCATGATTGGGTGTCTCCTTCTCGTGGTGGGTGAATGATGTTCGCGGGCATGGCAGCTCCTGTCTGGGTACGGTCATGCCCGGATGGGATGCAGGTCCGCGAGTGCGATGAAGGCACCCTGTTGACCGGCGTGGGATTCGGCGATGATGTCGGCCATCGACAGGTCGGCGCGGAATCGGTGACCGGTCTGGGCTTCGACGTCGGCGTAGCGGCGGGCCAGCGTGGGGTTCAGGCGCGCTGAGCACACCAGGTCGGCGCGGGATGCCAAGACGCAGAACCGGCACGACAGGCGCGACATGCCTTCGACGTAGGCCCGGTGGGGACGGGTGCCGGCGGCGCGGATCCGTTCCCAGACCTGGCTGGTGGACCAGTGGTGGATGGGGTACCAGTCATCAACGCGGCGTCGCCCGTTGGAGGCCGAGGTGTTGGGGGAGTAGGCCAGTCGGCGGGCGCGGGCGCTGCTCTCCTCGGCGCGAAGGCCCATGACGTTGAGCAGGTGCACGGGGCGGCCGGTGATCTGGCCGCCGTCGCGCAGCTCGGCGACCAGCTTGGTCATCACCTTGCGGATCGGACCACGCTTGAAATCCGATGTGCACCAGCGCTGGGACGCGCTGGGCCAAAGTCCGCGTCGCTGGACGTGGTCGAGAATCGTGTAGAGGGATCCGTCGCGTTCGCGGCGGGCCAGTTCGAATCGCAGGCCGTAGTGGGCGGCGTGCTCGGCGGCGAGGTCGGGCACACCGTCCCACTCGGCCTCGCCCAGATCGGCGTGCACCACTACGACGCGGTCCAGGACTCGGGCCTGGCGAGCCGCGGCGACTACCACATCGAGGCTGGCCTGCGAGTCCTTTCCGGCGCTGGAGTTGACCAAGATGATGTCGTAGCAACACAAGTCGGGCGCGTCAGCGGCGGTGACGGTTGCCTGGTGGCCCTCGATGGTGGCGGTCATGGCGGGCTGTCGATCCTTCCTTAGTGGGTGGCTTTAGCCTACCATGGATGGTAGGCTAAAGCCACCCACTAAGGAAGATTTTGGAGGTACCGGTGTCCGGCACACAGGCAACGGAAGTGCAGATTCCAGGGATCGACGACGGCACTCGACGTCCGTCGGTGGTGGTGTCCTACGGGCTCGGGCTGGACAGCACCTGCCTGTTGCTGCGGTGGTTGACCGAGCCGCAGACACGGGACTTCGACCTGGCCGACATGGTGGTCGTGACCGCGATGACCGGTGACGAATTTTCCTCCACTGCACGGGATGTCGAGACCTACATCTTGCCGATCTTTCGCCGACTCGCGATTCGCTACATCCAATGTGCGCGGTCCGATCGGACCACCACGACCAGTGGGGACGGGGTGGTGATCCTCGACGACTCGACCTGCCCGCAGCGTCTGCACATCGACGGGGCCTACCGCCTGTCGACCGAGATGATCACTGCTGGCACGGTTCCTCAGCTCGGCGGAGCCCGCAAGTGCTCGGTTCACGCGAAGGGGTGGGCGCTCGATCCGGTAATCAACATGGTCACCGGCGGGCAGCCCTACCGGCACGTCATCGGTTTCGAGGCCGGTGAGCAGCGACGGGCGGACAAGGACCGGCTGTACAACAATTCACGCCGCACAGGCTGGTATCCGTTGATCGAGCTGGGGATGGATCGTCAGGCGTGCGCTGCGTATGTGCGGGCCAAACTGGGGACGTCCTGGTTCAAGAGCTGCTGCACGTTCTGTGTGTATGCCATGTCGACGGCCGCGGGTCGGGCAAATATGGTGCAGCGCTACCGCCGGGAGCCGCTGGCCGGCGCGCAGGCGATGTTCATGGAGGCGGTGTCGTGTCGACTCAACGAACGCCAAACTCTCATCGCGGGAAGCAGTGTCGCCCAGATGATCTCCGAGGCCGGACTGGTCGAGGTCGAGGTGGCCTTCCAGCGGCTGATGGATGAGACCGAGTTCGCAGTGTATGAGGTGCGCCGGGTCACCCCGGCTGGTCGTGAGGGCCGTAGGGGAGTCACGGCGCGGTCGGTGCGCCGCCTGGCGTGCGGGTCACAAGCCGAGATGAATGCCCGCCTGGCCGAGCTTCCTGGCCGCCGCGATGTCGGTGCTGATCGCATCGTGCGCCACCGGCTTGCGGCGGCGGCGAACTGTGAGCACCTCTTCGTCGTCGCTCCGGCGGTGGTCGACGACAAGCAACGTCCCTCGTTCGAGACGCTGTGGGCGCAGGCCAACGGCGACTCCCTATTCTGACTTTTTCACCCCGGCCGCCCGGCCTGGCTTCGGCCATCACTGCCTTCGACGGTATTCCTCGCGTCGAGGCGCACGTTCTGCGATCGGGGCACGGCCCGCAGCGCAGCGTGTGGATCGCGGCGGCGCAGCGCGGCGGGCCTCGGTGCAGACCGCCCCTCACATCACCGCCCAGCAGGGCGCGGCCCGCGAGGCAGGACTTTGGCTTGGGGCGGGGAAGGAACCTTGAGTGGGTGTGTAGGCGGCGAGGGGCGGGGTTTGGGCCGGTCAGAGCTATCCGGTGCGCAGGATGTCGGTGACGCGCCACTGCACCGCGGCCCAGTCCTCCTTGGGGAGGGCGTCGACCTTGGGGGACCATCCGGCGTCGGCGTCGATCTGGGAGCGCAGTTCGGTGAAGCAGGTGACTTGGCGGATGGTGCCCTGGTTGACCAGGGTGCCGATCTGGGCGACGACCTCGTGTGCAACGCGGTCGATTGCCAGCCAGTAGTCCACGGGTCGGCCGGTTTCGGGATGCAGGTCGATGTGGCGCATGAGGTGGTGGCCGACGAAGGTCTTGCCGTTGGTGTAGCGGACGCGGGCTAAGGGCTGGCGGTCGGACGGGGAGACCGCGGCGTAGGGCTTGACTGCGGCGACGTACACCTCGTCGCTGGCGGGGGCCTGCTGGGACTCGGGTGGGATGTAGTCGAACGGGTTCATGGCCTCAGCGCTGCTTTCAGCGGGTCGATGCCGCGCCCCGGCGTGTGCGGCGCGTCGTGCCGGCGGGTCGGTGTGCTGCTGTGCATAGTCGATCTTTACCAGCAGCCTCTGACACATCCGCCGGTCAGACGCCGTGGGTGAGCCTTTCGATGGTGGTCTCGAGGGCGGCGGCGAGTTTGGCGAGGAACACGAGGGTGGCCGAGCCTTTGCCCCGCTCGACGTCGCGCAGGAACACCCGGTCGACACCGGCCTTGTCCGCCAGTGCGCGCTGTGACATGCCCAGCTTGTCGCGGCGGGCCACGATGTTGGCTCCCACGATGGGAAGGACGCGCTCGGCCACAGAGGTGTCGGGGCTGGACTTGGCGCCGGTCGCGGTGGCGGGCATGGGTGTGGTTTCCTTCGGGTCGATGAGGTAGACCTGTTGTGCTGATCCTACCCCTGCATGGGTGGCTAAATCCACCCAATGAGTGTGGCAGGATGCGGGATGTGAGCGCGGACGCCAGCAGCACTGCGGCATGGAGTGGGGGCTCGGGTGAGACCGGCGCCGAGGTGGTCGCTTTCGGTGGTGTTCCGTTGCGCCGCAATCGTGATGGGAGTTGGTCGGAGCCACGGTATCCGGCGGTGTGCGCTAACGGGCACGAGCTGGGTCCGTATCGCGTGACGATCGGGGTGTGCCACTGTCGGTGCGGGATTCTGCACCGCACGGCGCAGTGCAACGAGTGCGGGGCGACCTACTATCTGCCTCGGCCGGGGGACGGCTGTGAGTCCACGGCGCTCGACGGCCGCCACGGGTAGGCGGGGCCGGTCAGAGGTGCAGGCCTCCGGGTCCTGCACGACGCTCGGAGGTCTCGCGCAGCGACTGTGCCCACTGTAGGTCACGCTCGCTGAGCTGTTCGGCGTCTCGCTCACGCTGGTGCACGGTGTCGAGCAGCAGTGCGATGAGTCGCCCGTACCCTTGTTGGGTGGCGTGTCCGTGGAAGCGGGCGCCGATGAATTCCTCTCGGCGATTGAACAGCTTTTGGCCGTCGAGCTCGTAGCCGTACTTGCGGCAGATCTGGTGGAACAGGATGGTCTGGCTTCGGGTGTTGCCTTCGCGGAATGGGTGGATGTTGTCCAGCCCGCCCCAGGAGGTGGCGATGAGGGGGATGAAGGTGTGCGGGGCGGTTTTTTGTGGGTCACGTAGTTCGAAGTCGAGCATGGTGAACTGGGAGGCCGCGCGGCCGGCGACCTCGGGGCCTGGGCGGTAGTGGTATTTGACCCACGGTGCGGTGCGGTCGTCAGGGGCGAAGTTGACGACGTCGCGCCACTGTTTGCTCATGCCGAACTTCGGGACCGTGCGGGGTGTGCCAGCCCAGTCGTAGACGTCACCGAAGATCTTGCGGTGCAGCCCGCAGTAGTAGTCGATGTCGATCACGTCGGGAGGGTTGTCCTGGGTGACGATCTCGGCCATACGGACCAGGCTGATTCGCGTTTCGGCCTCGCGCAGTTGCCAACTGTCTTTGATGTTGAGGCGATTCTTCAGGACCCCCGGCGCATCGGGCCAGAAGTAGTCCTCCCACTGGCTGTAGGACGCCAACGTACTACTGGGCGGGTTGCCCGAACTCCGCGATGACCTCGGCGACGGCCTCGTCGTAGGTCAAATCGCCGCGGCCGATGCGGTCGAGCAGGTCACGCGCGTCGGGCAAGACGTCGTGGCCGGCGAGGCCGGTTGCTGCCACGGCGAGGGTCACGGCCTCATCGTGGGTGGGCGGGCGCTTGGGCGCGGTCGTCATGGTGCTCATTGTAGGCGCTCCCTTCCGGTTCATCCGATCCCAGAGCCAGCATTGTCGCTGGGTGAGGCGGGTGTTCAACCTATTTCATAATACCAGGAGCGGATGGTTATAGCCTCCCATTAAGAGGGGTTGGGCGGTGTGGCCGGGGTCGCCTCCAGCACAGGTGGGTGGAGGGGGCTGCCGTGGCCTCACCGATGTCTCTGGCTGTCCCACAGTGGGTTATCTACAGCACTTCGTCGGTGGCGGGTGCGTTTTTCTCGGCCCGCTCGGTCATGCACCGCTGGTTGATCGCCTTCATGTCGTCTAGAGACAGCCCGACGTTTGCTGCCACGACGGCGCACTGAGCCCAGCCGAGCCAGCGCCCCAGTTTGGTCCCTGCCATGCTCTGCGCTCGAATTCGCATCTGTATCAGGTGATATAGACCGAGGTCAGTTTCAGGCGCTAGGGGCATACCGTGTGCCGTAGCGAGAAAGACTGTGTCGGCGAATGCCTGCCGCTGCCATAGGTCGGCTGAGTTGCCAGTTTCAATCGGGCTGTTGCTCATCGGATTTCCTCCTCCGTGCAGGTCGTGGGGGATCTGTACGTCACGGCATCGGTCCTGGGCTTGAACGCCGTTTCGGGGGAACCCCCAGATAACTGTTGGATCACGTCGAAGAGGGCGGGCTGCTCACCGATTGGCCGGTTCGACCAGATCACCTCGGTGCGCGTTTGGTATGTGCCGCCTTGGGCTGTGCCCGTGGGGATTTCGATACGTGACCACTCGGCCAGGGTGTGGTCGTAGAGGTCGGATGCGTATCCGGAGAGGACGACACTGGCGCGGCACGCGAGCAGCTCGTCGAGCAGTTCGGCGTGAGCGTCAAGGTCGCGCATGTCGACGCGGTAGCCGTTGCCGCCGTCGGTGCGAGTGGACCCGAGATAGGGTGGGTCGACGTACAGGCAGGCACCGGCGAACGCACCGTAGGACCGCACGACTTCGATGGCGGGCCGGCATTCCAGGCTGACGTGATGCAGCCGTTTGGCGGCGGCCGCCATCCGATCGACGTACGCCTCGAGGTAGCCCGGCATCGAGGTCGACGATCCGGCCGGATCGATGTGGTATTTCCACCCGGTTCCGGTCGGGCGGGTGGTATGGGCGCGTGCTTGGGTGATCCGAATCCACACGACCCGTGCGATCTCGATGTCATCCATGGCGTCGTGGAGCGGTCGGGCGAGGCTACGCATGACTTGCTCGCGCAGGGTGTGCGGTACGTGGTCGATCACGTCGAGTAGGGTGTCGATGCCCGGTAGTGCCAGAACCCTTGCGATACCGTGATCGGTGAGTCCTGCGGCTGCGGTGGCTACCAGCACCAGTCCGCAGGGGCGGACCAGCTTCTCGGTTGCGGCTCGGGCCAGGTAACTGAGCGCGGCCATGCCGCCCATCGAATGTCCGGCCATGGTGAGCGGGCCTGAGATTCGCAGCGTGGTCACGATTTCGGCGAGGTCCTGGGCCAGCTGGCCCGGACTGTAGGTTGCCGGTGCTGCGCGTCCGGAGCTGCCGTGACCGCGGTGGTCGTAGTAGACGACGCGGATACCGGGCTGGCGTAGCCGCCGCACCACGCCCTGCCACGAGTGCCGGGTAAGACATAGGCCGTGCAGCAGAAAGACGTCGACTGGCCCGTCGGGCAGCCAATCGCTCACCGCGATCGGCACCCCATCACTGGTCTGCACGACACGCTCCTGGATCCCTGCTCGGCGCGCAGTGAGCGTGCGTGGTGCGGTGCTGCGCGGCACCGGGGCTGCGGGAATCGGGGTGGCGAGTGCCGGGGCGGTGCTCATCAGCGTTGTGCTGCACAGGTTTTGGGGTTCCACAGTCCACGATCCTGCTCAGCGGCGGCGGCTTCGGCGGCCCGGAACTGGCGCTGGTAGCGGTAGGGCGTGGAGTAGGTGTACTCGTTGGCGTATCCCTCGGCGATGAGGTCGAGGTTGATCAGGCGGCCGTCAAGGGTCCAGACATAGGCCAGGCGGCGGCCGTAGCGGTCGGTGCTGTCTTGGCTGGGATCGTCCTCCAGGTACACCAACTGTCCGGTGAGGGCGCTCTTGGTGAAGTCGGAGGCTTCTTGGGCGAAGCACTGCACCGGAGTGCGCGGATCGACGAGTTCTGGGGTGTCGATGCCGATCAGCCTGACCTTGGTGTCACCGTCGTCGGTTTTGACCCATAAGGTGTCGCCGTCGACCACGCGGGACACCGGTGCGGGCCCGGTGAGCGTGTCTGCGGGCGGTTGGACGGGGTAGTCAGTGCCGTCGGGTGGCGACTGCCCCGCGACGGAGGGCACCTGGCATCCGGCCAGTAAGACGGCGCCGACGAGCCCGGCGAGAACGCGCACGTGGCGGCGGGGGTTGCGTGGAGCAATCCGCGGTCCAGCGGTGTAGGACGGGGCTCCAGATGACGGCATGTCCATACGAGTGATAATAGTGCATGATCAGTCAATCGGGGAACAGTTCGTAAACACTCAACTGTGCGGGCTGGTGTTAGCGTCGGGTTGTGGCCCGTCTCGTCTTGCACAGTGTGCGCGGATTCCCGGTGACGGACTTTGCCGCGCACCTGCCCCTGGAGCTGAGGGTGACCGGACGTCTGCGTTCGACGGTGCCGGGTCGGTACTGGTTCTGCGAGGTTCAACCGGCCGTGGTGTGCGTGTTGGGGGAGGGCGTCGAGCGCGATCACATCTATCCTGACCTGCTCAGCGAGGACCTCGGTTCGGTCACGGTCGCGGCGGTGGTGCTGACCCCGGCCGCCGGCAATCGTGTCCTGCAGTCAGGGATTGTGGACTTTCCAGTGCATGTGGCGGCGGTGCTGGACCCCGCTGTGAAGGCAGCGGGGCAGATGGACCCCGAGCGGGTGGGGTATCTGGGGTGCGCCCTCGTTGACGACGCCGAGGTGGCCGCAACCAGCCAGACTGTGGTGGAGCAGCAGGTTCGGGCGCTGCCCACACGCTGGTGATACCCGCTTCGCGGGCGAATCGGCGTCAGGAGTGCTCGGACCACCAGTCGTAGAGCTGGGGCAGCGTGGGGCCGCCTGGGCTGGATTCAATGCTGGCAAGCAGTAGCTCGCTGTCGACGGTCCAGCCGATGCGGGCATGGCCCTGTGGGCTGGTGCCACACACCAGAGTGCCGACGGGCACGTTGGGCGCTACACGGCGGCGCCACGGGCCCGGCGACTGATAGTTTCCTGGACAGACCAGAACTGTTGTGCCAGTGATGAACTGGGTGAGTGCGGCGTTCAGGGCATCGACGTCGTGGTAGAGGGTGAATCGTGCTGAGGTGTTCGGGGCGTTGATGTTGGGGCCACACTCAGCGGCGCTGCGATTGTCGGCGGGTACCGGTGTGCAGGCTCCCGCTGGATAATCGGCCGGCATCAACGACGCAAGCCGGGGGTCGATCCGAGCGGGCGCTGGGACAGTCGCGGAGGGAGATGGCTGGTCGGAGCTGCTGCGCTCGGGCCAGAAGACGACGGCGGCCGTGACTACGACTGCCACCACACTGACGGCGACCAGCCACCACCGGCGGTGTCCCGGCTGGTGCGCGGCCTGGGGTCGGGGTACGACGTCGATCACAGGGTGCGAGGACGGGCCTTGGGGTCGCCGCGTTTCCGTTGAAGTTCGCGGTGGATCATAGGGCGCCGGTTCGTCTCCGGGTGCCCACGTGAAGAACTGACTTAGGACTGGTAACGGGGTGGTGTTGGGGTCCTCGTCGGCCGGTGCGGTGTTCACATCGCACCGGCCCTCGTTGGCGCTTCGCGGGGAAACGCCTCGTCGGTCAGCACCAGCACTGGAGGCAGTGCTGGTGTAGCGGCGTTTCACGGATGTCGACCTCTCGCGTTCGGGGATCGCCACTGCTGATGGTGCGACCGCAGAGGGTCAGGTAGTCGCTGCGTGTGTCTCGGCCCGCGATAGCGTGTGCCACCCGCGCACCCAGTCGAATTGCTGCGTTCTCGCTCATCTTCGCTCAGCCTGAGCTCTCACTCGAAGTCGCTTGCGACAAGTTCGCGGGGGATTGCCCACAGGACGTCGGGCTCCTGTCGGAACCGGGCGCCGAGGATGAGCGGCCACTGCCACGGTAGACACGGGTAGAAGATCAGAGACCCTGACGCGGCGGTCTGCTCACGGTGCAGACGCAGCTCAGCGATTGCCACTGCGGCGGTTAGGGCCGGTGTGAAGCGGATGTCGGTGTGCAGAAGGTCGAACAAGACCCCTGGTGCGTCTTCGGCCTGGTCCTTCTTCGTGACAACGGTGGCCCCTCGCGCAACCCAATCGTCCCAGCGATCGTTGAGCGTCTTAACGGTCTCGTCGGGGAAGTAGAACGCCAGATTTGGTGTGGAAAGTACGCCAGCCATAGTCGGTTAGAGCCTCCGTAGTTGTTGCCTTGCAATATGTTTGGCTATCGCGCCGTCAGGGAAGCGCGATCCGAAGCGCCTTGCTGATTTCGGCCATGGTGGGCAGGGACAAGGTCCCTAGCGCTTCGGTGAGTTCATCGTGGTAGAGCTGCACGATGTCATCGACGAGGACGTAGCCCACCAACGGGTCGGCCGCGGTCAACGGCACGACCGTGGGAACGTGGGCGTGCTTACTGGTTGTCGTAATACGTGCTGCCAGAACGGTATCGAGGTTTCTGTTCCTCGAGTTGTTACTGAGGATGACCCACGGCTTGGAGCCATGTCCGAGGTCCACTCGGTACGCCTGGCTGCGCAGCGCACGTGTCATTTGCGCCCCTAGGTCTGGCGCTCGTGGCGGTTGCGTGCAGTGCGTCGTTCAGCATTGGCCGATTCGCTGTTGAACTCTGTGGCCAGCTGGGCGTAGCCCAGGTCGAGGACGTGCTCCTGCAGCGCTTCGGCCCCCGCCTGAAGCAGTGCGCGCAACGCCGCGGCCTCGGACTTGATGTCGTCTGCGACGTCGTGCTGGCTGGCCCAGTGCCGCAAGACCTCGAAGGCCGGCGAGCCCTGATTGAGGTAGGGGGCGATCGCCGCCTCGTCGGAGTCGCCAAGGATCAGGCTCACACGCTTACTCATGGTGCATAGTATACACCGAATGCAGGCGTAGAGACCAGCGTATAAGTAAGCGTGCGCCGACACCTGGTCCGTGTGCGCGACGCAGGGCCGTATCAGAGTTGGCGAATCGCGCGTTCAGCCCCTCGGGTGGCCGGCGACCGGCTGCTAGTTTCAACCCGTGACGTCCCCGCGGGCCGGGGGGATAACCGATCTCGGACGACCACAGGAGTGATGAGCGTGAAGACTGCATCCGTGACCTCAATGTTGGCCTGCACGTCGGCGGCGTTGACCGTGGGCCTGCTCAGCACACCCTCGGCAGCAGCGGATGTGGAGACCACTACGTTCGGTGATGACGCCGAGCTGGTGGACAACGGTGTCGTGCAGGCGTGGGTGGTCAGCGATCTGAGGCGCAGTGCTGATGTCATCGACTACCCGGTGCACGGCACGCTGTGGGAGGCCACGGCCACCGGTGTGGCCGTCGCTGGAACGGTGACACCGGTAGTGTCCAATTTCAATGCACGAGCCGCCGACGGCGCGACCTACCGGGTGTTGTTCGGAGCGGCCACACCGCTGGGCGTCAACCCCGCCACGCTCGCTGAGAGCCAGCACACGACGGGCAAGCTGTACTTTGACGTGACCGGGCCCGCGCCCGAGACTGTGGTGTACAACTCGTTTGGCACCGACCGAGCGGTGTGGCTCGCCCCGCCCCCGGCGGCCACCGGTGGCGGCCGGTGGAGCCCCCCAGCGGGCACGCAGCCCACGCCGGCGGCCACCGCGGGGGTCGACGGTGCGGACGTCGCCGAGATGCCGCCGCTGGACGCCGAAGGCGCTGGAGTCGATGCCGGCGATACCGTGCCGACAGACACGCTACCCACCGGCAGCCAAGGAACCCCCGTCGAGGCGATGCCGACAGCGACAGGCGGCAGTCAGGGCACCCCGGTCGCCGAGGGCAGTCAGGGCACCCCCGTCGAGCCCAACGCTGCCCCCGTGAGCAGCGCCCCAGAAGCGGCGGCCACCGTGGCGACCCCACAGCCTGAGACCGCACCTGCCGGCAGCCAAGGCACCCCCGCCACCGCGGCACCGACGACCACGGTGATCGCGCCGCCTAGCTGACCTGCATTCCTGGCGCGATCGGCGCGATAGCGGTCGTGACCCACTCTTCGGAGCTACCTCTCAAGTTGTCCACCGGCCCTCTGCCCGTTGGCATCTGGCGGACTGTGCCATGCGGATCTACCGGCTCCTTACCGGTCGGTGCGCGCGTGGAGAGACGTGATCGCACGATCAACGTCTCGTTTCATGGCGTCGATGGCGTTCTTGCTGGTGCCGATGCCAGCGAGCACCGCTTGACGCGCTTCTCCTGCCTCGGGCGTGAGGGCGGATCCCACGGGAGTCCAGTCGGACTGGAGCCAGTCACGGGCGTCGCTGAGCGCCGCGCGGGCCGAGTCGAGGGCTGCCAGTGCGTTGCCGAAAAGCTCTGTACGGGTTGGCAGTTGGGTGCTCATTCGCGATCCTCACGTGGTTGGGTTGGCTGTCGATGGCTATATGCGGCCTCATCGGGGCGCCGGTCACGTTTCTGCGCTCGCTGCCGAGCGGGCACGCATCGCGTCGCGCCGCAGCGCGGCGGCCAAGTCGGTGTTGTCGGTGAGGTCGGCCACCGTTGTCAACGTCCGCGCGATCCGCGAGAACATTGCCGGGGCGGCGGCGATCGGGCCGCCCGTGTGTTCGGCTTGGACCAGACCGGCCAGCGACACCAGCTGTGCCGTCTCGTGGATGCGCGCGCGGCGGTCGGTGTCGTCGATCGCCGGGTAGCTTTCGAAGAAGAGCAGGGTTTCAGCGAGTCCGGCGACCAGGAGCCCGAAGCTGGCCACGCTGATATGTGCGCTGCGCGGAAGGCTGAACAGGTCGCGTCCGGGTTGCTCGGCGGCGAACGTGGACACTAGGCGGTCGGCCAGGGCGTCGAGGGCGGCGTCGTCAAGGTACGGTCGGGCGGTTCGGTCGGTGACTCCGAGGTGCGCGGCCGCAGTGGTATGGCGTTCGGCAAGAAAGGTTTCGGCGGCATCGACGGTCAGTGTCATGCCTCGCTCACCTACACGTGCTACCAGCGCGAGCGCCCGTTCGTGCAGCCAATCTGGTGCCGGATCACTCACCACCGTGATTCGCTCCCTCGTGGCGAAGGGAGGCTTCGGCCCGTTCCAGTAGGGTGCCCGGCATCGAATCGGGCGGGGGAGTCGCCGCGATTGCGGCGGCGACGGCGGTGTCGATTGCGCCCGTACTCCAACCCTGGGCCGGCGTTTCGGGTGCTTGATCCCACGGCGTGTCGAGGTCGACGGTCACGGTGACCGGTACAGGCAGCTGGAGGGCGGCCAGCTGTGCTCGTACCGTATCCGCGAGGCGGTTCCCGTAGTCTGCGAGATCGGCCCGCTGCTGCGCTACCAGGCGATCTTGGAGAACGCTTAGTGCTTCAATGGCGTCCTCTTGGGCTTGATCTTCGGCGCTAAGCGGTGTGGGGTTTTCTCGCTCGGCTGCCTGCCACGCTTCGATCTCTTCAACGGTCGGCGGCGGTGGGGGGGAGCCGGGCCTGACCTCATATCCGAGGTCGATTGCCCACTGGTAGAGCTGCGTATCGGCATCACCGGAGTACATGATGCCGGGGCGAATCGCGTTCACGCGACGTTCGATCTCGGCTTCGGCGGCGTCCATTTCCTCGAACTTGTCCGACGTATCGCTGTCGAAGAGGATGCGTTCGGGGTTCAGGACGATGTTCACGGGTTCGGTGCGGTGGCGCCATAGATCCCATTCGTCGTGTCCGACCGCGGCACGCAGGGCGTCGCCGACCACGGAGGCCTCCCAGGACCCAGGACGACCGGCCAGGATCGTGTCGATGCCGCCGGCGTTGGCGGCTGCGCCGGCCAGGGCCTCGGTCACGAAGGCGGCCCAGTCGATCGGCAGCGCCGATCGTGGGTCGGGGTCGGGTTCCCATTGGCCTGAACTCGTTTGGCGCATGGGCTGATTCGTGAGTCGGCTGGCTTCGGTGAGCACGCTGATCGCGTCGTGGAGCACTTCGTCGTGGGGCCGCGGGATGGCGGCCTGGGCGTCGGTGAGGTACCCAGTGTCGAACAGCGCGGCCGAGAGGACTTCGCGGTACGGGCGGCCGATGACACGCGCCACCGCAGCAAGATTCGCGCGGCTGGGTAACCCCTTGAGGCCGTGGCGGCGCCACTTGCCCAGTGCCTCGCGGCTGAATCCGATCCGCCGCGCGATCTCGGACTCACTGGTTCCATGCGTGCTGCGGTAGCGGTCGATGAGTTCGACGAGGCGAGGGGTTGTCACGCCGCCAAGTATTCTGCGAAACTGTGAGATAGTCAACTGTCAGTATGCGCACCTGCCAACTGGGAGTTGACATAAGGTAGCTTATCGGCAATGCCGCTAGGGCTCATTACGGCTTTACAGCATTACGGCGATGTGCGAGAATGGGGCTATGTCGTTTCATGGCTTCGTTGCCGTCCAGGCCCGTGGTGTCGTCGCGTTGCCTGCCGAGGTGCGGCGGCGGCTGCACCTCGACGAGTCCGGTGCGCAGGTTGAGATCACTGAACGCGAGGACGGGGTTCTGGAGCTGCGGCCTGCGCTACCGATTCCGGCTGACCAACGATGGTTCTGGCAGGACCGTTGGCAGCGACGGGAGAAGGAAGTCGACGAGCACGTGGCGGCCGGGCGGGTCACCGTTCACGACGACGGCGAGGCATTCCTGGACCATCTCGACGAGCTGGACGCGCAGGCGGACGACGTCGAGCCCGAGTCGTGAAGTTCGAGACGACACCGGCGTTCGATGCCGACTATCGCCATCTCAAGGCCGAGCACCGAAGAACCTTCCGTGATGTGGTGAGGGCGAAATTCGTTCCGGCTTGCGATGCCTACGCCGCGGATCCGGCGACTCCATGGCCGCGGTCCCTGCGTGTGAAGTCTGTGCAAGCCGCGCCGGGCGTTCTCGAGATGACGTGGTCGTTCGCCAGTCCCGACGGACGGGCCACTTTCGAACTGGTCACTGTCTACGACGAGTTGCGCTGTCGGTGGCGCCGCGTCGGAGACCACGATGTCTTCAAGTCCCCCTAGACCGAGGTGGGCCTTCCCCTCGACCAACCCCTGCCCACGCACTAATACGTCACTGTGACGAATAGCCCTCGTGCAAGCTGTCATCCCGAAGGAGCAGAATGCCCACCATGATCTCCTCCGCCATGGATGCACAGGCACGCGCTGACATCGACAGCCGCCCTTGGTACGTCGTAACCTACCGCGATCGCGACGTCGTTGTCCGTTCTCATTGAATCTGGGGCACATTTACTAGTCTGACCTGCATTGCCCCAGATTGGATGAGAATTTCGATCGCGACGTTTCTCATTGAATCTGGGGCAACCCTGCTTCCGCGCCCGGCTGCGAGCGCAGCAGGGTAGCCGGAATGGTCTCCTGTCGATTCCGTTGGCTCGGGTACGTCTTCGGTATAACTACTGTGATCGTGTCTCTCGTGACACACGATCATGATTCTGTGGTGCGCTCGCTCGTGTTGGTAGTTCGGGTGCCGGCTGCGGCCTTTGAGCACCTTGGCCACCGCCCGTTTTAGATTGTCATAGCGGATACGGGCCGGGACATCACCAAAGTGGTTGAACGCCAACACATGCCGATGCAGGAGCGCCTCCTGGCCCTGAGTGGTGAAGTTGCTCCGAGCTAGAGGGCGAACGCTCCGCCTTTGATGAGGATGAGGGCCCCGATTGTGATCAGTGCAACGGGCAGAACGATGTGGCCCCAGCGTGAGAGTGCTTTGGCGATGATCGGGTGGGAGGCGAAATATCGGCCGGCCGCGCACCAGATGGCCACACCGATGAGGAACACGATGATGTAAACACCGATGGTGGCGATCGTTGAGACGGCGAAGATCGGAACGTACACGCCGATGTTGTCGCCGCCGTTGGCGAAGGTGATGACTGCGACCTGCCAGGTGCCAGGCGTCAACAGTGTTGCGGGATCATCGGTCGGCGCCGGTTGGGTGCGGCGATCCCGCCAGGCCAGCCATGCCGCCCGCAGCCCCAACACGATGGGCGGCAGCCCGAAGTACGGCAGTGCGGCTGGAGGAAGCAGCGTGGCACCCAGGAGTGCGCCGCCGACCGAAACTGCCAAGATGGCGGTGAAGCCGAGGTACTGACCGGCGGTCACTCGGATGGCTGCGCCACGATGACCGGGCGCCTGGCCGAACATCACCGCGAGGACCACGATGTCGTCGATATTGGTGATGGCGAAGGTGGCGATCGCCTGAACGAGTGTGGCTGGGCTCAGCACGGCCAATGCGACCAGCTTCGAGTGAAATCCCACCGCATCGGGTGAGCCTACTGCTCAGCAGGCCCCGCGCTCCCGCGCACCAACGACCTCCAGTGGGGCGGAAATTCATGACGACTGCCGGGGTCAACGGACTTGACGAAATACATGCCTCCGGTGCCACGGAGGTGGCTCCTAGAGGTATCGACATACGTCATCGGCGCTGCATGATTCCGGGTCGACGCTTTCGGCGCCCTGCCGCAGCCGGGCGATGGTCTCGCGCAGTGCCACCAGTGCGCTGATCTGCTCGTCGAGGTCGGTCAGTCGGATGTCGAGCAGGTCGCGCACGTGCGTGCACGGCGCGTGGCCGCTGTCACGGATGTCGAGGATCTGCCGAATCTGGGCGAGGCTGAACCCGGCGGCCTGTCCCCGTCGGATGAAGCCGACCCGGGCGATCGTGTCGGCGGCATAGTCGCGATACCCCGCCGGGGAACGTTCGGCGGGCGGGAGCAGGCCTTCGTCTTCGTAGTAGCGCAGCGTCGCGGTGGTGGCCCCGGTCGCCTCGGCGAGCTTCCCGATTCTCACGATGTCTCCTCAGAACACTTGACCTTCAAGCCTACTTGAAGGTCAAGGATGGGTGCATGAGTCAGGGATTGGACCTCGCGGTCATCGGTTCCGGCGGCGCGGCGATGGCCGCGGCGATCCGCGCTACCGCGCTCGGCAAGTCCGTCGTCATGATCGAGCGCGGCATCTTCGGTGGCACGTGTGTCAACACCGGCTGCGTGCCGTCAAAGGCCCTGATCGCAGCGGCCGAGGCCCGGCATACCGCAGCCGACACTGCCCGGTTCCCGGGGATCGCCACCACGGCCGGCCCGGTGGACATGGCGGCCCTGATCGCCGGCACGCACGACAGCAGACTGACTGATACCTCAATGGGCCGCGGTAACGCCGTGAGGAACTGCCCCACATTCCAGCAGTAGTTGTCGATGGTGATCGGCGCCAACCCACGCTGACGGTCCAGCCACTCTGCGTACTCGACGAGCACACCACTCACCGAAGCCGTGCCGTCGCGGGCATCGGCGGTGCATACCGGGTCCATGTGTTTCTCCTCCTGATGGGCCAACCAAAGCGCCACCAGACAGACACACCACGGCCCGCGCCACCAGGGTTATGCCGAACAGCTCACCCCTGCCAAACCCGCTGAACAGCACGAACACCACCACAGCCACCACGAGCTCGGCATAACCGCAGCCTCGGCGTAATTGGAGTTATGCCGACGTCGGCATAACTCCAAGGAACGACGCCTGGAACCGCAGATCACCCTCGGCCTGCTCACCGACGCCTCAGGGTTCCCACTGACCGTGGAGGCCTTCGAGGGCAACAAGGCCGAGACCGCGACCATGTTGCCGGTCATCAACGCCTTCAAGGCGGCCCACCAGCTCACCGATGTCACCGTGGTCGCCGACGCTGGGATGATCTCCGAGGCCAACCAGGTCGCGTTGCAGGCCGCCGGCCAGTCCTACGTCCTGGGCGCCCGGATTCCGTTCCTGCCCGATGTCGTGCGCGAATGGCGCGACGAAACACCCCCACGAAGCAATCCCCGACGGCCTGGTGCTGACCCAGCCATGGCCGGCCACTAGCAGCGAGAAGGCCCGCGGCATCCCACCAGCATCGAGCGGGTCCGGCCGCCGGACTCCTCGGTCAGCAGCGCTTTGATGACCTCGGTGGGATCCCAGCGTTGGGCGCGGGCGGTGGCCAGCACGTCGGCGGCGATCGCGCGGGCGTGCGGCAACCGGAGCGAACGCATCAACGCTTCCACGTCGGCGGGCAGCAGCGCAGCGGTGGCGGCAGTGGTGGTGGTCATGCGATGCCCGCTTCGGGGCCGTCGATGATGGTGGCGCCGAACAGGTTCCATCCGCGAGTGCCTTGGGCCAGAGAGGTGCCCTCGTTGGCGCCGCGACGGGTCCGATCCAAGCCTTTGGCGGCCAGGATGGAGTCCAGGTCGCCGGTGGCGAAGCGGCCGTGTACCGCGGCATGTCCGAGCGCCCAGTCGACGTCGGCGCGGCCGGCCAGCGCGGACAGTTCGACGGCGTGGGCCATTTTCTGCAGGATGCGTTCGGTGCCGATTGCGGCGGCTTCTTTGAGCCACACCGCCGCACCGGGACCCAATGCCAGGAACGTCTACTCGGAGGCGGTGCGGGCCCGGACGCGGCAGTCACCGGGAACCTTGTCGCGGTGGTCGGGGAAATGCGCGTCGTTGATGGCGGGGCTGCCCGGTATCGCCCTGCGGTGCCGGGCGACTTCGATGGGGCCGGCGTCATCGAGTGCGCAGATCACCACTTCGTCGCTGCCGCCGTGGTGTCGTATCCACACTGTGTGCCCCAATAGTGTTGCCGGTAACGAGTATTGGCAGTGTTCGAAGGTGACCATCGGGGTGTTGTCGGGGACTCGGCGGGTCACCCCCAATGCGGCGGTGTGGGGCAGGTCAGGGATCGTGTGCAGGGTGGGACGTTCTGCGGTGAGCATCTCCACCGGGCGCCGACCCGTGCTGCGGTGCACCCGGGCGTTGATCTCGGCGGTGAACCCGGCGCACGCGGCTTCGACGTCGGCGAAACTGTCGTACTGGGGTAGCAGGTTGGTCTCGGTGGGCACGATATCGGCCTTGGCGAGTTTGACCGCGTTTTCCACCCCACCTTTGGTGGCCAGGTCGGCGGGTTCACAGGTCAGTACCGAGATGCCGTAGTAGCGGCCGAAGGTGACCGCGGCGCGGTTGCGGACCGGGACCCCGGCGATGTGTCCGACTGTGACGGTCTTCTCGTTGTCGGTCAGCAGGTAGGTCGGGGCGCCCTCGACGAGGCGGAAGATACGGTCCAGCCCGGCGAACACACTGGGTGCGGTGCGGTCCCGCAACGCGATGACCACGCGGTAGCGGCTCCAGGCCAGCCAGGCCACCAGCAGCACGATCTTGCGGCCGGCCACCACAGGCCCGTCGGCGAAGTCGTACTGCAGCCACAGTCCGGGTTCGGTGATCCAGGGTCGGTGCACGCGTGTATTGCCTAGTCGCCATTGGGATTTGATCTCCGCCAATGCACGTCGGGTGGTGCGGTCGGTGCCGCCATATCCCAACGCCACCAGCTTGTCGTGGGCTACATCACCGCGGATCTTGCCTTTCGAATCAGTGACCCAGGCTTTCCAGCAGATCGCGCCTGGCGTCTATCATCCGGGCCCGCCGTGTCGCCGGCGGCAGACCGGCGTCGCGGTCTTCGACTGCTTTCTTCACGGTGTGATGCGAGCACCCGCACAACTCGGCGGCGGCGCGGAAGGACCCTGTCAGGTCGTAGGCATTGAGTATTTCCATGAGTTCTCCGTCAGACTTCAAGTAGGTCTCTCCTGGGGTTGTCGATTCGACTAGGCATCGACATCGAAACCGCAGGAGAGGCCGCTACGGCGTTGACGCGCCGCACGGCAACAAACAGGTCCGGGCAGATTCATTGAAACGCCCTGGTTTTCCCGGAGGCTCGGGCTATTGGATTTCGACCAGGGGTTGGTCGCTCCGGTGTGCATCGTAGAACGCGGTTTCGAACTCGGTCGGTGGGACGTCGTTGAGGTAGCCGTGTAGACGGCTGGTGTTGTGCCAGTGCACCCAGCCGAGGGTGGCCAATTCGACGTCTTCGACGGTCTTCCACGGGCCGGTGCGGGCCGGTCCGTAGATCAGCTCAGCCTTGTAGTATCCGTTCACCGTTTCGGCCAGGGCGTTGTCGAAGCTGTCCCCGATCGATCCGATCGAGGGCGCCGCGCCGATCTCGGCGAGGCGTTCGCCGTAGCGGATGGAGGTGAACTGCGACCCGGCATCGGAGTGACATGTCAAGCCGGGCAGCAGAATTCCGCGTGACCAGCGGGCCATTTCGATCGCGTCGAGCACCATCGTGGTGCGTATATGGGAGGCGACTCGCCACCCGACGATCATCCTGCTGAACGCGTCGATCAGGAAGCACACGTAGGCGACCCCGGCCCAGGTGGGCACGAATGTCAGGTCCGTAACCCACAACTGGTTCGGGGCGCTGGCGGTGAACTGGCGCTTCACCAGATCCGGGTGGCGCGCAGCTGTGGGATCTGCTTTGGTGGTGCGGACTCGTTTGCCGCGTCTGGCCCCACAGATCCCGTGGGCCCGCATCAGGCGGGCGACTTGGTCGCGGCCCACGTCATGGCCAGCTCTGCGGGCGGCCTTCCACAGCTTGCGCGCCCCGTAGACGCCGTAGTTGTCCTCCCAGAGCGCCACCAAGGCCGGCCCCAGCACGGCGTCGCGGCAGGCCCGCTGCGACAGCGGACGGGCTTTGGTGTCGTAATAGGTGCTCGGGGCCACCGCCACCCCTGCACTGCGCAGGACGGTGATGATGGGCTCGACCCCGAACTCCTCGCGGTGGGTGTCGATGAAGTCGACTATTTCTTGTGTTGGCGGTCGAGCTCCGCCCCGAAGAAACTCGCCGCCCGTTTCAGAATCGCGTTGGCGCGCTTGAGTTCTCGGTTCTCCTGCTCGAGTTCTTTGATCCGCGCCGACTCCGCAATTGAGACACCGGGCGCGTACCCGTCGTCGATGTCGGCCTGGCGCACCCACGAGCGGACCGATTCCACGCCGTAGCCCAGCTGACGAGCCACCCGCGACACCGTGCCCTGATCGGTACCCAACTCGGTCCTTAGCGCCCGGACCATCCGCACCGCGGCGGCCTTCTCCTCCGGGCTGTAGCGGCGGCTGGTCGGCTTCTTTCCCGATGACGGTTCCGTGGGCATACCTGCATCCTCGTTTCCAAGGTCAGGAGCCACCGGGATTTCCAGGGCGTTTCAATCAGAATCAATTGTCAGCTTTGGTTGAATCCTGAGCAGCCTGCTCCGGAGTCACCTGCTCACTTGTCGACCGGAACTGACAATTGGTGGATGCGGCGTAGTTCTCGACCGCGCGCGCCGAGGGCGGGCAGGCGGTCGCGTGGCTCGGTCGACGCATTAGCGTCCGTGCCCCTCCTCGTCGAGGTGCTCGTCGTAGTTCGGGATGTGGTCGCCCATCGTGTTTACAGCTCCTCATCGACGGAGACCCCGTCGCCGAATCGCGGCACTCGCGTTCGGTGTCCCGTCGGGGCTTTCAGCCGGGACGGCGAATATGCGCTCCTCGCGGCTCTGAACGAAATCATGGCCGGCGACCTAGTCCGCAGCCTCAATGTCCGACGTCAACTCTGTGACCCATAACCGTCGGTTTTCGCGGTGTTGCAACCACCCTTCGGAGATGCGCTCACCGATAGCCCGTAGGCGCCTCAGATGATTGGCGTGCAGACTTGATTGCTGCGCGCTGACTGCTTCTTGGTGTGTTCGATACTGATCGCGCTCTTCGGGCGTGGCGTGGGAGTAGCAGTGCGCTCCGAACAATCCTGAGCCGAGGTAGATCGCGGACACCGCATACCATCGTTTGGAGGCGCGCACGATGCCCGTGCACGTCGCCCGCGCCGCCACGGCATCCTCGACACGATCTGTCGCCGGGAGCTGCCAGAGAGCCCGCTCGGTGTGGTCGCCCAATGCAGTCTTCGGGTAGACCACTCGCTCCGCCTTTGCGCTGCATAGGATTTGTGCGTGGCGTCCGGCAATAAGATCGAGTGATTGATCACATCCAGCACGGGCACCTCGTGGTCAAGTGCAGCGAAGCTGTCGGCACCGGACCCTCGGCCAAGGCCGCGACCTCGTTGATGATGTCTTGCTCTGTCTGCTCGTCAAAATCCTCGTACATGCCGACGTCGAACCGGTCGCGCACCGGCGACCATTCCAGCAGATTGAACAGCACGTGCGTTGCGTTCCACCAAGAGTGGGATGAAGTCTCGTATCGGCCGCCCATGGAATCGGGCGTACTCCTCGGTCACGATTCTGGACGCCCTCGTCGACTCGACTTGGGTGTAAGCATCGACAAGACGGCCGGAAAGCTGGTCGATGATCAGCTGTTCACTCAGCTCGATCATCACGCCACCTCGCAATAGATCATTCAGTGACACCACCGGTTGCGGAGAATCCCTAAATTCGTTGCAGCGCTCCAGCAGACCCTCGGTCGATGCACGACGATCCTCAACACCGAGCATCGTTGGCGATTTGCGCTCAAGCCGGCGCGGGGCGTACGGGCGTGCGGATTGGCGCGCCGTAGATCAAGTGGGTCTGTGCATGGCCGACCTCGGGGCGCGTGGCCAAATGGTCCATGATCAGCTGCTGTAGATGCTCGCTGTCGGTGACAGCGACGTGAATGAAGAAGTCCTCCGGCCCCGACACATTATAGAGCGCCAGAGTCTCCGGGAGTAAGCGAACCGCCGCCGTGAATGCTTCGACCAGATCCCGCCGATGCGGGCGCAGCTGCACGGCGATGAACGCCTGCAGGGGTCGCCCGGCTTTGTTCGGATCGACCGTGGCGGTAATCCCGGTGATCACGGCGTTGTCCCGGAGCCGGCGCACCCGGTCGTGACACGCTGACGTGGAGAGCCTTACCCGCTGCGCCAGGTGTTTGTTGCTGATCATCGCGTCGTCCTGCAGAGCGGCCAGAATCGCCCAATCTACCGAATCCAGATTCACTATTCCGCTCATATGCCGGATACTATCCGGTAGTTCTAGCAGCTTCCCGAATCTGTGGTCATCCTGAACGTATGTGGTCGCCAGCATGTCGAAGCAGTCTCAGGTGAGTGCCGGGCAATGGATCGCGTTCCTCGGGGTTCTCGCGGCAGTGCTGTGCACTCCGGGGCCGGACTTCGCGGTCGTCGCGAGCCAGGCATTCATAAGTAGACGCGCGGCCTACGCAACCGCCGCAGGGGTGATGTGCGGTTTATGCGTGCACACGATCTCCGTTGCGGTCGGGCTATCGGCAGTCATCGCCGCCAGTCCGGTGATGTTCACCGCGCTCCGGCTCATCGGGTCCTGCTACTTGATCGCGTTGGCGGCAATGACCTTGTGGGCAACCTACATTCAGCAGCGGAGTCCGGCATCACCGACCGGCACACAGCCAGTCCCGCGTAACCCCATGCAGTCACGGGCCCTTTGGCAGTTGTTCGGCCAGGGTGTGCTCACCAACATCTCGAACCCAAAGGCGTTGCTGTTCTTTCTGGGCCTACTCCCGCAGTTCATCGACCCCGGCCAGCAGGCGACCTTGGTTGCCACCACCCTGGCGGTGACGACCGTCGGCGTCGCTGCTGTGTGGTGGACTGTGGTGATCACCGCGATCACGGCGACACCCGCGTCCACCGCTGATCCGCGGACGCGCTGCGCCGTCGACACCGTCTGTGCCTGTACGCTGCTGGTTCTCGGGTGCGGCTTCCTGCTGTCGGCATAGTGCTGATCGCGACCGCACGGGGACGTTTCGGCTAACAGCTAATGCGTCATCGTGGATCGGTCGGCTCCGACGGCCGACGTGATCGGGGTCACGGGACAGCGACGCTCGCGTGAGTCACGCCGGCGCCGTCGCCATGACCAGCAGTGACCCGCTAACCGGGGAACGCACACGAAGTATGCGTCAGTAGCGACACCGGAAGAACGGTGCGGCCCGAGACGTTCCGGCCAGCGCTCGACAGTATCTCCGAAAGAGAACAATTTGTACATAACGTGTTCCATGCGTCTTGGATCAGGGAAGCTTCGGACACGCCGCAGTACAAACTAGACACATAATGTCATGGATGTCTTGTGAGAGCGCAACCGGTGTCACGTTCAGCACACGGCGTAGGGAGAGGAATACGCTGCCACCGGCATAAGATCGCCGGTGCTGTTGTTGGCCACGGGCTACACCGGCTTCTCGGTGAAAGACGTGGCCGAACGCTCCGGGACGACGAAAGCGGCGATCTATCGGCGCTGGGCAACCAAGGCCGAACTCGTCCACGCCGTGGCGTTCGCCTCGGTGCCGAGTGCGTTGCCGCCTGCGTCGCGCAGCGGGACCGAGGAGGTGCGGGCCTTGCTGAGAGTGTCGCGCCAGTTGTTCAGTGATCCGGTCATCCGCGCCGCGCTGCCGCATCTGATCACCGAAGTGACCGCGACGCCGACCTCAACACCCGTGCGCTGACCCGTTTCCGCGGGCAAGTGTTCCCCGCGTTGCGCGACGTCTGCGTCCCCTCAGCGTCGATGGTCAAGCTCGGGCCGACATCAACGCGGATCGGCTGGCTGAAATCGTCGGCGGCGCCGCATCGATGCGATTCGTGATGGACCCGCAGCTCCCCCCTCGACGACGAATGGATCGAGCAGACCACCGACATCATCGTCGCCGGCATTGCGGCCAGTGACATCTGAAAGGAGCACGGTGAGTGGAGTAGTGGTGTCGAGCAAGGTCGACAGCCGCTGCGGTGCGGCGCGTAGAACATGTCCACTCGGTTGCTCCAGGTGCGACATGGTCATCGTTCGGTGTCACAGCGAGTCTCACGGAGAGGTCTTTGTCCGCCCGCAGGGTGGCGAGTAGTCGCTCATTGAGCACGTCGTCGCCCGCTACTATGAGGAGGTACTTGGCGAAGGCAGCCCGTGTCGTTCCGTCGGCGGCGAGAAGGCGGGACGCGGTTTGATTGAGATCAGGAGACGCTTTGCACGCGGGCGAGTGTCGCCCAGTAGCGACCCAGGGGGCGAGCGCTCGGCAGTTCGTCGATCAAGTCGGCAGAGAACTCGCCGTCGATGACGCCGAATGATGCAAAGAACGCCAGGTGTCCTAACCAGGTACTGCGTCTGTTGACTTCCGGCGCCCCCATACAACCGACGCAGCACGTACGGCACGACTCCCCCGTGGCGGATGTAGTCGGCTTCACGCTCCGTATCCAGGCGCAGACGCCCCGTGAGCCGGTTGCTGCCACTGTGGATAACGACCTCAGCCGGCACTGCGCCCGAGTTGAGCAGGTCCAGGCCCGAGATGGTGATGTCCTCGGTTCCGGTGGGCGCGACCTCGTCGGGTCCCGCTGTTACCTCGATGGGAATCACACCCATCGCAACGAGGTTCGATCGACGGATGCGTTCGAACGACTGCGCGATGACCGCGCGGACGCCCAGCAGCGCGGGGCCCTTGGCCGCCCAATCGCGGGACGAGCCGCCCCCGTAGTCGCGGCCCGCGACCACCACCATCGGCACCCTCGCCTCCCGGTAGGCCGCGGCCGCCTCGTAAACGGTTGTCTCGCTTCCACCGTCGAGAAAGTTAAGGGTTCGGCCGCCGCGGGTGCCCGGTGCGACCCGGTTCTGCAGGCGGACGTTCGCGAACGCGCCGCGCATCATCACCTCATGGTTGCCCCGTCGCGACGCGTACGTGTTGACGTCGCGGCGCTCGACCCCGCGCACGGCGAGGTAGTCCCACGCCGGCGTGCCTGACGCGATCGCGCCGGCCGGTGAGATGTGGTCGGTGGTCACCAGATCGCCCAGCTTCACCAGCACCCTGGCTGCCCGGGTGTCGGACACCGGTTTCGGTTCCAGGGCCATTCCGTCGAGGTACGGCGGACGACGAATGTAGGTGGATTCGTCGTCCCAGGGAACATCTCGCTGCTGGCCACGTCGATGCCGCGACAGCGTTGGTCACCAGTGAATACGTCGCGGTACGCGGCTGTGAACATCTCGGCCGACAGGCTGCCTTCGATGACCGCCCGGATCTCGTCGGGTTCCGGCCATAGGTCCGTCAGCAGTACCGGCGTCCCGTCAGCCGTGTGGCCGAGAGGCTCCGTGGCGAAGTCGATGTCCATTGTCCCCGCGAGGGCGTACGCGACCACCAACGGCGGCGACGCGAGGTAGTTCATCGCGACCTCGGGTTGGATCCGACCCTCGAAGTTGCGACCACCTCGCCCGCAGACGACGTGCCGCCGAGGATCAGCAGGATCTGACCGTTTTGGCGTCGAAGCCGGAGACCAGTGATCCGTAAACGGTCTGGAGCGTTTCCGATCGCTCCCATTGTGGCCCAATCGATCTCGCTGCTGAAGGTGATGACTTGGCCAACGGGTAGGAGGTGTAGCCGGCGTAGCCACCGTCGAAGACTCGACCTATTCAGCCCATCATGGTCGTCACCTGCTGACCGACCTCAAATTCACCAACAGGACAACGGACAACGTAAGGGTGGCTTCGATACCGACGATAGTGAACAGTTACGCTGCGTTGGACCGCGACAGGTGTAGTTGAATCGCCACCGTGACGGCGAAGTTGGACAACAATTGTCTTCGACGAGGTCGGCGTCTACCGCTCCGCTCGCGATGCACGTGCGATCCGCGGCCAACGACAACGCCAAGCCTGAGTCCTTGCCGCCGCTCGACTCGTATTCCGGAGCAGGCCAGGCATTCGTCTCCTCGATGGACTTTCACACCGTTGTCGCGCCCCCGGGTCGGCCACGCTCTGGCACGAGGTGCGGGTGCCATGCACCCATTGCTGCCGCTTTCAAGGACGGAGGGAAGTCTGAAGAATTCCGGGATCATGGAGAGTCTCGATTATCCATGAACAACTGCCGTATATTCTCTATCGTACTGTGCTGCTTGATATTTCAAGGCGTCGACGTGTGCCGAAAATTCGGCTCACCTAGCAAGTTCGCTGTCCCCATGCTTTCGGGTTGTAGCTCGTGCGGTCCGTCGAGCTCGGCTCCGCGGCTTCATCTCCCGCCCAGGCCAACAACACCAGTGGATCTTGAGTGTGGTGTTGATTCATTCGGATGATTCAATGATTCGTCACCAACGCGTCGCGCAGAACCGGAAGCGCTCAATCACCGGGCACCGCTTGGCTGACGACGCAGCCATCTCAGCGGGCGAGGAGAAGTCTTCCACCTGCACGCGTCGCTGCCCTCCCCGTGCGGCGGCGAAGCCGTCGGCACAGAAGTCTGATGATTTCTCACGCGAATTGAACCAGTCCCGCGCATCTCATACCAGTCGGCGATTCACACCTTGACCTCCGATAACGCGAGTTGTCTCACGTGATGTCATACGCGATTCGTCTCAGATTCGTGTCATTTCTTCAGCCGCCGCAAGGTCACATCAATCGCGAGATCCGATACCGTACCCACTCGACGGCAGACTCAACTACACCAGGCTTCTGCCAGACACCGAATGGAACGCATCTGCGAGGGCTCTGGCGCTGCGGCCAAGTGTGCCAACGAAATTGACGTCGCGAGGTGCGTGATTTTCGAACAGCTCACCGGGATGCCGGTGTTATAGGCGCCGTGGTTCATCGACCTGCCGGGCTTCGCGACGGCCAGGCATCTGCCTTGCCTTCAACGACCACAGCCACGACTTCGTGGATGCGGGCATCGAGGCGTCGGCCTCAAATGCCGATACCGCCTTTCAACGCGCCCTACGCAGGAAGTCGACGACCAAGTCTGTCGTCGCCTGCGGCTGCTCTTCTGTGATCCAGTGCCCGCAATCCGGGATGATCACCTCTTCGACGTTATCGGCGACACACTGGATCACGGCGCCGATCATAGGGCCGAATGTAGCTTCGCCGCCGATGGCCAAGACCGGCATCTGAAGCTTGCCCTGCGCGAGGAACGTGGTGTTGTCGGCCGCATCTTGGCTGAACGCTAGGAACTGGGCAAAGCCCGCTCGCATTGCGCCGGGTTGCGCATAGAGCGCCGCATAATGCTGGCGCTTGGCTTCATCAAAACGCTTCGGGTCCCGGGAAAGATCGTTCCAGAAGCGATCGAGATAGATGCGCTCACGGCCGGCGACCAGGCGCTCCATGTCCTGACCACCGAAGCCAAAGTGCCACATGGCCGGATCCCGTGTTATCTCATCCCAGGGCCCGACGCCGGGCAGCGGCGCGTCGATCGCCACCCACCGGCTCACACGCTCGGGGTGGGTGGCGGCAACCGCGAACCCAACCATGATGCCGATGTCGTGCGTCACCAATTCGGCCGTACGCACACCCAGGGCGTCAAGGACACCCACCACATCCGCCGCCTGATGCTTCTTGTCATAGCCTCCATCAGGCTTCGACGAGAGGCCCAACCCACGCAGGTCGGGCGCGACAACCATGTGGTCTTCGATAAGTGCGCTCGCCAGATGACCCCACATATCGCCCGTGGTGCCGAAGCCGTGCAGCATGACCACTACCGGGCCACGCCCGCCGACGCGTACGTGGATCTTGGCGCCGTTGGTTTCGATCTCGCGCGACTGCATCACAGCCGGGAAGGGATAAACCCCATCTACGTGGGCATACTCGCTCATCTGTGTACTCCTGGTTTGCTTCTAGTTGGGGGGTTGCGGGTCGCTGCGCGGCGGCGCAGCGATCGGTTGCGACTCAAAGAGGAGCGCCGCTCTAGCGCGTCCCCCTTTCCTGGGTTTGCCTTCAGCTCCGCCAGCAAGGCGACTTTCATCATGGAAAACCTCCGCAAAGGAGCCGTGCAGAAACCGGGGTCGAGTCTCCGACTATCGGTGATCGAGGCCGGATCCGGCGTCGACTCCACGGATTTTATTACGAACGTCAGAAAATGCGCAATAGATTTTCTGACGACCGTGATAGAATGTCTGCGAGTTATTTGCTCTCGACATTGACCGACGGATCTAGATGGCCAGGCCTAGGAAATTCGATGAAGACACGGTGCTCGAAGCCGTAACGCAACGTTTCTGGAGTAACGGCTATGAGGCGACATCGATGCGCGACCTCGCCGACCGCGCCGGAATGACTACGCCAAGCCTCTACAACGCGTTCGGCGACAAGAGAGCCATCTACCGTCTCGTGCTCGATCGGTATGTCCAACTGGCGCTCGAAACCTGCCGGGCTATCTTCGGAGGCGATGACCCGCCCTTACGCGCATTGGAGCGGTACTTCGATGCAATCGTGGAAGAAGCGCTCGCCGACAGGCTTCACAAGGGATGTTTTGTCGTGAACACGGCGTTGGAGGTGGCGGCGCACGATCAAGACTTCCGAGATGTTGTAGCCGAGGTCTTTGGTGAAATCGAAAAATGTGTCCGCGACTGTGTCGCGGCGGGGCAGCGCGACGGATCAATCCTTACCTCGCAACCTCCAGCCGACATCGCACGACTCGCTCTGAGCACCGTCCTGGGCCTGCGGGTTCTGTCCCGCACCAATCCCGACCGTGAACTGCTGACCGGGGTCATTCGACCGCTTTTCGTGCTGTTAAGGACACAGTGAAAAAGGTCGAACGACGCGGTCCCCGGCGCTGGGCGATTGTTACCGAGGTGCACTCGCGCCGGTCGCGGAGCGGCTCCACGCCCTCAACTCACGCGATACAGCCGTGTCTTGACTAACACGGAGCAGGGCGCGACAGTGAAAGCAGCGACCAGCTGCGTCGTCATTCGGACGGCCGGAAGATGTGGTGAAGTCGCTGCACGCGTCGGCGATTGTGTAGACCCAGCCCAGCGGCAGTCCGAAGGGCGAAACGTCGTGCACCACATTGACGGAACAGACGCTAGGGTTTCATCCCCTCAGCTTTGTCTACCACGCCGGCACCCTGTTTTGCGCCGCCGCGCCAGCGGTGCGGACCCCGTAAACTGGGTGGTTGCTCTGTTCGGCAACTGGAAGGATTGGAGCAAGTGTCGATGTCAGCGGCGGTGTCGCGATACTGGCCACCCTCTTTGGTCGGTGGCGTCTCCACTGTCGCCGTGGCCTTTTGGGGTCACATTCATCGCTGAGGGTAAGTCCGGCTGGTGGTGGATCGCGGTCGCCCTCGGCGTGCTCGGCGGTGCTGGGGCCCTGGCCCCGGCCTGGCAAAATGCCGTCCAGGTAACGCGCCTGTGTGCGCCCGCGATCATCGCTATGTATCGAGAAGCGCCCATCCAGACAGAAACGGCACAGCAATTATGATCCCTGGCACCAGCCGACGTGCGCACGCCCTGATGCTGGCGGCCGCGGCCGTGACCACCAGCTTGGTCGTCGCAGCACCCGCTGTCGCCGCACCCAATCCTGGAGATCCTGTGGTGATGGGCACTCAGTGCAGCAACCAGTACCCCGCGATCGACGGATTCTCCGCGGGCCAGGCGTACCTTGTAGCTCCACGCGATGCATTTTCCTGGCGGTGCAAGCGAGTGTCGGCGTCAGGCGGTGTGATCGCTGAGCTTCCCGTCGACCCCAATGCTTATTGCTACCCCCACAGCGCCAAGCCCGCGCCCGACGGCTCCGAAAACTGGATCTGCACCTCGTAGGGCCACTCACCAGGCGGTGGGCGTCGTCGTGACCGAAACGGATAGGTGATCCCCGGTGCCGCTTGGGACAGTCGTACGCGACGCGTACAGCGACGGTGAGCGTCGCGAAATCTACGACGCTTTGGAGATGCTGGTGCGCGGCAACTGGTGGAATAACGCTGGGGTGTATTGCTTTTGGGACCCCGAAACCTGCGATCCGTTGTACATCGGTGTGGCCAGTGATCTACCCGAGCGCTTCGCCCAACACAACAGTTTGAAGTGGTACAGACCCAACAACGGCAACAAGGGCAAGCAGATCAACGAGTGGTTCGCCAGCCACGCGCGCCTGGGCGTCAGCGTCGTGCTGCAGGAGGGGCTGGCCGACGAGCTCTACGAGCCCTACTCGCGGAATGCCGAAGGACAGCTGCTCGAGGGCTATCGCCAGGAGCACGGCTGCCTTCCCCCGTGGAACGGTGTCGGCGGCAGCCGAGTCGGTGCCGGCTACGCGCGCGGCAACAGCGCCGCGTGGGTGGATTTCGCCACAGGCGCCAAGGACGGCCTGGTCGTCGCCCGCCGCACCATCCGCGGACTGAACGACGATTCCGGCGCGGAATACAACGAGAATACGATCCACCCTGCGCGAACGGCCCTTATGCACATTGGCCCGATCGGCGACCAGGAGATTCTGGGCGCTCTGGACCACCTCCTGCACTACATGCCCGAACCGCTGTCTGCGGGCGAGAACCTCGAGCACCGGCTCAAGTCGTACCTGAGCCAGCCAGCACCGCACCCCGAACGTGACACGTCCGGGGACCGCCGCCTGCTCCCCCACCCTGCCGAGGGCTGATTAACGTTGGGCGCATGATCGAGGCACCAACGCTGAGCCGCGAATGCCTCGGCTGGGTGCTGACCGCCGGCTACTCGTGCTACGCGGACGAAACCTCGGGCGCCACGGTCATTGCTGCGCCGCCCGGGAGGGTGGGAACCCGCTATTCGCTGCACCGTGACCCGGCCGGACGACTGAGACTGCTCGAGTTGCACGACGGCGGCGGCGAGGAGTTGGCACTTTATGCAGGCGAGATGGACGTCGTCGAGCGGTTTCTGATCGGCGTCCTGGCCGACGAGGTGCGTGACGACCTCGGGCTGCCATATTTGGAGCTGCCGTGGGCACTCGACCACACCGCCCCTGGGTACACCGTCAGTGAGATGTCGCCGCGGGGTTACCGCACGCTGAGCCGGGCCGACGGCAGCCCGATCGCCGCGGCGCGCGATGTGACGCTGAGCCTGGTGAAGCTCGTCCCACTCTCGCACTTCATGCGTTACGACCTGCCCGCTCTCAAGCACTCGTTCTTGGATGAGAACGGGGCTCCCCTGCTGGCGCAGGGCACCTACGGAGGATCGGCGAAGGCCGGCTATGGCTGATCTTGACGAGGAGTTTGTCGAGATCATCGATGCGGTGGGTCCTCGCCGACGCACACTGATCGCCGCTGCGGCGCGTGCCTTGGCTGACGACATCCGCGCCGACGCTGATCGGCTCGGCACCGCGGCGATCCACACGTCGATCCGAACGCGGCTCCGGGTCCTTGGCTGGTTGCCGCAACAGACGTTCGGGCAGAGCCGGTTCTGGCGCCACCAGCTGGCGGCTGCGGCCGAGGCGTTGGCAGACGAGACTGAGCGCTGGGGAGCGCCTGTGCCCCGCTGCACGGGTGAAGAGATGGTCCTACATCTGACACTGCACAGAGCAGCCGCGGCCGCGGGATGTCCTCGGGAGCAGGTGTTCGCCTGGCCCACGGATCCGACTCGCGACAATGGCTGGGGCGACCTCTTCGAGTACCTGTTTCAGGATCACGACGTGCTCATGCTTTACGACGTGCCGGAGTACGGCATGTCCGACATGGGAACGGTGAACATTGAACCGCTCCAATGGTTTACAGAGTTCTCGCTCCCCTACCCTGTCCCGGATCGGCACGGGCCGTACCTAGGCGAGGTTTGAGGTGTTGCGGCGGGCCAAACGTCTTGGACGGTCGCGCCGAGTCCAGCGTCATTCCTCCCAGGGCGCAGGTCCGGAGATCCTCGCCTGTAACGGATCTACACCGTCGGGGTAGGTGTAGTAATCCCTGACCGGTAGGGCGAAAAATCCCCGGCCGCCGTCGCGTTCGTGCGCGCGCAGCAGATCCCGTGCGCGCGTGGGCTTGATGTCGTGGAGTCCCTTAACATCTGGACGTTGCCCGCACAAGCCAGTCCCATCGCGGCAGACCAGCACCTCAAACACCTGGACCGCGCAGAGAGAATTGGTGCAGCGCAACCGGATTCGCCCCGTATCGGCGGCCACGTCGTCGTCGGTGACCGCGCAGGACTGCTCACCGCAGAACAGACATCCCATGTCGCGCCCGTCGTTGCGCGCATACGGTGCGGTGCCCGCGGCCCACCCGTCGCCGAGCCCGTGTGACCACGCTGGCCGCGGCCCAGAGGGCTTGTGGCGCTCCATGATGCGCACGTCGGTGCGTTGCGGGGTGGTCGCGGTCCCGTCGCGCATGATGATGACCTCGAACTCGCGGGCATCGCAGTCCGAGTTGTCGCAGTACATCGCCACGCGGCCGTTGTCAGAGCGCAGGTCGGTGGCCGAGATGATGAGTTCGTGCTCCCCGCAGAAGTAGCACATCGGCGAGGTGTCCATCTCGGTTCGTACCCACGGCATCTGACCGGGCTTCCACCGCCGACGGGGCGTCGAGGTGTACGCCACCGCACGCTTGGCCTGCTGGTAGGTCAACTCGGGGTGCGCCTGCCGGTAAGCGCGGGCCGCCTTCTTGAAGGGGTTGTTTTTGGTCATGAGACCGTCCAATCACTGGCGTTGTGACGGCAGCCCGCACCTACCGAACACTTCAACAGTGACGGAAATTCGCAGATCCTCACGTGAACCTTTGCCCTCAAACGTCGGAGGTGGTGCGGGCACCAGATCGACTCGGGGTCAGCCATGCGAACGGCTCTGGAGTCAGGATACCCGCCGTCCTCGGATGCCCGCGGTGACGAGTCGATCGCGCATTCCGTGTCGCTGAGGGCTACGGCTTTTCACCTCTGCAGTCGGTGCCCTACACACACGCGTCAGGCCGACCGATACGCACTCGGAACCTTCGACGCCGGCGGCCTGCTCGCCCACGATCGGCGCTGGTAGATCGCGGCTATTTCGCTAGGGGGTGCACTGTGCCGCCGGCCGCGGCGGCGTAGTCAGCAGCTTCCTGGCGTTCAGCATCGGTGAAAGCGCGGACATCTTCCGGGCGTCCCGGCACGACCACAAGCAGCGTCAGATCAGCGAGGGTGGCGGGTGCTCTCTTGGGCGCTTGGCGGCTCGGTGGGCTCGGTTCAGTCACAGTCCCATTGTCCGCGCCAAAAGGGACAGGGCAGGAATCGACGCGAGACGGTTGAGTCCCACTCCCCTAGCGCGGCCCGGCCGCACGCGAACTCTGGCGATTCGGCCGCTTCCCCGTCCGCCGGCGCCGGTCTCATTCCTGGGATCACCTTGTGAAAGTGCGAACGCGGCTTGTGCATGCGATGGAGGCCGCGTTTTTGTAGGTGGTGTCGCTCGGTCGTCTTAACATCTGGCGCATGGCAGGTTTTTGGATGACCCTGGCGACCGTCTCGTTGGCCCTAGTGCTGATGGCCTTGCACGTGAAACGGGGCTGGGCTTCGACGTCCGGGGCGGCCGCGCTTACCGGCATGACCGGGGTGCTGGTCGCATTCGTCGTGATCGGCACCCTGGTGGAGGGCGCTGTGCACGACGCAGCGTGGCTGCGAGACGACCCGTACGCCCTATGGTTCCTGATCTTCATCGCGTTCGGCTGCTTTGTGGTGGGCGCAGCGAAGGCGGCTCCCTGGCTTATCGCCCAGGCCGTCGCCGAATCTAATGGCCACCAGGAGACGGCCGACCGCAGTGGCGCGTAACGCGTTCGCGCGACGCAGAGCGGATCGTCGGGGCCATGGCGAACGGACCGTCCGCTGGCTTAGGTCCCGACCTCGGCCACGCTGGGTCATCAACCCCGCGCGGTGTGTGTGCCGCGCCCGGCACCGGCGCTGTGCCGTGTCATCGGTGAACGGATAGCGCCAGGGCTGCGGCACTGACCTCCACCCGTTAGCCACTGACCTCCAACTGTCCGCCGCCGGGCGCCTGCGGTTAGACGAGTTGGAGTGCGGCGCCCACGGGAGGGTCACTGGGAAGCGGCATACCCAGGCGCGCACGGATGAGGACCGGGACGCTGACATTCAGCTCCAACGCCTCGGCCTCGAGCGACCTGTAGTTTTCGGGCAGAAAGCGGACACCAGCGAGTTCGGTGCCCTGTCGGTTCTCCGATGCGCTCACTGCCTCGCTCCTCGTGCTGACCTGGTGCGTCCTGCGCCTAGTGTACTTAACGGATGTCCCTACTGTACTTACTGTTGGTCGCCGTGTCGCGGCTTGACGCCTTGGGTGAGGCAAATACCGACTTCAGCGTTATCGACAATAAGTACACTAGTGTGACCGAGGAGAGAGGTTGGGGCGGTGCCGTCAGAGGGTGCGCTTAGGTACCCACCTGCTGGGGTGGCCACGGAGCCTGCCCCCGGCCGGCGATCCGTTGCACTCAAGGACGCCGCGCGACGTCTACACATGGACCGCCGCACCCTGCAGAACGCCGTTGTTTCCGGCGATATTGGTGGATGGGCCCGGCCTGGTCTGCAACGGCTGCGCTGGTACGTCTATGAGGATCAGCTGCCTGCCGCTACTCCGAGCCCCGACGGAGGCGGGCCGCAGGGTGCTGGGCCCGCTGCAGCTGATGACGTTGCCGGGCTGCGCGGCGAGGTAGCCGAGCTGCGAGCCCAGGTCGAGCTCCTCCAGCGGGGAGCCGGCGGCGTTGACGTTGCGCAGGCGATGACTTCGGCGCGCGACGAGTTACGTGTTGAACTCGCCGGGATGACTGAGTCGGCCGTTGCCGATCTGCGCGCCGATATCGTCACGTTGAGGGAGACGAACCTGCTTCTCCTGGAAGCCCAAGAAGAGCTTGGCGGGGTCGCGACCACGTTGGATTCGGTTGCGCAGAAGTATCGCCGCGCGTTGGCGCTGTTTATGACCCCGGGGCATCCGGGGGAACTAACTCGCTGACGCTGCAATCTCGCGCTCTGTAGCTCGCAGCATGCCCCGCCTTCAGGTCGGACACGGTGTCGTCTTCGGATTGGCGCCGCCGACTGAGGTGGTACGAAACCAAACCAACCGGCGTCGGCGCGGCGCGCGCAGTCCGGTCGTGACTAAGGCGGGATCCAACGCCGCAGTGCCGGCCGCTGCGCACTTTCGACGGCGCGCGTTGTCGTAGGGCGTCTCGGCGTTCAACAGGTACCCGTTGCGCGGTTCCTATGGCAGGCCGCGCTGCCTTGGTGCCGGCTCACTCCCCTGCTCGCCAGCGGGGTCAATTGTCGGCACCTCTGAACCGGGCTCGCATTCCCTGAAAGATCGGCTGAAGCGAGAAATAGTGCTCGGGGCCGAGCAGGTAAGAACGCCTTATCGGGCGATGGGTGGCTCTCGCTCATTCACAGCGCGGTGCGCCTCTCCCCCGTTCCGTGCTTGGGGCGGAACGGGCTTCCCGCTCAATATTCTGGTCGAACAAGGCGTTGCTGTCCGTTCTCATTGAATCTGGGGCACATTTACTAGTCTGACCTGCATTGCCCCAGATTGGATGAGAATTTCGATCGCGACGTTTCTCATTGAATCTGGGGCAACCCTGCTTCCGCGCCCGGCTGCGAGCGCAGCAGGGTAGCCGGAATGGTCTCCTGTCGATTCCGTTGGCTCGGGTACGTCTTCGGTATAACTACTGTGATCGTGTCTCTCGTGACACACGATCATGATTCTGTGGTGCGCTCGCTCGTGTTGGTAGTTCGGGTGCCGGCTGCGGCCTTTGAGCACCTTGGCCACCGCCCGTTTTAGATTGTCATAGCGGATACGGGCCGGGACATCACCAAAGTGGTTGAACGCCAACACATGCCGATGCAGGAGCGCCTCCTGGCCCTGAGTGGTGAAGTTGCTCCGAGCTAGAGGGCGAACGCTCCGCCTTTGATGAGGATGAGGGCCCCGATTGTGATCAGTGCAACGGGCAGAACGATGTGGCCCCAGCGTGAGAGTGCTTTGGCGATGATCGGGTGGGAGGCGAAATATCGGCCGGCCGCGCACCAGATGGCCACACCGATGAGGAACACGATGATGTAAACACCGATGGTGGCGATCGTTGAGACGGCGAAGATCGGAACGTACACGCCGATGTTGTCGCCGCCGTTGGCGAAGGTGATGACTGCGACCTGCCAGGTGCCAGGCGTCAACAGTGTTGCGGGATCATCGGTCGGCGCCGGTTGGGTGCGGCGATCCCGCCAGGCCAGCCATGCCGCCCGCAGCCCCAACACGATGGGCGGCAGCCCGAAGTACGGCAGTGCGGCTGGAGGAAGCAGCGTGGCACCCAGGAGTGCGCCGCCGACCGAAACTGCCAAGATGGCGGTGAAGCCGAGGTACTGACCGGCGGTCACTCGGATGGCTGCGCCACGATGACCGGGCGCCTGGCCGAACATCACCGCGAGGACCACGATGTCGTCGATATTGGTGATGGCGAAGGTGGCGATCGCCTGAACGAGTGTGGCTGGGCTCAGCACGGCCAATGCGACCAGCTTCGAGTGAAATCCCACCGCATCGGGTGAGCCTACTGCTCAGCAGGCCCCGCGCTCCCGCGCACCAACGACCTCCAGTGGGGCGGAAATTCATGACGACTGCCGGGGTCAACGGACTTGACGAAATACATGCCTCCGGTGCCACGGAGGTGGCTCCTAGAGGTATCGACATACGTCATCGGCGCTGCATGATTCCGGGTCGACGCTTTCGGCGCCCTGCCGCAGCCGGGCGATGGTCTCGCGCAGTGCCACCAGTGCGCTGATCTGCTCGTCGAGGTCGGTCAGTCGGATGTCGAGCAGGTCGCGCACGTGCGTGCACGGCGCGTGGCCGCTGTCACGGATGTCGAGGATCTGCCGAATCTGGGCGAGGCTGAACCCGGCGGCCTGTCCCCGTCGGATGAAGCCGACCCGGGCGATCGTGTCGGCGGCATAGTCGCGATACCCCGCCGGGGAACGTTCGGCGGGCGGGAGCAGGCCTTCGTCTTCGTAGTAGCGCAGCGTCGCGGTGGTGGCCCCGGTCGCCTCGGCGAGCTTCCCGATTCTCACGATGTCTCCTCAGAACACTTGACCTTCAAGCCTACTTGAAGGTCAAGGATGGGTGCATGAGTCAGGGATTGGACCTCGCGGTCATCGGTTCCGGCGGCGCGGCGATGGCCGCGGCGATCCGCGCTACCGCGCTCGGCAAGTCCGTCGTCATGATCGAGCGCGGCATCTTCGGTGGCACGTGTGTCAACACCGGCTGCGTGCCGTCAAAGGCCCTGATCGCAGCGGCCGAGGCCCGGCATACCGCAGCCGACACTGCCCGGTTCCCGGGGATCGCCACCACGGCCGGCCCGGTGGACATGGCGGCCCTGATCGCCGGCACGCACGATCTGGTGGAGTCGCTGCGCTCAGAGAAGTACCTCAACGTGGCCGAATCGTATGGCTGGCAGCGCATTCAGGGCCAAGCGCGGTTCGCCGGAACCCCGGACGCGCCCGTCATCGAGGTCGGCGATGCCACCATCGAGGCCGAGCACTACCTGATCGCCACCGGCGCGAACCCAGTCATCCCGCCCGCATTCGAGGGCGTCGCCTACCTGACCTCGACCACCGCGATGGAAGTCACCGAGGTCCCGGAGTCGCTGCTGGTGATCGGCGGCGGCTACGTCGCGTTGGAGCAGGCGCAACTGTTCGCCCGGCTCGGGTCAACGGTGACGGTGCTGGTCCGCTCCACGCTGGCATCGAAGGAAGAGCCGGAAGTCGGCATGGCGCTGCTGGAGGTGTTCGCCGACGACGGCATCCGGGTGGTGCGCCGCGCCACGGTGAGCGAGGTCGAGCAGGCCGACGATCAGGTCACGGTCACCGCGACCATCACCGGCGGAACGCAGCAGTTCCGTGCCGCGAAAGTCCTCGTCGCCACCGGCCGCCGTCCGAACACCGACGGCCTGAATCTCGAAGCGGTGCAGGTCAAAACCGGCGAGAACAACGAGGTCGTGGTGAGCGACGGGCTGCAGTCGTCGAACCCACGGATCTGGGCGGCCGGCGACGTGACCGGGCACCGCGAGTTCGTCTACGTCGCCGCCCATCACGGCGCGATGGTCGCCGACAACATCTTCACCGACGCCGGCCGCAGGGTCGACTACCGCCATCTGCCCCGCGTGACGTTCACCAGCCCCGCGGTCGGTGCGGCCGGGACGACCGAGGCCGAGCTCCTCGCCGCCGGGACACGGTGCGACTGCCGGGTGCTGCCGCTAAAACATGTGCCGCGTGCGGTGGTCAACCGAGACACCCGCGGTTTCATCAAACTCGTCGCCGACGCCGGCACCGGCCGCATCCACGGCATCACCGCCGTCGCCAAGGATGCTGGCGAGATCGCCGCCGCCGCGGTCTACATCCTCGACGCCGCGATGACCGTCGACCAGGTCGCCGGGTCCTGGGCCCCGTATCTGACCATGGCCGAAGGCATCAAAATCGCCGCCCAGTCCTTCAGCGCCGATATGTCCCGACTGTCCTGCTGCGCATCCTGACGCATGGCTCACTCGAAAGGTTCCTGATGCCCAATTTCCTTGACCGCCTGACCATTCCGGAAGAGTCCGGGCTCGACCCGACGATGCTGGTGCCGTTGCTGCGGCTGCTCGCCGCCGGCGAGCCGGTCACCGTGGAGGCGCTCGCCGCGGCCGTCGGCCTCCCGGTTGACGAGGTGACCCGGCGTCTGGCCGCGGTACCCGACACCGAATACGACGAGCAGGGCCGCATCGTCGGCCAGGGCCTGACCCTGCGCCCGACCCGCCACCGATTCACCGTGGCCGGCCAAGAGCTCTACACCTGGTGCGCCCTGGACACCCTCATCTTTCCCACCATCCTGGACCGGCCCGCCAGCATCGAATCCGAATCACCCGTCAGCGGGCACCCGATCAGGGTCTCGGTCGGCGAAAACGGTGTCACCAGCGTGCAGCCCGAGACCGCGGTGGTCTCGCTGGTCAACCCCGACGACCTCACCTCGATCCGGTCCTCATTCTGCAACCAGGTGCACTACTTCACCTGCGCGCAGGACGCCGCGCCGTGGCTCGCCGAGCACCCCGAAGGTCAGATCGTCAGCGTCGCTGAGGCCCACCAACTCGGCGCAGCCCTGACCACACAAATCCTTACCCAGCTCCATACCCCGCCAACTGCCCACCCCGGCTGCTGCAGCTGACCAGCCGCACCCAACCTGATGAGGAGAAATCAATGAATCAACGTCCACGAAGAAATCCCGTGCTGCTGGGTGCGGCAGCGGTGCTGGTGACGGCCCTGTGTTGCGCCGCGCCAGTCCTGATCGCCGGCGGCGCGCTCGCCGCCGTGTGTGGACTGCTCGAGAATCCATGGGTCATCGGGGCAGCCGTCGCGCTGCTGCTGGCGGCTGTGGTCGCCTTCGCCCGCCGCGGTCAACGCGGCGATCACTGCTGTCCCGCCGACAGCCATTCACCCGCGACGCACACGCTCGACGACCTGACGAAAGGAAGCATCGACAATGTCTGAAACGCGTTCGTTTACACCCCACAGGTGGGCGGGCGTTACGGCTGTGATGCTGGCAGCGGGCGCGCTGACCGCGTGCGGCCAATCGGCCACAACCAGCAATCCGACCTCACCGCCACACGCCAACGCCACAACCCAGGCGACGGCGGCGACACTGACCACGGTGGACGGCAAAACCGTCGAACTGCCCGCTGCCGCCCCGACCGCGATCCTGTTCTTCTCCTACGGGTGCGGCGAATGCGTCGGCGGCGGTAAATCCCTGGCCGCTGCTCGGGCGGCCGTGGAGAAAGCCGGAGGCAGCGCCAAGTTCCTAGCCGTCGACATCGTCCCCACCGAGAAACCCGCCGATGTTCGCCACTTCCTGGACCAGATCGGCGGCACCAGCCTGCCCGCGGTCGTCGATACTAACGGGGCCCTGACCAGCCGCTACCAGGTGACCGCGCCGACCACCGCCCTCGTCATCGACCCGTCCGGGCAGATCAGCTACCGCGGCCACGCCCCGTCCCAGGATCAGATCCTGGCCGCCCTCGGCAGCAGCGCCGCACGGTGAACCTGCTCGCGCTCGCGTTTACCGCTGGCATGCTCGCCCCGGTCAACCCCTGCGGGTTCGCGCTGCTACCGGCGTGGATCACCGGCACCATCGCCACCGGCGGCACCGATGCGGTGCTCGTGCGGCTGGCCCGGGCACTGCGCACCGGGGCCGTCCTGACCATCGGGTTCACCGGCACCCTCACCCTCGCCGGTATCGCGATCAGTGCCGGTGCCCGGACCCTGGTGACGGCTGCTCCCTGGCTCGGGATCACGATCGGGCTCACCCTGGCCATCTTGGGCGGCTTCATGCTCACCGGCCGCACCATCGGTCTGCGTATGCCTGCCCGGACGCGTCATCGGCCGGACTCCCCAACAGCCGGTGGTGTGCTCGCGGCCGGAATCGGCTACGCCCTGGCGTCACTGTCCTGCACCTTCGGGGTACTGCTCGCGGTGATCGCCCAGGCCCAGGCCACCAGCGGATGGGGCGGTCTGCTGGCAGTGTTCACCGCATACACAGCCGGTGCCGCCACCATCTTGATGCTGGTCAGCGTCGGCACCGCCATCGCCGGCACGGCCCTGACCCGGCATCTGGGTATCCTCGCCCGCCACGGGACCCGCGTCACCGCCGTTGTCCTCATCGCCACCGGCGCCTACCTCGCGTGGTACTGGCTGCCCGCGGCCACCGGGCACACCGCCAGCGGCGGCAACCTGCTCACCGGCTGGTCGGCCACCGCGACCGGATGGCTGCAGGACCACGCCCTCCCGGCCAGCGTCATTGCCGCCTTCGCTGTGGTGGTCAGCGCGGTGGCCGCGTACTGGACCACCCACCGCCGGCCAATCACCGGCAAGCAGCGCCGCCGGTGATGATTCACCGGCCGATACACCCAGCCAGATACCACTGTCCCTAACGATTAGAAAGCCGATAGATACAACCGTCGGACACAGTCAGATGCACACCACAAGTGCCTTACTGATAAGGCACATTCAAGACTGCCGACCCCTAAGCGCGACACGCCAGTTCTGCGCCGTCTGAGCGTGTCGTCAATACGGCAGTGGCGAATAGGCGTCGGTACTGCGCCCATTGCTCGACGGGGGTGGCGTCGGCATGGTGGGCGCCGGTGCGTTCGTTGATGCGGTCGAGCAGTAGCGTCGGCCAGGCGGGTTCCGTTGGCGTCCTGGGCTGTTCAACCCGAGGGCGAGCTGTGAGCAATGTTGCGGCTACGGCGATCACATCGGGGTAGGCCACCACGTGCGCTTCTAGGCCATTCTGCAGAATCCCCGCCGCCACGTGACGCTCTGCGTGAGCCCAGAAGACCAGGATGTGGCGGGCGTCGCCCAAGGCGTCATGAAGGTCGACCTCTGAATACTGACGGGCCAAGCGCCGATGCGTGCGCCCGGCACTGAGCACCGTGGGCCGGTCACGAAGATCCACCTGGTCGTCAAGAACGCGCGTTGGTGAACCGATCCAGCGTCGGTGACGGTGGCATACGGAGACATGTGCAGGCAGGTAGCAGTAGACGGGTTCGTGTATTCCCTTGCGTGCCATACATCTTTGACACAAAGGGCGGCGGAGATATTGCTTGAGCGCGGTGGGGTCGCCAGCAAGCCCGCAGAGACGGGACCGGATTACCTGCTCAGGTTGGCCGCTGACGACGGCCAACCAGTCCGGTCGCGGCCGGGCTGCGCATGATTCGGCGACATGGCCGCGCAGTGTGGAGACGCCGATATGGTTGGCGCGGGCCAGCCTGTCGATGTAGGACGATACGGCTTCCCAACGGAACGGTGCGATCGTTCGCGGGAGCCGCTGGCGTGGTCCGCGCGGCCACGGCCTGACAGTTGCCACGTCAGCTGGCCGTGCGGGCCGCGGCCGTGTGGGCGGCGTAGTCGATCAAAATATCGTCCATGGCCTCGCGGGTGATGTGCTCGGTGCCGTCGAGCATCGCTTGGATTGCTGAAGCCCGGATCAAGTGGGCCAGGCTGCCGATCATCCCGCCGGTGCGGCGGTGCAGGTAACGGGCCTGGGCGACAAGGCTTCCCGGTTCGTGTCGATGCAGACGCAAGGTACCTTCCATGGCGGCGACGAGTTGTCGCCACTCCTTGGCGTCGGGGAATGCGCTGGTGTGGATCACCCCGCAACGGCCGGCCAACTGCCGTCCCCGCGTGCCGGTGAACAGCCCCGAGCGTTCCACTTCGATCCCGGCGTAAACGAATGTCGCAGGCAGATGCTCGGTGAAGTATTTGAGGTGGTCGGACAGTTCTTCGCCGGCGCGGGTGTCGAGGTTGAGGTTGTGGATTTCATCGACCACCACGATGTCGGTACGGGCATCGATGAGCACCTGGCACACGGCATCGGAAATATCGGTCACGTTCATCCGCTGATTGAGCGTGGGAAGCCCCAGAAACCGTGCGAACTCCATCGCCAACTTGCGGGGCGACCCTTTCGGCGGGGCCGTCACATACACCACCGGAATCCGGCTCTCATCGCCGGGAAACCGTGCACGGGTGCGCAATTCGTGAAACCGACCCAGTTGCTTGATCGCCGTAGTTTTCCCCGTCGCTGCCCCGCCGGAGATGATCAGCCCGCGCCGGGCCCCGATCTCGCGCTGGTTGAGCAATGTCAACAGCCGGCCCTGATGGGTGATCGCTTCGATCGCCGACGTGGTGACCACCACCAGCTCCGAATGATGCGCAACCCGGGCCTCGTTGTAGGCCGTCCGCTCGTCCTCACCGAGGCTGGCCCACTCGTCGTCGGCGAGCAACGTGAACTCCGGCGGATCGGCATCAACAAAACGCCGCCAGCCCTCCAGCGTCGTGGTCGGCTGGCGGCGATCCTCTAACTGACCCACCGCCGCAATCTCGGTCACAGTCGCCACGTTTGGGCCTCCTTGCGTGCATCAAACACCGGCAGGGGTATGACCTCCGCCATCTCGCCGTCATCGTCGAAAGTCTCGTTGTCGGCGGCCCGTTCCGACGGTGACGGGCCATGATGTTCGGATGATTCCGTCGGGTCCGGCCAGTCCCGGCCGGCGCTCGCGGCGCTGGTCCGTCCAGTCACTCGGCGCTCGGCTTTCGTCTGCTGCTGCGGCCCAGCGGCGGCGCGGTCCAGCAAGTCCTCCGCGATGGCCGCAATCTCCGCTTCCTGGGTCTTCTGGGCCCCTCTGCGGTCGGCTACGGAGCGGGCGTGGCGCCACAGTGTCTCGCCGAACGGCACCGGCGAGGACCGAAGGTGCGTCCACGTCGCGGCCAGCCATCCGTCTTCGTGGTGATTGCGCACCCAAATCCTCGACACGTCATACGGGTCGTAGTGCACTTCCCACTGTCCGTTACGGGCATCGACCCCGGAATGCTGGCGCCGGTATGGGTTGAGCGCCTTGGCGTCATAGGTGCGATGGTTGATCCGGACCCCGTAACTGTTGATTGTGCGCCACTGCACGGGAAGCAATTCGATATAGTCGTCGGCGTCCAGTGGGACCGGTACATAGCCAGCCACCTCAACGAGGGCAGTGTATTTCTCGTTGGGAGACAACGCTTTCCCCGGCGTCACCGGATCCCGCAGGCCATCGTGGGGGCGGTTCTGCCACACCGCGATGATCCACTCGTCCAGCAGCGCCTGCAGCTCAATCATCGACCACACCGCGTCGTCCTCGGCGTTTTTCCCACGCCGCTCCACCGATGAACCGACGTAACCGGCCACGTACTGTGCGAACAGGGTGCCCACCGACTGCAATGTCCGCTCGATCTTCGGCTTATCGGTCGGGCAGTCGGGATGAGCCGGCTGCAGATTGATCCCCAATGTGCAGCACGCTTGCCGAAATGTTTGGGACAGATACGCTTTCCCGTGATCGCAGACGATCGTCTCGGGAGCGATCACCGGCCTGGCCGCAGCATCGGCCAGGCGCTGATCGACACTGGTCAGGCTGTGGTGCGGAAGTACCGACCGGGACATCCGCAGCGCATCGGCCCATCCCGGGCGCATCGGTTCGGGCGTCAATGCCCGCGCCAAGAGCAGTGACGCGTCCACTGCTTTGGTCGTCGGTCGCAGCACCGCGGCCGGGATGGACCGCGTAGCGTTGTCGACCATCGCAGTCAGCTCGACTCGGTCTACCATGCCGTCATCGAGCACTACCCGTACATCCAGAAGGGTTGAATCGATTTCCACCATCTCGCCGGGGCGCACCACGGTGATCGACCCGAATGGGCCATCGGGCTGCTTGGACAGCGATCGCCGCGTCCGTGCTGACCCGAACGTGTGCCGTCCTTCCGCGAGGCGCTTGACCAGCCGGTAGAAGGTGGGCTGCGACGGCATCGCGGGCGCGTCGTCGGCACCATAGGTGGCCACCAGCGTCTTGGCGACCCGCCGTTGCAGACGCTGCACCGTTCCCGTTGACAGGTCGGTCTCGCCCTCGATCGCATCCCGCACCGCGGCGACGACACGGTCGTCCACACGGCCGAATACCGCGCGCCGCCGATTATGGCGCCCGTCAACCACTCCCAGGAGCCCGTCCCGTTCGTAGGCAAATCGGCGACGCTGCAACGCATTCCGACTCACGTCGTGGCCGGCGGCACGCAGCTCGTCCAACTTGGCCAGCTCACGCTGCCGCAGAGATCGTTTCGCCGTGTCGAACTCTGGGCGGGGACGAATGCCCGCGGCCGTCCCAGGCGGGCGGCCGCTGAGGATCTCCACGATGTGGCGCTCCCACCACCGTGCTTGCTCGACGGCTGCCTCGGGAATGCCAGCCAGCATTTCCTCAGAACACAGTGGCGGTCGCGACCCCGACACCAATTCCAATGCCGGATCAACCATCAGCTGCGAGAGCGGCACCACAATCTGCTCGCCGACAGCGTCAACCAGTCGAGCTGATCCGCCCGACAGGGTTACGACGGTGAAAACACCTGCTGATAAACGGATTTCGTCTCCCTCTCGGACGACACCCGTTCGCACGTCAGGTCACCACCCGGTCCCGAGGCCAATCGCCGTGTCGTCGCCAAGTGCCGCTCCTTGCAGATCGGCAACTAAACGGCCGTGCCAGAGCAGATGAAACAGTACGGGCAGCACCACCAAAGGAGTCCCGACCGCGTGCACACCAGCCATCAACGGACGGACCCGAGCGAAGACCTCCGCCAGTTGATCAGCCAAACCGATCTTCAATACTCGCGGATGCCGATAACCCGACAACCAACGTAGATTCGCCCGCAGCACTGGATCGAGGGAACCGACACGCAGGTAATCCCAACCGACCATCGCGCACGTGGCGGCAGACCGATCGAACACGTCCCGATCAGCGTCAGAGATCCGGTCGTCCTCACGAACGTCGACTACGACGACAGATCCATCGCGGCGCCGCACGAAGTAGTCAGGAGCATGCCGCGTGCCGTCACGCCAATGAATCCAAAATGGTTGCGACAGAACACCAACAACATCCGGATCGGCATCCAACGCCATCAACTGGTCACGTTCTACCCAGGACTCGTGACCTACATGTGCGCCGGTTGTGGCGAACCACCACAGCCCGGGAAAGTTACGCTGACCTCGAAACGAGGGGAAATTCCGCACTGGTGAACAGTCCAACTCAAACCGGGTTGCAGCACATCGGTCCAGCGATTGCCGCGTGCATCCCTCGCGGGTGTTGAACTCCAAGTCCACTGCACTCGCTACACCTGGCCCAGCCGAAACAGCCGACGTCAGCACACATAAACGCTAAGCCTCGTGCCCCAGATTCAATGAGAAAGACACGCACTTACCCCAGATTCAATGAGAATGCCCCAGAATCAATGAGAACGGACAGTCGTCAACGTTCAGGAGTTCAGCACCCTGCGACCGGGCCGGCGCTTGATGTCTCGCCACTGGAACGGGTTTCGGCTCTTCGACGAGCCGGCGTACCTCGCGTACGCCGGAGGCACTTATGCACACCGCTGCAAGCCCTGGGAGGTGTGGCAGGTCAAGCCCACCCGACCGTTGCGCTACGAACCCACATCGGTCCCGGGTTTCACCACCCGCCAACTTCGAGCTCGCCGCATCGAAGTGGTGCAACGCATGGCCCCAGGCTTCGAGTACGGGCCCCACGGCCGCACAGTCCGTGCACTCGTCGAAAAGCTCGCCCAGGTCCCACCCCAGCCTCCCGATCCGGCACGGCGCGATCTCGACTACGAAATCGCCATGACCTTCCTCGAAGAGCAACGGGGTCACGGAGGGTGGCTCCACGATTGCCGGGTGTCGCTGGCCACTGCATACCTGGACTGCCTCACGTCGGTCTCATCTACCGGGCCGACCGGCCGCTGGAAACAGCGTCTGGCAACCGGCTTGCCGGTCCACACCCTCTTGGACGCGGCCATTTCCGGTCTGCCGATCCCGCGCGTCGTCGCTGAGCGGTGGAACCTCACCGAAGATTCGAGTGCCAGAATCTGACCTCAACAGCATCATTGTGCTGAGACGTCCGCTGTGCTGGGTCCGTCGACAAGGCGGGCAGGGCCGCATGAAAAATCAGTGCGCGGCCCGGACGCAATATCCCCGTAGCCTGGACATATGACCAATGATGACCACTCGCGGCCGGTGCTACGAGTCATCGACGGCAGACCCCACGCCGCCAACGCGTCGATCGACGCGCACCTCACCATCGCCGACGTCGCCGCCGCCTGCGGCCTCCCGCAGCCGGTTATCGCTCAGCTAGTTCCCCGAACATGGACCGCCGACGGGTGGATGTACACCCCCGCCCAGCTAGAGGAAGCAGTCCGGATCGCCCACAGAAGACGCTCCGGCGACGGAGACGACATCGGCACCGAATGGCTGCCCCCGGGGTGACGACGCGACGCGCCGCGGCCTCTTACTGAGCCTCCTGACGCGGCTTTCGGTCACCGCCGCAGGCGGCATCCGCCAACGCCGGCTTGGCAGCGGGACCCGGTTCAGATTCTGAGAGGGCTGCGATCACGCTGAGATGTCTTGCGCCGGCGCCGCTGAGCATGAGCGTCCGCGGCGTAGCGCCACTCAAGCCGTATTGGTCCGCGCCAGCCGTTCGCGTGCAACGCGATAGCGTGGATTTGCTCGTTCGTTAGCCCGGCGAGGCCGCCGTCTGCGTCATGAGAGCCGACCATGATTCGGCCACGGAGGAGCGGCACGGTGCTTGGCCGCAGTTTCGCCGCGTACATGAACAGCTCAGTTGCGGGCCGATTGACAGCGCGCGGCTCTGGCCCGGGCCAGCGGCTGAACCAGAAGTCGAGACGCCCAAACGGGCCCTCTGTTGCGAATGTCTCGACAAACCTGTCCGGCGGGTAAGGGGCGCGCAGGTACATGGCCAGCTCGTCACGATCGGCGACGTCGATCAGGTCAAGCGACAACGGATGCAAATAGTGGTTCGCGTCGTGAATAAAGATCGCTTGTGGCATCTCTATATCGTAATCAGCTTGCCCGACACGTCCGGCGCCAACAAACACCGTGTGATGGGTATGGTCATCAGCTCGTTGCGGCGTTTCCTCCCCTGGCTTGAGCCAGGGGAGGAAACGCCGCCCCTCCTTTCGGTGGGTTGTCGGTGCGGGCGGTTAGGTTGCGGGGGTGTCGCGATACCGACTGTTGCCGACTACTGAGCAGACGGTGCTGTTGGCCGAGCATTGTCGGCACGCCCGGTATGTGTGGAATCTGGCGGTGGAGCAGCACCAGCACTGGCAACCGGGACGCCGCGCGCCCGGCTACAACGAGCAGTGCGCCCAGTTGACCGCGGCACGCGCCGAATACGACTGGCTGGCGGGCGGCTCCCAAACCGTGCAGCAGCAGGCGTTGCGGGACTTCGCGCAGGCCATGCAAAACCATTTCGCCGGAACGCACCGCCGCCCAACGTGGCGCAAAGCCGGTGTGCACGAGGGGTTCCGGCAGGTCGCGGTCAAACCGCATCACATCGAACAGCTGAATCGCCGGTTCGGGCGAGTGTGGGTGCCCAAGGTCGGCTGGGTCCGATTTCGACTCTCGCGGCCGGTGCCCGAGGGGGCGAAGTCCTACCGGGTCACCCGTGATCGGGCCGGGCGCTGGCATATCGCGTTCGCCCATGTCCCCGAGCCGATCCCCAGTCCCGGAGACGGCAGCGCGGTAGGTATCGACCGGGGTGTCACCGTGTCGGCGGCGCTGTCGAGCGGGGAACTGCTGCACGCCCCTGGCCTCAGCGGCGGTGAGTCGAAACGGCTGGACATGCTGCAGCAGCGGTTGGCCCGCGCCAAGCGCGGCTCCAACCGGCGCGCCCGCACGAAGCGGGCGATCGCCAAGCTCAAAGCGCGCGAGACCGACCGGCGCAAGGATTGGGTGGAAAAGACCACCACTGATATTGCGCGGCGCTTCGACACCATCCGCATCGAGACCCTCGATGTGCGGGCGATGACCCGTAGTGGGCGGGGCACCCCCGAGCAGCCGGGGGTGCAGGTCGCCCAAAAGCGCGGGCTCAATCGCGGAATCAGCCGCAGCGGTTGGGGCCTTCTCGCGGCGCGTTTGCAGCACAAAGCCTCTGGTCGTGTCGAGCAAGTACCGGCCGCGTACACGTCGCAACGATGCTCGGAGTGCGGGCACGTCGCGCCAGGAAACCGTAAGAGCCAAGCGGTTTTCCAGTGCGAAGCCTGCACCGCGGGGCCGTGCAACGCCGACGTGAACGCTGCACGCAATATCGCCGCCGGACGGGCGGTGACAGCACGGGGAGACCTCGGCGTTGGCCGGTCTACGAACCGTGAACCTCAACTCTGCTCTCCTGCCGCATAGGTAGTGGATATACGGGTTGGAATCCTCCGGCTTCAGCCGGGGGAGGACGTCAACGGGTCAGTCCTTGTTCGTTGGCGCTGCGGGTCCTGTGGTGTGGTCTGCGCTGTTGTTGGTCGGTCCACCACTGCCGCTGCTGATCGGTGAGCCCATCGGTGAGCGGCTGTTCCTGGTCGCGGTGGTGGTCCTGTTCGCTGGGGATGAGGGCGGCGAGGTGGGGGTGTTCGCGCCAGGCGTCGCCGTAGATGGCGTGGCCTGCCCAGAGGCTGATGGCGGGTGTGGCTGGTCCGGTGAGTTGCAGGGGCGAGGTGTGGTCTTCGTCGAATGACATGACCAGGGTGCGGGCGTGCGGTTGGGGGTAGAACTCGGCGAGGTCTTGGTACCAGAACGATGTGTAGCCGCCGTCGGGGCGGCTGCACATCAGCCGCAAGTTGGTGGTCAGCACCGCGGCTGGGCGGTGGTTGCGCCAGCTGGGTTGGGCATCCTGCTCGGCGCGGCGTCGTCGGCCACGGTTGACCGCTCCTTGGGTGGCTATCGCTCCGGCCATGAGTAGCGGATTGACGAAGAATGTGCCGCCGGCGCGGTCGAAGTGGCCGTCGCCACCGACTAGGCGGCTGTAGTGGGCGGGGGCGCTGAGCCTGGTCACTTCGTTGGGTTGCAGCAGTGGGCCATGGGTTGCCACCACGGGTGGTTCCACTCCCCTGCTCAGCGCGGCGGCGCAGCCTTGGGTGTAGCTCCACCATGGGTCGTCGGGCCCTGTGGTTGTGCCGCGGTCGGCGTTGTCGGTACGTTCTGAGTTCACAGCGCCAGCCCTTCGTCGGTGTCGCGGTCGTGCTCCTGGCCCTGTTCCTGTTGGGAGGCAAGGTAGTCGGCGGCGCGGGAACGCTCGGCGATTTTGTGGGCGAAGCGGTACTGCTCGGCGGTGTCGAGGCCGGATTCCTCGAGGAGGAACGGGGTTGGGTTGAGGTGCAGGGACCATCCGGGTTCGCGGCCGGCGGCCCGCATGCGGTGCTGGGCCTCGGCGGCTTTGGCTTTGGCTGCCTCGGATTGGGCTTCTAGACGCAGCATTGTGGTCAAGGTGGAATGTTCTTCTCTGAGCGCGGCCAGTTCGTGGCCGCGGTCGAACTGCTCGACCTCAGTGGTTTGGAGGTCTTCGATGGTGGCGGTGAGCTGGTCGTGGTTGCGTTGTAGCCGCTGGTGATGGTTGGGAAGGTCCTTGTAGAGGTTCTCCAGGCGGGTGAGCAGGCCCCGGGTTTTGGCGCTGCCGCTGTCGTCGCGGCTGCCCACGGTTTCGTGCAGATCGAGCACCGTGGCGTCGATTTCGGCTGACGGCACGTCGGCTTTGATCCACAGTTTCGAGTTCATGTGGTCGCGGCGGGCGAGGAGCCCGACACCGTTGATCGAGGCGTTGAGCGGGCGGTTCTCGTAGCCAGGGGCGTTCTTCATGGCGTGGTAGGTGTTGCGGGAGACGGTGGCGAACGCGTCGGCGGCGTCCTTACGCTCCTTATATCCACGGCCTTCGACCAGGACGGTGGGACGGGCATCGGGGTCGCGGGCGGCGACGTCTTCAACCACGGGCGCCAGGGCCTGCAGGTCGGAGTTGACGATGGCGAGTTGGCGTTGGGTGGCGGCGATTTCGCGGTCACGGCTGGCCAGGGTCTCGTGGTGGGAGCGTTCCAGTGCGGCGAGGTGGTCGATCTCGTCTTGGAGTTGCACCTGTCGCACGTAGCGGGGGTCGCCGGTGGCGATGGCCTTGGTTTCGGCGGCGCTGGCGCTGAGGTCTCCCCCACCGACGTCCTCGACTTCATCGACGGCGATGTCGGCGCGTTTGACCTGTTCGATGAACAGCGATTTGGCCTCGATCTTCTGCCACATCACCGTGTCGTAGCTGCCTTCGACGACGTAGTTGAAGATGTGAACCGCGCGATTCTGGTTGCCTTGTCGGATGATTCGGCCCTCGCGCTGCTCCAGATCGGCTGGGCGCCAGGGCACGTCGACGTGATGCAGGGCGACCGCGCGGGCCTGTACGTTTGTGCCGGTACCCATCTTCTCTGTTGATCCGAGTAGCACCGAGACCATCCCGCGGTTGCATTCATCGAACAGTCGTAGCTTGTCCTCGGGTTTTTCGGCGTCGTGGATGAACCGGATTTTCTCGGCCGGCATGCCGCGGCTGATCAGCTCGTCGCGGATGGCGGTGTACATGCCGAAGCTGTCTTTGGGTTTTCCGGCCTTTCTGGTGGGCGTGCCCCGGTCGCAGAACACGATCTGCAGCCCGCCGGGATTGGGCATGTCGTGGCCGTGCTGGGGGTCTTTGTAGATGCGGTCGGCGGTGGCCTTGTGCACCGCCATGATCTGGTCGGCCACTGCTGCGGTACGCGAGTATGCCGGGGCGGGCAGGTGCACCATCCGAGGGTCGAGGCTGGCCTCCCGGCCGTCGTTGCTGATCTTGAGGATGTTGTCGCGGGCCATGTTCTTCGGGTCGATGTCGGTGGCCCGGTACCCGAGGTCGGTGATGAAGTCTTTGAGTTCCTGATCGGCTGGGATGTTGATGATGGTGCGTTTTCCGCCGACCAGTTCCGGCAGCTCGATGTCGGCCTGGTCGAGCACCTGGTCGCGGGTGATGACGTCGGTGAACACCGAGGACAGCTTCAGCAGCTCCTGCAGGTTGCAGAACTTGCCGACGCGGGTGACCGGCCGCAGCTGGGTGCCGGTGGCGTTGACCTCGACGGTGTTGATGGTGGAGGTGAACGCTGCTCCCCAGTCGTTGAGGTGGAACACGCCGGCGTCGTCGAGCAGGTCGGGACGCAGGTAGCGCTGCATGACATACATTTCGCCGAGGCTGTTGGCGACGGGAGTGCCGGTGGCGAAGGTGGCGACCCGCTCGTCGGCCGCGGTGGGCTGGCGGCCGAGGGCCAGGGCCTCCTCGCCGCGGCGCTGGCGCAGCATATCCATCTTCATCGCCAGGTCGTCGGCACGCTCAGATCCGTTGGGGCACGCCAATTCCTTGACTGCTGACAGCCTTGTTCTGTTTTTGAACATGTGGGCTTCGTCGATGAAAAGGTAGTCCGCGCCTGTCTGCTCGAACCGCAGACCGGTGTCCTTGCTGGCCTGCTCGGTGAGGTCTTTGAGTTTGGTTTCGTAGCGCTGCAGCGCCTTCTCGAGACGTTTGACGCTGGTTGGGGTGGTGTCCTCGGTGGTGGCGGTGAGTGCTTCGCGCAGGATTTCCAGTTCGCGTTCGATGTAGTCGCGTTGCACCTCGGGCCCGACCGGGATCGCTTCGAACAGCGACTGCGGCGCGATGACCATGTCCCAGTCCGAGGTGGCAGACTGGGCGATGAAGCGCCGGCGGCCTTCGGGGTCGGTTCCCGGTGCGCCGAGCAGGATTTCAGCGCTGGGGTACCACCACTTGGCCTCCTTGCCGACCTGCTCAATGATGTGGTTGGGCACCACGAGCCAGGGTTGGCGTGCCAGCCCGAGTCGGCGCATTTCCATCGCGGCCATGAACATGGTGCCGGATTTGCCTGCACCGACCACGTGGTCGAGCAGCACGTTGGGTTCGGCGATGATTCGTGCCACCGCGTCGCGTTGGTAGGGGTGCGGTTCGAAGCGCTTCGACAGGCCGGGCAGGGTCAGCGCGGCGCCGGAGTATTTGGGTGCCCGTAGGCAGTTGAACCGTTCGTTGTAGACGTTGACCAGTTCGTCGCGGCGAGTCTCGTCGGCGAAGATCCATTTCTGGAACGCCTCGCTGATCTTGGTGGCTTTGGCCTGCGCGGCAATCGTCGCGTCGCGGTTCACACCGGTGCGGCCGGTGCGCTCGGTCTCCTCGGCGGTGTACTTGACGACGATTTCCTTGTTGTTGCACACCATTTCGAGCAGGTCGATGGCGTCGCGGTTGTCGTAGCGGGTTCCCCAGGTTTCGAAGAAACTGGCATGTGCCCGGTCGTGGGCGGGGCATTCGATGGTCCACACGCCTTGGATGTGATCGGCAGTGACGCGGGGAATCTTGTGCTCGGAGGGTGCGAAGGTTTCGCGGGCGAACTGGCCGACGTAGCGGGCGTCGATCCAGGGGGATCCAGGTCGGGCGCTGATCTGGCTGGCCTGCCGGTCGACGGGCTGCACCGTGCGCAGCGCGTCAACGTATTCGTGGTAGCGGGGATCGTTTTCGGCGGCCTTTTGAGCCTCACGCAGCTGGCGGCGCACGTTGCCCGACAGGGCGGTAGCGGCAGGTATCAACACGTCGGGGTCGCGCAGTGAGGGAAACACCAGGCCGCGCAGGTGTTCACGGGCGGCGTCTTTGTCTGTGCCCAGCAGGGTGGCGATGTGGTCGAGGTCGACGCCGCCGTGCTGGTCGAGGCTGATGGCCAGGGCTTCGTCGGCGGTTTCGGCGCGGTCGCGGATGGTGGGCGGGCCCAGCAGGTCGACGCTGAAGATCGGCGCTTTGCGGACCTCTTTGGTCTGCTCGTCGTAGGACTCCAGGGCCAGCACCGTGGTCCAGGACGGGTCGTTGCGCAGGGCGGTGACGATGTGCGGGCGCAGCTTGTAGGGGTTGGGGGTCTCCCAGGCCTGCTGGTCCCACTGCTCGACGAGTTCCTCGGGGACCCGGGCGGCGTCGGGGTTCTTCTTGCGCCACGATGTGATCTTCTTGGCGAGCGTCTTGTCGTGTTTGTCCTGGGTGATCTCGGCGGGAGTGCTCCACTTGAACCGCTGGATCGGGCCGTGGCGTTTGACGTAGGCGTCGTAGAGGCGGTTGAGCTGGCCGCGCAGCTGCTCGCGGTCTTCTGGTGGTAGGCCGCTGCGCTGGGATGCCACGACGGCGTTGGCGGCATCGCGCAGCGCCAGCAGCTTGATCGTTTCGTCTTTGCGGCTCTGATAGACCTTGGTTTCGACCCATTTGTCGCGGTTCCAGGATTCGAACCGGTCGGCTTCGGCGTTGAAACGCAGGGTGCCGTAGGCGGGCAGTTGCCCGGCGGTCGCTTCGGTCAGCAGGCCGGGATCGAAGCTGACTTCGGTGACGTCGGTGAGGGTGGCCGGGTTGGCGGTCAGGCCGCGATCCTTGTCGATCGCGGTGTCGATGATGCTGCGCAGGCAGCGGGCGACCTGGTCGCCGACCGCCGATGGGTCCATGGTCTGGACCTGCAGGGTGGTGCTGCCGTGGATCCCGTGCCCGATCATCGGGGTGCCGAGCATGTATTCGGGACGCTCATGGAAGTAGGTGTTGACCGGCAGCGACGACGTCTGGCGATCGTCTGTGTCGAGGTCCATGTCGGCTACCTGCAGCCAGCTGTCCTCCCCCACTGCGATCTCGCGGTCGGCCTCTCGGCGGCGCAGCACGAGGATGTCGGTGACGACCTCGGTGCCGGCGACCCGGCGGAACGCGGCAGTGGGCAACCGCACGGCGCCGAGCAGGTCAGCGCGGGCCAGGATTTCACGGCGGGCTTTGTCGTCGACGTTGTCCATGGTGTAGCGGCTGGTGAGCGCCACGACGTAGCCACCGGGGGCGGTCAGGTCCAGCGACTTGACGATGAAGTGGTTGTGGATGGACAGCCGTTTCGGGTTGTACGAGGGGTCACGCAGCGCGAAGTCCCCGAACGGCACGTTGCCGATGACGGCGGCGAAGCTGCCGTTGGGCACGTTGGTGGTTTCGAAGCCCTCGGAACGGATTTGGGCCGACGGATACAGGTGGGCGGCCACCGCGGCGCTGATCGGGTCTTTCTCTACCCCGACCATCTGGGCGCTCTTAGGTGCCAGTCCGATGAAGGTGCCCGATCCGCAGCCTGGCTCCAGGACGCGGCCGCCGCTGAATCCGGCGTGTTGCACGGCTTTCCACATGTGTTCGGCGATGGCCGGGTCGGTGTAGTGGGCGTTGAGTGTGCTGGCTGAGGCGGCCCGGTACTGGCTCTGTCCCAGCACCTCTTTGAGGTATTCGCGCTGGGATTCGTAGGTGTCCTTGCGGGTGTCGAAGACGTCGGCGATCGCGCCCCAGCCCGACCAACACGCCAGGGTCTGCTGCTCGGCGGCGGTGGCGGACCGTCCGTCACGCTGCATCCGCGTCAGGGTGTCGATGACGGCGATGTTGGCCAGCAGCCGGGCCTTGGTTCCCGACGGGACGTGGATGTCGGTGCCGGGCTGAAAGTCCACCGCCGGCGGGTGGGCCACCTCCTCCTGGGGGTGCGGGGTGGTCGCGGCCGGGGCCACGTGCTCGGCGTCGGCCGCAGCGTGGACGGCGTCACGGCCGGCGGCGGTGTCGGGGACGGCGCTGAGGTTGGGCCGATTCTCGGCTGGCTTGTTCGTGGTGGTAGCGGCGGGGGTGTCCACCTGCATCGCTGACTCGGGCGGCACCAGGGTCAGCGCGGGTCGCTGCGGGGAGTTGAGGCTCAGCGAGTCGACCGCTGGCGGCGTCGTGTCCTGGCCCTGTTCCTTGGTGACGTCGCGGTCGGGGTGGCGCACCGGGGGCAGCGGGGCGCCACCAGGGTCGATGACCCGGGGATCGGTGGGCAGGTCGAAGTTGTCCTCGGCGAACAGCGCCAACTGTGGGTCGTCAGACTCGCTGCGCTGACGGGCCTTCTTCTTGCGGGTTACTCGATCGGGTACCCGTCGGCCCTGAGCTCCTCCTCCACCAGCGGGGTGAGTCGGGGCACCAGGTGGTGGCGCGGGTGGGTGGGCACGGGACGGCCTTCCTCCGCGCGAGTCGCGAGCAGGTAGGCCGCTGTCACCCGAAACATCGCCGATCGTTGTGGCCACACCGTGTCGGCCAGATCCTCCACGGCCTCGCTGGGTTCGGTCCGGTAGCGGACGTCGCGCCACCGGTCCTGCCAGCTCACCTCGGGACTGGGCCGGCTGACCGGCTCCGGCTGATCCTCGGCCGGGGTCGGAATCAGTGCGTACAGTTCTTGGCGCACGACCGCTTCCCTGGCGTTCTGCAGGGCTGTCTCGTGCAGGCCGACCGTGGTCTGGTGGTCGGGCTCCTGACCGGGGTGGGCCGTCCGCCACCGACTGATCGCGTCCTGCGCCAGGTCGATCGACAGCGCTGCGGCCTTGTTGTCCAGCCGCTCGGTCACCAGGTTGAAGAACGTCTCGGTCTGCTCGCTCGACCAGCCCGTCGGCAGGCCGAGCTGCCGGTAGGCGGTCTGCACCGCCTCGCGCATCCATTGGCTGCTCACGCGCTTCATTATCCGATGCGTTGATGCTGAACAGATCCGGTTGCTGCTGGTCGCCCATAGCAGCCTCCCTACGGCCATACCGCTAGTCATGGATTTCTCCCTTACCTGCGGCATCGCCCTCATCGGGGCTGCCCGAATCTGGATCTGGCACGGCTCGCCGTGCCGGATCTCCCACTTCTGCTATGGCGACGTTGACACGGCTTAAAGCCTCATCGGCGTCGGACAGAAGCTGCGCCACGCTCTGTGCCTGGCGGTTGAGTCTGATCTTGATTGCCTTCAACGTGTCTCGCAGCGCGTTGAGCGGCACCAGCGCGGGATGGGCGATCGCGGACCCGATCCGCACTGGGGCTCCCCCACGCAGCACGGTCAGCGCCGACCCGCGTTCCCACATCAGGAACCGGTCGATACGGTCGAGCGTCTCGGCGGTCGGCACGTACCCGCGTTGGCCCAACGTGGCCAGGGTCGAGCGTCCGGGGCCACCGATCGCGGCAAACTTCGACTTGGTCATGTTCAGTTCGCGTAGCCGACGCTCGATCGCGGTGACCAACCCGCTGTAATCCCACTGGGCGGGGTCCTCGTTCGGGTCGAACAGGGTGTCGAGGGTCACCCCGGACCCTGCCTGCTCCTCGGGCAGGGTCGACTTCGGCAGCTGCCGGTACACACCGCGCTCGCGCGGCACCGGGTCGCCGCCGTGCAGAACCGCCCGGGCCGACCCGGGCTCCCACACCAGCAGGTCATCGAGTTTGGCGAGCGTCTGCAGATTCGGGACACGATCCGCGTCACGCAGGCTGGTCAGGGTCGAGCGCGATAGGATTCCAAGCTTGGAGGCACCAAGGAGGCTGAACCCCAGCTCCCGTAGACGAATCTGCATCTGCTGGGACAACCGTTTGACGTCGGGTTGCCCGCCGGATTCCGCGTCGAGCTCAACGGCCGCGATGATCGCCTCCCTGGGTCCGCTGCTCAACAGGACCGCAAAAGCCCTGATTGGTCCCAGATATTACATGCCTGACGCGCATACAGATAGGTCAACGTTGCGCAATCGTCAATCGCCTTCGTGCAACGGATTGATGTAGACCCAGGTGTGAGCAGGCCGCCGGGCGTCGTTTGTACGACTGGATGTCGCGGCTTAGCCTGCGCTGCGGGTTGCTGTTTGTGCCGCGTCGAGGATTTCGTCAACGATGGTGTGGTGGACCTTGTGGTAGCGCCCGATGGTGCTTGGCGGGGTTCCGGTGTCGTGCTGGGCCAACATCGCGGCAACGACTTCCGGGTGCTTGGTCGTGGGGTGTCGTTTCATCCGGCCTTGGGTTACCCCGCTGTGGACAAGGGTCTTGGCCAGCGGCAGCCATTTCTGGATTCCAGTGTCGTCCACGCTGTCGTGCGCAGGTACGCGCATCTGGTGTGCGGATGTGCGGCTGGGGACAGCGGCCAGTGTGCGCGGGTCGCTGTGGGCGGGACTTGGCTGCCCAGGATCTGATGCGTCGCGGGCGTGCATTTGCGCGGGTCCTTCGGGCGCGCGCGGGTGCGCGATCTGCGTTGTCCTGGCCTGCTGCGGTGATTGTGATCCCGGTGGTTTCGGCGGCGTCGGGCCGGGGTCATGGTCAGGCGCCCCGCTCGGTGCGGGGTGCCCGTCGAGCCATGGTGAGGGTTGGCGGTGGGTGCACAGCTCGTGGGCATGATGCAGAACAGATAGGCGGGCCAGCATCTTGTCGCGCATCTGCGGGTCGTCGGCAACGTTGGCGGCCAAAAGTGCCCGCTGTAGGCGCGCTTCGCGCGACCACCGCCAGCGGCGGGGCATGCTGAGCTGCGCGGATCGGAATGCGGCGCGGTCGCGCGTGCGCTGCAGCGCATCGCGCTCGTCGTCGGCCAGGCCGAGTCGTGAGAGTATCCGTTCTCGCAATTCGTGGCCGATGCGGGCGAGAGTTCCTGTTCGATGGTGGCGGGCGCGAAGCTCCAGACCGAGCGCCAGGTGCAGCATGACCGCGCCGAGGACGGGCCCGAGGATCACCCGGGCGAGACCTTCCTCGAGGTCACTCATCGCCCAGGCCATGTAGCCGGAGACGGCGCACATCGCCCACACGACCACGCGGAACGGTCCGGGGTGGCCGGAGCGGCGCACGTTGACAGCCATGCCGGCACCTGAAACGACCAGTGCCAGCTCGGCGACTGCGAACATGATGTACCGCTCGCCGTCGGCGGTCGGGATATTCAGAACCTCGTCGAAGAAGCGCCACGAGGTGTTGAGGCTGACAGGCAGGGTGGCCAGGGCAGCGACATAGCACGCGACGGTGACTCCCGACTCGCGCTGCGGCGCGCGCTCGGGTCCGACGGTGTCGACTGGGGGGCTGGACTTGGGCGCCGGGAAACGCTGGCGGGTCGGCTCAGCGGAAACGGTCATTGCGCTCTCCGGTGATCGAGGGCAGAGGACTTGCCACGCGGACTAACGAGCCCGGCCGCGCCACAACAGCACTATACCGGGTTTAGTGATCGTTGTCAGTACGCGATAAGGCTTTCCGGAGCCCAGCTGCGGTGAGGCCGGCCTCGCGCTGCATTTCACTCCAGGTAGCGCCAGCGTCTTTGGCCTGGCGAATCGCCCTGTCCCGCAGCGCAATATGGCGCTTGCGGTCCGCGTCGATCCGGTCGAGCTCTCCAGCCTGGGCGCGAACACGACGCAACGCTGCCGCCTTCTGGACTGCCATAACACCGGATACTTTACCGGGTGAAGTGGCGGTTCGGCGAAACGCGCATTGGCCGGCGATGCGCATTTGCGCGGACTGCGCGCCGCGCAACGCCCTCGCCGGCGCGGCCTGTCCCCCGTCGGGCGGACCTGCCCGCACACCGGATGTGCGCCGCGCATCACTGTTCATCGCCTGTCTTCCGGCGCCGGTTCGACTCGTTCCCCGCGCACGTGCGGGGATGATGCGCGCCGCGCAATCGCGATTCCGCGCGCCGGTTGATGTGCGGCGCACACGCTGTGCCCTTCCACTCCCCCGGGTGCTGGTGTGCATACTTGCGGACTGTAACCAGCCCTGCTGACATAATCACCCTTGCCACTCCCCCGGGACGCGCGTCGTCTCGATCCGGGGCGAGCTTGTCCGACGGTGCCTTCCTTTGGGACGTGGTCCCGGCCGCCCGGCCGCCCGGGGGCCGGCACAGGGCTCAACTCGGCTGCAACAGTCGCGGCAACATGGACTGCAACAGTTGCTGCAACACGCTTGTTCGGCGGGCGCATGCCGCACACCGATGCGAACAAGTCACGACCTGGGAAAACGGCGCTGAGCGGCCGTTGCGCCACGATCGCGGGCTCCCTTATGTGAGGGGTGCTGGGCGGCATCTCGGCTGTTCCACGTGGCGTATAGCCTCGATTTTGCGTGCGGTTCTCCCCCTGGTCGGTGGACATTGCCCGCAACATCGGATACCACCTAGGCGCACAACATGCTATGCAACATGGGGCGTCACATAGTGGCGCCGCAGGGGTGCGGCGCGGGGGCGAGGCGATAAGGCGTGCGATGTATGGGTGGCGCTGATGTCAGGAGTAGTGGTACGGCGCACGTGCGCGGCGATGCGGTCAGGCGATAATTTGTGGCGTAGGTGTACAGCGGGGATGCGAGCACGTTTGGCGTGGCGGGCATGTGCAGCGTGTCGGTGTGGATAGCCGGTACGGCGGCTGCGTCTGTGTTATCGTGATCGCCAGTGATGTGTGCTATCGCGCAGAGCGTGTGACACCGCATTAATAGGTGACAAGGCGCGCACAGCCGGTGCACAACAGCAGAGAACGATGTCGCATGGCGACGTGGTACGGCTGGTAGGTGTGGTGGGTGCGATACGCCACCACACGCGGTGGATGGAAGGGGCTTCCTATGCAGGGGACGGTGGTGCAGCGAGGTGCGGGGTTGGAGCGTATCGGGCTGACGGGGCCAGCTCTGGACACGTTCTGCGTGGATGTGGGTGCCAGCCTGGATTACGTGCTTGACCTGTTCGATCGGCTCATCATCACGATCGCGGCGTGGAAGGGCGGGGTCGGCAAGACCGAGTTGGCCAAGGAGCTGGCATGGCTACTCGACGGCGTGCTGGTGGACTTGGACTGGGATGCAGGCGGCGCCACCCGGGCGTGGGGGTATCGCCACGAGACCCGCACGAATGCGCCGCTGTTAGACGCCTTGGAGCGGGGACGGTGCCCTCGTCCGCTGTCGGGCCGTGGGATGCGTGCCGACCTGATCCCGTCGCACCCTGACTTCGCGGTCAACCAGCCTTCTGGGCCCGATATGGCGGCCGCGCTGGAGAAGTGGTCGGCCGAGCTGAAACGCCCGCTGATCATCGACACGCATCCGGGCGGTGTCCCCTCCACGGTGGGTGCGGCCAGCGCCGCTCACGTGGTGGTGGTGCCGGTGAACCTGGAAACGCGTGCTCTGGCGGCGACCGAGCAGATGACTAGCGAGTTGCAGGGTGGGTATCCGCTGCTGTTGGTGCCCAACCGGGTTGAGGCCGCTCCCGAACCTGAGGTGCGCCGCCTGGAGAAAATCAGCACCACCTACGGCATCGAGGTGGGTCCGCCGGTGCGCAACCATCCATTCCTGAAACGTCGCAAGCTTTCAGGGGCGGTGTGTGCACCGGGCAAATCCGGGCACGTTCCGGCTTCCTCCGCGAGGTTCGTCGCGGAGGTTAAAGACGTGGGCCGCACCGTGTTGACTCATGCGGTCCGGAACGCGATCGCCCAGCACCAGCAGGATGAGGAGGCGTTGTTGTGAGCGAGACTGCTGTCAACAGCGGTGGATTGAGCAAGCTTCGGGAGGGCAGGCAACGCAGGGCCGGGCAGGTCCCGCCTCCCAGGCATCCCGCGGCGGCCCCTGCCACCCCACAGGACCAGGTGAGCGCCGAGACGACCGCCCCTGCTGCGGCGGCCAGCCCTGTGCTGAGCCGCGCAGCTGCGGGTGCTGAACGGGGCGCCGTCCGTGACATTGCAACCCCACCTGACCGTGCAGACACCGAAGTGGCGGCGGGGGAGGGTGCGGCGCAGACCGTCGGACGCCGACCGCTGCCGGATCTGACCATCGACTGGTCCGATCCGGTGATGCATGTGGTGCGCGCGACTCGCCTCAGTGTGGCCGGTTCGGTGTTTGATGCGTTCAAGGCGGCCGCCGAGCAGCCGGGCCAGCCTCCGCAGACGTCGCTGATCATGGCGGCGGTGAGTAGCCATCTGGCGCGGTTGCCTGAGTTGGTGTTGGCGCGGCGCCCAGATGAGCACACCGACTTCTCGTCGTTTTATCGGCGGCCGACGGTTGCGAGCAGGAACAGGACCGACCCGCAGGTGGCGCTGTATATCCGCCCGAACGGTGGGGAGGACCAGGCGCTCAACCGCATTGTCAGTTGGGTCAACGCGATCATCACTGACGGACATCCAGGCCGGCGGGAGGCGTCGCGTTCGGAGGTCGTCGCGGCTGCGCTGGCCGCCGAGTATCCGGCTGCATCCAAGCGGCGCTAGACCCACGACCCGCCCGGTCAGCTCAGTGCTGGTTCGGTGACCACAACCGCACCCAGCATTTCCCACAGCAGGGTCAACGCACGGCGCTCGATGATGATCGTTTCGTCGTCTTCGGTGTCCGGCGATGCGTCGTAGCCGGGCACCGGGGGAGGGCCGGTGGCCAGGACTGACTGCAGGTAGGCCGCGTGCACGGCGAGTGCGCGGTCGCGGCTGGGGCCGCGCAGGTAGGCCTCGTCGGCGGTCTGCGCGAGCAGCACGTGATCTTGTACGTCATGGCCGTTGTCGAGCCACTGCTGCCAGGCGTTGCGTTCTCTGCGGTAGCGCTCGATGCGGTCTTGGCGGGTGTCGTGGAGTCGGTGCTGGGTGGCGATGGCGTCGAGGGTGGTGTCACCGGGTCCGACGGTGCCGCGGCCGGTGACGGCGATCAGGCCGGTGATTTGCAGGTCGAGGATCATGGCGTCGCCGGTGCTGCGGGTGACCGCGGCCGCGGCGTAGATGTCGGTGCGTCCGGTGAGGCCGTGGTGGACCACGAGGTCGTGGATGCGTTGCAGCCGCCAACCCAGAATCTGCCAGGCGTCGTGCACGGGTTCGATGCGGATCCGCTCGGCCGCGCCGATGTCGACTGTGTCGGCTCCTTGGTTGGTCAGGGCGTAGGCGTCGGCGTCGCGACCGACGGCGCGGCGGGTCAGAATCAGGGGGGCACCCACACGGTCGCGCATGTCGCGCAGCACTTTCCACACCGCGTCGGCGGTCATCAGCCCTGCCGCCAGCGACAGGCTGCGTCCCCCCACGGCCACCACCCAGACGCCGTTGACTTGCTGGCCTGATTTCATTGCCAGGTAGGCCAGGGCCTGCAGCACCACCTTGACCGTCCATCGTTGTCGTCGACCTTGGTATTCGGTGTCTGCCCAGCGGAACGCGTAGGCCAGCCACCTCCGCAGTTCCACGGGTCCGCGTGTGGCTGGATTGGACCCCTTTTCTGTTGCCCCCCCCGGTGAGTTCTTCTGTACCTTGTGCTGACGGTGTCGGTGGATGAGCACCATTTCGTAGTAGTGGTGCATTGCTTTGCTGAAGTCCCTGCTCAGGGCTTTGTCGGCGCGGTTGGCGTAGCGGTTGAACGCGACGCCGAGACCGTGGTGCCAGGGGCCGGCTGGGGCGATGAGTGCGCGCAGATCGCTGAGGGTGTAGCCGCGGATCACGGCGTGGTAGATCACCGACATCCGGGCTTCGGAGTGGGTGGGCCAGGTGCGTCCAGCCGATCCGGTGGGGTCGCCGTGGGTGGCGTAGTGCAGCACTGGTGCCGGGATGGGGGCGCGGCTGCTGTGGGCGGGCGCTAGGCGCAGGTCCTCGCCGTCGCCGGTGGTGAACTGTGTCAGGGCCGGGCAGCTGTCGGGGGCTGTGGTGTTGTTGTCGGTGGGTCCTGGGGCCGGGGTGGATGGCCGTTTGAGGATGCCGAGGTGGGCGTAGAGGGTGGGGAGGAAGTCTGGGGTGGAGCCGTCGGCGATGGTGTTGAGGGCATCGCTGAGGCTGCCGAGGAGCTGGCGGTGGCCGCCCTGCTTGTCGAGGGTGCCGGGCAGGCTCAGGCATCCGGTGGCAATGTTGCCGTTGGGTGAGGTGTCCAGGGTCGGCAGATGTGCGGCCAGGACCGCTACCAGGTGTGTGATCTCGGTGTGGGTGGCGCTGGTGGCCGGCGCCAGCGGGCAGATGATGTGCATGCCGCCGTTGGTGGAGCGGTCGATGATCAGGCGGCCGCCGGCGGCTGTGAGCCAGTGGCGGGCGATGTCGACGTCACGCTGCACAGCGCCGGGCCCGCCGCGTGTGGAGTCGAAGTCCAACGCCAGGATGCGGGTGGTCGCGGCGTGTTCTGTGTAGAGGTAGACCGCTGCGGGTCGGCCCGGCAGTTTGCGGGTCAGCTGGCGGCTGGTGCTGAACTTGCCGGTCTTCGGGTTGTACAGGCGCATCGTGGTGCGCCCGGGGGCGCTCAGCAGCGGTGCCAGTGCAGCCCACACCTGGTCGGGAGTGGGTGAAGGTGGCACGTGGTGTGCCACGGCTACACCGCCCACCTGGGGGTCGGTGTGTACGGCACCCCAATCGTCGGGGTGCGCGAAAGGTCACGGTTTCTGCACAGACTCCGCGCCAATTCTGGAAAGAACCGCGGGTATGCGCTACCGTGAGACGAGTCCGTCAAGACAAGTCCCTTCGGGGAAACGGGTGCGGACCCGGATTCGAAGCGGCTAACTTCGAATCGAAACCCGAACGAGGCCCCCTAGCGGGGCCTTTGTTCATGTCGGGGTGGAAATCCGCACGCCAGCTATGTATTTGTCATATCTGCCCCCAAGAGTTGTCCTGCACGGCGACGGGGGGCTGGGGTGTCAGATCGCCAACGGCAGCTCCTCACCGCGCCCCGGCGCACCGGTGGGCAGGCCCGCGAGGTGGTTCAACTCCTCGAGGTCGAACCCGTATAGGTCGGTCATCAGATCGGGCATGCCGACGTGCTCGCACAGCACATCGCCGAGGTAGCGGCCCATGGAGATGCCCAGCATCGCGGCACGGGTTCTGACCACGTTGTAGACCTCACGCGGGGCGATGGCCTTGACGAAGCTGGGGGCCCGCAGCGCTTCGACGTAGGAAGCGCGTCCCAGATCCGGGGCCGCCGGGGGCAGCATGCCCAGATCCAGGCCGTGCAGTTCGCGGACGAGATGGTCGAGGCCGACGTGCGTCGACACCACGTCTCCGGCGTACTGCGCCACCGCAATGTTCAGCAGTGCGGCGCGTTCCCGGACCAGGGCGCAAACGGTCGGGTGTGGTCGGGCCATGATCTGGGCCCGATCACCCTTGTAGGTGCTGCGATGGCGACGGTGCATCTCCATAACAGGTGACCCTTTCACCTCGGAACCGATTTACCCTGTAAGTGGGTCCGGCGTGTCTTGCTCATTCCCCTTGCGCGCAATGAGACGTACAGTACACAATGGAGCAGTTCGTGAACATGTTAGGCACATTCGGCGGGCACGAGAGAGGCACACACTGTTATGAGCGCTGATCAGATCAGTCTGGACCCCGAGGCCGCGGCGGCCCTGGCCGACCGCTGGGACACCTACGCCGACGAGTTGGCGCAATACCTGGCGTCGACACAGCCCGACATCGAGCAGTTGAACAACCAGTTGGGGCCGATCTATTCGGCGTTCATCCAGGCCAAGTCCCTGGAAACGACCGAACGCGGTCTGAGCTATGAGCGCGTCATTGCCTGGGCGCGGGCGCACGCACAGAAATTGCGCAATCATCGGACGGGATTCGAGGTCGCTGACGACGACACCGCCCGCGCCATCGACGCCGCGGTGCAGATCTGACCTCACGGGCGTGAGGGGCCGTCGGGCTGGGTTGAGCCGGGAAGGGGGTTGGCGTGGTTAATATTTCGTTCGAGCCGCCGGCCCTGGTCGCCCATGGTCGCGAGTTGCAGGACGGCGCGGCCGGGCATGCACCCTCCTGCTCGCTGTGCCAGCCGGCAGCCCCCGACCAGGTGTCGACCGCTGTGGCCGGGTCGTTCACCGCATGGGCCACGGGGCTGGAACTGCTCATCGCGCATTCGATGGCCCAGCGCGCGGCCGGCGGAATGGCCGTGACCACCACCGGGGTGGCACTAGACCAGAGCGACGTCGATGCTGCCTCGGTGATCTCCAGCTATGGACAGGCCCAGCCGTCCTCGTCGGTGCCTGTCTTGCCCACCGTGCCTGGCCAGATGCCGTCGTTGCCTGGCGCCCCGGCAGTTCCGGCCGCGCCCGCACCGATGGCGGCTGAAACCTGGTCGGCGTTCATCCACGGCGGGCCGGGATCGGAGCCGCTGCGCACGCTGGCGAGTCAGTTCCGCACGCTGGCAACGGAGTTGGACACGCAGTCCGGTGACACCAAGCGGGCGGCCCAAGGGGTCGACGCGAACTGGAACGCAGGCAACCAGCCCGCAGGCCGCAACATCTCCGAGCACGCCTCGTGGTTGGCCGAGGCCGCGAACTATGCCCGAACTTTGGCCTCCTCCGCGGAGTCGGCGGCCAGCACCGTCGACAACGCCCGCACCGCCACCCCGACACCGGAGACGTTCAAGACATTGCGCGACGAGTACCGCACCGCGCTGCAGAAGTTCAACGCCAGCGCCGGCGTGATCAATGAACCGTTGGTGGTGGCCCAGACCAACATCTCCACCGCGCAGGCTGAGGCCGTGACGGCACAGACCACCTATGCGGCGGCCGCCAACACCGACACGGTGACCGTGCCGCCGCCACCGTCGGTGCCCCCGCCGATCGTGGGGGGCACACCCGGCACCGCCAATCCTGAGCACAACGAGTCGACCACCGAGGCTGACAAAAAGAAGGACAAGCCCGAGCCCACCACCGAGGAGGTCGAGGACGGACCCGGGGCTGGCAATCCGGGCGCCGAGGGTGATCCGCAAACCAACCACGCGCCCGATCCGACAGCACAGCAGACGGGCGACATCGCGGCCGCCGAGCAAGGGGATCTTCCCAGTGAGCCGACGGCCGCTGATCCTGCGCTGACTCCGGCTACCGATGCGACCGCCAACACCGCGGGCACTGTCCTGGGCTCGATTCTGGGTGCAGTGAGCCAATCGGCGGGCGGCGGTTCGCCGATGATGCCCGGTGGGGGAGCTTCTCCGCTGTCGGCGCTGTCGGGGATGCCCAGTCTGGGTGGCCTGCCCAGCACCGGCGGTGAGGGCTTGCCGTCCCCGGAGGACACGGGCTTCGATGACGTGAGCCCAAGCGAGCTGGGCACCACCCCGGCCAGCGGCGGCGGCGGCAGCGGCAGCGGGGGCGGTGGCGGTTTACCTGCTGGTGGCCCGTCGAGTTCGGTGTCGGCGGCCGCACCCGGTGCTGCGATCGCTCCAGCGGCCGGTACTGCGCCGGCGGCGTCGACCCCCGCAGGCGCCGCGACCGGTAGGCCGATGATGGGTGGCATGTATCCGCCGATGATGGGCGGCATGGGGGGTAACAACACCCCGGAGAGGGACCAAGACCTACACCCCGATAAGCGGGTCGTGCATCGCGACCAAGCCAACACCGAGCCGGTGTTCGGGGAGTTGGAACAAGTGAGGAAGCGTCCTGGCCGGCGTAAGTCGTCCACGACTCAGGAGGAGACCGGTGACTTCTCTGACGGATGAAGCCGCCAGCTTCTTTTCACGCGGCGTGCGCGTGATGGGCCAGTCCAGCCCGCAGGATGTTACGTGCGGCGTGTTGGTCGGCTGGCGCGGTGTGACCGCAGCGTTGGCAGACGAACACGGCTTGGGTGACGCGGTTCTCGCGCGCTGCATGCCCACAGGCCTCGCAGCGGTCGGAGGTGTGCCGGGGGTCGACCTCAATCCATGTGCGTCCAGCGTCTTCCGCTTTGGCGCGCAGTATCGAGACGAACTGGCCCCAGCCAGCGTCACTGATCGATCGGTTGAGCCCGGTCTTCGCCCGGGCACCATTCGGCAGAAACTGCCCCGGATTGTCCGGGTGAGGTTTCGGCTTCGGCCGGCGCAACATGTTGGTGATCTTGAGGTCCTCCACCACGAGCAGGTCATAGCGTGCCACCAGTGCACGCGCTTGTTTGTGGTGAAAGTCTTTGCGCCGGTTGCTGATCTTGCGGTGCCGCGCCCCAACAGTTTCCCGTTTACGGCGCCGGTTGTTCGAGCCGCGCTTGGCCCTCGCCAGGCGCTGCTGGGCGGTCTCCAACCGGTCGGCCGCCGCGTGCGCCCACCGAGGATTGGGCACGCTGGTCCCGTCGGACACCGTCGCATACGTCACAATGCCGACATCGACACCGGCTTGGGAGCCGGTGGCCGGCAGCGGATTCGCAGGCACGTCGTCACAGGAGAGCACGAGCATCCAGCGCCGTCCCTGGCGTTTGATCTGGATCGTCTTGACGCGGCCCTCGACGCGGCGGTGCACACTGACTTTCACCGTGCCGACGCCCTGCAGATACACCCGGTTCTGCTCGGGGTGCCATCGCGCCCCGTCGCCGTCCTTGGGCCACTCCACCGAATCGAACCGCGCCGACCCTTTGAAGCGGGGGTAGCCGGGCGTCTGCCCGGCCTTGACCCGTCGGAAGAACCCGGAGAACGCAGTGTTCAGCCGCCGCAACGTGGCCTGCTGGCTGGAGAACGACCACACCGCCTGATCCGGGCGAGCACTGCGGATCTCAGTCAGCTGCGCCGACTGATCCCCGTAGTTGATCCGGGACTTGCTGTGCGACCAAGCATCCCGACGCTCCTGCAGGGCAGCGTTGTACAACTCCCGATGCCCATCCAGACACGCCGTCAATGCCACATGTTGACGGGAGGTCGGCCGCAGCCGGAACACATACGCCCGCCTCACAACACACCGCACCGAGGAAAGCGAGGGGTCACCATGACCGCACCATATGCAACGAGACCGACAAAGCCCACCACCGCGCACTGGTCACGTGCTCCGATTCCCCCAACGACTAACGCCACCGTTCCCCTCGGAGCCAACTGATGGCGACAACACCGATTAACCCTGCCGCCGAGGCGGCGTTGGCACCGCTGAACACGATGCTGGATGCGATCTACGCCTGGGATGAGGAGACCGACGCATTCCTGTCGAGCACCAGCGACGACGAGGACATTATCGTCGTCCACGACTCGCGGGGACGGCTGCTTGACCTCGACGTTCGCGAGGGCCTGCAGCAGGAGTTGACGATCGGCGAACTCAACGACCGCATCAGCGACGCATTGGCGCAGAACGCCCGCAGCGCCGCCGAGGGCCTTGATGCCATCTCACAAAAGCTGTTCGACGAGTGCGCCAAGATCGCTTCACCCGAACTGCTCCAGCATCCGGTGGCTAACCAGCTAGCTCAAGCAGTGCACAGCCCGAACACCCTACGGAGGCAATAGAAATGCCCGCAGTCACACCATCGGGACAGTCAGCCGACAACATCCAGCTCGAATCCTTCGCGTTGCGGAAGTCTGACGCCAATACCGCAGCATCTACGGCATCGTTGAGTGCGGTCACTGCTGGAGACGCCAGCGAAACTGCAGCAGACACCGCTGCCGGGTCCGCTCCCGATCCTGTGAGCGCAGCGATCACTGCAGCTATGAGCACGTGGCCGACCGAGCTGGCAGCACTCCAATCCATGGACGCGGCCATCAGCGAGGAGATAACAGCAACGGGCGCAACGTGTGTCAGCACGTTGGAGGCCGAAGACCAGAAGTCCGCCGCCACCATCAAAGCGGCCATCCCTGGATCCGCGTTCTATACCGTCTGACCAGCTTTTACGTGCCACGGCGACGGTGATGAGCGGTAGACTCTAGGCATCCAGACGATACGCAGGGAGACAACATGAGCCACCCCATCACAACCGGGCCTGGCACAGGACGCCCACACGACGCCGGCTATCAGCCACCTCCCGAAGGGGCGGGGTATCAACCCGCCCCCGAAGGATGGGGCTATCATCCGGTTGCTCCGCAGGGAGCTGCTGCTGGCGGCAATGGTTACCAACCAGCGCCTCGAGCTACCGCCTACCAGCCTGCAGCTGATCCCGGATACGTTGGCGCCCCTACACCCGGCGCTCGACACGCACTCCGCAAAGGTCTCATTGGCGCTCTCGCAGCAACTGCCCTGATTGCAGCAGGCTTAGGGGCTGCTGTGGGCACCATCGCCGCTACGAAAGCGGCCGGGACGAACACCGTTGTGATGCAGCAGGTTCCGCCCTCATCTGGCGATGACCATGGTCAAGATGTGGTGTTGTGCACGAAGTACGCGATCGTCAATGCGACCATTCCGAACCCTGACACCAAGGGGATGGACCTCATGCCCGCGGCTGCCGCACTTGAGATTGCGCTAGCCGAAAATCCTAACGCAAGCGAGCCTGTTCGGCAGGCAGTCCAGGAAGTGGTCGACACTTTCTACTCCGCAATGGCGGGCTACGGCAAAGTGAGATCTCGGGGACTGGCGGAGATGCCGCCGCGGTACACCGCTGAAGGTGCTGGTCAAGCCTATAGTCGCGCCTGGACAGCCTGCGGCCTTGACCAGGAGTAGGTGAGGATCCACATGCCGTCTGCAGGATCGGTAGGTAGCTCGGGGGATATTCCACGTCCCCCAGGTGTCGGTGCGGCTATGGCGATTGGCGAGTACTGGCCGTCTATCAGTGAGACCGCAATACAGTCAGTCGCAGATTCTCAGCGATCTGCGGGGGCCGCGTTCTCAACTCACGGTGATAACATCCACCAGGAGGCTGCGAATAGCCTGAACGTTCTTCAGGGGCAGGCTGGTAATGCGCGTGTCTCACGCTTGACGGAGATGCGGAACCAGGCCTGGGACTCCGCGGAACACCTCGTCTCTAAGGCCACGACTGCCGAATCGTATAAAAGTACAGTCGTCGGTTTGAAGATGACGCTCACGGCGATAGGCGATGCAGCGCAACGGGAATGGGAGAATGCGCAAGCGGCGAAGGTGTCCTTCTCGGCCGCGACGTATAAGGGTGAGGCAGCCACGGCTGTGAGTAACGCGCTGGGGGAAATCGCGGCTGCGCCACCTCCTCTCCCCACCCCAGGAGAGGACGCGAATACCGACAACGGGGTGACGCCAGCAAGCAATGAAACGGGCGACAAGCCAAGGGTTCCTTCTGAGGAACCGGACGACACCGTAGAGAAAACGGCCGCAGACGCAGATGCGGCGACGCCCGACGAAGAACGAATTCCGGGGACTGGGGCAGAGGACCTCGCCAGCGAGGTACCGACCGACATGTCTGCCAACGGTGCCGATGTGGTTCGGAGTCCCGAGAATCCATTGACAGAACTGCCGACGCCCGTGTCCACGCCGCCTGGCGTCGGTCTTCCGACTACGGGGATGCCTACAACAGGTTCAGCAGTAGGCAATGCGGGTAGCGGTATGGGTGGTTTGCGTCCGCCGCAGATGCCGTCGGGTTTGAGTTCGTTGAGTGGGAGTCCGTTGAAGGATGCGGCGACGGCTCCTGCCTCGTCGATGTCGGATGCGTTGAGCAGTAGCCCGTTGTCGAGTAATCCGTTGTCGAGTGCGGCGAGTAATTTCCAGTCGGGTTTGGCGTCGGGGATGGGGGCGTCGGGTGCGGTGCCTGCGACGCCGTCGCCGGCGTTGGAAAAGTTTGCGGCGCAGCATCCTTCGGTGACTCCGGTCGCTGCTCCTGGGCAGCAGGCGCCGGTGGTTCCCGCTCAGGGGGCGGCTGCGGCGGCTGCACCGAGTGCATCGGCTCCTGTTGGCGGTGGTGGCGGGGGTATGGTGCCGCCGGTCGGAAGTGGTGGTGGTGGTTTGGCGCCGTATGTGCCGCCTGGTGGTGGTGGTGGTGGTCCTGTGCCGCCGCCTGGTGCAGGGACGGTGCCGGCGTCGGCTCAGCCTGCGGCTCCTGTCGGCCCGTCCTCGCATCAGGGCGGTGGCGGTGCGGGGGCTCCGCTGGTGGCCGGCAGCGGGGGTGCCGGTACTGGTGCGGCACTGACGGATTCGGAGCCGAGCGCGGATCTACTGTTGGCGCGGCGGGTTCTGGATGGATTGGTTCGCGGGACAGAGGTCCGGGAGGACCTGCTCAATGGCGGGTTCGTGCAGTGGGCGGTGTCGGTGGTGCAGTTGCCTTCGGGTCCGTCGGTGTCGATTGCATCCAGCGTAGGCGGGGGCGCCTATGTGCCTCCTGGGGTCTTTATTCCGAACTCAGCGCACCTGGCGGTGTTTGATGAGCTGCTCCCTTTGAATTGGGCCACTCGGTTCATGGGCGTTGAGCAGCCGACGTCGTTGCTCGCGGCTCATGCCGAGGAGTTGTCTGAGCATGTTGCGGGGGCTCGACGGTCGGCGTTGGTGACCACGGAGTTGGGTGTTGCTCGGCCGGTGGGGTGGCCTGATTTCGAGTCGATCCGCGCGGTCGAGATCCTGCACAGTCCTGGTGAGGCTCCGAGTGTGGGCGGGGGATACGTTCACCGGTTGATGACGGTGGATCGTCCGGCTTGGGCGAAGGTGCAGACCATCTTGCAACAGGGTCTGGGGCTGCAGGCCGCTGGGGCGATCACTGAGGCGGTGCTGGCCGCGGCTGCGCAGACGCCGAGTCCGTTGGCCGGGATGGACGGCCAGGAGTCACGGCTGATCGAGCAATACGACGTGGATCATGTGTTGGAGCCGTTGCGCAGCCGTACCGCCGTGGACTGGGATGCTCACTACCGCAACGTGATTGAGCGGCATAATTCTGCGGTGCTGCATCCGAGCATGGCCGGAGCGGTGCTCGACGCTGACGATTCCGAGGTTTCGCGGGCTTCGCAGCAGGTGTATGTGCACTTCTACAGGGCGGGCCTGGTGATCGAGCTGCTGAGGTGTTGGCGTGTTCAGCCGCCGTCTCTGCCTGATCTGGTCTACTGCGCCAAGATCGGCGGGTTTGGCCATGTCGTCGATGCGGTGCTGGCGCCGCGGCCGAAGACCGCGGGGACGCCCAGCTGACCGACCACCCCCAACAGAATTGTGCCTGATGTGTTCACCCATTGCATGAATATGTGTAATATGTCCAGCAGTATGCGGGTCAGGTGACGTGGGTGTGTGGCCGGAAGGGGAACCGTGACGGAGCAGGAGGCTGCTGAGTCGGCCGGTGATCTTGGCGAGCAGGTTGCGGCGACGGCTATCTCCGCGAAGCGCACGGTGTTTGTGCAGGTCAATGGCCTGGGTTTTGTGTGTGGGGTGGTGTTGAAGCCCGACGCTCGGAACTGGGATTCGGTGACGTTGAACAATCGTGTCCGCAAGGTCGCCGCCGTCGCTCATGACCGGTACTTGGCCAATCTTGGCATTGATGGGACGTGTCCGACGCTTGACGCGGTGGCTGCCGACGAGCGTGCATTGAACTTCTAGCTACTAGGGAGAGTTGCATGTCGTGGGACATTGTTAGCAAAGCTGCCGAGACGGTGATCACCAACGCGATCATTGGGATCACCAAGCTGGCGCCGCTGCTGCCGTTGTCGCCTGGCCCCGACACTGAGGGTGACGGGCCAGAGAACGGGGGCGGGGGCGACGCCCCGACTGCGCCTGAGGTGCCCGGTCAGCCGTCGCCGACGCCTCCCCCTCCGGCGCCTCCGGTACCGCCGGAGGAGGCTGAGGGGCCTGCCGCTGAGGCGGCCAAAGAGGAGGCTCGACGTGTGGGCGAGATGCTGGAGCAGCTCGTGGAGCTCGACAGTGCGGGGATCAGCGCTGAGGAGGTGGCGGCTGCGGGTGAGGTCGGCCGCCAGGAGCTGGAGAACATCCGCGCCGATGTGATGGCCAAGATCGAGCAGATGAAGGCTGACGGGGCGCTGTACACCGTTGAGGGTCAGAAGGCGTTGATGGATTTCGTCAAGACCCGTCTGGAGGAGGCTCGAACGGTCATCGAGAAGGCCGCGGCCGACTCCGAGGACAAGGCGGCGGTGTCGCAGGACAACGCCACCCGGTACAGCGACGTGGGCACTGCACCCGACAGTGCAGACGGCGGCGGCGCCAATGGCGCTGCTGTGGAAGCTGATTCGGCGCAGGAGGAGGCTCAGACCGCCCCGGCTGGGATGTTGGGTCAGCCGGGTTTGGGCATGGGCATGCCGATGGGTGGCGGGATGCCCATGGGGGGCATTCCTGGGTTCGGCGGTGGTGGCGGCGGATTGCCGGGCTTCGGCGGCGGCGGGGGGCTACCCACTGGGTTTATGGACCCGCTGGCCTCGACGCTGGCAGGGTTCAGCGATCAGCAGCCTGCCGAGGAAGCTGGCCCAGACTTCACCGACGACGAGGCCAGCCCTGCCGAGGAAGCTGGCCCGGACTTCACCGAGGACGAGGCCACGACCGAGTCGGCATCCGAGAGCGAGAGCGACAGTGACTCCGAGGAGGAGTCGGCGCAGACTCAGGCCGCTGGCGCGGACCAGGAGGGGCAGCAGGCCGAGACGGTGGAACCGGCGACGAAGTCGACTGATGTGCAGTTGCCCGACAACTCGGTGACTGAGGCGCGGACGCCGCAGGGCGCGGAGGCCGTGCGCTCGGCGCTGGGGGGCACTCCGGTGGCCGAGGCGTGGCAGCAGGCTGCGGGTGTGACGCTGCCGCCGGCGGGCACTCCGGTGACCGATCCGGTGCCCCCGACGCAGCTCAAGGCGGGGGATGTGGGCATGTGGAAGGACCATTTGGTGATGGCGTTGGGCAACGGCAAGGTGCTGGTGTCCGGGCAGGTGCAGCCGCTGGAGAGTGTGAGTTCGGGCCCGGACTTTTTGGGCTGGTTCGATCCGACTGCGGCAAAGGCGGGCTCACCGGCCCCGGCACCGGCCGCTGACTGATGGACGAGAGACATGACCATGATGACCCCGCCGAAGACGCACTGAGATGTGTGGGAACGGGTGCGCGGTAGGAGTGTCGGTAGACGGGTTTGTGCGTGCTGCTGGTGGGGTGATGGGTCAGGCGCGGGATGGTTTCGGTACCGGGGTTGGGGTGTTGTTGCCGGTGGCGCCGTTGGGTCCGGCGCCGCCGCCGTCGATCACTCCCGGTGAGGGTCAGGCCGCTGATGGTCAGCAGGATTCGGCCGTCGAGCACCACAACTCGACGGCTGCGCTGGATGCCCTGGATGCCACCGGCCGCGCCGAGTTGGATGCGGCGGGGGCCTCGGCGTCGGGGGGCCGGGGGAACATGGAGTCGATCATCGCTGCGGCGGTGGCCGACGTGCAGGCGCTGGGGTTGAGTACCAACACTCCGGAGGGCAAGCGGGCGTTGATCGCCGCGATTAAGACTCGGTTGGAGGAGACTCGCGGCACGGTGCAGACCGGTGCTGCTGAGGCGGGCACGCACGCGGCCTCAGCCAATGCTAACGCCGCCGGTTACGGTGACGTCGCGGGTCTGACCCGCACTGCGGGGATGGGCGCAAATCCGTTGGGCGCCATGCCGATGAGCGGCGGAATGCCGATGGGTGGCGGTGGGATGCCCGGTTTCGGTGCACCGCTATCCGGGTTGAGCGGGCTGACCGCCCCCTTCACCCAAGCAGCCAAACTGACCGGCAGCAACGGCAGCCCCGCCGCGGG
>AGIQ01000009.1 GCA_000230935.2 Mycolicibacterium rhodesiae JS60
GTCTTGTCCCGCAATCGTTTCCGTGATACTATCCATGCGCAGGCTGTGGTAATCGACTGGTGCTACACCTTCTACAATCACCAACGCCGCCACAGTGCCGCCGACGGGCTATCGCCCGTCAACTACGAGATCAGGGAATCCAAGACCAAGCCCGAAGCGGCATAGGAAACCCTCCACGATTTCGGGGGAACCACAAACGCGGTGGCGGTTGCGGTGGCCGGCATCGCCAGCACATGCCTGCCCTTGCCGGTCGCGGCCGCGCTGATCGCGGCCAGGGCGCGGTGTTTTTCGGCGTCGGGGCCCAGGGTCAGGACGTGCACCGACTGCATGCTGGCGGTGATCGTCTCCACGACAGCGCGGGCCGGTCCGTCCAACTCCTCCCAGGTCCGGTCCCCGGCCGGGGGCGGGTACACCGTGGCCGGGGACCGCGACCCCGCCGCCTCCACGAAATCGACCTCAGCACGCAACACCATCAGATCCTCCTTACTGGTCGCCGAGGACTGCGCCTGCGGCATCTCCGCGACAGCGGCGCGTAACTCTCTGTCGCGCAACGCCTCTCGAAGCTCACGAGCCGACCGGAAGCCGGTCTCCTGCACCACGAATGGTGTCGGATTGTGGAGCAGAGACCACCCGGGTTCGCGGCTGCGGGCGGTCATGCGGGCCTGCGCCGCCTCGGCTTTCGCCTTTGCTTCGGGGCTTTCGGCGGCCAACCGCAGTTCCAAGGTCAAGGTGGCCAGCTCGGCTTGGCGGTCGGTGAGTTCACCGGTGTGCTCGAACGGGGCCGGTGGATGGGCCAGCAGGTCGGCCAGCTCGGCGCGGTCTTGGTCCAGCTCGCTGATCAGCGTGGCATGCAGGCGTGGCAGGTCCAGATACAGGTTGTCCACCCTGGTCAGCAAGCCGCGCGACTTCGCGCCGGAGGCCTCGGCGGCGGTGGCCATCAGATCGTCCTTCTTAACCTCCACGATCCGCGAGGACGTCGCCAGCCGCAGCAGCAGCGAGTCGTGGGTGAGGTCGCGCGCAGCCAGCAGCTCCACCCCATCGACGGTCACTGCGAGCGGGCTGTACTGCGTGGCACCGCGGTCGCGGCTAGACAGAAACGCCTGCCGGCAGGCCGCGGCCAGCCGCTCGGCGGTGACCGCGTTCTCCGACGCCACCTGACCGCCCACCAACACCGGCGGCGCGGACTTACTGACCGCAAGGGCGGCGGCGCGCTCGGCAACGGGGCGCAGGTCGGCGAGCTGGCGTTCCTTGTGCGGGATGGTGCGTTCGTGGGTGTCCACAAGCCAGTCGCGGCGCCGGATGGCTTCGTAGTGAGCGCGTTCCAGGGCCTGCAAGCGGCGCACCTGTTCGTCGAGTTCGACCTGACGCAGATAGCGGGGGTCACCGGTGGCCAGGGCCTTCGTCTCGGCCGCCGCAGCCCCGATGTCGCCGCCGGAGAGGTCCTCAATCTCGCTGTCGGACACTTCATTGCGGCGCACCTGCTCAATGAACAGGGACTTGGCCTGCACCTTCTGCCACATCACCGTGTCGTAGGTGCCCTCGGTGACGTAGGTGCGGATCTCTACCCCGTCGAGGTTCTGGTTGCCCTGCCGCAGCACACGCCCCTCACGCTGTTCGAGGTCGGCGGGCCGCCAGGGAACATCGACGTGGTCGAGGGCGGCCAGGCGGGGCTGAATGTTCCAGCCGGTGCCCATCTTCTCGGTGCTTCCGATGAGCACCGCCACGTCACCGTTGATGCACTGCTCACGCAGCAGCCCGACCTCATGGGCCTTACGCGCCTCATGGACGAAGCGGATCTTCTCCGCCGGCATACCGCGCGCGACCAGCTCGTCTTTGATGGCCGCGTAGATGGTGAACTGCTCGGGGTCCTTCGACGGGGTGCCGCGGTCGCAGAACGCCACCTGCAGGCAGCCCCGAACCGGCATCGTTTCCCCGGTCTGGGGGTGCCGGTATTCGCGATCGTGGTTGGCGCGGTAGGTCCGCATCATCTCCTGCGCGACCGCTGCAGCCCGGCTGGCGGTGGGCGCATCCAGATGGGCCAACCGGGGATCCAGGGAGGCGTTGCGGCCGTCGTTGGCGATCTTGAGGATGTTGTCGCGCTGCGGCTGCTTGCTGGAGAGGTGGTCGGCGCGATAGCCGAGGTCGGCGATGAAGTCGACCACCTCAATATCGGGTTGCAAAACGACAGACAGGCGCTGCCCTCCGATGAGTGGTGGCAGCTCGACGGGCACCTGGTCGCGGGTGACGACATCGGAGTACACCGACGACAACGCCAGCAGCTCAGGGAGATTGGTGAACTTGCCGACCCGCGTCACCGGGCGCAGCTTGGTTCCGGTCGCGTTGACCTCCACCGTCGTATGGGTGGCGGTGAACGCCGCCCCCCAGTCGCCCAGGTCGGCCACACCGGCGGCCTCCAGCAGATCGGGCCGCAGATAGGTCTGCATCACCCACAACTCGCCCAGTGAGTTCGCGATCGGTGTTCCGGTGGCGAAGGTCGCCACCCGTTCCACGACCCGGTGGGCGGGGATGCTGGCGGCCTTGGCCTCCTCGCGGCGGCGCTCGCGCAGCACCCGCAGTTTCAACGCCAGGTCTTCGGCCCGCTCGGAAGAGTTGGTGCAGTTGAGCTCGGTAATGTTGCAGACCCGCTGCAAGTTCTTGTAGTAGTGGGCCTCGTCAACGAAAAGGTAATCAGCGCCGCTAGTTTCGAAGCTCAGACCAGTGTCCTTGGCGTCTTGGGCGGTCAGTCGCTCCAGCCGTTCCTTGGCCGATTTGAGCGCGCGTTCGATCGCCTTCTTGGAGCGATCGCTGGCCGCGTCCTCGAGCTGTGTGCGCAACGTGTCGAGCTGGTCGTCGATGTAGTCGGCGCGCAATCGATCCGAGACGCCGATCGCGGTGAACGCCGATTCGGGAATGATCACCATGTCCCAGTCGCTGGCCGCCGACTGTGCGATGAGCCGCCGGCGACCCTCGGCGGTGGTGGCTGACGAACCGAGCAGCACGTTGGCCGCGGGATACCACTGCTTGGCTTCCCGGCCCACCTGGTCGATGATCGAGTTCGGCACCACGATCCAGGGCTGGCGCACCAAACCCAGGCGCTTGAGTTCCATCGCGCCCATGAACATGGTGCCCGACTTGCCCGCGCCCACAACATGATCCAGCAACACCGTGGGCTCTGAAATGATCCGAGCGACAGCGTTGCGTTGATAGAAGTGTGGTACGAAGTTATCCGAGAGGCCGGGCAGGGACAGGCGTGACCCGTCGTAGCGCGGCGCGCGTAGCGAGTTGAATCGTCGGTTGTATTCGGCCACAAGGGGTTCGCGTCGCGCCTCGGTGGCGAACACCCAGCGGCTGAACTCTTCGCTGATCTTGGTGGCCTTGGCTTGCGCGGCGAAAGTGGCCTCCACGTCGAGCATGCCGTTGTCATCGTTGATGATCACGCTGCGCGAGTTGCACAGGGCGTCAAGCAGACTCACCGCATCAGAGCCTTTGCGGGGTAGGCCCCACGTTTCGGTCATCAGGCGGCCGAAGCGCTTGTGGGCCGGGACGTCAACCACCCAGCGTCCGCCGATGTGCTCGGCGGTCACCGAGGACAGGCCGAAGGTCTCTTGGGCGAACTGGGCCACGATCTCGGCCCGAATCCACGGTGCGCCCGGGCGCACGCGGATCTCTTCGGCACTCCGATCCGGGGGCACTACCTCGCGCAGCGCGGCCACGTAATCCCGATAGATCGGGTTGTTCTGCGCGGCGGTGATCGCGGCGTCGAGTTTCTGGCGTACGTTGCCCGACAGGGCGGTGGTGGCCGGCACCAGCTCGTCGGGGTCGTCGAGGTCGGGGTAGACCAGCCCGGCCAGCAGTTCGCGCGCGGTGGTGGTGTCGACGTCGAGCAGGCCGGCGATCAGGTCCAGGTCGACGCGGCGGGCCCGGTCCAGGCTCATCGCCAAGGCCTCTTCCGGGCCCGACGCACTGAGCAGCTCGGCGCGTTTGGACACCAGATCGGTGGAGAAGATTTCGGCTTTGCGGGCCTGGCCGGTGGCCTCGTCGAAGATTTCCAGCGATGACACGACCGCCCAGCCTGGATCGTGGCGCATGCCGCCGTCGAGGTGGCGGCGCTTCTTGTACGGGGCGGGCGCGGTCCAGGCGTCGGTGTCCCACTTGTCGAGCAGCTCGGCCGGGACCGGGCCGCGGTACGGCTGTCCGGGCTCGCCCTCCTTGGTGCGCCACTTCGCCTCCGAGGCCGCGACCTTGGCGTCGTGACGCTCTTGGGTGACCTCCTTGGGCCGGACCCAGGTAAACCGGTTGATCGGGCCGTGGCGGCGCACGTAGCCGTCGTAGAGGTGGTTCAGGTGCCCGCGCAGCTGATCGCGCTCGGCGGCGGGCCGCCCGTCGCGCTGGGAGACGATGAGACTGTTGGCGGCATCACGTAAGGCGATCAACTCACGTGTCTCGGCCACCAGAGTCTTGGGGGTGTCGTGCACATCCCAGCTGTGGCCCGACCAGTATTCGATGCGGCGGTTCTCGGCGTTGTAGCGCAGCGTGAACAGGGCCGTGTGCTCGCCCTGATCGGCGGGGGTGATCAAACCCGGATCGAAGTGCTGGGCCGAGACCACGGTCAAGTCGGCGGCCGTGGCGGTGAGCCCGGCGCCGCGCATCAGTGCCGCATCAATGACCGCGCCGAGTCGGTCGGAAAGTTGGGCGGCCAGCTCGGTGCCGGTGCTGCCCTCCACAGCCAGGTTGGGGCTGCCGTGCAAGCCATGCCCGACGGTCATCGTCCCCAGGACGTGGTGCGGGTTTTCGTGGAAGTAGGCGTTGATCGAGATCGGCGCGGCGGTGTCAGGCTCCAGACCGTCGAGGGTGATGCGGGCGGTGTCCAGCCACAGCGGGCGGTTGGTGCGCAGGTCGATCGGTTCGGTGCGCCGGCGCAGTACCAGCAGATCGGTGACCACCTCGGTACCGGCGACCCGGCTGAACGCCTGCGACGGCAGCCGCAGCGCACCGATCAGCTCCCCGCGCTCGGCGATGTCGCGCCGCGCGGTATCGGAGGTGGCGTCCAGGGTGTAGCGGCTGGTCAACACCGCCACGTAACCGCCGGGCGCGGTCAACGCGAGGGCCTTGTTGATGAAGTGGTTGTGGATGCTGTGTCGGGCGGCGTTGTGTGCGGGATCGTGCACGACGAACCGGCCGAACGGCACATTTCCCACTGTGGCCGCGAAGCTGTTCTCTGGGACGCGGGTGGTTTCGAAGCCCTCGTGCCGGATTTGAGCCGATGGGTAGAGCGCGGCGGCGATGGCCGCGGTGATCGGATCGTTCTCGACGCCGACCATCACCGCATCGGTCGGGGCGTGGCCGATGAAATGGCCGCTGCCGCAGCCCGGTTCCAGGACGCGGCCTCCGCTGAATCCGGCCCGCCGTAGCGCGTCCCAGACTGCCGCGACGATGGCCGGGTCGGTGTAGTGCGCGTTGAGGATGGAGGCCTCGGCTCGGCGGTACTGTTCGCGGGTCAGTAGCTCACGCAGCCGCTCCCGTTCCCCGGTGTAGGCGTCGGTGCGGGGGTCGAATACCTCGGGCACCGCCCCCCAGCCCGACCATGCGGCCAATACCCGCTGCTCGCTCGCCGTGGCAGGGCGGTCGGCGGCCTGCAGGCGTTGAACGAGCTCGATCGCGGCGATGTTGGCCCGCGCCCGCGCCTTGGAACCAGAGGGCACCAGGACCTCGGTGCTCGCCGGGAAGTCGGCGACGCTAGCCAGGTCGGTCGCCGGTGTCGGCTCCCCCACGCCGGCCGGTGCGGGCGTAGCCGCCGGGGTCGGCGGTGGCATCTCGGCGCCGCCGGGATCGATGACGCGCGGGTCGGTCGGCTGGTCGGGCTCATCGAACAGCGAGCCCTGAGCTGCTGCTAGCGGGCGGGCAGCCCGTCGTCGCGCAGGTCCTGGTACACCATCTCCGCCAGTTCGGCCGCTAGCGGGTCGCTGGCCTGGCGGGGCAGCGCCAGTTGGTCCTCGGCCCGTGCCGCCAGCAGATAGCCCGCCTTGATCCGGAACACCGCCGAGAACTGCGGGGCCGGCCATAGCGCGGCCACCAGGTCCTCGATCGCCTCGTCCGGTTCGCTGCGGTGCTGTGTGCGTGTCCAGCGCTGCGTCCATGGCAGCGCCGGCTCGCTGGGTGGCTGCAGGTCCCGACTCTGCGGTTCCGGCGGCGGCGGGATCAGCTCGTAGAGCTGGTTGTTCAGCACGATTTCCTTCGCCGAGGCCGCCGCGGTGTTCAGCAGCCCGACTTTGGTCAGGTAGTCCGGATGCTGACCGTGCTCGCTCGTCCACTCCTCCACGGCCTGCTCCCCCAGCTCGGCCGCCAGCTCCGCGATCTGCCGGCTCAGCGTCGCCGCGGTCTTGTCCAGGAAGCCCTGCCGTTGCGCCGGTGTCCACTCCGGCGGCAGCGTCAGGTGCTCGGTGTAGACCTGCGCCACGATCTGCGCGATGTCGGGACTGGTCACCGCCGCCCTCCTCGTCGAAGAGGCTGAACAAATCCGGCTGTTCAGCGTCTTTGGGTTTGCGGGCCATATTGTCCTCACCGTGTCGTCTGGGTGGCGCAAGGGGGCGGTGGTGCGCCGGAAAGTCATGAGCGTGCGGGCGCGGCCAGGGCGCTGATGCAGACCGAATCACGCTGTCGTGGCTTCAAGTCAGTGGCTCTGTGCAGTGCGCTGCTCAGCAGCGGGTCGGGGCACCGCTGCGCAACGGACACCCAGCCCGGATGTGATGGACCGTCTGGCTCCGATGCAGGGCTGGCCAGCACGTCGCGGACAGTGGCCAGGTCGGCGAACCCGGCGTTGGCGTGCGCTGTTGACAGCAGAACCGCGGCCAGCGGAGAAACCGCATAGGACCGCCAGAAGTCGTGACTACCGGCACTGGTGCCGGCGTCGAGCAGCCGCTGCGCGGCAGTGACATCCGCAGTGGCCGTGCGGATTTCAATCATGTCGCGGTGAGCCTTTTCGTCTAAGGTCCGAACTGAGACGTCGCTGATCCGGCGCCGGGCCCAGGTCCGGAAGGGAACGACGAGAGCATGTCGGCGGTCATGGCGAACATCCCGCCGATCACCTGACCGACCATCCAGACCAGGACAGCCAGTGCGACGAGGAGCCCACTGAGCCACGGGCCACGCCGGGGCTTCACCACTCACCGGCCGTGGGCGTGGGAACGGTTGCGCCGGTGCACGACGACCACGGGAACACGGCCAACACCAGCATCCAGCCGACATCGGCGAACTGGCGATCGTCCAGCCGGGATACCGAGCGCAGACTCTCCTGCAACTGCTCGTCCTGCGTGATGTCGCGGGCGGCGCGCGCCCATCGCTCCCGGTGCGCAAGGGCCCTGATAATCCAGTCCACCCGGCTACTCACATCGGCTCGGCGTGCGGTGTGGAGCCAGCCCGCCAGTGGTGCGCTCGCCACCGGCTTCCACCGCTGCCAGGCGCCGGCCTCCCATGGGTCGAGAATGACCTCGGCCAAGTCGCGTGCTTGCGCGGGAGTCTCGATCCGTGCGATGCGGTCCTCAAGGGAGGGCGCGGTCAGGGCGGCAGCCGCGTGTGGCGGTGCGGGGCTGCGAACGGTGCAGTGCATGGTGTGTGACCTCGCTGTGTCGATGGCTGGCGGTGGTGAGCCCAGCTCCCACACCGGCCGGGTGCCCATGGCGTTGGTGCCTCGATGCACCAGCCCTTTGCGTTCCAGTGCCACGAGCGCGGCGTACACGCGCTCGATGACGACGGGCTGGCAGCCGGTCCGGTCAAGGGCAGCCCGAAGCTCAGTGGTTGTCGACGGGCTGGACTGCCGGGCTAGCGCGTTGAGGACACGCGCCTGCAGCGTCGTTTCCGATACCACTCGGTCGGGGTCCGTGGCAGTAGAGCTCGGCAAGGGTGACCACCTTGCCGCTGTCACTGGGCGTTCCTGCTCGACTCGATCGCGCGCTGATGGCGTTCCGTCGCGCGGGCCCACAACGATTTGCGGGCCGAATCACCATTTCCCCCAGCACGCTTGCCGGTGGTGGTGAGCCGGCTGACCTCAGCGTCGTACAGTGCAACGAATTCTGACCAGTCCACGAGTTCGGTTTCGACACCGGCGGTGCCTGTGATGACCAGCCGCGCTCTGTTCCTATTTGCTGGCAGTAGGCGGCGGTAGTTCAGGGTGCTGTCGGTGTTCGACGACAACGTCTTCGAGCCGGTCGCTTGATCGAATGTCTCTTGCCTACGGGTAGTCAGTGGAGTCCATTCTTCGGCCCTACGCAAGATGTCCATCTCCGGTGCGCCGAACAAGATCAGCGCCGCGGGGAAGATGTCGCGCAGCGCTTTGGCGTAAGCGCTTCCGTAGACCACGTCGAACTGGCTTGAGGCCTGCAGCGCCAGAACGAAATTCACCCCGAACCCGCGGGCCTCACCAACGTGGCGTATCAGTGCGGGCATCGGTGCGACGTTCGTAGCCTCGTCGATGACGATCAGCAGGCGGTGATGCATTTCACCGCGAGCTGTCTTTCCCTTCCAGACCTTGATCAAGTCCTCTAGGAGAGTGACCGCAGCCCCGGCGATCGAGCCTTCTGCGGAAACCAACACAGACAGCGTCGCTGAGGGATCGTCGAGGAACTCCGGGTCAAACGGATCAGCCTGGATTCCTCGCAGGGACAGTCGCATCCACGGACTGACCGCCTTACGCATGGTCAACGCGATGCTGTCGCGTTGCTTAGGATCCATGTCTAGTGTTCGGCGTATGGCGTTGTAGAACAGTGGAATATGTTGGACGGCATGCGCTGCCGCCTGCCATCCGGGCGCAGTGGGCAGCTTCTCGTCGTCCCACGCCATGTTGTCTACAGCCAGCAGGACCCAGTCGATGCCCTCACCTATCAGTGCTGCGGCGTAAAGCATGGCCGACAAGGTAGGTTCGGTATTGGCTTCCCAGACGCCCGCGTCGGTGACCGAATCGGCACTTGAGCCCATGCCAACCGCGGACATTTGCATCATGGTGTTGCACGTGGTCACGGCGCGATCCGGTGACGTAATCAGCTTGATGGGGTCGAACGACGTTACCGTGATTCCGGGGTAGGTGGCGTCGTAGTCGGGCCGCAAGTCAACCAGCGCGTGTGGACCGTAGCGGCGTTGTGCGACAAGCTGAAACAGATCGTCTTTAGAACTCAACACGACCACCGGCCCACCCCAGAGCACCGCGGCAGGCGCTAGCACGCTGCGCGTCTTGCCGGTGCCGGTAGGCGCCGACACCAACACCATCGGCCCGGAGTCGGCCACCTTTCGCCGACCAGTGTCGGGGTCGCGCACGAAGCCACAGAACGGGGTGGGTGGAGGCTTGTAGGTCATCGGTTCTTCTTCCTCTTGGGTTCGCGGATGATCGGGGAGCGTTCACCTACCGGTGGCGTCGGCTGGGTGCCGTAGATTCCGGGCATCGTCAAGTCCCTGGCTTGCAGGCCAAAATCGACCATTTCCGTCGGCGCCGGTGGCCGCATCGGCCACCAGTCGCGTGACCCGTCGACCGCGAGCCAGCCCTCGAGAATTCCGTAGATGCCGGCGGCCAGGGCGGTGGCCGGCAACTGGCCGAGTACCCACGGCAGCAGCACCGTCTGGGCGAGCGTGGTGTCGGGGGCGTACAGCAAGACCAAGGGCAGTCCGGTGACCACCGATGCCCAGATGAACGCCGCGACCGGGTAGGACCGCAGCGTGTCTGGGATTAGCTGAACACAACCCTTGTAGATGGCGCGACCCGCGGGCCAGCCGATCGGCGCCAGCACCGCGGCGACCACAACAATGGCAAAATCCAGCGCCGCATACGGCGTCTTTATGGGCCGCGCCAGGAGGTGGTGAATTACGTCATCGTCGGCAGGATCTTCACGGGCACTGGTTAATTTTCCGGCGCGGATGCGCATTTGTCGTGCCAGAATTTCGGCACGGCGCTTTTGAAATATGAACGTGTGCTGATGCAGCGCGATCCACTTGCGGCGGATCTCGTCGAACCGATCAGCCGGCGCTGACATCGAAGACCTCCGCACCGGTGTGCTCCGCTCCAGCATAGAAGCGCTCCAGCCCTTGAGCGACGCCCAAAAGAAACTCGCGCAACTCCTTCGCGGTCCGCGTCACGCCCAGTGATTCACCCCGCGCCAGCTCCCGGTCGATCCGCGACGCAACCGTCGTTACCTCCTGCGTTATCGAGATCGACGGGGCGCCCCCCTCTAAGACGCGGTGCGCCGACCCGGCCTGCCAACCCAGCGCCAACTCCAGGCGCGCCAAGGTGCGCTCGGTCGGTCGCCGGCCCCCTGCCAATGTCTTGTACACCGTGGACGGTGACGGGCCACCCTGGGCGGCCAGCTCTTCACGGGACCAGCGCAGCTGCGCCAAACGCTGCGTGAGAAAAAACAGTAGGCGCTCGGGTCCATCGGTCGGTATCGCACTCACAACGCTGACGCTAACAATCACCGAAACCTTTTAGCTATGGACCTAGAGAACGAGTATTTGACGCCCTTACGCTCAGAATAAGTACCGCAAAGGAGTCCCCATGATCAGCAATTCGGCGAGGCGAACCGCCGCGCCCACCACGATGACGATCCCGGTGTCCACCGGTTGGTGGCCCACACACCGTCATGTTTGCTACACGCGCAGTTCTGCTGCGCCGTGCGCGGTGCGGCCCGGCTGCGCGGAGGTGGTGTCGTGACGACCAGCCCCGCGGGCCGCTACAGCAGCACCGAGCACTTCCTGGCCCACATCGATGAAGCCGAATACGCACCGGTGCCCGCCGACGAGGAGGCTTTCGAGCCGTTCGAGGTCGATGAACACCCAGAAGCCGGCCGTGAGCCGGACTCCGAGATGCCGGCGGAACCCCGTACCGCGGTAGCGCCCTGGGCTGACTCTGAACCCGACCGCGGCGAGTTCGGCGAACCGGGTGAGCCTGCGTGGTCGACCACCGACCGTGGCGACCACGCGACCCCAGAAGATGAGCAGTACGACCCCGATGAACCGGAGATGGACTACGCGCACGGTGACGGCTACAGCCCCGACGCCGCCTACCAAGGCGGAGGCTACGACGAAGATCCCGAGTACGGCGGTGATTACGGACCCATCGACGCCGATGCGCACCCGACCGCCGACCTAACCCCCTTCGGCGGCGAGGAACGAGGCGACGACGACGAAACGCCCGCGACACCACCGCGATTCAGCAAGCCGGTGGTGCTCGGCTTCCTCGGCGCCGTCGGCGTGGTCACGATTGGCGTGGCAGCCGCCATGGTCGGCATGCAATCAAGCTCAACCGAGCCGACTCCCTCGGCCGCACCGGCATCGTCCGTCAGCGCCGTGCCCGCTCCACCACCACCAGCGGCGGCACCGATCAACGATCCGTCTCAAGACGTGCCGATTCCGTTCCAGGCGTCCTCACCCTGCCCGCAGGCGGGCTCCGGGTCTGCGCAGAACGTGGCCAGCGACGATCCCACCCGAGCGTGGGTGTGCATGCGCGACTCCGACGGCCAAGTCATGACCCTCGATCTCGGCAAGCCTATGAAGGTCACCGCCGTCGAACTCACCCCCGGATGGGTCGGCACCGACACCAGCGGCGCCGACCAGTGGATGCAACACCGCGTCGTCACCCGCGTGCAATGGATTTTCATCAACGGCGCCGACCGCACCGTGGTCACCCAGGACACCAAGAACGCCCACGGTCCCGTTCCGCAGGCGATGCCGTCCAACGGGCCCGACCAAGGCGTGCTGGCCTCCCAAATCCAAATGGTGATCCTGCAGACCTCGCGCCCCCCGGCAGACAGCCCCGTCGCGGGCTCCCCCACGCCGGGGGCGGACCCGTCCAACGGCGGCGGCATCCTGCCCGGCATCCTCGGCGCCCCACTCGGCGGCGATCCCAGCACCGCGCCGAGTCAAGACCCCAACTTCGGCACCCCCGAAACCGGCTCCGATCCGGTCGACAACACCGTCGCGATCTCCTCGATCACGATCCACGGCCACCCCCCGCTGTGAGAAAGGCCCACCACACCATGTCCGCGTCCACACCCGCGCTGCTGACCAACACCTGGCGCCGCCGCCTCGACAGCGGCGGCTCAGCAGTCCGAAACGTCCTCGCTGTCATCGCTTTTGCCGCATGCACCATGGTCGCAATCAACACCATCTGGGGCTGGCTCACCGACGAACCGATCGACATCGACGGCCCGGCCCGCGCGGCGGTCAACCGCACCGACTACATCGGCGGATACGCGGTCAACTGCGTCCGTCTGCTGCTCACCGTCACCGAAGCGCAACGCTCAGCGCTGAACACCTGCTGGGCACCCGATGACCTGCGCTCCCTACCCACCACCCCACCGGTCGTCGTCGACTCCACGACCATCGCCAAGATCGTGCGGACCGCCGCCTACGACGGCGTCGAACAATGGCAAGTCGTCGTGCGGGTCAACCAACGCGCCTACACCAGCGCCACCCCCGAAACCACACTGCGCCAAATCAACGTGCTCATCAGCAGCTACGGTCTGCGCGCCTCTGGACTACTGGCCACCATCAACGACACCGGCAGCGGCGCCACCCTGCCGCTGAACTACTCGGCCTCCCTGCCCGTCGGTGCACCCGACGACAAGGGACGCAACCGCCCCACCGGAAATCCCGTCTCCGACACCGTGACCGGCTTCCTCAACAGCTACCTGACCCCGGTCGGTGGGCTGGAACGCTACGTGAGCACCGACTCGGGCATCACCGCCGTCAACACCAGTCAGCGGGCACTGATGACCGCACTTGTGGCCACCCGCATGGTCGACGCCGGCGCCCAGCCCCCCGACGGCACCACCGTCCAGGTGCTGGCCACCGTCAACGAGCTGACCAACCGATACGCGCCGCAGACCGAGCAATACCCGCTGACCCTGACGTTGCGCTCGGGCAGCTGGACGGTCACCCGCATTGATCCCGGTCCCCTGCTTAACGGGGACGCACAACTGACGCCCGTGGCACCCAGCCCCGGCCAACCCGCCCGATAACCCACCGCAGGAAAGGAATCCATCATGACCGCACTCACCGAGGCCACCGCCGACACCCGCATCCTGGCTATTGCCGACCTCGTCCAAGGCAGCCAAGGCCTCTACACCATGGGCGTGGCCATCCTGGCCATCCTGTTCCTCATCGCCGGCGGCGCCCGCGGCCTGGCCGCCTTCGGTGGTGGCCGCATCGGCTCAGCGATCGGCTGGGTGGCCGCCGGCATCATCTGCGCCGTCGTCATCGGCAGCGCCTACGCCATCTACGTCTCCACCAAGCAGACCGTCGACCGGCACACCGGCGTCACCTCCGGACAGTTCGGCTGACCATGACCGACACCGCCCAACTGTTCACCGGGGTGCACGACACCCCCGTGTACACCAACGTCCTGTTCGACAAGCCGCTGCGGATCTGGGTGGCCGTTCCCGCCGTCGTGGGAGCGGTCACCACCATCCTGCTCGCCGTGCTCAACCTGTCCTCAGGGCACGCGCTGGCGATCCTGATCGTCGGGGCGATGGTCACCGCCGCTCTCACCGGGCTCGGCGCCCTCGTCCCCCGCACCCGGCCCAGCCTCGCCTTTCGCCTCAAGGCGCTGCGGGCAGCGGTGCGTCCCGCTGTGCACACCAGCACCGACAGCGCCATCCTGGCTCGCCCCCAGCTCGTCGACAATCTGTGGTTCGGCGTCGACGGTTCGGTCTACGCCGGGTTTCTGCTCTCCGGGCTGCCCTATCACCTGCAATCCGTGCGGCGAAAGACCGGCGTCGCGGACCTGCACATGCTCCTCGGACGCGAACTACCCGCCGACAGTTGGCTTTACGGACTCGGCGTTGCCCAGGACCAACGTCAGCTGCTGCGCGCCATGGTGCATGGCTACCGCGATCGCAACGACTGGGTGGCCAGCTGCGCCCAGGTCGCCGAGCAGCTCGCCGAACAGGCCCCCAGGACTCGGCTGTACTGGTTGATGGCGCCCGTCGACGCCGGCCGCGCCGGCCATAACGTCGTGGGGCAGGCCACCAAGGTCAAAGACTGGTTTGCCGGCCGCGACAAGGAATCCGACTCTTCGCTGCGCGCCTACGCCGAGCTAGCCTTCGACATCGCCAACTCCCTTCCCCCGGAGTTCGCGCCGGTGCCGGTGACCCCAGCCATGTCGGCGTGGTTCTGGCAGCACAACACCTGGCTGGGCACCTACACAGAACCCCTGCCACGGCGGCGCCACGCCGCCAGCGCCGGTATCAACGCCGACCAGCTGCCCGCCGCGGCGTTCGACGAAGGCGATCAGCACAACCGCCCGCGCCGGCCCAGCATCTTCAACGCCCTGCCATCCTGGAAGAAATACGTGCGTGTCTCGACCGCATACGGTGCACTGCCTGTCGCCGACAGCTACCAGGCCGTGTTGCCGGTGGTCGACGCCCCCGAAGGCGGAATCGTGTTCCCCGGCTCCGAATTTCTCTCTGCTCTCGACGATCTGGACACCGGGGCTGTCTTCGACTTCGCCATCAACCTCACCGCCCGCCCTCGCGAACTGGAGTTCCGGCGCAACGACCGGGCCCGCGGCAACGTCGATGACCAGTACGATCACCGCGGCGACGTGCGCAACGGCTACACCGAGCTGCACGCCACCGAACGCAAAATCGCCGAATACAACCGGCTGCTGTCAGCCAACATCGACGAACAACCGCTCTCAGCAGGGTTTTTCGTCCACGTCGGCGCACCCGACGCTCGCACTCTCGACCACAGCATCAAGCGGTTGCGCGAAGAAATGACCCAGTCCGGTCAGATCGTCATCCGTCACTACCGCGGCGTCCACACCCGCCTGTGGTCAGTGTTCAGTCCCGGGGTCCCGCAGCACAAAAGCGGGGCCGACCAGTTCAGCCATGCCACCACCGCCAGCAAGTGGTCGCGATTCGTTCCGCTGATCTCCTCGCAGCTGGGCAACGCCACCGGGATGCTGCTCGGCTTCAACAAGAGCAACGCCAACAACAGCGCGGTGCTTCTGGACCTGCCCGGTACAGCGCGGCGCAACCACAACCCGTGCCTGATCTGCGCCGGTGCCCCCGGCTACGGCAAGTCCTACACCGCCAAGCGCATCGTTAAAGCCGAACTGCAGTGCGGCGCACAAGCCTTCATCGTCGAACCCGACGAATACGGCGAGTGGGCAACGGCTTTGGCCGACGTCCCCAACAAGGCGGTCATCGACATGGCCGGCGGCGACTTCGGCTGTGACGCCCTGCGGATCTTCCCCGAACGAATCGCCGGGTCGTACTGGCTGGACTACATGATCCCCATGCTCGGACTCGACGTGCGCAGCGTCGCCGTCGGACGCCTGCGCACCCTGCTAACTCCCGCCGCACGCCGTGCCCTGGGAATCACCAGCACCGCCGCGCTCATGCGCTACATCCGCGACATCCAAGCTCCCGCCGGGGAAGCCGACACCCGGCCGCCCCAGGTGGCACAGCTCGCCGACGATCTGCGGCCCGTCCTGCTGGCCCTCGACTCGTGGGCCACCTACGAGTTCACCCGCGCCATCTTCGACGACACCCTGCCCATCCCGGATCTCGCCGCACTCGACGTCACGATCTGGCAGACCGGCAGCCTCGACCTGCCCGACGCCGAAGAAATGGCCAAACCCCACCTGTACGCCGCCCTCAGTGACCGCCAACGCGCCTCCATCGCCATCTACGGCATGCTGGTGCGCCTCGCGCGCGTCAGTTTCTTCAACAACACCAAGCGCTTTGGGCTCCTGGTCCTGGAAGAAGCCGGGCCGCTACTCAACTCGCGAACCGGAGCCCGCGACGCGCACCTGATCAGCCGCCGTGCCCGCAAGCACTACACCGGGATGCTGATCATTACCCAGAACCCGATCAAGGATCTGGCGCTGATGGGCGACGAATTCATCACCCAGCAGGTCATCGTGCCTTTCGAGAAAGAGGGCATTGCCCGCGCCGTCGCGGCCAGTGTCGGCCTGCCGCTGGATGAATACCCCGAGTTCCATGATTTCTTCCTCGCCAAGGCAGCCACCGACCAAATGCGTGATCCCACTGCCTTCGACGAAGACTTCGACGGCACCGGCCGCACTAGCGGGCAGGGGCGCGGTGACCTCGAAGGGCGCGCCTTCTTCATCGATGAATTCCGCCGGCTCGGCGCAATCCAGGTGGCACGTGAACCCGACGAGGCTCTGCACCGCGCCTTTGACACCACACCCGATCAAGGGGCCGCGTGATGACCATCGCCGCACTGCCCATGCGACCGCTGCTGCGCGACGTCGCCGCCGAGAGGTTGGGCTACGAACTGGCCATCCACCCACGACTGCGCCGCGTCCTGATCTTGGCCCTAGCCACCCACGCCCTGGCCTTATGGGCGCTGATCACCGCGCCCCGGGCCACCGCCGCCACCATGGCCGCCGCCCTGAACTGGACAGGTATCACTGACAGCTACGGCGTGCCGATCGGCGCGTACTTCCTGTCCACTGTCGACACCATGGAAGCCCTCACCGAAGGTGGCCCCGACGTCAGCGTGGTCGACCCCGGCTCATGGGTGAAGTGGGGCACTCACGCGCTGACCACCGGTCTCACCCACGAAACCGTCGCCAGCTGGGTCCAGGCCCAAGCGTCCTGCTACATCTTCCTCATTGCCGCGGTGCTGTGGCTGCTCAAATTCGCCATGTCGAGCACCTGGATGTCCTGGCTGGCCATCTGGTTCAAACCGATCCTGGAGGCGCTGCGGCAGCTGCTCGTCGAGCTGCACTTCTTCCCCATCTGCCTGGCCCTGGGCATCGGCGTCGGCGCCTTCCACATCCTCTGGCACGGGCGCCGCGGCCACGGAGCCGCGATCATCCTGTCCGCCTTCGCCATCGGCATGCTCGGCCTGTGGCTCACCCGCGACCCGCTGGGGGAACTCACCGGCAACGACGGCCTGATCAATCAGGCCCGCACCCTCGGATTCAGTGTCGCCCAAGCGGCCACCAACAACGGCCCCATCGCCGGGGGTGGCAGCACGGGCCAGCTCAATCACCTGACCAGTGTCTTGGCGGACGCCTTGCTGCGCGCCCCGCTGCAGATCTGGAACTTCGGCACCACCGTCGACTCCATCGGCAGCTGCGGCAACGGCTGGTCGAAAGCGATCATGAGCGGCGTGCGCGACGCCCCCGCCCACGCCATGGCCTCCTGCGGCGCGCCCCAAGCATTGCACTACGCCCAAAGCATCGACGGCAGTGTCTTTGCCCTCGGCATCGGATTCGGCGTGCTGGGACTATTTTTCGCAGTGTTCGTCACCTACGTCACCTACAGCTACATCATGGTGTGCGGTGCAGCCCTGCTCAACGCGGTCATGGCCATCTTCGCTGTGGGCCCGGCCATGATCCACGGCGCACCTCGCCGCGGTGCACGCCGTCGCCTCGAACAGTTCTTCAAACACGCTTTCCTGGTGTTCGTCTACGTGCTCTACACCTGCGTGGCCGCCCTGCTCATCCTCAAAACCGTCGCCCCCGGAGGCCTGGCCTCCCAGGTCGGCATGACCAGCCCCGTCGCCATGCTCGTCCTCGTCGCCCTGTGGTCCGCGGTGGCGACCGGCATCTTTTGGTGGCTCAAGAAGGAGGTCCTGCATGACCGCACCCGCCAGGACCTCGTTGAAACCGTCCGGCAAGCAATCCACCTCGGCAACAGCGGGTACCAACGCGGACAAGCCAAACTAACGCAGGGCCGCGACCTGGCAGACAAGGCACGCCAACGGTTTTCGCGCTCATCCGGAGCCGAAGACGACGCCACATCCAATACGACATTCACCCAGTCCGCGGTGCCCGGCCGTCCGCCGGCCGGGAGAACACACGTCGGGTCCGCCGGGCGCACACCAGGAGCACCAACCTCGACTCCCACCACCGCCGTGGGCCAGCCCGGTAGCTCGGCCGCCGCGACATCGGCCTCACGGGCCGGTGCCGGCGCGGCAGCGAGCGCGTCCGGAGCTGCCGGTGCCGCAGAGGCCGGCGCGGCAGTGCTGGCCCCCGAAGTCGCCATCCCCGCTGCGATCGCGGTCGGTGCAGCCTCCAAGATCAGAGGTGGCCACCGACAGTCGTCGACCCCCGTACAGTCACCCAACGGCAGCAGGGGCCGCGAACGGGGCGCTGAACCCGCACCCGCACAGGCACTTCCGGCCGCTCGTCAGTCAGGACTGCCTTCGCCGGCCAAGCCCGCCTCCGGTCCCGCAGCCGGTGATCCGGCCGGGACGACGGCACGCCCGACACGGCCGATGCCGCCGCAGGAGGCCCCGCAGCCCGTCCCAGGACGGGACCGGTCATGACCGAGAGCCGCGCCCACCACCGGGCGATCGTGCACGCTGCAGCCCTGTCGACAAACCCCGCCCTCGCGTGTGCCCGCACCGACCTACGCACCGCCGTGCGGGCTGACGACGAGCACCACGCCGGCAGTATGCCCTCTCGGCCCGAGACAGTGCAGCCGAGGTCCTCCTGGAGCCAAAGAGCACACCGCTCGAGCGGGACTACGCCAGACGGTACTTCGAGGACGCCGACGCCACGATTGCCAAACCCACTGCCATGACGGCCGCGCGGAGGCAGTCATGAATAGCCCGCACGGGCAGTTGCAGCAGCCGAACAGCACACGTGCGGTGCCGCCAACTGCGGCACCGACATCCCCGCCGAGACGTTCCTCTGCGAACCCCACACCAAAATGCTGCCGGCGCCGCTTCATCATGCAATCCGCGACAGTTACGAGCCCGGTCAAGTTCCCACCGAAAATCGCTACCTCAGCGCCGCGATCGAGGCAATCGCGCATAAAGAGACACGCGCGAAGACGACGCTGGGACGACGTAAGCCAGTTCAGCTGGCTCTCTTCGACCTGTAACAGCTAGACCGCGGGCGTGCCGCCCTTGCCGTCAGTCGACAGGCGCTACCGCCTCAGGACGTGAACACGATCTTTAGGCAGTAACGGGGCGTCACGGGGCCCCCGTTCATGCTCGACGACGTAGACAGGTTTGCGCTGCGACCGGCCCGGGCCGCAGGCCTGCTGGCGCCAAAACGGCGCGACTGGCCATCGGTGCGTTCGCGCATCAGTGCGTGAACGACTGCCTCGGCTCGCCTTGTCTCCGGACGCTGTGCGGGGACGCAACTCGACCAGAGTTACCGTCGACGGCGGCTGTGGGCGACGGGGGTCAGATACCGGGCCGAGTTCACCGGCACTCCGGTCGGTGTCGCGATCGGCGGACTTGTCCTCAGTGCCGGGGGCCGCCCCGGAGTCGATCGAGCGAAGCGTGGACACGTTGGCCTGGCTCATCAGTAGCCACGCCGCCCCGACAATGCTGACGAACGGCTGAGCGGCCGGGTCCCCCTCGACTTCCTGCGTGCGTGGATGGTTGGGATTCAACAGGATTGAATGGGCCGGATACACCGGTGACCACATCTCGAGTGGAGTTTCCAACCCGGAATCGTGCGCCAGACGGCTCGCGGGAACGAGCTGCATCAGCCCGTCTGAGCGGGTGCGCCAAAAGACCGCGTCCCAGGGCACCGAATGCCCACCCCCACTTTCGGCTCCCGGCCCATACGGAACGTCGCCGATGGGGCGGGCCCAACACAGCAGACCGGTGGACGCGGGTACCGCTGCGGCCGGCGTCCATTCCGGCAGGCCTGCCGCGGCATCGTGAACCACCCCGACCATGTCGCGAGAGACCCAATACATCGCGGCCTCATGAAGTGCTGCAGCGTCGTCACCCATCTCCGACACTGCCGCGCTCACGCGATCGATCGCTTGGCGTACTCGCCGCGCCGAGCCGCGGGGCGCATCTGCTGCGGCGAGTTGAGCGCTGGCTTCCTGCATCTGTGCGACGCGAGCGCGCACCGTCTGATCCATCGCCTCACACCACTGTCGCCGGATGGTCGGCACACTTGTCGCCGCCCACGGCGTCTTGCCACGCGCCACTAGCCAGACCCGCCCGGCTTCACAGCCGTGCCGTGCCCGCTTGGGTCCGCGCTGCCGTCATGGCAGTGGGTTCCTGTCCGATTCGGCATCCGAGACCGCCGCCGCCACACCTTCGGCGACGTCTTCGGCGATGAGCTGTTGGAAAGGCAGCAGCTGCGCCTCGGTTAACAGGTCGTCTTGCGCCAGGAGCGCGTCGAGGTCCTCGGTGTCCAGACGGTTGTTGCGGTGATCGCGCGCCTTTTCGATGATGTTGCGGACGAAGCCGGCGTTGCCGAGCCAGTCGGTTCCGCGGATGACATCACCGTCGGGAGATCTGTTCTCCTGCACGTAAAACCGTTCGAACACGGGCCGTAGCGTCGCTTCCACCCCCTCGGCCAGAACGTCTTTGTACTCGGCGGCCATCAGCTCGGTGAGCTGCCACAGTTCATCGGGGGTGTAGGACTCGAACCGGATCACGGTCGGAAAGCGGCGGCGCAGACCTTGATTGGCGGTGAGCATTCGGTCCATCGCATTCGGATAGCCCGCCCCGAACACCACCAGCTCGGCGCGGTCGTTCTCCAGGTACGGCAGCAGGGTCTCCAAAATGGCCGTGCCGTAGGCGTCACCGCCGGAATAGCCGGTCTCGTAGAGGTTGTGCATCTCGTCGATGAACAACGCCCCGCCCATCGCGCCTTCCACGGTGGCCTCAGTGTTCTTCTCGGCATCGCCCATGTGCCGGCCGAGCAGCTTGGAGCGGCGCGTCTCCACCACGGTCGGTCGGCGCAGCACGCCGAGCCCGCAGAGCTGCTTGGTGAGTGAGCGCGCGACGGTCGTCTTGCCGGTTCCCGGCGGGCCGAGCAACAGAGTGTGCCGGGAGCTGACCGGCACCGGCAGCCCGGCTTTGGTGCGCAGTTGGTTGACCTTGGTGGTGGAGCGGATCCGCTTCACTTCGCGTTTGGCGGCCTCCATGCCGAGCATGGCGTTCAGTTCGGCGTCCCCCTCGGCGAGCAGCTTGCTGGCGACGGCTGAGTGCTTGGCCGCCTCAGCGGCTTCCTTGGAGGGTGCGCTGTCGGGGTCCCACGGGTTGGTGCGTGATTCGATGGCCTCGGGGCTGGTGAGCAGCAGGCGGATGGTCTGGTCGTCGAGCGCTTCGCGGGCCGGTGCGAACTGTGCGTCACGCGAATAGGCACGCCGCAGAAGCTGATTGGCGTCGTCGGCCTTGTCGAGGTGACGCAGGCACATGGCTTGGGTGTAGAGGGCAATAGTCGCCGCGGCCGGCAGCAGGTCGCTGTCGACGGCTTTCTGCGCGCGACGGAAGGCGTCTTCGAAGACACCGAGTGAGGCCAGCGCGGTCGCGGCCATTGCCGAGGCCGCCGCACCGTAGATCGGTAGCCGCCACACCCGGTCGGTGGAGAAGGTGGCCAGCACATCGGGCCAGCGTTTGGTCTGGAAGTGCAGTAGGCCGCGCGCGTAGAGGTGGGAGTCGGCGTCGAACGGGTCGGCGGGGTCGGCTTCCGACAGCAGCGCGTGAGCTTGGGCGTAGCGCTTCTCCCGGATCAGCGCGACCGCCAGAGCGGCGCGCAAGGCATCGCGGGAGGTGATCTCCAGCTTGAGGAACACTCCATCGGAGACCATGGGCCGAAAGGCAGTGCCGCGCAGGCTAAGACGTTGGATTTCCCAGCCATAGGATTCGCGGGCATCCCAGGCGGCCTGCACGACTTCCAGGTTGTCATCGCCGGCGACGATGCGGGCCAGCCAAGCATCGCAGATGCCTGGGTCAAGTTGGGTGGCCTTTTTGAACATGTCGGCGGCCACGGTTGGGTTGTGGCCGGCCATGACGCCATCGACGTTGATGCCTGAGGCGAGTAGGCCCCGGGTCATCGCGGCGCGGGCGGGGTCGCTGGCTTGCGTGGTGGTCATCGCCGGTAATCCCTCTCGAAATGTGTTGTGGTGTCAGCTCGCCCGATCACGCCACGCGCCGGGATGCGGCGGCGATGTCGTTGCGTTCGGACTTCACGTCGATGTGTAACCGGTACCGGAATTCGGCCGTGCGGATGACCGCGGTGTTGTTGGAGTCCTGCTCCAGGTGTACATCGGCGACACTGGCCGTTCCCGGGTTCACGGCGCGCACGGTGACGGCGGCGGTGGGGTGGTTGCCTGTCGTTCCGGTGTGGTCATAGACGACCACCATGCCTCGGCCGCCATCGGGCAGCTCGTCAGGCACCGCGCGGACTACTCGCAGGCCGGGAGCGAGCGCGCTGCGCCAGCGTTCCGGGCGGCTCGACACGACAGCCACCCGGTAACCGGTGGCGGCTGCGCGCCGGGCGATCTGAAACAGCAGCGCCAGTTCCCCGGCGACGGTCACCGAGGCCCGCCGACCCGGGCGCGCATCGCCTAGGGGAACCAGCATCGGATGGTGCTTGGCGGTCGTGCCGATCAGAATCCCGGTGGCGGCCATTGGTGCGCGCAGGTTCTCCCTGACCCCCAGCTCGCGGTGCGGCAGTTGCAGCGCTGGCAGTGCAGGCTCCAGCAGGGTGGCACGCAGCGCCTGCTCCTGTTGCCCCGACAGCGGGTTGAGCCCCCGCAGCGGGGGCTCTTTGAGCGGGCCCGCCGTGGCGTAGCGCACCAGCATGCCCACCGACACCGACCCGCCCGGCCGGGGTCGCAGCTGAATGCTGGTCATAGTGGCGTCGGTATCCGGTGCCCATAGCCGATCCAACGTCGCCGAGGTGATGTCCTGCGGTGACACCCAGTAGTTGGTCACCGCACCGGCGGGGTGCACGAGAGCCGACCACTGCGCCTGGGCGCCACCGGCCAGCGGGCCCGCGATCGCCGCGTCCAGCTCGGCCAGCTCGGCGGGATCCACCAGCCGCGACGGGCACCCGTGTGCGCCGAGCTCGACGGCCAGCCGCCGCGCGCAAGCGGCCAGCGTCGCTGCCACCGAGTCGCGGGCGGCGATAGCTCCGGCATTGTCGCGGCTGCGCATCCGCAACACACACCAGGTACTGCGCTGCCCGACCGCTCCGTAGTCGGCAATGATCCCCGAGTAGGTGGCCGCGTAATGGTGATGATCCGGTGCGGCCCGGCGACGACCGACGCTGTGGATGTCGATCCCGGCCAGCTGCACATCGAACTGCTGCACCGCCCTCGCCACCACATCGACAGGAAGCAGGACCCCGGACTGCACCCGGTGCTGATCAAGTACCGAGGGAGTGTGCGAGGGGCCGTCCACGGCGACCACCGCCAACGCCTCGAAGTCATCGCCGCGGATCGCCAATTCATCGGTGGTCCAGCGCAGCCGGTACGGGCACACCGGCGCCTCGACGGTGGCGGCCGCGGTCCGCCGCAGCACCCGCCCCCCCGCCAGCGCCGCCAGAGCCGCCTGACGCCAGGTGATCAGCAGGGCCGCGTCAAGCAGTACCGCGATTGTGATCGGCACGGCCAGGGCGACCGGCCCGTGCCACAGGTGTGTGCCGGCGGCCAGCAGCGCCACGGTCGCCGCGAACGCGACGATCACCCGCCACCAGGTGAGCCGCAGTCCGATCGGGAAGGTCGATTTCACTGCATCCTCCTGTTGCGGACGATGGCCGCCACACCGACCGCGGCGACCGCCAGCAGCGCCACGGCGCCGATCGTGCCGAGCGCGATCCATACCGGGGACATGTCCCGTCCCGGATGAGGCGGCGGCAACACCAGCGGATCAGCAATGCGCTCAGGCCGGCGCGGATCTCCGTCGGGCAGGTTGTAGGTCAGCGCGGCAACCGGATCGACGATGCCGTACCCGATCTGGTTGTCCACCCCACGGGCCGGTGGGCGCGCGGTGCGGATGAGCCGGTTGATGATCTGGTGGGAGGTTAGCGTCGGGTACTTCTGGCGCACCAGGGCGGCCACCCCAGACACGATCGCAGCCGAAAACGATGTTCCCCCAGGGTTAATCAGCTTAGTGTCGTTACCTTCCTTGCCCTCGACAGCGTTCATCAGGCCGTCGTCGCGGGCCGACAGACTTTCGATGTTGGTCCCTGGTGCGGCGATCGACACCCACGGGCCAGCCATGCTCAGGTCGGTCAGCGGATTACCGTCAGCATCCACCGCCCCCACGGTCAGCACATAGTCGGAAAACCAGGCGGGGGTGACCACCGTAGTCACGCCAGCCCAGTCGCGAGGATCGTTCGGGCTCAACGGGTTATAGATCGGGTTTTGCTTGCAATCCTTGTTGCTGGTGTTGCCCGCGGCCGCGACGATCACCGCATCCTTGTCGACGGCTGCGTAGCGGATCGCTGCGCCGAGCGCCTTCTGATCGACCACGTCGAGTGCGCTCATGCAGGACACCTCAGAGATGTTGATGACCTTCGCGCCCATGTTGGCCGCGTGAACGATGGCCCGCGCCATCGACTCGATGTCCCCGGCCTTACGTCGGGTCTCCGGATCCTCGTTACCGAACGAGTTTTCCGGGCTGAACGCCTGCGAGGATTGCCGGATGGAGATGATCTGCGCGTCCGGGGCGATGCCGGTGTAGGCGTCCGGAGGGGGAATCACCGGCGCTGGCGGCGGGGGCGGGGGCGGATCATCGGCCGGCATCGGCCCCGGAAAGTCGACCGGCTGCACGCGCAGCGCCCCACCGTCGCTGTGCCAAGCCGCCGGCGGCGCGTCCGGCGGCGGCGGCGGAGGAGGCGGCGGCGGAGCCTGAATGATCACCGTCTGCGTCGGCGGTGGCGGTGGCGGTGGTGGGGCTTCCGATGTGGGAACGGTGTCGGGACGCCGCGTTTGGCGCGGCGGGGCAAGGGGCGTCTTCCCGTCCGCGGGCTGGGCCGCGATGATGGACGCCACGATGGTGCCGTGTGCGTCGCAGTCCTGCAGGCCGTCACCATCAGAGACGTAGTCGCCTCCCGGAATGAGGTTGGGTAGGCGCGGGTGGGGATTGACCCCGGTGTCGATGACCGCCACGGTGACGCCCGCACCGCGGCCGAATTGCCACGCTTCGGACAGATTCATCATGTCCAGATAGCGGGGCTGCACCCGGTAATCGGTGCCCGGAAGTGTGCCCACGCGCGGGCAGTAGGCCCCCTGCTTCATCGGTTCTGGCGGGGTGGGCGGTCCGTCCGGTGGAACGGCTGCGGGATCGATGGTGGGCGGGGCGACGGCGACCGCGGTGGGCGCGGTCGCCAGCGCCGGTGCCAACGCCATCAGGGTCACGCCGAGCAGGCACGTCGCGCTGCGCACGGCAGCACCGGTGTTCATGAGCGGTACCGGATTGCCGTGAACACGCCCATCAGCCAGAACGTCAGAGGGAACGGGGCGATGAGCAGCAGGTAACCCACCCATTCCACGATCTGTTTGAACATCGGGCTGTAGACGTGCGTCGGGACGATCGACGCTAGCGCTAGGCCGGCGGCGGTGAGCACCAGCATGGTGGCGCACCCGATCAGCAGGGCCGCCGGTGACCACAGTCCCACCGCGTAGCGGATCGGCACGGCCAGCCCGATGGCGACCGACGCGACAGCCAGCAGGGTCGATTGACGCCGGTCGGTGTAGGAGCGGGCGTGCAGCAGGATCGCCCCCGCGCTGGTCGCAGCGACCACCACGGGCAGCCATCGTTGGTCGGTGCGCGGATCGCACAGCGCGGTCGCGCTGACGACCATCAGGGCCGAGAAGCCGGCCAGCAGGCCGGTCAGAAGGCTGTGGGCTCGGTCAACGGAGATGATCACGTTGCGGACCGACTCGGGGCCTTCGAGCGTGGGGGTGTCGCCGCTGGGCACCACCACGGCACTGGGCAGATCAGGGCGAGTCTCGAAGATCCATCGCCCGCTAGCAGACGGGAACACCGGCAGCCGCAGGTTGGCCAGCATGCGCGCAAAGCCCGGCGCCAGCTTGATGCACACCAGGGACACCAGCAGCACAATGCCCAGCAGAGTCACCGCTGAGGTGACCAGCAGCATCCGCGCCACCCCGGCGGCCAAGGCGGCCATGCTGATGACCACCGCCGCGGTGCACAAGGCGATATGGCGGCCGGTGAATCGAATGATCAGCCCCGCTGCGGCCAGGGTGACCGCGGCACCCACTCCCGCATGAACGGCACCGAGCGGACCAGGAATGGCCAGCGCGGCCGCGACCGCGGTCGTGGCGGCCGCCAGCAGCAGGAAAGTGTCCGCGACAAACAGTTCGGCGCGCAGAACCTCTGCGCGTTCAGGCTCGACGGTGCGAACATCGCCGGCCGCCCGCCGAGTGCGTGAGGAGCGGATGCCGGTGACGGCGGCAGCGACGATCAGCACCAGCGCGCAGACGCCGGCGGCAGCGCTGGCGATCGCGTCGTCGTGGCCGTAGCGCCAGCGCAGCAGCAGCGCGGTGACCAGCAACATGGCGATGGCGACCAGCACCACGCCCACCCGGGCAGCCCACGGCGGTGTCACCGGCGGCCAGTGCTTGCGCAGTTCGGCGGGGATGGCGCTGGTGACGTGCTCGATCACCGGAATCCGCGTTTCGGCGTCGTCGATGAAACGCAGCCACAGGGTGGCACCGTCGAGGACACCCTGTTCACTGAGCGAGCGCTTGGGCTTCAACGGTGTCCCATCGACCCAGCACAGCGCCCACCGTCCGCGTCCCGGCACCGCATCGTTCGGGCGGACCGACAGTCGGAGCTTGCCGATCTCGCTCAGGCGGCTGTTGAGCACGTCGACCAGAGCTGGTGTCTGAATACCGATCGCGGCGGCGGCGTCGAGGCGCACGCCGATCGATATGTCGTTGATCATGACCGCGACCAGCACCTGGCGCAGCTGCTCGGATTCTTCCCCCGCTCCAGCGGCCACCGGGGCATCACGAACCGAGGTCACCGCAGTGCCGTCCGTCCGCTACGGAAGCCTTGCGCCATCCACGCGGCCACACCCAGGTAGGCGTACTGGGTGTCGCGGCGCAGCGCATCCCAGTCCAGCTGAGGGCTATCGCGCAGGTGCTTGTCCCACGGGATCGAGGTGACGCCGCCGACGCGCTGGCCGATCGTTTCGCGCACCTTGGCCATGAAATCCTTGTCGGCGCAGTTGTACACGTCGTTGAGGACGAGCGCCGAGCGGCGCAGCAGGGCCTGGTACTCGCTACGGGCGGCCAGCCATTTGATGGTGGTTTCCGCTGCGGCCGCGCCGTCGAAATTCATGGTGCCCACGATGATCAGCGAATCGACCTGGGAGAGCACCGTCTGCATGACGGGGTGTTCGATTTCCGGGCCGCAGTCGACCAGCGCCAGTTGATAGAAGCGGCGTACCCGGCGCAGCACTGCCCCGAAGGCCTCCGGTGAGAGGTCAAACGGATTGGCTACGTTCTGGTTGGCGCCCAGGACCTCCAGGCCGGGCTTGTTTTTGCCGGTGTAGTGCCGGGCCATCGGGTAGCTGTGAAGGTTGTTGTCCGCCAGGAACTCTCGAATTGAGGCGGTGGCCGTCGGATCGATGAGGCGGCCCAGCGCGCCGTATGTGGGGTTGGCGTCGATCGCCAGCACGGGTTCGTTCTTGCGGTGGATGGCGTAGGCAGTTCCCACCCCAGCGGTGGTGCGGGTCTTGCCCACTCCCCCGCGGATAGACACCACGCCGATCAGGTAGTTGCCCGGAATGTTGGTTTTGATGAGGTCGATCTGCTCGCGCAGCTGCTGCTCGGCCGGCCCAGCACCGAGATTGATCGTCTTGGCCGACCCGAGGTACACAGCCTTGCGCCACCCCATTTCGGGCGGCAACTTGTGCGCGGACACGACGTCCTCGGCCCGCAGCGCCGGAGCGTTGGATGCGTCGGCGAAGCTGGAGCCGCTGGCATCCCACAGCGGCGCTGACTCGCTGCGCGCTACGCCATTATTGGCCGCGAACGGTGCCTGCGAAGGCCCGGCGGGAAAGGGCTGTGACGGAGGGCGGTGCGCCGCGGCCGGGCCGCGGGAGTAATCGACGAACGGCCCCGAGAGGTCGACGAACGGCCCCGAGAGGGCCTGCCCGGCATCGGTGGAGCCCGCGTCGGCGAAACCGTGGGGCGGCCTCGCAGGCGCCTGGTGCCGCCGGTCAGCGGTGTAGTCGCCGGTGGTGTCGCGGTGACGCGGAGCGGGCTCGCGGTACTCCCCTGCGCCCTCGGCCGGGCGCGAAGGTGCACCCGGGCGGCGCTGCTCGTCGGGTCGCGTCGCGGGGGGCGGTGGCACCAAGGGCGAGGCCACGACTTGTGTGGTTTCTGCCCAGTTGTCCGGCATCGCCTGATAGGGCGGGGCTTCGGGTTCAGGTAACGACGGCACCTCGGGGACCTGGGGTTCAGCGCCGATGTCGGCCTCCCGGTCCAGACCCCGGACAGGCGGGCTTTCGTCGGGGTCCTGCTCGTTCAGGTACCGCGCGGCGAATTCCGGGTCCATGCTCATATAACCACCCCAATGGCTTGATGAAAGTGATGATGCAATCGTAGGGCCGCCAATTACCGGTTAACTACGCCCAAGCGAGAATATTCGGTATATCCGTTGCTGTTGGGCGCAGGCATTACGCGAATCGTTGATGGTTTTCCCAGTCGCGGACATTCACGCTGCTCAGCACGGTTTGAATGCCTTGCAGGATTTGGCTGGGCGACCCGGGCGCTAGCACCATCCAGTCCTGGGTGGAGCCGCGCGGCGCCAGCATCTGGTACAGCGCGACCCGTCCGCTGTCGGTGTCGCGGATGTTGAGCGCTGTGACGCTGGTGTCCCGGCGGGCATCGGTGTGGGCACGCGCGTATACGACTGCCTCGACGACCGGCTCATCCAGTAGCGCCCCGAGCTCGGCCAGCGCCGCCGGCGGAACACCGAGTGAGCGCAGCGGAAGGTCGCGCTGCGGGTCTTCCGTTGCGGCCGCCCGCGCGGCGGCTGCACTGAGAGTGTCCTCGTAGGGAAGGTTCATCGGCTCGATGCGCGAGGGCTCGACCGGATGCAGCGCGTTGAGCTGATCGACAATGATGTCGCGAAGCCAGACCGCCGAGTTACCGTCGAAGCCGACATCGTCGATGGTGATGTCGTCACCGGCGCGAGCTGCCGAGACCCACCGGCCGTCGCGGCGGGCGAGCACGATCTGCAGCTGGTTCTCCGGAATGTCGCGCCGCCACGTCCCCGGATCGGTGACGTCAATGCGTCCCTTCCACGAAAGTGCGCCCCGCGCAATGAGAATGGCCACCTCGACATCGGGGGCTGCCACTGCTCGCATGCGCGCGGCCACGGCGGGAATCACGTGTCCGTCGTGGCCTACCACGCCCGCCTCTTGAAGTTGTTCGATGCGCGGGTCTCCGGAGATCCACGTGCTCTCCCGTGGCGCGCCATACGGCACCGTGCTGAGTTCCGGTGCCACCGTGGCGATATCGAGCATGGCTTGCAGCATCCACATCCCGTGCAAGTTGACTGTCACATCGGCGACGGGTTCGGCACTGTGGGCGGGAAACATTGTGCGCGTGTCCTTTACGTTGGGTGGTCTGCCGTTGTACGGCTGCTATGTCGTCGTTGACGAAACCGAATGCGGCGGCACCCTCGGGTGAGGGTGCCGCCGCATACTCAGGCGGTTGGCGCTCGGTAGAAGCTAGCCGCCGTGAGGTGTCGTGGGGCAGTGCGTCCGCTGCGCTTGTGCGTGGCGGCGGCGCACCCCCTTGCTGGGGTCGCTCAGAGCGACCAGGTGTTGCCGACACCGCTGTCGGTGTGGGCGGTATTGCCCGCAGCGGTCCCGACCTTGCCGCCGTGCTCATGGAGCTGCTCGAAGATCACCCGGAAGTTGCGGTTGAGCTCGTTGACGAACTCCTGGAAGCCGGTGCTACCGGTGCCGCCCCAGAAGTCGGCGCAAGCGTTGAGGTCGTTGAGGATCGCCTGGTGCTCGGCTTCCAGTGAGCCCGCCTGGGCCTGCAGCAGTTTGCCGTGGCCTTCGACGTCTGAGTAGTGATAAGAGATGGGCATGGTGTGAACGTCCTTGTCTGAGAAGGGATGTCAGTGGTTGTCGGGGATTAGGTCAGGACTTCAGCGCGGCGGCGTTGGCGTGTTCCTGCTGCTCGTAAGTGTCAGCCGAGGTGCGCAGATTGTCGCTGGCGAAGTGCATCTGGTTCTCGATGTTGCGGAACGCGCGCATCATCTCCTCCACGGTGCCCAGCGACGTCGTGTTGGCGTCACCGTCCCAGCCGGCGCCCGCGATGCCCGTGGACGAGGCGTAGGCCTTCTGGGCGTCGGAGGTGATGTTGGAGGCGTGATTAGCGAAACGGCCGGAATAGTCGCGCATCGCGGCCGGGTCGGTCATGAAATTGGACATCTATTTGCTCCTGGGTTGTCGGTGTAAATGCTGGCCATTTGCTTGGACTCTGTAATCGTGTCCTGACGGCGCGCTGTATAGCAATGCGCCAAAAATCTTTTCGTGAATTGAGTTCCCGACCCCCTTCGGTATCCGCCGGCCGCCCGCTCAGCGCGGTGTGGGAAGGACGCGCACGGGCGCGCCATAGGACGGGCCATTGCCCGAAGAGTTGTCTTTGCCCTGCATAGCCGCCATGGGCGCCGCTCCCCCTGCTCCCACGCCTCCGCTCGCGGCAGACGGTGCGGCAGCGCCACTGGCTGCGCCGGTCGCCGAGATCGGTGCGGCACCCGCGCCGCCCAGCTGAGCGCTCGCCGCCCACGTCGCCGGCACCGACAATCCACCCATGCTGCGGGCGCCGCCCAACCCGGCCGAGAGGGCTCCCATCCCGCCGCTACCAAAGCCGCCGCCACCGAGCCCACCAGCAGGCCCCAGAGTGGAAGCCGCCGAGGTCAGCGCACCGGTGCCGCCGATACCGCCCATCGAAGGATTCATCATGCTCATGAACGGAGACAGCAGCGACTGGAAGCCGCCCAAGCTCTGCAGCGGGTTGCCCCCGCCGCCCATCAATGGCGACGCCAGGCCCTGCAACGCCTGCGGAACAGCGCTCATGAACTGCGGTGCCATCGCCATGATGGAGCTGGCGTCCCCGCCGCCCATGCTGGCCGTCGACTGCCCCGCCGATGCCGCATTCTGGCCCGCCTGCCCGGCCGCCGTCCCGCCCGCCTGCGCGACGGCGGCGGCCTGGCTGGCGACGCCGCCAGGATTGACCGTGGGCGCGGGAGCCATGAACGGGACGAGCGATCCGGTGATGCCGGCAGCGTCGGCACTGAACCCGTACATCGTCGATGCGTCCTGGCTCCACATCTCGTCGTAGGCGGCGACACAGGCGGCAATGGGGCCAGCGTTGACGCCCATGAAGTTGGTGGCGATGAGGGTTTGGAGCAGATTCCGGTTGGCCTCGATCACCGGCGGGGGCACCGAGCCCGCATGCGCGGCCTCGATCGCCAGAGCGGCTTGCGCGGCCGCGAGTGCGGTTTCCTGGGCTTGGGTCGCTGCCTGAAAGAGCCAGCGAACATTCTCCGCACCGCCGGCGGCCATCATTGTTGAGGACGGGCCCTGCCAGCCGCCAGCAAGCAGCGCCATGATGGCCGAATTCAACGCGGCGGCGTTACTGGCCAGGTTGGCTGCCAACGACTGCCATGCACCGGCTGCCGCGGTCAGCGGCGCTGACTGGGGTCCGGCGTAGGCACGCGCGGAGTTGATCTCCGGCGGCAGCGCTCCGTACTCAACCATGGCTGTGGGTGTAGGTGCGTTACATCGCCGCCACGGCGTTGAACGCCTCGGTGGCTGCGTAGCTGGCGCCGGATGTACCCAACGCTCCGGCAAACATCGCATGCCAGGCTGAGGCCATATCCGCCATCGCCTGATACAGCGAGCCGTGGGTGCCGAACGCGGCCGACAGCAGCAGTGCCGTCTCATTGGCCTGCCCAGGCCCCACGGCCGTCGTGGGCGCGGCGGCCGCAGCGTTCCCACTGGTAAAGGCCGAGGTCAGGGCCGTCAACGTGCCGGCCGTACTACCCATTTCTAACGGTTCAGTGGTGACGAACATGGAACGTGACCCCCTTGTGTCGCGTCGAATTTCCAATATGAGTGTAACGGGAGTTTTGGGTGGGTGCGGTGCGCCAAAATCAATTCGCTCCAGCCTCCGGCGAAGTGTCATGGCCAATTTGAACGTAAAGTCCCGATTCGCCGGTACTCATCAGGAATCCACGGCCAACCGGCATGGGGTGGCCCTTCCACCGGCCGCGCACAAAGCCTTCTTCGCCGTCAGAATCCATCACCAGCAGGGGTGCGTTGGCCTGCTTCATGGCGCCCAGCAGCGGATCGGCGCGGTCTGATCCGGCCCATCCGCCGAAGCGGCGGGCGTAGATGATGCGCAGGCCGACGTCGGCGGCGGCGTTGGCGCTGGGCACCAGCTCGCGTAGCGGGGCGTCAAAGCCGAACGGCAGCCGATCGGCGTCGTCGATGATCAGGAAGATTTCCGGACCCGACCACCGCCGCTCCAAACTCGCGTCCACGTCGAGTCCTGATTCGGGCAGCCGGGCGGTCAGGATGCCGTTGAGCTGCGTCGCCCAGGGCCCGATCTCATCGTTGCGGTAGGTGAAGCGTTCCAGGTAGTCCTTGCCCAGTACGCGCAGCAGTTCACGGCGCGGGTTGACCAGCCACACCTGCGCGGGGGGCCGTGTGTCGCGCGGATCCGGCACCGCGGCGCTGGCCCCCGGCGCGTAGACGCGCGCGATTTCACGCATGATCGCCGAGAGCGCATTGGTCCGTCCACAGTCCTCGCGGCCGGTAATGATCAGGAAGGGTGAATCCTTCTCCAAGCCGACCAGCTCGTCGCGCTCGTTGATCGCCCATGCCATGCCCGCGTGCTGTTCGCGCTGTGCCCGCGTGTGCAGCTCGGCCAGCGTCACGTTCATGGGCAACTGGCGCACGCGAGGGGCGGGGCGGTACTTGTCCGCCGCCCGGCGCACCGCCTCGACCACACTGTCGGACCGGAACTCCGTGTCCGGGGTGCCGCGCAACGCCGGCCGCGCGATCAGGGTGTGTAGGCCTTCCTCTTCGGCGCCCAGACGTACGTAGTTCTGGGCGACCATCCCGCGGCCCGGCTTACCCGAAGGAACCGCGTCGGTGAGCTTGCCGCGCAAGAGCTTGGCGTCCTCAGGGCCCTGCAGCTTGAGTTCCACGCGCTGGGGCCAGGCCCCGCGCATGCGCGGCGGTAGGTCGATGTCACGACCCACAGAGATAATCACGTGGATACCGAAGCTGCTGCCCTCGCCGACGAGCTTCTGAATCTGGGCCGACAGAAGGTCCTTATTGCGGATCGTCGAGGCTTCGGCGGTCAGCGCAGCGTAGTTGTCCACCACCAGATACACATCGCCGAACGGATCATCGGGAACCGCGCCGGGGACACCGCGGAACTTGCGGTCGCGCAGGTCCTGCATCGAGCTGATCCCGCATGCGGGGAAGCTGCGTTGCCGGCGCTCCAGCAGCTCGAGCATCTCGGAGATGGTGCGGCGAATACCGTCCTCATCCAAAGCGCCCGCCACCCCGCCGACATGAGGTAGACCGGCGACGGTATCCAACGCCCGCGACGACAGCGCCAGGCAGTAGAACTGCACCTGCTCGGGGGAATGTGTCATCGCCGCAGCGCAGATCAGGGTCTGCAGTGTGGTGGTCTTGCCCGCCGAGCGCACACCCACGACGAGCTGGTTGGCGCCGTCGCTGGTGGTGTTGACCAGCAGCGGGTGCTGGTCCTGCTTGTAGGGGCGGTCGACGATGCCGATCGGGAAAACCAAATCCGGTGTGGCCGCGTAGTTCTCGTCCCATCGCCGACCGAGATGCATGTTGACGATCTGGTCGATCGTGTGCGGTACGTCCAAGGGCGGCTGCCAGAGCACCTGGGGCTTGAAGTTGTAGCTGCGCAGCTGATCGAGAATGACCGGGCCGACCTTCGGCTTGCGCAGCGCATCGTCCTGGTCGTCCTGATCCTCCACGGAAACGGGCGCGACGCTGATTTCCACCGGAGTGTGCTCGCTCAGATGCTCGGGCAGCGGTACCCACGAAGTCGTGAACAGTTGCGGCTCAAGGTATTTCTCTGACGATGACGTGGCCTCGATAACGTCGTCGTTGTCCGCGCCCGGGCGGCGATAGTCCCGCCACAGTGACTCGGCCCGGAATCGGGTAAGTTCGTCGGCCGAGCCGGTGCGCATGTACCCCACACCGACCTCTCGGGGCAGGTTCACCGCTTGCGGGACGCCGGCCGCCGAGGCACTGGCTGAGGTGTTCTGCCGCAGGACCAGCCGATAGCCGACGTTCTCCAGCAGTTTTTCCGCTCGCGCGTCGATGTCCTGGCTGGCCAGCAGCTGATGCACCCACAGGGATCGGCCCTGGCGGCCGATCTGGTCGAGCACTTCGGGCAGATCCGGTTTGATCCGGAAGGCCTCCTTGAACTCGTCGAGCACCACCAGCAGCCGTGGCAGCGGCTCCAGGTATTCACCGCGGGCCGCGCGCTCGTCGCGAATCTGGTTGTACTCGTAGGCATCGTCGGCGCCGACCGAGTTGCAGACCTGCTTGCGGCGCGCGATCTCGCCCCACATGGCAGTGATGAACCGGTCCATCAGCACCTGGTCGTCTTCCAAGTCGGTGATGATGTGCGGCACGTGCGGGGTGCCCTCGAAGGGCTTCACACCCGCGCCGCCCTTGCAGTCCGCCAGAATCATCTGCAGGTTCTCCGGTGGATGACCCACGATCAGCGCCAGGATGACCGTTCGGATCGCCGTGGTCTTGCCAGATCCCGTTGTGCCAGACATGACCCCATGGGGACCATCACCGCCCTGATTCATGTCTTTCATGTCGACGAACACCAGCTCGCCGTTGTCCGCGCGGGTGCCGAAGGGCACGCGCAGGTTCTCCGGGGCGTTGATATCGCGGTGGGGACCCCACAGCGCGTCGAAATCGATAGCGGCGGGGTCATTGATGCCGTAATAGGACAGGATGTCGCGCGGCCGTTTGAAATCGCTCAGATCATCGCCAATGTCTTCGTACGGTTCGGCGATGCGCGAACGCGCGATCTGCTGGGCCAGCTGCTCAGCTTCGAAGCGCTCCAACTGATCAGCGATCGCAAAGAACTGAAACCCGTCCTGGGCGTCGGCCGCCCAGTTCCCGTCGCGCGGCACGGCGTCAATCACACCGTCCTCGCTGAGCCGCAGCGTGCGCGTGCCCCGCTCGTCCTGGCAGGCGGGCACCCCACCGCGAATGTCGAAGAACGTCCAGCCCTGCACCCCCGTTGAGGTCATCACCGAATACCAGCTGCCCGAGGCGACGTCACTGATCACCACGGTGTGCGGCATCGGGGCTACGGCGTCGCGACTGCCTGCATGGCGCGGAACGAAGGCACCGGCGCGGCGCACGGCATCAGTGAACTGACTGTCCGCGAACTCGCTTACCGAGGTATAGACCATGCGCGCCGGTCCAGCGCCGTCAATCTGTCGCGGATTCCCGTTGTGGGGCAACCACTTTACCCACTCCCATTCCGCGACGTCATCGGTCACAACGACCAGCTGGAGATGATCCGGGCCGTGGGAAAACACCAGCTGGGCGACGATGGCCCGCATCAGCCCCAGTGTGGCATCACGCTCGCCGGTGACCCGATAGCCCGGCTCCACCAGCAGGGAAATAAGCGCCGGGGTGCCGTAGGCCACGCTCTGATAGCGCACGAACTCCTGCAGGGCCTTGCCGGTCGCCGGTTCGAGCTCGACCTCGGTCGGCATGTCATCGGGCTCACTGAACGTGATCGCCCCGCCCTCGGTCAGCGAGGTCATGCCCACGCCCACCCGGGCGACCCCGAACCAGGTGTCTTTACCGTTGGGGTTGCGTTCCCACATCCGCGGCCCGCCGGCCTGGGCGAGCAGGCTGTCCACCGGCGGGTGATACCACCGGTAATTCCCGTCGAGCTTGTCGGCGGCATCAGAGACCCGATCACGCATCTCATCCAGGACCAGCAGGAACCTGGCTCGCAGCGCATCGAGCTTTCCGCGGCTCATCTGCTGATTACCGCCCCCGAACCGGCCGGCGAACAGCATCGCGCCGATACCGAGAATGCTGAACACCGGGAAGATCGCACCCACACCGTTGAACGTGCGGGCACCCGAGGCGAACGAAACGGCCACCATGCCGCCGACCAGGCCGATGACCAGGATGCCCACCACGATCAGCCACGGCGACTTACCCTCTGGCGGAGGAACTTTCAGCGGCGTCAACAGCTTGATCGGCTGCGGCTTGAGGTCGCTGCCCGGCGGCGGTGTGGGCTTGGGCCGGACGAATCCTTGCTTCACCTGGGTTGCTCCAATGCTCCAGGGCTGCGATCGAGCGGCAGCGTGTTGTGACGCACCAAGGCATCAGCCTTCGCCAGCGTCGGGCCGGCAACGAACAAACGCAGCACCGACCACGGCGCCGGTTTCGGCTCAGTGTTCAAACCCAGCGCAGTCAGCGTCTCTTGATCCCGTTGCACGCCGAACCGCACCCCTGACTCCGAGAGCCACCACGCGGACTCCTTCGTCGACGCGGTGGGCCCATTGCCGGTGCTCACCACGTAATTGGCATAGTCCGGTCCGAAAAAGATCTGATCGGCGACCTGGCCACCGGTCGTCTCCGACGGCACCAATTTGACAATGTCGCCACTACGGTCGGCTGGCACGGGAATGGTCGCACCCGACACCACCGAGGTGGTGGTGCGGTTCTCCCCCGCACCCTTCTCCCACCACCAGCACGTCGCCGGATTGGCCTGCGTATCCACCACTTTCAGTGGCTCGTCCGGATAGATCGAGGTGTCAATGATGTTGACCGACGGCAGCTGCGACAACACCGAACCGGCGATTACCGGAACTGCGCCCGTGGGGTTGCCGCCGGCGTTCTGCAGGATCTGCGCCACGATCGGGGAGATGGTCTGCATCCCCGACTGCAGGACCACCGAATACGTCGTGTTCCCCTCGACCTGAGGTGTCGACACGACAGTGCCCACCGGACCCGGAGCACCAGGGAACGGAGCAGGATTGCCCAGTCCTGGGATCACCGGCACGGTCAGTGGCGGGGCCACCGGAATCGCGTTGAGCAAGGCCTGACTCATCGGCCGGGCCGCCGCCAGGTCCTCGGCGCTGACCCCGAGCGCCAAAAGCACCGGCCGCTGGCCGGCGTCCACCAGCGAGCGGCGGCCATCGCGGATCAACCACACATCGGTGCCGAAGCGCAGCAAGACACCATCGGACTTGTCGAGCACCTTGCGACGGTCCGACAGATCAGGTCGGCCGTCGATCACTGTCACGGTGACCGGCTCGGGTGCCCCCGCGCCGAACGCCTTGGTCACCGCGTCACAGACCAGCCACGACGATCCCGCGGGGGCGGTCGCGTTCATGACGTTCGGCGCCCCCGGAATGCCGACCATCACCCCGCGAGGCCGGGAATCGATCTCGCTGCGGCGCACCCGAACCGGGTTCTCGGCCTGCCCGGCGATCAACCGGGCCGAGGTCAGATTCAGCGCCGGGTAGAGCACGTTGCCGACGTTGACGTAGAGCGCCCCGCTGTCCTGGTCAGCAATGATCTTGGACCCGCCCACCGAGCCCGCCGGCCGGATGAACGACCAGAACAGCGCGCCCACACAGATCACGACGACGATCGACATCCCCGCCAGGACGGCCATCCATTCCCGCCGCCCCGGCTCTGCTTCCATGCGCACCTGGCCCCGTGTCATCCCCAGAGCGGCACGACGCGCCATGAACTGGTGGGCGGTGACCTGGACCCGCGTCGCGTAGCCCAGGCCTCGGCCCAGGCGCCGGCGGGCGACCTCTTTGTCCTCGACGGCGCTGCCTCGTTCGCCTGCCATTTACTCCGCCCCCGGATTCCCGCGATGTACAGCAGTTCGGTCAACTTCGGTCACCGACTCAACATAAACCGGCTCCCCATGCCGCTGCGCCGCCCAAAGCCGCACACTTTCAACTCTTCATCTTGCCTGCTCGGAGGGCCACCGCTGTGCGCGAATATTGGCCGTCCGACAGTCAGGCCCCGCGCCCGACGTCCGGTGACGTGTAGGCCAAAGAGGGCTCTAAATATTGCTTAGCACCGCTATGCCACGCGCGTGTAGGTTCCCAACTCCGTTGTCATTCGACCCAGCCGTCGCCTGCTGCGATGCGCTGCGTTCCACATTTTGTCCTAGGGAATCCGTCTCAAGGTGGTGTCATTTTTCGGGCAAGGATCTGGTGCAGGCCTGCACGGTCGCCGAGCGCCACGTGTTGGTGACCTGCGTTTAGTCGCGGCGTGGCTGGATGGAAAGGGGGAGGCTCCAGGATGCGGCGGCAACGCACAACGGCGAGATATGGTTCGACCCATGTTCGATCCTTCTGATCCGCCGGAGTGCCTGTGGCTTCCCCGTCCATACTCCGAGGACGAGCAAGCGGAGGTGTCGCGGGCGGCCGAGGCTAGTAGCGTCGAATTCGTCCCATGGGCCAGTCTTCGGCGACTCGCCGACGGGATGGCAGGTGCCCGGAAGAGTCGGATCCGGTTGCTGGCCACGGAGGGTGATCCCGCGGACGGGCATCCGCGCTTGGCAGGTTGGGCCGCTGCTGTAGGCGCCAACCACATCCTGACCGGAGCGATAGTTTCCGCTCCGCCATCAGATATCAAAGACTTGCTCGACGCGCTGAGGATGTACGGGAATAACGGCTGGGCGGACTTTAAGACCAACGTAGGCACGATGACGCGTACATATGGCCAGCAACTGGCCGAAGCCGGATGCGGCCCTGACTGGGTTGTCGGCTACTTCATCGGCCAAGGCCTCCGCTGGGACGCCGCGGCGCGGCTACGCGATTTCCTCGGCAAGAACGTGACCAGGTAAACCTGACGAGCGCCTCACAGCGTCACCGCATCCAGATGCGGTAGGCCGCGCGGGCCGAGCAGACCATGTCTGTAGTCGACAGCGATGGATTGCTCCGCCGCTGGGAGGATCGGCTCGCCCACGCCCGGTGTGTACGTTGCAGCACATGACTTCGAAGGCGAGTAACCGCAGGCGCGGGGTGCCCGCCGCCGGATACGTGAACCTGTCGGAGATCATCCTTCGGTTCACTGACGCGGTGGAGTCACTGCTCGCCGTTGACTTCGAGTTTCCCTTCTCGGTCGGCAGCGAGGGCCTGCGCGATTGCGCGGCCGATGAACTGCACCGCGGCACGCTGACCACACATGCTCTGACCCGTATGGCGACGATGCAGCTCTACGCGGTCGCCGCGCAGTGCGACCTCCATCGCGGGATGGCCGCAGCTTTAACGGCGGACAAGGTCTTCTTTTCTCCGTACCCGTTGGCCCGGACGTGTGTAGTGACTGCCGCGAAGGCATGGTTCATCATCAGCGCGCCCACCCGAGTGGATCGCCTGCAGCACTACCTGAACGAAGAGCTAGGGGCCCTTTACGGCGCTCCCTGGGAATTCACCGATCCGGATTCGACTGCTGACATCACCGCGAAAACGGACGACCTTGCCGCGGTCGGAGCGACGGCAGGCCTCCGGCTCGTACCGAAGAAAAAGACGGCGTGGAATTCGCAGGCGCCTCACCTCGTCCGAGCCGACCAGGAAGACGGTGCGAAGCCGCCATCAGAATCCCGCATCGTGCGCGATGTGTTCGAGGCGTCCGGTCTCGGAGCCGATCAGGTCGACAAGCCGTACAAGTTGCTCTCGGCGGCAACGCACGGGCGGTTCATCCAATCTGGTGTGTCCGAGTCCATCCCGACCGGGCTGTCCAGGTTCGACGGGCCGAAACGAGGGGTGCACTCGTCGCCTGGAACAACGGCTAAGGTCACGGTGCTTGCCGCGATCGCGACGCGGACCCATCTCCGGGCGTTGGCGCGGTATACGGATGTCGCGCAAGAGCAGATACAGGACCACCTTGGAGCCCCCTTCAGGGAGTGGTGCGCGGCCGGCGGAGTTGAGGTGCCCGCCTAACTCGCTCAGAAGGTGACATGGCAACCCAGAATCGTCGGTCCTTCTGCTTAGTCTTGTGCGATGGCCTTCACACCACTGCACCGAATTCTGGGGCGACAACCCAGCCCCCTGACCGATGAGATCCTCTCCGCCGCAGTCCAAGCGGGAGCCGCCGAGACCGACGACCTCGACTGGAAGAAGGAGCTTCCGCCCGCGAAGGGACTCCCCCAGACCGATTTCCCCAAAGACGTTGCTGCAATGGCAAATAGCGGCGGCGGCATGATTGTGTACGGTGTCGATGAACTGCAGAAGGCCGCAACCGGACGCCTCGATACCGGCGAACTCACAGAGGTACACGAGCGCACCCTCCACAGCGCCGCCATCACCGCGATCACACCACCGGTCTTCGGACTGGAGATCCATCGCCTCGGCACCGGCACCCGCGCAGTCGCCGTCGTTGTACCGGCGAGCCCGGACGGTCCCCACCTGATCTACAAAGGGGAGTACTTCGGCGCCCCGATCCGGAACAACGCCGATACCGTGTGGATGAAGGAGCGAGAGATCGCGGCGATGTACCGGGCAAGATTCGACGAGCAGCGCAGGTCCAACGAGGCGATCGACGCACTCTACGCCGAGGCCGCAACCGGTCGGGACACAACAAATCGGGCATGGCTGATCGCCGTCGCGCACCCGCGCATCCCGGGGGCGCTCGTACGCCCCCCGCGGGACGAAGCGCAGGCCATATTCAAACAGGCTGAATCGATCACCCTCAGCTACGCGAATCGCAACGCAGTGCACCCGCTGGAGAACATCGACCGCTTCAACCCGAGGCCCGGCCTGCGACGCTGGGTCGCGCTAAACACGGCCAGCGGTGAGGGCTCGCAGTGGCGGGAAGCGTGGGCCAGCGTGCACCATGATGGGTCGGTCACTCTGGCGTGTGCTGTTGGCGGACACAGGAAAAGCGACGGTGGGAACTTCGAGGGCCAGGAGGTCGAGAGTCGTGCGATCGAGGCGGCGGTCGCGGATTTCTCCGCACTCGTCCGTGCGACCGCGGCGGCTCGGCACCATGGCGAGTACGACGTGTGCATCGGTGTCGAGTGGGCCGGCGAGCGGCCCCTCACCGTGCTAACGGTCGATGGCCACGGCTACACCTTCAACGGGGTGTCGACGCCGCTGTCCAGCTACACGCCGGTGAGGTCGACGATCAACGCCGTGGCGACCGACGAGGAGTATCACCGGCAGGTGTACGAGTTAGCGCAGGATTGCGTGAACCAGGGCGGGATCACCTACCTGCACGTGATATCTGAACCGGCAGACGAACCTGAGGAGTGATAAGTCCATGGACCCCTCGACCCTGAAAAAGCTGACCAGTACCGCGAAGTCAGGCTCGTGAGGTGACGACTCCGCCATCGGCGAGTGTTCACCCGACCCCGCCCGAATTCGACGAGTTCGCCGACGTGGTGATGCGCTTTGTTACCGCCGCTGAGAGCCTCCTCAAGGGAGAGCTGTCTCACCCCTTCAATATTGGTAGTGAGGCTCTGCGTGACTGCGCCGCCAGTGGCGAGCACCGGGGGACCCAGTCCAAGCAGACCCTGCTGACCCTCGCGACGCAGCAGGTGGCCGTTGGCCTCGAACAGTGTGATCTTCTCCGTGGAATCGCGGCCGTTGTGTGCGCCGATCAGGTTGTGTTCGCACCGTTTCCGTTGGCGCGCACGTGCGCGGTCATCGCGGCAAAGGCGTGGTATGTCCTCATCGCTGGATCTCGGGAAGAGCGGCTGCGGCGCTACCTGAACGAAGAACTGGCGGCGCTCTACGGCATCCCGGTGCCGTGGGAGAAAGAGCAAGCGGTCGGCGAGGTCGACGATCGCACTGACGACTACCTCGCGGTCGGTGCCACAGCGGGGCTTTCTTCACGCCGCCGAAAGAACCCGCGGTCGTGGGACGCCCCATTCCTCGTAATCGCGGACCAGGAGACGTCGCAGGCGCCGCCGTCGGAGACGCAACTGGTGAAGGATCTCTACTCAGCGATCCTCCAAGAGGACGATCTGGCGGGACTGCCGTACGCGCTGCTGTCAGCCGCGACGCATGGCCGATTTCGCCAGGCCGGGGTCGCCGGGTACGCCTCCGTTGGCCCCTCGGTGGGAGGTGTGTCAGCGGCGGCTATGCAAGTGACGCTTGAGGTTACAGCACAGTCGACCATGTACGCGGCGTTCGCTACTCGGGCCTACCTGTGTGCCCTCGCCCAGTACGCCGGCGTAGCGGAAGCGGTGGTGCTGCAGCGATTGCAGGAGCCGGTTGCGGAGTGGCTGGCTACCTCCCAGCGCTGGGCGGTCTCCTGAGCGCACAACCAATCAATGACCAAACGTTGCACTGGGCTTTTACGTTGCTGTGCAGCGCATTTGAATCGCAGATGTCCCATTGGGCTGTGCCGTACGCTACCGACCAACTCGCCGTGTCTATCCGGCCCCCAACTTCAGGTCTCGAACCGCTCGGGCGACGCCTCCGCCTGCATTCACCGGAGTCGGTGGTTACCAACGCAGTTCGTAATGCCAGTCGATACCCTCGGCGCCGAGGCGGTTTCCGACGACGTTGCCGCCGTCATCTCGTTCGGCTACTCGAACGCGATGCCAATGAGCGATCCGGATGTGGGGCGGGAGTCTCCAACCAGCGATGTCTACATCGCCGGCGCGCTCGCCCGCTTGCCGGCGGTACTGCCGCAGCGATGCTCCGGTTCGCCATCCCAGGTTTCCGATTTCCGCGCGGCTGATTTGCTGCGGCCGAGAGATCTGTTCCGCGGGCGGCCAATCGATTTCGGGATCGCCCGATGCGGAGTACAACAACTGGGACAACGATAACGGGATGAGTACTGGCAACTCTTCGCCATCAGAGTTGCCTGCTTCATGCGCACCTTGAATCTGCGCTGCAACCAAATCGGCGAGCGTCGCGGCTGCTGCAAGATCTCCCCGCAGCGGGAAAGTGACGCTCTGAAGTTGCCGGGTCGGATCACCCTCTTCCTGGTACACCCACATACATCGGACACCCTGTGCTGCAGGGATATTCGTATAACCCGTAAATACTCCACGGCCGTCGGCTCCCCGAACCTTCAAATTTCCGATCGTCGATGGCACCCCCGAACCTAACAAGCTGCGGTACTGACTCAACGTGCCGGCCACAACCATTCCGAGGTAGTGGCACATGCGACGCCCGTCATGCAACGACAAGGGAGTGGAAAGTGGGGTTCCCCCGAGATCGTGGAGGGTTCCTTATGCCGCTTGCGGCTTGGTCTTGGATTCCCTGATCTCGTAGTTGACGGGCGATAACCCGTCGGCGGAGCTGTGCCGGCGTTGGTGATTGTAGAACGTGTAGCACCAGTCGATAACCACCGCCTGAGCGTGAACTGTATCATGGAACCGGTTGCGGGACAGCACTTCCCATTCCAGCGAGGAGAAGAACGCCTCCGCGGCGGCATTATCGAAACACGACCCGACACGGCCCATCGATTGGCGAATCCCCAACGTCCGGCACAACGTCGTGAAACTGTTGGCGGTATAGGTGCTACCGCGATCGGTGTGGAAAATGAGGCGCTCGGACTCCTGCTCGCGCCAGATCGCCTGACGGCCACCTCGGGCCGCCACGGCCATCGTGATGGCTGCACACGCCAGCTCGGCATCCGGGTGCAGGCCCATCGCCGCCCCCAGCAGCCGACGGCTGTAAAGGTCGATCACCGTCGCCAGATACAGCTTCTGACCACACTCGGTCGGGATCTCGGTCATGTCGCCCACCCATCTACAGTTCGGCTCGGCCGCGCTGAAGTCCCGTTTGACCAGGTCAGGGAACTTCGGTGCCGTCTTGTCCTGGCGGGTCAGCCCGCTGCGCCGCTTGATGCGGCGCGCGACCAGTCCCTGGCGGCGCATCGAATCGGCTACCGTCTTCTCCGAGACCTCCCAGCCCAGATCACGCAGGTCAGCCACCAGCCGCGGGGACCCATGCAAGCCCCTGGCCTTGCCGAACGCCGCGGTGACCGCCTCGTCGAGTGCGACACGGCGCCGATCGGTGCCGGTGTGCACTCCATCAGCAGATTCGGCACGGCCGATCCACTTGTAGAACCACGACACACCGACACCCAACAGCAGACACGTGAATGTATGAGGCACACGGTATTTGGTCCTCTGGTCGGCGATGAAGCGTGCCACGCTCACTTCGTCGCCTCCTTCACCCACAGGACCACGGATCGCTTGAGAACATCGCGCTCCATCCGCAACTCGGCGTTCTCGCTGCGCAACCGCTTGAGCTCATCGAGGTCATCGCGAGTCAGCTCGCCGCGCCCCTCGCGGGCCTCCCGTGCACGTGTCACCCAGTTGCCCAGCGTGCCCTCGTGCACCCCGAGATCACGCGCAACCTGGGCAATTGGTTTACCCGTCTCTTCGACGATCCGGACAGCACCCTCACGGAACTCCCGGTCGTACTTCTTCCGTTTCTCTGGCATCTCGATCCCTATTGTTGATGCCTCCACGGTCTCGGGGGAAGTTCAAAGGCTATACGCGACAGCGTCGAACGGGAACGGTGTCAACCAGTCCGGCACCAGCTCCGCATCCGTGTTCGCGTTGATCAACGCCCCTGCGAACTCGTCGTCCACCCGTAAAACCACGGGGCTGCCGGACCACTTCTCGAGGATCATCTTGGCCACGTCTTGAGCCCACTGGTCACCAGCGTTGCCGGTTGGCGGTCGGTTTGCCCACCATCGAAAGGCCCCGATCACCGTCGCCGCATCGTCAACCTTGATGTGCCGCTTGGTCCGTAGAGCCCGCCCCCTCTTTGCCATGCTCCGATCCTCCCGCACGTCGAAACGGAAACCCGAGAACGCGCCCGATCTTAAGGACCAGGACCCGCCGTCCTGTGGTCGGCGCCCGGGGCACCCGTGGAGGTCGCGGTCAACCACCGGCGTCGACGACGGACTGATCGTGCCGGCGGGCCGCTCGATTCCGGGTTAGCGCCTGGGGCAAACTGCTGCCCCGTCGGCCCGCGCCGAGGAGACCAGCCCGTCCGCGCGCCCCGAGGCAACGACGCGCAACATATGGCAAGGGCGCGCCAGCAGCCAGTTGAAATGGCCCTCTAACTGGTGATATGACCAAAATCCCATAAAGCTGCCGTGCCTTGGTCCGTGCGTGATTATTGTGACCCCAGGGGCGGCAGATGACCTGTCGGGGGCCTGAGGGGTGCATGTGGTTCCACTGTGCACGGAAGTGCCGCGTTGATCGCCGCACAGACGTCTGGTTCAGGCCTGCCCCCAAGAAGGCCAACACAAGCGAGCCGCCAGTTCGCTGCTGAAGATTTGGCCGCCGTTGAACGGGCAAACCATCGAAAGTTGATTCAACTGCTGCTCACCGAGGCCGGCAGCCGCGCGGTCGAGTTCCAAACTTCGGCCAATTACGACGAGTTGATGGTCGAGGCGATGCCCCTGTGGCGTCGCCGAACTGTGCGAGCACGCATTGCGGCCGCAAGAGTCGACCAAGTTGCGATCGATCAACTGGCAGAAGCATCCGTCCAAGCTGCCGACGTCGAAGCTGTGATTTTCGCCCCACATGGCGCCGATGCGGTGTCTGTCCCAGATGGACTGACTCTGGTGCTCCCCGATGAGATCATCGCTCGCCTCGAGCGCTGTCCGATGGTCGTATGGAAAGACAACAAGCCCGCGCCCGCTTACTTACGTGTTGCGGCGCAGCGCGATCTTGATCAGGTCGCATTCCTGTTGGACCCAGTCGGGCTGAGGTGGCTTCCCTCTCTTAGTAGGAACGAATATCCACCCGACCTGGAGGGCCAATCCGCTTCTCCTGACACTCTTTTCGAGCGAATGGCTTTTCGATTGTTCACCAGCTGTCTTCGGTTTGGGGGTCAGCGCCATGGCGAGGCTGACAGAGGTAAACGATTGCCCGATGCCGTCTTGACGGCACCCGGCACCGACCGATACTCAATCTTGTTGGATTGCAAAGCAAGTGCCGATGGGTACCTGATGGAGTCTGACCACTATCTCCGCTTCGCCAAGTACATTGACACCCTGGGAGCGGGCCTCGACGCAGAGGGCTACCCAATTCGCTACATGCTGATTCTGTCCTCAGCTTTCAGCGGGCAAGAGGGCGATAGGCATCCCTTCCACGCGCGCGCCAAGGCCCTGAAGGACGACAAGCAAGTGTCTCTCGCCTACCTGACCGCCGACATACTGGCGCGTATTGCGACGCAAGTTGAACAAGGCGAGATGTCTCCGCGCGAACGTGAAGAACTCAACTGGGGTGGTCTCCTCGCGAAGGGGCTCGTACATCCGTCAGACGTCGACACAGAACTTGGATTATGAATGGGGACTTCAACTTCTTTCCGCTCTCCTCCCGTCACGCGTTGGCGCGCATTCACGACGGCGCTCACGTCGGGAGCGTCAGTCGAGCGAGTCCGCTCCGAGTTGTTCAACGCGGGCAACGAGTGGGAACACGCGCTAGCGAGCGACGCTGTTGCTGCTTACGCAGCAACAATTCTTGACCTGTACAACTCCCTACCGGATCAACTCCGATCCGGGGAGCGCCCCGAAGACGTCCTGCAAGCCGTCGCCTCAGCGGCGAAAACCGACAGGCATGTCGAGACGGGCAGTGCTGCCGAGGCGATGGCGGAGAGAGCATTCATCCGACTCCTGATGCGAACTTCCGGTGGGGGCGACTCCCTGAGCCAGTTGACGTCCAGGCAAGCCGCACAGCAGTTTGTTGCGCAGCGCGGAACTCCGGGTCGCTTGGTCTCGGAATATCTCGCGGAGCTACTCGGCCAATACGCACGGCACGCGACCGCGAGAGAGGCCGGCCGGATCACTGAAGCAGTCCCCGGAGCCAAGGTCAGTGATACTCGGCGGCTGACTCGCGAAGTGGCCCAGGCCGCCGCGGACGTGGGTTCTCAGGTTGAAGTCACAAACGCGACTGGTTTCGCGATCCGCGGCGCCTGGGCCACCTTGGTTGCTGAAGCCTTCGCGAAGGGTCGCCAACTGCCGGACGTCCACCAGTGAGAAAGTTCGCAGTGGTGGTGAACGACTGTGCCGCGCCGCCGATTACAGGAATTCTGCCCATCCGCAGCCGCAATACAGGGGAGCAAGGCGAGCGCGAACGAAACTTCAACCTCAATTTCGACGAACTCGTCGCGGGATTGCCAGATCGACTCAGCGACCTCCATATGGACTGGATGGAGATACTGGGCTTCCTCTTTGCAACCGACCTCGTATGCGAGCGCGGCGAAGGTGACGTCGAGTGGGCTCGCGAGATCGAACTCTGGCTTCCTGTTCGCGATCCCGAATTCTGGGAACTTCGACGTCCACTAATAGAGCGCATCTGGACCGACCTAACAAACGACGGTTTAAGAATGCACTTCGAGCAGGAGAACGAACCAGACCCGCCACCGCGCCAGGGCCGCGAGCCTCACCCCACACATGACTGTGTGGCACTCGTGTCTGGCGGCCAAGACTCCTACGTCGGCGCCCTCGACCTGATCAAGGACGGCCGTGAACCTTTGCTCGTTTCGCACAGTGCGAGCGGTGCAGTCAACAGCGCACAAAACGCGGTGGAAGCGAATCTGCAGGAAGTAGAACCCTCGATTATGCGACTGAAGCTCAGCGCGGGGAAGGCGCGAGGCGCCGTGGCCGCAGGCGAAGAGCCGTCGCAACGGAGCCGAACGCTCTTGTTCGTCGGAGCAGCTGCTCTCGTCGCATCGCTCGGCGGCTCCCGAGAAGTCTTTCTCAATGAAAACGGCATCATGGCAATACATGTCCCCTTGACGGCTGCCCGTATGGGGTCTCTTTCAACTCACACCGCCTCACCGCCGATTCTCGACCGGATGGCAACCTTGGCCAACGATGTCTTCGATATTCCGATAAGTGTGGAAAACCGCTTGGTGCATCTAACAAAGCCGGAAGTCGTTGGTCGAGCCGTCGACCTTGGATTCGGCCATCACATGATTAACACCGTGTCATGCTGGCAGATTGGGCGCACATCCCGTCACTGCGGAATCTGCTCGCCGTGCATCATGCGCCGAATCTCAAACGAGTACAACAACGTTGCGGACATCTCGTATGACGCCGACATTTTCGACGATTCAGCCGCCGTCGACGAGCCGAAGGCTCGTGACAACCTCACCCACTTCATATCCCTGGTGGACGATCTGCGCGAGCTACCCGACGTCGAGCTCGAATTTGAGTACCCGGAGCTCCTAAGGGCGGCTCCAGCAATGACGTTGACCGAAGCAATTGCGCTACACCGTCGCTGGGCAGACCAAGCAGCAAGCGTGCTCTTTGCCCATCCAGTCCCAGCAGGCCTCAGATGACACGAATCTCGTTTGGTGACTACCGATCCGGAGTGCGGGAGCCCGGGTTTCGAATTACTCCCGGCGGCGGGAACCGTGGCTGGCCCACCCCTACCCCCACGATGTGGGGAACGATCACGCGACATCACCTCGAGGGGCCCGAGGTCGCGCGCGACTACATGGTCAACAGCTTCCGCAACAGTAACTACTGGGGTGCCAACGGGACGCCGCAAAGCAGAGGATGGGCGCAGTCGACCCTGCGCTCGTACGATGCCTATGCACTGATGACGGGCGACGATACGCGGGCGGTGGTCGCAACGGGAGTGAGGCGTGAATTGCCGATTCCTCCAAACACCCTGAACATGCGGATCGATGTGATCCTGCTAGATCCACGCGGCTATGTGCCCCGAGTCATTCTTTGGGATAGACCTGAACTCACGGAGGAACGCGCACTTCTCTACGCGGCACCAATACTGCTCGTAGCCGAAGAAGAACTCGGCCAAGGCCGTATCGCCCAGGTCGAGCTGGTTCACACTCGGAGTGCTTCACGAGTCATAGTCGGTGCATCAGACGCACGCGCAGCGTCGCAAGGGATGGCGGGAACCGTCGGCCGAATCTTGTCGCAGGCCTGAACCAAGGCTGGCCGCTACTGGTGTGTCGGAGGGATATTCCTGAGGAGACACGCCTGTCAATCGCGCTAGTTGTCTGGTGCGTGCCGTCCACTGGCGGTCCTGATCTCGACAAAGACCACATCTGGCTACGTATCCGAGACGGGGTTGTCGACGTTTGACAAGGGGTTCCCGCTGGAATCTGCCCGCTCTTGACCTTCACGTTCTCGAGCGAGCGGCGCTCCTGCCCGACGTATCAAGTTCCTTCTGAGAGGCGATCCACTACATCGTTGATGTTGCGGGTGACCAAGGTATTGAAGCGCTTGCCGACCTTTGCTGCATTGACGAGCGAGGCCCACGACTTCTCGGTGACGACGACGTCGCAGTATGGCACCGCGATCGCAAGCGCGATTACGTCGTTGAGATCATTTCCTTCCCAGGGCTTTTGCGGATTCGCTTGCCGCTGAGACCGGAGCTTCATTTCGACCCATCGTGATGGAATTTGCTCAATTATGTCTTCAGCGTTGTCCGCGATTTGTTCGGAGGCGATTCCAAGTTCAGTCGCCGCCAGTGCGAGTGGATCACCGATATCGGCGAAAGCAGTGGCTAGCATGATGTCGTCGATGCGATGCCGGCCGAGCTCCGCGATCCACTCCGCTACAGCTCGTTGCCCGTCGGCGAATCGGTTGCCGGTCAGGGCTGTGTGGTTCTCCGGGTGCAGACGCAGGGATGCGCGCCCATCGGTGGGCACGTAGTCGGCCAAGACCCGAGCTTCGCACTCCGCCTCGACGACAGGTCGCAGCATCGCCTGGGTCTCTGCGGGTATGGCCTTACCCCGCCACGTAGGGCTCGACGTGAAGCGAAGCTGAGGCGCGGCGAAAGCATGGGCCACGCCGGTTCCGAAGATTTGCTTCTCCGGAACCATCATGCGGAGCCCAAGGACCTCGATCAACGCGCAACGAATTTCCCACGGAACGATGTCGTGTGGAGGGGCGATCCGTAGTTGGCCCGCGAGTCGCGTCATCGTTCTGGCGAGTGCAATGCGTCTCTCTTGGCTGCGCTGCTTGCCCGTTTCGAAATAGTGTGCGCTGCTCAGCGGGAAGCGAGCTCTACCCTCGTCGACTGCTCGCTTCAAGGCAACCAATGTGTCGACGAACGGTGCGCCCAACGGATGCCCGATCTCGGCCCGCGCAAGATCGATCCACTTGTTTTGATCCAGGTACACGGTCAGCACGGTGTCTAGTTTGACGGTCGACGCCGACAACATATGGCGCCATTGCAGGAGGATGACACTCGTGACTTAGCGGCGACCTCTCGCACAATGCTTTCGACATCTCCGTTCGGCCATCTCCCGATCACCACAAGCGCCGGGCTCCTTCAAGTCATACTCGCCCGCATGGATCACCTAGAGGGGCTGAATGAGCAAGAACAGGCCGCGTGCGTCATCGCCGAACGTAGCCTCGGTGTCAGTGTCAGGGTGGTGTTGCCGCTTGGTGCGGTGGTTGGATCCTGATCACCTGGTGTCTGGCTCGTAGCCTCGGTGCCGCCCTGGGGTTGGCATGCATGAGTTTTGTCGGCATCAGGTGTGAAGGACCGGCCGGCGTGACTTGATAGGAGCGTGGCCCCGCCCCCACTGAGATGTGTCCGCCGACCGGCCCAACCGTCACCTCACAGTGAATGGAGGCAACCACCATGGTTGTTGTTGGAGCCGATGTACACAAGCGCACCCATACCTTCGTCGCCGTCGACGAGGTCGGCCGCAAGCTGGCCGAGAAGACCGTGACGGCCACCAGTCACGGTCATGCTGAGGCGGTGATGTGGGCCCGGGAACGGTTCGGCAGCGAGGTGGTGTGGGCCATCGAGGACTGCCGGCACCTATCGGCGCGGCTGGAGCGTGATCTGCTCACGGCCGGACAGAAGGTAGTGCGGGTCCCGCCGAAATTGATGGCCCAGACTCGTGCCTCAGCACGTACCCGGGGCAAGTCCGATCCGATCGATGCTCTGGCGGTGGCTCGAGCGTTTCTGCGCGAACCTGACCTGCCGGTGGCCTCCCATGACGAGGGGTCCCGAGAGCTCAAGCTTCTGGTGGATCGCCGGGAAGTCCTTGTCGCCCAACGCACCGCGACGATCAACCGGCTGTTGTGGCGAGTGCACGAATTGGACCCCGCTCACGCCCCCAAGGCCCGATCGATGGATCTGGCCAAACACCAAGGCATCTTGGGCCAGTGGTTGGCCACCCAGCCAGGGTTGGTCGCCGAGCTGGCCCGCGACGAGCTCGCCGACATCGTCCGGCTCACCGAGGCCATCAACGCCGTGGCTAAGCGCATCGGTGAGCGGGTCCGTGCGCTGGCGCCCACGCTGCTGGCCATGCCCGGCTGCGGAGAGCTGACCGCCGCCAAGCTCGTCGGGGAGGCCGCTGGGGTGACCCGGTTCAAAAGCGAGGCCGCCTTCGCCCGCCACGCCGGGGTGGCACCGATCCCGGTCTGGTCGGGCAACACCGCAGGACGCGTCCGGATGACCCGCTCGGGTAACCGCCAACTCAACGCCGCCCTGCACCGGATCGCCGTCACTCAAATCCGTCTCGACGGCCTGGGCCAGACCTATTACCGACACAGGCTCGCTCAAGGTGATTCCAACCGCGAGGCCCTGCGCTGCCTCAAACGCCGCCTGACCCGCGTCGTCTTTGGCCACCTCCACACCGACCACCAAAACCACCAAACAGCTTGCCAACCGGCAGCAGCTTGACATAGGAGAAACTCGTGGCCGAACCGTGGGACAAAGATGGACTCCAGGGCGTGCCCGACGCACGGCTGTATTTTGTGGACGGCCGGACCGCGGCGTTCGAGGTCACCGAGCTCGTGCATCAGCCGGCGAGACACACCGAGGCTCTGCTGGCCCGCGACGGGCATATATGGCCGACACCTGGAAAGTGGTGGTGGACGATCAACGTCGGCTCACCGCTAGACCTACCTCGGTTGCGGACGGCGTACATACAGGTCATTGTGGCCTGCGAATCCGCAGACGTTCAACATCCAACTCAAATCGCTTGGGGCCCAGACGCTGACGAGGATGTCCGCTGGCTCGTACAGGAGTCGTCCTGCTCGATGACAGGGCATCCGGGAGCGGCCGACCCCTATGTGATGGTGGTGCCGAAAGGGGGCGGCGGCGCGGTCGACACCAACCTGGCTGGCCTAACCGACGCGCTCAACGAGTCATTCGCGCGGCAATCGCACATCGTTCCGCATTTCGAGAAGCTCCAGCGGGCTGAAGCTGATGAACGCCACTTGTTCGCCCCAGTGCACTACACCGGCCTGAACGACAGCGTCTCGCTCGGTCTCATGTTCAACAACGATGCCCTACCACCCGAGGCGCCTCCTGTTCCCGAGCACATCGACGCCTTGTGGCTGGCCCCCCAGTTTTCTAAACGCGTTCTACTATGGACCCGTAATACGGGATGGCGGAACCTGTACCCGTACAACTGATCCGGAGTACGTGCGCGGTAAGCTCTTCCGCCTCCGGGTTTGGTGGGCGCCTGCCTGCGTCAAGCAGCCGATAACGGCCACCTATGTCAGGTTGCCGCCAGTGCAATCCGTGATCAGTGAGTCGCTAACGACCAATTGCGTCACCTACGGATCACATCAGAACTCATCTTGTCACTGCGCGACTGCCGCCGGCGTCCCACTTCGCTGTCCAATTGCTCGCAAATTGGACACACAGTGGACAAACTTTTGGGATTTGGACAAACCTACTGGGAACCTACAACGCGGCGAATCTCCAGGTGGCCGGACGGCAGGCTCGACAGCTTGACTCGCTCATGGCGGTTAGGAGCCTCCACGACCAGGTCGGGCGACACTGCCATCACGACGTGCTCGGGCCGCCCATTTTGCCAGTTGCACAAGATCAAATCGCCCGCACGAATGTTCGCGCGGCTCACGGGCGTGCCCGTATGTACCAGGTCATACGTGGTGCGCGGGAGGCTCACTCCGGCCTTGCCGTAGGCCCACTGAGTCAGCCCCGAGCAGTCAAACGCATTAGGTCCCGTCGCGCCCCACACATACGGCGCACCCAGTTTGGACTTCGCGAAGGCGACCGCCCGGTTGGCGCGGTCACTGCCGTTGCCGTCCCGGCCAAAGAGGTCAGAAGTGAGCTGATCGGTGGCGTTGCGTGAGTTTTGGCCGTTGAGCATGCCGGGCAGTCTGGAGAACATACCCATGCCGGGGAATCCGCCGCCGCTACCGCCGCCCATGCCCATCGAGGGCATTCCGCCACCGCCCCCCATGGCGCCACCCATCCCGCGGAACATGCCCGCCTGGGACGCCTGGCCGGCCTGGCGGTAGGCCAACGCCATCTGGCGCATTCGGGTGGCCAGCAGCTGATTTTGTGCCTTGGTGGAGTCGAGTTGACGCTGCATCGCGGCCAGCCGGTCATCCATGCTGGTCACCAGGGTCTTCACCCCGGCCGGTGAGCCGGTAGCCGGCGCGATCGCGGCCGCGGCGCTGGCCGCGCTCTGGCGCACACCGGTGGCCCCGGTGCGACCGTTCTGGCCTTCGGCGGCCCCGGCAGCCGAGGTGCCGTTGGTTTGGGCGTCGAGCCCGGTCACGGTGCCCCAGGTGCGTTTGTATCCGTCACCGGCGTTGCCCGCCCCGGTACTTAAGGCCGAATCCGGCGGGGCGGCCGGCACACCAGGGCCCTGGCTCTGGACCGACCCCGGACCGCCAGCGGCGGGGAAAACGCCTTGGGCAGCGGCCAACACCCGGTCAACCTGCGCGATATACGCGCCTACACCCGAGCCGCCCACCCGCTCAAACTAAACCGACACCACCGGCCACAACCACGCCCCAAAAAACAGGATTCAGAACCGCTGTATCAGGCCTGGGACATGTCCGCCCCGTGCGCGGTGATCTTCTGCGCCGAGGCCTGCAACCGCTGTCGGGTCTGCTCGATGTGCTCCTGCATCGCCGCCAGCCGATCGTCCATCTGCGACACCAGCAGGACCAGGTTGTGCGGGTCGGGCCCCTCGGCCAGCACCGCGCGCGCCCCGGTCGCGGCGGTGTGCGAGATCGCCTTGGCCGACTCGTTCGCCTCCTGGGCGTGCCGGACAGCTTCGGCTACCGAGCCATGCAGAGCGTCACTCAACGCCACCGCGCGGGCGTCATTGCTGCGATAGCGAGCTGCAGCCTCGCCGGCTGCCGACGCCAGGCCGCTGTCCCCCTCGGGAAGGTCCCCACCCGATGGCGCCGCGCTGCGCTGCAGCTCGCCGCTGTCACTCTGCGCAGGGAACAGCGACACGGCCGCGGCAAGAATGCGGTCCACCTGCGCGACGTAGCTTTGCGCGGCGAAATCCATACCCGCAAGGATAAGCCTGCGCATTTAACCGGGCGGCTACGAGGGTCGCCTAGTCAGCCTAATTGCTCGCTCGCGCCGCCGGCCGCCGCGGCGGCCGGCGGCGGCGTGTAGGTTCCACTTCCAGATGGCGGATGCCGTCGCCTCTACCTGAGCCTTTCCAAAATTCCGCTCGGGATGGCGGACGCCGAATTCCATTTTTCGTGGCGGATCCTAGAACCACACGGTTGTCCAGATCTTGATCGTTTCCTGTAGAGAAACGCATTCCAGGCGACCGTCCGCCGACGTCACGAGCACCCACAAGTTCTTGGTACGTCACCGCGTTGGCCAGAGAAGAAGGTCTGGGTGCGTCGCTCCGTTGGTTCGGTATCCGATAAGACGTCCGTCATCTGCGATCGCGACGGTGACTATCCCACGTGCAGCAGGAGGCGCGCCGCAACGACTGTCAGCAAGACCACCTTCGCCGCCGCCGGATCACCGAATTAAAGGTGCGCACCAGTCTCCCGAGACGGTGGAGACGCCAATTGACGACAAAGTGCTGCGCACATGCGGTGCGGTCGATACGTCGTGTGACGATTGCGCGCGAATAATGCACTGCGGCAGCTTGTTTCGGAACGATTCATAGATAATCTACATTATCCATGAGGTATGGCGTTTTGCGGATCTCCGGCGACGTTCGCACCAAGGTCGATTCTCAGTGACAGGTCACGTCGTGCGATTGCGCAGTCCTCCCGGGACTCGAAATCTGCTGCGTAAAATGCGCCTGGGTTCCATAAGAGTGACCGCTACTACTGGCGAACCCCTTCTCTGTCGAGGGAGACAGTTACCGCATCAAAGACTGAGACCTCGGCCGCGTCCCCGCCGTCACGGCCGGTGAACAAATGACCCCAGCTGGTCAAGATTTGCCCTGGTGGGCCCGGCGTACACCTATTGCGGGCCACACGCGTCGACCGCCACGAAGGCCGATTGGTCTTCCCGTCGTTTCCTTGCGACGGTAATTGGCAGGCGGCGGCGTCATATATCAATGCACCGTCCATCCTCCATCGACAACCAACGTCTGTCCGGTCATGTAGCCAAGTCTGTCGCCTGCGAGGAGCGACGCGGCATCGGCGATCTCACCGGGTTGCGCGACGCGCCCCATGGGAATATCGGACTCGATAGCAGATCTCAACTGGGGCTGATTGAGTCGCCAGTGCGTCATCGGGGTTTCAACCATTCCTGGGCAGATTGCATTGGCGCGAATGCCGTATTGCGCATAATCGAGGGCCACTGATCGGGTGAACTGAATCACCGCGCCCTTCGATGTCGTGTACGCGCAACGCCCCGGGAAGGCGACCATGCCAGCTACCGAGGCGATGGTGATTATGTGACCGGTTCCCTGCTTCATCATTTGCGGTAGAACAGCTCTCGTACACAGGAACGGCCCTCGAGCGTTAGTGGCGAGGACTCTTTCCCATTCAGCGACAGTCGTCAAGTGACACGCACCAGCATCCGCGGACCCACTTATTCCCGCGTTGTTAACCAGTACGTCGATGCTTCCGAATCGCTGGTGCACCAAGCTCACCGCCTCCTCGACGCTGGCGTGATCGGTGACGTCGCCTTGTACCGACAATAAAGTCGGCATTGATTCGGCGGCAAGCGAAGCCGGCGGATCACCGAGATCGAAAGCCGCAACGAGCATCCCGTCTTCGACGAGTCGTGAGGTAATAGCTGCACCGATTCCAGACAACCCACCCGTCACTAAGGCGACGCGACGTTCCGACATCCACACACTCCATTCCCAATAGCGGACGTCCGCTCCCGAAGCGCCCGCATGTAAACGCTCAGAAACATCTGAGTTCGTCGGCACCGATTGTGTCGGCTCCGGTCGAATCCTGCGCAGTTTCTTCCGGAACTACCTGCTCAATTTTCGACTGGAACCGACAGATTGAGCGTAACCCTGTTCCGATCGCTACCAGGTTGACCAAGGTCGTCCACGCCGCCTTATCCGAGCCCACTGCGGACTGAGGTTCCCCAGAAAAAGTGGACACGGTTAGCTTGATTGCTGACGTGCTCGTGAGGCGATCTCGGGAAGTCGATGGGTGAGTGAATTGCCCGGGTTTGATGCACGCATCCCGAGCGAGCTTGACTGCCTCTGTCCGCATGCAGGATCGTGCCGGCTACCCCGCCGCCGCGAGTGAACACCGCGGCATCAACAGCTGCCTCGACCAGCTCGGTGCGCATGTGATCGGCCAGCGACCAGCCCAGCACCCGCCGCGAGTGCTCGTCACGGATCGCGCACAGGTAGGCGTGCCCTTCGCCGCAGGTCAAATAGGTGATATCCGATGTCCAAACAGCGTCGGCGCGGCCCCGGTCGAAGTCGCGGCCGACCCGATCCGGCGGGAACGACGCCGTCGGGTCCACCACCGTGGTCTTGACCTTGAACGTGCGGGGACTGATGCCCTCGATGCCCATTTCCGCCACGATCGCCGCGACAGTGTTCTCCGAGACCGTGACGCCCGCGGCGTGCAGATCGGCGGTAATCCGCGGCGACCCGTACGTGCGTTTGGATGCCTGCCAGTGCGCGAGGATCTTCACCTCCAGGTCTCGGCGCTGCTGCTGACGCGCAGACAGCTCGCTGCGGCGTTGCCGGGCTGCCCACGCATAGAAACCCGACCGTGAAACACCGAGCAGCTGTGCAAGATTCGATACATCGTGGTCGGCGCACTCCGCAGCGATGAGCTCGAAACGACTCACCTGTGTTGCTGTGCCGCAAAGTACGCCGATACATTTTTCAGGAACGCGATATCACGATCTTTGTCGGCGACCTCCGCGCGCAGCCGGGCCAATTCAGCCCGCTCACCCGCCGACAGGTCCCCATCGGGCGGCACTATGCGTGCGCCGGCGGCAGCCCCGTCCCGGATGCGTTCTGCAGCGACCCATTTCCGCAACAGGTTCTCATGCAGATTCAGCTCCCGGCCGACCTCGGCAACCGGCCGACCACCATCGATCACCCGCCGAGCGGCCTCCACCTTGAACTCCGCCGTAAACGGCCGACGAGTCCTGGACATACCCACATCCTCCCAGCGGAACCCCGTGCCCCGCTATCTCGGGGTGTCCACTGAAACTGGGGAGGCTCAGACCTCAACCAGCGCAAGCGGAGGGACAGCGACGGCGGATGATCGAGCGCGTGTCACCGGGCGAGCACCGTAGCGAGGAACTGGACCATCTGGCCGCAGCACGAGACGCCGCTCCTGCGATGCTGCGATGCGCCAAAGACCTGAATCAGACTGCAGCGCAATGGTTGACTGATCCGCTGGTCACGTCAGCTTAGGCGCCGTCTACCCCCCCACGAGCTGACCCGCAACGGGCACACCGAATCGTTCGAGTCCCTGACTGGAAACACGCCTACAAGCACCACGGGCAACTCGCGTCGCTGAGATGCGAACCCCTAGGCCCCACAACGCCTCCCGCTGTGCCCACCGATGAATAACCTTCGTTCGCCTTGGACCAAGTGATTGCGCCAGGACGGACTAAGCATGGGCGATTCTTCGTCCGCCCGGGACAGTTTCAGGACGACATTTCCCGACAACGATTGAAGCGAGCATGCATTGATCTCCAGCGCCGGACGTACCAAAAGGATGGGCTCTGATGGACCTGACCGAAACAGCCCTCACTATGGGCCAATGGGAGAAGTTAATCCACGCCGCCGAAACGGGGACGGTATCCGAGCCGCTTGAAAATGTGCATCGCGAGCGCGGCAACAACTTCGACGTGATATTCGTTGGCGGAGGTGCGGGCGGTCGGTTCGGCTCTGCTTACGCCAAGGCTCGTGGCCTCCGGCAACTGGTGATCGACAAGTGGCCATTTCTTGGCGGTTCCTGCCCACATCAGGCCTGCGTCCCACATCATCTCTTCTCCGAGGCTGCACGTGAGATCGACTACATGCGATGGAACTCGGACACGTTGTGGTTCCCCAAGTTCGAGGAAGAACGCGCCTCAATCGTCGACATGATCGCGCTGTTCAAGAGGGGCCGTAACAACGCGCACGCCTTCATGAACTGGCAGAGCAAAGAGCAGCTCGATATGGAATACATTGTCAATACCGAAGCAATCGTTATCGACAAACACACCGTCGAGGTCAACGGCGAACGATTCAGCACACAAAATCTCGTACTCGCCACCGGGGCGCGGACCTACTTCCCGCCCGAAATCGGGGGGCTGGACAAGGCAGGCGTGTACGACTTCGAGTCCCTCATCGACCCAGGCTTGGACTACGAACCGACCAGGTGCGTGATCATTGGCGGATCCAAAGTCGCCATGGAATATGGATCGTTCTTCCAGGCGACCGGCTGTCACACCACGATCCTCACTCGGAGCCCGCTGATGCGGACACGAAGTCTGCACCACGTGGACGAGGACCTGCGGATCTATGTTGTCGACAATATGCGGCTCCGCGGCATCGACATCGTCGAAGGATGCGAACCGCTCGAGGTTCTTGGTGACGACCGAGCCGTAGCTGTGCGGGTCCGCTATGCCGACGGTACCGAGGAGGTCATCGAGACCGACTTCGTCTTTGTCGGGACCGGCGAACGACCCAACACCAAGCCCCTCGTGGACGCACTAGGCATCGAGATCGACGAGAAAGGCTTCGTCAAAGTCAATTCGCGGATGCAGACTTCCGTACACGGCGTGTATGCGATCGGCGACATCATCGGTTCGCCGATGGAGATGTTCAAGGCACGGAAATGCGGTATGACCGCTGCACGCAACATCTCGGGCGAGCCTTTCGAATTCGACTTCAGCCAGTTTCCCGACTTCCTGCACACGACGTACGAGGTGACCTGGGTTGGATTGACCGAGGAAGAGGCACGGAACGAATACGGTGATATCTCTGTCATCCAAATGCCGCCTCAGGGAATACGCCACGAGGAGTTGTCATTGCCGCTGTCGGAGGGCAGCATGCTCTACGCATTCACCCGCCCAGAACTCACGGGATTCCAGAAATGCATCTACGACAACAAGAGTCGTCGACTACTGGGCGCTCACCATTGCGGCTTCGGGGCGAAAGACGCGTTCCAGTACCTGGACTACCTGATCAAGAAGGGCATCACGATCGACGAGATGGGAGAGATGAATGAACTGTTCCTCAATCCCGAGCACTTCATCCAGCTTTCCCGGCTGCGGGCCGGCAACCCTGACCTACAAGACCTCTGACGGATAGAAGTTGTCGACTGGCCAGCGTGCCGCACGTTCACCCAGTCCCCGCGAACCACACCGCTGTCGAGCTGCACAATCGGCGAGTACAATAGCAAATGCAGTGCAATCGCCGTGCCGCGCCAAACCGACGACGGCCTCAATCGCGAACTAAAAGAGGTCTATCCGCATCCGCCGGTTATGCCTGTTAGTCATCCATCTCAGCCCCGGATCGGACGTGGGGGGACTGCCCCGAGTTCAGTTGACTCGCGGGGTGTGAATTTCAGGCCGCGGGTGCGACCGGGGTGTGGAGCAGTTCGAACTCTATCGGGGTGAGTCTGCCGAGGGCGCGTTGGCGGCGGCGTCGGTGGTAGGTCCGCTCGATCCACGACACGATCGCCAGGCGCAGTTCGGCCCGGGTGGACCAGCGTCGCCGGTCGAGCACGTTGCGTTGCAGAAGGGCGAAGAACGACTCCATGGCGGCGTTGTCCCCGCACGCACCGACGCGGCCCATCGATCCGTGTAACCCGTTGTGCGACAGTACCTGGACGAAACTTCCGTGACCGAAATTGACCAGGTTCAACCGGTCGAAGCAACACCCTGATAGTTAGGTGTGTCCGATGGTTCGCCGTCAGCAAGCAGCAGATCGCGCTATTCGTCGTGCAATGAGGTCGCCGGGGGCGCCACCGCATCAGCGTGAGACCGAGCGACTGTTCTGGATCGAGATCGCCAAAGGCTCGTTGCCGGCGGCGGCCGCGATCGCGGTCGGCGCGTCGCAGCCAGTTGGGCAGCGGTGGTTCCACAACGCTGGCGGGATGCCACCGTTCGATCTCACGCCACTGTCGGGACGCTACCTGTCTTTCCGTGAGCGCGAGGAGATCGCGCTGCTGAGGGCCCAAGGTGCCGGGGTGCGTCAGATCGCTCGGGAGATTGGTCGCGATCCCTCCACAGTCTCCCGCGAGTTGCGCCGCAATGCCGCCACTCGCGGATACACATCCGAATACCGCGCGTCGGTTGCGCAGTGGAAGGCCGAGCTGACGGCCAAGCGTCCGAAGATGGCCAAGCTGGTCACCAATCCGAGGCTGCATGCCCTATGTCCACGAACGGCTCTCAGGGCAGATCAGTAGACCCGATGGTTCGATCGTGGCCGGGCCGCCGCGGTGGACCGGCAACAACAAACCGCACCGCAAGGACCGAGCATGGGTGCAAGCATGGAGCCCGGAGCAGATCGCCAACCGGATCAAGCTCGATTTCCCCGATGATAAGTCCATGCGTATCAGCCACGAGGCGATCTATCAGTCGCTCTACATCGAAGCCCGCGGCGCGCTCAAGTGTGAGCTGGTCTGGTGTCTTCGCACCGGGCGGGCGCTGCGCGCGCCACGAGAACGTTCCCTCCGCATGGCCTGGGCGCACGTCACACCCGAGACGCTGATCAGCGAACACCCCGCAGAAGTCGCTGACCGTGCGGTTCCTGGGCACTGGGAAGGCGATCTCTTGATCGGGCTGGAGCGCTCTGCCATCGGAACAGTTGTCGAACGCACAACACGGTTCACCCCGCTCATCCACCTGCCCCGCGAACAAGGTTACCGGCACAAGCACACAATCAAGAACGGCCCAGCCTTGGCGGGCTACGGCGCGATCACCATGAAAAATACACTCGCGGAGACGATGTCGACCTTGCCTGCTCAGCTGGCCCGGTCACTGACCTGGGACCGAGGCAAAGAGATGTCCGCACACGCCCAGTTCAACGTCGAGACGGGGATACCTGTGTTCTTCGCCGACCCACAATCACCATGGCAACGCGGCACCAACGAAAGCACCAATGGACTTTGACGGCAGTACTTTCCGAAGGGCACCGACCTATCCCGATGGACCGCAGAAGACATCGAAGCGGTCGCTCACGCCCTCAACACCAGACCCCGCAAGACCCTCGGCTGGAAGACTCCGGCGGAGGCCTTCAACGACCAGTTACTCTTGCTCCAACAAGCCGGTGTTGCGACAACCGATTGAATCCGCCTTGGCTGCCCCTGTCGGAATCAACGATCGTCGCGACAGGTGAGCGAAGCGCCGCGGCGTGATCCAGGGCGGCCACCGCCAGCGAAGACTTCATTCGCGAGTCGATCGAGTAGCCCACGATCCGGTTGGAGTGGACGTCTTTGATGGCGCAGAGGTGGAGCTTGCCTTCGTCGGTGCGGCGCTCGGTGATGTCGGCCAGCCAGACCTGGTTGGCGGCCTGGGCGCCGAACTGACGCTGAACGAGGTCGTCGTGGACCGGTGGCCCGGATCGACGGTTCAGTCCACGTTTCTTGGCGAAGATCGACCAGATGCGCTCCTGGGAACACAGCCGTGCGATGCGGTTTTCACCGGCGGTGATCCCGCGCGCGGGAAGTTCGTGGGCGATGAATCGGTAACCGAAGGCGGGGTCGTCGGCGTGGATGTCGCGGGCGGCGTTGATCAGGTGCGCATCGTCCCAATCACGCTGAGACAGCTGTGCTTCGCGCCATTTGTAGAACGCCTGAGTGGAGAATCCCAGGACCCGGCAGGTCACCGTGACGGGTATCCCGTCGGCGGCAAGGTCGAGGACCAGCGGGTATATCATTTTGGGTTGGCGTCCCGAGACAGGTAGCCGACCGCGCGACGCATCACTTCAGCCTCCTGCTCGAGGAGTTTGATCCGCTTGTGCGCTTCACGCAGCTGCGCGGCCACATCGTCAGCGGCCGCCGCAGACGCGCCGGGCCGGTCGCCACCGTCCTCACGGTCGGCGATCTTGAGCCAGCGATGCAGGCAGGCTTCCGAGATGCCGAAGTCCTTCGCGATTTGGCGCAGCGGCGCCTCACCCTTGCGGGCCACAGCGATGACGTCGGCTCGGAACTCGGCAGGAAACGGTTTCGGCACGAGATTGATCCTTCCAGCGAGGACGAATCCTCACAGGTCAGGAGTCAACCAAACCGGGGGCAGTCCCGGGTGATACCGCTCAGGTGAGGACCATCAACAGGTCGCCGCCTTCGACCTGGGCCCTGGCGGCGACTGCTATGCGGTTGACAGTGCCGGCCTTTGTGGCAGTGATCGCCGCTTCCATCTTCATTGCCTCGATCGTCGCCAACGTCTGCCCGGCCTCCACCGCGTCACCCTGGGCCACGGTCACCGTGACCACACCGGCGAACGGCGCTGCAACATGATCGGGATTGGTCTTATCGGCCCTCTCGGACACCGGGATATCCGAGGCGATCGACCGATCCCGGACCATCACCGGCCGCAATTGTCCGTTGATGATGCACATGACTGTGCGCATGCCCCGCTCGTCGGCGTCGCTGATCGCTTCCAACCCGATCAGCAACTCCACCCCAGGTTCCAGTGTGACCCGGTGTTCCTCACCATGGCGTAGCCCGTAGAAGAACTGGTTCGCCGAAAGCCGCGATGTGTCACCGAACTCCTCGCGGTGCGCCTCGAACTCGGCCGTTGGTCCCGCGAACAACAGATGATTGAGCACTGCCCGACGTTTCGGCCCCGGCGCGGCCAAGGCCGCATCCTGCTCAACGGTCAACTCCTGTTCGGGTTTCGCCGGGCCTCGGCCGTCGAGAGCCTTGGTGCGCAACGGTTCCGGCCACCCCCCCGGCGGATCCCCCAGCTCTCCACGCAGAAATCCGATCACGCTATCCGGGATGTCGTAACGGCCCGGCTCGGCCGCGAACTCCTCGGCACTCGCCCCGGCACCGACCAGCGACAACGCCAGATCCCCTACCACCTTGCTCGACGGGGTGACTTTAACCAAGCGCCCCAGCACGCGATCAGCACCAGCGTAGGCGTTTTCAACGTCTTCGAACCTGTCCCCCAATCCCAACGCGATGGCCTGCTGCCGCAGGTTACTCAATTGTCCACCTGGGATCTCGTGGGTATACACCCGTCCGGTCGGGGCCGCCAGTCCGGACTCGAACGGGGCGTACACCTTTCGCAGCGCCTCCCAATACGGCTCAAGATCGCACACCGCCGACAACGACAACCCGGTGTCGAACTCGGTGCGCGCCGCTGCGGCCACAATCGACGACAGCGACGGCTGACTGGTGCTGCCGGACAACGGCGCCGCCGCCCCGTCGACCGCATCCGCCCCGGCAGACCACGCCGCGGCATAAGTCGCCAACTGACCGCCCGGAGTGTCATGGGTATGCACGTGCACCGGCAGGTCGAACCGCAATTTCAACGCCGCCACCAACGTGGCTGCAGCTGGGGCGCGCAACAATCCGGCCATGTCCTTGATAGCCAGCACGTGCGCACCTGAATCGACGATCGCCTCTGCCAACCGCAGGTAATAGTCCAGCGTGTAGAGATCTTCGCCCGGATCGGAGAGATCCCCAGTATACGACATCGCCACCTCGGCGATCGTCGTGCCGGTATTGAGCACCGCATCGATCGCCGGGCGCATGGCAACAATGTTGTTCAGCGAATCAAAGATCCGGAAGATGTCCACACCAGTCTGTGCCGCTTCCTCGACGAACGCGGAGGTCACTTGTTCGGGATAGGGCGTGTACCCGACGGTGTTGCGGCCGCGGAGCAGCATCTGCAGGCAGATGTTCGGCAGCGCCTCGCGCAGTGCCGCCAACCGATCCCAGGGATCCTGCTTAAGGAACCGCAATGCCACATCATAAGTTGCGCCGCCCCAACATTCGACCGACAGCAGCTCGGGCGTCATGCGCGCGATGTACGGGGCGACCCGCATTAACCCACTGGTCCGCACCCGCGTCGCCAAGAGTGACTGATGCGCATCCCGGAATGTCGTATCCGTGACACCGACCGTTTTGGATTCCCGCATCCACAGCGCGAAGCCCTCAGGACCGAGCTCGGTAAGCCGCTGTTTCGACCCCGGTGGCGGGGCCGCCGTCAGATCGATAGCGGGCAATTTGTCGCGAGGATAGACCGCCGAGGGCCGCGGTCCGTGCGGCTGGTTGACGGTGACATCGGCCAGATAATTTAGAATCTTCGTGCCGCGGTCCGCACTCGAACGTGCCGTCAACAACCCAGGACGCTCGTCGATGAACGACGTCGTCACGCGGCCCGACTGAAAGTCCGGATCGTCCAGAACAGCCTGCAGGAACGGGATATTCGTCGACACACCGCGGATTCGAAACTCGGCCACCGCACGTCTGGCCCGCCGGACCGCCGTGTCGAAATCCCGTCCCCGGCAGCTCAGTTTGACGAGCATCGAGTCGAAGTGAGCGGTGACTTCGGCACCGACGTTCGTTCCACCGTCGAGTCGAATACCCGCGCCGCCCGGAGATCGGTAGCCGGTGATCCGCCCGGTGTCGGGCCGGAATCCGTTGGCAGGGTCCTCCGTCGTGATCCTGCACTGGATGGCCGCACCGCGCATCTGGAGTGTGTTTTGCGCCAGCCCGAGGTCGGCCAGCGTCTCCCCTGCTGCGATGCGGAGTTGGGCAGACACGAGATCCACATCGGTGATCTCCTCGGTCACCGTGTGCTCCACCTGAATCCGCGGGTTCATCTCGATGAAGACGTGCTGTCCCCGATCGTCGACCAGGAACTCGACTGTGCCGGCACACGAGTACCCGATCTGGCGGGCGAAAGCCACGGCATCGGCGCAGATCCGCGCACGCAGTGCCGGTTCGAGGTTCGGCGCCGGTGCCAGCTCGATGACTTTCTGGTGGCGGCGTTGCACACTGCAATCTCGCTCGAACAGGTGAATGACCTCGCCAGAGCCATCGGCCAGGATCTGCACCTCGATGTGCCGAGGATTAACCACCGCCTGTTCCAGGAACACCGTCGCGTCCCCGAACGCCGACTCCGCTTCGCGTGACGCAGCTTCGATGGCCTCCTGTAGATCAGCAGCCGCGGCCACACGGCGCATCCCGCGCCCGCCACCACCGGCCACCGCCTTGACGAACAACGGGAACTCCATCGCCTGTGCGGCCGCCACCAACTCGTCGACATCAGCCGACGGTTGCGATGACGCCAACACTGGCAGCCCGGCAGCCCGCGCGGCCGCGATCGCCCGCGCCTTATTCCCGGTCAGCTCCAGCACATCGGCCGACGGGCCAACAAACGTGATCCCAGCCGCCGCGCACGCCGTCGCCAGCTCCGGGTTCTCCGACAAGAATCCATACCCCGGATAGATCGCATCAGCGCCGCAGTCCAGTGCGGTCGACACGATCTGGTCGACATTCAGATACGCGCGGACCGGATGCCCTTCGGCGCCAATCTGATACGACTCGTCCGCCTTCGACCGGTGCAGCGAGTTGCGATCCTCATACGGGTAGACCGCAACAGTGGCCGCGCCGAGCTCGTAGACCGCACGAAACGCCCGGATCGCAATCTCACCGCGGTTGGCAACCAGAACCTTGGAAAACACGCGTTCCTTTCGAAGAGCTGGTCGGTCGCACGCATTTGCGTCCGTCCCGAGCACTCGCTCGGCGGCCAGACCAACGCGTTCGACGCAGCCTGCTCCATAATCCGCGACAACCGGAACGTTGTCAGCTATCGAGTTGAAACACCCGCCGCGCGATCGAGACTACGAGATACAGAGGTGGTGCGCGCTACCCTCACGAGATGTGCTGTGGCACAGGGTGGAAATTCCAATCTTCGACATGAGTCGCAGGAGCCCCGGCTCCGTGTCGGAGCCTGCATAACCGCCAATCCACTCCATCAGCGCCTGCACCAGATCAATCGGTAGCTTCGCTTTTGCACGAACAAGGACCGCCAACATGTCGCTAATTGCACTTCCTTGTTCGCCAGCCCCAATTTTCGCGCAGACCCAGAGGTAGTCTTCGGGCGAGAGCCACGGCGCCGTCACGCTGGTCAAATCCCATGCAAGAGACGACTCTTCCGCGATGTTAATGTTGTACTCCAATCTCTCAATTATTCGACAGCTTTTGGTTCCAGGCGTTACGACGGGTATGCCGAACCCGCTCCACGTGGAACTACGCAGAATCGGTATGCGGCTTGCGCCCAACCGGATTGCATGTCATTGCTGTCCTTAATGAGTTGTATTCTCCGTTATCCTCCGCGGGCTCGTCGCTCCGACGTCGTCTTTATCTAGAGGCGGCGAGCTGTTCAATCCGAACCGAGATGGGTTTGCAGGATGAAAAACTCGGATGGTCCGGTCCGAGACTGGCCCGAACCCGCCTGCGTCGTCTTAGCCGGACCGCATGCCTGCCGCCAGCGAGAAGCGGACGCGGCGTGGTAAATCCATCAGTTGATGATCTAACGCCCACGACCTACGTCCCTCGGAGAGCATCGGTCGTCCGTCTGCCGCGCTTTCAGTCGACGCATCGGATACACACACTTCCAAGACCCAGTACGTCACAGCGGAAGTGATCTCCTGGCCGAGCAGGGACCGCGCGGTGAATGCTGCCCGTTAGCACGATGTGGCCCCGGTTGAGGGCCTGGTCAGCTTCCACAAGCCTTCGCGCGATCGCTGCAAAGGCACTACCCGGCGATTGCCCGATGGCGGCGCCTTCGCCGGCGGCGACAACGCTGCCGTTGCGGTTCAACGACGCCAAACTGTCCTCAAGCACCTCTTTACGGAGCGACGGTGAACCGACGGCAATGGCCGCAGATATCCCTTCTCCGTTCCCAGTCAGAACTCGTAGGACGGGGAAGGCTGCGGCGATACACTCGTCAGGCCGCTCGGCGGTGTCTCCAGATACCCTGGTGCTGACGAGCACTCCGACATGTGTCTCAACGCGCGGTGCAATGAGCGAGCTGACGCGGACCACGCCGCAGTCTTCAACGAGCACGCGCTCAGTGATCGGCTCAAGACTGTCATCGATGTCAAAATCGATGCCGATGAGAGATTTGGACAGGACGTATCCAACTACCGGACCCGTGTGAGTCGCAATTGCTCCCGAGTCACTGAAGAAGTCACGTGACCCGGTGCGGCTAAACGCCGACTGAAGTTCTTTGAGCATGTCCTGTTCTCCTTCTGTACGCCGACGGTCAGTCCGGCGCGGACGTCACTATCCAGACGGAACGAACCTGTCAAAGAAGATATGGCGCTCCTTACAGCCGCTAGCGATCAGCGACTCCAGTGCTGCATCGATCATTCCAGGCGGGCCACACAAGTACGCCTCATGTCCTTGGCCACTCGGGAAGTGTCTGTCGTAAACCTCAGTGATCAAACCGGTTTCGCCATCCCACGGCGTATCGTCAGGCTGACTCAGCGCAGGGATAAACGTGAACCAGTCCAGCTCATCTGCGAGTTGTCGAAGTTCGTCCAGCATTGGGAGGTCAGCCACGGTGCGCGCGCCGTAGAGAAACGTCGTTCGCCGTTGATTATTCTGCTCGATAAGGTCGGCAAGCATCGAGAGTACCGGGGCGATACCCGAACCTCCCGCGATGAAGATAATCGGGCGGTGTGATAGTCGAATTGCAAACTGCCCCAATGGGCCACGCAAGTTCAGCTTTGTCCCCGCGGAGATGGTCGTGCCGATCTGCGAGGTGAACCGCCCGTCGGGAATCACTCGAACTACAAGGTGCACCTGCGAGTCGTCGCTCGGTCGATTGGCCATCGAGAACGACCGCCATGCGTCGTCGGATCCCGGGACAAGGACTTCGACATACTGGCCGGGTACAAACGATATCGCTAAGGGCTCGTCCAAGGAGATCTCGATGCCTTTGATATCCGCTGTGTAGTCGACGATGCGGTCGACTGTACCGACGAACTCGACGATATCTTGGCCGGCGTTGTACTCGTCTTCGGTTAGATCTGCCATTGTCTCGCCGACGTCGACGACCAAGTCGCCGTCTGCATATGTCGAGCAGAGCAGCACGACACCTGCGTCGCGGTCAGCGTCGCTCAGGGAAAACGATGTTCCGTCGGATTGGGTGAATTCGCCTTCGACGACCTGGGCTCGGCAGGTGCTGCATCCGCCGTGCTTGCAGCCGTATTTCACGAATCTGCCATTCCGGAGAATTGCGGACAGTACCGTTTCTCCCGATTCGACCGGGAACGTGTCACCGAACGGCTGTACGGTTACTGTGTCACCCATGTTTTAGTGGATCTCCTGAAATTGCGGCTGGTTCTTCAAAATCGGTCGAGATGAAGATGGGTCCGCGGAGGGGCTGTCAGCGGCGTCGGAGGGCGCTTCCTCCGCGGACCCACCAAGTGTTACTTCAGCGGATCTTTGACTTCGTACTCGAGTCGCCGGATGTCGTCGATGGTCCACATCCGCTCAGCGTTGAGATGTGGTTGACCAATCAAGGTCTTGCCATCTGGTCGGACGTAGCCCAGTGCCAAGATGACATCGGCCAGGTCCATTCCATCGAAGCGCTCCCACCAGTTGGCACACCCGGAGTAGATCGTCGGGTTGAGGTTGAAGATCCACTCGCAACCTTCGCTGCACACGGCGAACTTCTTACCTTCGCCGTAAACGATGCGGGTTTCCGGTGCGTGCAATGTCGGCATGACACACGGAACATGGCAAACCTGACAGAACGGCGGCAGTGATGGCAATTCCTGCAACAAGATTCGTGCAGACGACGGGTCGCTCATGTCGCGGAATGCGTCCCACAAACCGCCGTAGGACTTGGTCCAGCCAGGGTAGTGGTTCTCAAACCATTCGTAATCTGCCGGACCCATGGGGTCGGTCCGCCAGAAGTTCAGCGGCCACATAGCCGCAAGCGCGATCGCCACTGAATGGTGCATGTCATTGACGTACCGGGCGACATCACCAAGCCTCGCCGGCGGCTTCAGCCCGAACGGACTCAGTCGACTCATGTAAGAGCCGACGAAGTCGTCCACGACCCACTCCTCCCAGACATCCTTGTAAGCCCAAGGGCGTTCCACGGCGAAGTACTCCGAAAGAACACCGACCAGCGTGTCCATCGACTGATGCTGGTGCCAGAAGTGACGGTCAAGCGACTCCTGCAGGAACGGCAGGTTGTCATGCTCCTGAATCACACTCATCAAGGTCCCGTAGCCGTTGGCCATGTGCCGCGACTCGTCAGACTGGATCGAAAGGAACGCCGTGGGCATCGCGTGCTCTCCGTTGACAGCAGCGACCTGAGGCAACGCCACCACGAGGGGGTTCGTGTAAGCGGTCTCAAGGACGATGTTCAGACACATCGAGACCTCGACGGGATCACCGGTGTTGAACGACTGGAACGAAGCCCGCGCGAGGGTACCGATGGGGTGATTACCCAGACCAATCTGGCCGATGTCAAAGCCAGCCGGATCGTGGTAGTTCTTCAAGTAGTACTTGCGCAAAGCGACTTCGATCTGCGTGTGACGAACCTCGTCGAGCATCTGGCCGGCGTACCCCTGGCGCAGCTCCTGGTTCTTCATCGATGCGATCAGAAAGCCAGACCCGCAAGTAGCTTGGTATTCCGCATCGGTGAAGCTGGGGATGCCGAACTTCATCCCTTCAATGAAGCGCGGCTCGGCCGACGTTGCGTTGCGGTAACGAACGTTGCTGTCCAGACCGCCGTACACCCGGTTGTCCTTTTCCGTCTCCATCGCTGCGTAACCACGCAGCATCGAACGAAATGGATCCTTGCCCTTCGGCGGGATGATGTAGCGGGTAGGAAACTTCGGGTCAGGGCGCGCGTAATCGAAGCCCCAGTCGTACCTCTTGGACTTTTCGTGAACAACTTCAATAGTGGGATTAGCCATGTTTCTTCCGTTTCTTGGTTGTGAAGGATCGTGGTCCGGACGGGGCCTAGTCGCGGAATCGTTCCGGGAGGATCTCCGAGTGGATCTCGATCCCGTGATCCTTCACGACAATTCGCCCGTAGTAACTGGTCATATTGACGAGGAAGTCATGAACCGTATACGGCTTGCCAAGTCGGTCGCTAAGTTCAACCATGTCGAAGCTCAGCATTCCGTCGCGTTCTATCTTGAAGAACACGTCGTTGTCGGTGATCTTGGCGTCGGGGACAAGCTCAGCAACCATGTCAACGATGACACTGGTTTCTGAACTCCCGATCAGCGAGATGCCGACGGTATCGCGGACTTGCGTTCTATCCCGAGCGGGCGTGGGAGATGACAACGTGATTCACCTTGTCTTTCAGACTAGTTGGCTGATACCGGGTCGAGGTTGAGTTCGTTGAGAATCCGCGACTGCTTTTCTCGGATCTCGGCCATTGCGTCCTCGTAGCTGGTTGGCTGGTTAGGAACCTCGGAGAACACGGGAGCGAAGGCGTCGCAGGCTTTCAGCGAGTACCTGTTCCATTTATCCACCCACGCCGCAATGATCGACGAGTTGTGGGTGCCATACTCGGGGTCCTCGACCAGGTGGCGGATGAGTTCCTTCGTCCACGCCCGGGTCCGCACTGTGTCGGCCTCGGATGAGGCGATAACCGACGGTGTAACCAGGTCGCCGTTCGCGCCAGCAAATCGCGTGAAGTATTCGACTTTCGCCAATTCACCGAACAGCGGATCGAAGCACAGGTTCAATGCAACGACGATCTCCATCCAGTCATCGAGCGCAATGACGTTCTCGATCGCCTCACGAGCACCCTGCCAAACCGGGTCTTCTTTCCAGACCCGCAGGCAGTCCTCATCATTGAATTCGGGGTGCGCCTCGGCAAGTTCGAACGAGTAGTAGACGACATCTTGCAGGTGACGCAGTTTGTCGGCGGCCTCGAACACCAAAGAGAACGTCACCGTGTCGGAAAGTGCCTCGCGCTCTGCGTAACACAGCGCAAGAAACATGCCGTACTCGACGAAGGGGTACGTCATGTAGTGCTTGGCGAGGCCCTTGCTTACCCATTCCTCGTTCGCGAAGCCGAACAGGCCGCCCGCACTCGCACCGAGGAACGTGTTCTGGAGGGCTTTTTCAGCTTCGTGTACGCCAGCGATGTACGGACGGTTCATCGTCTGGTTCGGATCGCGATACGCGTACCAGTTAGACGAGCGCAGTACCGTCGAGTCTTCGGTGTAGGGATCGCGTCCGTTGTCGAATCGGAGTGGCCAGCCCTGAAATGCATACTGCGCCGGGGTCGACTGCTGCCCCACGGTCAGATCTTCGTACTCGGTGGGACGCTTGCCTTTTGGCGTCACCCAGCCGAATGTCCGATTTCCGGAGAGCACCTTCCGCTGCGGTGGAGTGTGACTAACAGCCATTGAGAACGGCTCCTTCTTCATTGACCCAGGGCGAGAGCAGAGAGCTCGGGCGCCCACTTCCTTTGACGGGCAGATCTTCGGTTCTTGTTCCGGACGTCGCGTTGTCCAGGATCGATGAGGAAGACCCGCACTGATATTCGTCGGTACTCCTTGGTTGCACATCGTCCTCGCATGACAGTTCCGGCTTGGCGTTGTGTCCGGACAGGCCGATAGTCGACACGACGTTGAGGCCATCACCAAGTGAGAGCAAGACGGATCGAGAAATTTGCAGCATCGACCGTGCTATGCCCCAACTTCTGCCAACGAGATCGTGTGCGTTCATTGCTGTCCTTGGAGTTCCGCCCGGACGATTGCTGCGCCGTCGGCGAGTGCATGCAGCTTGCTCGCGGAAACCATTCTGTTCAGATTAACTAGGCCGCAGTCCGTGGAAAGTGCAAGTTGCTCTGCCGGAACAAATTCCAGCACCGATCGGATCCTGTCGGCGACTTCGTCGGCAGTTTCGGTGATCGTGCTCTTGACATCGATGACGCCCGCGACGAAGGGACGGTTCCAGTTGTAGTCGATTAGCGGTTTTAGGTCATCGGGCCCGGTGCGACCGACTTCGTAGTTCAGCGCGGTGATGTTGGTCTCCAGCACCTTCGGGAAGATCGCGGGCGCACGTTCAGGTTGTGCCGACTCTGAAGTCCTCTTGTCAAGAACCCAAGCGCCGAACTCTTTGTCGTTTTCCTCGGGGAGGTATCCCGGTGTACCCGAGTAGTTACCCCAGCAGGTGTGCACCCAGAAGTCGCAGCTGATGCCATCCATCGCGTAGTTAATGGCCTCGACTTCCCAGTCCCCAATTCCGTAGGGCCAGACAAACTCGTCGAGTTGGATAATGTCACAGCCATTCTGCTCGAGCTCCTGGAAGTCCTCTTTGAATGCCTTCGCGATGGCCATGCCGAGTTCGCGGTCCTCGTCGTAGAACTTGTTCGTTGCCGCGGCGGCGAGCACCTGGATGCCGACATAGGACACCTTGACTGGCTTGTTGGTCGCCTTCTTTGTTGCACGCAGGGTCGCGAGGTGGAACGGATGTTCACGACGAACTTCCGAATCCACGATGGGTGAATACAAGGTGGAGTAGATCGGCAAACCGATGTTGGTTCCCGACGGTTTGAATCCACTCATCCGTTCGTAGTAGTGATAGATGATCGATGCGTAGGGAGAATCGCCGCCGTAGACTTTCCCGTCCGAGATGATGTCGAGGCCAGCGGCCTCCTGATCATGCACGATGGCGAGAACGGCGTCTTCGAACGCTTCCCGGCTGATCGCGTCGTACACGAACTCGCCTTTCGGGAACTGAGCGAATCCATGTCCGTCGTACCAGCGCGGGTTCGGATAGTTACCGACCATCGTCGTGGGCAGCAGGACGTCAGTCGCCCCAACCTTCATGATGCACTCCTTAATTGCTGTATGGCGATCACTCTCGTGTTCGCCACGATAAGCCGACGTCGAATCGCGCCGCGTCGTCCACGAGGGCCAAACGGGTAGGCCGATCGTGGTCCTATCAGGACGTCAGTTTCCAATCGACCGCCACTGCGCCCGTCGCAGTGGCCATGACCGGATTCAAAGTGATTGTCGAGATATTCGGTTCATCAGCGCAGAGTTGCGCTAGGTGCACGACGACGTCTGCCACACTGTCGAGGTTTACCGCGGGTGTGCCGCGCGCGCCGCAGAGAAGTGGATAGGCGCGTAACTGCGCGATCAGGGCCAGCGCGTCGTCATGCCGAATGGGTGCCAGCGCAAATTGGACGTCGTCGAAAACCTCGACCCAGATGCCTCCGAGGCCTACCATTACGATCGGTCCCAACACGGGATCCCTGAGCGCTCCGACGACGACCTCAACACCGCTAATCTGCTGCTGGACAAGAACATCCCCGCCGGCAGCACGAATGAGCATTTCCTCTGCAGCGGCGTGGAGTTCTACTCGAGAACGGATATCGAGCCGCACACCGTCACGGTCAGTTCGGTGCTCGGCATCTGCAATCTTGACCACGGCCGGCAGCTGTACATCGACATCGGCGACCTCGTCGACCGAGGAGCACCTCCAGCTCGGGGCAACCGCGATGCCGCGGCGGGTCAGTAAATCGGCGAGTTCGATTCTCTTGTCCTCCGCCTGCACGTCATGCCGGTTGGCCAACGGCGGTAACTGCGTCCCGGCACGGCTGCGCGCTTGTCCATACTGGTAGGCGTGGGCTACGGCTCGTGCGACACGGTGCGGTGCGTCGAAACACGGGATACCGGTGTCGCGCAGCGAGTGGAGCGCTTGAAGAACCCCTGACCGGCCGATCGCATAGGCATAAATCGGTACTTCCGCCTGTGTTGTCCTTAACATTTGACAACTTTGGGTGATCGCTTCGATAGCGTCGGCGTCCTCTGCAGCTCGGTGAGCGAGCACCACCACGATCGCGTCAACTTCCTTCGAGGTGGCCAGGGTTTCAACAAGATGTGCGTACAAGCGCGAATAGTCAGCCCACACGGGCGTGATGTCCACTGGGTTGCGTGAACTGGCATACGTCGGCAGCTCTGCGGCGATGCGCTGACGAAGGGAGTCGGATAACTCTGGCACCGTCAACCCTTGTCCGGCGAGCGCATCCGTTAATTCCACTGCGGCACCGCCTGAATTGGACACCACACCCATCCGCGGTCCGTTGGGCAGTGGTCGCACATCGAGCACCTGGGCAGCGTCGAAGAGCTCCTCGCCAGAGTCGACCTGGACCGCGCCGGCTTGGCGTAATGTGTGACGAAGCATCGTGGTTGGCGCGGCCAACGCACCGGTGTGACTTGCGGCCGTTCGTGCGCCGACATCGGTCTTGCCGGCCTTATAGACAATTACCGGCTTGCTCGGGGTTGTACGTTCGACTTCTTCGACGAAGGCCCGCGCATCCGGGAGGCTTTCCAGCGCAAAGCACAGCGTCTCCGTCTCGGGGTCATCGCGCAGTTCGGCCACAAGTTCGGAAGCGCTGATGTCGCTCGTGTTCCCTAGAGCAATCACCTTGCCGAAGCGCAATCTAGCGTCGTAAGAGTGGGTCGCCGCGGCCATTGCATACGTGCCGGCCTGACTGACGAGGGAAATATCTCCCCCACCCAACGGTAGGCCGGCCGAAATAGAAGCGTTGAGGCGACGGTTGCAGTCCTGCAGGCCAAAGCAGTTCGGGCCGATCACGCGTGCCGGACGCGCAGAGTGGACAAGGTTAGCTTGTGCGTCCCGACCTTGTGTACCGGTTTCACCGAAGCCCGCTGAGAGCACGATGATCGCCCTCGCTCGATGTGAGAGTTCCTGTGTTATCCGCAGCACGTGGTCGCCAGGAGTCGCGATTATCGCGAGGTCGAATTCACCACAGTCGTCAAGGGGTGCAGGCCCACTTTTGCAAACCAACTCCCCACCGAAGGATTCCAGGTTCTTTACAAGGAGCTTGCCAATGCTGCCTATCCGCTCAGATGCGCCGACGAGCAAGACACGACGAGGATCGAAGAGCGCTTCTAACAGCTGCATGCTGCGCGCTCTGTCCGGCGGAATCGCCGGCTGAGTTCACGCTCGTCGAACTCGAGCCGTCGGCATGTCAACGGATCGATGGATCGAATCGCCGCGAGCTCGGCCACGCTGGGAGGACTGAGCAGTCCAGGCGAGAGATCAACGATGGGTACGAAGCCTGTCGCTGCACAGACGTCATCGATGGTGGCATCGGGCCATACGGCCCGCAGGCAGGCCTCGCCGTTGGCCGAGAAATCAAAGATACCGAGCTCCGTGATAAGCCATTGCGGTCCGCCGCCGGTGAAACCTAGTTCCTTTCGTGAACCGCTGGGCGTGCGGTGACCTATATCGGTAATGAAATCGACCTGATTCACGAGAGTTCGGCCGCTTCGATGCCGCGTTGTCCACAGCGTGAGGTGGCCTATCGTTGCGGAGATATTGCATCCTCCGCCGCCTCCACCCAACTTGACTTTTGGCCGCCGCGGATCCGGGCCAATCGCTGTCACGTTGGTGTTTCCGTACTTGTCGATTTGTCCGCCGGACACAAACATGCGGTCGATGGCACCACGTAGCGCTGCGTCGAAGAATTCCTCGAAGCGCATTCGGTAGGTTGCATCTCGGTGCAAAGCAAGGTCGTTACCCGTCGGCGGGATGAAGACGGGATCGGGGTTGATTGCGTAAGTGGCGCCTTCGACCAGGATCATGTCCCGCGCGTGAGTCTGTCGGGCGACATGCATTGCCACTTGCGCACACGGGCTGGCGAAGCCGTGAAAGACCGCCTCCTGATCGCGAATTGTCCGCGCTAGCGCCACGACAAACCACTCGTCGAAGCCCCATTCGTCGCCGCTCATCTGAACAACTCCTGCCAGTCCTGGTTGGATGAACTCCATTTTGTGAGACGACTCGCGTCAATCTGGTCGAGATATGCGTCTTCCCCGCAGAGGACGTAACGCTCCAGGTAGTCCGATACCTCCCGGTCCCCTGCTCGAGCGGCCTCAAGGTACATGGCGATATGTCCTCTGTCGTACGCATATTCGGGGTAACACGACGACGGATGCGCGCCGAACGGTACCTCGACAATCGCACTCACAAGATGGCCGGGTATGACAATCCCGGCCGCTGCCACGGCGTTGGGGCTGACGATGCGCTCGACCGTCGCGATCACCTGAGTCGAAGCCGAGGCGAACCGCTCGTCAAGGACAAATGGTTGAGCAATGTGCAAGTTGCCATACCTGTCACCCATGGCCGCGTGGATGCATGCCACGTTAGGAGCCAATGGCGGTACGGCGACGAGGGTTTCACCGGTGAAGGGGCAGTCAACCTCTCCGTATTCGGGGTGTAAGTCCTTAATTCCGGTTCCCTTGACGCCTCGTACGGGCATGAAAGGTAGTCCCATTTCCGCCGCGCGCAGCTGGGTAAGGATTGTGGCGCAACAACTTTCGCGTACCTCAAGCGTACCAGAAGTGGCGGCCCGGCGAAACGCGGGTGCCAGACCCAGGTCTTGCTCGAAGCCCACATAGCTTTCTTCGCAGACCGCGACTGCACCGGCGGCTACCAGCAGGTCGACGTCGATGCTGTGTGCGGATCCAACGAGGTGTAGGTCGCGGCGGTGGGCCCGGATCATTTCTCGGACCAGCGCCATTGGCAGCCTCCCGCACAGCCCTCCACCGAGTGCGACGATGTCGCCATTCTGGATGAGCTGTGCCGCTTCGGATAGTGTCCGGCGCTTGTCTACATAGGGGGAGAAACTGTTCATCGATGTTCGCGCATCCTGTCATCAGACTTTGCCGACGTACACGGACCTGGGTCCGTAGTTACGTCGACGCCAATCAACCTGAAGGTAATAGGCTGGCGCCCAACCGAATATGACCTGGGAGGCTACAAGGTGGGCGGAATCTCCACCTGGTGGGACATATGCCCGTCGCCGGAGCCTAAGTGCTCCAGGGTTTTCCATGCCCGCGTTGCCATCTGCAGATTGAAGCGCACGTCTGGGTCATTGACATCGAGGCCAAGCAGGGTGCGAATACGGGACAAGCGATACTTCAAGGTGCTGCGGTGCACGAAGATCGCAGCTGTGGTGGCGTCGTGATGGCCGCCGCATTCAAGATAGGCGGACAATGTGGCGACAAGCTGTGATTGCTTCGCGGCGTCGTAGTCCAGCAGCGGCCCCAGCCATTGGCGCACGAATCGCTCGATTGAATCTTGATTTTCTACTTCGGCGAGAATTCGGTACACGCCGAGTTCGTCGTAGAAGGTGACCGCCGCAGGGTCGCGGCTACCGACGCGTCGCTGCATTTTGAGAGCGAGTTGCGCCTCGCGATACGAGCGCGGAAGGTGCCGTGGACGGTCACACCATCCGCCAACGCCAACTCGGCAATCGTCGCTTCCGAGATGGCTGACAAGCGCGGAGACGAATCTATCCCGGTTCATGTCGGCGTCGGACAAGATCACGACGGTGTTGGAGCGGGCAACAACCAAAGTGCCCATGTGAGCATGGCGAGCAGCGCGTCGCACACCGTGGAAAAACTTCTCCATGTCGGCGCAACGCCCTTCGGATTCAACGATCACAACCCGGTGGGGAGTACCAAGGTCGTGGCCCAGAGCTTCGGCGCGCGCCAATGCGCTCTCGTCGTCGGTGCCGAGCAAGACCTCCTCGACCAGATCTCGCCGCAACCGCAGTTCCGCCTCGGCGAGGCTGCGTAGCCGCGCCAATTCCATTGCCAGGACAGTTGTTCCGTGCTCAAGGGCAACTTTGGCCTGTTCTCCACCACCTTCGTCGGGGTCGATGAGCGAGACGACGCCCACAATGTCCACACGGGGGTTTGCCACCGCTGACAATCTGCCGGCGTGGCGAATCGGCTCCCCCGCTCGAATGCAGCGCTGCAGCATTGCTTCACGTGCATTAGCGTTGTCCTTGGGATACGGCTCCGGACAGTCAGGACCAGCCCAGGCCCGCAGGTTTCCAAAGCGGTCCTCGATGGCTACGGACAATCCAGTCAGTTCGTGCAATGCGATTGCAATGCCTTCCTCACCGTTGCCCTTTGCTGCCACCTCGGTGAGGCGTGCGTGAATCCGCGCGGCGTTCTCCAAGGCGGAGACGGACTCCGCAAGTGCGATATTGCTGTCGCGTAGAGCTTCAGTACTGGCTTGTTCCTTCCGATGGAGTCGCGCGTTGGCGAGCGCGGCACCGGTTTGTTGCACCAGTACACGGAGTAGAAACTGCTCGCCGACGGATGGTTCCTCATCTGACGCGACGATGAAGAAACCGATGTGCGCATCGAGGCCGCGCAACGGCAGGGCCACACACCAGGCATATCGGCCGAGGGTTAGAACACCACCAGAAGGCCCCAAAGTGGCTATCGAGGCGTCGAGTTCCGCGGTTGCCGAGTAGTCGACCCGGGCGCCTAGAGCCTTCTGCCACCCTCCGTCGGTCAGATAGATGCCAACGAACGGGCAACGGTAGAACGCTGGTAATGAAGTCGTGCTGAGCTGAATGATCTTGTTTTCGTCACCACTCTGGGTCATCAACATGGCAAGCATCAGCAGGCCTTGCAGATTGGACAGCTGCTCGCGCAGCTCCACCAAGGTTTCCGTGTGGGCGACATCGCTCGTCGCGGTCATTCAGGCGGCCCTAGCGGGAGGTGAGGTATTCGTTGTGCTCAAGGTAGTAAGGATTCTCGAGCACGATCCCTCCCAAAATCACCTTCGGGTGCGTCTTAAGCACCTCCACCAGCATATCGCCGCTGAAGCGGCCGAGCTCGTACAGACAAACGATCACAGCCGGATACTCGCGCAACACGCTATTCAGCTGCGACTCGTAGGACACCAGGTTCTCCACGCCGGGCATCTTCTCTAAGGCCCAGGTCATCTCACCCGCTCCTCGAGCAAAGTTAAACCCGTCATCGACGGCCTGGCTGATAGAAGAATTCCAATACTTCAGCATCCGGTCGGACGAGAAGTTGCCGCCCTTGAGGTACGTGTCACCACTGTGGTCGACTTCCAGCTGACCGGTGTCCTGCGAAAGGCACTTGACCGAGTCGAGGTCGCTATCCGGCGAGTCGGACACGATGCATATGCACTTGTCACCAAGTTTGAGTCCCTCTTTGAGGTAAGGAAGCAAGATCTCGTTGCGCTCCGCAAGGGTCGGGTAGAACGCACAGACGTGGTCACCCGCGGCGAGGGACACCCCCATAACCCCAACAGTTGCCATATCCGTAGTACTCATGTTCGTAGCATCTCCTCTTTACCTATACGTCACACGGCGTATATAGGTGAGACACTAATCACTCTGCTCAATCTCGCGCTAGTACCCTGTGGACAGAAAAAGAACGAGAAACTGTCCGTCCAGGACTAGCAAGCGGCCATCTGGTGGCGGGATAAAGATCAGCCAGTTACGGATCGCGGAGCACGGTCGGGCTAGCTGCCGAAATAGCGGAAACATCGACCGACAAGCATTCGGCGATCCGGCGAACTTTCTGCCAGTCGCCTGCAGCGACAGCTTGGCTTAGCTCGTCGACTAGCGGACTCGCAGTCCCGATTTCGGCCAACCAGCCCGAAATCGTTAAGGAGATCTGTTCGATCGTCACGTTCACGCTGCGCTCCACGTGAAGGCGGTCGATCACTCGATACGCCGGCGCCGGGTGCCTCCGAGCGCGCATCTGACGCCAGCTATGTCGAATCATCGCCGTCATCCATCATTGAGCCGTCATGCCGCCATCGGCCGCAACGGTAGAACCTGTCAAGAAGCACGCTTCCTCACTCGATAGGAACAATGCGACTGCTGCGATGTCGTCAGGGGTTCCAAGGCGTCCAATCGGATATTTGGCTACCGTCTTGGCCAGGCCTGCTTCCAGATCGCCGTCGCCCCTCGCGCGCAACATCGGTTCCATCAGTGGAGTGAAAACAGTGCCCGGGCAGATCGCATTGACACGGATACCCATTGGGGCGCAATCAATTGCCATCGAGCGCGTTAGCGCGACTACCGCGCCTTTGGCTGCGCAGTAAGCGGCGAAGTTGGGCACAGCGACCATGGCAGCCACCGAACCCTGGTTCACAATCGATCCTCCACCAGCGGCGCGCATGTGAGGAATAACCGCCTTTGACATCAGGTAGGTGCCCTTGGCGTTGACGTCGAAGCAACGGTCCCAGTCACGTTCCTCCGTCACCTCGACGTTGCCGGCACTGTCAACACCAGCGTTGTTGTACAGGGCAGTGACGGCGCCCAGTCGAGACACCACTTCGGCAACTGCGGCTTCAACCTCCGAAGCCACTGCGACGTTGGCCGTCACAGCGATCGCGGTTCCACCGGCGCTGTTGATGATGTCGGCGGTCTCCGTGGCCGCATCAGCCCGCAGATCGAGAACGGCCACCTTCGCACCCTCATGGGCGAACTGCTGCGCCGCTGCTCGACCGATCCCCGAACCACCGCCGGTGATCAGAGCGACTTTTCCTGCCATGCGTCCAGTCATTGCCTGACTCCTTGTCTGTCTGTGCCGGCTACCCCGGCTGTGGTTGACGTCTGATCTGCGCCGGCCGCCTGAGCGGCGAGCAGAATGGGTTCATAGACCGGGGCGAAAGGCGGCGCGTAAGACAGATCGGCGTCCAGAAGCGCGCTAACGTCGAACCCTGCCTGTAATGCGATGGCGGCGACGTCGATTCGTTTTGCGACACCGTCGCCGACGCCGACCATTTGCGCTCCCAATAGGCGGCCGTCGGGGCGATGGATAAGCCGAACCGTAACTGACTCGGAGCCCGGGTAGTACTTGGCGCGTGACTTTCCGACAGCTTGCGTCGCTATGGCGTCGATGCCTTCTGCTGCGGCTTCGGCCAGGGTAAGACCGGTGCGGGCTACGGCGAGGTCGAAGACCTTGACCACTGCGGTCCCGAGCACTCCGGCGAAGCGCGCCTCGCCACCCGCGGCGTTGATGCCCGCCACTCGACCCGTCTTGTTGGCCGCTGGCCCCAGCGGGATGAAAGCCGGGCGCTTAAGGATTCGGTGATAGGGCGCAATGCAATCACCGGCCGCGAACACCGATTGCAGTGAAGTCCGCATGTGTTCGTCAACCACCAATGCGCCACCAGGTCCACAAACGGCCCCCACGTCCGATCCCAGTGCTGAGCCTGCTCGTACCCCGACCGCAGCCACCATGAGGTCGACCTCGATACGCTCGTCGCCCATCGAGACCTGCAGACATGACCCGTCGTCGATGGCAGATTCAACTCGGCAGCCCAGCCGTACATCGACACCGTGACGCACTAGCTCGGCGTGTACCCGTTCACTGATGGTTCCATCGAAGTTGGGCAAGACCATCGGCAACGCTTCGGCGATGGTGACCGCGACGCCGCGCTCGGCAAGCGCTTCTGCCATCTCAAGGCCGATATACCCGCCTCCGACGATGAGTGCCCGACGGGCGTTGCGCTCATCGAGCAGTCGGTGCAGACGGACCGCGTCGTCCAGGTTCCGAACGGTGAAGATGCGATCGCTTCGGGTTGCCAGCGCCCCAGGAACGATCGGGGTGCCGCCGGTGGCGAGAACCAGGCTGTCATATCCGATTTCGTAGCCGACGCCGTCCTGGCTTACGGAGAGCACTTTGCGGTCGGGGTCCAGACGTGTGGCTTCAACACCGAATCGCAAGTCGATTCGCCGCTTTTCGCGAAAGAACTCGGGACGATACGCGAACAAATCGTCCGATTCGGCGATGACGTCGGAAACGTAGTACGGCAAACCACATAGGCCGTATGCCGCGTGGTTGCCGGACTCCAGCACCACGATCTCAAGATCTGAATTGGTTCGGCGGGCGGCGGATGCGGCCGACATTCCGGCCGCTCCACTCCCCACCACGACAAGCCGGTTGCTCACCTGGGGCCTCCTTTACCTGACGAACGGTAGGCCTGAGGACATCGCCCCATCCATGTCCCGACAGGGTTAACTCCGGGCAATTGTTAGGCCGCTTGAGACAAAGACGCGTGGGGCTGGTGACCCTACCGTGAGGGTTGCTGGACATCGCAGCGTCGGAGGTAAGGGATCATGTGGGAGACTCCTGATTTTCTTGAATTGCCTGTGCGGCAAAGAAAGCCGCGACAGACGGGGCTCACGCATGTCCTGGACAAGGGGGCGCCGACCAGCGCCCTGGAAGCGGTGTTGGCTGGAGCGGGGCAGTTCGTGGACGTGCTTAAGATCGGCTGGGGCACCGCCTACATCGACCCGCACCTCAAAGCGCGAGTGGCGCTCTGCCATACCCATGGGGTGATCAGCTGTTTGGGTGGCACCCTGTTGGAGATATGTCAGGCCCAGGGCCGGGTGGCAGAGCTGCGCGATTGGGCGAGCGATATCGGTATCGACGCTGTCGAGGTGTCAAACGGCATGCAAATGATGACCACGACGCAGAAGATTTCGTTGGTGGGCCGATTCGCCCAAGAATTCATCGTGCTTGCCGAGACAGGCGCCAAGGATGCCTCCGCGCCGGTGGTAGCGGAGCAATGGATTAGCGAGATGCGTGCCGATCTCGACGCCGGCGCGTCCTACGTCATCGCTGAGGGTCGCGAATCGGGCACGGTGGGCCTATATGACACCGACGGGTCGCTGAGGACTGATCTCGTCGAATCCATTGCGATGCTTGGTACTGAGCGCGTCATCTTCGAGGCACCGCGAAAAGCTCAACAGGCAGAACTGATCAAGCGCTTCGGACCGATGGTCAATATCGGCAACATCGCACTCGAGGATCCCATCGCGGTCGAGACACTACGACTTGGGCTGCGTGCCGACACTGCTCCCCGTACGAACCCTGCGCGTCGACGATGATCGACCTACCTGCCGTCAATGAGATCACCCGGCCCTACCGCGGATTATCCGTCCAGGAAGTCGATTTCGATCTTACCGAGGCCGCAATTACGCACTACCTGGCCGGCCGTGAGGTTTACCGACGCACCTCGTTCCTCGCGCTACGCAGGAAGGATCACACCGCGCTGGTCGCTGTCCTCAAGGAGTCCTCTGCACCGTTGTTCTCGCCCGTTGTCGAGCTGCGAGTGCTTGCGCTTCCTGAGCAGGTCGCGTTCATCGAATCGCCTGATACCGACGTAGGCAATGCGACGGCGTTAGCGACGGCGGCGCGGACACATCACAGAGACGGTGTCCTCGCGTACGTCGTGCAGGGCCGTTATCAACATATCAATTTCATTTGGGATCCCTGTCCGATCCCCGTCCGGCTGACAGAAGTCGTCCCGCCGTGGCCCCCCAAGCTCTTTGCGATGGCGCAGCAAGCAATCGCGTTCGACGAGGAGCTTCCACCGATCGAATTGCAACTCGACGCCGTGGACATCACGGAGTTAGCCCAGCAAAATCCAGCACCCGACTATCTGTTGCCGTGCCGAGGTGCCGGTACCGAAATCGCTGGCAGAGTCTCCTTTCTCGACACTCGCCCAGCGGATCGTTTGAACTGGCTGATGATTGGGTGCACACGGTCGTTAGAGTTTCACCGCCATTTCTACGATGACGAGCCTGATCGCATCGACATCTGTCCCGCCGCGAGTGCTCGCAGCCCGGGCGAATTGACACTGGCTAAATGCTGTCTGATCGAGCGTGGTATCAGATTCGAACCTGGTGCCGCGGTGGTCCCGTGGGGCTCGAACCTCGACGAGGTCCGAGAGGCGCTGAGATATTTGACCGGAGTTCCGCCAGTGAGCCGTCTACAAACCGGGAGCGACGATGAGCACCAGCGTGCTTGATTCTGTTGTTTACCGACATCTTTGGGGTACCGACGAAGTGCGCGGGTTGCTCGATGAGACCGCCCGACTTCAGGGATGGTTGGACATCCTCGCGAGGCTGTCTGAGGCACAGGCCGAGGTAGGAATAATTCCGGCCGATTGTGCTCAGATAATCTGTGAGCACGCAGATGTGGCGCTGCTAGACATTGATGAAATCGCCGAGCAGACCAGAGCGACAGGGCATTCGACCTTGGGCCTGATCCGTTGCCTACAGGAGGTGCTTCCGGAGCGTGCGCGCGAGTGGGTGTACTACGGCGCCACGGTCCAGGATCTGACAGACACTTGGTTTGCCACGGTGATGCGTAGCGTCGGAGACATCGTGCAACGCGATTTGAAAACGTTAGAGTCAGAAGCGGTTCGCCTGGCCGTGGAACACCGTGACACAGTCATGTGCGGTCGGACCCATGGCCAGCCCGGATTGCCGATCACGTTTGGCTACAAAGCTGCTGTCTGGGTCTCTGAACTTCGTCGTCACCTCGAGCGCTTGCGTGAGGGCAGGACACGGTGGGAGTTCGTCCAGCTCGGCGGCGCCCTTGGAACGATGGAGTTCTGGGGTGACGCTGCAGTGCCTATGCTGCGCGCCTTCGCGCGGCGGATGGAACTGCAGGTCCCTGAAATCCCCTGGCTCACATCCAGAGACAGGATTTCTGAGTTCGTCACATTGCTAGCGATGATCTCCGCAACGATCGGTAAGATCGGACAAGAGATTTACGAGCTCCAAAGACCGGAAATCGATGAACTTCAGGAGCCGCATAAGCACGGCACCGTCGGAAGCATCACGATGCCCCACAAGGTCAATCCGGAGATCTCAGAACACCTCGTCACGCTGTCACGGCTGGTACGGGCCGATGCTTCTGTTGCCTTGGAGGGCATCCTCAGCGAGCATGAGCGTGACGGCCGGTCCTGGAAATGCGAGTGGGTTGTAGTGCCAGAAGCGTGTCAACTGGCCTGTGTTGCTACGCAATTGGCAATTGGTCTCCTTTCCGGATTGCGAGTCAACACTCAGCGCATGCGTGACAACCTCATAGCGCGAGGCGGATACGTGCAGTCTGCGGCAGCACTTCGGACGCTCTCTGATTCCGTGGGGAAGCACACCGCCCAGCAGTTGCTCTACGACGCGACGATGAAGGGGATTGGCGATCGTTCCTCGCTCGCCGAGGCCCTGTTATCTGACAATCGGATACACCGCTATCTCACCGCTGATCAAATCGCCGACATCATTGAGTCTGCTGACGTATTGGGCTCCGCAGGCTACTTCATCGACACCGTTATCCAGAATGGCGGAGCATCTTGAACGGAACTTACCTAATGGCTGACGTTGTAGATGTCGGCACCGCGCCACTCCCGCGGGTTGCCTTCGTCCGCGAGCCCACTCCACTTCATCAGGCTGCGCGCCTGTCTGACGCACTCGGTGTCGAAGTCTGGTTCAAACGCGATGACCTGAGCGGCATTGGCCTTGGCGGAAATAAACTTCGGGGTCTTGAGTACTTGATCGCTGACGCACTCACCCAGGGCTGCGACAGCCTGGTGACCGGAGCCGGGCCGCAATCAAATTGGGCGATGTTGGCCGCATTGACTGCACGCCAGGTCGGGATCGAGCCCTATCTAGTTCACTACGGCCCACCTACAGTTGCGACCGGCAACCTGCTGCTGATTGATCTGATCAATGTCGATCGGCGCTTCACGGGCAGTCCCGACCGCACCTCGGTGGACGACGAGATGGTCCGCTTGTGCAATGACCTAGTTGCGTCCGGGCGCAAGCCATACGCCATCCCACGGGGTGGCGCCAGTAGCCGCGGTGCTGCCGGATATGTACGTGCTGGTATCGAATTGGACCGCCAGTGGCGTGAATTCGGGGTGGCACCGTCACAGATTTGGTTGCCGGCGGGATCGTGCACAACCCATGCGGGCCTCGTCACCGCCGCGCGCTGGCTAGGATGGTCAACGGAGATTGTCGGGGTTACTGTCAGTCGACCGAGCGGCGAGTGCACTGAACGTGTCGAAGAAATCTCGGCGTCTTGCGCCTCCCTTCTGGACATCACAACGCAGGCTGATCGCCCTGTCCAAGTGATTGACGGTTACATCGGGCCCGGCTACGGGATCGCCTCCCCGGCGGGTGACGCAGCGGCCACCCTCGTGGCTGCACTCGAAGGGATCTTTCTGGATCCGCTCTTCGGCGCGAAGGCAATGGCGGCGCTCATCGATGCAGCACATGAGGGCCGTGTGAGCGGACCAGTTGTGTTCCTCGTAACTGGAGGTGCACCGACACTGTTCGCCGCCGGAAAGGTATTCGTATGACCGCTCGTGTGCCCAATGGATATCTGGGTGCAGAGGCAGCCATCAAGAGCGGGCCCGCCGCGGAACTGGTAGCGGCCGGATATCAGCTCGAATTGTCGGATGCTCCGATATTGCACCGTGGTCTGGGACTCGCCGATCTCGCGCACGTACTGACGTTACGCGAGAACGGCATAGTCCCAACCGACGTCGCAGTGCGGCTGCTTCGTGAGGTCCTTGATGTATTGGGAGTCAAACCGGAGGACTTCCCTTACGACTCGGTGTACGGGGACGCCTATAACAGCCGTGAGCGTGAGTTCGAACGTCGCCTTGGCGATGATGCCGGCTGGCTTCACACCGGGCGAACGCGCCGCGAGGCCGGCCGGATCGCCTTTCGACTAGCCCTCCGCAACATGATTCTCGATCTTCATAAATCCGTGGACGACTTTGTTGGAGCGGTGACGAAACAAGCGAGTCAACATGCCGAGACAATCTGGCCTGAAAGCACTTACCTGCAGCCCGCCCAGCCGTCGACCTTTGGCCACTATCTGTCGAGTTTTGGCGAACAGGCGATGCGTCAGCTTCAGCGACTACAGATTGACTACGGCTGGGCCGACCGCTCCCCCGCTGGCGTCGGCGGGGTCGGCGGGGGCTGGATCCCCTTGGATCGTCACAAACTATCTCGTCGACTGGGTTTCGAGGCCCCGGGTGCACACACCCGCGATATCATGTGGGCCACAGACGGTCTTGCAGACGTCGCGTTGACCGCAGTCCAGTCCGCGACCACGATCGATCGCCTTGCGGAAGACTTCGAGATCTTCACGAGCCCCAACTTCGGGTACGTCAGCCTGGATCCGTCGCTTTGTCGCGCCTCGGTTCTCCTTCCCCAGAAGCGAAACCCATACGCAATCGCGGTGATTCGGTCGGGAGCGGGAACCTTGGTCGGAAAAGCGACCGGACTTCTGGTGACACAACGAACACCCTCCGCGCGGACCGATAATTGGTTGCACGCCTACGGCGAGGTAACCTCCGCCATGAGATTGGCGATCCAGGTTGTGCAACTTGGAGCTCGCGTAGTAGACACGCTGACAGTCGATGTAGGCCGCATGGCCGCCGACGCGCGAAGAAACTTCACCGGGGCAACAGATATGGCAGAGATATTGGTTGCGGACCACAACGTGGACTACCGTCGCGCTTATCGCGTTGTGGGCCGTGCAGTCACCGCAGCCGCAGAACGCGGTGACGACCAGGTCTCCGCGAAGGATCTAGTGGATGCAACGTCCGCAGTGTTGGGGTATCCGATCGAGCCCGATGACACGTTGCTGAAGCTAGCAAGGGATCCCACTAGTGCTGTTTATCGCCGGGTCGTCACCGGCGGTAGCTCGCCGGGGCGAGTGCACGAATTTGTCGCGGGACTGGAACGACGGCTGGCCCCAGCGACTCGTTGGCGCACCGATCAACGCCAAAGAATCGACAAGGCCGAGCAACTGCTGATCTGGGAGGCCGAATCGCTCGTGCAGGGCGACAACAGCGGCCTGCCGCGATCTCAGCAGGAGGATGTCGAATAGTAGGTAACCTCGACGCCACAAAGGTCTATGCGGTGCCTGACAGGCACGCACGATCATTGTCCGGACCCCGTATCGGGCACCTACCTCAAAACAGGAACTCCTTGGCGCTTCAGCGCATCTAACGCTGCAGGCGGTCGTGTGTTTGGCGCGTCGCGCCTCTAGCTCTCCCCTGCCATTTCGCTAGCAAGTGCGATCGTGGCAGCTACACGGGGTGTTTGACGAAGCTGAATCGCTTCACGGTCGCTCACGACTGCCGGTGGCGCAAAGGCGTAGGTCGGCGCCGAGAAGCCATCGACGAGTTCAATGTCGACGAGCGTGGTTCCGGATGAGGAAGCTTGCGCTAGAAGAGATGTACCGAAATCTGCGGTGAGCACGTTCGGGTTGCCGTGCCGGTCGAGCGAACCCGCGATGCCAGGTGTTTCTGGGTCGAACCAGGCCCCGGTAGCCATTACGACTACTCCCGGCCGCACATCGTCGGTGATCATTGCTCCCGCGAGGCAGGAGCCGCGGGCGTTCCAAAGCCGCACGGTCGCTCCGGCATAGATGCCGCGCTGCTCGGCGTCGATTGGATTGATATGTACCGGCTCTCGGCCGGCTACCTTGCCGGCGCGGCTGTAAGACCCATTGTCGTATTGGCTGTGCAGGCGCCGACTAGGCTGGTTGGAGATCAGATGAAAGAGCTGACGCTCGTCTGAACTACCGCCAAGCCACTCGCACGGCTCCATCCATGTGGGATGGGCCGGGCAATCGTCGTAACCGAACGAGGCCAGCATCCCAGAGGTGATTTCGATTTTCCCGGAGGGTGTTTGGAGCGGATTTGCCTCGGGATCTTCGCGGAGGAGCGTGAAGCTGCCGCCGGGCGGATCGGGTGGCTCGGGAAGTGTGACTTGTCCGTGCCGCCAGAATTCCTCGAACGACGGCAAGCTTACTATGGGCGCCAAGCTTGCAGAGGTTCGCTCGTAGAGTTCTCGCACCCACGCGCCGGCAGTCCGGCCTTCGGTGAACTGGTTCCCAAACCCCAATAGTTGCGCCAAGTCGGCAAAAATCTCGTAGTCGGTGAGCACCCCGAGCGGGGGGTCTACCGCGGGATACATTGCGCTCAACGTGGTGTCGGAAGTGCCCGACGCGAAGTCTTGACGCTCTAGCGATGTCGCAACTGGAAATACGATGTCGGCGAACTTGGCGTTGGCGTTCCACCATGGCTCATGGACGACGATTGTGTCGGGGCGTTGCCATGCGCGTACGAGGCGGTGGAGATCCTGATGATGGTGGAAGGGATTGCCCCCGGCCCAGTAGATCATCCGGATATCGGGGTACTGGAGTGATTGTCCGTTGTACTCAAACGAAGTTCCCGGGTAGAGCAGCATGTCGGCGATTCGCGCTACCGGGATGAATCGCTGGACGGAGTTGGTGCCTTGGGGCAGAGCGGCTTTAGGGTGATTACCGCGGCGAACTCCGATCTGCAAAGTGCCCAGGCCTGCAGCGAATCCGCCCCCTCGACGGCCAAGTGATCCGGAGATAGCGGAAAGCACAACTCCCATCCAGTGCGCCTGTTCGCCGTGGTGCATTCGCTGGAGCGACCAACTAACGTTAATGACGGTACGCGCAGTAGCGATCGCTGTAGCTAGAGTTCTGATGGTGGCGGCGTCAATTTCAGTTAGCTCCGAAGCCCACTTGGAATCCTTGGGTACGCCGTCGCTGCGGCCAAGGAGGTAGTCGGCGAAGGTATCAAAACCGACACAACAGCGCGCAAGGAAGTCTGTGTCGTGGCGTCCGGCCACCACAACTTCGTGAGCTAGAGCGAGCATTAATGCAACATCGGAGCCTGGGCGGATGGGCAGCCACTCAGCGTCCAGCGAATCGTCGGTATCCGAGCGGACGGGTGAGACATTGACGAATCGGACACCGGCGCGACGGCAACGGTCTTGGAGTTCTGGAACGGTGTGGTCAGCGATTCCGCCCTGGCAGATTTGCGCGTTTTTGCGGGCCATACCACCGAAGGACACCACGAGTTCACCTCGATCGGCGATCTCGTCATAGGTCGGGCACCGAGTCGACATGCTCAACGGTGATCCACCGATGATGTGGGGCATGATCACCTCGAGAGCTCCGGCGCTGTAGGTGTTGACTGAATCCACGTAGCCACCGGCCATGCCCATAAATCGGCGGATCTGACTCTTCGCGTGATGAAAACGCCCGGCGCTTGCCCATCCGTAGGATCCTGCGTATATCGCGGAATTCCCGAACTTTTGTCGTACACGGTCGATCTCGGCGGCTACGAGAGCAGTTGCCATATCGTGCGGGACGGGCACAAATCGATCGCGGCCGCGCCGCCCACCCGCCGGGCATGGCCCGTCGATTAGCCAACCTTCGCGGATCATAGGCTGGGTGATGCGAGCGTGGTCGCGCTGCGCGGAGGCCATTCCTGAACCAATCGGGGAAGGAGCGCGGTCCCCCGGGCTCGGTTCGAGCGAGATCACCCTTCCGCTCTCGCTGAGTACGGAGTAACTGCCCCAGTGCGTTACTGTATTGGTGCGGGTACTTTCGGCTGCCACTAGGACCGCCCGACCTGCTGCTCATGGGCCTGAAGTTCCGTCTCGACGGATCTGCGATTATCGAATTCCGTTGCATGCAAGCGCTGTTGAACATTAGCTGCCAAATGGATATGCGAAATTCTCGCGTCAGGTCGGGTCATTGGAGAAAGTCCTGGTCGACGGCGTCGGCGAAGGAGACCTTATCCGGGATTGCTCCGACGCTAGCGAACACATCCGCTATCTGTTGCTCTGATTTGATCACCTCGTCGGTGATCGCGATCGGTCTTCTGAGCGATCGGCTCATTGTCACCCGCGCCGCCTGCGGACTGATCTGTGCGAGTTTGGCGTAGGTTGTTGACCATTGGTCGATGTTCTTCTGCGACCAATCCGTCGCCGCGGCAAAGCGACGCAGGAAGTCTTTGATGGCGACGACCTTTCGGCTGTCGCTGACTGATTCGGTCGACGCGACCCAAAAGTTGAACGCGTTCGACGCGTCCTCTGCGGTTGCTATCGCCGTGGCGCCCACACTCTGTTCGGCGATCGCCGTGTAGGGGTCCCATGTCACCCACGCCTGCACATCGCCGCGTGTAAGCGCGGCGTAGCCGTCGCCGGGTTGCAGATATACGGGAGTGATGTCGTTAATCGTGAGCCCCGTTCGCCTCAGGTTCAGCAGGAGGTTCGCGTGGGCTGAGGTACCTTTTGCGACAGCGACTCGCTTGCCCTTCAGGTCGGCGACGGACGCAACAGGGGAATCTTTCGCCACAAGGATGGCATCGCCGATAGCGGTCGCTGACAATGCCCCTACGATTTTGAAGTTTGCGTTGGCGGCCAGACCGAAAATGGGTGGCGTGTTGCCGACCTGACCGATGTCGATCCCGCCGGCACTAACGGCTTCGATGAGCGATGGGCCGGAGGTGAAATTGGCGAATTCAATTTTGTATGGGGTGTTCTCGAGCTGACCGGCGGCTTGCATCAGCTGCTGTACCGCAACCCCTTTCTGGTCGCCAACCTTCAACGTGAGCGACCCGAGACTGGTCGGCGCGCTTCCCTCGTGTGAACCGCTAAAGCATCCGCTCAACGCGAGCGAGGCACAGGCGACCAGGGCGATTAGCGCATAGCGGGTGCGTTTCAACGCTGCTCCTACCTTGGTGTTATTGCTTGACGCCTAGCAGTTCGAGCAGGTGCTCGACGTACCTGGCGCCTTCCAGGGTCGCCTGGCGCCGTGGCCGCTCGAGTGCCACCGTGACCTCGTGCGCGACCACACCTTTGTCGAGCACAAGAATGCGGTCAGCAAGCATGACCGCTTCTGTGACGTCGTGTGTAACGAGTAGTACCGCGAAACCACGTTCGTCGAAGAGCCGAAGTAGCAAGTTCTGCATGGCGATCCGAGTCAGTGCATCGAGTGCGCCAAAGGGTTCGTCGAGTAGTAGCAAATCCGGCGAGGCGATGACAGCACGGGCGAGTGCTGCGCGCTGCGCCTCGCCCCCAGACAGAGAACGTGGCCAGGCGTCGGCCAGATGATCCGCCAGGCCCACTTCATTGAGAGCCGTACGCGCCGTTTGGACGCCATTTCGACGCTCTCGTGGTGTGGACAGACCCAGGGCCACGTTGCGTGCGACTGAAAGCCACGGCACGAGCCGGGAATCTTGAAACGCGGTGGCCACCGCGCCGTTGACGGCGACGGTGCCGCGGTGTGTATCGGACAGACCGGCCAGCACCCGTAGGAGAGTCGATTTCCCCGAGCCGCTGCGCCCGACCAACGCCACGATCTCACCGGATCGGATGTCGAGATCAACGCCGTCTAGGACGATTCGATCGCCGAACTGCTTTCTAAGCCCACCGGTCCGCGCCACTGCACGGACTGACGCCACGGTCATGGGCTGGCCCACCGTAGGGTGTGCCGTTCGAGCGCACGCACGATCGAATCGGTGAGCAGGCCAAATATGCCGTACACCAGCAGGCCGAATACCACGATATCGGTGCGCAGAAACTCGCGTGCGTTGTTCACGATGAACCCGAGCCCGGCGGAGGCGTTGACCTGCTCAGCCACTATGAGCGACAACCACGCGAAACCGAGTGCCTGCCGCAGACCAACCAAGGCCTGGGGCAGAGCACCCGGGAACACGATGTGGCGCAGCCGCTCCCAACGCGTGAGGTTTAGAGCATCCGTCAGCTCAAGCAATTTGCTGTCAATCTGCTTGATGCCGGCGTAGATGTTCAGGTAGAGCGGGAATGCGGCGCCCAGCGCGATGAGGAATATTTTAGGCTGCTCGTCGACTCCAAACCAGACGATGAATAGAGGGATCAAACCGAACAGTGGCAACGTGCGCAACATCTGCATCGGCGGGTCAATGGCGTACTCACAGAACGTACTGGTGGCGGCAACGATGCCGAGAATGACGGCAATTGCTGCACCGAGGGAAAATCCGACAAGGACCCGTTGACCAGAAACCAACAATGCATCGATGAGGTCGCCGTGCCGGTACTCTTCGATACCCGCGCGAGCTATCGTCAAGGGCGAGGGCAACACTCGCTCGGGCAGAAGTCCACTGAAACTCGCGATCAGCCAAGCGGTAAGTAAGGCGAGGGGTGCCAGCGCGCGGAGCAGTCCATAGCTTCGTCGCATCCTAATCGTCCGGTCCCTCGCTGAGACGGCTGCCGACGATCGATCGATCACGCTTCCTCCCATAGCAACTGTCACGTCAGTCCTGTCGACAACGCCGTTTTGCCACAGTCTTCGACAGCGTCACCGTTTGATGAACGCGCAATCAGATGCCACGACGAGTCGGCTTGTGCCTCTCGGTTATGGCGATAAGGCTCGCCCTGTCGATGGTCACCAACCCGGTTGAGGTGCTCCACTTTCCGCTCTGTACGGGTAGATGATCGTGAGAAGGTGTTTGTCACTAGTAGGTCGCTACGCCGGATGTCATGTGTCGTCGTTGATGTCAGAAACTTTAAGCGTCAACGTGTAGGTACACCATGTCTTGCCAAGCTCAGCGCGGATCGATTGTTGGTACTTTGTGGACAAACCCAACGGTAAGGAGGGCGTGTACCCCGACGTTTCGTCGGGGTACGTCGGGGTACACGCGCTCGTGTCGGGACTGAGGAGAGTCGGAAGATGCCGACCGATTAACCACAGTTCGGTGTAGTTGGGGCTCCATTGAACCGATCGGTAAGCCACTGCATGGAGCGTTCCCCGTCAACGAAGTATGGGAGCAGAGTGTTCATGGCTGCCTTATTGAGGAATGGAGGCTGCTCGTTGGTCCACAGTTCAGTATCGGCCCCTTTCGCACACCAGTCGGCTGCGAGGTCGGACGATGCTTGGTATGGATTGAACGAATCAAAGCGGTTTGCCGAAATATACACCGGTGCATTGGGTTTAAGTGATCCGAGTTTTTGCGCCAGTAGAAGGCTCTTTACCGGATCGCTACCGAACAGCGTGGCGGGATCCACGTTGAAGTAGCCGGTGTTGTCGGGGAAGTAGAGATGGCGGAATCCGAAGTCTGCCACGGATTGGACTAGGCAGATGTATGAGGACCATTGAACGAAGTGCTGACCCCGAGGCGTGAGCGTGCTCACCAGGAGATCTTTGGTTTCGGGATACGCGTTGACGATGCCGTTGAGCACGTATCCTAGTGCGCCGACTAGTAGATTGCCGTCGAGAAACGGCGGCATTAGCGTCAGATCTGCCATCGGTGTGTTCAATGCTGCGCCAACGACTTTCAGATCGGGAGCGTATGTGCCCGCCTGTTCGGCCGCAGACCCAGCAGCCTGGCCTCCACTCAGCCAGCCCCAGAATGCTACGGGCGCATGGGGAGTCAAAGATGTTCCCGGCAGCTTTTGGGCGGCACGCGCGGCGTCTAAGAGCCCTGTGCCGGCGGATAGACGGTTAGCGAACTCCGGACCGCCCGGTATGTGCGTGCCCATACCGACGCCATCCGCTACGACGACGGCGAACCCGCGCGCGACCATCGTCGCAAGGAACGTCTCTTCGTAGTTGAACGTTAGGTCGAAGCCCTGAGAGAAGTGGATGCCCTGATCCATGAGCCGAGATGGTGCGCACTGCTCACCTATCCCGTATGGACCTGGTGCGTATGCGATTAGCGGTCGTGGCCCACTCCCTGTCCAGGGGTTGCTGGGTTCTAGATAGACTCCGGTCGCCGCGACTGGGTTTCCCTTGGCGTCGGTGGTCTGGTACATGATCCGCGTTCCTGAGGCCACCCAGCTTCCGAGTTGCCCAGACGGTTCATACACCAACCTCATCGGCTCTGATCGAATGAGGTCACCCGGCCGGCCGGCGGGCAGTGGACTTGGCGGCGTGTAAAACTCCAAATACTTGGTGTCGTCCGCGCGCGCCGTCGCGATGCCGTTGGTCGTTGGCATAGATGCGGAGATAGCCAATACTCCGACCAACATTCCAATCAGACACCGACCGATGCACTGGACAACGACTTTGATTCCGGGTCGCGATGCCGTGGCATTTGATTTACAACTGAGGAGATCAATGGCGACTTTGCTCATGAATGTTCCTATTTCATCGGGGGTTAGAAGTCTGGTGAGTGCTGGCTGATGCTTCCGTTCGCGTCGATCGGTGGACGTCAGAGCTGGGACCGCAACGATCGCTGTGCAGGCTGTTTAGCGGCCGTACTTGGCCCAGAAGTCGGCGAACAGTTCCTCTTCGGTCGCCTGCGGGCGCTGAATCGGCCTGGAAACCCACGTCAGGTTCACGAAGTGTCGGGCATTGACGTTCTCCGTGGTGATGTTGCCTCCCCACGTACCGCAGCTGAGGCTGAGCGTGAATGGCAGTCCGTTGCGGGGGCTTCCGGCACCTTCATTTAGGTTCTGGTTGACCATCACCCGAGCTGTCTTCGTCCTGGTCGCAAGTTCCTCGATGTGCTCTTCGGTCGTCGAATGGATTCCGCACGTGTGCCCGAGACCTTGGTATTCGGTGATTGCGTTGACCAAGTCGATCGCTGCGTTGATGGACTTCTTGTACTTGTAGGCAGTCAGTACGACCGAAAGCTTTTCGCCAGAGAACGGATGTTCTGGTCCGGTCCCCGTTTCCTCGACGATGAGGAATGTCCGATCCTCTGGTATTGAGAACCCTGAGATGTCTGCGATATGAAGGGCTGACTTCGCGATCACATCGGGGGTGGGGACATGTCCGCCGTCCGGCCACATACGGCTTTGCAACAACCCACTCTCTTCGGCGTCGCAGATGTAGCCGCCTCGTTTAAGGAGTTTCGACATCAGGGCTTCGTAGACCGACTCCTCGACGACGATGGCATTGTCGGCCAGGCAACTGGTGGCGAAGTCGAATGTCTTGGCCGCGACGATGGCCGCGGCGGCGTCGTCAAGGTCAGCCGTCTCGTCGACGACGTGAACCGAGTTGCCGACACCAACTCCGTATGCGGGAGTTCCAGAACTGTAGGCAGCCTTTACCATTCCCGCGCCGCCCGTCGCGACGATAAGGTCGGCCTGCCGCATAAGTTCCTGAGTTTTGGAGATCGATGGCTTGTCGATCACCTGGATGAGATCCGCCGGTGCGCCGACCTGTTCGCACGCTTTACGCATTGTCTCAACAACATCCATTGTCGTCGCTACCGTGCGCGGATGCGGTGCGACAACGATTGCGTTACGGCCCTTCAGAGCCATCAGTGTCTTTAGTGGAGGTGTGGCGTCTGGCCCCGTAGTGGGAATCAAGGCGGCGATAACCCCAACGGGCTTCGCAATCTTGATCAACCCACGACTAGGGTCGTCCTCGACGACACCGACGGTCTTGACCGTGCGCATGTCAGCCAGGACACCGAGGACCCGCTTGTTGATTTTGGTCACTTTGTCGTCGTAGTTACCAAAGCCACCCTCGTCGACCGCCAGTTTGGCCAACGCACTGGCCCGGTCAGGCCGGGCCACGGCCCATGCCACCGCAGTGCATAGTTCATCGGCTTGCTCTTGGGTGTAGTGCTCGATTGCCCGCTGAGCCTCGCGTGCACGCGCAACGATCGCCGAAACCGCTTCGACGGCAGGGCCAACTGTCAATGTGTCGGTCATGTTCGTAAGCGTGTCGCACCCGCAGCGTTACCGAATCGGCCTCATGGGACCAACACCGACTCACAAATTTGGCTCTGAAAGACCACCCAGGCCGTCGAAGTGACGGGCCAATGAATCCTGCGCGTGTTGTCCGGTCTGCTGGGGCAAGTGTGCCGATAGCGATGATTCCGCCGCTATCTATCGTTGGCCCCTGGGATTATCGAAGGCGGTTGCATCTTGCACTTCACCCCGACCAGCTCATCTTGTCGAACGCTGGTTCGCCGAACTGACCACCAACAAGCTGCGCCGCGGCACCCACACCTCGGTACGCCAACTCAACGCCGACATCCGCGCATGAATCCAAACCTGAAACGACAACCCTCGCCCCTACATCTGGACCAAGACCGCCGACCAAATCCTCGAATCCGTCGCCAATTACCGCAAGCGAATTAACGACTCACGACACTAGGTGCGTAATCCAATCGATCCGGGCCAGCCGGGGCCGCTGGCGTACCTGTATCAGTCGAAGTCAGCTTCCAACCATCGTCGATGTCGCGTTTCCGGTAAAAGCCGTAAAGGCCTTTAGTTTTAGGTCCGATTCGGCCGCTGGCCCCGCAATGCGTCCAAAACGCGTTGCGGTGTTGGCAGGTCCAGTCGGCACTCGTCACCGATTGACACTTCGTCCTCAGGGCGCATGACGTCGATGCCGTCGATCAGGACGGTGGGCGAGGGATAACGGCCGATGCGGTCAATGATGGGCTCGTCTATTCCGAGAGCGGCCAGGCAGTGGGTGACAGTCTGTCTAGCGAACTCGGCATTGGGGCATCCCGGCGAGGCGAGCAGTTCGATACGCATGACGGCAACCTCTGTGTGGCGGCCCATGTGGTTGGAGCCAGTGTGGTTTTATCGGACTCATTGACGTCACGGGCCGCTGATGACGCGCCCCGTGCCTGCACCCGCAGCGTACTCGGCGGCGGTGGGGTAATCCAGGCCTGAGCGACGTAGTTGAGTCGCTCCGTGCGGATCCCGATCGTCGCGGTCCGTCCTGGGTGTGACCGGCGGAATGTATTGCAGCGCAGCGCTTCAATCGCCATATCATTGAAGCGCTGGGGACTGCACCGCCCCGATCTTTGTCACCAAGTGGTAGCCGCGAGAGCTCGGCTGTGTTCGTAGATCATCGAGGCGATTCACCAAGGCCACGCGTGCCGACCAGGTCGCCTACGCCCGCGGAATCATCACTGCCGCCGAGCTACGCGATCGCGTTCGGCGCCGGTACAACCTGATGTAACCGAGCCTGCAGTGCCGCATTCCTGGGACACCGGCGACCTCGAACGGAACTGGCAGGGCGATTTCATTCCCGGCACGAACATTCTGAGGAACCGCGTCGGCGCCCAGACACCGGAGGCGATGCGAGACGCGGAGAACGATCTCGTCGAAGCACGTGTTATCGCACTCCGTCAGGCGACCGAGCTCCTGGGTGACCGCACGTATAATCTCCCCTACCTCTGCGTGATCCGCCGCCAGCTCTTTCAGGATGTGTACGTCTGGGCGGGAGATGTGCGAACGATCGGTATCAAGAAGAGCGGCGAGTCTTTCTGTCCACCGGGCAGTATCAGCCAGCCGATGGCCCATGTCGCCGCTGAGGTCCACCGGCTCAACCGACCTCAGGGATGTTCCCGAGGCTGAGCTCACACGCACCGTTGCATACCTGTACGACTACGTGAACTTTGCCTATCCCTTCCTCGAGGGCAACGGCCGGTCACCCGCGAGTTCTTTGACCTCCTCCTCTCGGAATGCGGCGCCGGACTCGACTGGCAGAAGACCGACCTGACCGAACTGCACAACGCATGCCACACTGCGCGAGCCGAATCCGACCTTGCAGGGCTGACTGCGATGTTCGTGAAAATCCTCGACACTGACCCTGCATACGAGTTCTGATCGGGCTGGCTGGTAGTCAAACACCCCCACCGCGTCGAGCTCGACATCGACTCACAAGCAGTGACTCCGTATGTCTGAGTGCCCAGCCTTCCCCTCCATCCCTATCCAGCGTCAATACGACCGATAAGAGTCTTCGATTCTCTTGGTTTGCAGCTGTTGACAGCAGCGAATTCGACTACCTCGTGCTCGTTTGCGCCCAGGTCTGGCCTCGAGGTCCGGGAACATGCCACGGTTCGCTAGCCAGGGTTCTGACTCCGTCCGCCACTGGCGGATCTCGACAACAGTCTCGGTCCGCCGAGGCAGCCATCGCGGAAGCGTTGAAAGATGTTGCCGCTGTTCGGTGCTATCCAGTTCAATGTCGAAAAGGTGATCGTCGGGCCGGCAATGGGCCGCCGCGGATCCGTGCTCGGCTTGGGCAGGTCGCCCTGGAGGGCTTGGTGGTGGCGTGTCGGGCCTTGGAACGCGGCATTTGTCCTAGAACGCTCGGGACGGGCCTCTTGGCAGTCGCAAATGCCGCTAGGAACTGGGCAACGTCGTCCCGTCGACACGTCCCTAGACGACTAGATCGTCTAAGCAATTTCCAATCTCGATGGCGGATCCGCCAGAATCCGCCATCTTGTTTTGGAATCCGCCACGGAAATTTGGAACCTACAAGTCGTGTAGGTTCCACTTCCACATGGCGGATGCCGTCGCCTCTACCTGAGCTTTTCCAAAATTCCGCTCAAGATGGCGGACGCCTAATTCCATTTTCGATGGCGGATCCTAGAACCACACGGTTGTCCAGATCTTGATCGCTTCCCGTCAGATGAACACGTTCCGATGCAGCAGTTCGCCGAACGGTCGCGCACCTTGGCTCCTGGCGGATCAGCGCTCGCTCAGCGTCAGGCCCGCGGGCGCCCGAACAACATGTAACTCTCGAGTACTGCCTTTTTCTCGCGCACGCCTCGGCGCACACTCAAGAATGAACTCAACGAGGCACCGACACCTGTGACCGCTGCGGCCGCAAATGCTGGCAAAGGCATACTTCCCGCCAACGTTCCGACGGCCGCACCTAGAGCTGATATCGACAAAGTCGCAGTTGCCCTTGGCAATTCACTGAGCGCCCGCGATTTCTTCACCGCTTTCGCTAAACGGTCTCGTCCCGGGCCTAGCTCTTCAATTAGCATCGCGCGAGCCGTATACAACCAGGCCTCGTCCTCGGACGGAAGATCACCCACAACGCTTAGCGCATGGCTCAAGTCTCGCCGGAAGTCCGCGTATTCGTCGGCGGCGCGCACAGTAGCCACGTCCGTCGCGTTGGGGATTAGAATTGGAACGGCCAGAGTTGCAAGGTCGGACAGCGCGGCTGCTCGAGGCGCAATCACCCGCTGGCTCCCCAGTGAGACGAGCAACTCGAGAACTGAACGCTCGAGGGGCGTTCCAATGAACACCGAACCCTCGGGCGCGGCGCAGCGAGCAGCCGCCAAGTCAGCCAGGATATTCATTCCAGCGAGGACGCCTGACGCAGAGCCCCGAACGGCACGTGGATCTGAACACCATCGCCAATCCAGTCGATCAAGTGATAGTTCGTCAGCAAGCTGGAACAAGTCCGCCAGAGCAGTTGCCCCGTCGGTATCACCCCTTACGTCGACGAAACTGACCGCGCGTGCATTCTCCAGTGGCGCGAGACCTCGGATAGCCTGCAATGCCTGCTTAATGGAGGTCCTTGACGGAGGTTCTCCGAAAGGAGATTTCGACGTAGACAAGAACCCCCGTACGACGTTCGCAAGTGGGTCGTTAACCACAACGTCCTTTGCGAAAAGCGCGATTGCTCGGACGCGGTCTGCCCCGAGTGGAATCAGGGTTGGGTCATAAAGTTCGTCCGGGTTCGAATCCAGCGAACAGTAGACTGCCGCCGCTCCCGCGAGTCCGGTCCTAGCCGCCATACCAGACCTGCGTTGACTCGAGTACTGCTCGCCGAACGCTACCCAGTGTTCTATCGGCGCCTCGGCGATGCGATCTATCGTCTCGGCGCTCAGATCATCGCCCCACCATTCCTCGACCGCCGCGGCGAGCCGAGTCGGCTCAGTTGTGTCCATCAGTTCCTTGGGAATGTCAGCCGAGACAACTAGTGGTTCGACGATCGTTTGGTCGAGTTGCTCACAAAGCTCGGACGAAGGCCGGCCGGGGGTTAGCCCGAATAGAGAAGGACCGGATTGCTCTGGGCAGAGTAATCCGGTCCTTTATTCTCTTCGTGCATTCTGGAAGAAAAAACGAGCTTATGGTCGGTAGAACCGAGCATGTAGCTCGTTTACGCCTTAAATATACCACATGCCGATCCAGGAACCACCGGAGTACGCCAACTTCACCGCCCGAGTGATGGAGATCTGCTCCACCCGTGCTCCGTGGCACCGCCGGCTGTGGCGTGCAGGAACGCTGCAGATCGCACGCGAACTGCGCGACGAAAGCGTGCGGCCCGGCACCCCCGAGTCGGCGATCGCCGATCTGCGAAAGCACTGTCGACACAGTCTGCAGACCGACAACGGTATCGCAGACCGCGGCCAGGCCCTGGGCAATTTGGCCGGCATCAAACCCGGAGTGACGCCCTCAGATCACGCCTGGGTGAGCTTGCGCGAGCACCTCGATCGGTACGACCAGGACTATCTCCAAACCTGGGCTGCCGCATTCGACTCTCCGCCCGACCCCGATCCACGCCGGCGAATCGACATTGAGGGTGCGTCGCGACGGATCACCGCGCACCTTCTCGACGCCGGGATGCACAAGAGCAGCGTTTACGCCTGGTTGCGCACAATCCGCGACGACGCAACCGTCACGCCATCCATCGGCGACTTTCTCCGTGAGGCCGATGCCCGTCTGAAAAAGCCCCTAAAGATCTACACGTTCTGCGTACCAGTACAAAGCTCCCCCAGGTTCGACGGATCAGGACCACCCCCTGGATGGCTGACCGCCCAGCAGACCACCCAGTGGAAAGCCCAACACGCCGCCAAGGCGCCGGGAGTCTCCCAGCAGGGTTCATTCCTGATCGAGGTATCCGCTCACGACATCAACACCGCAGCCGACCGAGCCCGCACACGAATATCCAACCTGGCGACCAAGCTGCAACTCGGCGCGAAAAAGCCGATTGTCCTCAACCCGAGTATGTGGTCAAAGGACAAGGGCAACGAGTTCCCAGCGCACGCCACCAACCGCCTCATCAATGTTCGCGCCTTCGAACGCCTAGGACACCTGCACGACCTCGACACGGTCGACTACATCACCAATACCCTCGCATTGGTGCAGGCAGTCCAGACAGGGCCACCGCACGTCGCCGTGGTCAACGGCTGGGCGGCGATTGAGTCACTGATGGTAGGCCCTGCCGACGAGCAAGATGTCATCGCAGCACGGCGATTCGCGCTCATCGTCGCAGCAAGCATGCTCCGTGCCGAACTGACCAGGCTGTCTCGTTCCTACGCCGCCAACCACAGCGGATCGCCGGCCGACGAGATGCGGGCGTGCACCGAAAACCTCGACCGTGCCAAGCTTTTTCAGCGACACCTGCACAGCAACCCAACGCTGAATTTGACCGAAATGGACATGCTTGCGCTCAACCGTATCCGCCCAGCGCTAGCCAATCCTCGAGGCGAGATCGAGAAGATCACCGAGATCCTCACCCGTGAGCTCACGCGGCTATATCGCAAGAGAAACATGATCGTTCACGGCGGCCAAATCCAGGAAGGCAGCCTGCACTCCCTGTCTGAAACCCTTGCTCCGCTGATCGGCGCCGGCATAGACCGTGTCGTACATGTCGGCCTCAAGTACGATGTGCCGCCAATTGAGATGTCTGCGATCGCCGAATCACGCATCCACTACTTGGCGCCCAGCACCGCAACCGATGCGGGCAAGTTACTCGAGTTGCTGGAGTTTTGACCGATGCCGGAACCAACGAGCCCTCGCTCGCTACGAGTTGCTGGTCAGAGTCGACATGGCCGGCCGTGACTGGGGCCGGATTAGTGAACGAATTCGCCATATCGCCCACACGGTGAACGATCCGGGCGCACCAGTGAACCTCGTAGAACGCATCGGCCAAAAACTGCGCGAGCTATCCGCTCTCGGTTACCTCGACGACGCCCCGCTATTGGCGATCCCAAAAGACCCGCTGCGGGACGCCCGCTTTCAACCGCCAATGACGCCCGCTTCCAACCGCCAATAACGAGAGGACGCGGCAACCCTCACGGCTAATGACCGAGCAGGGGCCAACTCTGCCGAAAACCAGCGACGCCTTCCGCCGCACACCCCGACCCAGCCGTCCCACACACTTGCCACTCGTCCCGGCGACGTGGCGTCCAAGAACTGACCGACCGCGCACGGCGAGGCTTAAGCTGCGACAGGTTTTGGTGACGACGTCCTGCGACGTGATGTACTCGCCCGTGAATACGGACAGTCCGAGCTCTCGGTCGACGCGCACTTGTGGGCACGGCTGGGAGGCGGCCCTCGCGCTCCTACTCGGTGCAGCCGTCGGCGGTCGTCGGCACGTCGATGCGCAGACGGTTCACCTCCACGCGACTACTGGTTGCTCTTGGCGGCGATACCATCCCAGGAAGCAGTCTTGCGACGCGCGGATGGCCACCTGCACCGATGAGGCAGGGTTTCAGCATTCACCTGTCCCCCAAGTATTTCCGCCTCGCCCCGAGGCAACCTTCGCGTTGTGTGGGGCAATCCGGAACGAGCCCAAGACGATCTCAGTGGCAGTGAACGGCATCCAAACCGAAGTGCATTTCAGCTCGCCGCCGCTTCCCGCCGAAGGGCCGGAAAACGTCACAATCGACGGACAAAGGAAGAACGTCCAACTCGTAAAGGGCAGCCCGGCAAGCACTTTGGTGGGACACCCAGACGACATCCCGATGTTCATCGGGATTAACTGGTTTCGCCGACGAGGGCAGGAACTTCCCGGGCGCTTTGAAGATGCCATCGGCGGCCTGGTCAATAGTCGTGGCATCCGATCACGCATTGGGAGTGCTCACGGACGTCCCCACAATCCCGGCGCTGCCGTCGCCCGCGCTGCGGCGGAGCGTTCCACGGCTTGCAGACGCCATCTTGAGTCAAGCAGCCGGTGGACCTGGTGCGGAACCATCGTTTCGCCCGGTGTCTACTTGATTAGGTCGCAACAAGTGGCGCCGTTTCATAGTGCGTAAGCGAGGCGACGATGATGCTTCCTACGACGAAGGAGAGAGACGAGATGGCGGCGCCACACCCCGCTGTGCATTTCAAGGGCATCTTCTGGCAGGTCCAGACGCCTGAAAGGGCCGTGACGGGCGAGCTCACGCTCAGCAGGTCCCGTCCTGCGCTGGAAGTCATCGGGCAGCTGTTCGTCGAGCGTTCGGTCGAAGTCGACATCGATGACAATGACTTTGTGCGGCGTATTGGTGTCCGCGGAAGGGCCGCCGATCGTGTATCCGACTGGGAGCCGCGCAACATCCACGGCACTCTCGACGACGGCACGCCGGTCTCCATGGTGCAGGCGCAAGGACGATTGAAACGGCCGCTGGATGTCACGGACTTCCGATATCGGCAGCGTTTCACCACGTTGCGCCACGTCGTTTTGGGCGAACACATCGACGATCAGACTGCCTTTTATGGCTGCCGGTACCGCATCACAGGCCCGATTTGGTACGAGCAAGCCCTTACAGAAGCGGACACTGCGGACGGCGGTCACGTGCGAGTCACTCATGAAGGTGACACTTGCCTAATGGAATACGTTCCTACTAAACCAATGACGATCAAGGATCTAAGCGAGCGGGTTCTCAGCCCTAGCCGCACCCTGGCGTCTATCGTCTCGCACAACCCATCAGGAACGAACGACTTCGCTGTCCGCTTGACCGCCGATTCACCCTGGCGTGAAGTGCACGGCGAAGACCAATCGTCCCTTCGAGGCACCCACGAACTCCTGGGCAGCCCGCACCTTACAGCCGACCGCGTTGCGCGTTGGATCGACTTCCGTACGCGCAGCGGTGCCCTCGATGCCGCCGCTATCGACGCCAGGCACGGAGCTACTGTTCAGACGCAAGTCCTTACCCTCGCTTCTGTCGCCGAAGGACTGCACCGACGAATCTGTCCGTCGCGGAAACGCATACCCAATCTGTCTGCCGCTGATGAAGACCGTGCGCGGCGCGCGGCGCGCGCTGCAGCTGTGCAGCAACTGCGCGACAGCGAGCAATGTCTCAACGATCTTGAACTCGGCGAATTCACCCTGGCCATCACGCAAGCGCTGTCTTCCATTAATGACCTCACTTTCCGGACGCGGATGGCCGAGCTAGCCACTATCGCGGCAACCGCTGCACCCTCCATCGTCAGCGAGTTCACCGACTGGCCTACCTCTGTCCAAAAAGCGCGAAACATCCTCGCCCATCAGGGAACTCAGCCGCCGGGTGAGAACCTCGACCGGCTTCATGATCTTTTGATGGCGTTGTACTACTCAATCGCGTGGGTGCTACGCACGGTTCTTCTCGTCGAAGCTGGCTTCGATGGTCCAACGTTGCAGCGGGCCTTCAATGACTACCCGGCCTACGCCCATCACCTTGCCAATGTACGGAGTCTGTTGGCCGGGACCGAGCACGCTCCACCGCCTCCCAACGCCGAAAGCGACTAATCCCGCCTCCACGCCGCCACCTGCATACGAAGCAATGCACATATTTCAACCGAAATCGACGCCTGCTGGTACCGCTCCCGGGACCGGTCAGAGTCCGACAACGACCCTTACGCACCTGTAGCATCCGACCGTCAATTAGCTAGCCAAGCTATCGATATTCCACTCGAAAATGGCGGATCCGCCATCGTCCGCCATTTTCGAATGGAATCCGCCATCTTTGAGTGGAACCTACAAGTCGCTTCGAATTGACGTTGCTCAGTAGCCCTTTGGGGAACGGTGGGGGTCAGCTTGTTGGATTTTAGCTGCGAGATCCGTTGCGGCCCAAGAAACTGCGTATTTTCGCGTGGCGTAGTTGATGAAAGCGCAGGCTTGGCCGAAGGTGTCGGGGTGGTTCGACGACGTGCCGGGGTCCTGGTAGGCCCGGTACGTGGAGGCGATGAACTGGAACGGTCCCCCGGAGGGGTTTCCGGCCCGCGCATTCGAGTCGTGCGTGTTGACGACGTCACGAAAATTGGATGAGATATTGTCAAGACCTGTGGATGAGGTTATTTCAGGCGACCTCCGTTTCGGTTGATTCGCCATTCTCGGCGGGTGTGATGTCGACGGGCCGTTCGAGTAGCTTGCCCTTGTGGAACACCGCGCCGGCACGGACGAGGGCGACCAAGTGTGGAGCGTTCACGGCCCGCCAGCGGGCCTGCGCGGCGTCGATCAGCTTGTAGGCCATGGCAATTCCCGCAGCGCGTGATCCTGGGCCCTTGGTGACCTTTGTCCGCAACCGCACGGTGGCGAACGTCGACTCGATCGGATTCGTCGTCCTCAAATGGATCCAATGCTCGGCCGGATATTTGTAGAACTCCAGCAGGACATCGGCGTCGTCGACGATCTTCGCGACCGCCTTGGGATACTTGGCGCCGTAGTCGAGCGCGAAGGCCTTGATCGCGACCTGGGCCTTGTCGATGTCCTCGGCGTTGTAGATCTCCTTGATCGCCGCCAATGCCCCAGGGTGCGCTGACTTCGGCAGCGCGGCAAGCACATTGGCCTGCTTGTGGAACCAGCACCGCTGCTCCCGGGTGGCCGGGAACACTTCCCGGACCGCCTTCCAGAACCCCAACGCGCCATCACCGACGGCCAGCACCGGCGCGGCCATCCCGCGGCGGCGGCACGACCGCAGCAGATCCGCCCACGACTCGGTCGACTCTCGATACCCGTCGGCCAGGGCGACGAGCTCTTTGCGGCCATCGGCACGCACCCCGATCATCACCAGCAGGCACAGCTTTTCCTGCTCAAGGCGGACCTTGAGGTGGATGCCGTCGACCCACAGGTAGACGTAATCGGTGCCCGAGAGGTCACGATCACCGAAGGCCTTCGCCTCGTCCTGCCACTGGCTGGTGAGCCGCGTGATCGTCGTTGCTGAGAGCCCCGCGGCCGTGCCCAGGAACTGCTCCAAAGCTGGGCCGAAGTCACTGGTCGACAGGCCATGCAGGTACAGCAGCGGCAGCACCTCGGTCATCTGCGGGGACTTGCGCGCCCACGCTGGCAGGATCGCCGAGGAAAACCGCTGCCGTTCACCAGTATCGGCATCGACACGTTTGTCGTTGACCCGCGGCGCGGTCACCGTCACCGCACCCGCCGCGGTCAGGACTTCACGTTCGTGGTGATAGCCGTTGCGGACCACCAACCGTCGGCCGTTCTCGTCGAGTTGATCGGCGAACTGCTCGACATAGGCGGCGACCTCAGCCTGCAATGCCGCCGCCAACATCTGCCGCGCGCCGTCGCGAACGATTTCATCGAGCAACGATCGGCGTCCGGCCCCGTTGCCGTTGGCCTCACGGGCATCCTGAACTACGGTGAGCATGGGCGTACCTTCCCAACCAGCGCGCCAACGCCGGTCTTGATCAGAGCTACTGGACTTTCAGATCATCCTCGGGAAGGTGCGCCCACTTTCACGCCGCCCCACCGAGGCTCATCCACAGGTTCTGATCATTGCTCAATTGGATTCGCGCTGTGCGACCAACATCATGCCGGCTTCCCAGCGGGCCCGCGCGGCTGGATCGCGAATCCCCTTGCGGTCCAGGGCAGCCCGAATCGCCGCGCGCACATTCTCAGCGCCTTGGCCGCTGAACGACGAGGGGTAGTTGCCCCCAACGGAATCACCCATTGGACTGGCTCGCCGTGAGTTTTGGCCGTTGAGCATGCCGGGCAGTTTGGAGAACATGCCCATTTCGGGGAATCCGCCGCCACCGCCGCCCATGCCCATCGGCGGCATTCCGCCACCGCCGCCCATGGCGCCACCCATCCCGCGGAACATGCCCGCCTGGGACGCCTGCCCGGCCTGGCGGTAGGCCATCGCCATCTGGCGCATTCGGGTGGCCAGCAGCTGGTTTTGCGCCTTGGTGGAGTCGAGTTGGCGCTGCATCGCGGCCAGGCGGTCATCCATGTTGGTCACCAGCGTCTTCACCCCAGCCGGTGAACCAGTAGCCGGCGCGATCGCGGCCGCGGCGCTGGCCGCGCTCTGGCGCACACCGGTGGCCCCGGCGCGACCGTTCTGGCCTTCGGCGGCCCCGGCAGCCGAGGTGCCGTTGGTTTGGGCGTCCAGGCCGGTCACGGTGCCCCAGGTGCGTTTGTATCCGTCACCGGCGTTGCCGGCCCCGGTACTTAAAGCTGAATCCGGCGGGGCGGCCGGTACACCAGGGCCCTGGTTCTGGATCGACCCCGGACCGCCAGCGGCGGGGAAAACGCCCTGGGCAGCGGCCAACACCCGGTCAACCTGCGCGATATACGCGCCCACACCCGAGCCGCCCACCCGCTCAAACTAAACCGACACCAACGCCCACAACCACGCCCCAAAACACAGAATTCAAAACCGCCGCATCAGACCAGCGCGGGCGCGCTCACACCCGCGCTGATCGCGGCATACACCACGTCGGCAACGTCACCGCTCTGCCAGCACAGCAGCGTCTCCAAACGGCGGCACTGAGCGAAATCGTGCTGATACGCGACCAATTGGTGTGGCTCCTCCACACCCATCAAGCCGGGGCGCTGAGCACCCGCCATGAGCCGATCATTCTCGTACTGAGCGGTCAGCTCGGCCCACTCACGCTCCGAGGGCCACTGCCCCGCGATCACCGCGCGCGCCACCGACGTAGCGGCCGTCGACATCTCGGGCCCCGAAAACACCACCTGCTGAGTGAGCTGGCGCGCGTAGCGCTCAGCTTCGTCTGCATCGCGCTGCAACCCGACGAACACCGCCGGAGCGATCGTTTCCAAGCGGTGCGAGCGATCCCGCGTCAGCCTCGACGCATCAGCTTCACCAGGCACTCCCGCAGGCGCGATACCGATCGCGACATCCGGTGTGGCGGAACGCACCTCGTCGGAATCGTGCGCCCACGTCGTGGCAATCGCCGACACCGCGTCACCACGCATCCGAACTGCCCGCAACACGGTCTCCGCCGGATTGAACCAACCCAACCAGCGCACATCGAAGTCTGGATCGAAGTGCGCTGCCAACGGCATCGACCGGCGAATGTAGACGCCCGGCGGAATATAGCCAGCACCCTCGTTGGTGGTCACCCACATCTCCGGGAAGCCAGAAGCGCCGCGCGTTACCGCCACCGCCCACTCCAGGCCCGGATAGGCCACACTCGAGGCCGCCGCGAGATCCGCCACCACCGTGCGGGCCGACTCAAGATCGGTCATCGACACGTCACGACCCACTCGCTGGTTGTTGACCTCACGCAAGCCTTGCAAGAAACCCGGCGCACCCGCCGCAGCAGCGCCTCCCGCCGCAGCTGCAGCGGGAGCCGACGGTACGGAACCGGCAGCGCCGGCAGCTGCGGCCGGCGCCGATGGAGGAAGCACCGACCCGTACGAGGTCATCTGCGGCGCCGCACGCGAGGAACCACCGGCCCCTCCCAGGCCTCCCGCTGGAATGCCGCCCATCCCGCCACCGGCAGAGCCCGCCGCCCCGGTAGGTGTGGCCGAAGCGGGAGCGGTCGAAGCCGTGGGTGCCGCCGAACCTGGCGCAGACGGCTGCGCGAGCGGAGCCGCCGATAAAGGTCCTGAAGGAGTTTGTGGCGGCGCCGATGACGCCAGCGGCGGCATCCCGCCCACCGCGGCATTGCCCGCCGCCATCCCGCGCCCGAATTCGCTGCCCAGCGACGACGGGCTAGCGCTGGAGGCTGGCCCCTGTAAACCCGAAGCGGGACTGGACATTCCGCTGACACCTTTGGCGCCTCCGGCCATGCCCTGCAAACCACCCAGACTGCTCAGCGGCGACGATCCCCCACCCCCAGAACCGCCACCGCTCCCCATCGAGGGCGGCGACGGCATCGACGGCGGTTTGGATGCACCAGCCCCATCTGTCGGAGAAGACCTTTGATAGCCCGTGGCTAGGGGATTCGGGAGTCCAGTGCCCTGACCGGCGTCCGGGCTGCTGGAAGAATCGGTGATGCCCCCCTTGTGGTATCCATCGCTGCCTGGTTTTGGCACATTCGTGGAATCGGCGGGCTGCGTTGAAGGCCCGTCACTGGGATCGGCTCGGTGGTGGCTGTCCTGGTCCTCGGATTCGCCGTTCTGTTTTGGTGATCCTGGTGGTGCTTCGGGGATGCCAAACTTGTTCGTCAGCATCGTGGTCTGCTCGGTCATCCACCCGTGCAGCTCGGTACGGTGCTCTTCGATCAGGGTCCGGTATTTGGTGGTGATAACGGCGATCTTGGCTGTGGGAACGCCGCCGGGGGCATTGAGATACTGCTCGATCTCCTGGTGTGCTGCGTCATGGGCGTCGCGAATGTTGCGCTTCCCCAGCCTGATTAGGCCACTCATTTGGCTTTGAGTTGTGCTCACGCCGTCGAGGACGCTTGCTACCGCCTTGTGTGCCTTCTCTTCGGCCTCGTAGTGCTCGTATGCGGCGTCGGCGCCGGCGCCGTCGCTCCACCAGCCTCCTGGTGAGAACACTTCGTCCTTTGAGCGCTCCGCGGCCGAGGCCGCGTCTTGATGGTGCTCGGACAGCTTCTTGAGTTTGGTTGCGGTTTGGGCCAGTTCGGATTCCGATTCGGTCGGCCACACTCCTGGGCCGACCAAGTAGCCGGTGAACATTCCGGGCTGCAGGTGAATATCGCCGCCGCCGGGCATGCCCAGGCTTGGTACATAGTTATCGGCCGGCGGCTTTGCCGCATCGAAACCTTTCAGCAGCTTGGCTGCCTCCGAGTTGGCCACCTCGGCAGCCGTTTTGACGTGGCCAGCCTCTTTGCTAGCTGAGTCAGCGACGCCGCTGTTCGCATTGGTTGCGGATGGCATTAGTGCGGCAATCCGCACGCCGATAGTAGGGCGTCGACGGCGCCGTTCGACGCATCGTTCGCCGCCTTGACCTCATTGATATTCGCCTGCCCAAGAGCAGCGTTCATCAAGTCCAGATTCGTTTGGACTACTCGTCGCGCCGGTTCGGCCACATCTGCTGGAGTCGCGGGTACGAGCGCGTTCTGCATCGAAACGGTCCCACTTAGCGTCCGTAACAGCATGGGAATGTTCGGTTGACCGTCGACCCTGGCGCCGCCCTGGCTTGCGATCCCTTTGGACGAGACGTCAAACGCTGAGCACACAGCTTGCTTGGCGGCGGCCTGCTGCGCCGCTGTGTACGTGGGTTCGGAAGGCGTGGGCGCTGCGGCTGTTGATTTGCCGGCAGAGTGTGCGATTGCGTAAGTGATGGCGGCTGTTGCAGCGATGGCGATCACCATGAGGACGGCAGTCACCAGGGCCCACAGCCACATCCGAGGGGCACGTGGGGTGCTGCCGTGCTGGGTCGGCACGGGTGCCCCGCCACCTGGCGGCGGAGTCCATCCGTAGGGCGGGACGTTGTGGGGCGGGGTTGGCTGGGGCGGGACGCCACCTGTCGGCGGTGCCCAGGCTGATGTGCCGGTGCTCATGTGTGCCCTCCCTTAGCGCGCTTACGTTGTCAGCGTGGCTGCGCTCGCTTGTTCGGTCGCTTCGTAGGTCGCAACGCTGCACTGTGCGGCGGCCGCCCCGGCAACCGTCAGGCTGGCCAGCTCGGCCAGCCGGGTGGTGATGAGGCTCGCGGCGACGGCGTTCGTTGCCCCCACATACCCGCCCTGCGGGAGCGTGATGTCTGTCCCGGCGATGGCCGTCATGCGATGCTCGGCCACGGCAGCCAGGGCAGCCGCGGTGGCCTGGGTGTCGATGTGTGTTTTCGCGGGCATAAGGCCGATCCTACCTGCGGAGCAGGTCAGATACGGCGCCCGAGAAAAGTACCGCCAATGCCTTCCGGCGGTGTCATCGGCGGGATTCAGCGCAGCAGGGCGGCTAGGCGCGGGTCCTGCCACCACCGTTGCCCCAGCACCGCCGTGGCGGTCCACAGTGATAGCAGGGGGACCACGGGGCCTTGCATCCGCACCGGTGGGTGTCCGGCGTGGGTTGCCAACGTCAGTCTCCACGTGTCCAGTTCCGGGTAGAAGCCTGCGATATCGCCGTACCAGAGGCTTTCCAGTCCAGAGCCGCCGTCCCAGATCAGACGGTCGGTGGTGCTCCACACGTGGATGTTCTGGTGGTCGCGCCAACGGGGCTGGGCATCGCGGCGCGCGGCGACCTTGCGGCGGCGGTTGATGGCCGCGCTCACCGCGAGCGCCCCCACCATCACCGCTGGTCGCCCGACGACGAAGTAGTCGCTTCGCGCGTAGCTCCCATCGCCTCCGTAGAGGAAACTCAGGGTCACATCGGCTTCGAGCAGGCCCTGCTCCTCATCGCCGAGGACGGGTCCGAAGATGGCGATCGCCGGCGGATCTTGACCTGCAAGGAAGGCTCTTGCGCTCCTGCGCGCATGGTTCCACCACCACTGCCACGGATCGCTCGTGGACGGCACAGATCCCGGTTGTCCGGTGTATGCATGGGGCGTGTGCGGTGTCGGCGCAGGTGACGGTGTTGTGGGCAGCACGCAGAGGTCACCGCCTGACCCTGCGGGGCCGTTTCGGAGCTGTTCGTCCCACCACATGTGTTCAGTATTGAGCAGCGGTCCGACAGCTAGCGACGCCTCTACAGTTCGAATCGGCATCTGTCGGTTCCCACCCCAATGGATTGCCGCGCTCGCCGGCAGATGCTCGTATTTGGGCGGTGCAACCCCCTTCGCTGAGCCGTTAACGTTGCTGGAACGGGGCGTAGTCGTGCGCGCTTAAGAAGTCAGTGAAGGAGGTCGCGGTGGCACAACTGGACATCGATACCGCTGCTGTCACCCAGACGGCTGCTGCAGTCGCGTCGGCGCCGGCGGGGGCTTCGCCGACGGGAATCACCGTGACGCCGCCGGCCTCAGACCCGGTGTCCGCAGCGGTTACCGAAACGCTGCAGGCCCGCTGCGCGGCCATCAGCGGGTACAGCACGGTCGCCCAGGCGATCAGCCAAGCGCGAGGATCAATGCTGGCCAGCAGCGCGAACACCTACGACGAGCAGGAACAGCTCAACGCCGCCAGCCTGGGCTCGACCGGCGGGGGCTCCGGGGCGGCCACCGCACCGCCGAGTGTGGTGCCGAGCATCCCGACACCGACCATTCCGGCCGTCACAGCCCCGCAACTGGGGCCACCCCCGACCAACGGCAAAGACATCGCCACCCTGCTTCACGCAGGGCCAGGACCCGCCGGTCTCTTCAGTGCAGCACAACAAATGCGCACCCACGCCGGTCAGTTGCAGGATGCCGCCCGCCGGCTCCACAGCGGTAGCACCTCGATCTCCGCCGACTGGCAGTCCAGCGCCGCAGATCAAGCCTCCCAACGGATTACCGAACTCAGTCAGTGGTATGAGCGCCACGGCGAACACGCCACCGCGACCGCCACCGCGCTGGAAACCCACGCCGAGAGCTTCGCTCGAGCGCGAGCCAACACCCCCACGCCCGAACAGTTCGAAGACACCGAGAATCGCCTCAAACGTGCCGCACAGGCCAACGCCAACCCGGCCAACATGGGCCGCTATGCACCGGTAGTGTCGGCGCTGCAGACCGAACTCGGTGGCTTACACTCCAAGGCGACCGCGCAGTACACCGACTACGCCCGCAGCGCCGGCAATCCCTCGCTCGTAGGCGCACCGCTGGAGCCCCCACCCCGCCCTGCCGCCGGCGGCGTCCAGGCGCTCGACGTGCCACTGTCACCAGCGCCCAACGATCCCCAGAAATACTGGCTCGACCTGAGCAAGATGGTCGTCCAAGACCCCAAAACGCTTGGGCCGTACGGGTATCACGAACTGGTCCCCCACTCCGGCGTCTGGTACCCGGACGTCCCCTCCGGCCCGGCCAAATCGCCGGTCGACCTCAAAGACATCGTTCAGCTCCCGCCCGGAGCCCTGGGCCCCTCGCGCTACCAGGAACTCATCCCTGGCTCTGGCACCTGGGTACCGGAACCGCACGCCTTCTACGCCCCCGGTGTGCCCGATAAGCCCCCGGAGTTCCCGATTGATGTTCGCCGCTTGATTCAGGTCCCCGAGGGTCAGTTGGCCCCGTTCGACTCGAAACAGATCGCGCCCGGGCTGTGGTATCAGCTGCCCCCGCACCCCCGGTGACCGGTTACGCGAACGCGGCGACGAACACCCGTAGCCGTTCGACCTCTTTATCCAAGCTTTCGAAAACCGTTGCGATGGATGGCGATTGCAATGCGGTGCGGAGCTGCTTGGTGGCTCCGGTCAGTCGTCGGTGTGCTTGGCCCAGTTCGGCGACGCAGATTTCGGTACTGACTGCACTGACGACGACGGTGTCAGCGGCGGTCAACTCGAAGTGCATGACCTTTCGTGCCGCATCCGGTGGGGGCCATAGCCGCGATGCGCACACCCGGTCAATGTGGATCAGGCTGCGCATCTGCGCCTCCACCGCGGCGGCGAGCAGGTAGAGCTGCGTCGGCATGGCGCCGATCGCCGGACGCTGCGCACTTGGGGCTTGGCCCAGGTCGCCGTAGGTTCGCACGGTCTCGGCGACGTCGTGCAATTCGTTAATTACCCCAACGACCTTATCGGGGTCGCACGCAATGGTCATGAGTCAGCTGCTCCAGTGGTGTCCTAGGCCAACGGTTCTCGGAGTTTAACGAGAAGTTGGATAGCCTCGCCGCGCTCACCTTCGTCGAGCCAGGGCATGATCCGCACGATCGCCTCTTCGGCTTCGCGCGCCGATTTAGCCACCTCGGTCATCAACGCTTCGCGCGCATCCGGGCTGATGGATCGCTGGTGCGCCGCCAGTGTCGACCGCAAGGCGACAAGCTGACGCGCCAGGGCGAAGCGATCGCCTGGATCGGGGACTGTTGGTGGGTCGTCGCGGGGTGGCTTCGGTACTGCCGGCGTGGCCACGCCGCCGGCAAGAACCGCATCGATGCTGCCCGCTTCCCATTGCAGGGCGTCCTCGATGCCCCGGGCTTTCCGCGGGTTCAGACGACCAGGAGTCCGGCGACGGGTCTCGATATTGCGTACTAGCTCGACCGAGACCTGCCCGGCAGTGGCCACATCGCTTTGCGTCAGGCCCAGCTCCCTGCGCCGGGCCCGGACCGCCACCGCCAGCTCATCCCAGGACATGATGTGGAACATTTTGCCTCACGAACCGGGAAATCACGGCTATCCAGGCGCGATCAGGCGGGAAATCCCGACTTATTTGCCCGCTTCCAGCACAAAGCCGTGATGCCGGCGAGCGGGTCTGAGCTGCTTGAAAGCCTTCCAAGGGCCGTCCAGGCAACCCTGCGAAACCAAGAAATCCCGGTCATAGGGATACAAAAGCGGGAAAACGCTGCTACTGTCCCGGTTGTAACCGGGAAATCCCGGTTACGGACGAGGAGGGTGACCCGGATATGAGCAGTCAAACCGCCACCGATCACACAGCTTCCGGGGCCCGTTCGGTGGATCGCGGCAGCCGCATGCCGGTGCGCCTCTATCACACCAGCGAGCCCACCCCCTGCCAGACAGTCGACCCCAATCGGACCCGCAACGGCCAGGAGCTGTGGTTTTCCCAGTTCAAGGACCGCGTATTGGCTGTCCGGGACTGCCAGGGCTGCCCCTTCATCGGGCGGTGCGGCTACAACGCCGTCGCCGCGCGGGAGGAGTACGGAGTGTGGGGCGGTGTCTCACTGCCTGGCGACAAGAGCGACCCCGAGCTTCTCGGTGCGGCCTATGAGTACCTGCTGGCGCAGTTCGAGCGCCGCCGCAGCGTTGAGCTGCCCGGCCTGCCGGCCCCGGCGATGCCATCCTCGGCAGTGCGGCGCCGCCGTGCCAGCGCCGACGTCCACAGCAGCGCAGCCTGACCAGACGAGGTCCAAGAGACATGCTTGTCGACGACGCGATCTTTCCCGCCGGCTGGGCAAGCCTACGCACCGAGCGGCGCAGCAGGTGGCGGCTGAGATCGCCGCGCGGGCGGCGCGCAAGCGGGTGGCGGCCGAGGAGGCCGAGCGTCAGGCCCGCGCCGAGCTCGTCGAGCGCGTGCGTGGGCGCCGGAACCCCCGGGTGTAAAGACGGCTGCCGCGCGTGCTCCGCATGCTTGCCACTGAGGCGAATTCGGTTATACAAGAGGGGAATTCACCCGGAAATGGTGATCAGCCCGACCACGTCTGAGCGGTCAGGCGTCAGGTGGCGGTGGGGCGATATACCGCTCGCCGGTGGCATTGGGATCGAACTGTGGATCGGTGGGAACCAGGTAGGTCACGAACAGATCGTGCATGTGGTCGGTGAGTTGCCTGCGCGTTTCGCGCAGCACGGCGGTGATGAGTTCTTCGAGTTCGACGTTGGTGTAGGTGCTCAGCGCTTCGGGGGCGATGTCGAGATCAAGCAGGTTGCCCCAGCTGTCAAAGCGGGCGCGTACGTCATCGTGCAGGGACGGGATGTTGATCCCTTCCACAGCGTCGAGGAAGGCCTTGTTGCGGGCGCGCATGTGCGCCAGCGCGGCCTCGGCCTGGGCGACGTACTGATCGTCGGTCAGCGTCATGCCTGCTGATCCCCTCTCTCAGAACGTGTTTCGCGCCTCTCAGGGCGGGCTTCGCGCGCTTCAACTCTGCCTTTGACTGGTTCGGAGTTTGGTGGGGTTGTCAGGCGCAGCCGCTTTTCTTCGTAGAGCCGCTTGTCGTCCTCACCTCCACCGCCGCGCCCGGGCGCACCCATCATTGGCGGCATCATGCCGCCAATCGGTGCGCCGCCCATCCCGGTACCGGTACCGGTACCGGTACTGCTGAGCGTCGGGGCTCCAGTTCCCACTGTCGGTGCCGGGGCCGCAGCCGGTGCAGCTGCCGCCGACGCCGGGGCCGCGGCCAGTGCCCCGTCACCGCCGGAGGCAGGTTCGGTATCCCCGGGCTCGGAACCGCCACCACCGCCACCGTCGCCGAGGTCCCCGAGGTCCCCGAGGCCGTTTCCCTCTCCCGAGGACGGGTCGGAGCCACCTGGCTGTCCGCCGGCGAGCCCCTGCAGTGCTGATGCGCCGCCTTGGGCCAGCCCGCTGACGAGCTGGGTACCGGTCTGCTGAACTTTGTCCGCGGCCCCGCTCAGAGCCCCGAGCAGGCCGCCAGCCGCACCGGCCACCACACCGAAGACTGTGGGCAGCAGGGTTTGCATGAGATCCCCGCCGCCGGTGGGGTCGCCCAGGGCATCAGCGGCCGGGGCCGCGCCAGCGTCACCAGTGCCTGGCTGGGAGCCGTCCTCGGTGCCCGGCGCTACACCGGGCTCACCCTGCCCCGACGCCCCCTGTGTTGTAGTGGTTGCGGCGCCCGGTTGCAGAGGCTCGGCTTGCACTTGCCCGCCGGCGGTGTAGGTGCTGTAGGTGTTGACCGCTTGCTGATGTGCCGCAGCAAGATCGGTCTGCAGTTTCGCCACAACTGCGGCGTAGCGGCCACCATTGTTGGCGTTGGCGGCCGACGCAGAGCGCAGCCGTTGCTCCAGCTCGGTGAAATGCTGCGGGGTGGGGATGTTGGCGCGGGCTTGCCGAAAATTGTTGGCCTGCACCGTCGCATCCCGAGATAGCGCGCGCGACTGATCGGCGTGGCGGGTGTAGGTCGATTCCAGCGTGGCCAAGTGCGTGCTGGCCTGGTCGGCGGCCGCGGAGTCCCAATTCTGCTCACTGGTCCACCGCGCCGAGCGCACCGACTGCGCGGCAGAGTCAAGCTGGTCAGCGTGCGCGTTAAGTGCCTGTGCGGCTGACTCCAAGGCCTCGGTACCGGGGCCGCCATGCATGAGCGCGGCGATCTCCCTGCCAGAGGTTGGCTGCACCCCCGGCGTCGGGACGCGCGGAGCCACCAGCAGCGGAGGGGCGATTGATGGCCCATCGCTGGTCGGCACAGAGGCGGCGCGTCCCCGCGATCCGGCGGCCAGCGAGGCGGCGTTGACCCGTTCCTGGTCCTCGTAGGTGGTGGCGTTTCTGTTCATCCGGGCCGCCGCTTGCGCGGTCTTGTGATTAAGCGTCGCGGTGGCGTTGAGCAGCTCGCTGATCGAGGTGGACAGTGCCAATGCAACCTTCACCGACGTCGCGTCCGCCGCGCACGGCGTAACTACCGGCGGGGGCGCCGCCGCCGGGGAGCTGGCCCCGGACAGGCCAGCCCCGGCGCCGCGCACACCGTCGGGGTCGATGAACAGATTTGCGCTACTGGCCATCAAACGAACCTGATCTACGTTCTCAGCGTCTGCTGGTTCTCGTGCTCTTGATCGGCGTAGGTCTGCAGATCACGGCGGATGTGGTTGGCCACGGCCTGGGCGTTGGCGGCCAGGCGCCGGCCGAGGTCATGACGGGCAGCCAAGGTGGCGGCATAGGCCTCGCCGACTGTCGACGAGCCGATCTTGCCGAAGGCATGCCGGGCGGCCTCGATTGTGTCCGGGTCGGCGGCCATGCGCATGCCGGCGGCCTCGCTCTCGGTATCCCACCAGGAGGCGTGGTCCTCCCAAGCGTCGAAGTCCACCGTCAACCGGTTGGCCATGGCGCAGTCCTTTCACTCAATGGGTCGTTTGCCCAGCGTAACTCCGGTGCGCGGTGGTTAGCGCGGCCTCAAAAATCCAAATATCGAGCCCGGTACGCCGCGATCTCGGACTCACTGGGATAGGTGTCGTCCGGGGGCATGTCGGCGCCGAGCTCGTTCATTCGTTGCCGCTGCGCGAAGCGGGCCCGCATCAGCGCCAGCCGGTGCAGGTGGATCAGCCGCTCGGACAGGGTGTCGGCCGACCAGGCGGCATTGACCTCGGGCTCGAGCTGCACCCGCACTACGCCACCACTGGCGTCCAGCTCCACCAGCAGCGCCCCGGTGCGTGACGTCTCGACGTAGGTTCGTTCCTGCGTCTCGGCTTCTGACTGCATCCTGCGGGGCTCCCCTATGCCGTGGGGTTACCGGTCGGCGGTACCGAGGTAACCGAAGCTGATGCCGGGGTGCCGGTCGGTGGTGCCGGCACACTCGCCTGCGCCCCGCCACCAGCAGCCGGCGGTCCGGTCCAGCCTAAAAAGTCCGACGAGCTGGGCAGCGCCGAGACAGGTTTGAGCTGGCCATCAAGCCAAATCTTGCCATTGCCCAAGTACATCACCGCAGGCTTGGCGTCGAACTGGGCGTAATCGCCGGGGCGCAGGCTGTTGCGGTCGACCGGATTCATCACCGGCGAGCCCGCTGGGGGGATCTGATCCCCATACGCCGCGCTGACCGACTTGCCCTCCAGCACGGCTTTCATCGCGTCTGCGCGATGCGGATCGGCCGCGGTCACCGAGGTCCCATCGGGTAGCGAGACGGTGCGCTGCGGATCAGCCGCCGGCGCCGCAGCCGGGGCCGCGGCCGCCGGGGTGTTGTTGGCCACCGGCTGTGCGGTGTTCGGATCCGCGGGGGCCTTGGCGTCGTCCTTGCCCTTGTCGTCGGTGAAGGAGTCTTCGGGCTTGTCCGCTTTCCGGTCACCCTTGGTATCGGAGAACTCATCGTCCGCGTTGGCCGGGTCCTGGCCGTTCTTGTCGGAGAACTGCGAGGCCAGCCCCGGCAGCGCCGACCCCAGCCCGCCCAAAGCCGGCCCCAGGGAATCCAGTGGAGACCCGCCACCACCGCCTAGGCCGCCGAGCATGCCGGGCAGCGCCGAGCCCAGTCCGGCCAGGGAGGTCAGCGGGTCCATTCCGCCCATTCCGCCCATACCCATCGGGCCCATGCCGGCCAGCGGATCGGTTAGAGGGTCAGTGCCTGCCCCAGCATCCGCCGCGGGCGGACTCGCCCCGGCATCGGCCGGCGGGGCTGCATCACCGCCACCGCCACCGCCCGAGGAGTCGCCGCCAGATCCGCCCTCGCCACCGGCCGAACCCTTATCTCCCTCACCAGACTTGGGACCATTGGTGCGGTACTCCTGGCCCAGGGCATCCATGATGGCCGCCTGGGTCTTGGCGTCGACCTGCGCATCGCTGAGCACCTTTTGGATCTCGCCGAACTTCTGGTCCATGTACTTCTGGAACGCCATGACCGAGGCCGGGTCGCCCATCTCAGGTGCGATCTGCTTGGACTTGGCCTGGATGTCGGCCAGGATCGCGTTGACCTTGTCGCGGGCCTGCTGATTGGACTCGAAGATCTGCTTGAGCAGAGCGGCGAGCTTGCCATCAGTGAGCGCGGCTCCGTCGACATGCTTGTTGTACTGATCGCCGGCATTGGCCGCACCATCGTTCAATCCGCCCGCGTTGTCGGCCGGCGGGGCCGGGGCCGGCGCGGGCGCAGCTGGCGGGCCGGCGGGTCCGTAGAGCGCAGTGTTGGTGCGCTGCAACGGCGTTTGCGTCGGCGGGTGGTTGTCATCGGCGAATACGTGGCCCACTGCGGTCACCACTTTGACTGCGTTCTCGACCGCAGGTTCGAGCAGGTCCACCACGATGTTGGGAAGACTCGGGAGCCCAAAAGTCACGAGCGGACGTCCTCTCTGTTGACCACGTCGTTGCTGTTTACGACGCTAAGCCTGCATAACCCTCGATAGCTACGGGCATAGGAACTAATTCGGGGCGTTCGCGCACCACCTCAGTGGCGGTGTGACGGAGCCGGGCAATGACATCGTGGTGGCCGACGCCGACCTCTTCTGCGATGGCGCGCAGCGGCATCTGCGGGCGTACCTCGAACAGTCGCCACAGCGCCTGGCTCAGGGTGTTCTCGGAGTGGTTGGTCAACCGGCCCCGGCAGTGAATCTCGCGGGCCAGAGCCACCCACCGCTGGCCTCGGTCCTGAAGAGTTTGCTCCCTCACATCGTTTGGGCGTCGCGGCTGTGATGCGGCTACCTGCGGTCGAGAAGGATTGAACCGCCACAAGATTTGCACCGCGTGGGTACTGCCCAAGATCCCCGCGGGCGGCACACACGCCACGGCGAACGCCAGGGCGGTCGGCAGCGGCGCTGTCGCCGGCAGGATCGCGTGCAAGGCGTTGCCGCCGATGCTCACCAGCGCTCCGACGCCCAGCATCGCCCAAAAGAACTGCCTGTTCTTGCGCTGATCCGGGTACGCGGCTGTGGCCAGGATGCCCATCGTCGCCAAAACGATTGCGCCATCGACGATTCCGGGCCACAGATACGGAAGCCAGCCCGCCCAGCTGCCGGTACGGCGCGCGAGATCGCTCAGCGCGGCAAACGACAGAATGAAGCTGGAGACCGCGATCGCCGCGGTGATGGCCACTGCGACTGCCCTGCTCGCCCGGACGAGCGGAGGAACCTCGCCGTGAGCGCTGTGATCGGCCTCCGGCGGTTCAAGCCACGCCATTTCGTCGCCCAGCACGGGGTTGAGGCCAGGGTGTTCCCCGTCGATGAACGTCGCCAGGTTGTCCACTGCAGTCATGCATCGCCGCTTTCAGGAAGGTGCGCCCAGTAACGGAAGTCGTATCGGATGAGTGAGCCGAGGCCGCCGATGTCGCTAGTGGCGTCGCCGGACGGGGTGTGACTGATGTCCATCCAACATCGCCGGGCGGCGCAATAGCGACGCGCCAAGAATTCTGGTGGCTGCTTTGTCGGCCGGCGCGCGTTGTGTTCGGCTGCCAAGGTTGAGTTCTAGGGGCGGCGCGTCACCACGGCAGACCGTGACATCCTGTTAGCGCTGCAGCTGGAGGCACTGTTGCCAAATATCTGGGTGTGACCAGGCGTGTCTGGTCGGTTAAACCGACCACTCCATGACAAACTCGGCTGCAACACGAGAACCAGGAGGCACATCTACCCCGTTGCGACATACCCTGCGTGGCGACGTCAGGCAGGAGCGCGTGGTCCCTGAAAGACGAAATCCCCGCCTTAGCGGGGATTTCGCAGATCCGAACCGAAGCGCCAACTTCGGTTCACAAGCGACCACTACAACCGAATTCTCCGAGACCGATTTTGGGGCCAGCAACTCGCCCGTATAGGCAAAGTAGCTGGCTCCAGGATAAGGGACACCCTTGTGAGCCGCAATAGCGCAGTGCAACCTGCGCCCGTAGAAGGCTGCCGTCACCCCAAAAGTACTGCCCGCCAGGCTACTCGGGCGGGGCGACTATGACAGCGGCAGCCCACGACGAGGCGCCCAAACCGTCGACCGCGCCGTCACCTGAACTGGTGTGGAAACGCCTCGCACCTCTGGTCGCCGCCCCCGGACGATCACGGATGAGGCTGTGCAGCAGCGTAACTGGGAAGTTCAGCGACACCTCCAAGCGCACCGACCGGCTCCCGACACGCCCGGCCGCGGTGTACCTCTACAGCCACCGCCGCACCCAGATGCTCTGGCTCGACTTCGACGCAAAGCGCCATGGACGCGCTGCCGTGGATGCTGACATGGCCGCCGCAACCTCATGGTTGACCCAATGTGGTGGCGAGGTCATCGCAGACCGTTCCACCAGTGGCGGCGGGCACCTGCTGTGTCCGCTCGCCATTGGGACCTCAGCGTCACATGACGAAATTGTGCCTCTGGTCCGCCTGCTAGCCGCCCGGTTGCCCACCCTCGACATCACGCCCAACACGAACCCCGAGACCGGGTGCATGACCCCACCAGGAAGTCCCTGCCGCGAAGGTGGCTACCGGCGGCTCGTCGGCACCCTCGATGACGCCGTCGCAATCATGACCACGCGGTCAGAGCCAGACCTGCTCCCCCGACTCTGCATGCTGCTCGGCGTTTTCAAGGCCCGCGTTCAGGCTCCGCGCACGGCCTCCCCTAACCAAGCCGGCGACCGCAGCCCCTATCTCTATGGCAGCGGTGATACCCAGACCATCGCGGCCCCCTACCTCCGAGGCGACCCACTGCCGCCCGACGTCGATGCCTACGCCACCCATGCAGCCATCGCCGCCACACGGCCGACCTGGCAGTCCAATCACGAAGCCCGTATGTCGGTCGTCACACAGGCCATAGCCCGCGGCCACAGCCTGGCCAGCTTGCGGGCCATGATCGCCCCCGGAGGGCCGTGGGAACAGGGACTTGGAACTGCCTACCGGCGGTATCAGCATCGGTCCGAGGACGCCCTGGCCCGAGACGTCAACAAAGCCACCAGTTGGCTCATCGACAATGTCCTAAAATCCTCTCCCCCGCGGCACAAGAGTAAGTACTCACCGGGGGGGCACAAGGGGTACCGGGGGCCCGAGCCTTTGCGGGCGTGGCTAGCAAACGCCCTCGCCTGGGCGGATGGAGAATTCGCTGGACGGCGGTACCGCTGGACCGTGCACTGCGTGCTGCAAGCGGTAGCGTTCTATGCCCTGGTGGCTGGTGAGCAGCGTTCAGGTACGTGGTTGATCGGCGTCGGGGGGCGGACGTTATCGCTGTCTGCGGGGCTGCTGAGCGAGGACTGCATTTGGCGGGTGCTGGCGGACTTGAGGGAACGACCGGGATCGCCGCTCATTCTGGTCCGACAACACGTCGGAACCGAACCGGACGTTTACGCGCTGACCAGTCAGAACCTAGTCTCTAGGACACAGAATAGAGCTGAACGGGTCAGAGTTGAACCGGTGCACGATGCCTGGATCGTGTTAGGCCACCATCTTCGCCGGATCTACGAACTGGTCGTTTACCACGGTCTGACCGCGCGAGCGGACTTGTACGCCGCGGCGGCACTTCCCCGCGCCACCGCCGACAGCATGATCGCTGAGCTCCAGATCGCGGGCCTGATCACGACGCCAGGCAGAGGGATCGTGGGGCCCGGAAGTGCGTCACTTGATGAGATCGCGGTCCGGCACCAACTACACCAGACACGTGACGAACGGCTCGCAAAGCACCGGGAGGAAAGGGCTGCCTGGCGGAGCTGGCTCGACGAGCGCGAGCGCCAGCACGCCGTGGGTCAGCACGCGGAACCCTTGGGCATGACGTCGGAAACGCCGAACGTGGCGGTGGACGACGTTGAGCATTCGGCCTGGCTGGAAGCGGTGATGGCCACTGGCCCACCAGATCACGAGGCTGGAAGCGATGAGCTTGGCGCGATCGAGCTCATCGCCGAACTGCTCGGCGGGCGAATCCTGGCCGCGTAGCCGTGAGGCTTAGGATGCTCGCGCTTGCGGCACCAAGTCGTGCCGATCGGCTTCCTGGCAATAGGCGTGTGCCTGGGCGATGAGCTCGTTGATCGCTGGCGCGATCAGCTCGGCGATCGACGTGCCGGTTTCGTCTGCGAACTGCCTCAAAGCCTTATGGTCAGCCTCGCTGACCCGACGTGCCACCATCTTTTCCTTTGCACGGACCTCCCGACTGCGCCAGTCGGGGCGGCGCCTGCGCGCAGGGGTGACCTGTGCCGTGTTTTCCGCCATACGTCTGCTCCCTCGCCTGCCATCGTGTCGCCGCTGATCCGCACTGAAAGGCGTCTCCATATGTCGGATAAACCGACATTGACACTGTAGCGGCAGCCGGATCTGCAAGCAGGGAGCCAGGGCGGCGTGTCGGGCGCCGATCTGGTGCTGGATAATCCAGCAAAATCGCATTTCAGAGACTTATCACCTGTCGGTGGTAGCGGTATAGTGAAGGCCCGCAAGACGCATCGGGCCAGGTGAAGGGGGAGCTGCGTGAGCTCGTCACCTCCACCTCAGCCGGGACGGCCGACCGTCTCATTGGCGCAAGCGGCGAAACTGCTCGGAAAAGACTGGCGGACCGTTAAACGGCTGGTCGAAAACGGCGACCTCGATGGCGGCGCAACGCTCGAGGGCAAACGGCCGACGTACTACGTCTACGCCGATCAACTGCTATCCGCCGCTGCTCTGCCGGCGTCTCAGGATGCGAGCAGTCTGCTGGACACCATCGCAGGGCTCCACCAAGAGCTCGAGCAGTCCCGTGCCGCAGAAGCGCACGCCCGCGAGAGTGAAGCACGGGCACGGGCCGCCGCCGCCGCGACAGAAGAAACCAACCGCCTTCTGCAGGCAAACCAGGCAATCCTGCTCGGCGCCGTACAGGAGTTCCAGCACGCGAGCGACGCCGCGGCCGCTCTCGTCGATGACTACCGTGCGCTGACCGACCGACACTGGTCGATGGCCGGGCAATATCGAGACGCGGCGACGGGTTTCGCGAAAGCTGCCGATAACTACCAAGACATCCTGGGGCGACTTCTCACTCCCGACGACGCCAGCTCCCTGACCCAGCCCAACGATTAGGTTGGGGGCCCGCCGGCTCCCCCAGGTTTGGCGGTCAGGGGCCGATCTCGCCGCCCGGACGCCGCCCAAGTCGGCGGTAGACGATGAGCGTGACGTGCAAAAACCGCCCAGCTGGCCCGTGGGGGCGCGAAACCGCGGAGATGCGTGTGGGCCACGCGGCGAAGGCGTCGGATCAGCCCAGGAGCACGGTGGGCGCCTCTGAGTCGATGCGCGCCAGAGGCGCATCGACCGTTCTTGCCAAAAGTCCAGGTCGCACTATCCGTGAGACGTGCTGGGCGTCCCGGCGCGGAAGCCAGATACACCGCCCAATACTGAGGTCGGTTGTCGATCTGCATTAAGGCAGAGCCACATGCTCATGTACGAGTCGGAGCCACCATGTTGCCCGCCAGTGTGCAACAGGTGGCACCTGCTGTTCACCACGACGGTGATGTATTCACTCGCTAACACGCTGTGGGCAGAGCTATGGATTGCGTCCTGCGATGGATCACCTTGCGAATAATGGTCCACGCTCGTGGACGGGTTTGGCCCGCTGCGCGTCGCATCGCGGTGTCTGAGGTTCTGTGACGTACTCGTGCAAGGCCAGCACTCGCAGCGGGCACCTCAATTGGCTGGCACCCTCGCCCATCTGCACGATGTAGCGCCGCCAGTACCGTCTGTCGGCATGCGACAGACTGTGTGGATCAGAAAGCATGGTATTCATCGGAGGATAGTGCATTGACTTCCACGTACGCTCACCCCGTGGCACACGCGGCACGCACGGTAGTGGTTAGAGCCGGTATCACAGTGGCTATCTCCATCGCTTCGGCCACTGTGCACCGCAGCCGGAATCACGCGTGCTACTTGGCGGTATGCGATGCATCGCGTCGGGCCGACACTCAGGTGGCTTACGTGGCGCGTGCGCAGGCTCCTTATCTGGCTATATGCGTGGCGGTATGTATGGGCTCTTGGCGGGTACTGAATCGGGCGGCATGTCAGGCAGTGACTCTGGCGCTCTGCCGTGCGTGATAGCGGGTTGTTGATCACACCTGAACAGCAGTGATCATGCAGGTCTTGGACCATGTTGCAGGCCACGGTGACTTCGAGGGCGCGCCATACATCCCGTGTCGACGGTGGCTCGGAATGGGTGACGGCGGGGCTTATCGCGTGGGGCATTGGGGCGGAACACGTGCAGTTGGCAGTGCTCGGGTGGCGGTCGCAACCGCCACGTAGACAACCATGACGCTCGTTGTGGATGGCGGAGTGTGGACCACCGCTGTGGGCAGCGTTACGGCTGCTCCGGGCGTCCATGTGGTGTATCACGGTTTGGTCACTAGTGCGTGGACGGCGTGGCGTCGACCTGCGTGTCGTACCTGGGTCGCTAGACTCTGGTGACCATGAACCGCAATATGCCCGCAGCCCTCGCGCCGGACGGTGCGTTGCGTGGGCTGCCATCCGTAATTGAACAGGCCAGAGGGCTTTCATGACCGAAAGCGTAACCGCCTGGGCCGCGCCGGTGCCGACGATCGATTGGGCGCGTCTAGGTCACGTATATGCGGTCGCCAACGGTAAGGGCGGCGTTGGAAAGACCACAACGACGGCGAATATCGGGGCCCTGGTGGCCTCCGATGGGGCCCCGACTCTGATCATTGACCTCAACGGGCAAGGGAACATCGCCCATCTTTTAGGGTTCGCCAACAGCGAGCTTGACGACCATGGGCGCGGCCTTTTCGGCGCCATCACCGGCGGCGCGCCGCTCAGACCTGTCCGGGGAGTGCGAGACAACCTTGACGTCATTCCGGGTGGGCCGTTCGTACGGCGCATTAGTGCCGCTGTGGCCGGCGACCTGATGTCCCAGGAGTCAGCGCCGTCCGTTCTCCTGTCACTCGCGGACAGCCTCCAGCGAATTGCACACAACTACCAACTCATCATCATCGACACCCCGCCGGAAAATCCGCTGCTGCTGGAGCTGGCGCTGTGCGCGGCCCGATTCATCGTGGTGCCGATGAAGACGGAGCTTATGTCGCAATTCGGCCTCCGTGAATTGGCCGGCGAGATCCGCAAAATGCGGGAATTCAACGAGTACCTCATGTTGCTCGGAGTGTTCGCATTCGCGTCGGGCACATCCGCGACGAAGGTCAGGAAGGAGATGACCGATCAGATCGCGCGAGACCTTGGTGCAGACAACGACGTGATGATGTCAGCGTTCATCCGTCACTCCGAAGCGGTCGCCAACGATATGACCAAGTATGGTCGCGTCGCCCACGAACTGGAACAAGAGATCGCCAACAACCCCAAGTATTGGGAGTTGCGTAGCGGCACCGCCAAGAGCACTGCTGTTGTCAGCAGTACGTCCAAACCTGTAGCCCGCGATTTCGCCAAACTCGCGAAAGAAATCCTCACCCGGGCCAGCGCACGACGCGCCGAAATGATCGAGCAAGGAGTATGGCCGTGAGCGGCAAACTGAAGCACCAGGACATCCCCGCCGAAGATCTGTCGGACCTCGGCAGCCCGGCTCCCCGTGGCTCCGGACTCAGTGGCCTCCTCACAACCACTCCTGCTCCGGCCCCGGATCAGCCCCTAGCGGAGACCCGAGTCGGTGATCCGGCAGAGGCCCCCCGGCCGCCGGTCTCCCCACGGTCGGTTCGATCGCCGCGCCAGTCGAGCACCCGGTCTCGCACGCGGCCGACGACCGCGGTCTACGTCAGCCAGGGCGTCAAACAACGCTTCGAGGACTATCGGCACAAAGCGAAGAAGACCAACCTGCAGGTCGTCCTCGAAGCGATCACCGCGAAGCATGCAGACCTGACCGACATCATCAAGAGATCGGAGGTCAGCACCGCACCTGTCGGCGGTTCACTGTTTCCCGCCGACCCCTCGGCGGTGCGGTACCTAGGCGGGGGCAGCGTCCAGATCGGATTCAGCCCGACTCCCGAGCAGGAAAATGTTCTCGATAGCCTCGGGCGCGAGCTCGGATTCACCACACGCAGTACCTGGATTGCACCGGTCCTCAACGCCTTCCTTCCTGGAAAGAAAGACACCTAAGGGCCACCGCCCATTCTCAGAGCGATTCAGCCCCTACGGCCCTGGCCAAACGTCGCGGGGGCCTCGGCTAGGTCCGGGTTGCCGTCGCGGGCGGTACCAGGAGCAGGGAGTGTTGGCGACTCGCTGACTACACTCAGCACGTGGTGGCCTTGAGATGCACGAGAACAGGTTGGGTCGAGCCTGGGCCTCCGCTGGCCTGCCCACAAGGCCATACCCTTCGCGGTCCGTACCGAGTCTTGGTGGGTACCCAGCAGTGCGCCACGTGCTCAGCCCAAGGCCTCGGAGCGCATAGGTCCTTCACCTGCCGGACTTGTTCGGCAACGGTGTACGAGCCGCCGCCGGGACCAAACTGCACATTTGTTGCCCTCGACGGCAGAGCTGCCCCCGCGGCCCGGCAACAACCCGGCGGGGGAGTGGGTGGGTCTGCTCAGAACCCCACGCAGGCCAGCACGTAGACGCTCGACACTTCCCCGACGGCAGCGACACCGCGGTGGCTCAGTCCGCGATCTTGGCCAAGATGGCGTTGGCGATCTGTCCCGGGCGGTCAGCGATGTCGTACGAGCACATCAGCCCGTCGACCACTGCGTTGGACTTGGCCGCCATGAAGCGCGCACACGCCCATCTTTTGCTGTCGTCAGGTCGACGCACCATGGTGGTCACTGCGCCAGTCTGAACCACATCGCCAATCGTCCAGTTCGGGGGCGTCAATCCGTCGCTGCGGGTCTCAGTCACCTGCCGACCAGTGCAGGCTCTCCACTGGTCGGCGATGCGTTGAGTGGCGGTAGTGGCGGCGACAGGATCGGGGAAGAGCACAATCATCTGCGCGACAGCGTGAGCCCCTTTGGGGCCGGGGTCCTTATAGGTCTGTCCGTAGGCGTCGGTGGCGTGCAGGCCCGCATAGGTGTCAGTCTGTCCCCAGAGCATGGTGCTGAGGCATTCCGGCGGAGTGTAGTGGTCGCCTGCCTCGAGCTCGCTGAGCTTTGTGTCAACGGCGCCGGTCTCCAGAGCGGGTGAGCCGATCAGAGTTTGCATGGTCGGCAAATCGATGAGCAGCTGCGGCAACGCTGCGGCCGTGACCAGGGGAGTGGGGGTGCGGGTTGGTTCGGCTGGTTTGGAGACAGGTTCCTTGAGGTTCGCGGTTCCGGGAACTGTTGTCGCGCAGCCGGTCACAGTGAGCGCGGCCAAGCAGACAACGGCGGCGGCCGCGGGTGCGATGGGACGCCGGGGTGGGGATGTGGTCATGGCAGATACCTTTGATAGCAGCTGTCAGCGGTTGAGTTGAGCAGTCCGGAGCGGAATGCCGCGATCCGGGTGAAGCCGGCGGGCACGGTGTCGTTGTTGACGTCGCTGGCGACGAGTCCGTTGGTGAGGAGCCCAGCGACCGCTTCGTCGAGGTCACCGGCGGTTAGTTGGAGTTGCTTTCCGGATGCGACGTCGATGCGCTTGGCCATGGCGCGTTGGGCGAAACCGGTCAGGCATGCCGTTCGCAGGGCGGTGGTCGCCGAGTCAAGGGGAAGACCTCGTTCGCGCTGCACGCCCAGCAGGTATCGAGAAATGACCACGGACAACGCGGTGTTATCGCCCTGGAGGAGCACGTGATTGGACTCGTCGGACGGTGTCCCCATCTTCTGGAGCACATCGAGGTTGACGACGATGGTGTTGGCCGACGGGCAGTACCAGGCAGGCGTGTTAGCAGCTGGGTGTGACGGGCAGCTGACGCGAGACGCGTCGACGGCCAGGGTGGGCGGCTGGTTGGGGGAGAAGATCTTGCCGAGGATCTCCACCAAGGTGTTCAGCGTCTCCTCGGTAATGGCGACTTGCCCGGTCTGCAATGTCCCGCTCGATTCGGCTTGCAGAACGAGCGGTAGATCGCCGCGACGGCGGGTGATCTCGTCCATCGAGATCGTGGCACATGCGCTTGGGCCGGCGCTGAAACCCTTCTGGACGGCGCTGACCCGATCTAGTGCTGTGCCGTGTCCGTCCTCGAGGAGTTTCCTCCGCCGCGGTGTGATGACCGGATCGCGGATGGTGATCGCGCCAGCCAAGACGTGATTGAGGCCGACGCCGGTGCTCAGCGTGAACCGCGGCGAGCGGCCTTCGGCCACCCAGCGCAGGTAGCTGCCGGCGAAGCAGTCGGCTTGCTGTTCGGCAACCAGTGTGGGGGTGTCACGCTCGACGAGGTCGGCCATCTCCTGGATGGCGTGGCCGTATTCGTGGGCGAACAACCCCGCGACCGCGGTCTGGCCGAAGTACTTCTCGGTGACCGGCACCATGACCCCGCGATCCCAGGCGATCAGGTCATCGCGTGGGCAGAAGAACGCGTTGACCTCGTCATAGGTAGTCTCGCCGCACAGCACCGGGCTGGCGGGATTGGTGGAGTCGTAGGACACCAGGGTGTCGACCGGAGCGAAGGTGCCCTGCAGGCTGTGCGGATATGCCTGGTGCCAGTAGTCGGTGATGTCGTCAATGCTCACAGCGGCCAACCGGTCGACCTGTCCGTTGTCAGTTCCCCGGACCGACCCTGACGGCGCCGGTGCGTTATCGCGCATGCCGCTGGCCCCGTCCTCGGCGACCAGGCCCGCGACCCGGAACGGCTGATCCGGCCCGGAAAGCAGGGTTCCCGGGACGGTGGCCGCACAGCTTGAGGCGGTCAGGGTCGCCACCAGTGCCGCCGCCGCACACAGACCGCTGCGCCTGCGCGGCCGTACGGAGCTTGCTGGAGTGCTCACAATGCGTTGAACCCCTCGTTCGGCAGTGTTGCTGGCGGCCTGGCCATTGTGGCACCTCGGCGCGGTTGGGTGCGCGCTGTTGTCGACAGTGCGGCGTTGCAGCCGATCGGGCGTCATGCCGGAACTTGACTGGTGATCGTCTGGATAGCTTGGGATGCTTGGCCTTTGGGGTTGCGTCCACATACCAAGACATCAATGGCGATGTTGCTGGTGGTGGACGCATGGCCCCGCTCACAGCCCCAGTCGGCTCCGGATACGTCTTGCGACATGATCATCATGGTTCGCTCGGGGTTGGAATCAGCAGTACCGAACCGCCAGGTTTGTGTGGCCGTCGGATTGTCCGGAGGTGTGTAGGTGATGGCGCGGGTGGCGCACTCGCGCCATTCGCGGGCGATGCGGCTCTCGAAGCGGCGCCTCGCTCCTTCATCAGCGAACCCGATCACGGCTTGGGTGAGGGTGTGGTCAGGGTGAGCGCCCGAATCACTGGCTGTGCCGACCGCCACGCCGGTGTAGGCGTCGTCGGTGTAGGAGGCAGCCTCGCCCGGGCCCCAGGGGCTGGCGCAATGCGGGTCGCTGGTGTCCTTGGCGGTGTTGAGGAAACCGGCCGCCGGTCCGCGGACCTGCATCGCTCTGCTCGAACCGGTGATAGCGGCAGCCTGTTCGGCTGACAGCAGCGAGGCCGCCAGATCCGCCGACGAGAACGGTCCCACCGTCGATGCGGAACCATTGGGGGTCCCCGACCCATCGGTGAAGGCCGCCACACCCCCCCACACAGCGGCCTGAGCAGCCGGCGTACCTGCCGCGACAGCCAACATCACAGCGGCGCTGGCAAACGCCCCGATGGACACCCGCCGCCGAGGTGCATGACGCACCGCCCCGGCCCCAACGGACCGAAGGTGCTTTAGTTTCAAGTGAAGCAGCATGGTCGAAGGCTAACCCCAACCGGCGCTCCAGTGCAATAGCGTGAGTTAAAGCATCATGCCCGTTTGGGCTCGCCGCATCGACGGACCCGTCACGGCAAAGGGAGCATTATCAACGCTGTGATGTGCAAAACGGCTGTGTATCGTGAGGGTGCTGGCAGCGCGGCGGCAGGAATTCACCACACGAGTTGGCCCGGCTGAGCTCCACGCAGTCGCCAGCATGCAATACTTGTTTCTGGTGCACAGCGTGGATATAGCCGCGGCGGTGCCGCAGGTTTGGATGATAGGAGTGCGTCTCGTGGATCACACGCCGACGTTGATCGTGCGAGTCGGTGCACAGACCCGCGTGGTGAACCCTGCCGATGGGCCGATCGTGCTGGGCCGCGACAGCGGGGCCGCGATCCACATCCCTGACGAGGGCATCTCGCGTCGACATGTTCGCCTCGAACCTCATCGCGGTGGCTGGTTGGCGGTCGACACCAGCACCAACGGGATCTACGTCAGCGGGCGCAGGCGCAGCTCCGTGCCAATTGCCGATGGTCTGCGGTTGCACCTGGGTCACGCCACTGAGGGCATTGTCGTGGTCTTCGAACACGCCCGCGATGGGCACACCGAGCTGGCCCCGGTGACCGCCGGGCCCGTCAGGGTCGCCGACCCTGCAGCTCAAGTCCCCGTCGCTTCTGCCGGGACCGATGAAGACGAGCTCGACGAGGACCTTTCCGGTGACATCGACCCTGCCATCGCACATGTGGGCGCGGCCATCGCCGCGCGCCGAGCTGAACTTGACCTCACCCAACGCGGCCTGGCGCGCGACGGGATCGTGGCCGGAGCCACCCTGATTGCGTTGGAAAAGGGTCGCCGCTGGCCGCGTAACGCGACGTTGGGCAAGCTGGAAGGGGCCTTGGGTTGGCGGCCCGGCACGCTCAATGAGTTGCGTGACGAGGCTGCCGCGGCGACGTCGGACGCGGTGCCGGCCGCCACCCTCGCCGACGTCATTGACCTTGCCTTGGCGACCCTGTCGGCCCGCATCGGCGACCTTCCTGAGCCCTCCAACCCGGACTACACGCCCCGCGTCACCTCGATTCTGACCGAGTTGCACAAGCTCGAGATCACCACCGCCGGCGCCGCGCGAAACGCCAGAGGCTCGGCAGCCTTAGCCGTAGCGTTGGGCGCCGTTCGGGCCCGCTACAACGACCTCATGCTGGCTTCCGCACAGGCACCCAACGCTACAGTCGGACAACGGCTTTACGCCGCGCGGCGTGCGCTCGGGTTGAGCGCGGAGGAGGCGGCCAACGCTGCTGGCATCGCCACCATCGAGCTGCTGGCGGCTGAGGCCGGTGAGCACCTCGATGCGCGCCCCACCGCCGCCCTCGAAGCGCTGCTCGACCAGCTCGCGCCCGTCGTCCCCACCGCCTGAGGCCCGAAGGGTCGAGACGGCACGAGCGAAGGGCTGCTACCGAGAGCGCCCAGGCCCACCGTGCAGCCCGCTGCACGGGCCCGGTGTCGGCACTCCGCAGCGAGATCAGGCCATCAGGGCGGTGTGTCCACCCACACCGGCGGGTCCACACCGACATTGACCTTCTTCCCAGTGATGCCGATAGTGATCCAGTAGTCCTTCCACATGCCGGTACCGTCGGCCCTTTGGGCATCGGCCGACCACTGCATTTCACCATCGGTCAATGTCACGATCATCGTGGCCGGATCGAGACTGTACGCGGCACCGTCGACTGACCGGAGCCTCGTCAATTTCACGGTGTCCATGTTGATTCCTGCCGAGCTGCGGCCTGGCTTATCAGGCTTCTTGCACGATCCGGTTGGGCAGCAGCCAGGTGGGTAGGGCCCGCCCTGGAAGCAGTACCGCGAACGAGCCTCAAGGACGTCGAGGACCGCCTGTCGGCCAGTGTCATTCAGACTGATGCTCGGAACTATCGGTGCTGGCGAAGTGCCCCCCAGGCTTTCCAGCAGCACCGGCTTGACCTCAGCGGACACGTCGACGAATCTGTTGGCCGAATCGACCGGGGGCGAACCAGGAAACAGCGTGAGCATGGGCCCGCCGAAGCTCGGCAGCCCGCCGATGCCAACCGCCTTCAAACCCTCATTCGGCTCACTCCCGGGGGCCCCCAACGGGACCTGGACGGTGGTGGCATCCAGTTTCCACTTGCCGTCAGAGTTTCGTACTGTCACATCGGCCTGGGATTTTTGGGCGCCGAATGTTGCTGCTAAATGCAGCCTTTCGGTCCTGGGGACCTCGGTGCCCACCGGGTCCAGGTTGGTGACCGAGATGTCGGTGAGCGGCAGCGAAGCAAGCCCGGCTTTCAACACTGCATCGGTCAGTAAGTGGGTGTCAGCCGGCGGCGAGGCACTCAGCGATAGCGCGGTGGCTGCGTCCCCGGCCGCTAAGGCCTGCAAGTACCGCTCGCCGGCGTCCCGCGCCGCCTGATGTGCAGCGGCGATGCGTTGGGTCTTGTTGTGGGCGGTCACCGCCTGCACCCCGATGACGGAAGCTACCGCCGCGAGCACCGCGACGACAGCGGCGATCACCAGCAGGCGTCGACGCCGACGCCCGGCAGGCCGGACTGCTAACGGAGCAGCCCAGCTGTGCGCGAAGTCGGGCGGTGACACCGCCGGTGGCGTTGTGGGCTGCCATGGCTGGCCGGCGACGTCGGGTGCGGCCGTGACGGGCCAGGCCCCGGTGGGGGGGTGTTGGGTGGGGGTTGCTGCGGCGGTGGGGTCGGCGGTCATGTCGGCGATTTGGGCGGTGAGCGCGGTGGCGAAGTGGGCGCAGCGGGGGTAGCGCTGGTGTGGGTCTTTGGACAGTGCGCGGGCCAGGATGGGGTCCAGGGCGGCCAGGTCGGGGCGGGTGTGTCCGGGCAGTGGGGGAGGGCTGCTGAGGTGGGCGCTGATGACGGCGACGGGGTTGGAGTGGTCAAAGAGTTTGGTGCCGGTCAGTAGGTGGTAGGCGGTGGCTGCCAACGCGTATTGGTCTGCGCGGCCGTCGATCTCGTCGCCGCGGAGTTGTTCGGGGGCGGAGTAGGCGACGGTTCCCACGGTCATGTTGGTCATGGTCAGGCCGCTGATGTCGTTGAGGTTTCGGGCGATGCCGAAGTCGGTCAACAACACTCGTGGCGGTGAGCCGTCGGTGGGGGTGGTGATCATGATGTTGGCGGGTTTGATGTCGCGGTGCATCAGGCCGCGGGAGTGGGCGTAGTCGAGGGCTTCAGCGACGGCGGTGATGACCGCGGCGACTTCGTGGGCGGGCATGCCGGCGGGGTAGCGTTGGCGTAGTTGGGCGCCGAGGTCGGTTCCCTCGACGTAGTCCATCGTGATCCACAGCTGGGCGTCGAATTCGCCGCGGTCGTGCACCCCGACGATGTGGGGATGCCACAGTGAGGCCGCCAGATCAGCCTCACGCACAAAGCGTTGCCGGTACTCCTCGTCGGCGGAGACATCAGCGGGCAACACCTTCATCGCCTCACGACGCGGTAACCGGGGGTGGGCCACCCGGTACACCTCACCCATCCCACCCGCGCCCAGCAAACACTCCACCCGATAACCCGCGAACACCGAACCAGGACTCAACACGACGGCGTCCCCCACGATGAAACGGCAGCGACGCGCCACCACCAGCCAGGTTGGCAGCGGCGATCGGTGAGGGGAGTGTCGACGTCCATCAGGCTCTTCGCGCTACTGGGGTAGGGAAATCTGGTAGGCGCCCTTGCTGTCTTGGAAGGTGGCGGTGATCTCGCGCTTCACTCCGTCGATGCTGACAGCGCACACGAATGTAGCGTTCTTCTCGACGATCGGGTTACGACCCTGATTACACACAACATCACGCACGTGACCCGGGCCATAGCCGCTGACGTCATCGCTCAACAAAGTCTGAATGTTGTTCTGCGCCTGCGTGATATCCAGCTCGGTACGGGTGAAGAAGCCAGGGGTCCAAAACCCCATGATCAACACCGCCGCCACTACGACGGTCAGTGCGCCGACAGCAGCGGTGATCACTCGGACTCTGGTGCTGCGAGGCCGCGATGAGGGGACACCGAAATCAGCAAATCCGGCCGTCGTCGGCGGTGGCACCGGAATATGGGCTGCGTTCGACCGACCCGATGGCGGGTAGGGCACCCACGGCTGGGGTCCGGCAGGGCCTGCAACGCGAGGGTCCGGGCCCGCGCCATGGCGGTACGAAGGCGGCGCCGGAGGCGTCGGAGGCGTCGGCGGTGCCGGGGGGTAATGCGGGTTCGCGACGGGGGCGGGGTTTACTGCGCGCTCAGGCGCCGGGGGCCGGCGAGCGCCGGCCGGGCCACGCGGCGTTGGGGTGACAACCGTGGTCCGGTCGTCAGCCGGGGATGACGCCGGTGGTGTCGTGCCTCCTGGCCGACCATGCACTTCAGTCGCCGGCTCCGGCGGAACCGTCCCACCGGCAGGAGCCGCGGACCCCGAGGTCGGCCAGGGGCGAGTCCGGTCGGATTCGTCAGAGGACGCCACCGTCGATCTCCTCTCCATGATCACCTGTGCCAGTGTTACCACACCACGGCCCTCCCTAGTCCTGGGTGCAAGCGCGCTGTCGGCCCGGCCGCAATCTAGGCTGCGCGGGATCGATGGTCGCCTTTGTGGCGGCGCCGCCGTACCGACGTCGGCGGCATAGCTGGTGCGGGCAGGCCGGGCAGCTCGACGCTGCGCCGCCGCTCAAACTGCGCCAACAGATAGCGGTAGGCCGCCTCAAGCAGATCGGGGCTGCTCTTGTCGCCCGGCAGTGAAAGACCACCCCACACGCCGTACTCCTCCCGTGCGGCGACGGCGTTGTAACCGCAGCGGCCGACGAACGGGCAGTCCTGGCACGCCCGCACAGCGAGCACCCGGTCCTTGAACTGCGAGAACCACAGCTCCTGGCCGTTGCGGACCCGATCCGGGTCGGCTGTCTGGCACGGCGTGGTCTCGCTGGTGTGAAACAACCGCACCTCAATGGTCGTTTCAGGGCCGGCGGGTTTCGCCGACTCGTCGGCGGCGCTAACGGCCGAGGTCATGTCGGTCAGTCCTTGCCGTGGTCGGATGTGCACCGGCACCGGAGGAACCCGCAGAACGGGGCGGGCGGACCCGCCATGGCTGGCGCTTTAGAAATACCTGAAGCATCATGATGTGGATGCTAACCACGCAACGACACGTAGCGCAACAATTCCAGTTAAAGCAACAGTGGGGTCGTCAACTGTTAGCTACCTGTCCAATGAGCTGCTTGTGCCGTTTTAACTGCACAATTACCGGTTGAAGTGTGTTTGTTTAGCGGGCCCATCTGCCTGCGTGCGCTTCAATTATGTCAAGAGCATCGATTCGAGTCCGAGGGTTCTGCATCAGCGGCTGCTCCAGCGACAGCCTGAGGCCACCTGCCAGCGGTGGCCCACCGTCGGTCCGCGCGAGGTAGCGGCCGCCGCGGTGACCGAATTCGTCATCAACGCGACTGCGCGCCTGTTCCAGCAAGTGACCGAGGTCCTCGGTGAAAGTCAGCCGGCCGCGGCACCGGCCAGCGCCCTCTTGACCGTCGAGATAGAGACGCCCAATTGGGCGGCGATGGACGCCGGCTTCTCGCCGTAGCTGCGCATCCGGCAGGCCAGCGCTGCCTGGTAGGAGTCGAGTGCCCGTGGCCGTCCGACACGGGCGCTGTCGGGGGGCGGCTGTGTGGCGGAGGTGAGGTCGGCCAGTGGCAGCATCATCACCCGCGGCAGGATGGGGAAGCGGCCGCCGCGGCCGCAGTTGCGGCTGTCGGCCTTCATCCGGGTATACACCACCCGCGAGAGGCGGCGCTTGAGCGAGCGCAGCGCCCGTTGGCGGCTGTCACCCTCGTCGATCCGCCGCTGGAAATAATCCCGTCCCGGGCCGGGGTGAGTGATCTGGACCATGGCGATGCGGTGCAGCGCAGCGTTGAGTTGGCGGTTGCCGTGCCGGATGGGCCGCAGCGGGCGGGTGGTTTCCCCCGACCAGTGCGGGATGGGCGCCACCCCGCTGTGCCGGGCGAAGGCGGCTTCGCTTTTGAACCGGTCGATCCCGGCGACCTCGGCCACGATCTTGGCGGCCGTCAGATCCCCGCAGCCCTGGATGTCGAGCAGAGCGGGCGCCGCCTCGCGGACCCGTCCGGCGATGCGGCGCTCCAGCGCATGCGCGGTGTCGATGAGCCCGACGATCTCGGTGAGTTCGTCGCGAGCGAGTTCGGCGAGCAACCCGTGCTGGGTGGCTAGCCAGGCCCCCAGCTCTTCGCGGGGTTTTTTGCTTTCCCAGTTGCGCGGTTCCGCCCAGGCCGGGTCGAGCTGGTGGATGCGGTCGAGCATGCGGCTGATGAGGGCGACGCGGTGCTGCACGAGGTCCTCGCGGCGGTCCACGAGTAGCCGAAGTTCCATCGAGGACGCGTCGTGGCAGGCCACCGGCAGGTCGGGTTCGCGCAGTACCGCCCGCGCCACCGCGAGGGCGTCAATGGGGTCGGACTTGCCTAGCTCGCGTGAGGAGGCGCGCGAGCGGCTCATCAAATGAGGGGGCACCCGGATCACCTTCTGCCCCCCAGCCAGCAGGTCTCGCTCGAGCCGCGCGGTGAGGTTGCGGCAGTCTTCCACCCCCCACACCACGTCGCGGCCGAACCGCACTCGCGCCCACCGCAGCGCCTCGCCGTGGCCCTCGCTGGTAGTCGCGACCGTCAGCTGAGCGAGCTTGCGGCCCAACGGATTCACCGCTACCAGTGTGTGGCTGCGCTTGTGAGCGTCGACGCCGATGACCGCGTCCACAGCTCTTCATGCACTCTCTGGTGGGCGGCGGCGGAGCTGGCTGCGCGCGGGGCTGCCCGGTGCCGGCATGCCTCCATAGAAACCAACCAGACGGTGGTACGCATCCAAGTTGGCCAGACACCGGGCATCGGCCACAGGGTCTGTGCAGGCCCGCGGCGCCGACAGGAATAGACGCTTGATGTTCACCATCGCCTCACCCGCGTCCGAGCGGCCCGCCGACACCAGATTCACAAGCCAGCCCTGCGGCGGCACCAGGTCAAGAAGTCAGCACCGGACCCTCCAGACATTTTAGGTTTCCCGGTATGGCGTCTCCCAAACGACCGACCGCCGTGAATCGTTTTGGGGCGTCGCTAAAGCGTAAGTGCGTCCACCCGCATTGCGAAGATGACGGCAAACAACCCAGACGAGCGCTCCATGGAGACCGGTCCGCAGTCCACCGGTGGACACTGCAGGTCCGAGCGCGCGTGGCAGGCCCGCTTCGCGGCAGCTGGTGGCACACGGCGATCGACGGCGACGACTCCTGGCTCTTATCCGTACTGACAGTTCGCCGCCGGGGATACGCACGCCCGGCGCCGGCTGGCCCCGGACGCGGCTACGCGGATACAGCCCGAGTAGTGCTCGGCAGGGCGCACAGAGGGCAAAGGTGCTGTTGAAAGATCGAGCACTGAGCGGCTGAGGCCATCACTGTGGCGGCCGAGTCCTGGCGTTCGGGCCGTCGAAGCAAGCCTAGCCTCGATTTTGCATCGAGTTGATGACGGGTCCGCTCGGTCACTGAATTGTGTTGCTGGGTGGTCGTTGTCGGGTGGCGGGCGTGGTGGGGTGTCCCGTGTCGCCGGGTGGGGCGGGCTTTCCCAGGGCCTGGTCTTTCGTGGTCGGCGGGTCGAGTGATCTGCTGGCTATCCGAAAGCGGTGCGTAGGTGTTGCCAGGCGGTCGCGATCGCTGATGCCCATCGCCAGGTGGCGTCGATACGGAGGCGAACCTGGCGGGCGCTGCGAGTGATACGGGCAGCGACGTGCAGGATCCGGTAGCGGAAGGTGGCGATCTCGGCGCGGGCCAGTGCGGGGTGGTCACTGAAGCCGATCAGCCGGGCCCAGGTGACCAGATCGGCGGCGGCCAGGGCGATTTCCAGCCAGGCGGCGTTGGCCCAAAACGACTGGCAGGGCAGGTTGCGTAGCCCGGTGGCTTTCAGTTCGCGGATGCGGTCTTCGACGCGGGCGTGCTGGCGGTGCCGCAGCTCCAGGCCGGCGACCTGACCGGCAATGACGCCGGGTTCGGTGTCGGTGATGAATGCGGTGACCCGCATCCCGTCGGTGTCGGTGAACCGCAGCTGCGCACCCGGGTGGGGCCTTTCTTTGCGCAGGATCAGCCGGGTGCCAGCGGGCCAGTTGCTCAGGTTGACCAGGCCGGTGGCTTCGGCGACCCAGGCGCCGTCACGGATGCCGCCGTCGGTGTCGATCGCCGGATACCAGGCTTGGCCGAGGTTGAGGGTGTCGACCGCGTCCTGGACCCGCGCATCGACGGGGTAACCGAAGGAAAATCCCACCCCGGCGGTGCGGCAGGCGTCGGCGAACTTGTGGGTGGCTCCAGCGGTGTCGCAGCGCACCAGCACCCGGCAGGCATCCGAATCTGGTGGACCACCTGGGCGGGGCCGCCATCGCGGCGGCAGCGACGCCAAGGCCTGCTCCAGGACGATGATGTGATCGGAGGCGGTGTTGGAGCCGGCGTTACCGGTGCGCAGCAGCCCGGCCAGCGCTTCCCCACCGGCGATCTCGGGACGATCCAGAAACGCCAGCAACGGATGGTGACCATAGGTTTTCTTCCAGGTCGGGGTGGCGCCGGTCTTGTTGTCGGAGTGATCGATGACCAGGGTGGCATCGAGGTCGATGTGCAGCCAGCCCTCACCAGCGGGGGCGGCTCCAGCCGCCCATGCTGCAGCCCGTGCGCCGGCTCGTGCAGCCCGCACCCCGGGCAGGTGGGCGGCGTCGATGCGCTCATCGATCAACCGCCACATCGTGGTTGTCGAGGCCTTCGCGCCGAACACATGCTCACGGTCCCCACACAACTGGCCGACCGCATCGATGCAATCGGCCCCGTCGGCGACCGCTGCGGCCAGATCGGCGAACACCTCCCCGGGTGCGTACACCCACGGGCCCCGGTACGTATCGGCCAGCACGGCGGTGACCTGCGACGATAACCCCGTCAGATCGGCAAGCTCACGAAGCAAGCCCATCCCGGCATGCGACACCACGCCCTGCCCATCGGCGGACACTTTCACCCGCGCTGCGGCCACGATATTCTTCACCTGCGAGGTGCCTTCCCGTAGGAACGATTGAACCGTAGAGAAGTCCAATTATTCCTTGCAGGACAGGCACTTTCGCGTATCTACACCCCGAAAATCACAACACTTCACGAAAAATCCGGGCTAGGCGTCCACAGTGAAGGCGTGCTCGTAACCTTGTGGGCCGAGATGTTCGTAGACGAGTGTCGTCGTCGCGCGGTTCCAGTGGTGTCCGAGGCGCACGGCTGATAGGCCATGAGCAGCAACTGGGCGGATCCTCTGTTGAGGTCCGGTTCAGAGGAGGGTGCTCATGTCGGTGTTGGGGATTGCGCTTGATCCGTCGACGGTGATAGTCGCGGTGGATCCGGGCAAGGCGTTCCATCGAGTGTGGATCAGTAATGGATCTGGGCTGCTGGTTGATCCGATGTCGTTGTCGGTTTCGCGAGAAGGCGTCGCTGAGCTGGAGTTGGCGCTGAACAAGCATGGTCCGAGCTCGCCGGTGATCGCGATTGAGGCGACCGGGAGCCTGCATCGACCGTGGGTTGCCGAGCTCGAACGCCGTCATCCGGGGGCGGTTCGGTTGTTCGCGCCTGTTGGACGTCACTGAGGATGCAGATGATGCCGTCACTGTCGTTGCGGATGGTTCTGATGTGAAGAAGACCCTGTCCGCGTAGCGGGCAGGGTCTTCGTCGGTGCGGTGACGGCGTCCTCGGTGTGGTGCCGTCGTGTGGTCAGTGATTCAGTCTGGCCTTCCCCCGAGACCGTGGAGGCATCGGCTATAAGGAGTAGCGATGTCAGAGAAACGGAAGAAGTACGACCGGGAGTTCCGTGAGGGCGCTGTGCGGATCGTGCTTGAGACGGGTAAGCCGATCGCCCAGGTCGCGCGGGACCTGGGGATCCACGAGGGCACGCTGGGCAACTGGGTTGCCCAGGACCGCGAGGCCCGCGAGGGCCGGGGCGAGCTGACCCGCGATGACATGGAGGAGCTCAAACGCCTGCGCGGCGAGAACGCTGAGCTGCGGATGGAGCGCGATGTCCTCAAGCGATCAGTGGTCCTGTGGGTGAAGGAGGCGACGAAGTGAGCGTGGCACGCTTCATCGCCGACCAGAGGACCAAATACCGGGTGCCGCATACGATCACGTGCGCTCTGCTCAGTGTGAGCGTGTCGTGGTTCTACAAGTGGATTAGCCGTGCTGAGAACTCTGATGGGTTGCATACCGACACCGATCGGCGCCGCGCGCACCTCGATAGCGCGGTCGCCGCGGCGTTCACGGCGGCCAAGGGGCTGCATGGTTCGCCGCGGCTGGTCGCTGACCTGCGCGATCTGGGTTGGGAAGTGTCGGAAAAGACGGTGGCCGACTCGATGCGCCGCCAGGGTTTGGTGGCGCGCCGCATCAAGCGCCGCAATGGGCTCACCAAGCAGGACAAGACGGCACCGAAGTTTCCTGACCTGGTCAAACGAGACTTCACCGCGGCTACGCCGAACCGCAAATGGGTCGGTGACATGACTGAGATCCCCACTGAGTCCGGCCAGAAGCTGTATCTGGCGACCGTGATCGACCTCTACAGCCGCCGGCTGCTGGGGGCAGCCATGGGCCTGCATCCGGATGCCGAGTTGGCGTGTGCGGCGATCAAGATGGCTGTGGCCGCGCGCGGCGGCCGCCAAGTGATCTGGCGCGATGAGGACTCCGAGCGGGTCATATTCCATACCGATCGCGGTAGCACCTACACCGCACACGCGTTCACCACGCTGTGCCGCCAGTTGGGGATTCGGCAGTCAATGGGCCGGGTCGGATCGTGTTTCGATAATGCTGCCGCGGAGGCGTTCTTCTCTTCCTTGGAATGGGAAGTCTTGTCCCGCAATCGTTTCCGTGATACTATCCATGCGCAGGCTGTGGTAATCGACTGGTGCTACACCTTCTACAATCACCAACGCCGCCACAGTGCCGCCGACGGGCTATCGCCCGTCAACTACGAGATCAGGGAATCCAAGACCAAGCCCGAAGCGGCATAGGAAACCCTCCACGATTTCGGGGGAACCACAGTCGTGGCCACTTTCGGTGACGGCGATGCGGGCGGATTTCTCGTCGACGATGGCGGCCTTCGCGGCGAACGCCGCGGTCAATGCGTGCACGGCGAGGTTGTTCACCGCCCGCGGGTATCCGCGGGCGGCGTTGTGGATCAACGTGATCGCGTCATCGGAGAACAACGGATCGGTCCGGCCGGCGATCTTGGCGTGATGGCGGATGTAGTCGGCGGTATCGGCTGGTGCCATCCCGGGCAGCGAGTAGCGGACCGCGATGCGTTGATCGAGCGCGGCGAGGACACCGAGGCGCAGCCGATGTCGCAAGGTGGGCTGTCCGACGAGCAGTGCAGCGAACGGTGATCCCGAGTCCATGTCGTGGTTGGTGAGCATCCGGATTGCTTCCATCTGGGCGTTGTCGAGCAGGTGGGCTTCGTCGATCACGACGACCGGGGTGCGGCCCCGTTCGGCGTGCTCGGCGGCCAGTGCGTCGGCGGCTTGCGGTGCCAGCGTCGCGGTGTAGAAGCTCGGCACCCGCCCCAGCGCACCCACGATGTGATGCAACATGCCGCGGACCCCCACTGAGGGATTGGGCAGGTAGATGATCACGTGCCGCGCCGGATCCAGGGCGGAGGTCGCGGCCCGGATGGCGACGGTCTTGCCGGCGCCGACCTCCCCGGTAATCACCCCGATGGCGTGTTGATCCACGCACCAGGTGATCCGGGCGACCGCTTCGGCGTGTCCGGGATGGCGGTGCAGCATCGCCGGGGCCAGCCCCCGCCCGAACGGCATCCGGGTGAAGCCGTAATACGATTGCAGCCGTTCAATACTCATGCCGTTGTTCCGTTCCGGTCGGTGATGTCGGCGACGTCGTCGATGCTGAGCTGCCCGGGGATCTGGCTCTGGTCACCGTTGCCGTCTTGGTTGTCGCCGAAGAGGGCGTCGTAGCCGATCCGTCGATCGTGGCGGACTTGTTCGTGGTGGGTCCGGGCGGTCAACGTCAAGTAGTCGATCCCCGTCGCAGGCACCGGCGGCTCGGGTGTCTCGGCTCTGGCCTTCGGATGAACGTGGCGGGTGATGTTGTGCGGCAGCGCCTTTCCGTGATTTCTGTCGCGGTATCGGACTTCCACGGTTTCCATGTCGAAGGGTGAGAACACCAACTCGACCTTCCGACCGACCAACGCCTGATCGACTTGGTAGGTGTTGCCGTGCAACGACACCGTCGCGGTTTTGGTGACCGTGCGGTACTCCGACCACAAGAACGCCTCGGTCAGCTCGGGTGCGGTCGGCATCGCCGGGGTCCGCCCCAACCGGATCCAGCCGCCGTCCCAGCGATCCAGCGGGGTCTGCCCGGTCTCGGTGTGGATCCGGCGGTGGTACTCGGTTTCGACCCATGCCGTGAGTAGCCGGTTGAGTTCCAACAATGCGGTGCGGTGATCGGTGCCGGCCGCGGCCAACTCCTGCGCGGTGGTGTCGGTGAGTTCGACGAGGAACTGCTCACGTACGGTGCGGAAGAATCGTTCGATCTTGCCGCGGCCCTGAGGCCGGTGCGGGGTGGAGTGCACCAGTCGGATCCCGAGTTTCGCGCACGCCCGCAACAACCAGGCATCCACGAAAGCCGAGCCGTTGTCGACGTACACACTGGCCGGAACCCCACGACATGCCAGCGCCGGTTCCAACGCGACTCCGAGGCGCACCGTATCCTCGGCGAACCCGAACCGGTAGCCGCAGATCAGCCGAGAATGATCATCGAGGAACGCGAACAGATAGGTTTTACGCCCGCCAATCTTCGGGCCGTGCAACGCATCCCCGGTCCAGCGGTCATTGGGGTTCTCGGCTTCGAAGCGCCCGAACACCACCGGGGTGTCCCCGGCAGCCGGGCCGATCAACTCGAGGCGGTGAAAGTGGCGCAGCAGCGTCGACTCCGACGGCGCCCACCCCGCCGACGCCCGCAGGATGCGTTGCACCTGTGCGGCGGTCCGCGCCGGGTTCTCCCGCTTGAGCGCGGCCGCGAGTTCCAACGTCGCGGTGTCGGGTGCGTGGCGAGGATGCCCGCGGCGAGGGAATCAGCTCCTCGAACCCGCCGGCCCGGTAGCGGCGGATCCACCGGTCCAGGGTGTCGCGCGAATAGCGCACCGACGTCCCGAACGGATCGGTGTGCTCGCGGGCGGCAATCTCACGGACGATCCGGCCGCGGGCCTTCGTCGAGAGCCCGGAATCCAGCGCCGGGCAGATCAATCGGTAGCGGAACAACCCGACCGCGTGGCCTCTCTCGCGCCGCTTCTGTTCGTCGGTACTGATGACACCCACTCCTGTCTCGGCGATGCCACCCAAACCCGTTGCCGGGCAGTCATCCCCGCGACGATGACCCATCGGCGGCCCGAATGGCAGGGTCAAGTGGTGTTGGGCGAACAGACGCCAACTGCGTCGGCCACCCCGGAGCCAGCAGCCGACCACCACTGCACCCGACAGCAGCCCGCGCCGACGTCACCGCACCGATCACCGATCGCTCACCGAAACGCGCCGCGATCGCCGAGCGCGCCGCCTCGACAGCGGCCAGCACGTCCCCGCACCTCGAGCCGGTCGCCTTCGGTATCGACACATCGACCCCCGCGGCGACCACGACCGCGATGAACCAGTCGCGCACCACCTCGGCTCGCCCGGTGATCACCCGCAGCCACCCACGGACCGTCGATCCGGGAATCCCCAACCGCGCCCCGATCAGGCGGTGCCCGGCACCGGCCGCCTTGGCCACCACCGCCGCCCAGATCAGCTCCGCCAAATAGGCCCTGCGCAGCAGCAACGTCACCGGAAGCAACACATGAGTCACCGCACACTCGCGGCACCGAGACCGGCGCGGCCGCACCGACTCTCCCACACCCGCCACCGGTCGCGAACGGGCGAAACCCCACCGGACCAACACCCCGTCCGGGCACGACGGACACGACATCTCGCCACCTGCCAGCCGGGACTCGACGCGCCCGGGATCGACCTCTACCGTGACCATCAGTGCCTTTCGCACTACGCACGGTGCCCCCGAGATCTCTGCCAGGAAATTCAGCGGGGGCGCCGTGCACCCATCAGTTCCTCGACACACTGACGGTGCAGACCACCAACCTCAACCCCGCAGCCATCTCGGCCACCACATCGGCACCCTCATCGACGGCACAACACCCCATGGTCGTCATCCCGAGAGAAGGTCAACACGCGCCGTCAGAAACGAAATCGGCGCGTACGCAGCTGGGTTCGGGCAGGTTCAAAACCGATGATCGTGATTGCGCAGCGCTGACGTACATGGCTCGCCAAGGTGGCGGTCGGCGCGTTGGCCAGCAGACAGCGGTAGAGACACTGCGCGCTGCAGTGCGGTATCGCCGCGGGCTGGTCGCTGACCGCAAGATCGCCCAGCAGCGGTTGCATGACCAGCTCAATGTGTTGTGTCCGGGGCTGTCTGCGCCGGCCGGTCATGGGCGTGCCCTGGCAGTGGAGACGCCGACCGGTCTTGCGGTGCTGGCCTGTGCAGCTGAGTTCGCGGGACGAGCGCCGCAGCTACGGTCATTGATGTGTCGTGCGCCGGGGCGGCTAACCTGCAGCACGGCCCAGTACTGGTTGGCGCGGTGGCGCCAGTGCTTGCCGCCGCCGGCTGATGCTGATCGGCGCGCTGATCGGTTGCGTCGTGATCTGGACCGATATCGTCGACTCCGGACCGACATCGCTGCCATCGACGGCGAGATCGTGGCATTGCTCGCCGAGACCGACGGTCAGGTCCTGACCAGTCTTCCCGGAGTCGCTTCGATGCGCGCGGCGGCCTTCGCCGCGCACAGCCTGCCCATCGAGCGTTTCCCCGATGCTGAACACCTTTATTCCGCAACGGGTTTAGCGCCTGCGCTCTATCAATCAGCAACCCTGAATCGGAGGGGCCGCATCTCACGTCAGGGCTTGGCTGAACACCGTGAGGCCTTGATGGGCATCGCCTGGGGGCTATCCCAACGGTCACCGTCGTTTGTTGAGCGCAATGCCGAACTACGTGCTCGAGGAATGGCACCAATCCAGGCCCGCGTCGCGCTCGCACGCCACGCATGCCGCCTGGCATATCGACTTCTGCGGACCCAACAACCCTTCGATGAACAGCGCTATCGTCGAGGAAGGCTCAGTCGCGAGCGGTGACGGCCGTTACGGCTATGCCGCACGACGGCGCAACCTAGCTTGCCGCCCGCTCGCCCTGGGCCGCCATCACGGCGCACACGAAAGCCTGCCGACAACGGCGACTGATCAGCCTGCCGACCACCAACGGCCCAGCCGACCTCGACGAGACAATGCTCATCGCGTCAAAACCGAGGACTACACCTCGGGCAACTCACACTGCCCACCTCCGCTATTGACTCCCAGCGCGAAAGCTGATGAGGAGAAGATGCAGTGTTCCGGAGCCGGCGTGGTTGCGTGCGAGATCGCGGATGGCGACGGCGAGGCCGGAGGTGCTCCGGTAATTCATCACAGTGACGAATTACCGGGGGCGATAGGCATGTGCCCGATGCTCGATGGCGCCGATGTAGAGGGTGTGCTCGTCGGGGAGGGCGCGAAATGTGACGCGGTAGCCGCCGCGGCGCGCGACGCGCCACCCTTCAAGCTCGAACCGCAGCGGCTTGGACATGGTGTACGGGTCGGTCGGCAACGTGTTGGTGATGAACTCGGCGATCGCGGCGGCCACTTTGTGCGGCAGCCGTTCCAGCGCACGTATGGCTCCTGGCGACAGCTGAACGGACCAGGGCTGCGGATCACTCACGTGAGCCCGTATCGGCGGCGCAGCTCGTCGCTGGAGACAGTGTTGCCGGCGGCGTAGTCGGCGTCGGCCTGGCGCAGCTCGTCGACCAAGCCGGGAGTCCTTAGTGCGTGCAGAGTTTCGGTCAGCGATTCCAGATCGTCGGCGGACATGATGACCGCTGCGACGCGTCCATGTCGGGTGATCTGGATGACTTCGTGGGTGGTGTCGGCTTCCTCGACGAGCGCCGAGAGCTTGTCCTTGGCTTCACTGAGCGGTACGGTTCGCATAGCTGGATTATAGCCACACTATTAGCCGATGTATAGGCTAATATCTAGCCGATAACAGAGATTATGTCAACTCGTAAGTTGGTTATTCGCGTGGCATGCGAATAGATCAGTTTCTGATAACACCCCCACCGGCGGTCGGCGATATTGCGGCAGAGCATGTTTCGTCTCGTTCGGGCACACCGCCGGTAGGCAGGCTTGGACGCGCCCCGGCTGGTGGTCAGGGCGACGATCCGCTGGCGTGAGCTGGGTTTCTGCATCGTTTCTCTGCATGATCTGCATCCTGAGTGCAGAATATGCATTCAATTGGGAGTCCAGGATGGACGATGCGATGGGTCGGCTGGTGTACTTGCCGGCGGGTGCGTCGGGTCCGGATCC
>AGIQ01000008.1 GCA_000230935.2 Mycolicibacterium rhodesiae JS60
GCCTGTTGCGCCGCGTAGCCCCGCGCCGCCGCTGCCGCCGGCGCCCCCGGCTCCACCGGTGGCACCCTGCGCTCCCGCGGTGGGTGTGGTCGCGGAGTCGGTTCCCGCCGCGCCGTTGCCGGCCGCGCCGCCGCTGCCGCCGTTACCACCGGCCCCGCCCGTACCACTACTGGCGTACGCGTCTCCACCGCTGCCACCCGCGCCGCCGGCGAGTCCTGCGCCGGGACTATCGGCGCCATTGCCACCGGCACCACCGGTAGCAGCTCCGCTGGCGAGGTAGTTATAGGCCATCCCGCCGTCACCGCCGGCCCCGCCGACGGTCGCCCCGGCGCCGCCGTCGCCGGCCGCGCCGCCTGTGGCGCTACCCACCGGAACCGGCACCGTGCTGTTGAGCGTGAAGTCATACGGGCCCAAGATCGCTGCGCCGCCTGCGCCGCCGGCTCCGCCGGCTCCGATAGTGCCGGTGCCGCCCTGACCGCCGACACCGCCGACGGTGCTTCCGAATCCGAGGCTGTTCGCGATCCCGCCTGTCCCGCCGGAGCCGCCGGTGCCGCCGCTGCCGCCGGCCCCACCGGCCCGCCGAACAGCATGCCGCCACCGCCCGTGCCGCCGGTACCGCCGGTGCCGGTGTCGCTGTTGCCGCCGACGCCGCCAACGCCCGGCAGGTTCAGGTAGCCGCCCGCTCCACCATCTCCGCCGTTGCCGCCGTTGCCGCTACCGAGGCCGGCCCCGCCGGCCCCGCCAGAGCCGCCATTGCCGCCGCCGATCAGCCCGCCCTGACCGCCGGCACCACCGCTTCCGCCGGCCTGGCCGGAGACAGTGGCAGCCCCGCCGGCGCCGCCAACCCCACCGGAGCCGAACCAGAGCGCTGACCCGCCGTTTCCGCCGGCCGCGCCGGCCGCGCCGGCGCCTCCCTTGCCGCCGTTACCGATCAGGCCGGCCAGACCGCCGTTGCCGCCGGCAAGGCCGGAGCCGCTAGGTGCCGTCCACCCGTCGCCGCCGTTGCCGAAGAGCCATCCGCCGGGCTGGCCGTCGGGGCTGTCAGAGGTGCCGTCTGCGCCGTTGCCGACCAGCGGCCGGCCTGTCAGGATCGTGAAGGGATCGGTGGTCGCCGACGCGCTCGCTCGCCTCGAAGCGTTGGCGGTGGCTTGGGAGAACGCGTGTGCTAGGGCATCCGCGGAGGGGACTGCCGGCGCCGGTGCGGCTGACGCACGCGGGCGTGGATGTCCTTGGCCGCCGGGGGAGCGGGTCACGCGCTTGGAGCCGGCGACGTTACCGTCCGAACCGGGAGCGGCCGATGACGAGTTTCGGCGGCCGCTGGCGGCCGCCTTGGGGCCGGTGTCGCGCTGACTCGAGGTCTCACCGTGGGCAGAGTCGGCGTGGGCGACGCCGGTCGTGGCGCCCAGCGAGGCGCAGAAGCCGACGGCAACCGCGCCTGTCCCGAGCCAGAGAGAGATCTTGCGGTGGGAGGGCCGGGCACGGCGACGGGCTGCTTTGGTGCGGCGCGGTGCCTGATGCCTCGCAGCCATAGTTTGCCCCCCGTTAAATACCGCTACAGGTTACGAATTCTAGCAATTCTGAGTGGTATCCGGCTGCCATCTATCAGTTGGCAGTGTCACTAGGCATATTCCAAAGATTGTTCACCTTCTGTACAGCGATGACACAGGAGGTAGAATGAATTCTCGAATTGAATTTCGCCCAATGCCGAGTCGCATTTTCGTCGCATGCGTGCAGATATGGTTATTTCTTGCTATGGCGCACGATTACTTGCCAGCGCGTGACATGGGCGATTCGTCGCCCGGTCGAACGCGCAGAAGTGGCAACGCCGCGGGGAAAATTCCCCGGGGGCCTGCATCCCGGCTGATGGCGAGGCACCGCGAGCGCTAGCGGGCTTTCTTACCCCCGGTGCCGGAACCGGACTTGCTGCCGCTGTCGCCGGACTTTGACGAGGCGGCCGGCTTCTTGTGGCCGACACCGCGAGCGGCCGATGCGGTACTCGTTGTCCTAGAGCCGGACGATGCGGCTGGGGTGGTTGTTTCGGTGCTGCTGGCGCGCAACGCTGCGGCGCTGGAGACCTTCTTGCTGCCTGCGACCGCCGCCGCCCCGCCGGCGGTGAGGCCGTTGATGTTGATGCCGGGGATCGACCTGGTGATGGTCCGCAGATTCTGAGCGATCGCCCCGGCGATTGAGAAGGGGCCCCACCCGGCGGTGACGGTGTTGTTGTCGCCGAAGAAATTGAACGCCAGGCTCAATGTGGTGTTGGGGTACGGGCCCAGCGACGTGATGGTGTTGCCATTGCCCAGGAGATTCCCGGCGGCGTTCAAGATGCCCTGCGCCGTGACGATGCTGTCGCCCAGCATATTCGTGGCGGAGTTGATGAAGCCCTGGGTCAATACGGTGCCCGCGTTGCCGAAGTTGAACGACGCGTTGCCGAAGCCGCCGGCGGCGGTCGATTTTGTTCCGTCCCCGCCGGCCCCGCTGGCAATGGTGAGGTTGAGGCTGCCGATATTGGTCATGGTGCCCGGCCCGAGCTGGAAGGCGATGTTGCCAACCCCGGCCACGCCCGTTGACTGTGTTCCGCTGGCACTGCTCAAGATTCCGACTACAAGGTTGAGGGCGCCCATCGCGGCCGAGCTGCCTGCCCCCTGTTGCCAGACCACGTTCAGAAGTCCCGGGAGCACCGACGCCCTCGCGTCGTCACCTACGGCCGCCGCGAAGCTCATGATGCCGAACGTCGTCACGGAGGCCGCGTTGGTGCCGAACGAGATGGCGCTGCTGAAGAACCCGTTGCCGGCGTTCGCGACAGCGCCGCTACCGATCGCGATCGCGATACTCGTCAGGTTGCTCGTGCAGCCGTCGCCGTTGCCGATACCGAAGGCGGAGATGCAGGTCGCGTTCGCGGCAGGGGCTTCGACAAGGGTGGTTGCCGCAAGAGCGCCAGACATCAAAGCGGCAACTAGCACGCCACTCGTAGCGCGAACCTGCTTCATAGACATGCCCTGTAACTCTAGGTGTCTTTGCTGGATTGGACCGTACCCGACGTGGTTGGAGCTTACAGCCTTTCCCGAGGATATAGAACTATGCACTCCCAATTAGTGGACACCGTGCGTAACAGCGGCCCCACGAGCTCATGTTGGCGGGCGGGGTGCTCGGCAGTGGTGTCGATGTGTGACTTGCCATGTATCTGCAGTTCAAGGCAGTTGGGCCACGGCGTCACGGCTGCCGGAACGGCGCCCCGCGGGCACCAAATCCCTACACAAAGCGCTCGGTTGGCCGACTGTCGTTGTGTGCGTGAGTATCACCCGAATTGAGCAACGTGCCGGTGCTGTCGAGGAAGACACCGGTCTTTGCCAAACTTAAATGATTCGGTTTGTTCCGGACACTGCGCGGTTGGTAGCCCGGCATGGACTGCTCTCGCAGCTGCGGGAATCAACCGATGTTCTGAGCGAACCATCGTGGAATTGGCAACCGGATATGTACGAGCTGCGTAAAGCCGCGTCGGCCTGCGCATTGCTGGCCAGCGGCCAGCAATGCGCTACTGCTTGCGGTGCCTTCCACCGCCGCTACCGCCGTCACTCTTGGCTGTCGATTTCGTGCCGCTGTCGCCCGAGTCGCTCGACGACTCCGCTTTCCGATGGCGTCCACCGGTTGCGGTGCCCGTCGAAGGTCGGCTCTCACTTGAATCGTCAGCAGTCTCCGGCTTCCGGTGGCGTCCACCGGTGGCGCTGTCCGTCGTGGTTCCGTTGTCAATGTTGGCGGTCGTTGTGGCGTCCGTGTCGGTGGCCGTGGGCGTCGTCAAGGTGTTGTCGACGGCCGCTGCGGCCGGCGGGGCGGGCGCGGTGGTCCGTAACGACTCCACGTGGCGTCCGCTGCTCGCGACGCCACGATCCGACTCGTCGCCCCCGCCTGACGAGCTGTTGCCCTCACTCGTCGAGCTGTTGCCCGCTGCAGGCAGCAGGAGTTCGGGCAGAGTGAACCGCGGCAGATGGAAATTGTTGAAGTTGATGCCAGGGCCTTTGAGGAAGAATGTCTGGGCTTCCTGGCCGAATGCGACCATTAGGGACAACGGACCGTTGAGGGAAGTCAGCACGTTGTCGACACCGAACACATTCACCATCACGCTCAGCGGCGCTAGCGGACCTCCGGTCAGGCCGAGCGTATTGCCAGTGCTGAAGATGCTCGCCGCAGTGCTGAGCAGTCCTTGGACCAAAATGTCGTTGGCTTCGCCCAGGATGTTCAGGGCTGAGCTGAAGTAACTCTGCACCACGGTGGAACTCGCGCCGGCAAAAAAGTTCAGAGCAACCGCGCCGAAGATGCCGGCGATAGTGGTCGGCTGACCACCATTGTTGGGCGCGATGCTGACCGCGATGTTCAGGCCGCCTACGGTACTGGCATTGCCGGGCCCGATCTGCAGGGCCAGATTGCCCAAGCCAGAAGCCGCAGTTGTCTGGCTCCCACTACCGGCCGGCAGGCCGATCACGATGTTGAACCCGCCGAGTGCCGACGATGCGCCCGGCCCGAGTTGGATCGCGATATTGCCCAGCCCGATCACGCCAGTGGACGTCGCTCCGCTAGCAGATGCGCCGAGCACGAGATTGAGCATGCCGCCCAGGGTCGTCGCGGTACCCGGTCCGAATTGCAGGTTGATCCCGAAGAGGGACGACAGCGTTGTCGACGTCGCACCGTCCCCGAATGCGCCGGCGAAGGTGAAGCCAGCGATATTGGTGATTGCGCTGGCGAGATCGCCGATCGCGATGGCACCGCCGAACAGCGCGTTGCCGGCGTTCGCCGTTGCTCCGTTGCCGATCGCGATCGCGAGGGTGGTCAGGTTGCTGGTGCATCCGTTGCCGTTGTTCAGGCCAAAGGCAGACATGCAGGTGGCATTGGCGGCCGGGGCCGGGGTGAATGCACCGGCGGCGAGCGCACTGGCGACCAACGCGCCGAGCGCCGCGTTACGCCCGTCTCGCACCCGCCCCACGACATCTCCGTTGCTTCCAGTAGTTCTTTGCTGGTTTGGACCGTACCGGACAACCGTGCGCTACTGACAGTCTTCCAATGGATCTTTGGCGGCGATTCTTAGCTGACGGCGGGCGTGGCGACTGAAGCGCGGGTGGCCGATCCGCGAGGTGAACGACGACTTCACGCTCGGCGCCGACAGCGCAACGCGACGGGCCTGGCGGTTGCTGCCGGTCGCCATGCGCAAAGCCAAATCGGCACGGTCCTGGGCGCCTGTGGCAGACCAAGTGGATTGTGGGTCTGCGTAATTGGGCTACGTGCCGGCGCTGCCCGCGTCGCCGTTGTGCGGTTTCTGGCAGTTCGACCGAAGCGCCTGCGGCGCGATGGGAAAGATGCCGGCTGTCTTCACGACGAAATGTGTTGCTGCCCGCAATAGCCTTGTCGGACAGGCGATTTCGACTTCCAACATCCTATCGCCGTACGCACCACACACAGCGCGGACGGTTGGCATCGTCGAGTCATCGCTGAGGGCCGGCAAACGCATTGCTTGTAGCGATTGCCGGGTTGGGACTCGGATTCGCGTCCTTGCATCAGCGTGAAGTTCGGCGCCGACGAGAACGGCGCGGCGGGTACGGCGAGCGGCTAAGCTTCGGCAGTCCGAACAACTTTGCGGGCATGACCTGGAGGTATACCTCGTGGGGCTCACCATCGGCATCATCGCCGTCGTTGTAATAGTGCTGCTGCTGGCCGCTTTCGTGATCACCGGCTACAACGGTCTGGTACGCGCGCGCAACGCATACAAGAATGCCTTCGCACAGATCGACGTTCAGTTGCGGCGCCGATTCGATCTGATTCCCAATCTGATCGAGACCGCCAAGGCCTATATGGCCCACGAGCGCCAGACCCTCGAGGCCATTGTGGCGGCCCGCGGCGCCGCGATGAACGGCCTGGCGGCCGCGAAGGCCAATCCAGGTGACCCGGCAGCGATGCAGCAGCTTGCGGCTGGGCAGCAGGCCCTGGACGGCGCGCTGAGCAGGCTCAACGTGGTTGTCGAGCAGTATCCGGATTTGAAGGCGAATCAGACCATGATGCAGCTCTCCGAGGAGCTGACCTCCACGGAGAACAAAGTCGCGTTCGCTCGGCAGGCGTACAACGACTCCGTGATGAACTACAACAACAAACGGGAGACCTTCCCGGGCAGCGTGTATGCGGGCATGTTCAATTTCGCCCCCGCAGCGCTCCTGGAGATCCCACCGGAGCACCCCGAGATGCGGGACGCGCCGAAGGTCCAGTTCTGACCCGACCGGCGTTCATGAACTTCTTCGACCACCAGCGGGCGGCCAAGGGCACCACGCTCAAGCTCGTGTTCCTTTTCGCCGCCGCCGTGGTGGCGTTGGTCGCAGCCATCGACGGCGCCGCCGTGATCGCGTTGCAATTCGTCGGATCGGAATACAAAACGATCGACCCCTACGAGACGCTGGCCGTCGTCGTCGTGGTCACCGCGATCACACTGTTGGTGATCGCCGGCGGCATGCTCTTTAAGACGTTGTCGCTCCGGCAGGGGGGAGCGGCCGTCGCCGCCGCGGTCGGTGCGGTGCCCGTCGACCCGACGACATCCGATCCGCAGCTACGCAGGCTCGTCAACATCGTCGAGGAAATGGCGCTGGCCTCCGGCGTCCCCGCGCCGCGACTGTTCGTCATGCCGCGCGAGCAAGGCATCAACGCCTTTGCGGCGGGATTCACTCCCGCCGACGCGGCGATCGCGGTAACCGCGGGCGCGCTCTCCCAACTCAACCGCGACGAGTTGCAGGGTGTGATCGGGCACGAGTTCAGCCACATCCTCAATGGCGATATGCGACTGAACATCCGGCTCATCGGCCTGCTCGCCGGAATCCTGTTGATCGGCATGATCGGACTGCGGACGTTGCAGTTCGGTGGTCGCGGCAGCGACAGCAAGGGGGCGCTGCCGTTCATCGCGTTCGCGTTCGCGTTGATGGTGCTCGGGTTCGTCGGGGTGTTCTTCGCGAACCTGATCAAGGCGGCGGTGTCGCGACAGCGCGAATGGCTGGCCGACGCGTCCGCCGTGCAGTTCACCCGGCAGACCGACGGGCTGGAGGGCGCACTGAAGAAGATCGGCGGCATTCCGACCGGCTCCCGGCTGCGCGATTCCCGCAGTGCGGCAGAGGTCAGCCACATGCTGTTCGGGGAGGGTGCACGACGGTCGTTCGCCTCGCTGTTCGCGACACATCCCAAGCTGATCGACCGGATCAAGGCACTCAACCCCAGTTTCGATCCCCGCGAGATCGCCGAGCTGCAACAGCGCTACGCGCGGCACGCGCCCGACGGGTTGGCCGAGGACGTCGCCGCCGGATTCGCTCCCGCCGGGACGGCGGCCGGTCGTCCGATCCCAGCTCCGGTAGCGGACCCCGCGGCCGGCAGACAGGCCCTCAGCCCCGAGCACGTCGTCGCCCGCGCAGGCACTTTCACCCCCGCCGACCTGAAATATGGCGCCGTACTGCATGCGCAAATGCCTGACGAATTGCGACAACTCGCTGCACAGCCGAGCACCGCCCCGGTCGCTGTGATCGCCTTGCTTCTCGCGCCTGGTGAGCCGCTGCAGGCGCGTCAACTCGACTCCGTGGCTCAGCGACTCGGCCCGGCACCGACGCGAGAGGCCGCGGCGCTCGCCGGCCGGATGGCGAAGCTGCCTCACGAACTGCGCCTGCCCTTCGTCGCCATGGCGCTACCGCAGTTGTCGGCTCATCCCCGCGACTATCAGGACCGGCTGGTCGCCACGCTCAACGATCTCGCCACCGCCGATGGCACGGTGACCATGTTCGAGTACTGCCTCACCCGCCTGGTCTGGAACTACCTGCTGGACGCGGCCGACCCCGCGCGCCGCAGCAAGGTCGGCAACGGCTCGCTGAACGACGTGCGTCCCGTGGTGCGGACGCTCCTGGCGACGCTTGCGGTCGCGGGCGGCGGCGACCAAGACGCGCGACGGCGAGCATTTCTTGATGCGCTGCGGCGCCTGTACGGCGACGTGGCCACTGCTGACAGTCCGCGTCGCCTCAGCTGGCAGCAGACGCTTGACGACGGATGGGCTGCAATGGACGCATTGGAACCGAAGGCCAAGCAGGCGCTCGTCGAGGCGATGGTGGTCGCAGTCCTCGACGATGGCGTTGTGGCAGCACCGGAGGCCGACCTGTTACGCGCGGCTTGCGGGTTGATGCACGTTCCACTGCCGGCGTTGTTGGTGTGACAGGAGTGCCCCCGGCAGGATTCGAACCTGCGGCCTTCTGCTCCGGAGGCAGACGCTCTATCCCCTGAGCTACGGGGGCGCACGCGAGATGCGCCATTGGGCTCCGACAGCCTAACGCATCGGAATGGCTGCTCCGACCACTCGCCGGATTGGTCCCCGGGTCGCTGCGCTCCTGCCCGCCGGAACCCCGGGATGCGGATTCGGGGCCTGACCACGCCAGACCATAGGATGGACCCTCGTGACACCCGCCGACCTCGCCGAGCTGCTCAAGACCACCGCCGCCGCGGTGCTCGCCGAGCATGACCTGGATCCCGCCGCTCTGCCCGCGACGGTGACCGTCGAGCGTCCGCGTAACCCTGAGCACGGCGACTACGCGACCAACCTGGCCCTGCAGCTGGGCAAGAAGGTCGGCACCAACCCGCGCGAGTTGGCCGGCTGGCTGGCCGCCGCACTGGCCGCCGCCGACGGTATCGCCGCCGCCGACGTCGCAGGCCCCGGCTTCGTGAACCTGCGCATCGAGGCCGCCGCCCAGGGCGTGATCGTACAGAACATCCTCGCCGCCGGTACGACCTACGGGAACTCACAGAGGCTCGACGGCACACGCGTCAACCTGGAGTTCGTATCGGCCAACCCGACCGGTCCCATCCACATCGGCGGCACCCGTTGGGCTGCGGTCGGCGACGCGCTGGGCCGGCTGCTGACCACCCAGGGCGCGGCGGTCACCAGGGAGTACTACTTCAATGACCATGGCGCCCAGATCGACCGGTTCACCAATTCCCTGATCGCGGCGGCCAAGGGCGAGCCCGCTCCCGAGGACGGCTACGCCGGCGACTACATCAAGGACATCGCCGAGCAGGTGCTGGCCAAGGCGCCCGACGCGCTGAACCTGACCGGTGACGAGCAGAAAGAGACCTTCCGTGCAATAGGCGTCGACCTGATGTTCGACCACATCAAGAAGTCGCTGCACGAGTTCGGCACCGATTTCGACGTCTACACCCACGAAGACTCGATGCACACCAGCGGGCGGGTCGAGCAGGCCATCGGCAAGCTGCGCGAGACCGGCAACATCTACGAGAAGGACGGCGCAACCTGGTTGCGCACAACGGAATTCGGCGACGACAAGGACCGTGTCGTCATCAAGAGTGACGGGCAACCCGCCTATATCGCCGGGGATCTGGCCTACTACCTCGACAAGCGGCAGCGCGGCTTCGATCTGTGCATCTACATGCTCGGCGCCGACCACCACGGCTACATCGCCCGGCTGAAGGCGGCCGCCGCCGCGCTGGGCGACGACCCGGACACCGTCGAGGTGTTGATCGGCCAGATGGTCAACCTTGTGCGCGACGGTCAGCCGGTCCGGATGAGCAAGCGGGCCGGAACGGTGATCACACTCGACGACCTGGTCGAGGCCATCGGCGTGGACGCAGCCCGCTATTCGCTGACCCGCTCCTCGGTGGACACCCCGATCGACATCGATCTGCAATTGTGGTCATCGGCGTCCAACGAAAACCCGGTCTATTACGTGCAATACGCGCACGCCCGGCTTTCGGCGCTGGCCCGCAATGCCGCTGATCTCGGTCTGGCCCCGGACACCGCGCATCTCGAACTGCTCACTCACGAAAAAGAAGGCGCGCTGATCCGCAACCTCGGCGAGTTCGCCCGGGTGCTCAAAGCCGGTGCGTCACTTCGTGAGCCGCATCGGGTGTGTCGGTACCTGGAAGACCTGGCCGGTGACTACCACCGGTTCTATGACTCGTGCCGCGTCCTGCCGATGGGCGATGAAGCACCGCAGAGCCTTCATAAGGCGCGGCTGGCGCTGTGTGCAGCCACCCGCCAGGTGATCGCCAACGGCCTTGCCATCCTTGGGGTTTCCGCGCCGGAGCGGATGTGAACGTTCACCCCGCCGGCCCGCGCCACGCTGAGGAAATCCACCACGGCGGCGCGCCAGCACGTCCACAGACCGCCGCCGAGGTCTTGACCCTCGCGCCGAATGTGTGGCCCCGCAACCTCGTTCGTGGCGCCGACGGTGAGGTGTCGATCGCCGGTGTGACGGTGTCCGACCTGGCTGCGGAGTACGGCACCCCGCTGTTCGTCATCGACGAGGACGACTTCCGCGGCCGTTGTCGCGAGATCGCCGCCGCGTTCGGCAACGGCCACAATGTCCACTACGCGGGGAAAGCCTTCCTGTGCAGCGAGGTCGCCCGCTGGGTAGACCAGGAGGGGCTATCCCTGGACGTCGCCAGCGGCGGTGAGCTCGCGGTCGCGCTGCACGCCGGATTCCCGGCCGAGCGAATCGCGTTCCACGGCAACAACAAATCGGTCGACGAGCTGACCACTGCGGTCAAGGCCGGTGTCGGCCACATCGTGCTCGACTCGGTGACCGAGATCGAACGCCTCGACACCATCGCCGGCGAGGCCGGGGTGGTGCAGGACGTGCTGCTTCGGGTCACCGTCGGCGTCGAGGCGCACACCCACGAATTCATCGCGACCGCACACGAAGATCAGAAGTTCGGCCTGTCGCTGGCCAGCGGTGCCGCGATGGTCGGGGTGCGCCGGGTGTTCGCCACCGATCACCTGCGCCTGGTCGGCCTGCACAGTCACATCGGTTCGCAGATCTTCGACGTGGCCGGCTTCGAGCTGGCCGCCCACCGGGTCATCGGGCTGCTGCGCGACGTGGTCGCCGAGTTCGGGGTGGACAAGACCACGCAGATCGCCGTCGTCGATCTTGGTGGGGGACTGGGCATCTCGTATCTGCCGCACGACGATCCGCCCCCGCTGGACGTTCTGGCGGCCAAGCTCGACGACATCGTGCGCAGTGAGTCCGCCGCCGCGGGCTTGCCGGCGCCGCGCCTCGTCGTCGAGCCGGGGCGGGCCATCGCCGGGCCGGGGACGGTGACGCTGTACGAGGTGGGCACCGTCAAGGATGTGGTCGTCGGCGCCGACCGGTCGCGGCGCTATGTCAGCGTCGACGGCGGAATGAGTGACAACATCCGCCCGGCGCTCTACGGCTCCGAATACGACATCCGACTGGTGTCACGCACCAGCGAGTCGGCGCCGGTGTTGGCGCGCATCGTCGGGAAGCACTGCGAGAGCGGCGACATCATCGTCCGCGACACCTGGGTGCCCGAAGACGTGGCACCGGGAGACTTGCTGGCGGTGGCCGCCACCGGCGCCTACTGCTATTCGATGTCGAGTCGATACAACCTGATCGGTCGGCCCGCCGTAGTGGCCGTGCGCGACGGGCGGGCCCGCCTGATCCTGCGCCGGGAGACCGTCGACGACCTACTGAGTCTGGAAGTGAGGTAACAGCCATGAGTACATCCGAGAAGCCAATAGGCGTCGCGGTATTGGGTCTAGGCAACGTGGGCAGCGAGGTCGTCCGGATCATCCAGGAGAGCGCGCCCGACCTGGCCGCGCGCATCGGCGCACCGCTCGAACTGCGCGGTGTCGCGGTGCGCAAGGTCGCCGACGACCGCGGCCTGCCGATGGAGATGCTCACCGACAACGTCGAGGAATTGGTCTCGCGCGCGGATGTCGACCTCGTCGTCGAGGTGATGGGTCCGGTCGAGCCTGCCCGCAAGGCGATCCTGACCGCGCTCGAGGGCGGAAAGTCGGTGGTGACCGCCAACAAGGCGCTGCTGGCCCAGTCCACCGGTGAGCTCGCCCAGGCGGCCGAACGCGCCCATGTCGACCTGTATTTCGAGGCCGCCGTCGCCGGTGCCATTCCGGTGATCCGCCCGCTCACACAGTCGCTGGCCGGTGACACGGTGCTGCGAGTGGCCGGCATCGTCAACGGCACTACGAACTACATTCTCTCCGAGATGGCCTCCACTGGAGCCGATTACAGCTCCGCACTGGCCGACGCGAGCGCGCTGGGCTATGCCGAGGCTGATCCCACCGCCGACGTCGAGGGCTATGACGCCGCGGCCAAGGCGGCGATCCTGGCTTCCATCGCCTTCCACACCCGGGTCACCGCCGACGACGTCTACCGCGAGGGCATCTCCAAGATCACTCCTGATGATTTCGAGTCGGCCAAGGGCCTGGGGTGCACCATCAAGCTGCTGTCGATCTGCGAGCGGGTCACGGGAAGCGATGGCCAGCAGCGGGTTTCGGCCCGGGTCTACCCGGCGCTGGTTCCGCTGAACCATCCGCTGGCCACCGTCAACGGCGCGTTCAACGCCGTCGTCGTCGAGGCAGAGGCGGCCGGCAGGCTGATGTTCTACGGCCAGGGCGCCGGTGGCGCGCCGACGGCGTCGGCGGTGATGGGTGACCTGGTGATGGCCGCGCGCAACCGCGTCCAGGGCGGCCGGGGCCCGCGTGAATCCAAATACGCCCAGTTGCCGATCGCCCCGATGGGGATGATCCCCACCCGCTACTACGTGAGCATGACGGTCACCGACCGTCCCGGTGTGTTGTCCTCGGTAGCAGCCGAATTCGCCAACCGCGGGGTCAGCATCGCCGAAGTGCGACAGGAGAGCATGGCCGACGAGGGTGCCCGGATCGTGGTGGTCACACACCGGGCAACCGATGCCGCACTATCCGAAACCGTTGCCGCGCTGGCTGATCACGACGCCGTGCAGGAAGTCAACAGCGTGCTGCGCCTGGAGGGAACCAGCGAATGAGCGCCACGAAGTCGACTGCCGTGCACACCCCGTGGCCCGGGTTGATCGGGGCCTATCGCGACCGGCTGCCAGTGGCACCCGACTGGACGCCGATCACCCTGCTCGAGGGTGGCACCCCGCTGATCAGCGCCAAGCGTCTGTCTGAAAAGACCGGCTGCACAATTCATCTGAAGGTCGAAGGCCTCAATCCCACCGGTTCGTTCAAGGACCGTGGCATGACCATGGCGGTCACCGACGCGGTCGCTCGCGGTCAGCAGGCGGTGCTGTGCGCCTCGACCGGAAACACCTCGGCGTCGGCGGCGGCCTACGCGGCCAGGGCCGGCATCACCTGCGCGGTGCTGATCCCGCAGGGCAAGATCGCGATGGGCAAGCTGGCGCAGGCAGTCATGCACGGCGCCAAGATCATTCAGATTGATGGCAATTTCGACGACTGCCTGGAATTGGCGCGCAAGCTCACTGCTGACTACCCGACCATCGCGCTGGTCAACAGCGTCAACCCGGTGCGCATTCAGGGGCAGAAGACCGCGGCCTTCGAGATCGTCGATGCCCTGGGGACGGCTCCTGACGTGCATTCGCTGCCGGTCGGCAACGCGGGCAACATCACCGCCTACTGGATGGGTTACGTCGAGTACCACCGTGACGGGCTGACGGAGAAGCTGCCTCGGATGCTGGGCACCCAGGCCGCTGGTGCGGCGCCGCTGGTGTCGGGCAAGCCGGTGAGCAACCCCGAGACCATCGCCACCGCGATCCGCATCGGCTCGCCGGCGTCGTGGGACGGTGCGGTCGCCGCGCAACAGGATTCCGGTGGTCGATTCCTGGCCGCCACCGACGAGGAGATCCTGGCCGCATATCACCTGGTTGCCGAGGCCGAGGGCGTGTTCGTCGAGCCGGCGTCGGCCGCCAGCATCGCGGGGTTGCTCAAGTCCGTCGAGGACGGCTGGATCAAGCCCGGTTCCACGGTGGTGTGCACCGTGACCGGCAACGGCTTGAAGGATCCCGATACCGCTCTGCGGGACATGCCGGCGGTCAACGCGGTGCCGGTCGATCCCGGTGCCGTCGTCGCCGCACTGGGCCTGGTCTGAGAAGCGGACACTGGAGTGACCTTCAACCTGCCCGCCGGGCTCAGCGCCACCGCCACCGTCGCGGCCTCCAGTGCCAACCTCGGCCCCGGTTTCGACAGCCTGGGCCTGGCGCTGGCGCTCTATGACAAGGTTCTCGTCGAGACCACCGATGCCGGACTCAGCATCGAGGTCGAGGGCGAGGGTGCCGGGCAGGTTCCGCTGGGCCCCGAGCATCTGGTGGTCCGGGCACTGCACCGCGGGCTTGCGGCAGGCGGTGCAGATGCGCGCGGGCTTGTGGTGCGCTGCTACAACGCGATCCCGCACTCGAGGGGCCTCGGCTCGTCGGCCGCGGCCGTCGTCGGCGGCCTGGCCGCAGCGAATGGTCTTCTGGCACAAGCAGATCGGGATCCGCTGACGGATGCGCAACTGATCCAGCTGGCATCGGAATTCGAGGGCCACCCCGACAACGCGTCGGCCTCGGTGCTCGGCGGGGCGGTGGTGTCATGGGTCGACGAGCAGACCTCACCGCCGACATATGCGGCGGCCGGGTTGCGGCTGCACCCCGACATTCGCCTCTTCCCGGGAATTCCGCAGGTGCGGTCCTCGACGGCGGAGACCCGGGTGCTGCTGCCCGAGTACGTCACCCATGGAGCGGCCCGGTTCAATCTGAGCCGGGCGGCGTTGCTGGTCGTCGCGCTCACTGAGCGGCCGGACTTGCTGATGGCGGCCACCGACGACGTTTTGCATCAACCGCAGCGTGGGCCGGCGATGCCTGCTTCGGCGGAATACCTGCAGGTGTTGCGGCGTTGTGGAGTTCCAGCGGTGCTATCCGGCGCAGGTCCAGCGGTTCTGGCGTTCAGTACGAGTGCAGAACTCCCCGCGGAGGTCGTCGAATTCGGCACCGCGAAAGGATTCACCGTCAGCGAAATGAGCGTCGGCGAGGCAGTTCGCTGGAGCTCCGGTATCGCGGTTCACGGCTGAGTTGCGTACACGCCGGTGGCGATTTCTTGCTTTCCGGCGGTCAAGGGGGCTATTCTCGGTCCCGTCCAGGCAATCGCAGCGACTGTTCCTGCGCCGACACTAGGACGACCACCAATTTCTCTTGTGTTCAACTCGTGGCCTGACGGTTCGCCAAGTAGCCGCGAATTCCGGCGATCACCGTTGACGCACAGACGATGGTGAGACTTCGCATTCAGCGAATCGGCTGAATGCCAGAACCCCTTGCCCGACGAAACGGTGAGGGAAGAAAGGAAATCCGTGACCGATACGGACCTGATCACGGCTGAAGAGCGCGCCCCGCAGACGGAGACGCCCGCCGTGACCGCAGAAATCCCCTCGGGCGCCCCGAGTGGGGATGCCGGCTCGACCGGCTCTCTGTCGACGATGGTCCTGCCCGAGCTTCGTGCCCTGGCCAACAAAGTTGGTGTCAAGGGAACCTCCGGCATGCGCAAGGGCGACCTGATCGCCGCGATCAAGGAGCACCAGAACGGCGGCAGCAACGGCACCAGCCACCGCGCCGACGACGCCGCACCGGCGTCTGCCGAGCAGCCCAGCGAACCTCGCCAGAAGACCGAGAACGACCAATCCAACGGTAACGAGCCGCGGCGCCGTGAGCGCCGGGCCGCGACCCGCGATGCCGGAGCGGCCGGCGGCGAGAACGCCGAGCAGCCGAAATCGCAGGACAATCGCCCTGAACAGGGCGAAAAGCGCGAGCCCAAGTCCGACAACCGCGACGGCGGCCGGGACCAGTCCGACCAGGGGCAGGGCGGCCAGCAGAACCAGAACCGCGGCGAGAACCAGAACCGTGACAACCAGAACCGCGGCGACAACCAGAACCGCGACGGCGACGATGACGACCGTCAGGGCCGTCGCGGGCGCCGGTTCCGTGACCGTCGCCGTCGTGGTGAGCGCCAGGGCGGCGAGGGCGGCGGCAATGACGCCGAGCTTCGCGAGGACGACGTCGTCCAGCCGGTGGCCGGCATTCTCGACGTGCTCGACAACTACGCGTTCGTGCGCACCTCGGGCTACCTGGCCGGGCCCAATGACGTCTACGTCTCGATGAACATGGTTCGCAAGAACGGCCTGCGCCGTGGCGACGCCGTCACCGGCGCGGTCCGGGTGCCCAAGGAGGGCGAGCAGAACAACCAGCGCCAGAAGTTCAATCCGCTGGTTCGCCTCGACAGCGTCAACGGCGGACCGGTCGAAGCGGCCAAGAACCGGCCGGACTTCACCAAGATGACGCCGCTCTACCCGAACCAGCGGCTGCGCCTGGAGACCACCAGCGACCGGCTGACCACCCGGGTGATCGACCTGATCATGCCGATCGGCAAGGGCCAGCGCGCCCTGATCGTGTCGCCGCCCAAGGCCGGTAAGACCACGATCATGCAGGACATCGCCAACGCGATCACCCGCAACAATCCCGAGTGCCACCTGATGGTGGTTCTGGTCGACGAGCGGCCCGAAGAGGTCACCGACATGCAGCGCTCGGTCAAGGGGGAGGTCATCGCCTCGACCTTCGACCGTCCGCCGTCAGATCACACGCAAGCCGCCGAGCTGGCCATCGAGCGGGCCAAGCGCCTGGTCGAGCAGGGCAAGGACGTCGTCGTGCTGCTCGACTCGATCACCCGCCTGGGCCGCGCCTACAACAACGCCTCCCCGGCGTCGGGGCGCATCCTGTCCGGTGGTGTGGACTCGACCGCGCTGTACCCGCCGAAGCGCTTCCTCGGCGCGGCCCGCAACATCGAGCACGGCGGCTCGCTGACCATCATCGCGACGGCCATGGTGGAGACCGGCTCGACCGGTGACACCGTGATCTTCGAGGAGTTCAAGGGCACCGGCAACGCCGAGCTCAAGCTCGACCGCAAGATCGCCGAGCGCCGGGTGTTCCCGGCCGTCGACGTCAACCCGTCGGGCACCCGCAAGGACGAACTGCTGCTGAGCCCCGACGAGTTCGCGATCGTGCACAAGCTGCGCCGCGTGCTGTCCGGGCTGGATTCGCACCAGGCCATCGACTTGTTGATGAGCCAGCTGCGTAAGACCAAGAACAACTACGAGTTCCTGGTTCAGGTGTCCAAGACGGCACCGGGCGGCGGCGGCAACGGCGCCGGCGACATCGACTAGGCCCCGACTGACTTAGCGGTTTCCGCGCCGAAATCGTTAGCTCTGCCGCAGGGCGTCCATCCCGGGCGCCAGCAGACCATCCAGTGCCGACCACGGCACCGTGATCGTCGGCGTCCCGTGGAAGAACTGATAGTCCGCGAAGTAGATCTGAAGGCCATCGGGCGTCGGGATCCAATTGGCGAAGTTGGCTTCGGTCGGCGCATTGCCCGGCTCATCGGGCATCGGCGTCGGCCCCACTCCGCTCACCGCGGGCAGCAGGGCCTTCGTCTGCTCTGACAGCTTGTCCAGACCCGCCTGCTTGTCGGCGAACAGATCCCCGAGCGTGATCGGCTTGGCCGTCCGCGAATCGATCACCACCGTGCTGATGTAGCTGGTCGGATGCGCCGCCGGCACCGGCACGAACAATCCGCTGATCAATTCCGACACCGAAGCCCCGCCGAAGTAGATCTGCGGCTGGGTTTCGAACGTCCATGTTCCGTCCGGGTCAGCACCGGTTTTGACGGGTTCGAGCTGCCCCTCCGCCGAGTCGTGCACCGCGCTGTTGAACGCTCCCGCGACCTGAGGATCACCGCCGGTGATGGTGTCGACGACCAACGTCCACCGGCCCTTGCCGTCCGCGGTGGCATCACCGGCGGTCGAGCGGGTGACCGAATACTTCCGGTTGTTGGAGATCCCGCTGGTCGGTGCGGCCGTGGTCGGTGACGCGCCGGGGCTGGCCGGCGTCTCCGCTGCCGTGGTGGTGGCGGTTGTGGTCGCCGTCGTGGTGGTGGACCCGCCGCATCCGGTGAGTCCGATGGCTAAAGCTGCAACCAACACCGCCCCCCGGCGGCTGCGTGTCCCCATGGTGGACATTGTGTCAGGAGCCGACTGGTGGTCGCGTGCAGATCGTGATTACGCTTGTCGCCCAAAGACTTTCACGTCGGGGCGTCACTGCGCCGCGGGCGCTGCGCTCAGGCCGGGCAACACGTATCGCCGCATGTAGCGCAGTACCGCGTCGTAGTCATCGGGGTCGAGCGTCTCGCCGGGAACCGTGCCGAGACTGATCTGAACCCGGGCCACCCACTCGGCGGCCTCGTCGAGTTGGGTGTCGGAGTGGATCTCGCCGCGGTCGCGCGCCGCTTCCAGGTAGGGCCGCCAGAACCGCCCGAGATCCGGAACCAGGCCTTGCACCCCGGCGCCCGCGCATGCCGCGAACTCCTCGGGCTCGTCGCGGCGCAGCTGCATCACCAGCGCGCCGGGGGAGTCGTAGGCGCTTCGGCCCAGCCGCACCCCGACCGCCAGCTGCTCCTCGAACGTGGCGAGACCGCCGAGCACCTCGTGCGACTCGGCCCAGAACGCGTTGTTCAGCCGGACGATGGCCGCGCCCAGCAGCGACGCCTTGTCGGGGTAGTGCCGGTAGAGCCACCCGCGCGACACGCCGGCGGCCTCGGCCACCTCGGAGACTGTCGTCGCCCGGATGCCCTTGGCGCGCAAGCAGCGTTCGGCGGCATCGACCAATCGCTCCTGGACGGATTTGGCGCCTTGCCTGCTGTCGGCGTCGGTGCTGGCAGTCACCTTTGTGGTCCTCCTTGTGTCGACGCGACAGTCCTGCTGTGGACATCCTTGCAAACGCGGGGCCCCGCAAGGGTCCCGCCGCGCGAGTAGACAGATTTGTCATTCTGTTTACCCTGCGCTTCTATTGTGACGTAAGACACCGCATATCGCGGGAGATGACCAAAGACGGGAGTTCCGTGGCCGAGACCGTCCAGCAGCTGCTTCGCGAGCGCCTCGACGAATCCACGCCCGCAGTGAAGTTCGGCGAACGGGTGTGGACCTGGCGTGAACATCTGAACGAGGCCGCCCGGCAGGCGGCGGCGCTGATCGCGATCGCCGATCCCGACCGGCCGCTGCATGTGGGGACGCTGCTGGGCAACACCCCCGCGATGCTCACCGCGATGGCGGCCGCCGGCCTCGGCGGATACGTCTTATGCGGGGTGAACAACACCCGGCGAGGCGCGGCGCTGGCCCGCGACATCGTCAAGGCCGACTGCCAGATCCTGCTCACCGACTCGGCCGATCGCGAGCTGCTCGACGGGCTCGAACTGCCGGGAGTCCGGGTGTTCGACGTCGACTCGCAGGAGTGGGCCGCCCTGCTGGCCGGTGCCGGCGACCTGACCCCGCACCGGGAAGTCACCGCGACCGACACGTTCATGCTGATTTTCACCTCCGGCACCAGCGGCGAGCCCAAGGCGGTCCAGGTCGCGCACATGATGGTGCCGTTCGCCGGCGTCGCGCTGGTCGAGCGGTTCTCGATCACCGCCGACGACGTCTGCTACCTGTCGATGCCGCTGTTCCACTCCAACGCGTTGATGGCGGGCTGGGCGGTGGCGCTCGGCGCCGGGGCGGCGATGGTTCCTGCGGCGTTCTCGGCGTCCGGGCTGCTGGCCGATCTGCGCCGCTACGGCGTGACCTACATGAACTACGTCGGCAAGCCGCTGGCCTACGTGCTGGCCACACCCGAACATGCCGACGACCACGACAATCCGCTGCGGGTCGCGTTCGGCAACGAGGCCACCGATCGCGACATCGCCGAATTCAGCCGTCGCTTCGGGTGTGCGGTGTGGGATGGTTTCGGCTCCACCGAGGGCGCGGTCATCATCACCCGCGAGGACCACTGTCCGCCGGGTTCGGTGGGCCGCGGGTTCCCCGGTGTGGCGATCTACCACTCGGAGACCCGAACAGAGTGCGCCACAGCGGTTTTCGACGACAGCGGAGCGCTGGCCAACCCGGACGAGGCGATCGGCGAGATCGTCAACACCACCGGAGGCGGCATGTTCGGCGGCTACTACAACGACGCGGGAGCCACCGACGAACGCCTGCGGCACGGCATGTACTGGTCCGGCGATCTCGGCTACCGTGACGCCGACGGCTGGATCTTCCTGGCCGGGCGCACCGCGGACTGGATGCGGGTGGACGGCGAGAACATGGCCGCCGCGCCGATCGAACGCATCATCCAGCGGCTGCCCCAGGTCAGTCAGGTCGCGGTGTATCCGGTGCCCGACGAACATGTGGGAGACCAGGTGATGGCGGCCATCGTGTTGTCCGACGGCGCCGCGCTCACACCGGCGGAGTTTGCCGAGTTCCTGTCGCAGCAGTCCGACCTGTCGCCCAAGGCCTGGCCGCGTTATGTCTGGATCGCCGACGAGCTGCCGGCCACCGCCACCAACAAGGTGCTCAAGCGAGAGCTCATCGCCCGCGGCACGGACCTCGAAAGCGGTGTGGTGTGGACGCGCGCCGCCAGGGCCAAGACCTACGCGGAATAGCCGTTCGCGACGACGCGTTTGGGCTGGTGACGGTCCACCTGGCATACTGGACCGTCGACCACCTCAGGTACCGGTTCACGCTCGATTACCAGGGAAAACCTGGTGGGCGACCCGGCGACCACAGAATGCAGAGGACACCATGAAACAAGGGATTCATCCCGCCTACGCCGAGACCACCGTGGTCTGCGGTTGTGGCAACTCCTTCAGCACTCGCAGCACCAAGGACGGCGGCCACATCGTGGTCGAGGTCTGCTCGCAGTGCCACCCGTTCTACACCGGTAAGCAGAAGATCCTCGACAGCGGCGGTCGCGTCGCACGCTTCGAGAAGCGCTACGGAAAGCGCAAGACTGCGGACGCTGCCGACAACTAGCTGCCTCACCGACGCCCGCTCTGCTGCCATGCGCGCAGGCCGGGCGTCGGTTTGCGTTTGAGGCAGAGTCGAGCTGAGGAGGTGGGTATGACGAACACGTCGGTCGAAGCTGTGCTGACCGAGCACGCCGACCTCGAACGTCAGATGTCCGATCCCGCGCTGCACGCCGACGCGGGTAATGCCCGCCGGGTCGGGCGCCGGTTCGCCCAGCTGGCGCCGATCGTCACGGCCTACCGCCGGCTGGCGGCCGCGCGCGGCGATCTGGAGGCCGCCCGCGAGCTGGCCGCCGAGGATTCGTCGTTCGCCGCCGAGGTTCCCGAGCTGGAAACCAAGGTCGCCGAACTCGACGCACATCTGACCGACCTGTTGGCGCCGCGCGATCCGCACGACGCCGACGACATCGTCCTCGAGGTGAAATCCGGTGAGGGCGGGGAAGAGTCGGCGTTGTTCGCCGCCGATCTGGCCCGCATGTACATCCGCTACGCCGAGCGCCACGGCTGGTCGGTCACCATGCTCGACGAGACGTGGTCGGATCTCGGCGGCTACAAGGACGCGACGCTGTCCATCCGCAGCAAGGGCGATTCGGCCGACGGCGTGTGGTCGCGGATGAAGTTCGAGGGCGGCGTACACCGCGTCCAGCGGGTTCCGGTCACCGAATCCCAGGGCCGGGTGCACACCTCGGCGGCGGGCGTTCTGGTCTATCCCGAGCCGGAAGACGTCGAGCAGGTTCAGATCGACGAATCCGATCTGCGGATCGACGTCTACCGAAGCTCCGGCAAGGGCGGCCAGGGCGTCAACACCACGGACTCGGCTGTGCGCATCACCCACCTGCCCACTGGCATCGTCGTCACCTGCCAGAACGAGCGCAGCCAGCTGCAGAACAAGGCCCGCGCGATGGTGGTGCTGGCCGCGCGCCTGCAGGCCCTAGCCGAGGAGCAGGCATCTGCTGACGCCTCTGCCGACCGGGCCAGTCAGATCCGAACCGTCGACCGCAGCGAGCGGATCCGCACGTACAACTTCCCGGAGAACCGGATCGCCGATCACCGCATCAATTTCAAGGCGCACAATCTCGACCAGGTCCTCGACGGTGACCTCGACCCGCTGCTGGACGCACTGGCCGAGGCCGACAAGCAGTCCCGGCTGCAACAGGCATGATGCGCCTGCGGCAGGCCATCGATGTGGCCACCGCCGCCCTCGCCGAGGCGGGTATCGACTCGGCCCGTACGGACGCCGAGCTGCTGGCGGCCCACCTGGCCGGCGTCACCCGAGGCAGGCTGGCCACCGTCGACGAACCCGATGCCGACTTCTTAACCCGCTACGACGAGCTGATCGACGCACGCTGCAGCCGGATCCCGTTGCAGCACATCACCGGCTCGGCCGCGTTCGGCCCGCTGGAGCTGCACGTCGGGCCTGGAGTCTTCATCCCGCGCCCGGAGACCGAGGCCCTGCTGGAATGGGCACTGGCGAGGCGATTGCCCGACCAGCCGATCATCGTGGACCTGTGCACCGGATCGGGTGCGCTGGCCATCGCGCTGGCGGCGCACTGGCCGCGAGCCCGGGTGATCGCGGTCGACGACGACGCCACCGCGCTGGACTACGCGCGTCGCAACGCGGAATCGACGACGGTCGAATTGGTGCAGGCCGACGTCACCGTCCCCGGTCTGCTCACAGATCTGACCGGTAGCGTCGACCTCGTGGTGTCGAACCCGCCCTACATTCCTGCCGGGGCAGAGCTGGATCCCGAAGTGGCCGACCACGACCCGGCCCACGCCTTGTTCGGCGGCGCCGACGGGATGGCCGTTATCGCGCCGATCGCGCGCCTGGCCGGTGCCTGGCTCAAGCCGGGCGGATGGTTCGCCGTCGAACACGACGACACCACATCGGATCAAACCGTCGAAACCATCAGTGGCACAGAGCTTTTCACTAAAATCACCCCCCATCGCGATCTTGCCTGCCGCCCGCGGTTCGTGACGGCCTGCCGGACAACGGGAGGTTCGGCGAGGGGAAGCCGGGACCGACCCGACAAGAAGGAGCCAGCGTGACCCAGGTGTTCGACTGCGCCGACCCCAGTCAGCGCGCCGAGGCCATCGCAGCGGCCGCCGCCGCGGTCAAGAGCGGCCGGCTGGTCGTGATGCCCACTGACACCGTGTACGGCATCGGCGCCGACGCTTTCGACAGCGAGGCGGTCGCCGCACTGCTCGCGGCCAAGGGACGCGGGCGCGATATGCCGGTCGGCGTGCTCGTCGGTTCGTGGCACACGATCGAGGGCCTGGTCTACTCGGTGCCGCACAGCGCTCGCGAACTGATCCGCGCCTTCTGGCCCGGCGCGCTGAGCCTGGTCGTTGCGCAGGCGCCCTCGCTGCAATGGGATCTCGGTGACGCGCGGGGGACCGTCATGTTGCGGATGCCGCTGCACCCGGTGGCGATCGAACTGCTGCGCGAAACCGGCCCGATGGCGGTGTCCAGCGCGAATCTCTCCGGGCGTCCGGCGGCGACGACGTCGGAGGAGGCGCAGCGTCAGCTTGCCGATCTGGTCACCGTGTATCTGGACGCCGGGCCGTCCCAGGAGCAGGCCGCGTCGACCATCGTCGACCTGACCGGTCCCACCCCGCGAGTGCTGCGCGAGGGCCCGATCAGCGCCGCGGCCATCGCCGAGGTGCTCGGCACCGACGTCGCGTCACTGACGGCCTGATGCCTGATCTTGATCTCCTAGCCAGTACGCTCGCCGACCGCGGCGCCGGTGTTCCGTTGCGCGAGTTGGCTCTCGTCGGCCTGACCGCCGCGATCATCACCTACTTCGCCACCGGCTGGGTGCGGGTGCTGGCCACCCGGCTCGGGGCGGTGGCCTATCCGCGCGAGCGCGATGTGCACATCAAGCCGACCCCGCGGATGGGCGGGCTGGCGATGTACGTCGGTGTGGTCACCGCCGTCTTCCTGGCCTCGCAGCTGCCTGCGCTGGCCCGCGGCTTCATCTACTCCTCGGGCATGCCCGCTGTCGTCGTGGCCGGGGGCCTCATCATGGGCATCGGGCTGATCGACGACCGCTGGGGTCTGGATGCGCTGACCAAATTCGCCGGACAGATCACGGCGGCCAGTGTGCTGGTCACGATGGGTGTCGCGTGGAGCGTGCTGTACATCCCGATCGGCGGGGTCGGCACCATCGTGCTCGATCAGGTGTCGTCGATCCTGCTGACCCTGGCGCTGACGGTGTCGATCGTCAACGCGATGAACTTCGTCGACGGACTCGACGGCCTGGCCGCGGGTCTGGGACTGATCACCGCGCTGGCCATCTGCATCTTCTCGGTCGGCCTGCTGCGGGACCACGGCGGCGACGTCCTTTTCTACCCGCCGGCGGTGATATCGGTGGTGCTGGCCGGAGCCTGTCTGGGCTTCCTGCCGCACAACTTCTACCGCGCCAAGATCTTCATGGGCGATTCGGGGTCGATGCTCGTCGGCCTCATGCTGGCCGCCGCGTCGACCACCGCGGCGGGCCCGATCTCGCAGAGCGCCTACGGCGCGCGCGACGTCTTCGCCCTACTTTCGCCGTTCCTGCTGGTAGTAGCGGTGATGCTGGTGCCGGCCCTGGACGCGCTACTCGCCATCGTGCGGCGCACTCGCGCCGGCCGCAGCCCGCTGAGCCCGGACAAGATGCATCTGCACCACCGGCTACTGCAGATCGGACACTCGCATCGCCGCGCCGTCCTGCTGATTTATCTGTGGGTGGGCATCATCGCGTTCGGCGCGGCCGCCACGATCTTCTTCGACCCGCGCTATACCGGAGCGGTCATGCTGGCCGCGATCGGGGTCGCCATCGTGGTCACTTTGATCCCGCTGTTGCGTCGTCGCGACGACGATTACGAGGGACTTTACGACAGTAAGTAGTAGACGTGTTTTCTGCCGTCTACCATGTGGTACGTTACTGGCAGAACCCGAAGAAACCTCGCGGGTTGCCGGCCCGGCCCATCGGAGTCACGCCCGATCGGCGCCGATTTACGACCGACAAAGGGAGCTGCCCCTTGGGTGATTCCAGCGCGCCTGTCGCCCTCCGATACGCTCGGCGGACCAGCACGCAGAAATCGCTCGACCGGCTCTCGAGAACGCAAGATTGAGGTGAACCTGTGACGACGCCAGCGCAAGATGCGCCGTTGGTGTTTCCGTCCGTTGCCTTCCGGCCCGTGCGGCTGCTTGCGATCTGTGCTGCGCTCACCGCCCTGGCGATCATTGCGGCCGCGGCGGCCGGGCCTTACCTCATGTTCGGCGTGTTCTTCGGCGTCGGCCTGGCGCTCGGCCTGCTCAACGCGGTGCTCGTGCAGCGGTCGGTGGAGTCGATCACCGCGGGCGACCATCCGCTGAAGCGCAAGATGGCGCTGAACTCCGCGACCCGGCTGCTGGTGATCTCGGTGATCGGGCTGGCCATTGCGATCTTGTTCCGCCCGCTCGGGCTGGGCGTTCTTTTTGGCTTGGCGTTGTTCCAAGTTCTGCTGGTTTTGAGCACGGCGTTGCCGGTGTGGAAGAAGATGCGCACCGGAGACGCAGACTCTGCCGACCTGACATCCGGGGCTGCTGGCTCCGCAGACGAAGCACCGAAGGATTGAACACACGATGAGTGAACGGATCCTCGCCGAGGCCGCCATCGAGGTCGGCCACCATGAGACGGCCCATTGGCTGGGGTTGACGGTCAACGTCGACACCATCCTGGCGACGGCGATCGCCGCAGTGATCGTCATCGCGCTGGCCTTCGTGCTGCGTGCCAAGGTCACCTCGACCGGTGTGCCCAGCGGTGTGCAGCTGTTCTGGGAGGCGCTCACCACGCAGATGCGCGGCCAGATCGAGTCCGCGATCGGCATGAAGGTCGCACCGTTCGTGCTGCCGCTGGCGGTGGCGCTGTTCATCTTCATCCTGATCTCGAACTGGATCTCGGTGTTGCCGGTCCAGTACCAGAACTCCGAAGGTGCGACGCACGAGCTGCTCAAGCCGCCGGCGGCCGATATCAACTTCGTGCTGGCGCTCGCGTTGTTCGTGTTCCTCTGCTACCACGCGGCGGGCATCTGGCGGCGCGGTCTGATCGGTCACCCGATCAAGGTGCTCAAGGGTCACGTCGCATTCCTCGCGCCGATCAACCTGGTCGAGGAGATCGCCAAGCCGATCTCCCTCTCACTCCGGCTTTTCGGCAATATCTTCGCCGGCGGCATCATGGTTGCGCTCATCGCCATGTTTCCCTGGTACATCCAGTGGGCGCCCAACGCGATCTGGAAGACGTTCGATTTGTTCGTCGGCCTGATCCAGGCGTTCATCTTCGCGCTGTTGACGATTCTCTACTTCGGCCAGTCCATGGAGCTGGAAGAAGACCACCACTAAAAGACGTGTTCGACCCCCGAACCACCCACAGCCTGGTAGGAGTCCTACCAGCAATCAAGGAGGATAAGGAATGGCAGACCCCACCATCGTCGCTGGCGCCCTGATCGGCGGCGGCTTGATCCTGGGCGGCGGCGCCATCGGCGCCGGTATCGGTGACGGCATCGCCGGCAACGCCCTGATTTCCGGCATCGCCCGGCAGCCCGAGGCCCAGGGCCGGCTGTTCACCCCGTTCTTCATCACCGTTGGTCTGGTGGAGGCGGCGTACTTCATCAACCTGGCGTTCATGGCCCTGTTCGTGTTCGCCACGCCTGGCGCTTCCTAGTACGCATGGGGGAGCACAGCGTCACCCTGTTGGCGGCTGAGGAAGGTGGCGGCACCCAGAACTTCCTCATCCCCAACGGCACCTTCTTCTTCGTACTGGCCATCTTCTTGATCGTGCTAGGCGTGATCGGCAAGTTTGTCGTGCCGCCGATCCAGAAGGTGCTCGGGGAGCGCGAGAAGATGGTCGCCAAGACCACCGAGGACAACCGCAAGGCCAACGAGTTCGAGGCCGCTGCCGACTCCGATTACCGCAAGGAGATGGCCGCGGCCCGCGGCGAGGCTTCGGGCATCCGCGACGAGGCCCGCGCCGAGGGTCGCAAGATCCTCGACGAGCACAAGGGTCGCGCCAGCGAGGAGGCAGCGGCGACGCTGCAGCAGGCGGCCAATGAGCTGAAGCTGCAGGGCGATTCCATCGCGGCCGACCTGAGGTCGTCGGTGGACACGCTTTCCGCGACGCTGGCCAGCCGGGTCCTGGGTGTCAGCCTCACGAGCACCGCCTCCAGCGAGTCGGCGACAACGGCGCCGGGACGGTAGGACATGTCAACCTTCATCGGACAGTTCATCGGCTTTCTGGTCATCGTCGCGATCCTCTGGCGGTACGTCGTACCGCCGGTGAAAAAGATGATGGCCAACCAGCAGGACGCGGTGCGTACTCAGATCGACGACAGCGCCAAGGCCGCCAAGCGCCTTGCTGACGCCGACAAGCATCACGCCGCGCGGGTCGACGAAGCCAAAGCCGAGGCCAAGCACATCGTCGAAGAGGCCCGCAATGATGCCGAGCGCATCGTGGAGCAGCTTCGCGCGCAGGCCGATGTCGAGGTGGAACGGATCAAAGTTCAAGGCGGGCAACAGGTTCAGTTGTTGCGCGCCCAGCTGATCCGCCAGCTGCGCCAGGACCTCGGCGCCGAGTCGGTGCGACGTGCGGGCGAGTTGGTGCGAGCCCACGTCGCCGACGCCCAGGCCCAGTCGGCCACCGTCGATCGCTTCCTGGACGAACTGGATTCGATGGCGCCGGCGGCGTTTGCCCCCGAGACGGGCTCAGATCTGCGATCGGCCAGCCGTGAGGCGCAGGCCGCGGTGGTGGAGAAGTTCGACGCGGTGTCCTCAGGGTCGTCGGCCGACGATCTGTCCACGCTGTCCGATGGCCTTGCGTCGGTGGCCGGGCTAATGATCGGCGAGCCGATCCTGGCCCGCCATCTGGCCGAGTCCTCCGGCGAGACCGACGCCAAGAAGCGACTGGTGCACCGGCTGCTGGACGGCAAGGTCGGGGCCAACGCCATGGACGTGCTCGAGACCGCCGTGTCGGTGCGCTGGTCTCTGACAGAGGATCTGGTCGACGTCATCGAACATGTCGCCCGGCTGGCCCTGCTGGTTCGCGCCGAGCGCGACAACCAGGCCGACGAGGTCGAGGAACAGCTCTTCCGCTTCACCCGCATTCTGGACGAACAGCCCCAGCTGAGCTCTCTGCTCGGCGACTACACCACGCCCGCCGACGGCCGGGTTGCCTTGGTGCGCAAGCTCCTCGGTGACGGCAGCGGTGCGAACGCGACCGCGACCGCCTTGCTGGTCCAGACCATCAGTCTGGTGCGTGGCCAGCGCGCCGACGAAGCGGTGCTGGCACTGGCCCAGCTCGCCGTCGCCCGCCGCGGCGAGATCGTCGCCCACGTGAGTGCGGCCGCCGAGCTCAGCGCGCAGCAGCGCACCCGACTGACTCAGGTGCTGACCCGGATCTACCACCACCCTGTTTCGGTGCAGCTGAACACCGATCCCTCTGTGCTGGGCGGCCTTTCGGTCGCCGTCGGCGATGAGGTGATCGACGGGACGTTGTCCTCACGGCTCGAGGCGGCCGTGACACAACTGCCGGATTAGCCGACCGACTAGCCCTACGAACCCCAAGACCCAAAACAAAGGCAGGAAGACGAAAAGCCATGGCAGAGTTGACAATCTCGGCTGACGACATCCAGGGCGCCGTCCAGGAGTACGTCTCGAGCTTCGAGGCGGATACCGGGCGCGAGGAGATCGGCACCGTCATCGACGCCGGCGACGGCATCGCACACGTCGAGGGTCTGCCCTCGGTGATGACGCAGGAACTGCTGGAGTTCCCCGGTGGCGTTCTCGGTGTCGCGCTGAACCTCGATGAACACAGCGTCGGCGCGGTCATCCTGGGTGAGTTCGAGAAGATTGCCGAGGGCCAGCAGGTCAAGCGCACCAACGAGGTGCTCTCGGTGCCGGTCGGCGACGCCTTCCTGGGCCGTGTCATCAACCCGCTGGGCCAGCCCATCGACGGTCAGGGTGACATCGAGGCCGAGGGTCGCCGCGAGCTCGAACTGCAGGCCCCCTCGGTGGTGCAGCGCCAGGGCGTCGGCGAGCCGCTCCAGACCGGCATCAAGGCCATCGACGCGATGACGCCGATCGGTCGCGGCCAGCGTCAGCTGATCATCGGTGACCGTAAGACCGGCAAGACCGCCGTGTGCGTCGACACCATTCTCAACCAGCGCGAGGCCTGGGAAACCGGCGATCCCAACCAGCAGGTGCGCTGCGTGTACGTCGCGATCGGCCAGAAGGGCACCACGATCGCTTCGGTGAAGCGGGCCCTCGAAGAGGGCGGTGCGATGGAGTACACCACCATCGTCGCGGCACCGGCTTCCGATGCCGCTGGCTTCAAATGGCTTGCGCCCTACACCGGTTCGGCCATCGGCCAGCACTGGATGTACAACGGCAAGCACGTGCTGATCGTGTTCGACGACCTGTCCAAGCAGGCCGACGCCTACCGCGCGATCTCGCTGCTGCTGCGCCGTCCGCCGGGTCGCGAAGCGTTCCCCGGCGACGTCTTCTACCTGCACTCCCGTCTGCTGGAGAGGTGCGCAAAGCTCTCCGACGAGCTCGGTGGCGGTTCGATGACCGGCCTGCCGATCATCGAGACCAAGGCCAACGACATCTCGGCGTTCATTCCGACCAACGTCATCTCGATCACCGACGGTCAGTGCTTCCTGGAGTCCGATCTGTTCAACCAGGGTGTGCGCCCGGCCGTGAACGTCGGTGTCTCGGTGTCCCGCGTCGGTGGTGCCGCCCAGATCAAGGCGATGAAAGAGGTGGCGGGTTCGCTGCGTCTGGACCTCTCGCAGTACCGCGAGCTGGAGGCCTTCGCGGCCTTCGCCTCCGACCTGGACGCCGCGTCGAAGGCTCAGCTGGACCGCGGTGTGCGCCTCGTCGAGCTGCTCAAGCAGCCCCAGTACAGCCCGATGGCGGTCGAGGATCAGGTCGTCGCGATCTTCCTCGGTACCCAGGGTCACCTGGATTCAGTTCCCGCCGAGGATGTTTCGCGCTTCGAATCCGAGTTCCTGGAGCATGTGAAGGCCAGTCACGCCGACATCCTCACCGGTATCAAAGAGACCAAGAAGCTCTCCGAAGAAGCCGAGGAGAAGCTGGTTTCGGTGATCAACGACTTCAAGAAGGGCTTCGCCGCCAGCGACGGCAGCTCGGTGGTCGTCGGCGAGGAGCATGCCGAAGCCCTGGACCCCGAGGACCTGGAGAAGGAATCCGTCAAGGTCCGTAAGCCGGCTCCGAAGAAGAAGTAGACAAGCAATGGCAGCCACACTTCGCGAGCTACGCGGACGGATCCGCTCCGCTTCGTCGATCAAGAAGATCACGAAGGCCCAGGAGTTGATCGCCACATCGCGGATCGCCAAGGCGCAGGCCCGAGTCGACGCGGCCCGGCCCTACGCCGCCCAGATCACCAACATGCTCACCGAGCTCGCGGGTGCCAGCGCGCTGGATCACCCGCTGCTTGTCGCGCGGGAGAACCCCAAGCGGGCCGGTGTGCTGGTGGTGTCCTCGGATCGCGGTCTGTGCGGCGGCTACAACGCAAACGTGCTGCGCCGGGCCGAAGAACTGTTCTCGCTTCTGCGTGAAGAAGGCAAGAACCCGGTGCTCTACGTCGTCGGGCGGAAAGCGTTGGGCTACTACAACTTCCGCCAGCGGACTGTCGTCGAGTCGTGGACCGGCTTCTCCGAGCGCCCCACCTATGAGGACGCCAAGGCTATCGCCGACACGCTGGTGAGCGCGTTCATGTCCGGTGTCGACGACGAGGGCGACGACCCTGGGCCTGACGGCATCCTGGGCGTCGACGAGCTGCACATCGTGTCGACGGAGTTCAGGTCGATGCTCTCTCAGCAGGCCGCGGCGCTGAGGATCGCGCCGATGGTGGTCGAGTACGTCGGTGAGGCGGAAACCGGCCCGCACACGCTGTTCTCGTTCGAGCCCAATGCCGAGGAACTGTTCGACTCACTGCTGCCGCGCTACATCGCGACCCGCGTGTACGCGGCGCTGCTGGAGGCGGCGGCATCGGAGTCGGCATCTCGGCGTCGCGCCATGAAGTCGGCGACCGACAACGCCGACGATCTGATCAAGGCGCTCACGTTGGCGGCCAACCGCGAGCGTCAGGCGCAGATCACCCAGGAAATCAGCGAAATCGTCGGCGGCGCCAACGCGCTGGCCGACGCCAGGTAAGCCACGTAGGAAGCGAAAGCGAAGAGGAAATGACTGCTACTGCAGAGAAGACCGCCGGACGCGTTGTCCGCATCACCGGCCCGGTGGTGGACGTCGAGTTCCCGCGTGGCTCGGTGCCCGAACTGTTCAACGCGCTGCACGCCGACATCGCCTTCGGCGCGCTCGCCAAGACTCTGACCCTGGAAGTCGCCCAGCACCTGGGTGACAACCTGGTCCGCTGCATCTCGATGCAGCCCACCGATGGACTGGTCCGCGGTGTGGAGGTCAGCGACACCGGCGCCTCGATCTCGGTGCCGGTCGGCGACGGCGTGAAGGGTCACGTCTTCAACGCCCTCGGCGACTGCCTCGACGAGCCCGGCTACGGCAAGGACTTCGAGCACTGGTCGATCCACCGCAAGCCGCCGGCCTTCGCCGACCTCGAGCCCCGCACGGAGATGCTCGAGACCGGCCTGAAGGTCGTCGACCTGCTGACCCCGTACGTGCGCGGCGGCAAGATCGCCCTGTTCGGCGGCGCCGGCGTCGGCAAGACAGTGCTCATCCAGGAGATGATCAACCGCATCGCCCGCAACTTCGGTGGTACCTCGGTGTTCGCCGGCGTGGGGGAGCGCACCCGTGAGGGCAACGACCTTTGGGTCGAACTCGCCGACGCCAACGTCCTCAAGGACACCGCCCTGGTGTTCGGTCAGATGGACGAGCCGCCGGGCACGCGTATGCGGGTGGCGCTGTCTGCTCTCACAATGGCGGAGTTCTTCCGCGACGAGCAAGGCCAGGACGTGCTGCTCTTCATCGACAACATCTTCCGGTTCACCCAGGCCGGTTCCGAGGTCTCCACGCTGCTCGGCCGGATGCCGTCGGCGGTGGGTTACCAGCCGACGCTGGCCGACGAGATGGGTGAGCTCCAGGAGCGCATCACCTCGACCCGTGGTCGTTCCATCACCTCGATGCAGGCCGTGTACGTGCCCGCCGACGACTACACCGACCCGGCGCCGGCCACCACGTTCGCGCACCTGGATGCCACCACCGAGCTTTCCCGCGCGGTGTTCTCCAAGGGCATCTTCCCGGCCGTGGATCCGCTGGCCTCGTCCTCGACGATCCTGCACCCGAGCGTGGTCGGCGACGAGCACTACCGCGTCGCCCAGGAAGTCATCCGGATCCTGCAGCGCTACAAGGACCTTCAAGACATCATCGCGATCCTCGGTATCGACGAGCTGTCCGAAGAGGACAAGGTTCTGGTGTACCGGGCTCGCAAGATCGAGCGCTTCCTGAGCCAGAACATGATGGCTGCCGAGCAGTTCACCGGCCAGCCCGGTTCGACCGTGCCGCTCAAGGAGACCGTCGAGGCCTTCGACAAGCTGGCCAAGGGCGAGTTCGACCACCTGCCCGAGCAGGCGTTCTTCCTGATCGGTGGCCTGGACGACCTGGCGAAGAAGGCCGAGAGCCTCGGCGCCAAGCTGTGATCTTCAAGACGCGAAAGGTGATGTGAGATGGCCGAATTGGACGTCGACATCGTTGCCGTCGAGCGCAAGATCTGGTCGGGTAAGGCGACGTTCGTCTTCACCCGCACCACGTCGGGCGAGATCGGCATCCTGCCTCGCCACATCCCGCTCGTCGCACAGCTGGTGGATGACGCGATGGTGCGCGTCGAGCGGGAAGGCGAGGACGATCTGCGTATCGCGGTCGACGGCGGCTATCTGTCCGTGACCGAGGAGAGCGTGACGATCCTCGCCGAGTCCGCGGAGTTCGAGTCCGAGATCGATGCGGAGTCGGCCAAGGCCGATGCGGCCTCCGACGATCCGCAGGCCGCTGCCCGGGGTAGGGCGCGCCTGCGCGCCCTAGGCCAGCTCGACTAGCCGGCCCAGCCACCGATGAGCGCGCCGATGATCTTCATGGTCGCGCTGGTCAGTGTGCTGTTGCTGGCCGTGGCTGCCCTCAGCTATCGATTGTGGAAGCTGCGTCAGGGCGGAACGGCCGCGATCCTGCGGGATATCCCGGCGGTCGGCGGTCATGGGTGGCGGCACGGCGTCATCCGCTACCGCGGCGACGAGGCCAGGTATTACCGCTTGTCGAGCCTGCGATGGTGGCCGGATCGCCGGCTGAGCCGGCGTGGGCTTGAGGTCATTTCCCGGCGGTCCCCGCGCGGTGACGAGTTCGACATCATGACCGATGCGATCGTCGTGCTCGAGTTGCACGACACCACCGTCGATCGGTGGCGCGGGTACGAGGTGGCGCTGGACCGCGGAGCGCTGACGGCGTTCCTGTCCTGGGTCGAGTCCAGTCCGTCGCCGCGTGCGCGCCGCCGCACGGCGTGACTATTTGTTGTCGGGCCCTTCGGCTTTCGCACCGCCGGGCTGCCACAGCACGTCACCGTCGGGATTGGCCACCCGTGACAGGATGAACAACAGGTCCGAGAGCCGGTTGAGGTAGCGGGCGGGCAGCGCACTGACGGTGTCAGGATTGGCCTTCACCGCGACCCATGCCGACCGCTCGGCTCGCCGTGTCACGGTTCGCGCGACATGAAGCAGCGCCGACAGGGCAGTGCCGCCGGGCAGGATGAACGAGTTCAGGGCCGGCAGCGCTTCGTTGTAGTGGTCGCACCACGCCTCGAGCCGCTCGATATACGGCGGGGTGATGCGCAGCGGCGGGTATTCAGGGTTCTCGGCCACCGGGGTGGACAGGTCGGCGCCGGCGTCGAACAGATCGTTTTGGATCTGGAGCAGGACCTTGCGCAGGTCGTCGCCGGGTGCACCCAGGGCGAGGGCCACTCCGATCGCCGCGTTGGCCTCGTCGCAGTCGGCGTAGGCGACCAGGCGCGGGTCGTTCTTCTCGACCCGTGAGAAATCACTCAATCCCGAGGTGCCGTCGTCGCCGGTACGGGTATATATGCGGGTCAGATGCACTGCCATGGGTCAAACCGTACCGGCCGAGTGCGCGGGTGCACGGCGCTGGCTCCACTAAACTCTTCCCCGTGGGCGAGCGTTTCGTAGTGACCGGCGGTAACCGGTTGTCTGGCGAAGTGGCCGTCGGGGGCGCCAAGAACAGCGTTCTGAAGCTGATGGCCGCCAGTCTGCTGGCCGAGGGCACCACAACCATCACCAACTGCCCGGACATTCTCGATGTGCCGCTGATGGCCGAGGTCTTGCGCGGCCTCGGAGCCAATGTGGAACTCGACGGTCCGACGGTGCGGATCACGTCGCCCGATGAGCCCAAGTACGAAGCCGATTTCGCTGCGGTGCGCCAGTTCCGGGCGTCGGTATGCGTGCTCGGACCGCTGGTCGGCCGGTGCAAGCGCGCGCGTGTCGCGCTACCCGGTGGGGACGCGATCGGTTCGCGACCGTTGGACATGCACCAGGCAGGCCTGCGCCAGCTCGGCGCCGACTGCAACATCGAGCACGGCTGTGTGGTGGCGACCGCCGAGACACTGCACGGCGCCGAGATCCAGCTGGAGTTCCCGTCGGTGGGCGCGACCGAGAACATTCTGATGGCGGCCGTGCTCGCCGACGGTGTCACCACCATCCACAACGCGGCACGCGAGCCCGACGTCGTCGACCTCTGCGAGATGCTCAATCAGATGGGCGCCCAGATCGAGGGTGCCGGATCACCGACGCTGACGATCACCGGCGTCCCGCGGCTGCATCCGACCGAGCACCGGGTGATCGGGGACCGCATCGTCGCCGCGACGTGGGGGATTGCCGCCGCAATGACCCGCGGTGACATCTCGGTCACCGGCGTCGACCCGGCTCATCTGCAGTTGGTGTTGCACAAGCTGCACGACGCGGGCGCCACCGTCACCCAGCACGACAACGGGTTCCGGGTGGTCCAGTACGAGCGCCCGAAGGCCGGCAATGTCGCGACGCTGCCGTTCCCCGGTTTTCCGACCGACCTTCAACCGATGGCGATCGCGCTGGCGTCGGTGGCCGACGGGACGTCGATGATCACCGAGAACGTCTTCGAGGCGAGGTTCCGGTTCGTCGAGGAGATGATCCGGCTCGGCGCCGACGCCAGGACCGACGGCCACCACGCCGTGGTGCGGGGCCTGCCGCAGCTGTCCAGTGCGCCGGTGTGGTGCTCAGACATCCGCGCCGGCGCCGGGCTGGTGCTCGCCGGACTGGTAGCCGACGGCGAAACCGAAGTTCACGACGTGTTTCACATCGACCGCGGCTACCCGCTGTTCGTCGAGAATCTGGTGCGGCTTGGAGCTGAGATAGAACGCGTGTAATGTAGGCGGTCGGCCAAGCCGCGCCGGGCCCGGAAACGGGAGGGCAGCGGCAGTTGACGCCGCCAAAGACTTGTAGTAAGTTGGCAGGGTTGCCTGCTGGCGGGTGTCAGCCGGGTGTGTTGTTTGAGAACTCAATAGTGTGTTTGGTGGTTTTTGTTTGTTGTTGTTTTTGCTGCATCCTGGTACCCCCGTGTTGGGGTGCAGTGTTTTTTGATGCCAGTTTTGGTGTCTTTTGTTTGGTTTCAGATTTTTCTGATTCGAATTCTGCCTGCGCCTGTTGGTGTGGGGGTTTTTGTTTGGAGAGTTTGATTCTGGCTCAGGACGAACGCTGGCGGCGTGCTTAACACATGCAAGTCGAACGGAAAGTGCTCTTCGGAGTGACTCGAGTGGCGAACGGGTGAGTAACACGTGGGTGATCTGCCCTGCACTTTGGGATAAGCCTGGGAAACTGGGTCTAATACCGAATAGGACCATGGCATTCATGTGCTGTGGTGGAAAGCTTTTGCGGTGTGGGATGGGCCCGCGGCCTATCAGCTTGTTGGTGGGGTAATGGCCTACCAAGGCGACGACGGGTAGCCGGCCTGAGAGGGTGACCGGCCACACTGGGACTGAGATACGGCCCAGACTCCTACGGGAGGCAGCAGTGGGGAATATTGCACAATGGGCGCAAGCCTGATGCAGCGACGCCGCGTGAGGGATGACGGCCTTCGGGTTGTAAACCTCTTTCAGTAGGGACGAAGCGCAAGTGACGGTACCTATAGAAGAAGGACCGGCCAACTACGTGCCAGCAGCCGCGGTAATACGTAGGGTCCGAGCGTTGTCCGGAATTACTGGGCGTAAAGAGCTCGTAGGTGGTTTGTCGCGTTGTTCGTGAAAACTCACAGCTCAACTGTGGGCGTGCGGGCGATACGGGCAGACTGGAGTACTGCAGGGGAGACTGGAATTCCTGGTGTAGCGGTGGAATGCGCAGATATCAGGAGGAACACCGGTGGCGAAGGCGGGTCTCTGGGCAGTAACTGACGCTGAGGAGCGAAAGCGTGGGGAGCGAACAGGATTAGATACCCTGGTAGTCCACGCCGTAAACGGTGGGTACTAGGTGTGGGTTTCCTTCCTTGGGATCCGTGCCGTAGCTAACGCATTAAGTACCCCGCCTGGGGAGTACGGCCGCAAGGCTAAAACTCAAAGAAATTGACGGGGGCCCGCACAAGCGGCGGAGCATGTGGATTAATTCGATGCAACGCGAAGAACCTTACCTGGGTTTGACATGCACAGGACGTCGGCAGAGATGTCGGTTCCCTTGTGGCCTGTGTGCAGGTGGTGCATGGCTGTCGTCAGCTCGTGTCGTGAGATGTTGGGTTAAGTCCCGCAACGAGCGCAACCCTTGTCTCATGTTGCCAGCACGTTATGGTGGGGACTCGTGAGAGACTGCCGGGGTCAACTCGGAGGAAGGTGGGGATGACGTCAAGTCATCATGCCCCTTATGTCCAGGGCTTCACACATGCTACAATGGCCGGTACAAAGGGCTGCGATGCCGTGAGGTGGAGCGAATCCTTTCAAAGCCGGTCTCAGTTCGGATCGGGGTCTGCAACTCGACCCCGTGAAGTCGGAGTCGCTAGTAATCGCAGATCAGCAACGCTGCGGTGAATACGTTCCCGGGCCTTGTACACACCGCCCGTCACGTCATGAAAGTCGGTAACACCCGAAGCCGGTGGCCTAACCCCTTGTGGGAGGGAGCCGTCGAAGGTGGGATCGGCGATTGGGACGAAGTCGTAACAAGGTAGCCGTACCGGAAGGTGCGGCTGGATCACCTCCTTTCTAAGGAGCACCACGAGACCTGGCCGGCCCCACATCGTGTGGGATCAGCTGATTGTCAGGCGATTCGTTGGATGGCCCTTTTCACCTGTAGTGGGTGGGGGTCTGGTGCACGACAAGCAAATACACCTCAGGACGGGGTTTTTCCCTGGGTGCTGCCAAACACACTGTTGGGCTTTGAGACAACAGGCCCGTGCCCGGGTTTCCGGGTGGCTCCGCGTTGGTGGGGTCGGCGTGTTGTTGCCTCACTTTGGTGGTGGGGTGTGGTGTTTGATTTGTGGATAGTGGTTGCGAGCATCTAGCACGCATGAGGCGCCGGCCTTCTTTTGGGGGTGGGTGTTTTTGTGTGTGTTTTTGATGTGCAATTTCTTTTTTCGAATTGGTTTTTTGTGTTGTAAGTGTTTAAGGGCGCATGGTGGATGCCTTGGCACTGGGAGCCGATGAAGGACGTGGGAGGCTGCGTTATGCCTCGGGGAGCTGTCAACCGAGCGTGGATCCGAGGATGTCCGAATGGGGAAACCCGGCACGAGTGATGTCGTGTCACCCATACCTGAATTCATAGGGTATGGGGGGGAACGCGGGGAAGTGAAACATCTCAGTACCCGTAGGAAGAGAAAACAAAAGTGATTCCGTGAGTAGTGGCGAGCGAAAGCGGAGGATGGCTAAACCGTAGGCATGTGATACCCGGCAGGGGTTGTGTGTGCGGTGTTGTGGGGCCTGTCTTCCTGGATCTGCCGGTCTGGGCTGCAGTGAGAAAAGAATGTGTTAGCCGAAGTGGCCTGGGATGGTCTGCCGTAGTGGGTGAGAGCCCCGTAGGTGAAAACATGTTCTCTGTGGTGATGGGTTCCCGAGTAGCAGCGGGCCCGTGGAATCTGCTGTGAATCTGCCGGGACCACCCGGTAAGCCTGAATACTTCCCAGTGACCGATAGCGGATTAGTACCGTGAGGGAATGGTGAAAAGTACCCCGGGAGGGGAGTGAAATAGTACCTGAAACCGTGCGCTTACAATCCGTCAGAGCCCTCCTTCGTGGTGGGGTGATGGCGTGCCTTTTGAAGAATGAGCCTGCGAGTCAGGGACATGTCGCAAGGTTAACCCGGGTGGGGTAGCCGCAGCGAAAGCGAGTCTGAATAGGGCGTTGAGTGGCATGTTCTGGACCCGAAGCGGAGTGATCTACCCATGGCCAGGGTGAAGCGCGGGTAAGACCGCGTGGAGGCCCGAACCCACTTAGGTTGAAGACTGAGGGGATGAGTTGTGGGTAGGGGTGAAAGGCCAATCAAACTCCGTGATAGCTGGTTCTCCCCGAAATGCATTTAGGTGCAGCGTTGCGTGTTTCTTGCCGGAGGTAGAGCTACTGGATGGCCGATGGGCCCCACAGGGTTACTGACGTCAGCCAAACTCCGAATGCCGGTAAGTGAAAGCGTGGCAGTGAGACGGCGGGGGATAAGCTCCGTACGTCGAGAGGGAAACAGCCCAGATCGCCGGCTAAGGCCCCTAAGCGTGTGCTAAGTGGAAAAGGATGTGCAGTCGCAGAGACAACCAGGAGGTTGGCTTAGAAGCAGCCACCCTTGAAAGAGTGCGTAATAGCTCACTGGTCAAGTGATTGTGCGCCGATAATGTAGCGGGGCTCAAGCACACCGCCGAAGCCGCGGCAATACTCTTTGGGTATTGGGTAGGGGAGCGTCCTGCACACCGGTGAAGCAGCCTGGTAATGGAGCTGTGGAGGGTGTGGGAGTGAGAATGCAGGCATGAGTAGCGAATAGGCAAGTGAGAACCTTGCCCGCCGAAAGACCAAGGGTTCCTGGGCCAGGCCAGTCCGCCCAGGGTGAGTCGGGACCTAAGGCGAGGCCGACAGGCGTAGTCGATGGACAACGGGTTGATATTCCCGTACCCGTGTGTGAGCGTCCCTGATGAATCCATTCTGCTAACCGCCCAAAAGGTGGTCCATCATTCCTTTCGGGGAGCGGGGATCGCCGGCTGCGCGGGACCCGGGTGGGTAGTAGTCAAGCGATGGGGTGACGCAGGTAGGTAGCCGTACCAGTCAGTGGTAATACTGGGGCAAGCCGGTAGGGAGTTGGATAGGCAAATCCGTCCAACATTAATCCTGAGAGGTGATGCATAGCCGAGTGAGGCGAATTCGGTGATCCTTTGCTGCCAAGAAAAGCCTCTAGCGAGCACACACACGGCCCGTACCCCAAACCAACACAGGTGGTCAGGTAGAGAATACCAAGGCGTACGAGTGAACTATGGTTAAGGAACTCGGCAAAATACCCCCGTAACTTCGGGAGAAGGGGGACCTCCTACTGTCAACACCTTCGCGGTGGGCAGCGGTGGGGGGTGGCACAAACCAGTGAGAAGCGACTGTTTACTAAAAACACAGGTCCGTGCGAAGTCGCAAGACGATGTATACGGACTGACGCCTGCCCGGTGCTGGAAGGTTAAGAGGACCCGTTAACCCCTCGGGGTGAAGCGGAGAATTTAAGCCCCAGTAAACGGCGGTGGTAACTATAACCATCCTAAGGTAGCGAAATTCCTTGTCGGGTAAGTTCCGACCTGCACGAATGGCGTAACGACTTCTCAACTGTCTCAACCATAGACTCGGCGAAATTGCACTACGAGTAAAGATGCTCGTTACGCGCGGCAGGACGAAAAGACCCCGGGACCTTCACTATAGCTTGGTATTGGCGTTCGATACGGTTTGTGTAGGATAGGTGGGAGACTGTGAAACTCACACGCCAGTGTGGGTGGAGTCATTGTTGAAATACCACTCTGATCGTATTGGACTTCTAACCTCGGACCGTATATCCGGTCCAGGGACAGTGCCTGGTGGGTAGTTTAACTGGGGCGGTTGCCTCCTAAAATGTAACGGAGGCGCCCAAAGGTTCCCTCAACCTGGACGGCAATCAGGTGTTGAGTGCAAGTGCACAAGGGAGCTTGACTGCGAGACGGACATGTCAAGCAGGGACGAAAGTCGGGACTAGTGATCCGGCACCTCTGAGTGGAAGGGGTGTCGCTCAACGGATAAAAGGTACCCCGGGGATAACAGGCTGATCTTCCCCAAGAGTCCATATCGACGGGATGGTTTGGCACCTCGATGTCGGCTCGTCGCATCCTGGGGCTGGAGCAGGTCCCAAGGGTTGGGCTGTTCGCCCATTAAAGCGGCACGCGAGCTGGGTTTAGAACGTCGTGAGACAGTTCGGTCTCTATCCGCCGCGCGCGTCAGAAACTTGAGGAAACCTGTCCCTAGTACGAGAGGACCGGGACGGACGAACCTCTGGTCTACCAGTTGTCCCACCAGGGGCACCGCTGGATAGCCACGTTCGGACAGGATAACCGCTGAAAGCATCTAAGCGGGAAACCTTCTCCAAGACCAGGTTTCTCACCCTTTTAGAGGGATAAGGCCCCCCGCAGACCACGGGATCGATAGACCAGACCTGGAAGCCTCGTAAGAGGTGCAGGGAACTGGCACTAACCGGCCGAAAACTTACAACAACCAAAACAAACAACCATGTTTTCGGAAACCTGTAAAGACGCACATCAACGCCCGCAACCACACATCCAGCAGTCACACTGCACCCCACCACCAAAACTAGATTCACACTCACAAACGAGTGAATAAAGTTACGGCGGCCATAGCGGCAGGGAAACGCCCGGTCCCATCCCGAACCCGGAAGCTAAGCCTGCCAGCGCCGATGATACTACCCAACACGGGTGGAAAAGTAGGACACCGCCGAACACAATTTAGTGAAACGCCCCCCGAGAAATCGGGGGGCGTTTCCTTTTCTCGAGTTCGAATTCCATTGCCATAATTCAAATATCCGAATTGTGAGCGTCTGAGGACTACCCGTATCCTTTACGGGTGGTCGATGACAGGCAAGGCAATTCCAGCGGACGTCCGCCGCGTCGTCCCGCGGGAGCCGGCGCCGCGGGCCGCGATCGTCGGGGCTCGGGTGCCCCGCGACGTTCGGGTCCCGGCCGAGCCCGCAGCGCCCAGCCCCAGCACGCCTCCGACGGTGATGCGAGCATGCAACATCCGGCCGGGCCGGTCATCCCGGCCTCCATCGAGGCCAAGCAGCTGTCGCCTGAAATACGGGGCGAGCTCACAACTTTGGACAAATCGACCGCCGACACCGTGGCGCGGCATCTGGTCGCTGCCGGCGAGCTGCTCGACGAAGATCCACAGGCCGCTCTCGAACATGCCCAAGCCGCCCGCGCCAGATCCGGGCGTATCGCAGCGGTCCGCGAGGCGGTCGGTATCGCCGCCTATCAGTGTGGTGATTGGGCCCAGGCGCTGTCGGAGTTCCGTGCGGCCCGCCGGATGGGCAGCAAGTCTCAGCTGCTTCCCCTGATTGCCGACTGCGAACGCGGGGTGGGCCGGCCCGAACGCGCGATCGAGCTGGCCCGCAGCCCCGAAGCCGCGGAACTCACCGGTGACGATTCCGACGAACTACGGATTGTGACTGCCGGCGCCCGTGCCGATCTCGGTCAGCTCGAACAGGCCCTGGCCGTGCTGTCCAGCCCACAGCCCGACCCGTCCCGCACCGGCTCGACTGCGGCGCGACTGTTCTATGCCTACGCCGAGACGCTCTTGGCGCTGAACCGTGGCGACGAGGCGTTGCAGTGGTTCATCAATGCCGCCGCCGCTGACCTCGACGGTGTCACCGACGCCGAAGACCGGGTCGGCGAGTTGGCCTGACGTGACAACCCTTGCGCAGCAGCATGATTGCCTGCTGCTCGACCTCGACGGCACGGTGTTCCGCGGCCACGCGCCCACCGAGGGCGCCATTGAGGCCCTCGAGGCGGCGCACACCCGCAAGCTATTCGTCACCAACAACGCCTCCCGTGCTGCCGGCGATGTGGCTGCCCACCTACGCGAGCTCGGCTTCACCGCGCACGCCGACGATGTCGTGACCAGCGCCCAGAGCGCGGCACACCTGCTGGCCTCCCACCTCGAGCCGGGCTCGAAGGTGCTGATCGTCGGCACCGACGCACTGGCCGGTGAAGTCGAGGCGGTGGGCCTGCGGCCGGTACGGCAGTTCGACGACGAGCCGGTCGCCGTCGTGCAAGGGCATTCGACCACGACCGCCTGGCCCGATCTGGCCGAGGCCGCCCTCGCGATCCGCGCCGGCGCACTGTGGGTGGCCGCCAATGTGGACCGCACTCTGCCCACCGAGCGTGGGCTGCTGCCCGGAAACGGCTCGATGGTCGCGGCGCTACGAACCGCCACCGACGCCGAACCCCGGGTGGCCGGTAAGCCCGCACCCACATTGATGCGAGATGCGTTGGCGCGTGGCTTGTTTGACGCGCCACTGGTGGTCGGCGATCGCCTCGACACCGACATCGAGGGCGCCAACGCCGCGGACCTGCCGAGCCTGATGGTGCTGTGCGGGGTCAGCACCGCCGCCGAGGCCGTCCACGCCGCCCCGGCTCAGCGCCCCACCTATATCGGTGCCGACCTCCGGGACCTGCACACCGACGCCGAGGCTCTCGCGGTCGTCGAACAGCCGGCTTGGCGGGTCGAGGTCGGCGACGGCGCCGTCACCGTCATGGCCACCGGCGGTGACCCCGGGCCGGACGGACTGTCCGTGGTCCGGGCCACGGCACGGGCGGCCTGGAACGCGGCCGAGGATGGCCGCCGGGTGGTCGTGCGCGCAGGCGACGACACCGCACGCGCCGCGCTGCAGCGCTGGTCCCTGCTGTCGGGCGCTGATCGGCTAGCGTGAATGGCGTTATGAGTACCGACCCCGAACAGATCCGCACCGAAATCGACGCTGTTCTGGCACAGCTGCCCAGCGTCGACCCGGACAGCGCTGAGGCCACCGGTGTCGATATCGACGCGGTCGGACGGCAGCTCGAGGAAGCGCACGAGATCCTGGTCAACGCGCTGGAATCGGTGGAGAAGGGCTGAGTTCGACCGATGACGCGGCGTGCCCGGGTTGACGCCGAGCTGGTCCGTCGAGGACTGGCACGGTCGCGGCAGCAGGCCGCCGAACTCATCGGTGCGGGCCGGGTCAGCATCGACGGGATGCGGGCGGTCAAACCCGCGACGGCAGTCGCGGTGACCGCGAATCTCACGGTCGAGGCCAGCGAGGAGCGCACCTGGGTATCACGCGGTGCTCATAAGCTCATCGGTGCCCTCGATGCCTTCGCCATCGACGTGGCGTCGCGGCGGTGCTTGGACGCCGGCGCCTCGACCGGTGGTTTCACCGAGGTGCTGCTCGATCGTGGCGCATCCGAAGTGGTCGCCGTCGACGTCGGCTATGGACAGCTGGCCTGGTCGTTACGGTCCGACGAGCGGGTGACCGTCATCGAGCGCACCAATGTGCGTGACCTGACCGCAGACACGATCGGCGGTCCCGTGCAGTTGGTGGTGGCCGACCTGTCGTTCATCTCGCTGGCCACGGTGCTGCCCGCACTGACCGCGAGCGCGTCGGAGGACGCCGATATCGTTCCCATGGTGAAGCCACAGTTCGAGGTGGGGCGCGAGCAGGTCGGTGCCGGCGGTGTGGTGTCCGATCCGGACCTGCGCACGGCCGCGGTGCTGGCCGTCGCCGCGCGCGCCGGTGAACTGGGCTGGCAGACCGTCGGTGCCACCGCGAGCCCGCTGCCCGGCCCGTCGGGCAATGTCGAGTACTTCCTGTGGCTGCGTGCCGACACCGACCGAGGGCTACACGGGGACCAATTGGACGCCGCGGTGCGCCGCGCCGTCGCGGAAGGACCGCAATGAGTTCTGAGCGGGTGATCCTGCTCGTCGTGCACACTGGCCGCGACGAGGCCACCGAGACCGCTCGCCGGGTGGAAAAAGTGCTGGGCGACAACGGGATCGGGCTGCGCGTGCTCTCCGCCGAGGCCGTCGATCGCAGCGCCCAGCACCTGGAACAGGCCGAGGTGGCCGGCCTGGGCGCCGCCACCGAAATCGTGGACGCCGACGCCAATGCCGCAGTCGGCTGCGAACTGGTCCTGGTGCTCGGCGGGGATGGCACCTTCCTGCGCGCCGCCGAACTGGCACGCAACGCCGAGATCCCGGTGTTGGGAATCAACCTCGGGCGCATCGGGTTTCTCGCCGAGGCCGAAGCCGAGGTCATCGACACCGTCCTCGAACACGTCGTCGCCCGCGACTATCGCGTCGAGCAACGGATGACGCTGGATATCACGGTGCGCGCCAACGACAAGGTCATCTCCCACGGTTGGGCCCTCAACGAGGCCAGCTTGGAGAAGGGTGCCCGGCTCGGGGTCATCGGCGTCGTCCTGGAGATCGACGGCCGCCCGGTATCGGCCTTCGGCTGCGACGGGGTGCTGGTCTCCAGTCCGACCGGCTCCACTGCCTACGCATTCTCAGCGGGAGGCCCCGTCGTGTGGCCCGACCTCGAGGCAATCATCGTGGTGCCCAACAACGCTCACGCGCTGTTCGCCCGTCCCATGGTGACCAGCCCGACCGCGTTGATCGCCATCGAGATCGAGGACGACAGCCACGACGCGCTGGTGTTCTGCGACGGCCGCCGGGAGATGCGGGTCCCGGCCGGCGGGCGCCTCGAAGTCACCAAGTGCACCACACCGCTGAAATGGGTGCGGCTGGACAGTGCGCCGTTCACCGATCGGCTGGTGCGCAAGTTCCGACTGCCGGTCACCGGCTGGCGGGGGCAGTGATTCGTCGATGCTGGCAGAGATACGGATCGAAGCACTGGGCGCCATCAGCGCCGCGACCGCGGAGTTCGACCGCGGCCTGACAGTGCTGACCGGTGAGACAGGCACCGGCAAGACCATGGTGGTGACCGGGCTTCATCTGTTGGGCGGGGCCCGCGCCGACGCCACCCGGGTGCGGTCCGGCGCCGAGCGGGCCGTGGTCGAAGGCCGGTTCGCCACTGCCGAGCTCGATGACGCGACCGCCGCCGCGACCGATGAGATCCTCGATTCGTCCGGTGCCGAGCGGGACGACGACGGCAGCATCATCGCCCTGCGCACCGTCAGCCGGGACGGTCCGTCGCGGGCCTACCTCGGTGGGCGCAGCGTGCCGGCCAAGTCGCTGACCATGTTCACCACCGGGCTGCTGACCTTGCACGGGCAGAACGACCAGTTGCGGTTGATGCGTCCCGAGGAGCAGCGCGGCGCCCTGGACCGGTTCGCCGGTGTCGACGCCAAACTCGAGCGCTACAAGAAGCTCCGCGACCAGTGGCAGGTGGCCAGGCGCGACCTGGTGGACCGGACCAACCGGGCCCGCGAGCTGGCCCAGGAGGCCGACCGGCTGAAGTTCGCATTGACCGAGATCGACGGTGTCGACCCGGCCCCGGGCGAGGACGCGTCGCTGGTGGCCGACATCCGCCGGCTCTCCGAACTGGACGCGCTGCGCGAAGCGGTGGCAGGTGCCCGCGCCAACTTGTCGGCCGACGAGCTCGCCGACGGCGAACCTCGCTCGGCCACAGACACTTTGGGTCGCGCAGCGGCACTGCTGCAGTCCACCGACGATCCCGCACTGGGTGCGCTGTCCCGTCAGCTCACCGACGCGCTGACCGTCGTCGGCGATGTCGCCCGCGAACTCGGCGACTTCCTGGGCGACCTGCCCGATGATGCCAGCGCATTGGAGACCAAGCTTGCCCGGCAGGCCGAGTTGCGCAGCCTGACCCGCAAGTACGCCGCGGACGTCGACGGTGTGTTGGCGTGGGCCAAGGAATCTCGGGAGCGTCTGGCGCAGCTCGACGTGTCCGAGGATGCACTGGCCGGGCTGGCCCGCCGAGTCGACGAGCTGGCCGGACAGGTGGCCACGGCGGCTCTCGAACTCACCAAGCTGCGGACCAAGGCGGCCAAGGGCCTGGCGAAGGCGATCACCGCCGAGCTGACCGGGCTGGCCATGACCAATGCCGACTTCACGGTGACGGTGTCGCTGATGCCGGCCCGCGAGGACGACAGCGCGCCACTGCGGTTGCCGTCGGGTGAGACCGTGCATGCCGGCGGTGAAGGCATCGACCTGGTCGAGTTCGGCTTCACCGCGCATCGCGGCACCGACGTGCTGCCGTTGAACAAGAGCGCGTCCGGCGGTGAGCTGTCCCGTGTCATGCTGGCGCTCGAAGTGGTGCTGGCAGCCTCGGCCGAGGGCACCACGATGGTGTTCGACGAGGTCGACGCCGGGGTGGGTGGCCGGGCCGCGGTCCAGATCGGGCGCCGGCTGGCGCGGCTGGCCCGCAGTCATCAGGTCATCGTGGTCACCCACCTGCCGCAGGTCGCCGCCTACGCCGACAGCCACCTGGTGGTCGACAGCGCGGGCAACGGCACCAGCGAGGTGCGCCGCCTGGACACCGATCAGCGGGTGGCCGAGCTGGCCCGGATGCTGGCCGGGCTCGGGGAATCCGACACCGGCCGCGCGCATGCCCGCGAGCTGTTGGAAGCCGCTCAGGCCGACAAGGTCAAGTGAGGCCGATGACGGCCGCGTAGCCGTCGTGATCGCCGGTGGTGACCGTCCGCCCGAACAATCTGTTGCCCAAGTCGACCAACCCCAGGTCGGTTGCCCCGCCGCCGACCAGCCCGTCGCGCACCGCGTCGCGGGCCTTGTCGAACGACACGTAGATGTGGGTGGGGGTCAGGTTCGCCAGGCCGGGCTGCTCGCGGCTGAACGACGCCGTCCACACGAAGCCGGTATCGGTGGCGTCCGGCGACGGGCCGAAGAGCCGGCCGTGGTCGTTGACGAGCAGCCAGTGCGCGTTGGAGAACGCCTCCCGCGACCCGGTGGGTTGCTGGCCGTAGACGACGCCGTTGATCAGGCCCTGATACCCGGTGGAATGCAGCTGCTGAGCGGGGAAGCCGGCCGCGGTCAATGCGGCGTTGACCTTCTGGGCCGACTCGGCCGCGGTGGTCGACGTCGAGTCGACGATGACGATGTTGATCGGCTGGTAGAGCGTCTTGAAGGGATAGGCCGGGCTGGGCCAGTCGGCGAGCGTGCCGCTGCGTTCCAGCATCCACTTGCCGATGCCGCCGTACGGTGTCGTGGCCGTGTCGGCGGGAGTGGGATGCGTCTCGGGGGCGCCCGTCAGGTGGTAGTGCAGGTCGTCGAACCATCGCGTGACGCCGGCGATGACGTCGTGTGGCGGCCGCACGGCAGGTCGCGACGCGGGGCCGGCCATGCCGGTGCCGGGCTCGCGGCGGGCCGCCGCCAGCGCCGCGACCGTAACCGACGGATCAGGTCCGGGCTCGGAAGGTGTTGGGGGAGTTGGCCGCATCGTGCCCAGGCGACTAGTCACCGCGACGCGGGCCGGTTTCGCGAGCGGGTTGCGGGCCGCCGCCGGGCGCGGCTGAGAGGTCGACGGAGAGGAAGCAGCAGCCCGGTTGGGGGACGAGCCGGTGCCGGACGGGTCCGCGTGCGCGATTCCGGCGCCGCTGACCACCGCCGCACCCACGCCGAGCGCGACCAGCAGCCCGCCCCTCCACGCCATCAGGTGACGGTACCCGCCCACGCAACGGGACGTAATCGACGAGGACGAACGGTTCAGGGCGGCGCAGGCTGAGGACGGGCCCTCGTCTCGCAATCAAACCGTGTTACTGCTGTGACAAAATGTAACTTGTGTGGCTGGTGTTACGGCGCGCCTCCACTGATATCCGGCCGAACGCCGACAGAATCGCCGCATGAAGATGTCAGCGCTCCTCTCGCGTAACACCGGTGCACGACCAGGCGTCACGGGTACGGCCCGCGTCGACCGCGACATCGACCGCCTGCTGCGCCGCATCGGCCCGGGTGACATCGTGGTGCTCGACATCCTCGATCTGGACCGGATGACCGCCGACGCACTGGTGGACGCCGGCGTCGCCGGGGTCGTCAACGCCTCCCCGTCGATTTCGGGTCGCTACCCGAACCTCGGCCCGGAGGTGTTGGTGGGCAACAACATCACGCTGATCGACAGCGCTGGCGGCGAGGTCTTCAAGAAGATCAAGGACGGCGCGAAGATCCGGCTGCACAACGGTGGCGTGTACGCGGGTGATCGCCGGCTGGTCCACGGCGTGGAGCGCAGCGACGAAGAGATCGCCGACCTCATGCAGGACGCCAAGACCGGGTTGGTCGCGCACCTCGAGGCGTTCGCGGGCAACACCATCGAGTTCATCCGCAGCGAGAGCCCGTTGCTGATCGACGGCATCGGCATCCCCGACATCGATGTCGACGTCTACCGCCGCCACGTCGTGGTGGTGTCCGACGGTGAGGGCGCCGAAGAAGACCTCAAGGCGCTCAAGCCGTTCATCAAGGAGTACCAACCGGTGCTCGTCGGTGTGGAGGGCGGCGCGGACGTTCTGCAGAAGTGCGGTTACCGGCCGCAGCTCATCGTCGGCAACCCCGATCAGATGAGCGCCGACGTGCTCAAGAGCGGTGCGCAGGTGGTACTGCCCGCCGACTCCGACGGACACGCCAACGGCCTTGAGCGCATTCAGGATCTGGGGATCGGGGCGATGACGTTCCCGGCCGCCGGTTCGGCTGCCGACCTGGCCCTGCTGCTCGTCGACCACCACGGTGCCGCGCTGATCGTCACCGCGGGTCATTCGGCCAGCATCGAAGAGTTCTTCGACCGCTCCCGCCAGCAGAGCAACCCGTCGACATTCCTCACTCGCCTGAAGGTGGGTGAGAAGCTGGTCGACGCGAAAGCCGTTGCCACGCTGTACCGCAACCACATCTCCGGTGGCGCCATCGCCATGCTGATCCTGGCGGTGCTGTTGGCGATCATCGCCGCGCTCTGGGTGTCGCGGGCCGACACCTTCGTCATCGACTGGATCGTGACGTACTGGAACCGCTTCTCGCTGTGGGTGCAGAGCTGGGTGACCTAGGCGTCGGGCAGAAAGGCTCATCGCTGTGATTTCGCTACGCCACCATGTCATTTCGCTGGCAGCGGTGTTCCTTGCGCTGGCCGTCGGGGTGTTCTTCGGTTCCGGTGTGCTGTCAGACACGCTGCTGTCCGGGCTGCGTGCCGAGAAGCAGGATCTGAACAAGCAGATCACCACGCTCACCGATCAGCGCAACGCTGTGAACGAAAAGCTTGCTGCCGCTGATGATTTCGACACCCAGATGGCCGGCCGGATGGTGCGCGACGCGCTGGCCGGAAAGTCGGTGGTGCTGATCCGCACGCCCGACGCCGACGACGACGACGTGTCGGCGATGAGCCGGATCGTCGGTCAGGCCGGGGGTACGATCACCGGGACGATCGCGCTGACCCAGCAGTTCGTCGACGCCAACTCTGCGGAGAAGCTGCGCTCGGTGGTCAACTCCTCGATCGTGCCGGCCGGAGCGCAGCTGAGCACCACGATGGTCGACCAGGGATCCCAAGCCGGTGACCTGCTCGGCATCACGCTGCTGATCAACCGCAAGCCCGAGATCAAACCCGCCGACGACGGTCAGCGTGACACCGTTCTGGCCGCGCTGCGTGAGACCGGCTTTGTGACCTACCAGGGTGATCACATCGGCGCGGCCAACACCGCAGTCGTCGTCACCGGGGGAGCGCTGGGCGACGACGCCGGCAATCAGGGGTCCACGGTGGCTCGCTTTGCCGCGGCGATGGCCCCGCACGGGGCCGGGACCGTGCTGGCCGGCCGTGATGGATCCGCGACCGGCACCGCAGCCGTCGCCGTGGCCCGTGCCGACGCCGGCATGGCCGCCGATGTCACCACCGTCGACGACATCAGTGCCGAGTCGGGCCGGATCACCGCCACGCTGGCCCTGCAGAGCCTGATCAACGGCGCACCGGCGGGGAAGTTCGGCATCGGGCCCGGCGCGACGTCGATCACCCTCCCGCAGTAGTCCTGGGCGTTGCTGTTCACGCCGCCATTCCAGCGCGCCGGAGTATTGTGCGCGTCAATATGGTCATTTGGCTTTGTTGGCGAACACCATGACCTCGGCAGTAGCCATGTGCGGGGCCTGCCGTACTGAACTGCGGGAAGCCGCCAAGTTCTGTGACGAGTGCGGCGCCCCGATCGGCGTCGCGGTCGACAGTGCCCAATACAAGCAGGTGACGGTGCTGTTCGCCGACGTGGTGCGGTCGACGGACATCGCGGCCGCTCTGGAGGTGGAGCGGCTGCGCGAGATCATGACCGAACTCCTCGAGCAGGCGGCCGCCGTTGTCCGTCGTTACGGCGGGACGGTGGATTACACCGGCGACGGTGTAATGGCGCTGTTCGGCGCGCCAATCGCGTTGGAGGATCACGCGTTTCGGGCCTGCCTTTCGGCGCTCGCGATTCAGGGCGAGGCGAAGAAACTCGCGGTCGAAGTGCAGAGCCGCGACGGGGTGGCCTTGCAATTGCGGGTCGGCCTGAACTCGGGTCGGGTGATTGCGGGCGACATCGGTTCAGGATCGCTTGGCTACGCCGCGATGGGCGCAGCGGTTGGTTTCGCCCAGCGGATGGAATCGGCGGCGCCTCCCGGCGGGGTAATGCTCTCGGAGTCGACGGCACAGCTCGTCGAGTACACCGTGATGCTGGCCGAGCCGGAGTGGGTGCGGATCAAGGGCGCCGATGAACCGGTTCCCGGCCGCCGGCTGCTCGCAATCTCCCCGCCCGACCGCATGATTGGACGCGCCGAAGCGGCCCTGGTCGGTCGGCGCTGGGAAATGGCCGCTGTCGAGGCCATCATCGGACGCGCTATCAGGGGCCGCGGCGCGGTGGTGAATATGGTGGGACCGCCTGGCATCGGCAAGAGCCGGGTGGCCCGGGAGACCGCCGCGATGGCAGCTTCTCACGGGGTCGAGGTGTTTTGGGCCTTCTGCGAATCCCACACCAGTGACGTACCTTTCGGAGTGGTGACGCGGCTCCTGCGGGCGGGCAGCGGGGTGGCGGACCTTGACGGCGACGCGGCGCGCGCGCAGGCCCGCGAACACGTCGCTGGGGCTGACCCGCAGGATCTGCTGCTGCTCGATGATCTGCTCGGCATCGCCGACCCCGACGTGGCGCTGCCCCAGATCGACCCGGATGCACGACGGCGCAGGCTCACCGCACTGATCAACACCGTGACGTTGTCCCGTACCGAACCCGCGCTGTTCATCGTCGAAGACGCGCACTGGATCGACGCGGTGAGTGAATCGATGCTGGCCGACTTCCTCAGCGTCATTCCGCGCACCCCGACGATCATCCTGATCACGTCGCGTTCCGAATACGTGGGAATCCTGACACGGATGCCTGGTAATCAGACGATAGCGCTTGCCCCACTTGATGATTCGGACACCGCGGCGCTGATCCGTGACTTTGTGGGTGATGACCCCTCGGTGGACGAACTGGTGGCGATCATCGTCGGCCGGGCCGCAGGCAATCCCTTCTTCGCCGAGGAGATGGTGCGCGAGTTCGAGCAACGCGGGGTGCTGAACGGGGAGCACGGCAGCTATGTCTGTCGGGTGGATGTCGCTGAGGTGAACGTGCCCGCCACCGTGCAGGCCGCCATCGAGGCGCGCATCGACCGGCTGACCATGTCTGCAAAACAGACGTTGAACGCGGCGGCTGTGACCGGCGCCCGCTTCGGGGCCGACGTGCTCGCCGCGCTCGGCATCGACGCAGTCTTCGACGAGCTGGTGACCGCCGAGCTGATCGACCAGATACGGTTCACCCCCAGCTCCGAATACGCCTTCCGGCACCCGCTGATCCGCGCGGTGGCCTACGAATCACAGCTGAAATCCGATCGCGCCGCGCTGCATCGGCGCGTCGCCGCGGCAATCGAATCACGTGACCCGGCAGCGGCCGACGAAAATGCCGCCTTGATTGCCGAACACCTCGAGGCCGCCGGTGATCTGCACGCCGCGTATCAGTGGCATATGCGCGCCGCGACGTGGGCGACCTACCGCGACATCGCCGCGGCGCGACAAAGTTGGGAACGCGCCCGCACGATCGCCGACGCATTGCCCGCCGAGGACCCCACCCGGACACCGATGCGCATCGCGCCCCGCACCATGCTGTGCGGGATCGCCTGGCGGGTCCAGGTCAACGTGGCGGATCGCTTTGAGGAATTGCGGGAGTTATGCACCGCCGAGGGGGACAAGGCGTCGCTGGCCATCGCCATGGCCGGACTGGTGATCGATCACGGGTTCCGGGGCCGGATCCGCGAGGCGTCGCGGCTGGCATCGGAAGCGTGGGCCCTCATCGAGTCGATCGATGATCCGACGCTGACGGTGGGGCTGTCCTTCCCGGTGATCTATGCCAAGACACACCGCGGCGAGTGGGGCGACGTGCTGCGCTGGTCACAAAGAGTTATCGACGTCGCCGACGGTGACCCGTCGAGAGGGAACTTCATTTTCGGGTCGCCATTAGCGCTTGCGTTTACGACGCGGGCTTTGGCCCGTTATTGCCTGGGTCGTCCGGGATGGCGCGACGACCTGCGCCACGGCCTGACCATGGCCCGCAGCGCCGACCCGTTGTCCTACGCCATCGTTGTCGCGTACGTCTACTTGCCGGGAGTACCGTTTGGCGCGCTGGCCGCCGACGATCGCGCGATGCGCGAGATCGAGGATGCGCTACGGATTGCCGAGCGATCCGGTGACGATATGGCGTTGGTTTTCGCCCGCGCGATACCGGGCCTCGCGCTGGTGCACCGCCACACGGATGCCGAGCGTTCCAGCGGACAGAAGCTGCTCGAGGAGGGCAGCGACGTGATTCTGCGCCGCGGACACAACCTGAGCGAGTTACGGCTCATCACCGCATACGTGGCACGAGAGATTGCACGGAGTGGAAATCGCGACGTGGCGATACCTCTCATGCGCACAGCCGTCGACGACCTGGCCCACGAGGGGCAGCTGCCGTCCTGGGGTATCCCGGCGACGGGTGTGCTGGTGGAGACACTGCTTGACCGTGACGCCCCCGGCGATGTTGCTGAAGCCGAGGCCGCGATCGAGCGGTTGGCCGTCGCGCCAGCCGATGACGGGCTGATTGTGCGCGACACATGGCTCCTGCGGCTACGCGCGCTGCTGGCTCGCGCCCGCGGCGACGATGTTGGCTACCGGGGCTTTGCGAGTCGTTATCGAGCCATGGCGGAGTCTCATGGCTTCGAAGGACACATCGCCTGGGCCGAGGCGATGATCGACCCCTAGTTCGATGGCGTTTGTGAGATTCACCTGGTGACGTAGGAACTGGCCGGCGAGGAGGCATCCCGTCGGGCGGCGAGCTGGAATTGAGTTGCGAGAACCCGCATAGCGTCGGCGTCGCAAGGTCGCAGCCGTTCCAGGGCGCCGAAGGCCAGGTGGTCGGCGATCATCATGCGGCGGACTTGGAACTCGGGCAGTTCGCCGGTCAGTGGTTCTGCCGGCAGGGCTTCGACGAGCGCAAAGGTAGCGCCGACGACAAGTGGGCCCACCGCGGGCGACATCGAGCGCAGATCACCAAGGGCGAGCAAGTCGGCAGGGCGCGATCGGGCATGACGGCCGGCCTCCACCGAGGGCTGGGACGACGTATCCAACAGACGGTGGATCGCCCCATCGACGGAACAGCGCACTCGCTTCAGCATCGCGGTCCACTGAGTAGTCGAGGCGGAGGCCAGCGCTGCCGCGGCCGCCAGCGCCGGTCGCCGGTACGGTGCGGGCGCTCCGACGGCCGCGCACAAGACCGCACTCGTCGTGATGGTCATATAGGCCATCGCCGCCCGGGCGCCGCGACTGTGCATGCGGGGGCCGAGCCGGGCCAGTAGTGCGATGCTGCCTAGCGCGGGAACCAGCACGCGTCGCATTACCGCCCGGGTCTGTTCGTCGCGGTCCCAGGCGCTGTTAAGCACCAGCGAGCCGTCCCGCAAGTCGTTGGCCAAATGAGCAGTGACGCCGATACATCCGGCCAGCTCGCTCAAATCGGTCTCGGCGCAAGCATCTTCGGCGACCAGTGAGCAGACGTAGAACACCATCCGCCCGAGCACGCCCTCGACGTACGCGGTCCGCGGCAGTGGCCACTGCAGGTTTAGCGCCATCACCTGGCCGACATCGGCCAACAATCGGCCGATCCGATTGCGGCCTTCGAAGGGCAGTTCCGACAACAGCTCCCGCACGTCGCGGATGCGCTCGGCCAGGACCAGGTCGACCGGTTCGCCGTCGCAGACAGCGATCGCCGGTAGTGGCGGTGTGCCGGTGTCGCGGTTCAGGTAGTCCACGGCGGAGACGACCGCGCGGGGCGCCAGCGGGCGGGCGCTCAGGTGTTCGTAGGCGTGGAGCACCCGGCAGGCCAGCAGGGCTGCGACGCCCTCGGACCGTAGGTCTGCGGGAAGGAATCCGGCCGCGATGCCGAGGTTTCGGGCCGCCGGGACAAGCGCCAGGCGCGCCAACTCGGCCGGTGACCGGGCCGCCCGCATCGCCGCCAAGTCTGGCGTGCGGTGTAGGTGCCATAGCCCGCCGGCCAGGGTGCCGAGTTGCCCCCCGGTCATCGGGACACCACCCGCACCGAGAGTTCGCGCAACTGCTCGCGCGCGGGGGAGGGCGGGAATGCGTCGATCGCCCGACAGGCCGTCTGGGCGGTGCGGATGGCGACGGCACGGGCAGCTCGGGTGGCCCCGCTGCCCACCAGGTCGGTCTGCAGGTCGGCATTGGAAGTCATTTTGGAGAACCACATTTCATGGGACCCGGGCCGCATGGCCAGCCATTCGATGACCGGCCAGGTCGGGACCCGCCGGTCGAGGTCGCCGGCGGCCTCCTTTCCCAGCGAGGGGCCGCCCTCGACGTCGCGGACGTCATCCATGATCTGAAAGGCGATGGCGAGGTGGTCCGCGTATCGCATCAACGTGCACAGCTGATGGTGGTCGAGGCCACCCGCCGTGCCGCCGTACGAGCAGGCCAGCCGGAACAGGGTGCCCGTCTTCGCTCTGGCCACGAGTTCGTAGTGCGTGCGCATGGCGGCGTCATCGACGAAAGGTGGCAGAGTCTCGACGAGTTGTCCGAAAGACAGGTCCGAGATGCGGTCGAGGTAGGTGACGCCCGGGGCCTCACCCAGCCGCGCAAACACCGCCGGGTTGTCGGCCAGCACTCGTGAGAGTGCCTGCAAAGCCGTGCCGACCAGATGAAATCCTGCCCGGGCGGCGGTGCGGACGCCGAACTCCGCCGGCACTGACGGCGCATCGCGCCGCAAGAGCGATCCGTCGCAGATATCGTCGTGGACGAGCGACGCCTCGTGGAACATCTCGATCGCGCACGCCACATCGACGGCGGCCCGCAGCGGCACTGCGGCAGCCGAGGGCATCAGACGGGCACAGGCCAGCACCATCGCGGATCGGATCCGCTTACCGGGGACGGCCAGGATGTGACGGTAAATGGCATCGAAATCGCCACCGTCGACGAGGATTTCGCGCAACCGATCGGTCACCAATGGCAACTGATCGAACGGGCTGGTTAGCGAAGGGTGGGCGCCGCGGTCCTCGGATGCGACCACCATGCTTGCCTCGACCATCAGCATTCCTTACTGCGATGTCCTGGAAACACGGCCACGGATCCGACGTTTCGTTTCACAGAAATCGTCGCTGCCGTGTGGGGTAGGGAGTGCAGTAGTGTGCCACTGCGATTTCGCCCGATTTCGGCGCGGCACTACTTAAGCCCAGTCTGGAGTGGCTCATCCCGCGACTCAGTAGCACCGCGCCGAGACGAGGGCCGATTGCAGTAGGGCTCTACTCAGTGCTGGCCCCCTTATCCGAGTGACGATGCCTATTGCAGTGATTTTCCGCGTCGGATCGGAGACGGCGCAAACGAGCAGGGGAGGCAACGATGCATGCACTTGCACCGAGTACGCCTACGGTGATGCCCGGACGCACGATTGACACGGTGGACTTGGCGCCAAGCGAAGGCGTTTCTCGCGGCTTTGTTCGCGTGGATCTTCAAGACCCTGTGTTCTTCGACCATCCGCTGGATCACGTGCCGGGAATGCTGCTGGTGGTGGCTGGTCTTGAATTGGCTGAGCATGCAGCGATGCTTCGGCCGGCCAATGTGAGCTTCCGCCTCACCTTCACCAGATTCTGCGAGCTCGACGCCCCGGTAGAGGTGAGTGCGACCCGCGAAACCGGTGGAAACGCGTTCGAATTCATCCAGTCAGGTCGCAGCATAGCGAGGGGACTGCTGGGCCGGCGCGAGACCGCGCTGCCTGCGGAGCTTGCCCCGGCGCCGGCATTTGGGAACGGCTCGATCCCACGTGAACTGGTGCACCGGGCCGATCCCGGAAATATCGCAGTCGGCCCGCTCACGGTCGACGCGGGGCGGGTCTGGGTGCGGGTACATGAGCACGCCGCCATCGCCGGAACACCGCCGCGGGCCAGCGCGGTCGCCTCCGTCATCGAGGCCGCCCGCCAGTTCGGCATCGCGATTCTGCACCTATGGGGTCAGCAGCCAATGGGGACGAAGATGATATTCGTCGGGCTCACCGCAGACGTGCCCACTGCGGTGCCGCGGGGTCACCTGACGTGGGCGTTGTCGTGGCAGCCCACTCCGCCAGAAGAGACGCGCAAACTTCATATCGACGTGCACGCAGTTGGTGATCGAGCGATCAAAGTCGGCTCGATCGCCATCGCGAGCCGGTGCGTCGACGAAGTCGAGTATGCGCGGTTGCGCGCGGGCTAGATCCTGACTCGATGGAGGCTGGTAATGACTGATCGCGGCGCTATGTACATCCTTCGTATTCTGTTGGCACTGACCGCTGTCGGCCTTTCCATTGCGGTCGCGGCACACCTTGCCGGCGGGCGCCTCGCTGCAGCGGTTTTCGTTGCCGCATATCTGGTGTGGGTGCTTTCCGAAGCACGAATCACTGTCGGGACACCAACACAGTCGGCCGCGGAGACTCGCACCCTGGTCCCCTATGCGGTAGCGCGAGTCACGACGGCACTTACGGCTGCGTACTCCGTGCCCGCGGTGCCCGACAAGTTCGGTGTCGTGCTGGCGGGGGTTTTCGTTGCTGGTGTGACGTTACGCGCATGGGCGATTCACGAATTCGGCGTCCAATATTCGCACCGAGTGGTACGGATCTCCGAGGGTGGCCTCGTTTCCTCCGGGCCGTATCGGGTGCTGCGCCATCCCGCTTATGCCGGGATGTTGCTCGCCAACATCGGTTTTGCCGGCTACTTTGCGAGTCCTGCGAGTATCGCGGCACTGAGTCTCCTTGTCGCCGCGGTCCTCTGGCGCATCAGGATCGAAGAAGACATCCTCACTGAATCGCCCCAATATCGTGCTTTCGCCAACACACGATGCCGGATTGTGCCGGGGGTGTGGTGATGATCAAGATCATTGACGCACCTGCAGAACTGGCTGACGCCAGCGTGGTCGGGCACAAGTTCGCGCGCCAACAACAGTTACGCGATGCCGGAGTTCCCGTCCCGCCGTTCTTCTGCGTCGTCAGAGAAACTCCGTGGACAGTCATCGCCGATGAGGTTGGCACCTTTCCTGGTGTCGGCGCCAGCGTCGAGAAGTTGACGGACTGGGCCGAGGCGGCTCGCAGCGCTGCCGAACACATACGCCTCATGCCGGAGACGGAAACCGAGATCCGGGACAGATACGCCGCCCTCGGCTCACCCGACGTCGCGGTCCGTGCATGCGTGGTCGGCCGCCACGCACAGCCGGGCGAAGACGACGCCGTCGACCCGTTCGCGGGCCTCACAGATAGTTACCTGTACGTTAGTCTCGACACACTCATCGATGCCGTTTCAGTCTGTACCGCATCGCTTTTCAGCGTCAGATCGGTACTCTACCGCGCGCGGCGAGGAATCGACCCCCGAGTCCTCAGCATCTGCGTCGGAATTCAGCAGATGATGGACTGCGAGCGGTCGTTTGTCGCGTTCACCCACGATCCCGCCACCGGAGCCAGAGAAACTGTGATCGCTGCGGTTTACGGCATCGGAGAAGGTGCGGTGGCTGAACGTGCCGACATCGACCACTTCTTCGTACGTGCGGACGGCATCAGTCGGCTCGTCTCTCACAAGAAAAGAATGCTCCGCCGAGCACCGGGCGGTGGCGTTGCCGAATATCGGGTGCCGGATGGACTCGCCGACCTACCGGTGTTCTCCGATGCGCAAATTAGTCAGATCGCAGCGCTGGCGGCGACCACCGAGCGGCTGTTGTCCGGACCTCAGGACATCGAGGGTGTCGTCACCGCCGACTCAGTAATTCACCTGGTGCAGGCACGGCCCGCCGCGTCGCCCCAAACGCCGGCCACCACGATCGAATGGACCAATCACAATCTGACCGAGAGCTTTCCGGGCGTGACCACCGCGATGACGTACTCGCACGCACGAGTCTTCTATCGCATGAGTTTCCGCAGCTTCTATCGCATCGTCGGAGTCCCTGAGAGCCAACTGCGGAGCCGGGAACACCAACTTCGTCGCATGATCGGATACCTCGACGGCCGGGCCTACTACCGCCTGGACGCGTGGTACGCATTGCACAGCCAACTCCCCGGATGGCACATGCTTCGTCCGATGTGGGAGCGGTCGTTGGGGCTCGCAGAACGAAATCCCAATGCGGGCCACGTGCTCGACCGCCATGCCAACACCCGCATCATCGGGCGTTCACCCCGACTGATCTGGGCGGCCGCGAGTTTTCCCCGCAAATTGCGGAGATTTCTGTCCTGGTGGGATGCCCAGCACATCCTAGGGACAGAACTGTCGCAAAGGCCGGTTGAAGAACTAATCGAGACGTACCGCCGAGTGTGGTCAGAAGCCGAATCACGCTGGGGCATTACGATTCTAGCCGGCTATCTCGCCCTGGCCGGCTATGTCGCGGCGAGCGCGTTGGTGCAGCGGTGGACCGACTCCCGCGAGGTGGACCTCACTGTGTTGTTGCCCGGAGGGCCGCCAAACCGAACGTTGCAGTCGGTGCACTCCACGGTGGCGCTCGCCGAGCAGATAAACGCGAACCCCGCGTTGGCTGCGCAAGTGCTGACTGCCGACTCACGCGATACCTGGAACCGGATCGCACGAGGCGCCTACGGCGGCAAACTGGAGTCCGACGCCCTCACGCACCTCAGGAAATTCGGCGATCGCGCCATGCACGACCTCAAGATCGAGGAGCCGACGCCACGCCAGAAACCTGAGATGGTCATCGACGCGCTGCGGCCGTTCGTTGCAGCGGGAGCGACAATGCAGCAGACGCGGCTTCAGGAATCGACCGCGACCGCGGCCGCACTCGACGAACTACACCGCATCTGCCCGTCACGATGGAGACGCGCTGTTCTTCGCGCCGCGCTGCGGGTGGGTAGGTTCCTGGTGAAAGCTCGCGAAGACACCCGGTTCTGCCGCACCCAGTTATACGGATTCTCGCGGGAGGTCATGCGTCGACTTGGGTCTGACCTGGCCGCTGCGGGGTGTCTGGACTCACCCGAGGACTACGTTCATCTGGAGGCCGAGGAATTATTGGGAGCCTTCGACGGCACCTCCACCCATTCCGACCTTCGCGTCCTGGCACGGACTCGAAAAGACGCCTACCTACGATCGTGCGATCGGCCCGACCTCGCAGCCAATCTCACAACTGCCCCGCCGCCGATCGCTGCCGCCGACCTTCGCCGCAGGGCTGCCACATCGGCGACGGCAGACTCCAGCACCGAACTGACCGGCCTGCCATCCAGCGCCGGGATCGCCCGTGGTCGGGCGAAATTGGTCCTGCGACCGGATATTCCGCCGAGTGACTGCGCTGGGCGGATCCTGATCGCCCGCGAAACCGATCCTGGATGGCTACCACTGATGCTCAACGCAACGGGACTCGTCGTCGAGCGCGGCAGCATGGTCTCCCACACCGCAATAACAGGACGGATGCTCGGTATCCCGACCGTCGTAGCGGTTCCCTGCGCGACCTCCAAGATATCCGACGGCGACGAGGTCGAGATCGACGGCAAATCGGGCAGCGTCCGCATCCTGCGCCCTCACTCGCAGAGAACGCAGTGACATCATGCAACTGCCGCTAGAGAGCTGTCCGCGTACTTCGCTCCCGCAGCATCACGTCGATCTCTTTCGCAACAAACCGACCCTCGACATCACGTTGGCTGACGGCACGCCGGCGATTGCCGTAACGCGTCAGTGCGACGTACGAACCGTGTTGAGTGACAACCGCTTCAGTCGGGCACAGTTTCACGTGCCTCCCGTTGGCGCGAGCGCCGATCTGCCTCTAGCACTGGTCACCTCGGATCCGCCAACCCACACACGTCGGCGCCGGGCCGTTCAAGGATGGTTTACGAAACGACGGGCGGAGATGGCTCGGCCGCTCATTGGCCACGTCGCCGGTGTACTTCTCGACGACCTGCTCGCGGCGGGGCCACCAGCCGACATCTTCACGCAGTTCTGCCAGCCTTTTCCGAACCTCGTGCACATGAACCTCCTCGGACTGGACACCGCCGATCTGCCTTTTCTCCTGCCGCGGATGACCATCGCATGGTCGGCTGGTCACGACCAACCTGACGAGGTCAGAGGAGCAAACCGCGATTTGCGCGACTACTTCGAAAGTCGAGTCAGCCGATCGCCTAGCAAGACGACATCGGGCGGACTGATCGATGCCCTGGTACAGGACGAATCATCAAACGGATTGACCCACGCAGAGATCGTCATGCTCGCCATGGGGCTGCTCATGTCCGGCGCAGAGACGACCGCCAGTCACCTCGCGCTCAGTCTCATTGAGGTACTTCAGCGGCCCGCACTGCTGGATTCACTTCGCCGATGTCCCGAGCAGATTCCTTCCGCGGTCGAAGAGCTGCTGCGCTGGGTTTGGTTCGGCGGCACGATCGGTGGTACGGCGGGGCGTCCGCACATCGCAACCGCTGACGTGAAGCTGCGCGACCGTCTGATCTCAAAGGGCGAAATCGTCGTGCCCATACTTGATGTCGCCAACCGCGATCGCGATGTGTTCCCGGACGCTGACGAGTTCTGCCCCCAACGGAGTCCGAACCCGCACCTCGGATTCGGTCACGGTCGGCACCAGTGCATTGGAATGGCTTTCGCTCGCCTCGAACTTCAGATTGGCCTGCAAACCGTGCTGTCGCGGCTCAGCGGGCTCACTCTTGTGACTGGGTCCGAGATCGATTGGCGCACCGGGATGTTCAGCCGGGGCGTATGGAGCCTGCCGGTGATGTGGCAAGGAGGCGGACAATGATTGCTGCGGTTGGTATCTCGAACTTCATTCTCACCAGGTATCCACCGGTCCTTTCAAGCGTGTATGCCTTGGCGTTCGGCACCGGAGGAATCGGTCTGTTCGCGGCGCTAGCTGGAGACCGCATCACTGCCAATGCGATTCCGCTGCTGGGGATAGTCGCCGCCACTCTATGGGCCGACTTGCTGATCATGCGTGTCGTCGACGACATCCGTGACCGCGACTACGACCGGATTGCCAACCCACAGCGCGCCGTGGCGTCCGGCGCAGTTGCGCATCGGGACCTGTCCACTCTGTACGCCCTATGCGTGACGGTCATCGTCGTCGCGAATCTGTTCTTCCCCAGCGGACTCTTCATCATCGTCGTCCAGCTTCTTTACACCGGGGCGCTGATGGCTGTCGGGCAGCGATTCCCGGCCACCCGCGGCGACAACCTCGTTCTGAATTTGCTTGTCGGCTTTCCAGTTCAACTACTGCTGTATGTGTACCTGCTCGCAGCCTTCGCCAACATCCACCCCGATGCGCCGACCGCAGTCGTTGGTGGGCTCGGAATTCTGATCCTGACACTGTGCGCCGGCCAGGTCGAGTTCGGAAAGAAGCTTGTCCGGCGGCCCGCGCCAGACGAACGAAGCTACGTCAATTCGATTGGCTACCAGGCAACGTCGCTGCTCACGATCGGCACCGGGCCGCTCGCCGTCGTGCTGTTCGCCATCGCTGCGCCTGTTTCGCCGCTCTCCAAGGCATTCGTCGCGTTGCCTGCGATCGGTGTGGCCGCATTCGGCATGAGGTACCTCAGTCAGAAGACCAACCGATGGCCTGCGGTGGTATCAGCCCTGGGCCTACTGGGCACGCTGGTCGCCTTCGCCGTCGTCGGAGCGGTCGGTTAGGAGAACCAATCCTCAGCCGGATCGATTGCCACGTTCAACTCGGCGTGCCAATACTCGTGCAGGACCGAGCAGCGTCCGTCCGATCCGAATCGCAGCGTGAGGCAACCGGATGCGGTCCGTGGTTCGCGCGTCGCGGGATCATGAAGAACGCACCAGAATTCCACCGCGGCGCGGCCCGCGGACTCGATCGCCCTACCGAACCAGATTCGCGGGTCGACCTGTCTGGACAAGGTCTCGACCCAATGTGCGCGAATCGCGTCGCGTCCGCGATGCGGTTCACCGAACGGGCCGCGATGGTAGTATGCGTCGTCGGTGAAGAGGCCGGCGATCGAAGTTGGATCCCTTTGTCGCCAACACGACTCGAGAGCGCTGATCCACTCGTCGGCGCTCATAGGTCCATCCTCACCGGAATTGAAACTGCGGAAAGAGGGATATCGTCTCGTCGATGAGCCCAGCTAGCTCAGTGACACACTGCGGGTCACCGCCGAGCGACGCGAGCGTGTCGCGAGCGGCACGGACAATGGGCTGGATCGTCTCTGCGTAGCTCGAAACGATGTCCGCTGCCAACATCGCTCGCTTCAGTTCAGCCCGCGCCTCCTTCGAAGTGCGCGCTTGCCGGTGAAGGTCGATCAATTCCGCACGACGGGCAGTCGACACAGTTTCTAGGAGATGAACGAGCAGGTAGGTCGCCGTTCCGTTCCGCAGATCTTCGTCGCGATCGGTGGCCAGGTCGCGCTGGTCGTTGACCAGTTGACGAAGCACTCCGAGCGCCCTACCGAACGAGCGCCAGGCATCGACCCGATCGGCATCGCACTCCGCGAGCTGCGCGGCGAGCGCGGCGGACATCCCGTAGGGCGCGCCCGTCTTGCCCTCGTAGTTGCGCAGCACATCGTCGAGAGTTGCGGTCTCCGCGTCGAGAGCCAGGTCGGTCAGCTGTCCGCCCAATGCGTCGATACATCCGTTGCCGTACTCGGTGACCAACCGGAACCGAACTGCATCGGATACGGCCAGATCACCAAAGATAGTGAGCGGCAGATAATTACCTACCGCAATTGCGGTCATCACCCCGCGGTTGAACTCCGCGGGATCGGATTGCGCGAGTTGCGGAGTGTCGATCATGTCGTCCAGATACCTTGCCGCCGCCCACCACAGTGTGTGAATGAGCGCTACGGGTGTCGCGCGCAACGGCGCAGCGGTCTCGGCGCCGAACACGAGTACGGGCAGCATGACGATGCCGTTGATACTGGGCGCGGAGCCGTCCAGTGGAATCATGGCGAAGAACGTGTCGACGAACGTCCCCATCGCGAGATCGCCGGTTGAATTGCTGGCCAACAGCCGTTCAGTCATCGCCGAAGCTTGTGCTGCGACCTCCGCCAGCGCGCGTTGCTGTGCGGTCACGTCGAACGCATCGCGTCGTAGCGTTCCCATGTCAATTCGCCGCCAATTGCGCTGTCAGTTGGGGCACGGTCAGTTGCTGGCGACGACGGACCCCACTCGCGAGCAGGTGCGCGGGACGCCGTCGCCAGTGAGGCGCCCACCAGTTCGCGCGACCCATCATCCTCATCGCGGCGGGCATGAGGATCGCGCGAATTAATGTGGCATCGAACAGGATTGCCAGCGTCAACCCGACGCCTAGCAACTTGACGAACGACACCGCAGATGTGGCCATGGCGATGAACACGACTGACATGATCAGTGCCGCTGCAGTGACGACGGGGCCAACGCGTTGCAGCCCGCGCATCACCGCGAGGTTGGTGTCGCCGTGCGCGCGATACTCCTCAGTAATGCGCGACAACAGGAACACTTCGTAGTCCATGGACAGCCCGAACGCGAGGCAAATGATGAGGATCGGGACCGGTGCAGGCAGTGTCCCGGTGACAGCGAAATCTCCAACCAGCCACTTGAGGTGACCCTCCTGAAAGATGAACACCATCGCGCCGAGGGTCGCAGACAGGCTGACTACGTTGAGCAGCAACGCCTTGATCGGCAGTACCACGCTTCGAGTGAACGCGAACAGCACGCTGAACATCGCCAGCACCATCAGTGCCACCGCCAACGGAACTCGGTCAAACAAGGCATCTTTGGTGTCGGCGTTCTCTGCAGTGAGTCCGCCGACATGCACGGTGCCTGGAGCTGGTGTTCCGCGTATCTGATCAAGCAGCAGGCTGGCCGCGTCGCTGTAGGGATCGACGTCTGGGATCAGCCGTAGATAGGCGCCATTCGCGTCGGGCACCGGCCTTTGGCCTATCCGTTGCCCGTCGACATAGCTTGTCATTCCGAGCTTTACGGCCACGACATGCGGCAACTGTGACAGCGTCCCGGCGTACCCGTCCAGCTGATCCGCGCTCGCGGAATCGTCGAGGACCACATCCATTGCAGCGGTCGCTTGTGCCGGGAATTCGGAGCGGATCACGTCGCCGACACTTCGGCTTTCAATCGTCGCCGGCAGCGACCGGTCATCCGGAAAGTTCAAGCGGATGGCACCGAAAGGTGCCGCGAGCACCAGCGACAGCAGCAGCACCGCGCCCCCCATCAGGACCGGCCTACGCATGACCAGCCGTGAACTGCGGAACCAGAACCCGTCTTCGTCAGCCCGTGCTTCGGCCGGTTTGCGACGCCCAAACACCTGCGGAATCACCCGGCGCACGTCGGCCGAGTCGATTCGCGAACCCAGAAGTCGCAACAAGGCGGGCATGACAACGAGCGCGCACACCGTCGCGAGCAGGATCACACCGACACACGCATAGGCGATCGAACGCAGGAACATCATCGGGAAGGCAAGCAGCGCCAATACGGAAAGCGTCACCGTGGCGGCCGAGAACACGACGGTGCGGCCGGCGGTTCGAACCGACTCGATGATCGCATCATCGAGGGACTGAGCCCGAGTCCGCTCCTCACGGAACCTGGTGAGCACCAAAAGGCTGTAGTCGATGGCCAGAGCCAGACCGACGATCGTCGTCACGTTGAGCGCATAGTTGGACACCGGGGTGACATTCGACAACAACGCGAGAAGGCCGAGTGAACCCACGATCGACAGCACACCGATGACCAACGGCAAGCCGGCTGCCACGAGACTGCCGAACACCAGCGTCATCAGCAGCAGGATTATCGGCATCGCGATTGCTTCACTGATCGCCAAGTCGTGGTTGAGCTGATCGGTCACATCGTTGTAGCTGACCGCCTCACCGCCGAGTTCGAGCTTCAGCGGACCGCGCTCGGTGCCACGGTAGGTAGCAGTGAGGCGTCTGGCTGCCGCCGCGAACTCGCGCTCGTCGCCTTCGACGTGTGCCACGATTAGCGCCTTCGTCCCGTCCTTGCCGCGGAGCAATTCGGACTGGCCTGGTCCCCAGTACGAGCTGACCGTCGTGATACCAGGCGTGGCAGCAAGCTGCTGAGTTAGCGCCTCGCCAGCGGCAACCGCAATGGGATCGTCGACAGAGCCGCCGCCGACGTTCGTCGCGAGAATCACCAGGTTCGGTTTGCCGACGTGAAAGCGCTGCTCGAGCGCGGCAGCGGCGCGCTGCGATTCGGAAGAACTGCTATAGAAGCCGCCGCCTGACAGCCGCTCGCTGATCCCCGACCCGTATGCAAGTGCGGCAAACATGAATACCAAGGTCGCGGCGAGAACCGCCTTCGGCCGGGCCACCGCTAGTCGTGCGAGGCGGTCTAGCATGATTGCCTTCACTTCCGTCACTGCCGCCGGAACAGCGGTGGACACCTCGTGTCTTCTTCGTTGGTTTGTGACGGATAAATCTTCAGTCGCGTTCGCTGCAACGAGCGCAGTAGAGCCCTACTGCAATCGCGACCGGTTCGCCCCGCGCTACATCGATGACCATCCCTCAGTGGTCCTGCGGAGTAACCCAGAGGTAATGCAGCCCACTGGCGTGTTAGCGCCAGCTTGTCGGCGTCGGTGTTAGGGTGAGATTCCGTGGGTAGGCAGGCCCCAGCGAGTTCACAGCGATCCCCTGCCCGTCGTCACGGAGGTCGTCCTTGCCACCATTGCGCAAGCATCCGCAGACCGCTACCAAGCATCTCTTCGTCAGCGGTGGAGTCGTTTCGTCCCTTGGCAAGGGCCTGACGGCAAGCAGTCTCGGTCAGTTGCTGACCGCGCGCGGGCTGCAGGTGACGATGCAGAAGCTGGACCCCTACCTCAACGTCGACCCGGGAACGATGAACCCGTTCCAGCACGGCGAGGTGTTCGTCACCGAGGACGGCGCAGAGACCGATCTCGACGTCGGCCATTACGAGCGCTTCCTGGATCGCAACCTGTCTGGTTCAGCGAATGTGACCACCGGTCAGGTGTATTCGGCGGTGATCGCCAAGGAGCGCCGCGGCGAGTACCTCGGCGACACCGTCCAGGTGATCCCGCATATCACCGACGAGATCAAGCGCCGCATCCTGGCCATGGCCGAACCCGACGCGTCGGGCAGTCGCCCGGATGTGGTGATCACCGAGATCGGTGGCACGGTCGGTGACATCGAGTCGCTGCCGTTCCTGGAGGCTGCCCGGCAGGTCCGCCACGAGGTCGGCCGGGAGAACTGCTTCTTCCTGCATGTATCCCTGGTGCCCTACCTTGCGCCGTCGGGCGAGCTGAAGACCAAACCCACCCAGCACTCGGTGGCGGCGCTGCGCAGCATCGGTATCAGCCCCGACGCGTTGATCCTGCGCTGCGACCGCGACGTGCCCGAGCCGTTGAAGAACAAGATCGCGCTGATGTGCGACGTCGACATCGACGGCGTGATCTCCACACCGGACGCACCGTCGATCTACGACATTCCCAAGGTGCTTCACCGCGAGGAACTCGACGCCTACGTGGTGCGCCGGCTCAATCTGCCGTTCCGCGACGTGGACTGGACACAGTGGAACGACCTGCTGAAGCGGGTGCACGAGCCCAAGGAGACCGTGCGAATCGCGTTGGTGGGCAAGTACGTCGATCTCTCCGACGCCTACCTGTCGGTGGCCGAGGCGCTGCGCGCCGGCGGGTTCGCCCACCGCGCCAAGGTCGAGATGCGCTGGGTAGCCTCCGACGACTGCGAGACCGACAGCGGTGCGGCCACCGCGCTCGGTGATGTCCATGGTGTGCTGATCCCCGGCGGGTTCGGCATCCGCGGTATCGAGGGCAAGATCGGGGCGATCCGCCATGCCCGCCAGCGGGGACTGCCGGTCCTCGGCTTGTGCCTGGGCCTGCAGTGCATCGTGATCGAGGCGGCCCGATCGGTCGGCTTGACCGAAGCCAACTCGGCCGAATTCGACGAGGGCACACCGGATCCGGTGATCTCGACGATGGCCGATCAGCGTGACGCGGTGGCAGGCGAAGCCGACCTTGGCGGCACCATGCGGCTGGGCGCCTACCCGGCGACGCTGGAAGCGGGATCGATCGTGGCCGAAGCCTATGAATCCACGCATGTCTCCGAGCGGCACCGGCATCGCTACGAGGTCAACAACACCTACCGCGACAAGATCACCGAGAGCGGACTGCGGTTCTCGGGGACCTCACCGGACGGGCACCTGGTCGAGTTCGTCGAGTATCCGCGTGAGGTGCATCCGTTCCTGGTCGGTACGCAGGCTCACCCGGAGCTGAAGAGTCGGCCGACCCGTCCGCATCCGCTGTTCGTCTCGTTCATCGGTGCGGCGATCGACTACAAGGCCGCCGAGCGGTTGCCGGTCGAGATCCCCGAACAGCACTCCAACGGCAAGGAACCCGCGGCGCAGCAGGCCGAGCAAGTTCCAGAGCACTCATCTCGTGGCTGAACACGATTTCGAGACCGTATCCTCTGAAACCGCTTATCGCGGAAACATTCTCGCCCTCCGTGTCGACCAGGTCCGGATGCCGGGCGGCCACGTCGCCAAGCGCGAGGTCGTCGAACACTACGGCGCGGTCGCGGTCGTCGCGGTCGACGAGCATGGCCGGGTGGCGCTGGTCTACCAGTACCGCCATCCGATCGGTCGCCGGCTGTGGGAGCTGCCCGCCGGCCTGCTCGACGAACCTGGGGAAGATCCGGCGACGGCGGCGGCTCGCGAACTATGTGAAGAAACCGGATTGACCGCCGACCGGTGGGATGTGCTCGTCGATCTGATCTCCTCACCGGGCTTCAGCGACGAGGCATTGCGGGTGTATCTGGCCCGGGTGCTGACCGATGTCGGACGCCCCGACGGTCACGACGAAGAAGCCGATATGACCGTGCACTGGGTGCACATCACCGACGCCGTGCAGCAGGTGCTGGCCGGAGAGATCGTGAATTCCACTGCAGTAGCGGGCATTCTGGCCGCCCACGCGGTGATCGTGGACGGCAAGCCGACCCGGCCCGTCGACACGCCGTTCCCCGATCGCCCGACGGCGTTCGCCGCGGGAAAGGCCCGCACATGACGACAGCACGGGCAGCCGCGCTGGACGGGCAGCTGCAGGGCTACCTCGACCACCTCACCATCGAGCGCGGGGTGGCGGCCAACACCATCAGCTCCTACCGGCGCGATCTGCGCCGCTACCTCGAGCACCTGAGCCTGCGCGGCATCGATGATCTGGCCGACGTCACCGAGAACGACGTCAGCGATTTCCTGGTGGCGCTTCGCCGCGGTGATCCTGACGCCGGCACTGTGCCGCTGTCGGCGGTCTCGGCCGCGCGGGCCCTGATCGCGGTCCGCGGGTTTCATCGGTTCGCCGCGGCCGAAGGGATCATCGGAGTCGACGTCGCACGCGCGGTCAAGCCGCCCACCCCGAGCCGTCGGCTGCCCAAGAGCCTGACCCTCGACGAGGTGCTGGCCCTGCTCGACGGCGCGGGCGGCGACAGCCCATCCGATGGGCCGTTGACGTTGCGCAACCGGGCGATGCTGGAACTGCTGTATTCGACGGGCGCCCGGATCTCCGAGGCGGTCGGCCTCGACGTCGACGACGTCGACACCGAGGCCCGATCGGTGCTGCTGCGCGGCAAGGGCGGCAAGCAGCGCCTGGTGCCCGTCGGCCGTCCTGCGATCGCCGCCTTGGAGGCCTATCTGGTGCGGGGCCGCCCCGAGCTGGCGCGCCGAGGGCGGGGCACGCCGAAGATCTTCCTCAACTCCCGCGGCGGGCAGCTCTCCCGGCAGAGTGCCTGGCAGGTATTGCAGGACGCCGCCGAGCGCGCCGGGATCTCGGCGGCGGTGTCGCCACATACGCTGCGGCACTCCTTCGCCACCCACCTCCTCGACGGCGGCGCCGACGTCCGCGTGGTGCAGGAGCTGCTCGGACATGCGTCGGTCACCACCACGCAGATCTACACCCTGGTCACCGTGCACGCGCTGCGGGAGGTCTGGGCCGGCGCACATCCGCGCGCATGATGTCGCGGGTCTGCCATTCGCAGCGGCGACACACCGTTAGACTTTCGCGGATGTTCGCCACGCCGCCGAATCGCCTGATGACGGGGGGCACGGCGTGACCGACGAGGCAGCAGACGATGCCGCTATCGGTCTCACCGGCCGCCCGCCCCGACACATTCCCGAACCACAGCCGCTGACCTCGCATGGGCCGGCCAAGGTCATCTCGATGTGTAACCAGAAGGGCGGCGTCGGCAAAACCACGTCCACGATCAACCTGGGCGCTGCGCTGGCCGAGTACGGCCGCCGCGTGCTGCTGGTGGACCTCGACCCGCAGGGCGCGCTGTCCGCCGGGTTGGGCGTGCCGCACTACGAGCTGGCTCACACGGTGCACAACCTGATGATCGAGCCCCGGGTGAGCATCGACGAGGTGCTGATCAACACCCGGGTCAAGAACCTGGACCTGGTGCCCAGCAATATCGACCTGTCGGCCGCGGAGATTCAGTTGGTCAACGAGGTCGGCCGCGAACAGACCCTGGCGCGCGCGCTGCACCCGGTGCTCGACCGTTACGACTACGTCCTGATCGACTGCCAGCCGTCGCTGGGCCTGCTGACCGTCAATGCGCTGGCCTGCTCCGACGGGGTGGTCATTCCGACCGAGTGCGAGTACTTCTCGCTGCGCGGTCTGGCGCTGCTCACCGACACCGTCGACAAGGTGCGCGAGCGGCTCAATCCGCGGCTGGCGATCAGCGGCATTCTGATCACCCGCTTCGACAACCGCACGGTCAACGCCCGTGAGGTGATGGCCCGCGTACTGGAACGCTTCGGCGATCTGGTGTTCGACACCGTCATCACCCGCACCGTGCGCTTTCCCGAGACCAGTGTCGCCGGCGAGCCCATCACCACCTGGGCGCCCAAATCCGTTGGCGCACAGGCATACCGATCGCTGGCCCGTGAGGTCATCGATCGGTTCGGCAAGTGACCGAACAGCCGGCGCCCGAAAAGGGCTTCCGTGTCAGGCTGACCAACTTCGAGGGTCCGTTCGACCTTCTGCTGCAGCTGATCTTCGCCCACCGCATGGATGTGACCGAGGTCGCACTGCATCAGGTGACCGACGAGTTCATCGCCTACACCCGCGCGATCGGCCCCGAACTCGAGCTCGACGAGACCACCACGTTCTTGGTGATTGCCGCCACGTTGTTGGACCTCAAGGCCGCGCGGCTGCTGCCGGCCGGCCAGGTGCAAGACGAGGAGGATCTCGCGCTGCTAGAGGTTCGCGATCTGCTGTTCGCACGGCTGTTGCAGTACCGCGCGTTCAAGCACGTGGCGGAGATGTTCGCCGAGTTGGAAGCGGCGGCATTGCGGAGTTACCCGCGTGCGGTCGCCCTCGAAGACCGCTTCTCCGACCTGCTTCCCGAGGTCATGCTGGGTGTCGACGCCGCGAGCTTCGCCGAGATCGCCGCCGCCGCATTCACCCCGCGGCCGGTCCCCACCGTCCGCACCGACCATCTGCACACGCAGCAGGTATCGGTGCCGGAGCAGGCCGAACGACTGCTGGAGTTCCTGTCGGCGCGCGGGGTGGGGCAGTGGGCGTCGTTCAAGGAGCTGATCGCCGATTGCGATGAACCCATCCAGATCGTCGGGCGCTTCCTGGCACTGCTCGAACTCTATCGGGCCCGGACGGTAGCATTTGAGCAGTTAGAACCGCTTGGTGTGCTCCAGGTTTCGTGGACCGGAGACCGGCAGGTAGACGACGAGCTGGTCAGATCCGAGTGGGAAGAAGAACCGAACCAACCATGACCGACGACGCGGGTGAAGTACCCGACTTGGACTCCGATATCGGCCTCGCCCAGACCGATCTGGACGACGACGAACTGGGCCGCGTACTGGAGGCACTGCTGCTGGTGGTCGATACCCCGGTCAGCGCCGAGACTTTGGCGTCGGTGACCGAGCAACCGGTGTACCGCATCACTGCGAAGCTGGAATCGATGGCCTCGGAGTTGGCGGCCCGCGACAGCGGTATCGACCTGCGTGAAGCCGGCGGCGGCTGGCGGATGTACACCCGGGCCCGGCTGGCGCCCTACGTCGAGCGGCTGCTGCTGGACGGCTCGCGTTCCAAGCTGACCCGCGCTGCGCTGGAGACGCTGGCGGTGGTGGCCTACCGGCAGCCGGTCACGCGGGCGCGCGTCAGCGCGGTGCGCGGCGTCAACGTCGACGCGGTGATCCGGACGCTGGTGGCGCGAGGACTGATCACCGAGGCGGGCACCGACGAAGACACCGGCGCAACGACGTTCGCGACCACCGAGCTCTTCCTCGAGCGGCTCGGACTCTCGTCGTTGACCGACCTGCCCGACATTGCTCCGTTGTTGCCCGACGTCGACGTGATCGACGACATCAGTGAGAACCTGGACGACGAACCACGTTTCGCCAAGCTCTCCGGTGGCAGCACTACCGATGAGAAGGTCGCCTTCGATGTGGACACCGATGCCTGAGCCAGAAGGGGTACGGCTGCAGAAGGTCCTGTCGCAGGCGGGAATCGCTTCGCGGCGGGTGGCTGAGCGGATGATCGTCGATGGCCGCGTCGAGGTCGACGGGAAGATCGTCACCGAGATGGGGACGCGGGTGGATCCCTCCCGCAGTGACATTCGGGTGGACGGGACACGGATCATCGTCGACGACACGATGATCTATCTGGCGATCAACAAGCCAAGGGGTATGCACTCGACGATGTCGGACGACCGGGGCCGGCCGTGCGTCGGCGACCTGGTCGAGCATCGCGTGCGCGGCAACAAGAACCTGTTCCACGTGGGGCGATTGGACGCCGACACCGAGGGCTTGCTGCTGCTGACCAACGACGGCGAGTTGGCGCACCGGCTGATGCATCCCTCGTTCGAAGTTCCCAAGACGTATCTTGCTACGGTAACCGGTTCGGTGCCAAGGGGTTTGGGCAAGACATTGCGGGCCGGCATCGAGCTGGACGACGGTCCGGCGGCGGTTGATGACTTTGCGGTGATCGATGCGGTGCCGGGCAAGACGTTGTTGCGGGTGACGCTGCACGAGGGCCGCAAGCGGATTGTGCGCAGGCTGCTGGCCGCGGCGGGTTTTCCGGTGGAAGGGCTGGTGCGGGTCAGTATCGGCGAGGTGGCCCTGGGCGAGCAGCGGCCGGGCAGCATCCGAGTGTTGACGCGCAAGGAAGTTGGGGATTTGTACAAGGCGGTAGGTCTGTGAGTCGGGTAGTGGTGGCGGTCGACGGTCCGGCCGGGACCGGAAAGTCCTCGGTGTCAAGGGGATTGGCGCGTGCGCTGGACGCCCACTACCTGGACACCGGTGCTATGTACCGGATTGTGACGCTGTCGATGCTGCGCGCCGACATCGATATCGCCGACCCCGCATCGATCGCGGCGGTAGCGGATGTGCCGTTGTCGGTGGGCTATGACCCGAACGTCGACCGCGCGTACCTTGGCGGCGAAGACGTGTCGGACGAGATCCGCGGCGACGAGGTCACCAGGGCGGTGTCGGCGGTGTCGGCGGTACCGGAGGTGCGTGCCCGGTTGGTGGCGATGCAGCGCGAATTGGCCTCGGGGTCAGACAATGTCGTCGTCGAGGGTCGCGACATCGGTACCGTTGTGCTGCCCGACGCCGATGTGAAGATCTTCCTGACCGCGTCGGCGGAGACGCGGGCGCGCCGGCGCAACGATCAGAATGTCGCAGCCGGCCTGCCCGACGAATACGAGGCGGTGCTGGCCGATGTGCGGCGCCGCGACCACCTGGATTCCACGCGTGCGGTATCACCGCTGCGCCCGGCCGAGGATGCGGTGATCGTCGACACCAGCGACATGGCCGAGGCCGAGGTCGTGGCCCATCTGCTGGAGCTGGTCGAACAGCGAAGCGGAGCAGTGCGATGAGCGACGACGGCACGTGGTCCGACGAGAGCGAATGGGAACTCACCGACGAGGGCTTCGAAGCCGAGGACGGTGACGCGTTCGCGCCACCACCGGTCGTCGCCATCGTCGGTCGGCCCAACGTCGGCAAGTCGACGTTGGTGAACCGGATCCTGGGCCGGCGTGAGGCCGTCGTGCAGGATCTGCCGGGCGTGACCCGCGACCGGGTGTCCTACGACGCCGCCTGGACCGGGAGGCGTTTCGTCGTGCAGGACACCGGCGGCTGGGAGCCCGACGCCAAGGGTCTGCAGCAGTTGGTGGCCGAGCAGGCTTCGGTGGCGATGCAGACTGCGGACGCGGTGATTCTGGTGGTCGACGCGACGGTCGGCGCGACCGCCGGTGACGAGGCGGCCGCGCGGATCCTGCGCCGGTCGGGCAAGCCAGTGTTCTTGGCGGCCAACAAGGTTGACAACGAGAAGGGCGAGGCCGACGCGGCGGCGCTGTGGTCGCTCGGACTGGGGGAGCCGCATCCGATCAGTGCGATGCACGGGCGCGGGGTCGCCGATCTGCTCGACAATCTGGTGGCCGCTCTGCCGACCGCGTCCGAGGTCACCGCCGGACCCGGCGGACCGCGCCGCGTTGCGCTGGTGGGCAAGCCGAACGTCGGCAAGAGCTCGCTGCTGAACCGGCTGGTGGGCGCCGAACGTTCGGTGGTGCACGATGTCGCGGGCACCACGGTCGACCCGGTGGACTCGTTGATCGAATTGGGCGGCAAGACATGGCGATTCGTCGACACGGCGGGGCTGCGGAGGCGGGTCGGGCAGGCCAGCGGGCATGAGTTCTACGCCTCGGTGCGCACGCACAGCGCGATCGACGCCGCCGAGGTGGTGGTCGTGTTGATCGACGCATCGCAGCCGCTGACCGAGCAGGATCAGCGGGTGCTGTCGATGGTGATCGAGGCGGGTCGGGCCCTGGTGCTGGCGTTCAACAAATGGGATCTGGTCGACGAAGACCGGCGCTACCTGCTGGATCGGGAAATCGACCGCGAACTCGCGCAGCTGCAGTGGGCGCCGCGGGTGAATATCTCGGCCAAGAGCGGCCGGGCGGTGCAGAAGCTGGTGCCGGCGATGGAGACGGCGCTGGCGTCCTGGGATGCCCGGATCTCGACGGGCCAGCTCAACACGTGGATCAAGGAAGTCGTCGCGGCCACGCCGCCGCCGGTGCGCGGCGGCAAGCAGCCCAGAATCCTGTTCGCCACCCAGGCCACCACGCGACCGCCGACGTTTGTGCTGTTCACCAGTGGTTTCCTGGAGGCCGGGTATCGGCGGTTCCTGGAGCGCCGGCTGCGTGAGACGTTCGGTTTCGAGGGCAGCCCGATCCGGATCAACGTCCGGGTACGCGAGAAGCGCAAGCTCAAGCCACGCTAATCGGCGGGTTTGCCGCGATTTCACGGGTTCTGCGCAGTAGATTGCCAGCATGGAGTTTGCTGCGTATTCGCTTTCCACCCGCCGTCTGGTTTACGGGATCGCCGGCTTGATGATCGCCGCGGCGCCCGCGGTGGCCGTGTTCAGCGGCGCGCTCGATAGTGCCGCGCCCCGGGTGCTTGCCTGCCAGGAGACCGACACCGAGGACAGCTTCTCGATGAACTGCGCACCGGCGGTCCTCCCGGACACCAGCGACGTGCTGACCGAGGCCGAGGTGGCCGAGCCGGGCTGGAACGGCGGCAACCACAGCGGGGGCCCCGGTGGAGCCCCCGGCAGCGGCGGCCATCACTAGGCCTTGAGCCAGCGTTTTCCGTACGAGTCGAGGTGCACGACGTCCTCGACGGGCTTGCGGGTGGTCGGGCCGTAGCGTCCCTTCGGCCAGCCGAGCGGGACCACACAGATCGGGGTCACCGACAGCGGTAGCCCGAGGATCTTGCGCGCGGAGGTGACGCTCCACAGCGGCATGGTGATCAGGGATGCGCCCAGGCCCATCGCGCGGGCGGCGAGCAGCAGGTTCTGCACGCTGGGGTAGATGGATCCGAAGTACGACGTTTCCCCGACGAACGGTGTCGGGACGTAGGGCACCCGGGTGCCGCCGCGCAGACACGGGATGACCAGGACCGGAATCTCGCTGAAGTGCTCGATCTGCCATTCCACGGCCTTGAGTATCTTCAGCATCGTCTCGTCGCCGGCGGACTGGCGTCGGCCGAGCGCTCCGTAGATCGACCAGGGCTGGCGATAGCGCTTGGCGAGCTGGTCCTTGACCCGCTGGTCCTTGACGACAATGAACTCCCAGTTCTGGCCGTTGGATCCGGTGGGGGCTCGCAACGCGAGTTCGATGCACTTGACGACGATGGCGTCGTCGACCGGGTCGGGTTTTACGCGGCGGACGGCCCGCTGCGTCATCATCGCGTCCAGCAGGGGCATGCTCAGGTTGGCCAGCGCCTCGTCGGTACTCGGTATCTCGCTCATAGGTTCTGAGGTTATTGGCCCGGTGCCCGGCATGGTGGTGTGTGGTGGATCACGTTGTGTTCCTTGGCGTTTGGTCGGCGTCGCGGCCCGGTTCGGCGGTAGCGGGAAGTGCGGATAGGGTGCCTTGATGTCCGTCTCCCACATGATCGTGATCGCCTTGGCCGGCATGGGGGCGGGCGCTATCAATGCGCTGGTCGGTTCGGGCACGCTGATCACGTTCCCCACGCTGGTGGCGCTGGGGTTTCCGCCGGTGACCGCGACGATGTCGAATGCGATCGGCCTGGTGGCCGGCGGGGTGTCGGGCACCTGGGGGTATCGCAAGGAACTCGGCGGACAGGGAGACCGGCTGCGCTGGCAGATCCCGGCCTCGTTGATCGGTGCGGCCATCGGGGCGTTTCTGCTGCTGCATCTGCCCGAGAAGGTGTTCACCCAGATCGTGCCGGTGCTGCTGGTGGGCGCGCTGGTGCTGGTCGTGATCGGGCCGCGGATTCAGGCGTACGCGCGATCGCGTGCCGAGGCGGCCGGACGGTCTGCCGAGCACGTGTCACCCAAGCGGATGGCCGCGCTGGTGGCGGGCACGTTCGCGGTGGGGATCTACGGCGGGTACTTCACCGCGGCACAGGGGATCCTGCTGATCGGCGTGATGGGCGCGCTGCTGCCCGAGGACATGCAGCGGATGAATGCGGCCAAGAACCTGCTGTCGCTGCTGGTCAACATCGTCGCGGCGGTGGGCTACACGGTGGTGGCATTCGACCGGGTGAGCTGGGAGGCCGCCGGCCTGATCGCGGCCGGATCGCTGGTCGGCGGCTGGCTGGGCGCGCACTACGGGCGGCGGCTGTCGCCGAACGTGCTGCGGGCGGTGATCGTGGTGGTCGGGCTCATCGGGCTCTATCGGCTGTTGACGGTGTAGCTACCTCGCGCGGCACCAGGTAGTCGCGGTACGCCGACAGCTGGATCGCCGTCAGCCCGCCGACGGAGGTGAACGGAATCAACTAGAAGTTGAATGCACCGTCGATGACGAAGAAGTAGTCCCTCGGCGACTTGGGTCCATGTCGTGGCGGCCTTGATTGCGTCGGCCAGGACCTGGTCGGTCCATCGGCGTTGCCCACGGAAGTGGGTGTAGTCAAGCCCCAGGCGGTCGGCATGGGGGCGCACCGAGCGCATCGCTGCAGCCGAAGTACTAGCCAATCCGAGTGCACGTAGCACCCCGCGCCACGACTGTGAACATTGGACAGCGTCGACCAGTTCGCTGTCCGAATACTGCCTCACAAAGCAAAACTATGCGGTCGGGCTGACAGGATTTGAACCTGCGACCCCTTCACCCCCAGTGAAGTGCGCTACCAAGCTGCGCCACAGCCCGCGTGCCCGCCGGAAACCACCCGATGGACGCCAAGGAACGATACATCAGTGGCGGATGAAACTCCGAAACGGTTCCCGTGGCGCGTGTGACGTACGTTGGGCCTTCTCGAACAGCCGATGCTGTCGGTGCCCGCGTCCATACTGCGGGCAACCGAGTACCGCGACCGTGGCGGTGCCCTTCGCGAGGAGACGCCCATGGGCAATAGCGCCAACATTGTATTGGTGGATCATGATGGCTGGCAGTTGCGGTACTCGCACTGGGCAGGGTGCCGCATGCTCGACGCGTTAATCGCGGGGCCTCTTGCGGCCAAGCGTTACATCTGCCCTCGCGCGACAAGCCTTCTCGGCCCGAGTTGATCCGCCGACGACACTAATCAGTTGCATCATCTCGTTACGTTGGTCGGGGCGGATGGCACATTTCGGGCATGGCCGCTGTGGTGGGGTAGCAGTGCTGCCTGGCATGGCCCACAATTGCTCGACATACTTCCCGGCACCGGCCAGGCCACCCTGACGTTGGGTACGCTGCCCGAAAGCGGCGTCCACGTCGATGCATCTGACAAGACTCTTGGGGTTTGGCTGACGACTCCGACTCCCGGGCTGCTTCAGCGGCTACCAGAGCTGTGGCCGGGGTGGCGTATCGAGCGGTGGGACGACCGCTATGAGGAGCACCTTCTTCGGTGCGGCCCCCACATCACCGCACCGGATCTAGGCATCGTTTCGGGAGCCGTAGCAGCCGAAACATGGCTCCGCCAAAGAATTTTCCAACACTCGGCGAATGGCCCGGCGGGCGCCTTGAGGCGGCTTGCGGAGGTATTTGGCGTCCCGGAAGCGGAGTTGGAAGACGGTACGTCAGGCGTCTTGCAAGCGGGGGAGCAGCCTACGTCCCTGGAATGGGCGCAGTTCGAACGCGCCTGTGGAGAAATTCGTGCAAGGCTCAGGGCTGCATGAACGGTTTACGCCTACGTCACCTCGTCGGCCGGCATCGGTACTCGTTGCATGCTCCGGAGGCTGCTCCGCACGAATTTCCTTAAGACTTCGCGACGTTCGGCATTCGATTCTCGGTTCGTGGTCAGCAGGGCGTAGAGGCCGACGAGAAAGAACGCCGCGCTGTGGTAGGCGTCGACATCGTCGTAGAGTTCGCCGCGATGTCGCGCGCGCTCGATCTCGGCAGCCAGCAGTACGAAGCTCGGGTGCTGTATCCAGTTTTCTTCCTGCGGAAGCGTCGGTGAGAAATAGAGGCTGGTGGTATCGCGGAAAAGGGCCAAGCCCCAACGCTCTTCGAGTGCGAGCACAAGCCTGACGATCTCGTGCAACACCGCTGACAGGTCGTGGGGGGCGTCGAGGAACCGGCTGAGCTCCTCGGCGAGGCGATCCTCTTCGCCGCGAATCAGCTCGATCAGCACATGTTCCTTGGTCGGGAAGTGGAAGTAGAACGTGCTCCGCGAGACGCCCGCCGCCTCGGCGATGGCGTTGATGTCCGCGCCATTGGCGCCGGCGCGCTGGAACTCCTCGATGGCGGCGCCGAGGACGCGGGCACGTGTTCTCCGTCGCTGGGCCTCGCGGCCGGTGGGGCTTTCCTGCACCCGCCCATTGTGCCGTAATCATCGCATTCGCTGCAGAGTGTCAGCGAAACATTTTCCTCTGTACGCCCACTAACTGGGGTCTTTGTGAATTTCGTTGTCATTTGACAGCGAACGTGTTAGACCTAGACGGTGTCGATGAACACCCGAGGCCAACGAATCCTGTTGTGGACGACACCGCCCGCGGCGGTTCTCCTGGTGCTGGCCTACCTGTTGTTCCCGATCTTCTCGCCGCCGCTGTCACCGACGCTGACGCCCGAGGAGGTTGCGACGTTCTTCAGGGACAACAACACCGGCATCCTCGGTGTCGTGATTTTGTGCAACCTGATTGCCGGGTCACTGGTTCCCCTGTTCGCCGTCACCGCTGTGCAGATCTCCCGCATCGCCACGTCGAGCAGCGTCTTCACCTACGCCTACATCATCTGTGTCGGAATCGGCACCACGGCGTTCATCCTTGCCGACTATTGCTGGGGGGTGGCGGCGTTTCGGCCGGACCGCGATCCCGAACTGATCAGCCTGCTGAACGACATGGCCTGGTTCTTCTTCATCGCACCGGTCGGCACGATCGTCGTGCAGAACCTCTGCCTTGCAGTGAGCATCTATCTCGATGCCCGACCCGACCCGATCTTTCCGCGCTGGATGGCGCATTTCAGCATCGTCATCGCTGTCTTGTTGATTCCCAGCGCGTTCTCAGTTCTGTACAAGTCGGGTCCCCTCGCGTGGAACGGCGCGGTGTCGTACACACTGCGCCTCATCGTGCTCGCGACCTTCATCGCGGTGACATTCGTGGTTCTTCTTCGTGTCGTCAATCGTCAAGGCGCCGAACAGGAAGTTCTGGCGTGAGCGACGGGATCGTGACGGCGCCGCGCCGCAGGAACCGGAAACTCGATCAGTGGATTGCGTTCTGGAGCGTCCCGTTCTTCTTCAACCTGTTCGGTATCGTCTTCGTGCCGCTGAGCTGGATGATGCCGCCGCGATCGCCGAGCGCCTCCACACCTCAGATCGTCGAGTTCATGCAGTCGCACAATCTGCTCATCGCGTGCGCGATCCTGACGCTGTCGTTCGGCCTGGCGCCGGTCTCGAATGCGGTATATCTGATCCAGGTCAAACGCATGTCGGTCAGTCCGGTGTTCCGGTACTCGATGATGGTCGGCTCCATGACCGGTGCGATCGTCGGCATGCTCTTCCCGATGTTCTGCTTCGGCCTCGGCGCGTTCCGGCCCGGATACTCGGCACCGACGCTGGAAATGCTCTATGACTTCGGCTATCTGGCGTACATCGGGTCGCTGGGGTGCTTCTGTGTCATGTGGATGGCGTTCGGGATGGCAATCATTCTCGACCAGAACAACATCCTGCCGAAATGGCTGGGCTACTACACCGTATGGCAGTACGTCACCGAGCTCATGGCGGCGCCGGTATGGATCTCCAAGTCAGGCCCCTTCGCGTGGAACGGTCTGATGACCTTCTGGTTCGCGATGGTCCTCTACGTGTCGTGGCAATTCATCGTGTACGTCTGCATCTATCGCGCTATCAAGAACCAGCCCGACGGGGAACTCGAGAACGCCTGGCTTGACCGCGATCCGGCGGCATCCAATCCGCGGTTGAAGGCCACCGCATGACCGAACTCGCCGAGAGCATCGGCACCCCGCACCCAGACAGCAAGGTGCGCAATCATATTCCCGGCGAAGCCAGCATGTGGTTCTTCGTCATCGGTGACCTGCTGATCTTCGGCGTCTACTTCGTCGCCTACATGTACTACCGCGGGCAGGACCACGCGACGTTTCTGCAGGGGCAAGCGAAGCTGAACCTGGACATCGGCGCGATCAACACGATCGTCCTGCTCACCAGTTCGCTGTTCGTTGCGCTCGGCACATCGGCTGCTCGGGCCGGCAGAACACCGGAAGCGCTGCGGCTCTTCTGGATTGCACTGGGCGTCGGCGCAGCCTTCCCGCTGTTCAAGGTGTTCGAATACGTTCCCGAGATCATCGCGGGGTTCACGCCGGGCACAAACCTGTTCTTCATGTACTACTTCGTGATGACGGGGATGCACCTGTGTCACGTTCTCCTGGGCCTTGTCATCCTCAGCTTTGTCATCCGGAACCTGAGGGGACCGTCGGCACCCCGGATCTCCTTCGTGGAGACGGGAGCGACCTACTGGCACATGGTCGACGTGCTGTGGCTTGTCCTGTTCGCGCTGCTCTACCTGATGAGGTGACCCGTGACGTCCGCTGTCCGTAGTCCGCTGACCGTCGTGTGGGCGGTGCTCACGCTGGTCACCGCGGTGTCATGGCTGACCGCGCGCAACGGCGGCGCAGCACATGTGCTCAACCCGACAGTGACCGTCGTCGTGTTGCTGATTGCCGCGGCGAAAGCGCTATTGGTGATCTGGCACTTCATGGAGGTTCGCCGCGCGCCGGTGTGGCTGAAGGTGACCATGATGAGTTGGCTGCTCGGACTTTTCGCGCTTCTACTGGGTTTCTACTTCGTCTATCTGTAGGGGACAAGCGTGGAGCGGCCGTACGGGGTGATTCAGTGGGCAACCGGGACGCGCGGGCTCGGCGCGGGAGTCGTTGTCTTCGCCCGCAGGAAGCTCCCGGTGCGCTGCGTGCCAACGACTTCGGTGGGTTGGCCATCGACGAACACCGCACGGCCGGCGACGAACACGGCGCTGACGGTGTCCCCGTTGCGGTTGACCATCCGCGACAGCCCGCCGTACTGGTCGACCTTCTCCTCGTGATAGCTGTCGAGTGATTCGTCGAGGCGTTGCGGGTCGACGATCAGCAAGTCGGCTCGGTCGCCGATGCGAAGATGGCCGGCGTCGATCTGATACCAGTCGGCCAGTTCGCCGGTCAGCCGGTGCACCGCCTCCTCGGTGGTCATGAACGGGGTGCCGGCCTTCTGCGCGTCGTATACGTGCCGGAGCAGTCGGAGCCCGAAGTTGTAGAAGGCCATGTTGCGCAGGTGCGCACCGGCATCCGAGAAGCCCATCTGAATCCCCGGCTGACGGGCCATCTTCTTGAGCACCTCCGGGCGGTGATTGGACACGGTGGTGCGCCACCGCAGTGCCGTCCCGTGCTCGACGACCAGATCGAGGAACGCGTCGACGGGATGCAGCCCGCCGCGGTCGATTCCGACCTGGCCGAACGACTGTCCGATCACCGATGCGTCGGGGCACTCGACGATCTCGGCATCGAAGAAGTCCCGATGCCACACCCGGAGCCCGAACGTGTTGTCGTAGTCCTTACGGAACCACCGCCGGTATTCCTCGTCTCGCAACATGTCATTGCGCTGGGCCACTTGCTCTTTCAGATGCATGGCGGCTGCTCCGGAACCGAACTCCTCGAAGATCACCAGGTCGATGCCGTCGGCATACACCTCGAACGGCACCGGCAGATGCTGCCAGCGGAAGTCGCCGCCGAGCATGTTGACCAGGCGCGCTCCCGGGCCCATCGTCGCGATCAGCAGGGGGTTCGCCTTCACATCGGCCGCCGCGAGCAGGCTGGTCTTGAGCCGCTTGCGGAAGATGCCGAGCGACTGGGCCACCTGAGAAGCGACGTCCAGCGGATTCTGAATGTCGGGGCCGGCCTGCAGAACTCGGCCGCTGCGGCGAAGTATCGACTTGAGCCGGCGCAGTTCTCGTGGCTTGGCATACGTCGACGGCAAGGTGCGCGAGCGGCAGGCCTCGCCGTCGAGTTTGTCGAATAGCAATTGTTGCGACGACATTCCGACGAATCCGGCGTCAAGCGCCTCGGTGAGCATCTGCTCCATCCGGGCCAGCTCGGCCGTGGTGGGCCGCACCTCTTTGCGAGTCGAGCGGTCCAGTCCCATGGTGGCGGCGCGCATATCCGAATGGCCGATGAACGCGGCGATATTGGGCCCCAGTGGCCGCGCTTCGAGCGCGGCGATGTACTGCTCGCAAGTGCTCCAGGTCTTGTGCCGGTCGATCGCGTCGATGACGTGGTCGCGGGGGATCGCTTCCACCCTCCCGAACAGATCACCGGCGTCGTCGCCGTCGACGTGGACCGTCGACAGTGAGCACGAACCGACCAGCACTGTCGTCACCCCGTGGCGGAGCGACTCCGATAGCGAGGGGGCGCCGAGCACCTCGATGTCGTAGTGGGTGTGGATGTCGACCAGGCCGGGCAGCACCCACTTGTCGTCGGCGTCGATTATCTCGGGGCAACCGGCCTCGTCGAGCGGCTGTGCGCTGATCGCGGCGACGTGGCCGTCGCGGATTCCGATGTTGCGGATCGCGGAGGGGGCGCCGCTGCCATCGAACCAGCGGCCGTTGCGGATCACGGTGTCAAAGTTCATGGTCTAGAGAATGCGTCAGGAAGAATGACCCAGTCTTGACAGTTGCGGACGAATATTTGACATTTGATGACGTGTCGGTAGTACGTGGAACGGCCCTGTCGGGCTATTCACGCCTGGTCGAAGAGCTGGGCGGCGATCCGGTCGAGCTGCTGCGTGCCGCCGGTATCCGGCCGCAAGACATCGGCGAACAGGAGATCTTTCTGCCCTACCGGAGCCTGATCGTGGCCGTTGAGCTTGCCGCAACGGCGACGCGGACACCGGACTTTGGGCGTCGGCTGGCGCTGCGGCAGGGCATCGAGATCCTCGGACCACTGGGGGTGGCGGCACGCACCGCGGCCACCGTCGGCGACGCGTTCGGGATCGTCGAAACCTTCCTGGCGGCCTACAGCCCGGCCATCTCGGCGCACCTGACGTCGGGAGCCGCACCCGGACAGACGTTCTATGCGTTCGAGATCCTGATCGAGCGGCCGCCGCCGCACCCGCAGACCACCGAGTTGTCGCTGGGGGTGTCGCTGCAGATATTGCGGTTCCTGCTCGGCGGTCAGTACACACCGCTGTCGGTACACCTCCCGCACGGTCCGCTCACCGCACGCGCCGATTATGTGACGTACTTCGGTTGCCGCCCGAGGTTCACCGAACCCTTGGCGGGCTTCACCTTCCGCACAGCGGCTCTCGACCGTTCGCTGAACCAGGACTCGCTCGCCCATCATGCCGTCGTGCAGTACCTGGCGGGGATCACCACCCGCGAGCCGGGCATGACCCAATCGGTGCGCCGAATGGTCCGGCAGCTTCTGCCCACCGGCACGGCCAGTCTCGAGTTGATCGCCGACCAATTCGATTTGCATCCCAGGGCGCTGCATCGCCGGCTGTCGTCGGAGAAGACCACGTTCGCCGAACTCATCGACAGTGTGCGCCGTGAAACCGCGGAGCACTACCTGCGCGACACCGACATCAGCCTGTCGCACCTTGCGCGCGAGCTGGGTTATGCCGAACAGAGCGTCCTGAGTCGATCGTGCCGGCGCTGGTTCGGCTGCAGCGCGACGGCTTACCGCAAGACAATTCGAGCTCATTGACCCAAACAAGATGCGACTCTTCCGGATTGCGCGAGACTGATCCTTGCCCTGCGGGCGGGGGGCGGGGCTAAGGTTCATTCGCTGGCGTCGAAAGACTTTCGAACGCGGAAAGGCCGAAACAATGTTCGTCAGGTTTTCTGTGGGCGCGGTCGCCGCTCTGATCATTCCGGTAGTCGCGAGTCCGATAGCAGCGGCATTGCCATCGTGTACAACCGATTCGATGAACCTGAGCACCGGCGCGCCCGCTTCTCCCGGCGACGCGACGCAGATTCACTTCGACGTGATCGTCACGAATACCTCGACTCAGTCATGTGAGTTGCTCGGCTATCCCGATGTCGATCTCATCGGCCCCGACGACCCCGTGTGGGGCCCGGACTATCAGCTCCCGCGGCAGGCCGGCGATCCTCAGCCGGTCGCTCTCGGGCCGGGAAGCTCGGCCACCAGCCGGCTGACCTTTCTCGCCGACCCAAACGGCTGGGTGCCCAGCACGATCGCGGTGACCCTGCCGAACGCGGCAGGCCGGCTCGAGACTCCGTGGATCGCCGGCGGAGTTCCACTTGCCCGACAGGACGGGGCGACCCACCCCGGCAGCTACATCGGACCGTTTCAGGCCGCGGCCGAATGAATGCGGCGGAACTTGCTCGCGAGCTTGGCGAGCCGGGCGCTACGGAACTGCTCTCCGGTGCGATGGCCCGGTTGGCCTACAACGGGTACGACGGCTTTCCGCGGGTGATCCCGGTCGGGTTCCACTGGACCGGCGAGCGCATTGTCGTCTCCACCGCGCCGACGTCCCCGAAGGCCCGCGCGCTGGCGTCGCGTCCGCAGGTGGCCTTGACCATCGATGGTGGCTCTAACCCCGAGGAGGCCAAGGCACTCTTGATACGGGGCCTCGCCACGCTGGAGACCGTCGACGGCGTCACCGAGGAGTATCTCGCGTCGGCGCGGAACTCGATGGACGGCGACGAACTCGCAGAGTTCGAACGCAATGTCAAGGCGACCTATCCGCAGATGGTTCGCATCTCGATCGAGCCGGTGTGGGCCCGGTTCTACGACTTCGGCGCGGGGCGGCTGCCTGCATTCCTGGCCGACCTCGTCAACGGGGCCTGATGCTCTGCTCGTAGGAGAACACATTCTCCGGGTCGTAGGCGGACTTGACCTCGCGCAGCCGTTCCACGTTGGCACCCCAGTAGTCGCGTTCCCATTCCGGCACAACGGCATTGGGCACGTTGACATAGGCGCCGTTGGCGAAGGGCCGCATCGCTTCGGTGAACTCCGCGATCCACGTCAGATATGTTGCCGTCTCCTCCTGCGACGCGGGCTGCCCACCCCGGACACCCCAGCCGGCGCCGGGTTCGGCGTAGTACAGCGCCTTTCGGTGCGCATAGGCCGATCCGCCGGCCGGCTCGCTGGTGAGCACCGCCCCGGCGAGGGCGTTGGTGAAGTAGTTGCACCCCGGCGGTGCCTTCGCCACGAACGAGGCGATGGTGTGTATCGCATCGGGTGGCAGCTGCTCGGTCATGAACTGCGAGGTGAACTTCCAGTTCGCCGGCTCGTTGTCGATCGGGATCTGGAAGTCCGCATAGATCTGAGCCCACCCCGCGTCTTGCACGACAACGTCGGGGCCTCCGACGGACAGCATCGGTGAAAGGAGCTGCAATGCTTCGGCTTCCGAGCCCGCGGCGAGCACCGCATGCATTGCGAACGTGTCCCGCTCGATCTCGAGCTGGCTGGTGAGCCGGCTGTCGACATAGGGGGCGGAGTGCTGCCACAGTTCGAAGACCGCCTCGAGGTCCTCGAGTCCGGTCCACGTCGCGACGACGAAGATCGCCTGTGTCAATGGATGAATCCGGTAGGTCAGCGACGTGACGATGCCGAAGTTGCCGTTGCCCGCACCGCGCAACGCCCACAACAGATCCGGGTGGTTCTGTTCGTCGGCGACGACCACCTCGCCTGATGCGAGGACGACCTCGGCTGCGAGCAGATTGTCCGACGCCATGCCGTAGAGACGGGTGAGCAGGCCAAAGCCACCGCCCAGCGTCGCGCCGGTGAGCCCGACGGTCCCTTCGGTCCCGGTGGGTGCCGCGAAGCCGGCTGCGCCCAGCGCGGTGACCGCCTCTAACTGCTTGAGTCCGGCGCCGACGGTGGCGGTCCGCGCGTGCGCGTCGATCGTCACCGACTTCAACCCACTGACGTCGATCACGACTCCGTCGTCGACACCCGACCAGCCCTCCAGCGCGTGACCGCCGCTGCGGGCCCGAAACGGGACTCCGTGTTTCCGGGCCCATGTCATGGCGTTGGCGACATCGTCGGTGTTCCGGGCGAAGACGACGGCCGCGGGCGTGTGCGTGAAGAAGTGATTCCAGCCTCGGCTCGCGTCGGCGTAGCCGGCATCGCCGGGGTAAACCACCCGACCGGTCAGTACTGCGTTCATGGCTGCTCCACTACTTCTTCTTCGAACATGTTGGGATCGCCAGGTTCGTGCTCCAGCACCTCGCGGTCGAACTTCCACATGTAGGCGAAGTAGAGCAGACCGGCCGCAGACAGGCCGAAGGCGATCACGATCGGGGCCGGTGTCGTGGACGATGCGATCACGACGAACAGTGAAATGACCACCCAGACAAGCGCTCCGATCGCGACGGGCCACTCCCAGCGCCCGAGGTCGAAGCCGCCCGGCTTGCGGTCGAGTTTGTGACGTGTCGCCAGGTACAGGATGATCGTCATCAGGTAGGGCAGGATCGTGACGATCGCACCGGCCAGAATCAGTTGCAACAGTGCATCACCCGGCATCAGAGCCATCAGGATCACGCCGACCACGAGCACCAGCAGCGTGGCAGGGATCGGGGTGTGGGTCTTCGGGTTCACCCGGCGCATCACCTTGTAGGACGGGAAGCGCCCGTCACGCGACATCGCGTAGATGTAGCGGGCGCCCGAGACCATGCTGACCAGAGCGGCGCCGAAGAAGGCGAGCGTGATCGCAGCGAGCAGCGGTCGCTCGAACGCGGTCCCGAATCGTTCGTTCATGATTTCGGCGACCGGCGACTCGGTGTTGGACACCTTGGCCATGTCGGTGATCGAGATGGTCAGCACGATCACGAACAGCATGCCCAACACCGATGCCGCCGTGACCGATCCGATGATCGCGCGCGGTACGCTGCGCGTCGGATTCTTGGCCTCCTCGGCCATATTGGACGCTGTCTCGAATCCGACGAGCGTCGACAGGCCCATGATCGACGCGGCCATCAGACCGCCGCCGATGGCGAAGAAGTTGGGGTCGCCCTCGGTGATGCCCCGGGAGAACAGGTTGGCCGGTGTACCGGTGCCGGTCACCACGATCGCCACTGTCAATGCGATGCCGATCACCAGCAGGATGCCCAATTCGACGCCCACCGACAGCGAGTTCACCCACCCGACGATGCGTGTGGCGGCGATGGCCAGCACCGCCTGGATCGCCAAGATGATCACGGTGATGATCCGCGCGGTCGTCTCGTTCGGCTCCATGTTGAGCAGTGGCATCAGGCATTGGCTCGCCAGGGCGTTGTCGATCGTGACCGGGCTCGCGAGTGCGCTGATCACGGCGAGCCAGCCGAACGCCCATCCGATCTTGGGGCTGGCCAATCGCGACGATGGGGAACAGCCAGATCCCGACCGGGCCGGAATCCCGCAGGACGTCGTCGTAGGTGGCGAAGATGCCGACCGCCACCGAAAGCGAAGCGAACGAAATGGCGAACACCTGAAAGCCATTCAGTGTTCGCTTCAGTTGCGGCTCGTAGCCGCAGTCTTCGCAGAATTCGTCGGCCGTCTGATTGGCCTCGAGAGCGTGTGTCATGGGGCTCGCCTTCGCTTCGTTGTGAGTGGTCACTGGCCACGATGTGTCGTCGTGTTCATGCGGCAAAGGTATGGCGCAGGTGAAGCCCGGGACTTCGGGTGAAGTATGTGTTCTCGCCGCGCCCTGTGGGCCAAATTGTGTAGCCGGGGGCGCGCATGGACCACAAGCAGCTCACGGACCTGCAGAGCCGCCCGCTAGGGGCGATTTCCACGCCTGGGATTGACCCGGCACCCACGACGCCAGTAGATCTTGACCACCGTCGTTGATGCGCTCCTGTGAAAACGCTGTATTCGACGTGTGCGCCTCTGCCTAAGCGTGGATAGTGGATTCGTCCTGGTCGTGGCCTTTGCGCAACTACTTCGGGACTCGTTGAACCCGGCAGTGGCTTGGCTCGTGTCATACCGAGACGACGTTCGGGGCGCGAAGAGATAGGGGCATGCGATGCGGAGACCGACAGAGTGACCCGAATGAACTAGAACGCGCAGCATCGTGGAACAGAGTCTGATCGGACTTGCCTTCGGCGCCGGATTGGTGGCAGTGCTCAATCCGTGCGGCTTCGCGATGCTGCCTGTCTACATGACTCTGGTGGTGCGGGGCGACGCTACCGGCGAGCTCGGCGCACTGCGTCGCGCCTTCGTCGCCACCATCGAGATGGTGTTGGGCTTCATGACCGTGTTCGGCGCGTTCGGGTTGCTCACGGTCTCTGCCGCCTCTGCTGTCCAGCAGTACCTTCCGTACGTCACCGTGGTGATCGGCATCGTGCTTGTCGGCCTGGGCATCTGGTCCCTGGCCGGTCGACACCTTCCTGGACTCAATCCAGTCCAGAGTGGGCGTTGGGCGCCCACGGTGCGCGGCGGCTCGATGTTCGGCTACGGAATCGGCTACGCGATCGCGTCGCTGTCCTGCACCATCGGGCCTTTCCTTGCCGTGACCGCCGCCAGCTTCCGCAGCGGCCTGATCGTCGACGGCCTGCTGACCTATCTCGTCTATGCGGCGGGAATGTCCCTGATCGTGGGCGTGCTGGCCATCGCCGCCGCATTCGCCAACCCGGTCGGGATGTATCGGATGCGCCGAATTCTGCCGTATACGAACAGGGTTGGCGGTGCTTTGGTGCTTGTCGTCGGACTGTATGTCGCCTACTACGGCGTCTACGAGATCCGAATCTTCAACGGCGCCGCGTCCCCCGATGATCCGGTGATCTCGGCGGCCGGGCGTATCCAGAGCGCCCTGGTGACATGGGTGCACCAGCACGGTGGCTATCCGTGGCTCGTGGCCTTGTCCGTGTTTGTGCTGAGCGCGTTCGCGGTGGCCTGGGGCAGGACTTTGCGCCGCACGGCGAAGGTCCGCAGAGTGCTCAAGTTGCATTCCGGTGAGCTGAGCGCAACGTCCCCGTAGGCAACTGAACCGATTCCTGCCGTCAGTCGTGCCTCTGTAGGGAACACTGACTCATTGATCAGGGAGAACAGCCATTGTGGGGCAAGGAGTGCTGACGTTGACACCATCGGTTTCGGCGGACGACCGTCTCGGGCTGCCTGACGTGACGCCCGGCGACGCGCGGCAACGCATCCTGCACGCCACGGTCGAGTGCTTCCGCGCCCACGGATACGAGAAGTCGTCGATGCGGCTGATCGCGAACACGGCCAAGGTGTCCCAGACGCTGCTGCACTATCACTTCGAGACCAAAGAGAAGCTGTTCGCCGCGGCCATCAACGATGTGGCCACAACGCTGTTCGCCGAGGCGGAGACTCAGCTGACCCGGGCCGCGACCGTGCCCGACGGGTTGGCCGACGCGGCCGGGTTGCTCTACACCCTGTTCATCGACAACCTCGACACCGTCACCTTTGTCGTCGAATTCGGTGCCGCGGCCAACCACAACGAGTTTCTTCGGGCCGCCTACCTCGATTTCCGGGACAGGCAACGCCAGCAGTTCGCCGGCTTGCTTCGATCGATCACCGGAACCGATGTGCCGGACGACCTGATCGACGAGTCGGTGCGGCTGATGGAGATCGTGCTTCTCGGCATGTCGATGCAGCGCCCATTCGTGACCGACCCGGCGCGCTTTCGGGGCGACTTCGACAGATTCGTCCTGATGTTGATCACCCGGATGATCGAGGGAATGGCATCGAGGTGACCTGATGGCGACGTTCGACGGTTCGCCGTCGCCCGGCGGCACCCACGAGTACGCACTCTGGGATGCGGCGTACGTGCTGGGTTCCCTGTCGTGTTCGGAGCGGCGCGAATTCGAGGCGCACCTGCGTTCCTGCCCGGAGTGCGCCGAGGCCGTCGGTGACCTCAGCGGTGTCCCGGCGCTGCTGTCGCAGATCGACCGGACCTATGTCGACACGATCGATGAGTACGGCACTCATGCGTACGCGGCGCTGCCGCCCCTGCGGGATCAGATGCTGGCCACCGTGAGTTCGCACCGCCGTCGCTCCCGCGTGATGACCTGGACGCTGGCCGCTGCCGCCGTCGTGGTGGTCGGGGTATTCGTCGCCATCGAAGCCGACCCGATGGTGCCGGCACCGGTGAACGAGCAGGCGCCGGCGCTCGCGATGACGCCCGCGAAGCCTGTATCGCTTTCTGCCACAATCACTCTCAGCCGCCGATCGTGGGGCACTCGTATCGACATGAACTGCACGTACCCGGCGGGACCCGTAGATGTCGAGTACGACGCCGACAGGGCCGACGGACAACTGGCGATGGTGGCGGTCGGACGCGACGGAAGTCACGTGCAGCTGGCAACCTGGACCGCGCACACCGGCACCCCGGCGTCACTGGTCGGCAGCACCTCGATGCCGATCGACCAGATCGCGTCGGTCCAGATCGTCACAGCCGATGCGGGAGCGGTGCTCCTGCATCGCGACCTCTGACGACGGCGTTCGGTGTGGCTACAGCTAAACCGCGATGGTCGGCATCGTGCCGCGACCGGCATTCGAGGCCAGACCGGCGAAATAGGCGCCCGACCACATCCACAGTCCGGCTTGCAGCCGGAGCGAACTGCGCCCCAGGGTGGCGTCGCCGTCGGCGTACGCGGTCATGGCACTGAGCACCGCGGCCTTGCTGATCATCAGGTAGGCCGAACTCAACTCGACCAGTGCCGTGTACGACGCCGGCGAGAAGCCGCTGCGGGCCAGCCCCTCCCACACCAACCGGCCCGTGCCCGTCGCGCCCTCCAGCATCGTGGACCACATCGACATCTCCACCCAGCCGAGATTGGTCGAATCGTCGAGCTCGCCCAGCGCTCCGTCGTAGCGGGTGGCCAATTCCAGCGGGAAGGCGGTCGAATTGCAGTCCAGGAAACGGTCACACGTCAGCGTGTCCTGCATCGAGGGAACGCCGGCAGGCGGATGTGCCAGCACCACTTGAAGATAGCCGCGGTTGTACCCGTAGAGCGCCAGCAGCACGGGCACAGACGCGTGCGCGACCGTCGAGACGAGCCAGTCCGGTGCGCCGGCGGCTGCCCCTGCCAGCCCCGCCGACAAGCCGTCAAACAGCCGGATGCCGATCGCGGCCGGGGACAGGTCGGCGGGGATGGGCAGTGATGGCATCGTGACCGGGGCGCTGGCGGTGTCACTGAGGTTGTCGCGCAGCCAGATTCCGCCGAAGTAGCCCGACGTGGCCAGGTTGCCGAGTAGCAGGCGCACCTGTTGCGCTGGCGCATTCTCCTCGGCCAGGGAGTCGAGGCTCTTCACCGCGAGATCGCCGAAAAAGAACCGGGCACTGTCGGCGGGATCGCCTCCCGCGGCGACATAGTCGGTGGCGAACCCCGTCATGAAATCGGGCGACACCGTGAACGACAAACCGCTGCGCACCGGCACCGGCGGCAGGTTCACCGCCACCGACGACGTGAAAGTCTTTATTGTCCTGGATAACTCGCGACGAGTAGCTGCGGACGGGACGACGTGTCGGTGAATCTGATTGCGCGGCTTCGTGGTTGATTTGGCCTCCCGCGCCGGTCCGGCGGTGGACTTCGCGGTGCCCGACGCCGAGTCAGGCGCGGCCGAAGCGATGCCATGTCCGACGAGGAACGCGGCACCGATCCCGAGTGCGATCGCGACGCCGCCGATGTAGCTCGATGCCCGCACCCGACCTCCTGGCAATGATGTTCTTTACTACTGCCAGCGCAGACTACCAGCTCAGCAAATTCTCATGTCAGGTATTTTCCATTTCGGCGCGCACCTCCGCGACCGTCTCTTCGTCGCACAGCTCGAGATCACGCGCCAGCTCCGCGGCATTAGCCGCGTCGGCCACCAGATGTAGTGGAATACCTTCGGCGCGAAGCGCTTCGGAGTGCTCCCGTAACAGCGTGTTCCGCTCGTCGGACTCAGCGCCCACCTGCCTGATCATTGCCAACAGGACCCGGCCAGGGAATTCACGGGCCATCTCCTCGTAGATCCGCGGATCGCGCTGCCCGCTGTCGCCGATCAGCACGAAACGCATTCCGGGATAGGCGTCGAACAGCCGCCGGACGGCGGCACGCTTGTGCTCGGCCCCGCTGCGCCGCAGATATCGCTCGGTCGGACCCCAGTCGGTGAGGAACATCGGCCCCTCCGGGAAGCCGCGCAGCTCGATGAACTGTTCCAGCATCGAATAGAACGCCCAGCTGCCCGTCGACACATAGAAGAAGGCCGACTCCGGGCGGGGTTTGCCGGTGCGGCCCGGAACGCCGCGGGCCAATCCGCGATACAGGGCCGACATACCGGGAATTGCCCTGCGCTGCTCCACATCCCGCAGCAGCGTTCTGGCCACCATCGTCAGTCCCTCGGTCAGGCCGGTGAGCAGAATCGTATCGTCGATGTCGGAGATCACCAGAAACGGCGCCGTCAGCGCCGGTTTGACCACCCATCCGGTGCCGACGGCGGGCTGGTCGTCACCGGTTCCCGCGGCGACCGCCTCGGCCTCATGCCAGCCCACCCGAAGTTTCGGCACCGGTAGCGAGAAGTTGGCGAAACCGTGGCTGTCGGTCACCTCGGTGGCTGTGTGCCTGCCGATCCGCAACTCCACCTCGGCGCCGACGATGGACAGTGCGGCATGTCGTCGCACATTGCTCTGCGCCACCTCCCAGTACGGGATGCGGCTGTCACCGGGCAGCTCCGGAGTCTCCATCACCCGCACCCGGACTTTGGCCAGGTCGTCGGCGACGAACCCGTGATAGATGACCACCTGAACCCCGCGAAACGCCCCTGTCTGCATCTTCACGTCACGGCGCCGCTCGGTGAGCTTGCTCTCCAGACCCGCCACCACCGCCGCGGTCTCGGGGCTGCGCAGCCTCGCGGTCAGATCCGACGCGATCCGGCGGGGGAGTCGGGGCATGCGAACAGCATGGCAGCACTGCGTCCCCCGATCAGTGGACAGGTGATTCATCCCAGGTATCCACCGGCTGCCCGATGCTGCTCGGCCGGCCGGCCGGGCAGAGTCAGTCGCAACGACAAGAACCCGAACATGGAGGTCAGCCATGAAGAATCGCATCGCGCGTTGGCTGGAGCGAGCCGGTAACAGCATCGGCGGCGCAGACGCGTTGACACCGATCGATCCCTTCTATGGCGCGACCTGGACCGGCCGGGTGCCCGGCATGGACGAGGGCCGCAACCGCAGCGCCGGCCGTCTGCCACTGATGGCCGCAGCACACCTGCCCGTCTTCTGAATCGGCCCGCGTGGTCGGGGGCTCAGGCCAGTAGCGGGTCGATCGCCGAACGGGGAACCGTCACCTGGGTGGCGCCGGCCGCTTCGGGGAGCAGTTGGCCCTGGCTGAAGAAGAACATCACCCCGTCGTCGGTGATCGCGAAATCCTGGTAGCTCGCCGGGTCCATGCCCAGCGTCGGGTCGACGAACACCGGCTGGCCGGTTTGCTTCTGCAGTTCGGCGACCACGATCGGGAAGACCACCTTCAGCGGGTCGGCGCCCGGCTTCCACAGCGTGTCGTAGGCGATCGGCTTGCGGGAGGTCTGATCCCAGTTGAACGCCTTGAACGACGTCACCGGGTGAGCGCCGCCGATGTTCTCGTAGTTCTGCAGAACGACGGATTGGGTTGCGCGCGCAGCGATCGCCGAGTCGTAGCTGGTCGCGGTGATGTCCAACTCGTAAGGCATGTTCATCGGGTTGGAGCTCTTGGCCACGTTGAGGAAGCCGTCTCGAGCCTGGCCGACGTAGTCGGCGATCGGCTTCAGGTCCGGGTAGCTGCTGGGGAAGCTGATGCTGACCTGGTAGGCGGGATCGGACTGCTGAATCTGGCACGTCTGACCGTTGTCGACGCCCGTGAGATCGGTGCAGTAGTTCGTCGGTGCCGCCCCGGCGATACCGGGCGCGCTCACGACGGCGATCGCCGCGACCAACGCCGCCAGCTTGAACATCTGCATGTCCCGAGCCTAGGTCACAACAACAGGTGCGCCCTCACGCCCCGAGCAGTGACTCGATCCCGGCACGGGTGAAGTACAGGACGAACCCCGCCGCGACGATCCACAGCAGGGGACTGATCTCGCGGGCCTTGCCCGCCGCCGATCGCACCACGACCCAGGTGATGAAGCCGACGCCGATGCCGTTGGCGATCGAGTAGCTGAACGGCATGACGGCGACAGTCAGCACGACGGGCAGGGCGATCGAGAATTCCGAGACGTCCACGTGCCGCAGCGCAGAGAACATCATGGTCCCGACGATCACCAGCGCGGCTGCGGCGACTTCGGTCGGCACGATCTGGGCCAGCGGCCCGATGAACGTGGCGGCCAGGAACAGCGCGCCGGTGACGAGGTTGGCCAGCCCGGTGCGGGCACCTTCCTCGATACCGGCGCCGGACTCGATGAAGACGGTGTTCGACGACGCGGAGCCTGCGCCGCCGACCACCGCGCCGGCACCCTCCACCACGAGCGCCGAGCGCAAGCGCGGAAAGTTCCCGCTGTCGTCGGCCAGGCCGGCCTCGCGCGACAGCCCGGTGAACGTTCCCATCGCGTCGAAAAAGTTGGCGAACACCAATGTGAACACCAGCATCGTGGCGGCCAAGACGCCGATCCGTCCGAAACTGTCGAAACTGAAGGCGCCCACCAGCGACAGGTCGGGAAGCGCGAAGGGCGACCCCGACAGCGCCGGCACCGACAACGTCCAGCCGCCCGGCTTCTGCGTCGCGGATCCCAGATGCCAGATCGCCTCGATGATGACCGCGACGACGGTGCCTGCCACCAACCCGATCAGAATGCCGCCCCGAACCTTGCGCACCACGAGGACGCTGGTGACCAAGAGGGTGAACACGAACACCACGGTGGGCACCGTGCTGATCGATCCGTGCCCGCCGCCGCCCAATCCGACCGGGGGAGAAGGCAATCCGGTCGACGAGATGAAGCCGGCGTCGACCAGGCCGATGAACATGATGAACAACCCGATGCCCGCGGTGATCGCGAGTTTGAGCTGTACGGGTACGGCATCGAAGACCAGTCTGCGCAGCCCGGTGACGGCCAGCGCGACGATGATGAGCCCGTTGATCACCACCAGGCCCATCGCTTCGGGCCAGCTGACCGTGCCGACCACCGTTGTTGCCAGGAACGAGTTGATGCCAAGACCGGCGGCGAATGCGAACGGCATCCGGGCGAAGATGCCGAACAGGATCGTCATCACGCCGGCCGCCAACGAGGTGGTCGCCGAAACCTGCGCGAACCCCAGCTTGTTGCCGGTCACGTCGGCGGCCCCCGACAAGATGATCGGGTTCAGCACGATGATGTAGGCCATGGCGATGAACGTGACCAGGCCACCGCGAACCTCGGCACCGATCGTCGACCCGCGGGCGCTGATCTCGAAGAAGTGATCGAGACGATTCATGCTTCGCACCCTAGAGGGTCACGATGATGTGGGAACCGCCGTTACCGGGATGACGACGGTGCCCTGACAGGCACCGCTCTCGATCGTGGTCTGGAACGTGCCGGACAGCGAGCCGTCCGACTGCGGCTTGTAGGTCGTCACCGAGTGCGCCGGATCGTAGGTGATCGTGCCGTCCGGCAGTGTGCAATCCCATCGCCAGCTGTTTGAGCGCGACCATTGCGAATCAGACCACACGAAAGTGGTTGACTGCGTGACGTTCTCCTTGGGCGTCGGCCCGTCCAGCACAGAAGCGGTGCAGATGTCCGACGCACAGTTCGTGGTGATCTTGTAGGACGCGGTGTACGGCGTCTCCTGCTGCGTGGCCGCAACACTGGTGCCGGACTTCTGGTCGGTGTGGAAGGTGATCGTGTACCAACCACCCCAGAATGCTTCGTCGGCCTGCGCGACCGGCGCAGCCGCCAGCGCACCGCTCAGCAGAAGGGCGAGCGGCCAGAAGTGCTTGGAATCAACCAAAATAACTCTCGCCACCGGTGGGATAGCCGCCACCGTCGGTAGCGATGTGTACGTGAGTGTAGTGGTTGGCGTCATCGGACCCGAGATTGCCCATCAGGAAGGGTTTCCCGTTCTTGTCGTACATGATGCGCCGCCAGATCACGTGATTCAGCGAGATGCGGTCCGCGTTGGCAAGCGCGAAAGCCGCGATGCGGTCGCCCAGCTCCTTACCTTCCGGACTCTGATAGTTCGGGATCATCACGTCGATGGCCTGACCATTGGGATGCCACTTCAAATAGTCCGGCCGGACGCCGCCGATGCTGTGGATCTCCGGGAAGTAGGCGCTGATGAGGCGCTCGGCGAGGATTGTCTTGATCTGGAGGCCCTGCTCGATGCCGACGCCCGCGGGCAGTGCGCGCAGGGGCGTGCGGTTGGCCGCGCTTCGGCTGGCCACCAGTTCGGCCTGGCTCACGACGACGTAGTGCCCGCTGATCGGGTTGGCGCCGGGATCCATGGGGCTGGCCGCAACAATCTCGGCATTGAAGGTGGTGTCGGCCGGATTGCTCGGGGTCGGGCTCGTGGTGGCGCTGGCGGCCAGGAACGCGGCTACCGGGATGATCACGCGGGCGAGCCCGGCGACCGACCAGCGGCGCCGCGGCTTGGCTAACCGGTGTCTGCCCACGGACGGCACTCTACCTGGACTATTCCGGCAGTTGAACACCGTTCGCTATCTTCCGTCCGGTGCCGGAGCGGTCCAGACGCCGTTCGTTTATCGCATCGGATGTTGCTGTCGAATTCGTGTTCCGACCCGGCCCGGCGACCGGAATCCGCTGCAGATTCGCTAGTTGAACTGCGTGTTCATCTTCTGTTCACCAAAACGAATCCGGAGCGATACCGTCGTGTTGTCAGTTCGCTCCAGACGCGTCGGCGTACTACCGTTCGCGGGTCGTCATTTCTTGAATCGGCCCGCAAATCCGCGCAAGGGAAGGTCCGCACTCGTGATCAGACCCGGCGGGGCGGCAACCACGGCGGGGATCGCGTTGAGAGCGGGCAAGCCGGTGACGGTCATCCCGATGGAGGCGAACGACGCCACGTCGGACAGGTCGACGCCGGGCTTCGGGAAGATCATGTGCTTGTTGTAGATGTGCGGGTCACCGGTGATCTGGGTGATATAGCAGCCCCGGATGTTCCAGTTCGGATCGGTGTGCGGCGTCATCTGCCACTCAAGGTGGGTCTCCACTCGCGGCACACCGTCGACCATGCCCTGGTACTTGAGATAGTTGCCGCCCAGCGAGCCCTTGGGCATCTGTATCCATCCGAGGTCGACGTCCTTGGTGCAGGCACCGAGCTCGTAGCTGAACTTGACCTCGTCGAGTTCGAGGTCGAAACAGTCGGCCATCATGAGCACGCTGTCGGCGAAGACCCGGGTGTACTTCTCGAGCTTGCCCGGCAATGACGGATCGTCGACGGGCAGGCCGTAGCCGACCTCTTTCCAGGTCTCCTGCGAATGGTGGCAGGACACGTCGACGGACTCGATGGTGGTGATGTTCTCGATCTCGGCGACATCGGCTGAGCAGACCACCCCGAGAATCTGGTTGACCCCCGGGTTCATGCCGGTGCCATAGAACGTGGAACCACCCTTCTCGCAAGCCTCTTGGAGAAGTTGGGACACCTTCTTGCCGGAGTGGTGCGGGTGATTGGTGTCGCGGTGCCAGCCGGTGATCCAGTCAGCGGTGGTGACGATGTTGATGCCCGCCTCGAGCACCTTGACGTAGAGGTCCTCGTCGGGGAACACCCCGTGGAAGGTCAGCACATCGGGTTTGGCGGCGATGATCTCGTCGATGGAACCCGTTGCGGTGACACCGATCGGGGCCAGCCCGGCAATCTCGCCGGCATCGCGGCCGACCTTCTCGGGGGTGTAGCAGTGCAGGCCGATGAGTTCCAGGCCGCGGTGCTCGCCGATTCTCTTGATCATCTCGGTGCCGACGTTTCCCGTCGCCACCTGGAAAACCCGGATCGGGCTATTGGCTGACATGAGCAGGTTCTCCTTGATGGTCAGATTCATAGAACTGGCTGGCCCACTTGCGAATTGCCGTGAAGCCGTCGAATTCGGAGGTGGCCAACGCGGGCCGGTGCGTGTAGCGCTGGTGCTGCCAGATCTCGATATCGGCGGCAAACTGGTCGATCACGTCCTGCCCGAAGGCCCGTGCCTTGGCTTCGGCCTTGGGGCTGTCGTCGCCGGGTTGTCGGCCGATGTAGACCATGAACCGGACATCGGAGGTGTTCTCGTCGACCGGGGTGACCGCGGAGATGGTCCGGTTGTCGATCATGCCCCAGCTCTTGGTGACGGCGACGCCGAGTCCGCCGTTGATCGCCTCGACGCCGCTGTTGATGTCGTCGATGATCTGGCCCTCGTCACCTTCGAAGGTGATGGTGAAGTCGACGTAGGACACCGGTTCGTCGAAGTCGTGACGAGTGAACAGCGGCACGATCGGGGTCTGGTGCACGAATTTGAAATGCGCGAAGTCGACCCCGTTCTCGAGCACGTACTGCGGATGCAGCTCCAGCTGGGGGCGGTACAGGCGAGCCTGCGGGTAGTAGTCCGCGGCGGTGCTGTCGTCACCGAAATCGGCGAAGATGTCCGGCGCCTCGAAGAACGGCGGCCGACCTCCGATGTCGTGCCAGATGTACACCGACGAATTGCGCTCGACCACGGGATAGGTCGGAATGCGACGCCCGCGATTTGGCCTGTCCTGGTAGGGAATACAGACGTTGCGACCCTCGCGGTTCCACTGCCAGCCGTGGAATGGGCACTGGATGACCTCTCCGACCACCTGGCCGCCGTAGCCGAGATGGGCACCCAGATGTTCGCAGTACGCGTCCATCACGGACAGCGCGCCGGACTGCGCGCGCCAGGCGACCATGTCGGTGCCGAAGTACTTCATCCTCCTGACGTCGCCCACCGCGATCTCGTCGGACCACGCCACCTGGAACCAGCCGGTGGGTTTCATCGACAGGGACGGTTTTGCCACGCTGGCGAGTCTAGAAACAGATCATAGAGGTGTCAATGAATCTGGGATAGCATTCCGGGTGTGGCGGAAGCGGACAGTGCGCGACGACGGCCGAACAAGCGAGGTTCGGCCACGCGGGAGAGCCTGCTCGAAGCCGCTTTGACCGCGCTCGCGTCCGGTCAGCCCGGCGCGGTGTCGGCCAACCGGATCGCCAAGGAGGCCGGCGCGACCTGGGGCACCGTGCAATACCAATTCGGTGATACCGACGGCTTTTGGGCGGCCGTGCTGCGTTACACCGCGCAGCGCCGGGCCAATATCTTCACTCCGCCGGACACGTCGGCGACTCTGCGCGACCGCGTGGCGGGCATCATCGACACGCTCTACGACGGCCTGACCAATCGGGACTCCCGCGCGATCGAAAACCTGCGGGCCGCGCTGCCGCGGGAGCATGCCGACCTCGAGCGGCAGTATCCGCAGACCGCCGCCGAATTGTTCTCGTGGGGCCAGGGCTGGCAGGAGACCTGCCAGAAGGCGTTCGCTGATCTGCATGTGGACCCGCAACGCATCCGCGAGATGGCCTGGCTGATTCCCGGCGCCATGCGCGGTATCGCCTCGGAGAAGCAGCTCGGCAGCTACGGCGACCTCGACGCGGCCCGCCGCGGGCTGACCAACGCGATCGTGGCCTACCTCGAGTCGCGCTAGCGCGCGCCGGTTCCGGCGTACCGGCTTACCGTAATACTTCCAGTATGGTGCAGGGTAACGGGTCGCCATCGTGACGGGTTCGACGCGCGGCCTCGGGCGGGCGATGGCGCAGGGATTCGCCCGTGCGGGCGCGTCGATCGTGGTGACCGGGCGCGATCAGGAGCGTTCCAGCGTTGCGGCCGAGGAGATTCGGGCCGCTACCGGCCGGGACGTGATCGGCATCGGCTGCCATATGGGGGACTGGGACGCGATCACCTCCTGCGTCGAGCGGGTGGTCGATCATTTCGGCCGGATCGACGTACTCGTCAACAATGCCGGCATCGCTGGAGTTGTGGCGCAAGGTGTTCAGCGTCAACCTCGACGGCGTCCTGCGGATGAGCCAATGTGTTGCACCGGTCATGCGTGACGGCGGCGGTGGCAGCATCATCAATATCGGCAGCACCCAGGGCTACGAGGGCAGCCCGGAGGCGGTCGCATACGGAGCGTCAAAGGCCGCCCTGTGGCACCTGACCGTGATGATGTCAAAAGTCTGGTCTCCCTAGAAGATTCGCGTGAACATCCTGAGTCCCGTGACCGACATCCTGGAACGGGCCGAAGAATTCCAGCCCGGGTCCCTGGAATGGCTGGCCAGCCTCAATTCGCAGAACCGGATAGCCGATGTCGGTGAGATCGTCGGCCCGGCGCTGTATCTCGCCAGTGCGGCGTCATCGTTCGTCACCGGCGACGACCTCACCGTCAGCGGCGGAATGCGCAAGTAAGCGGGATTCAGTCCTCTTTGGCGATCAGCCGCTTGAGTGCCGCCTGGTCGGGCTCGAGCAGCTCGGCGATCCGGTCATGGTTCACGTCGGCCACGATGATCTCGCCGACATCCTTGTGCACATTGCTGAAGATGCCGTGCGCCTTCATCTTGTCGGCCTGGTAGATGTTGTCCTCGGTCGGCGTCACGTAATACACCGCGTCGGCCTTGAATCGGTGCACCATCCACAGGTGGATCAGCGTCATCAGGCGCTTCTGGCGTAGCTTCTCGGCGAACGTGTTCTGGTCGCGCACCGTCAGGATGCTGCGGCCGTGCCGGTCTTTGATCGGGTCGACGAGCACGTTGGCCAGCAGCTCCTCCTCGCCACCGTCGTCCCTGGCGCCGTAGATGCCCAGTTCGAGCACCTCGCCGCCGGCCCGCCGGGGTCGCAGACTCACCCGCAGCTTCTCGCCGAGCTGGTAGTGCTCGCTCCACAGGGCCAGCCACTCTTCGAGGAGCTTCTTGGGCACCTCGGTCTGCACCAGGTGCTGGTGCTGTGTGGAACCCTTGCCCATCGACTTCGTGGTGGCGGTCCGCCCCGAGGACGCCGCCAGTGCCGCATCGCTGCGCGGACCGCCGACCAGGGTTTGCGGTGTGCGGTAAGGCGATTCGACCAGGCGCATCTTGCGCTGCAGGCGGGCCAGCGCGAGCATGCCGTCCTGGCGCAGGGCGGTGGCGAACTCCTCGGCGGCGACGCCGTCGATCTGATGACCGCCATAGGTCATGAAATTGAAGACGAAGCCCATCTTGGCCAGCTCTTCGGGGAACGCCCGCATCTCCTCGTCGCTCATCCCGGTGGTGTCCCAGTTGAACGAGGGGGAGAGGTTGTAGGCCAGCATCTTGTCCGGATACACCGCGTGCACGGCGTCGGCGAACTCGCGGGCGTCGGCCAGGTCAGCGGTCTTGGTCTCCATCCAGAGCAGATCCGCAAACGGCGCTGCGGCAAGGGATTTCGCGATCGCATACGGGATACCGCCACGCACCTGGTAGTAGCCCTCGGGCGTCTTGGCCCGCTCGGGATCCCAGGGTGCGTCCACGCCCAGCTGGCGGGCCTTCTCCCGGGCGGCGTACAGCGATGCGGTCTTGGCGAAGGCGAGCCAGTCCGCGGCGCTCATCTCATGCGGTTCGCCCTCGCCCTCGCGGAACTTGAGAAGCTCGGCCACTGCGCCGCCGTAGGTGTCCAATCCGGCGTCGTCCTGCCAGGCATCGACGAACTTCGACTCGACCTTGTCGAACAGTGCGTCCAGCGAATGTTCGTGACCGTCGCGCCAGGCGGCGGCCTGCGCGGCGATGAGGTCGAAGATGCCCTGGCGCCGCAGCCATGCATCGGCCACCGCGTACTCGCCCTCGGGCAGCGCGTAGAGCAGGTGTCCGTTGAGTTCGGTGACCCCCGCCTCGTAGAACCCGCGGACCATGGCCAAAAAGCAGGACTTGTACGGGGGCACCTTGAGGTTGGTCGCACCAAGCAGGAACGGCTGGTCGCGCTCATCGGCGCGGCTGTCGATGAGGTTGGCCGCCTCGGCGTCGGTGCGGGCGACGATGATGCCGGGCACGTTCATGATGTCGAGCTGGAAGCGAGCGGTGTTGAGCCGCTTGAGCTGTTCATCGGACGGCACCAGCACCTTGCCGCCCTGATGGCCGCACTTCTTGGTGCCGGGGCGCTGGTCCTCGATGTGATAGCCGGCTACTCCCGCCTCGACAAAACGCCGAATCAGGTTGCGCACGTGCGGATCTCCGCCGTGTCCGGTGTCGGCATCGGCGATGATGAACGGGCGGTAGTCGACGGCCGGCTGAGCCGCGCGCTGTTCGGGAGTCATCTGCAGGCGCAGGTACTGCTGGTTGCGGTCGGCGGTCAGCAGCGCGCGCACCAGCCCGGCGGCCTCGTCGGGCACCTGGCTCAACGGATAGCTGGCGAGGTCCGGGCCGGGGTCCTCGGTGATCGAGCCCTTCGCCGACGTGGCCCAGCCGCCAAGGTAAATGCCCTCGATGCCCATTCGCTTCATGGTCACGGCCTGGCCCGGTGAATACGGGCCGAAGGTGGTGATGCTCTTCTTCGCGGCGAAGAGTTCACGCAGGCGCTTGTAGAAGGCGGTGGACGCCTCGCGCGCGACGGTCTGGTCGACCGGGATCGTTCCGCGCTGTTCGACGACCTGCCGCGCGGTGTAGAGCCGAGTGATTCCCTCGAACCGTGGACTGTCGAAGTACTGCTGTGTCTCGGCGACCTCGCGTTCGAACGGTGACTGGGTGGCAGCGTCCGCTTCGATGATGGACATGGATCTCACGCTCCTCGCTGAGCCGGTTCCCGCCGACGGCAACCCCCGGGCGGCGAGTTCGATTATCCCGACTCCTCCTCCGGTCGGAGTGGGTTTGAACGACGCCACCCAGTGATCGAGATCGACCGTCGCCCGTCGTGCAGCCCCCGCGCGGGGTGTCTGGAGTCCAGCAAATTCGGTAAACCAACTCGCAGCGCACTTCCGGCCGCTCATGACGATATTCGCCGACGTCCACGTAACTGGCTGTGCACCAGCACTTTCCATTCTTCGATTCGCCGTGGCGAATTATTGACGAGTGCGAAAGAAGATTCGCTGGTATTCCTTGCGGCGAATCGGGTGGATGCCGTTCGCGTGGGATGCAAAATCGGGTACATTCCTGTGGTCCGCAACACGGACCAGGGATCAGTGTGACGGGCTCCCTTTCGCTCGGGTCGGGGTAAGGAGTCGCTGCGGTGAGTTGGCGCGACCATCCCCCGCTGAAAACCGCCGGCGTGGTGTTCATCGTCGTCATCGTTGCCGTCTGCGCTCTGATCTATCTGCAATTCCGCGGAGACCTCTCGCCGCGGACTGCGCTGACCATGGAGTCGAGTCGCGCCGGGCTGGTGATGGATTCGGGCTCAAAGGTCACCTACAACGGGGTGATCATCGGCCGCGTCACGAAGGTCGCCTCGGCCGAGCGCGACGGCAAGACGATCGCGAAGGTCACGCTGGAGGTCGATCCCCGCTTTCTGGCCAGCATGCCGTCCAATGTGAACGCCGATATCAAGGCCAGCACGGTGTTCGGCAACAAGTATGTCGCCCTGACGTCGCCGAAGAACCCGGCCGCAACCCGGCTGTCCAGTTCCGACGTCATCAACGCGTCGACGGTCACCACGGAGTTCAACACGCTCTTCGAAACGGTCACCTCGATCGCCGAGAAGGTGGACCCGGTGAAGCTCAACGTGACGCTGTCGGCCACCGCCGAGGCGCTGAACGGACTGGGATCCAAGTTCGGGCAGTCGCTGGTCAACGGCAACGCGGTGCTCGACGACGTCAACCCGCAGATGCCGCAGATCCGGCGCAACATCCAGCGGCTGTCCGATCTCGCCGACGTCTACACCAAGGCGAGCCCGGACCTCTGGAGCGCGCTCGACAACCTCACGGTCACCGCACACTCGCTGAACGGCCAGCAGAAAGACATCGACGCCGCATTACTGGCCTCCATCGGCTTCGGCAACACCGGTGCCGACATCTTCGAACGGGGCGAGCCCTATTTCGTCCGCGCGATGGCGGATCTGGTGACCAGCACCCGACTGCTCGACAAGTACAGCCCCGAACTCTTCTGCGGGCTGCGCAACATCGCCCGGGCGTCACCGGCGGCATTGGCCTCTTTCGGCGGCAACGGATACTCACTGGATACGGTGACCGAGGTTCTCGGTGCGCCGAATCCCTACGTCTATCCCGACAACCTGCCACGGACCAACGGCCAGGGCGGCCCGGGTGGAGCGCCGGGATGCTGGCAGTCGATCGACCGCAACTTCTGGCCGGCGCCGTACCTGGTGGTCGACGACGGCGCGTCGATTGCGCCGTACAACCACTTCGAACTCGGCCAGCCGTTGCTCACCGAGTACGTGTGGGGTCGTCAGGTCGGGGAAAACACGATCAATCCGTAACAATCGCACCTAATCTGAGTCGATGCGGGTTCGCCTCGAAAGGTCCAGATGTGTCGGTCACGCGCAGTGCTATGCGGTCGAGCCGGAGCTATTCCCGATCGACGACATGGGATATTCGACTCTGGAAGACCATGAGGTCGCGCCCGGGGACGAACAACGCACCCGGGACGGCGTGGCCGCCTGCCCGGAAGAGGCGCTGATCCTCGACGAGGACGGTTAAGCGACGCAGGGCTTTTGGATCCCGAGACGGGGTTCTAGGCCGGCTGGGGAATGGGATCGCCTGGGGGCGGCACCGTTTGGGTGTCCGCGGGCGGCGGTGGCAACTGATCCGCGGGCGGCGGCGCGTCGGCCACGGCGTCGACGAGCACGGGCGCATCCGGCGGGGGAGCGTCCGGTGGCGGCGGGGCGAGCGGATCGGCCATCTCCTCGGCGGGCATCGGCAGGTACATGTGGTGGGTGAACTGCGGCTGATACGCGCCGCCGCCGCCGACCCGCACACCGCCGCCCTCGCCGCTGGAGACCGGGGTGCCGTCGGGGAGCGTGACAGCGGTGTGCGAGCGGTTCCAGCCGATCACCAGTGAGTTGGGAGCGGTTCCGTAGTGGAATCCGCGGGCGAGCAGGGCGGCTTCCTCATTGCCGGTGTGGAACCGGCTGCCGTACACGGGCCTGCCGGTGGCCGCATTGGACACCCAGGAGGCCAGCCCCGAGCAGTCGGTGCCCGCCGGACTGTCCCCACCGGGGATGTACGGCGTGCCTGACACCTGACTGATCAGAGTCATCAACGTCGCGATTGCAAACATGCGGCCGAAACTAACAACTAATTTGCGCGCATACCAAAGTCTGTGTTTTGCACCACGTTTCGTGAAAACGTGTGGCGCACACAACAATTTCTACGAGAAATCAGAAGCGAATCCGATTTAACGGCTTTGCGCATTACCCGAATTAAAGCTTATACCTGGGTATTTCGGCAACCTGACCATGTCGATGAGGGCACAGTCGTTGCGAGGACTCCGAAATGGATCGGGCACGGTCGTGACGAGTATGTAATGACTTGAACGATTCAGGTGAGCCGAAAACGGTGCTTTGCCGTGATCGCGACCATCCGCAGAAAAGGCGCGAAACTCAGCCCTCGGCGCGGACCTGGTCCTTGACCGCGGGCACGATCGGCGGGGCGGTCTTCCAGTTCGGCAGGCCATCCGACTCGAGGCCCACCGGCCAGCGCTCCTCGTGCACCTGCGCCCAGTGCGAGTGGTTGAGCTGGTGCAGGGTGAAGCAGGCGTTCAGGGCGTTGTAGAAGCCCATGTTGTCTTGCGTCTGATTGACCGCCTCCTTGGCCAGCAGCGCCGCCATGGTCGGGACCTGGGCGATCCGGCGGGCGAACTCCAGCGTCTTGTCGGCGAGCTCGTCCTGCGGGAAGACCTTCGAGATCATGCCCAGCTGGTAGGCCTCGTCGACCTCCATGGCGTCACCGGTGAGCATCAGCTCCTTGGTCTTGCGCGGCCCGAACTCCCACGGGTGTGCGAAGTACTCGACGCCGCACATACCCAACCGGGTGCCGACCACGTCGGCGAAGCGAGTGCCCTCGGCGGCCACGATCAGGTCGCACGCCCACATCAGCATCAGTGCCGCCGCATAGACGTCGCCGTGTACCTGCGCGACGGTGATCTTGCGCAGGTCGCGCCAGCGGCGGGTGTTGGCGAAGAAGTGATGCCACTCCTGCAGCATCAGCTTCTCGGCGCCCGCCCGGTTGGCGCCCAGACCCTGGAAACTGGGGTGCTGGTCGGGCCCGGGGGTGTACTCGGCGCGCGACACCGCCGACCCGAGGTCGTGGCCGGAGGAGAACATCGGCCCGTGGCCGCCCAGGATCACCACCCGGACCGTGTCGTCGGCTTCGGCCCGCAGGAACGCCTCGTTCAGCTCGACGAGCAGGCCACGGTTCTGCGCGTTGCGTGCCTCGGGCCGGTTGAGCATGATCCGCGCGATGCGGCCGTCATCGAGCTCTTCGTAGGTGAGGAACGTGTAATCCTGGGACATAGCGGCATTCTATGCAGAGGAGAATGTCGTTACCCGAGCCGGGCGCGCAACTCACGTTTGAGGACCTTGCCGTAGCTGTTTTTGGGCAGGTCGTCGACGAACACGTAGCGTTTCGGGCGCTTGAACCGGGCGATCCGGTCCAGCAGGTGCGCATCGAGTGCCTCGTCGGCCGCGCTGCCGACGATGAAGGCCACGACGACCTCGCCCCACTCGGGATCCGGTGCCCCGACCACGCAGGCCTCCACCACGCCCGGATGCTCCAGCAGAGCCTCTTCGACCTCCCGTGGGTAGATGTTGCTTCCACCGCTGATCACCACGTCCTTGGAGCGATCCCGCAGGGTCAGGTAGCCGTGATCGTCGAACGAGCCCATGTCTCCGGTGTAGAGCCAACCGTCCTTCAGCGCGTCGCGGGTGGCGTCGGCGTTGTTCCAATACCCGGCCATCACCACATCGCCGCGGCACACGATCTCGCCGATCTGCCCCAGCGCGGCGGGCGCACCGTCCTCGCCGAGCACGGCCACCTCGACCCCGGACCGGGGGTAGCCCACCGAGCCGAGGACGGCGTCGTCGTCGGAGTCATGGTCGGCACGGCGCAATCCGGTGATCGTCATCGGCGCTTCGCCCTGGCCGTAGATCTGGGCGAAGATCGGCCCGAACGCGGCCATCGCCTTCTTGAGGCCGTCGACGTACATCGGGCCGCCGCCGTAGACGATCGCGCGCAACGCCGCCGGTGCGGGGCGACCGGTCGCGACGAGGCGCGCAATCATGGTGGGCGCCAAAAAGGCTGACGATCCCGGATGTAGGTCGCACAGGTCGAGGAATTCGTCGGGGTCGAACAAGCCGGACGCGGACACCACCTGGCGGGCGCCACGAAGGACGTAGGGCGCGATGTAGAGCCCAGACCCGTGCGACATCGGCGCGGCATGCAGCAGACTGCAATTCTCGTCGGGGGAGTCGATATCGGCCAGGTGCGCCACCGTCATCGCGGTGAGGGTGCGATGCGACAACATCGCGCCCTTGGACCGTCCGGTGGTGCCGCTGGTGTAGAACAGCCAGGCCAGCGCCGACGGATCCGTGGCGGGAACTGCCGCCGGTGGTGCGGTGAAGAGCTGCTCGTAGCCTCCTCCGCCGATCAGCTCCACCACGACGGGTGATACCGAAGCCAGCTCGGCGGCGATCTTCGGGGACGCGAATACCGTTGCTGCACCCGAGTCTTCGAGGATCTGCACAATCTCGCGGGAATGGAGTTTGAAGTTCACCGGGACGACGACGCACTCGGCGGCCCACACCGCATAGAACAGTTCCACGATCTCGGCCCGGTTCTCGCTGGCGATCGCGATCCGCTGCCCTGGTGCATTCGTGTGGCGAAGCGAGGCGGCCAGGCGCAAGGCGCGCTCGCGAAGTTGGCTCCAGGTGTGCAGCTGTTCCTCGCCACGGAAGACCGCACCGCGGTCGCCGAAGCGGGCGGCGGCTTGATCGAGGGTGGCGAACAGGTTCACCGCGCAACCCACTCCGCGGATAGTGCGAACTCGGACAGGTATTTCGTGGTGCTCCACCCGCCGTCGACGACGATGGTCTGCCCGTTGATGAAACTGCCTGCGGGCGAGCACAGGAACGCCACGGTGCCGGCGATGTCCTCGACTCGGCCAAGTCGGGTATGCGGGGTCATTTCGGTCTGCATCTTCTTGAATCCCGGATCCTCGAGCCGCTTTTCGACCATCGGGGTCACCGTCACGCCGGGAGCCACCGCGTTGCAGCGGATCCCGTGCGCGCCGTATTGGCAGGCGATGTGCGTTGTCAGCGCGGTCAGACCGCCCTTGGCGGCTGAATAGGCGCCGCCACGCAGACCGCCGACGACCGCGAACGTCGAGGTGATGTTGATGATCGCCGAACCTGCGGGCATGTGGCCAATCACATCGCGCGCCAACCGGAATGGGGCGCGCAGCATGACGTCGAGGAAGTAATCCAGGGTCTCGTCGTCGGTCTCGTGCAAGGGTTTGGGGCCGCCGACGCCGGCGTTGTTGATCAGGAAGTCGATGTGGCCCCAGCGGGAGACGGCCAGGTCGACGATCCGCTGCGGAGCATCGTCGTCGGTGAGATCCACCGCCAGGGTGGCGATCCGCTCGGGATCGCCGATGGCATCGGCCAGCCCGGCCAGCCGCCCGGTGTCCCGGCCGGTGCCGACGACCGCCATTCCCATCTCGGCGAGCTGTGTGGCGCAGGCGAATCCGATTCCGCTGCTCGCGCCGGTCACCACCGCTACTTGCATGTCACCCATCCGCCTCGACCAACCTCGCTCGAATCTGGTGTTTGAGAACCTTGCCGGCGTCGTTCTTGGGCAGCGCATCCCAGACGACGACCTGTTCGGGCCATTTGAACTTCGCGACACCAGCGGCCTGCAGGAAATCCCGGAGATCGGGGACCTCCAGTCCCGGCTGGCGCTCGGTGACGACGACCGCGCACGCGCGCTCCCCGGTGCGCGGATCAGGCACGCCGACGATCGCGACCTCGCGGATTTCCGGGTGGCCGAGCAGAACGTCCTCGACCTCCTTGGGGGCGATGTTCTCGCCGTTGCGGATCACGATGTCCTTGGCCCGGCCGGTGACGACGAGGTAATGGTCGTCGACCCAGCGGCCGAGATCGCCGGTACGGAAGTAGCCCTGCTCATCGAAAGCGGCGTCCTCGTCCTCGGGATGCAGGTAGCCCAGCAGCATCTGCGGCCCGCGGGCACGGATCTCACCCTCAGCGATGACGACGTCGGCGATGCCGGGCCGGCCATCGGTCTCGGCGGCGTGGTCGATGTCGCCGGGTGCGCCGACGGAGATGACCGGCACCTCGGTCGAGCCGTATACCCGGATGACGGCAGCGTTCTCGAAATAGGCTGCAGCACTGCGGATCAGTGCCGGGGGCACCGAGGCGCCGCCGCAGATGAACACCCTCAGGTCCGGCAACCGGGTGCCGGCGCGCTGGGCAGCGGCCAACAGATGCTGCAGAAACGGCGTGGCACCGGACATGTGAGTACACCGCTCGCCGACCATGATCCCGACGGCCACGTCGGGATCCCAGCGCTCCATCAGCACCGCGGTGGCCCCGAGCAGAATCGGGAATTCGAAGGCGTAGATCGAGCCGCCGATGTGGGCGATCGGGGACGGCACCAGGTACACCGACCCGGGGTCGACGCGCCAGTGCTCGCCGAGCTGGCGGATGAGTGCGTGAATCGAATTCTGGCTGTGCAGAACTCCTTTGGGGCGGCCGGTGGTGCCCGAGGTGTACATGATCATCCGGACCGCGTCCGGGTCGACCGACGGGAATGTGGCGGGTGCCTTGGCGTCGAGTGCGTCGAAACTGATCTGACCGGCTTGTGCGTCGCCGCGCACCACGACGACGACCGGCGGCGACGGCAACGTCGCGGTCACCCGCTGCAGCATCGCAGCGTAGTCATGGCCACCGAATTCGGCGGGAATGACGATCATTCGGACGTCGGCGTCGGCCAGGATGAAGGCCAACTCGTGGTCGCGCAGCGACGGCAGGATCGGGTTGACCACCATGCCCGCCACGGTCGCCGCGTGATAGACGATCGCCGCCTCGTGCCAGTTCGGCAGCATGAACGACACCACACTGCCGGTCGGCATGCCGGCCCGCATGGCACCGGCCATTCGGGTGGCCCGGTCGTACACCGTCGCGCAGTCCAGGCGGACCGGCCCGTCGACGAGTATCTGCCTGGTCGGGGTATCCCGTGCGGCCGCGGCCAAGGCGTCGGCCAGCGTGTCGCGCACCCACAACCCGCCGGCGTAGGCCTGTGCGGCCAACGCGGAGTTGCGTGCTGCGGCCCGCATGCCCGCTAACCCTTCACTCGTCGCATCGTCATCGAGTGACGAAACCGGCCGCCGGGGTGAGTGTTCACCGTCACCTGAGCGATCTCACCGTCCGACGTCGTATAGGTGCGCTGCATCTCCAGCGCGGGGCTGCCCGGCTCGACCTTGAGCCCGTCCGCCAGCTCGGCGCCGACCTGCACGGCCGAGATCTCCTGGCGCACCTCGACGATACTGAGCCCGAACAGGTCCTCGATGAGGGGAAAGATCGGCCCGGTGTGGTTCTGCAGCATCCGGCCGACCGCGGCGAACGCGCGGTTGATGTAGTACTCGGTACGGCAGACCGGGGCGTCGGCGGCCTCGGCACGACGAAACCCACGCACCGCCAGCCACTCTTCACCGACCATCAGCCCGGTGCGCCGGGCCAGTTCATCGTCGATGGTGACCATGGCGATCGACTCGATGGCGAAGCGGGCACCTGTCGCAAAGGCCAGCAGATCGTTGATCGAGACGACGTCCTGGACGTAGGCGTGAGACGACGGTCGCGGCACCACCATGGTGCCCGCACGTGGTCGCGAGGAGACCAGGTTGTCTTCCCGCAGGCGGCGGAGCGCCTCTCGGACGGTATATCGGCTCACCGAAAATCGCTGGCACAGTTCGTGTTCGGTGGGAAGTTGCGACCCCACGGGATACACCCCGTCCACGATCTCCTTGCGCAGTGTGCGGGCCACCTGAATGTAGCGATGGTCGGCGGACTCGGCGTGTGTCATCTCAGCCCGATCCGGCTAAAGGCGAGCACACTGCCGTCGGCATCCGCCGAGACGTACAGGGTGCCATCTGGGCCGGCGGCGATCCCGGCAAACGGCCCCTGCGGGCCCGAGAACGGTGGCATACCGCGCAGCGGCTTGGGGGTGACGCCGGGCGGGGCGCCGACCGGCAGACCCGAGGCGACGGTGGTGCGGCTTCCGGATGCCAGATCGACCTCGATCAGCGACTTGGTGTCCGCGTCGACGATGAAGAGCAGATCACCGGCCACCAGAATGCCCTGCGGACAACCCAATCCGTCCACCACGGTTTCCTTGTCGGTGCCGTTCACCCTGATCACTCTGCCACGCTCGCTGACCAGCGGGTTGCCGTCGCCACCGATGGCCACCCCCACCGGGGTGTCCAGGCCGGTGGCCAGCACCTCGGTGCGACCGTTCGCCACCGACAGCAGCCGGCCGGTACCCTGCTCGACGGCCACGATGCCGCGCGGGCCGACAGCGACGCCGTAGAGCTGGTCCAATCCGTCTGCCAGGAAATCACTTTCACCCTCGGCGGGCCGGAACCGCGCGACCTGCCCCCCGGAGGTCGTCACCACGAATTCGCCGGGACCGTCGGCGGTCAGGCCGCGCACGAAGCCGGGATAGCCGGGGCTGAACAGCATTCCGAGTGTGTGCAGGCTGCCGTCGGCGCGCAGCAGATAGAAGTAGGTGCCGTCGGCGATGTACAACTCGCCGTTGGTCCCGATCGTCAGATCCAGCGGCCAGTTCAATCCGCCCGGCAGCACCGCGCGGGTCTGCTGGCCGTCGAGGACCTCGGTGATCTCGCCGGTGAAATTAGAGACGAACAGGCGCCGCCCGACGAACGTCAAGTTGTCCAGTCCCGGATTGAGGTTCGCCAAGACCGTCTGCTCACCGTTGCGCGGATTGATCCGCAGCACCTGACCGCTGTCCACCTGTGTGGAGACCAGATAGCCGTCGGAGTCGAACTTCACGGCGTCGGGGACACCGAGACCGGTGGCTATGACTTCTGGGACCACCGGGTCCCTGCTTTCGGGATCGATGCGCCAGATCTCGTTGGCGCCCATCACCGGGAAGTACAGCAGCCCGTCGGGCCCGACCTCCATGGCGTTGGGCGAGGGCACGTTCTCCAGCAGAATGCGCGGCGGCCCGCCGCCGACCGTGTCCAGTTCCATCAATCGGCCGCCCGCACGGCACTCGCCGATGAACAGCCGGTCCCGGTACACGGTGATGCCGTTGGCGCACGGCAGGTCGTCGCGCAGTACGCGCGCGGTGCCGTCTGCGGTGCGGACGCTGACCCGGCCGTCCATCACCTCGGTGGCGTAGAGGTTGCCGGCGCCGTCGAACGCGACATCGTCGGGGGCGATGATGTCGCCGCCCTTGGCGCTGATGGTGTCGACCAACCCGGTACCGATGTCCAGTGCGCTGATCTGGCTGCCGGTCACCTGGGCGATGTACACCCGGCCGTCGGGACCGGTGCGCAGACCGTTCGCGCCGAACAGCCGACTCGGCGAGGTGCGCCGTTCCACACTCCACCCCTCGGCGAGGACCGGGGGATGGGCGAGGGTGAAGCGCCCATCCTGCTGCGATAGCAACTTCTGGATCATCGGCGTGACCGTACCAAGCGAATTTGGTCCAGACAATAGAGTCGATTGATCTCAGCAGCACCCTTGACGGTGCTATAACTGCTGCGGAATCATGTTCTCCAGTCGGCAGAGTCCATCTATTTGTCCGGACAATGCTGCGAACGAAAGCGGGTTATGACCGATCTCCTCAGGCTCGACGGCCGCATCGTGGTGGTGTCGGGCGCCGGAGGCGGCGGCATCGGAACGACCGTGACCGAGATGGCGGCACGGGCCGGTGCCACCGTCGTCGCCGTCAGCCGCTCGCAGGAGAACCTGGACGAGCAGGTGGGGCGGCTGGTCGACAGTGGCCTGCCGATCGTGCCGGTCGCCGCCGACGCCGCCACCGATGCCGGGATCGCCACCGTCATGGATGCGGTGCGCCGCACCGCGGGACCGCTGTACGGACTGGTCAACATCGCCGGCGGCGCCGCGCCCTCGACATGGATGCCGGCCACCCGGGTCAGCCGCGCCGACTGGCGCGCGTTGTTCAGGGCCAACCTGGAAACGATGTTCTTCATGAGCCAGGCGGTGGCCGCCGAGATCCGGTCAGCGGGCGGGCCGGGCTCGATCGTGTCGGTCTCCTCGATCAGCGGGATGAACACCGCCCCGTTCCATATCGCCTACGGCACCGCCAAGGCGGCGATCGTCGCGGCAACCAGAACGATGGCGCTCGAACTCGCACTCGACGGTATCCGGGTCAACGCCGTCGCGCCGGGGGTCACCGAAACCGCCGCGTCACGTGCGTATGTGCGGGCTGATCCCGAGCGGGACCGCACCGCGATCGCCATGGGGCGCCGCGGGCGTCCAGAAGAACAGGCCGGCACGATTCTGTTCCTGCTCTCGGATCTGTCGAGCTACATCACCGGCCAAACCCTGCTCGTCGACGGGGGTTTGGACCTGCGGTGGAGTCATGTCGGTGCGGACAACACGTCGTTGTTCCTCGCCGACGACGACTTTCGCAACGAAATCAAAAGGCCCTGAAAGGAGTTGGCGATGGGCGAGGTGGACGGTGCCGAAGAACTGGCAGAACCGATGACCATCGGTGTGGAGGCCTACATCTCGCCGGAGTACGCGCGCGCCGAACGCGACAAGTTGTGGCGCAAGGTCTGGCAGCAGGCCGGCCGGGTCGAGGAACTGCCCGAGGTCGGCAGCTATCTCACCTACGACATCCTCGACGACTCGATCATCGTCGTACGAACGGGCGCGGACACCTTTGCGGCTCACCACAACGTCTGCATGCACCGCGGCCGGCGGCTCGTGGACACCCCGCCGGGTGCAAAACAGGCTGTGGGCCGGGCCCGTAAGTCGTTCGTCTGCGGATTCCACGGCTGGTCCTACTGGCTGGACGGCGCCTGCACCCATATCCGCGAGGAGGCGGATTGGAAGGGTGCGCTGAATCCGGCCAACACCCGGCTACGCCCGGTGAACGTCGACACCTGGGGCGGCTGGCTGTGGATCAACATGGACCCCGACTGTGAACCGTTGGCCGACTACCTGTTTCCGGCGGCGAAGATCCTCGACCCGTTCGGGTTGGAGAACATGCGGGTGAAATGGCGCAAATGGGTGCATTTCGACTGCAATTGGAAGGTCGCCCTGGAGGCGTTCAACGAGACCTACCACGTCTTCACCACCCATCCGGAATTCAACAAGTTCGGTGAGTTCAAGGGCTGGGCCAAGGCGCAGGGCCGGCACAGCAACATCGGCTACGACGCGCCCGAGGACATGGCCGAGACCAAGTCCAAGATCCGGCTGGGCACCGGCGATCCGCGGATCTCCACCGCGGAGATGCAGGTGTACACCATGGAAAAGACCAACGCGACCACCACGCAGACGCTGGTGAACGCCGCCCTGCGCCTGGTGGACGAACTACCCGAGGGCACCCCGGCCGACAAGGTGCTCGAGCACTGGCTGGCCTCGGCTCGCCGCGACGACGAGGCGCGCGGTGTGCTGTGGCCGACGATCCCGGCCGACATCCTCGGCCAGAGCGGAACGGCCTGGCAGCTGTTCCCGAACTTCCAGATCGGGCAGGGGTTGACCAGTGCGCTGTGCTATGGCGCACGCCCCGATCCCGGCTACAACCCGGACAAGTGCATCTTCGAGGTGTCGGTGTTCGAGCTGTACCCCAAAGGTGCCGAGCCGCAGGCCGACTGGGAGTACACCCCGGTGGGCGATCCCCGGTGGCGCAGTGTGCTGCCGCAGGACTTCTCGAATATGGCGGCGGTCCAGCAGGGGATGAAGTCGCTGGGTTTTCCCGGCACGCAACCCAATCCGTACCGCGAGCGCAGCACCGTGAACCTGCATCACCAACTGTCGAAGTACATGGGCACCGGCGAACCCCGCCCGATTTAGCGATTTCGGCGCGATAACCGTCGCTGAGCGAACGAAATCGCGCCGAAATCACAAGTGAGGAGAACGTATGGTGACCCCGGAAAATCTCTGCGGGCCCACCGATGTCCCACCGGACATCGATATCGATGCACTGCGGGAGAAGTACCGCGTCGAGCGGGAGAAGCGGCTGCGCCCCGAGGGCTCCGCGCAATACCTGGAGCTCGAGGGGGAGTACGCCGATTTCTATGAGGTCGATCCGTATACCACTGCGACGCCCCGTGATCCGATCGCCGAGGACGTCGACGTCGTGGTGCTCGGCGGAGGTTTCGCCGGGCTGCTGGCGGGTGCGTACCTGAAGAAGGCCGGTGTCGAGGGTATCCGGGTCATCGAGATGGCCGGTGACTTCGGCGGGGTCTGGTACTGGAACCGGTTCCCGGGAATCCAGTGCGACAACGACGCCTACTGCTACATCCCGCTGCTCGAAGAGCTGGGTTTCATGCCGTCGAAGAAGTTCGCCGACGGCGCCGAGATCTTGGGCCACTGCCGCAACATCGGCAAGCACTTCGGCCTGTACGACGGGGCGTTGTTCTCCACTCAGGTGCGCGAACTGCGCTGGGCGGACGAGACGCAACGCTGGAATATCAGCACCGATCGGGGCGACGACATCCACGCCAGGTTCGTCGTGATGGCGCAGGGTTCGTACAACCGGCCGAAGTTCCCCGGGATCCCCGGGATCAAAGACTACAAAGCTGCCGGCGGGCACGTGTTCCATTCCGCGCGCTGGGATTACGACTACACCGGCGGCGACGCCGACGGCGGCCTGCACAAGCTCGCCGACAAGCGCGTCGCCCTGGTCGGCACCGGCGCCACCGGTATTCAGCTGGTTCCGCATCTGGGCCGGGATGCCCAGCACCTCTTCGTCTTTCAGCGCACCCCATCGTCGGTGGACGCGCGGTCCAATCCGGCCACCGATCCGGCCTGGGCCGCGTCGCTGCAGCCGGGCTGGCAGGAAGAACGCAAGCGCAACTTCCACAACTGGTCGCCGTTCGTCGGCGTGGTGTTCGGCGAACCGGATCTGGTCTGCGACTTCTGGACCGAGCTCGGACGCAACCTGACCGCGCGCATCGCCGCCAGCCCGGATCCCGCGTCGGTGAGCATCGAGCAGATCATGGCCTTCCGTGAGGAAGAGGACTACAAGATCATGGAGCGGCTGCGTCGCCGCGTCGCCGAGATCGTCTCCGATCCGGTCACCGCCGAGGCGCTCAAGCCCTACTACCGCTTCATGTGCAAGCGGCCGACGTCCAGCGAGCACTATCTGGCCACTTTCAACCGTCCCAACGTGACGCTGGTCGACGTGTCGGCGACCAAGGGGGTGGAACGGCTGACCGAGAAGGGCATCGTCGCCGACGGTATCGAATACGAGGTCGACTGCGTGATCTTTGCCAGCGGGTTCGAGATCTCCACCGAGCTCAGCCGCCGGTTCGCGATCGAGGACATCGTGGGCCGTGACGGGCTGTCGCTCTTCGACCACTGGCACGACGACTACAAGACGCTGCACGGCATGACCAGCCGCGGCTTCCCCAATCAGTTCTTCATGGGGTTCATCCAGGGCGGCGTGTCGGCCAACACCACCGCGATGTTCGAGCAGCAGGCCCGCCACATCGCCTACCTCATCGCCGAGGCGCAGAATCGCGGTGCGACGACCGTCGAACCGAGCCAGGACGGCCAAGACGCCTGGGTGGCGACTGTCCGCGAACTTGCGATCGACAACTCGGCGTTCGAACTGTCTTGCACGCCAGGCTATTACAATAACGAGGGCCGCGGAGGCACAGAAGGCAACGGGTCGTTCCTCGGCGACTTCTACGCACCCGGCTTCTACGCGTTCGACGACCTCATCGCGCAGTGGCGGGCCACCGGCGATCTCGACGGCCTGGAACTCGGAAACTAGATGGCGCGCGCACGATTCGACGATCGCGTCGCCGTCGTCACCGGAGCCGGCCGGGGGCTCGGGCGTGAGTACGCGTTACTGCTTGCGCGGCTCGGCGCCAAGGTCGTGGTCAACGATCCCGGCGGGGCGCTGACCGGCGAGGGAGACGACGCTGGACCGGCCCAGCAGGTCGTCGACGAGATCACCGCCGCGGGTGGGGACGCCGTCGCCTCGACCGAGTCGGTGGCCACCGCGGTCGGCGGTCAGGCCATCATCGCGGCGGCGACACGGCACTACGGCCGCATCGACGTGCTGATCCACAATGCCGGGATCGTTCGGCGCGCACCCCTGACCGAGATGACGGCCGAGGACTTCGACGCGGTGCTCGACGTGCACCTGCGTGGCGCGTTTCACGTGGTGCGGGCGGCTTTTCCGGTGATGTGCCAAGCCGGCTACGGCCGGGTGGTGTTGACGTCGTCGATCGGCGGGTTGTACGGCAACCATGCGGTGGCGAACTACGCGGCAGCCAAGGCCGGGATCACCGGGCTGTCGAATGTCGTCGCGCTCGAGGGCGCAGAGCGCGGGGTGCGCTGCAACGTCATCGTCCCGGCGGCGGTGACCAGGATGGCGGAGGGACTGGATACGTCGGCGTACCCGCCCATGGGCGCCGATCTGGTCGCCCCGGTCGTCGGCTGGCTGGCCCACGAATCCTGTTCGATCACAGGGGAGATCCTCACCGCGATCGCGGGCCGGGTGGCCCGGATCGCTGTGGTGGAGTCCGCCGGTGTCTACCAGCCCGCGTGGACCGTCGAGGCGGTCGGCGCCCGCATCGACGAGATCCGCGATATCAGTGACCCGCTGGTGTTCCCGGTCGTGCCGGACGGACACAGCGCTCACATCGGTCACAGCTTCGGCATGGCAAAGGGCACACAGTGACCAGCACCGGCCCCCTGGCGGGGGTTCGCGTCATCGACCTCACCGCGATGGTGATGGGCCCGTACTGCACGCAGATCATGGCGGACATGGGCGCCGACGTCATCAAGGTCGAGCCGCCCGCCGGCGACGACACCCGATACGTCTCGGTGGGACCGGCTCCGGGACTCAGCGGCGTGTTCGTCAACGTCAATCGCGGAAAACGCAGTGTCGTACTCGATCTGCGATCAGACGAAGGGACGGCAGCGCTGCGCGCGCTGATCGCCGGCGCCGACGTGTTCATCCACTCGATGCGCGCCAAGGCGATCACCAAACTCGGATTCGGCTACGACGACGTCGCGGCCATCAACCCGTCGATCGTCTATACCAACTGCTACGGCTACGGCAGGCGTGGGCCCGAACGCGACCGCCCCGCCTACGACGACACCATCCAGGCCGAGTGCGGCCTGCCCGCCGTGCAAGCCGAATTGACCGGCGAGGCCAACTATGTCGCGACGATCGTCGCCGACAAGGTCGCCGGGTTGACGGCGGTGTACGCCACGACGATGGCGCTGTTCCACCGCGAACGCACCGGTGAGGGGCAGGAGATCGAGGTCGCGATGTTCGAGACGATGGCCTCGTTCATGCTCGTCGAGCACGCGAACGGCGCGATGTTCGACCCGCCGCTCGGGCCGGCGATGTACGACCGGACCGTGGCCCCCAATCGCAAACCGTATCGGACCAAGGACGGCTACATCTCGGCGCTGATCTACAACGACCGGCATTGGGTGAGCTTCATCGACGCCGTCCAGCCGGCCTGGAACACCGAGCGCTACGCGACCCTGGCGGCTCGTGCCGCCGAGATCGACACCGTGTACTCGCTGGTGGCGCAGACCATGACCGAACGCACCACCGAAGAGTGGCTGACATTGTTCGTGGAGCTGGAGATCCCGGCGGCACCGCTGAATACGCCGCAGGCACTGTTCGACAACGAACAGCTCAATGCCGTCGGCTTTTTCGAGACGGTGCCGACCCCGCACGGCCCGGTGCGGATGCCGGGCGTGCCGACGTGGTTCTCCCGTACCCCGGGCCGCATCGCCGGGCCCACCCCCGAACTCGGGGCCGACACCGCTGCGGTCCTTGCCGAGTTGGGACTGGCGGAGGTGGAGAGCGCGTGAACCTGAACTTCGAGTTCGCACCAGAGGCGAGTGCGCTGCGCTCCCAGCTGCGTGAGCTGGTGACCGAGCACGTTCCCGAGGACTTTCTCGGGGCGTTCACCGACGACCCCGCGGATCTGGAAGTGGCGCAACAGTTCTGCCGCACGCTGGCCGAACGGGAGCTGCTCTGCCCGGCCTGGCCGGAGGAGTTCGGTGGTCGCGGCGTATCAGTGTGGGAACAGACCGTGGTCCGCGAGGAGATGTGGGCCCACCACGAACCCCGTGGCGCCCAGTACATGGGGGTCAACTGGGTGGGGCCCGTCATCATGCGGCACGGCACCGAATCCCAGAAGCGCAAGCATCTGCCGTCGATCGCGAATGGCGAAGTGATCTGGTGTCAGGGCTTCTCCGAACCCGAGGCGGGAAGCGATCTGGCGTCGCTGCGAACCACCGCGCGCCGGGACGGTGACGGCTGGTTGGTGAACGGTCAGAAGATCTGGACGTCCTACGCCACCATGGCGCAGTGGTGTTTCCTGCTGGCGCGGACGACGAGAGGTGAGAAGAAACAACAGGGCCTGACGATCTTCCTTGTCCCGATGGACGATCCGGCGATCCAGGTGCGACCCATCCGCACCATGTTGGGCCCGCATCACCTCAACGAGGTGTTTTTCGACGACGTGCGGGTCACCGAGGCAGACGTGCTCGGCACGGTCGACGAGGGCTGGTCGATCGTGGCTGAGGTGACCTCGTTCGAGCGGGTCGGAATCGCCCGCTACGCGCGGTGCGAGCGGCTGCTTGCGGCGGCGCCGACCGTGCTCGCCGACCGGTGGACCGACTTGCCTGCGGAACTGCGAGGGAGGTGGGTGCGAATGTTGACGCATTGCCGCCGCGCGCGCCTGATGGCCTATCGCATCGTGGCGCTCCAGAACACCGGCCGGGTCCGCCCCGGCGATGCCGCCGCCTACCGGATCGCCGTCACCACGCTTGATCAGGACAGCGCGGAGGTGTTGATGGACATCGCCGCCGCGGTGTCCCACGATGACCCTCGGGCAGCGTGGTTCCTCGCCGAGGTCGACGACCATTGGAAATACTCGCAGGCTTCGACGGTGTCTTCCGGCAGCATCGAGATGCAGCGCATCCTGCTGTCGCGTGCTCTGCTGGCGGCCGCGACATGACGGGAATGGTGCTGGACCTCGGCGAAGAGGCCAGAGAGTTCGGGCATCAGGCACTTCGGGCTTTCGAGGCCGCAGGCGGTGACCAGCTCGTGCAGCAGGCCGAAGAAGACCCAGCGAATCCGGGCCTCAGAGAATCACTCGTCGGCCCGATCCTCGCGGGGCTGGGCGCATGGGAACTCGGCCCTCGTACCGACACCGACGAGTTGGAGGCCGCCGCGGCTCTGTGCCGCAGTGCGGGCTACTGGGCAGTGCCCTACCCGGTGGCCGAGCGCTTGGCCGCTCCCACCGACCTCGACGTGGACGGCCTGGTGGTCGTCTCGGACACCAGAGCCTCGGCCACCATCGCCGGACTTGAAACCCGTTGGGCTGCCGTAACGCTGGATGGTGTGCGGGCCCACGTGACCGGCCACGCCGCGACTGGCCCGGCATTCGTGACCGAGCTGCAGCTATCGCCGATCGACGAGAACGGCGCGCGGGATGTCGCGCTGGCGCTGACCTTGCCGTGTTGGACGCTGCTCGGCATGCTGGATCGCGCGATCGAGTTGACGGTCGCACACGTGCGCCTGCGTAAGCAATTCGGCCAGACGCTGTCGGCCTTTCAGGGCGTGCAGTTCCAGCTCACCGACGCCGAGGTCGAGCGCAGCGGATTGGACATCCTCGCCAAGTACACGCTGTGGAGCATCGGGACCGGCAGCGCGGACGCGCTCGATGATGCTCTGGCCCTGCGAATGTCGGCGATCGAAGCGGCCGAGATCGTGTTCCGGGTGTGCCACCAACTCCACGGCGCGGTCGGGTTTTGCGACGAGACGACCCTGTCGTGGCTCTCGCGCTACAGCCAGCCGCTGCGGCGCCTGCCGTTCGGCCTGTCGGCGACGCGTGATCTGTTGACCCGCAGAGTCGGCGGGGCCGGGCTGAGAGGACTGTTCGGATGAGGGTCGTCGTGATCGGCACCGGCTTCGGCGGAGCGGTTCCGCTGCGGACCGGCGGGCAGATCGCTCCGTCGTTCGACGACGGTGTGGCAGTGGCTCACACGATGGACCGGCTGCGGGCGGCGTCATGACGAACCTGGACGAGTTTCGCGAACGCGTTCGCCAGTGGTGTGACATCCACGTACCCACCGACTGGCGAGCGACCCAAACCGGTGCCGGTGAAGCCGAATTCGTCGCGTTCCAGAAGGCGTGGTTCGCTCAGTTGCATGCCGCCGGTTTCGCGGTGCCACACTGGCCGGCCGAGTGGGGCGGCGGAATGCCGGTGGACGAGCAGATCGTGCTGTATTCCGAGCTGGCCGCCCATGATGCGCCACGGCTGGTGCTGGCCTTCGTCGGCATCCACCATGCCGCGTCAACCCTTTTGGTTGCCGGCACCGACGAGCAGCGGCAGCGTCACCTACCCGCGATTCTCGACGGCGAGATCTGGGTGCAGGGTTTCTCTGAACCCGAGGCCGGTTCCGACCTGGCCAGCCTGCGCACCACCGCACGCCGCGACGGCGACACGTACATCGTCGACGGTCAGAAGCTCTGGGCCAGTGGGGGATTGCACGCGGATTGGTGCCTGCTGCTGGCCCGCACCGACCCGGACGCCCCGAAGCGTCAGGGCATCTCGTACTTCCTGATGGACATGACCAGCCCGGGCGTCGAGGTGCGCCCGATCCGCAACGCCGTCGGCGACTCACACTTCTGCGAGATCTTCCTCGACGGCGTGGAAATCCCGGCCGCCAATCTGATCGGCGCGGAGAACCAGGGCTGGCAGGTCGCGCAGGCCACCCTCGGCGCAGAGCGCGGAATGACGATGCTGGAACTGGCCGAGCGCCTGGGCAATGCGGGCTTTCGCTGGCTGGTGGCTGCCTGCCGGCCGATTGAGGATGCGCTGGTCGCCGACCGGCTGGCGCAGTTCGAGATCGAGATCGCCGGGCTCCGCGGGCTGTGCCGGGAGTTGGTGCTCCGCCACGATTCCGATGCGGTCGGCCCGGCGGACGCCTCGGTGGTCAAGCTGTTCTACAGCGAACTGCTGCAGCGGATGACCGATTTCGGCACCGAGATCGGCGGCATGGCCGCCCACACCCGACTCACCAAACCGGCGTCCAGCGGCTGGGAATCCGGGTCGTGGATGCTGGATTTCATCGGCTCATGGGAGTGGACGATCCCCGGCGGGGCCAGCGAGATCCAGCGCACGATCATTGCCGAACGAGGGCTGGGTCTGCCACGAGAATCAGGCAGAGTGTGATGGCCGACTATTCCGAATTCCACGCCGAGCTCCGCTCGGTGGCCTGCGACGTGCTCGCCAAGGAGCGGACCGTCGCGTGGCCGGTGCTCGTCGACGCGGGGTGGGTTGGTCTCGAGGTGCCAGAGCATCTCGGCGGTGCCGGGGCCACGTTCGCCGAAGTGGCCCTGATCTGTGAGGAGATGGGCCGCGCGGCAAGCGCGACCAGCTTTCTGGGCAGCGCCGTACTGGCCCTCGGTCTGGTGAATGCCCTGCAGCCCGGCGACACGCGAGACCAGCTGTTGACGGATATCGCTTCGGGCGCCATGCGGGTGGCAGTCGCCCTCGAACCTCTGGACTACGTGCCCGATGCCGAAGGCGCCGAACGGATTCTGATGCTCGACGGCGACACGGTGGTCGAGACTGCAGCGACCGTGACACCCCAGCCCGTCCTCGACGAGACGCGCCGCCTGGCCGCCGTGGTGCCCGGCGCCGTCGTTGAAACACACCGCCTTGCTGGGGATCCACAGGTGCAGATCCGTCGCGTGCACGACCGTGCTGCCGTCGCGATCGCCTGTGACAGCCTCGGGGTGGCGCAGGCCATGCTCGCCGCGACCGTCGCCTACGTGAAGGTACGCGAGCAGTTCGGCAGGCCCATCGGCTCTTTCCAGGCCGTGAAGCACGCCTGCGCGGACATGCATGTGGCGATCGCGGTTTCTCGCCAACTGGTCAGTGCCGCAGTGCAAGCCGTAGCCGACGACCGACCTGAGGCAGGCGTGGCCGCGGCGATGGCGAAGTCGTACACCTGCGGGGCCGCCGTCGACGTCGTCGGTAAGGCGATGCAACTGCACGGGGGCATCGGCTACACGTGGGAGAGCGGCATCCACGTCTATCTCAAGCGGGCCGCGCTGAACCGTTCGCTGTTCGGCTCGCCCGCGACGTATCGCAAAGAGCTCGCTCAACGTTATCGGTAAAGCAATCAAGGAGTTTCGCATGGGTGTACCGGTCTACAAACGCATTCTCGACCTGTTCGAGGCCGAGGGCGTCAACACACTGTTCGGCATCCCGGACCCGAACTTCGTGCACATGTTCACCGAGGCCGAAGCCCGCGGCTGGTCGGTCGTCGCACCGCACCACGAGCTGAGCGCCGGCTTCATGGCCGAGGCGGCCTCCCGGATGACCGGCAAGCCCGGTCTGTGCATCGGCACCCTCGGGCCGGGGATGGCCAATATCGCCGGCGCGATCCAGTGCGCACTCGTCGAGAACTCGCCGGTGATCTTCCTCGGCGGTCAGCGGGCCCGCGTCACCGAGCGCCGGGTGCGCCGCGGCCGCATCCAATTCGTGCAGCAGGAGCCGCTTTTCGCGGCATCGGTCAAGTACAGCAGCTCCATCGAGTATGCCGACCAGACCGACGAGATCATCCACGAGGCCATCCGCAAGGCGATGTCGGGCACCCCGGGCCCGACCTACGTCGAGTTCCCGTCGCACGTGATCCTTTCCGAGCTCGATGTTGCGGACGCGCCGCCGCCGAGTGCCTACCGGCTGGTCAACCAGGGCGCCGGTGCTCGCGAGGTGGCCGAGGCCGCCAAGCTGATCCGCGAGGCGAAGAGCCCGGTGCTGCTCGTCGGCCACGGGGTGCACACCTCGCGCACCCAGCAGGAGGTCAAGGAGTTGGCCGATCTGATGGCCTGCCCGGTGATCCAGACCTCCGGTGGCACCTCGTTCATCCCCGGCCTGCAGGACCGGACGTTCCCGTACCTGTTCTCGCCGGCCGCCAACGAGGCCGTGGAGGAATCCGACCTGTGTGTCGCGCTGGGCACCGAACTCGGTGAACCCATGCACTACGGCAAGACTCAGCATTGGGCCGCGAACAACGCGAACCGCAAATGGGTGTACGTCGAACAGGATCCGACCGCCATCGGCGTGAACCGGCCCGTCGACGTGGCGCTGGTGGGCGATCTGCGCGGCGTGGTGCCGCAGCTGGTCGAGGCACTCCGCGACACGCCGCGTGCCCCGTCGGCCAACCTGGACAACCTGATCAAGGCCGATGCCGCTGAGCTAGCCCGGGTGGCTGAGGAGGCTCCGCGTGGCCGCACCCCGGTGCACCCGGCCCGGTTCGTGGTCGAGGCGACCAAGGCGTTCGACGAACACACGGACGACGGCATCATGGTCCGCGACGGCGGTGCGACGGTGATCTTCGGTTGGACGTACTCGCAGACCAAGCCTCGCGACGTGATCTGGAATCAGAACTTCGGTCACCTGGGGACCGGTCTGCCGTACGCGGTGGGCGCCTCGGTCGCCGAGGGTGGCAAGCGTCCGGTGATGTTAGTGACCAGTGACTCGGCATTCCTGTTCCACATCGCCGAATTGGAGACCGCGGCCCGGGAGAACCTGCCGCTGGTGTGTGTGGTCGGCGTGGACCATCAGTGGGGCCTCGAAGTCGGTGTCTACAAGCGCACGTTCTCCCAGCCTTCGCCGCAGCCAGGGGTGCACTGGAGCAAGGACGTCCGGATGGACAAGGTCGCCGAGGGATTCGGCTGCCACGGTGAGTACGTCGAGAAAGAAGACGAGATCGGCCCCGCCATCAAGCGCGCGTATGCGAGCGGCAAAGTCGGCGTGGTGCATGTGTGCATCGACCCGAAGGCCAACTCCGAGGAGATGCCGAAATACGACCGATTCCGGACGTGGTACGCCGAAGGCACCCAATAACACCCTGAGATTGAGGAGGATGTTGCTATGCGTGAATATCTGAAGTTCTACATCGATGGCCAGTGGGTTGATCCGGTCGAGCTGAAGACCCTTGACGTCGACAACCCCACGCTCGAACAGGTCGGCGGCACGATCGCCCTCGGCTCCGACGCCGACGTCGACAAGGCCGTCAAGGCCGCCCGCACGGCCTTCAACACGTGGTCGCAGTCCACTCGCGAGGACCGCCTCGATGCGCTGCAGGCCATCATGGGCGAATACCAGAAGCGCGCCGGCGACCTCGCCGACGCGGTTCATGAGGAGATGGGCGCGCCGCCGTCGCTGGCCGCCGGGCCGCAGGTGATGATGGGTCTTGGTCACCTGTCGACCGCCATCGACGTCCTGAAGAACTACAACTTCGACGAACAGCGCGGCGAGAGCCTGGTGGTCAAGGAGCCGATCGGGGTGTGCGGATTGATCACACCGTGGAATTGGCCGATCAACCAGATCGCCTGCAAGGTGTTCCCGGCGCTGTCGGCCGGCTGCACGATGGTGCTCAAGCCGTCCGAGGTGGCCCCCTTCTCTGGGCAGATCTTCACCGAAATCATCGATGCCGCCGGTCTTCCTGCCGGCGTGTACAACATGGTCTTCGGCGACGGACCGGGTGTCGGCGCCGCGCTGTCGAGCCATCCCGACATCGACATGGTGTCGTTCACCGGATCGACGCGGGCCGGCATCGAGGTCGCCCGCAACGCCGCACCGACGGTCAAGCGGGTAGCCCAGGAACTCGGCGGCAAGAGCCCGAACATCGTGCTCGACGACGAGGCCTTCAGCCAGAGCGTCGCCGCGGGTGTGGCGGTGATGATGATGAACTCCGGCCAGAGCTGCAACGCGCCGTCGCGGATGCTGGTGCCCAAGACCCGCCTCGAAGAGGCCGTGTCGGTCGCGCGGGCGACCGCGGAGGGCGTCAAGGTCGGCGACCTGGCCGACAACTCGGCGATCGGACCGGTGGCCTCACGAGCGCAGTTCGACAAGGTCCAGGGGCTGATCCAGAAGGGCATCGACGAGGGGGCGACGGTGGTCGCCGGCGGCCCAGGCCGCCCGGACGGCCTGTCCACCGGTTACTACGTGCGCCCGACGGTGTTCGCCGACGTCAACAACGACATGACGATCGCCCGGGAGGAGATCTTCGGGCCGGTGTTGTGCATCCTCGGCTACGACGACCTGGACCAGGCCGTCGAGATCGGCAACGACACCGACTACGGCCTGTACGGCTACGTCTCCGGAGCCGACCTGGACCAGGCGCGCGCCCTGGCCCGGCGGATCCGCGCCGGTGCCGTCGCGATCAACCACGCCTTCGACATCAAGGTCCCGTTTGGTGGCTACAAGACCAGCGGCAACGGCCGAGAGTGGGGCGAAGAAGGTTTCGAGGACTTCCTGGAGACCAAGGCGATCCTCGGTTACTCGCCGGCGGGCGTCAGCGAGTAACGGACCCGACCGCTAGCATCGGCGCTCATGCGAGTGCTGGTGCAGCGGGTCACGTCGGCCTCGGTGTCGGTGGGCGGCGAGGTGGTCGGTGACATTCGGCCACCGACCCAGGGCTTGGTGGCCCTGGTCGGCGTCACCCACTCCGATACCGAGGACATCGCCCGCCGTCTTGCCGAAAAGCTATGGCAATTACGGATTCTCGACGACGAACGGTCGGCGGCCGACGTCAACGCACCGGTCCTCGTGATCAGCCAGTTCACGCTGTACGCCAACACGATGAAGGGCCGCAGGCCGACCTGGAACGCGGCGGCTCCCGGGGCTGTCGCCGAGCCACTCGTCACCGTGTTCGCCGAGACCCTCCGGACGTTGGGCGCACACGTCGAAACCGGGACGTTCGGCGCCGACATGCAGGTCGAACTCGTCAACGACGGACCGGTCACGGTGTTGCTGGAGCTCTAACCCCCAGCGTCTGCAGCGGTTTGGCGGCGGTTTCGCGCAGCGCCAGCACCGTCAGCATTGACACCACCGCGGCGATGATGACGTAAATGCCTGCGGCATAGTCGTTACCGGTGCGTGCGGACAGTAGAGTGACCACATAGGGCGTGGTCCCGCCGAACACAGCCACCGACACGTTGTAGCCGATCGACAGCCCGCTGTAGCGGACCCGGATCGCGAACAGTTCGGCAGCGGCCACCAGCGACACCGAGACGAACACCGCCTCGAGCGCGGCAAGCAGACAGTGTGCCAGGATCGCGGTGACCAGCGAGCCCGAATTCAACAGCAGGAACGCCGGATACGACAGCACCGCAAAGCCGGCCGCACCGCCGATCAGTAACGGCCGGCGCCCGATCCGGTCCGACAGCGCCCCCAGCGGCAGGATGAGCACCAGCGCTACCACACTGGCCGTGGTGATCGACACGAAGGAGGCGGTCTTGGAGAAGTGCAGGGTCTTGATGAAATACGTTGGCAGATAGGTGAACACCACATAGAAGCCGACGTTGTGGATGATCATCATCCCGATCACCTGAAGTATGGGTACCCACGCCTTCGTGACGGCCTCGCGAAGGGGCGACGCGGCGACGTCATCGGCCTCGGAGAGCTCGGCGAAGGCAGGGGTGTCCTGCAGGCGCAGCCGGATGTAGAGGCCGACGAGCCCCAGCGGGCCGGCGATCAGGAACGGGATCCGCCAGCCGTAGGTCTCCATCGCGCCGACGGGCAGAATGGCAGTCAGCAGCGTCACGGTGACCGACCCGAGCAGGAACCCCAGCACCGCCGACCACACCAGAAACGCCACCACGAGCCCGCGCCGGCGATCGGACGAGAACTCGGCGAGATAGCATGCCCCGCCGCCATATTCACCGCCGGCGGAGAACCCCTGCAGGCAGCGCAGCAGCAACAGCAGTAGCGGCGACAGCACACCCGCGGAGGCATACGTGGGCAGCAGGCCGATCGCCAGCGTCGAAGCCGACATCAGCAGGATCACGATGGCCAGCACCCGTTGCCGGCCGATGCGGTCGCCGAGCGGCCCGAAGAAGAAGCCGCCCAGCGGGCGCATGAAGAATGCTGCGGCGAAGATCGCGAAGGTGTTCAACAGGGCGGCGGTGTCATTGCCCGGCGGAAAGAACTTGACCGAGATGATCGTGGCGAGAAAGCCGTAGATCGCGAAGTCGTACCATTCGACGGCGTTTCCGATCGAGGCCCCCGTGATCACCCGGCGAAGGGGCGACGTGTTCGCTATCTGATCACCGGTCGGCGGCAAAGTGTTCTCCTGCAGTCGAAGTCATCAGCACGATAACGGGCCGTGCCCGCGGCCGACCGGGGAACTGTACTGATCGAGAAGATTGCTAGAGCGCCCCGCGGCCGGCCGCACGTTTCATTCCAGCGTGTCCTGGAAGAAGTACTGGCACGCACGCACACCAGGTCGCTGGACGATTCCGCCGTGGTGCGCGTGCCGCAGTGGTTGACTGGTGAGCGGAGCAGGGTGCGGTTTGGAGGGGTGAGCAATCGGAGCCGAATCGGAGCATGCAGACGCCGATGTCCCCGACGAGGTCCGTCGAACAGTGTTGTCAGCCGCCTACGACGAGCTGACTCGGTGGGGCCTCGAACGGTTCGACATCCCGACCATGTGTGCCCGCCACAAGATCGATGAGGCAGTGGTCAGCCGCTATTGGCCCAGTGCCCGCACGCTTGCACTTGATGTCCTGGTGAGCTGGAACGCCGAGATCCTCAACCCACCCGATACCGGATCGCTGCGCGGCGATCTGCACGCCCTGGCGGCCGGGGTGGCCCGTCAGGTCAATGACCACCTCGCCCGGAGCCTGCTGCGAGCGATGGTGGTCGATGACCGTGCAGCCTTCCCCGACGACACCCGGTTGGCGTTCTGGCAACAGCGGTTCATCAGCATCAACGCGGTATTCGACCGGGCCGCCGAACGCGGCGAGATGCGGGGAGGCGTCGACCGGATCGCCGCGATGCAGCTGATCTTCGCCCCGATCAACGTGCGCGCCCTATACACCAAGGATCCGATCGACGAGAGCTACTGCGAGGCCATCGCCGACCTGGCCTGGCACGCCATCGCGAAGCACTGAAAGACCTGACACGACCTATTCGTTACCAGTCCGCGCCCCGCCATCGACCTCGGGCGTGAGAACGTAGACCTCTATGCACACGCACAGCTTCGTCACCTATGAAGAATTCGGTCGCCGATTCTTCGAGGTCGCGGTGACCGAGGAACGCGTTGCGGCGGCCTTCGCCGAGATCGCCGGCGGTGAGTTCGAAATGGGCCCGATGGCCCAGGGGCCGGCCGGCCTTGCCAAGGTCACCGCAAAGGTGAAGATTCAGGAGCCGACCGCCCGGCGCAGCATGGGTGACACGATCACGTTCAACGTCCGGATCCCGCTGGTGATCGAGCTGATCGTCGACCTGCGCCTGGACAAGCAACGGTTCACCGTCGACGGCGATATCGCCCTACGCGCGACCGCGCGGGCGGCCGAGCCGCTGCTGTTGGTCATCGACGTGGCCAAGCCGCGGTCCTCCGACATCGCCGTCAACGTGACGTCGAAATCGGTGCGCGGGGAGATCCTGCGCATCGTGGCCGGGGTCGACGCCGAGATCCGCCGCTTCGTCGCGGCCTACGTCGCCGACGAGATCGACAGCCCGGCATCGCAACAGGCAAAGATCATCGACGTCGCCGAGGCCGTCGCCTCGGCCTGGGACTGAGGGAGACAACAGGTGCGGTTCCTCTTCGTCCACGGTGGTTTCCACGCGGGCTGGTGCTGGGAACGCACCATCGCCGAGCTCGACCGGCTGGGCCACGAGTCCGTCGCGGTGGACCTGCCCGGGCATGGCACGCGCGTCGACGATCCGTTGGAGGAGTGGACCATCCCGCGCCGCCGGGACGCGATCCTGGAGTTCGTCCAGCCCGGTGACGTGCTGGTCGGTCACTCCGGTGGCGGATTCGACGCGACGGTGGCCGCCGATGCCGCCGTCGACGACGTCAGCCACATCGTCTATCTGGCCGCCGCGCTGCCGAGGGAAGGACGCTCGTATCCCGAGGCGATGGCGATGCGCAACACTGAGGACGGCGAGTTCGACGGCGACGTCGGGGAGATGTTGGGCTACCTCCATTTCGACGAGACCGGCGCGATGACCTTCGCCGATTTCCAGGGTGCGTGGCGCTACTTCTACCACGACTGCGACGAGCCGACCGCTCGCTGGGCCTTCGAGCGCTTGGGGCCGGAGAAGTTCGGCGCGGTCAACGACACCCCGGTGTCGGTGCCGAACTTCTGGGCCGCCGATCTCCCGCGCAGCTTCATCCGGTGCACCGAGGACAAGTCCATGCCGCGCTGGCTGGCCGATACCGTCACCGAACGTCTCGGTGTCGAGCAGCTGACCATCGACGCGTCCCACTCACCGTTCCTGTCCCGACCTGCCGAACTGGCCGAACTGCTGGTCCACGCCACCACCACCAAACCGGTGGGGCCGCTGCAGCCGGATTAGTCTGGGCGGGGTTTGCCGGTCAGATTCAGCGGCAGCCCAACGGCGCTGAGCTGGGTGAGGACGTCCTCGACGCGCCCGCGCGGTACTTCGGCACGCCACTCGGACAGACTCCCGGTCAGATGCAGGGCGCCTGGACTGAACGACAGACTGGTCAGGGTCAGGCCGCTGGCCAGCTCCGGTAGCCGGACGGGATAGGACGGTGTCCGGTGCGGCAACGACCAACGGCGCCTGCGGGTTTGCACCGCCCGCGGGCGCAGCCACAGCGTCGAGCCGTCGAGTTCCACGTCGACCTCGACGCTGCCGAGCCCGGGGCGGCGGGCCCAGCGCAACCGGGCAACACCGTCGTCGTCCACATGGCCCGACAGCCGGGGTAGCGCATCGGAGAACACGTCGTCGAGTGCGTGCGTCGAGATGTCCATGCACACCTCGACAGGTGCGGCCACCAGCACCGGTGGCACCCCCGGCCGCAGGTGCACATTGTGCAGCACCACCGAGGCGCTCTCGAAATATCTTTCGTCCCAATGGATATCGGTAGCAGCCAGCCGCACATCGTTGAGCTGGCCGACGGCAAGCCGGCGCACGTCCAGACGGGAGTCGAATTCGGTGACGGTCAGGGTGATGTCGCCGCTGTCGAGCCGGACGGTCAGGGTGCGCCCGACCACCAGTCGCCTGACGGTCACGAACAGGGTCCGATAGGCCACCGCAGCGCCGGAACTGACCGCCGACGACGCCCACACTGAGGACAACATATCCAGCGGCCGCAGGAGATCGAAGCGGGCGAGGCCCAGTGACCGTGCCATCTAGAGATCCAACTCCAGGTGACCACCCTCGGGTGCGCGTGACACGCAGGTAAGCATCATCCCGGCGGCCTGCTCGGGCTCGGTGAGCAGCGTATCGCGGTGCTGGACAACACCATTGATGACCCGGGTTCGGCAGGTGCCACAGAAGCCCTGCTGGCACGAGTACGGTGCGGCGATCTGCTCGCGCCGCAGTGCGGACAGCAGTGTCTCGTCGGACCTGACCGCCAGGGTGGCTCCCGTGGAGGCCACCCTCGCGGTGAAGTTCGTGCCGTCGACCACCGGCGCGGCGGCGAACCGCTCGAAGTGCAGTTCGACGTCGTCACGTTCGGCGAGCGCGGCCCGGATGGCGGTCAGCATCGGCGCGGGACCGCAGGTGTACACGCCGACGCCGTCCGGGCATTCACCCAAAAGCTCTGCGGCAGTGGGCACTCCGTGCACATCGTCGGTGCGGATGTGCACCCGCGATCCGAATCGGCGCACCTCATCGAGGAACGGGATGGATTCTTCGCTGCGTCCGGCGTAGATCATCGACCAGTCGACACCGAGGCGCTCGGCCAGGCCGAGCATCGGCAGAATCGGGGTGATACCGATTCCGCCGGCGATGAACCGCAGTCGCCCGGTGGGCGAACCGTAGCCGGGAACGGTGAGAGGGAACGCATTTCGGGGTCCACTGCTGGTCACGCGCGCTCCGACGCCGAGGCCGTCGTGCACCTCGATCGAGCCACCACCGCCATCGGGTATGCGCCGCACGGCAATTCGGTAGTAGCTGCGCAGGTCAGGATCGCCGCACAGGGAGTATTGCCGGATCCGTCCGCTGGGCAGGTGGATATCCAGGTGCGCACCCGGATGCCACAGCGGGAGCGGCCGCTGATCGGGCGCGGCCAGTGTCAGCGCCACGACGTTCTGATCGCGGGCGACGACGTGCCGTCCGATGATCTGCAGCGTGAGCGTGTGGTCGCGGCCCGGGGGAGTCGCGGGCCTGCGGATCGCACCGCTGACCGCCCACAAGGTGGAGATGGCCGCGTCGGTGAGGCGCAGCGGTATGTCATGGCGGGTCCGTCCCGACGCACTGGGCGGGGTCCCCCGCAAGCGGGCCAGCGGCTTCACAGGTGCGCGGCGCGGGCGGCTGGTGAGCTGGCCAGATAGGCGACCGCCTGCGCGGTGGAGCCGATGTCCTCAGGTGAATAGTTCGGCCGAAAGTAGGTCAACGTCGTGGAGCCGAACAGTGTGCGGTACTTGGGCAGCAGGCCCCGCTTCGAGTCGTCGACCCGCAGCCGCTGCATCCGCCACCAGCTCATATCCAGGCTGGGGTCGGTGCGGCACAGGTACCAGGCGCCGCGGTTGAAAAAGCCGGCGATCAGCGTCGCTGCCATACCCATGGAGCGGATTCTGTCGAGGTAGCTGTCGTGGAAGTAGACCGCGACCTCGTGGGCCACGTTGCGGTGCTCGACTTCTTCGCTGCCGTGCCAGCGGAACACGTCGACCAGGGTGGGATCGGCGCCGTAGTCATCCCAGGCGCTGTTGAGGGCGAAATCGCCGAGCACCGCGGTGTAGTGCTCGATCGCCGCGATCAGCCACAGCCGGTCACACAGGTGGTTGAACCGCTTTCGCGGATTGTCCGACGGGCTGGGCGAGAGAACCTGACCGAAGACGTAGTCGAGCTGGCGCAGGATCGGCTCTGGGTCGACCCCGCGCGCGACCATCAGCTCCTGGAGCACCCGTTCGTGGACGTCGGCGTGGGTGGCCTCCTGGCCGATGAATCCCCGCATGTCCTCGGCCAGCCGGGGATCCTTGACCAGCGGCAGCGCCTCGTTGTAAGTGGACACGAACCAGCGCTCTGCCACCGGAAGCACGACGTTGAGCAGTCCGATGACGTTCGAGGCGACGGGGTGGCCGGGAATCCAGTGCAACGGGGCCCCGGATACGTCGAAATCGACCTTGCGGGCCTGGATCTGCACCCGGCCAGGATCGATCTCGTGTTCGAAACGGCGTGGGCGCAGCATGGGCGAAACCTCCCGGAGTGGCTGCCCAAAAGTTTAGCCGAGTGGGGGTCTCAGCCGACCTGAGTCGGCGTCACCGTGACCGTCCCGGGCGCACCGGGCGTCGGGCGGGTGCCACCGTCAGCCGGGATCGTGGGCCCGGCCGGCGCGGTCCCGGCCGAGCTGGGCGGGGCCTCAGGCTGAGCGGCCGCCGTGCAGTTGAGCATCAGCTGCATCTTGCCACTGGACAGGTATTTCTGGCTTTGCACGATGCACTGGGACTGCGGTACCGCGCTGCCCACCGAGCCGCCGAACACCGTCGAGACTCCTTGGGCATGCAGGATCGCGACTGCCTTGTAATACGGTTCGCCGAGGATGTTGAGGGTGCCGCCGGCGTTCGGGTCGGCGTTGCTGGATCCCATGCCGAGGGCGGCTGCTGCCGAACCCGCGGCAAGCGCTCCGGCGGCCACCAGGATGAGCCTCTTCACTGCAACCTCCGTCTGTGTGTCCGGTCGAACATAGCTCAGGTCGCTGGGCGCGCGCCCTTCGAGCAGGTCCCACCAGCCCCTTGAGACGTCTATCGTCACGGCACCACCCGGATGTTTCATCCCGGCGCGGAGGAGAAAAGTTAGCCCGGGCCGTTGCCGCGCAGGATTTCCTCGGCGCACCGCAGCCGGGTGTGCCCGGTCTCCTGCATGCAGACCCGTACCGGAGACTCGTTCTCGACCGGCGGGGGAGAAACCGGTGAGGACGTGACCACCGGGTTCGGGATCACATCCTGATGGACCGACCACAGGTACCGGTTCGTGTATTGCAGCTGCGTGCAGTACGCGGTGGCCCCGTCGGCGGTGGTGCCGGAGGCGCCCGGCTCGGTGCAGTCCGACCCGATGACGGCGGTGGGCGTCGGCTGGACCGTGACGGTGTCGGTCGGGGTGCTGGTGGTCGTCGACGTGGTCGTCGTGGTGGTGACCGGCGGGGGCGGGGGCACCACGACGGTCGTCGTCGGCGTCGCCGTCGTCGTGGTGGTGGTCCGGACGTCTTGGGTGGCGACGGTCTCGCCGCGATCGCGCCCGGCGATGAACGCGGCGGCCACCGCGATCAGGAGCACGAGCAGCACCGGAATCAGGATCGCCGGGCGCAGCCACGACTTGTGGGCCGTGGCTCCTGGGTCGTCGATCGGGGTCAGCCGCGTGGCATCGGCGTCGATCAGGCCGTCTCCGGAGGGCGGCGTGGTGACGTGGTGCGACAGGGCGCGCGCAAAGTCGACACACCTCTCGAAGCGGTCGGCCGGATCCTTGGACAGCGCCTTCTGCAGTGCCGGGTCGAGGTCGGCGAGGTCAGGGCGGTGGTCGGCCAGGTTCGGGGGCGACGCCGACAGTTGCTGGCTGATCACCACGGCAGGGTTGGAGTGCAGGAACGGCGGTTTGCCGGTCAGCAGGTGATACGCGGTGGCGGCCAGCGCGTACTGGTCGGCCCGCCCGTCCAGGTCGCGGCCCATCAGCTGTTCCGGCGCGGCATAGGACACCGTGCCGACCGTCATGTTGGTCTGCGTCAATCCGCTGGGGTCGTCAGCCCACCGGGCAATACCGAAGTCCGCCAGAAGGATTCGTTCCTCGCCGGTCTCCTGCTTGGCCACCAGGATGTTGGCGGGTTTGACGTCGCGGTGCAGCAGATGCCGTTGGTGTGCATAGTCCAGCGCCTCGGCGACCGCGGTGACGATGTTGAGCACGTCCCGTTGCGGCAAACCGTCGGGATGGCTCCTGAGCAGATCGCCGGCGTCGGTGCCGTCGACATAATCCATCGCGATCCACAGCTGCCCGTCGAAATCGCCGCGATCGTGGACACCGACGATGTGCGGGTGCCACAGCGTCGCGGCGATATCGGCCTCACGCTCGAACCGGGCCCGGTATTCGTCGTCACCGCTCACCGAGGCGGGCAACACCTTCAGCGCATCGCGGCGGGGCAGTCGAGGATGCTGAGCGAGGTAGACCTCGCCCATGCCGCCCGCGCCGAGCAAGCGCAGGATCGTGTAACCCGCGAATGTCTCGCCTTCGGCCAGCGGCATGGCCTGATCCTACAAATGTCCTGCCCAAGCAGGTCCGGACGCGCGCAGAGCGGTCAGCGCGTCGTCGTTGACACCGAGCACCCGCAGACAGGCGTCGGCGACGTGGCCGGCCAGCGTCGAAGGATCGGGCCGCGGCGGTGGTGACCACATGTTCACCAGCGACTCGACCAGCCGAAACGGCAGGTCGGCGGCATCGTCGGCCACCCCGGTCACCGCGAGGATCGCCCGGCTGAGATCCAGGTAGGCCAGCCGCAGCCGCTCACGCTCGGTCCAGAACGTCGCCAGCCGGGCTTCCCTGAGCTCGGGCAACAGATATAGCGCCCCCAGGTTCCACCGCGACGTCAACAGCTGGGCGCCGTCGAAGGCGGCCAGGGCGTGCAGGCTCTGCGCCGCAGACGGCTCCGCCTGCCGCAGCTCGGCCAGAAACACCAGCGTCGGCGTGACGGTCTGGTGCAGCAGCGCCGAGAGCAGCTCGTCCTTGGTCTTGAAGTAGTGGTACAGCGAGGCCTGCCGGATGCCCACCGCCTCGGCAATCGCCCGGGTGGACGTGCTGACATAGCCGCGGGTGGTGAACAGCTCCGCGGCGGCGTCGAGGATCTCCTCCCGGGCGGTCGTGCCCGGTCTGCGGCGTTCGGTCAAGCGCGGACGGCCCGCCCGCGTTGTTTCCATGGCTCCGATGTTCACCCACATCACCAGCGAAAAGACAGACCCGGGGATTTTCTGTCACACGACAGAAACGCGGGATACCTATCGGTTACGCGACGCCATGGATTGGTTACGCCAGCGACACCCACCGCGACACGACGCCCGTAAAACTGTCAATCGACAGGCTGATGACTCACCGGTGAGCTCATCCTCGTGACCTCCTAACCCTCGGGGAGACTCGGCATGGCGAGCGCCGCAAGTGTTGCGCTACGACCTGACGCCCCGGCGACGACGCCGGGCGACGTGGTCGCGGCAGTGGATGACCTGTGCGTCACGTTCCGTCGTAACGGCAAGGACGTGCACGCGTTGCGTGGCGTGTCACTGAGCATCGCCCCTGGCGAGATCGTCGGCCTGGTCGGCGAGTCCGGGTCCGGCAAGAGCGTGCTGGGGTTCAGCATGCTCGGCCTGCTCGGGTCCGCGAAGACCAGCGGCAGCGCGCAGGTCTGCGAAACCGACATGCTGACCGGCGCGGCCAAGCAGCTGCGGAAAGTCCGGCGCCTCGATCTCGGTGCCGTGTTCCAGGACCCGATGACCTCGCTGAACCCCACGATGCGGATCGGCAAGCAGGTCGAAGAGGTCGCTGGTAGCACCGAAGAAGCACTCAAACTGCTGACCGCCGTTGGCATTCCGGACCCGCAACGACGGTTGCGGGCCTACCCGCACGAACTGTCCGGTGGCTTGCGTCAGCGCGTGATGATCGCGATCGCGGTGGCCGGTAACCCCGAACTGATCATCGCCGACGAACCGACTACCGCACTCGACGTCACCGTGCAGGCCCAGGTGCTGGCGCTGCTGCAGCGGCTGCGCTCCGAGATCGGTTGCAGCATCGTGCTGATCACTCACGACCTCGGGGTGGCCGCTCAGATCGCCGACCGCATCGCAGTGCTCTACGCCGGCCGGATCGCCGAGATCGGGCCGACCGCCGACGTTCTGGCCACACCGGCACACCCCTACACGTACGGCCTGCTGCAGTCACGGCTGACCTTGGACACCGCGCGTGATCGCCCGCTGGCCGCAATGGCGGGCCAGGTGCCCAGCCCGACCGCCCCGCTGCCCGGCTGCGCCTTCGTGCCCCGGTGCGGCGTGGCCCGCCCCGAATGTTCGACCACACCACCGGATCCGGTGGTCGTCGCCGCGAATCGGGTGAGCGCCTGCATCATCGCGCCCGAGCAGATGCGGGCCGAGTTGGGCGGTGTGGTCGCCGCCGACTCCGAAGCCTTCGCCGACCGCGCCGAGATCGACCTGGAGCAGCCCGCCGCGGTCGACGTCCGCACCGTCACCAAGTCGTTCGCGGTGCGCCGCCGCTGGCTCGACCGTTCGGGCCCCAAGCAGAGCAAGCTGCAGGCGTTGCGCGGTGTGTCCCTGACCGTCGCGCACGGCGAATCGGTGGCCCTGGTGGGGGAGAGCGGATCGGGCAAGTCGACGCTGCTGCGGATCATCGCCGGGTTGGAGAAGCCCACCACCGGTGAGGTCGAGCTGGCCGGAAACCAGCGTCCGCAGATGGTGTTCCAGGATGCCGGCGCGTCGCTGACGCCGTGGCTTTCGGTGGGTGAGCTGATCGGCGAGCGGCTGCGCGGTACCTCGATGTCGCGGGCCGAACGCAAGGAGGCCGTCGCCGCGGTGCTCGAGCGGGTTGGCTTGCCACAAGACGTCGTCAAGTCGCGGGCCGGTCAGCTCTCCGGTGGGCAGCGGCAGCGGGTATCGCTGGCCCGGGCCACCGTGATCCCGCCGCAGGTGCTGTTGTGCGACGAGCCGACCAGCGCACTCGACGTCTCGCTGGCCGCCTCGGTGCTCAACCTGATCGGCGAATTGCGCCGCAGGCTGGACATGTCGGTGGTGTTCGTGACCCACGACCTGTCGGTGGCACGCGTGGTGGCCGATCGGATCGCGGTGATGTACCTGGGCCGGATCGTCGAAATCGGCCCGGCCGAGGACGTCATCGGCCGCCCCACGCACCCGTACACGCAGGCACTGGTCGATGCGATTCCCGATCTGGGCCGCGACTGCCGGGTGCTGGCCGGCGAACCCGCCAGCCCGCTGTCCCCGCCGACGGGATGTGCGTTCCACCCCCGGTGCCCCATCGCGATCGACACATGCAACGACCTCGAACTCGATGTGCGGCTCGAAGGCATCCCCGGCAGCCCGCACCAGGTCGCCTGTATCGAACGGAAGGCGGTCTGATGGCCATCGCGATACCCGCCCCCGCGTTGTTGCGCAGCCGCGAGAAGCGGATGGCGGTACTGCCCAAAGACCGCGCGACAGTGGTGAATTGGCTTGGCGTGTCGCTGATACTGCTGGTGACGCTGATCGCGGTCGCCGTGCCGGTGCTCGCCCCGCACGATCCGCTGATTCCGGTCGGCATGCCGCTGCAGGCGCCGGGCAAGGACGGTTTCCTGCTCGGCACCGACAGCATCGGGCGTGACATCTTGAGCCGGGTGTTGTTCGGTGTGCGGTCCAGCTGGTTCGCCGCACTCGTGGTGGTCGCCGTCGGGTTGCTGATCGGCGGGGTGATCGGGTTGATCGCGGGTGCTACCGGCGGCTGGCTGGATTCCGTCCTGATGCGCATCACCGACGGGTTCCTGTCGCTGCCCGCACCGGTTCTTGCCATCGCGGTTGTCGCCGCACTCGGCCCCGGCTTCATCCACACCCTGATCGCGGTGTCGATCGTGTGGTGGCCGTTCTACGCCAGGCTGGTTCGCGGTGAGATCGTCCGGCTGGCCGCACGCCCGCACGTCGAGGCGGCCCGGCTGGCCGGCGTGGGACCGATCCGGGTCGCGCTGCGGCACTTGCTGCCCGGGGCGGTTCCCAACTCACTCGTGGCTGCGAGCCTGGATATCGGGACGCTGATCCTCACTCTGGCCGCGCTGTCGTTCCTCGGCCTCGGCCAGTCGGCACCGGCCCCGGAGCTGGGCGCGGACGCCGCACGCAATCTGAGCTATTTCCTGCAGCAGTGGTGGATTCCGGTGATGCCGGGCCTGGCAGTTCTGGTTCTGGCCATGATCGGCAACATCGCCGGCGACAGCCTGCGCAACTTGATGAAGACAAGCTAGGAGGCCACCGGTGAGAACATTCATCGTCTCCCGACTGGCGGCCATGGTGGCGATCCTGGTTGCTTTGACGGCGGTCATGTTTGTCCTGCAACATATTTCGCCGCTGGATCCGGTCAAGGCCCAGATGGGGGCGCAGGCGTCGGCCTCCGCTGTCGCCGCACGCCGGGAAGCGCTCGGCCTCAACGACCCGCTGATCAACCAGTTCTGGAACTACCTCACCGCCGCGGTGCACGGCGACCTAGGCCAGTCCTACCGGACGCGCCACCCCGTGGCGTCCGACCTCGGCAGCTTCTTTCCGGCCACCCTGGAACTGGCGCTCTACGGCATCGGGATCGCACTGGTGCTTGCGGTGTTGTTGGCGTTCAGCACCACGCTGAAGTGGCGGGGATCGGCTGCGCTGCGGGCGATCCTGTTCACCGGAGCGTCGGCGCCGATGTTTCTGCTCGGCATCCTCGGACTGATCGTGTTCTACCAGAAGCTGGGCTGGGTACCGGCCAACGGCCGCACCGGAATCAGCAACCCGCCGACCGGACCCACCGGGTTGCTGACCATCGACGGTCTGCTGGCCGGGCGTCTCGACGTCGTCACCGACGCGCTGCACCACCTGATCCTGCCGGCGTTGGTGATCGCGCTGGGCCCGGCGGTGGCCATCGGACGGGTGCTGCGTTCGAGCCTGCTGGCCGACATGGACAGCGACTACACGCGCACCGCACGCGCAAAAGGCTTGTCGGAGAGCCGGATCGTGGGCGCGCACGTGCTGCGCAACTGCGTCGGATCGGCATTGTCGATGACCGGGCTGCAGGTTGGCCTGATGTTCTCCGGTGTGTTGGTGGTCGAGCAGGTCTTCGGCTGGCCGGGCATCGGTCAGTACATCGCGCAGAGCATCCCGGTCGCCGATTTCCCGGCGATCGCCGGAGTGACGCTGATGCTCGGCGCACTCTACGTCTTCATCAACACGGCCGTGGATCTTCTGCAGGCCGCCGCAGACCCCCGCATCGCAGTAACAGGAGGATGAATAGGTGCCGAAACAGCCACTGATCGTGGGTAATCCCGTTCTGGTCGTCGTGGACATGCAGGAGTCCGGTGACATGCCGGTCGAAGAGGTGGGCATCCCGCACATGGCCGGATATGCCGACCGGATCGACCGGGCGCGGCAATTGATCGCCGCCGCGCGCGCCGCGACCATCCCGATCGTGTTCTTCCAGGAAGTGCACCGCGCCAGCGGGATCGACTTCGGTCGTGAACTCGACGGCGTCGAAGGACCACACTGCATCGATGGGCGCCCGGGCACCCCGCTGCATCCGGAGTTGTTGCCGGACTTCGACGGCCCCAACCACGAGTTCCATATCGTCAAGCGTCGCTACTCCGGTTTCATCGGGACCGAATTCGAAATCGTGTTGTCCGGGTTGAAGGCCGACACGCTGATCTTGATCGGCGGCCTGACCGACGTGTGTGTGCACTACACCTTCGCAGATGCCCACCAGCGGGACTTCTACGTGCGGGTGGCGACCGATTGCGTCGGTGGTTCCTCTGTGTATCGACATGACGCCGCGCTTGATGCGATGGAGTACCTGCAGACCGGTGCGATGCGCACCACCGAGGAGATCCTCGACGCCTTTTCCTCTCTGACCACCCCGGTACTCGAAGGAGCCGCCCGATGAAGAAACTCACCATGCTCCTCGCGATCGGCGCGACGGCAGCACTGACCCTGACGGCCTGTGGCGGTTCGAATTCGGGTGGCGGCAGCACACCTAACGCTGCCCCGACCGACAAGGTGCTGAAGCTGTCGTTCCTGCAGGATCCCGGTCAGCCGCCGGACCCCGACATCTACTACGCCGGCCAAGGCCTGGTGCTGACCACCAACACCTACGAGGGTCTGCTGCAATACAAGGCCGGCACCGACAAGCCCGAGTTGGAGCCGCTTCTGGCCACCGAGTGGACGGCCTCGCCGGACAACAAGGTCTTCAATTTCAAACTGCGCCAAGGGGTGAAGTTCCACGACGGCACCCCCTTCACCTCCGCGGCGGTGAAGGCCTCCTTCGACCGGCGGGCAGCTGTGAATCAGGGACCGGCGTACATGGTCTCCGACATCGAATCCGTCACCACCCAAGGTGATTACGATGTCACCGTCACGTTGAAGGCGCCGAACTCGGCGTTCCTGGACTACCTGGCGTGTCCGTACGGGCCGCGCATGATGAGTCCGGAAGGTCTGCAGAAGAACGCGGGCAGTGACCATGCGCAGGCCTATCTCACCAGTCACGACCTGGGCACCGGCCCCTACACGCTGACCGCCGCCGAGGTCGGCTCGAAGTACCAGCTGACCGCCTTCGGCGACTACTGGGGCGCCAAGCCCTACTTCGAGAAGGTGGAGCTGCCGGTGATCACCGACGTCTCGGCGCAGCAGTTGCAGTTCAACAACGGACAACTCGCGGCGATACTGCATGACCTGCCGTCCTCGGCGGTTCAGTCCTACCTGGACAACAAGTCGTTCGCGAACTACTCGCTGCCGACCATGATGTCGAACTTCGTCTACATCAACCCGAAAAAGGGCATGATGGCCGACGTCAAGAACCGCAATGCGGTGATGCAGGCCATCAATGTCGACGAACTCGTCAAGCAGACGTATTTCGGCCGCGGCCAGAAAGCCGAACAGATCTACCCGCCGAACATGCTGCCGGCCGAGTTCGGCAAGCAGTCGGTGACCCATGATCCGTCGGTGCTTACCGGACTCGCAGCGGGCCTGCCTGCCGACCAGAAAGCCGTCACCATCGGCTATGACTCGTCCAACCCCGACAATCAGTTGATCAGCAACCTGATTCAGACGCAGCTGGCCGCGGCCGGCCTGGATGCCAAGGTTCAGGCCTATCCCACGTCAGAGATCTACGGCTGGGTCGGCGGTGACGGGCAGGGCGCGCCGGAGATCATGACCTACCTCGGGTGGCCGGACGCGCCCTCGCCCTACACCTGGGGCCACATCTCCTGGGACGCCGACGGTGGCTTGAACTTCTTCGGGTGCTCGGCGCCGCCGATCACCGATGCCCTGGCCAAGGGTCTGCCGACCGGCTCGGACGCGGACTTCGGCACGGCCGGGGAGGAAGCGGTGAAGACCGGTTGCTGGCTGAACATCGCGGATGTCAACGACTTCATGGTGACGCAGCCGTGGCTCAAGGGCGTGGAGCAGGCGCACGTGGTGACCGACCCGAACTCGCTGCGGCTGGCCGCCCTGTCGGCGGGCTGACGCCAGTGGCTCTGGGAGTCGGGAAGGTTCGGCGGATCGTCCTGCTGACGCTCGGTTGGGAGGAGTTGCCCAAGTCGGTGTCGGTGTACGGGTCGCCACCGGAGCTGCGGATGCGCGAACCGGTGCCGGGCGTGCTGCTGCAGACCGACGGCGGCTGGGTGCTCCTCGACACTGGGTTCAACACCGCGCTGATCCGTGATCCGGCGCTGTACCGGCGGTTCTTTCCGACCGTTGAGTACATCCCGGTGCTCCCGGGACCGGGTGAGCCGATCGAGGAGTCGTTGCACGACATCGGTATCGACGTCGACGACATCCATCTCGTGGCGCTGTCGCACCTCCACCACGACCATGCCGGCGGCGTCAAGCTGTTCGCCGGCAAGGTTCCGGTGCATGCGCAGCGCCGCGAGCTGGAGTATGGACTGTCGAATCACCCTGAGCCAGAACGGAATGCGATCGTCCGGGTGGACTTCGACGATCCGCGCATCGACTGGGTCCTGGCTGACGGTGAAGCCGAGATCGCACCGGGAATCACCGCGATACCCACGTACGGGCACACGCCGGGCCACCAGAGCTTCGTCGTCGAGCTGGACCAGACGGTCGGTGGCGGAGGTTTCGTGTTCGCCTTCGACGCCGCCGACCTGACCGAGAACATCGAACATGAACTGCCGATCGGCGGCTTCATCGACGTCGACCCGGCCGACACCGTGGAGCCGATCCGGCGGCTCAAGAAGCTCGCCAGTGAGAAGGGGTACGAACTGGTTCCCGGCCACGACCCCCACGTCTGGCCGGAACTGACCCACCGGCTCGAGGAGCGGTTCGGTCCGGTGCGGCCGCGGTGAGCGGGCCCGTCGTCGAGCACGTCCTTCGCGCCCGGCGCGCAGTTCTCGACGGCGTTGTTCGCCCGGCCGCAATCGGGTTGGCGGACGGCATGATCCAGGTCGTCGACGATTTCGGCGCAGAGCTGGCCGGCGCCGCGCAGACGGTGCTGGGAGCCGATGTCGTGCTGATGCCCGGCCTGGTGGACACCCACGTGCACGTCAACGATCCGGGCACCGATTGGGAGGGCTTCGCCACCGCCACCGCGGCGGCGCTGACCGGTGGGATTACCACCATCGTCGACATGCCACTGGACAGTGACCCGGTGACGACGACGGTGGCCGCGCTCGCCCTCAAGCGAGCCGCGGCCGCCGGGGTGTGCCGCGTCGACACCGGATTCTGGGGCGGGATCGTGCCCGACAATCTCGACACGTTCGGTGAACTGGCGGCCGCGGGTGTGCTCGGGTTCAAGTGCTTCCTGTCCGAGTCGGGCAACCCGAACTTCCCGCCGCTTGACATCGCCGAATTCCGGGTCGCGATGGCCGTTGTGGCCGAGCTGGATTCGGTGCTGCTGGTGCATGCGGAGAGCGCCCGTGTGCTGGCCGACTGCCCGCCACCGGTGGGCCGCGACTACGGCGGCTTCCTGCGGTCTCGTCCCGACAACGCCGAACTGGACGCGGTGCGGATCGTGCTCGACGCCGTCGCCGACACCGGCGCCCGAGCCCACATCGTGCACGTCTCCAGCGCCGCGGTGCTGCCGCTCATCGCCGAGGCCAAACAGGCCGGGTTGCCGGTGACCGCCGAAACCTGCCCGCACTACCTGACTTTCGCCGCCGAAGACATCCCGGACGGCGGTACGGTCTTCGCGGCCTGCCCGCCCATCCGCGGCGAGGACAACCGCAAGTCGCTGTGGGCGGCCTTGGCGGACGGCACGCTGGACATGGTGGTCTCCGACCACTCACCGTGCGCGCGTGAGCACAAGGACCTCGACGGCGGTGACTTCGGCCGCGCGTTCGGCGGGATCAGCTCCCTGCAGATCGCGCTTCCCGCTCTGTGGACCCAAGCCGCCCCAGCGGGATTCGCTCTGCCCGACGTGTGCCGGTGGATGGCGCAGGCGCCGGCGACGCTGGCCGGATTGACCGACCGCGGGGTGATCGCGCCCGGCAAGCGCGCCGACTTCTGCGTCTTCGACCCCGACGCATCGTGGGTGGTGCGCGGTGCTCAACTGCGGCACCGCCATCCGATCACGCCGTACGAAGGCGCCGCACTGACCGGCACGGTGCGGCAGACGTGGGTCGGCGGCACACCGGAGGCGGCGTGAAAATACTGGTGCTCAACCCGAACACCTCGGCGATGATGAGCGCCGAGATCGATGCCGCGGCCCGCGCCGCCGCCGCCCCGGGAACCGAAATAGTCACCACTGAGCCCAGTTTCGGGGCGGCTGCGATCGACTCGGCGGCCGAGAGCTACCTATCCGCCGTCGGAGTGATGGACGCCGTGGCGTGCCTGCAGGCAACCGGGACCTTCGACTTCAACGCGGTGGTGCTGGCCGGCTTCGGCGAACACGGCAAGGATGCGCTGCAGGAGATGCTCGAGGTTCCCGTGCTCGACATCGCCGAATCCGCCGCCCACGTCGCGCATCTGATCGGCAGGCGGTTCTCGGTGGTGACCACGCTGGCCCGCTCGATCGCGCCGATCGAGGACCGGTTGCTGCTGGCCGGTCTGGCTGCCCATTGCGCATCAGTGCGCGCCTGCGGGTTGGGAACGGCCGAAGTCGACGCGGATCCGGCGGGTGCAATCATGGCGATCGTCGCCGAAGCCGAACATGCGGTGACCGAGGACGGTGCCGATGTCATCTGCCTGGGCTGTGCGGGCATGGCCGGGGTGACCGGCGCGATCACCGCCGCGCTCGGTGTGCCCGCGGTCGACGGGGTGGCCGCGGCGGTGGGCCTGGCGCAGATGCTGGTCGGGCTGGGCGTGTCCACGAGTAAGGCCGGGGCATACGCGCCGGGTCCGGACAACCCACGGTCGCATTGGCCGCTGTCGAAGGCACTGGGACTATGACCGAAGAACTGGACCTGGCCAGCCGCGCTGTGGGCGGCAGCGTCGTCGCGGCCAGCGACGAATCGTTCGGCATCAAGGAGCGGCTCATCGAGCCGACCGAACCAAATTTCGTACCCGGCACGTTCGACCTGCGGGGTGAGGTGGTCGACGGCTGGGAGACGCGCCGCCACGCGCCGCAGGGGGATTGGGCCATCATCCGGCTCGGCGTGCCCGGCAGGCTGCACACCGTCGACGTGGACACCCGCTTCTTCACCGGTAACCATCCCACCGGCGCAACGGTGTACGGCGCCACGCTGACATCCGCTGACAACCCGTGTGATGCGGGGGTGGCTTGGCGGCTGTTGGCGGCGCCGACGCCGTTGAAAGCCGATGCGCACAACCCGATCGCCGTCACCGATGCGCGCCGTTACACGCACCTGAAACTGGTGATCGCCTCCGATGGCGGAGTGGCCAGGCTGCGGGCGTACGGCGAGCCGGTGCCCGACCCGGCACTGTGGTCCGGGGTGACCGTCGAGGTGTCGGGAGCCGAGCAGGGCGGGCGCGTCGAGCATTGCAGCGACACGTTCTATTCCGATGCCCGCGCCATCCTCTCGGCCGACCGGCCACACAACATGGGGTCGGGCTGGGAGGCCCGGCGCCGCCGCGACATCGGGCCCGACACCCATGACGCGGTAACGATCTCGTTCCTCACACCGACCGATCTGGATCGCGTCGAGATCGACACGTCGTACTTCGTGTTCAACGCCTCGCGTGAAGTCTGCGTGTACGGCACCCGCGACCGGCCGAGCTCCGAGCGGCCCTGGTGGGCTTTGTCGTTCGACGAGATCGTGCTGCCCCGAACCCAGCTGCTCGCCGACGCGCGGCAGGTCTTCGTGGTGGACGCGGCCGCGATCACGGCGATCCGGGTGCAGGCCTATCCCGACGGCGGCATTGCCCGGGTTCGCGCATTGGGCCGGCCCACCGAAGCGGGCCTGGCACTCCTGCGCGAGCGGTGGGAGGCCGCACTGTGACACCGTCGATCGCCGAGTGCAACGGGTTGTGGCGGCGCACCCTGCTGATCGAGGCCGACGGAACCCGTGACACCGGAACTAATGTTGTCTGGTTACAAGGCCTTTCGCTGTTCGTCGACGTGCGCGGCCCCGGCGAGGGCTTCGCGGGCCGGCTCGATCAACGCCTCGACGTCTTCGAGTGGAACCGGATGGTGGACCTGCAACCGCCCGGTCTGCCGGACGCCGGGCAGATGAGCTGGGACGGCGACACGCTCGTCGAGGTCGGGGTACATGCCGACTACACCGAGCATTGGCAGCGTGAGCCGGGCGCCGTCGAACCGTGCTGGGGGCTGTTGCTGTCGTCGGCGGTGCTCGTGCGGGTGGGGAACCGGTTCGGCTGGGCCTGGCGCAGCGGCGGCACGGCCGACGTGTCGATCGGCGAGATCGATGGAACAGGCTGGCGGATAACCACTTCCGCAGATTCAACCCGAGTGGGCGCGGTGCTACAGCCCGAATTGGGAGCAGGACAGCTACGTGTCGACGATGACATCGCCTGGGAGATCAAGGAAAGTGAAGGAAGCGTGACATTGTGAGTGGTGCATTCCAGTCGGTGCCGGTCATCGATATCAGTGGATTGCGGTCGGCCGACACCGCCGAACGGGAGCGCGTGGCAGCCGAACTCGGCGCAGCAGCCCGCGAGGTGGGCTTCTTCTACATTTCCGGTACCGCCGTCAGCGACGAGCTGTTCGAGAAGCTGCTGGCTGCGACCAAGGAGTTCTTCGCGCTGCCGATGGATCAGAAGATGGCCTCCTACATCGGGCTGTCCAGTTGTCACCGCGGCTATGTGCCGGTCGGCGAGGAGGGCTTCTACGGTGACAAGCCCGATTTCAAAGAGGCGTTCGACACCGCACTGGACCTGCCCGCCGACGACCCCGACCATCTCGCCGGCAACCCGATGCTCGGGCCCAACGTGTGGCCCGACATCCCCGGTTTCGCCGAGGCCGTCACCGCGTACTACCAGGCGGCGCTGAGCGTCGGCCAGGATCTGTTGTGGGCCTTCGCCGTCGCGCTGCAGGAGGATCCCGACACGTTCACCAGGCACGCCACCAAGACGCCGAGTCAGCTGAGGCTGATCTACTACCCGTACAACCCGGACGCCGAAGACGCCCAGGGCATCGGGGCGCACACCGACTACGAGTGCTTCACCCTGCTCAAGCCGACCGCGCCGGGGCTCGAAGTCCTCAACGGTGCCGGCGAGTGGATCGATGTGCCGCCGATCCCGGGCACCTTCGTCGTCAACGTCGGCGACCTGCTCGAGTTGTGGACCAATGGCGAATACGTCGCCACCTCGCACCGGGTGCGCAAGGTGAAAGAGGAGCGCTATTCGTTCCCGTTGTTCTTCAACGTCGACTACCACACCGTGGTGCAACCGCTGCCGCAGTTCGCCGCCGCCGCCGGTCCGTCGCGGCCCGCTTTGGTGGCGGGCGAGCATCTGTTCGCACAGACCGCGCAGACGTTCGCCTATCTGAGGTCCCGGCTGGAGAGCGGGGATCTGGTGCTGCCGGAAGGATCGCTGGCGACGGGCACATTCGGCCAGGAGGCACTCCAGTCGAAGTAACTGACATCCCCGACCCCGACCGATGGGTTAGCATCCGCTCGATCAGCGGCGATGCCGCAACACGAGCGGGGGTCATACGTGGTCCGACTATCGGGTGCGCCGTCGCGGGGTTCTCGGCGCCGATCGCTGGGGTTTCAGTCGAAGTTGTTGATCATGCTGTTGGCCGTCAGCATCGTCTCGGTCGTGATCGCGGGTGCCATTGGATACGTCTCCGGCACCACATCGCTGCGTAATGCCGAGTTTCAACGGCTGACCCAACTGCGCGAGTCGCGGGCACGCGAGATCACCGAGTTCTACGCCGACATCAGCGACGCGGCCTCGATCGTCACACATGGGACACAGTCGATCGCCGCGGTCAACGAATTCAGCAAGGCCTTCAATGAACTTCAAACCACGCCGTTACCGCCCGGCGCCGAACAGGCGGTGGCCAAGTACTACGAGACCGAGTTCGGGCCCGCGCTGGCGCAGAGCACCGGCCAGCCCGTGGACGCCTCGTTGTTCCAACCGACCACCAATGCGGCGATGTATCTGCAGGATCTATATACCCTTCCGGCGCAGGGTGATTCCGACGCGGCGATCAAGGTCAATTCGGCCGGTGATCCCAGTGCCTGGTCGGCGGTGAATGCCCGCTATCAGCCGTTCTTCGCCGACTTGACGCAGCGCTTCAATTTCGAAGACGCGTTGATCCTCGATACCCAGGGCAATGTCGTCTATTCCGCGTACAAGGGCGTCGATCTCGGGACCAACGTGAACAGCGGCCCCTACAGCACCACCGTCCTGGCGACGACCTACCGCAAGGCGTTGCAGGCGACGTCGGTGGATCAGACGTTCATCAGTGACTTCGAGCGGTACGCGCCGTCGTTCGGTCGTCCGACGCAGTGGGTGCTGTCGCCGATCGGCCGGGACGGAACCATCGCCGGGATGCTCGCCCTGCAGTTGTCACTCGACTCGATCAACGACGTGATGACCGGGCAAGGCGGCTGGGTGGACGACGGCCTCGGGCAGTCGGGTGAGACCTACCTCGCCGGGCCGGACAAGCTGATGAGATCGGTGTCGCGGGAACTGCTGACCGACCCCAAGCACTACGTCGAGGAAGTGGTCGCCGACGGGACCCCGGAGGACATCGCCCAACGTCAGGTCGACGTCAAGGGCAGCGTGCTGCTGCAGCCGGTCGACAAGCTGGCGGTCAACCGGGCACTCACCGGTGAGACAGGTGTGACGACCGCGCGGGACTACATCGGCCCGGAGGCGCTGGTCGCCTACGCGCCCTTGCAGATACCGGGCCTGGACTGGGTGATAGTCGCCAAGATCGACCGGTCCGAGGCGCTGGCCCCGGTGACCACGTTCGCCCGCAACATCGCCTTGTCGACGGCGGCAATCGTCGTGGTGGTCTCGCTGCTGGCGTTGCTGTTCAGCAGGATTCTGACCCGGCCGATCAAGAATCTGGCCGCTGCGGTGCGCCGAGTCGCCGGCGGTGAGCTCGGGGTGAGTGTCCCGGTCTCGGCACAAGACGAAATCGGGGAACTGGCTTCGGCTTTCAACGATATGAGCGCGAGTCTGCAGACCAAACAGCGACTCATCGACGAGCAGCGGCGCGAGAACGACGACCTGCTGGCCAGCTTGATGCCCGAACCCGTCGCACGGCGCTACCGCGAGGGTGAGGAGAACATCAGCACGCACTACCGCGATGTGTCGGTCATCTACGCGCAGTTGCTCGGGTTCGACGAGTTCTCCCGCTCGATGCCGACCGGCGAATCGGTCGCAATGCTCAACTCGCTGGCCGAATCCTTCGACGACGCCGCCGAGCGGCATGGCGTCGAACAGGTGCGCAGCATGCAGGACAACGGGTTGCTGGCGACCTGCGGTCTGGTGGTGCCCCGCGTCGACCACGCCAGTCGGACGATTGCGTTCGCCAACGAGCTGACCGATATCGTGCATCGCTTCAATGATCAGCATGACGCGCGGCTGGCGATCCGCGCCGGCATCGACAGCGGACCGGTGACGAGCGGTCTGGTCGGGCAGCGCTCGAAGATCTACGCGCTGTGGGGCGAGGCCGTGGATCTGGCCAACCGGGTGCACGCGGCGACCAAGACACCAGGGGTGTTCGTCAGCAATCGGGTGCACGAGGCCGTCGTGGGCATCTATACGTTCTCCGACGCGGGCACCCTCAGTGGCGCGGACGGCAACGAGCCGGTGTGGCGGTTGGATGTCGGAACGCGGCAGTCGGCATGAGCGGGCTGACCTCACAACCCTGGTTCTGGCCGGCACTCGGCGTCATCATCGGCTTGCCACTGGCGCTGTTGGTGCTCAGCGAACTGCACGGGGTGCTGGCCCGTCGGGGCAGTTCCTATGCCAAACCGGTTGCCCTGCTGAGAAATTGGGTGCTTCCGGTGTGCGCGGTGTACCTGCTGATCGCGCAGCTGGAGCAGGCCGACATCGACGCGACCTGGTCGAAGATCGCCGCGACGGTCTTCGGGTTCTTGATCATGCTGCTGCTGTTGTCGGGGGCCAACGCGGCGTTGTTCGGCGCAGCGCGGTCGGGGAGCTGGCGCGAACGCCTGCCGGGCATCTTCATCGACCTGGGCCGGCTGGTGCTGATCATCCTCGGTGTCGGCCTGCTGCTGTCCTGGGTGTGGGGTGCCAATATCGGCGGGCTGATCGCGGCGGTCGGGGTGACGTCGATCGTGATCGGTCTTGCGGTGCAGACCGCCGTCGGCCCGGTCATCGCTGGGCTGCTGCTGTTGTTCGAGCAGCCGTTCCGGATCGGCGACTGGCTGGACACCGCGCCCGCCAAAGGCCGTGTGGTCGAAGTGAACTGGCGTGCGGCGCACATCGACACCGGCAACGGGATCCAGATCGTGCCGAACGCGATGCTGGCGACCGGATCGTTCACCAACCTGAGCCGGGTTCAGGGTGCGGCCTATCTGGCGGCGGGTACGTTGACGTTCGGACCGGACGATCCGCCGGGTGCGGTGGCGGCGGCGCTGATGGCGGTGGCCACCGGTCTGCCGACCCGGCTGGCCAATACGCCGGCCAAGGTGGTAGCGCTGGGGGAGGCCAAGTACAAGGTGTCGGTACCGATCGCCTCACCGGCCGATGAGGGGCGGACCAAATCGCTACTGCTGCACCGCGCGTGGTACGCCGCACAGCGGGCCGGGCTGCACCTCGACGAGGCCAACCCCGATCCCGAGGCCGCCGCGGCTTATGTTGACGCCGCAGTGCAGCGGGTCGCCGCGGCACTGGGGCTGGGATCCGAAGCGGTCGCCACGATGTCCGCGGCGAGCCGTCAGCTGCTCTATGCCGAGGGCGAGATCATCCAGCCGGTCAACTCCGTTCCAGATTCGGTGTGCTTCATCACCGCGGGATCGGTGGAGATGGTCGTCTATGCCGAGGACGGCCGGGAGTTGTCGCTGGGTCAATTGGGCGTGGGGGACTACATCGGCGGGACGTCGTTGACCCGCCAGCGGATGATCACCGGAGTGGTCGCACTCACCGACACCACGCTCGTGTCGGTCCCGCGCGACGCCATGAATTCGGTGGTGCAGCACAATGCCCGGCTGGCCCGCCAGATCGGGGAGGTCATCGAGATGCGCCGCAAGGCGGCGACGGACGCGCTTGCCGAGGCAGCTGCCGGCGTGCGCTAACGCTTTACGCACAACGAATTCCCCAGTCTCGAACTGATCCACAGATCGTTTTCGCGGGGCAATTTTGTCGGTGTTGAATCGTATGATTCACACATGTGTTCGATCAGCGAGGCGTTGGATGCGCTGGATGCCGCGGTCGCGCTCGTGGCTGCTGCGGATATCGAGGAGCTGCCTGCGCCGCAACGGTTCGCCGCCATCGAGCGGCTGGAAAGCGCGGTGCGCCGCCAGGTCGCGGTATCGCATGAGCAGATCACCCATCTGGAGCGCTACGAGGGCTGCCCGCCGATTTCGTTCGTACTGGCCGACGTGTTGCGGATCAGCCGCAACGCGGCCAAACGCCGGATCCGGGATGCCGAACAACTCTCGCCGCGCATGACGTTGACCGGTGACGCGCTTGCGGCACTGCTCCCCGAAACCGGGAAGGCGTGGGAGGCCGGACTGCTCGATGGTGAGCATGTGCGGGTCATTCAGAAGTTCTTCCGTGACCTGCCCGATCATGTCGGGCCGGTCGAGGCGGAGAAGGCCGAACGGACCCTGGCCGAGCATGCCCAGACGATGCGGCCCGATCAATTGGAGAAGGTGGCCGATCGGCTGGCCACCCACCTCAACCCCGACGGGAAGTTCTCCGAGGAAGACCGGGCCCGCAAGCGTGGCTTCCAATGGTGCGGTGCACAACGCCCCGACGGGATGAGTGTTGGGAAGCTCATCGCCGACCCGGCACTGCGGGCTGAGTTGGATGCGTGGTTGGCGAAGTTCGCCACCCCCGAGCCCGACGATCTGCGCAGCCACGCCCAACGCCAGCACGACGCCCTCAAAGCACTGGTCCACGACCGATTGGGTGATCCGAAACTCGGTCAGCACAACGGGTTACCCGTCACCATGATCGTCACCACGACCTTGCAAGACCTGCAGAAGGGCGCCGGGCAAGCTGTTACCGCGGGCGGCACGTTGATCCCGATCTCGGATCTGATCCGCATGAATGCCCCTTCGAACAATTATCTTGCGGTGTTCGACGGTGTGACCGGCCGCTCGCTCTGGCTTGGTCGCAGTAGGCGGTTGGCGTCGGCGGATCAGCGAATCATGTTGTTGGCCAAATACCGTGGCTGCACTGAGCCCGGCTGCACCGTCAACGGCTACAACAGCCAAGTTCACCACGCCACCACAGACTGGAAAAACGGCGGCACCACTGACATCGACCACCTCACCCTGGCGTGCAAGTGCGGCAACCTTCTGGTCGAAAACGACGGCTGGACCACCCACCAACGTCCCGACGGGCAGACGGAATGGCAGCCGCCTCCCGGCGTACCGCTGCGCGGCGGCACCAACGACTACCACCACCCAGAACGACTACTCCCCAAAGACGACGACCCCTGATCTTCTAGCGCAGGCGGCGGGCGGGGCGCGTCTCGATCGCGTCGATGGTCAGGGCGCGCCGCGCTATGCGCCAACCGAATTCAGTCCGCACGTACTCGTCGTCGTAACGCAAGTACCACACCAGATCGACGATGCCTTCGTCGCGGCGGCTCCAGTGGTGAGCGGTCGCTGCGATACGCCCCTGTGCCAGATCAGGATTCGAGCCCGCGGTGTATACCTCTGAGCCGATGGCGTGATGCGTGCGGCCGACGGTGCTCGCCGCCGCCAGCGCGGCCGCGATCTCGTCGGGCCCGCGGCTATGGCGCACCGGCATCAGCACATCCGGAGGGTCCGGCAGCACCAATGCGCCGTCGCCGACAAATAATCCGAGCACCATCTGGATATCCCGATCGTCGACGGCGCCGGCATAGCGGTGCACCAGATCCGACAGCGCCACGCGATCTGGCAGCGAAAGGCTCACGGCGACAGCCCCAGCCGCTGCGCGCAGGCCGACAGCATGTCCTTGGCCTCGTCGATATCGGTAACCGGCGGCATCCCCAGCACAAGCCGGTCGGCACCCACCTCGGCCAGGCGTCCGGCGCGGTCGGCGTCGACCTTGGTGACCAGATGACCCAGCGACAACTCGAGGGTGCCCGGGTCACGTCCCGCGTCCTCGGCCGCCACCCGCATCACCTCGACCAAGGTCGCCAGCTCGCCGCCGCTCACCCCGAGCGGCTGGAACCCGTCGCCGAGGCGTCCCGCGCGCCGCGCGGCCGCCCGACTGTGCCCGCCGATATGAACCGGAACACCCTGTGCATCAACCGGTTTCGGATAGCACATCGCGTCGTCGAAATCGTAGAACTCGCCGTGATGGCTGACCCCGTCGGGATTGTCGGCCCACAGCTGCCGCAAGACGTGGATCTGTTCGTCGGCACGCCGGCCCCGGTTGTCGAAATCCGCACTGCAGGCTTCGATCTCCTCGCGCAGCCACCCCACGCCGACGCAGAGCCGCAGCCGCCCGCCGGAGAGGACATCGATGGTCGCGGCCCGCTTGGCCAGCATCACCGGATGGTGGTTGGGCAGCACCAGCACACCGGTCGCCAGCCCCAACGTCGTGGTCTGGCCGGCCAGGAACGCGAGGATCTCCAGCGGATCGGGCACCGGACACTCCGGTGCCACCTCGACCCGCCCGGACGGATCGTACGGATACACGCTGCTATAGCGGGTCACCAGCACCGTGTGCTCGGCCATGATGATCGACTCGAAGCGACACGCCTCCAGGTGACGGGCGAATTCACCCATCCATAAGGGGTTCGCGGTGACCCCGGCTGCGATGGGAGCGACGACGGCGACCTTCACTTCGTGAGGCTAACCCTCCGGGTCCGAATCGCCTTCGCCCGGTCCCGCCAGATGAGCCATCAGCAGATCCAGAAACACGACGTGCCCCTTGAGCAGTTTGCGCCGGGCATGCGCGACGGGGAACCAGCCCACCCGATCCAACTCGGGAAACTCCTGCGTCCGGCCCGACCCTTTCGGCCATTCCATCGTGAAAGTGTTGCTGCGCGCACCGGTCACGTCGAGGTCGGCGTCGACGGCGAAGACCGTCAGCACCTTGCCGCTCGGCTGCTTGACCGGATCGAACGCGATCCGGGGTCCGTCGGGCACGGCGCAGCCCAGCTCCTCGGCGAACTCACGTCGCGCGGCCGCCCACGGATCCTCCTCGGGTTCATATTCGCCCTTGGGAATCGACCAGGCGCCGTCGTCCTTGCGCGCCCAGAACGGTCCGCCGGGATGGCCGATCAGCACCTCGGCGACCCCGTCGGTGACGCGGTGCAACAGCACGCCCGCACTGTATTTCGGCATCGCTACTCCGGGCGCGGCACGGTGGCCGCATGCAGCGCGGCGGCCAGTGTCTGCGCCCGTGGGTCGGTCAGCACATCCTCGAGCAGCATCGGCGAGCCGTCCGGCCCGGTAAGCGGGACCCGCCAATTCGGGTACTCGTTGGTGGTTCCGGGCTGGTTCTGGGTGCGGCGGTCACCCACGGCATCGGGCAGCGCCAACGCCAACAGCCGCGACGGGGTACGGGCCAAATATCGGTACAGGCCCAGGATCACCTGCTCCTCATCGGGATCCGCACCGAGCAGACCGACCCGGCGCAGTTCGGCCAGCCACGCCGCCTGCTCGGCGCGATCGTCGGCCAACTCGTCCTCCGCGGGCCGGGTGAGCAGGCCCAGTTCGTCGCGCAGCCGGACATGCGCGCCGGCCAGATACCCCGGCGTCGGCGGCAGATCGTGGGTGGTCACCGAGGAGAGGCACAGCTCGCGCCACCGCTCGGCGTGCAGCGGTCCGCGGTCGCCGTCGTTGTCCCGCTCGAACCACAGGATCGAGGTGCCCAAAATCCCTCGCGCCCGCAGGTAGTCGCGCACCCACGGCTCCACGGTGCCCAGATCCTCGCCGACGACGACGGCGCCGGCCCGGTAGGCCTCCAGCGCGACGATCCCGATCATCGCGTCGTGGTTGTAGCGCACGTAGGTGCCGGCGGTCGGCGACGCACCCGAGGGAATCCACCACAGCCGGAACAACCCGATGATGTGGTCGATGCGCACCCCGCCCGCGTGCCGCAGGATCGCCGCGATCAGGTCCCGAAAAGGTTGGTAGCCAAGCTCTTCCAGCTGATCTGGCCGCCACGGCGGTTGCGACCAATTCTGGCCGAGCTGGTTGAATTCGTCGGGCGGCGCGCCCGCCGTCACCCCGAGCGCCAGCACGTCCTGCAAGGCCCAGGCATCGGCACCGTCGGGATGCACACCAACGGCCAGGTCGTGCATGATCCCCAGCGCCATGCCGGTGCGGACCGCCTGCGACTGCGTGGCGGCGAGCTGATCGTCGAGTTGCCACTGCAGCCAGCGATGGAAGTCGACGGCCGAGCTGTGCCGCTGCGCGAACTCGAGCACCTCGGGACTGGCCGGGTGCCGCAGCGCCGTGGGCCACTCGTGCCAGTTGCCGCCGTATTTCTCGGCCAGCGCCGACCAGGTCGCGAAGTCGTCCAGTGCCCGGCCTTCCCGCTCCTTGAAGGCCTCGAACGCAAGCTGGCGGCCTGCCGACCGGGGTACCCGGTAAATCGCTTTCAGTGCAACGCGTTTGGCCGCCCACGAAGCGTCGCGGTCGATGGTGTCCACCTTGCGGGCACGCGCCTGGATCGCGGCACGCAGCTTCCAGACCCGGCCGCGCTTGGGCAGGAACGCGAATTCGGGGACGGACTCGACCCGCAGGTACAGCGGATTGGTGAACCGTCGCGATGTCGGCAAATAGGGGGAGGGCTCCATCGGTTGAGTGGGCGCGGCGGCGTGCAGCGGGTTCACCAGCACGTAGCCGGCGCCGTGACGCGCCCCGGCCCACACCGCGAGGTCGGCGAGATCGCCGAGATCGCCCACGCCCCAAGAATTCTTCGAGCGAACGCTGTAGAGCTGAGTGGCCAGCCCCCAGGTGCGGCGCGCACCCAGCCGGGCCGGCAGCCCGAGCCAGGCCGGGGTGATGATCAGCGGCGTGCTCGCTTCCCGATCGCCCGAGCGCAGATGGACGTGGTGGTAGCCGAGCGGCAGATCGGCCGGCAGCACGAACGTCGCCTCGCCCACCATCCGGCCGTTCAGGTCGAACGGCGGCGTCCAGTTGTCGGTCTGCCGCACCCCGCTGCGGACCGTGCCGTCCTCGAGCCGAACCCACACGTGCGCGGGATCGCCGTGGTTGACATGAACCCAAAACGACGTCTCGATGTCGGCACGGCCAATGATCGTCGGCGGCAGTGACCGTGACCAGTACAGGACGTCCTGGGCCGAAAGTGCCGCTGCGCGACCCTCTTCGGTGCCGGCGTCGATGCCGAGTGCGTCCAGGGCCGCCACCAGCGTGGCCTCGCCGACGGCCACGAGCCGTCCGGTCCAGTCGTGATATTCGCATGCCACGCCGAACCGATGGGCGAGTTCGGACAGCGACGCATCAGTCATGGCTGCCATCTTGCTTGGTTACCCGTAACCTCGCCTCACGTGGGCACCCCCGAACTCGACGTGCGACACCGCCGGGCCCGGGTCGCGACCGCCGCGCTGTTCCTGACCAACGGCGCACTCTTCGCCAACCTGCTGCCGCGCTACCCCGAGATCAAAGCGGACCTCGGGTTGTCCAATACGGCCTTCGGCCTGGCGGTGGCGGCGTTCTCGGCAGGTGCGCTGGTGACCGGTCCCACCTCGGCCGCACTGATCCGGCGCTACCGTTCCTCGGTGGTCGCGGTCACGGGCAGCGTTCTGATCGCGGTGTTCGCCCTCGCCGCCGGGCTCGCACCCAGTGGCGTGACGCTGGCCGCGGCGCTGTTCTGCGCGGGGGCGGCCGACGCGGTCACCGACGTCGCCCAGAACGTCCACGGGCTGCGGCTACAGCGCGCCTACGGGCGATTCATCATCAACTCACTGCACGCGGTCTGGTCGTCGGGGGCGGTCCTGGGTGGCCTGATCGGTGCCGGCGCAATCTATCTCGGCATTCCGCGGGCCGTGCAGCTGTCGGTGTCCGGCGCGGTGTTCAGCGTGGTCTGCCTGGTCGGGTACCGGTTCCTGCTGCGTGGCCCCGACCATGACGCACCCGCGCCCCATCACGAGGGCGCGCCGGCAGCGCGACCGGGCCGCACCGGCTACCTCGTGCTGTGCGCGCTGGTGGCGATTGCGATCGCCGGCGCCGTGGTCGAAGACGCGGGCAGCTCGTGGGCCACGCTGTACCTGCACACTTCGTTGTCGGCCCCGGCCGCGATCGCCGCATTCGGCTACGTCGCGATGATCGGCGCCCAGTTCGTGGGCAGGGTGCTCGGCGATCGGATGGTCGACCGGTGGGGGCAGCGCGCCGTGGCCCGGGCCGGCGGACTGGTCATCGCGGCGGGCATGGCGACCGCACTGGCCTTCCCGAGCGTCCCGGGGACCATCGCCGGGTTCGCCGTCGCCGGTTTCGGCTCGGCCACCCTGATCCCCGGGGCTATGCACGCCGCTGACGAACTCCCGGGTCTGCGCCCCGGCACGGGGCTGACGGTGCTGAGCTGGCTGATGCGGGTGGGCTTCCTGGGCTCACCGATCGTCGTTGGCGCGATCGCCGACGCGGTGTCACTGCGGGTGGGACTACTCAGCGTGGTGGTGGCCGGGCTGGCCGCGATGGTGCTGGCCCGAGCGCTCAGCCCACGGAGCCGGACAGTTCGATCGTGAGCACACCGGCGATGATGAATCCGATGCCGGCCACCATCAGCGGGGTCAGCGGCTCGGAGAACAGCGCCCGCGCGATCACGGCGATCAACGCGACACCCGCCGCCGACCACACGCCGTAGGCGACGCCGACCGGCATACCCAGCGACAGCGTGACCGACAGCAGCGTGAACGAGATCAGATAGCCGATCGTCATCGGCACGATCCAGACCTTCTTGCGGAAGCCGTCCGAGGCGCGCAACGACAGCGTCGCGCACACCTCGACGAGGATCGCCCCGGCTAGCGTCAGCCACATCACGGCGGGGTCTCCTGGTGTCGCGATCCGAACTCGACCATCAGCACCCCGACGATGATCAACCCGATACCGGCGATGATCGGGATGGTGAACGGGTCACCGAAGATGACCGCGGCCAGCGCCGCCGTGGCCGCGGTTCCCACCGCACCCCAGACGCCGTAGGCGACCCCGACCGGCATGCCGGCCCGCAGTACCAGAGCCAGGAAGTAGAACGAGGCGACATAGCCGACCACGACGACGACCAGCCAGGCCCGATGGTCCTGGGCTGCCCGCAGCGACAGAGTGCCCGTGACCTCGACGCAGATGGCGGCCAGAAGTAGTGCCCACTTCCGCACGCCCTGCACCTCCATCGGCTATCAGCCTGGTCAGGATAGCTGGGCGGGCAGTTGTGGCTTCTCAAGTTTGATGTCCATTTCTCAACTCAAATGTCCACTCGATGTCCAATTGGACATTTCGATGAGAATGCCCAGAGAGTGCAGTGACGATCGCGGTGATAACGAGAAGCGCAAAGGATCATGAGTCGGCCGTGGACACGCTACTGCGGATGTCGTCGGGGTCCTCGGCGGTTCCTCGTAGGGTGCCGCCGCAGCGCTGAATCCGCCCGCATGCTTTCGTGGATAACAGTGGTATCCATGAATATCAGGGCGTGTCGTCGGCGGCGGCAGGAGATCGGGCGCATGAGTGAAGACGGCACCTGGGATGCAGTGCTGGCCCGGTTGCTGGCCGCCGCGGAATCGGCCGGGATGATCGACTGGGCGGTCGTGGTGGACTCCACCATCGCCTGGGCCCAGCAGCACGCCACCAACGTCACCCGCCACACAGGGGGCTGGGTCGAATTACAACAATCTCCGCGTCGAGTCGCTCGAGGTGCATAACTTCGATTTCTGCACCGCATCGGGGCCGGCTATGAAGGAAGTCGACGAATTCCTCACAGTGAACCCGGGTTTGGCGGGCCGGTTCAACCGGACGCGTTGGATCATCTCGCCGCTCCAGGACAATCCTGGGATTGAGCGTGTCCAACACACGGGGCCAAGTCCCCTGCGCATTATCGAGGTTGCTGATCGTTGCAATGGTTAATCGTTGGATACTCGGCGCACTCAGCTCGACGACAGCTACCCTGCACGAACTGTCACTGTGGTAAGAAAGCCCAGACTGCTCGTTTCCATATGCGCTGTCGGCGCAGATCCTAGGCGGGGGTTTTGCTGATGGTGGCTCAGTCGAAAACTCGGCGCCCAAACTATGGCACGGGTCAAAACCGAGCTCGAAAGGCACACGGGGGTCGCAGTCGCCGGCGACTGTTGTCCTACGGCTGGCTAGGCGCTGGAGCGATCGCCCTAGGCATGGGGGCGTCGATAGCGACAATGGACAGCGTTGCTCACGCCGACGGCATTCCGGATTCGCCTTCGTCTGCAACGGCCGCCCCGAGCGGGACGGCCGCAGGACCTCGCCGGGCGGCTTCCCATGGCGCTCGCCAGCGGCACACCCCGGCTACCGCCGCACACACCAACAGTTCGACGTCTGGTCCGGTGGTTGGGGCTGACCGCTTGGCAGTACCGCTGCGCCACAACAAGCCTCCAGCAACGACCGAAGTCGCGACACAAGCACCAAAGCCCACCGGTAGCGGCGGCAGGCGACAATCTGAGACTGGGGTAGCACCGAATTCGGGCGTGAATCACGCGGATGACGTCATACCCGTGCGATCCCTAACTTTCTCCATATCCGGTCGAACCCCGATCTCTGCGCGGGCCAACGTCACCGGCGCCAACGCCAACCCAGTCACGAATTTCTTCGCCGTGTTCATCAGCGACGGCACCGCGAGCCATCCCAACGCCGGCTTGCTATTCGGCAACGGCTTCAGCTTCGACGCATCCTCGTGCACCGCAGGCGTGGCGTGCAATGGGGGACGCGCAGGCCTTTTCGGCAATGGCGGGAATGGTTTCAACGGCGGCAACGGCGGAAGCGCTCAGCTCGTAGGTAATGGCGGCCAGGGCGGGGCTGGGCTACCCGGCCAAGCCGGCGGTAACGGCGGTAGCGGCGGCGCGCTCTCAGGCGACGGCGGAGCCGGTGGGGTAGGTGGCAACGGCACGACCGGAGCCGACGCGAACAGCGACGGTCTGAACGGTGACGATGGAGGCGACGGTGGCGCAGGCGGCAGTGGAGGCAACGCAGGCGTTTTCGGCCGCGGCGGCTCCGGTGGCCGCGGCGGTACCGGCGGGAACGGGGGTGCAGGTGGAACCGGTCAAACCGGCTCCGCCGGAACGGCCGCCGGTGAAGCCGGAGTCGACGGCAGCAACGGCGGGGACGGGGGTGACGGCGGTGACGGCGGCGCAGGCGGCGCCGGCGGGCACGGCTCAGTGCTGTACGGCCAGGCCGCTTCTGGCGACGGCGGTGCGGGCGGCAACGGCGGCACCGCGGGCGCAGGCGGGGATGGCGGGAACGGCGCGGCTGGGGATAGCACTCACTACGACGGCGGCGATGGCGGCG
>AGIQ01000007.1 GCA_000230935.2 Mycolicibacterium rhodesiae JS60
GGGGGGGAGCACGCAGGTAGCGGCTGCGCGCTCAGAACCCCCTCCGGGGGACGGGTATCTATCCGCCCGTGCTCTCCAGGCGCTGCCTGAGCACGTCGGTGATGTCGAGCACCTTGCTGTCGGCCGGCCCAAGGGGCTTGCGGTCTACTTCGACGCGGGCACGGCGTCGGTCGCCCTCGGTCATCAACAGCGATGACCACATCTGGTTGAGAGTGGTCAGCATCATCGCCGCTCCCCGCTTATTGGGGAATTTGAACAGCTCGTCGGCGAATATCAGGGATGCTCGAGCCACACTCCAGTCGGATGGCTCGTAAAATTTGGCTTGCGCCGAATCCTTCAGCGAGTTGTAAAGGTCAGTCGTGAGTGGGTGCGGATCTTCTATTCCGAGTTCGGGGACTTCCACTCGACCAAAAACGACAATTGTCTCTGTCGGGGTGTCGGGCTTATTCCTACGGACTCGCTCTTCGTCGCGCTTTCCGACTGGGCCACGTTCGCCCATTGGTCACCTCCTGGGTGGAAAAGGGCACCTGTCCCTTTATCGACGCCCAGGGTGGCGTTCTGCCGGTCTCTTTCTCTGGGCTTTAAGTTGCCGGCGGCGCTCTACGCCCTCGGCGGATGATTTCTTGCCGTGGCAGACCCAGCAGACGGAGCGTAAATTCGACCTGGAATGGTCATTGCCCCGTTTTATGTGGTCTACCTCGTTCGCGGCGCGGACACAGCCCCGCCCGTTGATCTGGCAGAGCCATTTATCGCGGGCGAGCACCGGAAGCCGGTACTTCAACTCCCAATCGGGAGGCAGTTCGTGCCGGCGCTGGGAGCTGTCCCAGCTCATCGCGCGCAGATGCGGGGAAATTTCACTCGATTGCCCCTAATTAAGAGCCGCGCTTCTCGCGCGGCGATAGATCCGGCGGTTGCCGGATCAGTAATACCGGCCCCCAAGGCCGGTTATAATTCAGAGCGCCTTGTTGGCGCTCTTTATAGAGCCGAAGGCTCTTGATTCGGGGCTCTTAGCCCCTCATAATATATATACGAGCCCTTGTCAACCAACAAGCCTGTAATGTGACCAGCGTCACTAAATTAGATAGAGGCTCTGAGCGGCGTTTTGCCGCTCCCTGGGTAGGGAGACCAGGGGAGACCCCCGAAATTCGGTCCTCGTGGCTCTCCGGGCCTGCGTAGCGCCTTCCAGCGCGAAGCCGAGCCTCAGAATCACTCGAAAACCCGTACAGGATAGGTCAGCCGCATAACCGACCGGTCGAGGACCCGGGGGAGGGGCTAACACCCCTGGGTACCCCTAGCAGCGACGACGCTACACACAGCTAACCCTAGCCTGCCTGCCTGTCCTAGGCCAAGCCTGCCTAGCTAACTCCTACCCACGCCCTGTACCAGTCCCCACCTGCGGTGCAGCTCGAGCCGGCCTGCCCTGCTAGCTAACTCAGCCTGCCTACCCACACCCTGCCTGCCCTACCTGTACCCATGCCACCTGGGCACCCTGCACACGAGACGGCCAGCACCCCTGCTAGCTGCATGTCCTGGTGACCGGGCATCCGCACCTCAAGAGAAATGCACTCTGACCGGGCAATTGCAATTCGGACTTGACAGCCAAACGGCTGGGTGGTAAGTTCGTAATCGTTCGAGGCGCAAGTCGCCGGTACCGGTGGAAATCCGGTGGTACAGCCCGAGAGGGCCGGGGCCAGGAATTGCACAGGTGGAATCGTCACCCATCACTAGCGGCCAGGTGAGCGTTAGGGTGAGCAGGTGAATAGCGGTGTCCACGCAGTTCCGACCTATGACTTGACAGCCAAATCTGGCGTATGCTAGGTTAGATTTGTTCGATCAAGCGGTCACGGGTACTACTCCGGCGATGCCGGTAGGTCCAGTCGAGAATGCGAACTAGGGTCGCATTCAAAACCACCACCCACTTGACAGCCAAACGGACATAGGCTAAAGTTTGAATAATTCGACAGCACGGCCCCGATCTTCGGATCGGATGTCGCAGCCACTAGCAATGGTGTGTGCTGGAACCCGATGGTTATGGGGTTTGCGAATAGTAATGAGGACCAGGACGATCCTGGCCGATAACCTCGGGGCGCGAATTGCGTCCGACAAAGAGCACATACCGAGCGTGACCGAGAGAGGGCTTTCGGTTAGGTATGGAGCAATACATAGCTAGGAGCAGGGCGGGGTGAAACTCGATCCCCCACTACAATCCTGACTAGCAGCAATACCAAGACTTCCTAAGGCATGATTCGTAGTTGACGTGCCCTAGGGGCGGGTAGGCATGGCGAGATGGAACGATCTCGTGCCACTGTCTGGCGCACCGTGAGTGCTGAGGCTTGATCTTCAGATAAGCGGTGGCGGCATCATGACACCAGGTTCGATTCCTGGCTATCCACTCAATCCCAACTTGACAGCCAACCGATCGGAGATAGACATGAAACCTTTGATCGACCCAAACTCAACGATCCCCATGTCCCGTGAGTCGCGGGTCCGGGAGCGCAAGAGCGTGCGGAGTCCGTTCGTGGCCCCGGAGCTTTCACCGGTGTCGACTATCGACGCTGAGCGTGAGAAGCGTAGCAAGGGTTGGACCGACCCGACGGCTGTGGTCGTTGTGCTCGACAACAAGACTTCTCACCTCCCCAAGGGTGCGGTCGAACGCGCTCTCGGAGAGATGAAGGTCGGAGTTGTGTACCGCAAGGCTCCGATCAGTAAGGCACGGCCCGTGTCCACCACGGGACCCAGCGCAAGCTACCGGGCTAAGCAGGCTCGGGCCGCTCGTCGCGGCCGATAGGGCACAGCGTCTTTCGCCGCGAGTCAACTTGACAGCTAACGAAGGGGTAGACATGAATCCGCAGCACTGGGCTTACATCGACGGACGGCTCTACGTCCGCCGTGGAACCAACATCGTTCGGGTGAAGTGATGAGGCACGTTCTCAGCTTCAACACCCCGGACGCGCTAGGCATCGGGGAGTGGCAGCACCAAGTCATGGAGCTGGATACCGAGGGGCGCATACAGCTCTGGTACCTACAGCCTGGCCGGCCGAATTGGGAACTGGGCCACGGCAAGGCCATCCCCGAAGGCAAGACCGCCGAAGGTGCCGCCGCGATCATGCGGCTCTACCTGCAGAACGAGATATCCCAGGACGAGTACGACGCCCTGTTGCCCTGAGCTTGACAGCCAACCACAACCAGAAGGAATCGAACATGACCGCCATCTTGACCAAGACCCAGATCCGACCGTTGTCCACGATCGCGGCTGAGATCCGCGAGACATGGCCCAAGGTCTACTTCGGAGCGGTGCCCTACCTCGACGCGATGAGGTCGCTGCACCTGATCACCGATCGGTACTACGAAGACTCCGCCGACTCGATCGTGCGGTACTTCCTGGCCAACGCTGGAACCTGGCGAGGGGAGGATGCTCGCCGGATCAAGGCTGAGCTGAAAGCCATGCTGGCCTGATCTCAGACTTCCCCGTGCCGTGTCTCGGGGAAGGGAGAGGAGATTAGAGCGATGTCAGCCTTCGAGGTTATCGCCCTAATTCTCGCTCTGCCAGGTGCTATATGGGCAGCCGTTCAGCTGCTTAAGCGTAGGTAGAGGCGAGAGCCAGTCGTGGTTGTTACCGCAACTGCGGCTGGTCTCCGCTCCCGATTCTAGCAAGGCATCACCCTGCCCACCACGGTGGCCTGTTCCAGTGAAGAGCTGGTTAACGGAGCTTTCGGCTCCGACGGGTGGTCGCGTTCGATTCGCGCCGTGGGCGCTTTGTGTCATTCAACTTGACAGCTAACGAGAGGTACGGTTGTGGACCCTAACGAAGCCCTGAGGATCCTGCGGGAGGCGCTAGACGGAGATCCCGACGAGAACTTCTACTCGTATGACTTTGCGGTAGAAGCGTTCGCTTCGTTGGACACCTGGATCTCAGGTGGGGGATTCCTGCCGAAGGACTGGCAGAAGTGACCACGCTGACCAGGTCGAAAGACACCAAGGTCGCGAACATCGTCAAGGCTCGACCATCCGGCGTTGTGCCGTTGATAGGCAACGCTTTCGGCCTGCCCAGCGGAGCACAGTTCTCCTGCCCCGACGCCACGGCGTTCTGCTCCAAGGTCTGCTACGCCGGAAAGATCGAGAGGCTTAGGCCTGCGGTCTCCGCTCTGCTCCTGCGGAACTGGGAAGCGACCAAGGACGCGAGTCTCGAAGAGATGACCATCATGCTCGGCGAGATGATCACCGAGTTCATCAAGGAATGCGATAAGCGCAACGCGCCCAAGATGTTCCGCATTCACTGGGACGGAGACTTCTTCTCTGGCACCTACGTCGCCGCCTGGGCCAGAGTCATCAGGGACAACCCCGATGTCCAGTTCTGGGCCTACACAAGGGTTGCTACCGCTGCGACTTACCTGCACTCACAGAGGTTCGACAACCTCGGCCTGTACTTCTCGGCTGATGAGGACAACCTGAGCGTTGCCAAGCACCTGGAGGCCAAGGGCAGCCTGATCGCCCACGTAGCCAACACGTTTGAAGAAGGCAAGACCGAGTTCGCCAGCGCGGCGCGCTGCCCGAACAACAACGGTGCGCTGCCGACGATCAGCGCAGAAGGCTCCGCGTGTGCTCGCTGCGGACTCTGCATCAACGGACGCAAGAGCGTTCTGTTCAAGAAGCACTGAGGAGGCAAGTCGTGACGAGATACAAGACGTGGCAGGAGATCCCGGTTGGTGTCGCGGTTGAAGACATCGACGGAGACCTGTGGCGCAAGACCGACCACGACGGAGGATTCGAGTGGTGGCCCCAGCAGTTTCAAACTTCGAATCAGGGCTGGCGCGGTCCCAAGAATCAGAGCTTCCGTCCGAGTGACATGGACGCTCCATTCACGATGGTTGTGAAGTGATGGGCGTCGTGTGGATGGTGGCTAGGTATCGACCTGGCTACGGGCTCAGTGCCACAGCTCATCTCACGAAGAAGGCTGCCATCGGCTACCTGAGGTACCTATACCCGGACATCCCAAGCTATCTCGCCGACAGCGACGTGCTCGGGTGGATCGGCGCGAACCATCCCAACGACGCGGTCATGGTCGATTACGACGACCCGAGACAGGAGCCGTGACATGAGTTTCGAGAGATGGATGAGGTTCGTAGACGGGATCCTGTTCCCTGCGAACGGGTCTCACTTCCGAAGACATCCCTGACCGGCTGTACCGAGACGCCTACGACCAAGGCGTGAGCCTGGACGAGATGGTCGACGAGATCGTCAGTGAATGCGTGGCCGCGTGAAAACCGGAGACAAGGTTTACGACCGCGAAGGCGTCAGGCAGTTCGGGCAGCAGCTCGCTGCCAACGGAGTGATCACCAAGGTTCGGAACGGATTGTTCCGAGTCTTGTGGGACTCGCTAGACCAAACCTGGTGTGAGGCAGAAGACCTCATGCCCGCAGCGTGAGAGGTATCGAAATGCCATACAGCGGAAGAGTTGTCATGTCCGAGGTCGCGGCCAGCAACAACTGGTCTGAGATGACCGCCATCGAAGGGGAGACTCTCGACCACGTCATCTACGAACGCGATGGGGTTCGGGTCCACATCACCTGGGAGAAGAGGGATGAGTGCCCTTACGCGCTGCTCATCGCTCGGACGGTAGGCAAGAACCCTCCCGAGTACATCAACGGCCCCGGCAGCTTGATCGAGGCTCGAGGTTGGATCGAGGCTCCGCGTGAGGTAGTCGAGGCGTGACCGTCACATCTCAGATCAACAGAGCCAAGGATCAACTCGACACGGCAGGCGGTGAGCTTCAGCGAGCCCAGCTCCTTGTCAACCAGATCCTCGGAGACAGTGACCAGGTCAGCGCCTGTGACTATGACCAACTCATGCACTCGCTGGTTGTCGCCGCACGTGAGGTGCGAGAGGTCCGGTCATCGCTGTGACGCCCCATGAGATCGCCCAGCGGCGAGCTGAGATCGACGCCAAGGACGCGGCTATGCCGCTGCGAGCGGCCAACATTCGTCCACGACGAGCTTTTACCTGCTACACCAACCGACGCATCCCGACCAACCTGAGAGGTTCGATATGACCCGACCAGTCTCGACCGCAGTGACGCTGGTGCTCGCTGTGTGGAGCTTCGGCCTGTCTATGGCCCTGGGGGAGTTCTACATCACCCGCGCCCACGCTGAGGCTCCGCGCACCACCATGACGGTCGACGGCGTCGACTACCCGGTCTGCTCCGAAGAGGATTGCTCCGATCAGCCTGGGCAGGTTGGCCTTTGGTACTCGCGTAGCACCAAGACCTGGCTACTGGAGCTGGGTGAAGACGTGACCCTGATTGTCGGGAAGTGAGGCTATGAGCAGGCTTTCGGTCAGGTTCGCAGCCTATCCAGGTGGGCCGTACATAGTTATACACCCCGATAAACCCGACTACTTAGCGGAAGCTCTTGCCGCCGCCATGTCCGCCTTGCGGCGCAAGTCCATTGGAGGGCAAAACCCATGACTCCCAAAGCGTTAACCGCCTCCCAAGAGATGAACCTGTGGAGGAAGCTTCGAACACACTTCCTGTCGTTTCAGGACGTGCTCGAGGAGATCATCGACAAGCAAGCCTGGGCTAGCTCAGGGTTCAAGACGTTCTCAGAGGCATGGGCGCACCACATGTCGGATATCGTCCTGGCCAAGGAGCTTCGCCCCCTGGTTGTGTACCAGATGTTGGCCGAAGGATTAAGCGTTGACCAGATCTCAGAAACCGTAAAAGGAGTTGGCCCCGACACGGCCAAAGCCCTTCAGCGGGAGCGGGCTAACGGTGTGCCGCCAACTGCCGCAAAGGGTAAGTGGTTCAACAAGGAAAGTGATACCACGCGCGTTCGCGGGCACGTTCGAAAGAAGCCAAAGGCTCCGTCGACTATCCACATCGAGCTAGGCGTTCGCAAGCTGCAACGGGTGAGGAAGGCTGCAGACGCCCTAGGTATCAAGCCTGAAGAGTTCGCCGCCAAGGCAATTGAGGAGAAGCTGGCGAGCCTGTCCAGCGAGTAGGAGAGGTTGGGCTATGGCCAGCGCCGAGTGGAAGGCACGCAATTTTCACTATTTAGCCGAGCAACAGCGAACTAGGAACGAGAAGCGGTCGCGTCTGGTTGGAATACCTCGAACCGGGGCCTGGACCTCAGCTGAAGATCAGATCGCGCTGCGTACAGATATCAGCCAAGTCGAAAAGGTCGTGCTTTTGCAGAGAAGCTATGGTGCCGTCTCAAATCGGTTGAGCATCCTTAGGTCGAGCCCAAAGAGGTGCAAGCGTTGCGGTGGAGAGTATTTGAGCAGCCGCAGAGGAACGTCCTATTGCTCAGTTGAGTGCAACACAAACCCCAGGTTTTCACGCCGTAACTGTGAGGGTTGCGGCAGCGACTTTAGACCTAGGGGCGCTGCCCAGCGGTTTTGCTCCAAAGTGTGCAAGCCCGCCCCAGTACGGGAGGAATGCGGTTGTGAGGAGTGCGGAAAGCAGTTCCTTCCCAAACGATTAGGTCATAGATTCTGTTCTAGATCCTGTGCCTCAAAGCACACCTGGAGATCTCGCGTCCGATACCCGAAGCCTCCAGTGCCGGCCGCCCCTAAGAAGTGCCTCAGGTGTCGTAAGGAGCTGACTATGAAAAGCAGAGGTAGGCATAGAAAGTACTGCCAGGACAGGCATTGTGCTAAGCGTCCGGTTAAGGGCCAATGAAGTTCAAGGGAAAGTGCAAGTGCGGCACCGAGTTCAAAGCTGAGAAGCGCAGAGACTTCGGCACAGCGGTTCGGCTGCACGAGGTAAGGACCGGGCACACGGTCAAGATCAAGGAGGCGTGACGTGGCACACGACCGCAAGATCACCAAGTACGAGGTGCAACCTATCGAGACCGGCGGGGTGTTGGAAGGTTTATCTATCCAGCGCACCGAGCGCATCACTCGGGAGTCTGACAACGGGCGCACGCTCGACTACGGCCGCACCAAGAACGTCGGCGAGCCACTTGAGATCCCGGTGTCGAAGGTAGCTGACCTCGTCAGAGAGTTGGTCGACTGGCCGCTCTACTTCGCATCGGGACAAGCAATGGAGGAGGTGTGATGGCACCTGCAACAAAGAGCGAGTACCGAGCCGAGATCGTAGCGGGAACAGAAGTCTTGATCAACAGCCCTGGCCACTGGGCGCACGGTCATAGGGGGATCGTCTCCCGGAGAGGCTATTTCACTGCGCGGGTGCAACTCTCGACTCGCGAGGGTTGCGTCACTATTCGACTCACCAAACTGGAGGCGTGATGGCAACCCGAGCCGACACCGAGCAAGAGATCAAATCGGCGGTGCTCGTCTACTCGTTCATGAGGGCTCGAGGCATCGAGGTGCTCCGGGTGGACGACGAGAACAAGACGCCGTGCTACGCCCTCGACTACGAAGACGAAGAGTTGGACCACGCCGTCGCATGGCTGCCTCTCGGCAGCGGAATCATCTCCAATCCGACTGAGCCGGCTTGGAACCCGGTCGTCCGCATCGAAGACCTAGAGCGATACCTCAAGGGAGACAACGCATGACCGAATACCCGGCCAACCTGACGGTCGAAGACACCGAGGATCTTAAGCGCATCGCTGCGGAGCCCAAGAGGCACCGCGACGGCCACCATCCCGTGTCCGACAACAACGCCAACGTGCAGTGGGCTGCCACCGCGCTGGTGACCTACATCGAGACCGTCGGCGATTCCGGTGATCTGGAGATCACGATCGGAGACTTGCTCGGAGATCTGATGCACCTATGCGACTCAGCGGACATCGACTTCGACAGCGCATACCAATCGGCGAGCCACCACTACTTCGCGGAGCTGAGGGGAGAGGACTGATGCGAAAGCTGATCAAGCTGTGGCGACGGGTACGTGACTGGTGGTGCGAGCCGTACGACGACGACAACCCGTTCATGAAGGACTCATCGTGGTGATGCCGGCGGCTCTATAGCAGACCCGTCCTGAGCCGAAAACAAGTAGTCGACTACGCGTGCATTCAACATCAAGGCATGCATTGTCCCAGGTCAGAAGGCTTGGAGGGGTATGCTAAAAGTGATCTCGGTCACTAAGTCACAGGAAACTCGCAGGAAACACGGGTAACAGCGGGGGCTGCTGCCTGTTCGTTATTTACGACAGGGGAAAGGTTCGATTAACTAGCCATGCAAACGACCGGAGCCACTGGGTGGAGGGGGCTCCGTCATCAACTGGAGCTTAGTGTCCGAGCGCCTGGGGGCCGCAGCGACACGCTCGAATAGAAGGATCGAAGGACTTGACAGTCAACTACGATAGCCCTTGACGGGCTATTCAATCTCTACCTTTCTCATGGAGGAATCATGAGCGGCAAAAGGAATCCGGCGAGTTATCGGCCGCTGGATTTAAGCACCATCGAGGCTTACCGAAAGGCGGGACTAAACCAGACAGAAATCGCAGAGATGCACGGTGTCAGCAGGCAGGCCGTATCTTGGCACAAGACGACCTATGGAGGTCTCATGTCGACACGCCAGATCGTAGACAAGGCTTGGCCGTGGGAGACCACCAGGGCGCAGGGCGCTTCGGTTGCGTTCCAACGGCTTCGAGACCACGGTGAGTACATGGCCACCGGTGGTCGAGGGATGAGTGAGTCCAAGATCAAGCGATATAAGTCGTGGCTAAACAGGATGCGGGAGAACGACTGGGTCGTTGAGTTCGATCCCAACATTCCGCCCACTCCGAAGGTCGCCCCTAACGGAGGCTTCGCCTACCGCCCTCGTGATCCGAAGATCGATGGGTACCACCTGCTGATCAGGGTGAATGAGTTCACCAACTTGACTCCCGAAGGGAAGCGCATCTGGCGCTATAAGCCGGGTGAGTCTCCGCACGAAACCCAGGGCGGTTAGCCCTACCCAGTGAAGGAAAACTGCAGTGCCACTAGCCCGTTTCGCCCAGATCTTCGAAGGCATCGACCACTCCGACCCGATTCTACTAGTTGAAAGGTTCGCGTTTCTTCAGGTTCAGAGCTGCGAAGTTTGGCGAAAAGACGATCCGACGAAGAAGTCAATTCTGCTGTGGGCCTACCGAAGTCCTCTTGTTGACGACCTTGACCCCTGGTGGGATCCAGCTCGCCAGCTTCTGCTGAAAGCTGACCGACAGGAGGTTCTGTTTCAAACGATCAAGGACGATCCTGAGATGATGCACGGGACGGCGGAGTGGGTGGTGTACCAGCTCGCAGGTCCCGGTCAACCTCTGCTATCCGAAATGTGCGCTTTATCCGATGATCGACGGCAGCAGATCAGGTGACCGAATCGAAGAAGCTTCCGCTGCGATCTGTCTCGCAGCTCAACCAGTACTGCCGCTGTCCGATGTCGTACAAGCTCGCCCGCATCGACAAGGTTTGGAAACGGCCGGCCGCTTGGCTACCTCAAGGCACCGCGTTCCACACCGTGGCTGAGGTCGTGGAGAAGGCCCTGGCCGAGGGCCGAGAGGTGACTCTCGAACGAGCACAAGAGATCTTCAAGGAGGAGTACGCCAAAGACATCGGAGAGCTGTGCGCCAAGACCCCGAACTTCGACTGGTGGTTCTGGTCTGGTCCGTACAACGGCGAAGCCGACATCGAGCGTCGTTGGAACATCGGGCTCGAGCAGGTCGAGAAGTTCATGGCCTGGAGATCAGATAAGGGCCAAGAGATTTGGCAGACTCCTGCGATCACCGACGATCGCTGCATTGTGAGCGACGAGGCGAACTTCACGGTGGAGGTCACCGACGAGGAGCGGGTCATCCACATCAAGGACTGCGACTGCAAGCCCTCGAAGCCCGCGATCGAGCTGTCGTTCGACATCGTGCTGGGAGGTATCCGCGTCCGGGGATTCATCGACGCTGTCGTTGTCGTCAACGGAGAGTTGAGGGTTCGGGACTACAAGACCGGGAAGAAGCCAGGTGACGACTTCCAGCTCGGCGTCTACGCCCTCGCGCTGTGGGTGCTCTACGGAGTTGTGATCACCTCTGGTGACTACTACATGGCAGGCCCGAAGGGCAAGAAGGCGGTCGTCACCGATCCGTACGACCTGACCGAATGGAACCTCGAAGCTGTCACGCAGAGGTTCCTCGAGGTCGAGGAGAAGATCCAGGCCGGCGAGTTCGAGGCCGACCCGGAGGCTGACAAGTGCGGATTCTGTGACGTGAACTACTCATGTCCAGTTTTTCGTGGCTGACAACTTGACAGCTAACGAAGGGCGCGTACTTGAAGAGTGAGCGATAAATATGGCAAAGAGAGATGAAGCCCTAGTAACCACCACACCGTTGGGTGTGGCGGTATTCCAAGAAGGCGTCGGGTTCGTGAGACCCGGCGGCGAGTACGCCTGGGTCCAGATAGGCGCGGCACCAGAGCTGCCTGCCTGGCACGTCCAATCTCAGCCGAACACCTACGCGTTCCCTTCGGACGCGGCGGCGATGAGGTTCGGCCAGGAGCACAAACGGCTCTACCCAGACCGGGTCATCAGAGTCGCAACCATCGACGGAGAGAAGCACACGCTATGAGCTACCAGTACAGCCCGTTCTACGGCACCGGCCAGGTGCCCGAGGAGCTGGCCCACACAGTCGTCGGCACCAAAGGTGTCGAAGGACCCTCGGTTAACGAGGAGAAGAAGGCATGACGGCGGCTACGGCCGATCGGTACAACCCGGACAACCCACGGCCCTGGGATCCCAACCACGTCTCGCTGCGGTCGAGTATCGCCCCGCACGAGTCAGGCGGCGTTCTCCGGGTTCCGCGCACCGGACGCAGGGGAGCGGCCCTGTTGAAGGTGTTCCCCTCGATTCCGGCCACCCGGCTGATGAAGCAGCTGCAGAAGGATGTCGATGACGAGGCCAGCGCTGGCCGAGCCCATCGACCTATCCATGACGCACTCATCACGCTGCCTTGACAGCTAACGACGACGCTCCAGACATCAGGAGTCAGGTCAACGCGATCCTGTCGAAGATGCCCCAGAGCATCGACTGCTTCGACATCTACGACGCCGTTGAGGAGATCGAAGAGTTGATCATCCGAACCTACGGCCCACCCTTCTGAACCAACCTTGACAGCTAACACAAACGAAAGGCAAGAAATGAGCATTGCAGAGATCGCATTCCCTTCCGACGACGAGGGCGGCGCACAGCCCCCTACGAGCCCCTTCGATGGCAAGCGCCGGGTGACCAAAGCCGGCAAGGAGTGGTGGACCGCGCGAGACCTGATGGAGCCGCTCGGGTACAGCAAGTGGGACATGTTCCGCGAGGCTATTAGCCGAGCTTCCCTGGCGATCGCTGCCCAGGGCATCGATGCAGGTCAGCACATACGTTCCGGGCAGTCGGAGCATAAGGCCAAGGCGGGATTCGGCGAACGGACCTACACCCTCGAAGACTTCGCTCTGACCCGCTACGGCGCGTACCACGTCGCCTTGATGGGCGACGGTCGCAAGCCCGAGGTCGCCGCAGCCATCCAGTACTTCGTGGTGAAGACCCGCGAGGCCGAGGTGTCCAAGCCGCTGACCGGACAAGAGTTGATCTCTGCCGCTTTGGTGGAGGCCACCCGGATTCTGGAGATGCGAGACCTCGAGCTGGCAGAGGCCGAAGCGAAGGTCACCGAACTCAAGCCACGCGCCTTGTCGGCGTCCGTAGCCGAGAACAACCACGGCGGGCAGCTCGTCTGGGAGCTGCGCGAGGCTATCGCTGCTCGCACCGGAACACCTCCGCGCGAGGTGCTGAAGACCTTGGCGGGTCTTGGAGCTATCAGACGGGAAGGGAAGCCCTGGGTCCACCCATCTTGGGATGACCTCCTGTTCCCGACAGATGTGATGGTGGAGACCGCATCTCGAGGAACGGTTGCTTACCCCATTGGCCCGTATCGGGTTCGCGACGGAAAACAGGATGAGCTGGTGGAGCGTGTTGCCGAAGCTTACGTAGGAAACGTCGTTCGGCTGCGTCCGAAGGGCATCGAGACCTGCATCCTCGCAAGAGATCTCGCTCACGAGGTTGGGCTGGGGCAGAACACCCTCCTGAGCTACATGCGCGACTGGGGCATGATCCGAGATCCGGGCACCAACGCGCGGTCCTTCGCCACCGACAACGGTTACATGCTGAACGACAAGTGGCCAAACCCGAGGACCGGCGAGATCAACGTGACCGGAAAGATCACGCCGAAGGGCCGGCAGTACATCATCGGTCGCCTCCGCGATATCGGGATCCTTGGATAGGTGTATACGCCACGTCAAAGCCTCTTCATCCGGGGTTCGGCCGGCGAGCCGCTTCCGGGGGTGTGGAACGCTCTCGAGGCTCGTGGCACGCGGTTCGTGCGGGGTCAGCTCGGCCTGGTCTGCGCTGGCCCAGGCACAGGCAAGTCTGCGTTCGTCCTCGCCTACGCTCTGAAGTCGAAGGTACCGACCCTCTACTTCTCAGCTGACTCGGATGCGTTCACCCAGTTGTCCCGTTCGCTGTCGATCATCAGCGGGTGGTCGCTCGAGAAGTCATCGCAGGCTGTCCTCAACGAGGACATCGGCTCCCTCGGCGATGAGCTGGACGCTCTACCAATCCGGTTCAACTACAAGGCATCTCCCAACCTCGACGTGATCGAGGACTGCCTGTCGGCGTACGACGCGTTGTACGAGGACTACCCGGCACTGATCGTTGTGGACAACATCACCAACGTCCGAACCGAGAGTAGCGACGGGGACGACCCGTTCTCGGGGCTGGAAGCGTTGATGGACTACCTCCACGAGATGGCCCGGGAAACCGGGGCCAGCGTGGTGGGGCTTCACCACGTCACCGGCCAGTACAACGACGGGGATAAGCCAATCCCGTTGGGAGGCATCAAAGGTCAGATCGGGCGTGTACCCGAGCTGATCATCACGCTCCACCGAGAAACCGATCCGTACAGCGACACCTCGTCTCTGCGGGTCTCCACGGTCAAGAACCGTGGTGGCAAGTCTGACGCCAGTGGTCAGGACTACGCCGAACTTGAGTTCACTGGCAGCACTATGCAAATCGAAGATCTCAAGTTCTAGCGGGAACTTGACAGCTAACAGAAAGTAGCGAATGACCACAGCATCTGAACTCCTCAATACCGTGATCGAGCTGGGCACGGAGCAGCCAGACACCAAGGCGAAGTGCCGGTACTTCAACCCGAACGCCACCCCGTGTTGCATCGTCGGCCACGCCTTCGAGAAGCACGGCATCACCCAGCAGACCCTGAAGGAAGTGCCAGGCGTCACCTACGAGAACCTGAACCGATGGTCGAGCATCCAAGCAAGCAGGATCCTCGACTTGGTCGGCGTCGACAGTGACGACCCTGCTGCCGTCAGCAAGCTCGGTGCGATCCAGCTCGCTCAGGACACCGGATCTACCTGGGGCGAAGCCCTGACCCTCGTCACCGGCATCACCCCCACCAAGTAGGAAGTAGCGCAATGCAAATCGGTATCGGAACGATCCTGTTCATCGTCTTCATGGTCCTCAAGCTCACCAGCGTCATCGACTGGTCGTGGCTGTGGGTCGCCGCCCCGTTGTGGATCCCACTCAGCCTCGCCGGGGTGCTTTACACCTTCGGTGTCGCCCTGACCGCCCTCGCCAACAAGCTCGACTAGAAGGAACCCACCTACATGAAGAAGATCATCGCCACCACTGTCGCCGCTGTCGCTCTCGCGCTCGGCCTGGCCGGATGCACAGACACCGACGCTGATGTAGCTTCGGCGAACATCTCCAAGGCGTCGGAGCAGTTTGAGGTCAGCCGTCGCATCGTCGCGGTCAACACCTTCACCGACAAGTACCTGTTGATCGTGGAGGGCAAGTGCTCGCTCGAGTACCCAGACTTGAAGACCGAGATCATCTGCAAGCTCGATGACGGCGCGCTGGTGAAGCACGTTGTGCGCCAGAGCGACAACGTCACGGTGTTCGTGGAGCAGACCACCGGTACCACGGTGTCGACCGACCACTACCGGGTGATCTTCAAGCCCGAGGCGATCGTCCCGAACTTCGATCGGCCGTAGACCCGGCTCAGGCCCGAGTTCCCACGGCGAATAGCCGGTAACCAACGCGGTCAAGCCAACAGCCCATTGGCTGTTGGCGTTTGGTGGGAGAAACTCCGCTACTCGGGCGCACCTTGCTCTGCATCAACCTTGACAGCTAACCGAAAGGAATCACAACGATGACCACCCCGAACTCCATGCCCAAGAAGGCTGGCCTGCATCTACAGATCCTGGGCAGCCTGCTCAAGCGAGTCCCGGCGTCGTGGACCCAGAAGTCCATCGACCCCAACTCGCCGGATCCCAACAAGCCGTTGATCATCGAGACCAAGCACGAGCGGCTCGAGATCCCCAGCACCGCCCGCCGCGAGGCCCGCGTGAAGAACGTCAAGAAGGGCCAGGACGGCATCTACCGCCACCAGATGGCCACCGTCGAGGTCTTGGTGCCGACCCTCGCCGGCAACGTCTCTGACCTGAACATCGACCGCATGGCGAAGCGTTGGGTCGCGTGAGGTTCTTAGTCTCTTTCCTGCTGTTCCAGGTGACCTACCACCTGGGTCTGTTCGTTGGGGCGGTCAACGGCTTCTACGGATGGCACCCGTGAAGGACTTCTGGTGGGGAGTTCTAGTTGGCTTCCTGGTGGCGGCTGCCCTGGCTGGCTTCGCACTAACCGGAATAACGAGTGAGATCTGCGGGCCGACCACTACCACGACTATCACGATTCCAGTCCAGTGAGGCTGTCGCTCAAGCTCCTCGGCTTCGAGATAGCGAGCCTGTACCTCGAGGGCGGCGATGAGCCGGCCGCTGAGGAAGTCGTCCGCAAGGTCAGCAAGCCGGTCAAGCTCATCTCTCGGTTGTGGGTGGCTGGGATGATCTCCTGATGGGCGCTGTGCCTGACGGGATCTGGTTCGTCTGGGAGTTCATCATCTGGCCCCTGGTGATGCTCTCCTGGGCGATCCACGTCGAACAGCGACGAAGGGAGAAGTGTGCCTGTAGCGAGGAAGTCGTCAACTCGCACGACAAAGCCCTGCGTTGACTGCGTCAAAGAGGGCGTAACCACCAAGCGCAAACTCAAGTCGATCCGAGGCAAGCTCGTTCCCGGCCCCCGCTGCGATACGCATCATCGAGCTAAGAAGCGAAAAGCAAGCTCGGGATCGTGGGCGGCGAGAATCCTTGCCACGTACGGGATCACGGCGGAAGAGTACTGGGAGATCTATGAGTTCCAAGGAGGCAGGTGCTACATCTGTCAGCGAGCCAACGGTAAAGCCAAGAGGCTTTCCGTTGACCACGACCACAAAACAGGCGTGGTGCGAGGGCTCCTGTGCACTATGTGCAACAAGTACACCCTCGGCTGGGCGCGGGATTGCGCCGAATTCTTCAAGAGGGCCATCGCGTACCTAGCCAATCCGCCGGCCGTCCAGGTGCTCGGGGAGCGTATTGCTCCCATCGAGGCTGACAGACTGAGGGGATCACCTTGACAGCTAACGGGGTCAACGACTCGCTGCAGATATCGGTTGATCACGTCAACGACACCGTAACCATCCACGCTCCCAGCCACGTTCGTGTGGTAACGCGAATCACGAACGACTTTGAGGACGGCGTAACGGTCATCTTCGAGAAACGGAAGCCCGGTGTCCTCTGAGTCACCGATCGCGCTAGCGATCCTTCGCTACTACCCGGACTGGGAACCTCCCGAGGACCGGCACGAGTGGAACAAGTGCTTGTGCCCGTTCCACGGCGAGGAGAACGCCTCTGCTGCAGTCAGTTACGACAACCAGGGCTTCAACTGCCTTGGGTGCAGCGTGCGCGGGGACGTGATCTCGATCATCCGACACGAAGAGAAGGAGGTGAGTTTTGCAGAGGCTGTCCGAATCGCAGAGAGCCTATCTGTGGGAAGCCACTACAAGGTACCGGGGAAGCCTGCCAGGAAGCCCAGCCGCCGAGTATTTGGCGAGCAGGGGAGTCCTCGGCGCAACTCAATTCGGCCTGGGGTTCGTGGCCGATCCACTCCCTGGTCATGAAATGTACCGGGGGTGCCTGGCCATCCCGTACATGCGCCACTCTGCTTGGCGCGGTTGGTCCGTGGCCTCGATCCGGTATCGCCGGCTCGATGGCCGTGACCCGAAGTACCTGTCGATGCCGGGGGAGAAGAACCGGATCTACAACACCCAGGCCCTGACCCGCTACTCGCGGGATATGGCCGTCTGCGAGGGCGAGATCGACACGATCACAGCTGAATTGGCCGGCATACCCTCGGTGGGGCTGGCCGGCTCGCAGATGTGGAAGCCGTTCATGCGGGAGCTGTTCCTCGGCTACCGCAACGTGAACATCCTGGCCGACGGCGACGACGCCGGCATGGACTTCGCACACCAGGTGGCTAAGACGCTGCCGAACGCACGAATCATCCCGATGCCAGACGGCGAGGATGTCAACTCACTAGTAACAGCGCGGGGCAAATCGGCTCTGCTGGAAAGGATCTGATGGAGCCTCGAGTGTTTTCTACTCTGGACGAAGTCCCTGAGGGGGTCGTTGTAACCGACAACCAGTACCCCACTTACTGGAAGTTCGAAGAAGGTGTCCGATACATGGACCTGGGTGTAGAGGACGGGGTGATCATTTGGGACGGAGGGGAACAGAACCCGGACAACACCTTCTTGAACAGGCGGGCTCCCTTCACTGAGGTGCTGCCGTGAGAACGATGTTCGCACCCGTCACCGTCTACGGCCAACCGAACTGCAAGTACTGCGTCGTCGCGGTCAAGAAGCTCGAGGACGCCGGGGTGAAGTTCGACTACGTCGACCTGACGAAGAACGCTGAGGCCAAGACCTACGTCATCGACGTGCTCAAGGCCCGGATGGTTCCCGTCGTGGTTGACGACATCCACACGCCCATCGTGGGCGACAACCCAGAGAAGCTCCAAGAGCTGATCGACTACTACACCGCATCGGAGACTGGTCTGTGACCGAATCTGTTCTGCAAGAAGCCGAACGACTCATCAACGGCGACCGCCAGCAGACCTACGGGGAGGCGATCAAGTCGTTCGAGCGCATCGCAGACCTGTGGTCTGCCTACATCGGAGGCGTGTCGCTGACGGCTATGGATGTGGCCAATCTGATGGCGCTGCTGAAGATCTCACGTGCCAAGAGTGCGCTGGACACCCCAGAGGTCATCCATCGCGACTCCTATGTCGACGGAGCCGGCTACCTCGCCTTGGCGGTGCGCTGCTACGAGGAGATTTGGGCCTCGCAGGCCCACATCCTCGACGCTGAGGTTGTCGAGCCCCGCGTGTGGGAGCAAAACGATCAGGTGCCGAAAGGCGAGAGCGTTACGGTTATCGACAGTCGGGGTATCGAGTTCACGCGAGACCACGAGCACGCGGAGTACCTACTGTACCCGGTTAGCGGGGACTACGTGCAGCCCCGAGCACCGTTCACCGAGGTGCTCTAGTTGACGAAGCGCATCGTCGTCATCTCGGATACCCAGATCCCCTTCGATGACCGGAAGGCCATGGCCAAGGTCATCGAGTTCATCGGGGACTACCAGCCCGACGAGGTCATCCACATCGGCGACCTGATGGACTTTCCGTCTCCGTCGCGCTGGACGAAGGGCTCGGCGCTGGAGTTCCAGCAGCGGATCAAGCCGGATTCGGAGCAGGCCAAGACGCGTCTGCTCTCTCCGCTCCGTGCGGTCTTCGAGGGGCCGATCAAGGTACACGAGGGCAACCACGACCGCCGGCCGTTCGACTACCTGGAGAAGTACGCTCCAGCTCTGGTCGAGTTCGCCGACCAGTTCAAGATGGAAGCTCTGCTGGATTTCGACGGCTTCGGCATCGAGGTGCTGCCTGAGTTCAACAAGATCGCACCGGGCTGGGTCACCACCCACGGCCACCGTGGTGGTATCCGGTTGACGCAGAAAGCCGGGGACACCGCGCTCAACGCGGCTATCCGGTTCAACACGTCGGTCGTGATGGGCCATACCCATCGCCTCGCCCTCAAGCCTGAGAGCAAGGGCTACGGCGGCGACATCACCAAGTCGCTGTGGGGTATGGAGGTCGGCAACCTGATGTCGATGAAGATGGCCACCTACCTCCAGGGCGGAACGGCGAACTGGCAGCAGGGATTCGGGATCCTGACGATCGACGGCAATCACGTCAAGCCCGAGATCATCCCGATCGAACACGGCAAGTTCATGGTCGACGGCTACACCTGGAAGGTCTGAAACTTGACAGCCAACAAGCTGCCGATCCTGCATCGGGGTGCGCGGTCGAGTCACATCTCTGTTGACGAGATCCGAGATGTGTTCGCGGAGGAGGTCACCCGTGGCATCAGCTTCGACCACGTGAGTCGGGAGGAGTACCTGCAGCAGGTGATGCCTTGAGCGAGGAGATCGACCGGGCGTTCAAGAAAGCTGCACGGTCTGCTCTGGTCGCCTGGAAGGGCGAGTTCAACGACGACGTAGAGCTGACCAACGATCTGTGGGTTTGGTACCTCGAGAGGCCGTCAGCTCGGCGGAAGCTAGCTTCGGTCAGCGGAGCTGAGGCACATCGCATCGTGAGACACGCTGCGCTGCAGATGCTGAGCCAGAAGATGCTGGCTAGCAACGAGTTCAACGGTCGCAACCTCTATTCGTCGGAGAGCGTGAGAGACGCGCTATCCGGGGAGTCCACCAACCGGTATCTGGTCGACATCCTGCCGCTGGCGATGGAGTCGCTGTCAGCTCAGAACGCCGGCCAGGCCGAGGCGGTCAAGAGCCGCTACGAGGACGGGGTGCTTCCGGCACAGAACTCGGCGGCGCAGTCGCTGCTCAAGAAGGCTGTGAAGTCTCTGACCGAGCACGTCAACATCATCGTGATCACAGCCGGCGTAGACGCTGACGGGAACGTCTCAGAAGGCCCTGGCAGTCGACACGCGGTGTTCCCTGAGGGCCGAAAGGCCCAGGGGGACGGCCACTCAGATCCGACGGGCGACATGGCGATGAGCCTGATCGCCGTCGGTGACGAGCCGATACCTCTGTGCGCGATGACGAAGGATCGCCGGCCGATCCGAGGGGACAACGGCCGGTTCCTCGACAGCGACCAAACCACAACACTCAGAAAGGAGTTCGTCGCATGACGGCGAGCATCTTCGACCCGGAGTTCAACGGCCCAGGCTCCGAGGTCTACCGGGCCGAGGTCACGCCTGACCTGTTCCCTCACCAGCCTCGCATGCGCTTGGAGAACTGGTCCCAGGACGATCTCGAGATGTACGTGGGCGGGGTCTTCACCCCCGGATACGGAATGAAGGACTACAGGCAGCGACACTTGAAAGGGGTTGCGTGACATCCGAAATACCCTGGGGGCCAACAGGTGAGCTGGTCTACAACCGGACTTATGCCCGGACGAAGCCTGATGGTTCCAAGGAAACTTGGCCCGAGACAGTCGCTCGAGTGGTCGACGGCAACCTGGCGCTCGTCCCCGAGCGATACCAGGATGTCGGAGAGCGATACGAGCTGGTTCGACTCATCACTGAGTTCAAGCTCCTGCCCGCCGGTCGCCACCTGTGGGCGAGCGGTGTTAAGAACGCCCAGCACCTCTTCAACTGCTGGGTAGCCGGCTGGCCTGAGAAGATCTCGGACCACTTCGAGTTCACGTTCCTGCGCCTGATGGAGGGCGGGGGAGTCGGTGCGAACTACTCCAACCACTACCTCGAGGGTTACCCGGCTGTCGTACACCCGCTTCGGGTCGAGATCGTCTGCGACCCAGATCATCCCAACTACATGTCGATGGTCGATCAGGGGTTGATCTCTGATTCGTACGACGCGGACTGGCCTGGTGCGTTCCCGATCGAAGACTCGCGGGAGGGCTGGGCGGCTGCGCTGGTCGACCTGATCGACACCCACTACCGACCTGACACGGTCCACTTCCAGCGCGTCTACGACGTGAGTCGCATCCGCAAGGCTGGGGCGAAGCTCAAGACGTTCGGCGGATTCGCCAGCGGCCCATTGCCGTTCGCTCAGATGTTGTGGAAGGTAGCCGAGATCCTCTCGGATCGCAGCGGCGAAGTGCTCACGGGCATGGACGCGATGGCTATCGATCACGCGATCGCTGAGTGCGTCGTGGCCGGCGGCGTTCGCCGGTCGGCTCGTATGTCGATCATGCACTGGTCGGACTACCAGATCCAGCAGTTCATCAACTGCAAAGCAGAGTCGGGTAGCCACTGGACGACGAATATCTCGGTCGAAGTTGATGATGAGTTCTGGGAGATCGTGAAAGGCCCGGACCAAGGCGACTACCTGTTCGGTAAGCACGGTGCGTGGGACGTTATGAAGGCTCTCTCCGAGGGAGCCGTCCGTAACGGTGAGCCGGGTATGTGGGACAGCTCCCTGTCCAACGTCAACGAGCCCAACCGGGTCGTCTGTACGAACCCCTGCGGCGAGATCACCCTCGAGCCGTGGGAGCCGTGCAACCTCGGCCACATCAACCTGGCGGCGTTCGTCACCGAGAACGGCAAGACCGACTACATCGATCTGATCCGCGCCCATCGGCTGATGACGCGGTTCCTCATCCGGGCCACGTTCAGCCCGGTGGCAGATCCGAAGTCGCGGGAAGTCCTCGATCGGAACCGGCGCATCGGTGTCGGGCACCTCGGCGTTGCGTCCTATCTAGCCCTCACAGGCCGTAGGTACTCCCAGGCGCCCGGAGACAAGCGGTTCCTCCGCTTCTTGCGGGAGATGGCCTATGAGGTCGATAAGGCAGCCGACAAGTTCTGCCACGAGCTGCGAATCCCGGTGCCGGTGAAGAAGCGGACGATCGCACCTACCGGAACGGTCGCCAAGATGCCCGGTGTCTCCGAGGGGATCCACCCGATCTTCTCGAAGTACTTCATCCGGCGGATCCGGTTCAACCAGCACAGCGACTTCGCGGCGCTGGCTGAGTTGGTCAACCAGGGCTACCACGTCGAGGACGACCTGTTCGCACCGAACACGGCTGTGGTGTCCATCCCGACGAAGGACACCTTGGTGCAGGCCGTGGTGGACCGCTACGGGCGGGATGGCGAGGACATCGTGGAAGCGGCGAATGACCTGACGCTCAACCAGCTCTTGTCATTCCAGGCGATGTACCAGACGTGCTGGGCCGACAACGCGGTGTCCTTCACAGCCAACGTCGACCCGGATGCGTACGAGGCCGTGGACGTTGCAGCAGACCTGAAGCGTTTCGCAGGGCTGATCAAGGGTTCCACGATCTTCCCTGAGGCGTCCTTTCCGCAGGCTCCGTACGAGCGAATCAGCAAGTACGAGTACGAGTCTCAAGATGCTCGAGCCGTCGCCGACGGCGTCGATGAAGAGTGCGCCAACGGCGCATGCCCAATCAAATGAAAGGCAGCAATTGTCAATTCCAGATCCATTCGCCTCGGCACCTGCGCCAGCAGCGGCCCCTGAGCCTCCAGCGCCGGCACCGCAGGCAGCTCCGCCGCCTGCTCCTGCGCCGGCTCCTGTGGTCGCTCCAGCCAACGTGGCGGTAGCCAGCCCCCCTGTTCAGGTATCTGCCAACGGTGATCTCTCGGTCACGTTCAAGGGCGATGGCAGCTTCGGCTACCCCTGGATCGTGCCGAAGTACACCAGCGTCACCGAGGCGCTGATCGACCTTGGTGTCGACGCGGCAGCGCTCGCGGAGCTGAATCAGGGCCAGAAGTGGTTCGCCCTCTTCGATCGCACGAAGAAGATGAACGACCACTACGCCAGCTTGGGCGGTGGCGCTCCCGCGCCGGCCAGCGGAGGCGGTCAGGCTCAGTCCAACACACCGCAGGCATCCCAGGAGGCCCCTGGTGGACAGAAGCGGTACTGCGCGCACGGAGAGATGGTGTTCAAGTCGGGTGTCTCCAAGTCTTCCGGCAAGCCGTACCAGCTCTTCTCGTGTACGGCACCGCGAGACCAGCAGTGCAAGGCGCAGTTCCCCGATCGGAACTAGCCGGCCGTCAGCTTGACAGCCAACCGGGGGAGGGGCTTCGGCCCCTCCTCCACCTCAACAACTCTGAGCGGAGAGAAATGAGCTACACCACACCGCAGTCTGCTGCGGACATCGTCAATCGATTCACCTTCCACCCTGCGACGGTGGAAAAGGGCAACGCGCACCAGAACGTCAGGACCGAGATCGGTTCCGCCGCAATGTTCCTTGACCAGAATCTGCCCAACGGCCGGGAGAAGGCGCTCGCCATCACCAAGCTCGAAGAGGCCATGTTCTGGGCTAACGCAGCGATCGCGCGTACCAAGACCGAGAGCAGCTAGTGGGGCAACGCGCCACGCTGCTCACCCTAGATAACGGCATGCAGCTGGTGTATGCCGCCGAGCCAATTCTCGACAAGCGAGAGGGTGTGCTGGTCCTCGCGTTCGATGACGGCTCATCCCGAAACTACAACTGGGACAAGGTACTCGAGTTCTACCACCTGTCCGAAGAGGAGTACGAACGTATGCGCGCAGAGATGGGAAGCCGATGACCAACGCCATCGCCGAGATCAGAGAGCGGGTCGAAACCCTGGTTGAGGGAATCGAACACGTCCTCCGAGAGAACGGCAAGCTGCTGCAGTCCGTCAAGTCCCTGCAGGACGCCAACACGTCGCTCAACGGCCAACTCGCGGTTGCTCGCCGCAGCTTCGGCGAGGCCTTCGTTAAGGGTCAGCACTTCCCCGTCGGACCTCAGCGCCCGAACCGCAAGAAGCTGACAGAGCAAGAGGTAAAGGACATCCGCGCCGCCTGGCGGGGCGGCATGAAGCAGTCGGATCTTGCTGAGTACTTCGGCGTGAACTCTTCGACCATCTCCCGAACCGTGAGAGGGATCTACCACTGATGAGCGACCGCATCTCAGCTGTCCTCATGGTCCCCCGTGACGACGCCTTGCCGATGGATGTTCAGGCCGTCAACCACCGCCGTGAGGTCATCAACCTGATGAAGGAGATCGGGGAGATCGATGAGAACTCGGTTCGGTACAAGAACGCCACCGATCAGGCGACCATCTCCCTTGGCGACAACATGATGACCTGTTGGCAGCACAACCTGATCGCCGTCCTGTACTACGCAGACGGCAAGGCTAACAAGGAGATTGGTGGTCCGATCATTCACCAGGACTACACCAACCGCCGTCACTCCTGTGTCCGAGTCGAAAGGAATCCGTACGCATGATCTACACGCTGACCAACGAGACCGACGATCTGTTCGAGAAGGGCCTGGTTCGCGTCGTATTCGACGTGGATCACGAACTGGCACTGGAGATCTTGGCAGCGGCCAAGTCTCTCAAAGCGACCAGGGACAAGGAGCAGTCGGACGCCCTGTTGAAGGCCATGATGAGCCACCTCTACGTCAGCCCCGGATACCTGTAGGAGGAACATGATCGAGCTGCGGCATGAGGTCACTGGAGACCTCGTCACCATCAACGTCGTTGAACGACCAGAGGATCTGGACGGATTCGGCGACTTCATCCGGGCTCATCTGAACTGCCTCGCAGTCGACACCGAGACGACCGGGCTGGACATCTACAGCGACAGCTTCCGCTGTCGCCTCGTCCAGTTCGGTACTCAGGACGAAGCCTGGGTGGTTCCCATCGAGCTAGGCCCGGAGTTCTGTCTGGCGGCAGTCGACGCTATCGACGCTCTGGACAAGATCGTCATGCAGAACGCCTCCTACGACCTCCAGGTGATCGAGCAGGTGCTGCACCTCCCGATGGAGGATGTCTGGCCGAGGATCCTCGACACCCAGATCCTGGCGAAGCTGATCGACCCGCGGCCCCTCGGCAAGGGCGGGTTCGGGCACAAGCTCGAGGAGCTGATCGCCAAGTTCATCGACAAGCAGCAAGCTGAGGATGTCAAGGGGCTCATGGTCAAGCTGGCCAAGGAGCACAAGACGACCAAGGCCAAGATCTGGTCGACCATCGACCTGTTCCACCCGGAGTACCTGAAGTACGCCGGGATGGATGCGATCTTCACCGCACGACTCTGCAGCAAGCTGGCACCTCTGGTTCCCGAGGTCTCCCGTTCCCTGGTTCCCTACGAGCACAAGATCTCCGAGATCTGCTCATACATCGATCGGCGCGGCTTCAAGCTCGACGTGGAGTACGCCCAGCAGCTGTCCGAGCGGTGGCTGTACGAGAAGAGCGTCTGGGACGCAATCGCTTTCACCGAGTACGGTCTGGAGAACGTCAACTCGATCGACCAGGCTGCCGATGCTCTTGAGGGTATCGGCGTAAAGATCCTGGGGCGCACCGAGTCTGGGAAGCGTCAGGTCAACGACGAGATGCTCCAGAAGCTCAACGACGAGGGCAACGAGCTGGCGGCGATCATTCAGGAGGCCAAGAAGCTCGGGAAGTGGCGGAAGACCTGGGTCCAGAAGTTCCTCGACGTGAGGGACGCAGACGACCGGTGCCACACGTTCGTCAACCCGCTGCAGGCGAGGACATCTCGAATGTCGATCACCGGCATCCCGGCGCAGACGCTGCCAGCCGGCGACTGGACGGTGCGTCGATGCTTCCTCGCGGACGAGGGGCACCTGATGGCTTCGATCGACTACCAGACCCAGGAGCTGCGCGTCCTCGCGGCGCTCAGCGGAGACGAGACGATGATCGCAGCGTTCCAGGCGAACGCTGATCTTCACCAGATCACCGCTGACGCTTCGGATGTGGAGCGCAAGGTCGGCAAGATGGCCAACTTCCTCACGGTCTACGGCGGCGGGCCTGGTGCTCTCTCGGAGCAGGCGAAGATCTCGGTACCGGTGGCCAAGCGAGTCCTCGCGGGGTTCGCTAAGACCTACCCCGGCGTAGCTGCCTACGGCAAGAAGCTCGGTGTCAAGGCTGGACGGGACGGATACATCGTCAACGCTATGGGCCGGCGCTTGCCGGTCGACAAGTCGCGGACCTACTCGGCGCTGAACTACATGATCCAGTCGTCGTCGCGGGATGTGACCTGCAGGGCGCTGATTCGCCTCCACGAGGCTGGATTCACCCCGTACCTCCGGTTGCCTATCCACGACGAAGTCGTCGCCTCACTGCCAGCTGAGCGTGCCGAGTGGGGTGCCCAGGAGATCGGCCGGCTCATGCAGGAGCGCATGGGTCCGGTGATGATCGGCACCGACCCGGAGGTCGGTGGCCGCTCCTGGGGCTCGCTCTACGTCAAGGACGAAGACCGTCCGAACATCACAGACCCGTACCTACTGAAAGCTGCGTGACCATTATCGGAGAAGCGAAAGAGCTGAAGGTGAAGTTCGTCGTATCCCGCGAGATCTGGGCTGAACAAAGAGATCTCATCGGCATCAAAGAGCGGGTCGCAGAGGTGGCTTATAAGGTCGGGCACCCCCTCATGGGGACTATGAGGCTGACCACCACTTACGAGGGGACCGTTGACTTCGGGACGGAAGAAGACCCTCTACCTATCGAGCTCATCGAACACAACCTCGTTCTCGTAGAGGCCACGTTGTTGGCAATCCAACACGAAGGACGAGTTGATGCCTCTTCCCTGTGAGTTCGAGGGACTGTACGCCCTCTATGAGGGGAAGTACTGGGCTATTCACGACGTAGACGAAGACGGCTACGTGTGGTGCTACCAGTGGGAGACAAAGCAGCAGAAGGACATCCACATGTCGAAGCTCGAATTTCAATACGCAAGGAGAATTAAGTGAAGTACCGGCTGAAACGAGCGGTCACGACCGCCGAATGCCACTGGCTGCCCAAGGATCTCGAGGTCGGGGAGACGGTTCAGGATTTCCACGGGGCAACCTACGGGTGCATCTCAACGAGCGGAATCGCGGTCTCATTCGACGGAGCCAACCCGTTCTTCGAGGTGCCTCGGGACGCTCTAAGCGTGGTGCCTGACTGATGAAAGCCGGTGTAGCCCTACCTGCCCCGAACGGGGTGACCGAGGATCTGATTGGTCAGGCGCTCTACGAGCTGGGCAAGCTCGGGACGATCATGCCGAGCCCGATCAGCGGTGAGGGTGCCCTCGAGGTGTTCACCATCCCCGACGACATGAAGCCGGCCGGCGCTCCTAAGGAGCTGCCGTTCCTGCGGTTCGTCGCTGACCTGATGCCGTACGTGCAGACACCTGATGACCGCCCCTGACGTACGGGTCACCGACCGAGCCGTCTACTTCGACGGCTGGGAGCTGCCCTGGTTCATCGCCAAGGACGGTATCGAGTTCAAGCCTGGTGGTCACGACGACGTCAACCGGCTGACGGTGGAGTTCCTAGTTGGCACAACGACTTTCCTAGGCACCCGAGAGGGATACCCGTGGGTGGTCTACCGGGATGAGCACGTCGACACCTGGTGGCAGACGGGGTTCGTGGTCGAGCTGGATTACGAACTCGAACTGGCTGAGTTCGACCGAATCATGAAGGAGTACATCTGATGTACGAGAAGGAAGACCACGAGTTCTTCGACATCCTATACCAGCAGTGGTCGAAAACCACAGGCGCAGAGACCGACCATTGGATGCCTGCGAGGTCGGTGGACGCCGCCGGCAACCAACTACACGACTACACGATCTGGTCGGTGAAACAGGTTGGGGACAAGCAGATCAAGGGGTTCGTCGGCCGGGTGGAGATGGAAGAAGATGCGGACTTCATCTGCGGCTTGCACGGGGCCATACCCGATCTGATCCGCCGTTTGCACGACGCGGTGAACGAGGCCGAAAGCAAGGACAGCGCAAACGATCTAGCTCAGGGCCAGCTCGCTGAGGCTCTGTTGGAGAACCAAGGTCTGCGCGAGCAGATCCGAGAACTAGAAGACCGACTCGAAGAGGAGGGACAGCGATGAGCCAAGTCGAGATAGCCAGCTGGAACATGCACTGCAGCCTCGGCGGGCCGGATCGGTTCAACGTCGAACTGCTTCTGCCGGAAACCGGGTTGGACTGGGACTTCAAGGCTAGCGAGGGACTTGCTCATCTCATCCACGACTACGTACACGGTCGCACCACGCCGCGCTGGCGTCGAGTGTGGAACGCGTTGGTGGGTCGCTGATGGCTGATCCTGTTCTGGTCGTCACCAGCGACTACACGGTCGAGTACGCGGGACGGAAGCTCGCCCTGGGCAGCCCAATCAAGCTCCACTGGCTCGACGCACGGACCAACCCACGTATGCAGATCTCGTTCGACTGTGTGGAGATACCTCCTGAGGCTCCTGTCGATCGATACCCCAAGCGCCGCAAGGTTAGTGAAGCTCTTGGCCTAAGGAGGCCGAAGTGAAGGAAGAACTGATGCAGTTCCTCGACTGGTACGACCCCGAGGCTCGCCACCGGGATATCGGCCTTGCCGGTGTGGTGGACGCCTACCTGAGGGAGCAGAACCGATGAAGCAATTCCTGAGCCGGCTGTTCCGCCGGCCGAAGAAGAAGATGCGCTACCCGAACGGGATCCCGCGCACCGACGAGTGGAACCGCAACGTCGTCAGCTTCCTGGTGGTCGACCCTCTCTGGCGTGTCCACGCGGATGGTTCGAGGGTGATGGAGCTGCCAGACGGCAGCCAGATCACCTACGGAGGCTCGCGGTGAGGAACTGGCTCGGCCAGGAGATCCAGATCGGCTCATGGGTCGGCAGGAACGCCAACGAGGGCGGGGACACCAAGATCGGGAGGGTGTTCGCGATCGAGGGGCGTGTCATCCGGGTCCACTGGCTCTACAGCTTCTCCTACCGGTGGAGTCCAGATCACTCTCCCCGGAAGATCTCGGGGAGGCACAACGGCCAGCCGGCCGGCGGCGGTCCCATCGACGTGGATCGCCTGTTCCTTCTCGACCCGACGACGTTCGGGTTCGACCCTCAGGACTGGTGGAAGGAGGACTAGATGCACGTCTCCGATGTCATCGCCCAACTCGCAGGGATCCGCGCTGAGCACGGCAACATCGAGGTGAAGCGGTGGAACCACTGCATGTCCTACGGTGATGATCACGAGGTTGTCGAAACCGTCGAGGTCTTCTCCTGGAAGGACGACCCGCCTTACGTCAGCGTCAGCTGAGCTACACTCAGCGACTTCACAGACTGAGGGGGTCCGATGCTTCGCCTTGCAGTATCCGCCGCATCCGCAGCGGCAGCCGTGTTCCTCGCTCCCGCCGCTAACGCGGCCCCGGACACCCACGTCCCGAACGGTGACGCGCTGTGGTGCTGGGGAGGCAAGGGGACCATCGCGCTGGTGACTCCGTACTGCAACGGCGAGGCGTTCCCCGACGGAAGCTACCTCCACCAGACCGGGTTCATGCAGGGGATGCTCCAGCCTCTCGGCTGGAACGAACCCTTCTGCGTGGACGCCGCCGGCAACCCGTTTCCTGACGGTTGCAGGCTGTAGGGTCCGGCCATGACAGCCCCCGAGGAGAAGCCTCTCAACGCGCTCTTCGTGATGCTCGCTGCGATCTCTGGAGTGCCCACCGTGGTCTCCGGGCTGGTGCTGATAAACGGCGGGGGCGTTATCTCGTTCCTGTCGCTCCTCTGGTGTGCCGCTTGGACTTACGTCTGGTGGTCCCTGCGCTACCGCTGAAAAGTTGTCCTCGGGCTGGCCTTCGGGTCGGCTCGGGGGCTCTTTTTTTGTGCCTCCTACATATATAGCTTCCCTATGTATCTCAGTCCCGGTCGGGCGCAGTCAAGCTGCGTTCGCGATATGCAGCGTTTCCGCTGCCACCGGAACGTCATCATTCTCCGAACGCTGGCGACCCAGCATCACCGTCAGGTGAGTAGCCGCCAGGAGCCACATCGGCGGGATCGCCGCGATCACCATCGCGATCAGACCGTGCGGGCCGGCGTGGGTCACGTTGCCTGCGACCGAGACGATCGAGGAGAAGACGAGCAGGGTCCAGGCGTACCAGGAGTGTCGCTGTAGCGCCACGGTGGCCGCTGTAGCCACGATGACGCCTCCGTCGATGACAAGCGGCAGCATCCACGCTTGGCCGGCCGAGACGCCGTTGTGGGCTGCGAGGTCTGAGAGCGCCGTGAACGACAGCGCGAACGACAGTCCGCCGACCGCGATCGTTCCGGCGGTGGCCATGCTGACCGGGGATAGAATCTTCACTGCACCAGCTCCTATCTGGTGTACGCCCTCCGTCTGTTCGCGCAGGCGGGGGGCACCTTGGTATCTGGGCCAAGGTAGCAGTCAGGCTGCGGACCTGCAAAGACCCTCTTCCTGAACCGTTGCGGGATAGTTGTAGCCGCGGACGTGGATGCGACTGTCGTTGCTGCGGCGGTAGGTCAACCGGTGGATCAGCCAGGGATAGCCGTGGTAGGCGAAGATGACGGGCTTGTCCGGGGTGAAGATCATGTCGAAGTCCCGGCTGGACAGCCCGTGCGGATGCTCGGTGTCGTCCTGCAGGCGCATCAGGTCGACCACGTTGACGAAGCGGACCCGCAACTCCGGCAGATGCCGGCGCAGCAGGTCGGCGGCGGCCAGCGCTTCCAGCGTCGGCACGTCGCCGGCGGCAGCGAGCACCACGTCCGGGTCCTGCCCGACGGTCTCGTTGCCCGCCCATTCCCAGATGCCCAGTCCCCGGGTGCAGTGTGCGATCGCCTCGTCCATGGTGAGGAAGTTGGGGTGCGGCTGCTTGCCGGCGACGACGACGTTGACGTACTGGCGCGAGCGCAGGCAGTGGTCGTAGGTCGACAGCAGCGTGTTGGCATCCGGCGGCAGGTACACCCGCACGACCTCGGCCCGCTTGTTGACGACGTGGTCGATGAAACCCGGGTCCTGATGACTGAAGCCGTTATGGTCTTGACGCCAAACATGGCTGGACAGAAGATAATTCAGGCTGGCAATCGGGCGGCGCCACGGGATGTGGTTGGTCACCTTGAGCCACTTGGCGTGCTGGTTGACCATCGAGTCGACGATGTGGATGAACGCCTCGTAGCAGTTGAACAGCCCGTGCCTGCCGGTCAGCAGGTATCCCTCGAGCCAGCCCTGGCACTGGTGTTCGGACAGCATCTCCACGACCCGGCCGGCTCGGGCGAGATGTTCGTCGACCTCGGGGCCGACGAACTCGGCGCTCCATTGTTTGTCGGTCACGTCGAAGACGGACTGCAGACGGTTGGACGCGGTCTCGTCGGGCCCGAAGATGCGGAAGTTGTCGCCGTTGAGCCGGATCACCTCGGTCAGCCACCGGCCGAGCACCCGGGTGGCTTCGGCGACGGTCGCGCCGGGCGCGGGAACGTCGACGCCGAAGGTCCGGTAATCCGGCAGCCGCAGATCCTTGAGCAGCAATCCGCCGTTGGTGTGCGGGTTTTCGCTCATGCGCAGCTGGCCGGCCGGCGCCAGTGAAGCGATGGCCGGGTCCAGCTTGCCGTCGGCGTCGAACAGCTCCCCAGGCCGGTAGGACGCCAGCCATTCGGCCAGCACCTGCAGGTGCTCGCCGGTGTCGCGGGCGCTGGCCAGCGGGACCTGGTGTGCACGCCACGAACCGGTGGTCTTCTTGCCGTCGATGGTGGCCGGTCCGGTCCAGCCCTTCGGGGTGCGGAACACGATCATCGGCCAGGCCGGCCGCTCCTCGGATCCCGAAGCTTTGATCTCGGCGATCCGGTCCAACACCTCGTCGAGCAGCGCGGCGAAGCGGCGGTGGGCGTCGGTGTGATCCGTCGACCCGTCGTCGGGCACCTCGAAGAAGTACGGCTGATGCCCGAATCCGACCATCAGAGAACGTAATTCGTCTTCGGGGATGCGCGCAAGCACCGTCGGATTGGCGATCTTGTAGCCGTTCAGATGTAGGATCGGCAGCACCACACCGTCATTGGCGGTGTTGACGAACTTGTTGGAATGCCAGCTGGTGGCCAGCGCGCCCGTCTCCGCCTCGCCGTCGCCGACGACTGCGACCACCAACAGGTCGGGATTGTCGAAGGCCGCCCCGTAGGCGTGGGACAGTGCGTAGCCGAGCTCACCGCCCTCGTGGATCGAACCGGGGGTTTCGGGGGCCACGTGCGACGGGATCCCGCCGGGGAAGGAGAACTGGCGGAACAGCCGGCGCAGGCCCTCGGTGTCTTCGGTGATGTCGGGGTAGGTCTGGGTGTAGGTGCCGTCCAGGTAGGCGTTGGCCACCAGCCCGGGCCCGCCGTGGCCGGGACCGGTGAGGTAGATGGTCGACTGCTCGCGTTCCTTGATCACCCGGTTCAGGTGCGCGTAGAGGAAGTTCAGGCCGGGAGTGGTGCCCCAATGACCGAGGAGTCGGGGTTTCACGTCGTCGCGCGTGAGCGGCGATCGCAGCAGCGGATTGTCCAGCAGATAGATCTGACCGACTGAGAGGTAGTTGGCCGCACGCCACCAGCCGTCGAGTTGGGCGATGGTCTCTTCGCTTATCGACTTCATGTCCCCATCCAACGCCGATCGGCGCGACCGTGCCTCCGGGGCACCGTTTGTTCACGGACCGCTCCACTACGCTGACCGACATGCTGGGCTTCGCGTTGCCGCAATTCGGTGAATCCGCCCATGCCGAGCTGGCCCGATTCGCCTCGACCGCCGAGCAACTCGGTGCCGAGAGCCTGTGGGTGGGCGATCGGCTGCTGGCCGCGGTGGAGCCCTCGGTCGGCTACGGCGGCGCGGACACGGTTCCGCTGGACTTCCGCACGAGCCTGGATCCGTTCACCGCGGTGACGGTCGCCGCGGCGGTGACGACCTCGGCTCGGCTTGGGTTCAGCGCACTGGTGGCGCCCTGGTATTCGCCCGTGCCGCTGGCCCGGCAACTGACCAGCCTCGACGTGGTCAGCCGCGGCCGGGTGCTGGCCGGTTTCGGGATCGGGTGGTCACCGGAGGAGTACCAGGCGGCCGGCGCGTCGTTCGCCCGACGGGGCGCCCAGCTCGACGAGATGCTCGACGCGCTCGATGCGTTGTGGACCACCGATCCGGTCTCCTTCGACGGCGACCGGCACCGCATCCCGCCGTCGTGGGTGAGCCTCAAACCCGTTCAGCAGCCGCACCCGCCGGTTTATCTGGGTGCCTTCTCGGCGGCCGGGCTCGCACGCATCGGCCGCCGCGCCGACGGCTGGCTGGCCGTCGCCGGCGTGCCCGGCGACGTGAGCATCGACCGGCTGGCCGCCCAGCGCCGGACCATCGACAAGGCAGCGTACGCGGCGGGACGTGATCCGGCGGCCATCGCCACGCACGTCCGGATCAATGTCGCGCCGGAAACCTCGATCGAAACGGTGGCGGATGCGGTGAAAACGTTGCAGGACAACGGCTATTCCGACGCGTTTGTCGACACCCTCTACGTCGTCACCGACACCGACACCCAGCTGGAATGGGTCGAGCGGCTGCTGGCGGCCGTCTCGTGACGGGAGCTCTGCTGGCCTCGGTGCGGGTGCTGGACCTGTGTGACGCGACCGGTGACGAGGTCACCCGGCTGCTGGCCGATCTCGGCGCAGACGTCGTCAAAATCGAACCGCCGGGCGGCAGCCCCGCTCGTCTGGCCCGGCCCACCTTGGACGGAGTCAGCGTCCCGTTCGCCCTGCACAACGCCAACAAGCGTGGCACTGTCCTCGATCCCACCGATGAGGCCGACCGTGCGCTGTTCTTCGAGCTGGCCGCGGGTGCCGATATCGTCATCGGCAGCGGCACACCGGGACTGATCGCGGCGTTCGGGACGTCGTGTGCCGAGCTGGCCGACCGGTTCCCGGCGCTGGTGACCATGTCGGTCACCGATTTCGGGGCGCAGGGTCCGCACGCATCCTGGCGGGCCACCGATGCCGTCCTGTACGCGATGTCGTCGGCATTGTCCCGTTCGGGCCCAACCAGCGGCACACCGGTGCTGCCCCCGGACGGCATTGCGTCGGCCACCGCCGCGGTCCAGGCGGCCTGGGCGGTGCTGGTGGCATACTTCAATCGATTGCGCTGTGGTACAGGCGATTACGTCGACTTCTCTCGTTTCGACGCGGTAGTCCTGGCGCTGGATCCTCCGTTCGGCACCCAGGGTCAGGCCGCGACGGCCCGCAACTCCTCCTCGGGGTGGCGCGGCAGGCCGCGTAACCAGGATTCCTATCCGATCTTCGCGTGCCGGGACGGCTACGTCCGGCTCTGCGTGCTGGCGCCACGACAGTGGCACGGCATGCGGGCGTGGCTGGGGGAACCCGAACAGTTCCAGGATCCCCGGTTCGACTCGATCGCGGCCCGTACGAAGGCATTCGACGAACTGAGCCAGTTGATGGCGGCACTGTTCGCCGACCGGACGATGAGACAGCTGGTGGCCGAAGGTCAGGCGCACGGGGTGCCGATCGCCGCCGTCCTTGCTCCGTCGCAGGCATTGGATTCCGAACACCTCGCCGAGGTCGGAGCCCTGGTCGACACCGATCTGGCACCCGGCGTCCCCGCACGGGTCCCGGTCGGCTACTGGGTGGTCGACGGCACCCACGCCGGCTACCGCACCCCGGCACCCGGCCTCGACTCCACCGATAGACGTTGGCAATCAACACAATTCACTCCCGGAGCGACCGGGCGCATTGGCGACCGGCCGCTGCAGGGCATTCGGATTCTGGATCTGGGCGTCATTGTCGCGGGCGGAGAGCTCAGCCGGCTGTTCGCCGACCTTGGCGCAGAGGTGATCAAGATCGAGAGTTCGAGCTATCCCGACGGGCTGCGCCAGAAGGGCCCGGATCAGAAGATCAGCGAGGCGTTCGCCCGCGCGCATCGCAACAATCTGGGTCTTGGCTTGGAGTTGCGGACTCCGGCCGGTGCCGAGGTGTTCAGCCGCCTGGTCTCGGCATCGGATGCCGTGTTCGCCAACTTCAAGCCGGGAACCCTTCCTACGCTGGGCTTTTCCCATGAGCGGCTACAGGAGCTCAATCCTGGTCTGGTGCTGGCCGAAAGCAGCGCATTCGGCGACACCGGCCCGTGGAGCAAGCGGATGGGCTATGGCCCGCTGGTGCGCGCCACCATCGGGGTGACCCGATTGTGGACCTCGCAGGGGCCGCCCGCGCCCGGCGCCCGGCACGCGTTCTATGACGCGACAACGATCTTCCCCGATCATGTCGTCGGACGGATCAGCGCGATCGGCGCCCTGGCCGGGCTGATCCGGCGGGCGCGTGAGGGCGTCGGTGCCCGCATCCACGTGTCCCAGGCCGAAGCCGTCATCAACCAACTCGACACGCTGTATGTCACGTTGGCCGCGGCGGCGACGGGGCAGCAGCGGGTCGATCCGGATCCGACTGCGAACCTGGTGCTGGCGTGCGCCGGTGACGATGAGTGGTGTGTGGTGTCTGTGTCGGATGCCGATCGGGCGGCGATCGCGTCGGTGACCGGGCAGACTGCCCTGGCCGATTGGGTGGCGGATCGGTCACCGCTGGAGGCCGCCGAGGCGCTTCAGGCCGCCGGGGTTCCCGCCGGCCCGATGTACCGAGCCGGCGACCTACCGGACGAGCCGCAGCTTGCGTCCCGAAATGTGTTCAGCGACATGCTACATCCGCTGTTCGATCGACCGCTGGCCACCGAGACGGGACCGGCACCCTACCGCCATATTCCGCCCGCTCCGCAACGCCCCGCGCCGCTTCCCGGTGCCGACACCCGCCGAATCTGCCGAGATGTGTTGGGCATGGCCGACGACGCCATCGATCAATTGATCGCCGACGGGGTGTTGTTCGTAACCGCAGACGACACCGAACCCACAGGAGTGACCAGATGAGCACGGCGGCACAGATTTTCATCGACGGAAAGTTCCGAGTCGCCGAGCAGGTGCAGCCGGTGATCGAAGCGGCCACCGGCGAGCCGCTCGGTGACGGCGCCAGCGCCACCGAAGCCGATATCGACACCGCGGTCGCCGCGGCACAGGTGGCCCTGCCCGCCTGGCAGTCCGCCTCACCGGATCACCGCGCGGAGCTGCTGGCCACGTTCGCCGCCGCCCTGGACCGGCGCGCAAAAAGCACCGACGAATTGGTGACCCGGGAGAACGGCATGCCGATGTCGTTGTCCCGCGGGGCCAATGGCCGGTTTCCGGCCGCGCTGATGCGTTACTACGCCCAGCTGATCACCCAAACACCGATCGAGGAGATCCGCCCGAGCATGATCGGGCACACCGTTGTGCGCCGTGAGGCCGTCGGCGTGGTGGCCGCGATCGTGCCGTGGAACTACCCGCAGGCGCTCGCCGCGTTCAAGCTGGCCCCGGCACTGGCGGCCGGCTGCACGGTGGTGCTGAAGGCCGCGCCCGAGACGGCGTTGGATGCCTTGGTGTTCGCCGAGGCCGCGGCCGAAGCCGGGCTGCCTGCCGGTGTCCTCAATATCGTGCCGGGCGACGCGGGCGCGGGCGCCTATCTGGTGGCCCATCCCGGCGTCGACAAGGTCACGTTCACCGGCTCGACGGCCGCCGGGCGCACCATCGGTGAGGTGTGCGGCAGGCTGCTACGCCCGGTCACGCTGGAGCTGGGTGGCAAGTCCGCGGCGATCATTCTCGACGACGCTGATCTGGACGCCACGATGAAGGGACTGCGCACGGCCTCGTTCGTGAACAACGGCCAGACCTGCCATCTCAGTTCGCGGATCCTGGCGCCGCGATCGCGCTACGGCGAGGTGCTGGATGCGCTGGTCACCATGGTGAGCGGGCTGAAAGTGGGCGACCCGCTGGACATGTCGACCGAGATCGGCCCGTTGGTGAGCGCCCGTCAGCGCGATCGGGTACTGGGCTACATCGAGTCGGGCAAGAGCAGCTCGGCGAAACTCGTTGTGGGCGGCTCGGTTCCGGCAGATCAGCACCGCGGCTGGTTCGTCTCGCCGACGGTGTTCGCCGACGTCGACAATGGCGACCGCATCGCGCAGGAAGAGATCTTCGGCCCGGTGCTCGCGGTGATCCCGTACGACGGCGACGACGAGGCCGTCGCGCTGGCCAACGACAGCGAGTTCGGGCTGGCCGGAACGGTGTGGTCAACCGACGACGAGCGGGCCACGGAGGTGGCCAGGGCGATGCGCACCGGAACCGTCGGACTCAACGACTATCAGCTGGATTTCCGGGCGCCGTTCGGGGGAGTGAAGGCCAGCGGCATCGGGCGCGAGCTGGGGCCCGAGGGGCTGGAGGCGTTCTTCTCGCTCAAGTCGATCTACCGGGTCGGACCCGCCGACACCTGAGTGGCCACCTGTGACACGACTTGGGTCGGACGCGTGTCACAAGTGGCCACCGGCCTAGATCGGGTTATCCACCGGTGCCGATGCAACCCACGCCGTTGACGCAGCCACCGGCACCGCCGGGTCCGGCGCCACCCTGGACACCTGGGGCCGATCCGCTGACACCGCCCGGGCCGGCGCCGCCCTCGACACCTGGGGCCGACCCGCTGACACCACCCGGTCCGGCGCCACCGGTGACTCCGGGTGCCGTGCCCGTCACGCCGCCGGGCGCCGTCCCGGTGCCGCCGGGAGCCGGAGCCATGGTGTCGGTCGGACTCGTGGTCGTGGTCATCTCGGTCGTGGTCGTAGTCGGCGTCGTCGTGGTGGTCGACGTCGACGATTTGCCGGAATCGCCGCTGCCGCCGCAACCGACGGCCAACGTCAGCACCGCGGCTCCACCGACCAATGTCATTGCGGCCCTGGAGAACATATTCGAACCGATAGCCATCCGGCCCTCACTTCCTTGTTAGGGGACAACTCCGCGTACCCGCAGAGCCCCCGAACAAACCCTGGGGCCGCCCCGGTTCAGTTCAGCGAGACCCAGAAATCGGCGAGCACCTGCGCCGCACGCTCGGGATCCTGAAGCATCCACCAGTGCCCGAGACCGTCGAGCACCTCGGTGCGGGCGCCCGCCCGCGCGGCAGCCTCCCGGCGCAGGTCATCGTTGCCGACGTAGGTGTCTTCGGTGGCCAGCAGCGAGAGCCCGGGGCGGGCCGCGGCGTTGCCGAGCGACCGTCCGGCCTGGGCCATCGCCGGCTGCGCGGCCGAGCGGTACAGCGCCAGGATGGCCCGGCCCATCTCCGGACCCTGTGCGACGGCCAGTTCGGCGGCGACGGCGTCGGGTATCCCGAGCCCCACGAGCTGGGCGACCCGGTCGTCGACCGAGCCGCCGATCATCGCCTGGACGAGTTCCTCGCCGGCGTCCGGGGTCTGCCACACCTGCGCCACGTCATGCCAGACGTAGTCGGGATGCAGGATGCCCAGCACATCGCTGGCCCAGCTGCGCACCAGTTCAGGGTGGTGCATCACGAGGTTGATCACATGGCCGCCGCCCCAGTCGTGGCCGACCAGGTCGACGGGCCCCTCGATGCGTTCCAGCTCGGCTTCCAGCCAATCCCGGTACGCCAGATAGGTCATCGGGAAATCCGCGGGAAGCGGCGCCCCGAATCCCGGCGGGGACAACCGCACCACATCGTCGCGACCGAGGGCTGCGATCAACGGGCCCCAGATCGCGTCGGTCTCCGGATTACCGTGCACCAGAACCACCGTCATGGCGACATCCTGACACGGCCTGCTAGGTTTTGACATCCGTCAAATAGCGCCATGACTTTCGAAAGGGGCCGTCCATGGATCCGCGGACGCCGGTACTCGTCGCGGCCGGACAGGTCAACCAGCACGACGACGCCGACATCGAGCCCGTCGACCTGATGGCCGCGGCCGCTCGGGAGGCGGCCGACCCGCGGGTGCTGCAGGCCGTCGACGCGATCCGCGTGGTCAACCTATTGACGTGGCGCTACCGCGATCCCGGCCTGCTGCTGGGCCAGCGGATCGGTGCGCCGGATGCTGCGACGCGCTACACCGGGGTCGGCGGCAATACGCCCCAGTCGCTGGTGAACCAGGCCTGCCTGGACATCCAGAACGGCCGTGCCGACGTCGTTCTACTCGCCGGCGGAGAGACCTGGCGTACCCGGATGCGGTTGCGCGCCAAGGGAATCAAACCGGATTGGACCCGCCAGGACGATTCCGTAGCGGTGCCGCCTGGCGGCGAGGACGTGCCCATGTCGGGCCCGGCCGAAGACCGCATCGGGCTCGACCGGCCCGCGTTCGTCTATCCGCTGTTCGAGCAGGCGTTGCGGATCGCCAACGGGGAGTCCGTCGAGGAGCACCAGCGCCGGATCTCCGCACTGTGGGCGGGGTTCAGCGAGGTGGCGGCGGCCAATCCGAACGCATGGAGCCGGGAGGCGCGCACCGCCGAACAGGTCGGGCTGGCCGGACCCGACAACCGCATGATCAGCTGGCCCTATCCCAAGCTGATGAACTCCAACAACATGGTCAATCAGGCCGCGGTGGTCATCCTGTGCTCGGTTCAGAAGGCGACCGACCTGCAGATCCCGCGCGATCAGTGGGTGTTTCCGTACGCGGGCACCGACGCCCACGACACCTATGCGGTATCCGAACGCTACGAATTGCACCGCTCGCCGGCGATCCGGATCGGCGGGCGCCGCGCCCTGGAACTGGCCGGCGTCGGGATCGACGATCTCGACCACGTCGACATCTACTCGTGCTTCCCGTCGGCGGTGCAGGTGGCGGCCAGCGAGCTGGGGCTGCCCACCGACGACCCGCAGCGGCGGTTGACGGTGACCGGTGGGCTCACCTTCGCCGGCGGGCCGTGGAACAACTACGTCATGCACTCGATCGCCACCATGGCCGGGTTGTTGCGCGCCAATCCGGCCGCCCGCGGCCTGATCACCGCCAACGGGGGCTACCTCACCAAACACAGCTTCGGCGTCTACAGCGCCACGCCGCCACCGACCCCGTTCCGTTGGGAGGACGTCCAGGCGGAGGTCGACCGCGAGCCCACCCGTCCCGCGGTCGTCGAATTCGACGGCGAAGGCACGGTGGAGTCCTGGACCACGCCGTTCGACCGTGACGGGCGGCCGGAGAAGGCGTATCTGACTGTTCGCACCAGCGACGATGCCCGCGCCATGGCGCTCATCGCGGATCCCGAGGCGGCCGCGGTCACGGTGGCCGAGGACATCGCGGGCGCCAAGGTGCGGGTGCACGCCGACGGCCGGGCCAGCCTGGCCTGAGGCATACCCCGGACGTTGTTTGGGCAGCCGCCCACCCGGATGTCGTTTGGGCAGCCGCCCACCCGGATGCGTTTGGGCAGCCGCCCAAAGTGTCGATATTTTCGCCCCGACCTGCCTATTCTCGTCGGAGCAGGACGGGGGAAGTAGGGCCTGGCATGCAGATTCTGCTCACGGAGGTCACCGGAGAGCTAGGTCGTGCCCTCGCCAAGAGCTTGCTGGCGGCCGGCCACGACGTATACGGCATCGCCGAGCGGTCCCACCGTGACCTCGATCCCGGCGTCACCTTTGTCTGCGCAGCCCCGTCCCACCCGGTCCTGTACCGGCTGGCCGAGCAGGCCGACGTCGTCATCGGTCTGCCGGCCGAGCGGCCCGACACGCCCCGGTGTGCCGACGTCGCCAGGATCTGCGACGCCGCCGCCCGCGGTGGTGCCCGGATCGTCTTCCCGTCGCTGTCCCTGATTGCCCCGGACTCCTGGCAGCAGGCCGACGACCTCGTCAGCACCGGCTGGGCCCCGAACCTGGTGGTGCGCATTGCCGCGCCGCTGGGCCGCCAGGCCGATGCCATGGTCTGCCGGTCGGTCGCGGCGCTGCTGGACACCGACGCCACGGAGCCACTGCGCGTGCTACACGTCGACGACCTCATCCGATTTCTGGTCCTTGCCGCGGGCACCGACCGCACCGGTGTGGTCGACCTGGCCACCGCCGACACCACCACCGCGGCGTCCGCGCACCGGATCCTCGGCGCAGCAGACCCGCGACCCAAGGTGCGCGGGGTACCGGGCTGGCGCCGGCTGTCCCCGACCGTGGATCTTGGACCGCTGCGAATCCAGTGGGGCTTCGAATGCGGTTGGGGTGCAAGCGAAGCCGTCATCGATACGGTACGCGGGCTGCAGGGTCGCAAGATGGGGCCCGACGGTGCCGTCGCAGTCCCGGGCCGAATCTCGATGCCGGTCTCTGCCGTTCCACGGGCGGCCGGCACCGACGTGCGAAACGCCGCATCCGATGGAACCGACGGCGAGTTCGACGACCGCGTGGACCCGCGGTTCCCGATGTTCGTCGCCAGCCCACTGCACCAAGCCGCCGGACCGCTCACCCCGATGTCGTTGGATCTGCACCTGCCGGGTCTGCGCGCCGCCGGGCGGGCATTGTCGCAATTGCTGGACCTGCGCGGGCCGGTGGCCGCCGAGTGGGAAAGCCGGCTGGTGGCGGTGTTCGGCCATCGGATCTATCTGGGTACATCGGCCCTCGCGGCTGCTGAGCCCCGAATCCCCAGTCGTGCGGCGGTTTTGGCGCACCGCCTGCGCGGCGCATCCGGCGAGCCAGCCGCGCCGGGGCTGCTCACCTCGATCACAGGCAGCCTGGCGACGAACCGTCTGACCTCCTCGGCGCGGATGTACGGCAGGCACCTGCGTGCCTACCGCGACGCCGCTGATACCGAGCGGCGCGACGCCGCGAAACTCGTGCTGTTGAGGGACGCCCAGCTGGATGCGCGAATCCGCATGCTGCGCAGTAGGGTTCACGAAGGCTGGGTGTTGTCTGCGCTCGCCCTGCTGCTGGCCGAAGTGGCTCCCGCGCAACTGGACGGCGCGGGGGAGACGGTGAGTATCCGCGCCGAGATCGACTCACTGGCGCGAGTGTTGCGTGCGCATCCCTATGCGCGCACCGCACTGGAAGCCGGCGACGTGGCAGCCGCACGTATCGCGGCGCCAATGCTCGCAACAGCATTCGATTCCACCCTGGCCCATGTGGGGCACCGCGGCCCGGGTGCGGCCGAGCTCGCCGCCTGCGTGCTTGCCGACCGGCCCGACGCGATAACCGCGGCAGCGGCCCGGGTGCCGAGTACGTCGCGGTACGAGGACCAGCCGAAACTGACCGGCGCACAAGCGTGCCGGGCGCTGGCGTACGACACCACGATGCGGTTCACCCACCAACTTCGGCTTGCGGTACGGGAATTGGGACGGCGACTGGTGGCCGAGGACAAGCTCGCGGCTCCCGGCGACGTCTTCTACCTGACCGTCGAGGAAGCCCTCTTCCCGCCGGCCGACCGTCGCCTGAGGATCAAGCGCCGCATCGCCGAACGGGAGCGGTTGCAGGCCATCAGGCTTCCCTCGGTGATCGACTCTGCATGGGCGTCTGTCGGCAGGCCCGACACCGCACAGGTCGACGACCAACTGCACGGGACCGGGCTGTTTCCCGGTGTCGCGGAGGGCACCATCCGGGTTCTCGATTCGGCCGCCGACGCAGGCCTGCAGGCCGACGACATCGCCGTCATCGCCTCCGCCGACATCGAATCCGTCCCGCTGTTCGGAACGCCCGCCGCAGTGCTCACCGAGTGCGGATCCGCCCTGTCGAATGTGGCCGGCGCCGCCGCCGAGATCGGGGTGCCGTTCGTGGCCGGTGTCACCGACGGCAGCGCGAGGCTGCGCTCGGGCATGCGGGTCCGTGTCGACGGTTCCGCCGGGCTGATCACGGTGCTTGCCCTGGACTGCGAAGTCGTGGGGGCGTGACGGAGGTATACCGTGGCCCGGTGATGTGGCGGACGATCGCGAAACTCTCGGCACTGTGGTACGTGCTGATCATCGTGCCTGCCGTGATCGGCACCAGGATGCTCGAGCACGTCGGTTCGGCGGCGGCCACCGGCCGGGTGCTGGGGGTCTGGCTGGTCGGCTATGTCGCACAGTTCGTCGTGTTCCTGATGATTTCGCGCCGGTCGCCGCGTCGGGTGATGCTGGGCTGGTTGATCTCGTCGATGATTCCCTGGGCTGCCTACTGGACGGCACCGCTGTCGTTGTGGTGGCTGGTGTTGTGGACCGCGGTGGTCGTCGGCTACGCGGCGTGGCTGTTGCGGGGCGTCGCAGAGGTGGACCGGCTACGGCGCGACGGGGTGCGCGGCACCGGTGTCGTGCTCGAGGTGATCAGGCCGGCATTCAACGTGGTGGTCAACAAGGACGCGGGACGCCGCGTGCTGCGGCTGAGCATCGAACGATCCGATGGCGCACCCTCTTACGAGGCCCGACTGACCGGGACATTCCTCCTCGGCGAAGTTCCCGAGTCTGAGGACCGAGTGGCGGTCCGTATCGACCCGAATCGGCCGGACCACCTCGAGCTGATCGAGGACGAGCCGATCCTGCGGGCGGCGCCGCAGCCCGACGATCTCGAGCCCGAGGTCGCCGAGCGGTTACACACCCTGAAGACCATGCGCGACCGCGGCGATCTGACCGATGCCGAATTCGCCACGGCCCGAAGGAGACTCCTCGATCCGGACTCAACCACCGACTAGTTCGCGCAGTCGCAGCGCGTTGCGGACGGCGTGACCCTGTCCGTCATTGTTGAAGTAGACCAACACCCGCCGGTCCTGGTCCTGCCACTGCCTGATCCGCTCAGCCCACCACCTCAGGTCATCGTCGGTGTAGTCGCCCGCGTAGATGGGGGCGGTGTCGGGGCCGTGCATGCGCACGTAGACGAAGTCCGTGGTGGCGCGCAGGACGCCGGGCAACCCGGGCCCGCTCATCACGACGTAGGCGGCGCGGTGAGCTTCGAGCACCTGGTAGACCGCGGGGTGATCCCAGGACGGGTGACGCATCTCGAGGGCCACCCTGATCCAGCCCGGCACCAGCGAGAGGAAGTGCTCCAATCGAGCGTCGTCGCGTTCGAGAGCGGGATGCAGCTGCACCAGAACCGCTTCCCGCTTGTCACCAAGGGCTCGTTGGCAGCGCTCGATGCGCTCGACCCATTCTTCAGGCGAGTTCAGCCGCCGGTAGTGGCTGAGGCCACGGTGGACCTTCACAGTCATACTGAATCCGGCGGGCAACCGGGTGCGCCAACCTGCGAAGGTGGCGTCCTTGGGCCAGCGATAGAAGCTGGCGTTGAGTTCGACGGTGTCGAAGACCTCGGTGTAACGGGCCAGCCGTTTGGCTACCGGCAGCCCGGGACGATAGAGCACCGAGTCCCAGTGGTCGTAGGACCACCCCGACGTGCCGACGCGAACGGTCGACGCCGTCAACCGATCACGTCGCGGATGTCGTCGTCGAGGGAGACCCGCACCAGTGCGGCGGCCAGCGGGGCGACCGCCCGCCCGCTGAGCGTGGCCAACTTCTCCGCATCCCGGGGCAGCCCCAGCTCCCTCGCGGTGTCGAGTGCTCGCTTGTCGAAATATGGCCGGACCCAGGGCCATACGTCCTGCACCTCACGCAGGAAGATGTCTGCTCCGGTGTCGCCGATCCCGGTGAATTGCTTGAGCAGCGCCTTGGCCTCCCGGGCGTCGGGCTTGGCGATCCGGGCCAGCAGACGGAGGTCGCCGCGGTAGTCCTTGTCGACCCGGTTGGCCAGGTCGGTGAGCCTGGAGGCCGAACTCTCGTCGTAGCGCACATAGTGTGCCCGGCCGAATGCCTCGATCATCGTGGACCGTTCGGCGGTCAGAACCGAGTTCGGTGTGCGCAGCCCGGCGCGGAACAGTTCCTTGGCCGCCCGCATCGCAATGGTGGCGTCGATCGGCTTGCTGGCCAACATGCACAGCACCAACAGTTGGAACAGCGGCATCGGGGCGTCGCGCAGGCTGATCCCGGCTTCGGCGGCGTACGTCGTGCCCGCGTGTTTACGCAGGCGGCGAACCAGATCCCGGGCCTCCCAATCGTCCATTAGGCTCTCAATACCCGCCATGGCCATGCATAAAACGAGATTTACTCCAGCGTAAGCGATTTCGGATCATTGACGCGCCAGGCGATCGGCGTCCATCAGCGCTTCGTGTCGCGCCAGTCGACCATTCTCTGGAACCGGATAGGTCATTCACGCGACAAGCGCCACGCGCGGACATTTATTCCGGGTTCACTTCGCGGGCAGGGTCTTCGCGTAAGTGACCCCGCGAGCCACCCAGCTTGCGAGCTGGCGTTTGGTGCGCAGGCCGTCGTCGCCGACCCGGATCCAGCCGCGGGTCTCCCGCCCGGCCATCACCATCGGTTCGGTGTGCTCACGGGTCAGCAGCTCGGCGGTGTCATCGGGCGGTATCCGCACCATCAGGCCGCCGTGACCGCTGGCGACAACGGCCATGTTGCCGTTGATCAGGAACGCCAGACCGCCGAACATCCTTTTCTCGTCGACACCCGCTTCGGCGGCCAGCAGTTCACGCAACCGGTTCGCCAGATCTTCGTCGTAGGCCATCCAAAGACCGTAATGCCGGCCGCCGACAAACCGTCGGGGCCGGCATCACGACTCGGTCAGGCCGCAGTGGTCGCCGCCTCGGCCACCGGCTCCAAAGCCAGGGCCACGATCTCGGCGACGTCGGTCATCGGCTTCACTGTCAGCGCCTTGAGCACCTCAGCCGGAACGTCGTCCAGGTCGGCCTCGTTGCGGTGCGGGATGAACACCGTCGTCAGCCCGGCACGCCCCGCGGCCAGCAACTTCTGCTTGACACCGCCGATCGGCAACACCCGGCCGTTCAGCGTGACCTCGCCGGTCATGCCCACGTCAGAGCGGACTTGCCGTCCGGTCGCCATGGACACCAGCGCGGTCACCATCGTCACACCCGCGGACGGACCATCCTTGGGCACCGCGCCGGCAGGCACGTGCACGTGGATCTTGCGGTCCAGCGTCTTGGGGTCGACCCCGAGCTCGGCAGCGTGGCTGCGGACGTAGGACAGCGCGATCTGCGCCGACTCCTTCATCACGTCGCCCAGCTGACCGGTCAGCTGGAGGCTCGGCTCACCGTCGGTGGACCCGGCTTCGATGTAGAGCACATCGCCGCCCAGACCCGTCACCGCCAGGCCGGTCGCCACGCCCGGTACCGCCGTGCGTTCGGCCGACTCCGGCGTGAACCGCGGGCGGCCCAGGTAACCCACGAGATCCGGCTCGTCGATCGTGATCGGAGCCTGGCTCGAGTCGAGCTTCGTGGTGACCTTGCGCATCGCCTTGGCCAGCAGTCGCTCGAACTGGCGCACACCGGGTTCCCGGGTGTAGTCCGCGGCGATCTTGCGCAGCGCCTCGTCGGTGACGGTGACCTCATCAACGGTGAGCGCCGCCCGATCGCGCTGTCGGGGCAGCAGGTAATCACGGGCGATGGCCACCTTGTCGTCCTCGGTGTAGCCGTCGATGGTCACCAGCTCCATGCGATCCAGCAGCGCCGACGGGATGTTCTCGATCACGTTGGCCGTGGCCAGGAACACCACATCGGACAGGTCGAGATCCAGGTCCAGGTAGTGATCGCGGAACGTGTGGTTCTGCGCGGGATCCAACACCTCGAGCAAGGCCGCACTGGGGTCGCCGCGGTAATCGGAGCCGACCTTGTCGATCTCGTCGAGCAGCACGACCGGATTCATCGAACCGGCCTCGCCGATGGCCCGGACGATGCGTCCGGGCAAGGCGCCGACATACGTGCGGCGATGCCCACGGATCTCCGCCTCGTCGCGCACACCGCCCAGGGCGACGCGAACGAACTTGCGGCCCAAGGCCCGTGCCACACTCTCGCCCAGCGAGGTCTTTCCGACACCGGGCGGGCCGGCCAGCACCATCACCGCGCCCGAACCGCGTCCGCCGACCACTTGCAGGCCGCGCTGGGCACGACGGGAGCGGACGGCCAGGTACTCGACGATGCGGTCCTTGACGTCGTCCAGACCGTGATGATCAGCGTCCAGGATTTCCCTGGCCGCCTTCAGATCGGTCGAATCCTCGGTGCGGTAGTTCCAGGGCAGGTCCAGGACGGTGTCCAGCCAGGTGCGGATCCAGCCGCCCTCGGGGCTCTGCTCGCTGGAGCGTTCCAGCTTGCCGACCTCGCGCAGGGCGGCCTCGCGGACCTTGTCGGGCAGGTCGGCCGCCTCGATGCGGCCGCGATAGTCATCGCTGCCGTCGGGTTCGCCTTCGCCCAGCTCCTTGCGGATGGCGTTCAGCTGCTGGCGCAGCAGGAATTCCTTCTGCGTCTTCTCCATGCCCTCGCGGACGTCTTCGGCGATCTTGTCGTTGACCTCGACCTCAGCCAGCAGATCACCGGTCCAGCCGATGAGGATGCGCAGCCGTTCGGCCGCATCCTCGGTCTCCAGCAGCTGGCGCTTCTGCACGTCGGACAGATATGACGCATAGCCGGCGGTGTCTGCCAGTGCCGAGGGGTCGGTGATCTTGTTGACCACGTCGACGATCTGCCACGCCTCACGGCGCTGGAGCATCGCCAGCAGGAGCTTCTTGTACTCGGCGGCGAGCGCCTTGGTGTCCTCGGTGGGTTCGTCGTCGGCGACCTCGGTCACCTCCACCCACAGCGCTGCGCCAGGGCCGGTTGTCCCCGACCCGATGTGCGCGCGGCCCTCACCCCGGACCACGGCTGCCGCGCCCCCGCCGGGAATGCGGCCGACCTGCACGATCGACGCGATCACGCCATAGGTGGGATATCGATCGTCCAAGCGCGGGGCGATCAGGAGCTTGCCGGTGTCGGTGGCTTGGGCCGCGTCGACGGCGGCCCGGGCGGCATCGTCCAGCGCAATCGGCACCACCATTCCGGGCAGCACGATCGGGTCGCTGACAAACAACACCGGCACAGATTTGGCTTCAGCCATCAGTCCTCCAAGGTTCAGTCTGACCGACTCAACCTTGACCGATTCCAGTTTGTTCCCCGACGTGTTCCCGCACAAAGCAGCGAGCCTGCCGCCGGGGGGGTGGCGACAGGCTCGCTGTTGTTCGTGAGTCGGACTAGCCGGCGGACGGGGTGGCCCCCAGAACCCGCTGCATGTCCGGGATCATCTGCTGCAGCTGCTGTCCCCAGTAGCCCCAGCTGTGGGTGCCGTTCGCGGGGAAGTTGAACACGCCGTTGCGTCCACCAGCCGCGAGGTAGTTGTCCATGAAGGTCTTGTTGGTCCGCAACGTGAAGCCTTCGAGGAACTGAGCGGCCATCAGGTTGCCGCCGCCACCGGAGGTGTCCAGATCCGACGGCGTACCGGTGCCGCAGTAGATCCAGATCCGGGTGTTGTTGGCAACCAGCTGGTTGATGTTGACCATCGGGTCGTTGCGCCGCCACGCCGGGTCAGACGACGGACCCCACATGCTCTGCGCGTTGAAGCCGCCGGCGTCATTCATCGCCAGCCCGATCAGCATCGGCCACCAGCCTTCGGACGGGTTCAGGAAGCCCGACAGCGATGCGGCGTAGGTGAACTTCTGCGGGTAGTAGATCGAATAGGTCAGCGACGCGCTACCGGCCATCGACAGACCGACGACAGCATTGCCGTTCGGGTCGACGCCGTAGTTGGCAGCCAGGTAGGCAGGCAGCTCCTGGGTCATGAACGTTTCCCACTTGTAGGTGTAGTTCTGACCGTTGCCCTGCGACGGCTGGTACCAGTCGGTGTAGAAGCTCGACTGGCCGCCGACCGGCATGACGGTCGACAGGCCCGAGCCGTACAGCCACTCGAATGCCGGGGTGTTGATGTCCCAGCCGTTGTAGTCGTCCTGTGCGCGCAGACCGTCGAGCAGGTACACCGCGTGCGGGCCACCGCCCTGGAACTGGATTCGGATGTTGCGGCCCATCGCGGCCGACGGGACATCCAGATAGAGAACCGGCAGACCCGGCTTGGAGAAGGCGGCCGCAGTCGCCGACCCGCCGACGACGCCGATCAGGCCGGGCAGAAAGAGTGCGGCCACGAAGGCTGCAGCCACGCGGCGCAACCATGTGCCTCGCATCATCTCGACGATCTTCATGACGGAAACCATCACCTTTCGTACGTGTTTCACAACCGGAGGTGAGCTGTGTGCCGGTAGCTAATCACGCGCGGCAGGCCCGACTCGGTACGCGCAGCGGTGTGGCTTATCGCGGTTCGCTAACGATCAGGAGACGCGGCGGACTCGGGATCTGCGGTATCCCAACAACTTTGAACCAGCAATCCATAACGGCACGGTCACGGTCTGACAACGATACCGTTGTGGCATGGCCGACCCCTTCGATCTGCAACGCTTTGTCGACGCCCAGGATCGCGTCTACGATCGGGTGCTCGCCGAGCTGCGCGCCGGCGCCAAACGCAGCCACTGGATCTGGTTCATCTTCCCGCAGCTGACCGAACTCGGAAATAGTTCAACGGCAAAGCGTTTCGGCATCGGATCACTGGCCGAGGCGCAGGCCTACCTGGCCCACCCGACACTGGGGCCTCGGCTGCGCGAGTGCACCCGGCTGGTGGCCGCCATCACAGACACGTCGATCGACGGGATTTTCGGTTGGCCGGACAACCTGAAGGTGCGTTCCTCGATGACGTTGTTCGCCCGCGCCACTGACGACAATGCCGATTTCGTGGCGGTGCTTGACACGTTCTATGGCGGCGAGCCGGACGCGCGGACGCTGGAGTTGCTATAGCGGGCGCAGTACCAGCCAGCCCTGAGCTGGGACCACCATATCGCTGACGATCTCTTCCGGGGGCGCCGCTGTGCCACCGACCAACCGGGCTTGACCGCCGGTGAGCTTGGCCACCGGCAGCGGCATCGGTGTGTCGTCGATGTTGAGCGCGACGATCAAGGCGTCGTCACCGTTGCGGGTCTCGTAGGCGTAGCAGCGGTTATTCAGTTGCAGTGCAGTAGTTTTCGCTTCATGCAGCCACGGGTTTCGCCTGCGCAACCCGATCAGGTATTTGTGCAGGTTCAATGTCTCGCGTCCGGCGGCATCCGGCTGCGCAGGCGGCGAGCCGAATTCAGGGCGGACCGCGTCGTCGCCGCCGGCCCGCTCTTCCTTGACACCATGCGATCCGAGCTCGTCACCGGCGTATATCGAGGGGACCCCGCCGGTGGTGAACAGCAGCACCAGCGCGTGCGCCACATGCTCGGGCTGTTGCAGCTGACTGGCGATGCGGGTCACATCGTGATTGCCGACAAACGTCAGGGGAGCGAACCGTGCCAGAAAGTCGTTGTGGCGCTGCAGTGCCCAGTCCAGCTCGTGGAAGTTGCCGTCGTTGAGACTGCTCCAGATCGCCTTCCACAGCTCGTACTGGGTCACCGAGTCGACACCGGCAGCATCGACGAACGCGGGGTAATCGCCGTGGATGACCTCGGCGACGAACCACGCGTCGGGATGGGCCTGGCGCACCCTGGGCAACACCGTCGCCCAGAACGTCTCGGGGACCGCGTAGGCGGCGTCCAGGCGCCAGCCGTCGGCGCCGCGGTCCAGCCAGTGGTTCATCACGTCGACGGTGTAGTCGACGACGGCCGGGCTGGCGTGGTTGAGCGTGACGAGTTCGCCGTGACCTTCGAAGGTGTGAAAGCGGCCGGGGCGGCCGCGAAACCAACCGATCGACTCCGCGTCGCCGTCGTCGACGGCGCGTCGATAGCGGCCGAAATCGGTTCCGACATGGTTGAACACACCGTCGAGGAGTACCCGGAGCCCGCGCCGGTGGGCTTCGGCGACGAGGTGGTCGAGGTCGGCGTCGTCACCGAGGCGCGGGTCGATGCGGAAGTGGTCGGTGGTGTCGTAACCGTGGGTGCGCGAGGCGAATACCGGGCCCAGCGCGATCCCGGAGGTGCCGAGTTCGACGGCGTGGTCGAGCCAGTCGACGATTCGGCCAAGGCGGTGTTCTCCCGCGCCGGGCGGATCGTCGGAAGGAAAAGCGCCGACGAATCCCAGCGGGTAGACGTGCCACCAGATCGCGTGGCGGACCCAGTCGGCGCTCATGGCGCGAACTTCGTCTTGTAGAGGGCCATCATCTCGTCGCGGTAGTGCGGCGCCGGACCGTCGACGGAGAGCTGCGGGGCGACCGTGGTGATCGGCAGCGGCGCCACCGGCGGCAGTGGCGCCTGCCATTCGGTCAGCCACCGGGCCAGCTGCGCACCGGCAACGGCAAACACGATGCGGCCCAAGCCCACCCATGCGTGCGCGGCGGAACACATGGGGCAGTGCTCGCCGGAGGTGTAGACCGTGGCGCGGGCCCGCTGGTCGGGGGAGAGGTTGGCAGCAGACCACCGTGCGATCGCCAGCTCGGGGTGTGCGGTGGCGTCAGCGCCGGCGACGTGATTGTGATCCTCGAACAGGACCGCGCCGTCGGCGTCGACGAGGATCGAGCCGAACGGCTCGTCACCCGCCGCCAGGGCGGCGCGGGCGAGTTCGACGCAGCGGCCGAGCCGCCGGATGTCCTCGTCGTCGAGCGCCACGCTGTCTCACTTTACGCAGCCGGCGGCGAACGGCGGGGTTTGCGTAGGAGCCACGAGGGATCCACCGGTGGGCCGGGGCGTCCGCGCGCCAGCGGGTAGCTGGCCAGTCCGACGATCAGAGCGGCCAGGTGTCCGACCGGGGTGAACGTCGGGTTGATCAGCACCGCGCCGATGAACCAGGCGAATGCGGCGATCAGATACAGCCACCGCCACGGTCGCACGACGTGATAGGTCAGCAGGCCGACGATGCCGACGACGAAGTAGCTCACCCCGATGTCGCGGGCATTGAGGTAGCGCGGCGAGACGGCCGCCTCCTGGATCTGCCAGTACAGGAATCCCTCGCTGAGATAGGTGGCGACCACGTGGGCGATCAGCCCGGCGATCACGAAGCGCACATGACCCAGCCAGCGTTCGGCCGGAGCAAGGAAGAGGCAGAACATCACCAGATACGGCCACCAGGCGGCGCCGTCGAGCCACAGCAGGCTGGTGATCAGCACCCGGATCGGATCGGCTGCCAGCTGGTGCAGGTTGGTCGAATCCTTGCGCAGCAGCACGATCAGATGCCAGCGGGGCAGCAGATGCTGAGCGACCGTCGTCAAGAACAGCACCGCCAACCACGTGAACGTCACCGGCGCCGAGCCGATGAAGTGCACGATCGGCCTGCCGTGGCCCGGCGGAACGGCCGGCGTGGCCCGTTCTGACTCGTCGTGCACGTGTTGAGATTACGGCGTCACCGGCAGCAATCCTCGGCGAAAACCTCCAGCCGGCAGGCACACGACGCCCGGATCGGGACGTCGGCACGGGCTTTGGCCAGCTCCAGCTGCCGCCCGATGATCACCGCCTCGTCCGCGCGGCCCAGTCGCTGCAGGCATTCGTGATAGCCGTGCAGGCTCCATACGTTGCCCGGATGCTGACACGGCCGGCTCAGCGCCGGGTCAAGACCGAGGTCGGCCGCATACACCGCCGCCGCCTCCTCGACCCGTCCCTGCTCCAGCAACAGCGCACCGTAGGCGTGCCGGGTGGGCTGCATCCAACCCCACGGTTCGTCGTAGGGGAGCGCGTCGTCGAGTGCGATCGCACGCCGCAGATGCTCGAACGCCACGTCGACATCACCTCTGCGGTAGGCGATCTCACCGTCCAGCATGGCCGCGGCGACGGCCAGGATGTCGCGGCTGGTGTTGTTGAACAGGTAGCGCGAGTCCGGCACGGCCGCGTAGGCCGCCGCGAACGCCTCCCGCTCGGCCTCGGCCTGCGGCAGCTGACCCTTGGCTGCGTGCGCGACCCCTCGCCCGTAGTGGATGGTTGCTGTTGTGCTGCAATACAACTCGGCGTCGTCCGGCAGCGGCTCGGCGACCAGGTCATCCCAGCGGCCGAAGCGGATCAGCACGTGCACCCGCAGCGGAACGAAGGCTTCCAGCCAGTCGGCCATCGGCGGGGATTCGATCGCGAGCAGCTCCGGTGTCAGCTGCCCGGACAGTTCGTCAGCGGCAGCCAGGGCGATCTGCGACTGGCCGGCAAACATGGCGGAGTACACGATGAAATGCAGATCGTGGGCCCGGTAGAGCGAGTAGAAGTTCAGCGGCCCGCCATGTTCGACGAACCGCCGGTCGGCGACCACCGCGGATTGGTTGGCCAGCACCGAATCTCGATAGTTGCCGCACAGCACGTCGATGTGCGACGGCATGTGCTGCAGGTGGCCCGCGTCGGGGACCAGGCCGCGCAGCAGATCGGCGGCGGGCAGCGCATCCTCGGGGTGCGCCGACATCTCCATGGCGTGGATGTAGAGGTGCAGGACGAACGGGTGTGCTCGGCCGGCGCCGCTGCTCAGCGCCCGGTCCATCAGCGCTATCGCCTCCACCACCCGCGAGCCGGGGGCGGGCTCGCCGGTTGTGGTGTCCCACAACGCCCATGCGGTGACGTTCACCAGGGCGTCGGCGGCCAGCGCCAGCACGTCGACGTCGTCGGGATAGGCCTCGGCCAGTTCGGCCATCGCGTCGGCGTACGCGGCGTGGCCCGCCGCGAGCGCATCTCCGTCAGACGGATCGTCGGTGGGGAACCGGGTGGCCAGCGCGGCGATCAGCGCGTGCTCGACGACGCTGCCGCGGCCGGTGGCGGCCAACTCCAGTTCCCTCCGGGCCCGCGCCAACGACGCGGCCAGGTCGACCGGGTCGAACGCCTCCCAGGCCTTGTTGTAGTTAGGCCCGATCGAATAGGCGATGCCCCAACGGGCGATCGCGAGATCGGGGTCAAGTGCCAGCGCTCGCTCGAAGCAGCTGATCGCCTCTTCGTGGTTGAAGGCGAAGGCCCACACCAGTCCGCGGTCGAACCAGACCTGCGCCTGCGGCGAGGGGGTGTCGACGGGACGATGGTGGTTACCGAGGTCGTAGTACGGCTCGGTGTCGTCGAGCGGAACCGCCATGCAGCTCACTTTAGGTGAGCGCGCCCGGTCCGGATAGCGTTGCAACCGACCCGAACGGAAGGTGCACATCGTGATTCGCTGCGTGCGTTTGTTCACCGGATCCGACGAGCAGTCCCACGTCCAGATCGGCCGCCTCGAGTTGGCACCGGGACGAAACGACGACCTGGTTTCGGTGGCGATGGCGTCGTCTCGGGTGACCGCGGAGGAGATCGCCACCGGTGGACGGCGCCGAGGTGCCGTTCATCGCGGATTAGTTCCCCCGCGAGCAGTCCCCGCAAGCGGGAGGCCCCACCAAACGTCCCGGATTCCCCGGCGTGTCGGGGCCGTTCACGTCTGCTCGCGGGAAGAACAGTCAGTGGCCGGCGACGATATCGGACTCGTCGACGGTCACCGGATCCTTGGCGCCGGGCAGGAGCGAATAGGCCAGGCATACCACCGCGAAGAACAGATAGCCAAGCGCCACTTGGGGATTGGCGGCCCACGCGATCTCGGGCGCGTGGATCAGCCCGATGAACGACAGCGCCGCAGCCACCACTGACGCCAGCGCGGCGTAGCGGAACTTCTTCTCCAGGATGAACGTCACCATGGTGCCGAGCAGCAGCCCGACCAGGATGGCGCCCTCACCGAGGGTCTGCAGCCCGTCGTAGACCACACCGGCACCGCCGAGTGCCTCCATGCCGACCTTGGTCGCCGAGGTACCGGCCGCGTTGAGCGCGCTGTCGATCAGACCGCTGGCCCACTGCGCGAGGTTGGGCAACAACGCGGCCACGACCGCGACCGCGTGCAGCCGCGGTACGGCCTGGAATGCCTGCGCGCCGATCAGCAGACCGATGTAGAGCAGGATCGGCACGATCGCGGGTACCGGCAGCACCGCGGCCAGCACCCCGAACAAGCCGAGGAAGCACAGCAATCCGATGACCACACCACTGGCCAGCGAGTAGCCGGCCCGGCCGCCGGCCTCCTTCCAGCCGGGATGACCGATGTAGACCGCGGGCGGGAACGGCGAACCGAATGCCGAGCCGATGACCGCGCCGGCCCCGTCGGCGATCAGCACGCTGCGCAGGTTGTAGTTGTCCCCGGCGGCTGCCGCACTCTCGACGTTGCTCATCGCCTCGGTGAAGTTGTAGACGCCCAGCGGGATCGCGGTGCCGAGCAACGGCGCCAGATGCGCCAGACCCGACGCCAATAGGTCGACGCGAAGGTCCGGGATGCCGATCGCGATGTCGGAGATGGCCTGGCTGACATCGGGTGCGGACATGAAGCCGCCGATCCAGCCGATCGCGGTGCCGACCAGCAGGGCCACTAGGCCGACGGGGATGTTGCCCGGCAGCTTCACATCGGTGAAGAAGCCGATCAGGATGATCGCGAGCACGGGCAGGCCGATCCAGGCGGCCTCCCACATCTGCGCGGCAGGCCGCATCGAGATGAACGTGATCGAGATACCGGCCAGGGTGCCCAGCATCGCCGCTCGCGGGGTGAGCTTACGGATGAAGGGGCCGACGAAGCCGCCGATGATGACGATGATGCCGATCATGAACGCCCAGGCCAGTCCGGACTTCCACGCCTCGATGGGATCCTTGGTGGCCAGGTAGACCGGCAGCATGACGACGAAGACCACGATGAACATGTGCGGCACGCTCGGGCCATACGGCAGCGCGGTCACGTCGGTGCGGTTCTCTTTGCGCGCCAGCCGTCGCGCCAGGAACGTGTAGTACAGGTTGCCGAGTACCAGCGCCACGCCCAGCGCGGGCAGCACAGTGCCCAGCACATCGTCGGCGGGCATCGTGATCACGCCGATCATCAGCGTGGTCAGGGTCAAGACGTTGACCAAGATGTTGAATCCGAGACCGAAGAACGCGTTGAGATCACCGCGGGTCCACCACGGGATCTTCAACTCGCTCGACGACGGCGGTGCGGGCTCGGTGACGTCAGTGCTCATCGGCAGGCCTCCTGCTGGACGCGCCGGAACGTCCGTCGCTAACAGGAGATTCTCGACGCTTGAGTTCCAACCAGGGGTCCGTTGTGTGTCATTCGTGTTAGCCCGTGCGAGACTCGGGTTCGACACCGCATCGGCCCCGTGCTCTAGTGCTGGAGTGCTGGAATTCACCGTCGAGGACATCACCGCCGAGGACATCGAGCGCCTGCGTTCGATCTACGAGCCGCTGGCCATCTCGGTGCGGAATCTGGTCGACGCGACGATCCGCACTCAGGTCGACGCCGAGACCGTTGCAGCGGTGAAGGCCGATGTCGACGCGGCGACTTCCAGGTTGCGCAGCAATCAGATCGACGGCGCCTTCGGTGTCCGGCGGACCCCCTCGGGGCGGAGCATCAGTTGGGGAAACGCCGTCATCGGACTGCGTAACCCGAGCGCACCGCCACTGGTGATCCATCGGGACGACGACGGCCGGTACTGGACCGACTTCCATCTCGGCGCGGCCTACGAGGGGCCGCCCGGGCACGTGCACGGCGGAGTGTCGGCGCTGATGCTCGATCATCTACTCGGCGAGGCGGCCAGCCCCGACAGCAAGCCCCGCTTCACCGGCAGCATCACCGTGCGCTATCCACGGGCGTGCCCGCTCGGCCCGCTGCATGCCGAGGCTCAGATCACCCGGGTCGACGGCGTGAAAACCTTTGTGTCCGGCTATATCTCCGACGCCGAAGGCATCACCGTCGAGGCTGACGGCGTCTTCATCACTCCGCGCTGGCTGCGCGACTGACTGCGGTAGGTTCTTGCGCCATGGAGAAGGTGATTGTCACGCTGCGCACCAGCGCGGCCGACGACGAGTGGGCGCAGCAGCTGTGCGGTCCGGTGGCCGGTGAACTGCTGGCGTTGGGATTGCCCGGGCTGGCGGTCAACGTGCGCGACGCCGACGTCCGCGATTCGCTGATGACGTTGACAACGCTGGATCCGCCGGTGCAAGCCCTGGTCAGCCTGTGGACCCAACAGTATTACGGCGATCAGGTCCTGATGACACTCGAACTGCTCGGCCATTACGCCGAGTACATCGCCGCCTATCTGGTGACGGAATCGGCTCCGCTGCCTGCGCCGGTGACCCCGTTCGGGGAGCGGTCGCCCGGGCTGGCCAATATGGCACTGTTGCGGCGGCCGGCCGATATGGACGAACCGACGTGGTTGGCCCGCTGGCACGGCCACCACACACCGGTGGCGATCGCCACCCAGTCAACGTTCACCTACGTCCAGAACTACGTGGTGCGCGCGCTCACCGAGGACGCGCCGGTGATCAACGCGATCGTCGAGGAGCATTTCCCCATCGAGTCCGTGAGCAGCCTGCACGCGTTCTTCGGTGCCGCCGACGACGCCGATCTGGCGAGCCGGATGGAGCAGATGGTCGCCAGCACAGCGGCATTCGGAGCCAACGTCAACATCGACGCGGTGCCCACCAGCCGGTACCTGTACCGCAGCCCGTTTGTGGCCGAGCAGCCATGACCACCCTCGACGACGCCGTCGCACTGGCCAACGCCGACCGGGGTCTGGCGGTGGTCTCGACACTGCGCGCCGACGGCACGATCCAGGCCTCGCTGATCAACGCTGGCATCATTGCGCATCCCAGCAGCGGCGAGTCGGTGCTGGCATTCGTCACCTATGGCCGGGTCAAGCTGGCGAACCTGCGGGCGCGGCCGGCGGTGACGCTGACGTTCCGCGACGGCTGGCAGTGGGCGACAGTGGAGGGTCGAGCCGAGCTCGCGGGTCCCGACGATGAGCCGGGGTGGTTGGGCGGGCCGGATCAGCTGCGCCTGCTTCTGCGGGAGGTGTTCACCGCTTGCGGTGGCACCCATGACAACTGGGACGAGTACGACGCGACGATGGTCGAGCAGGGTCGCGTCGCGGTGTTGGTCGCGCCGACCCGCGTCTACAGCAACGGGTAGTCCGACCTTTATCCCCAGCCTCGGGTTCATCCACAGATCCGGCTTGAGCACCGTGATTCCGCAGGTTGCGCGGGATAGCATTCGAACATGCTTTCGATTGAGGTGAGTGAGGCGCTCGGCTCGATCGATGCGGCGCTGACCATCTTGGCGAAGGTGGATCTGACCGGGCTTGGGGCGATGGATGTATTGGAGTTGGCCGCCCGGTGTGAGAAGGCAACGCGCCGTCACGACGTAGTGCGCTACGACCTGAGCCACGAACTGCATCGGCGCGAGGTCGGCGAAATCGGGGGCAAGCCCGGCAAGGTGCTGGCCGATTGGCTTCGCATCACCCCGGCCGAAGCTCGCCGCCGCGCAGAGATCACCGAGCCGCTGGCATCTCGCGCTGCGTTGTCAGGTGAACCACTGGCGCCACGCCAGCCAGGTACCGCGCAGGCATGGCGGGACGGGAAGCTGGATATCGAGCATGTCCGGGTCATCCAAAAGTTCCTCGGCGCACTACCGTTCGACGTGCCCGCGCAGGCGCGCGAAGACGCCGAACTATTCTTGGCCGAGCACGCACTGTGGATGCGCCCCGATCAGCTCAGCCGAGTGGCGCACCGGCTGGCCTTGGAGATCAACCCAGATGGCGAATTCTCCGACGAAGACCGGGCCCGCAAACGATCTGTCGTGGTGGGTCGCCAACAACCTGACGGTATGACCGAGATCCGCATTCAGGCCACCCCCGAGCTGTGCTCCTACGCCGAAGCGGTGTTCGCCAAGTTCGCCGCGCCGGGCATGTGCAACCCCGCCGATCAAACCGCGGTCACCGAGGGTGCACCCCCTGAAGAACAGGTGAAGGCCGACACCCGCACCCTCGGCCAGCGCCAGCACGACGCGCTGACGGCCATGCTGCGCAGCAAGCTGGGCGATCCGACACTGGGTCAGCACAACGGCCTACCCGTCACCGTGATCGTCTCGACCACCCTGCAAGAACTGCAAGACAAGACCGGCCATGGCATCACCGGCGGCGGCACCATGATGCCCATCAAAGACCTCATCCGCATGGCCCGCCACAGTTACCACTATCTGACGATCTTCGACGGCGTCAGCGGCCAAGCGCTGTGGCTGGGCCGCACTAAGCGCATCGCCTCAGCCGATCAACGAATTGTGTTGCACGCCAAAGACCGCGGCTGCACCAAACCGGGCTGCACGGTGCCCGGCTACGCCAGCCAAGTCCACCACGCCGCCAAAGACTGGTCCGACGGCGGAAACACCAACATCGACGAACTGGCCTTCGCCTGCCCACCCGACAACCAACTGGTCGAAACCGGTGGCTGGGACACCCGAAAACTCCCCAACGGGGATACCGAATGGATCCCACCACCACACCTGCCACTCATCGGCGGGGTCAACACGTACCACCATCCCGAACGCTTCCTGCCCAAGCGCGACAAGGGCGGGTGAGGTCTCATCTGCCGGGCGTGGCAGCCCATTGCGCGGCACCGCCCCGTTAGGCTTCCGCGCGTGACGCTCCTCATCGAAGACGAGAACCGGGTCCGCACGATCACCCTCAATCGCCCGGAGGCTCTCAACGCCTTCAATGAGGCGCTCTACGACGCCACCGCCGAAGCGCTGCTGGCCGCCGCCGATGATCCCGAGGTCGCCGTCGTCGTGATCACCGGCGCCGGTCGCGCATTCAGTGCGGGCCAGGACCTCGGCGATATGCAGGCCCGCATCACCGATCCCGATTTCGTTCAAGGCGCGCACGGCTTCCCCGGACTGATCACCGCGCTGAGCCGCTTTCCCAAGCCGCTGATCTGTGCGATCAACGGTGTCGGGCTCGGCATCGGCGCGACCATCCTCGGCTACGCCGACCTGGCGTTCATGTCCTCGACGGCACGGCTGAAGTGCCCCTTCACCAGCCTGGGCGTTGCCCCCGAGGCCGCCTCGTCATATCTGTTGCCGCAGTTGATCGGTCGGCAGAACGCCGCCTGGTTGCTGATGTCCTCGGAGTGGGTGGATGCCACCGAGGCGCTGCGCATGGGCCTGGTCTGGCGGGTGTGCGAACCCGACGAATTGATCGCCGACGCCCGTAGGCACGCCGAAGTGCTTGCCTCCCGGCCCATTTCAAGCCTGATCGCCGTCAAGCAGACGATGGTCGAGCCGCTGCGCGCGGGCATCGCGGATGCGACCACGCGGGAGAACGCCTTCTTCGAGAAGCTGATGGGTGCGGCCGCCAACGCTGAGGCGCTGGCCGATTTTCACCGCGGCAAGTCGTAGGTCAGCTCGCTCGCGCGGTGCTACGACGGGCGCCGTTGTGCAGCTGGCAGAACACATTGCCGGTGCACTGCCGGCACGGCGGGGCGCCGGCGGTGTCGGCGAAATGCTGCTCGATGATCGCCCGCACGGTGCGACGGCACCGGCCGCAATCGCCTCCCGCGCCACAGGCCGCCGCGACCTGCTTGGACGTGCACGCCCCGCCGGCAACAACCTCTTTGACGGTCGCACTTGTCGCCCCCGCGCAGAGGCACACGTACATGGGTGCTTCCTCTCGTTGCAGGCGGCGGTGCTCGAACTTATTAGTGGAGACTAACCTTAGTTAGGCGTGCCTACAACACCCACCCCGTCCGAGCCTGCTCAGGGTGCCGTCCGGCCTGCATTAGGGTGGTGGCACAGCCGACCCGGGGAGACGTCATGCAAGGTGATCCGGAAGTTCTTCGACTGCTCAACGAGCAGCTCACCAGCGAATTGACCGCGATCAATCAATATTTCCTGCATTCGAAGATGCAGGACAACTGGGGTTTCACCGAGCTGGCCAAGCACACCCGGGACGAATCGTTCGACGAGATGCGACACGCCGAGGCGATCACCGACCGCATCCTGCTCCTCGACGGTCTGCCCAACTATCAGCGTCTGGGGTCACTGCGCGTTGGCCAGACCCTGCGCGAGCAGTTCGAGAGCGATCTGGCGATCGAGTACGAGGTTGTCGGTCGCTTGAAGCCGGCCATCATCCTGTGCCGCGAGAAGCAGGACTCCACCACGGCCAACCTCTTCGAGGAGATCGTGGCCGACGAAGAACACCACATCGACTATCTCGAGACCCAGCTCGAGTTGATGGACAAGCTCGGTGTGGAGCTCTACTCCGCGCAGTGCGTGTCGCGCCCGCCGAGCTGACGCCACCCGGAGGCTAGCGGCGGTCTTCTCCCCGCCACGCGTAGACCATGCATACCTCGCTGCGCGCAGTGCTGTAGCGCTCGCGTTCGCTGGCGTACCAATACGTCTCGAACCCGTGCGCTTCGAGCGTCTCGATGACCCGATCCTTGGTGGCGAAGTACTCCACTTCCAACACCACTTGACGGACGATATCCCAGTGGGCGGGCGCGATTCCCTGCAGCGCTGCCACTTCGGCGCCCTCGACATCGAGCTTCAGGACATCGATGCGGTCCAGGCGATATTCCTCGATGACCGACGACAGCGGGACCAGCGTGGCCGCCACGTTCCTGGTGCGGCCCATCCACGCGACGACCGGTCGCACCGCGGCCCGGCGCAGGGCTGCAGGGGCGAAACGGACCAGACCGGCCACGTCGGCCACGAATCGATCCAGCCGCTGGCGGGCAAACTCGGCGTCCTGCGTGCTCCACATGGTGAAGTTCGGATGGTGCTGGAAGATCACCTCATCCGCCGTGTCGGACAGGCCGCGGTTGATCGCATGGATCGTCAACGACGCACCGGGTGGGGCACCCATCGCGGCGGCGAAGTCGCCACGATGGGCCGCCGCCGCATTGGCCGCCAAGACCGAGAAGGTCGCAGGGATCGGTTCGAAGGCGAGGATTTCGGCCTCACCGCGGCACCGCAGCGCGGCGAACAGGGTGAACAGTCCGATGTTCGCGCCGGCGTCCACGATCACTGCGCCGGGCCGGAAATCGATCAAATTGCCCTTCGCGTACACGGAGTCCTCGCCGAAGATCTCCTTGTACAGGTAGTCGGTTTCGATCTTCTGCCAATGGTGGATGCGTATGCCATTGGGCAGCGTCACCGGCGTACCACCGTCTGGCGGCGTCCTGACTCGGACGGGGAGAAAGCCCACCTGGGTATTGTCCACGAGCCAAGCGGACAACGCCTCGGGCGAAGAATTAGAACACGTTCCAGATTGCTGGCTCACGGCGTACCATCGCGCCATGAGCCGAATCGGAAATTTCGCTGAAGACGACGTCGCCGGCTGGATCGTCAAGTCACCGGATATCGGAACGGCCATGGCCGGCTTCAGTAGTGCGGTCTACAGCGACAAGAACCGGCTGCCGATGCGGGTGCGCGAACTGGCCCGCGCGGTGATCGCCTTGGACAACGAATGCGTCTTGTGTCAGAACACCCGCGACGCCGACGGTCCCGCCGCCGGAGTCGACGAGGAGCTCTACGACCACGCCATCGAGTGGCAGACCTGGCCGGGCTACAGCGAGCAGGAACGCGTCGCCGCCGAGTTCGCCCACCGGTTCGGCATGGACCATGTGAACCTCAAATACGACGAGGACTTCTGGGAGCGCGCCCACGCGCAGTTCTCCGACGAGCTGCTCGCCGACCTGACGTTGTCGTGCGCGATGTGGATCGGGATGGGCCGCATGCTGTCCACGCTGGACATCGGGCAGAGCTGCAAACTGACACTGCCCAGCCGCGCATAGTCGTTATCCGGCGCACCCCGGGGGTCGGGTCGGCACAATAGCTGCCATGACCACACCGGCTGAATTGGAAGCCGACGGCGTGAACACCGTCATCGGCACGGTCGTCACCGCCGCCGGGCTGACGCACGCCAAGACCGTTCCCGTCCGCCGCCTCGACGCCTTCGCCGATCCGGGGCTGGGGTTCAGTCCGGTCACCCACGTGTTCGCCATCGACCGCGCCGGGATCGCATTGACCGAAGGCATCACCGTCGTCGGCGACGAACGGATCCGGATCGACCTGGATGCGCTGCGGATCATCGGCGACGGCCTGGCGTGGGCGCCGGCCTCGTTCTTCGATCAGGACGGCAATCCGATCGCCGCGTGCGCCCGCGGAACACTGGCGCGCATCGAGGCCCGCTTGGCCGAGGCCGGATTGCAGGCTCGGGTCGGCCACGAGATCGAGTTCCTGCTCGTCGATCCCGACGGCAACCGGCTGCCGGGCAATCTGTGGGCGCAATACGGGCTTGCCGGCGTGCTCGAGTATGAGGGTTTCGTCCGGGACGTGACCGTCGCGGCGGGAGCGGCGGGCGTAGGTATCGAACAGTTCCATCCCGAGTACGGCATCAACCAGTTCGAGATCTCCCTGACTCCGAAATCGCCGGTGGCCGCCGCCGATCAGCTGGTGCTGGCCCGGATCGTCATCGGCCGGGTCGCCCGCAAGTACGGTGCCCGGGTGAGCCTGTCCCCGGTGCCCTTCGCCGGTAGCGTGGGTTCGGGTGCGCACCAACACTTTTCGCTGCTGCGCGGGGATGTGCCGGTGTTCTCCGGCGGCACCGGAGCGCAGGGTATGACCGCCGAAGGGGAGAGCGCGATCGGGGGGATCGTCAGCGGGCTACCGCAGGCGGAGCTGATCTTCTGCGGATCGATCGTGTCCGGGCTACGGATGAAGCCGGGCAACTGGGCAGGCGCCTACGCCTGCTGGGGCACCGAAAACCGGGAAGCGGCAGTGCGTTTCGTGCGGGGCACGCACGGAAATCCGTACGGGGCGAACGTGGAGGTGAAGGTCATCGACCCCTCGGCCAATCCCTATTTCGCCACCGCCGCGATCCTGGGCCTGGCACTCGACGGCATCGAGCACAGCGCCGCTTTGCCGCCGGAAACCCCGGTCGATCCGGCCGGGTTGTCCGAGGACGAACGCGCAAGCGCAGGAACCGTCGCGCTGAGCGACGACCAGGCCGAGCAGATCGCCGCACTGGACGGCTCGGCCCGGCTACGGACCATCCTCGGCGATGCGGGTGTCAACGCGCTGGTCGCCGTTCGCCGCTACGAGCACGAGACGTATTCACATCTGGATCCCGAGGCGCTGACCGAGAAGTTCCGGATGGCCTGGAGTTTATAGATGCCGTCCGCGCTGACCGACCACATCGCCGGTGTGCGCCTGGTGGACAACCACGTTCACGGATTCTGGCAGACGACCGGTGATCGGCGGCGCTTCGAGAACGGCCTCAACGAGGCCAATATCGAGCCGTTGGCCGACTTCGATTCCGGCTTCGACACGCAGCTCGGGTTTGCCGTGCGGGCGCACTGTGCACCGTTGCTGGGTTTGCCCGAACATGCTGATCCGCAAGCCTATTGGGAACGCCGCCTCGCGTTGACCGAAGACCAGCTGGCGCGGATCTTCCTACCGGCTGCCGGGGTCAGCGACTGGCTGGTGGACACCGGCCTTCCCGGCGCGATCACCGGTCTGCCCGAGATGGCCGACGCGTCCGGCGGGGAAGTCGGTGAGATCGTACGGCTCGAGCAGGTCGCCGAGCAGGCGGCCGGATCGCCGGGCGACTACGCCGACGCGTTCCGGCGGATCCTGCACCAGCGCAGCGAGACCGCGGTTGCAACGAAGACGGTGCTGGCCTATCGCGGCGGGTTCGACGGCGATCTGTCCGAACCAGACGAGCGCGCCGTCAGCGAGGCTGCGGCCCGGTGGCGCAATGCCGGGGGAGTACGGCTGGTCGACCGGGTGCTGCTGCGCTTCGGGGTGCACGAAGCACTGCGGCTCGGCAAGCCGCTGCAGTTCCATGTCGGGCTCGGCGACCGCGACTGCGATCTGCACCGGACCAATCCGATGCTGCTGCTGGACTTCCTGCGCCAGTCGGGCGCGACGCCGATCGTGCTGTTGCACTGCTATCCGTACGAACGTGAGGCCGGCTATCTGGCCCAAGCGTTCAACAACGTGTATCTGGATGTCGGCCTGAGCGTCAACCATCTGGGTGCGCGCGCCGAAGCGTTCATCGCACGGACCCTGGAGTTGGCGCCGTTTCGCAAGGTCCTCTACTCCTCGGATGCCTTCGGGCCCGCCGAGCTGCATTACCTGGGTTCGGCCTTGTGGCGTATCGGGATGGCCGCGGTATTGACCGGATTCGTGGCCAGAGGACAGTGGAGCGAAGGCGACGCGATCCGGGTGGTCGACCTGATCGGGCGCGAGAATGCCAGACGGGTCTACCGGCTGTAGTCGATCAGGCGGGCGGGAAGTGAATCCAGCGGGCGATATCTGCCGGCCCGCTGCAGATCAGCGGCACGCCGGGAACCTTGACCTCCCAGTCGTTACCGGCCATCCGTTGCTGTGCGGTGGTACCCGGCGTCGTGCAGGGCAGGGCGTTCTGAGCCTCACCGACGAGCGGGCCGGTCGGCATCCACACGCCGCTGGCCGCACAGATGAGCGTCCCGTTCTGGGCGTCGAGCCCGAACACGAATGACGGGCTCGGCGTGCAGGGTGTTCCGCCGACGACATTGTGTGCCACGTTCGGCACGCAGCTCGCCGAGTGACACGAAGTGGCCGACGCTGCAGCGGCGAGCGAGATGGTCGCGGCCAGGAAGGTGCCCGCGATCAGCGGCGCCATGACGATCCCGCGCATCTCTGCCTCCTGACGTTCGGGCCGTTTCCGGCCCGCTCAGCGTAGCGCCGCTACCTGGCGTTCGGGACCGTTCAGATCAGTCCGGTGGCGTCGAACATCCACGACATGTCAGCAGAAGCCAGGTCCTCGAGCCAGGTCGGCGGGGCGAAGCCCGTCAGCCCGTTCATGTCCCAGTAGTCCTTCCACAGCGTGATCTTGCCGCCCTCGACTTTGTGCACGGTGACAAAGCGCAGCACACCCTGCTCGCCCGTCTTGAACGTCCACGTCTCGGAGTGCTCGTACATCGTGTCAACGCCGTTGCTCACCAGGACGCCGTCGTGGTTCTCGTAGCCGGCCAACGGCTCCAGGCCGATCTTCAGTCGCTTGACGATGTCCTCGGGACCGCGCGCGGCCGCGATCGGCCCGACCGGCATGTCGACGTAGATGCAGTCGTCGGACAGGTATGTCTTGAGCGTCTCCCAGTCCCGGTTGGACAACGCCGTCCACATGCCCAGCACGGTCTGGGCAATCTCAGTGGGTACCGCCGAGGTGTCAATTGACATGGGCCAGCTCCGATTCCGTTGTCGTTCGGGGCGCGGGCGTCGGCCGGCCCACCCGTAGGAAGCTTCCGGTGCGCCGGGCGCCGAGCACGTCGGTCGGTTCACCGTTGCGGACCACCGCGCGCCCACCGACCAGCACCAGCTCGACGGCGTCGTCGTTGCGGTTGACCATCCGGGGCAATCCGCCGTATTGCTCGACGGGGCTCTCGGCGTAATCGTCGAGGCGGCTGTCCAACTGACTGGGGTTCACGATGACGAGGTCGGCGCGATCACCAACGCGCAGGTGGCCGGCGTCGATCTGATACCAGTCGGCCAGTTCGCCGGTCATCCGGTGCACGGCCTGCTCGACCGACATGAACGGACGCCCGCTGCGGTCGGCGTCGCGCACGTGTCGCAACAGCCGCAGGCCATAGTTGTAGAACGCCATATTGCGCAGGTGCGCACCGGCATCGGAGAAGCCCATCTGGATGCCGGGATCCTTGGCCAGCTTCTTGAGCACCTCGGGACGGTGGTTGGAGATGGTCGTGCGCCAGCGCAGCTTGGCGCCGTGCTCTACTACCAGGTCCAGGAACGCGTCGACCGGATGCAGCCCGCCGCGGTCCTTGCCGACCTGGCCGAAGGACTTGCCCACCACGGATTCGTCAGGGCAGTCGACGATCTCGGCGTCGAACAAATCGCGGTGCCAGACCCGCACCCCGAACTTGTTGTCGTAGTCCTTGCGGAACTGGCGCCGGTAGTTCTCGTCGCTCAGCAGTGCATTGCGCTCGACCTCGTCACGCAGATGCAGGGCGGCCGCGCCCGATCCGAACTCCTCGAACACCACCAGGTCGATGCCGTCGGCGTAGACCTCGAACGGAACCGGAAGGTGCTGCCAGCGGAAGTCACCACCGAACGTGTTGGCCACTCTGGCCAGCGGGCCCATGATCAGGATCGCGAACGGGTTGGCCTTGACGTCGGCGGCCGAAAGCAGGCTGGTCTTGAGTTTGTCGCGCAGCACCGGAAGCGATTGCGCCACTTGGGAGATGAGGTTCAACGGGTTCTGGATGTCCGGCCCGGACTGCAGCACCCGGCCACGCTTGCGCAGCAGTGTCTTGAGCCGGCGCAACTCGCGCGGCCTGGCGTAGGTGGACGGCAGCGTCCGGGACCGGCAGGTCTCGCCGTCGATCTTGTCGAACAGCAGCTGCTGCGAGGACAGCCCGACGAATCCGGCGTCCAGCGCTTCGGCGAGCATGCGCTCCATCTCGCGTTGCTGGCCGGCATTGGGCCGCACATCTTTTCGGGTTGCGCGGTCCAATCCCATGACGGCAGTCCGCATGTCGGAATGGCCGATGAACGCCGCGATGTTGGGGCCCAGCGGCCGGGACTCCAGCGCCTGAACGTATTGCTCGGCGCTCTGCCACGTCTTGGCACCGTCGATGGCGGCGATGACGTGCTCGCGCGGGATCGCCTCGACCCGTCCGAAAAGGTCGCCGGCGTCGCTGCCACCGACATGGATCGTCGACAGTGAACAGGAACCGAGCAGGACCGTGGTGACGCCGTGGCGCACCGACTCCGGCAGGCCCGGGCCGCCCAGCACCTCGACGTCGTAGTGGGTGTGGACGTCGACCATGCCGGGCATCACCCATTTGCCGGCGGCATCGACGACGTCCTCGCAACCGGTCACGTCGAGCGGGCGCAGGCTGATCGTTTCGACCCGGCCGTCCCGGATGCCGATGTCCCTGATCCCGGACGGCGCACCCGTCCCGTCGAACCAGCGACCGTTACGGATGATCGTGTCGTATGTCACGAGCGTCAATAGAACCGTTTGCCAGGACGAGTGTCAACGATTTAGTGGACACTTTTTTAGATGTGTTTACTGATGCTGTGACCAGGCGTCCGGCTGCCGGCCGTCGACATCGGTGAAGCCGTACTCGCGGGCCAGCTCGGCAGCGGTCACCGAGCGCTGGTGCCAGCGCGATCGTTGCTGGTCGGCGGCGACGGCCGCAACGGCCCGGCCGATATAGCGCGGCGACTCCGATTCGGCGAAGCCGGGCGGCGCGGTCGGGCCGCCGTCGGCGCGATCGGGGTCCAGCGCCTGCCGCCAGGTGTCCTCGCTGACGCGGTAGTTGTCGAGCATCATCTCTGAGCGCAGCCACCCCGGCGTGATGGCGACGGCGGTCGCGCCGTAGGGCGTCAGTTCGTGTCCGATCGCGAAGGCCATCCGGTTGACCGCGCATTTCACCGCGTCGTAGAACGCCGACAGCCGGTAATTCTCGGCGTTGTATTCGGCGGTGCCATCGGTGATTTCGACGAGCAGGCCACCGGGTTGCCCAACCAGCAGCGGCAGCAATGCGTGCGCGGTGATCAAGTGGGTGTCGATCCCCAGACGCAGAATGCGCAGCCCGACGTCGATGTCGTGTTCCCAGATCGGGCGGTTCCAGCTGGTTGGTCCACCCTTGAGGACCTCGGCACCCCAGATGTCGTTGACCAGCACGTCGATCCGGCCGTAGTCGGCGCGGATCCGATCGGCGAGCCCGGCCACCTGCTCGGGGTCGAGGTGGTCGACCTGGACGGCCACGCCGCGGCCGCCCAGCTCGTCGACGAGCTCGGCGGTGCCCTCGATCGTCTCCGGCCGGTCGTAGTCGGATCCGCCGCGGCCGATATTGCTGCTGCGGCCGGTGCAGATGACGGTCGCTCCCGCCTCACCCAAGGCTGCCGCGATTCCCCGGCCTGCGCCCCTGGTCGCGCCGGCAACCACCGCGATCCGGTCCGTCAACCGGTCAGGCCTCATGGCCCGGCTCCAGATCCTTGACGTCGGCGAACGTCACCAGGTCCCCGAACCGGTCGGGTGCGGCACCGGCCACCGGCTCGGTCAGGTGCCCCACGTGATCACCGAGGTCGAACCGATCCAGGATCGCCCCGGCGAACCACGCAGCGGCGTCGGCGAGGATCGGCAACCCCTCCGGGCCGTCGCACCACCGGCACCGACTGAACTTGTCGATCCGGTCACCGGTCTCACTGCCGAACAATCGCGCCAAATCCCGGTGTTCTTCGGCCAGCAGATGCACCGCCAGATGCGTCGCGCCCTGTTCGGCGACCCGGTAGGTGTGGTTCTTCTTGGAGAGGCCGACCAGATAGCGCGGCGGATGGATCGAAACCTGACTGCTGAATCCCACCAGGCAGCCCGCACGTTGGTCCCCGACGCGGGTCGTCACGACGAACATCGGGTAATCCAGCAGCCCCACCACCCGTTCGAACGCATCCGCACCGGGTAGTACATCGTGTTCGGCCATGTTTGCCACCTCCGTCGCCGATCATGCTTACACCCCACGCTTACCCACTGGGCGCATACTCGGGTGGGTGACTCCACTACAGCGCTACATCGCCGAAGAGATCGCCACCGATCACGTCGACGGCCTGCTGAGCCGCCGCGAAGCCCTGCGGCGCCTGGCGCTGCTGGGTGTGGGTACCGCCGCCGCCAGCGCGTTGATCACCGCCTGCGCCACCGATAAAACGACGACCGAGCCGGCTTCGTCCGCGCCGTCATCGCCCGCGCCCACGTCTGCGGTGCCGGCGCCGGGGATGGCAAGCGCCGTGGCGACCACACCCATCACCTGGCCGGGCCCGAACGGGCAGCTGCAGGGCAGTTGGGCGCAGGCCGCCACACCGCGCGGAGCGGTCCTCGTCATCCACGAGAACAAGGGCCTGGGCGACTGGGTCCGCTCGGTCGCCGGCCGGCTGGCCGGAATCGGCTACTCCGCACTGGCCATCGACCTGCTCTCCGAGGAAGGCGGCACCGGCACGTTCACCGACCCGGCCGCCGCGACCGCGGCGTTGGGCAATATCGCGCCCGACCGGTTCATCGCCGATCTCAAGTCTGGCCTCGACGAGGTGGCCCGCCGGTCACCGGGCCAAAAGCTCGCGGCGGTCGGCTTTTGCTTCGGCGGGGGACTGGTGTGGCGGCTGTTGGCCTCCGGTGAGCCACGGTTGGCCGCGGCGGTGCCGTTCTACGGCCCGCTGCCGGACAATCCGGATTTCTCCGGGTCGAAGAACGCCGCCGTGCTCGGTCTCTACGGGGCGTTGGATCAGCGCGTCACCTCGTCCGAAGCGGCCGCCAAGGCGGCGCTGGATCAGGCCGGTCTGGTCAACGAGCTCGTCGTCGAGCCCGACGCCGACCACGCGTTCTTCAACGACTCCGGGCCGCGCTACAACGCCGTCGCCGCCGCCGATGCGTGGACTCGCTTGCAGGACTGGTTCTCTCGCAACCTCTAGCTGGTCAACCGGACGGTGACCGTGACCCGGCCGCGGGCGTCACTGGTGGCCACCGCATGGCCGGGACGCTCGGTGCCGCCCTTGCGGCGGTAGCCGACCGGCAGCTCGACGATGCGCCCACTGTGCCGGCCGGTGTACCGGATTGTGGTCAGGCCCAGTCCCACGATGCGGCCCCAACGCGGTGAGGTGATCAAGGCGGTGGCACTCTGGTTCACGACGCGCGCTGCCGCCCGGAACACACCCGAAATCTGCACGTGATCAACGGTAGCCCAATTGTGGCTGTTCACCGCGTGTTCAGGACACCGAAGGGCGGTGGTCGCCATGCGCACACCGCAGCGGGTTCAGCTTGGGCCATGATCAGGGTCGCGCAGGTCGCGAACTTCTACGGCCCCCGGTCGGGCGGGTTGCGTACCGCGGTCGATCGGCTCGGCGCCGAATACTGCGCCGCCGGGCATGAAGTCTTCCTCATCGTTCCGGGAGCCGATGCGGCCCACACCAAGCTGACCACCGGGGTCACCCGAATAACTGTTCCCGCCAAGCAGATTCCATTCACCGGGGGATACCGCGCGGTCCTGCCGGCTCCGGTGACCGCGCTGCTGGAGGAGCTGGCTCCCGACGCCATCGAAGTGTCCGACCGGTTCACGCTGCGCTCCCTGGGCCGCTGGGGAGCGCGCCACGGTGTCACGACGGTGATGATCTCTCACGAGCGACTGGACCGGTTGACCGGCCAGATCATGCCCAAGCGGCTCGCACGCCGCATCGCCGACATCGCCAATCGCCGGACCGCGGCCAATTACGACACTGTGTTGTGTACCACCAGCTTTGCCCGCGAAGAGTTCGACCGCATCGGTGCCGCCAACGTGATGACGGTACCGCTGGGGGTGGACCTCGACACGTTTCACCCCAACCGGTTCTGCACGCTCACCCGCAACCGCTGGGCCGCCCCACAACAGGTGCTGCTCGTGCACTGCGGTCGGTTGTCGGTGGAGAAGCGGGCCGACCGCAGCATCGATGCCCTTGCCGCGCTGCGTGATTCGGGCGTAGACGCCCGGCTGGTGGTGGCAGGCGACGGACCGATGCGGGCGCGACTGCAGAGGCAGGCACAACGGTTGCCGGTGGACTTCACCGGCTTCATCGAATCGCGCGACGCGGTGGCGACGCTACTGGCCACCGCAGATGTCGCGCTGGCGCCCGGCCCGCACGAAACGTTCGGGCTGGCCGCACTGGAAGCGCTGGCGTGCGGCACACCGGCGGTCGTGTCACGTACGTCCGCGCTGACCGAGATCCTGACTTCCGACAGCGGTGCGTGTGCCGACAACGATCCGCAGGCCATCGCCGCGGCCGTCGCCGGTGTCATCGGCCGTCCCGAACAACAACGACGGTTCTGTGCACGGCGAAGGGCCGAGACGTTCACCTGGCCGCGCGCCGCCGCGGGAATGCTGACCGCACTGAGCGGTTTGGCGCATGGCGGCGACGGGAACGCCGCTATTTGACGGTGCCGTATCCGCGGCCCGCTCGATGAAGGAGCCCGAGATGGCCTCGAATACCGTGTGGATTGTCGTCGCCGTGGTCGCAGCGCTGATCGTCGTCGCCGCCATGGTGTGGGTTGGACGCAAACGTCAGCTCAGCCGCCGCGTCGCGCAAGCCGAGGAGATCCGCGAGGGAGTTCGCCAGGATCATGTCAAGGTACAGCGCCGCGAGGCACTGGCCGAGGAGACCGCCGCGAAAGCTCGTGCGGCGCAAGCCGAAGCCGAAGCCAAGGCAGCCGAGGCGGCCCGCCTGCAGGAGAACGCGGAAAAGCACCGCACCGAGGCGGCCACTCACCGCGAAGAGCTCGACGAGAAGTGGTCACACACCGACGATCTCGACCCGCGGGTCAGCGACGACGAACGCGCTGGTTCAATCGCGCGAGGAGATCAGACCGGGCGCGCCGAGGCTGACCGGTAACTCGGCCCAACCGCGCAGCACCCGGGTGTCGCGCCGGCTGCCGAGGCCGGCCAGTTGCACTTCCGGAAAGTACGTGAAGAAGCTGCGTAGCCCGACCTCGCCTTCGGCTCGCGCCAGCGCCGCACCCAAACAGAAGTGCCTGCCACCCGAAAAGGCAAGGTGCTTACCGGCATTGGCTCGACGGACGTCGAACCGGTGCGGATCGGCAAAGACGGCGGGATCGCGGTTGGCAGCGGCCAGATAGATCGCCACCATCTCACCGGCTCGCACGGCCGTGCCGGCAACCTCGGTGTCTCGCAGCGCAATGCGCGCCGACAACTGTACCGGCGATTCCAGCCGCAAGATCTCCTCGACGGCGCCTGCCCACAGCGACGGGTCCTGCTGCAGCCTCGCAAGCTGGTCGGGGGAGTTGAGCAGCAGCCGGATTCCGTTGCCCAGCAGGTTCACTGTGGTCTCGAACCCGGCGGCGAGCACCAGCCCCGCCACGCCCTGCAGCTCGGCCTCGTCGAGGTGCCGCCCGTCGTCCGATGCCGCGATCAACTGGCTCATCAGGTCGTCGCCGGGGTGCTCGCGAAGGTGCTGCAGGTGCGCGGACAGCCACTCGTTGAACCCGGCGAGACCCTTCTGCACCCGCTGGTACTGCGGCCAGGACAACCCGACGTCGAGGCTGGGTGCGGCGAGCTCACCGAACTCCAGGATCCGCGGCCGGTCGGCGTCGGGCACACCGAGAATGTCGCCGATCACCGCGACGGGCAGCTGCGAGCAATACCGCTCAACGATGTCGACGACGCCGGGCCCCTCCGACAGCCCGTCGAGCAGTGCGGCAGCACTGTCCTCGACCCGATCGCGCAGTGCCGTCACCGCCCGCGAGGTGAACACCGAGGAGACCGTCTTGCGGTACCGGGTGTGCTCAGGGGGCTCGACGGCCAGCAGTGACGGCGGGCGCAGGGGGTGCAACAGGTCGTCACGGGTGCGCCGTTCCACCCATTGCAGCGGTTTGGGGAGGTTGCCGCCCAGGATGATCACGCGGAAGTCGTCGGACCGCAGCAGCTCGTGGGCGACGGCGTGATCGAGGGTGAGGAAACCCACTCGGGTGGGGATCATCGGCCCGCGATCGCGCATCTCGTCGAAGAACGAGACCGGGTCGGCCCGCACCGCCGGGTCGAACGCCATCCGGGCCTGCGGGTCACCGCGCCGGGCAGCCACCCCGGCGACCGCTCGGATCACGCCGTGCATCACCAACCAGTGCGCCCGCTGCTTCATGCTCATCACGCTACGAGTGCCAGACCGTGCGCGCCACAACCTCAGGCAGGCGCCCAGCTGACGGGCAGACGTTTGATGCCGTGGATGAACGCCGACAGCAGCATGGCCGGTTCCTCGGTGACGGCGATGTCCGGGATGCGGCGATGCAGCTCTTCGAACACCACCGCGATCTCGCGGCGGGCCAGATTGGCGCCCAGGCAGAAGTGCGCGCCGCCACCGCCGAATCCGACATGGTGGTTCGGCGTGCGCTTTACATCGAACATCCACGGGTCGGCGAATTTGTCCTCATCGCGGTTGGCCGAGGCGTACCACATGGTGACCTTGTCGCCCTCGGCCATCTTGACTCCGGACAGCTCGATATCGCGAGTGAGGGTGCGGCGCATATAGATCACCGGTGATGCCCACCGCACCACCTCCTCCACGGCGGTGTCGGTGACGGCTTCGAAATCGTCCCACCAGACGCGGCGCTGCTCGGGATAGCGAGTCAGGGCCAGCACACCGTGGCTGATCGCGTTGCGGGTGGTCTCGTTGCCGGCGACCGCCAGCAGGATGAAGAACGAGGCGATCTCCGCGGACGTCAGACGCTCCCCGTCAACCTCGGCGGCCACCAGCGCGGTGGTCAGATCGTCGCGAGGGTTGGTCCGCCGGTCCTCGGCCAGTGCGGTCGCGTAGGCGCCGATGTCCAGTGCGACCTTGAGGAATTCGTTGAAGTCGGTGGTCAGGTCGGGATCGCCGAAGCCCAGGATGATGTTGGTCCACCCGAAGATCCGGTCGTGGTCCTCCTCGGGGATGCCCATCATGTCGCAGATGACCTGCAGGGGTAGCGGTCCGGACAGCTCGGTGACCAGCTCGGCGTTGCCGTCGGGATGATTGGCCTGCATCGCCGACACCAATTGCTGCGCGCGGGCGCGCACCGAGGCCTCGGTGCGGGCGACGACCTTGGGTGTGAAGGCGCTGCGCACGATGTTGCGCAGCCGGGAGTGCCGCGGATCGTCCAGCGCGATCATCGAGCCGAAGTACTCGGCGACCTCGGGGACCTGGTCGCCGATGGTGATGTTGGGGTACGAGCTGAAGATCTCGGGATGGCGGCTGGCGTAGAAGACGTCGTCGAGTTTCGTCAGCGCCCAATGCCCCGGGCCTGCGGGCACACCCTCGTACTCCACTTCGCGGAAGAAGGTTATCGGAGCCTGCCGGCGCAGTGTTGCGAACGCACCGTCGCGGACGGCGTCGTCGAGCATCCAGAACTCGAACGTGCCCAGATTGATGTCCTCGAGCGCCATCTCGGGGGGCGCCTGACCATTCACTCGTGTGGCTATGCCCATGGGGGACGACACTAGAGTCTGACCACCAACGCTCGTGATCGTTTCCCGATTCAGGCAAGCTTGCTGCCACGATGACTCGCACCTCGACGACACTGCGATTCGGCCTGCTGCTCACGACGGCCAACGGCTTCCTGGACGCCTACACCTACATCGCCCGCGGCGGGGTGTTCGCCAACGTGCAGACCGCCAACGTCATCTTCTTCGCGCTCAACATGAGTCAGGGCAAGGTCGTCAGCGCGCTGGCCCATGTCTGGCCTCTGCTGGCGTTCATCGCCGGGGTCGGCCTGGCCTCCTATCTGAAGTCGGGTCGTGCGGAGCGCTATCTGAAGCATCCGTTGCGCTGGACCATGCTGGCGCAGGGGATCGTCTTTTTCGTGATCGGTTTCGTGCCGACAACCGTGGCCCACACCTATGCGACGGTGCCGATCTCGTTCGTCGCGGCCATGCAGATCGGGCTGTTCCGCAACATCGGGGATCTGGTGTACCTGCCGGTGGCCACCACCGGAAATCTGATGCGACTGGTCGAATCGGGCTATACCGGGTTCGTGGACCACGATGCAACGGCACGGCGGGCGTTCTCGACCTACGGCGCGCTCACGCTGTTCTTCACCGGCGGCGCGTTGGCCGGCGCCTTCGCCACCCACGCCTGGCACGTGCATGCGATCTGGATACCGGCCGGCGTCCTGTTCGTCACACTGCTCCTGTTCATCGTCGACGAGCGCAAGGGCCTCGAGCCGTGAGGATGCCACCGCTGGAATGTGCCTCGTGCGGGCGGGAATTCGACGTCGCAGACCTGGTGTGGCATTGCCCCTGCGGCGGATTGTTCGACGTCAGCGGGCGGTGGCGGCCGACTCCGGATGCGGTGCTGCCCGTCCCGGTCGCCGACTCGATCACCCTGGGCGAGGGCAACACCCCGCTGGTACGGTCCAAGACTCTGCCCGCGGCCCGCTTCAAGCTCGAATTCTTCAGTCCGACATTGTCTTTCAAAGACCGCGGCGCCGTGGTGCTGGCGTCGCTGGCCGCCCACCTTCAGGTGGGCACGGCGGTGGTCGACAGCAGCGGCAATGCCGGGACAGCGGCGGCGGCCTATTTCGCCAGAGCCGGCATCGACTGCCGGGTGCTGGTACCCGCGTCGACCTCGCCGGAGAAACTCGCCCAGATCGCCGCACACGGCGCCGACCTCACCCTGGTGCCGGGCAGCCGCGCCGACACGGCAGCCGCGGCCGCCGAAATCGCTGCTCGCCCTGGTGTGTTCTACGCCAGCCACGTCTATCACCCGTACTTCATGCACGGCGTGAAGACCTACGGCTACGAGATCTGGCGGCAGAACAACAACAGCCTGCCCTCGGCGGTGCTGGTCCCGGTCGGCAATGGGACTCTGCTACTGGGCTGTTATCTGGCGTTCAGCGAGCTGGTCGCGGCCGGCGTTGCCGACCGGATGCCTGCGCTGCTGGCCGTGCAGGCTGCGGGTTGCGCGCCGCTCGCCGCGCAATGGCAGGGCCACGAATACCAGCCCGCACCGACGGTGGCCGAGGGCATCGCGATCACCGCTCCGCCGCGGGCCGCCCAGATCCTGGCTGCCGTGCGCGCTTCCGGTGGCACCATCGTCGCGATAGACGACGACGCGGTGGTCGCCGGTCGCCGGGCGCTGGCACAGCGCGAGGGTCTGTTCGTGGAGCCCACCGCGGCGGTCTGTTACGCCGCGGCGGCCGGCGCGGAGAACCGCACCGGGCCGGGCTGGTCGCTCGTGCGGGAGCTGCTGGCCAACGACGACGTCGTCATTCCGCTATGCGGCGCGGGACTCAAACATCCCGGTGAGTGAGACTTCGGTGTCTCAGGCCAGCTCCCAGCCCATGTTCTTGGCGAATGCCACCGCGTCGTCGGAGATGGTTCCGAGCTTCTTCGACGCCTCGATGTAGCCCTTCACCATCGGCATGAAGTTCATCGGGTTGTAGGCGTCTTCCTCATAGCTCCACAGCCCGTTTCCGGCGTACTTGAGCACCGACAGATTGGGCTCCTCGTGGATGCTGCCGTCGCCGGGATCGCGCATCCGGTTCTGGAATTCGCAGATCACCCAACCCTTGTCGACATCGATGGAGTACCAGGTCGCAGGGAAGAACGGCATCTCGGTGCCCGGAAACGTGTTCATGGTGCCGACGATCCAATTGCGGATCGCTTCGCGCCCGCGGAACGTCCCGTAGGAGTGTTCGACGTAGATCGCGTCCTCGGTGAATTGGTCGGCGAACCGACCCCAGTCCCAGCTGTCGGCGATACCGACAACCACCTGCCGGTGTTCATCGAACGCCGTCTCGATTTCTTCGCGTGACCATTGACCCATGCACCGGTTGTATCAAACCGGCCGGCGCGCGCGGCCGGGATTCAGTCGTTCTCGACGACGGTCTTCATCCGCTCCAACGTGGTCTGCATATCGCGCCGATTGCGCCGTCCCCGCAGATATCCGCCGAACATCCAGAACAGCTGCATGGCCGGAGACTTGTTGAGCCGGAACGACTCTGTCACGTCGGTGCTGTCACCTTGTGCGTCGAGGCGATAGTGCCAGTTGTTGAGCGCCCGATCGCCGGCCAGGACGGCGAAGCCGAATTCGCGTCCCGGCTCGCAGGCGGTGACCCGACAGGTGGTCCAGTACACCGGTCCGATCTCGTTGCGGCGGACGTGGCCGCGGAATTTGGCTCCCAGCGCCGGTCCGGTAGCGCCGTCGAGCCATTCGGACTCGAACACCTCGGGCGAGAACTCGCCGGTCCTGGTGATGTCGGTGATGAGATTCCAGATCTTGTCGGCCGGTGCGGCCATGCGCACGGTCACGGAGCCTTCCATGACCGTGATCCTAGGTCCGGGGAGTCAGGCCGAGGTGACGTGCGGTATCTCCGGCTGCAGGAAAACGTCGTTGAGCGTGACGGTGCGTAGATTGCGCGACCGGACGATGTCCACCAGCGCGGGGTAGACGTGGGTGACCGGCAGGTGGTTGAGGTGGCCGATGACGATGTTCTGCTGGATGAAGTACCGGTCGGCCATCTTCACGATGTAGTCCTCGGCCACCGGGGTGGCGTCGGCGAGCGATCCCGACCACAGCGTCGGAACCCGGTAGCCCAGATCCGCTGCGACGGCATCGACGTCGTCGTTGTGGCTGCCGTAGGGCGGCCGGAAATACGGTGTGGCGTCGGCACCGAACGTGGCCCGCAGGAAGCGGTCGTTGCGCTGCAACTGATCGGCGACCTGCTCTTTCGGCAGCGTGGTCAGGTCGGGATGCGACCAGGTGTGGTTGCCGAGCTGGATCTGTCCGGAGTCCACCAAGGGGCGGAGCAGCGCGGCGTTATCGCGCCAGGAGTCGTAGACGCCGTTGACGAAGAACGTCAGGCGAATCCCGGTGTCCTTGGCCAGCTGCGTATAGAGCCGTACCACTTCGGAATTCACCCCGTCGTCGACGGTGATCGCCAGCAGGTCACCCTTGCCCGGCAGCTTGGTCAGCTCGCCACCGCCCGGCAGCGGAACGCGGGCCGCCGTGGCCGGCGGCGGCAGCAACGGTGCCGCGCCGATCGGCGGCGGGGGAGCCTTGGTCGCCGCCAGCGGCGCAGTGGTCTGCGACATCGCGATCGCACTGGACGCCCCGACGAGGCCGGCCGACGCAAGCAGCCCGATGACGAATTGGCGTCGGGTTACCTCGGCCACGTGCCGGTCCCAGAAGCCACATCCGTCACACCTGTCACACCCTCAGGGTAAGCTTGGCGCCCCCCGAAACGAGGCACATCCGCGCCTGTGTCGTCGTATTCGCGCGGGTTACCGTGGCGGGGTGGACGACGTGAAGCTCCGGTTCGGAGTCAGTCTGGGCAACAGGGTTGAGGAACTGCCCCGGATCATCGACCGATTGGAGTCGGCCGGCGTCGACTCGCTGTGGTTCTCGGAGTTGGTGTACAGCCCGGCGGTGGACCCGTTCGCCGGGATGGCCTACACGCTCGGTCGCACCGATCGCCTGAAGGTCGGCACGTCGGTCGCGGTGCTGCCCGGCCGCAACCCGGTGCTGGTCGCCAAGGCACTGGCAGCACTGGCCGCACTCGGCCCCAAACGGGTTCTGCCCGCGTTCGGGCTGCGCCCGGCATCGCCGGCGGAATGGGACCTGTTTGCCGTCCCCGACGGGAAGCGCGCCGCGGTCTTCGACGAAGCCCTGCACGTCGTGCGCGCGCTGCTGACGGGCGACGAGGTGACCTTCGACGGCACGTTCTTTCAGCTCACCGCCGCGTCACTGGGCATCCGCCCGCCGATGCCGGTCGACATCTGGCTCGGCGGGTCGGCACCGGCGGCGTTCCGACGCATCGGCCGACTTGCCGATGGCTGGCTGGGCAGCTTCCTCACCCCCGGCGAAGCACGGGCGGCGCGCGACAGCATCGAGCGGGCCGCCGCCGAGGCCGGCCGCACCATCGAACCCGACCACTTCGGCCTGAGTCTCGGCGTCGCCGACGGGGGCCTGGGTCACGAGATCGCCGCCGCCATCCGCGCCCGCAGGCCCGACGCGGATCCGGCAGATCTGGTCGCGGGGGACTGGTCCCAATTGCATCGGCAGCTCGACGGTCTCATCGCCGCGGGGCTGAGCAAATTCGTCATCCGGCCCGTCGGCGACATCCCCTCGGACGAGTTCATCGACCGTTTCATCGCCGAACTGTTGCCCAGACAGAACTGATCCGGCAAGGTTTCGTTGGTGTCGAATCATTTCACCGGCCTGAGCCTGGGGCCGCCACTCGGTGATCAGCGGCTGGACCTGTGTGACCTGTATGCGTTCGTCTCGCCGGCCGACCCGTCGCGCACGGTGCTGATCCTCAACGCCAACCCGAACGCCGACGCGCTGCACCCCGACGCCATCTACCGGTTGGCGGTGGACAACGACGGGGATCTGCTCAACGACATCGCATTCAGCTTCGTCTTCTCCGAGCCCGCCGACGGGCGCCAGACCGTCGACGTGTTCATGGCCGTCGGCGACGAGGCGGAATCACCACTTCCGCTGGGAGAAAAGATCTTCGAGGCCGTCGAGGTGTCGTTCGGTCCGACCGCCAACGTGCATACGTCCGGGCACTTTACGTTCGCCGCGGGCGCGCGCAGTGACGCGTTCTTCTTCGATTTCGACGGCATCAAGAACCTTTTCGACACCAGCGGTAAGCGCAACTTCACCGACCTGCATCTGGGCGACACGTCACCGTGGACCGGGGTGGACTCCAACCTGACGGCCAATGTGTTCTCCATCGCCATCGAGTTGCCGACCGCCGAACTGGGCGCCAATCCCGACATCCGGATCTGGGGGCGGTGCAGCGTCAAGCAGGATGGCGAGCTGCTCCATGTCGACCGGGCCGGCCATCCCTCGGTGAGCAGCTTCTTCAACACCGACGACACCAAGCTGGAATACAACGCCAGCGTGCCGGTCAACGACCGGGCGCGCTGGACCGCGCAGTTCGTCCATTTGATGGGACACACCGGCGGCTACACCGAGGAGGAGGCCGAGGCGGAGATCGACCGCGAGGGCACGCTTCCCGACATGTTGCATTTCGACCCGAGCAAGCCGGCGAAATACCCCAACGGCCGGGTGTTCACCGACGATGTGATCGACTACCGACTGGCGTTCCTGACCAAGGGCGACTGCCCGCCAAGCGGGCTGGCTCCGCACACCGACACCCTCGACGTCTTTCCGTATCTGGGCAACCCGCACCCGGCGAGTTAGCCTGCGGGACAGTAGGATCTGGTCGCGACGTCGAGCGCAGTCCGGTAGAGGTCGTCGAACTGCCGCTCGCCGGCGACGATGTTCTTGGCCGCGTCCAGCGCCGGCCGGCAGCCGGGGGAGTTCAGCAGCGGCCACTGCACCGAGAACTGCTCGACGATCTGGCGATTGAGCCCGTCGATGACCGCGCGAGACGCCGACAGATCCGGCGCTGCGCTCGGCGCACCTGCCGGGTCGAATTTCCAGCCGGCGAACCTGGCGTACTCGATCGCCTCGGTGGCATTGATCTGGTTGGTGAATGCTTGTGTGACGTAATCGGTTGCCACACCGCGTGATTCGGCATCCTTCGAGACTGCGTCCAGTACCACCTTGACCCGGGCCGGGTCCGTGATCGGACCACCGGTCAGCCACTTGTTGGCAGCCACCGCATCGGCGGTCTGCAGGCGCTGTGCCGCGGCATCGACCAGGTTGTACAGCGGTTCGGGCGAATCAGCCGAAGCCGGAGCGGCGGCCGCGACAGCCAGCATCGTCATCGTCGCTGCGGCGCCGCGCGCCAGGGCAGTGCTCATGAGTTCCATCCTCCTATTGCCGCCGATATCGGCCTTGACGTTAACTGTGTCGGTGGCGGACTGGAGCGGCAAGGACTACAGCAGGATCAGCAGCCTACAACGCTCTGTTGCCACCGAGACCCTGGCCGAACTCGTCGTCGACGGCACCGAGTGGGTGCTCGACATCGGCTGCGGCGACGGCTTCCTCACCCGTCAGATCGCCGGTCGACTCACCCGCGGATACATCGTCGGCGTCGACGCCTCGCCGAGAATGGTGACTGCCGCCGGGGAAGGCGGGGCCTCGGCGCCCGCCGGTCCGGTATTCGTCTGCGCCGACGCTCGACGGCTGCCCTTCGGAAGCAGCTTCGACATGGTGGTCTCGTTCAACGCGCTGCACTGGGTGCCGCAGCTCGGTGAGGCGCTGGCCGGTATCGCCGCGGTGCTGCGCCCCGGCGGGCGGGCCCTGATTCAGATGGTCTGCGGCAGTGCGCGGCCGAGCATCGAGTCCACCGCAATGCAGGTGGCGGGCACTGCGCGGTGGGCGCCGCACTTCACCGGTTTCAGCACGCCGTTCACCCATCCCGACCCGGCGGGATTCGGTGAGCTGGCGCAGCGCAACGGGCTTCGGCTGGATACGGTGACGGTGCGCGATCGCCAGTGGGATTTCGAGACCACCGAGCAGTTCACGGCATGGTGCACGGTCGGCTGCACGGCCTGGACCGACCACGTCCCCGAGCCCGAGCGTGCCGAGTTCGTCGACGACATGGTGGGCGCCTACGAGCCGGTGGTGGGCCGACCCGGGCTGTTCCGGTTCATGCAACTGCGGGCCGAGCTGCACACCGGTGCGGTCAGCCGACCGGCCCCGCGCTGAGCACCACGGGCGCGGTGCGCGGATTGCCTTCGCGGTCGATCCAGCTCAGCGTGATGGTGTCACCAGGATGGTGGGCGTCCATGATGTTCGACAGGTCCGTGGCGGTGTTGACGGTGACGCCGTCCACCGCCACGATGACGTCACCGCTGGCGATGCCGATCCCGCGCGCCGGGGTATCCGGAAGTACTTGGCGCACAACCGCTCCCGCTGGACCGCCTTCGTTCGCGTCGGCGATTCCGACACCGATGAAGGCAGTGTCCCCCATGTGCACGCCGGGCCCGCCGCCCGACCGGATGGCATTGGCGATGCCGAGCGCACGGTCGATCGGGATGGCGAAACCCTCGCCGCCGCGGACGTTGCCCATCCGGTAGGTCAGGGTGGCGGCGACGTTGACGCCGATCACCTGGCCGGCCGCGTTGACCAATGGGCCACCGGAATCACCGGGCCGGACGTCGGCAGCCACCCGGATCAGGTCGCCGAGTTCCCTTGTCCCGCCACCGGATTCGTCTGAGGCGCGCACCGATGCGCCGAGTTGGGTGATAGTGCCCGGTGAGAAGCTCGGGGCACCGCCTGCCCCGCCGGCGTTGCCGATCGCCGCGATCGGGTCGCCGACCGCGATGCCAGACGAGGTGCCCAGTGTCGCGACGGGGAGGTCGCTGGCGCCGCGCAAGCGGACCAGGGCAATGTCGTTTGCCCGGTCATAGCCGATGACGTCGACAGGGTAGGTGCGCCCGTTGGCCAGGCTGGTGGCCGTGATCCCGGTGGCGCCCTCGATCACGTGGTTGTTGGTCAGCACCTCGCCGCTGGGGTCGAGCACGATGCCGGTGCCCGCGCCGACCGCGCTCTGATAATTCAGCGTGGTATTGATATCGACGAGTCCCGGGGTGACCTGCCCGAGCACCGCGGACTGGTCGAGCGGCGCCAGGGGGACCGGGCGCGCCGGCGCCGGCGCCGCGTGCACGGGACCCGCGAGAAGACCCGGCACGAGAAGAAGGGCCGCCAGCAGGGTCATCAGCCGGCGGCCGTGGCGAAGCGGAAGCTTTGCGTCCATAGCTCAACTTTGCCTGAAAAGCGGCCCGCATGGCACTGGAGACGCTGTTCTGGCCGCTCGTGTTGTTGCTGAGCGAAATGTCACGGTTTGGCGGACCACACATTTGGGCAGTCCCTTCCACAGCGTCGACTCCCCGCATCGGCCAGCTCGTCTCGACACCCGCACCGGAGCAGAAGGGAATCCCGACGTGAGCACTCCAGACCCCGCCGAAATCTTCGCTGACCAGGGCTCCCAGCAGCACCACCGGACCGGAAAACCGGTGGTGAGCGAGGACGCGAAGACCAAGGCGAGAGACATGATGAGGGCGTACGAGGACCGGCCCACCGCGGTGTTGCCAGGATCGGACAACACCGTCACCGGAACCGCGGTGAACGAGTGGCTCGATGAGGAAGGACGGCCCATTTACGGCAAGGACGACGATGCCGGACATTCTTCATAACAGCCGACACCTAGCTGCTTCACAGTTTGCTCGAGTGGGGACAAACCGGTTTGGTCGCGTAGGCTACCGGGGTTACGTCACCAGGGGAGTGTGACCGGTCAAGCGGGGTTGGCCGGAGTGCAGACGCAAGAACAGGACATCTCGTTGCTCAATTCACCCGCACACGCAGAAGAGGTCGATCTCATGGAGCCACGTTTCGACGACGTGCAGCACCATTACGACCTGTCTGACGACTTCTACCGGCTCTTCCTGGATAGGACGCAGACCTACAGCTGCGCGTACTTCGAGCCCGACGACCTGACGCTGGAAGAAGCGCAGCTCGCGAAGATCGATCTGTCGCTCGGCAAGCTGGGCCTGCAGCCCGGCATGACGTTGCTCGACATCGGTTGTGGCTGGGGGGCCACGATGATGCGCGCGCTCGAGCACTACGACGTCAACGTCGTCGGTCTGACCCTGAGCAAGAATCAGGCGCTGCACGTCCAGGAGTTGTTCGACGCATCCGACAGCCCGCGGTCCCGGCGGGTCCTGCTGGAAGGCTGGGAACAGTTCGACGAGCCGGTCGACCGGATCGTGTCCATCGGCGCATTCGAGCACTTCGGATCCGACCGTTACAACGCATTCTTCAAAATGGCCTATGAGGCGCTGCCCGCGGACGGCGTCATGTTGCTGCACACCATCGTTCTGCCGAGTGACGAGGATTTTGCTGCGCGCGAAATGCCAATCACCATGCGGCATTTGAAGTTCTTCAAATTCATCATGGACGAAATCTTCCCGGGCGGCCGGCTGCCCAAAGTAACCGACGTCCAAGACCACGCCACCCGCGCCGGGTTCGCCGTCAACCGCGTCCACCCGCTGCGGATGCACTACGCCCGGACCCTGGACCTGTGGGCGGCCGCACTGGAGGCCAACGAAGAAGAGGCGGTCGCCCTGCAGTCTCGCGAGGTCTACGACCGTTATATGCGGTACCTGACCGGCTGCGCCGAGCTGTTCCGTGACGGCTACACCGATATCTGCCAGTTCACCCTGGCCAAGGGCTGACGGCCACCGCCAGCCCTTCGCCTCACCTCGTCAGGTGAACGGGCACACCTCGACGCATCCCCCGGTGTGCGCCATGTTCTCGATGTCGTCATCGACGTTATGGGCCCTGCGCAGGCGGCGTCGCGAGTCGAAGGCCCACACCTCGTAGGGCCATTGGTCCTCAGCCGGGTGTTAGCATGCGCGCGCAGTCGGTGTCGATGAGGAGATGCAATGGTCCGCGCAGTGGTACGCGGTGGCGCGGCCCTCGTCATGATGCTGTCCGGCGTGGGTTATGGCCCCGGCACTCCACATTCGGCGGCCGACCCGGGCGCGACCGTCTACATGTTCGGCAGCTGCTACGACCCGAGCCAGCCCCTGCAGGAGCAGCCCCGGCGAGTGGTCTACGGGTGCGACTCCACCAGCGTCATGGAGAACATGACGTGGAGTTCGTGGGGCGCCGACGGTGCCACGGGCACCGGCACCGACAATTCCGTTCAATGCCAACCGAATTGCGCGCAGGGACCGCACCTGTACAACCCGATCGTGGTGCACGCGTGGAATCCTGTTCCCGCCACCACCCCCGGCTGCCCGGACAACGCGAAGTTCTTCACCGATTTCACCGTCGCCTACCCGGCCGGCGTCCCGCCGTGGGTGGTTCCCGGGACGACCTGGGGGCCCGGCGTGCAATACACCTACGTCGACGGCATGCCCGCGGTGCACTTCTTCGATCAAAAGCCCTACAGCTGCACACCGCTGTCCTGACGTGATGCCTGCCGCGACCGGCCTTCGCTCCAAACCCGCAAAGCTGCTGATTGCGGCCGCATTGCTGCTCGGTCTGGTGTGGGGCGTGAGTTTCGTTGCGCTGCACTATTTTCGAGATATGCGCGGCGCGGCGGTCGATCCGGTCGCACACCCGCTGACCGACGAGCAGGCGAAGCTCCAGGTCCTCGAGCCGGCACGGGAGATCGCCGGTGCCGGAAAGCTGACGGGTGTCAGCGCGAGCTATCTGCTCATGTCGTGCACGAACGCCGACGAACCGCCTTATCAGGGCGCGATCTACCTCAACTTCGACGTGCCAGGCGTCATGGACACCCCGCAGTACTTCGCGTCGATCGCGGCGGCCATGGCGGCCAACGGGTGGACCGAGGCGATGGCGCCGGGTCGCCACCCCGGCGGCCGGACCTTCACCCGCAACGGCGTGACGGTCATCTTTTTCCGCACTACCGACTCCGACAACCGCGCCACCATGCAGATCTATGGCGAATGCCGCAACACCACCGACCACCGGGCGGATCCGACCGGATGGGTCGACGTCACCGCCGCATTGCCCCGCTGACGGGTTGGGGCAACCCGCAGTTCGGGACTTTGGTCCCTGCGGAACGGGCCCTCCAGCGCATGTGTGGTACGGCGAGTCACAGATAGGCTTCGCCCCATGACCTACGTGATCAGCAGTGCGTGTGTCGATATAAAACACAAGGCCTGCATGAAGGAATGCCCGGTCGACTGCATCTACGAGGGCGACCGGACCATGTACATCAATCCCACCGAATGCGTGGAATGCGGCGCCTGCCGGATCCTGTGCGAGGTCGACGCAATCTATTTCGAGAGCGACCTCCCCGAGGAGGAGAAGAAGTTCCTGGCCGACAACGCCGCATTCTTCACCGACATCCTGCCCGGCCGCGATGCCCCGATTGGGAACCCGGGCGGAGCCGACGAGCTCGGCCCGGTCGGCGTGGACACCCCGATGGTGGCCGCCCTGCCGCGCCACCAGGACTGATGCCAGCCGCTGCTCGTCGTTGAACGTCGGGTCTCGGCCGTTATCGGATCGTCTCCGTAGCGGGACCGCACAGCGCTCATTCGCCGGTATACGCGACTGCGGGTAGGCTCCACGGAGATCGAAGACGACCACGCTGTCCCGGTTCGCTTCTGACGCTTCCAGCGCGACGTACCGCACCAGATGTTCGGTGCCTCTGCACGTGCTGTGTGAAGCCGGCGAAGACAGGACCGGAGAGGAGTGCTTCAGTTGGACACGGTCCTGGGACTGTCGATGACCCCGACCACCGTCGGACTCGTCCTTGTCCAAGGTGACGGAGTCGACGGCGCCACGAAGGGGCACGACACGTTCGAGGTGCGCCGCGGTGGGTTCAGCCCGGTCACGACGTCGGAGTTCGTTGCCGAGGCGCTGTCGCGCACCCAGGCCATCGCCGGCGGTCAGCGCCTGCAGTCCATTGGGGTGACCTGGAGCGATGACGCCTCGGTCGAGGCCTCGCTGTTGCTCGACTCGCTGGCCGATTCTGGATTCGACAACGTGATCCCGATCCGTCTGCCGGAGGCCACCGAAGCCTTTGCCCGCGGTATCGGCGAGGTGATCGGCTCCGACGTCACCGCGGTGTGTGTCGTCGAGCCCGAAGCCGTCGTCACGCTGGTGGTGGACGCCGAGGAAGGTGCGGTGCAGACCGCGATCAGCTACGACCTGGACACCGACCAGGACCTGATCAGCTGGCTGTCCGGGATCCTGAGCGCCAGCGAATGGCAGCCCGACGGGCTGGTGCTGCTGGGCTCCGGGGGCGACTTCGACGCGATCGCCCGCCGTCTCGAGGAGATCCAGGGCATCCCGGTGTTCGCACCGGCCGAGGCGGAACTCGCGTTGGCCCGCGGCGCGGCCCTGGCCACAGTGAACAGCATCGCCGCGTTCGACGACCCGCTGTTCACCTTCCCGGCCCCGCCGGTCGCGTCACGCCGGGAGTCCAAGTCCATGCGCGCCGCGACGGCGCTGCTGGCCGGCGGCGTGGTGGCGTTCGTGGTGTCGGCGTCGGTGGCGGTAGGCCTGGAACTGCTGCCCACCCACGGGCCGCGTCCCGAGCATCGCGACGTGGTGAACACCGCCGAGACGCCCGCACTGCGGCCCGACAGCGCTCCCGAGGCACCGGCCCCACTTCCGGAAGCCGAGCCCACGTTCGACGCCGCTCCGGTCGTCGCGATGACGATGAACATGCCACCGCCCGAGGCGCCGCCCGCCGATGTCCCGCCTGCCCCTGCACCCGAGGCCCCGGTCGAAGCGATGGCGCCCGCGGCACCACCGGCAGTCATCGCGCCGCCGCCGGTCCCGCAGAAGCCGTCGTTGCGGACCCGTCTGCGGGAGCGGCTGCAGGGGATCAACGGCGGATAGCCGCCGAGTTTCGCTGACAGTCCGTCTCGGCACCCCCGGGGCGGCCACCCCGGCGCAGTTGGGGCATGTCCCGGCATGTTTGGCGAGCGCATCGATGCCAAGCCTTTAGACTGGGCCTTTGCTGATCGCCCACGTGAGGACGGGAGCCATGGCCCGAGCAGTTCGACGAGCATTTGCCGCCGCAGCGATCGCAGTGCTGGCGATGGCGACTTCGGTGCAGACCAGCGTGGCCGCGGTCGCGCCATCGTTTGACGGCGGGACCGTCGCCTCCGTCCAGCCCACCAATGGCCAAGTCGTGGGTGTGGCAATGCCGATCACCGTGAGGTTCACCAAACCGGTGATCGACCGCTGGGCGGCCCAACAATCGATCAAGGTCACCTCGCCGGCCAACGTGGCCGGCCGTTACGACTGGCTCGACGACAAGACGGTTCAGTTCGTACCGGCCCAGTACTGGCCTGCGCATTCCGAGATCACGATGATGGCCGGTGGCATGCCGCGGACCTTCGGCACCGGCGCCATCGTGCTGGGCGTCGGCGATATCTCGGCGCATACGTTCACCGTCAGCATCGACGGCCAGGTGGCGCGCCAGATGCCCGCGTCGATGGGCAAGCCCCGGTTCTCAACGCCGACCGGCAATTTCACCGTGCTGGAGAAGCAGTCCCCGGTGGTGATGGACTCCCGGACCATCGGCATCCCGCTCAGCGACCCCGAAGGCTACAAACTCACCGTCTACTACGCGGTGCGGATCAACTGGGGCGGGGTGTACGTGCATTCGGCACCCTGGTCGGTCGGCTCGCAGGGCTACGCAAACGTCAGTCACGGCTGTATCAACCTGAGCCCCGACAACGCCTCGTGGTATTACGACCAGGTCCACCTCGGCGACCCGGTGGTGATCAACGCCTAACTGCTCCAACGGTCTTCCCGTCATCCGCCGCGTGCAGGTTCTTCGCGGTCGGTGAGGCGGGCACCGTGGCGGGATCGGGATAGGTTCTCAAGACCCGGTCGGCGGTACCGGGTGTCGTGACACCGAACCAGTAGTGCTCATTCTTGAAGTGGTGCAGCCGGTGGTCGCGCCAGATCACCCGGTAGACAGCCGTTTTCGGCTTGTAGTCGGTGTGAACCAGGTAGTGGCACCACTCGTAGAGCAGGCCGAAGGTCAGCATCACCACCAAGAACGTGAGCCCCATACCGGTTCGGGGGAACGCCAGAAGGGCGATCGCGACCGCGGCGGCCACCGCGCCGATTGCGGACTGCAACGGGATGAACACCAGGTCCACATCGCGCGGGGAGATGTGGTGCTCGCGATGCTTGCGGGCGAGCAACGTGTCCACCGTGATCCTGCCGATGCGGCGCGGCCGCCAATGCAGGATGAACACATGAATGGTCCACTCCAAGAAGGGAAATCCCGCGGCGATCGCGAACGGTACCACCGCGTCGGTGAGCTGCCAGTCGCCGACGACGATCCGGGCGATGACAGCGGCGGCCAACGCGGCGGTGAACAGCCACGGCGTGGGATGCCGCCAGAACTCGCGGCCGGCCTCGGCGAGTGTCAAGCCGCGGCGGGCGTTCGTCGGTGTGCTCACCGCCGGTCCTCCAATGCGTTCAATGCCGCGACCAGCGCGGTGGTCGCGGGCTCCAGAAGTTCACGGGCGGCGGCCGATGCGGCGGCCGGCTTGCCCGCCGCGATGGCGCCGGCGACGGCGCGGTACGCCTGGGTCTGCCCGACCTCGGCGGCCATCAGCGTGGCCAGCGCGGGCAGCGCCGGCTCATAGGCGGCCCGTAATGTGTTGAACATCAACCGAAATGCGATCGAATCGGCGCCGTCGACGACGTGATCCCAGAAGGCCAGGGCGTGGCGTTGCTGCTCGAGCGGATCGTCGGCCGACTCCAGCGCGGCGATCGATTCCGCCAACAGGTCGGCCAACCCCGCCGGGCGCCGCGCCGCGGCCAGCTCAGCAACCTTCGGCCCGTTGTGCAGGCGGGCTTCGAGGATGCTGCGGGCCACTGATACGTCGAGTTCGCCGTTGCGCAACAACAATTGGGGGAGAAGGTCGAGTCCGGCGTGACGGCGGAAATCGCGCACCGTCGTCGCATCACCCTGGCGGACTTCAACCAGGCCCGCGGCCGCGACGCGTTTGAGGGCTTCACGGACCGCCGGCCGGGACACTCCGAGCACCTCGGCCAGCCGCCGTTCCGAGGGAAGCGGCTCGCCGGGCTGCATTTCGCCGCTGAGGACGTCGGACAGGATCTGCTCGAAGACGTCCTCGGGAACCGACCGCCGATTCACGGGCTGCAATGCCATGGTCCCAGCATGCCCGCCAAGAGGCCAGAGGTCAAGTGGTCAGACCAGTTCCTTACTTGGGATGGCGCGCGGTGAACTTCAGCGTCACCTCGTCGGCGACCTTCAATGACCCGACGAACAGCGAGTACGGCTTGACGCCGAATTGCGTCTGCAGCAACCGAACCTCGGCCGACATCACCCAGACACCACCGGAATCCTCGACCGCCAGGTCGACGGTCTGCGGCCGTGACGTGCCGTGAATCTCGACCTCGCCCGCCAGCCGGTAGCCGTCCGCGGTCGTGGTGATGTCGTCGGCGCTGAACGTGACAGTCGGATACTTCTTGACGTCCAGTGCCTTGAGTGCGTTGGACCGGACCACCCCCTTCTCCGGTCCCGTCAGCGGCGTGACGCCACCCTCACCCTTGACGACCTGCAGCGAATCGACGTCGACCACGAGCGCGGCGGCGACCGGACGGTTGACGCGCCACTGGACGTCGGCGCGCCAGGACGCCATCGCAATGGTCAGCCGGTGGCCCATCTTGGCGGCCGGACCGGTCACGCCGGTCAATATCTGCAGTTCGCCCTCGGCCGCGGTCAGTTTCCAGGCTGTCTCCGTCACGCCTCGACTGTATCGGCCTGTGCCACAAGCTACTTACCGGCGCCGGCTCCGGTGTAGTCGACCTGCCAGTGCTTGATGCCGTTGAGCCAGCCCGACCGCAACCGCTCCGGCTTGCCCAGCGGTGTCAGATCCGGCATGTGGTCGGCGATCGCGTTGAACATCAGATCGATCGTCATCCTGGCCAGATTGGCGCCGAGGCAGTAGTGCGCGCCGGTACCGCCGAAGCCGACATGCGGATTGGGGTCACGAAGGATGTTGAAGCGCAGCGGATCGTCGAAGACCTCTTCGTCGAAGTTGGCCGAACGGTAGGACATCACCACCCGCTGACCCTTCTTGATCTGCACACCCGACAGTACGACGTCTTCGGTGGCGGTCCGCTGGAACGACGTCACCGGGGTGGCCCACCGGACGATCTCGTCAACCGCGGTCACCGGGCGCTGCGCTTTGTACAGCTCCCATTGGTCGGGGAAATCGGCGAAGGCCGTCATGCCGTGGGTGATCGAGTTGCGGGTGGTTTCGTTGCCGGCCACCGCCAACAGGATCACGAAGAAGCCGAATTCGTCGTCGGAGAGCTTGTGCCCGTCGACATCGGCCTGCACCAGCTTGGTCACCAGATCGTCGCCGGGGTTGGCCGTCCGGTCGGCGGCCATCTGCATCCCGTACATGATCAACTCGCCGGCGGCTCCCTGCGGGTCGTTGCGGGCGAACTCGGGGTCCGCTTCACCGACCATCTGGTTGGACCAGTCGAATAGCTTCTTGCGTTCGTCCTGCGGAACCCCCATCAGGTCGGCGATGGCCTGCAGCGGCAGCTCACAGGACACCTGTTCGACGAAGTCGCCCGAACCCTCTGCCGCGGCGGCCTTGGCGATCGCCTGGGCGCGCTCCCTCAAGTTCTCCCGCAACGTCTCGACGGCCCGCGGCGTGAACGCGCGGGAGACGATCTGGCGCAGATGGGTATGCCGAGGCGCATCCATGTTCAGCAGGATGAACTGGCCGGTGTCCTTGTGCGACACCGCCGCATTGTCCGGATAGCGGGGCAGGGCGGTGTTCTCCAGGCTGGAGAAGACGTCGCTGCGCCGCGAGATCTCCTTGACGTCCTTGTGCTTGCTGACGACCCAGTAACCCTCGTCGTCGAAACCACCGACGTTGCGTGGTTGCTCGTTCCACCAGATCGGCGCGACCCGGCGGAGTTCGGCGAGTTCCTCGACGGGCAGCCGCTCGTTGTTCAGATCGGGATCGGTGAAGTCGAAACCAGGGGGCAGGTTGGGACTGGGCATAAAAAGCGCACCTCCATACGAAGTCATCTAGTGCCCGGTGATCCATGCCTACACCACGCACGGAGGCCTCGGTAGGGCTTTCGGAAACTGACAACTGAAACGTGTTCTACACCGGCGCGGACACCGGCCGTAGCGCCCGGACGGTGCTGTCATCGGCAGGCAGGAACGCCTCGATGCTGAGCTCCGCGGCCGTCAGGTCGAGCGCGGTTCCGAACGTCGTCACCATCGAGATGAACGTCAGCAACACTCCGTCGAGCCGGTAGAGCTCCAACGGAACCGCGACCCCGCCGAGATCGGTCGAGGAGTCCTCGCCGCCGGGGTAGGACTCGATCTCGGCCAGCAGTTGCGCCGACCCACCCGAACCCGCCTCGCGGCGCAGGCGGCTCAGCAGGTGATACCGCCACTGCGCGAGGTTGCGGATCCGCGGCGCCAGCCCGTCGGGGTGCAGCGCGATGCGCAGCGCGTTGGGCGTGTGGAGTAGATGAGCCGAGACTCCGTCGAGCAGCACGGCCGTACCCGAATTTGCTTGCAGCACATCCCAGTTGCGATTGACCGCCAGGCATGGGTATGGGTCGTAGGCGCCGAGCACCCGGTCGATGCCGGCGCGCACCGCCGCCATTCCCGGATCCGCCACGGCCCGTTCGGCATACGCCGGCGCCAGTCCCGCGGCGAGCAGCAGCTGATTCTGCTGACGGGGCGGAACGTCCAGGGCCTCGGCCAGTCGCAGCACCATCGCGCGACTCGGGGCCGAACGCCCGCTCTCGACGAAGCTGACGTGCCGGGCCGACACATCGGCCTCCAGGGCCAGATCAAGCTGACTGAACCGGCGCCGGCGCCGCCAATCCCGCAACAGCTCGCCGAACGCCGTGTCACCCACTCCGCCAGCATCTCTCACGAAGCGCCGCAATGCCATTACCTGACAGGTAATTGCTTCGCTTACCGCCGCGGGGGACCGTGGACATCATGACGACGAACAGCGATCCGCCCCCGGTCCCGCGTTGGCTTCGCTTCGTGCTCAAGTCCGACCGCACCGGCTCGGCGTGGTTCGTCGGCTCCGGCTTCTTCCTCGCGCCACTGCTGCTGCTGGTCAACCCGTGGCCCACGCTGACCGTGGCCGTGTGGGTACTCGTCGGGCTGGCCGGGCTGTGGCTGGGACTGCTCGGCATCGCGATGGCCACCGGCCTGGCGATGGTCATGCGCTCGAATACCGAGATACCAGAGGACTATTGGCGCTCGATCGTCAACTACTAGCGACTTCGGCGCGCTTTCGTTCGCTGACCCTCTTTGCCAGGCTGGTTGTGAGTCAATTAGCAGCCAGTTTTGGGAGGGTGTGTGTCGATCACTGCGGGGTTCAGTCCGGCCGAGATTCGTGAGCTTGTCGTTGAGTATCAGTTGGTGCCGCACGGGCAGAAGGGGCCGTGGCTTGCTGCGCAGGGGATCTCGAACCGGCAGTTCAGACGGTGGCAAGCCGCGGTGTTCGACGGTGATCTCGACCTGGGCCTGATTCCGCGAGAGGGTGTCGGTATGACAGTTCCCCCGGCCAAACGCAGAGCGATGGCCAAAGCCGAGGAGGCCCAGCAGCGGCGCGATGAGGCCGAACTGGCTCGGCTACGAGCGCGGGTGCGCCAGCTGGAGGCCACGAATGAGGCGTTGGGAAAAGCTATCGGGCTCTTGCACGAGCTGAACGTGCCCGGGCCCGACACCGCCCCGACGATCACCGATCTCGACGATTCCTCGACCGCGAAAACGGACTCGTCACCGAGCTGACCGCCGCGATCGGATCGCAGCGCCGCGCGTTGGCAATGATCGCGTTGTCACGCTCGAGCTGGCACTACCGGTGGCATCCGCGGACGCGGGTGGCTGATCCGTTGCCGCAAAAGGATCGGGCCTACCCCTCGCGCATCCACGCTGCTGAGCGGGCGGTCATCCAAGCCAAGATCATCGCCGGCTGGCGGGCCGGGGGATCGGTCGACCAGTCGTTCGCCACGGCCTGGGATGACGGTGTGCTGCTGGCCTCGCGCCGGTCGTGGTGGCGCATCGCTGCGGCGATCGAGGATCAAAGTGTCCGTCCAATCGCTCCGACGCGTGCCAAGAACAAGGCGCCCCGTGCGGCACCGGTGCTCAAAGCAACCGCACCACAACAGATCTGGAGTTGGGACATCACCGACCTACGTACCCCGTGGCGAGGTGTGGCCTACAAGGCCTACTCGATCATCGACATCTACTCCCGCAAGATCGTGGGTTGGCGCGTCGAGGAACGCGAATGCGACGAGCTGGGCGTCGACATGTTCACCACGGCGATCGCCACTTACGGCCCACCGGCGGTGGTGCACGCCGATTCCGGGCCGGCGATGCGCTCCACCGACCTCAAGGACCTGCTCGCCGACCTCGGGATCGGTCAGACCCACAACCGGCCCCACGTCAGCAATGACAACCCGTTCTCCGAATCAGAGTTCCGCACCATGAAATACCGGCCCAACTACCCTGGCGTCTTCGACGACCTGCAGGCAGCACGGAACTGGGTCAGCACCTACGTCTCCTGGTACAACACCCACCACCGCCACAGCGGCATCGCCTTATTCACCCCCGACGAGGTCCACAACGGAACATGGACACAGCAGTGGCACCACCGCGACCAGGTTCTACAGGCCTACTACGACACCCACCCCGAACGATTCCGCACACGCCCACACACCAAAAAACCCAGCCCCGTAGTCGGCATCAACCTCCCCACCGAAAACGACACCGACCGACTCCACGCAGCTTGACAACGCCCGTGGGCGACGGTTTTCGCGCCGAAATCGCAACTAGTCGAGGACGACGGCGTTCTCCGGGCAGGCCTCGGCGGCCTCACGCGCACGGTCCTGCAATTCGTCGGGCACTTCGTCGAGGATGGCCTCGGCGTATCCATCGTCGGTCATGGCGAAGACCTCCGGACAGATCGTGGTGCAGACGCCGTGGCCGCGGCAGCGGCCGTCGTCGATGCTGGCTTTCATGCGAGATCGAACTCCAGATGCAATTCGGTGAGCCCACGCAGGATGTAGGTGGGCACGTAGGTGTACCGGCGCGCGCCGGCGGGCCCGTGATGGTGCTCGCTGATCCGGATGTCGGTGGTGCGATCCAGCAGCCGCTCCAGCGCGACCCGCGCCTCGGCACGCGCGAGGGGAGCACCCGGGCAGGTGTGGATGCCACGGCCGAACGCGATGTGCTGGCGGGCGTTCGAGCGCGCCGGATCGAAGGTGTTGGAATCGGTGAAGCGGCGCGGGTCGCGGTTGGCGGCGGCCTGGACGACCATCAGCGTGGACCCGGCCGGCACCTCGACACCGCCGAGGGTGACCGGTTCTTTGGAAAGCCGGAAGTCGCCCTTGACCGGGCTCTCGAAGCGCAGCGCCTCCTCGATGAAGTTGCTCACTCCTGACCGATCCGCCCGCAGCTGCGCCTGGAATTCGGGATTGTCGCCGAGAATCTGCAGCGCAGCACTGAGCAACCGCACGGTCGTCTCCTGACCCGCCGAGTACAGATTGGCGGCGACGCGGGCGACGTCGCCGGGATCGGGCACCGAGCCGTCGGGGAAGGTCGCTGCCGCCATCTCGGACAGCACGTCCCCGCGGGGGTTGGCGCGGCGGTCCTCGATGTAGGCGCTGAACTTGTCGTAGAGATACTCGAGCGGGGACTTGGCCAGGCTCTCGCCCTTGACGCTGCCGATGCCGCCGCCGTGGTGCGCGCCGCTGGCCATCTCCTTGACGAACTCGTCACGGTCCTTGTCGGGCACACCGAGCAGGTCGGCGATGATCATCAGCGTGAACGGCTGAGCGAAGCCTGCGATCAGCTCCCCGCCGGTGCCGACGAGGTAGTCGTCGAGCGCGCGGTCGACCATCGTCTCCATCGCGTCCTCGTTCTCCTTGAGACGCCTGGGCGTGATCAGCCGCATCAGCAGAGCGCGGTGATCGGTGTGCACCGGGGGATCCAGCGCGGGCAGCTGATCATTGAACGGCAGCTCATCGCGATGTGCGGCAATGAGTTCGGCGACGTCGTCGCGACCTTCGACCGGAACCGGGAAGCCGGGGAAAGGGCCGGTCACCGCGATGCAGGACGAGAAGCGGTCGGCGTCACCGGCGACCTCGGTGCACTCTTCCCAGCCGGTGACCATCCACACGCCCTTGTGCGGCTCCCGGGACACCGGGCAACGGGCCTGCAGCGCTTCCAGATAGGGATACGGATCGGCGACCACGTCGCGATCCATGAAGAAGTTCACGCTATCGACATCAGTCACTGAGGAATCCCTTCATGGCGTCCCGACGCTGCCATACGATCGACTAGGAGAATGCTAGCCGATCGTATGGTAGATTACTAGTCGATCGTAAAGCTTGGCGAAGGGAGCGGCGATGAGCGCAGTCGCAGTGGTCAGCACAGGACCAGCGCCCGACACCCGACAGCGGCTCATCGACGCGGCCATTGCACTGTTCATCCGGCACAGCTTCGCCGGCACGTCGCTGCAGATGATCGCCGACGAGCTCGGGTTCACCAAAGCCGCTATCTACCACCACTTTCGGACCCGCGAACAGCTCCTGACCGCGATCCTGGAGCCGATCATCGACAAGGTCGCCGCGGTGGTTGACGACGCCGAACAGCAGCGTGGTGTCCACGCCCGCGCCGAACGGATGATCAGCGGCTACGCCCGGCTGGCCGTCAAGAGTCCGATGCTGGTCTCGGTGCTGGCATCCGACCCGAGCGTGCACACCGTGTTGAAAGCCAATCGCGCGTGGACGCACATCATCGCGCGCCAGATGGCGCTTCTCGCCGACGTGCATCCGGGCCCCGAAGGGTTCATCCGAGCGCAGTTCGTGTTCGCCGGGATCGCCGGTTCGGCCGATCCCAAACGCGAGACCGACGACGAGTGGCTGCACGGCCAACTCCTCGAGGCCGGCCGACGCGCGCTGGGACTGCGCACGCCTCGACGAACATCCTAGTTTTGCAACACTTTTGGTTCAGGTTCAGCAGGCGGTCCGACCGCCGGAAAGGGGACGCTGGTGTCCACCACGAAGACGGCATTGGTGACCGGTGGCGGTTCGGGGATCGGCGCGGCGATCGCCGACCGCCTGCGGGCCGACGGCTATAGCGTGGCCATCGTCGACCTGAATCCGACGGAATCCGACTTCTCCTACGTCGCCGATGTCACCGACCGCGCACAGATCGACGCCGCACTGGCCGAAATCCATGCCGCGCTGGGACCGGTCACCATCCTGGTCAACGCCGCCGGCAAGGACAGCTTTCGCCGATTCCTCGACCTCACCTTCCAGGAGTGGCAACGGACCGTGGACATCAACCTGAACGGGGTCTTCCACACCATCCAGGCCGTGCTGCCCGACATGCTCGAGGCCGGCTGGGGCCGCATCGTCAACATCTCCTCGTCGAGCACCCACTCTGGTGTGCCGTACATGTCGGCCTATGTCGCGGCCAAGTCCGGCGTCAACGGCCTCACGAAAAGCCTTGCCCTGGAATACGGTCCGGCCGGCATCACGGTCAACGCCGTCCCGCCCGGCTTCGTCGACACGCCCATGCTGCGCAAGGCCGAAGCCCGCGGAAACATGGGTGACCTCCAGGCCACCATCGACGCCACACCGGTGCGCCGCATGGGCAAACCCGAGGACATCGCTGCTGCCTGCGCGTTCTTCATCTCCGAAGAAGCCGGCTACATCACCGGCCAGATCCTCGGCGTCAACGGCGGCCGCAACACCTCGCCCGGTTAACCGGCCGGCTTGGTCGTCGTCGGAGTCACCGACGACGTCACCGTCACCGTGGTGGTGCTGACGGTCGTCGTCGCGCTCGACGAGGCGCTCGACTGCGCGAAACTGGCTTCCTTGAACTCGATCCACGAATCCTTGTAGATCACGTCGTCGCCTGACGAGACCAGGATCTGGGTCGGTGAAACCGCATAGGTGACACCGTCATTCGAGGCGACCAGCGTCCCGTCGGAGCTACGGGTGATGGGCAGGTGCAGGGGAGCGTTGTCGGACAGCCGCACGCCGCGGTACTCCAGTCCGCCGTCGCGGTTCACACAGATCACCACCAGCGATTTGGTGGTGCGGCCGTACGCCATCAGGGTCTGGTTCTCGTCGCAGCGCGCGAGGGTGTCGACGTAGCCAAGGGAGTCGGCTTGGTATGAAGCCGGCACGCCGGACGACGTCGTCGTTGCCGTTGTGGTGGCGGTCGTCGTCGCGGTCTCCGATGCCGACGTCGACGGGGACGTCGTCAGTGTGGTGGGCGCCGCCTGCGCGACGGGCAGGGTGTCCGAGGCGCCCGTCGCCACGGTCACCCCGACCACCACCCCAACCGCCGCGACAACGCCCCCGAGTCCCACCCACGGCAAAAATCTCGACGTCGGGGAGGCGCAGTGCGGATCGTGAGCTGGCATGAGCTAAGCGAACCACCTCACGCGACAATTACCGTGCTGGTGCGACGGCGTTTCTCCCGGAGAATTCAGCCGGCCGGTTCGATCGGTGTCGAGTCGTGGGTGAGGACCGCCCACAGCAGGCCTGCGGCCTGCCGGGCCTGGTCGGTCGGCACGATCGGCGACCCAGCAACCGGCTGCTCGGCCGGTGCGCCGCTGATGTGCTCGACCAGCGCCACCGCGAGCGAACGCAGCTTGACGTTCGATTCGTGACTGGCCCGGCGCAGCGTCGCCCACGCGGTGTCGGCATCGCAGGCCAGCCGGCCCATGATCGCGCCTTTGGCCTGCTCGATGGCACCGCGCGACTGCAGCACCGCCAGCATGTCGGCGATCGCGGTGCCGTCGCCCTCGGCGCCTGCCGACACCATCGCCGCGGAGACCAGCTGCTCGTATCCGATCAGGGTGTTCACCGTGCCGGCGCTGGCCGGCCGCTCGAGCACGCACGACAGCACCACCGTGCCGTCGGCCTTCCATACCCCGGGCACCGCGACCGAGCCACGAACCTCGCGCCAGGCGGCGCTGTGTTCGGGTATCCGGGCTTCCATGGCCGGCAGGCTCAACTCCGGCCAGCGCTCGTCGGCCCACAGATCCAGGCTCAGCACCGGCATCTGATGCACGAATGCATCGACGACCGGGCCGCCGAGTCCCGACAGCTGGGCTTCGACGACCTCGCCGCCGTATCCGCGGGCGGCCATCAGGGTCATCTCGTCTTCGTCGAGGCGCCGGTCGTGCAGGGTGATCGCCAGCCCGATCGCTTCCGGCAGGTCGAGGTGCACGCGTTCGAGGATCCGTTCGAACAACTCACCCTGCTGGGATTCCTCGCGTGGATGGAACTCGGGGACAGGCATGATGCTGGCTCACTCCTTGGCGACGACGGTTGCCACGCGGTCCAGGCCGGAGATCGCCAGCAAGGTCCTGATCGGGCCCTCAGCGGCCACGATCATCGTCAGCGCGGTCGTGGCCGCCAGGGCGAACAGGGCACGCACCGCGGCGCTGTCGCAGTAGCTGACGGCGACGAGGTCGACGGTCAACATGGCGGAGTCCGCCGCCGCCTTGGCCATCACGTCCTGAAATTCGCCGACATTGGCCAGATCGATCTCACCGGAGGCAATCACGTGCGGCGAGGCCGGATCTGCGACCACCGTGACCCGGAACTGGGCCTCTGCCATCAGCGCAACTCCTCGAGCATCTCGACGGTGGTTCCCATCACGGTGGCGGCGACCGGCGACACGGTCAGCACAACTGTATGCCCGAGCCCGCGAGTCGTTGTCATCATCATCGTCTCGGCAGCACAAAAGGCAACACATGCCTTTGCCACGGAAAGTCTCCCGTCGTCCTCTTCACCCCCGACGACGCAATCGCCGCAGCTTAGCAAGCTTCGGCGCGGGCCGAGCGGTCGACGGCGGCAAATCTTGCGGGGCCGTCACAATCGGCGTTTACTCGCGTGCCTTTCCGGTTTCACCTCAAGCACACCTGCCACAGCCGTTAGGCTCAGCGCAGGGCCGGCGGGGGCACAGGGCCCGGCGGTAGAGAACTAGAGGGTGGATAGATGCTCCGCGAAATCGTCATCGCAGCAGCCGTCGCAGGCACCGCGCTGGCAGTGGCGCCGGTTGCCGCCGCCGACGAGCCCCACGGGCCGTTCCCCGGCGATCCGCCGGGAATGAGCTACGAGGCCTACCTGAGCGCCCCGTGCTATCGCTGGGACCGGTTCGTGTTCGGCCGCGGCCCCGGTGGCGAGCCGTTGCAGTGCCGCTGGATTCCCGGGCAGTCCCCGATCGGGATGGACCGGCCGCCGGAGGGCGTCGGCTTCTGGGTGCTCTCACCCAAGATCTACGGCGTGCAAGCCGTCGGCTCGCCGTGCCCCGGGTCGCAAGCCGCGGCGCAGTCGCCCGATGGCCTGCCCATGCTGTGCCTGGGCGCGCGGGGCTGGCAGCCGGGATCCATGCATTCCGGCGACTGGGGCAACGGGAACGACTTCTACCCGGCCAGCTGAGAAATGAAAATGCCGCCGGGGCGAAAACCCTGGCGGCACAATCACATCCGCTCTAGACCGACGCGTTGAGCTCCTCGAGCCGGCCGGTGGCCTCCAGATACTCCTGCACCCAGCGCTGGATCACCGTGGACGTCTTCTCGACCTTGGTGAACTGACCGACGACCTGGCCGATCGGGTTGAACGCCACGTCGACGCTCTCGTTGGGGTACTTGTGCGTGGCGGCGACGGCCATGCCGGAAACCATGTACTGCAACGGCATTCCGAGCGGCTTGGGGTTGCCCTCCTTCTCCCATGCCTCGGTCCAGTCGTTGCGCAGCATGCGTGCGGGCTTGCCGGTGAACGAGCGGCTGCGCACGGTGTCGCGGCTCTCGGCCCTGGCGTAGGCGGCGTGCTGGACCTCGGTGTGCTCGGACTCCTCGACCATGACCCACTGCGAGCCGGTCCAGGCTCCCTGCGCACCCAGTGCGAGGGCGGCGGCGATCTGCTGGCCGCTACCGATACCGCCGGCGGCCAGCACCGGCACCGGCGCCACCGCCTTGACAACCTGCGGCCACAGCACGATCGAGCCGATCTCGCCGCAGTGCCCGCCTGCCTCGCCGCCCTGGGCGATGATGATGTCCACGCCGGCTTCGGCGTGCTTCTTCGCCTGCGACGGCGACCCGCACAGCGCGGCGACCTTGCGGCCCTCGTCGTGGATGTGCTTGATCATCTCCGCGGGCGGGGTGCCCAGCGCGTTGGCGATCAGCGTGCACTTCGGGTGCTGGAGCGCGACCTCGACCTGCGGGGTGGCGGTCGCCTCGGTCCAGCCCAGCAGCTGCAGGGCATCGTCGTCGCTGTGCTCGACCGGCACACCGTGGTCAGCGAGGACCTTCTTGGCGAAGTCGATGTGCTCCTGCGGGACAAGGTCGTTCAGCGTCTTCTTCAGCACCTCGGGCGAGAGGTCCGTCGAATCCATGCCCTCGTACTTGTTGGGGATGACGATGTCGACGCCGTAGGTGTGGTCGCCGATGTTCTCGTCGATCCACTTCAGCTCGATCTCGAGTTGTTCGGGAGAGAAGCCGACCGCACCGAGGACACCGAAGCCGCCGGCCTTGCTGACGGCGACGACGACGTCACGGCAATGGGTGAACGCGAAGATGGGGAACTCGATACCGAGCTCATCGCAGAGGGCAGTGTGCATGGAACCGGCTCCTTCAAGCGGGGGAGTAACCAGACTGGAACGTGTTCTAGTTTAGTACGTCGGTGGTGCGCCATTTGCAGGTATCCGCCATCGGCGGGCTGACGAATGGCTATCGGCCCAGCCAGCCGAGCCAGAGCACCAGAAATACCAGCATGCTCACCCCGCACATGGCGTGGTCGCGATAGATCGCCCGGGCCAGCCGGGTCTGCTCGGCGGCGGTGTCGGTGCGCCGGCCCAACCGGACCGCGTTGGGCACGGTGCGCGCCAGCGCGAGCACGATCGGCCCGCCGGCCAGCACCGCCGAGATCCCGAGCAGCCAGCCCGGGCTGGCCCCGACGACCGCCTCGGCGGCCAGCACAGCGAGCAGGACGACCATCACGACGGCGATGAGACCGCCCATCGGCTGCGATGTCGTCGTGGCCCGGCGGTAGTAGGCGGCGATCGAGGCCAGCGCCGCTTCGGGAAGTTGCTCGACGCGACGGCCGTGCGAGCGGAGCTGGCTGTCGAAGATCAGATCCATCCACAGCACCGCGAGCAGAAAACCGCTGCATGCGGTCAGTAGAGAAGTCAGCACACCCATCGCGGCTCCGCCCTTGAACTCACGCAAAAAGGAGTAGCGTTTGATTGTCTGCTTTTAGCGGGGGTGCGCCATGATTTACACGAAGCTGGCGTTGGTCGGTGTAGCCGCTGTGTCGCTGACGCTCGCCCCGGCCGGCACTCCGCCGGCCGCTGCCGCACCCGCTTGCACCAACGGGGTCGTTCCGCTCAATCCGTACGTGGTGAACTGCGGCCTGCCGCCGCGCAAAACTCAGGTGATCGGCGCGGCCCCGGATGCCGGCGCGCTCATCGCGTGTCGCCACAACCCGATCTGCCTGTCGTATTACGTGAATTACCCGGGCACCCTCATCGTCCCGGGCTATCGCCCCTAGGCCTTGGTACCGACGCGTCCGCCGACGACAAGTGAGCCGGCGGCCACCAGCACACCGATCACGGTCAGCGGGATGGACCACGCTCGGCGCTGCGACACCGCGGACTGGCACTGCGCCACGAAGTCGGTGTGCGGAACGATCTGGTTGAGAATCGGCACGTTGGCGACGATGCCCTTGTCGTTGGCTTCGCGCGCCGACGACAGGTCCGCCGAGACGGCATTGCCGCAGCCGATGCTGCCGCCGTTGCCGTCGGATGTGGATACCGGGACCAACAGCGAGACGACTCCGGCCACCAGCAGCACCGCACCCAGCAGAAGGATCACGCGCTTCACCGCCATGTCCATGCCTCCCTTACGCACCCGTCGATATTCGGTCCTGGCTATCTACCCGGGCGTCACGGCGGCCAAACGCGCGCCTCAGGGCTTGGCGAACAACTCCACTTCGGACACCAGCGGCAGATTCAGCGTCGTACGGATGCCCGGCGGGGCGGCGATCACCGCCGGGATGGCGTTGACGATCCGGCCGGCGCCCGCGGCGATGGCGGCATAGTTGTGGTCGCCCTTGCGGCTCGTCGGGCAGATGTCGACGACATAGGACGGCTCGCCGGTGATCTCCACCCGGTAGGAGCCACCGGGCTGGGCCGGCTGCGCCCAATCCGGGCGTAGGTCCTCACGCAGGCGAGTGACGTGCTCGACGACGATCGCGGCGTGGTCGCCGACCATGCCCTTGATCTCGAACCGCACTGCAGCCACCCCACCCTTGGGGATGTGACCGGCAGCGACGTCGAAAGCCTCTGAGGCAGGCTCACGTTCGTAGCTCTCGGTGATCGAGTCCAGTTCGATGTTGAGCCCCGCCGCCAACTGACGGATGCCGCAACCCCAGGCGATGCCGAGTACGCCGGGCAGGAACAGCATCGGCACCTCGTCGAGGGGCTTGCCGAATCCCATGACGTCGAACATCACAGTGGCGCCGTCGTAGGTGGCATAGTCGGCGATCTCCATGCAGCGCACAGCTTCGATGCTCTGGCAGGTGCTCGCGAACGCCAACGGAATCAGGTCAGTGACGAAGCCGGGGTCGACTCCGTTGATGTAGATGCTCGAATTGCCAAGGCGGCCCGCTTCTTCCAGCGGCTCGATGTACTTGTCGGGCATGACGTGCCACGGGTACTGCAACACCACCGGCGCCGAGCCCACCACATTGATGCCGGCGGCCAGGATCTTGCGAACGTCCTCCATGGCCTGGGGCATCCGGTTGTCGCCCATCGCGCAGTAGACCGCGCATTCGGGTTCTGCTGCCAGCACGGCGTCGAGGTCCTTGGTGGCCAGGATGCCGGTCTTCACGTCCAGGCCGGCCAGCTCACCCGCGTCCTTGCCCACCTTCTCGTCGGCCGACACGCACAGTCCGGTGAGTTCGAAGCCAGGGTTCTCGATCAACTCGGATAGCGCTATCCGTCCGACGTTTCCGGTGCCGATGTGGGCAACGCGGATGGCCATGACTTCTCCTCATGCTCGGGGTGGCGGTGGGTTCAGTATGCGCACTCCAGTGCAGAACTGGAACAAGTTCTACTTCTAAAAATCCGCTGCGGTAGCGTGTCGGCTCATGGGACGCGTAGACGACAAAGTGGCCATCATCACTGGTGGCGCACAGGGGATGGGTGCCGCTGACGCGCGGATGCTCGTCGCCGAGGGGGCCAAGGTTTTGATCGGGGACATTCTCGACGACAAGGGCAAGGAGCTGGCCGACGAGTTGGGCGACGCTGCCCGCTACGTGCACCTCGACGTGAGCGACGCCGATCAGTGGCAGGCCGCCGTCGAGACCGCTGTCAGCGAGTTCGGCAAGGTCAACGTGCTGGTGAACAACGCGGGCATCGTCCAGGTCGCGCCGCTGAAGTCACTCGACGTCGAGCGGTGGAAGAAGGTCCTCGACGTCAACCTGACCGGCGCGCTGCTGGGCATCAAGGCGGTTCTTGAGCCGATGAAGGCCGCCGGCGGCGGCTCGATCATCAACGTGTCGTCCATCGAGGGCATGCGTGGCGCCTCGTGGGTGCACAGCTACGTCGCGTCCAAGTGGGGCCTTCGTGGCCTGACGAAGTCGGCGGCCCTCGAGCTGGCATCGGACAACATCCGGGTCAACTCCGTGCACCCCGGCTTCATCCGCACCCCGATGACCAAGCACCTGCCCGAGGACATGGTCAGCGCCCCGCTGGGCCGCCCCGGCAAGCCCGAGGAAGTCGCCACGTTCATCGTGTTCCTGGCCAGTGACGAGTCATCGTTCTCCACGGGTTCGGAGTACGTCGTCGACGGCGGCCTGATCACCGACGTCCCGCACCGCGCGATGCCCTAGTCGCGTCGGCGCACCCGCAGCGCCAGCTGCGCGAATGCCGCCCCCAGGGCGGCCCGCCCGAGCGCGGGGAAGTGGCCCATCACGTGGGCGGCACCGCTGCGTCGGCCGGGAATCGTCAGATGCAGCACCGGCCAGTCGTTGGCGGCGGCCTTCGCCGCCAGGCCGGGCCGCGGGTTGACCGGGCGGGGATGGCCGACCAGCGCCATCAGCGCACCGTCCTCGTCGCCGTCGGCATAGAAGTAGCTGCGTGCCAGATCAACCTCGTTGGCGTCGCAAAACCGTTGCACCGCAGCGGCTTTCTGCCGCCCCCACACGATGGGCTTGTTGATGGTCCCGGTCAGCCGACCGTCGTCGTCGAGTTCGAAGGTGTTGCAGACCACGTGGTCGATGCCCAGCGCGCGGGCCACCGGCTCGGCATGGATGGTCAGGGCTGACGAGCTGAGCACGACGGTGTGACCGCGCGCTCGGTGGGCGTCGACCACCCCACGCATCAGCGGATACACCCGGGCCTCGACCTGTTCGGTGTAGAGCCGCTCACCGACCTCGTCCAGCTCGACCAGCGACTCGCCCCGCAGATAGCCCGCGGCCCGCACCAGCAGCCGCTCGAACTGCATGCGGCCCAGTTTGTAGCGCACCGAGGCCTCGATCACGCCCATGACCTCGCCGATCCTGGCCTGCCCGCGGCGGACCCGGTCGCTGGCGTGCGCGGTCGCGGTGAATCCGGCCACCAGGGTGCCGTCGAGGTCGAAGAACGCCCCGACCGCCGCACCTGGTGGGCTTTCGGCGATCTGGGCGAGCGGATTCGATGACAGCGTCACCACACCATCATGCCGATTCTCGCAGCGGGCTGGGGGTACCGCCCAGCCGAAGGCGAGGGGGAGAGCGGAGCGACCCGGGGATCAGCTCAGCGCACCGCCACCGAGACTGGCCCGGCGAGGCGGGCCACGGCAGCCGAATCCGGGCCAGCAGCCGGCCGCGCGGGGGAGCACCGTCGCTCGCAGTTCGACAGCAGGAACGCTCCGGTGCCGAAGGTGCATTCGCCATCCCGGAAGCAGGCAGCCTTCAGCCAGCAGTGCTGCCGGCTGGTCGACAACCACACCGCCGACGGGTATATCAGAGCCGAAAGAGCTTGTCGTCCTGATGATTTCGTCATTGCCCGCGATACCGGGCAGTCGCTCGCCGCCAGGGCGAACAGCGTCAGCAACTCCTGGTCGAAGTCACGATGGCTTTGGTGCCCGAGGTGCCCTGGTCGATGGCGAGGACCGTCACGGCAGCCTTACCACGGCGGGCGGGAATGACTCGAGTCACAGGGCGTTGGACCCGAACATGAAACTCAACGATGCGGCTCGCGCGCTGATCGGATCTGGCGCGGACGCCACCCTGGTCACCCTCAACCCGGACGGCAGCCCTCAGGTGTCGGTGGTGTGGGTGGCACTGCAATCCGGCGAGGACGGTGACGAGCTGGTGACCGCGCACCTGTCCGAGCACAAGAAGGTCCGCAATGTGCGCCGCGACGGCCGTGTCGCGCTGACCATCGTTTCGACCACGCCGGGCGAGGTCATGCGTCCGTATCTCTCGGTGAAGGGCACCGCCCGGATCGTCGAAGGCGGGGCGCCCGAACTGCTGCGGCAACTCGCCAAGGCGATGATCACGGCCGAGGGCGTACCGTTCCCGCCCGCCGATGCGCCGCCCGGTTATCTGACCCGCATCACGATCGACTCAGTCGGTGGCGTCGGGCCCTGGGCGGGCTGACGCCTCGGCCGGCCCCGGCAACCGACTCTGGGCCTGGGCTTCCAGTTCTTCCTCCCAGGCGCCCTCGTCGCGCCCGAGTGCGATCGTGGCGGTGGCCATGGCGGCGACGGCGAAGCCCAGCGCGACCGCGGCGGGCTTGCTGACGGCCAAGTGTTCCTGCAGCACGATCTCACCGAGCAGCACGGCGACCACCGGTTCGAGCACCAGCATCGCCGGGACCGAGGCGCGCAGCGACCCGGCGTGAAAGGCGGACTGCTGCAACAGCGTGGCGATGACCCCGACGGCGATCACCACGTAGAGCACCGGGGTGGTCATCAGACGCAGCATGCTGCCCTCACGCACGATGTGCATCACGAGCTTGGTCAGGACCGCCACCACCCCGAAAAGCACACCGACGCCCACGGCCAGCAGGATCGCCCGCCGCCAGTTCGACAGCCGCAGCGCCACCAGCAAACACCCGGCGACGAACACCAGGCAGATCCCGGTCACGACGATCGCGGGCACTTCCACACCCTCGTAGTCGCCCGGTTTGGTGCGAGCCAGTGCCACGAACACCGCCAGGGCGATCGTCAGCACCGCGGCCCAGCCCCACTCGCCGCGGGAGACCCGCCGGCGGGCCAGGCGCGCGCTCAGCGGCAACGCGAACAGCAGCGCCGAGACCATCAGCGGCGCGACCAGCAGCAGCGACCCGTAGGCCAGCGCGACCGCCTGGAAGGCATACCCCGTCACCGCGGCGGCGGTGCCGGCCCACCACAGCGGCCGGCGCAGCAGAGTGGACCACATGACGGTGCTGACCCCCTGATCACGGGGCACGTCCATGGTGGCCCGCTGGCGCACCACGATGCCGATGGCGGCGAACACCGCAGCGGCAAGGGCGGCTGCCACGACGAGCGCGTGCTGCAGCAAGATCCGTCCCTTCGGAGTTTGGGTGAGGTGTCGACGCTAGGACCGAATGTAGGGCACGCGCGGGAACGGTGACCGATCGCGAGCCTGCCGTGCGTGTCAGCGGACCTCGACGACCACCGGTGTGCTGTTGTACCCGGTCACCCTGACCCAGCTGGGGGCGGGTCCGGAGTCGGGTACCCGACCCTTAATCGTGACGGTCTCGCCGGGGAAGACGGTCACGTAGTTGTCGTCGTATTCGATCGGCAGAATCTCGTCGGCCAGCGGGCCGGACAGCAGTTCGGCCCGCTCGAAGAAGGCGATCCGCTTCGTCGGGTTGTGCAGGTCGACGGTGACGTCGCGCCCACCGTTCGCACCGCCGGTGGCGGTGATCTGCAACGGCACCTTGGGCATCGAGTTCAGCGCGGTCATATCGGCCCAGCTGACCTGGTTGGCGTTGAATGCCGCGTCGTTGGGCCCGACGTCGTCGGCCTGCCGGGACTGCCAGTACACGTTGTCGGCGAGTACGGTGCCGCTCCGATCGAGCAACTCGGCGCGCACGAAGAAGACAGGGGAGTCCGCCGGTCCCGGCGGCAGCGTCATCGCCGGGACCGCACCGCCCGGATCGACGCTGATGTTCTCCGACGCCCGGTCGTCGCGCAGTGCGCCCTTCAGGTCGTAGGTACGCACCCGGACACGCAGGTTCTCCCGCGAATCCTGGGTTTGGTTGACGACGGTGACCCGGGCCTGGCGGTGGTTGCCGGTGGCGTAGGAGTCGAACACCACCGACAGCGGCTGCAGGCCCTTCTTCGCGCCGTAGTACGCACCGCCGGGGCGCAGGTAGTAGTCGAAGATGTTGCCGAAGAACGACGGCCAGTGGCTGTTCAGCATCCAGTAGATCGTCATCTTGTGGCCGTCCCAGCCGTTGGCGGCGAACGACTCGAACTGTGCGCGGGTGGCCTCGTAGTGCGCCAACTGGGCCTTGGCGGCGAACATGCGCGCGTTGGTCGACCGACCGTAGCGTCGGTCGATGACGCGCTGGACATTGGTCAGCCGGGAATTCTGCGGATCCGACCCGGCATGGAAGAACCAGGTGTCGTTGATCGGCCACAGCTTGTCCGGTGGGATGAACTTCTGCAGGCTCGCGAACGGTGGGATGTGTTCGTTGTCGCCCTGTTCGGCCGACGACCCGCGGGCCGCACCGTACCGGCCGCTGAACCAGTAGGACGGCGGGCGCCACGTGTAGGGGCCGGCCATCTGGATGCCGTCCCAGACCTGCTGGCCGTCGACGTCGCGGTTCAGCGACGACACCGTGTCCACGGTGGCGTTCTGCCAGTGCAGGTCGGACAGGATCTGGTGGTAGTTGGTCAACACCTCGGCGGGCGGGCGACCGTCACTGGCGTTGGCCCACACGAACACCGACGCGTGTGAGCGCAGCATCGCGATCTGGCTTCGCAGGCTCTCCTGTGCGACGCGGCGATCCTCGTCGTCCCACTGCTGCCACTTCTCCCACTGGTTGCAGCACATCCAGCCGTACATCAGCGGGATGCCGAGCTGGTCGGCCATCTCGACGAAGCGCTGGGAGGAGATCTTGGACTCCAGCCGCAGCATGTTCAGCCCCAGGTCCTTGACGTAGCGCAGGATCGCGGCGTCGCGGTCAGGGTCGTACTTGTAGAGCAGGTCGGGTGTATAGGTGGCACCGCGGACCAGGAAGTTCTTGCCGTTGACCTGAAGGTAGAAGTTGCCGCCGGTGCCCAGTTCGGCGAACGTGTCGTCGGAGTCGCGGCCCTGGGTGATCTGGCGGATGCCGAACTTCAGGGTCGACACCTCGGTGGGGTTCCCGTTCTGGACGAACTCGAGCTTCAGGTCGTAGAGGTCGGGCCGGCCCATCGTGTAGGGCCACCACAGGTCGGGGTGGTCGACCACCAACGCCGCGAATCGGTCGGGGCGCAGCGCGATCTCACGCTGCTCGCCAGGCATCAGCGTGACCGGCTCGTCGACGTGGATGGGCTCCTTGCCGTCCCGCGAGATGGTGGCGCGCAGGACGCCGCGCGCCTTGTCCGCGGAGTAGTTGCGCAGAGGTGCGTAGACCGTCAGCCGGGCGTGGTCGGTGTCGGGCAGCGGAAGCTCGGTGTTGACCGTCGCATCGCCGATCGATACCGCTCCGGACGTCTTGAGGTACACCGGTTTCCAGATCCCGGCGTTGCGGTCGGGCACGAAGGAGTTGCCGTTGGCGGGGTTCTTGTCCGGCCCCTGGTAGCCGAGGTAGCGCCAGTTGATCCAGTCGTACCAGCTGTCGGCGAGTTCGACGCCGTTGACGTCCTGGATGGCCCGTTCCGGGGTGACCTTCACGGCCAGGGTGTTCTGCTTGCCCGGCGTGATCCAGCGGGTGACGTCGAGTTCGTGGTCGTTGTACATGCCGACGACCTGTCTGCTGTCGGCAACGCGATGACCGTTGAGCCAGACCTCGGCGCGATAGTTGATCCCGGGGAAGTCCAGTACGTAGTTGGGGTAGTCGCCGGGCGCGGTGAAGGTGATGCGATACCACCAGTCCTGCTTGTAGAGGTCCTGCGGGACGTCCTCGAGCAGGTTCTTGCCGTAGTAGAGGTTGGGGTAGACACCGTCGTCCTGCAGGGTCTCCAGCACGGTTGCCGGCATCCGCCGCACCGGGTGCCAGCCCGCCGCGTCGTAGCCGTTGGCCGAGATCGCCGCACCGTCGTCGGGCAGATCCTGCGCCGAGGTGAGCCGCCAGCCGTCGGCCAGTTCGATGTCCTGCGCGGGCTGCGGTCGCGGACCGCTGCACACCCGTAGATCTCCCGCGCACACCAGCAAGAGCAGGATGACGAAGATCGTCCCGAAGGTCTTCGCCACCGTCCCCAAGCTCCTCGTGTCGAGATCTGCGACAGGGACACCCCGGCGCAACCGATCATCTGCCGCGCGTTCATCTTGGCAGAGCCGCGGTGCGCCCGCCGCATCCGACGGCGCTGCGGTTCCAGCCCCTTCATGATGCGCACTGCGGCACCGCAGGGCACGTCGGCGCCGATCGGTGCACGTCGTTGACGGAGTTTGCGCGGGCTCCGCCGAACTCGGCCCGCCGAACTAGGCTTGGGCCATGACCGACCTCGACCGCGCCGCCGCCCGCCGCGAGATTGCCGACGCCCTGCTGAAGGCGCTCGAACGCCGCCACGAAGTGCTCGACATCATCGTCGACGCTGATGACCGGGCCGCGGCGGTGGACGCCATCACCGCCCTGCTCGGCACGTCGCGCCTGGGCAGCGAAGCCGTACTCGGGCTGTCCTTCGATCAGGTGACCAAGGCTTCCCGCGACCGCATCGCCGCCGAGATCAACGATCTCAACAGCCGGCTGTCGTTCACGCTCGGTGAGCGCCCGGCAAGCTCGGACGAGAGCCTGCAGCTTCGCCCGTTCTCCGATGAGAGCGACCGGGATATCTTCGCCACCCGAACCCAGGAGGTCGGCGCGGCCGGTGACGGTTCTGGCGCGCCCGCCGGCGATATCGACGATGAAATCCGTTCGGCCCGTGACCGTTTGAGTGCGGAAGAGGCGGCGTGGTTCGTCGCGATAGACGGCGAGCACAAGGTGGGCATGGTCTTCGGCGAGCTGGTGGGCGGCGAGGTCAACGTCCGGATCTGGATCCATCCCGATCACCGGAAGAAGGGATACGGGACCAGCGCCCTTCGCAAGTCACGCACCGAGATGGCGGCGGCGTTCCCCGCTGTGCCGCTTGTGATCCGGGCGCCAGGCGCGGCGCCACGCTGACAGCAGCCGGTCATGAACATCGCAATCACCATCGTTCTCATCGTTGTCGGTGTCGCGATCGTTCTGGCGCTCATCGTGCTGCCGATCGTGCTGATCTATCGCAACAAGTACCGCGCCGCCGCCCAACAACTCGACACCGAGCTGGCGGCCGAGACGATCATCCGCCCGCTGGAGAAGGGCAACTACCGGGGCGCCACCGCGCCGGGTTTCCCGACGGTGAAGAACAGCGGCCGTATCGCACTGACCCGCAGGCGCGTGGTCTTCGTGACGTTCACCGGAACCACCATCAGTGTCCCGCTCGACACGATCACCGGGCTGCGGCGCTCGACAGTGTTCAAGGGCAGTGTCGTGGGCGGCTGGACGCATCTGGTGCTGCGCACCGCGGGCGGCGAGGTCGGCTTCTACGTTCCCGACACCAGCGCGTGGCTGCAGGCGCTCGGCGAGGCCACCGGGCTGACGCCCGATCCCGTCGCCTGACCGGCACTGCGTAACCTCGCACGGTATGAGCGTGCGAGCGGGAATCGTGGTCACCGGCACCGAAGTCCTCACCGGCCGGGTGGCGGACGCCAACGGCCCGTGGGTCGCTGACCGGCTGCTGGAGCTGGGTGTCGAGTTGGCCCACATCACCATCTGCGGTGACCGGGCGGCCGATATCGAGGCACAGTTGCGTTTCCTGGCCGCCGAGGGCGTCGACCTGATCGTCACGACAGGAGGCCTCGGGCCGACCGCCGATGACATGACCGTCGAGACGGTGGCCCGCTTCTGCGGTCGCGAACTGAGGCTCGACGCCGAACTGGAAGCCAAGATCGCCGCGATCCTGAAGAACCTGATGGCCCGCTTCAGCGGTGTCGATTTCGACGCTGTTCGCGCGGCCAACCGCAAGCAGGCGATGGTGCCGGTGGACGCCCATGTCCTCGACCCGGTCGGGACCGCGCCCGGTGTCGTGGTGCCCGGCACGCCGACGGTGTTGGTTCTCCCCGGACCGCCGCGCGAGCTTCAGGCGATGTGGCCGGCCGCGATGTCGGATGACGCCGTCCAGCAGGCGATCGCCGGACGGACCGTCTACCGCCAGGACACGGTGCGGATGTTCGGGCTGGCCGAATCCGGGCTGGCCGAAACGCTGCGCGAGGCCGAAAGCATCCCGGGCTTCGGCGATTTGGAGATCACCACCTGCCTGCGACGCGGTGAAGTGGAAATGGTCACCCGCTACGAGCCGCACAGCGTCGAGGCCTATCGGAAACTGATGGACCTGGTGCGGGCCCGGCACGGGGAGTTGGTGTTCTCCGAAGACGGTTCGCGGGTCGACGACCAGGTCGCCCACCTGCTGGCGGGGCGGCGGATCGCGACGGCGGAATCGTGCACCGCCGGCCTGCTGGCCGCCCGCCTGACCGACCAGCCCGGTTCGTCGGCATATGTTGCGGGTGCGATCGTGGCGTACGCGAACGAGGCGAAGGTGAATGTTCTGGGGGTCGACCCGGCGCTCATCGACGCCCACGGCGCGGTCTCACAGGAAGTCGCCGAGGCCATGGCGGCCGCAGCGCTGCGCCGGTTCGCGGCTGACACCGCGGTGGCGATCACCGGCATCGCCGGACCGGGCGGCGGTACTGACGCCAAACCGGTGGGGACCGTGTGGTTTTGCGTGATGCTGGCCGATGGCACCACGGTCAGCCGGCAGGTGCGGCTGCCGGGGGAGCGCGCCGATATTCGCGAGCGCTCCACCACGGTGGCGATGCACCTGTTGCGGCGGACGCTGCTCGGCGGTTAGGCGGAGCAGACCGCGGCTTCGTCGTCGGTGAGATCGGCGGGATTACACAGCGCGAACATCCGCGCCCCGAGGTCGGCGAGTTCGACGATGATTTCGGCGCGTCCCAGGCCGGCGTCGAGGGCTTCACTGAGCACCGTGACGATGTCGGCACCGTCGGCATGCGCCGCGGTGGACTGAGACAGGCGTGCGGTGCGGATCATCCGCCAGGCGTAATTGCGCTCGGCGAGGGCGTCATTCATAGCGGAACCTTTCGATGGCGGGTTGGCGTTACGCCAATCAGCTTCTCCCGCCGCGTCGCCCGACCGACAGGGACTTCCGGCCCTCGGGCATGGGGGCATTGGGCATTACCGGAGAACAGGGATTCGAATCATTGGTGAACAAAGCGCCCGAATTGCCGTTCGCGGTCGATTGCCTGCCGTAGCGTAAGTAAGTCCCTTTCAGCGCGACCCGAACTTTGGGGGAGATTCAATGCATAAATTCGTCATGGGTATTGCCACCGCAAGCATGATGTTCGGCTCGCTGGCCGGTGCGGTTACCGCCAATGCGGCTTCGACCAACAACGCGACGCCGTCGGCGCCGCACAATTCGCCGCCCGTCATCACCGCGCTGGACTGCCAGGGCGGCACGGGCAACATGGGTTGTGGCGCAGGCTTTTTCTGGCGCGACGGATGGCGCGGCTGGGGCTGCTACCCCTGCTGATCGCAATTGCGACGAATTGACCTGCCAGAAAAAAACTTTCCCGAATGGAAGATCCTCTATGACCTCACGTCGTATCGGCGGTCTGACCGCCGCCGTTCTGCTCTCAGCGGGCATGTCATGTGGTACCGGCCTGGCCGCAGCAGATCCCGGTGACTACACCGTCTTGCTCATCGACCCGAACGTGGTGACCGACTCACTGGCCTACACCGCGGCCCCGCCGGTCCTCAATCCCGGCGGCCAGCCCGGCGCCATGACGATGTACACCCATCGCGACGGACGCACGATCGCCGACACCGTATGGGTGCTGGGTGATCCGGGTGCGGCCGCGGCCGCGATCAGTTCTGCACAGGCCGCCACGCCGGTGGCCAACTCCAAGACCGTTTCGGTTCCGGTCGGAACGAACGGGCAGCTGATCACCGGTAATTCCCCGGATGGCACGCGCTCGCTGAGCGTGCTGTATTTCACCGAGGGCAATGCGGCCTCGTCGCTCGAGTTCACCGGCCCCGCCGGGGATCCGGTACCTCAGGACCTGGTCGTCGAGTTCGGTCAGAAGCAGGACGCACTGATCAAGAGCCAGCTGGGCACCTAGTCTGTTGCCCACGAGGCGAATTCACTGCTGGGTCACGGGTTCTCGGCGTCGTCCCACAGTTTGAGCATGGTGTGCAGGATGTCCTCGGCGCGGCCGAGGCCCGCGAGATGACTCTCACCGGGCAGCTCGTACAGCTCCGCATCGGGCAGCTTGGACACCACGTGCTGGCCGTGCGCGAACGGCACGATGTGGTCGCGGTCGCCGTGCCACCAGCGCACCGGCACCTTGACCTCGTCGAGCCGGAATCCCCAGTCCCTGGCGAAGACCACGACATCGGCGAACGGCGCCGCCATCTGCTTGCGGCTGCCGTTGAGTAGATCGTCGAGGAACATCGCCTTGAATTCGGGGCGGACCAACATCTTGCGGTCGCCTTCGGGGGAAATGCCTGCGTAGAGGTACAGGGCCGGTTCGGCCACCGGCTTGATCAGCCGGATCAGGCTGACGGCCGCGAGCCGCAGCGGAGCCCCGGCGATCTCGATCAGCGGCGCAGCGGCCGTGCCCACCTTCATCAACCCGCCGCCGATGCCGTCCGGGCCGACGGTCGGGGCCACCCCGCCGAGCACCGCGGCGGCCACCACCCGGTCGGGCATCGCGGTCGCGCAGCCCAGGGTGTACGGGCCACCACCGGACAGGCCGACGACGGCCATCTTGTCGACGCCCAGGGTGTCGGCGATGATCGACAGGTCGCTGGCGAAGGCAAGCACATTGTCGTACTGGAACGGGGTGGACGAGCCGATACCCGGCCGGTCGATCCCGATCAGCCGAATGTCGTTCTGTTCGGCGAACACCCGGGCCTCCATCGGAATCTGGCGCCTGGCTCCCGGGGTGCCGTGCAGCCAGAAAATGGCCCGGCCCTGGGCGCTGCCGAATTCGGCGAACCCGATCTGGCGGTCCTCACCGACAGCGACATTGCCCTCTAGCTTCGGCCGGGCGATAGAGACAACCATGGGCACAGTGTGTCACGCGGACGATTTCCGCTGTGCGGTTCATCCAAAGGGCCCACCGCTGACGGAGGCAAGCGAGCCGAGCCACCCCGGCGGTCGCCGTTGTGCCCACGGAATCGCGGCTTCGAGCTGGCTGGCGAGCTGCAGAAGGATCGTCTCGTCGGGCGCCATCAGCTGGATCCCGATGGGCAGGCCGTCCCCGGTGATCGCCAACGGCAGTGAGATGGCCGCCCAGCCGGTCACGTTGGCCATCGTCGTCCACCCGGTGTGGGCGAACTCGACGTCGAAGAACGCCCGCGTGGTGCCGCGCGGCTGATCCAGGACGCCGTAGCCCGGCGGCGGTGCCAGCAGCGTCGGCACCAGCAGCACGTCATGGGCGAGCATCCCGGCGACGAACTGTCGGGTCTGGGCGTGGATGGTGTCGATGGCGTCGGCATAGTCAACCCCCGCCGTGGTGAAGCCCTCGCGCATCATCACCCAACTGCTGGGCTCGAATTCGTCCTCGCGTGGGTCACGGCGCAGGTGAGATGTGGCGAGGTTGTACAGCTGCACATTGCTCACGTTGTGCAGCACCGCGATCGCGGTGGCGACGGCGTCGGCGTCGAAACTCGGAGCCCCCGGCTCGATGTGATGGCCGATCGATTCCAGTGTGCGCCCGGCATTTTCGACGGCAGCCGAAACGCAGGGGTCGGTCGGCGGGCCGGGGAAGGGCGAGTCGGTGGCGATCAGGATCCGCTGCTGCGGCGGCGACTGGTCGATCGCGCTGAGAAACGGCCGGGCCGGCAACGGCGCGTTGTAGGGATCACCGGGCGCGCCTCCGGTCACCGCATCGAGCAGCGCAGCACTGTCGCGGACCGTGCGGGTCAGGGCGTGCTCGACGGCCAGCCCCTCCAGCAGGTGCCCGGACGGAGCGAACGACGTGCGCGCACGGCGGGGTTTGAGCCCGACCAGTCCACAGCAGGCCGCGGGCACCCGGATCGAGCCGGTCCCGTCGCCACCCGAGGCGGCCGGCACCACCCCGGCGGCCACCGTGGCGGCCGATCCGCCGCTGGAGCCGCCCGGGGTGATGTCCGGTGACCACGGATTGGCGGTACGGCCGAACAGCGACGGTTCGGTGGTGCAGTGGTTTCCCCATTCGGGGGTGTTGGTCTTGCCGAACACCACCAGGCCGGCTTCGAGGTACCGCTCGACGATCCATGCGGTCTGCGTCGCGACGTGGTCGCGCAGCGCCCGCGAACCCATGGCCTCTCGAGCCCCGGCCAACGATGCGCCAAGATCCTTGAGCAGGAAGGGAACTCCGGCCAGCGGACCGGCCGCGCCGGTGCGGAGCACTCCGGACCGATCGAGGGCTTCGGCCTGATCGCGGCCGCGTTCGAAGAGATCGGTGATGATCGCGTTGAGCCCACGGGTGGCCTCGGTCCGGGTGATCGCCGCGTCGAGCAGTTCTTCGGCCGTCAATTCCCCGGACGCGACCAGTGCGGCCTGCCCGATGGCGTCGAGATCGGCGAGTTCAGCGGCGTGTTCGGCATCCATTGCCACGAAATCCTTGCCGCCGAACGCCGCGGCGGCAAGCCGGGGCGCGAGATCGTCAGTCGCCGCCGGGCGCGAGCAACTCGCTCGACTGGTTCTGCTGGGCGGCGGCCTGCTGGGCGGCGGCTTCCTTGGCGGCCTCCTCGTCCTCGGACGCCTTTTCCGCGCGGCCCTCAGGGCTGGCCAGCGAGTTGCCCGCCTTACCCGGCGTCGCGAGTTTGGCGTCGCAATTCAGATACAGCAGCACGGTGTCGGTGACCGGAGAGAAGTTGTCGCCCTTGAGCCAGGGCGCTTTCTGCGAGTGCGTCACCACGCAGTCACCCTGGCTGACTCCGTCTCCGACGCTTGTGGCGATCACGGCCTTCTGTCCGGCACCGCTGATGGCCGACGAGGCATCCGAATAAGACTGTCCGGCATAGTCGTCGGCTTGCGCCACACCGGATCCGAAGGTGAGCGACATCGCACCGACGCCGAGGGCGCCGAGTCCGAGTCGGATGAGCTTGGTCATAGCGATTGACCTCCACCGCTGGGCTTCGACAGGCAGCGTCACAGTCGACGGGACGCGAAACGTGAGGATAGGACGACTCTCTGGCAACAAGCTGGAGGACAGCTGATTGCATCCTGGTAGCCAGAGAAAACCAGGTTGCCTTCTCTTTGCCTGCCGGAGTCCCGTTCGTCACGTCACCGATATCGTCCGGTCGGCCCGGACGAGTTGACTGGGCGCATGTCTGAATCCACGACCGAGTCCGAAACAGTCAACGCCGTTCCGACCGCCGACGACGTCGTCGAGGTCGCCGAAGTGCTCGACGCCGAGCTCCTGCCGGGCGAAACGCCTGATGAGACAACCGAAGACGGCGAGCACAGCGAGCGGGACGAACGAATGAAGCTTGCCATCCGTCAGGTCCTCGAGCGCCAGATCGCCGCCGGCCAGGCGTTGAGCAGCCAATTGGTCGACGCCGCAACGGATGTCACCACCGTTATCGCCCACGCGCCGGCAACCTTCGCCGGTGCCATTCAAGACGGCGAGACCATCGCGGCGGCGTGGGAGCGCACCGGCACCGGTGTGCAGGACGTGCTCGGCGAGGCGGGCGGCCGGCTACGTGCCGCGGTCACCACCTACGTCGGCCATCAAGCCGCCCTGCCGGTCGCTGTCCTCGGATACGCCGGCGAGGTGGCGAGTTCGCTGGCCTCGGCGCAGGGCACCGTCGCCGGTTCGGCACTCGACGGCGCATTCGCGGTGGCGGCAGCCGCCACTTCGGGCGACAATGTTCGCGAGGTGTTCGACCGCAATGTCGAGGAATTGAGGGCCACCGCGGTCGCAGCTCGCGGCGACGTCAGCGAGTCGGCCAAGCGGGCCGGCCGGGAGGTCCGCGGGGCCCTCGGTGGCGAACTCGGCATGCTGGTCGCCGCGATCACCGGCGCTGACGAGGATTCTTGACGGACAACAAACTTCAGGTGACAAACGGCACATCGGGGCGTGTGACGCGGCGACCGGTGTCGCCTGGCTGGCACAGTGGTGGTGTGACACAAACACGGCGAACACGATCGGGCCCGTGGCGACATCCGTTGTCGCTGGGGTTCGAGGCGCACCGCGGATTGTTGTTGCTGCGCCTGCGCTGGCACGAGCGCACCCATCGGCGCGCGGTCACCTCACCCACCGGAGCTGGTGACACGCCTTCGGTATGACGACGGGGTCTCCCCGCAGAACTGGCTGAACGCCCGGCTGAACGAGCCGACACTGTCGAAGCCGACGGCCGTCGCGGTCTGCTGAACGCTCTGCGTGGGCGCGGCCAGCAGTGCCATCGCCCGCAGCATTCTTGCGTGCAGAAGGTAAGTGCGCCAGGACATCTCGGCCTCGTTCTGGAACTGCCGTCGCAATGTGCGTTCGGAGACCGCCACGGCTTTGCACACTTCGTGCAGCGACACCGACTGCAGATGTTCCTTGGTGTAGGCCATCGCCGCGGCGACCACCGGGTCATCGGAGCTCGGAAGGCTCAGCGGTGCTTCGTGATCCAGCGCCTCAGCCACCAGGTTGGCCAGCGTGCGGAAGAACCCGTCGGACGCGTTGTCCTCTTCGGCGGCGCCTGCGCCTCGGTCGATCGGCCACCGCAGCGCGTAGAGCATCATCTCCCGGATCAGCGGCGAGACGGCCAGGATCCGGGCACGGTCGCCGGCAGTGGGGATCAGTTCCGGGTCGAACATCACGGCCAGCGTCTTGACCGACGGGTTCATCGTCGCCTGGTGCTCCAGCCCGGCGGGGATCCAGGCGGCCTGCTGGGGCGGCAGCAGGTAGTGCGCCGACGTCGTCTCGACCTCGACCACGCCGCCGATCGCATACTCGATCTGGTGCACATCGTGAAAATGCCAGCCGGTGACCAGCAGTTCCCCCTCGTACAGGTAGCTACCGGCCAGGACGCGACCGCCCCGGCGCAGCTCCACCTGGCCGATGTTGGCCGGTTGAGGCTCCGGCCCGATTTTGGCCGTTCCGGCCAAGTGTCTGGCCGAATGCGCGGAGACGGTCATGAGTATCGAGGGTACAACTGAGGCCATGAATGTCGACGACCTGATTCTGGTGAGCATCGATGACCACGTCGTCGAGCCCCCCGACATGTTCCTCAACCACGTCCCTGCCAAGTTCAAGCCCGAGGCGCCGATCGTCGTGACCGATGACAAGGGCGTCGACCAGTGGATGTACCAGGGCCGCCCCCAGGGCGTGAGCGGTCTCAACGCGGTGGTGTCCTGGCCGGCCGAGGAGTGGGGCCGCGATCCGGCCGGCTTCGCCGAGATGCGTCCCGGCGTCTACGACGTGCACGAGCGGGTCCGGGACATGAACCGCAACGGCATCCTGGCCTCGATGTGCTTCCCGACGTTCACCGGCTTCTCTGCACGGCACCTGAACATGACGCGCGAAGACGTCACACTCGTCATGGTGTCGGCCTACAACGACTGGCACATCGACGAGTGGGCGGGTTCCTACCCAGATCGCTTCATCCCGATCGCGATCCTGCCGACCTGGACGCCAGAGGGGATGTGCGCCGAGATCCGCCGGGTGGCCGCCAAGGGCTGCCGGGCGGTCACCATGCCCGAGCTGCCCCACTTGGAGGGTCTGCCCAGCTACCACGACGAGGACTATTGGGGTCCGGTGTTCGCCACGCTGTCCGAGGAGAACGTGGTGATGTGCCTGCACATCGGTACCGGCTTCGGCGCGATCAGCATGGCCCCCAATGCGCCGATCGACAACATGATCATCCTGGCGACCCAGGTGTCGGCGATGTGCGCCCAGGACCTGTTGTGGGGACCGGCCATGCGCAACTATCCGGATCTGAAGTTCGCCTTCTCCGAGGGCGGTATCGGCTGGATTCCGTTCTATCTGGACCGTAGCGACCGGCACTACACCAACCAGAAGTGGCTGCGGCGCGACTTCGGCGACAAGATGCCCAGCGAGGTGTTCCGCGACCACTCGCTGGCCTGTTACGTCACCGACAAGACGTCGCTGAAACTGCGCCACGAGATCGGCATCGACATCATCGCCTGGGAGTGCGACTACCCGCACTCGGACTGCTTCTGGCCCGACGCGCCCGAGCAGGTGCTGGCCGAGTTGAACGCCGCGGGCGCCTCGGATTCCGATATCAACAAGATCACCTGGGAGAACTCCTGCCGGTTCTTCAGCTGGGATCCCTTCGCCCGCACCGCCAAAGAAGACGCCACGGTCAAGGGCCTGCGGGCCAAGGCCGGCGACGTCGACACCTCCATCCGCTCCCGCAAGGAATGGGCCGCCCGGTACGCCGAGAAGCAGCTGGCCAAGGCGTGAGCCCCCCTTCCGCCAAGACCGCCAAATGAACGGGATAGCGCGAGTAAGCGCCACCATGTCGTCGATCTCGACGACATCCGCGCGGGAAGTTTGGGATCGGTAGCCACCGCCGCCGCCTGTACTTGCTTCGTGACGGCGCCACCGAGGCGCCGCGAACGAAGGGAACACAGGTGAAGCGAATTCTCGCGGTCGGTATCGGCGTGGTCGGCTGCAGCGTGATGCTGGTCGGCTGCTCCGACAACAGCAGCAGCAGCAAGGGCACCAGCTCGGCGACGGGTTCCGCACCGTCGAGTGCCACAGTCGCCTCCGGCGGGACAACGTCGGTCAAGGTCGACGGGAGTGACCTGCAGGGCCTCGACCTCAACACCGTGACCTGCGTGAAGCAGGGCGGCACGATCAATATCGCCAGCGGCGCGGTGGGCGGCCAGCAGGGGCTCGGTGTGGTCATGACCGACGGTCAGCCGCCGAAGGTCCAGTCCCTGGGGATGGTCGTCGACGGCAACGCCCTGGCAGTGAGCCAGGCCGGGGGCATGGGCACCGGTTCGGCTGACGTGAAGGTGGACGGCAGCACCTACACGATCACCGGCGAGGCGGCCGGCGCCGACATGAAGAACCCGATGGCCGGCATGATCAGCAAGAAGTTCGAAATCACTGTCACCTGCAAGTGACGTGACACGCACCCCGGGCAGCGGGCGGCGGACGTGCCAGGCACGTCCGCCGTCCCGCCGTTATCTCCAGACCCGGTTGCGCGCGATTTATGATGCAGCCGTGTCCATTACCGGTGAGCTACAGCGAGCCCGCCAGCTCGCGCTCGCCGCCAAAGAGGAAGCGGCCAAGGAACTTCTGCTGTCGCTGATGGAGGAGATTGAGCGCGAGGATCGCGACGACCTGGCATTGGAGGTCTTTGCCCAGCTCGGCGAAATCTATCTCACCAGAACGGCATACGACGGCACCCGGGAATGCCTGCAGCGGATGTCGGATTGCCTGGCCAAATACCCCGACACCGACCACATGGTCGCCCGGTTCACGTTGCGGGCCCGCTTCCTGCGCACCGGCCTGGCCGCGGCCGCGGGCGCTCACGAAGAGGCCGCAGCCGAACTCGCCGGACTGCAGGACGACGAGGCGGCTCACCGGTTCGCCGACCTGGCTCCCGAGCAGCACCACCTGGCCACCCTGGCGGGTGTGTTGTGCGCGACGGCGCTGTGCGACGACGATCTCCATGTACCGGCAGCGACGCTGTGGCAGAACATCATTCCGGTCGTCGAGGGACTGACCGATGGCAGCGACGAGGCCGACCAGCTACTGGTCGCCGCCGGAATCGCGTACGGCCGGTTCTGCGTCGAGACCGGCCGGCTGGCCGAAGGGGACGAGTGGTTGCGCCGGGCGGGCGCGCGGGCGCAGCGCCGGGGGTGGCAACTATATTGGGCGCGAGCCGAACTCGAGACCGCCGCGGCCACCTGGATGCGGGGCGACCACGAGTCCACCGAACGCCTGGTCGGATCCGCCTACCCGGTGATCGCCGAGCACTCGCGGGCCAACGATGTCGCCCGGTGCTGGCTGTACTTCGGGCTCACCCGGTTGGGCGTCGGCTGGGTGAAGGAAGCCGACGAGTCCTGGGGGCACGCCGAACTGCAGTGGCGCGAACTGGGCCGCCCGCTGTTCATCCACCGCATCCTGATGCAGCGCAGCTGGGTCTCGGTGTTCCGCGGCGATTTTGCCGCGGCCGTGCAGCAAGTGGCCGAGGCCCGCGAATTCCTCGACAGCTGGCCGCGGTCGAGCTGGTTGCAATACGCCAGGCTCGACGACCACCTCGGCTCGATCTGGCGTGCCGACGCCCTGGCCGATCTGAACTTCGACGGGATCGGCGATCCGTCCAATGACGACTGGCAGCAGCTGCAGGAGCGCCAGGTGGCCTCGCTCGGAGTCACGCGCTTCGACACCGGAAGCGAACGCCACCGCAGCGCCCTGACCAAGCTCGAAAAGGCCGCCGACCTCAAGATCCCCGCCGCCCTGGCCGTCGACTCCGTGCGCTACGCCATGACCGATGCCGATGCGCGGTGGCGGTGGGCCTCACAGGTCTCAGCACGCATGCTGGCCGGCGCCTTCTCGGTGGCCTGGGAGTGGGAGAACGACGCCCTTCTCAGCGAACTGATCGAATATCACTGTGCACGAGGAACTTTCGCCCACGAGCCGCGCGGCGAAGCAGGCGGGTGGGACGCCCCGGCGACGGTAACGGTTCCCGTCGAGACGTGGGACGAGGAGGCACTTGCAGCCGGCGGGTTCGTGGTCGACGCGTTGACGCAGACCACGTTGGGTGCGTTGCCACCCCTGCAGATGGAGCCGGACGGGAGCCCCATTCTGGCCCGCTACCGGCTTCTGGCGCAGAACCGCTACGGCCAGGCCGTCACCTCCGACGCGCCCGTCTGGTCGACCTGGCCATGAGTACGACCCTGGTGTTGAGGTTCGCCGACGTGGGCGTGGCGACGTATGCCAGCCTGCGGGTTGTCGGGCAGCCCGATCGCACCGTGACCTGGGTGGTGCACGAGCCGATCGTGCTGGCCGCGCTCGAGGAGCTGAACGGCGCGTTGCCCGACCCCGACGGCGACGAGAGCTTGGGTGAAGCGCTCGACCGCGCCCTCACCCGCGGCCCGTTCGCCTCGGCGGAGGGCGAATTGACCCTCGCCTACATCCTGGGTGTGCTACTGATCGCCGCACCCGCCTGGCAGTTGCTCTCCGCAGCGGAGGGCAGGAGCGAAGCGACCCGGGAATCAGCAACCGTCGCCGATCCGCGGCCGGTGCTGTTCATCTCGCCGAGCGCGCGGCTGGCCCGTATCCCGTGGGGCGCACTGGCCGTCCCGTTGACCGGCCCGAGTCCCGAGGAGCTGGTGGCCGCCTGCAAGGAGGCCGTGACGTTCAAGGGCACCACCGCGGCGCGCATCCCGTGGCAGCTCGCCGACATCGACGCCGTCACCGAAGGGTTCCGCCTGATGGAGATGGTCGACGTGGTGATGGCGGTGCCGCCCAATATCGTCCATGCCCCTCGCACACCCTCCTGCTGGCAGGAAAGGAAAGATGCACCAGCACTTCTCGTGATGGACCCCCGGGTTCCGGGTCAGCGCCCGGATTCGCCGCTGGGTTCGGTGCTGGGCCGGCCGTCAGCGCAGAGCACCCTGTCCCGCCATTTCGACGACCTGCGCGCGCACCGTCCGGTGCTGCCGGAGGTCGGTGCTGCCGTGGAGTTGTTCCGCCGCAGTGACGCCGACCGCGGCTGGCTGGTCAGCCTCCTGGACCGTGCCCCCAGCCGCATGCTGTACGTCGGTCATGCCAGTGCCGCCGACCGTACGCACGGCTACGCCGACCGCGCCGCCCTGCACCTGGCCTGCACGTCGGCAGCCGACGGCGCTGCCGAACCGGTGGGGGACCACCGTCCGCTGCTGGCCGCGGACCTGATGGCCGCGCAGTTGTCGGTACCGCCCCGGGTGGCTCTGCTGGCGTGCGGCTCCGGCGGCGACTATCAGTTCGACGAGGCGACTGGCCTGGTCGCGGCGATGGTGCTCTGCGGCAGCGAACTGGTGACCGCCACGCTGTGGTCACTGCCGACGACCGCCGGATACCGCCGGTTCACCGGCCGCGCCGAGGATCCGATGGCTCAGGTCGTGATGGCCGTCGACGACGCGCACGAGGCCGACGACGCGGTCTTGAGCCTGAATCGCTGGCAGCGCGAGCAGATGCGGCGGTGGCGCGACGGCGATACCACCGCCTGCCCGTTGTACTGGGCCGCGGTGGTCACCTTCGTGATAGAGGGTGCCCGGTGAGCGGCGGCGGCCGCGACAGAGCAGCGGTGAGCGGGTCAGGCGGGGGGCAGGCACACCGCGATCGCGGACTCGTCCTCCGGCAGGTAGTAAGTGTCGATGATGCTGCCCGGGGTGACTTTGGCCAGCGCGGACTCGGGCACCAGGGTGGTTTCGCGGGCCGGGAACTGGCCGCCACCCGGGCGGGCGACCATCAGGTTCAGTTCGACCTCGCGGTAGTCGGCGCGTTCGCGGCCGGTGGGCCGCATCCCGGTCACCACACCGCACGAGCGGGTGCCGAACCGGATCAGATCCAGCTGGTCGTCGGTGAGCACGCCCCGGCGCAGCAGCGTGTGGTCAGCGGCCGCACGCACGGCGATGGCATCGTCGGCCAGCGCGAGCTGCTTGCGGCTGGCCGGGTCGAACGACACCAGCACGATCACCCCGGGACGCAGCGCCGCAACCACCGGATCATCGTGCCCGTGGCACAGTCGCCCGGTGAAGCGCTGGCCCGCAACGCTTTCCACCTCGATGACGATGACAGGGTCCTCAGCGCCCTCCACCATCTGCACCATGCCGACGCCGATCGAGCGTGGGCAGCGCGTTCGGCGAGGGCGTTGCGTGCGTGGGGGCTGACCGCCGAGGCCGGCGGCGACGATGATCGAGGCAAGAGCGATGGCGGAGACGACGGCGATGGCGCCCAGCAGTGCATCAGACATGGTGAGCAGCGTGCCTACCGTCACCGGCTACCGAACCCAACTTCCCGCTGCGCTTATCCTGTCCCGATGAGCGCCGGCCCGGACACGGTCATCGCCGTCGGCACGTCGCAACCGCGGCGTGCCGTGATCGACCGTGCGTGGCGGGCACTGGGGCCCGGTGTGGAAGTCCTCAGCGGTGACGACGGCGGGCCACTGCGCCGCACGGTGAAGCGGATCCTCGACCCGCTGGTGCTGCGACTGCGCAGCAACCCTGCCTATTCGGCGCCGTTCGTCGATTCGGACGTCGCCGGGCAGATCGCCGACGTGATTGCGGGCCACGCCGACCGGTTGCGTTCGACCGCGGCGTGGTTCGAGCAGATGAAGACGCAGCGGCGCCGATTGCGCATCACCGCAGGCAACGCCCAAGATCTTTATTTCCCAACCTGTTTCGAGCTCGCAGTGACCCACGGGCCACCCGGCGCCGATGGCGAGCAGACGGCGGTGGCAGCACTGCGGGCCGTGCACGACGACCGTGACCGCACCGGCGTCGAGGTGCTCAACGAACTCGTGGCCTCACCGCAGGTGCTCGCCCGGTTGTCGGCTCAATTGCACCGCAGCTGGGCCGATGTGCGCGCCGACGACAGCATGACCGGACCGTTCCTGGCCGGTCTGACCACGGTGCTCGGTCCGGCTGAGGGGCATCGCGCCACCGTGGCCCGCCAGCGGGTGTGGTCGGCCCTGATCGCCGACGCGACCCCGCACAATCTGGGCACCCGGGCCCGCACTCAGCCGTCTGCGTTGCCGTGGTCGATCCTCGAACTGGGCCTGACCTCGGCATTACCGCTGTCCGCGCCTCCGTTGGCCGGCGGGTCGGACCGGGACCGGCCGCTGGACCGCAGCGTGGTGGACCGTGTCCGCGCGACGCTGCGGCGGGCCCTGGATCGCGACGAGCTCCCCGACGTGCCGCTGCTGTGCGCCGAAGAGGTCGACCGCGCGTGCGCGCCTTGGGGTTTCCTGGGCGAGGACAAGCAGGCCGCGCTGGTGGCCGGGATCGAGATCGCCGGCCAGCTGAGTCCGCTCGACGAGCGGGCCGTGAGCCGGTATCAGTTGGCGGCGACGATTCAGGCCAGGCTGCGCAAGGAGGCCTATGTGCTGCATGCGCGGCGCGCCCTGGCCGCACTCGAACCGCTTCATCCGCGCCAGCGTCAAGTGGTCGACGATCTGGCCGACTTCGCCCGGCCGTACCTGAGCCGGCTGTGGGCACGACTGCACGGCCGCGACGTCTGGCAGGAATCCTGCGACGACGTCGACGACCTGCGCGCCCTGCTGGAGGGCGTCGCCCGTTCGGTGAGCCTGGATCACCGCCAACGGATCAAGTCCATGCTGGAAGTTCAGGTGGCGCAATGAGATTAGTTGCCGAATCCGGGCTGTGGCGCATCGGTCCCGCAGTCGCCGAGGTGCCGTTGGTGGCGGTGGTGGAGGTCGACGGCGCGGTGCTGGCGTGGACCGTCGATGAGGAGCAGGCCACCGCCCAGATCACCCTCACCGACGCCGACCGAGCCGACTGGTTGTGGCGGGTGCTCGGCGAATCCGGGCATCACGCGGTCGCAACCGCCGCGGCGCAACCCGCCGAAACCGCAGCTGCAGTGGATCTTTCGGGAGTCGAGGTGACCCCTGGCGCACTGGACGGGCTGCGCCGGCTGGCCGTCGGGCACTGGCTGCGCCGGTGGTGGCCGGCCAGCATCCGCGACGGTATCGTCGGCCTGGACGCCGCCCTGCTGGACGCCGAGATCGCGCTGGTGACAGCGCATACCGAAGACTTCGTGGGGGAGGACAGCCTCGACGCCGACATCGCCGCACTGTTGGCCCCGCATGCCGACGCGCTCGCCATGCACCTGCTCGTGGGTGACCCGCGCGTGCTCGAGCTGGTGTCGCGGTGTGTGCGGCTGGCCCAGGACATCGGCGTCGACGCACCGGGCTGGGCCGAGCTGGCCGACGCGGTCTCCGACCGCGCGGCAGCCGTCGCAGCACCGGCGCACCACGACGATTACGCGCTGGCCGCCGGCTCGGACGGCGGGCCGGCGACGGCCGGATCGATCGCCCGGGGGGCCACCTCGATGGCCTGGTCCGGAGTTCCCGGTGGCGTGTTCGACGCCGCCGAGGACACCGTTCGCTGGGCCGTCGTCGCCGACGACGACCGAGTCAGCGCAGTGCTCCACATCCCGGTGATCGGTCCCGGCTCGTCGGACGGTATCCCGGTCGAATTTCGTTGTGGCGCATACATAGCTGCCGGTTCACTCGACGATGCCGGACGAGCCAAGATCGACCTCATCGATCGGACCAGTCAGCCGGTGACCACGGCCAGAGCGTGGGATCAGGATTGGTCGTCGACCGCGGTGGTCGTCGGCGCGCAGACGACGGAGACCGCCCAAGCCCGAGACCGGGTCCGCAGATTCGCCCGACGGCGGCTGGCCGAACCCGGGCCCGACGCCTACCTGGCCGAGGTCCTGGCCGCCGAGTCCGACTACTAGATCCGGCGGGCAGGAGCGGGAATTTAGGTCGCCAGCGGCGACGGCGGGCCCGGCTTGACGTTGGCCGCGTCACGGCGGCGGGCTGCCATCCCGGCCAGCGCTTCGAACACCACCCGGTGCGCGGCATTGACCGTCAGTTCGGCGTGGTCGTAGGCCGGGGCGACCTCGACGACGTCGACGCCGGCGACATCGTGCTCGTAGCAGAGCTGCCGGACCATGCGGAGCAGGTCGGCGCTGGTGATTCCGCCGGGCTCGGGGGTTCCCGTGCCCGGTGCGTGAGCCGGATCGAGGACGTCGATATCGACTGAGACATAAAGCTTGTCGGCCTTGGCCAGCGCTTCGCTCACCGCGCGGCGCATCACTTCCTTGAAGCCCAGATCCCAGATCTCCTGCATGGTGTGCCACACCATGCCCTGTTCTTGCATCCACTCGAAGGTGTCCTGCGGCGGCCAATACCCGCGCAGTCCGACCTGGACGAAATGTGTTCCCGGCACGGCGCCCGATTCGATCAGCCGACGCATCGGGGTGCCGTGGCTGGCCAGGTTGCCGTCGATGATGTCGGCGGTGTCGGCGTGCGCGTCGAAATGCACAATCCCGACATTGCCGTAGCCGTGCACGTCGGCGACCGCCGTGGCCGACGGCCAGGTGATCGAGTGGTCGCCACCCAGGACGACCGGGATGATGCCGCGGGAGGCGACGGTGTGCACCCGCTCGCGAATGTTCGCGTGCGACACCTCGGTCAGACCGTGCGGACAGTGCGCGTCGCCGAAGTCGACGACCTCCAGCCAGTCGAAGATCTCGAGCCCGAGATCCATGTGATAGGTGCCGGGTTCGTAGGCGGTGGCGCGGATCGCCCGCGGGCCGAAGCGCGCGCCGGGCCGGTTGGTGGTGGCGACGTCGAACGGGGCCCCGACGATCGCCACATCCGGCTGCCAGCTGTCCAACTGCTCGGGCTCGGTCAGGAACGGACGGTGCCCGAACGACACGAGGCCCGCGTAGGGCAGATCCAGCTGCCCGGCCATGCCGGGTGGGAGTTCACGCTGGGGTGAGGGATCGTGGCCGGAGCTCATTGGGCAGACACTACCGCCGGTCCACGGTCGGCGCGGTACACATTCGTGCGGCCGCGCAGCGTGCCGGGATAGCCTCGACGGCAGTGCCTTCGACAGGAGTTGAGCAGTGAGCGGACCGACCGACCGGGCTGAGGTCGCGCGCGCCTTCGCACAGCACCGATTCGACGAGGCCCTCCCGCATCTGGCCAGTGACGTGCAGTGGACGATCGTGGGCTACTCGGTGCTGGAGGGCGCCGACGCGGTCACCGCCACCTGCCGCGAGACCGCGGGCAGTCTGGCCGGGACCGTCGCGACGTGGGACCACTGCCTGACTGTCGCACAGGACGACACCGTCGTCGTCGAGGTGCTCGGGCGCTACCAGCGGCCGGACGGCGTCACCATCGTCTCCAGTTGCCACATCTGCCGATTCGCCGGCGCCGAGATCGCATCGATCACGTCCTACGGCGTGGAAATCGACCCGGATTCGCCTGCTGCGCCCGCCCACCGCTGAGGTTCACAGCATCGGGGTGTCGTAGCCGTCGGTCTCGTCGTCGTTGATGCTCAGGTTCGGCCGCACCACATAGCGGGCCTGGTTGCCGCCGGCCCGGCGGGCTTCATACATCGCCGTGGTGGCCAGCGCGACGATCTCGTCGAGGATTTCGTGGGGCGGGTGCTCGACGAGCGGTCGCAGCGGCGTGCTGACCACCCCGATGCTGGCCGTCATCCCGTTCGGTGTCGCCGCGATCGCGCCGCGGATGCGCTCGATCAACGGTGACGAGTCAGGAGTCGTGAAGCAGTCGGCGACAAGGAATTCCGCCTCGCCGACGTGGCCCAGGATCGCATCGCGGCGCACCGTCTCGCGCAGCGCCTGGCCCGCGGCGATCCGCGCCCGGTTGCCACCACGGTTTCCGGCGACGGCCACCATCGCCGCGAAGCTGTCGATGTTGACCACGCCGATCACGAGGTACCGGTCGTCGTCGCGGTTACGGGAGGCCAGCAGCGTCGAGGTCTGCAGATAGAAGGCGTCGCGGTTGAGCAGGCCGGTGAGCGGTTCGACGGCATCGGCACCGTCGTCGGTGCCGGTAAGCCAGACCACCAGCCGACAGGAGAACGCGGCGAACACGTACAGCAGCAACATCAGTGCGACGCCGGCCAGGGCGAGCGGGAGGTCGACACTGGCCATCCGGACGGCGAGATAGCCCAGGGTGGCGACGGCGATGGTCAAGATCGTGGCCAACAGCCGTGGGCCGTGGAAGAGGGCGGCGTATCCGATGATCAACGCGAACGCCGCCGAGCCGAGCAATCCGTACATCGGGACAACCGGGGCGATGGTCCCGATCGGAATGGCGACAGCAGCGATGCCGACCAGCACGCCCGATTCCGTCCTGGTCGGCCAGCGATGCCGCAGCCAGATGAACGTCGACAGAAAACACAGCACCGCGATCCCGGTCAGCAATACTCGGCTGGCCGGCCACTGTAATGCCGCGGAGCTGCCGATCGTCGACAACGCGATGAGACCCAGGGTGAAGACGATCCCGGCGATCACCCGGGAGGTGGCGGTCTGCGCGCCGCGGGCGGCCAGCAACGCGGTGAGGGTGTAGTACTGGTTCGCCGGACGGGCCGAAAACGCCGATCGCATCAACCCATCCCTCCCTGATCGCACCGATGGAGCAAGGCTCGCCAGCAACGATCTCGTCGACAACCTACCGGCGTCGGGTAACGAGCCTAGCGAACGCTTTCTGCACTGGCCACCCCCCGTTTCACCCGTATTTTCGCCGGCGACAGTTTCTTCAGCGTGGCGAACGGCGCAACCGGTGCACGGACACGGCGTAATCCCCGCCATCGTAGGGCTCGCGATCCCACGTCGCCCAGCGCACAACCGGTAGCAGGCCGGCCGCCTCGGCCGCCCGGTCGTACTGTTGCAGCGACAGGCGGTCCGGGCGCACCGAAAACCCCGCGACCAGCAGTCCACCGGGTGTCAGCCGCCCCGCCAGCCCGGCCAGCACCCGCGCCTCGGTGCCCGGCTCGAGGAAGATCATCACGTTGCCGGCCAGCAGCACCAGGTTGACGCGGTCGACCCCGGCCGCGGTCAGGTCGGCCAGATCCGCTTCGATCCACCGCAAATCCGGCGCCTTGGCCCGGGCAGCGGCCAGCATCGCGGCGTCGGCGTCGACCCCGGTCACCACGAATCCACGGCTGGCCAGTTCGATGGCCACCCGGCCGGTGCCGCAGCCCGCGTCGAGGACCGAGTGGCCACCGGATTCACGCAGGATGCTTTCGACCAGATCTGCCTCGCCGTGGATGTTCTGGCCGGCGTCGGCCAGCAATTTCCACCGGGCGTCGTACTCGTCGCCACGCGGTGCCGCGGATTTCTGCCAGCGGGTGCTCGCGCGCTGCGCTCCGCCAGCGTCGTCGGTCATGCGATCCCCTCGCAGGCTCGGGTCCCGCATGCCCGCTGTTGATTCGCTCCGCAAGCGTCGCTCATGCGATCCATCCTGACACCGGTCAGGCCGGGACGACGACGGTGAGTTCGTTGCCGTTCCGTTCGATCTGCATGCCGGCCCGCCGGGCCACGGCGGCGACAGCGGCCGCGTCACCGGGCTCGGACCGACTTGATGCGAGCACCCGCGCCAGTCGCCCCTTGTGCGCCTTGTTGAAGTGGGTGACGACGGTACGGCGGCCGTCGGCATGTTCGGCGAGGACATCGACGCGCACCGCATCGGGCAGCTTGCCCAGTCCGGCGTACGACCCCGAGCGCAGATCGACGACCAGTTCGCCGGCCGCCAGTTCGGCCAGCACGGGCTCCAGGACGGGACGCCAGCGGGCGGCCAGCGTGGCGCGGCCGGGCAATTTCGACGACGCCGACAGCCGGTAGGCCGGTATCTGGTCATCGGCCCGAAGCAGGCCGAACAGGGCCGAGCCGACGGCCAGCCGGGCACCGGCCCGGGCGGCGGCCGCACCCGTGAGCGACTCGATGTCCAGGGCGTCGTAGAGCACCCCGGTGTAGCGGTTGATCGCCGGTAGCGTCGGCGAGCTCAACAGCGTGGCGTTGCGCTCGATCTCGGCAGCCTGTGCGGGGGAGATGCCCAGCGCGCGGCGGCAGGCGGCGGGGTCGCCGGCCAGCGCGACGAGTTCATCGACCAACTCCCGGCGCAGCGGGCCCAGGACCGGGCTACTCAGCTCATCGAACCGGAGTGCAGGGCCGTCGCCGCCACTGCGTTTGGTCTCTGACGGCGGAAGCAGAACGATCACGACGCAGACGGTAGCGGGCACGCGTCGCGACGCGCGGGGCGCGTCGGGATGTCGGCGGCGAAACGGCCAGTTCGCGTTGACGGCGAGGTAAATTGAGCGTCGGCGTTCGTGGGTTGCTGGGGTGCACAAGTCCACGTTGCCGTTTCGGGGGTCTTTGTTGTCCATCGAAAAACAGCTGACGCATGACGAGGAATATCGACGGTTTCGGCTGCTCATCGATCGTCTGCCCGCGCTCATCGGGTATTGGGACAAAGACATGCGCAACGTCATAGCCAACGACGCCTATGTGGAGTTCTTCGGGATGTCACCTGGTGCGATCCGGGGCCGGCACATTCGGGAGGTGCTCGGGGACGCGGTCTACGCGCTGAACCTGCCCTACATTCAGGGGGCACTGGCTGGTCGCGAGCAATTGTTCGAGCGCACTCTCATCGACGCTCGGGGAGCGACCCGTTACACGCAGGCGTCGTACATCCCCGACATCGTCGACGACGAGGTGCAGGGGTTCTATGTGCTCGTCACCGATGTCACCGCACGCGTTGAGGCCGAGCGGAGCCGTGACGAAGCACTGAGGCTGTTCGAGGTCAGCGTCGCCAACGCCCCGTTCGGCGAGGCCGTGCTGACGACCACAGGGCGGACCCTCTTGGTCAACCCGGCCTTGTGTCGGCTGCTCGGCTACACCGCCGAGGAACTCACCGGCGTGGACTTTCGCGACTACATCCATCCCTGCGATCGCCCTACTGGGGAGGACGAGATCGAGTCGCTTCTCAACGGCACGACAACACAGATCTCTTCCGAGCGGCGCTACCTTCGCTCCGATGCAAGCACGATCTGGATGCAACGCAACGCGGCGCTGGCACCAGGCGGCGAGTACGGCGCAGAGGACGTCATCATCGCGCAATTCCAGGACGTGACGGCCCGCAAGCTTGCCGAAACCGAGCTCGCCAGGCTCGCCGTGACCGATCAGCTCACCGGCTTGAACAACCGCCATGCGCTGATCACTCACATCGAAGAACACCGAACCACGCAGCCGACAGCGCCCGTCGGCATCATTTTCATCGATCTGGACGGCTTCAAGCAGGTCAACGACAAGCACGGTCACGCGGCCGGCGACACCGTCCTCGCCGAGGTGGCCCGAAGGCTCAACGACGCTGTCCCGGAACCGGATTCGGTCTACCGTCTCGGCGGTGACGAGTTCGTCGTCTTCGCCCCCGAGGCGGGACAGGAGGCCGTGGTCGCCGAGCTGGCCGCGACCGTCTGCTCGGTGCTGACCGGGCAGTACACCCTCGAGCTGGACGAATTCCACCTCACCGCGTCGGTCGGATGGACCTGGGGCCAGGCCGATGACGCCGAGGAACTGATCCGCAGGGCCGACGTCGACATGTATCGACACAAGACCCGGCTGCGCGAGTCCGCCGTTCCCGGCGGCCGCAGCATCTGATAGACGTCTGAAGCGTGAGAGCAACGAGCAGCGATATCTGGGACGTGATGTCGACCGCCCGCACCATCAGGCGGTTCACCGCCGAACCGGTCGATGACGCGACGTTGGGCCGCTGCCTGCAGGCCGCGACGTGGGCGCCGTCGGGGGCGAACGCGCAGGGCTGGCGGTTCGTGGTGTTGCGCTCGCCGGAGCAGCGCGCGGTCGTCGCCGCGGCAGCGGCGCGCGCCCTGGAGGTCATCGAACCGGTCTACGGCATGAGCCGGCCCGCGCCCGACGACACGAGCAGGCAGGCCCGCAACAACCGGGCCACCTATGAATTACATGATCGCGCAGGCGAATTCACCTCTGTGCTGTTCGCCCAGCAGCACTATCCGACCGCGTCGGAGCTGCTGCTCGGTGGCTCGATCTTTCCGGCGATGCAGAACTTCCTGCTGGCGGCCAGGGCTCAGGGCCTGGGGGCGTGCCCGACGGGGTGGGCGTCGTACGGCGGGGCCGAGCTGCTGCGCGACGCCGTCGGGGTGCCCGAGGATTGGCTGATCGCCGGCCACGTGGTCGTCGGCTGGCCGCGGGGCCGCCACGGGCCGCTGCGGCGCCGCCCGCTGACGGCGGCGGTCAACCTCGATCGCTGGGACGGGCCCGCCGACGAGCTGCTGGCCGCCAAGGACGCCGTTCAGCCGTAGGCCAGCAGCAGCGGCACCCGCTGCTCGGCGGTGGTCAACGACCCGTGGTGGCCGATCAACGCCGACTCCATCGGCTCGACCGTCCGTCGCACCAGCGCGGCCGTTCCCTTGGCGGCGGCCACGATGTCGCCGATGCGCGGTCGCACCCGGTCGTCGACAGCGCCACCGAACCAGCCGGCGGCGATCGCCTCGTCGCGCGACACCACCCAGGCGTGGTCGGCCAGCGTTTCTCGCCAGGCGGACAGGACGTCGGCGTCAGCGCCGTCGCGCACGTAGACGTGCCGGGCGCGGGGCTCGCCGCCGATCGCGGCCGTGCCGTCGAGAAGTGTTGTGGTGGAATCGATGTCGGCGACGCCGGCGCTGTCAACGGCCACCATCCCGTGGTCGGCCACGACGGCGAGCAGGGCGCCGGAGGGCAGCCCGTCGACGACGGATTCCACCAAGCGGTCCACCTGCCGCAGCTGCAGCCGCCAGGCCGTCGATCCTGGGCCGTAGGCGTGGCCCATGAGGTCGAGGTCGGCGTGGTAGCCGTAACAGAAACCGCCGTCGGCCACGGCGTCGCGAACCTGGGCGGCCAGGTCACCGAGGCCGTGCACGCCGACGTAGCGCCCGCCGCGTAACACCGCCCGAGTCAGGCCCGAGCCGGTGAACTCCGCACCGGAGATCACGCTGACCGCGATGCCCGCCGAGGCCGCCCGCTCGAAGGTGGTGGGCAGCGGCTGCACATCCTCGGGCACCGACCGCTCCCGCAGATCGTCACCCCAGGGGTGGGGCCGCCACCTCAGCGCGTTGATGACGCCGGCGTCGGGGAGCCGGAACGAGTACCCGACCATGCCATGTCCACCCGATGGGCAGCCGGTGCCGACCGCGGCGAGCCCGGCCGCGGTGGTGGACGGGAACCCGACGTGCAGCGTGCGTCCACGCAGCCCGGCCAGCACGGGCGCATCCGCGGCGTGGGCGTCGAGGAGTTCGGCACCCAGTCCGTCGATCAACAGGACGCAGGCCCCGGCGATCGGCTCAGGTAGCTCGAAACGGCGCTCGAACCCGGCCACGCCCATCGCCGCCAGGACCGACGGCACCACGTCGGCGAGGTGCGGGGTGTCGGGGTCGGGGCGCGGCAGGTCCACGGGTTCGAGCCTGCCACAGCGTCAGGGTTTGCCGAAACCGGCTTTCGTCAGGATCTGCTGACCGACCTGTCCAGTCACCGTGTCGACGAATTTGCTTGCCAGAGAGGAATTTCCGGACTGCTTGAGCGTGGCGATCGGGTAGGTGTTCACCGCGCCCGCCGCTTCGGGGAACGATACCGCGGCGACCTTGTCGCCGGCACCTGCGGCGTCGGTGACGTACACGACACCGGCGTCGGCTTGCCCGCTGGTCACCTTGCTGAGCACGTCGGTGACCGAGGACTCCTCGCTCACCGGATTCAGCGTGACCCCACTCTTGGTCTCGACGGTCCGCGTGGCTGATCCGCACGGCACCTGCGGGGCACACACCACGACGTTGAGACCCGGCTTGGCCAGATCGGCAAACGCGATGATGCCCTTGGGGTTTCCCGGAGCCACGGCGATGGTGAGCGTGTTGGAGGCGAAGCTCACCGGTGCGCCCGCCAGCAGACCCGATTGCGCGGCCTTGTCCATGTTCCTGGCGTCGGCGGAGGCGAAGACGTCGGCGTGAGCGCCCTGGGTCAGCTGGGTCACCAGATCCGAGGAACCCGCGAACGAGAACTCCACGGCGGCACCGGGATTGTCCTTGCTGAACTGATCGCCGATCTCGGTGAAGGTTTTCTTCAGCGACGCGGCGGCGAACACCATGATCTTCTGCGGTGCCGCCGATGTCGTCGTCGAGCCCGGCGGTTGCGACGACGGCCCACAGCCCGCGGTCGCGGCGATGAGCAGGCCGACGGCCAGAGCCGGCGTCACCCTCTTGATCACGAGTCTCCCGAGGTTTCGACGATGACCGTGGTGGCCTTGACGACGGCGACCGCAACGCTTCCCGGTTCGAGGTTCAGTTCCCGCACGGCCTCGCTACTCATCAGCGAGACCACGGTGAACGGACCGCATTGCATCTCCACCTGGGCCATCACGGTGTCGGCGACCACCCTGGTGACCAGCCCGGCGAACCGGTTACGCGCGGAACTGGCAACCGACAGTGGGTCTTTGGGCGCCGCGGCGGCGTTCTTGCGGGAGTAGGCGGCGAGCGCCGCACCATCGACGGTCTTGCGGCCGGATTGGTCGCTGCCCGTGGGTAGCTCACCGTCGTCGATCCAGCGCCGGATCGTGTCATCACTCACGCCGAGCAACTCGGCGGCCTCCCGAACCCGCAGCATCGGCACGACCGAATGCTAGCCCATCACGTCCGCAGTTGCGGCGCATACCAACGGATAGATCCGCAGATACGGTTCACCTGACCGCGGGGAAGGCCCTTCGGGGCGCGGCCGTAGGGTGTGGCCGTGCGACACATGGGCGGGCGGGCACCGCTGGCGGCGGCACTGGCGCTGGCGCTGCTCGGATCGGTCACCGCGCACGCGGACCCCAACGTCTTATGGACGATCGTCCATGACACCTGCGTCGTCGACCTTCAGCAGCGGCACGACCCGGCACCCTGTTCCCGGGTCGATCTCAGCCGCGGCGAGGCCGGCGGCTACGCGGTGCTCAAAGACATCGTCGGCGACCGGCAGTACCTGCTGATCCCGACCGCACGCATCGCCGGGATGGAGAGCCCGGAGGTCCTCAACCCGGATACGACGAACTATTTCGGCGCGGCCTGGCAGGCCCGGTCATTCGTCGAGCAGCGGGCCGGCGGCACCATTGCACGGGACTGGATCAGCCTGGCCATCAACTCGGCGGTCGCGCGGACCCAGAACCAGCTGCACATCCACATCGACTGCTTGCGTACCGACGTCCATGACGCGCTGCGCTCGGTGGCCGGCGCCATCGGACCGACGTGGGCGCCGCTTCCGGTCCCGCTGCTCGGACACACCTACTGGGCGATGGCCGTCGGCGGCGCCGATCTGGACGCCAACCCGTTCACATTGCTCGCCGACGGTCTCGAGGGTGCGCGTGCCGACATGGGTTCGTACACGCTGGTCGTGGTCGGGGCCACCGACCCCGCGGGCCGGCCGGGCTTCGTCATCCTGGCCGACCGCGCCGACGCCGGAACCGGGGCCGGCGGCGAAGAACTGCAGGACCACGACACCTGCCCGCCGCCGCTGCCGCCGTCGCCGGGCACCGCCAAATAGCTGCGGATCCCGCGGCCTGGTGCGCTCGCTCAGTAAGGCGGCAGCTGCCCGTTGCCGGATGCCCCGGCCATCCCGTTGAGCTGGTCGAGATAGTGGCGCAGCTGAAGTTGTGACATCAGCGGGCCGGGGGCGGCGGGCGGCGGGGCATCGGTCAGCGTCCACGGCTGGCAACCGTCGGTCTTGAAGGTCGCGTCGCCGGGATCGATCTGCTGGATCTGCGACTTCTTGGTCAGCCCGTTGTCCAGGTTCGTCTGACCGTCGGGTCCGCCGACCCGCTTCCAGTAGCACGCACCGCCCTCGACCGGCCCGGCCGTGGCGTAAGTGCCCGGGACGATGTCGACTCCGACCCGGTAGGTGCCGTCGGTGTCCATTGACGTCTTGGGTCCGCCGGCCGGGGCCGGGTCCGGGGTCGCCCCGGGCGACGTCGGCGTGGCGGAAGTGGTCGGCCCCGGGGCGGGTCCGGTCGGCGCGTCGGACGTGCTCGGGGCGGGCGCCGGGGTGGTGGTTGTGGGGTCGGCTGCCGCGACACCGGCGCCCGCTGTCAGAGCCAGCGCACCAGCAGCGATCGCACTCGTAACTACACGCACGTCAACCAGGGTAACCCGGCAACGCATAGCCGACCTAACCGTTAATCAGGCGGTCTTGCTCAGCAGAGGAAGCAGGAAGCGGCGACGGTTCAGGATCGCGTCGTCGAATTCATGCTCGGCCTCGGCGACCGAACTCACGACCGGGAAGACCACGTCGCTGTCCCGGCGCAGGCGGCGGTTCACCGCGTCGCCGGCCACGACGGCCCACTCGACACCCACCGAGGCGCAGGCGTCGTCGATATCGCACAGCAAACGAATCGACTGCGGGGTGAACGAGGTGACGCCGGAGAGGTCCAGAACGAACGGCTTGTCGGTGAGGACCAGCTTCTTCGCATAGTCGGCGATGTGGTCGAGGTTGGCGGAGTCGATGCGTCCGCTCACCGCGACCACGGTTGCCACATGGCGGGAGTGTGCTCGGATATGGGCGCCCTTGTAGTCGACGGCGGGGTTGCCGTACCGCGACGTGAAGCTCGTCATGGGCTGCTCCATTCGGTCCTGTTGCGTGTGTGGCGACCTGTCGGGCACCTCAACTTGACCTGAACGTTATGCCGCAAATTTAAGGTGACCGGGAGCTGTGGCTAAAACTCTGTTAAGAACCAACTTTCGACCTGACTCGCGAAATCGGGCAACGTCGACCGCCGGAATGGCTAACGCAGGGCGGGCAGAACCTCGTCCGTAAGTAGAGTTACCGACTTCCAGGCCTCGTCGACCGGCATGCCTCCAACCAGGGGATGCATGACGATCGGGCCGTAGTTTGCCGAGGCCCGCACCTCGTCGATCAGCTGGTCGGGGGTGAGGAATCGGTACCGTCCGGAGGCCCGTACTTCGGCCAGAGTCTGCACACCCGGCAGATGCATAAGGGACCGCGACGGGTCGTCTGACCACGCTCCGTAGGTGACGGCCTCCCACAGAATGTGCTCGCCGAGCTCGGCCCAGGCCCGCTCGGGGTCTTCATGCAGGTAGACCATCCCGCGGTTGACCGCGGGCGGCATGAGCACGAACGGCCGCTGGCCGGCGTCCCGGCACAGCTCGGCGTAGTACTCCGCGAGGTCGGGACGGTGGTCGGGCAGGCTCAGCGGCAACCCGAACCGCACGGCACGGCGGGCGGTGGCCCGCACGCCGCCGCCGACATAGAGCGGGGGATGAGGTTTGGTCCAGGTTCCCGACACCACGTTCGAGCCCTGCGCCCACGATGCCAGCATGGTTTCCAGTAGCTCGTCCATGAGTTCACCGCGGCGGCTGAAGTCCACCCCCAGAGCTTCGTACTCCACTTCCCGGTAACCCAGCCCGACCGTGGTATGGAGCCGGCCGCGGCTCATCCCGTCGATCAGCGCGATGTCCTCAGCCATCCGGACCGGGTGCCACAGCGGTCCCAGCGCGCAGTCGATGCTCGCGAAGATGTTGGCCGTGCGGGCCAGGAACATGCCCGCGATCATCACCGGGTTGCAGCTCCAGCCGTGCCCGGTGGCGTGGTGTTCATCGACACTGATGGCCGCGATCCCGTGCCGGTCGCCAAACTGCGCCAACTCCAGTGCGGCGGAGAGTAATTCACCCTGCACGCCGGGTTCGCCCCCTGGTGAGGCGAAATTGAAGCGCAGAATCGCGAGCATCCCAGCACTGTATTGCCGCAGTTACGGCAAACCCGACTCAGGCGGGTCACGATTTGGCTGCTGTCGCAGGTCGCAGCGCCGGCTGTCGGCACCCGTCGCTACGGTGGCGCCGTGCGCGAGAAGGCGGCCGCAGCCAGGACGGCAGTGCAGTGGCTGGGTTTGTGGATTCTCACGACAGTGCTGTTGACGGTCATCGGCCTGCTCAACAAGGCGGTCTGGGTGCTGGCCGCACTCAGCGCGGCGGCGGTCGTGGTGTGTGCCTGGCGCGCGCTGCTGGCCTGGCTCGACCATCGCCGGGCCGCCAGGCAGGACGCGCTGTACCGCGCCACCGGGCTGGCCGCGGTAGATGCCATGACGGGGGTGGAGTTCGAGCGCTATGTCGCAGCGGTTCTGCGGGGTGTCGGATTCGATGTCGAAATAACCAGGGCCACTGGCGATTTCGGCGTGGACCTGATCGCCACAAGGGACGGCGTACGGACGGCGGTGCAGTGCAAACGGCAGAACCGCGTGGTCAATGGCGCCGCGATCCAGCAGGTGGTGGCCGGCGCGGCCGTCCATGAGTGTGAAGCGACGATGGTGGTGTCCAACCACCGCTACACCCGAGCCGCCGAGCAGCTTGCCGACGTGCACGGCTGTGCGCTGGTCGATCGCACCCGGCTGGCGCGCCTTTCGCGCACTCAGCCGATGAATCGCTCCCGGTAGGCACCCAGTCGCTCGGCCACCTCCGCGGAATCGAGCCCGACGTCGGCGAGGTCGTAGGCCACTTCGCCGTGGCGTCCCCGCGGGTGCGCGGCGATGAAGTCCGCCATCGCTGCGCGCACGTCGTCGTCGTAGGGCTGATCGGCGAGTCGATAGATCGCCGAGAGCGTGCCCTGCTCGTCGGCCATGAAATCGGTGAAGCGCACGTCGATCGACTGGCCGGCCGGAAGCACACCCCGGTCGCGCAGACAACCGCTGAACAGATCGTCGGCGCGGTCCAACCAGTTCCGGGCGATCTTGGCGGGATCCGGTTGCGCGCAGGCCATTCGGGATGCATAGACGATCATGGTGAGCATCGAGCGAGTGACTTCGACCGGATCACGGTGCGTCACAACGAAGGTCGCGTCCGGGAAGGTCTCATACAGGGTGGGGAACTGCTCCAGGTGCTGTGGGGATTTCAGCACCCAGCGCGTTCCACCGCGCAGCCACTGCATGGCCTGCAGCTGCCGCTTGAGATGAGCGTACGACGGCCCTTGGTCGTGGGATTTGTAGTGCGCGGCGAACGTAGGGATGTGGTAGGTGGTTTCGAACAGCATGCCGGAGATGTCGTTGGCCAGCAGCTGAATTTCCTCGTGGGCATGGTCGACGGTCATGTCGTGCATTCGCTTGAACTCGGGCATCGATGTGTCCACCAGATCCAGCCCGGTCGAACATCGCTCGCGACGGGTCTGCTCGGTGTCATCAGGGCCGGGGAAGGGCTCCAGGCTCTCCCAATACGGCAGGTAGCGCAGGTTGGGATCGGCGGCGATCAGGTTGTGCAGGTGGGTGGTCCCGGTGCGGGGTAGTCCGCAGATGATGATCGGCCGTTCGATTTCGACGTCCTCGATCTCGGGATGCTCGGCGACCAGCGCCTCGAAGCGCAGCCGGTTGACCAGGTTGCCGACCAACTGCTCGAACACCACGGCAACGCCGACATCGGACAGCCCAGCCTCCTCCCGCAACGATCCGGCCAGCACGGCGAGGCGCTCCCGAAAAGCGTCGTCACCCCAGCCGTCGAGCCCGGTGCGCTCACTTGCCGTCGTCAGCAACGCTTCTGGCGTCAACTCCAGGATCGACCCGTAGCCGGCGAGCGCTTCCCGCATCGGCCGGGCGGCCTCGGGAAAGACCGGGTTGGCCAGATCGGTGAACTTGATCGGCTTGGGGCGCTGGATGCCAGGGGTCATGCCGGGCCCCCAATTACTTGAGCGATGTCCACGACCCGGCAGACCGGTCGCTTCGGCGTCTCCTCGGGCAGGAACCAGCGCAGCCAGATCAGACCCTTGGTACGCCCTGCCGTCGACACCCAGTTGGGGTGGCCGGGGTCGTTGTCGGACACCACGATTCGCCACGACCCGTCGGGCTCGTAGGTGACGTGCGCGCCGTTGATTGTCACCCGCTCATAGGTGTAGTCGTAGGTGTGCAGGAAGGGATTCCACAGGCACAGATTCCAGAACACGCAGTCCGGCGACGTGCCGTCGATGATCAGCGCCTGGCCGGGCTGCAATTCGTAGGCGCCCATCGCGTAGGCGGCGTCCCCCGCCGCCCAGCCGTAGGTCTGCTGGGGCACCGGATACGGTTCGGCGATCTCGTTGGGCGGCTCGACCCGGGTGGGGATGAACGAGCACTGCTCGCCCAGCCACGTCCGGGCGGACCGAAGGCGGCGCGTGAGGTCGGCCCGGGAGTCCTGCTTGCGGGCCGGCGGGTCGATGGCCTCGATCTTCCACTGCACGCGCCGGTCGGTGTCGGGGTTCTCCAGGTAGTCGCGGGTCAGCGCGACGACGGCGTCGTCCTCCAGCTTGAGCCACGCACCGGGCTGCGGGTCCGGGCTGATGGTGAAGTCGAAGTTGCCGTCGGCGTCGAACTGCAGCGAGCGGTCGTTCATCGTTCCGACGATGCGGTTGCTGTAGTGACCGTCATCGGGTCCGCCGTAGACAGTGATCGAGAGGTAGACCGAATCACCCCGGTTGCCGGTCACCCGGTAGGTGCGGTTGGGATCGATCGGCGCCAGTTGATAGAACGCGTCCGAGTTGTCCCCACCCCACCGCTGATAGGGGCCGATGACGTCGACGAACCGCGGATTGTCCTTGTCTCCCCAGACATAGGCGTCGACCGCGACGCGCAGCAGGCTGAACGTCAGTCGATAGCCGTCGAGGATGTCGGCTTCCTCGAGCGGGGGATCGGCCGTCAGGAACTTGCGTTCGAGCGCGCCGAGCTCGTCGAGCAGTTCGTGGAAGGCCAGCGACAATTCGTCGTGGGACATCAGGATTCCTTCTCTCGTGCCTGCGCGCCCCGCATGACCAGGGAGCAGAGTTTGTCGACCAGGCGGTCGGTGTCATCGCGACCGTCGACGAGAGCGCTGTAGAAGGTGGTGCCGACGACCACGTTGAACAGCGTGTCGGTGTCGATATCGGGGCGCACCACGCCTTGTTCGGCACCCGCGCGGACCAGGTCGGCGAGCTCGCCGCGGATCCTGTCGTCGAGCAATTGCTGTGTGCGGATGTGCAATTCGGAGTCGCGGTGGCGTTCGGCGAGGATTCCCATGGTCGCGGCCTCGACCACCGGCTCACGCCAGAACGCCACCGAGCCACGGATGAACTCGCGCAGGTCGGTCTCGAAGTCTCCAGACCGCGGTAGTCCGGCGCTGCCGCTGTCGGTGCCGAATGCGGCCTCGAAAACCACGTGTGCCTTGGACGGCCAGCGCCGGTAGATGGTCGGGCGGCTCACGCCGGCTGCCCGGGCGATCGAATCCATCGACACCTGGTCGTAGCCGACGTCGACGAGCAGCCCGCGGGTGGCCGTCATGATCGCGTCATCGGTGCGCGGGTCACGGGGACGGCCACGCACCGGTTCGGGTGGTACCGGTGCGGCATCGCGATCCGGGGCTGTCACGCGGATTATGTTCCAGTGCGTAACGTAAACTGTCAATGCCCGGATTGAACCGGGCAGCCCCGGGTAAACGTGACACCAAGAGCAGTCCATCCCGACGGCCAGGAGGCCATGCCATGACACCGTCCTACGGCGCGCGCCGGGCGCGAACTTGGTTTCACCACCTCTTCCGGGCCCTGGCCGTGCTGACGGCGGCGCTCACCGTCGCGGTCGCGGCACCCCCGGCAGCCATCGCCGAGGACCAATTGGCCTTCAGCGGAACAACCTTGACCGGAGCCCCGTTCAACGGCAGCAGCCTGCAGGGCAAGCCTGTGGTGCTGTGGTTCTGGACGCCGTGGTGCCCGTTCTGCAACCAGGAAGCCCCCAACGTCAGCCAGGTGGCGGCAGCCAACCCGAAGGTCACCTTCGTCGGGGTGGCGGCGCGTTCCGACGTCGGGCAGATGCAGGCGTTCGTGTCGAGGTACAACCTGAACTTCACCAACCTCAACGATGCCGACGGATCACTCTGGGCGCGGTTCAACGTGCCGTGGCAACCCGCGTATGTGTTCCTCCGTCCCGACGGGTCGTCGACGTTCGTCAACAATCCGACGTCGGCGATGTCAGAGCAGGAACTCAGCGACCGGGTGCGAGCGCTGACGTCATAACCCCGTTGGACGCAAACCTGACCGGACTGGCATTGGCCGCGGGTATGGTCGCCGCGCTCAACCCGTGCGGATTCGCCATGCTGCCCGCCTACCTGACGCTCGTCGTTCGCGGTGAAGGCGCCGACCCCAGGCGGTGCGCCGCGGTGGGGCGCGCACTGGCGGCCACCGCCGCGATGGCACTGGGCTTCCTCGCAGTCTTCGGCCTGTTCGGCCTGCTCACAGTGCCGGTCGCCACCGTCGTGCAGCGTTATCTGCCTTACGCCACCATCGTCATCGGCATCTGCCTTGTCTCCCTTGGTATTTGGTTGGTGACGGGCCGCGAACTGGCCGGGGCTCCGACGGGGTCCTCCGCGCGGTGGGCACCGACAGCGCGGTTGGGTTCGATGTTCGGCTACGGGGTGGGTTACGCGATCGCGTCCCTGTCCTGCACCATCGGCCCGTTCCTGGCGGTCACCGGCAGCACGGTCCGCAGCGGTTCGGTGGCCGGCGGCGTGCTGGTGTACGCGGCCTATGCCGCCGGGCTGGCGTTGGTGGTCGGCGTACTCGCGGTCGGGATCGCCTTCACCAGCTCGGCACTGGTGGAGCGGATGCGACAGCTGATGCCCTACGTCAACAGGATCAGCGGTGTCGTGCTGATCGCGGTCGGTCTCTATGTGGGTTACTACGGTCTCTACGAGATCCGGCTGTTCAGCGCGGGCGGCAATCCCGCCGATCCGGTGATAGCCGCGGCCGGCCGGCTGCAGGGTGCGCTCGCCGGCTGGGTGTACCGCACGAGTGCCTGGCCGTGGGTCATCGCACTGGCGGTGCTGATCGCGGCCGCTGCGCTGGTGCGGGTGCGGCGCGCCCGACGGCACCGGTCCTGAAGCCCGACGGTCGCGCACACCCTCGGCGATATACTGCGCTGCACGTCCGATGCAGGGGAGGAGAGACGGATGAAACGACATTCGATGCGAGCCTGGGGGATTGCCGGCGCAACGGTGCTGGCACTGACCGGCATACCGGTCACGATCGTCACCATCGCGCCAAGCGGTGAAGCGCACGCCGACGTGTGCGCGAGCGCCGGACGCCGGATCTCGGTCAGCGGCTGCGCCAACCTGTCCGATGTGATGGCACCCTATGTCCCGCCGCCGTCGTACTACGCGCCGCTGCCCGAGGACTATCCGCCGCCCCCTCCGCCACCCCCTCCGGTGACCGGCTGCGTGGGCTACAACGGCCGCTGGGTCAGCGCCGGCGGCTGCCGCTAGCCCGGCCCCATTTCCTGTCGCGAATGTGCGCTGCGGTACGCCGTGCACGGCGTGTCCCGGACCGACACGCACGCTGGTCCACCCAAACGAAAACCCCGCGGGCGCATGCCCGCGGGGTTTCGCTCACTGCTGATCCTTAGACGTCGAACCGATCGGCGTTGGACACCTTGGCCCAGGCCGCGACGAAGTCCTTGACGAACCTCTCCTTGTTGTCGTCCTGGGCGTAGACCTCGGCCACCGCACGCAGCACCGAGTTCGAGCCGAACACCAGGTCGGCGGCGGTCGCCGTCCACTTGGCCGCACCGGTCGCGCGGTCAGTGCCTTCGTAGACGTTCTCGGAGGTTTCCGACGGCTTCCACACCGTGCCCATGTCGAGAAGGTTGGTGAAGAAGTCGGTCGACAGCACGCCGACCCGGTCGGTGAACACGCCGTGCTTGCTGCCGCCGTGGTTGGCGCCGAGCACCCGCAGGCCGCCGATGAGCGCGGTCAACTCCGGACCGGTCACACCGACGAGAGAGGCCTTCTCGATAAGGAGCTGCTCCAGAGGAGCCTTCTCGCCGGCCCGCGCGTAGTTGCGGAAGCCGTCGGCCCGTGGCTCGAGCACCGCGAACGACTCGACATCGGTGTCTTCCTGGGTGGCGTCGCCGCGGCCCGCGGTGAACGGCACGGTGATCTCGACGCCGCCGTCCTTGGCGGCCTTCTCGATCGCGGCATTGCCCGCGAGCACGATGACGTCGGCCAGCGAAACCTGGTTGCCGCCGGCGGCATTGAAGTCGGCCTGGATCTTCTCCAAGACCGGCAGCACCTTGGCGAGCTCGGACGGCTCGTTGGCCTCCCAGCTCTTCTGCGGCTCCAACCGCAGCCGTGCGCCGTTGGCGCCGCCGCGCTTGTCGGTGTTGCGGTAGCTCGACGCGGACGCCCACGCGGTCTTGACCAACTGCGGCACCGACAGGCCCGCGGCCAGGACTGCGCTCTTGATCTTGGCGGCGTCAGCATCGTCGATCAGCGCACCGGTGGCGGCGGGAACCGGATCCTGCCACAGCTGTGGCTCGGCAACCCACGGCCCGAGGTAGCGGCTGATCGGACCGAGGTCGCGGTGCAGCAGCTTGTACCAAGCCTTGGCAAACGCCTCGTTGAGCTCCTCGGGGTGATCCAGCCAGCGACGCGTGATCGCACCGAACTCCGGGTCCTCACGCATCGAGACGTCGGTGACCAGCATCGTGGGCTTGCGGTTCGGGCCGCCGAAGGGATCGGGAATGATCGCCTCGGCGTCCTTGGCCTGGAACTGCCACGCACCGGCCGGACTCTTGACCAGCTCCCACTCATAGCCGTAGAGGATCTCCAGGAACGAGTTGCTCCACTTGGTCGGTGTGGGGGTCCAGACAACCTCGAGACCGCTGGTGACGGTGTCACCGGCCTTGCCGGAACCGAACGGACACTTCCAGCCCAGGCCCTGCTGCTCGATCGGGGCACCCTCGGGCTCGGGGCCCATACCCTCGTCGGAGCCGGCACCGTGGGTCTTGCCCAGCGTGTGGCCACCGACGATCAGCGCGGCGGTCTCCTCGACGTTCATCGCCATCCGGCCGAACGTCTCCTTGATGTCGACGGCAGCCTTGATCGGATCCGGATTACCTTCGGGCCCTTCAGGATTGACGTAGATCAGACCCATCGTGGTGGCGCCGTACGGCTGGGCCAGGTCGCGCTCACCGGAGTAGCGCTTGTCGGTGCCCAACCACTCGCCTTCTTCACCGAAGAGGATCTCTTCGGGCTCCCAGACGTCGGGGCGGCCGAAGCCGAAGCCGAAGGTCTTGAAGCCGGCCGATTCCAGGGCGACGTTGCCCGCGAACACCAGCAGGTCGGCCCAGGAGATCTTGTTGCCGTACTTCTTCTTCACCGGCCACAGCAGACGACGGGCCTTGTCCAGGTTGGCGTTGTCCGGCCAGCTGTTCAGCGGGGCGAAGCGCTGCATGCCCTGCCCGCCGCCACCGCGTCCGTCGTAGATCCGGTAGGTGCCTGCGGCGTGCCAGCTCATCCGGATGAACAGGCCGGCGTAGCTGCCGTAGTCGGCGGGCCACCAGTCCTGCGAGGTGGTGATCACCGAGAGCACATCGGCCTTGAGCGCATCGGGATCGAGCTTGGCGAACTCGGCGGCGTAGTCGAAATCGTCACCGAGCGGGTTGGAGTACGGCGAGTGCGGATGCAGCTTGGAGACGTCGACCTGATCCGGCCACCAGTCCTGGTTGGTCAGCGGCGCATGCGCTTTCGGCGTCGGCGCGTCGATGACCGGATTTTCGCTCTCGGACACTTTTTACCTTTCCATTCCATATCTCATTGGTGATTGGGCTGTGATCACTGGCGTGATCAGGAAGGTTCTTTCGTCGCGCAATCGGGACACAGGCCCCAATAGACGACCTCGGCCTCGTCGAGGACGAAACCGTTGTGGTCGGACGGCGTCAAACACGGCGCCTCACCGACCGCACAGTCGACGTCGCCGATGACACCGCAAGAGCGGCACACGACGTGATGGTGGTTGTCGCCGACGCGGGATTCATAGCGGGCCACTGAGCCCGACGGCTGGATGCGCCGCACCAGACCTGCGGCGGTCAGCGCGTGCAGCACGTCGTAGACCGCCTGGCGCGAGACATCGGGAAGCCCCGCGCGGACGGCCCCGAAGATCGTGTCGGTATCGGCGTGCGGGTGGGCGTACACCGCCTCGAGTACCGCAACGCGGGGCCGGGTCACCCGCAGCTGCGCTGTCCGCAACTGGTCGGCGATATCCGACATCGAGGTCACGGTGAGATCGTCGTCCCTTTTCTGGAATCAGTCAAGAGTTGATCGGAACCATGTCTGAAAACGCTGGTCAGGGATTTTTAGTCGGCTGGTCGCTCGGGTTCACAGTGGGGTTCATCGGGGTCACCGGTCCCGGGCTGAAGCTGTTCCCGCCAGGCAACGAGCCCTTGCTGGTCGGCGAGAGCGAGGGTCCGGTGGTGGTGGAAGCCGGCTCGTGGCTCTCTGCTCCGCACGCGGTGAACACCATGACGCCGGCTGCGGCCGCCGCCACCAGACATATCGCCCGGATTCGATTCCGACCCCTCATCGCTGACCCCTCGAACGCGTACGCACACAGTCGCGGTACCAACCGAAAGTTACCCTCTCACGGCTACGCGCAACGCGCTTTGCGCGCCGCGCTCTCGGCGCGACGTGAGCCGCCGACCGGGCTTTCTGTATGGTGATCGGCGGATCGCGTCCGGCGGCCATCCCGGCTCGAACCGGGGATCCAGTCGTCTCGTCAGGAGCAGTTTCGTGCCCCTCAACACCGTCGCGCTCGAACTCGTGCCGCCCAATACCGACCGCACCCCCGACGAGGTCCTGGAGGAGGCGCACAAGGTCGTGCTGCTGTCCTCGGAGACCGGCCTCGACGGCCGGATCGGCCACGTGATGATCCCCGGGATGATCGAAGAGGACGGCGACCGCCCGATCGAGATGAAGCCCAAGCTCGACGTGCTCGACTACTGGTCGCGCATCTCGCCGGTACTGCCCGGCATCCGCGGCCTGTGCACTCAGGTCACCGCGTTCATGGACGAGCCGACCTTGGTCAGCCGGCTGACCGCCCTGTTGGACGCCGGCATGGAAGGCGTTGCCTTCGTGGGTGTTCCCCGCACGATGAACGACGGTGAGGGCGCCGGCGTCGCACCCACCGACGCGCTGACGATCTTTTCCGGCCTCGTCCCCAACCGGGGCGCGATCCTGATCCCGACCCGCGCCGAGGAAGCCGGCCGGTTCGGCTTCAAATGCGGCCGCGGCGCCACCTATGGCATGACGCAACTGCTGTACTCCGACGCGATCGTCGGGTTCCTGACCGAGTTCGCCGCCACCACCGATTACCGCCCGGAGATCCTGCTCTCGTTCGGCTTCGTGCCGAAGGTCGAGACCCGGGTGGGCTTGATCAACTGGCTGATCCAGGACCCGGGCAATGCGGCCGTCGCGGCCGAGCAGGACTTCGTCCGCCAGCTCGCCGACAGCGACCCGGCGGTCAAGCGCCGGCTGCTGGTCGACCTCTACAAGCGGGTCGTCGACGGCGTCGCCGATCTCGGGTTCCCGTTGAGCATCCATTTCGAAGCCACCTACGGCATGTCCCGGCCGGCCTTCGAGACCTTCGCGGAGATGCTGGCCTACTGGTCGCCGGCGGGGTCAAGCTCGTAGTCCGGTGAAGGCACTGATCGATTTCGACGGCGCACGGGTTTTCGCGATCCCGGCACGCGACCGCTATCCGGGCTTCCACGCCTGCGAGGGGATGCTCATCGAAGGCCCGCAAGGGTGGGGTGAGTTCAGCCCGCCGCGCGCGAGCGACGATGTGATGGCGGCGCGCTGGCTGACATCGGCCATCGAGGGCGGCACGGTCGGCTGGCCGGATCCGGTTCGCGGCCGGGTCGCCGTGGCAGTGGCGATTCCCGCGGTGGACCCGCAGGTGGCGAGCGAGATCGCCGCAGGCAGCGGGTGCGGCGCGGCGGATGTGCGCGTCACCGGGCAGCCCGGGGATCTGCCCCGTCTGGAGGCCGTGCGCGCGGTGCTGGGGACCTCCGGCTCGATCCGCTGCGTGGTCGAAACGGCCTGGACCGTCGACGCCGCGGCCGAGCTGATTCCGGAGCTGGACCGGGCGGCTGCCGGGCTGGAGTTCGTGCAGCAGCCGTGTGCGACGGCGGCTGAGTTGGCGGCCCTGCGTCGCCGTGTCGAAGTGCGGGTGGCGGCCGACGTGTCGGCGCTCGGAGCCGACGGGCCGGCGCTGCCGGAGGTCGCCGATGTCGCGGTCCTGACGGTCGGCCCGCTCGGCGGTGTGCGGCGGGCGTTGCGGTTCGCCGAGCGCGTCGATCTGCCGTGCGTGGTGTCGGCGACGGTCGGGGTGTCGGAAACCAGCATGGGGCTGGCCGGGGGACTGGCGCTGGCCGGTGCGCTGCCCGAAGTCGCCTTCGCCTGTGGACTCGGGACCGCTGCGGCACTGGTCGGCGATGTGGTGTCCCCGGGCCGGATCCTGACCCCGGTCGAGGGTTATCTACCGGTGGCTCCGTCGGCGCCAGGCCCCGATGCCGACCGCGTTGCGGAGTTCGCGCTCGACGACGCCGAACGGATCACCTGGTGGCGGCGGCGCCTGAGTGCCGCGCGAGAGCTTCTCTAGAACGCGGCGCAGCCACCGAGAGGGACGGCGGCGTTCTGACTCGCTCCGCCTAGCGTCGCGGACGCCACGCCGCGATGGCCAGGCCGATTCCGATCAGCGCGATGATCGGCCCGAGCACCGACCACGTCGTGGTATTGCTCATCGGGCTGCCCTGCACCGCGCCAAAACCCTGCAGCGCGAACAACAATCCGAACAGCGTGACCAGCACGCCCACCACACCGACGGCATGTCGCATGGTCAATTCCTCTTTCCGGTCGGCATGGCCGCGGACACCGCCCGCATGACGGCCCGTTTCATTTTCGCCGCACCAGATCCGGCGGTGGCACCGAGTGTCGATCGATTCGGCGGATCTAGTTGCAGCGCATCACCTTCGGTGATCCGGCCGGCTCGGGTGATGTTGCCGTAGGCACCGAGGCAGCGTCGTGAGTGGGCGGCGATGGTGCGGGTGATCTCCTTGTCCCGCTTGAGTTCGGGCTGTTCGTGGGACGGCATGACGCAGCGGATGGTGGGGATCAGCGGCTGCAGTTCGGCGTGCGGTGCGTGCAGCGTGCCGCCGCACCAGTCCCACTCCGGATGCGGCGATGCGCCGGGGGAGTCGACGACGATCGTCGGGCGGAATCGCCGGACGTCGAAATCGGAATCCGGCGCCAGCACGGCCATGGCGGCCAGGCTCTGCTCAGTGATGATGTGGATCGGGTAGGCGTCGACGTAGCTGCCCACGGGCGTGGCGTAGCGGCTGATCTCGGCGAGCTTGCGGACCGGGAACATCGACAGGTCGGGCAGCGGTTCGCCGTCCTCGAGGCCGAAGATGGTCCGCAGGTCCGTCTTCGTGGCCATCGGCCCACGGTATTGGTCACGGCGATCGATCGGCGGCAGTGGCCGAAGTTCGACCTCTCGGTCCAGGTAGCGCGAGAGTGCTTGATGGACAGCGGGATCGGAGCTGGTGACCTCGGCGCCGTCGGGGAAAGCGATGACGACCTCCGGGGCGCTGCCCGGTCCGGCATCCGGCGGCGGTGCCTGCACGTAGCGCGCCGTGAGCCAGAGCAGACCGGGCAGCCGCTTGGCGCTGGTGGTCGCGTCGAGTTCGACGTCGCGCACGGCCCACGTGCGGTCGGCGTGCAGACCGAGCTCGTCGATCTGCGCCTCGGCGAGCTGCTCGCCGAGCATCGATTTCACCGGATAGCGCCAGATCGAGGTGATGCGGCCGGCAGGGATCATCCACCCAGACTAGGACTTCACTGCGCCGGAGAGCGATGCAGTGCGCGCGACGCGACGACCGCCGCGACCAGGCTGCCCACCAGCCACAGGGCGAGCACGATGAACGGCAGCGGTCGCTGGTTGTGCGGGAAGTAGGTCGCCGCATGAATCGCCGACACCGTCGCGCCGCTGGGCAGCGCGTGATTGAAGAACGCGAACGGCTGGGGTAACAGCGAGGCCGACACCGCGCCGCCCGAGGAGGTGTTGCCCAGCAGGATGAACACCAGCCAGGTGGGAATGATGGCCCAGCGGTGGATCAACACCAGCATGGCCGAGTTGAACGCTGCGGCGATCGCGATCTGTACCGAGGTCAGCAGCCACAGCTGGGGGAACGGTGTGCTCAGCGCGCCGAGGACCGGACCGGTGACGGCCGACAACGCCGCCCCGCCGAGGACGGCGAGCGCCGCCAGGCAGGCCAGCCAGCGCCGCAGGTTCAGCGTTTTGACGTTGGCCCGCAGCTGGAACATCGTGATGAAGCCCAAGATCGTGGCGGCGATGACGAGATAGAACGTGGCCAGCCCCGCCGGATCGGACGGCGGCAGCGGATGCAGGTCGACGATCGGCAGGATGAACTGTCCGGGCTGGGTCTGGTCCAGCTGGATCAGTGCGCGGGTCCCCGACGGGTCGCTGGCACTCGACAGCAGCAACTCCGGCGTCGACGCCGTGGCGTCGATGGCGGCGATGATGCGCTCCTGGTTGATGGCGGTGACGGCGTCGTCACGGGTCGCGTACTGGTGGACGTCGAACTCGCCGGAATTCTTGTGCAACGCGGCGACGAACGGCGCGGTGACGGCCGTCGAACCGACCACCCCGACCGGAAGGTTGCGCGGGGAGGGACGGCCAAGCGCGACGGTGTAGGCGGCGGCGAAGGTCGACGCCAACACGATCGCGATCGCGATGACAGCGGCGGCCTTGCGGATCTCCAGCGGGATGGGGCGCACCCGTCGATTCTGCGAGCTACAGCTTCACCGGCATCGCACCGACATGCCAGATCTCGTCGGAGTATTCAGCAATCGCCCGATCCGAGGAGAACTTGCCGCTGCGCGCGGCGTTCAGAATCGACATCCGCGACCAGGCGTCGGAGTCCTGCCAGGCGGCACTGACCCGTGCCTGGCAGTCGACGTAGGAGCGGTAGTCGGCGAGCACCAGGAACGGGTCGTGGTGAAGCAGGTTGTCGACCAGCGGCCGCAGCACTTCGGTGTCGCCGTGGGTGAAGGTGCCATCGACGATCAGTTCAAGCACTTCGGCCAACTCGGGGTCGCGCTCGACGAAACTGGTCGGCCGATAGCCGTCGGCCTTGAGTTGTTCCACCTCATCGACCGTGAGGCCGAACAGGAAGAAGTTCTCGGGGCCGGCTTCCTCACGGATCTCGACATTGGCGCCGTCGAGCGTCCCGATCGTCAATGCGCCGTTGATCATGAACTTCATGTTGCCTGTGCCCGAGGCTTCCTTGCCCGCGGTGGAGATCTGCTCGGACAGGTTGGCCGCCGGATAGACCAGGTGGGCGTTCTTGACGTTGAAATTGGGCAGGAACACCACGCGCATGAAGCGGTTGACGTCGGGATCGTTGTTGACGGTGGCGCCGACGGCGGTGATCAGCCTGATCATCCGCTTGGCGATGAAGTAGCCGGGTGCGGCCTTGCCGCCGAAGATGAACGCGCGCGGCGCGATCGCGAAGCCGGGGTTGCGCTTGAGCCGGTTGTACAGCGTGATGATGTGCAGCACGTTGAGGTGCTGGCGCTTGTATTCGTGGATGCGCTTGACCTGGACGTCGAACATCCAGGTCGGGTCCAATTCGATCCCCGTCGTGGAATGGACATACTCCGCGAGTCGACTCTTGTTGGCACGCTTCATGTTTCGCCAGCGTTCCCGGAAGGCGGGGTCGTCGACGTAGGACTCCAGTTGGCGCAGCTGCTCCAGGTCGGTCAGCCAGCCGTCGCCGACGGTCTCGTCGAGCAGGGTCCGCAGCCCCGGATTGGACAGTGCCAGGAAGCGCCGCGGGGTGACCCCGTTGGTCACGTTGCCGAACCGCTCCGGCCACATCTCGTAAAAGTCTTTCAGCACACTGGCTTTCAGCAGTTCGGAGTGAAGCTCCGCCACACCGTTGACGGCGTGGCTACCGACTGTGGCCAGGTGTGCCATCCGCACGCTCTTGCCGCCGCCCTCGCCGATCAGCGACATCCGCGCGATGCGCTCCTCGTCGCCGGGGAACATCGCACTCACCTCGTCGAGGAAGCGGTTGTTGATCTCGTAGATGATTTCCAGATGCCGGGGCAGTGATTCGCCGAAAATGCCCAGCGGCCAGGTCTCGAGCGCCTCGGGTAGCAGCGTGTGGTTGGTGTAGGCGAACGTGGCGACGGTGATCTCCCACGCTTCGTCCCAGCTCATGTGGTGTTCGTCGATCAGCAGGCGCATCAGTTCGGCGACCGCGATCGACGGGTGGGTGTCGTTGAGCTGGATGGCCCACTTGTCGGGCAGGGCGCTCAATGGCAGCCGGGCCCGCTCGGTGTGGATGCTCAGGATGTCCTGCAGCGAGGAGCTGACGAAGAAGTACTGCTGCTGCAGCCGCAGCCGCTTGCCGGCTTCGGGCTCGTCGTTGGGGTAGAGGACCTTGGAGATCTTCTCCGAGAGCACCTCGTCCTCGACGGCCTTGTAGAAGTCGCCGGTGTTGAACGCGTCCAGCGCGAAGGACGACACCGACCGGGCGCTCCACAGGGTCAGCGTGTTGCAAGTGTTCACGCCGTAACCCTGGATGGGGGTGTCATACGAGACGCCCTTGATCACCCGTCGGGGGATCCAGCGGACCCGATGGTTGCCCGCGACGTCCTCGTACTGCTCGGTGTACCCGCCCCAGTTGACCAGGTAGCTCGCGTCGGGCTTGTCGATCTCCCACGGGTTTCCGGCGACCAGCCAGTTGTCGGTCTTCTCGACCTGCCAGCCATCCTGGATCTCCTGGTCGAAAATGCCGAACTCGTAGCGGATTCCGTACCCGATCGAGGGCCGCTGGAGGGTGGCCATCGAGTCCAGATAGCAGGCGGCCAGCCGGCCCAGGCCACCGTTGCCGAGGCCGGGTTCCTCCTCGCACGCCAGAATCACGTCGAGGTCTTGACCGAGAGCCGCCAGGGCTTCGCGCGCTTGCGCCTCGATGCGCAGGTTCAGCAGGTTGTTGCCGAGCTGCGGTCCCATCAGGAATTCGGCGGACAGGTAGCACGTCACTTTCGCGGGGCCGTGCAACAGATCCTGGGTGGTGGCCATCCATCGCTGCTGCATGCGGTCGCGGACCGCCAGGGACAGCGCCCGGTAGTAGTGCTCGGGGGTCAGCACGCTGGGCGGCCGGGCGATGGAGTAGGCCAGGTGGTCGGCGATTGCGCGGTGCAGCGCGTCCGCGGAAAGCCCGGTGCGGCTGTGCTCGTGCGGTCGCGCCTCGCCGGCGACGTCACCCGGCACGTTGTTCACGACATCCGTCATTGTCTACTCCTGCTCCCAGACCGCTTCTCGATCCGCCACGAGGACACGAAGTCTGACACCGCCGTATTTCGGCAAGGCGAGAGCAACGAGTCGCTCCCGTGAACTATCGCGCATCAACGTGCGCGCCGCGCGCCGAGCAATCCCTACGATCGCGGGCATGACCACACTCCCGAACCGGCCGAACACCGCGCTCCTGGTTGTCGACGTGCAGAACGCCGTCGTGGCCCGCGCCCACGCCCGCGACCAGGTCGTCGCGAAGATCGCCGGGCTGGTGGACGGTGCGCGCCGAAGCGGGGTTCCGGTCGTCTGGATCCAGCACGCCGACGCGGATCTGCCGACGGGAAGCGAGGGATGGCGCATCGTCGCCGAACTGGTCCCCGCCGACGGCGAAGCCCTGGTGGCCAAGAACTACGGCGACGCCTTTGAAGACACCATCTTGGAGTCGACGCTCGCCGAGCTCGGAGTCGGGCATCTGGTGGTGGTCGGGGCCCAGACGGATCAGTGCGTCCGGTCGACGATTCACGGCGGGTTCACGCGTGGGTACGACGTCACGCTGGTGGCCGACGCACACACCACCGAGGACCTGTCGCAGTGGGGTGCGCCGCCGCCGGTGCAGGTGATCGCGCACACCAACCTGTACTGGACGCACCAGTCGGCGCCCGGGCGGACGGCACGCACGCCGATGACCGCCGAGGTGGTTTGGTAAACCGTCATCGCCGATCGAGCCCGCGCTATACAGTTTCTCGAAGTTGTTCACTGCCCTGCGTTGCGGCCACCGCGAGATCGGAAATGACAATGACGTCGACAGTGCAATCGGGCGGCCAGCTCGTCGGCTTGGCGCGCGGAATGCGCGAGTTGGTGGTGGCCCACGCCGGTGAATCCGAGCAGCTGCGCACCATCGCCCCGGCGGTCGTCGACGAGATGTGGGCCAGTGGGCTGATGTCGTCGTTCAACCCCGTCGCGGCCGGCGGTGTCGAGCCGTCGTTCGCCGAGATGATCGAAACCTGGATCGAGATGGCCTGGCAGGACGGGTCGTTCGGCTGGATCGGGATCGCCAACCTGCCGTCGTCGTTCGCCGCCGGCGCCTACCTGCCCGATGAGGGTTTCGCGGAGGTGTTCACCGCCAACGACAACCGCGTCACGATGGGCGGCCAGTTCTTCCCCAACGGCCAGGGCGCGAAAGTCGACGGTGGCTACCGGCTGACCGGCTCGTGGAGTTTCGGCTCGGGCACCGGACATTCGGAGTACGTCTGCGCCGGGTTCTTCCCGATGGTGGACGGCCAGCCGGTGATGGGCCCCGGCGGACTGCCCGACATGCAGGTGGCCGTCATCCCGCGCGACGAGATCGTGTTCAAGGACGGCTGGCATGTTCAGGGGCTCAAGGGAACCGGCTCCTACGACTACGGCGTCGAGGATGTGTTCGTGCCGGCCGGCCGGACGTTCCCGCTGTTCTCCCACGTACCGCACCGGGGGAGCTCACCGGCCACCCGGATGGGCCTGATGCCGGTGACGGCGGCCGGCCACGCGTCGTGGGCGCTCGGGGTCGCCAAGAGCATGCTCGACGACGTCGAGGAGCTGGCGGCCACCAAGTTCCGGATGAGCGATATGGCCTCGCTCGCCAGCCGGCCGACCTTCCAGAAGGGCCTGGCCCACCACATCGCGGCGTGGCGGGCGGCGCGGCTACTGGTGCTGGACGCGTTCGGCACCGCCGAGGCCGCGGTGGCCACCGGGAACGATCTCACCCCGGCCCTGCGCGCCGACATGCGCGTGGCCGCCGTCTATGCCACCGACATCGCACGCGAGGCCGCCGAATGGGCACACCTGGCGGCGGGCACCACGTCGATCCGGGAGGGCAGCCGCCTCGAGCGCGCGTTCCGCGATATCTACACCGGCACCCAGCACGCGTTCATCAGCGAGAAGGTCGCCATCGATGTCGCCCAGATCTGGCTGGGCATCATCGACGACCAGCCGGGGCTGTGAGCCCGCGCTCGGCGTTTCGCGCGCGGCGCCGCATCGGCCGCATTACAGTCCAAAAGTTATGACAGGTTGGTCCGATCCACGGCTGCCCAGCGCCCAGACGACCAGCCCGCGACAGCTCAAACGGATGAGCCGCGACTTCGCCGGCGTCGGGGTCGGGATTCCGCCGGAACGTCTGCAGCAGATCGCAATGGGCGGCACGGCCACCGACGACGAACTCGTCGACGTCAGCTTCGCGCTGACCGCGACGGCCCTGCTCAGCGAGAAACGCCGATCCAAACGTGGTCGCGCACAACGCGTGTGCGTACGCGGGTTCATTCTCGTCGTCACGATCCTCATCGCGATCAACGTCCTGCTGTGCCTGGGGTGGATGCTGTTCGTGCTGACCCAGCACACCACGCCCTACTAGGCCGCCGGGCCTACTCTCAGCCGGTCACGAACCCGTCGGCGACGTCCAGCGCCTTGTCCAGGATGGCCAGGCCCTCGGCCACCTCGTCGTCGCTGATGTTGCATGCCGGCACCGCGTGGATCCGGTTGAAGTTGGCGAACGGCAGCAGACCGCCGGCCTTACAGGCGGCCAGTACGTCGTTCATCGCGGGGCTCGAGCCGCCGTAGGGTGCCAGCGGTTCACGGGTCTGCGGATTGGCCACCAGCTCGATCGCCCAGAACACGCCCAGTCCACGGACCTCGCCGACCGACGGATGGCGCGCTGCCAGCTCGCGCAGACCAGGGCCGAGCACCTGCTCGCCCAGCCGGGCGGCGTTGTCCACCATGCCCTCGTCTTCCATCGCGTTGATCGTCGCGACGGCCGCACCACAGGCCAGCGGATGCCCCGAGTAGGTCAGCCCGCCCGGATAGGCACGCTCGGCGAACGTCGAGTAGATCGCGTCGTTGATGGCCACGCCGCCCAGGGGCACGTAGCCCGACGTCACGCCCTTGGCAAAGGTCATCAGGTCCGGAACCACGTCAAAGTTCTGGATTGCGAACCATTTTCCGGTCCGGCCGAAGCCCGCCATCACCTCGTCGGCGATGAACACGATGCCGTGGCGATCACAGATCTCCCGCACGCCGGCCAGGTATCCGGGTGGGGGCACCATGATGCCGGCGGTGCCCGGCACCGATTCCAGGATGATCGCGGCGATCGAAGCCGGCCCTTCGTGGGCGATCAGCCGCTCGAGGTAGTCCAGCGCGCGTTCGGTTTCCTGCTGTTCGTTCTCGGCGAAGAACGACGACCGGTACAGGAACGGCCCGTTGAAGTGCACGACACCGGAGCTGGCATAGTCGTTCGGGTAGCGCCGCGGGTCACCGGTCAGGTTGATCGCGGTATCGGTGCCGCCGTGGTACGAGCGGTAGCGGGAGAGCACCTTGTAGCGGCCGGTGTGCAGGCGCGCCATCCGCACGGCGTGCTCGACGGCGTCGGCGCCGCCGTTGGTGAAGAACACATGGTTCAGGTCGCCGGGGGTGCGCTCGGCGATCAGCCGCGCCGCTTCGGAACGTGCCGCGTTGGCGTGCTGCGGCGCGATCGTGCAGAGCTTGGCCGCCTGCTCGGCGATCGCGGCGACGACCTTCGGATGCTGGTGACCGATATTGGTGAACACCAGCTGTGAGGAGAAGTCGAGCAGCTTGTTGCCGTCGCCGTCCCAGACGTAGGACCCCTCCGAGGCGACGATCGTCATCGGCTTGATCTGCGCCTGCGCCGACCAGGAGTGGAAGACGTGCGCCCGGTCGAGCTCATAGGCCCGGGCGGCTTCGGCACGGGCGCCCTCGAGGTCCAGTCCGTTGGGCAACAGGTGGGATGCAGTGGTCGTCATGCGTGCCTCTTTCGAGCTCAGTGGTTCTGCGGGAAGCCGAGGTTGATACCGCCATGGGAGGGATCGAGCCACCGCGTGGTGACCACTTTGCCACGGGTGAAGAATCCCACGCCTTCGGTTCCGTGGGCGTGGGTGTCACCGAACAGTGAACTCTTCCAGCCGCCGAAGCTGTAGTAGGCGGTCGGGACCGGGATCGGCACGTTGATGCCGACCATGCCGACCTCGACTTCGTTCTGGAAGCGCCGCGCCGCGCCGCCATCGTTGGTGAAGATCGCGGTGCCGTTGCCGTACGGGTTGGCGTTGATCAACTCCAGTGCTTCGTCGTAGGTGTCGACGCGCACCACCGACAGCACCGGACCGAAGATTTCGTCGGTGTAGACGCTCATCTCCGGGGTGACGTTGTCGATCAGCGTTGGGCCAAGCCAGAATCCGGCTTCGTCTCCGTCGACCGCGGTGCCGCGGCCGTCGACGACGATGGTGGCCCCGTCGGCTTCGCCGGCGTCGATGTAGGACGCCACCTTGTCGCGGTGCGCTTTGGTGACCAGCGGGCCCATGTCGGTGTTGCGGGTGCCATCGCCGATCTTCAATGTCGTTGTGCGCTCGGCGATCTTGGCAACGAGCTCGTCGGCGATCGGGCCGACCGCGACAGCCGCCGAGATCGCCATGCAGCGTTCACCTGCCGAGCCGAAACCGGCGTTGACCATCGCGTCGGCGGCCAGGTCGAGGTCGGCGTCGGGCAGGATCACCGCGTGGTTCTTGGCTCCGCCCAGGGCCTGAACACGCTTGCCGTGCAGGGTTGCGGTGGAGTAGATGTACTGCGCGATCGGAGTAGAGCCCACGAACGAGACGGCCTTGATCGCCTTGTTGGTCAGCAGCTCGTCGACGGCGACCTTGTCGCCCTGCAACACGTTGAAGACGCCGGCCGGCAGTCCGGCTTCGGCCCACAGGTTCGCGATCCACAGCGCCGCCGACGGATCCTTCTCAGAAGGCTTGAGCACCACGGTGTTTCCGGCCGCGATGGCGATGGGGAAGAACCACATCGGCACCATCGCGGGGAAGTTGAACGGGCTGATGACGGCCACCGGGCCCAGCGGCTGGCGGATCGAGGCGACGTCGACGTTGGTCGAGGCGTTCTCGGTCATCCCACCCTTGAGCAGATGCGATATACCGCAAGCGAATTCGACGACCTCCTGGCCGCGGCTGACCTCACCGAGGGCATCGGAGAGCACCTTGCCGTGTTCGGCGGTGATGATCGCGGCCAGCTCCTCCTTGCGGGCGTTGAGCAGTTCACGGAAGGCGAAGAGGATCGTGGTGCGCTTGGCCAGCGAGGTGTCGCGCCAGGCCGGGAACGCCGCAGCTGCGGCGTCGATGACCGCGCGAGCGTCGTCGACATCGGCCAGCGCGACCTGACCGGTGATCTGGCCGGTGGCCGGGTTGGTGACGGCGGCGGTGCGATCGCTGCTGCCTGCGAAGTTCTTCCCGCCGGCCCAGTGGCCGATGGTGCGGACGCGGGTATTGGGCGCGGTGAGAGTCATACCTGCGATTGTGCGGGCAGCGTGACCCGGTCCGGGCCGACGTATTGTAAGCAAATCACGCTGAACCCATACACTATGTAAATGCAGCTGACGCTCGCCGACATCCTCGAGCTGCCCTCGCTTCGCGGTGGTGAGCCGGAGGTGGTGTGCGCCGGACCGATGGATCAGCCGGTGCGCTGGGTGCACGTCAGCGATCTGGCCGACCTGTCCGGGCTGCTGACCGGCGGGGAGTTGGTCCTGACCACGGGTCAGGCGCTGGCCGATCCGGCGCGGCGCGACGAATACCTGCCGGGCCTGGCCGAGGCCGGGGCCACCGGCGTGGTGGTTGAACTGGGGCTGCACATCGACGCACTTCCGGAGTCGGTTCGAGCGGTCGGCGCGGCGTTGTCGCTGCCGGTGGTCGTCCTGCACCGGCCGGTCCGGTTCATCGACGTCACCGAGGAGGTGCACCGCAGGATCGTCGCCGAGCAGTACGCCGAAGTGGCCTACGGCCAGCGAGTGCACGAGGCATTCACCGCACTGAGCATGCGCCGTGCCTCGGTGGACCAGATCGTCAGCGCCGCCGCGGACATGCTGGACACCGCGGTGGTGCTGGAGGACCTCAACCGACAGGTGCTGGCGTTCGACGGGCGGGGGATGTCGGCCACGGTGCTGTTGGCGGACTGGGAACGACGCTCCCGACTGACCGCTGCCGACACGTGGACGGCCTGCCCGGTCGGCCCGTACCGCGAGGAGTGGGGCCGGTTGATCGCCCCGCGCGTCGCCGCCGACGCGCGGGCGGTGATGACCCTGGAACGGGCGGCGCAGGCACTGGCACTGCACCGGATGGTCGAACAGAACCGCAGCTCGCTGGAACTTCGCGCGCAAAGTGGCCTCATCGATGATCTGCGCCGGGGCCGGATCACCGACGAAGCCGAGGCGACTGCGCGCGCCCATGCGCTCGGATTGCGGCCGGCGCTGACGTATGTGCCGATGGCGGTGCGGTTGAGGGAGAGCGCGGCCGCCGATCAGGTCGCGGCCGCACAGCGGCGGGTCCGGATGCTCGACGCGATCATGCACACGGTGGGTGCCGCCGGCCACACCGGTCTGGCGACCACCCGCGACGACGGGCTGATCGAGATGGTGCTGGCACCACAACGCACCCGCACCTTGGACGAGGTCTGTGCCGCGATCCGCCAGTCGGTCATGCGCCTCGACGGCGTGGACGACTGCGTCATCGGCGTCGGGCCCGAATCCAGCCGGCTGGTCGATACGGTCGGCGGCCTACGCGAGGCGGGCCACGTTGCCGAGGTGGCGATGTCGATGCCCTTGCGCACCTTGCCTTTTCATCGAGCCTCCGATGTTCGGCTGCGCGGCTTGCTGTCACTGATCCGGACCGACCCGCAGGTGCAGGCATTCGCCGAGACGGAGCTGGCCGGACTTCTCGCACACCGCGCCAAGCACGGGGACGAGGCATTCGATCTCTTGCGCCGATATCTGGACGCCGGCGGCAACAAGGCCGAGCTGGCCAGGAGGCTGCACATGTCGCGGCCTACGCTGTACGCACGGCTGGAGGCACTGCAGCGGATCGTCGGTCTCGACCTCGACGATGCGGAGTCGCGGACGTCGCTGCACGTCGCGATGCTGATCCTCAATCCGGCGGGGCAGACTTAGGACGCGCCGGCTGCGTTGCCCGCCGGGTTCTCCGCTTCCCGCCGCTCGTCCTTGAGCCGCTCCTTGCTCCGCAACAGGCGCAGCAAGGTCACCAGCACCAGCCCGCCCGCGATATTGCCGACCAGGGTGTACCAGAACCAGGCCAGCCAGTCGAGATAGCCGAACGGCGCCGCCCCGGTGGACAGCGCGCCGAAGATCAACAGCGAGTCCAAGATCGAGTGGAACAGCCCGAGCCCGGCCAGCACGAACGCCCCCGCCACCGCGGCGGCGATCTTGCCCGGCATCGAGTCGGTGCCGTGCTGCATGCGTGTCATCAGCGTGATGACCATCCCGCCCAACACCGCCAGCGCCACGCTCTGCACCGATAGCGGCGCAGCGATGAAATGCTCTGCAGCCTCGATGGTTTGCGACCGCAGCTTCGGGAACGCCGCGATGATCAATGACATGATCACCCAGCCACCGACGAGGTTGGCCACCAACGTGCCGCTCCACAACTTCGCCAGCTGGCCCACGCTGGCCCGCTTGGCGACCACGGTCGTCACCGGCACCAGAAAGCCCTCGGTGAACAACTCGCTGCGGCCGAGCAGCAGCGCCAGAAATCCGATCGCGAATGCCAGGCCGGCCAGCAGCTGGTTGTGGGTTTCGTGCAGCACCGACAGGTACGCGAGCACACCGATCGCGACCTCGGTTCCGCCGAAGAACCCCGTGACCAGGACCTCGCGCCAGCTGCGGTGCAGGCGCTGACTACCTTCGTCGACCATCCGGTTGAAGGCCGCTTCCAGCTCGTCTTCGATCGGACTGTCGGAGTCACCCAGCTCACGCTGGCTCGTTGAACTCACGAGTGGGGGTACCCGCCGGCGACAAACCCAACCCCCGGGGACGCCGCTGAGCAGTTGCTCAACGCCCGCCCATACACTGGGCGACCGTGGGCATTCTCGTTGGCTTCGCGCCGTGGATCGTCTATTGGGTACTGGTCGGCAACGTCCCGTTCGAAACGGCCGTGCTGGTCGCCCTCGGTATCGCCGTTGCCGGGCTGGCCGTCGGCCGCGTCAAGAAGACGCCCGGGCTGACCTTCGAAATCGGTGCCGCCGCAACGTTCTCCGTGTTGGCGGTGCTGACCTTCGTGACGGACCAGGCATTCATGGAGCGGTGGATGCAGCCGCTGAGCAACGCCGGGATCTTCCTGGTCGCCTTGGTGGGCGTGCTGATCGGCAAGCCGTTTGTCCGGGAGTTCGCCGCGGCCGGCCGCCCCGACGAGGTGACCAAGAGTGAGCTGTTCAAGAAGATCACCTCGCTGCTGACCTGGATCTGGGTCGCCGCCTTCGCCGGTATGACGGTGTCCTCGGCGATTCCGCCGATCGTGCAGGGCGATGCGACGATCCTCGACACCAAGACCCCGTTGTCGTTCGTCTGCTACTGGGTGATCCCGTTCGCCTTCATGGGTCTGGCGGCGCTCGCGTCGCGCATCCTGCCCGACCGGATGACCCCCGGCGACGACGTGGTTCGCGAGACCTCGTTCGTCGCCTACAGCGAGGCCGCGATCGACGAGCTGTACTACTTGGCCCAGGAGCACGCGAACCGCGAAGTGGGCGCCGGAAAGGAGGCCTACGACGTCAAGGTCGGGGGCATGGGCATGGCGCTCACCGGCGACGACTCCCGTAAGTCGTGGCCGTCGACGTACCGGGTGCGTGAGCGGCGCCCCTGAGCGTTGCTGGGGGCCGTCGGCGATCGCAACCGATCGGGCAAGGATGCACACCGCTTCGGACACTGTTACATCACGGTTTGACTAAAAGGCCTGGTCGCGCTTGAAGCCCGGTCGGCGGCTGTCCGCTCTTTGCTGTAGAAGTTACAGAAGTGACCTCTGTCAACAGGATGGAGCTTTGCTCAGAGGTGTCCGAGAAGGTGGAGATGAAGATGATGAAGAAGCGCCTGTATGCCCTCGCGGTCAGTCTGATGATGCTGCTCGCCGTCCCCGGGCTGCTGGCCCCGACGGCGACCGCCGCGCCGGTGAGCCGCGACCAGTACGTCAACATGGTGATCCAGCGTGGACTCGCCCAGCGCGGCGTGCCCTACGCCTGGGCCGGCGGCGACATCAACGGCCCCACCCTGGGCAAGGGCCCGAGTGCGGCAGTCGTCGGCTTCGACTCCTCAGGCCTCATCCAGTACATCTACGCCGGCGTCGGCGCCAAGCTACCGCGATCGTCGGGCGACATGTACAAGGTCGGCCAGCATGTGACTGCCGACCAGGCGTTGCCGGGCGACCTGATCTTCTACGGGCCCGACGGCACTCAGAGCGTCGCGATGTTCCTCGGCAATCAGCAGATGCTGGAAGTCACCGACACCGTTGTCGCGGTATCCGCGGTGCGCACCAAGGACATGGCGCCCTACCTGGTCCGCGTCATCGCCTGAGGCCAGTCGCGGGGGCGTGCTGTTCAAAGTTGTTGTCGCCCGGAGATTGCTGACCGCCGGCACCGCCGACCCGACCGTCGTGGCCGGATCAGGCCGGCGTCAGGCGCAGTCGGTGCAGATCATGCTCGACGCGTCGGCCAGCCGGCTGCGGTGATGGACCAGAAAACAGCTGGTGCAGGTGAACTCGTCGGCTTGCTTGGGGATCACCCGAACGGTGAGTTCCTCATCGGACAAGTCCGCGCCGGGCAGCTCGAAGGAATCAGCGGCCTCAGCCTCATCAACATCGATGACGGCCGTTGCCGTGTCTTTACGCCGGCCCGCCAGATCTTCGAGGGACTCCTCCTCAGGCTCGGCCTGGGTACGGCGGGGTGCGTCATAATCAACCGACATGGTCCGTGCCTTTCGTTCCTTCCGCACTTGACGTGGCGTCAACGCGGTCGAATGCGAGTTTGTTCCCGTAGCCGCTCTTGGCTAAACACCGTTGTTCCGGCCCGGCTGAGCTGTTGCCCTGGACCGGCGGTGACCTGCGAATTCCACCGCCGGACGAACCGGAGCACATGGGGTCAAATTCGCCAGAGCGATTCCTGGGCGACGCTGGCGACGAGAGTACCGTCATCGCGGTGAATTGACCCTCGCGCCAAGCCCCGCGCGTCGCTGTGACTTACCGCAACGGCGTCGTAAAGGTGCCAGTCATGGGGGTCGGTCGGCCGATGCAACCACAGCGCGTGATCGAGGCTGGCCGCCCCGCCGGGGCCCGGACGGTTACCGCCCGGTGGTCGGGCCGAGGACACCAAGCCGAGGTCAGAGATGAATGTCAGTGCGCAAGCCCGCAGTATCGGGTCGTCCTCGACCGGCTCCCGGGTGCGGAACCAGAACGGTTGAACCGGCCAGTCGTCGTGGCTGTACTGTCCCGGCGCGACCCGCATCTCGAAGTGATCGGCCCACCGAACCGGCACCTTTGTGATGATTGTCGCGTCAGCGAGCTTGACGGCGAGTGGCTCTGGGCGCTGCCAATCCGTGGTGGTCTCCGGCTGGTGGAACGACGCCATCATCTCGAAGATCACCGCCCCGTCCTGCACGGCGGTGACCCGGCGAGTGTTGAACGACCGGCCGTCACGGGTGATCTCGACGGTGAACTCGATGTCGACGCCGATCCGGCCGCCCTTGATGAAGTAGGCGTGCAGCGATTGGGGCAGTCGGCCCGGTTCCACGGTGGCGGCCGCGGCGGCCAACGCCTGCGCGGCGATCAACCCACCGAACAACCGGGGACCGACCCCGGATGTTGCCGAGGTGTGAAAGGTGTTTCCGCCGCGATCGAGTTGGATGCCGCTGTTGAATCGGAGCAAGTCGGCTATCCAGCTCGGCATACTCTCCCCGCGATTGTCGTGGTCGAAATCGAACTCACGATAGCTGCCTGGTCTGCGGTGATGGATCGCGGGTGCACGAACCGCATGCGGCCGTTGATTTTTGGCGTACTGATCGTCGTTGCGCCATTGCGGTATCCGGCATCGCCGCACCGCCGGGAATCTGCGATATCTCGCTCAGCGGCCCTTCCACTGCGGCTTGCGCTTCTCGCGCCAGGCCTGCAGGCCTTCGGTGACGTCCTCGGTGGCACCGGCCACCTTGCGCATGACCTCTCCGAAGCGGACCGACTCGACCCAGCCCATATCGGCGGTGCGCCAGGCCACCTCTTTGGTGGCCCGCTGCGCCAGCGGCGCGGCCTGGGCGAGGGTTTTGCCCCATGCCTGCGCTTCTGACTGCAGGTCCTCGGGTTCGACCAGCTTCCACACCAGGCCGATCTCCTTGGCGCGCTCGGCGCTGATCGGCCTGCCGGTCAGCAACAGCTCCATGGCGTTGGCCCAGCCGACTCGGTGAGGCAGCCGGATCGCACCGACGATGGTCGGAACGCCCAGTGTCACCTCCGGGTAGTGGAAGGTGGCGTCCGTCGAGGCAATCACGAAGTCGCAGAACAACACTCCGGTAAGGCCGTAGCCGACACACGGTCCATGCACGGCGGCGATCGTCGGCTTGAACAACTCCATGCCCGACTCAAAGCTGTTGATGGTCGGCTTCTCCCAGAAGGTGCCGCCGAAGGTGCCCACCGAGCCTTCGCCGTCCTTGAGGTCACCGCCGGCGCAGAAGACGTCACCGGTGGCGGTCAGGATTCCGACCCAGGCCTCTTCCTCGTCACGGAACTGGTCCCATGCGGCGTTGATCTCCTGCCGAAGCGCGCCGTTGATCGCGTTGCGCGCCTCGGGACGGTTAAGGGTGATGGTGGCGACGTGATCGTCGAGCTGATAGGTGACAAGGCCCATTGCTGCACTCTAGTGAGGCTCGGTGCGCAGCGCCGCTGGACAATATCTGGCGATGCGCGTGACGCCGCCATTGTTTGCTGGTTCTGCACGATCATGAAACTTACCCAGCAAATTGGCGCTATTTGAATCAGCATAATTGTCGCCTAGTTTTTCCTGGCAAATATCCAAACATTGCCAACCGGAAAAGCCATTATGCGATCTGTCTGAACAGCAAGACGCGGAGCATAGGAGTTGGTAATTTTCGCTTACGACAACAGAAGTCGTGACAGGCAGTGTTTTTCGGAATTGCCCGTCCACGGCCGGGGCGATTGGGGGAATCACGGATGTCGATCGACGACGCTCTGCCGTATTCACTGCGACCGGTAGCTCCGGCGAAATCCAATGCCGTCGCGAGTTCGTACGCCCCGTATGTGGGTCGTATCGGTGCCTTGGCGATCGCATTGGGAATCGGGTCGGCAATGATGACCGCAGCCGTTGCTCATGCCGATTCCACCGGCTCCGATTCGCCGGCGGGCACCGCAACGTCGCAGGCCGGCTCGGCGCGCTCTGCGCGCCACGCGACGACCCCGCGCCCCACTGCCCGCCCGGATACGCAGCGTTCCGGATCCCGCACCGACTCGCCGTCGGCGCCGCCCGCCAAGCCCGTCGCGGCGCCGCGTAAGGCCGCAAGCGCTGCCACTGCGGTCACGGACCAAGCCGTCGATCAGAACTCCTCCGCGGTGGCGCTTGCGACCGTGGTCACGCCGGGGGAGGGCGTGACGGCACAAACCGTCACAGCGACCCGCACCACGAACCCCGCAACAACGATCAACGCCGTCATCACTGCGGCACGGTCGACACTGGAAAGCCTTGTGCGGAGCGTCAAGCCGCCGGCCTTCCCGTCCGTCACCCAGCTGCTGGCGCCACTGCTGGCCTGGACGCGCAAGGAATTCGAGGCGCTGTTCGGCGCCGCACCCGACACCGAGGCGGCGGCCACGCCGGGCACCGGAAGCGGAAACGTCGCCACCGGCACCACGACGGTCACCATCGAGGGCGAGACGCTGATCATCACACCGGCGAAGGCCGGCCGCACGTACACCGACACCGCGGCATCGGGCCGCAAAGCGCTACTTCTGTCCACGAATGGGACTGCAACCAAGACACTTTCGCTGCCGTCGGCGACGAGCCTGGTGATTCGCGCCCGCGGTGACCAATACAACGGCGCTCCGGTGATGACGGTGTCCATCGACGGACAGGTGGTCTCCACGACGCAGGTGGCGTCGACGTCGTGGGCTGACTACACCATCCCGGTGTCGCTGGCGGCCGGGACCCACACCATCAGCATTGCGTTCACCAACGATTTCTGGCGGTCGACAAGCCGGGACCGCAACCTTCGCATCGACAAGATCACCGTCGTTCCGTCCACCTCAACCCCGGTGCAGACCCCGCCGTATTTCCAGGCGGCGGATTGGTTGTGGAAGCCTATCGTGGCGAATCCCGTCATCGCCGCGAACAGCGCGACGTGGGTCAAGTACCTGTCCGCGGCGAATGCCCAACGGGTGGCCGACCTCTACGAGTACGGTGTCACGCTGGTCCAGGCCACTGCTTCGACCCCGCGCTACGACGTGACGTTGACCAAGCAGTGGGGGAGCGACCCGTTCGGGTCGTACACCGTGGCCATTCCCGTCGGTGTCAACTTGCCGGGGGGCGCGGACAAGGCGATCGCGATCCTCGATCCGACGACCGGTAAGGCGTTCGGTCTCTGGCAAGCCGAATACGACAGCGCCACCGACTCTTGGACGGCCTCCTGGGGTGGCATCACCGACCTCAACGGCAATGGCGTCGACACGTCCGGGTCGGCCACCGGTACGAACATCGCACGCTACGCCGGAGTGATCACCACAGCCGAGTTCAGCGCGGCGATCGCGGCCAACACCGGCGTCAACCACGCGCTGTTCATCTCCAGTGACCTGGCCAGTTCGCTATTCACCGGCCCGGCCACCAAGTCCGACGGCACCAACATCGCCGGTGTCTCGAATCCGATCCCCGAGGGCACCCGCATCCAGCTGGACCCGTCCATCAATGTCGATGCGATTCCCGGTATTTCGGCCGCCGAAAAGGTGATCGCGAAGACGCTGCAGACCTACGGCGCCTACGTCGGCGACCAGGGCGGCGCCAGAATGGCCTTCATCTTCGAGGTCGCCCCCGACGCGGCCTCGACCAATCCGGGCGCTGTCTATTCCAGCGCCGGCCTGGAGTGGGACTACTACGACATGACCGACATCCCCTGGTCGAAACTGCGGGTGCTGGCCAACTGGGACGGGTCCTAACCGCGGCCGCTGACCTCCATACGCGCCGCCGGATTGGCCATTGCGGTCACCATGCTGCTGCCGAAGGCACCGTCGTCGTCGAACAGGGTCGCGCTGCCCACTGACACCCCGTTCTCGGAGAAGTGGGTGTCGGCCTGCACGCCGATGTACACCCCGCGCGGCAGGCGGGCCAGAGCCACGGTCAGGTCACCGTTGATGTAGCCGATTCCGTTGCGGCCCAAATCGGTCACCAGATTGGCCGCCGCCTCGGCGACCACCGCGGACCGGACGAATGGTGTCGCAGGCAGGCCGGCCACCGCGTCCAAACCGCCGTAGTAGGCGCGCTTGCGCCCACTGTTGTGGTGCCGCAAGCCCATCGGGCTCCACCCGGTTCCGTCATCGTCGATGTGCAGGTTCTCGGCGCTGTCCGGCGCGACGACGCTCATCGCGGGTTCCCACTGTTCGTCGGCCGCGCAGAGGGCCTGGCGGTACTGCAGCACTGTCGCCCGCGCCACGATCCAATCGTCTTGGATGATGTCGCATTCGGCCGTGCGCATCCGGTGCCCGTGCCGAACCAGCCGGGTCTGAGTGCGCGTCGCGACGGCCCGGGCCGGCTTGAGCAGATCGAGGGTCAGCCGGGCAGGCAGGTATCCGACTGCGCCGTACTTGCGCTCCAGCGTCGATGCCGCGAGGCCGGCAATCGCCTGGCCACTGAGCACGCCGTCGCTCCAGGAGGCCGCGGCCGATGTCGTCGGCCGGAAGCTCCCGTTCGATTGCTGGACGAAATAGGCGGGGCGGATGCCGATCGCGCTGGAGGCCGCTGCGGTATGTTCCGACAAATCCATGCTGCTGTTCACCGTTGCCATCCTTTTGTTTTGGGAGAGCCGCCGCTTGCTTGACGGCTCACCAGGCAACTATGACGCGCGGCGTCATCGCGGACTGTCCACCGATCGGCTGGAATACCGGATGAATCGGGGGTCCACCGATTGGGGGACATCGCGGCAGAGCTCAGGACTCCAACCGGGCCCGTACGATGGAAAGTCGTTGCTGCAGTTCAGCTTCGGTGATGACACCCCTGGCAAGCAGCGAATGCGCCAGCGCCACGAGCTGGTTTTCCGGGTAGGGAAGCGTGGGGTAGACGGTCGCCGACAGCTCGTCTTCCTCGTCGCGCCGCTCCTTGAAGTTCGGCACGTCGGCGTCGCATGCGGCGTGGTCGAGTGCGTCACACAGCCCGTCGAGGCTGGTCTTCCAGGGCGGAACCGGGTTCTCCACCCCGTATTTGGCGGCCATCAACGGCCAAATCTGGTTGCGTTCGACGATCTGCTGGAGCGTGTCGGGGTTCATTCGCCGACCGGATGCATCGCGGGACGGGTGGCGGTGATGATGTTGGTCGTCACGCCGGCCTTGGGCAGCGCGACGCCGATCAGGCAGTCCCGGGTGATGATCTCGGTCAGCTGGTCCTCGGTCCAGCCGTCGGTGCCTTCGGGCCGCATCGGCATCACCATGAAACGGTGCTTCTGGTTGGAGTCCTGCACCCGGACCTCGATGTCGTCGCCCAGATAGAGGCCGAACTCGGCGAGGACCTGTCGCGGCCAGCGGACCAGCCGGCGGCGATAGTTGGGCGTCCGGTACCACTCGGGCGAGTTGCCGAGGATCGGGCGCGGATAGCAGGAGCAGAGTGCACAGACGATCACGTTGTGCAAGGTGGGGGTGTCCTCGAGGATCTGGAAGGCGGTGAAGTCGCTCGGTGTGCCGAAACCGGTCGGCTCCAGCCAGTCGACACCGACCTCCTTGCTCGCCGTCATCGGTTCGGCCAAGGCGAGCGCCTTGAAGTCGGGATCCAGCCAGGCGCGGGCGACCAGCCGGGCCGCCGGCGTCGGGCCGATCTGCTCGGCGAACTCGGTGAACCGGCGGTGCTCTTCGGCAGTGAAAATGCCCTTCTCGATACATAATTCGCGTAGTGCGATTTCGAGGACCTCGAAGTCGGTGATCTCGTCGACCATGGGCTTGACGGTGCGGTCGTGGTCGTGATCGTGATCTGTCATATCAGTCCGTTTCTGCTAGGCCGGTCGCAGCCAGTGCTCGGGGATCTCGGTTCGCAGGCTGTCGGTATCCGGGCCGTTGAAGTCGTTCCACAGCTCGGACATGCTGAATTTGACGACGTAAAACCATTCGGGCTCGGCATCGGGGATATCCCAGGTCTCATCCTCGGCGGCCGGGCTCTCGTAGGCCACCGCGTCGATGACGCCCTTCGCACCGCGGACGTACTCGGGTGTGCGCGTGTAGAACAGCACTGGCAGCTCACGGACCACCACCGGGTCGCCGACCTTGAATCGCGGGTCTCCGGCCTTGCCCGCGTACACCTGCGGATCGCCCTTGCCCTGCGCGTGAACGATGTGGCTGTTCCGCTTGACCTGCGATCCGTCGCCCTCGTGCTTGGGCTCGGCCTTCAGCGTCTTTCCGTCAAGACCGCCGGCGTAGCGCTCCTTGACCTCGGCCATGCGTTCGGTGAGCTCGGTCAGACCGATGTGATGCTTCTCGATCAGGACCCGCGCCACCGACAACAGCCAGCGGCCGTAGTAGGGGAACCCGAGATAGACGGCACGCTGGACGTCGACGTTGCCGATGCGGCGGCGTTCCTCCGAGAGCCAGATGCCCCGCCAGGCGAGGACCTCGCACATGACGTACGTCATGTGCTCCCAGTACTCGTAATCCTTGTTCTCGTACTTCATCGGAGCATCGGGCTCGCCGCCGACGTCGTGCACGGGCTTCATGTAGGCGACGAACCTGGCGTGGTCGAGCAGATCGGGTGTCGGCGCGTCCGGCAACTCGGGATAGGCAGACTTGAGTCGTGCCACCAGAGCAAGCTGGTCGGCGCGTTCGGCAGCAGTGCTCATTGACGGGCCCCTCGATGTGGCTGTGCACAACCTCAACGGATCACAACGTAACACCGGTTACGAGTACCGGCACCTGAAATGAGCTGTGAATATGGTTGCGGCTCCGTCAAACTCAGGCGTAACCGAGTGCCGCGTTCTCGGCACGGATCCGCACGGTGAGCACCAAGGCGTTGGCGATGCTGAACACGATGGCCGTCACCCAGGCGGAGTGCACCAGGGGCAGTGCCGCCACTTCCGCGGCAACGGCCGTGTAGTTCGGATGGTGCAGCCACCGATACGGCCCGCTGCTGACCAGGGGCGCACCCTTGATCACGATCAGCCGCGGATTCCAGTGCTTGCCCAGAACGGACACGCACCACCAGCGCAGAGCGGTACTGATCGCGACGACCCCGACCATCGGCCACCCCAGCCACGGCAGGAACGGACGGTGCATCGTCGCCACTTCCACGATGCACGACACCAGCAGCAGGGTGTGCATCCCGACCATCACGGGGTAGTGGCCGCGGCCGAATTCGTGGCCGCCCTGAGCGAAGGACCATCGGGCGTTGCGCCGCGACACCACCAGCTCGACGAGCCGCTCGACACCGATCGCAGCGATGAACAAGAAATAGAACATGGCGATCTCCTTCACCAGCCCAGCAGCAAGAGTTCGAAGCTGAAGCCCGGCCCCATCGCCAGCATCAATCCCAGGGAGCCTGCCTCCGGTGGCTCGGCAATGGTCCGGTCGAGGACATCGAGCACGGACGCCGACGAGATGTTTCCGTTGTCCCGCATCGACTGCCAGCTGTGCCGCAGCCCTTCCGGCGGAACGCCGACCGCATCGGTGATCGCGTCGAGCACCTTGGGCCCACCGGGATGACACACCCAGGTGGCGATGTCGGCGGTCGTCAAACCGTGGTCAGCGAGGAACCTATCGACTTCCTCACCCAGGTGGTCTTCGGCCATACTGGGGACCTCGCGCGACATCACCAACTGGAATCCGCTGGAGCTGACATTCCAGCCCATCACGTCGATGGTGTCGGCGAACAGCCTGCTGCGCGTTGCCAATACGCGCGGACCGGGATGCAGGGGGAGCCCGGCCGGAGCCCGATCGGCTCCGGTGCCGACGACGGCCGCCGCGCCGTCACCGAAAAGGCAGACGCCGATCAGTGCGGGAATCGACGTGTCATCGCGCTGCAAGGTCAGCGAGCACAGCTCGACCGAGAGCAAGACCGCGATGTGGTCCGGAAAGCCGCGCAGGTAGTCGTGCACCCGCGCCAACCCGGCCGCGCCGGCGACACATCCGAGCCCGAACAGCGGAATGCGCTTGATATCTGGGCGCAGTCCGACCTTGGCTGCGATCCGGGCATCGATGGTCGGCACCGCCACTCCCGTACTCGAGACGGTCACGATGGCATCGACCTCGTCGGGCCGGACGTGCGCGGCGTCCAGTGCTCGGCGCAGTGCCTGCTCGCCGAGTTCGGTGGCCACCTCCAGGTAGGCGGCATTGGCTTCGGTGAAGCCGGTCATCTTCGGGTAGCGCTCCAGCGGTAGCGCGAGGTTGCGATATTCGACCCCGCTGGTTCGGGCGAAGCGGGCGAAGGCGGGGTCGGCGAACTCGGTGAGCGCCGCTGCCACCTCGTCCTGGTTGTGGCGATTCTGCGTGAATGCAACGGCGGTGCCCGCGATGCGTGGGTCACCTCGCTGGGGAACGCCAATTGAGTTGAGCGAGCGGTAAAACGCGGTATCTGTCATGCGCGCTGCAACGTCGGGGCCGCGTCGAAAAAATTCCGTTCAAGCTGCCAGGTGAGGTTTTGCACAGATGCGTGCACTGGCCGACGCCTGCCGGTATAAGCTCACCACGGCGGCGAATTGCTGAAATCTCAAGTAGCACAACATAAATGAGAGCTGAGAATTCCCAGAAATGTCGCAGTATCTGACAACTAGTTGCGCGGCCGCTGCGCGAAAGCTGACAATCGCCGGTGCCGGTGAACCTCTGACGCCAATATTTCGTGCCGACGTTCGGCGCTGTCGGGCCGTCGCCGGCGACCCAGTCGCGTCGCCTACGAAAAGAACTGCCGCAGTTGGCCGGCGATCACCAGCGGTTTGCCGCCCTGGTCCTGGGCCGCGCCGTGACTGAGTCCGGCGAGCTCGACCCGCCGCGAGTGCGGCAGCACGTCCTGCAGGGCGTCCAGCGTCTCGGTGAACAGGGTTGGGGCATTACTGCCGCACATCAGCAAGCACTCCGCCGTCACGCCTCGGTAGAACTCGATGGTGCCTTCGGTCGCCTTGACCTGTTGCAGTTCCGGGATCAGCGCCGGCACCAGATCGCGCAGTGCAACGGTGTCACCACGCGCCGCCAGGGCATCAAGCGACAGCAGCAGGCGGCAGGCGAGCGGCGTAGCGAAGACCCGGCCCAACAGCCGGTAGGCGGCGGGAACAGCATGCAGCCGAGGATCGTTGGCCGCGTCGACGGCCAGGCTCGACATCGCGCCCGCAACGTCGCCCTTGGCGATCAAGGCTTCGCCGCGGCCGATTGTGGCCTTGAACTCGGCCAGATCGGGTTGGCCGACGAAAATGACGGGCTCGAAGACAGCAACCTTGCGGACAGCCGGGATCGATGCCGAGCCGTGCAACGCGAACAGCCCGCCGTCCGCTGTCCCGAACACACACTGCGCACCGGTCTCGGCCACGACGGCCGCGAGATCCTCGTCCTCGCGCGTGATGCTGTAGTCGGGGCCGTAAGGGCCGCTCATCCCGCGGCCACGTCGGTCGGGAATGCACACCGTGAACGTGTCCGCCAGCGCCGCGCCGATCTTCATGTAGTGCTGTGATGCCAGTGCGCCGCCGTGCAGGATCACGATCGCTGGACCCTGGCCGAGCTGACGGAAGCCGATCGTGGTGCCGTCCTTGGACGTCACGGACTTCTTGGTGTATGCGACCTTGCCAGCCATGCTGCCTCCCCTGGAGGCTGAACATACCGCAGCGGCCTACCGGCCGAACCCCGCATCCCGCAAGGCTTGCGCCATCGAACCTGACGACTGGTTGCTCTCGCGCCGGCCACCATCGCCGCCGCGGGCCGGCTGACGGCGCTCGCCGCGGCCGGGATTGCCACCACCACGCTCAGATCTTGTGGCTTGCTGGCGCTTTGGCTCATCGCCAAGCCGAAGGGTGAGCCCGATCCGCTGACGGTCCACATCGACCTCGAGGACCTTCACCCGCACCACCTGGCCGGACCGCACCACCTCGTGCGGATCGGAGACGTAACGGTCCGACATCGCCGACACGTGAACCAGGCCGTCCTGATGGACTCCGACATCGACGAAGGCGCCGAAGGCCGCGACATTGGTGACGACACCTTCGAGCACCATGCCGACCTTCAGGTCGGCCACCTTCTCCACCCCGGCGGCGAAGGTCGCCGTGGAGAACGCCGGCCGCGGATCGCGGCCCGGTTTCTCCAACTCCGACAGGATGTCGGTGACCGTCGGCACACCGAATCGGTCGTCGGCGAAATCGGCGGGCCGAAGCGACCGGAGCGAGCGCTCGTTGCCGATGAGCTCGGCCAGCGCGATGCCCGAGCGGTCCAGGATTCGCCGGACGACGGGATAGGCCTCAGGGTGGACACCTGATGCGTCGAGGGCGTCGTCGCCACCGCGGATCCGCAGGAATCCCGCACATTGCTCAAAAGCCTTGGGGCCCAAGCGTGCTACATCCAACAGCCCGCGGCGACTGCGGAATGGCCCGGTCTTCTCCCGGTGGGCGACGATCGCCTCGGCCAGCGACTCCGACACTCCGGACACCCGCGCCAGCAGCGGTACCGACGCGGTGTTCAGGTCGACACCCACCGCATTGACGGCATCCTCCACCACGGCGTCGAGGCTGCGCGCGAGCGTACCCGGTGTGACGTCGTGCTGATACTGGCCGACACCAATCGATTTGGGCTCGATCTTCACCAGTTCGGCAAGCGGATCCTGCAGTCTTCGCGCGATCGACACCGCGCCGCGCACGGTCACGTCCAGGCTCGGCAGCTCGCGCGCGGCATAGGCCGACGCCGAATACACCGAGGCGCCTGCCTCACTGACCATCGCCTTTGCCGGCGCCGTCGCACCGGCGCCGCGGATGTCATTGATCAGTTCGGTGGCCAGAGCATCGGTCTCACGCGAGGCGGTGCCATTGCCGATCGCGATCAGCTCGACCCCGTGGCGCCTGACCAACGCCGCCAGTGTGGCCTTCGCCGTATCCCATTGCCGCTGAGGCTGATGCGGGTAGATCGCACAGGTCTCGAGCACCTTGCCGGTGCCGTCGACGACGGCGACCTTCACACCGGTGCGGAAGCCGGGATCCAGGCCTAGCGTGGTCCGATTGCCTGCCGGGGCGGCCAGCAGAAGATCCTTGAGGTTCGTGGCGAACACCGCGACCGCGTCGTCCTCGGCGCGCTGGCGCAACCGCATCCGCGCATCGACCGCCCCGGAGATCATCAGCCGGGTGCGCCACGCCAACCGGACCGTGGTGGCCAGCCAGGGCGTCGCCGCCGCCTTGGCGGTCAGATCGACGCCGAGCGCCTGTGCCACCATCACCTCGTAGGCGTCGTCGCTGCCGCCGTCGAAGCGCAGCGCGAGGGCCCGTTCCTTCTCGCCGCGCAGCACCGCGAGCACCCGGTGTGACGGCATGTCCTCGAGCCGCTCGGAGAACTCGAAATAGTCACGGAACTTCTGTGCCGCTTGACTTTTCGCGGTCTCTTCGGAGTAGGGTGTCGTGCGCAGCGCGCCTTCGGCCCAGAATTTGGTCCGGATCGCGCCGACCAACTCGGCGTCTTCGGCGGCACGCTCGATCAGGATGTGCCGGGCGCCGTCCAGCGCCGCCGTGGCGTCGGCGACGTCGGCGTTCAGGAACTCGGCGGCCGCGATCTCGGGGTCGACGGCAGGTTCGGCGAGCAGCCGATCTGCGAGCGGCTCCAGGCCGGCTTCGCGAGCGATCTGAGCCTTCGTGCGCCGCTTGGGCTTGTACGGCAGATAGATGTCCTCGACTCGGGACTTGGTCTCGGCGCTCAGCAGCGCGATCCTCAGCTCGTCGGTGAGCTTGCCCTGCTCTTCGATCGACGCCAGCACGGCGTCACGCCGTTCGTCGAGCTCGCGCAGATACCGCAACCGCTCCTCGAGGTCGCGCAGCTGGCCGTCATCGAGACTGCCGGTGACTTCCTTGCGGTACCGGGCGATGAACGGCACGGTCGCGCCTTCGTCGAGCAGCTTGACTGCGGCCGTCACCTGCGCCTCGGCTACCGCGAGTTCCTCAGCAAGACGGGCGTTTACGGATTTCAGGGTTGGGCTCGAAGTCACCCGGAGACCCTACCCAACGATCTCGCCCACACCGCTGAACGGGCGAAGAGCTGCCAGTGCGTGCCGCGATTCGGCGATCTCGATGCCGGTATCGGAATAGCCCGCGAAAGTCGGAGGTTGGCCGGTGTATGCCCAGAGAACTGACCGAGTCCGAGCGGCAGGAGTTCCTCGCCGCCAAACATGTGGCGGTCCTGTCCGTCGCCGCCGAAGACGGCCGCCCGCCGGCCAGCGTTCCGATCTGGTACGACTACGCGCCGGGTGGCAATGTCCGGGTCACCACGGGCGCGGCGAGCCGGAAGGCCCGGCTGATCAAGAAGGCCGGGGCGGTGGCACTGGTGGTGCAGAACGAGGAGCCGCCCTATGTATACGTGACCGTCGAGGGGACAGTGATCGACGCCATCACACCCACCCCGCCGGACATCCTGGAAGCGATCGCCGTGCGCTACCTCGGCGACGAGGCCGGCAAGCAGTTCGTTCAGTCGATGGAAGGCCACGAGAACGTGCTGTTCACCATCCACCCGGATCGATGGTTGACGGCCGACTTCTCGGAATGAGTTGGGATCGGTAGGGGGTCGTCAGTTCTTTACTTCTCGCAACGACGCCACGAAGGCGGCGAGTAACGAGAGGAAGAACCCATGAAGATCGTCCCGACCCCCATCGCCCAGCAGATCGATCGCGTCGATCGGCAATACAGCCTCTACATCGGCATCAGCACCGGCCTGTTGGCGTTCTGGTCGATCTACCGCGTCATCTGGTCGCTCTACCTCGCGCTGACCTACGACTTCGTCTTCGGTTCGCTGGTGTTCCCGATCCTGCTGTGGGGTGTCATCGGTGTCGTCGCGGCGATTGTTTCGCTCGGCTTCGTCACCCGCTACCTCAAGGGATCGGCGACCGGCAGCACCGAAACCGGCACCCCGACCACTCAGGTCTGACTGCGGCCCTGGTGCCCGCCGGGATGTGCGGGCACCAGGGCGAATGCTGAAACGGCCCGAGTCGTAGCGGCGATAGCAGGGGTACACGGGTTTCGCCCCGGGTACGCCCATCGCCGATGTGTGCGACGATGCCCCTACGCCGAGGGGCCAATGAGAGGACTGCCGGATTCATGACTGAAGGTCACCGCACCGCGCCGTTCCTCCGCGCAGTCCTAGTTGCAGGCTTGACCGCCGGCGCGGCATTCGGCGGGCCCGCCATCGCGTCGGCCGACCCGATGACGCCGACGCCGATTCCGGTCCCGTCGGATCCGGCAGCCGTGCCACCGGGCCAGCCGGTGGCCATGCCCGTCGATCCCGGTGCCGCTCCCGCGCCTGCGCCGCCACCGCCCGGCGCGCCGCCGTCCGTCCCCGAGATCGCCAACCCGACGTACGGCTCGCAGAACACCCCGGGCGTCCTCGGGTCGCTCAAAGACATGTGGCATCAGGTCCGCGACCCGTATTACGGGCCGCAGGACGAGGCGTACGCCGGCGGCTCCGTCGCGCCGCCGCCGGGAGCGGGAGCCCCGCCGCCGCTGCCGCCGGGGTTCACGTCGTACACCGCGCCCGGCTCGGAGGCGCCCCCGGGGGAGTACGGCCCGGGTAAACCCCCGCCGCCCGGTACCCCCGCGCTGCCGCCGGGGTACTACTCGCTGAGCGGGCCACCACCGCCGGGCTACGAATACAACACGCCCGGCCAGCCGGCGCCGATCACCGCCACCCCCGCTCCGGCGCCCACGCCATAGCGACTCGGCTCACCATCTTTCGGGGTAGGGGATTACCCGCGCCGTCTGCTGGTTATACTTGCTAAGTATCTCGATGACGTCTGAACGCTGGAGTCGTGCTCATGACCTTGATCAGAACCGCGCTGACCGCTGTCGGCGCACTTGCCGTTGGACTCGTGATCGGCATCGCGCCGGCCAGCGCCGACCCGCCACCGCCGGACCAGAATGTCGGTGAGCCGGTGCCGGCCTGGGCGCCGGGCAAGCCGGCCGAGGTATGGGCCGGGCGCCCTGTCGTGTGGACCCACATGTGGGGCGGCCGCTGGGGCGTGTGGATCAACGACGGCTTCATCACACTGTCGTCCAACCCGGTCACCAACGGCGGCTGAACGGTCCCTGGCAGCGAGTCTCACTCGTCACAAATGCAGTCCGACGCAGACCTAGGGGTGGATACTGCCCAGTGGACCGCTATATAGTTAGTCCGCTTAAGGTTTTAGGGATGAGGGCAGGAGAATGATGACCGGGTTGAAGCGTCGCGCAAAGCTCGCGGGAATGGCGTTGAGCGCCGTGGCGGCCGCGAGTGTCATCTCGGCCGGCCCGGCGGCCGCCGATGCCACCGATGACTATCCGATCCCGCACCGCATCATCATCACCCAGTGCGACACCGAGCAGTACATGGCCGCCGCGCGCGACACCAGCCCGGTGTACTTCGAGCGCTACATGATCGACCGGAGCAACCGGCCGCCAGAGGTGCAGCAGATCGCCTTCGACCGCATTCACTGGTTCTTCTCGCTCGACCCGGTGGCTCGCCGGCAGTACTCCGAGGACACCGCGACCAACATCTACTACGAGTTCGTCGCGACCCGCTGGGGCAACTGGGCCAAGCTGTTCTTCAACAACAAGGGCGTCGTCGCCAAGGCCACCGACGTCTGCATGAACTACCCCAAGGGCGACATGTCGGTGTGGGACTGGGTGTAGCCACAGGCTAATCTCCGGACCGCGGTAACGAAGGCGTCAATTCCACCTATATACAGGCATCAATGGCGATGCCCGGATGCACAGGTGGACGATGAAGCAAACTCAGTCGACGGTAGTCGATCCCATCCGTCTCGGTTATGCCCTCGCGGCGGCCGTGACGTGCGCATCGATCGGCTTCGCGCCGGCGGCCGCGGCCGACCCGGTTCGCGTGCCGTGCGGCGTGCTCGATCAGGTTCGTGAGAGCCTCGACAACGACATCAACGCCGGCATCGGCGGGGTGCGGATCGTCATCAGCTCGCCGTACGCGAGCGGGGCCGCCCAGCAACGCGACACCAACGTCAAGCTCGCCATGATCAGCCACGGTGTCCACTACATGGAGGATGTGAACGGACCCGGCATCGTCCCGGGGCTGGCGCCGGAGCTTGTCGACCTGCGCCGCGCGAGCGACGACATGCGTGACGCGGTCGGGGCGCTGTTCGTGATTTCGGGCGGCGGGTACGGCTACGGATACGGCGGATACGGGCCGACGGTGTCGAACGCGTGGCCGCAGCCCTCGACGTGGACGGCGATCGACTGGGCCGACCAGAAGAAGGATGACATCTACGCGCTGGTGAACGGCCTTCAGCCGACCTGTCAGCCCTAGCGGTTACGAGGCGCTGAGGATCTTGATCGCGAAGACCAGGGTGTCACCGGGCAGGATGCCCGCCCTGGGCTGACCATCCGGGTAGCCGTCGGCGGAGACCATGGCGACCGCGACCGTGGACCCGACCTTCTGGCCCGCGATGGCCTTCTGGAAGCCAGGCACGACGCCGTCGAGGGGGAAGTCCGCCGGTTCGCCACGCTGGTAGCTGCTGTCGAACACCGATCCGTCCCGCCCGTTGACGCCCATGTAGCAGACCGACACCATGGCGTTCGGCGCGACGACCGGTCCGTTGCCGGCCTGCAACGTCTGTACCTGGGTGGCGCCGACGCTGAACGGCGCGGTCACGGTGACGACGGGTGCGGCAGTGTCGGTGGATCCGGTGACCGCAACGCTGCCGGTGGCCCCGGGCAAAGTCCATTCGGGGGCGCCCGGATTGGCGGGCGGTGCCGTCGGGCACGTGCCGTCCGGGCCGGCCGCTTGGGTCACTGTGGAAGCAACGGCTGGAGCGCTGGAGGCCTTGCTCGCCGACTGGCTACTGGTCTCGGAGCCGCATGCGGCCAGCGTCAGAGCGATCGATGCGGCGCAGGCTACGAGTGCGACGGCGGAGGGCACGCGAGAGGAATTCACGGTCGTCACGCTACAGCCGCATTGCCCGGGACGGGCCCAGCGGCACCCATTATTGACCCGATAAAAAGTCTTGGCTCACGTTGAACTGATTCTCAGCAAAGCCTCAGACACCGCAGGCAACCTGCATTCAGGCGCTAGCTGGCGCAAACATTAATTTGTCATGAGAAAGAGAAATCCAACGCGATGAACTACCAGTCCGGGAATGCGCCGCACGACCGCCGCCACCAATGGCAACCGAAAGATGCTGCTGATCAACCTAACTCGAATCGGTGGGATCAGGCGCGGTATCAATCGCATTACGATACTTCTTTTACGACGCAGATGTACCCGCCGACCTACGGACCGCAGGTCGATATGCGCAGTCAATTTGTGAGACCGCCGTCACAGCAAAATTTTAAACCGCGATCGAAAGCTCGCGCCGGTGTGTTGGTGGCCGGCACGGCCGCAGTCGCCATGGTTGCCGGCGCCGCCGCCGTCGTCGTGGTCGACCACGTCGGGCAGCCGGCCGCCACGGTCGCCGCACCCAAGCCCGCCGCCGGCGTGCCTGCACCGAAGGCCGGGCCGGTCTCCGGCCAGCCCACTGGCCAGGCGCCCGTCGGATCGGTCGAGCAGGTGTCGGCCAAGGTGTTGCCCAGCGTGGTCAAACTCCAGATCAGCACGGGCCAGGGCCACGGGGAAGGATCCGGGATCGTGCTCAGCTCCGACGGGCTGATTCTGACCAACAACCATGTCGTGGCGGCGGCCGCGCAGGCCGCGGACGGCCAGGACTCGACGGGGGACGGTCCGGGTGTGCGACTGTTCGGCCGCTCCAGCGGCGGTGTCGAGGCCACCGTGACCTTCTCCGACGGCCGCACAGTGCCGTTCACCGTCGTCGGCACCGATCCTGCCGACGACATCGCGGTGGTGCGTGCGCAGAACGTCTCGGGGCTGACGCCGATCACCATCGGTTCGTCCAAGGACCTGAAGGTGGGGCAAAACGTCGTCGCGGTCGGCTCGCCGCTGGGCCTGCAGGGCACCGTGACCACCGGCATCATCAGCGCGCTCGACCGTCCGGTGGCCACCGGTGACGGGCAGACCGGCCAGCATTCGGTCATGAGCGCGATCCAGACCGACGCCGCAATCAATCCGGGCAACTCGGGCGGGGCACTGGTGGACATGAACGGTGACCTGATCGGCGTGAATTCGGCGATCGCATCCCTTGGCAGCGGCCAGGATGCGCAGGCAGCACAGAGCGGGTCGATCGGCCTCGGCTTCGCCATCCCCGTCGATCAGGCCAAACGCCTTGCCGACGAACTGATCTCCACCGGAACCGTCCAGCACGCCTCCCTCGGTGTCCAGCTCAGCTCGGACGACAGCGCGCGCGGCGCGATGATCGCGGGCGTCGCGGACGGCAGTCCGGCGGCATCGGCCGGCTTGCCGGAGGGCGCGGTGATCACCAAGGTGGACAGCCAGGTGATCGACGGCCCGGAGTCACTGGTCGCCGCCATTCGTTCCAAGGCACCCGGTGACAACGTCACCGTGACCTACGACGATCCGTCAGGCGCGTCGCATACGGTGCAGGTCACGCTCGGCCAAATGCAGTCATAGGCAAACTGTCCTGCCGCACAAGATAATTGGGCGATGCTCCGATTATCTTGTGCGGCGGTCGCTATCGTCGCTCAGCGTGAACCGTACTGCGCGCCGGCTCGGCATCGTCATTGACTCGGCGGCCGGCTGGGCTGGTTCATCACCGTGCGCAGACTGATCCGTCCAGCGCTGGTCAACACCGTTGCCCGGGGTCGGGCGCCCGCAGATCGATCAGAAACGCATCACCGGCCGCGCGAACGCAGGGCGTGCCGGGAATGAACGCCGTGTGCTGGGTGCCCTCGAAGGTCAGCAGGGGAGCACCGAGTTCCGCCGCGACATCGACGCCGACCTGATAGGGCGTGGCCGGGTCGCCGGTCGTCGAGATGACCATCACCCTGCCCGGGCCCGGCCAGGACGCCGGTTGCGGTGCCGCCGCCGGTCTGACCGGCCAGAACACACACTGGTCTCGAGGCGCGAAACCGGTGAACGAGCCGTAACTCTGGAACGGCGCCGCTTCACGCACCCGCCGGTCGAAGTCGACCCACACCGCAGGATCGCCGGGGTAGGCGGCGTCGACGCATTGGGTCGCCGCCAGCACATTCCACTCCGGGCCGTAGTGGCCGTCGGTGTCGCGTCCCAGGAACACATCGGCGAGTTCGAGCAGATCGTCGGCGGGCGTTCCGTCCCGCACCGCCCGCAGTCCTGCATTGAGCGCCGGCCAGTCGTCCTGGCCGTAAAGGGCATACTGCGTCGCGGCGATGGCGTCCGAATAGCCCAATCCCCGTGGATCTTTGGTATGTCCACGTTGATTCACCAACGGATCGATCAGGTCGTGGAACCGGGCCACCGACCGGGCCGGGTCGGCACCGAGCGGGCAATCGGGCAGCTGCGCGCAGGTCCGGGCGAATTCGTCGAAGGCTTGCTGGAATGCCGTGTCCTGGGCGAGATCGTCGGCGATCGGGTCGACCTGCGGGTCCTCCACTCCGTCGAGCAGAGCGGCCCGTACCCGGTCGGGAAACATCTCGCCGTAGACGATGCCGAGCATGGTTCCGTAGGACATCCCCACATAGGTGATCTGCTCCTCACCGAGAGCTGCACGCAGCGCATCCATGTCGCGCGCGGTTGTCGCCGTGCTCATGCTGGCCAGAAACGCGGCCCCCATATGGTCCAGGCACGCCTGAACGAAGCGGCGGCGCTGATCTTCGATATGCGTCACACCGGCCGGGCTGTAGTCGACCTGGGGGTCTCGCCGCAGCGCGTCGCGCTCGGCGTCGGTCAGGCAGTCGAGACCGGGTTCGGAGAAGCCGACACCGCGCGGGTCGAAGCCGACGATGTCGAAATGTTGCAGCAGTGTGGAATTCGGCGTGTGGGCAATGTAGTCGCGGACGAACTCGACGGCCGAGGCCCCGGGGCCACCGGGATTCATCATCAGAATGCCGAGCCGCCTTCCCCGAGCCGGCACCCGGATCACCGCCAGGTGTGCCTGTGCGGCTTGTGGATCGGCCGCGCCGTCCCAGTCGACCGGAACCGCGAACGTGCCGCATTGAGCGGTGAGGGCATCGCTGGTGTCGAGCCACTCGGCACAGCTGCCCCAGACCAGCGGCCGCGCCGTCGCCACCGGCACGGCCACCGTGGCCGCGAGCACGATCGGCAGTGCACCGACCGACGCCGCGAACACCCGTCCGGACCTGCTCAACATGGCCAACATCCTTGCAGGCAGCCGTACGCTCATGGCGATGCTCGACAAGTCCGAGATTCGCTTTCTCCCCGTCGGTGCCCGCCGACTGGCGTACGAGGTGCGCGGCGACGGCCCGCCACTGGTCGCGCCCGCATGGTGGGTGAGTCATCTCGAACTGGACTGGCAGAGCCCGGATGTCCGCCGATTCTGGGAAGGCGTCGCCGAGGACTACACCCTGATCCGCTACGACCGGCTCGGCGTCGGGATGTCGGACCGCATCGTCGAGCAGGCCGACCTCACCCTCGACGGCGAGGTCGCGGTCCTGTGCGCGCTGCTCGACGAACTCGGGCTCGAGCGGGTTTCGCTCATCGGCGGCTCGTCCGGCAGTTGCACCGCCATCGCGTTCGCGGCGGCGTTCCCCGAGCGGGTCGAACGTCTGGTCCTGTACGGGTCGTACCCGCACGGCGATGCGCTCACCGCGCCGGGGGTAGGGGATGCAATCGTCGCGGCGGTGCGCGCTCATTGGGGCCTGGGTGCGCGCATGCTCAGCGACATCTTCCTCGGCAGCGCCGACGCGGCAGAACACGACCGTTTCTCCCGACTGCAGCGGGAGTCGGCCACCGCGGAGACCGCCGCCGCGCTGTTGGACATGGTCTATCGCCTCGACGTCCGTTCGCAGCTGCCCCTTGTCCGGGCCCCGGCGACCGTCGTGCACCGCCGCGACGACCGCGCCGTGCCCTACCGGCTGGGGCGCGAGGTCGCGGCCACGATCGCCGGCGCCACCTTCATCCCGCTGCCCGGTCAATCGCACTTCCCCTGGCACGGTGACGTCGATTCCGTCGTCCGAGCCTGCCGCCAGGGCCTGGCGCCACAGCGGCCGCCCGCCGCGAAGGCGGTTCGGCCCGGACCGGTCCCGCTGTCGACGCGCGAACGCGAGATCCTCGCCTGCGTCGCACACGGTCTCGGTGACCGTGAGATCGCCGGACAGCTCCAGCTGAGCCCGCACACCGTGCACCGCCACGTCGCGAACATCCGGCGCAAGCTGGGTGCGGCATCGCGCACGGCCGCCGTCGCCCAGGCCGCACGACTCGGTCTCGTATAGCCGAAACCGGCCATCACCCAGAAATGGCCGCTTTTGGGGAGGCGCCGGCGGTCTCGCGGCTCGTAGATTCCCGGCATGACCGAAACCGCTGCCCACGAAACAGGCACCGAAACCCCGACGAGTGCGTCGTATTCAGTCTGGCTGCGGGTATTCGCCGTGCTGTACGACCCGGTCCTCTGGATCGGGGAGGTGGCGGGCATGCGCCGCCGCCGGCGGGCGCTGGTGGCCGAGGCGTGCGGACGCGTCGTCGAGATCGGGGCAGGCACCGGACTGAACGTGAAGCATTATGGCGACGGGCTCGACGACCTCGTACTCACCGAGCCGGAACCCGGCATGCGGCGCAAGCTCGCCGGCATGGTGAGCCGGCATGGTGTGGCCGCGCGGATCGTCGACAGCCCGGCCGAGAGCCTGCCGTTCGCCGACGCATCCGTGGACACGGTGGTGTCGACGCTCGTACTGTGCACAGTCGACAACCCGGGACGGGCCCTGCGCGAGATCGCCCGCATCCTGCGCCCAGGCGGACGGCTGCTGTTCATCGAGCACGTCCGGGCACGTTCGCGTTTCCTCACCGCGTGCCAGGACAAGCTGTTACGCCCGTGGCGCGGGTTCGCGGGCGGCTGCGTCTGCAACCGCCCCACCTTGGAGCTGATGCGCGCCAACGGCTTCACCGTCACCGCCGACGATCAGGTGTGGCACGGGATGCCGGCGATCGTTCAGCCGCTGATCGTGGGATCGGCGACCGTTCACCCGTAGGCAGCGCATCGCCGCGAAACGCACCCTGAACGAAACGCCCACGATGCATGCTGGGGGCATGCAGGTCAGTATGTTCTCCCAACTCAGTGGATCCGGTACCGGATCGCCCATCGATGCGACGATCGCGAACCTCACGATGCTGCGCGACGAGGGCTTCAAACGGGTGTGGATGAGCCAATTACCTTACGAACCAGACCTTCTCACGGTCCTGGCGGTCGCGTTGCATGAGGTTGACACGATCGAGGTGGCCAGCGGTGTGGTGCCTATCCAGAATCTGCATCCGATGCTGATGGCGCAGCGCGCCCTGACCGTGAGCCTCGCCTCGGGTGGCCGATTCATCCTCGGGCTGGGCATGACCCATCAGGCGGTCACCGAGGGGATGTGGGGCATCCCGTGGGACAAGCCGGTACGCAGACTCAACGAATACCTCGACGGGCTGTTGCCGCTGCTGGACGGCCAGCCGGCCGCCGCAGAGGGCGAGACAGTGACCACCCGGGGTGCCCTGATGATCGCCGACGCACCGCGGCCCGACGTCTATATCGCCGCACTGGGTCCGCAGCTGCTCAAGATCGCCGGACGGCGCACGGCCGGCACCTGCACCTGGATGACCGGACCCAGGACGCTGGCCGAACATGTCGGGCCTGCGCTGCGGCAGGCCGCCGCCGACGCCGGACGCGAAGGTGCGGTGCGCGTCGCGGCCTCGCTGCCGATCAGCGTCACCGACGACGTGGACGCCGCGCGCAAGCAGGCGGCCGAACAATTCGCCATGTACGGCCAGCTGCCGTCGTATCGCGCCATGCTGGACCGTGAGGGTTATGCCGGTCCCGCGGATGCCGCCATCATCGGCGATGAGGACACCGTCCGGGGACGGCTCGACGAGCTGCGGACCGCCGGGGTCGACGAGTACGTGGCGGCGCCGTTCGATCCGTCATCGGAGGGCCGGGCCCGCACGCGGGCATTGTTGCGTTCGTACGACGCGTAGCTCCGCGTTTGGGCGGAAAGTGCCACCGAAATAGGGCCAGTGCCAACGCTGCAACGGGCGCCGACCATCCCCGGGTTGGCTTTTCGGGCCGGTGAGATAGATCACTTGACATCGGCGGAATCGCAGGTAGGGGATCACGGCTTTAAGCAGGCATGAGCACAGCATTGTTGGGCCGGGCGGCGAAAGTCATGCAGTCGGCGATCTTCGCGGCACTCGCACTGGGCGCCGTCGTCGCGGGTCCCGTGGCAACCGCCAACGCCGCCGACGACTCGTGTGCCGCCGTCGAGGTCGTCTTCGCGCGCGGCACCTTCGAGTTGCCCGGGGTCGGCGCGACCGGGCAGTCGTTTGTCGACGCCCTGAACGCCCGGTTGCCGGGCAAGACGGTCGAGGCATACGGGGTCAACTATCCGGCCTCGTTGAACTTCGGGCAGGCGGTCGACGGTGTCGCCGACGCGGCCAACAAGATCCAGGCGGTCGCCGCCGAATGCCCGGCGACCAAGATCGTGTTGGGCGGTTACTCCCAGGGAGCCGCGGTCGCGGGTTACACGACGTCGAGCACGGTTCCCGCGGGAGTCACGCTGCCCGCCAGTATCTCCGGGCCCCTGCCCGCGTCCGTTGCCTCCCATGTCGCCGCGGTTGCCCTCTTCGGCACGCCGGACGACTGGTTCCTGGGACTGGCGGATCGCAACGCGCCGCCGATCACCATCGGCGATCTGTACGCCGGTAAGACCATCCAGCTGTGCGCCCCAGGCGACCCGGTCTGCTATCCGGGCGGTCTGGACCGTTCTGCGCACAGCTCGTACAAGACCAACGGCATGGCCGATCAGGCCGCTGACTTCGTAGTGAGCAAGCTCGGCGGTCCCGCACCCGAAGCGGTGCTGGTGCAGGCCGCCGCCGACATCGGCCCCGGCAACTGAACGCGTCGGTCGAGTAATCGCAATCGAGTGCGACTGCTCGGGATCTCGGTCACCATGTCGAGGTGATCGCATCCCGTTCAGTCGCCTCGATTGTTTCTGTTGTCGCCCTTGCCGTTGGCCCTGCGGTCACGTCGTGTAGCCCAAGTGAAACCCACGAGCCGCTAGCCGCGGATTACGCGGTGTATGCCGAGTACTCACTGACGAGCAAGCCGATGGTCGCAGGGTGGAACACCCGGGCGTTCAACAAGCGCGAAGTCGAGGAAGGCAAGAACATCAGCCTCGATGACCACACCGGCGTGGTGACCCTCAAGCCTGGTCAGTACCGCGTCACGGCCATGTCGCTCGTCAACTATGCCGATCCGGCGAATCCGACCGTCATCCCGACAGTGTCGGCTCCGCCGGCGGGCTATGCGCGCCTTCGGTATCTCAACGACGCGCTGCCGCCCGACACCGTGCCGACTGCCGACGTGATCAACGCCAGCAACGCCAAGGCGCTGTCGGTGGGCACGGGAAGCGACGCCAATGCACTCCCCAGCTTCATGGACACCTTCCTCAATGTCACCGACGAAGCCAAACTCGTTGTCGAGCACCAGGTCGGCGAAGATGTCAAGGGCCTCTACTTGCAGGTCAACGAGAACAACTCGGTGTGGCACATCAACGCGCGCATCACAATTCAGCGCATCGCCTGACGCTGACCTGCGGCTCGGGCACCGCGCGAAATCGACGTTTAGCGTTTGGCGGCCCGCCGAATGGGGCAGGCTCATCTGCATGAGAAAGCTAATCCGTCGCTCAACAATCCTGACGGCCGCCTTCGCGCCGATCGCCGCCCTGTCACTGGTGGCTCCAGCACCCGGTTCAGCTGACCCACTCAACTGCCAGAACGGGGAGTGGTGGGATCCGGTCGCCAACGTCTGCCAGCCGCCGGTGGCGCCCGTCCCGTTGAATTGCCAGAACGGCGAGTGGTGGGACCCGGCCGCCAACGTCTGCCGGCCGCCGGTCTCGCCGGTACCGCTCAATTGCGACCCCGGACAGTATTGGAACCCGATCACCAATGTCTGCCGGCCGCTTGGTCAGTACTAGGGCCGGCACTGCGGTCTGCGCCGACCGGTCGGCTACGCCGGCTGTCGGGTCATCATCCCGATCGAGTACCGAATCCCTTGGGACGATGAGGAATTCGACCGTGATTCAGCCGCGCGCTGTTCACCGCTTCCACGTCGACGGAAGAGTCGTTGCACGCAACGTCGGGCGACTCGGGGCGAACTAGAATCGGGCAGCATGGTTGACGAGCCGGGGGCCCGTGAGATCGCCGAAGGGAAATTCGACGGCAAGGACGTGCTGCTCGGCCCCGCCCGCGAGCTGAACGACGGATGGTTCTTCCCGTGCGTGGCGAAACGAACCGACTTCGTCGCCGGTGTCATCGTGAACAAGAAAACCGGGCAGCCCCTGCGGATCTTGACCGACTCTGCGCTGGACCGCGACCCGGCCTTGTACGACCGCGGCTACCACTTCCACATGTACGACCTGGTGGTTCTGACCGTAACGAACGTGGAAGAGACCGTGCGAGTGCTGCATGCCCTCAATGAAGTCACCGAGGACAAGTACTACAAGAACGATCGGGTCTACCGCGTCGGGCGTGCCCTCACCGAAGCCGAAGTACGAGAACGCATCTCGAATCTCCCGTGCGTCTTCAGCGGCAGATTCGAGCTCCATGTCGACACGCTCGAGCATGCTCGCGAAGCCGGCTGGTTCTCGTTCAAGACCTTCGAGTATCGCGGCAAGAAGTGAGCCACGCTGGCATGACCGCCATGCCACAATTCACCGACCGCGCCTCATGGATCAACCCGGGCGCCGCCGTACGCGGTGCCCTCAGGCAGCAGGTGCTGCCGCACGAGCCTGTGCCACCGCCGTTGGCGGTACCGGAAGATGACGTTGGCGACGGCCACGGCCAGGGCGGTCGCGCGTCCCGCGTCGATGTCGACGGTGTCGCTGTAGCGGCAGGTCCTGTCGTCGATCGCTTCGACGTGCAGGGTGTGATTCCAGGCTTTGAGCAGCCCGCCGCGCTCGCGCGTCCGCACCGTGTGCGTGGCCGCGTCGACGTCGAGAACTTCGATCGTGTGCCGATAGGCGGGAACGATGTGCAGGACGAAGAGCCACCCGGTTCCGCTTTCGCCCGCACGGAACGGCTCGACCCGTCCGGCGAGTGCGGGCATTGTGAACAGGCCCTTGCACAGGTAGAGGAACGTCGCGGGAGAGAGCATCGCCTGCCACACCCGCTCGGCGTTGGTGGGCAGGACCGTGTGATGGTGGATGGTGCGCATTTCCGGCACTCCTTCGCGCGAGTTAGGTTACCCTAAGCCTGCCAGTGTCCGAGCCGGCTGACTACTCGCTTTTCAGGGGAGGACGACGATCGCCCCCTCCGACCGCTTCCGACAGCGCAGGCAGCCGAAACAACTCAGGTCCGCCGAGACCCGGCAACGCATCGTTGATGCGGCTGCTCAGATTTTCGCCGAATACGGCTACGCCGCGGGAACCACCAACCGCATCGCCGAGCGCGCCGGGATGTCGATCGGCTCCGTGTACCAATACTTTCCCAACAAGGACGCAGTGCTGCGGGCGTTGATGCAGGCGCATGCCGACGCCGGAGCACGATTGATCGCCGGGCGGATCGCCAACGGACTGCCTCCGGCTGTGGATGACGTCCTACGGGTGTTCGTCCGAGCGACGATCGACAATCACCGCGACGATCCACGGCTTCATCGCGTGCTGTTCGAGGAGGCGCCGCGCGCACCGGAGTTCCTGGCCCACATCCACGATATGGAGCGACAAGCCGTCGAGGCCGCCGCGGCCCTACTCGAGGCGTATCCGAGCGCTCGGACCGGTCGCCTTACCGCTCATGTCGTGGTGACAACCATCGAGTCGCTCGTGCACCGGCTCGTAACGACGCAACTACCGGTCAATCTCGATGAACTCGAAAATGAAATCGTGCTCCTTCTCGGGCGATACCTACGGGACGACGACCAATAGTCGTTGCACCGCAGGCACTTTCGTATTCGTTCAGCACCGCGCCAATAGGCTGCGTATCTAGTTGGGCGATAACGGTCCAGCGGGCGAACTCTTCTGCCAGGATATGGACGTCAACGCCGCGGGCTGGAGGGGACGCGTTGCCGTTTACGAGCCGCCGCCTGCGTAGCGGACTATCTGCCGCCGTCGTCGCCGCGGCAGGGTTCAACGCGCTCGGTCTGTGGGGTGTCGTGACGGCGCAACGCGTCCAGTTCGTCATCGAAGCAATCCTATGTGTGAGCGCGTTGGTCGTCGGGTTGGTGGTGGTGCGTCGGGTGACCGGTCTGTCGCGCTGGTGGAGAGTCACCCTGCTCGCGGCGATCGCCGTTTACCTGGCCGCCGAGTACCTCTCCCGGTTGGGCCACGCTCCAGACCTCAGCCCGACCGCGCCGGCACTGGCCATTGCCGGCTACTTTGTCGCCGGCTTGTTGTTCGCCTCGTCGATGGTGCTTCTGGTCCGAGCCGGCCACGACGGCGACACCAGAACATCGGTACGGACCTGGCCGGGGGTCATCACCACCGTCCTCGACGGTCTACTGGCGACGCTTGCGTTCTCCCACCTGGTGTACGTCGCCAGGCTGGGTGCCATGGACGGCGCGGCGCTGCCCCGGTCGACCAACTCCGTCGTCGTCGTCGGCATCGCCGCGGTCGAGCTCGTAACGGTCGTGGGCGCCGTCCTGCTTGCGATGTGGTATCCGCCATACCGGCCGGGCCGGACGAACTACATGCTGCTCGCGGGCTCGGTGATCACGCTGACGTCCGCCGACCGGTTGCTCGCCTACTTCCGCAGCGTCGACGTGGCGGGGAGGGATTTGTGGATCGGCGTCGGATTCGTCATTGCTCCGTTGCTGATCACGTTGAGCCTGCTCGAATATCCGCCGCGAGCGCGGCCGCATCGCGACGAGTCGGAAGAGCCGACCAACTGGGCACAGCTGACCCTGCCCTATGTGGGTTTCATGGGCAGCACCGCTCTGCTGACGTTCCATATACTCATCGGCGCCAGGGTCGACCCGGTCTTCATCAGCACCTACCTTGCGATGGCGTTGCTTGTCGCAACGCGCTATGTGGTGGCGATGCGGGTGCAACGGATGTTGACCAAACAGCTCCTCGACGCCAAGCGCCGGCTGGCCCATCAGGCGCACCACGACGCCTTGACCGGCCTGCCCAATCGATTGTTGTTGGCGCAACGGCTCGACCAGGCAATACGCGACGGGCCATTCGTCTTGATATTCGTCGACATCGACGACTTCAAAGTGGTCAACGACAGATTCGGGCATGCCGCCGGCGACGAACTGCTGTGCGCGATCAGCGCACGCCTGCAGAGTTGTCTCGGTCCGGAGGACACGCTGGCCCGGATCGGCGGAGACGAGTTCGCCATCCTGATCGCCGGGGCGGTCGGAGCACCTGAGATCGTGGCCGACCAGCTGCGGGTGGCGTTGCGGAGCCCGTTCTCGGTGCACGGCACTTCGGTGCGGGTGCGGGCAAGCATGGGCCTGGTCAGTCCCGGATCTGATGGTGTACCACCAACATCCGACGATCTACTCCGACAAGCCGACAACTCGATGTACACCGGAAAGCGGCTGGGCAAGGACACCGCAGTGGTGTATCGGCCGCCGTTCAGTGTGTCGGAGGATTTTCCGACTGCGCTTCGGCAAGCGAATGGTGATGCTCCACAAGGGTTCCAGCTCAAGTATCAGCCGATAGTCGTTCTGCCACATGGCAATCCGATCGCTGTTGAGGCGCTTGCCCGGTGGACGGCACCCAGCGGAATACAGATCCCGCCACAGACCTTCGTATCGCTGGCCGAAGCCAACGGGATGGGCGCCCAACTCGACGCCCTGGTCCTCGATCAAGCCTGCGCGCAGATCAAAGTGGCCGGCCTGGATCTCGACGTCCACATCAACATCGGCGCGGCGCGGCTCGGCAGCGTGGAGTTCGAGCATGTCGTGAGCCGCACGCTCGCGCGGCATCTGCTGCCTCCACACCGACTCGTCCTGGAGATCACCGAGACGGTGCCGATCGTCGATCTCGCCGAAGGGGCCGCCGCCATCAGACGGTTGAACGAACTCGGCGTGCGGGTTGCCCTGGACGATTTCGGCGCGGGTTACAACTCGCTGACGTACCTGCACGAGCTGCCCGTTCAGATCGTGAAGCTTGATCGTGGGCTCGCCATGGGCGTCGAGCCGGAACGCAACCTGTTGCTGTACCGCTCGGTCACCGGTCTCTGTGAGGCGTTGGGCCTCAACGTGATTGCCGAAGGAATCGAAACCGCCGACCAGGCGGAGACGATCTTCATGGCCGGATGCGGACTGGCACAAGGCCATCTCTTCGGGCCGGCATCCACGCTCGCAGACATCGCGGACGCGGCCGTCAAACCTTACTGAGGTGGATCGAGTCTCGCGTGGTGCACGGGCGATTCCCACATGTAGGGCTCGTGACGATGCCCGGAGCCACCCAGGATGAACGTCCGGTCACTGCGGTCGCCTCGAGCGATGCTCACAATCCACGTTCCGACCGTGCTGAAACGGTTGCGCACGCCGGTAAGGAAGGCGATGTGGATGAAAGCCCATCCCAACCAACCGGCTATGCCCGTGAGCTTGACCGGCCCGGCCTGCAGCAGCGCATGTCCACGACTGATGTAGGCCGCCGACCCGAGATCACGGTAGCGGAAGTTCTTGCGGGTGGTCCCGCCGAGATCGCGCTTGATGCAGGCGGCGGCGTGCAAGCCGCCCTGCATGGCGTTCTCCGCAACACCCGGTAATCCGTCGCGCCCGGCGAGGTCGCCGATGACGAACACCTCCGAACGCCCGGGCACCGACAGATCGGCGTCCACCGATATGCGTCCCGACCGGTCGATCTTGGCGCCCAGCATTTCGGCGGCGTGCCGCGCGAACGGTACAGCTTCGACACCGGCCGTCCACAGCACGGTCCGGGTGGCGTAGTCCTTCGCGGGTCCACCGTCTTTCGGAGTCACGGTCACCCCATCGCGCCGAACATCGGTCACGTGGACGCCCAGGTTGAGCTCCACGCCCAGCTTCTCAAGCACCCGTGACGCTTGTGTGCACAGGCCCGGTGTGAAGCCCTTGAGAATTCGGTCCCCGCCGTCAAACAGCAACACCCGCGCTTCCTGCGGTTCGATGCTGTGGAATTCGTTGGCCAGCGCACGGGTCGCGAGTTCCCTGATCTGCCCGGCCAATTCGACGCCGGTCGGTCCCGCGCCAGCGACAGCGAAGGTCAGCCACGGGTCCCGGTCAGGGCCAGGCGGGAGGGTCTCGGCGATCTCGAAGGCGGCGAACACCCGACGGCGGATACTGAGCGCATCATCGAGTGTTTTCATGCCGGGCGCCCAGGCGGCGAACTGTTCGTTGCCGAAGTAGGACTGGCGCATGCCGGCCGCGATCACCAGGTAGTCGTAGTCCAGGTGGAAGGTCGTCTCATCGGGGCGGCGGGCCGTGACGCGACGCGCCTCGGCGTCGAGTTCGATGGCTTCGCCGAGCAGGGTGGTCACGTTGCGGTGGTGTGCGAGTTCTTCACGCAGTGACCGGCTGATCTGCCCGATACTCAACGTTCCCGTCGCACATTGATAGAGCAGCGGCTGGAACACGTGGCACGCAGCGCGATCCAGAAGCGTCACATCGACGTCGACGCGCCCGAGGCGCCGAGCACAGAACAGACCACCGAACCCACCGCCGATGATGAGTACCTTGGGGCGTTCATTGGCCGATGTCATGACTAGTTCGTACCCGTTTCATCAAGCGAGATTCATTTGGGATGGCTCAGGCCGCGGACTTCTCCAAAATATGGACACCGCAGGCTGATCCGAGGCCGATGACGTGTGCCAGGCCCACTGCGGCGTTCTCGATCTGGCGATCTCCGGCCTCGCCGCGCAGGTGGTGACAGATCTCCCAGATGTTGGCAATGCCTGTCGCGGCGATGGGATGCCCCTTGGACTGCAGCCCGCCGGAGACGTTGACCGGTGTCGAGCCGTCGCGCCACGTGGCGCCGGAGTTGAAAAAGTCCGCGGCACCGCCCTGTTCGCACAGCATCAGGTTGTCGTAGTGGACCAACTCGGCCGTGGCGAAGCAGTCGTGCAGCTCGACGAGGTCCAGATCGCTCGGGCCGACGCCGGCCTGTTCATAGGCGGTGGCGGCAGCATTGCGGGTCAGGGTGTTGACGTTGGGCAGCACCTGACAGCCTGCTTCGTAGGGATCGGTGGTCAGCACCGAGGCCGACACCTTCACCGCACGCCGACGCTGGTCGAGCGACAGGGATTTCAACGTCTCACCGTTGCAGACGATGGCGGCGGCCGCGCCATCGCAGTTGGCTGAGCACATCGGGCGGGTGTTGGGGTAGGCGATCATGACGTCGTTCATGATCTGTTCCAGCGTGAACCGCTTCTGGTAGGCGGCAAGCGGATTCAACGTCGAATGGGCATGGTTCTTCTCGCTGATCTTGGCGAAGAGCTCGAAGCTGGTGCCGCCGTATTTGTGGCCGTACTCGTTCCCGATCTGAGCGAACACGCCGGGCATGGACTCGGTGCCGATCCGCCCGTCGATGGGTGCCACCGCGCCATAGCGACCTGATGGTTCCCACACCGCGGCATCGTCTTTCTTGCGGCCACCGGCACCGAGAAGGCCTGCGCCAGAGAGCTTTTCCACCCCGACGGCCATGCCGTAGCGAACCTCGCCGGCCTTGACGGCCATGATCGCCGTTCGCAGTGCGGTGGCGCCGGTAGCGCACGCGTTGGCCACGTTGTACACCGGGATACCGGTCTGGCCGATCTGCTTTTGCAGTTGCTGGCCGATTCCGGCACTGGCATTCATCAGGTTACCGGCGGCCAGCACCCCGATGTCGGCCATGGTGATGCCGGCGTCGGCAAGCGCGCCCGTCGCAGCCTCGGCGGCCAGGTCGATCGTGTCCTTGTCGGCGTGCTTGCCGAATTTGGTCATTCGGATACCGAGGATCCAGATCTCGTCACTGGCACTCATCGCATCTCCTTGGCAGGGCTGGGGTAGTGGGGCAGTCAGGCGACGGGCTCGAAGCCGAAGCCGATGGCCTCGGTGCCGTTTGCGTCGGCGCCGAGCGAGTAGGTGCTCAGGCGCACCTTCATCCCGTCGCTTACGTGCTTGGGATCGGGCTCGACGTTGACCAGGTTGGCGCGCACCTGGGTACCGTCGCAGTCGACCACGGAGGCCACGAAGGGAACCGGCACACCCGGCGCGGCAAAGGTGACGATGGTGAACGTCCGTACCGTGCCTTCGGTCGCCACTGGGACCGTCGTGAACTCGGTGGCGAAACAGCCCGCGCAGGCATTGCGCCTGTCGAAGAACCGAGCCCCGCAGGCGGTGCATTCATGGGCCACGAGATGGGGTGCACCGTCATCGAGCACCAGGTAGTCGACCACCGGGATCTGCTCGGCCATGTGAACCTCCGTTCGTATGTCTCAGTGACGCTAGCGAGTGCTCGGCGGGAGTGAAATGCCGGGGTTCGGATTCACCATCCCAGGCGCCACTTGCGCGGGCGGGAACCAGGAGCGCATGCTTTCCGATCATGCCGGTCACCATTGTTGACGCGGGACCCAACCAAGTCAGCCGCTCCATCGAAGTCAATGCGCCTGCGGCCGAACTGTTCGCCATGGTCGCCGACCCTCGCCGCCACCACGAATTGGACGGTTCCGACACCGTCAGTGACAACATCAAGTGTCCAGACAACATCGCCCTCGGTTCGCGATTCACGACCGGGATGAAAATGTTCGGGGTGCCCTACCGGATCACCAGCACCGTCACGGCTCTCACACCCGACGAGCTGTTCGAGTGGCGCCACCCGTTCGGACATCGCTGGCGTTGGGAGTTCGCCACTCTCGCACCCACTCTCACGCGGGTGACCGAGACGTTCGACTACCGCGACACCGGCCCCATCAAGGACACGTTGAAGTACTACGAGCGCATGGGTTTCGCCACAGCCAATGCGAGAGGTATCGAGGCCACGCTGACCAAGTTGGCCGCGCGCTATAGCCGTTGAGGGCAAGTAGCTGCGCACGAGATGCAGACTCGCCAAGTTATTGAGAAGGTTCATTGACAATTGCGGCCTCACAGGTCAGAGTGCTAGGCGTCCATGGCACGAGAGGCAATCCATGAGCACTGCTCCGCAGCTCAACGAACTCGGCTATTACGCCGTGACCAGGCACCCCGCCGATGTCCGCGTGGCACTCCCTGAGGCTCGCGCGGCCGAGGCGCTCGGCTTGGGCTCCTGCCACATCGGTGAACGCTTCACGATCAAGGACGCTGCGGTGCTTTCCGGTGCGCTCGCCGGTTGCAGCACAACCCTTGGCATCGCCCCATCGACGAACTACCAGACCCGCCATCCCACCGTCACCGCGACAGTGGGATCGACCATGCACGCGCTCACGGAAGGCCGGTTCGCCATGGCCTTCGGGCGCGGGATGGCCGCATATTGGCAGGCGATCGGTCTTCCGGTCGTGACCGAGGCCCGGCTGCGTGATTTCTTCGGAATCCTGCGACGGCTGTGGGCCGGCGAAATCATCGTCGACCATGACGGCCCGGCAGGAAGGTGGCCGCTGCTGCGCCACGTGAGCGGATTGCCTGACGGGCCACCCATCGGGTTGGTGGCGGTTGGCCCCAAGACCATGGAACTCGCGGGCGAGATCGGTGATTTCGTTGTGCTGCATACCTTTTTCTCCGACGAGGCGACAACGGCGTCGGTGGCGGCGGTGCGCCGGGGAGCCGAGCGCGCGGGCAAGGATCCCGACAGCGTCCGGATCTGGACGTGCCTGGCAACAGTTCCCGACGCGTTGTCGCCCGAAGACCAGATGCGCCGTGGGGTCGGGCGGCTGGCGACATATCTGCAGGCCTACCCGGACGTGCTGGCCTCTGCCAACGGCTGGGATCGGTCGACGTTCGACCGCATCAGGCAGTCCGCGCTGTTCACCGACGCAGCGGCCGCCGGACCCATCGATGCAAGTGCGTCCTACGAGACACTGCAGCGGATCGCCGAACTGATTCCCGCCGATTGGCTGGACTCGGTAGCCAAAGGATCGCCAGAAGATTGCGCGAAAACCATTGCCCGACAATATGACCTGGGCGTGCATTCGGTCATCATGCACGGTGCCAGTCCGCACGAGATCGCACCTGTTGTTCAGGCATACCGGGACGCACGCCCGACTCTGCGCCGGGCGGTCGCGGCGAATCCGGGGAGGTTCGCCTGACCAGGTCTGGCAGGCCTGTGCAGGCCGACCGCGCCCGGAAGCAGTGGGAAGCCACGGTTCCCAGCGAAGTGCCCCAGTCGGCGGCGGGTACCCGACTGAATAAGCGGGGACTTCAGACCCGTGCGCGTCTGCTCGACGTCGCCATCCGCTGCCTGGCCGACAGCGGAGGCGAGCCAGTGTCGGCGAACCGCATCGCCAAAGACGCAGCGGTCACCTGGGGCACAGTGCAACACCAATTCGGCGGCCTTGACGGCCTGTGGGTGGCGGTGATCACCGAAATCCATTCCCGCAGTTGGGATTTCAATTCAGAGACCTGGCCGAAACGCGCCCCCACGTTGCGCGAACGGGTGGACACCGTCATCGACTCGGTGTGGAACTACCTGGACACCACCGAGGGCAAGGCGCTCACGGCGCTGCGCACCTCATTACCGGCGCGCCGTTCCGATGTCGCCGCCGAATATCCGCGTACGGCAGCCGCATTCGCGGCCCGCGAACTCGACTGGATTCAGGGCTTCGACTACCTGATGGACGGACTCAACCTCGATCCGGACAAGCTCTACCGGGTCCGGTGCCTGCTGCCCGCCGCGATCCGGGGTCTGAGCAACGAACGACAGATCGGCTTCACCTCGGATCTCGATATTGCCCGTGCGACGTTGGCCGACGCAGTGGTGGCATTGCTGGCCTAGCGGCCAGCCGCAGCACATCGTCAGCCGAGAGCGGCACGCTGAAGTAGAAGCCCTGTACGACGTCACAGCCGAATTCGGTGAGTTGGGCGGCGACCTCGGCCTCCTCGACTCCCTCGGCAACCACGGTCAGGCCCAGCTCGTGAGCCAGCGCGATCACTGCGCGGACCACCGTCGCGACGCGCACGTCCTCCAGGATGGGCATGATCAGCCGCCGATCCAACTTCACCTCGTCGACGGGCAGCTCACATAGATAGGCCAGGGTGGAGTAGCCACTGCCGAAATCATCGATAGCGATCCGGATTCCGCTGCGGCGCAACTGGTTCAATACGTCGCGGGTGCCTTCGATATTGCCGAGCACCAAGTCTTCGGTGATCTCCACAGTCAGTGTGCTGGCCGGCAGATTTCGCGCAGCCAATGCTCGACGAAGGCGAGCGGGGAGGTGCGGGTCAGCGAGCAGGGGTGCCGACATGTTGACGGCGACCGGAAGATGCAATCCCTGGCGGTGCCACTGCAGCGCCGCGTCGAGCGCGGTGTTGACCACCAAGTCGGTGACCGGGCGCATCAGACCATGGTGTCGAACCAACGGCAGGAATTCGTCGGGGCTGAGCAGGCCACGCCGGTGATGCGGCCAGCGGACCAGGGCCTCGACCCCGACCATGGTGTTGGTGAGCAGGGTGAACTTCGGCTGGTAGAGCAGCGTCAGTTCGACGGAATCGATGGCGTGGCGCAGCTCGCCAAGCAGTTGGATCGCGGCGGCATCGCCGGCCGAATACGTACCCTGCGACTGGGGAAGGACCTCGCCGAGCGGGGCGGCCACCGCCAACTCCGGCGTGAACCTGTGGACGCCGGCGGTGCGCGTCTTCTTGGCCGCGTACATCGCCAGGTCGGCCCGTTTGACCAGGTCTTCGGCCGATACCCCCGGTTCGTCCGCGCCGGCCACCGCCAGCCCGACGCTGGGCCGGACGAACAGTTCGTGGCCCTCGATAGCGAACGGCTTGTCGAAGGACTTTGTCACCCGGTGCGCGATGTGATCGGCGTACTCTTCGGCAGCGTCATCGTCTACGAGCACGACGAATTCGTCGCCGCCGAGGCGCGCCACGGTGTCACTGTTTCGTACACATCCCAGGATCCGCTCCCCGGCCCGGTTCAACAGTTCGTCGCCGGCTGGATGCCCCAGGGTGTCGTTGACGACCTTGAAGTCATTGAGGTCCAAGATGATCAACGCCACCGACACATGGTCGCGCTCGCGGCGCCGCATCGCCTCCTCGAGCTGGTCGGAGAACATCGCACGGTTGGCCAGACCCGTCAGCGGGTCACGCAGCGCCTGTTCAGCCACCGTCGCCAGCAGCCGACGGTTCTCCGTGACCGCCAGGTACTGGCGGCCCAGCACCGCGAAAATCAGCAACGCCCCGACGAGCTCTACCACCGGGGTTTGAAAGGTCGTCGAGGGCTCGGCTGCCGCGACGATGCCCGCCAGGAGCAGTGGGGTGTAGGGAAACCAGACGGGTGCCCAGCCTGTCGAGGGGGGTAGCTTCTTTGGCAGACCTACCTCGTCGCGACTGACGGTTGCAGCCAACATGATGAGAAGCAACCCGGCTACCCATCCGATATCGATCAAACTGCCACTGGCGTAAGCGTTCTCCACAGACAGGTAGGTAAAGGCGCTGTCGGACAACGCGATGCAGGCCACCGCGATAGTCAGCATCGCCAACACCAGGCGTTGACCTCTATCCGCTCGCAGCCACGCCATCGCTGCGACGGTGAGGATCACCACGTCCGAGATCGGATACGCCAATGAGATGATCATGCTCGCGGCGCTTTCGGAACCGGCGGCATACATCGGACCCAGGATGGTCACCCAACTCACCACGAACAGTGACCCGGCGACGATCAGCCCGTCGAGCACGGTGCGTCCTCGCGACTGCCCGGTGTCGGCAGGGAAAAGGAGCAGGCCCACACCGAACCCGACCGGCATGACCAGGTAGGCCGCATCCGCCAGCGAGGGAAACGGGGGCTCGTCGAGCGCGAGTTCGTAGTAGGCCCAGAGCACCTCACCGAGTGCCCAGCCCACCATCCCGATCGTCATCGCGACCCACGCGGCCCGCAGCCTGCCGTGTACCGCTCGCGCCGCCAGGGCGGTGAAGATCGCCCCCACAGCGCTCAGAACTACGAACACGAGGTCGTTGACGGCCTTGATCGATGTGCCATGTGACCAAGCGCTGAAGGTCCACAGCACAAAGGCCGTGAAAACGACCGCGGCACCCGTCGCGACGTAGGCGGTTTTGGGCATCGCCGCCCCTTCCTGCACCACCCGGCGGCACCACGTCCGGGGACAACCGAAAACCAGCGCAAGGATAGCGGACGCGCAAACCAGAACCACGGCAAACTAGTGGCAAGACCCTGGAATTAATTCCAACGGGACGCGTGAGCAGCAATGTTCGGTGTCGCTGGCCCTGACTGTCCCGACCCGCGCGATGCGCGAACGGCCGGTACGACGCCCGGGCGTGCATTAGACATGGGGCCGTGAACATCGACGGATCGGTGGCGGTAGTCACCGGAGCAGGCTCGGGTATCGGCCGGGCTGTTGCCGCAGCGCTTGCCGCGGCAGGCGCCGCGGTGGTGGCCGGCGACATCGACGCCGCTTCAGCGGCGAAGACAGCAGCGATGATCGACGGTGTGCCGGCGGTGTCGGACGCCTCGAGCACCGAGGGCATCGCGATCCTCCTCGACACCGCGCGGCGTGCCTTCGGCCCGGTGGACATCTATGTCGCCAACGCCGGCATCACCGGCCAACCCGGTCTCGGCGACGACGAAGCGGCGTGGGACCGCATCATCGACATCAACCTGCGCGCCCACATCCGCGCCGCCAAAGCTGTTCTCCCGGAATGGGTCGAGCGTGGTCGCGGACATTTCGTCGCCGTCGCTTCCGCCGCCGGCCTGTTGACCCAGCTCGGTGCCGCACCCTACAGCGTGACCAAGCACGCCGCCGTCGGGTTCGCCGAATGGTTGGCGATCACGTACGGCGACAGGGGGATTGGCGTGAGTTGCCTCTGCCCGATGGGCGTGGACACCCCGCTGCTGCGCGGCATGTCCGACTCGCCGGACGAAGAGATCCGGGTGGCCGGCGCTGCTGTCAGCAGTGCCGGTGCGGTACTCGACCCGGACACCGTGGCGGCCCTCACCGTCCAGGCCATCGCCGACGGAACATTTCTGGTGTTGCCGCACCCCGAGGTGTTGACCATGTATCGGCAGAAAGGTTCCGACTACGAGCGGTGGATCGCCGGGATGCGCCGCTTCAAGCGCACGCTGGGGTAGGTGTTTCGATCGGGCCGGCGCGGGGTAACAACGGCCGACGTCAAGAATGTAGATTCCACCAGCCTCAGCGCGTGCGCCGGCGCACACTCGCCGGGATCGGCGCACCCGCCACCATCGTGAACGGTACCGCGAGCGGGAAATCGGTTGCCGAAGAGCGTATTTCGACGCGCCGGATTATCGTCGCCAAGGCCAGAGTGGCTTCCAACATGGCGAAGTGATCACCGATGCAGGTCCGCGGGCCGGCTCCGAAAGGGATGTACTGCCAGCGGTCCAGGCTTGCGAAATTTTCCGAGCTGAAGCGATCGGGGTCGAAGTCCAGCGGGTTCTCCCATAGGGCTGGGTCGCGCTGCATGCCGAAGACGCCGACCAACACCATGCTGTCGGCTTGCACCCGATAGCCGTCAACCTCGATATCGCGCATGGCCGTACGCCCGGCGACCACGACCGGCGGACACAGCCGCAGCGCCTCGCGCAGCACCTGCACGGTATAGCCCAATTGGCGAACGTCGTCAGGCGTGAGGGCGCGATCACCGAGTGCCGCGACTTCAGCCGCAACTCGGTCCTGCACCTCGGGGTGCCGGCCCATGGCCCACAACGCATAGGCCAGGGTCGTCGCCGTGGTGTCGTGGCCGGCGACCATGAATGCGATCAAGTCGTTGCAGATGTCGGTGTCCGACAGTGCGCGCCCGGTGTCGGGATCCGTGGCGTTGATCAACGCGTGCACCAGCGGCGCGTCGCGATCGGGGTCGGCTCGGCACGCCTTGAGCACGTCCGCGGCGAGTCCGCGAAGCGTCGCTCCCGCGGCCCGGGCCCGGGCCCTTGCCGGGGTGGGTAGCCACCATGGTGCACGTACAGGGCGCATGCCCCGGTCAGCGACGTACTTCAGCGCGACGTTGAGTGGTTCGGCGAGCGCTTCCGCGCGCTCGTCGAGGTCCAACCCGAGCACTGATCGGCCCAGCACACGCATCGTCAGGCGGCGGGCCTCGAGGTCGAGGTCAACGGAGGCGCCGTCACCCCAGCTCTCGGCGATCATCTCAGCGACCTCGGCCATGTGACCACCGAATTTCGACACCTGCTGCGGGGTGAAGACCGGCTGCAAGGTCCTCTTGCGCGAACGCCACGGGATGTTCGGCAAATCGGCGAGGTTATCGCCCAGCAATCGCCGGATTTCCTGGTGGACCAGGGTCCTATCGCACGACTCATTGTTGCGTGCCAACACATCTCGCGCCCCGGTGGGCGACATGACAAAGACGATGGTCGGGCTCTTCAGCCAGCGCGGGCCGAGCGCCACCCGGGTGACCTGGCCGCCGGCCTCCCGGAGCTCGACTTGGCCCGTGTGGTACTGGCGAGCCCACTTCATCTTGTCCCGCAACGGCAGGGGATTGGCCGGTACCAGTGGAAGTTCGGCGCTGGTCATCGGTCCCGCTGCACGTGCATGATCACTGGTCCTTCCCTGCGCTCCGCGTCGGAGCCCCCTTGCGCAAAGCCTAGCGGTCGTCGGGAAGAACCGACGTCATGGATGCAGGTTCCACTGGCCGACGTCGGAGGCCAGGACGTCGTTGACGTCGACTTCGAGGCCGCCTACCAGCGGGCCTGGATTCGACGCGGTGGCCACCACGCGCTGGTAGAGCGCGGCGCCCGGGTGCACCCGGTTGCCCGACCAGGCTTTCGTCTGCCAAGCCCACCAGCGACCGGGCGTGCTCGACCTCCCGATGACCCCATCGGCCGCGGCCCATTCGCACACATCGATGCCGCCGTAGACACCGGTGCGCTGGACGCCGATGACCGAGTTGATACCGCGAAACCACTGCAGTGCCACCCGGTTCCAGGTATCGCGGTTGATGTCTTCGTCGATGGTGAAGTAGATCGGGGCGCTCTGGCCGCCGCCTGCCGCGGTGTGCAGCTGCCAGGCTGTGCGTGCGTCGGCGATACCGCCGGCGTAGCCCCGCAAGAAATCCGACGGTGCCGTCCCGCCGGGCTTTCCGTACTGGAAATTACTGACGATCACCAACCCCGCGGCGGTGAGCGACTCGGCGTAGGGCCGGGTGATGGGTTTGGCGCCGAACGACGACCCCGGACGCGACGTCGACACGTAGTTGACCACGCCGGAATGACCGGCTGCGCGGATGTACTGCGCGGGGATCTGTTTGGCGGCGAAGTCGATCAGCGTGGGAGCGGCCGCCGTCGCGGTGGGCGTACCACTCGCCACCGATGCGGCCGCACCCAGGCCGGTCAACGCCGCGGCGTAGCGCAGCGCATCACGCCGGGTGACCGGACGTGACGGCCTGACGCGGGCAGCCGGGAGCCAATCGTGCATCGCGTGATGTTAACGATGTGACTGTTGTTAACGGTGTATCCACGCTGGCCGTGTCCGGTATTGAACCGAGATGAGTCCCGGCCGTTACCCGATACCGGCGGGGGAGGGGCACGTGATGTGCGCCGATAGCGTCTCGCGTTAGCGTGAAGCGGTGGACTGGGAGTTCGAGGCTGAGGTGTTCCAGTGGCGTGGGCCTGCACCGTACTTCTTTGTCGCCACGCCCTCGCACGTCGATGACTTCCTGCATGCTCACATCGGCGAGCTGACGTACGGCTGGGGCGGCATTCCCGCCGAGGTACGGATCGGAGCGACCGAGGCGACGACATCGTTGATGCCCAAGGACGGTGTGTATCTCGTACCGCTGAAAGTGGCGCTACGCCGTTCCGAGGGGATCGACGACGGCGATACCGTACGGGTGCGGCTCCACGTCGGCGGGCAGAACATCGGCGCAGCGTCCCAAGGTGCTGAGATGACCACGTTCGTCATCGACGCACAGGTGGCCGTCAACCTCGCCGCTCACGGTGCGACCATTCCACCGCGGCACAGCCTGACGGCTCCCACGCTGTTGCGCTCGCAGGTCCTGGCCCTGGTGTACGAATCGGTGCGCCGCGGCGAAATCGACGACCGGGCCGGGCGGCAAATCCTCGACGATATCCGCGCGCTGCGGATCCGGTTTCTCGGCGACCGATCGCTGGAGGATCATGCTTGGCGACTGGCCGCCGAGCTGAATTGGCCGGACATCCACCAGGTCCAGTACATCGCGCTGACCCAACTGCAGGCGGATGCCCTGGTGACTTCGGACACCGAACTGGCAGCCGCGGCGCGCGGGTTCGTCACGATCGCGTCCCCGGCCGACATCCTCGAGCCCTAGGAGTCCAAGCGGCAGGCAGCCGCTTGATGCCGTGGATGAACGCCGAGTGCAGGATGGCGCTCGACGGCTCTTCGAACATCACCCTGATCTCCCGGCGGTGGCCCAGCGCACGATCTCCTCGACCACTACCAAACTTTGGGCACGTCGTCGATGATTCGCTCCAGTTCGCTGACCCGCTCTTGGCGGCTACCGGTCAGCTCGGCGAATCGGCATGTAAGGGGAGCCCGCCGGGGAAGTTCCTCGTGATACAGCCTCTTGAAGGCCCGATCAATCCAGTTCCGGTAAAACCATTCCACCGAGCGAATCCCGTCATCCTCCATCGCCGGGTCGATCGCCGGATCGCCGGTAAGAGGAAGAAAGACGATCAGGTCGTAGCTTCGTAGCGCGTTGCTGTGCAGAACCATTGACCACAGCTCGTCGATGTAGGCAGTCGTGATGTCGGACGGGAACCGTAGATCGGCTTTCTCCTGCATATCAGCGCGAACTTCCACCGTTCTGCGCCTTTGGTTTTCGGGAACGCCGTGCTCGCTGCCCATTGCCAGCGCGTACTCCGAGTAGGGGATGAAGTCCAGACAACTGCGATCGCAGATGACGTCAACATCGGGGCAGTTTGCCCTGGCATCGTTGATGCGATCGATCGCGTGCCGCGTCATCAGGGTGTTGCAGCGCTGGCTTGCGCGCTCCGCGAAGTGGATACGTTCACCTCGTGCCGCCAGATAGCGGTAGGGCTCGTCTTCGACCAGGAATTCGGGATGCGCGGCGTGAAAGTCCCGCACAAGAGTGGACTTGCCCACGCTGTGAGTGCCACTGATGGCGATTCTCATCGCGTGAACCTACATCGCCGGGGCGAAACCCCGTCAACACACCGCCGGCAGCGAGCCCACTGTGTAGGCGGAACAGAAGGGGAGTTGTCAGGCCGCCATGATTTCCACCGGGTGCTCACTCAATCGTTCAATGACGATCCACACGTCTTTCATCAGTTCGATGGAGCGCATGGTGCCCAACACGCTCGTTACATCGCGCTGAAGCACCATAGAAGTGGCGGGTTGGCCTGCACGTAGAACGCCTTCATCGAGTCCGGGCTTCGAACAATCGGGAAGTACGACACACCGTCCCGCTGGAGTAAGAACAGCTTCTGCCGGCCGTCTTTTGTGTCGCCAAAGTGCGTGGAGTAGTGGACATTTGCGTCGACGGGAGCATCGTCATCGTGCTTGTTCTTTCGAAATCGCCCTATGGGGTCCGCAGGGCCGGAAAGTCACCTCGGGCTAGGTTGACGCCTGCGGATAGCCTCGTCGCACGGCTCGGTCGAGGATGCCCAATGTCGCGCGCAATGCCGCTTCGCCGACGATGGGGAAGATCTTGGCATCGCGCCAGTGCTGATCGATCTCGGACCAGTCGTAGAACGACGTGACCGCCGTGCCGTCGTCCGCGGGCTCGAGTCGGTAGCCGTACACGTGGCCGATGTCGGGCTTCAGTTGGCCGAAGATCGTCCACGCGATCAGCCGGTCCGGTTCGAACTGCGTGATCGACACGGTGACGTCGTATTTGCCCAACGGATAGTCGTTGAGCGACTCGCGGTCCATGTGCACGACGAAGCTGTCGCCAACTGCGCGCACGGGCTGCCCGTCGGCGTCCTGCAGCATGCCGGTCGCGTCAATCGCGACATGGCCCTGCGGATCGCATAACACCGCGAAAACGTCGGCGGCCGGCGCGGGGATGATTCGTTGAACCTCGATGCGTTCACTCACGTGTCGATACTGCCACGATTCGGCCCTTCATTGCGGCGGATACCTTTGGCAAACCAGCAGATTCACCGCAGCGCTCTCGCGCCGTCCCTACATCTGGTGTTAACCCGGCAGGTCGATGGTCCGGCATGGTCCGCCCGGAATGCAGGCGATACCCCCGCCGGGGCCGGCTTGTGCCCAAGGGCCACCGGGGATACCGGCCGAAACCCGGCCGTCGGAGCCGGCCTGAGCACCCGGTCCACCCGGAATCTCGGCACCGGCGCCCTGCGGGCCCGCCGACGGCGTACACGGCGTGCCGTCAGGGTTGTAGCACCCCGGGGCCGGAGGCGCCGGCGGCGGCGGGCCCGGTTCAGCGGAAGCGGTTGGTGCAGCTGCGATTCCTGCGGCAGCGACACCGGCGAACAGAACTGGTGTGAGCTTCGAAAGTTTCGCGTTCATGCCAAGACGCGTACCCGCGCATACGGAAAGCTCAAACTGGCTCGACAAAATTCTTCGTCGCTGGCGGCGCACACGGGGCTTATTCCAGGATCGCTCGCGCAGCGCGCTCCGCGATCAGCATGACCGGCGCGTTGGTGTTGCCGGACGTGATCGTGGGCATCGCCGAAGCATCGGCAACTCGAAGGCCGGCCACGCGGTACACGCGGCAGTCGGTGTCGAGTACCGTGGCGGTCGACTGCGGAAGACCTTGCGCATCAAAGGCTCCCATCGCGCAGGTGCCCACCGGGTGGAAGATGGTGGTACCGAGTTCCCGGGCCGCCCTCTCCAGGTCGTTGTCGCTCACCAGTTGCGGGCCGGGAAGCAACTCTTCCGGACAGTAGCGGGCCAGGGGAGACGCCGCCATGATCTGCCGGGTCATCCGGAGACCGCGAATGGCGACTTGACGATCGGCGTCGGTGGACAGGTAGTTGCACAAGATCTTGGGGTTGGTCAGCGGATCTGAACTCGACATTCGCACATGCCCCCGCGAAGTGGGGCGCAGATTGCAGACCGAGGGAGTGATGGCCGCGAACGGGTGCAGCGGTTCGCCGAACTTGGGCAAGGACAGGGGTTGTACGTGCCATTCCATATCGGGACTGGCCAGCGCGGGATCGCTCTTGGCGAAAGCTCCCAGTGTGGAGGGCGGCATGGTCATCGGACCTGAGCGCAACAGCAGATATTGCAGGCCCATGCCGCCGCGGGTGATCCAATTCCGGTACAGCGTGTTGACAGTCCGGGCGCCCCGTATTCGATAGACCGTTCGCAGCTGCAGATGGTCCTGGAGGTTTTCACCAACGCCGGGCAGATCGACGGCCACCGGTACGTCGTGCCGGGTGAGCAGCTCGGCCGGGCCCAGCCCCGAAACCTGCATGAGATGTGGCGAGCCGATCGCTCCGGCGGTCAGGATGACCTCCCGGTGAGCGCGCACGTCGACAATGCGGCCTTCCCTGAGTAGCTGCACACCGGTGGCGCGGTGCGCAGCCGTGGTCCAGGCACCGCGACGCTGACCTTCATGGACGTGGTCGTCCATCAGCAGCCGCAAGGCCTGGGTGCGGGTGTAGACGGTGAGATTGGGCCGGTGGGCAATGGGATGCAGGAAGGCGTCAGCCATCGACCATCGACGGCCACGCCGTTGGTTGACGTGGAAGTAGGCGCTGCCCGAGTTGTCGCCACGGTTGAACTCGTCGATCGGGGCGATGCCCACCTGGGCAGCGGCGGCCTGCCAGGCGTCCAAGATTTTCCACCGCACCCGCGGCCGCTCGACGCGGATCTCGCCGCCGACACCGTGCCAGTCGTCCGCCCCGCCGAAATAGTCTTCCAGTTGCTTGTAGATCGTCAGTGTCTCGCCGGGATCGTCCTGGCCACCCCAGAGCCATCTCTCGTCGCCGGTGGCCCGCGCCCATAGGTCGTAATCGGAGGCCTGGCCGCGCATGTGGATCATGGCGTTGATCGACGAGCAGCCGCCGATCACACGGCCCCGCGCGTAGACGATGCTCCGGCCGGCAAGGCCTGGGTCGGCCTCCGTCGTGAAACACCAGTCGGTGCGCGGGTTGGCAATCGTATACAGATAGCCCACCGGCACCTTGATCCAGAACCAATCGTCGTTGCCGCCGGCCTCGATCAACAACACCCGGTGGGCGGGGTCGGCGCTGAGCCGATTGGCCAGCAGGCAGCCTGCACTGCCCGCTCCCACGATGATGAAGTCGAACTCGGCGACGGGGCTGATTTCCGGCATAGTCGGGGCAGACTAAACCGTCGAGGCGTGTCGTTGTCGGACTTGGCCCAGTCTCAGCAGCGGTGGGCTCGCCTGTTCGTTTCGCAACCGGCCGCCATGACGGCTGCCAAACCATAGTGCCATCAGGTGCGTAGCGCGGCCTCAATGTCGGCAGCCCTCACGGAATGGCCCTTTTCGCAACGCACGTCGACCTCGATCGGCGCTCCACAATCCCTGTGCGACAAGCCCATTCGGCCGCCGTCGCTTCGCACCCACCTGTCGCCCCAGCGCATCAGGGCAAGGATGGCCGGCATGAGGTCTTCCCCCTTCTCCGTCAGGTGGTAATCCTCACGACTGCGTTGACCGGGCTCGTGGTATGGCCGTTTCTCGAGGATCCCTGCGTCGACGAGTTCCTTGAGTCGGGTGGCGGTGATCTTCTCGCTCAGTTGTGCGCGCCGGGAGAACTCATCGAACCGGTGCGCGCCGTAGAACGCCTCACGCAGCAGCAGCACGCTGGCGCGGCGACCGACGACGTCGAGTGCAGCCGCGACAGAACAGTCGTCGGCCCGCCAGGAGTCGCGATCACTGAGCCTGCCGGTGAGCGTGAGAGAGGACATGGCTCCATACTGACACGCTGACTTGCCTTAGGTAAAGTCAGGGTCCTAGTATCTGACTAGACAGAAACACAGTCAGATGGGCTAGCTCGAGTTGAGGACACTGCGTGACCACTGAATTGCGGATTGACACTGACGATGTCGACGCGCATAACATCCAACGGCCCGGCGGTGTCGGGGAGCGCGTGACGTATTTGTACGAGAATGACCGACAGTTTCGAGCAGCTAGTCCGCGTCTCGACGTTCTCGACGCGGCACGCAAGCCCGGCCTTCGACTGTCGCAGGTGCTGCGGACGCTGGCGGAGGGCTATTCCGACCGTCCGGCCGTGGGCACCAGAGCGGTACAGACGATTGGGGACGAGCTAACCGGTCGCTGCGCCACGCAACTTCTCCCGGCGTTCAACACCATCTCCTATGGCGAGCTCTGGTCCAGGGTGCAAGCCGTCGCCAACGCCTGGCATCACGATACGCAGGCTCCGGTCGAGGCCGGCGATTTCGTCGCGACCATAGGTTTCTCCAGCGCGGACTACTTGACCATCGACCTGGTCTGCGGCTACCTCGGACTGGTCGCAGTCCCACTGCAACACAACACCTCCGCTTCGCGGTTGGTACCCATCCTCGAAGAGTCGGCACCGCGCGTGCTGGCAGTCAGCGCCGACTATCTCGATTTGGCCGTGGAAGCTGCGCTGGGCAGCGGGTGGCTCTCACGGCTCGTCGTGTTCGACTACCGGCCCCAGGATGACAACCACCGCGACCGCGTTCAACACGCTCGCGACAGTCTGGCCGGCGCGGGCATGGAGGTGATCGTCGAAACACTGCCCGACATCATCGCCCGCGGCACACGCGCTCCCGAAGCACCGCTGTTCACCGACGGGTCCGACGACCGACTGGCGATGATCCTCTACACCTCCGGCAGCACGGGCGCGCCCAAGGGGGCAATGTGGACCGAACGAATGGTCAGAACACTGTGGACGATCCCTATGAAGTCCACCGAGTCGGTGGTCATCAATCTCAACTTCATGCCGCTCAACCACTTAGGTGGACGGCTGCCGCTGGCCGCGTCCTTCCAGACGGGCGGCACCAGCTATTTTGTCGCCGAAAGCGACCTGTCGACGCTGTTCGACGACTGGATGCTGGTACGTCCCACTGACCTCGGTCTCGTTCCCCGCGTTGTGGACATGCTTTACCAGCGGTATCAGCAGATCGTGGACCGGCTATCGGCCGATGGCCTCGATCTTGACACCGCCGAGCGGACGGCCAAGACCGAGATCCGCGAAACACTGCTCGGCGGTAGGGTTCTCGGCGGTTTTGTCAGCACGGCACCGCTGTCCGCCGAGATGCGCTTGTTTCTGGAGTCGTGCCTGCAAGCCGACATCGTCGATACCTACGGGCTCACCGAGATCGGTGCGGTCACCACCGATGGCCTGGTCGTGCGGCCCCTTGTCCTGGACTACAAGTTGGTCGATGTCCCCGAGCTGGGTTACTTCAGTACCGATAAACCCCATCCCCGCGGGGAGCTTCTGGTCAAGAGCGCTGCCGCGATGCCCGGGTACTACAAGCGCCCCGAGATCACTGCCGAGGTGTTCGATGCCGACGGCTACTACCGTACGGGCGATATCGTGGCCGAACTCGAGCCTGACCGCTTGGCCTATGTCGATCGCCGCAATAACGTCATCAAGCTCTCCCAAGGCGAATTCGTCGCGGTGGCCAACCTCGAGGCCGAGTTCGCGCGCACTCCGTTGATCCGGCAGATCTACGTCTACGGCAACAGTGAGCGCTCCTCATTGCTGGCGGTCGTCGTGCCCACCGAGGAGGCGCTGGCCGTCCACGGCGGCGTCAACGACCAACTCAGGGCCGCCGTGCGCGCGGCGATGTCGCAGACGGCCCGCGACGCCGGATTGCAACCCTATGAAGTCCCGGTCGATTTCCTGATCGAGACCGAACCGTTCAGCGTTGCCGACGGGCTGCTCTCGGGTGTGGGGAAACTGTTACGCCCCAAACTCAAAGAGCGTTACGGAGCCGAGCTGGAAGCACTCTACGATCAGGTCGATGCCGCGCGTGCCGATGACGTGCGTGCTCTTCGAGACGCCGCGCAACACCAACCGGTCGTCGATACCGTCATCCAGGCAGCGGCGGCCCTGCTGGGGATTCCCTCGGCATCCGTCACCCGCGACGACCACTTCATCGACCTGGGCGGTGATTCTCTTTCCGCGCTGACCTTCTCAAATCTGCTGCAGGAACTCTTTGGCATCGAAACTCCGGTGGGAACACTCACCGGGCCGACGACCACGCTCGGTGACGTCGCATCTCACCTCGAGCAGGGGGCGGGGGATGGGGTCGCCAGGCCGACAGCGACGAGCGTGCATCACTCCGATACGACGATTCATGCCGCCGATCTGACGCTGGACAAATTCCTGCCCGCCAACCTCCTGGACGACGCGCGGGCGCTACCGCTACCCGTCGATGCGGAGCCCCACACGGTTCTGCTGACCGGCGCCAACGGCTACCTCGGGCGGTTCTTGGCGCTCGAGTGGCTGCAGCGGCTCGCGCAGACCGGGGGAACGCTGATCTGCCTGCTACGCGGTAGCGACAATGAATCCGCACGGATGCGCCTCGAGCAGATCTTCGACGACGGTGATGCGCAGATGAGCGAGCGCTTCCATGATCTGGCTGCGGAGCATCTCGAGGTGATCGCAGGTGACATCAGTCAGCCTCAGCTCGGAGTGGACCCGCAGACGTGGGACGCTCTTACCCAGCGCGTGGACCTCATCGTGCACCCCGCCGCCCTTGTCAACCACGTGTTGCCTTATCGGCAGTTGTTCGGCCCCAACGTTGTTGGTACCGCCGAGGTCATCGCGCTCGCCCTCAGCTCGCGCCTGAAACCGATCAATTATCTGTCCACGGTCTCGGTCGCGATGACGGTCGAGCCGGAACGCTTCGAGGAGGACGGTGACATCCGCACCATCAGCCCGACGCGCCCCATCGACGATTCGTACGCCAATGGGTACGGCAACAGCAAGTGGGCGGGGGAAGTGCTGTTGCGGCAGGCTCACGACCTGTGTGGCCTTCCGGTCTCGGTGTTCCGGTCCGGAATGATCCTGGCCGACCGCCGTTACGACGGCCAACTCAACGTCTCCGATATGTTCACCCGGCTCATCTACAGCCTCGTCCGCACCGGACTGGCTCCAGAGTCCTTCTATCAGAGGTCCGAATCGGGGGAGCGGACCCGCTCGCACTATGACGGACTGCCCGTCGATTTCGTCGCCGAGTCGATCACGACGCTGGGTGCCGGCGCACGCCGAGGGTTCCGTTCCTACGACGTCATGAACCCGCACGACGATGGCATCTCGCTGGATGTGTTCGTGGACTGGTTGATCGAAACCGGGCATTCGATCACCCGCGTCGACGACTACGACGATTGGCTGAGTCAATTCGACAGCGCGCTGCGGGCGCTTCCCGATGCGCAGCGTCAGCAATCGGTGCTCCCGCTGCTGACGGCGTACAGCCGACCGGAACGCCCGCTACTGGGCTCGCTGGCCCCGGCCCAGGTCTTCCGGAAGGCTGTGCAAGAGAACAGGATCGGTGCGGATCAGGATATTCCGCACCTTTCCCGGCAGCTGATCGAGAAGTACGTATCGGGCCTGCGCGGCCAGGACCTGCTCCCGAACTGACCCACACCACAACGACGACGTTAGGAAACGATTCGAATGGCAATCACACGACCGGTCGCACTCGTCACCGGAGCCAACTCAGGTCTCGGCAGCTACGCCGCCCGCGGATTGGTCGACGCAGGATTCGAGGTGGTCGGGACAAGTCGCAACATTGGGGGACTGGGCTATGGCCGGGGGATCACGTTCCACGAGCTTGACGTCACTCGCGACGAATCCGTCACTGCCGCAGTCGAGGCCGTGATCGCGCAGTTCGGCCGGATCGACGTACTGGTCAACAACGCCGGCATGGGACTGGCGGGAGCCAGCGAGGAGAACTCGATTGTGCAGGCTCAAAAACTCTTCGACATCAACGTCTTCGGCGTCATGCGCATGACGAATGCCGTTCTACCGCACATGCGCAGACAGGGCAGCGGGCGCATCATCAACATCTCGTCGATATTCGGATTGATGCCCGCGCCATACATGGCTGCCTACAGTGCGACCAAATACGCCGTTGAAGGCTATTCCGAGTCGGTGGACCACGAGGTCCGCGAACACAACATCCGCGTCCTTCTCGTCGAGCCCGGCGGCACGAGAACCGGTTTCGACGACAACACGGCAAAACCGGACAACGCTCTCGCGGCTTACGAGCGCCAGCGAGAGCGGTCCAATCAGGCAGTGGCCGACCAGGTCAACAACGGCGACGATCCTGCCGTCGTGGCGAAGGCCATCGTCGCCGCCGCAACAGACTCCGCGCCGAAGCTGCGCTATCCCGCAGGCTCAGCCCGCCGACTCAGCGCGATGCGCCGCTTCGCTCCCCGCGGAATCTTCGACAAGCAACTGCGCAAGTCCCTCGGTGTGCTGGGGTGACGAGCTGTCAGCGTTCCGGCCACAGCTGGGCGCGAAGCGTGGTCATCTGTTGGAGTCGCTCGATATGAGAATCGGCGGGGTCACCTGCAGAAAAACGTCCTTCGCCTGACCCGCAACTAGGGCACGTCGCCGGACCGAACCGACGCCACCACGGTATCTATCAACCAGGTCAACGATGTTGATGCTTCGGCAGGCGAGAGCTGCCAGGTATTGACGAGGCGCTCGTAGCTGGGGAGATTCCACAGCACGTCGAGCAGGCCGGCGACTGCGCGCACCCGGGCCGCAGGCCAGTCCGGCGCGGCCTCGGTGACCGCACGAAACAGCGCTTGGCGGCGCCGCTCGTCAGCGCCGACGAAGACGGGATCTGTTGGTGGTTGGACCGATTCCTCGATCGTGAACCGCTGAAGCGAGGCGAAGAACCGGCCCGTGACATCGGTGAGATTGGTCAGATCGACTTCTTCGTAGGCGACGCCGGCCTCGTCCTCCAGCCTGCCCATCACCGCATCGTGCAGATCGCGTTCGGTAGGGAAGTGGCGGTAAACGGTGCGTTCACCGACACCGGCACGTTCGGCGATCGCGCGGAACGTGAGCTCCCGCCAATCCCAGCTCCGGTATTCGTGTACGAGCTCAGTGCCCGCCGCGACGATGCGTTCTCGGGTCTGTTCGGCCTGACGACGGCGCGACGAGCTGTCATAGGTCCGTCGCGATTCACTTGTTGACTGCTCGCTCATATTAATGGCAGTGTACTGTCTTGAATTGTTGGTGGAGGGGTACGTGGCATCACCGGGTGAATTGTTGCAGGCGGCACGGGACAAGACCGGGCTCGACGATTTCGGCGACGATTCCTTCCGTGAGGGCTTCGCGATACTTGTGCGCGCCCTGGAGCGCGAGGCCAGACTCAACGCGCGGGGTGAGGCCTTCGTGTACCCCCGCATTGTGGGTCACCTGCGCCAACGATTGCAGGTCGAGGATTGGTACCGGCGTCACCCCGAAATCGACGACGAACCCCTCGTCGCACCGCTTTTCGGGCTGGGCCTACCTCGCACCGGGTCGACTGCGCTGTCGTTCCTCCTCGCCCAGGATCCACGGATCCGCTACCTCCGCAGCTGGGAGGCGGCCCAACCCTGCCCGCCACCGTCAACTGTTGTCGGCGACGACCCGCGAATTCCGCCCGGGATGACCACCGTGGCAGCCGGCAGCCGCCAGCACGTGCCTGCCGATACCAACGGGCCGATGGAATGCCTCGACTTGATGGCGCTCGACTTCACCTCGCAGATCTTCCAGGCCTATGCCCAAATCCCAAGCTACTCAGAGTGGTTGCTCGAACAGGCCGACTTCACTTCCACCTACCGCTACCAGCGGCGCGTGCTGAAGCTGCTGCAGTGGCGAGAGCCGAAACGACAGTGGCGGTTGAAGTCGCCAGCCCATGTGCTGTCGCTGACCTACCTGGACCGGGCTTTCCCCGATGCCCGGTTTGTGATGACCCATCGCGATCCCACCGACGTTCTGCTGTCGGTGGCGGACGTCTACGCCGATATCGTCGGCGGTTTCACCGATCACGTGGATCTGCGTTACCTCGGCGAACTCAACATGCGGCAGTGGTCGGTGGGAATGGATCGCGTGGTCGCGTTCCGCGAGAGCGGGGCGAATCAGCGATTCTTCGATATCGACTTTCGCGCGATGACAGCGGATCCGATCACCCAGGTACGCGCGTTGTACGCCTGGCTGGGCCAGCCGGTGACCGCCGAATTCGAATCCGGGATGCGCACGTGGTGGGCGCACAACGCGCAGAACCGAGAAGCGCGACCCGCCTGCGAGCCGTCGACGTTCGGGTTCGATTTTGATCGGGTTCGGCCGATGTTCGCCGATTACACAACGCACGCGCAAACCTGGATCAAGCAGCGCGACGTCCACAACGAAGGGTGATCTAACTCGATGGCTATCGATGTGACCGGCGGAATGGCCCCGCAGCGGGAGTACACGTTCGACTCGGCGCCCGCAGACCCGCAGATGCGAGACTCTGTGAGTTTCTGGGTGTCCGACGACCGAGGCGAACTCGGTCTACCCCGAGTGGGCATCGAGGCTGTCGGTGCGAACTGGGACTCGCACAACGTCCAAGTCAACGTCGCCTTCCCCGATGGCCGGGTGTTCCGGACCCGCGAGGACGCGCCGAGCCTGCCCGCCGCCGGAGCTGACGGCGCGTCTCGTGTTCTTGGCGCGGGCCCGCTGGTATTCACCTGTGTTCGCGAATTTCACATGTGGACAATGTCTTTCAACGGCACGCTACCGCAGACCAGTTCGGCAGACCTGGTCGCCGGCCGCAAGACCGGACCGCGGGTCGAGGTAGCCTTCGAGGTTGAGGCCACGCTGGCGGTGCCGCCGTGGGTTCAGGGGACGCTTCGAGCCGACGCCGCGTCCTCGCTGGAGAACTCGGTCACCGGTGAGTTGATGGGTGGGCAACGCTACGAGCAGTTGTTCCGCGCCGCCGGATCGCTGACCGTGAGCGGTGAGCGACATACGTTCAGCGGCACCGGGTTGCGCATCAAGCGCCGGGGCATTCGGAAGCTGGAAGAATTCTGGGGACACTGCTGGCAGTCTGCGCTATTTCCCAGCGGTCGCGCGTTCGGCTACATCGCTTATCCGCCCAGGCCGGACGAACAACCGAACTTCAACGAGGGATACCTGTTCACCGGCGACGGCCCGCTGATTCCGGCGCGGGTGGTCGAGGCACCGTGGTTGCGCAGACTGCAGCCATGTGGTGAAGACGTCTCGGTGGTGCTGGAGACCGCCGATGGCACGGTCCGCATCGCGGGGGAGACGGTGCTGTCGACCCACGACATCACTGATCCCAGCACAGTCCCGGCCGAGCAGTTGGCGGTGCTAGCCAACTGGACGTTCCCAGCGCTGCAACAGGCCGGCGTCCGCTACACATGGGACGGCGAAGAAACGTACGGCATGCTGGAACGCTCCATTCCGACCGACCAGCTGGAGGATTTCAACGGCTTTCGCCGGGGACGGGTGCGTGCCTGATGACTGGCAATCTCGATCCTGGGAGCGGAGCGCCCGCCGCTGACAGGTCGCTGCAACCAGCTGATTCATTGCCACGTTACTGGTGGCCCGCCATATTCGATTCCGCCGTATCCCTCCCGATCGGTCGAGATGTGGCAGGGGAGAAGTGTTCGAGCGAGCAGCACCCGGCTCAGCTGTACCGCGCTACAAGCGCACCGCCGATCGAAGCGAGGTGGTCGCGCACGCCCTGCGGGCCAATGACTTCGAGCCATTCGGTGAGCCAGGCAAGTTCGCCTGCGAGGGCATGCTCGTTGCGGCCGCGGATCACGATCTCGATCCGGCCGTCGGGCATGGAACCGCCAACTTCGAGGCGGCCCCCGAGCATAGTCCGGAGCAGGTCGAGCCCGGCGGGAGCGCACACGGCGTGGGCCTCGAGCGGAGTGCGCTTCCGATCGACTGCGTCGGCGATCTCGCGCCAGCTCTCGGCAAGGTCGAACCCGTCTGGGCGTTGGACGGCATCGTCGGTCAACTCGACCGAGCAGACACGGTCGATCCGGAAGGTCCGTCGACCGGCCCCCGTATTCGAGACCAGATACCACGTCGGGCCTTTGGCGACGATGCCCAGCGGGTGTACGGTCCGCTCGGTCCCTGAGCCCTTACGATCGATGTAGCCGAGTCGAACCTGGACACCGCGGATAACCGAATCTTGAAGTTCGTCGAGAAACCGGGGTGGTCGGGACTCGGGCTGACTGGATCCCCAGTGTCGCGGGTCTACGACGACTGATGTCGCGGCCGCCTCGGCCTGCTCCCGGAAGGGCTCGGGCAGCGCGCGTACGAGTTTGCGCAGCGCGGCCTTTACGCTCGGGGTTACCGTCGAGGCGGGTCCGGCGACCAGAAACAGCGCACGAGCCTCGCTCGCGGTCAGCCCGGACAGGTCGGTGCGAGCGCCGCCCAAGAGGCGCCACCCGCCCCCTCGGCCCGGCACGGCGTACACGGGCACGCCGGCGCCACTCAACGCTTCGAGGTCGCGCCGGGCGGTGCGCTCGGACACCTCCAACTCCAGGGCGACCTCCGATGCTGTGACCTGCTTGCGCTGTTGCAGAAGGAGGAGAAGGGCTACTAGCCGGTCGGCTCGCATGCCACCACACTTCCAGATAAAACCGGCCACAAGATGACCGGTTTAGGTCGGCACAATGGCGCCATGATCACATCGACGAGTTCCTCCACGGACCACCTGAACGATCCCCGGCCGATACTCGACCGTGCCATCGCCACCGGCGGGTCCGTCATTGCCGGCGTACGGCCAAAGCAACTAACGGACCTGACGCCATGTACGCACATGGACGTGCGAGCGATGCTCGCCCACCTCGTCGGCGTACTCGACCGAGTTGCCGCGCTAGGCAACGGCGAGGATCCCTTCGCAGTCACCGACACACCGCTCGCCGACGATCGCTGGCCTGACGCGTGGCGGGAGTCGGGGAGACGAGCCGCCGAAGCCTGGAGCGACGACGCCGTGCTCGAGCGCACCATGGCGCTGCCGTGGATCGAAGGCAGCGGCGCCCAGGTGCTGGTGGCCTACTTCTCAGAGCTGACCGTCCATACGTGGGACCTTGCGACGGCGACCGGTCAGCAGCCCGACTGGGACGACACAGTCGTCGCCGCGGCGTTCGACGGAGCACGCCAGATCCTCCCGGCCGAGAACCGCCGAGCACTATACGAGGAGATCTCGACCGCGAGGGGTTTCGACGAAGTCGCCGTCCCGTTCGCCGAGGCTGTTCCGATCTCCGACGACGCGCCCGCCATCGACCGCCTCGTCGCCTGGAATGGCCGGGATCCGTTCCGCCGACCTCAGCACCAGGCATCATCCAGTGCAACCGGGAAGGGCAACGACGCCAGGGCATGATCGGCCGGACTGTCAAAACCGTTGATTCACAACCGAAAGCGGCGCATTCTACTGGTAACCCGCCGTATTCGACTCGGCCTTTCTTCCGCATCTGCTGGGGGCATCATTCGGAAAGTGGGCTGGGGAGAAGTGCTGACCGCCTATCGGGCGATGGCCTCGTCGTCGGCAGCACCGCGCCAGGCAAAGGGTTGAGGCACAGAAGTTTGCTGGATGCGGCAATCCCCACGGCACTACTTCCCGCGTTCATCTCCGCTGGATGACACCCATCGCGGGGCAAAGTTGGCCCATGATCTTCACTCGGATCACTGTCGACCCAGAGGTTATGGGCGGTATGCCCTGTATGCGGGGGTTGCGATTTCCCGTGGCAACTGTTGTGGCCATGGTCGCCGACGGCATGTCTGCTCAAGAGATCGTCGCAGAGCATCCCGACCTGGAACTGGGCGATGTCGCAGAGGCCTTGAAGTACGCAGCCGAGGCGCTGAGGGAGCGTGAGCTTCCGCTCCGGAAGCCGGCGTGAAGTTTCTGCTGGATGAAAATCTCTCGCCGGCGCTACGCGACTTACTGGTCGGGTTAGGTCACGACGTGGTTCACGTTCGAGACCTGCAGATGGCCGGGTCGACCGACGGGGAACATGGCACCGGATGGTCCGGGAAAGACGCAGGTCAGGTGTGGGACCCTGCAGGACGTAGGCGAGCCGTGCGGAACGGTGCGCCTAAACTCCCCAGGCTGGCGAGTGTGGGTCAAACGCATTGCGAGACAGCATCGTTCGGACTAAGGGCGGGGAGTATCAAGGTTGGCGATATTCGCATGCCACGCGAATAACCAACTTACTGCCGGTACCCGCCATATTCGATCTCGTTATATTCCGTCTGGCGATTCCGACCCCGGCGATCCGCCAGGAGCTGCGGTTCGCGGCGACTGGCTGCCGTCTGTCGCCGCCCAAATCGGCGTTGATTTCCGGGTTTGGCCTTCAAGGAAGCGTTTGCCGACATCTGACTGGCCGACACCCTGCGTTACATGTAACATCGCGCTATGGCGGTGAGAGAGCGGGTCAGCGAATACCGACGACGGATGCGGGAGCGTGGCCTCCGGCCACTGCAGGTCTGGGTGCCGGACGTACGGACCGCGACTTTTGCCGCTGAGGCGCACAGGCAGGCCTCGCTGGTTGCAGGAGCGGACGAACACAACGACGACCAGGGCTTCATCGAGACAGTCTCGACGGGGTGGGACGAGGAGTGAATCGAGGGGAGATCTGGACCGTGGCCGGGGGCGTGTACGCGGCGCCGCGTCCCGCGGTCATCGTTCAGGACGACCTCTTCGATGCCACGAGTTCAGTGACAGTAGCGCCGATGACCAGCACGCTCTTAGACGCTCCGCTGATGCGCATCCGCATAGGCGGTGGAGACGGGCGGCTTTCCGGGCTCGATCAGGATAGTGACGTGATGATCGACAAACTAACGACCGTCAGAAGGTCGAATGTCCATACCCGGGTTGGCCGACTGACCGCGGAGCAACTCGTAGAGATTGAGCGGGCGATGATGGCATTTCTCGGCCTCGCCCGCTAGTGAAAAGCATTGAGCAGCAACTCAAACGAAGTACGTCACTGGATATCGGTGTTATCAAGAAGTGTCGAATTCACCCGCGCCTGTGCCTTGTGAGCC
>AGIQ01000006.1 GCA_000230935.2 Mycolicibacterium rhodesiae JS60
AGCCCGCCTGCGGCGGGCAAACGAGGCCGGCGCCTACGGCGCCTCATGTGCGTGGCTGAGTATCGTTGTTAACCAACAGTTTTCGCGAAGCCGTGTTGGGTGGGGTGGCCTGCGGCCACCGTTGACGGTCGTTTTGCCGTTGTGTTGCAACGGTTTTCGATTCCGTAGGTGGTGATGGCTTCGCCAAACGTCATAGTTCTATCATACTGTATTGCAACGGGTTTCGGGTAGTTCGTCTCGGCTTCGCCTCGACTGTATTGGTGGCTAACCCATTCCGGCCGACGGATCCGTCTCGAGGCGTTAGCTGGCCTAAGCGCGCCTGCGCGCCACTCGGGCTCCGCCCTATCATTCAATACCTATTGTGGGACAAGTGCTTTCGTCTCGGCTGCCGCCGAGCCGGGCCCGCCCAGTTGGCGAACCGGTCCACCTCGCCCGGCGACACCGCCGCTCCCCTACGCTGGATCGCACCAAATGTTGCTGAATCGCCTACCGACATTAATGCCTGAGGGGTAACGGTTATCCGGATCCGAGCAGGCCCTTGCCGTGCGCCGGCGTCGACGCGACTCCTCGAGCTTCCTCCTCCTCACCCGCCGGCCTACGGCCGCCCCGGCGCCACAACACATCTCATCTACCACCACCGTCGAGGGCCCGGCCCCGATCAACAACGGTGAAGCGGTTGATGGACTGGGACGCTGGTGGCCCCTCCATGAGTGTGTGGCGGTATGACAGTGCTACGATATCTGTCATACACCATTACGAAGGGAGGCGGCATGGCTGTCTTGAATATCCGTGTAGAAGACCGGATCCGCGATCAGCTCAAGGAGATGGCCGACGCCGAAGGGGTCACGGTCAGCGAGTACGTCCGTGATCTGGTCATGGCGGCGGTCATCCCCGTGTACGAACCGCCGGTGAGGCACGGCGACGAGCCGGCACCGGAGAGCATGCGGATCGCCGACCGGCAGATGCTCTCGCTGCTTCACCGCATCCTCGCGCGCGTGCTGCCCGAGGATGGCGACGACGTTGATGGGCCCCCGGGTTCCCAGCTAAAACGTGCGCAGGCGATCCAGTCTGGGTTCACCGGGGAGTATTGGCGGGAAGTCGCCGGGTTCCGCACTGAACTGTCCAAGCGTGACTGCGGCCGCGTACTGGACATCCTCGACATGTTCCGCATCATCACTTACAGCATCCAGCGGCTGGAGAAGGACGGGACCACCGTGAGCGAAGAGCTCAAGGACGAGCTGGAGTTCGAGGGTTTCGACGGCAACGACGGGCTCGAAAGCCACATGGCCAGCTACGTCGAGTTCTTGATGAGCGACGGCCGCTGGCCCGAACTGAAGCCGCAGCTCGACCGCAACGATGGCGGAAACTCTCACTCACCGGTGCTCGACACGTACATGCGGATGCTCGCCCAGCATCGCCGCATCAAGGACAGCCGCAGTAGGGGGTCCTGTCGAGACGGCTACCTGCTGTCCATGGAAGAGCTGGAGCAGATCGCCGCGGCTCGGGTCCACCCGTCGAACCGCGCGGGGCCGACTCACTCACGTCCTGAATAGCGCCGGGCCGCAACAGTTTCAGGCACTGCTGGTGTCTTGGGCGTGCGCGGACAGGACGTAGGTGACGGCTTCGACGACGTCGGGCCCGATCTCGTTCATCGCATCGCCGACTACCAACCAGTTCTCGGCGGCGTCTTGGTCGACGTACCGAAAGACCTGCTCGAACGCAAACACCGGCACCAGCGTGATCGACGTCTTGCCCGGACCCTCAGGCCTGGCGAATTCGACCCGTGCCAGCACCGATCCTCGCGCGACGACCCCCTGGTTGACCGTGGAGACCACACCACCGGGAGGCTCGGGAACGACGCTGACACCGCCCAGGTCGACCTGGTTGTTGGCCACGATGTTGAGCAGCTGATGCTTGTCGGTGTTGGACAGGAACTGCAGGATGTGCAGCGGATGCAGCTTGCCGGTGCCCACCGCGTTGAACGGCTGGCTGCTCTTGAGCGCCTCGAACACCGCCGGGCCGTACCACTCGCGGCGGTTCTTCGCCCACGTGGTGTAGCTCTTCTCAGTGGACCGCAGCGGAAACGCCACTTCGGTCGGTCTCGTCTCTTGGACGTGTTGCGGGGTGATCGCCCACACGGCATGGTCCAAAGCGCCTCGCAGGTTGTGGATGAAGTCCCCCATGAGCAGCGCTGACTCTGTGTAATCGAGATCCGACTCCAGCACCCACTCCGCCCAGGCCGTGAGCGAGGTGTGCTCATCGCTGTTGTCCCGCCGGCTGTACTGCCGCTCGATCGCCTGTTGCTCCACGAGCACGTCGCGCAGACGGTCTCGGATCGCGAAACCATGTTCGAGCTTGAGGAATGCCGATCGCCCCAGCAGTTCCGTGTAACCGCTCTCCTCCGTCACGTGGTTTCCCCACCGTCTCGATGTCGTGCTCTTTGGGCCAAGAGCACGTCCACGTGAGTTTGGCAGCCACTGCAGGCTAGAAGACACTGAGTGAGAGTTCTACACGGAGAAAGACGGTTGTCCTGACTAGAGGTTGTGCCCTTGGGTCGGGGATAGTTTGCACCCTTGATCTCTAGCGTTTCGAGCATGACCAAGCCCCACCCTGACAAGCAACCCTTGCTGCCTCTCCGCTCGGCCGTCGTGCTGCTCTTCGCGATGCTCATCGGCGCCGCCGCAGGCGGGTTGACCTACTTCAGCAGCAGCCACAACGTTGCGGCCGCCGCGATCGCCGCCGGCACTGCCTTCGCCGGCGCGGTGATCTGGCTCGACGCAGTGATCGCCCCATGAATGTGAACCGGCGAGAACGAAGTCACGCCAAACTGTCGTAACCAAGACATGACGATCACCACGACGGCGGGCTCTTCGACCACCATGCCGGACCCAGATGACGGTAACGAACCATCACGCGATCACGATGACGATCGCTACGAGGTGCTGCTGAATCCCGACGACGAGATGGCCAGCCCGGAGTGGTACCCACGCCTGATGAACATGTCGGCGGCGTTCATGTTCCGCGCAGTTATCCGCCCGGACACCCCGAACAGCCCCGAGTACGTCACCATCCCGATGCGGGCCGCCGACCGCGACGCCAGGCTGACCAAGCAGCTGGCCGTGTCGAAGTGGAACATGCTCTGGGAAGCCGCCCAGTACCGCCGGCGTTTCTTCACCGACGACGAGTGCCCACCGGAGATGTCGAAGATCATCGACCAGGGCGACATCAACGTGGTCTTCGTCCCCCGCACCAAGACCCGCTACTTCGAGTACGCCCCGCTGTTCCACATGCTGCCGCGCCGCACCCTGGAACGGTTCGGGTTGCCCCTCTACCGGGGCGGGCAATGGCCGTTCCTCACCGACGTCTGGAGCCCCGACCGCTACCTGCCCGCCGACTTCGAGCGCAGGCTCTCACGGGCCTGGGCGGCCACGGTGTGGCGCCACCTCATGCCCGGCTCCCCGCTCATCGGGTTCACCCACGACGACCCGATCCGTCTGCTGGCACACGATCTCGATTTCTGGATCCCGCCGGTCACCGAGGTGATGGAGACCGAGATGCGGACCTGGCCCGAAGTCGACAAAGGGGTCGAGCCCCAACCGGTCTTGCTCGACGACGGCTCGGTGCTCGGCGGCACGACCGCGGTGAACCCCCGAGTGGGTGGTGAACTCTGGACCGGTGAGGACGACGCCGCAGAGTTCGTCCGCGACACCGTCGAAGCCGCTGACGGCACCGGGCGGCTGCGCGCCATCCTCGACACCGTCCGGTCCCACCGTGTCGAAGACGACTTCTCCAGCCACTGGACCTACGCCCGCGAGGACTTCGAGCGCAAGCTCTACCGCAAGCGCTCCAAGGTCAAGGTGCGGTTCGTCGAACTGACCGACACCATCCCCGTCCAAGGCCCCGAAACCGAGGTCGTCGACCGCCTGGTGTTCAACGACTTCCTCGCACTGCTCGATCCCCGGGAGCGGGAGGTGGTCGTTCTTCTTCGCAGCGGCACCACCAATCTGACTGAGATCGCCGACATCATGGGCTACCGCAACCACAGTCCAATATCCAAGCGGCTCAAACACATTCGCGACGCTGCTTTCCGATTCTTCGAAGAAGACGACTAGCTGCTCGACGCTCGCCGGATTCCACTGGCTCCGGCCAGGCGCCGGCGGCTCCGTAGACGTCTGTCCCCAATCTGTTGTTAGCTCGTCGGCGGTGGTGACCTTTAAATCGCTTGCGAGGCCTGCGCCAGTGCTGTTCAAGAGCGTCGTAGGCGTCGCGCTCGGTTTCAGCGTCGAGGATGGGGCCGCGGCGTCGGCACGTCCCTTTGCGGCGATCTCGTTCATCGTCGCCAAAACCGGACCCACCGACGGCACCGCCACCGCCACCATCCTCGCTGCGGCCGCCACCATCACCACCGGCCGACGACGCGACAAACCCCCGCTAAGTCGTAGCGAGCCTCCCCGGAGCCACTGTCGGCGATCACCTGGCCGTCCACGCCCAGGCCCGAGGAGATCGCGACAAGCTCCCCATCTCTTTTCAATTCCTGGTCATCATCGGCGTCGGCGACGCTGCTCCTCGCGTTCGACGCGTCGCATATGCCGCATGATGACCGGCGTGCCGCTGCCGTGGGGAATAGATCACCTTGGAAGCACGGCATTCCTTCGAGGTGTGGGCCGCCAACCCTTAGCTTGCCTTGAACTTGAGTTGCGCCACTACACACTCGGGGGGTTCGACGTCGTTGCGGACGCCCAGCAGGACCGGCTGATAGAGCGCACCACCAACCTGCGCGGCGTAGAGGTACCGCACCTCGACGACGTCGCCGATCTGCGGGACGTTCTGATTCGCCGGCACTGTCACGTTCCCGACGGTCTGCCAGTCGTTGCCGTCGAGAAGGCTCACGCCCACGCTGCGCTGCTGGTTGATCGTGGTGACCACCACCGAGGCAGTGGCCACGAACTTGAGCTTGAGTTGGGTGCCACCGCTGTTGGGGCGACCCTGCCGGTAAGGGGCATCCCACCGCTTGAACACGACCCCTTCGGCGTTGCGCGCCCGAAGCTCCTTCAGCCGGTCGGCCTTGGCGGTCGCGTCGGTCCAGCACGCCACGTAGCCGAGGTGGGCCGACGATCTGGCGCCGTCGATCAGAGCGGTGAGAGCGCCGTACCGGTCGCCGTAAGAATGCTCGCTCAGGTCGGTGCTGTCGCGCGAGAGCAGGTCGAACACGTGGAATCGATCACCGATGGCTTCGCCATCTAGCACGAAGTCGCCCGGCAGGTCGAGAGCTGCGGCAGCGATGGGGGCGGCCACACTGACGACCAGGCCGAGTTTGTTGATCCCCTCGACGGCGGCGCCAACCTTGCGCAGGATCAGACGCCGACCGTCGAGCTTCTCCTGCATGACCCACCGCGGGTCAGCCACGAGGGGGGCGGCTGCTCGCTCGTCGATGACATTGAGGAGCTGCGGTAGCAGCCCACTGACCCGGCCCGCCTTCTCGCTCTGAAGGTAGGGCGTGCCGGTGGCGCCCTCCGTGTATCCCTTGGATCGCTTGTCGGAGACCACCTTTTCGAAGATTCGCAGAGCGGTGGCGTGGTCGACCGGGGACTTGGTTTTGGTTCCAGTGGACAGGGTTCCTCCCCGGCGGCCGTAAGCGAAATTGACCACGAATCCGCCGTCATCTGCTGCTTCGATCTGCGCGTGATAGACCTTGTCGCTGGAGCCAGACCTGAAGTAGAGGCTCACCGATTCTGCGCAGTTTTCCATGTCGAATTCCCTTCGTAGGTGAGCAGACGCGCACGCCTGCCCGTTTGGACGAACACCGTTATTGTACGGCGCAGCACTGATATTCAGTGGTTGAGGCCAACCTTGACCGCACCATTCATGATCACTGCGCCTCCCACGTCACGCGCGCAGCCTGGCATTGCTCGACGTACTGCACGCTGAGGTCGGCACTGCTGATGAACCGCAGCGGGCAGGTGTCCGCCCACACTTCGGGCAGCTTCTCGATCGGATAGATGTCAGCCTCGGTGTAGCCGCAATCGAGCATGGTTTCCCGATCCCCGCCCCAAATGATCAGGTAGATCTTGTGGCAGCCGTCGTAGGCGAACTCGGTGGCCGCGACCACCTTGTCGTTGATCTTCAGCGTCCCGTTGCTCATTTCACGTCGCCGATCGTGTGTAGGTGATCGATGGTGATGTACGGGTTGTACGAGCCGGGCCAGGGCGAGTCGTCGTTGAGGAATGCCTCCGACGGCAGCCACCCGATGGCGTAATCCAACTCCTGATCGTCTAACTCTTGACCACTCCACGCCGTGCCGACATGCCGCGCGTAGGACGGTAGACGGTCCTCGTCGTCGACGTAAACCCGCGCGTGCGTGCCGATTCCGAGCGCAACCATTCGCTCCACCGCATTGGCGAGCGACTCCAATTCCTGCCCGGTCCTGCGTTCGAGACCCTTTCCGCTTCCCTTCTGTACTACACGTGCCGTTTCGGCCTCATGGCCATCGCTGTGTGCGTTCGTCACGATCACGGTTGAATTCAGCATCCTTGCTTCCCCCTTGCAGGTTCAGTGACCGAACGCGCACATCCGGCCGAATATGTTGAACGTTGTTGTCCGACAGCACTTATTCTATCGTCACCCACCGACATCACCCGCTGAGCGCATCCGCTCCACCGCAACGGGCGGAACACTTCCCAATCACTCGGGGTCGTGTGCGCGCCGCCCCTGCCGCACGCCCACCCGGTTGTTACCTACAGCTGCCCAACACAACCAACTGATCAGATCCGATTAGATTGCTATCCACTGCCATTCAGCGCAAACAAACCACCATGGAGCAGGCGCCGAGAGCGTCTTCGCCCGTCACGTCAGATCAGATAGTGACGATGCGCCCGCCGTGGACGTACTCGACCCGGGTCAGTCCGACTTGCCGTACTGGCTGCGTCGGGTAGGTGTGCCCATGGATCAGCACTGCGGGCTGTACCTGGTGCAGCCAATCGTTGAGGGCTTCGATACCGACGTGGGCAGGGTCTTCATGGTCGTTGATGCCGCGGGGCGGGCAGTGCGTCACCAGCACGTCAGCGGCTGGCAGTTCAGCAACGAGACGGCGATACTCCTCTTGCGTGTAGAGCGCCGCCTGCGTGTCGCGTTTGTAGCGAACGCACCCTTCAAGGCCCGTAAAGCAGATCCCCCCAACCGTGGCGGTCGACAGATGCAGGTTGTGCACGCTGAGTTTCTCCAAATAGCCGCGCGTGCAATGGTTTCCGTAGACTCCCATGGTTGGCACCGCGACGTCATCGATGCCCGTCAGCTTGAAGTGATTCAGGTCTCCAGCGGTGATGACGGCGTCGAGATGATGGTTGTGAACGAAATCGGGGAGCGACATGCCAAGTTGCGGTGCAGTGTCGGCGATGACGAGTACGCGCATCGGTTAGCTCTGTCGACCCGTCACTCAGCCGCCGGCTGACGTAAGGACTGTATCCATGGATCGGCCACCATTGCCGAGACTGCCTCGATGATCTCGCGATCCGGGCCTTCGTTGCGGCCCCCCAGCCGCTGTGTGGCTTGCTCTATACGTTGCAGGAACGCGCTGTACGCGCTGCCGGCAGCATGGGCGTAGGAACCGGCCGCGTCCGCATCTGAGTGATCGGTGAACCGCGCGGGTAGATCGGCCAATTCGGACGACAGAGATTTGGCCCGCTGCTGCACCGTCCACGTAAGGTTGCGCACGAACTCGACATCCGGCGGGGGTTGGGACCCGGACATCCCGATCTCCAAGGCGTAGTCGATCTGGTAAAGCGCATCCAACACGACCTCGATGGACCTGATCTGCCCGCGGACCTGCACCGGCGCAATGGGAATCATCACAAGTCCCGACGCCGGGGCCGTCGACATCACCCGCGCTACTTCGTCCTGCGAATGCCGCAACACATCCTCTGCATAGGCATGCGCGCCGGCGACCTCGGCTTGCGCAGCACGCCGCACGTCATCAACCTCAATCTGCGCGGCACGCTGCGCAGCAGCGACCTCAGCAGCTGCCGCTTGCCGGATGGCAGCCACCTCACCACTGGCCTGGCCGCGGGCCGCCGCGACCTCAGCAGCGGCATCGGCGCGCAGCTGCTCGACCTCGCCGTGCAGCCGCGCCACGGCTTCCTCCCCGGCGGCCCGTTCCGTTGCCCGCTCCGCTACCCGCTGCTCGGCGCGCGCATCTGCAGCACCCGCACGCTCCCGAGCAGCGGCCACCTCGGCCTCCGCGTCGGCGCGAACCCTATCCAGCTGCGATTGAAGCTCCTGCAACGTCCTTTCGCCGGTGCTCCGCTCAGCAGTCCGCTCGGTTGCCCGCTGCTCGGCGCGCGCCTCCGCAGCGCGGACACGTTCGTGCGCTGCTGCCACCTCGGCGGCCGCGTCGGCGCGAACCTGTTCAGTTTCGGCGCGCGCCAGCTGCACCGCCTGCTGATCTGCCGCCCGCTCCTGCGCCCGCCGCCGGTCCCGTTCCGTCGACTCAGTTTCCACCGCTCGGACGCGTTCCCGCGCCGCCGTGGCGGCTTGGGCGGATTCATCGGCCTCAGCCCGCGCCATCGATGCCGCCGACTCGGCATCCAGCTGAGCCTGGTGCGCTTCGCGTTCCCGACTCTGGGCCTCACGGCTTCGTTGGTCGGCTTCGACGAGCTGCATTACCGGCGATGGCCGCTTCTTGGCTGGCCCGTTGCGTGCGCGGAGCTCGAGGAGTTCATCCTCGGTCATCGCGGCCAACGCGACCGTCTCTGGCCGCGGCCGCAAGCCCAGCCGCGTCGACGTCTCGACCGATTCGATCGCCGTGCGCCGCGTCAGGCTGGCCCACTTTTTGGGATCGAGGTCCTCGATGTGCTGTCGCGTGGTTGTCATCGCCGCCGCCTGCCCGCGGTCGCTTCTTGTGCGGCTGAGGGTGTTGCCACGATGGCTGGTTCTGGTGGGGCGGTGCTCGTCGCTGACTCCGACGCGGGCCGCTGCCCCGGCTGGGAACCCGACCCACCCGCAACGGAGCCCTCATTGGTTGATACCTGTTTGTCCGGTGGTGGCGAGTTGTTCGGGCCGCCATTTGTTGAAATGGCCGGCTCCGCGGCAAGCCTGGAAAGCGGCCCGCTCTGCTGCGCGAGCACCATCAGCAGCTGCTCCTGGTAGACCGCCACCGCCTTGGTGAGGGTGTCATCGCCGAGCTGCTGAGCATCACGAAGCAACCCCCGCAGCAGCTCCAAAGCCACCTCCGGCCCCAGGCCCAGGGTGGCGCCTTCGCTAGCGGCAGGTTCTATCGCTGCAGTCTCGAGCACCTGCCACCACCGATCCCAGCAGCGCGCGATGGCCACCTCGCGCTGCTCATCCGCACGCCGTTCCTCATGGTGACGTTCACTCTGGTCGCGCTCAGCCAGTGATCGCTTACCGGCGCGGCGCGACCCGTACATCACCGCGCACAGCACGATAAGCGCGGCGACCACTGCCGCCACACCTGCGAAGCCAGCGGAGAGGAGGAAGTCCCGCGCCGGCGGCAAACTGATTGCTTGCACTTCTTGGCTCATTCGGTCAGTCTCCCATCCGACTGTGGCCGAACGGCGTGGCGAGACTCCCCAATTTCAGCGCGCATTATGCCGACTGGCAACAGGTTGAGGGGCAGAACAACGTTGGGCCGTGCTGCTCGGGGTCGGTGCACCGGTTATGGCCCCAGCTGCGTTCGTAGTTGCGCCATCGCCGGATCGCGCTTCCAGCTACACCGCGGCCCCGCCCCCGGCGGACAGCACGAACCATTGCTGATCTACCTACTGACCGCGACACCTGAGGGTCAACGATCTGCCGAAGTCCACCCGCCGAACTCCGGTGCCGGGCGATTGCGTTGTATGAGGAGCCTGCGACCCCAGTTGGTTCCGCACGACGGCTAGCGTCTCGGCGCTGTGGTCATCGGTCCCCCTTGCCGGCGGTGAGGTCGTCTCCCCGACACGAATGCCTGCGCTGTGTCCGACACCGCACGTAAGGTCGGTACGTTCAGCAACCCGTAGGGGCAGGCAAGGGGGAAGTTTTCATGGACGCGTTCGGTGTCCTGAAGGACGTGTTGAACGACTACGAGTCCTTCGTCACGGGCTTCCTCGACATCAAGGACGCTCAGATCCGGGCAAAGGTCGAGGGCGAGATCGACGACGGCCTGCTCTGGCCGGAGCCGTGGCTGGCGCTCAACCCGGCATTCGAGCCAGGCGGCACCGTCACCGACCTCATCGGCAAGGGCGTCCTTCACCCGGACGCGGGGCCGATCTTCCGGGCCAAGAGTGAAGCAGACCCCGTCGGCCAAGAGATCGACTTCCACCGCCACCAGACCGATGCGTTCGAGATCGCCAACCGCCGCGAGTCCTATGTGCTGACCACCGGCACGGGTTCCGGCAAGTCAATGTCCTACATCGTGCCGATCGTGGACCGCGTGCTGCGCGAAGGGTCCGGCAGGGGCGTGCGCGCCATCGTCGTCTACCCGATGAACGCGCTGGCCAACAGCCAGCGCGCCGAGCTCGAGAAGTTTCTCGGTAAGACCAACCAGAAGGTCACGTTCGCCCGCTACACCGGGCAGGAGCCACCGAGCGAGCGCGAGCAGATCCTGCAATCTCCCCCGGACATCCTGCTGACCAACTACGTGATGTTGGAGCTGATGCTCACCCGCCCGAAGGAACGCAAGGGGCTCATCGCCAGTGCGGAGCACCTGTCGTTCCTGGTGCTCGACGAGTTGCACACCTACCGTGGCCGACAGGGTGCCGACGTCGCGATGCTGGTGCGTCGCCTCCGCAGCGCTGTTGCTGCAGCGACGTTGCAGTGCATCGGCACCAGTGCGACGTTGGCGGGGCCGGGCACCAAAGCCGAACAGCGTGAACAGGTTGCGGAGCTGGCTACCCGGATCTTCGGCGTCGATATTCCCGCCGCCAACGTAGTCGGTGAGACCCTGCGCCGCGCGACGTCGGGGGACTCCGACGCCGCGGCACTCGCCCAGCGCCTCACTCAACCGACACCGACCACCTGGGACGCCCTGCGGACCGATCCGCTGGCGGTATGGACCGAACACGAGTTCGGGCTCGGCCGCGACGACGAGGGCAAGCTCAGCCGTCGGCCGCCGAGCAAGGTGAGTGAGGCGGCCTCCAAGCTCAGCGCGCTGACCCACGTCGACGTCACGGTCTGCCGGGAGCAGCTACAGGACCTGCTGCTCACCGGGTCCCGAACCCGCGACAGCCAGGGCCGGTCGCTCTTCGCGTTCAAGCTGCACCAGTTCATCGGCAAGGGCGACACGGTGTACACCACGCTGGAGCCCAGCGAAACCCGCTATCTGACAACGCAATACCAGCGCAGCGCACCCGACCGTCCCGCTGGCCAGCCGCTGTTCCCGCTGGCCTTTTGCCGCGAATGCGGGCAGGACTTCCTGGTGGTCAACCTGGAGCGTGGCGGCGAGCACTTCACCCCCCGCACCCTGACCGGCACGCAGGGCGAGCAGCCGCAAGCCACCGGGCTGCTGTACGTCACCGAGGCGCCGTGGCCCGATCCGACTGACCCGGCGTTGCTGTCGCTGGTACCCGACGACTGGGCGGTGTCGACGGGCTCGGGCCAAGTGCTCGACAGTGCGCGCCTTACGCGGCTGCCCACGTCGGTGCAGGTGGACCCCTTCGGCACCATCACCGATGACGGCATGCCGGTCGCCTTCTTTGAGCGGCTCTACTTCTGCCCGTCGTGCAAGACCAGCTACGAGAGCACCCAGTCGGAGTTCTCCCGTGTGGCCAGCCTGGGCACCGAGGGCCGTGCCAGCGCGGTGACGGTGCTCTCCCAATCGGTGGTGCGCGCGCTACGCGCCGAGACCGACCTCGATGTCGATGCCCGAAAGTTCTTGGCGTTCAGCGACAACCGTCAGGACGCCAGCCTGCAGGCCGGTCACTTCAACGACTTCGTGCTGGTGGCGTTGATTCGGTCCGCCCTGTACCGGGCCGCACTGAAGCAACAGCAGGAGCATCCCGACGAGCCGCTCACCGACGAGACTCTTGGGCCGCACGTGGTGTCCGCGCTCGGCGGCACGGACCTCGAGCGGTTCGCCCGCGACGAGGACACGGCCGACGAGTTGGTGCCGCGCAGGAAGATCTCCCGCGCGCTGCGCGACGTCGTTGCCTACCGGCTGTGGGCGGACCTCACCCGTGGGTGGCGCATCACCATGCCGAACCTGGAGCAGACCGGTCAGCTGCGGTTGGCGTACTTCGGTGTGGACGAGCTCGCCGCCGATACCGAGAAGTGGGCGGCCCGCGGTCAACCGCTGGCCGACGCGGCTCCGGAGATCCGGCGCGATCTCTTGCACGTGCTGCTCGACGAGCTTCGCCGCCACCTGTGCATCGAAACGGAGTTCCTGAGTGAGGAGAAGTTCGACGCCATCCGTAGGGCCAGCCGGGAGTGGCTGAAGGATCCGTGGGCGATCTCCGACGAAGCCGGCACCTACAGTGGCACCGCCTATCCGGGCCCCCGGCCGAAGAGCGTGGCGGGCATCGGTGCCGATCTGTACCTGTCCGGGTTGGGGGCCTACGGCCGCTGGCTGCGCCGCGACCAGAGATTCCCGCAGCACGCAACGAAACTCAAACCGGCCGACGCGGACGTCCTCATCGAGAGCTTGCTCGAAACCATGGCCGACGCCGGCATCCTGGTGCGCGTGAGGCTGCCGAAGCGCCGCACCGGCTATCGCATCCACGCCAGCCTCATCGAGTGGCGGGCAGGCACCGGCGAGCATCGCGCACCGGACCCCATCCGCGGCAACCAGACCGCGGGCCGGGTCAACCCGTACTTCCGCCAATTGTATTCCGAGACCGCCCAAGCACTGGTCGCCCTGGAAGCGCGCGAGCACACCGCCCAGGTCGAACCCGCCAAGCGTCAACGGCGCGAAGACGATTTCGGCGCAGCCCGGCTGCCGGTGTTGTACTGCTCGCCGACCATGGAGCTCGGCGTCGACATCAGGAGCCTCAATGTCGTTGGCATGCGCAATGTTCCGCCCACCCCGGCGAACTACGCGCAACGTTCCGGGCGGGCCGGGCGCTCCGGCCAGCCCGCGATCGCGCTGACCTACTGCGCGACCGGAAACGCCCACGACGCCTACTACTTCCGGCGCAGCCAGGACATGGTTGCCGGCTCGGTGGCACCGCCGCGGCTGGAGTTGGGCAACCAGGATCTGATCCGGGCCCACGCCCACTCGATCTGGCTGGTCAAGTGCGACCTCGACCTCAGGGCCAGCATGGTCGACCTGCTGGACATCGACCAGCCCGACCAACCGCTACGCCCGGAGGTCGCGGCCCGCATCGGCACCCAGGCCAGCCGGTCGGCGGGCATCGCGGCGATCACTGCCGTACTCACCGCCACCTCCGAAGTCACCTCGGCGCCGTGGTGGACCGACACCTGGGTGGCCGACACCGTGGATCGCGCCGCGGCGCGCTTCGACCGGGCAGCCGACCGCTGGCGTGGCCTCTACCGCGAGGCGCAGCTCGAGTTGGACAACGCGAACACGACGCTGAAGACCATCGGCGCCTCGGAGGCGTCGAAACAGCGCGCCCGGGGCCGGATCTCGGAGGCCCGCGCCGCGCTGGACCTGCTCAAGGGCCAGGTCGACGACATCGTTCAGGGCGACTTCTACACCTATCGGTACTTCGCGTCGGAGGGCTTCCTGCCCGGCTACTCCTTCCCGCGGCTGCCGCTTTCGGCGTTCATCCCAGCCGAACGGCGCACCCGCAACGGCGAGGGTGACTTCATCCAGCGGCCGCGATTCATGGCGATCAGCGAGTTCGGGCCGGGTGCGTTCATCTACCACGAAGGCGCCCGCTACGAGGTCAACCGGGTCAGCCTGCCCGCCCGTGAAGACGGCACCGGGGTCAACATCACCGAGATCAAGCGCTGCAGCCAATGCGGCTATCTGCACGAGTCCAACACGCCCACCCCCGTGGAGTTCTGCGAACACTGCGGCGGCGCCCCCCTGGACACCATGAGCCAGATGATGCGCCTGCTGAGCGTGAAGACCCGGCGGCGCGACCGGATCAGCGCCGACGAGGAAGAGCGCCAGCGCGCCGGCCACGAAATCGTCACCACCTTGCGCTTCGTCCCCCACGGGGTGCGGGCCGGCCAGCTCACCACCAGCATCACCACCGACGGGGACGAAGTCGGCACCATGACCTACGGCGACACCGCACTAATCCGACGCATGAACGTCGGCCTGCGACGACGCAAGGACAAGGACGTTCGCGGCTACGTACTCGACACCGTCGAGGGCCGCTGGTGCACCGAGGCCGATCTGGCCAAGAACGTCACCGGCGAGGCCCCGCGCTACAGCCGCATCGTGCCGTTCGTCGAGGACCACCGCAATGCCCTCGTGCTGCACCTCGATCCGTCCATCGCTACCGAGCAACGGATGGCCGCCATGTACGCGCTCAAACGCGGTATCGAAGCCATCTACCAGCTGGAGAACAGCGAACTCGCCGTCGAACCGCTACCCGGCAACACCGGCGACAACGCATGGTCGCGGCTGCTGTTCTTCGAGGCCGCCGAGGGCGGGGCGGGGGTGCTGCGACGGCTCGCCACTGAGGACGGTCAGCTGCGTGCCGTCGCGCGAAAGGCGTTGGAGATCCTGCACTTCGATCCAGACACGGGCGCGGACCAGCACAAGGCCCCACACGCCGTGGAGAACTGCGCGCAGGCCTGCTACGACTGCCTGTTGTCCTACGGCAACCAGTGGGACCACCAGCACCTCGACCGGCACTGCGTGACCGAACTGCTGCAACGGCTGTCGTCGGCCGCGGTCGCGGTAGGCGCCGGCGGCGAGGAGCGCGCCGAACAGCTGGACCGCTTGAAGAAGGCCTGCGACAGCGAACTGGAGAAGCGTTTCCTCGACCTGCTCGAACAGCATGGGCACCGGCTGCCCGACGACGCCCAGCGGATCGTCGACGGCTACTACGTCCGGCCCGACTTCGCTTACCACACAGGAGGAATGGACGTCGCGGTGTTCATCGACGGACCCGTGCACGACTCCGAGCATCAACACCAGAAGGACGAGCAGGCACGGATGAAGCTGGAAGACGAGGCGGGCTGGCTGGTGCTGCGGTTCCACCACGCCGACGCCGATCACGGCTGGCTGGCTGCGTTCGCCGCCCAGAGTGAGGTCTTCGGCCCCGGGAAGCTGCACGCATGACGGTGACCGACTACCCCGCAGGCACCCTGGTCAACGCCCGCGGACGGGACTGGCTGGTGCTGCCCGGCGCCCCGGCGGGGACGGTGCTGGTACGCCCGCTCGGCGGGCACGAGGACGAAACCACTGTGCTGCTGCCGGGGATCGACGACTTCGCCGCGGCGACGTTCGAACCGCCCAGCGTCGACGATCGCGGGGACGCCGGCCGGGCCAGGCTGCTGCGGGATGCGCTGCGGCTGTCGTTCCGGGCCAGCGGCGGGCCGTTCCGGTCGTTCGCCGGGCTGACGGTGACGCCACGCAACTACCAGTTGGTGCCGTTGATGATGGCGGCCGCCCAGGACACCACGCGGTTGCTCATCGCCGACGGTGTCGGTGTCGGCAAGACCGTCGAGGCCGGGCTGATCGCCGCCGAACTGCTGGCCACCGGCGACGCCCAGCGCCTGGCGGTGCTGTGCTCACCGCAGCTGGCTCCGCAGTGGCAGGCCGAACTGCGCGACAAGTTCGCGATCACCGCGCAGCTGCTGCTGCCGTCGACGGTCAACCGGCTAATGCGCGGGGTGCCGTTCGGCTCCAACCTCTACGAGCACTATCCGCACCTGGTGATCTCCACCGACTTCATCAAACAGCGCACCCGCCGCGACGAATTCGCGCTGCACTGCCCCGAACTGGTGATCGTGGACGAGGCCCACTCGTGCGTCGCGGCGGCCAGCGCCACGACGTCCTCGCAGGCCCATCTTCGCCACGCGTTGCTGCGCAAGCTCGCCGACGACCCGAAGCGTCATCTGCTGCTGCTGACCGCCACCCCGCACAGCGGCGACGACGGCGCATGGCAGTCGCTGATCGGGCTGCTCGACCCGCGGCTGGGGCACCTGCCCGCCGACCTGTCCGGTCGCGACCGGGAGGATGATCGGAAACTGTTGGCCAAGTTCATGATCCAACGGCAACGCGCCGATATTCGCGAGTACCTCCGTGGGGATTTCCGAGAGGACACCCCGTTCCCGGATCGGGAGACCACCGAGACCGCGTACAAGCTGACGCCGGCGTACCGGGCGCTGTTCGACAACGTGATGGACTACGTCCGCGAGCAGGTGACCGACCCGAACCTCAGCGCCGTGCGGCAGCGGGTGCGGTGGTGGTCGGCGATCGCCCTGCTACGCAGTCTGGCCTCCAGCCCGGCCGCGGCCGAACAGACCCTGCGCAACCGCTCGGCGGTGGCGGCCATGAACGGCGAGGACGACACGGACGAAGTGGATGCGTTCGCCGCACCCCGCGTGCTGGACTCCGACCTCGATGACACTCTGGAAGGTGAGGACATCGCCATCGGTGCCGACAGCGACACCGACACCGGGGACACCGATTCGCGGAGCCGCCGTCGGCTGCGCGAACTCGCCTCCGCAGCAGCTGCGCTGAAGGGGCCGCGGTCCGACGCCAAACTCAAGCGCCTCATCCCGTTGGTGAAGGAGTTGCTGGCCGAGGGCTACCATCCCATCGTCTTCTGCCGCTACCTCGCCACCGCCGACTACCTAGCCGAACACCTGGGCTCGGCGTTAGCTAAGACTCACGGGCTGCTGCGGATCGACGCGGTGACCGGCACCCTGGCGCCGGATGAACGAGAGACCCGGGTCAGTGCGCTGAGCGTGCACGACGGCCCACGCCTGCTGATCGCCACCGACTGCCTGTCGGAGGGCATCAACCTGCAGGACGGTTTCACCGCCGTCGTGCATTACGACTTGGCCTGGAACCCGACCCGCCACGAACAGCGCGAGGGCCGCGTCGACCGGTTCGGTCAGCGCGCCGCCACGGTGCGCACCGTCACCTACTACGGGGAGGACAATGGCATCGACGGCATCGTGCTGGAAGTGCTGATCCGCCGCCACGAGAACATCCGCCGCAGCACCGGTGTCTCGGTGCCCGTGCCGATCGACCCCACCACCGTGATGAAGGCCATCTGGGAGTCATTGTTGTTGCGCGGCAAGGACGCCGAGCAGCTGACGCTGGACTTCGCGGGCGCCACTTCGACTGCGCTGGCCGACGAGGTGCAGGTGCAGTGGGTGAACGCCGCCGAACGTGAGAAGGCGTCCCGGTCCAGGTTCCGGCAGGTCGGGCTGAAACCCGACGCCGTCGAAGCCGCCCTCGACGAGGTCCGCCGTGCGCTCGGCGGGCCCGCCGACGTCGAAGCCTTCACCCGCTCGGCGCTGTCGCTGATGGGCGCCCATGTCACCGAGACCGAGGACGGTTTCACCGCGGGCATCGATACCCTGCCGTCGGCGGTGCGTGACCAGCTTCCGCCAGCCAAGGACAAGCGGCTGCACTTTCATCGGTCGCTGCCGGTGCCGATCGGGCACGGTGTTTTGAGCCGTACCGACGCAGCGGTGGAGGCGCTGGCGCGCTACGTGCTGGACGCCGCGCTCGACAGCCGCCTCGACCCGGCCGTGCGGCCCGCCCGGCGCGCCGGGGTGATGCGGACCGGGGGCGTCGGCAAGGTCACCACACTGTTGATGGTGCGCCACCGCCTGGAACTCACCATGCCGGGTGCGAGCACCACCATCGAGCAGGTTGCCGAGGAGGCCCGGTTCGTCGCCTTCACCGCCAGCGGGGACGCGCTGACGTGGTTGCCGCCCACCGAGGTCGACGCGCTCCTGGCGTTGACGCCGTCGGGCAATGTCGAAGACGCCTTGGCGCGAACACAACTCGCGCGGGCACTGGGCCGGTTACCGGCTCTTGCCGAGCACCTGAGTCAGGCCGGTCAAATGGCCGCGCAGACCCTGGTGGCCGAACACCAGGCGATCCGGTCGGCGTCCAAGGCCACCGGCCGCGCCCCCACCGTGCGGTTCCTGCCGCCCGCCGACGTGCTGGGCACCTACGTGTTTCTGCCCGAGGCGGCGGCCCGATGAGCGGCCTGTCGGCCTTTCGCGCGGTCCGCACCACGGGCACCGCGTTGCCCCCGGAGGCCGTCCCCCGAGCGAGCCACCTGCGGATGCCCGGGCAGACCGCGAGCGAATACGAGCTTCCGCCCGGCATGGCCGTCAACGGCGCCGTCGCCCGGGCGTGGGAGGCGATGCTGGCCGCGCACCGTCAGTGGCGGGCCGCGCTGACCCGGCTGCCCGAACACGACGCCGCCACCAAACTGACCCGCGAGAAGTGGCTGCTGCCGTTGCTCTACGAATTGGGTTGGGGCAGGCCCGAAGTCATCACCGGCGGGCTGACCGTCGCGCCGGGGCTCGGCGACGCCGAGGGTGGAACCGGGGGCCCGCGCTTCCCCGTCTCGCACCGGGTGTCGTGGCCCGACGCGGCCAATCCCGACGCGTGGGTGCCGTTGCACCTGCTCGGCGCGGGCGTGGACCTGGACACCAGGACGGCGTCGGTCACCGCGCGAGCCCCGCAGTCGATGCTGCAGGACTACCTCAACCGGGAGGACCGCGCGCTGTGGGGCATCGTGTCCAACGGGCATCAGCTACGGCTGCTGCGCGATGCGTCGACACTGACCCGGCAGTCGTTCGTGGAGTTCGACCTCGACGCGATCTTCGGCGACCAGCTGTACGCCGACTTCCGGCTGCTGTTCCTGACGGTGCACGCCAGCCGGTTCGCCCCTCGACTCGACGAGAAGGCCACGAAAGCCGCCGACGAGGGCGACGAAGAGGGGGACGACAGCGCGGAACCGGCCGTCCCCAAGCTGGACATCTGCTGGCTGGAACGCTGGCGCGCCACCGCCATCGACGACGGCGCCCGCGCCCTGCTGACCCTTCAACACGGCGTCGCCGCCGCGCTTCAGGAGTTGGGCACCGGGTTCGTCGCCCACCCAGCCAACGCCGCACTACGCGAGACGCTGGCGTCCGCAGGAGACGCCGACCGCGACCTGCAGCGGTCGCTGCTGCGGATCGCCTACCGGCTGATCGTGCTGTTCGTCGTGGAGGACCGCGACCTATTGCACGCCCAGGCCGCGTCCACCGAGGCGCGCGCCCTGTACTCCGACTACTTCTCCACCGCCCGGCTGCGCAGGCTGGCCGCCGCACCGATCGGCGGCTGGCACACCGACCTGTGGGACGCCCACCTGATCGTCACTGACGCGCTGTCCGGCGACGGGCTGCCCGCGCTGGGGCTCAGCGGGCTGGGCGCCAGCCTGTTCACCCGCGATGCGTTGAGCATCTTGGACGACGCGAAGCTGCCCAACCGGGCGCTGCTGGCCGCCGTTCGCGCACTGTCGCAGATCGAGGACCCGGTCACCGGCACTCCCCGGTCCGTGGACTACCGCAACCTCGACAGCGAGGAACTCGGCGGCATGTACGAGGGGCTGTTGGCCTACACCCCACGCTACGACGCCGACGATCGCAGCTTCACCCTTGAGGTCGCCACCGGCAATGACCGCAAGACCTCCGGCTCGTACTACACGCCATCGGCGCTGATCGAACTGGTGCTGGACGAGGCACTCGACCCGCTGATCGACGAGGCGGTCCACGCTCCCGATCCCGAACGGGCGCTGCTTGAGCTCACTGTCATCGACCCGGCCTGCGGCAGTGGCCATTTCGTAGTCGCCGCGGCCCGCAAGCTCGCCTCCGCGCTGGCGATCGTGCGCACCGGCGACACCGAACCCACCGCCGCCGCGCTGCGTGCCGCCACCGCCGACGTCATTGAACGCTGCGTGTACGGTGTCGACCTCAACGACCTGGCCATCGAGATCACCAAGGTCGCACTATGGCTGGAGGCCTTCGACGCCGAGCGGCCCTTCCCGTTTCTCGACGCCCACTTCCGCGTCGGCAACGCCCTACTGGGCACCACCCCCGAACTGCTACGCCACAACGTTCCCGACGCCGCGTTCACAGCACTCGGCGACGACGACAAGACCTGGACGTCGAAGCTCAAGGCCCGCAACAAGACCGAACGTGAAGCCAACACCGACCAACTCACCTTCACCTTCGACGCCGACACACTCACCGTCGAAACCAGTCAGTTCACCAAGGCCGCCCACGATGCCGACACCGGCGCCGCCGCGACCGTCGCGGCGATGCGTGCCCGGGCCGACGCCTGGCGCCGACTGGAAGCCGACCCCGACCTGCTCGCCGCGAAGCTGATCGCCGACGCCTGGTGTGCGGCCTTCGTGCAACCCAAGACCGGAGCCACCAGCACCGGGTTGGGCATCACCCACGCCACACTGCGCGATCTAGCCGAAAGCGCCGAGTCCGTGCCCGCCGGCATCGTCGCGTCGGTCAACGACCTGGCTCGCCAGTATCGGTTCTTCCACTGGCACTTGGAGTTTCCCGGCATCTTCACCGTGCCCGAAGGCGGTCAGGCCGACACCGACACCGGATGGACGGGTGGCTTCTCCTGCGTGGTGGGCAACCCGCCGTGGGAGAAAGTCAAGCTCCAAGAGAAGGAGTACTTCGGCAACAGCGGACGGCCAGACATCGAGAGCGCCACCCCAGCAACCAACCGGAAAAAGTTGATCGCCGAGCTATCCGACACGGATCCGGAACTTTTCAGTAGATACATTGCGGCACTGGGTCACTCCGACTCCACCGCACACTTGCTCCTCAAGAGTGGAAGATATCCCCTAACAGGCAGAGGGGACGTCAACACCTACAGCGTTTTCGCTGAGACGATGCGTGCAGTTACCGGCCTTAATGGCTCGGCGGGTGTCATCACCCCGACTGGCCTCGCCACGGATAAGACCGCGTCAGCATTTTTTGCGGACGCCCTGAGCCATCGGAGACTCTCGGCCTTTTACGACTTCGAGAACGAAGCCAAGATCTTCCGAGAGGTCGACCACCGCGTCCGGTTCGCGGTGACGATAATTGCGGGCGCCGCACGCAACCCGACCCGCACCAAGTTTTCCTTCCTCAACCGCCATGTATCTGATGTGCCCGATCGCCGCTTCGAACTCGCAGCCGACGAAGTCCTTGAACTTAACCCGAACACCGGTACGCTTCCAATGTTCCGCCGTCGGGTCGACGCCGACATCACGCTCGGTATCTACGCACGCCACCCAGTACTCATCAGAATCGACGATCCCAACGGCAACCCTTGGGGCTTGTCCTTGGCGACGTTGTTCCACATGACGAACGACTCCGGGGACTTCCATGAGGCGGGCGACCTCAGTGACTTCGACTTCGACGGGTGGTCGTACAAGCGCGAAAGCAACGAGTACGTGCCTCTGTACGAGGCGAAGATGCTAGGTCACTTCGATCATCGCTTCGGGACCTACTTCGGAGCAACCCAGGCACAGCTAAATTCAGGATCACTTCCGCGACCGACCGACGATGAGCACGACGACCCGGATTACGAACTGCTCGCACGCTACTGGGTGAACCGTCTGGTCGTGTCCGAGAAGCTTGATGATCGCTGGGACAGACAATGGGTCCTGGGCGGACGTGGCATTACCAATATGGGGAACGAACGAACATTCGTCCCCTCAGTTCTTCCCACCTCCGCTATCGGTAACTCTTTCTACGCGGCACTTCTGGACGAACCAGAGCACGGACCGCTTCTCCACGCGACCTGGTCGTCACTGGTGTTCGACTACGTGGCCCGACAAAAAATAAGCGGTTCAAACATCAACCAATTCATAGTGAAGCAACTCGCTTGTCCCGCACCCGAGACATTCGAACAGGAGGCACGGTGGGCTGTCGGCCGCTCGATCGCCGAATGGGTTCGCCAGTATGTACTCGAATTGTCCTACACCTCAAGGAACTTGAGGCCATACGCCGCCGAACTCGGGGATGACGGGCCACCATTCCACTGGGATCCCGAACGCCGCGCCCTGCTCCGCGCAGACCTCGACGCCGCGTTCTTGCACGTCTACGGGCTTACCCGCGTTGAGGCCGAACACGTCCTCGACTCATTCTTCGTTATTCGCAAGTACGAGGAACGAGACCACGGCGAGTACCGCACCCGTCGCCTAGTACTAGAGGCCTACGACCGCATGGCCGCCGCCATCACACAAGGTGGCACGGGATGGAAACCGTTGGCGGACATCCCCGCCGGGCAGGGGCCGCGTCATGGCGAATGATCGAGCAGGGGGCTGCGGATGCCGACGTTAGCGATCGACAAGGGGTTCCTCAGCGACCTCGTTGACCTGGAGAAGCCCGTCCGCAAGCGGGTGACCGAGGTGTTCGACGAGTTCGACGCCGCCACCCACACCGGCCTGCACCTGGAGAAGATCAACAACGCCCGCAACCCGCGGTTCCGATCCATCCGCATCGACCAGGCCTGGCGCGGGATCGTGCTCGCCCCCGAGACCGGCGACGTCTACACCCTGCTGAAGGTCCTTCACCACGACGACGCCTACGCGTGGGCGCAACGCAGCACCGTCTCGGTGAACACCGCCACCGGCGGCATCGAGATCCGCGACGAAGACGCCATCGCCGCAAACCTCCCCGAACTGACCAAGGTGGCCCAGACCGCCGAGACCTTGCTGTTCGAGCACGTCAGCGATGCCGATCTCGGCAGGCTCGGAGTCGACGACAAGACGCTGGCATTCGCGCGCGCCCTGACCAGTCCCGCGCAACTCGACGCGGCCAAGGCGTTCCTGCCGGAAACCCAGTGGGACGTGTTGTTCGGCCTCGCTGCGGGATTCACCCCCGAAGAGGTGTGGTCCGACCTCGGCGCAGAGATCCTCGCCGAGCCCGTCGACACCGAGGACCTGGATGCTGCGATCCTGCGCAGCCGCGACCGAATGGTGCTCGTCAACGGCCCCGACGAACTGATGAACGTGTTCGCCTACCCATTCGCGACGTGGCGTGTCTACCTGCATCCCACCCAGCGCACTGTCGTCGAGGCGTCGTTCAAGGGTCCGGCCCGCGTTACCGGCGGCCCCGGCACCGGGAAGACCGTCGTCGCGCTGCACCGCGCACACCGGCTCGCCCAGCGAGCCGAGGGCCGCGTCCTCGTCACCACCTTCACCTCGACGCTGTCCGACACGCTGCGCTCGGGACTGGACATGATCGTCGACGACGATGCCGCCGATGACCGCATCGAGGTGGCCAACGTGGACAGGCTGGCACACAAGGTGTTCCGCCGTGCGCACGGAGCACCGAACCTATTGAGCGCCGACGACGAGAAGTCGATGTGGTCGTCTATCGTCGAGAAGCTCGGCGTCTCGTTCACCGACGTGTTCCTCGCCGAGGAGTGGCGCCACGTCGTGCTGGCCCGCCGGATCAGCACCGCTGAGGAGTACCTCGCCGCCAAGCGCACCGGTCGGGGCCGGCCGCTCGGCTCGAGTCAGCGCGCCCAGGTTTGGCAGGCGATGTGGGAGTTCGAGCAAGCCCTCGCCGAACTCGGCGCCTGGACGCACGAAACCATCCGGCGGGAGGCGACGGCGCTGCTGGAGGCGACATCGGTCAAGCCCTACCGCCACATCGTCATCGACGAGGCGCAGGACCTCAGCCCCGACCAGTGGCGGCTGTTGCGGGCCGCGGTCGCCGAGAAGCCCGACGACATCTTCATCGCCGGCGACACCCACCAACGCATCTACGACAGCCGGGTCAGCCTGCGCGACGTCGGCATCAACGTCACCGGCCGGTCCACCCGGCTCAACCTCAACTACCGGACCACCGCGGAGATCCTCGGCTGGAGCCTTGGCCTGCTACGCGGCCAACCCATCGATGACATGGAGGGTGGGCTGGACTCGATCGCAGGATGCAAGTCGTACGTGCACGGTGCAGCGCCAAACCTGCAGGGTTTCGAAACACTCGATGCCGAAACCACATTCATTGCCGCGGCGGTCAAGGGCTGGATCACCGAAGGCGTCGCACCGGCCGAGATCGGCGTCGCCGTCCGGGCGAAGTGGCTGGGCACTAAAGTCGCCGCTGTCTTGAAGGCCGAAGGCATCCCCAGTGTCGACCTTGCGAAGGCCACCAAGGACGACGACGCCGTGCACGTCGGGACCATGCACCGGATGAAGGGCCTGGAGTTCCGCTGCGTCAGTGTCGCGGGCGTCGGCGCCCAACTGGTGCCCGCACCGAATGCCGTCACGGCGGCCGAGGACGACAAGCAGACCCACGATCAAGACTTGGAACGTGAACGGTGCCTGCTGTTCGTGGCCTGCACCCGGGCCCGCGAGGAACTCCTCGTCACCTGGCACGGCGAGCCGAGCCCGTTCCTGACCGCTATCGCACCGATCCAATGAGGGAGCACGCGTGACCCGTCTGTCCACACTGCTCGATGAAATCGACTCCGGCGCTGTGCTTCTGCCGGAGTTTCAGCGCGGATACGTCTGGAACCGTGATCAGGTCCGTGGCCTCATGCGCTCGCTCTATCGCGGTTATCCGGTCGGCGGCCTGCTGATGTGGGAGACCACGTCCGACGACATCACGGTGCGCGGCCAGACGTCCGGAAGCGGAACCCGGCAACTGCTGTTGGACGGCCAGCAGCGCGTCACGTCGATGTACGGCGTCATCCGGGGCGCCCCTCCCCCGTTCTTCGAGGGCGACGCGACGGCCTTCACCGGGCTGTACTTCAACGTCGAACGCGAAGTCTTCGAGTTCTACGCCCCGACCAAGATGGCCGGCGACCCGACCTGGGTGAACGTGACCGACCTGTTCTGCAAGGGCCCATTCGAGTACCTGACCGCGTTCCCCGACGTGGAACGCGGGGTGCTCAACACCTACCTGGAGCGGCTGAACCGGATCAAGGAGGTCGAGAACAGGGTCTTCAACCAGGAGAAGATCACCGGGGCCGGACGAACCGTCGACGAAGTGGTCGACATCTTCAACAAGGTCAACTCGGGTGGCACGAAACTCTCGAAAGGTGATCTGGCGCTAGCGAAGCTGTGCGCGGAATGGCCCGAAGCACGCAAGGAGCTCCGCGACAACCTCGAACGCTGGAACAAGGCCGGTTTCAAGTTCTCTCTGGAATGGCTGCTGCGCAACGCGACCGCGCTGGCCACCGGGCGTGCACTGTTCTCCTCACTGAGCGAGGTATCGGCAGCCGCCTTCGAGACGTCGTTGGGTCAGTCGATCAACCACATCGGAACATTCTTAGACGCCGCATCCGGGCGCCTCGGACTCGACCACGACCGGGTGCTCATGGGCCGATACGCAACGCCCGTCATCACCCGACTCCTACAACTCAACGGCGGAGGCTTCACCGACAGCGCCCACCGCGACAAGGTGCTGTACTGGTATGTCCACTCCGCACTGTGGGGCCGGTTTAGTGGCTCCACCGAGACTGTCCTGCAACAGGATTACGAGGCCGTCGAACGCGGCGGCGTGGACGCCCTGATCGCGACGCTGGAGCGGATCCGCGGCGGGCATCTCACCGTCGGCCCAGACGACTTCGCCGGCTCAACGCGCGGCGCCCGCTTCTACCCGCTGCTGTACCTCCTAACCCGCGTCGACGGCGCCCGCGACTTCGGCAGCGGTCTGGAACTGCGCGCCGAGCTGCTCGGCAAGCTGACATCGCTACAGGTGCACCACATCTTCCCGAAAGCCTTGCTGCGCAAGCACGGCGTCGACCGCAACGACATCAATGCGCTCGCCAATTTTTGCTTCCTCACCCAAGACACCAACATCAAGATCGGGATGCGCGATCCCGCCGAGTACCTCGCCGAGATCCAGGCCAAGCATCCCGGCGTACTCGAATCACAATGGATTCCCACCGACCCCGCCCTGTGGACCGTCGACCGCTACCTCGACTTCCTCGCCGCCCGCCGCCAGCTGCTGGCTGCGTCGGCCCAATCCTTCCTCGCCAGCCTGCGCAACTCCGATGGGCAACACGACGAACAGCGACTCGAACCACTGCAGGTCGCGCCCGAGGTCACCGACGACCCGAGGTCGACACAGGTGCGCGCATTGATCGACGAACTCGAAAGCCGCGGATTTGCCACCCCCGTCATTGACACCGAGATCGCCGACCCAGTCAGCGGTGCGGAACTCGCCGTCGCGGAAGCGTTCTGGCCCGACGGTCTACAACACGGCGTCGGCGCGCCCGTCGTGCTCGAACTCGACGCCGAAGACGCAGACTTGCCGCGCCTGGAGGAACTCGGCTACCAAGTCTTCACCTCCGTCGACGCACTGCGCGGGTTCGTGGAACATGAGAGCGCCCAAGCCGCCGGCGAGTCATCCGCCGAGGAGTCCGCAGACGTGGCAAGCGACGTTCCAGTCGACAGTGACGTAGACCGCGAATTCGCCCGGCGCATGGTGGACACCTACCGACGAGCACTCTCCGAGGCCGACTACAACGCCACCTACCTGCGCGGAATGCTGGCTCAATTGGGCCCGCTCGAAACAGCGCGCAAACTGCTGGCGGCGCCGGCCGTATCGGACGGCTTCGCCGCACTGTGGGAACGGGGGCGGATGGACCTGACCGTTGAGGCGGTCGTCGTCGACCCCGCGTTCTCAGAGTTGTTCAGCGAGGACGAGATTCAGGCCGCCCGGCGAAGGTTGGAGCAGTTCGGATACATGCCGAAGGAGACGTCATAGTGGGGCTGTCGGAATACGAACAGCAGCAACTCGTCAAGGTCAACGAGCACAAGGAGCGCGTACTCGGCCGGTCGCCGCGGCACTTCGTTCCAGCCACCGTCAAGGAGAAAGGCGGTGAATGGCTGGGCAAGATGAGCAAAGTACCCGGCGTCGACAGGGCGAAGGAAGCTGGCGCCGGAGTCCTCGGTGCGGCTGCCGCTGGCGCCGGGAAATTCATGATGCGCACGGGACAGTTGACGACGTCCCACAAGCGAGTGATCCGGGCCTACGCCAAGAAGGGCCACACGGTAGAACATCTCGACGACATCGGGCGTCTCGACCTGCGGGCCGTCGATGGGGTCGCCTCGTTCGCGCGCTTGCATTACGCGTACTCGCTGGGTGCGGCGGCAGAAGGCGCCGCGGCCGGGTTTGCAGTGACCGGGGGCCAGATATTGGCTGGCGGCGGGGCGGTGGCGGGCGCCGGAGCCGCTGCAGCACCGGGGCTGGGATTGATCGCCGGTGCAATGGGAGTCGACGCTGCATCACTTCTCACTGCCTGCAGTCGCGTGGTCGCACACGACGCCCTCTACTACGGCTACGACCCCCGAGATCCCGCCGAGGAGGTCTTCATGATGCAGATCATCGGCCTCGGCCTGGCCACCACTGCGTCGGCGAAAGTGGTTGCTTATCAACAGCTTGCGATCCTGACCAGAAGCCTGGCGACGAATATGGTCTGGCGGCAGTTGAACCAACAGACTCTCGTCAAGGTGGCACAAAAGTTCGCGACTCAGTTCGGCCAGAACCTCACGAAGAAGAAGCTGGGCCAGTTCGTTCCGATCGCCGGGATCGGCATTGGGGCAGCCATGAACCTCAAGATGGTCTACGACATCGCCGATGCGGCCTACTGGGCTTACCGCGAGCGTTTCCTGTACGAGAAGAGCGGGGATATCGCGCCGATCATCATCGACGTCGACGTCATCGATGAGGACGCCACAGAGGATGCGGAACAGCCGATCGACGTCATTGACATCCTGAAGTCTGAAGGCATCAACGTCGAAGGCGATGACGAGCGGGACGGTTAAGTCGATGATGATGACACAGGCGGGATGAGCCGGCCCGATCGGGACGACACGCGCTGTCACTGTTCCACGGAGACGGGAACCGGAACCGGAACCCCGACGGCCGCGGGCCGTATGACCTGCGCCGGGCATTGGTCGATCAGAAGATGCGTTTGACGATTGCCGTGCTGGGAACGGAGCCGATGCGCACCACGTCACCGGTCTCGGGTGCGTGCACGACTTTGCCTGCGCCCAGCGCGATTTGGACGTGCTCTGGCCCACGTCCGCTGAAATTGGAGAACACGAGGTCGCCGGGTTGGGCGTCGGCGGGGTTGATGCGGGTCCCGAGTCTGATGAGGTCGTAGGTGGTGCGGGGAAGCTGCTCGCCGGTGGACTGGGCGGTCGCCCACTGCACCAATCCCGAGCAATCGAAACCGCCCTTGGTGGGCCCGCCGGGACCGCCACCGCCCCAGACATAGGGAATGCCCAGCGCCGTCAGAGCTTTCTGCGCCATCCTGCGGCCGGCTTCGGTTCCCCCGACACCGACGGGCAGGGTGCGCGAATCGCCCGCCAGGGCGCTCGTGCCCGACCCGTTGCCGCCGCTCGACGAGGACGGACTCAACGCCGACGCGAGGCTCGACGCCGGCGAGGACAGCGCACTCAGCGGCGACCCGCCTCCACCTCCACCCCCGCTGCCCATCCCGGAGCCGCCGCCCATCCCGCCGCCCGGACTTCCGCCAGCGCCTCCCGCGCCCATCGCGGCCTTGGCCTGCTCGTAATAGCGCTGAGCGAGCTTGTCGACCAGAACGCGACGCAGCTCGGCAGCCGGCGTCTGTGCCCGCACGGAGGACGCGCCCTCCCCGACGGCATCCACCTTGGATTGCAGCACCGCCAGCTGCCCCATCGGAGTCCCTTCCACCGGCGCCAGTTGGTCGCGGCGATCGGAGTAGGTGCTCTGCGTCGCGTCGATCTGGTCACGGCCGCCGAGGACGTTGGTCGCCGACTCGTCGACGACAGGAGCCAGCGACGGGTCGATTTTGCCGAGTTCGGCGCTGATCTCGGCTTGGCTCTTGCGCTCGGCGATCAGACGGTCGATGACACCACCGAGGCCGTTGGGCAGCTGCTGCAAGCGCTGCTCGATGTCGCGGGGAACACTCGACGGCAGCGGAGCCGTGACGGGCGTTCCCTCGCCCAGCAGCCCCCGCAGCTGGTCCAGAATCGAGGTGACGTCGTCGCGAGTCGTCACCGATGACCCTCGCCCATTCGGACGCAGCGGCCACCCAACGTCGTCCGCATTCGCATACGCCTCGCCATCGCCGCCCAGTCCTCCTCGCCAGCTTCTCAATATTCCCACGCGCGGGGACAGATCGCCCCCATCGCACTTCACAGCTTCGCAATGTCGTGTTCCGAAACGCACTACTACTCGACGGCTGGCCGCTTCGTCGATCGACCCGAAAACCTCGGCACTCGTCTTGCCGAGGCGTCGGCCCCAAAGAATTCGTGTCACAAGCCCCGGCGACAGCCGATTACACTCATACCCTGCACATGAGTAACCAGTGGTCGGCCCGGCTGGATACATCGCCAGATATGGCTGACATCCCGATCGGAGACCTTGTAGAAGGCCTGCGCGACGTCGCCGAATTGGCGATCCCGTACGAACTGCTGCCACGCCGCACCAAGACGGTCTACAGCGCACAGATCGTCCACTGGGCGGATCTGGCAACCGAGACGGTCGGGACCTTGCTAGAACGCCCCAGGACCGGCATCGCCACCGTGCGTGCGATGGTGAGCGCCGCCGAAGACGCCGTCGCGCGGGCACACTCCATCGCCGCCGACGATCCCGTCGACGCCACCACAGCCGTAACGCGGATTCTCGACCGTCTGAGTGACCGCGACCGCACAGTCCTGCAGGCATTGACCTTCGCCCTGCAGCCCGAACCGCGGCGGCCGTTGGCGGACAGCTTGGGCGTCCACACCGTGTGGCTGACGCGCAACCTCCCCCGCATCGAGGCACGCTTCAACGAATTGCTGGCCGACCCCGCGCACCACAACGTCCTCGACTACGCCAAACATCTCGGCGAACGTCTCGGCCCCCTCATCCCCCGGCAGCGCGCGGAGTCAGCGCTGCGCGACTTGCGCCTGGACTTGAGCACCCCGGCCGGCCTAGCTCTGCTCTATGTCTCCGGCCCATACGCGCGGCACGACGACGACTGGCTGCAAAACACGGCCACCGACGGCGTCAATGCCGCCGCCGCCGCGATCGACGACACATTCACCCGCGACGGCGCCCCGACCACCACGGCGCTGACCGACGCGCTCACCGACCTGGGCATGCCCTATGACATCGCGATCGCCTACCTGCAGGCCATGACCGACGTCCGACGCTCAGGCACCACATGGGTGCGGTGGGGCCCATCGGTCGCCGACAAAGTCGAGGCCGTCCTGCATCTGCACGCCCAGCCCGCCACAGCCGAGACGATCGCTGCGGCCATCGCCGAGGACCAACCCGAGCGGGCCGTGCGCGACGTCCTCTACGGGGATCTGCGGTTCACCCGAACGACGCGCCGGCTGTGGGCACTTCGAGCCTGGGGCCTCGACGAGTACGCCGGCATCTTCGGCGAGCTCGGAGCGCGCATCGACGCCGTGGGAGGCCGCATCGCCATCCGTGACGTCATCGCCGATCTTCAGGCAGCGTTCCCAGACATCTCGGAAAGCTCGGTGCGGTCATACATCAGCACGCTGGCATTCGTTACCGAGACCGGCACCGTTCGCCGGCGCACCGAAGCCGACGGCTGGCCAGCTCCCCCGCCCTTTCACACCGCCCGCGGCGCATTCCAAAGCCGCCGCCACGAGCTGCGCCTAGCCCTACCGGTCACCACCGATCTATTGCGCGGATCCGGTCAGCACACCGTCTCCGCCGTCGCCGCAGCCCTGGACATGACCCCCGCGAGCCGTCGAGTGTTCACCAGCCCATGCGGCGACGTCACGGTCACCTGGCAAATCAATCAGCCCGTCGGCCCCGCCATCAGTTCACTGCGGGCGCTGGCCGCTCACGGCGGCGCCGTCCTTGGCGACACTCTGCTGCTGGCCTTCGACACCGCAGCCGACGCGCTCACCGTCACGCGCATCGCCGCCGACGAACACCCGGTGCGCCGGTTGACACTCCTCCTCGGTCGGCCAGTACGCGATCCGCGCGCCGCACTGGCCCGTGCGTTGGAGTGTGCGCGCGAGGACGTGCCTGACGTCTTGCGCCGGCGAGATGACCGCGATCTGCTCGAACTCATCGGCCACACGTGATCACCGGCCGGGTGCAGGTCGCGCCGGCGCCGACCCGCCCCGTCCCGCCGGAGGTTTACTGGCTTCGCGCAGCGGCCGTGACAGCGGCGATGACGCGGTGTCGCAAGGCCTCCAGGTGGCGCGGGTTGGCGGCCAGGTGCTCGGCCTTCTCACGCAGCGTGCGGAGTTGTTCGTCGTTCAAGCCGACGGTGCGTTCGCCGTCGCGGCTGGTGAAGAGGACCGCGCCGAAGTAGGGCTGGTAGACGGGTCGGTGATCGGCGATCAGGAGGGTGGCCAGCGGGTTGAGCGCGGCGTTGACCTCGTCGACGTCGCCGAAATCGGCGATGCCTTCGTCGTCGATCCACATGTCGATCTCGTCGGTGACCTCAACGACATCGCACATGCGGCAACCGAGGTGCTTGCGGATCGCTCCGGCGAAGCGGCCGTTTTGGTCTTGCGCGAGATCGGCGGTGTCGAATGTTCCGTCGACGTCGACGAGCAGGCCGTGGTGGACGGTCGTGGTCGACTCGCCGGCATGCTTGTGCGCATCGCCTGCGGTGGGTGCAGTGTTGGTGACAGTAGCCACGTGAATCTCCTTATGAGAGTTGGTGACTGGGCTCGCGCGCCTCAGCCGTGGTGTTTGTTGCGTGCTGATCGTATCTCCGGTGACCGACAAGTTCCCTCGCTGTTGTGGCGAGCCGAACGCCCGGCCCTGCTCATTCGGTACACGCGGGCAGTGGGCGATTCCGCCGCTGCCCAACGTCGGGGCTGCGCTACTCGTCGGAGTGACTTGCGTGTGATGCGATGCTGTCGGTGTGCGCGAGGCCAGGTTCCCCTGCAACGCGTCTGGCGGCGCGACCAGCTGGGAGGAGTAGACGGTGCGGGCGTCCTTCGTTGCCATGGTCCTGGTCGTCGTGCTGGCTGGCTGCAGCACTACCACCTCGGATGACGCCGACCGACGAGGTTCCGGCGCTGGCGGCTCGACTGCTGGTACGCCGTCATCCAGTGGCGAGGTGCCGTCACCGCCTGTTCTTGTTACTGCACCAACCGCCCAGGATGCGCTGCTCAAGTCCGCGGAACTGGCGCAGATCGCGGGCGATACGGACATGCGCCCGTTGAAGGACTACACGCGTCCGTCGGAGAGCTCTCAGGGCGTCGAGCCGGGCAGCTGCGCACCGCGCCTTGTCTTCAACGAAGCCGTTGCAGCGGCGAAGTATCAGTCGGTCAGCGGGAACAACAGCAAGGGCGCGCGGGGTCAGGCGGTCGCTCAGCTCATCACGGTGTTCGTTGATCGAGCACAGCCTGGGGCGGTGGTCGCCGCCTTGTCCCGCATGTTCGGATACTGCCCTGCGGGACAGCCCTTCTCGACGACAGTCGGCGACATCACCCAGCGTTGGATGCCCACCGCAGTCACCAACGAGGGCATGGACCGATGGGGGACCACCGCGACCCGGGCCGGCGCTGGCGCTGATCGCCAGGACGCATCGAGCCGGCATTGCTATCACGTCGCCTTGGCGCGAGCCAACGTCACCGTGGAGTCGGTCGTCTGCGGCGATGGTGACTCAGCGAGTAAGGCCAACGCGGTCGTCGACCAGATCGCCTCGAAACTGCCCAGCTGAGCGGGCTCACGGATTGAGTAGCTGCTCGACCAGGGCCTCCAGCGACTCTTTGACCCCATCGGGTATCGGCTGGCCGGCTTCGGCGTCGACGATGAAGCGCGCCTCGATGCCGGCGGCTGCGGCCGTCTCCTCGACGGTCAGCTCGGCGAGGTGGCGCGCCGCGTACAGCCGTTGGCTCAGCGGGGCACCCGGGGCACGCGCGGCGCGCACGACGAGGTGGTTGTGGGTGCGTCGGACGTCTCCGAGAAGCAGGGCCATGCCCGAACCCTTGGTAGTGCGCACGGTCTCGGTCGCCGTGGTCTGGACGCCGTGAAGCTCCTCGAGCAGCGCGCCGGCCTGACTGGCGAACGAGGACGCATCGGGGGGCGGCAGTGTGTCGATGCGTGCTTTGATCCCTCGCAGGGCGAGTTCGAGGGCTTGCACGAGGACCGTGACGCGCACGGTGTCGGACAGGGCGTCGGTCGTCTTTTCGGTGCGGTCGTTGGCGTACCGCAGGCGCGCCAAGTGGTCAGGTTCCCAGTTGAGTGCCTTCTCCAGCTTGGCCCGCGTGCTCTGGCGGGGCCAGCGTCTGCCTCGTTCGAAGGCGACGAGGTTGCTCTGGCCGATGACGCCGTCGTCCTTGAGTTTTCGCTGGGAGAAGCCCAGTTCCTCGCGGCGTCTCACGACTGCGGCGCCGGCGGCTGCGATGCCGGGGTCGACCTCCTCGGAGGTTCCTTCCTCGGACCCGCCGTCGTCGGTGGTGTCGTCGAGGTCGACGTCGTCGAGTGAGGTGTCGGCACGCTCGGTTGGTCTGGCGGATGCGGGGGTCAAGGTGAAGGTCACCGGTATCCCTTCGGTGTCGCCGACGTGCACGGTGAGTCCGTCGGTGATCGGAACATGGTCGATGGGTCGGCCGTCGAGGTAGGTGCCGTTGGTGCTGCGGGCGTCGGTAACTGTCCAGCCGAGGTCGGTGGCCTCGATCTGCAGATGTGTACGCGATACACGCTGGTCGGCGATGCGGATGTGCGCGGGCAGCTCGCGGCCGATGACGATCGGTGCGTCCCGGGGTTGCACGGTGTGGGGTGCGGATCCAGCGCAGGTGATGGTGAGGTCGGGTGGCGACCCATGGGAGTCAGACACGGCTTTCCGATTCTGCTGGTCGTGGTCGGGACGGCGTCAGTGCCGAGGCGTCGCCGATGGTAGGCATGCTAGCACTTGCGCATTCACTCTTAACCTACCGTGACTGCAAAACGTTATCGCTTCAGTCGGTTTGCCTTCAAGGACAGCCGGTATTTATACGCCTTGACGAGCCTTTCTCGGCATCCAGTCGTGTGCCAGGAATGTTTTTCCGTGCTTTCACTTGGCAATAGCGCTGCTATCGTTTACAGTCGGCAAAGTGAGAGCGCCGCTGAGGGCGGGCCGCCGGACGAAAGGGATCGCGATGTTCGAAACGCGGCACCGCCAGCCAACTGACCACCCTGCATTGAGCACCGCTGATGCATCCGAAGCGCATGACGCCGCAACGGCCGGCGACGGCGCGGGCGTGCTGCGCCAGCTACAGGTGGCGTGCGATGACCTGTATTGCGCGCCCCTCGACCGCGAAGCCCAGGAGCAGGTGCGAGAACTGCTCCTTCGCTCCACGCCGAGCCTTCGGGAATTGCGCGCGCGTGCCCGCCGCATCAAGGTCGCCTGCGATGAACTCCATGACGATCCCACCGATCTCGACGCCCAGTTCACGCTGCTCAGCCTGCTCGACACCCCGGCCTGACCGGGGCTGTCACCGCCGGGCCCGTCCGGGCCACCACAGTCTTGAAACCTCGCCAACATACTGTCCGCCCCAACGGAAGGAATCACCGAACCCCTTCCCGTGCAACGCTTTCTACGTGCGTTCTTGCACTGCTCTCCGGGCTCCGCGATGCCGCTAGGCTTCGGCCAGTGCGGTGACGAAGTGGTCGTCGAGGTGTTTGACCGCGAGGTACCCGCCGGGATCGGCGAACGCCGCGATGGTGTTGGGGTCATCGACGGCCAAGATGTGGCCGGAGTAGGTCGAGAATTGCCGCGGCAGCCCGCTGAGCCCGCCCTTTCCCGCCGTGGCATCGGTACGAATCAGGACCAGGTAGTCCGGTTCGATGGTGTAGATCTGATTGAGATCCTGTATCGGTCGTGTGGGACCGACGTCGACCTCGTTTCGGTCGGCGTCGGCGCTGTAGCGAAAGCCCAATGACTGCAGGTAGTCCGTGGTGAATGACGGCGCCAGCACGCGCGCAAGGCCGGCGTCGGTCACCGTGAGCGCTTCGATCGACTTGCCCCTGAATGCCGCGTTCTGGTTGGCCAGATCGTTCTGCCGCGACGCCGTAGCGTCGATGAGTTCGTGGGCCCGGTCTTCGTGACCGAGGATGCGGCCGATCCAGACGAGTTGGTTCTGCCAGTTCCAGTCACCGGTGGTTGCGTTTTCAGGCCTGGTGATCGTCGGGGCGATCTCGGTGAGCTTGCGGAAGGTGGCGTCGTCGACGTCGCCGGTGGCGATGATCAGGTCGGGGTTGGCTTTGGCGACGGCGGCAGTGTCGATCGAACCCAGCACCGCCGGGCTGGTAGTGACGGCGGACTGTTCGAAATCGGGCAACTTGGCTGCCGGGGCCGTCATGGCCACCGGTTGCACACCGAGTGACAGCGCGGCGTCCGCGTCACCGGGTCCCAAGGCTGCGACGGCGCTCGGCGCGGCGGTGACTTCGGTTTGGCCGTGAGCGTGGCGGAACGTCTGCGGTGTGTACGACCGCTGGGCGGGGTGGCGTAGCAGGAAGTAGCCGCTGACGGCGGCGACGATGACCACGACGAGCGCGGCCGCGGCGAGGGCCATGCGGCGACGGCGAGGCCGCCGGGACGGCGCAATCTCGGCCAGCGCGACCCTGGGTTGAATTGGGGCCTCGTAGGGAGAGGGTGGCGCCGGTTTGGGTGGTGCAACGGCGGGTCGTGGTCGCGGCGGGCTCGGGTCGGCTGACTCGAAGGGCGAAGGGGGTGCCGGCAGGGGCACCTGCGGTTCCGGTGGCACCTCTGCGGGCAGCACCGAGTGCGCAGTGCTGCTCTGCCCGCTGGCAGCAGTTCCAATTTCACCAGTGCTTGACGTCCCGGGCGGCAGGTCATTGCTGCGCCACGGCTGAGTGTGCGACGGAGTCGCCGTCGTCCCGGAGACGGCCGCCGCGGCGTCGGCGGCCAGCTCCCGGGCGCTCTGATACCGCTCGTCGGGGTCTTTGGCCATCGCCTTGGCGATGACGGCATCGATGGCCGGTGGCATAGCCGGTGCCAGGTCGGTGACCTTCGGCGGCGGCTCGAACAAGTGCGCTGAGGCAACTCCCGCCATCCCGCCGGCGTGCGCCCGAAAGAACGGCGTCTTGCCTGTGAGGAGGTGATAGAGCGCGCAGCCAAGCGAGTAGATGTCGGCGCGGTGGTCCACCGGAATGGCCTTCAGGCTCTCCGGGGCGGTGTAGGCGATGCTGGCCATCACGTTCCCGGTGCGAGTGAGCCCGGCAGCGTCGTCGATTGCGCGAGCGATACCGAAGTCAGCCAGGAAGACGCGGTCATCGTCGGCATCGAGAAGAAAGTTGGCCGGCTTCACGTCGCGATGCAGGATCAATCGCCGGTGGGCGTAGTCCAGGGCGGTGGCGACGTCACCGATGATGCGCACAGCCCGCGGCGGCGTCATCAGTCCGTCGCGTAGCTGCTGGTCAGCGTCCGTGCCCGCGACGTACTGCATCGCGATCCACAGTCGACCGTCGTCGGTTTCACCGCGGTTGTAGACCGTGACGATGTTGGGGTGGCTCAGCGTGGCAGCGAGATCGGCTTCGCGCTGAAAGCGGCCGCGGATCTCGTCGTCGCGGGAGAACTCTTCCGACAGGATCTTGAGAGCATCGCTGCGGGGCAGACTCGGGTGCGCGGCACGGTAGACCGTTCCCATTCCACCGGAGCCGAGAACCGCTTCGATCGTGTAGCCGGCCACTACCGTTCCGACGCTCAAGGCCATGGTTTGCTCTGCCGCTCTCCTCGTTGCCGCATGACGATGCGTTCCATTCCGCGACGGGCGATCACCGCCCACCGCGATGTTATGAAACGCAAGTATTGCTGAGCAGGGCGGATTGCTGCGCACCGGCACGCGCAGCGAGTCACGAGCCCATCAGCATCACGTACTGCGCGGCGAGCTGCTGACGAGCGTCGCGCAGATGCGCCGACTGCGTCTCGGCGACGAATCTGCCCGCGGCCACCAGGCACACGAAGCGAGCTTGCGACCCGACCGAGACATCGACGCAACGACTTCCGGGCATGTGCTCTACAGCGGCAGCGGGTTTGCCCGTAGGGCTCACCCGGGCCCACAGACCGTCGGCAAGCGCGCCGGCTGCCCGGTCATCGCGCGCCTCGTAAACATCGGCACCCCCCGATGCCATGCGAATCAGTCCGGTGTCGGCGAACAGAGTTGACGCAGCGATCGGATCGCGCTGCAAGTGCAGCGCGCCGCGAGGCTCGTAGACGGTGCGCTGCAGGACGCTGGCGTCCTCTGCCTTGACTGGCAGGGTTCTGGCGAGCAGGCCGGTGGGGTCAACGGGCAGTTCGGCAATCGCGGCCGTGTCTATGGGCGTGAACCCGTCGATGAGGGGCACTTGCAGATTCAACGCAGCCGCGATTGTTTCTTCGGCGCCGTCATGGCCATCGGTCGTGTCGACGCGTTGGACGAGCAGAAAGCGCTTGTGGGCAGTGAACGCACGGACCACCGTCCATGGTCGGCCGGTGCGCTGCTCGGAATGGGCCAGGCTCACGGTGTCCGGGTGACCAGGCACGGCGACGGGTTTTGCGGGACTGGGAGTTTCCGCAGCCGCTGCGGCGGCAAAGTCCTGCGCGGCCCCGGCGGCGGCGTCGGAATCAGGGAACAGCAGCACCGCGTTTTCCAACGTGAAGCCATCGGGAGTGTCACGCAAGCTGAAGAATCCCGTGATGAAGTGGTACCGCGCCGCGGCTGCAGCCATGGCCTCGGGAAGGACGAACTTGACTGCGGCGGTGTTCTTGAGAACCAGAGCGCTGTTGGCGTAGAAACCGGTCAACGCAGGGTTCACTTCCCAAGGCCCTGTGGTGAAGTTCGCCATCCGTTGACCCTCGATCACCGCCCCGCTTTGAGGAGTCCCGGCGACGCCGAGCGGTGCGTGCGGCTTCGCCGGGTAGTTGCCGACGTCCAGCTGCGCGATGTCGATCGTGCCGTTGGGCGCCGCGTCAGAGGTTGCGGCTGAATGTTGGCCGCTACTGCCGGCGCAGCCCGTGAGGGCGACGACTCCGACCGCGATGAGCGTTCTTGCCAAAGGCTGCCAGCCGACGTTGCCTGCCAGAAGCCGCATGGCTGCGAACCTACCGGCTACGCGCCCGGTCAGAGCCTGTCCGGCGGGATGCCGATCATCTCGGTAAGAAGCAGGGCGGCCCCCAGCGGCGAGCCCAACGGCGAGCCCAACGGCGATGAGTTTCGCCACATCCGATCAGCCGACCTCGCGGAGGACCTCTATGGCGACAGAGGGTCGGGCAGTTCGCCCGCCAACAATGGCCGTGGTCGGTTGGCCGCAGCGTCCCACCGTTGTCCCGCCGGCACCCAGCTGCCCGGCCACCCTGCAACAGTGCGGTAGTCGACGGCGCCCGGTAAGGGCGCACCCTCGCGCTGCCCAAAGGGGTCGTTCATCTTGGCCGCCGACCACCCCTCGTAATGCGGCTCGACGGCATCGACGTACGAGCTGATCGAACCGAAGCTGTAGCCCAGCGTCATGCCGTCGCGTTCGCGGTCGTTCCGGAAGCGTCTCTCCCGCTCTCGATCTGCGCTCTGATCGGCGCTCGGGTCGCTGCCCGAGTAACCCGGGGCTCCGGTGGGATCGGTGGCGATGTTGTAGAAGTGGTCGTAGGCGTGCTCGCGGCGATACTGCGGGTCGGTGGCCCTCTGCTCGGCATACCACTGCTCGAAGTCGGGGCCGTTGGGCGGCGCGAACGGTGGCGGGCCGATGTGCGGACCCCACGCGGGCGACGAGGACGCGGAGTCCTGGGTGCGACTGACGATGTCCGCTTCGCGGTGTTCGAGCGCGGAGACCTCGGCTTGTGACCTGCTGGCCTTGGCTCGCGTGTCTCCGCTGCACCGCTGGGGGCCGCCCGGTTCGTGACTGGCCTTGCACATGCTGACCGCCTATCTCGATGATTCGTGCGTCTTTGGGGAGGTACCTATCGGGCCGCTGGTTTCCGTCACCACCGCCGTTTCCGGTCGGCGACAGGCGGTGCGCCTCTTGAGAAACGGTGGCGAATCGTCGTGTTGGTGACGTTGCATTCGGCGACAATGATTTCGGCTTCACCGCGGCGGCCGTCGAGTTAGGCGCTGAACCGGCAGTTGTTAGTTCTAGGCGCGGTCGTTGGCTGAGGGATTGTCTTGAGCGATCTCTTCCCACGCGTCGTAGCCGCTTCGAAGCCTGCCGGGATCGCCGTATTTCAGCATGTTCAGGATCCGCCAGAACGGTGTGGTGAAGTCGCCGTTGTCGTTGGTTTGGATGGTGAAGCAGACCAGGAGCGGATCGTCTGGCCCACGTTGGTGCGCGCGGTACATCCACCGTGCGGGATCTGCGCGGCACATCATTTCACCGACGTCCCAGGTGGCACCCTCGGCGAAATGGGCATTGGCCGGGTCTTCGAACGCCGCCTCACTCGGCGTGTGACGAAAGATGAGTTCCCCCAGAGCATTCAAGGTGTCCGGCGAGTAGTCGTAGGTACCGCCGTAGGTGCTGGCCCAGTCTGGAAAGTCGCGGCGTTGTCGGGCCAGCCAGCCGTCCAGCAGCGGCGAGGGCGGCATGATGGGCATGCCGTCGGTCAGCGTGGGAACGGTGACGGCGATCCATTCCGGGTGCGCGACACTGTGTGCGTGCACTTTGGCCTGCCAACGCTCGGCGGTCGGGACGATCGGTCCCGGCTCGGCCGACAGCCGGGTTAGCTGCGCCAGCAGGAGATGTAGCGGGGAGATCGGCGCCAGGTCCAGGGCAGCGTGCGCGCAGACTATCGGCACCCCTGGCGCTTCGAGGTCGTCGAATCGCCACCGGTGCGTGTCGAGCCGGGTGATCAGGTCGGGGTCAGCCAGGGCGGGCTGGCCGCGTTCGGCAACGTCTGGTACATCGTCCCAGTCCCAGTAACCTCGAGCCAGCCGGACCAGGCACTCGCCGACGTAGGCCACCACACCTTCGACAAGAGGTTGCTGGTCGGCGTAGAGCGCTTCGGCGGGATCGGCGAAATGCTCGGCCATACCGATTGCCAACTCGCGCAGTGAATCCAACGAGTAGTTCAGGTTCAGCGCGTCGCCGAAGTCGAAATGGGCCATCATGTCGATCGCCATCCCCGACCGATTTACCCATTCATCGACTACCTGCGTCATCTAAGGCCCCTGTCGCACATCGGTATTCGTTTGCCTCGGCCGGGGCCGCGTGTTGAGCCACGTCGGACTGCCCTACCGCGGCGAATGCGTGCGGTCCTCCGCACGCTCGGACGTAGGTTGCCACAGGGCTGCGGTGTGGATGTTGATGCGGCGACGACCGAGGCTGGCGCGGCACGCCACGACGGCGCCGTGCCGGATGGCGAAGGACCGACCACGGCATTGGGGGCACCGGACGGACAGGTGCACCGTACCGGGCCTCCGCGCGGTCGCGCGTGTCCAGTCATTCCACGCCGCCTGCCAGGTTGCGTACGTATTGCGTTGCCGCGCAGTCCATGCGGCGAACTCTTGGCGCAGTTCGTGATCGATGTCGAAAGGACGTAGATTGGGCACTGCTCGTGCCAGCGCGTCGTGGCTGATGGCGTGGATCTGGTGGACGGCAACGGTATTCACAGGCGACCTTCTGCAGGCGTGGTGACCGGGCCCGCGGGCCCGGCCGGTTTCGGCGATGACCACCACGTAGGTGGTCTGCCCACCAATCTAGTCGTCCGCACCGACGTGAGGAAGCCGACGAGGCTGTCTCGATCATGAGTGCGTGGACCACCAGGCGTACAGCTGGTCGAGAGTCGGGCTGCCCTGGGGACCGGACTGAACGACGTTGAGCACGCGATCGGCGTCGTTGGTCCACGCGATGGTCGGTTGGCCGTTGTGAACGGCGCAATACAGTGTGCCAGCAGGTGATTCGGGGGCGGCGTTGCGCCGCCACGGCCCTGGCGACTGGATGTTTCCCGGGCAGTTCACCTGCCCCGGTACGCGCAGGATCTTCGCCAGGGCGGCGTCCAAGGCCGCCTTGTCTCGATGCAGTGAGTAGGTCCCCGACAGTGGCCCGCCTGGGTCGGTGTTTCGCGTACAGGCGATCTCGGTTGCTGTGTCGCTGAGAGTGGGCTTGCACGCCCCGGCCGGATAGCCCTTGGGTAGCAGTTTCATCAGCTGGTCCTGCTCCGGATCGGAGGCCTTCGTGCTCGAGGAGGGCGCCGTCGAGGTGTCAGGTTCGTTGGACGGCCTCAGCAGCAGATAGCCGACGACGGCCGACACGATCACGATCACCGCGCCCACCGCGATGAACACGGCCGGCCGGATTCGGGAGCGGTGTTGGAAGTCACTGACCTGAAAGTCCACCGCCCACGGCGTCATTGGAGGTGGCGTGCCAGGGCCGCTACGGGCGGGCATGGGTGCCGGCGCCGGATGGTCGGTCGGCGGCGAGGGCCACGGTCGCGCGTAGGCCGGGCCTGGCGCGGGGGCGTTGCCGCCGCGTGGAGTGAACCCGGTCGGCCGTGGCGGGGGTGAATGCGGGAAGGCGCCACGGCCGGGAATTCCGCGATCGGGGCTGCGGCGAGGCGCGGCCGGGGGTGCTGCTGGGACTGCGAGGTGTGAGCGCTGCACCACCTCGGTGACCTCGGCCTCGACGCTGCCCGCATCCTTGGGTTTGGCAGGCACTCGGGCGGCCCGAGGGGCGTTGTCGGCCGTGTATGAGCCCACGTCCCACGGACGGTTAGCCATCCTGTCGGCGGACGTGCCAGCAGGCGGCGTGTCGTCGAGGCTTTCCGCGCTCGGTGGTGGGGTGATGACCAAGCGGTCGTCCGGCTGGGACTGATCCCCGGCGATGGCCCGCTGCGGGGCGTCGGGTTCTCGGGTGGCTGGGTCACGGCGAAGCGGCGCGGTGCGCTGAGCCATCTCGTCGGTCAAGGGCGTAGTGGGCGATGGGGTGCCTGCGGCGTCATCGTCTTCGCCTTGGGCGTTGCAGGCCGCGTCGGACTGTGATGTCGCGGGGGTGGTCGGCGAGCGGCCGGGAGGTCGCTCGGCGGGCACCCGTTGTGTGCGCCCGGCCATCTCGTCGGTCACTGCGCCGTTGTTAGTCGTGCCGTCCTCACCGGTGTCGATGGTGGGGAGGTTGCCGGCGGCAGCGTGGGCGGGTTCGTCGTTGACTGTTTCGTCGGCGAGCGGCCGTGACTGTGTCGGCGCCTCACCGGCAGGGACGTCGAGGCCAGTCGCCTCAATCTGTGAATAGGCGGTGTAGAGGGCGCTGTAGAGATCCTGCGCGCGGGCCGGATCGACGGTGTCGACCTCGTCGTCGTCGATGATGTCGCCTGCCAGGCTGATCGGCGTGATCTCCTCGACCGCCGGCGAGGCCGGCGTCGCGGCGGCGGGGTATTCCTCGGATCCGGAGAACTGTTCGTTCATGCCGGGGGACGTGTCATCTGCACTGGTGGGCGGCTCATCGTCGACCGGCGCGGCGACCGGCCATAGCTGCGGAATCTCGCTGATGGGGTCTTCGCGATCGGCCTGCGGACCTTCGGGGCGCGTGTCCAGCGCGGGGACGGGATCGATCGCGTCGAACTCGTCGACGGTGCTGCTCGTCGGACTGCTCGGCGTCACGGCGTCGACTGGTGGCGGGGTGGACGAGGTCGTGTCGTCGAGCGAGCCGATCTCGCCGGCCCTTGGGGACGTGTCGTTCACCCAGGTTGATGGGTTTTCGTCCGCTAGTTCAGCTGTCAGCCATGGCGGTCCCTCCAAAGAGGTGACGTCACTGGTCGGCGGGTCTGCGTCCAGATAGTCGTCGACGTGCGGGTCCTGCGCTGGCGTCATCGGATCGGCGTCGGGGCCCCTGGCCTCGCTGCTGGGGGACGTGCTATCCGCGCTGGTAGATGCGGTGTCGTTGGCCTCGTGCGCGGACAGCCGCGGCGCCGGCGGCGGCACGTCGAGCTCGGCGGGATCACCACTGGGCCACTCCACCTCTGAGTCGGCGGTGTCGACGCCGTCGACTGCGGGCCCGGGCGGCGCGACTTCCTGGGCTCCTGCGGCTGGGGCTTGTTGGACCGGCATCGTGGCGCCGTTGGGGGCGTCTGCTTCGTCGTCGTCGTCGTCGATTTCGACGAGGCCCACGATGTCGATACTCGCGGGATCGGCATGAGGGTCCTCGACGTAGGCCGGATCGATGACGTAGGCGAGCTCGACGGGAAACGCCCGCATCCCGTAATGCGGCGCCTGGCCGGGGTGTGCGGGGCGAAACGCAACGGCGCTGATCCACAGAATGGGGCCGAACTCGTCGTTGATGACCGGTTGCGGTGACCGGTGCGAGGCGAAGTCGTCCCCGATCCGGTACTTGAGTGGCGCGTCCAGTCGGGCGATGAAGACTTGGCCGCCGTCGGGTGCGGTGCGGATGTCAACGGTGTCACCCAAGATGGGCATGCTGGCGCGCAGTTCGTCCGGCCCGACCCGGACTTCGCGTATGACGAACCTCGACACCAGCCAAAACTTACAACCAGGGGCAGCTACTTCCGCTGCACGCGAATCTCGATTCTTTGGTCGTGCGCTCGGATCATCCGATCAACGGATGCACGTCTGGCGTTGCGCTACCGATTCGGGGACGAGCGCCGGCTTGGCGCGACGCTGATCGGCGACCGGGTCACCGGGGTGCGCGTGACGCCGATCTCCGGTTTGCGGCTGGGTGTGGGCTCATATCGCGGCCACTGTCCACCTCCACCGGACACCGGTTCGGAAGCAGACGGCGGCGGTGGCGGCGGAGGTGGTTCGGGCGGCCGCACCTCCGTCGTAGCCGTTGCAGTGGTGGACCTGGCGGTCGGCGACGGAGCGGTGGTCGAGCCGTCGACCGATCCCACGTCGTCACTGGATCCCATGAGCGCCACGACGGCGACGACGATCAGCGTCACGACCGCCACTACGCCTAGCGATATGACCGCGGCCGGTTTTAGACGCAGCGGCCGGCGCGGCCGCGGGGATACGCCCAAGTCGGCCGCGTAGGCGAAAACCGTGGGCGGTGCCTTGCCGACCACTTCGCGGGTCTTCCCGGTGCTGCGCACCGAACCGGCGTCGCGTGGGAGGACGCCGGCGCACTCCCACCACTGATCATCCAAGACGTAGTCGAAGTCCCCGTCACTCACCTTGGGGCCTGTCATCCTCGAGATGCTACTTCCGCGGAAGCCCTGGTAGACGCCCGCCGACGGTAGGTTCAGTCGCGTGTCGGGGTTCACTATCGTCCGGGTCCGGTCAGGCTTACCCGAGTTGGCCGCTCGCCTGCCCTTGTCTGGGGAGACGGTCGACGTGCGAAGCGACGACCGTGGCGATGGTCCGCTGTACCTGGCACGACTGCATGACCCCCTGCAGTACCGGTTGGCTCACGACGGCCTCACCGGTCACGCCGTCCCGTCGTCGGTAGGTCTCGAGCGCGACGAGCGTGGTCCGTTCCTCTGGGTGACCGACGTGGTGTTCCATGCCCACGCACCCGGACGGGAGCCGTCAGCCGGAATGAGGTCCTTCCCCGTCGACCTCGCCGTCGTCGTCGACCCGACTTTGGTCCAGGACACGCACGTCGATCGAACCAAGATCCAGTACGTCGCCGTCATCGAGATCGACGACGCGGACCCCAACCCCCCCTCCCCTGCCGAACCTCCGGCCGCGCTAGTGGAGCAGTTTGACGACCGGGTCCGCGAGCTCGCCACCGCGATCGCCGACTTGGCTGGAGCGCCTGTCAACGACGATCTGATTCCCAAGCGGGTAGCCAGCCACGATTTCGCAGCGGCCTCCCTAGCCGGCGCCTTCATCATCGAGAGGGACGGGTTCGGCTACCGCAGCCACGATCCCCTGGCTGGCTGGCAGTGGCGCCGAACTACCGACGACGAGGAACTGCTCTACTGGCTCGCCGACGACATCGCCAGCGCGACGGCCTGGCGCTGGGCCCAGCGGACGCCGGCCTTCACACAGATGCCTCGCCACCACGCACTGCGCACGCTGTGGATGCCCTACTGGCACATGCTGATGCACGGACTTCGGCCCGACTGGGGCCGACGAACCCGCGCGACGCTACGTACACTCACCGACGCCGATTCAACGCCACCACCGGCGGCTAACCTGCATCCCCGCGCCCGCGCCCGCTAGCCGCGCCATTCCAGGACATCGGTTTCAACCGAAGCATGTCGACCACCACAGGCAAGGAGACGCTCACACCATGAAGTACTTCGGCATCCAGGAAGGTCCCTTCAGTGGCCAACTCAACGTTGGGCTGCTCAATCAGGCCAATACAGAGTTCCTTGCCGGCGAGGACATCATCGACCCCGACGATGGCGAACTCTCCCCGGCCATAGGGGAATATCTGTCCCGACTACGCCACGAGGACTGCACAGACATGGCCATTCGAGTTGTGGCCGAGCACATCATCAAGCACTACGACGGCGGCCTCGTCATCGACTACAAGGACGGAACGAAGTACGAGATCCAGATCAGCAAGTCCAGCGCTGCTCAGACCGCGCAGGTGACGTAGTCAACGTGGTGGAACACCACCTTTGGCCGTGGCGAGATTGCGAGGGCCGGTGCTACATGATTCGCGCAGCGGGGTCGACTACCAACGTAACCCGTTCCGCTCCAGGCTGTTTGCTTCACAGGTCGCCGCTGCTTCGCGGACGCCACGGCTAGGCAGTGGCCACCGCGGGCGTCGGCTGGTCGTAGAGATCACCAAGATAGGCCACCGTGGCGGCGCTCCAGGTGCGGTTGCTTGCGGTGGCCAGTACGGCGGCCGCGGATGCGGGAATGACCACGTCGGCCAGTTGGTGGAATTGCGCGGTACGGCTTCCGCTCCACGGGTAGTCGAGTGAAAACCCTTGCAGGTACCCGGCTTCTGCGGCGGTGAGCCGCTCACCGGTGGATTCCCGGATCCATGTCCGGGCCTTCTCGGTCATGCACCATCCGGTCTTGCTGGCGGGGAACAGGTTGCCGCCAGTGGCGCGGCGGTTGCCGCGGGTACGGATCATCTCGTCGGCCGGCCAGCCCATGACCTCAGCCATGCTGCGCTGTGGCCACCGCACCATGGGCGGGTAATGGTCCTGGCATCCGACGGGCCGGTAGCGGTTTGCGACGAGGAAGACGCGGTTGCGGCGCATCGGCATGCCCAAGTGGGCGGCGTCGAGGGTGAACACGTCGACCCCTTCGAAGCTGTCCATCAACTCAGCGGCGATGTCCTCGAACATGAACAGAGCGGCTGGGACTTGTTCGAAGGCCAGCCATTCCAGGTTGGGCAGCCCGAGGGCGAAGCGGATCATCTGCGCGGCGAGTGCGGTGCGCGGGTCGCTTGCGGCGTCGAGTTCTTCGGCGATGACCTCCCACGGGCAGTCGCATTCGACGCTGCCTGCGTGCGTGATGACATCGAGGATGATTTGCATGTCGGTGACGCCGCTACGCAATCCGGCCGGACTGAACGTCGGGCATGGTGACGATGCGATGAAGCCGGTGATGTGCGGGAAGTGCGCGGGGTTAAGCGAGGCCACGTCGCCGATCACGCGGCGGTGACCTGCCACGGTCGCCGCCGCGGCCGCATGCGCATTGATCTCGACACCCAGGATGCTTGCGGGTTTCATGCCGATGATGGCGGCGCCGACATCCCAGCCGCCAGGACCGGCGAAGGCATCGAGCACGCTGGGCAGTGGGCTTAACGTCACGGGAGGCCCGGTCAGGGCGAGTTGGGCGGCGGCCGGGGTGGTTGCCATGGGACCTTCTTCGGGTGTGGGACCGGGCTCGCGAGCCAGGCCGGTGGTGCAGCGTGATGCGCTGCGTGCGTTCATGATAGGCGCCGGCCCTGACAATCTCGGCGAGCGCGACGGCCCTGCTTGCGTGCTCAGCGTCTGCGCCGCCCGGGCCGCAGGACCTTGGTGTCCCACAATCCTGCACCGGGTAGCCGCACGGTGCGGCGGATGGTGCCGTCGGCGCCGCGGCTGATGCGCAGCGGTCCGGCGCCGGCGCTGATGGCGATGCCTCTCTGTGAGAGCGTGAACTGGAACGGGCCGATCTTCTTGGTCTTCCGGAATTGCATGTGCTCGTTTCACCTTCCCGCGGTGTCCAGCTTCGGATTTCACGTCGCGTCTACGGTGTGAGTACCGGCTCGGGCGGGCGTTTCCGTCGCCACCCAAGTCACCAGATTTGCGGTGCAGCCAGCACGTCGGCGGTGTCGGGCTATTCCAGGTCGTTCAGCGCGTCGAACCAGGCGTAGTGGTAGGTCGCGCAGAGCTTGTCGCCAGTCACGTAGCCCTCGATGGCCGCGAGCAGCATGCAGTCCCCGCGCACGGAGTGGTCGACCAGGGGGTAGTCGGAGAGGAGTTGGTGGCGAGCGGCGTCGACGTGCGCGTGGATGGCGAGCAGGCCTCGCGGGACGATGGCGCTGCCCCTGGCCGCCGATCGCGCCAGGGCCCTGACCGCCGGCGGGAGGTCGACGCGTTTGGCCGCGTGGTCGGCGAGCAGCCCCACGAGATCCGCTACTGGTGGACCCTGGCGCGGCGCGGGCGAGGACGCGGTAGCCGGCCAGTCGTGGTGTGGCGCTGGGAACGCCGAGCCCGGCGAGTACTCCGCAAACTCGACGACGTCGCCAAGCAGATCCCGCGGGACGGCGCCAGCCCACGCGCCGGGGGGCAGGATGTCGACGCCGTCCGGTAGAGCGATGCGCGGCGGGATCCAGCCGTGGGCAAGATCGGTGGCCAGGACCGTGGTGCCGTCAGGTCGATCACCAACTACCCAGGCTATGCGCGGTTCTTGACGCGCCACGTAAACCAAGAGGCGCTCTAGCCGCTCGCGGTTCCCCTCGGGCCTGGGGTAGTTGTCGCCGCCAGGCGCCGCAAGCGCATCGGAGGTCGGCGCCAATGGAGGTGTCGTGGTGTCGAGGTCTGGGGAGCCCGTGTGCAGGCCGCGGACGGCGGCTTGCACGGCCATCGCGGCGAAGGCTCTGGCTTCGTCGATGATGCGCGCGCGTTCGGCGACGCGCTGCGACTCACCGACCTCGGCCTGGTCGAGTTGATACAGCTTGCGGCCGGCGACGTCGGCGATCCAGTGAAATTCGCGGTCCAGAGCGATGACCGCCTGCGGATCGGTGTCGCGATGTCGCATGATGGCCGGCCACAAATCCTCGAGGTGGGTGAGGTCGAGTGGGCGGGCGTTGGTATGCGCTGCTGGTAACGGCAATCCAGCGATGGATGCGCGCAGCTGCGGGAGGTTGGCCAGGAGCGCGCCGTCGGCCGAGCGGCGCAGTCGCCGCCATTGCGACAGTCGGCTGATGATCGCCACCGCGCAAGCCTAGCGACATGTCCGGTCCACCACCGAGCCGCGGACCAGGCAATATGACAAGTCCCCGGGTGCGGGCGGGGGTCAACTGGCCGCGGCGCCCGCGATCAGCAGGTCAGTGTTGATGCGCAATTCGCTACGGCCGTGAGCCAATTCGAGTGACCGCAGCCGCGACAGTGCGTTGCGGAACCCGCCGCCGGCAGGGCTGTATCCGGTCGCCTCTGCGATCTCGATGATCGGGACGCTGCGATTCGGGTTCGCCGCCAAGTGCTCCAGGACGAGCCGTGGCGCCTTTTCGAGACGGCTTGCCCACCAGGCGACCAGCTCGGGCCCCGGCATTGGCAGCGCGTCCCACGTGCCCAGTTCGTGGCGGCCCAGGTCGGTGATCTCCAATTGACCGCGGCCTTCGATCAGACCGGCGCTGCGCAAGCTCGATAGCGCGTTGCGGAAGCCGCCGCCCTTGTAGCTGCGCCCGGTCAGCAGCGCGACTTGGTGGGTGGTTCGTCGACCGTGTTGGGCGAGCACGGTGAGGATCTGCCGTTCGGCGAGGCCGAGTTTGGCGCCCGTCAAAGCGCTCTGGGACGGGATCGCATCTTCGCGTGGCGCGGTACTGGCCCGCTGGTCGACCTCCTCGGCGGCGGGCTCGTCAGCGGTGCCGATCGCGCGGGCAGCGCTGATCGCAGCGGCCAGAGCCTCGGTGGACGCGGAGATCGTCGACACCAGCATCCGCAGGTCCTCGACCGCACCAGCGAGCTCGGCGATCTGGTCCTCGGAGACAACCGGCACCGTCTCGCGTACGACATTGGTCTGACTGCGCGCCGCCGCCAGCTGACGGCGCAGCGACTCGATCTCACGGGCATCGGCGCCGACCCCGGCCGTGGTCGCTTCGTCAGTGAGTTCGCGTCGAAGCCCTTCGACGTCGACGGGTGCCCATTGGCTTGGAACAAGGCGTTGGGCACCGGCTTTGGGCGTGGCACTGGAGTCGAATGTGGTGCGGCGGCGTACCGCGATGCGCCGGGTGACACCCAGCCACTCGGGCGACCACACCCATGCTTGTCCGACCGGCAGGGCGGGCAAGGATTCCCGAACCTCGCGCGCCTGGCCCTCGTCGCAGTGCTGGGCGACCCAGTCGGTGATGGCGTTGACGTCCTGCGGCGCCGTCACGCCGAGCGTGATGAGTGAATCAATCTGTGAGAGCACGGTTTTCGCCAGCGCCGCGGGCCGCTGAGTACACAGCGTGACACCCAATCCGCGGACACGGCCGCGGCGCACAATGTCCTCGGTGGCGCTCAACAGCCGTTCTACACCGGCCGGTGCCCGTTGCGGCGCGAACTCGTCGGCCTCGTCGATGATCAGATGCAGCGGTTCACGATTGCGCCAATAAAGTGTTTCGAGGAAGTCGGCCGTGAAGCTGCGGCGTTCGGTCTTGCGCAGCAGGGACAGATCGAGCACGGCGGGGAAGCGGTGTTTGACGAGCATCTCCGCGATCGCGGCGCCGTGGTCGGGGGCCAGGGGTATGTCGGCGTGGTCGCCGCCGAATATGACGACCGGGTATCCGGCGGCAGTGCCGTCGGCTGAGGATCGCAGTCCGTGCCAGACACCGGTCGGGTCGATTACGCAGATGAGGCAGCCGGCCGACATGAGTTCTTCGGCCAGCACGGACGCCGTGTACGTCTTTCCCCGGCCACGCTTGCCCAGAATTCCGAAACCGGCAGTGACGCTGTCCACCGGCATCGTGAAGTCATCGGCCAGCGCAATGGCGGCGGCGGCTTCTGCTCGGTGGTCTGGCACTGCTGCTGTCCCTTCGCTCGACGTCGTTGACCTGCCGAAGTCGAGTATGCCCGGGTCATCGACCCCTTTTCGGGGCCGCCGACCTGCTATTTCCGGCCGCCGGCGTGGCCCCGGCGGTGTGACGGATGCGCCTCTCGCGCAGCCGCCACCGACGGCACACTGGAAAGGTGACGTCACCAGTGATTCGGGGGGTACCCGAGCCCATGCTGGCGGCGGCTGGGATGCTGCCGCGCGACGACGGCTGGTCGTTTGAGATCAAGTACGACGGCGCGCGTTGCATTGCTGTGGTCTCCCCCACCGCTGGGCGGGTGCGGCTGTTCAGCCGCCGCGGTACTGACCTCACGGCGTCGTTCCCCGAGGTGGCCGTGGATCTGCTGGCGGCGGCGGTCGGCTGTGACGACCTGGTCCTTGACGGCGAGCTGGTGACACCGGATCGCGAGGGCCGGCCGGTGTTCGCCCGGCTTCACCGACGTCTGGGCGTCGGCAAGCCGAGCGCACGTCTGCTGCGCGAGGTCCCGGCCAGTCTCTACGTGTTCGATCTCCTGGTCGAGGGCGAAGACGTTCGCGCCTTGCCGTATCGAGAGCGGCGGACCCGCCTGGAAGGCCTCCCCCTCAAAGGCAGGCATCTGGCCTGTCCCCCGGCGTGGCTGGATGCCGACGTCGACACCGTGCTGGCGATCGCCGAGGCGGGCGGCTTCGAGGGCATCGTCGCCAAGCGGTCGGATTCGCGGTATCGGTCCGGCAGGTCGACGGCGTGGCGGAAGTTGCCTCTGCGCAAGCGAATTGAGCTAGTCGTTGGAGGGTGGTTTCCTCGAACGGGCAGCCGCGGCGACGCTGTCGGCGCGGTCCTCGTCGGCGCCTACGACAACGCCGGCGCCTTCGTGTTCGTCGGGACGGTCGGCACCGGGTTCACCACCGCCGAGCGTCGGCGTCTGGCGGAGCGGCTCCGCAGCCTCGGTTGCTCCGAGAGCCCGTTCGACCGAGTGCCTGCTGAAGGCGAGCATGCCCTATGGGTTACCCCCGACGTGGTGGGCGCCGTGGAGTACCGGGAGTTCGTGGCCGGCCGACTTCGACACCCGTCGTGGAAGGGCGAGCGATGCCATGAGGTCTCCCCCAGTGAAGTCGCGCTGGACTCATTGACCTGACGCCTCCCCGCGCTGCCAGGGGGTGCTGCGCATCCGGGCCAGGGCAGCGTCGGCGGCACTACTGCCGCTCTCGATCATCTGCACCAGTTTGGCTCGCGCGTCCGCGTCGAAGGGGTTGGCGTGCAGGTCGTCGCAGGCTATCCGCAGTTCACGGGTAAAGGCCCGCACGGTGGCCAGTTCGGAGTCGATCGGGATCGGCGCTGAGTCATTGTCGCGACGTCTCATCGAGTGTTCCTTTCGATGTCGCACGGCTGTCGATTCGCCGAGGGGCAGGCCGCCCCGCGGCGGTCGTGTGCCGCTTTCTCCATCGAACCACTGGTCATGCAGTGGTGGTGACACCAATTTTTTGACGGCGTCGAGGCCCACCAGCGCCGATCACGCATCTGCCGCGACACGGCAATCACCGAGCGCCCCCGGGTCAGCCTCGCCAGCTGCCCAGCGTCTCGGCTGGTACGGGGCGGGTGGGCCGTGTCGTCCGTGCCGGTCAGCGGGTTTCAAGGCCAACGGGCGGCCAGTGCCCGTCCCTTCACTGCGGTCGGGATCGTCGCCGCCAGCGCGACCGGGGAGACCGTCGCGCCCGGCCGGGTTGGGCCGGGCGGACGGTCACTCCCGCCAGGTGCCTAGATCCGCGTGCGGGCCCGCCGCGCAGCTGGGTCGGCGTGGATGAGGATCTCGGCGGCGGGGTCGTGGTCGACGGTGGTCACCGAATCGATCTCGCGTCGCAGACCTTGGAACCCGTCATCGGTGAGTTCGGCCAGGCGGTTGGCCAGGTCGAGAGACTCGGGATCGGTGTCCGCTGGCACCTGCACCTTGGCGCGGTGCTGAGTGATTTCGGTCCACTCGACCAGCAGCGTCTTCATGGCGCTCATCGACGATCCCCCTCGGCGCTGGGCAGCGGGTAGTCCAGGGCGGCGGCCAGCATGTGAAGCAGTTCCCAGGCGTTGGGTAAGGGCAGCTTGTCGGCGGCATCGGCCACCGCCGAGCATGCCGCCTGGCTGGTGCAGGGGCAATTGCTGACGTGCAGGTCACCGTAGGCGTCCAGGGCTGCGCCGTCCACGGTCTGGCCGTCGACGATCCACCGGCGGCCGGTGTCGTCGAGGCGAAGATAGACGGTGACGCTGTGCTCGACGCAGTGCGGCGCGGCGCCGGTTGCGGGGTCGAGGAACGGCTCGGCGTTCTCGAAGTCGTACCAGAGTCGGTTGCCGTCGGCGCGCATCGGCGCCCGGGCGGGCGTCGGGATGCCCAGAGGGCTGGTGGCTAGATCAGTCATGTGGTGTGTCCCCTTCGGGGTCTGGTGGTCGAACTACGCGGGCCCGACCGGATGGATACCTCACCGCTTGGTGCAGTGTTCCCCAATTCTACTGTGTCCCTACGACATACCGCGTGCTCATCTTCGGGTGTGAAGTCGAGGTCGATGTCTGTGGCTGCTCCGGTCTTCTTGTCGATGACGGTGTACACGCCGACGATCGCGTTGGGGTCTCGGCGCAATCTGTCGGCGTAGTCAGCGGCGGCGCGCGCCGTGGCGGCCCCTTCGGCGTCGATCTCCCACCGGACGATGTAGTCGCTCATTGGGTGTCCTCTCGTTGGCGGTGCTGGGGTGGTCGGGGAGGCGGCCGGCGGTGCGCAGCAGGGAGGCGGCCACGGCGCGGTGGTAGCCGATGCCCGGTGCGTTCTCGAAGGCGTCGGTGAGCGTGATGCCGGTGATCGCGGCGGCGCTGTCCATTTCGATTGCGGCCCCGAGGATTCGGCGGTAGGCGGCCGGCAGCAGGGTGACCACTTCGCGCGGTTGCCGCATGGCCAGTTGCGCGGCCAGCGGTGTGACGGTGATGGCACTTGGGTCGCCCATCTTGACGTCGTAGGGCGCGATGACCTGGTCGAGGTCGAGTAGCCCGTGCAGCGCCGACAAGATCGCGACGTCGGCTGTCTGCCCGCACACCCGCCAGGTTTCGGTGGCTTCACTGCGCGCCGCGGCGAGGATGAACCGGAAATGCGTGCTCGTGTAGAGGTCTGCGGCTGGGGCGGGGCGGTCGCGTTTGGCGGCACCGCAGGCGACGACGATCAGTACTTCTGGCGTCATCGGAAGTCCTTGCACCGCACGATTGCGGCGGTCAGTGCGGTGCCGCGCGTGGGTTGGGCCACCAAGGCCAGCTCCCAGCATCGGATCTTGACCTTCTTGCCGGTGGCGTCGAGGACGACGCGCACCCAGCCGCCGGGGACGCCGACCACCATGCCGGTGCGCGCGCCGGTTGCGTGCCAGGGATTGTCTGGGTGCAGGGCGACGCGGTCGGCGAGCTGGAAGTCGGCCAGCGACGTCGCGTAGGTCAGCGTCGGGGACTGCGGGTCCTGACAGTAGGTATAGAAGGTGTCGTCGAGTGGCATGGGCGGATCCTTTTGGCCGACCGGGCGTGTGGGTCACCGGGTCAAATCTGTTGGTGGATTGGACACCTCGGAAGCGCGAGCCCAGGGGAGAGCACGCAGGGGTGGTCCGGCCCGGCCTGTGTGGTCCGGTACCACCCCCGCGCGGGGTTAGGCAGTCTGCTCGCAGCGTTCGGGTAGTGCGACACCGGCTTCCTCGGCGAGCCGGTGCGCGACTTCTGCGAGCTGGCGGACGTCGGTGGGCTGCGTGCCGCATCGCAGGTGCGCATCGAGCAGACCGGCCAGCACGTGCTGAGGGTCATCGCGCAGCGCCACGCCCGTGGCGATACCCGCGAGCGGCCCGTCACCTCGGCTGTAGGCCAAGAAACCGACGACGGCGGCTGCGTCCGCGCGCCACGGCGGCGGCAGGACGCGGGCAAGGGCGATGAACAGTGCCTCGGTGACCGCCGCGTCGGCGGTGAGCGCCAGCGCGAACAGCATGTCCCGAATGTGCTTGGCCCGCATGGCTCCAATGATTCGGGCAACCGACTCGGTGTCGGGCATGCCTGTCGCGGGGTAGGCGCGCGCGGCGGCGATGACGGCCTCGACCGCGGTAGGAGGGTCGGTTGCAGCGGGGACGTCGAGCACAACCTCGGCCAGCGCAGCGGCCGCGGCGGTGTCCGGTTCGAGGATCGCTTGCAGTTCGGCTCGCGTGCTGTAGAGACGTCGACCGTTGGTGACCGCGGCGGCGGCCATGACCGATGCGGCAGGGTCATCGAGCACGCCACCGACTCCGCACCGGTCCGGGCAGTGCCAACGACCCCCTTCTGCGATGGCATCGACCACGTGAGCGCCGATGAGCATCACGCTCCGGTCATTGAGTGCGGCGTCCAGAGCGTCGATCAGCGCGTTGTGGTTGCCATCGTGGGCGTCGACGATGACGGCGATGACGCCGTCGGGTTCCTGCCCGGCGGTGACCTCAGCCAGCTGTCCCAGGGTGGCGAGAGCGTCGTCGAGGTCGACGCGCAGCACCGTTTTGAGGGCGCCGTTGCTGATGACGACAACGATGAGCGACTGCTCCGGACGAAATCCCAGAACCGCGGGTAGTTCCCTGATGAGCGCTGATGGAGAGGTCAGATTGATGGCCATGACGATCCCTTCGGGGTTCGGTGGTCTGGGCCCGCAGGTCCAGCCGGTGGGGTGCTCCCGTTTCCGGGGCTACTGCCATTGTAGGTGGGGGGTCCGACACGTCATTGTCTTTCGGTGTCGTATCTGGTTCACGGACAGTCTCTTTCCGGCATGCGCATTGCATGACCATTGAACTGCCGGACGGGTTTGCGCACCTGGGTTCAGGCGGCGAGCGACGACAACAGGGCCTCGCCGAGTGCGTGCATCTGGTCGGGGGTCAACTCGATTCGGCTGCCGTCGGCGTCGACACCGACGAGCAGGACGTCGCCGCCGATGATGGGGACAGTGTCGGGTGTTTCGTCACCGCAGTTGAGCATCAGGCACACCGCGTGCATGTTGGCTTGGCGGCCGGCGAGGGTGTAGTCGGCGTCGTGCCACATCTCGATGCCGAAATGCATTCTGCGCGAGTCGAGCCGGGTGCACCCGATGACGTCGGCCATCCTGAATGGGTTCACGTCCGTGGTGTGCAGCCAGCCGTCGGCGGTGATCTTCAGCATCTTCATGGTGTCCGGGTCCTTTCGTTTGGTGTGGCTTGCGGCGGGGACGTGTCATCACCGCCGTTCGGCAGTCATTTCGGTGAGGTGGCCGTGGGCGTCGTAGCTCGGGTGCGCAGACGCTTGAAGGGCTTGGGCAGGAACAGGACATGCGTTTGATCGGTACCGGGTGCCACGATGCGGGTTTCGTAGTCGCGGCAGATCCCCATCACCCAGTAGGCCGGTTTGTCCTCGGTCATGGTGTCGGGCGTGATGACGTCGGCACCGATGCGGTGCTGTGGTGCGCGCCGGTGGTTTTGCCGCCGGATGTGCGGGCACAGCGTCAGGCTGGAAAGCGCGCAGTCGACGTGCATTGCGGGGTCGAGATAGGTTCGTTGCTCGGCGCAACGGGGACCGCCGAGGAACGCGATCCAGTAGTCGAGCGGGGTTCCGCAGCTGCCGCACAGTCGCTGTCGGGCGCACGCGTCGACCTTGTCGGCCTGGACGGCGGCGAAGTCCGCTCCCCCGTCGCGCATTTCGTTGACGAAGGGGATGGGGATGCCACGACGCGGGTCGATGGGACGCTTGGCCAGTGCCGCACCGATAGGGGGTCCGGTGAGCGGGTTCATGGTCACCGCCTCGCCTCGGCGACTCGATGGACGCGGTCGTGCAGCAGGTCGACGAGTTCGACCAGGTCATCCAGTTCGCCCTGGATGATGAGGCCGTCGTCATCGCCGATGAACAATGCCCACGGCTCGATGACGGCCTCGGCGAAGGGATTGGGGCCGTCCGGTTCCTCGGTGTTGAGTTCGTCAGGGGCGTGCGCCTTGTCGACGAGGATGTACTTGGCGTCGCGGGCGTGCGCCCAAATGTATTCGCAACCGCTCATGATCGGGCCTCCACATCGCCGCCGTCGACAGCGGTTGAATCGTCGTCGTCGTCGACGTCGTTGAATTCGTTGGCGTACAGGCGGTCTGCGCAGTTTCCGCAGGCTCCGTCCCAGCCCTCGTTGTCGTCGAGCGAGGCCCTACAGCTTTCGTCGAACGGGTCGCGGCAGACGTCGAGGCCTTCGAGGCGGTCGTCGGCGACGTCGGTGGTGGTAGCGGTCATCAGATGCCCGCCAGGTCGTCGGCGAACAGGTCGGCGGCGTGCTCGGCGGCGTTCTCCTCGGACGCTCGCGCGGCAGCTTCGTCGGCCAGGGTGTCGATCCATTCGCCGATCTCGGCGATGGACGCCGCGAGCGCGGCCTTACTCGTCCGATCGGCGGTGCGGGCCGCGTCGGTGCTCAGCCGCACCAACACCGCGGCGGCCTCGTCAGCGGTCAGCATCTCCAAGGGGAGTTCATCCCCGTTCACCAAATACATTGGCCTCACACCCTTCTGGGGTTGGTGACCGGGCCCTCGGGTCCAGCCGTTGTGGGTGACTCTGTGCGAGTCGATGCCTACATTCTATCGAGGGCCTATGACAAAATTATGTCGCTGAGCCGGGAGTTCTCCGCTCGGGCGGCTGGGCCCTGTCGTCTTCCCAGGTCACGATGGGGCGCTGGCTGATCAACTGGCGAGTACCGCCATGCCGCAGGTACGCGTCGATGGTTCAGAACGGGGCGGTGGCGAGCATGGTGGTCAGCACGGTGCGGCTGGCCTCGACGGCGGGGCTGCCCGCGTGGGCCAGCACCGCGCGGGTTTGGTCGTCGATGAGCAGTGACAGGTGGCTGCGGTGCCGTGAGAGCATCACGCACAGCCGTCCCGGTTGCCGGGAGAACTCGTCGGCGCTGCGCTTGCCGGCCATCGGGTGCACGGCCACCACTGCGGACCGTTCCAATCCCTGCAGAGCGTCAGCGGTGCCGACGAGCACGCCGGGGTGATCGGCCAGCATGGCACGCACCGCCGCCGCCTGCGGGACGTGGGGAACCACCACGGCCACGTCCTGCTCGTCCATGGCGCGTGTCCCGGCGGGACTGGTCAGTTCGGCGGCGTCGAGTAACTCGCGCACTCGGTGCACGGCGGCGGCGATGAGCGTGGCGTCGGTGTTGCCGTTGGCGATCGCCATCTGGCGGTGGGCCAGTTCGGGAAGCACCTGTCCGGCGAGGGTGACGTGCTCGGGGGGTCGTCGGGAGGTGAATGGCAGATCCGCGTAGAACAGTGACTGCACGACGCTGGTAGTAACGGGTCCAAGCCGCCAGGTGTACGGCAACGCTACGGTGTTGATCACACCGGGATGAGCGGCTGCCAATGCGGTCGGTGCGGGCACATGCGGCCCCGTCGGCATGGTCTCCCACCGTGAAACATCGCCCTTCACAACAGGATCGATCTGACCGGGGTCGCCCACGCAGACCACTTGGTTGGCCAGCGACCCAAGCGCGCCGAGGTCGGCGTAGGTGCACTGGTAGGCCTCGTCCACTACGAGGACGTCAGCCTTGGTCTTCGACGGTTCGGAGAACAGCCACTTGGCCTTGGTCGCCACGCGCACCGTGCCGCCGGAGTCGGGCCACATCTTCATGCCGCCGTCCACCACTGGGCACCCATGGGTGTCGGGCTTGAAATCGGCTTTGCCCCAGAGTAATCCGATCGTGCGATGGTCACACACCGCTGCCAGCCGGCGGGAGATGTCGATGGCCTGAGCGCGGGTCTGCGCGGCGATACCTACCCGCAGCCCGGCCCGGTGCGCCAGTGCTGCCGCCAAGAGCGTTGTCAACCGGGTCTTTCCCGAGCCCGGCGGGCTAGGAACGCAGACCACCAGGTCACCGTTCCAGACCGTCATCAGCACTTGGGCGCTGATCGGATCGTCGAGCAGTTCCATGCCCGGCCAGTAAATCGGCTTGGGCGATGCTACCGGGGCAGGCGGTGCTACCGGCGCGGCTGCCGCTTCGGTGGCTGGCGCGGCCGTTGCGACGTTCTTGGGCTTGAGGATTCGCATGATCTGTTACTCCGTTTCTGCTGCGGCGCACAGCACGTCGAGGGGAACGTCGCGGCGTCGAATCCCCGGTGTCTTACCCGAGGCCACCCACGAATCGGCTCGGAACTGCAGGCGTCGGTACTTCGCGCGGCCCATGCTGACGGTGCGCGGGTTCGGCGGAGCGGGCATTAGCGATGCCCACGTGCCTACCGAGGGACGCTTGTCGGCGGGCACCCGGACCACCTTCAGCAGCAGCGCCCCGTCATGGGCGGTGGCTTCGTGAATGTCGCCGAAGAACGAGTCGGTCCGATCCTTGGAGTCCAGTCCGCCGCACCACCCTTCGATCGCCGATCCGACGCGCAGACGTGAGTCCAAGCGCGCGCAGCGCACCGTGAAGCTCGCTTTGGTGGTGTCCTGGACGGCACCGCCGGTGACGTGGCCGGTGTGTACGGCGCGGTGACGCCAGAGCCGGTCGGACAGCAACGCGGCCTCCCACAGGTCCGCGGTGTCGCAGCGTGCCCGCAACCCCATTGCGGCCACTGGCGGCGGTTCGGGGGCGGTCCAGTCCTGGCCCTTGGCGTGCCGTTTGGCGGCCAGTTGGTAGGTGTAGAGGTCGTCCTGGTGCACCGGCTCCAATGCGCTCAGCGCCACTCCCACAGAGATGCGACGCGCCCATTGACGCAGACCGAGCACACCTGGGGCTACTCCGAATGCGTTGCGCCAGTGCGCCGCCGAACGCTCACCTTCGGGAGCGGCGCCGGTGATGAACCGCTGGCGACTGTGGGCAAGCAGGTCGATCACGGCGCTGGTGCCGGGGTATCCGGTGCGGTCCTGCCACCAGCCGATGACCGCGGAGGTGGCCCGGAGCGTCTCGTCGTCGGCGGCGTGTTGAGCGCGGGCGAGTCCGACGAGCGCACCGAGGCTGGGTGCGTCCGGGATGACCAGTTGAGGCAGTTGCCCCGAGGGGTCCAGGCGGGCACCGGCCTCGGCCAGAGCGCGTAGCACGTCGACGCCGTGAGCGGTGACCGCCGCCCCGGTGACCTGGCCGACGGTGGCCGTGACGGTTCCGTTGGATGCGACGCTGGCCTCGACGAGGATCGCCGCCGGATCGAAGCTGAACAGGGCTTGGGCAACGCGCACCACCGGCTGGCCAGCTTCTGCGGCGTACAGGCGCTGGGCGAGATCGTAGAAGTCGACCGTCACGGGAGCACCTTGGTGGCGCGGCGAGCCAGATCCCAGCCGTGCTGCAGCGCCTGCGAGGCCGAGCCTTCGTCGGATTCACCACCGGGCGTGGTGAGGTCTAGTGCGGTCAGGCCGGTGCCGGAGAGCACCTGCCGGGTGTAGGTGTGCAACGCCGTGTCGAGGGACGGAGTCTGGTCCATCGCGATGTACCGCCTTGTCCGGGGTCGGTGACCGGGCTCGCAAGCCTGGCCGTCTGGTCGGCGGCCCCAGTGGGGCCGCGTCACCTACCAGGGTAACGCGGCCCACCGACAAGTCGGCCGCGGCGACTACCGACCCGCCCCGCTGGGGACACAGACCGTCTGAGCGAAACCAGGTGTGCGCGTGGCCGCTTCGTCGTTGCCGACGATGACGATCACCTGCCGGGAGCGTGGGCGGTGCTGCGGCCACGGAGTGTCGCCGTCGCTGAGGGTGACCGTGACTAGCGGCGCGGGCCGCAACTCGTCGGCGGCGGCGATGCCGATCCGCATGTCCGTCCCGCCACCTCCGGTCAATGTGATCTGCTCGACGCGGGTGATGCGTTGCGGTGCACCGGATGCCGCGTCACACACCAGCACCGTGAGGAGCTTGACGGCGGTCGCGCGCAGCACACCCTTGACCTCCGACAGCGCGGCCATCAGGTCGGCTCTGCTCATCGACCCCGACGTGTCCACGACGATGGCGACGTGGATCTTCGGTCCGCGCATGCCCGGCAACACGATGCCCGGTGACTGCCGGCGCGACGGGCGCCGATAGGTGTAGTCGGTCTGTCCCGCCGCGTCGGCGACCGCGCGGCGCACTGCCGCGCGCAGCACCCGATCCCACGGCACCTTGGGCGGGGCCAGTACCCCGTCGGCCCAGCGGCGCACCCCGGCAGGGACGGTGCCGCGTCCGGCGCCGGCGGCCTCACGCACCGCCTCCGCGACCCGGCGGCGGATCATCCCTGCGGTGGCCTCATCGACTCCCCGATGGCCGTCTACCGGCTGTGCGGGAGCCATCTCGCCGGGAATCGGGGCGGCGCCCGCGCCTGAGCCGCAGCCCGGTTCGTCGGCCTGCCCGCCGCCGTCACCGCCGTGGCCGTCACCATCGCCAGCACCTCCGCCGCTGGACTGATCGTGGTCGTCGATCAGCGTGGCGTAGTAGTCCTCGGCGACACCATGCGGATCGCAGTCGATGGCCGAGGGCGTGACTACGCCCTGCGGTAGCTCGACACCAGCGTCGATCAGATCGTCGTTGATCTCGGCGTCACCAGCGATGTTCCACGGGTCGTGACGGTAGGGCTGTGGCAGTGCCTTGGCCCGCTCGGCGTGTACGCGCAGCAGGTGGCCCAGTTCGTGCAGCAGCACCCCGCCCGCGACCCTCGGCGCCCATGCATCGGGTCCGACGAGCAGCGCCGGATCCATGTAGAGCCGCCAGAACGCGTCGACTCCCCACGTTCCCAAGCTCGGTGCCGCCACCGGCGTCATCGAGAACAATCCCGTTGCGTAGTAGGGCATCTGGTGCAGGGCCACCAACCGTGCGAGGTGGAATGCCTCCCGTTCGGTAGGGCTCAGTTCGCGCACCCCGGCGCTCAGCGTGGTGGTGGTCGCGGCGCTCATGCGGCGTCCTCGCTGAGCAGCCCGGCGCTCTTGAGCATCGGGGCGAATTTGCGGACCTCGACCGGGATCTTGGTCGTGGTCGCGGGCCGGAACATCGCCAGGCTGCGCGCCGAAGCCGCGGCCATGTCGGGCACTGCTTCGGCGGCGGCCCCCAGCGGCTTCCATGCCTTGCGCCAGGCCTCGACGGTGCCACGCTCGGCAGCGAGTGTGACCACGCTGTTGAGGACCGCCCACACCCGGTCCTGGCGTGCACCGGCCCATTCGACGATGGACGGATCGGCGGTGACCGCGTCGGGGTCGGGCAGATCCGCGGTTTCCATCCACGTCAGGAATTCCATTCCCGCCCCTTCCCCGACCAGACCGAACACCGCGGTCTGGTGCGCGGCGAGATCATCGCTGCGCAAGTAGGCCAAGACGCGAGTGACCGCATCCCACGACCGTCCGGTCGGATAGGCCCCGCCAGCGGCGTCGGCGTTGTCCGGCACCTGTGTGCGCAGATCGGGCCGAGAGTGAATGAATCCGGTGACCGCGGCGCGCATCGCCGAGCGGCGTTCGGCGCTTGCCACCACGGCGCGGGTTGCGGGCAGCACTTTCCAGTCGGTGGTGATGCCGTGCAGCCACTCGTCGGTGGTGGGTTCGAAGGTGATGTGGCAGAACCGATTCGCCAGCGGCGCGGGCAGTTCCTGCCCGCCGACGGCAAGATCAGCGGGGTTGCAGGCGGCGATGACCTGAATGCCTGGCGGCAGCGTCAGGTCCCCAACTTCGCGTTCCAGGACCACGGTGAGCATCGCGGCCTGTACGGCGGGGCCGACCGTGGTGAGTTCCTCCAGAAGCAGGATTCCGGCCCCGGCTTCGTGCAGGCGCTTGGCCCACCGGGGAGCCTCCAGCACGACGCCGTCGGCGGTGATGATGGGCAGTCCACCGAAGTCCGATGGTTCACGCAGGGCTCCGTTGACGACCTCGCAGGCGATCGCCTTGGACTTGGCCAGCCCCCGCACCAGTGAGCTCTTGCCGCTGCCGGGGCCGCTGATGAGCAGCGCCGCGACGCCTGCCATTCCGCATGCGTCGAGGACGGTGACCGTGGTGTCCATGTTCGTCATTGCATTTCACCCTTTCGGGGTCAGGGACCGGGCTCGCGAGCCAGGCCGTTTCGTGTTGTCGGACAATGTGTTCGACGTCGAGTGCCAGTGTATCGGCGGGTGCCGACAAGCCGGCCGCGCCTAGTCGCTACACGACGCGGTAGCCGGCCTCTGCCAGCGCCTGCACGGCGGTGCTGCCCCAGGCACTGCCAGGCAACTCGTCGTGTTCGGGGTCGATCTGCAGGTCTTCACCCATCACGCCGTAGATGAAGCTCTCCACTCCGCGCAACGTGGCCCCGCGCGCGCTCAGGTGCGGGGCGTCGGGAATGGTCGAGACGACGACCACGGCGTAACCGCGCAGCGGGGGTCGAGGTGGTAGAGATCGGCGTCACCGAACCACACTGCGGCGTCGTCGCCGTCGTGGACGAAGCCGACTCCCGAGCCGGCGTAGCGGGCGGTCCCAGCCGCAGTGGTGTTCATGGCGTCCTCCGAACGTCGGTGACCAGATCCTCGGACCTGGCCGGTGGGGTGGCGGGTCGCTCATGACCCGGCGCACCCCCACACTAATGGAGGGCCCTGACAAGCTACATGCGTTGTGCGGCAGCGCAGTTCATGACTTGCGGTACGTCGACCTCAGTTCGACGGGTTCCCCGGTGCGCGCGGCGGTGCGGATCTTGGCCAGCGAGGCCTCTTGGATTCCGCTGTCGCGGTCGTCGGGGTCGACGTCGAGGCTTCCGAGGATGGCGTACAGCTCGTCGTCGGACAAGTCGCCGGCCCGGTGCAGCGTGATGGCACCGATCAGCGACTCGAGCATGACGCGTTGCTCGGGAGCGTACTTGGAGAACTCGGCGCCGGCCCACGCCATCGGTTCGGCGTCGGCGCGTGCCAGCCGGTTGAGGGCGCCGTCGACGTCACCGCGGAAGCGGCGCACGATCTTGGCGTCGTCCTCGGCAAGATCGGGGACCGACAGTTCGGCCTCGGCGTCGGCCAGCCACCGCTGCAGCATGTCGACGACGTTCTGCCGGTCGGCGAACGCTAGCGCTCGCCAGAAGGTGCGAAATGCGCCCATGTAGCGGTTGTCGTCGGGCCGCCGGGGCACCAGGTGCGAACGGATCACGACGTGACCGTTCTTCGACTTGGCGACCTTGCCGACCCAGGACGGCGCCAACCTGCCCTCCGGGAACTCGACGGGTTGTTCCGGCGGGAACCACGGCTGTGTGGGTGAGTAGATGCGGCCTTCGGCCATCGTGATCACGTCTCCTTGCGTATGAGTCGGACGGCGGCCCGGATGCCGGCGGCGCACCGCGAATGGGGTTGACGTCGGCGGATGGCATGTCCCCCAGTGCTTTCGGGTGTCACACGATTCCCCAGGGGACCAGGTACAGCCCGACGACGACGCCGATCATCAGCATTGCCAGCGCCCCGAGGGTGACGAGGACCATCTGTGGAGCGCACGCCCGGCGTGGTGGCGGCAGCGGCGCGGGAGCTTGCAGTGATACCAGGGTGGGCAAGATAGCGGCCCAGAAGTCCACGGCCCACTGCAGCTCCTCGACCGAGCGCGGGACGCGGGTCATCGCCACATGCACGTACGGCCATCGGACTCCGGCGGACAACATCATCGCCCGCCACCTGCGCGCGCATGACGTCGGTGTCGCAGAACTGCGGGGTGCTCGACGCGATCGCGTCGTCCAGGCGCCCGCCCTGTAGCAGCGATTCGGCGACGATGGGCCCTGGCAACCCCACCTGGGCTCCGATGTCGTACTCGGCGAAAAGCATTGCGGGGTACCCTTTCTGGGTTCGTGACCGGGTTCGCAGACCCAGCCGCATGCATCGTGTTGTGCTCGCCTGCAATGCGCCGAGCATCTCCAGTAGGCCAGGGTATCGCCCTGCAGCGCCTGCGCCGCAGCCGGTCGGCGCCGCTCACGTCACCGTGTCCGGGGGTCTGATCGACTCAATGAAGGCGCAGATGAGGTCGATCGCTTCATCGCTGAGTTCTGCCCACCGGGCCGATCCGCCGTCGCCGAAGTCCACCTCGACGCCACCGCGGCCAGCCAAGGTGGCGGCGGTGGTCACGGCGGTCACGCTGCACCCGCTTGGCGCTGGGCGCGCAGGCTGGCCTGAACGTCGTCGAGGCCCGTCACCACGGTGGCGCCGGTGCGCAGCAATTGATGAGTGCCGACCGACATTTCGGAAGTGATCGGTCCGGGCACGGCACCGACGAATCGGTCGAGGCTGCGTGCCGCTCGTGCCAGTGCGTCGCTCGTGTCACGCTGGCCGGCCTCCACGACGACCACGCCGCGCGTGAGCGCGGCCAGCATGCGAACTTGGTCTACACGTCGTTTCATTGACGCCGATCGGGTACCCGGGGGCGCTTCGCTGACGACGAGTCCTCCGTGGGTCACCGCGGCGTTCAGCAGCCGCTGGATGCCGTCTGATTGGGGGACGTCGACGCCGTTCGCCGACAAGATCGTCAGTGCGGTGGGCCGCGTCGCCACGGCGCTACTGATCGCGGCCCGGCAGATGCCCTCGTCGCTCAGCGTGGTGACGTTTAGGCCGGCGTTGAGCAGATCGTTGGTCAGATCGGCGGCCACGTGTCTGCCGTACTGAGTTCCCGAGCGCGACCCCGTGATGGCGATCGCCGCCGGGCTCAGCGCCCGAGGCAGTAACGATCGGCCGAGCACCCACAGCGCCAGCGGCATCGAACTGTCCTGCAACGTGGCCAGCGGTGCGAATGCGGCCGCGGGCCACTCGGCCTCGTCGGGGGTGACCAGACGGCCGCCAAGTCCGTCGATGACGGCGAGATCAGCGTTCGCCGCGTCGGGCTCGAGGTTGCGCAGTCCTGGGTGGGCAGCGATGTCTCCGCGCGCCACACGCTCGGCGGTCTCGACGGGTCCTAGTGACGCGACGGCGCCGGCAAGCACCGAGTTGGCGCCGCCGGAGACGCGCGACAGGTAGGCCCAAGCCTGCCTTCTGCTCGTAATCATTTGCATGCACCCCTTTTTCGGGTTCTGGGACCAGGTGCTCGCACCTAGCCGATTGGTGGTGTCCAGTCGCTGATGGACTGTGATCGAAGTGTATCGCCGCGGACTGACAGGTCGGCCGGCCGCGACGCGTGCAGATGCCCCACGATTCCGAGATGTCGGCTCGCATGGCGCTGATCGCTTAGCGGTGGTCTTCTGACCACGGTGGTTACACGACCGCCCAGCCATTCGGAGGCCGGTTTAGCGCGACCCGCAAAACTAGCCTCTTGCGAGAGCGCGCATCATCGTCGTCTGCGGGGACAACGTAGGGCAGTTCTGGCTCGTCGTAGAGGGATGCTGGCCCGTCCCAGGGGACAGACGGCGGCGAGTCGCCCTATGGCACGCTGTCCCATCCGTCACCACTCATATCGTCGACCCAGACAGGACTCAGCCTGCGATTGAGATGAGCTTCGGCTGCGGCGATCACCATGGGCAGCACCGTCGTGGCGAATCGGCCGCCCGCCTGTTCAACTTTGGTCGAATAGCCGTAATCGTCAGGATCGATCCGTGCAACGAACTTCGCTTTGGTCGGCGGAAAGCCGCTGTCCGTCGGAGCCGCGGTGGTGGCAGCCGAAGTGCAACGCATCAGGCGTCCGACGGAGCGTTGGTCTCAGCAGATCTGTCCGCATTTACGAAGCGTAGAGATGGACCCCTTTTCCTCTTGGGAAGTCTGCCCGGCATGCAGGCGATCGCGGTAAGGGTATGGGCCCGAAACCGGATTTGGCATGCTCCAGAAGGGGCCTGCGTGCCGGCATGTCGAAAAGCTATGTCGCGACGAGGGATTGGACGCGGCCGTCAAGTGGGCGCTCGACAACGCATCGAATGATCGATCGACGAACGCTGATGGGAGCGTGATAGGCGAGCTTCTTGAGGTGCTGCGTGCAGATGTCGTTCATCCGGCTGAGCTACCACGGCTCGGCCAGCAACTGGGGCTTCGCCATCTAAGCTGGCCAGCAACGACAAATGCGAAGACTCATTCCTGCCCAACGGAACTCCCTCGGGCAGCCCCGAAGAGGCCCTCGACTGCGCCTGCGGCCTCTACCTCAGCGACCCCACCGCATGGCAAACAACGCCCGACGAAATAGATTAACGGGCATGACCACTTAGTCGCGATGAAATTCGCGATGAAAATGGTTGTCGGGCGGGCGCCGTTAGCGAAGCTCGTACCGGTCCGCGCCGGCGCCGTCGAGGTTGAAGTCGAGTACATGGCCGTCTTTGGTGGGCAAATCCACGTTAGTAGCAAGAGGATTCATCGGGGTCCGCTCACCCGTCTTATTAGACGTCTGCCAGATGTCTCCTGAGCCTGTCTGCTGGTATGGCTTGGTCCATCCGGCATGGTTTACGGTGATGTCGCGGGTGAAGACGTCGCCGTTTGGCAGGTTGTAGAGCCCAACGAATTGCCAGCCGCGGTAGACACTGACCTGGTTGCACCCGTCGGGCGAAGTGCCCTTAGTTTGCCCGAGATGCACCTGCCAGAGTTCGGGTTGGTGTGCGCCGTCCTCGGCGCTGATGTTCCAGCTGGCACAATCGATATATCGGTCGGCGAAAGGGAACGGTGTTTCGCGTAGCTTGGTTGCCCTCGCCTGTTCTGTCTCGGTCCACTTCGACGTCGCCAATGAGCCGGAAATAAGTGCGCCAAGTATTGCTAAACAGCCGACGACAACTGAGAGTGGTCGTCTTTGAAGTGGCGGCCAAAGCAACGCGGCGGCGAGGATCAGAAGGATTGGCAGAACTCCAGCAAAGTAGTAGGCGCCAAACGCGTCGCTCCACTTTCTGACGCCGGCATCGAATACAGCGGGATCGGGTTTCAGTAGCGGCGTCTTGCTCATGGCGAAGTAGCCGATTCCTAGTGGCACAAGAACGGTTATGCACAGGACTGCAGCCACTACCATGCACACGCGGTCGCGACCGTTCCGATCGTCGGCCCGTGCTTGTGCGGCGGCTTCGGCTTGAGCGCGCACCTCGGCCTGTCTGCGCAGTTCGGCGGCGTGTCTGCGTTGTTCGGCGGCGTGGTGGGCGGCGGCGCAGGCGTTCTCGTAGTGGGCGGCGAGGTCGGTGATCTGTGGGGCAAGTGTTTTGACGGCGATTTCGGTCGCGTCGGCGTCTGTGCTGTCAATGTGTGACTGCGCCGATCTGGTCGAGGTGAGCGCCCTAGCGGACAGCGCGGCGAGCCATGCGGGGCTGGTCGTGTCGAGGTGACGGAACTGAGCGCGCAGGTCTGACAGGCACGGCGGGGATAGCAGCGCGGCGCGGCCTATTGCTCGTGCCCGCGCGACGCGGATTGGCAGGCCGTCGCGCACGTCGGCGCCGACGTCGACGCCCTCGACCCATTCGGTGGCGGCCCGGGCGATGTCGGCGCGTGCGGCCTCAAGGGCGGAGTCGACGTGCTGGGCGAACCGCGAGAGCCGGGCCAGCGCGTAGTATTCGCCGGACTGGCGGGTTGGTCCTGCTGCTTCGTCGAACTGGGCTTCGGCCAGGGCGGCAACGACACTGGGTTTCAGCCCAGTTAGCAGTGCATCGTTTTCCCACTGTTCGCCGGCGTGCAGATACCGCACGGCCAACGCCTGAGCGGTGAGCGGTTCTCCGCGGAACACCATCTTTGAGCCGCCGCGGTAGTGCGTGGTGAACTCGATGATGCGGGCGTCGACTTGGGACTGGTCGCCAGGGCCGACCGAGGTCAGGGTGTTGACGTCGATGGTCGGGTCGTTGACGTCCTCGCGGATCCAGGCCCGCAGCGTCGCGCATTCCTCGGCGGAGGTGAACACCGCAGCGGCGGTGTCCCAGTTGTTGACCATGTGGGAGGCCAGCGCGACCGGGTCGGTGAATCGCTGGCCAGCGAACCGGTATGGGCGGACGACGGCCGCGGCCCCGGTAGGCTGCGGCTGGTGAGTGGCCACCGCCGGGGAGTCACCCGCCAGCCACGCCCGCACCTGCGTGGCGCACCACCGGTCGTCGGGATTGTGCGCTAACAGACCGCGGCACAATAGATTCCAGCGGCTATCGGTGATCATCGACATATCGATTACGCCCATGGTGATCGCGTGTCGGATCATGTTCTCATCGCGCAGCGTGTGGCCGCGGCGGTCTTTGAACGGGTGCTGGCCGGTCAGCACCTCGCAGATCGTCATGCCCAGCGCCCACCAGTCGCGCGAGGCGCCGGCGTCGCTCATATTCAGGGTTTCCGGAGACTGGTAGACCAGCGTGCCCTTAACCCCTCCGGTGGTCTCGCGCCTCGATCGCCGCAGTTCGGCCACCTCGGCGGCGATGCCGAGATCGGCAAGTACTAGGTCCAGCGGTTCACACGTGCGGATCATGATGTTGGCCGGTTTGATGTCGCGGTGCACGATCCGTAGTTGCGAGTGGATGTAGTCGAGCGCGTCGGTCATCTCGACCAGGATCGCCTCGGCCAGATCAGGTGCGCTGCCGCCGGATTGCTCGAGCAGCGTCTCCAGCGAGCCGTGCCGCAGATAGTCCATCACTTCGACGAACCGCGGGGATGTCCAGCCCGTGTAGGTCGTCCGGGCCACCGGCAGGACGTGGGCGGGATCAGCGGTGCCCAGACGGTCGACGAACGACTGCGGCAAGGTGATACCGCGTCGGTAGACCTTGACCACCTTCAGTGTTCCGTCGCCGCGATGCCGCAGGACCGCCACGTCGGCTTCTCCGCCGGTACCGAGAGTGTCATCGACGATCTCGTATTCGGCGGCCAGGTAGTGCGGCAGCGGGAAGTCGGAGGCGCCGACGGCGCCCGATCCCGCGAAACCTGCCGCGTCACGCGTGGTGGACGGCCCCCCGTCCCGGGTGGTGTGCGGCCGCAGCGGCTCGCCATGCGGAGCCGGGTCGCGTGTCGTGCCTGGACCTGCGTCCCGCGTCGTGCCCGGACGGCCGTCGCGCGTCGTCGCCGACCGTCCCAGGCTGCCGTCAAGCGTCGTCGCCGGCGGCTGCGCCGTTGCGTCGCGTGTCGTCGGGGGCCGACCCGGACGCACGATGCGCGGGCCGGACCCATCGCCAGGATCCTGCGCCCGCCACGGATCGCTGCCGAAGTCGTTGCTCACGGGGTCCCCCTCTGTTGGACGGAGTGCATCGGCGCAGCAGGTGGCGGCGGTTGATCGTGCTGATCGGAGCGCGGGCCCTCAGCGGACTCCGCAGCCGAAGGTGCCGGCAGCACCGCCGGGACGTCGAGCAGGATTAGCGACAGGTTGTCGGCGGCGCCGTTGGCGCGCACGGTAGCGATCAGCGAGGCCGCGCACGCATGGGCGGTGGGTTCGAGGGCCGCCGCACGCAGGCTGGCCGGCGACATCTCTCCGCTGACCCCGTCGGAGCACATCAGAAACGAGGCCCCATCACGTGGGACCGTCTGCACGTGTGGTGCCACCGGGTCGTTCTGCCCGATCGACTGAGTGATCACGCCCATCGGGCGGCCCTGACCGTCGAGCACCGCATCATCGACCGAGATCTGTTGCAGGAAGCCGTTAGTCATGCTGTACACCCGGGAGTCGCCGACGTTGAACACCGCGACGTGGTCGTCGAAGACGCACACCCCGGCCAGCGTGGTGCCCAGGCCACGCAGTTCGGGGTTCTCACCAATGCGGAAAACTTGCGCGCTGATGTCGACCAGGGCAGCTGCGATGTCGGTGGCTGACTGCCAGTGCGATGCTGTCTCGGCTAGCAGCCCGAGTGCCACTCGGCTCGCCAGCTCGCCGCCGGCATGTCCTCCCATCCCGTCGGCGACCGCGCACACCAGCGGTGTGCGCGCGTCGAGGTGCATGGTGATCAGTGCGCCGGAGCCGCTCTGGCTGACCCAGCTGTCGACTAGTACGGCGTCCTCGTTGTGGTCGCGCACCACTCCGGTGTCGGTGAACGCGGTGACGGTAAGACCGGTCATGGCTGCTCCCCTGCGGTGACGGTCACCTGAAGCCGGTTTCCGAATCCGAGTATGTCGCCGAGAGCCACTGCTGTGCGATGCCGGGGTGCGATGTGAGCACCGTTGACGGTGGTGCCATTGGTCGAATCGAGGTCCTCGACGAACACTGAACCGGCTTCGAGGCTGATCCGGGCATGGCGGCGCGACACGTTGTCGTAGCCATCGATCTGTGTTCCACAGCTCTGACCGTGGTCACGGCCCACGATAAGGCCGTCGGTGGGCACGATGGCCGGACCCCAGGGGAACAGTAGCCGCACTGCGGCCTCGGCGGTCGGTTGTGGCCTGGGGCCGACCGCCCCGGCGGCCAGGTACGCCGCGGCGTCCCGGGAAACATCTCCCCCGTTGTTGTTCGGTGCGCCGGGGTGCAGCGGACAGGGAAGCTCCATGCTGCAGCCTGTGGCCGCGCACGTCGCAGCCGGTACGGGTGCGTCGGTGTGGGGTCGGAGTACCTCGAAACATCCTGGGACAGAGCAGTATTCGCCTATCACAGGCCCGTGGGCCGGGCACATCATCGTGGCCGCCACGACACCTCCTCCAAAACCACACCCTCGGCGCGCAGCGCCGCTTCTAGTTTCTGAAGGTCGCCACGCCTGGGAATGCCGATCATCCAAACCTGGCCCTCGCTGACCGTGAATTGAAGCGGAGGGTCCTCGCAGGTGGCGTCGACCAGGTCGCCGTAGCGTGCGCGGCCTCGCCCGGTCAGCGGCAGCAGGCGCTGGTTGGCTGATCCCCGCCACAGCAGTGCGGTGGGCTCGGTGATCTCGAACCGCCCTGTAATCACCGCGTCGATCAGCAGGGGCGCCCACGGAGCCGCCGCCATGAATGCATCTTCGTCAAGACCGGTGTAGCACAACACATCCCCGGTGAAGATGCCGCTGTCCCGCAAGTCGTTCACTGCCGTCAAGAGCGCGCGCAGGCCATCGCTTTGCTCGGTGGGCTCCCCGCCGCTGATCGTAAGACCGTCCACGGTCTCTGCGGCGCAGAGCGCCGCCAGCCATTCCGCTATGCCGTCGACGTCCAGCGTGGTGCCGGCGTCGTGGCCCCAGGTGTCTCGGGACACGCAACCCGGGCAGGCCAGCGTGCAGCCCTGCACCCACAGTCCGGCCCGTTGACCGGGCCCCAGTGCGGTCACGGGGAAGTGTAGCCGGGAGATGTTGAGCCTCAATCGATCTCCAGTTCCCAGTTCTGGCCCTTTTTCGTGGCGCCGATGATTCGCAGCGGCTGTTGGCCTGTGTGCAGAGTGAACAGCGTGCGTGACAGCGGGTTGATCAGGATGGTCTCGATCGCCGACACCACCCCGCGCCCGCCGTTGGCGCCGTCGGCGGTGGCGGCCTGCTGGATGGCGTCGCGGGCGGCAGGCGCCAATTCGATGGGTCGGCCGGCACGTTGGGCCGCGACGTCGAGCGCGCGTGCGATCGAGGCTTCGGCGATCTGCGCGAGGGTGTCGGGCCGTAGGAAGTCGAACACCACCACACCCTCCCGGAGCCGGTTGTAGAGCTCGGGTCGGCCGAGGTGTTCGCGGAAAAACACCTCGATGTAATCGCGGACCTTGGCGTCGATGGTCTCCGGCGGGTCGTTGACCGTGACGTTGTTTACCGGCGCACCTCCGGGGCCCGCCACGACGATGCCCAAGTTGGTGGTGAACACGATGATCGATTCGGTGAAATGCACGGTGGCTCCGCGGCCGTCGGTGAGGCGGCCGTCGTCGAGGATCTGCAGGAACTTGTCAAGGATCCGGGGGTGCGCCTTTTCGATCTCGTCGAACAGGATCACTTGGAACGGCCGTGATCGCACACCGTTGGTCAGCTCGCCGCCGGCATCGAACCCGACGTAGCCCGGCGGGGCCCCGATGAGGCGCGCTTCGTTCTGTTCGGCGGCGAATTCGCTCATGTCGAACCGCAGGTAGGCGTTGTCGTCGCCGAACACGATCTCGGCGATGGCCTTGGCCAGTTCTGTCTTGCCGACACCGGTGGGGCCCGCGAAGAACAGCACGCCCCGCGGGCGTCCGGAACGTCCGCGCAGGTGTGCTCCGCCCAGCCCCATCGCGGCGCGTTTGAGGAGGTCGAGGGTTCGCTGCAAGGCGTGCGGTTGGCCTAGCACGCGTTGCGGTAGTTCGATGTCGGCCGCGGCGATGCGGGCGCGTAGCTCCGGTTTAACCCATGGGTTGTCGGGGACGCCGACGCGGTATGCGCGCACCGCGTCGCCGATAGCGGTGGCGGGCAGGTTGCTTGCCGAAGCCAGCGCGGCGATATCACGGATGGCGCGGCAGTGCATACCGTGGGTCAGTTCGGCGAATGTGGCGATCAGATCGTCGCCGTCGCCGGAATCGGCGGGAAACCCGGGGACCCGCCGCAGCATCACGTCGCACATCTGCATGCGGGCCGCCAGGTCGGGGGTCGGGATGACTGTGGTGCGCGTGGCGTGGTTACCGGCGCTGAACCATGCCGGCAGTTCGCCGGGCTGGTCGATCAGCCACAGAATCACCGGATAGCTGGCGCCGAACCGCACGGCGCTGTAGGCGGACTGGCTGGCGGCGGCCAGGAAGGTTCGCTGGTCCTCGCTGAGTGGATCGTCGAAGAGCCGCCCGGCGTCGGGGAAGATCAGCCCGACCGGTGGACCTGGATCGACCCCCGGATGAACCGCGACGATCGCATCAAGCAACTGCCGCAACAGATCCCAGGACAGCTTGCGCCCCAGCTGCAGTCCCTGGACGGCATTGAGCACCCGTTCGGCGTCGGGGCTGCAGCTGCCGGTGCTGTCGGGAACCACGGTCAGCCCCGCCGAGTGTGTGTAGCTCAGCAGCGCTGAGAACCCTTGCTCGCGCAGGATGAACCAAAGGGCGTCGGTTAGCGGCATCGGCCATCGCCGCCCCATGGGGTCGTCGAGCAGGTACATATCGCGCAGGTTTCCGGTGAGGATGAGCTGCGGGTGCATACGGGTGGCCAGGTCGATCTCGCGCACCCACGCCGGACGATTATCCGGTGGTGCAGCGGTGTCCGTCATGTCCGCCCCATTTCCCGTCGTGCACCCGAGGCCTTGGTGGCCGACCGGGCGGCCGTCGCGGCGAGTTTGGTGTCGGCGACCTGCTGGACCTGACAAGTGCCGGGTGCGGTGCGGATATCGAGGTCGAGTTCAACGCCGTTGCGGCGCGCCAGGTCTACGACCTCGCCCAAGACCGCGCAGAATTCGTGTTCGGCGACGGTGTCCTCCTGCGCGCTGGTCAGGGTGGCATCGGATTTCACCGCTTGGGCGGTGAAGCGACCTGAGTCGGATTCCAGCCGTACCTTGATGCCGTAGTGCGATGCGCCGCTGCGCGCGTAGCCAGTACCTTGCGCACCAGAGAGGTCGGTGGAGAATTCCGGCCCGGTTCGGTAGCCGAGCTGCTGCAGCGCTGCCGACATCACCGCCGAAACATGCCGGCGGTCGGCGTCGGCATCTGCGGCACGCACCGCGTCGTCGACTAGCGCAGGAAGATCCGTGGGAACCTCGGCAGCACCGGCGTCGACCAGGGTGGCGATGCGCTGCCGCAGCGCCGCCACCGGTCCTGCGACGGCCACCGCGTCGAGCCGCGATTGCATCGCCGCGAGGTCGGCCGCCACGACCCTGGCCTTCTCCGCGAGCGCGGTCGCGGTCTGCGCGTCCGCGAGCAGCAGGTCGATCTCGCGGATCAGCAGGTCGATCCGGGCCGTCGAACCGGCCTCGGCGATGTCGGCGATGAGCGCGTCGACGCGTTCGCGATCGTGGTCGAACCCGGCCAGCGCCTCAAGTCGGCGGTGCACCCGCGCCGCGACGGCCGACCGATCCACGGCTGTGCCGGTCATCCCGGTTGACTGCGCCTGCCTGCCCGCCTGCCAGCGTGACTGCGGTGCGGGCCGGCCGATATCGCCAGGCTCAGTGCTGACCTGACTGATCAACCGCGCCATCTGCGCGGCGTGCGTGCGGGAGGCTGCGGCTTCCCGCGCCGCGCCGACGAGCCGCACGGCTGTCTCGGCCGCCGACCGCAACTCGGCGGCGGCGCGGGTGTAGGCGTCTGAGTCGGCGCCGGCGGGCACCTGCCTTGGACGAGGATGGCTCACCGTCTCGCCGCTGACGCGCTGGACGGCCAGCATCCGTGCCGCGGCGTTGTCCCAGTCCGCCTGTGCGCGGACGTAGTCGGCGCGCGCGTCGCGGAGCATCCGGGCCTCGCGTTGCTCGGCCGTCTCCACCCGGTAGGAGCCGCCCTTAGGCCCGCTCACCGGCGCCCAGCGAACGGGGCGCACACGGCGCGGACGGCGAAGTAGGCTCCGGTGAACACCACGATAAGTACTACCCCGGTGAAATTGGCTTGACCGCACTCGGGGCCGACCGCGGCGGTGTAGATGCTCTGCATGCCCAGTGCCACACCTGCCACCCCTTCCACGACGTGTCGCAAGCTGATTACACACCAGCCCAGTGCCGCGGCAGCCGGGATCAGCGCAGCCGTCCACAGCGCATTGGAAGCACTCGCTTCCCCGGCGATGAACGTGGACAGAGGGACGAGGACTTGCAGCGCGGCGTAGAGGGCTAGCCCGGCTGACAAAATCGGTACCCGGCGCAGGGTCAAAACCCGCGCTGCCAACATCAGTACCGCGACGCTCACCAGCAGCGCTACAGCGGCGAATCGCAGCGCCGGCGGGGGCCCCGGCAGGCAGTCGTTGGACCGGACGAACCGGACCGCGTCGGGCACGAAAGCGGCTAGGCCCAGCAAGGAGTAGAACACGTCCGAGACCGCACTGAGCCAGCCCGCCACGGCGAATACCGCTGCCGCGATGCCCATTCCAATCGCGACCGGGACCACTCCGGTCGCAGTCGCCCCACCGGTGGAGGCCAGCGACCCCAGCGCAACCGCACCGATGAGACCCTGCACGTACGCCCCGAAGGCGGGCTGCGTGCGGTCCTCACGTCGACCGGCGAGATTCATCGTCCTCACGTCATCGACTCCGGCAAAGTATGAGTCCCTCTATCGCCGCTGTGGTTTGCAGAGACGACATTGGACGGACTTCGCCGCGCGGTGCGTGGAAGTCCCATGCCAGCTATCACCCCTCCCCCCGGATCGCCTGTCGAATTCTTGTCCGGACCGCGTCGGCGGCAGCTTGGGGAACAGCACCGACGAGTACGCGCTGCTGCTGGCGGGCGAGGAAGGACAGAACCCACGACAGAATTACCATGCCCATCACATAGAAGATCACAAAGATCATCCCGGTTCCGAAGCCGCCGGAAAAAGACGCGATGAGTGCCCCGACAACAATGAAGATTGACTGAATTTCCGCGGATTCTCCTGGGACGGTCGAGATGCTGAAGACCCGGGTACCACGACGGCGCTTGGGGTGGCGCGGGTTACCACAAGAACGCCATCTGCTGCGCGCACGGTGGGGCAGCGGTGAGGTCCGGTGCCGGCGTCCACTCGCCAAACCCGATCCCGCGGGCTTGATGATCCAGCTCGCCACGAGCGTCGACGCGACCGCGCGGCAGAACGTGCTGTCCCAGATCGCGGCTTGCGCTCAGAAAGTCCATCGCCCCCTACTCCCCACATCACGGTTCCGTCGTAACAGCAAACACATCACAGATAATCATGGATCGCGCCCGCTGATCTGTCCGCTAATCGGCTGACATCGGGGAATGATGCAGATAACGCGCGCGGCGAGGCACCGGTCAACCTACTCCAGGCGAACACCGCTGAGTGGGCAGTACCACAGCCGACAGGATCAATGGCAATCCCCGCGACGGTCTGAGACGTGTACTCGGACCACACCGGCACGCCGCACTCGGCACGTCTATCGCCGCCGCGAGAGAGCGCTGAGCGGAGGCTCAGCTTCGCCAGCACTCCCAGGACCAGGCCCAGCCTGGGTTGTTCGTCTTGGCCCAGGTATTGCCGCCGTAGTAGGCCCGGCAGACCGCATTCATGTCGATGCCGGCCGTACGGTAGAAACCCGCCACCCGGCACTTCCAGCTATATGCGTTCCACGGGCTATCAGGGCTGGCACTACCGAGGATGGTGCCCACCTGCATCTGCCGTTCGCACCATGGCTTGAGGTGGCGGAACTGGTCGACGGGTCCGACCTTCACGGCGGCGTGGGCGGGCGCGGCCTCCACGAACGCTCCACCGGCAACCGACGCGGCGATGGCCAAGCCGATGAGAAGCCTCTTAACTCGGTGCATCGAATCCACCGGGCCTGGTAAAGCTGGTGGAGTGGGTTCTATTGGGGCGCTGGGCTTTTTGCTACCCCGGGTGGAACTGTGAGCGGACGGGAGACCGCGGGTACTGGCTGCGAATGTTCTCATGATGCCCAATCAACCAGTCCGCCAAGCAGAGCCATTGCCTCCAGGCAATCGGCGGGTGAGTAGCTGAGGGGAATCCGCCACGTACCGCTATCGAAGAGCGCCATCACGATGGTCTGTCTCGTTCCGTCCGGCGCAGACTTGTCCGCCGAACGACGTATAGCCACCAATGCCGCCCGTGGGCAAAGATTTCCCAACGAGTTGGCCGAACGTTCGGAAGGATTCGTCGGATGGAATGCAAGAAATGCCACAGGCCACTTCACGACTGCCAGGGATGCAACGGAGGTCGCTCCAACCTTAGCTGCAGCAAGTGCAACAGCACCGGCCTGGTGTGCAGCCAGCACGGTGGTCACTGGAAGTGACGCTGGGATGCTGAACATGCAGCGCTCGGTCGCCGCGCGATGTGCGGGCACGATACCGTTTGTCTTCGTTGCTGCGGCGGCTGCGGCCTTGACGTTGGCGCCCGTCGCCAATGCAGACACCACCGTTACCGTTCAGCAGATCTGCTCGGAAGCCGGGAAAAACCTGGTTCCGATGACAGTCGTGGCATCGCCGGAGCTGACGTGCGGCGATCCGGCGTACTGGAATAAGACCGGCACAGTACCTGGACTGTTCATCGCCCCGCCGCCTCCGCTGAGTCGCACCATCGGCCGCCTTCATCAAGGTTCTTACCCGGTCGACCCGGCGAATCCGTGGTCCGACTGGGTGGTCCCGGCGGGTTCCCAACCTGCTCCCCCGCCTGCGCCGCAGCCGATGGTGGCGTGCGACCGGATCAACGGCGCGATCGTGTGTGGACCGGATATACCCATCCCGTGCTCCGGTCCTGGCGCCCCCTGCGGCTGACTGCACGACGTAGTTCAGCTCGGACCGGGATCATGCATGTACCGCTTTCGACATCCGCTCAGCATCACACCCGCGAAGCATCAACCGACAGAACGCCGCCAATGGGTCTCTTCAAAAAGTAAGTGCCTGACGTGCAACGAAACCGTTACGAGTTCGGCGATGATGGGCCACTGGCAGACGTGATCTACGCCACTTCGGCAAAGGGCTCGACCAGACGACTGATCCCTGATAATCATTGTTTGCTGAAATGCGCCCCTGCGCGACGTGTTCGGCGCCCGCATTGACGTCGTCAACGGTTGTCAACCGTGAATGATTCAAGCCCAGAGAAGGACATCGGCCGATGCCAAACGTCACCGCCTATGAGGCAAGCGCGGCGGATTGGGACAGATTGCGCAGCTGCGCTCGTCAAGCAGCAGCCGAATCCGCGGTCAGACTCCAGCCGCCCATCACCTACCGTGGGAGCGACGGTCAGCTCATCGAAGCGATCGGTTCGCACTGGCTGCTGGATGCCAGAGAGCACCACATCGAGGAAATCTACGAGCTCGCGGAAGAGACCTCCCATGAGCATCATTACTTTGTCCTGCTGCCGGGCGGCCATCTGAAAGTGGTAGCGGTCGTAGTGGAAGAGGCCCGATTGATCGACCGACTTCGTGGCCGCGTATCGATCACCTATGACCGCAGCCATCGTGTCCGGGAGTTCAGCGATACGGATCTCAAGGCTTTCGATTTCGAGAAGCGCTCTCACGATTCCACCGCGATCAAACATACCTGGGGCGATCTGTTCTCGGCGGAGAGGTTGTTGGTCGACGTCAAAGGTGCCGGCCTCTACCGCGCGCTGGAACAACTGCGGCTTGGGCGAACCCGCGACGTGACGAGCACGCCGCGCGACTACTTTCACGCCCAGAATGTCACCCCTCCCCCCGCGCAATTGGTGCCTGCAATGGGAACACGCACGACATCCACGGCACCGGCCGCACGAGCCGGGAGGGATCTACCCAACCCATACAAGAGCGCGCGGCGCCGTGCCGTCGCGCTGGCCGGTGTATGGCTGTTCCTCGCCTTCGTGATGTGGGCGAACAACAGCGATGTCAGCGGCACAGAGGGATTCGCCGACGGAAGCTATGCCGTGGTGACATGGAGTCTGATCTTCGCCCTCGTCGCCGGGCTGATCATCGATGTCTTCATCGGTCCAGGTCGTAGCGGGGCATTTCTGGCTGGTGCGGCGATCGGTGTGGTGTTGCTGTTCTACACGGTCTTGTCGAGGCCGAATATCGCCGACAACCCGTTCGACATCTCGGCATTCTGGCTGACGGCACTTTCGGGCACACTCGCATACCTGATATCTGCGATCCTGAGACGTTGAGGACGGACCTCATAGGTCTGTAATCTCGGCAGCTAGAAATCAGCGCCGACGACGTCGGCACCCGAAAGGTCAAGGCGCCGAAGTCGTGCGGGCGCAGACCAATCAGACGGGGGACAGAACGGAAGCCTGCAGCGCGTGTCGGCAAGCAACGACGCATCGGAGAACCTCGGCGCTGACGGCGATCAGGGGCGCCGTCAGCGCCGGGGATGACCTCACCGCGGAGCGCCTGGCAGCCGAGATCAATGCCGGTGAAACGATCGACATGCCGCGATCCGACTTGTCTCACGCGATGTCATTTGGGTTTTGTCTCAAGTTCGTGTCATTTCTTTCAGCAACGCGTAAACCCGGTGCTGAAGCCAATCACCGGGCGCATTTCGGCGGTGGTCAGCCTGCCAAGGATGGACTCGTCATGTGACGCCGCGCCAAGACGCGGGATCGACTAGATGCCGCCCGCCGCAACCACCCTGGTTAAGTCCGCCGCTGCGACGACCGCCATGTGCCCGGCGAACTCCCGTGACTACGCCGGAAGGCCCGGCTCAACGCCTCCTCGGACTCGTAGCCGATGCGCCGCGCGATCGCCGACACGCTGAGATCATTCGTCCGCAGCAGCTTGTCGGCCAGGTGCATGCGCCAGTCGGTGAGGTATCTGATCGGTGACAGGCCCAGCACCTCACGGAACCGTTGATCGAGCACTGACCAGGAAACCGCTGCGGCTCTCGCGAGTTCGGCGACAGTCCACTTACGTTGCGGCTCGGCGTGCAAAGCGGCCTTGGCCGGTGCCAATACCTGGTCATGCAGCGCCGCGATCCACCCTCGTTCGGCCATCGGCGCCGTCGCCAGGTGTATGCGCAGCACCTCGGTGAGTAACAGCTCGGGAAGGCGGGTGGACGAGGGCGGCGCGGGCAGTGATTCGGTGGTGACCGCCAATGCGTAGTTGATGCTGGAGGCAACCCAGCGCGCGGCGGGACCCTCGGGCACCTGCACGAAAAACACCGGGGGAACGCGCGTGGCCGGATCGAACAATGGACCGTCGGAATGCATGTGCCCACAGACGATGTCGGTCGATTTCCACCGGAGCCGTGTTCGAGAACTGGCATCGCTTCCAACGGTGGCCGGGTCATCAGAGACATGATCGGGACGATCGCGGCGGGCTGAGCCCCCCCCATCAGATAGTCGCCGCCAGACAGTTCATCGGCATGACTGAACCCACTTGGTGAAGTCAAATACCGGTCAAGACCTTCGCCGAATGCGCATCCGCCGGCAGGGTGTGGTGCGGGCACGGCGTGGTGTAAACACCACCACCGCGCCCGCGTTGTCTGACACCGGGCGACACCGATCAGAAGTAGTAGCTCTTCCACGGCACAGGGTTTCGGATGGTCCTGTCGACCGTGTTCCACCCGCCGGGCGTCCTGAAAAAGCCGTACACGCAATAGATCTGGGCAACGAGGCGAACGTTGCCGCTGCTCGCCACGTTGATGCGAGCCCACCGCTGATTGTTCGCATTGATCTGCGTTTCACCGGGGAACGCGGCGACCTTGACATGTTGGACGACACCGCCCTTCGCGCCGCAATTCCAGTCGCCGTAATTCGGGAAAATGGTGACCCAGCCGCCAGCCGAGGCCGGCGGTGCACTGGCAATCGGTGCGAACGCCGTCGCCAGTGCCACCAGCGCCGCTGCCAGGGCTGGTCGCCATTTGAGCCGGCATGCTGCCGGGATGCGAATTAGCCTGTGGTGGAGGCGGTTCGGCAACCCCCGCATGAGGCTGAACGCCGGAGTGGACCTGAGGCTGCGCGGACGGGCTGAATACTTTCCCATGAACGTCAATCAACCAGTCCACGAGTCGACGCCATTGTCGCCGGGCAATCGGAGCTCGCTCGAAGTGCAGCACCGAAGGCGTCGGTCCAACACCTGTCAGTCGAGGGGTGGGTAGACCCGTTCTACCCGGCTGGGAATCTAGCGCGGCCGAGATTGCGGCAGAGATGTCCTACATCGCGCGGGTGCGGACAAGCTCGGTCGGGCGGGCCCGCCGACATCACTTCCAACGGCCGCCGTGGTCGCTGCACACCTTGCCGGTGGTATTGCATGTGCTGCAGTTCACCCGGTTCCCGAAGTCACTTATGAAGCCCCGGCCATTGCATTTCTGACAATCGTGCAGTCGCCGGTGGCACTTGGGGCATTCCATCGTCTGAGTCCTTTCAGTCCTCGCCGGAGCCGGCCATCAATTATTTGCTCACGGCGGCGTCGATCGGTATACGCCGTTTGACCGACCTCGCCGGACAGCGTGACAGCGGCGTAAGCATAAGACGGCCCTCGCCGGCAGGTTCTGGAACGTGAGCCGCTGCCCGCTGCCGCGCAGCGTGCTCCGCACTTTTCTTCAAGTCTGCTGGTCGGTGGCGGCCCATCGGTGCGATCGGATGCGGTGTGGGGCCCGCCGGTGACCGGCGGGCGGACAAACCGCGCGGCTCAAACACTGCACACAGGCGGCATAGTTTGCGGGGACACTAGGGAATGCTTGCTTGCATCGGCGATGGGAGACGTCACCAGGGGATGGGAAGTGTCGACGGCGGGTGGGGATCAGTCGGAGATATCGGTCGTCGTCATCGACGGCCAGGATGTGGTGCACGCGGGTATTGATGCCTGGGTGTCCGGTAGCCATCCGCGGGTGAAGATTGTCGGCCATTACTCGGACCCGGCTGGCGGTCGGCCGGCCTGCGCCGACGAAGGCGGCACTCATCGCCCGCGCCATTCAGGACGGCATCGTCAACGTCGACGACCGTAGGCGCGCTGTCGACGATGCCCTAGGGGGTCATCCGAACGGACGAACTTCCCGCGACAATGGTCGAACACATGTACGATCGCTTCATGCGTCTTTGGCGCGCACCACCACCATCCTGACTCCTCCGTGTATGTGCGCGAGGAACCGATCGCCGGCGAGAACCATCGGCTCGAAGGCGGTCGGCGCACCATGCCTCGGCCAGCACCGGGCCCGGGCGGACAGTCGTGGCGAATGCTCAAGGCCGCGGCCCGAGGCTATCGCGCTGCACTGCAGCCGACACCGCAGCCTCGCTGAACAGCGCATCACCGTCGCCGTCGAATGGTCGTTGCGCTACTCCCTTGATTCTGTTCTGCCGCAACGAAAGTACTGCCATGCTCAAGCGCACCCCAATCCGGCACGGTGAGATCCTGTTGCTTCCGGTCGACTCGGTACCGCAAGGAACGGTGGGCCAGGTCAGGGCCTGCGTCGTCGGACACAGCGAGTCCGGCCACCACCACGTTCTGGAAAGCGATGCGGTGTTCGACCAGATCGTGGCGGCCAATGGCGACCTCTACGTCGATCTGGACGCGCCGACCCCGCTTCGGCACACGAAGACCCACCAGCAGCACCGGGAGCTGACCGTCCCGCCGGGAGCGTGGCGGGTGATCAGAAAAACAGAGTTCGACGTGCGGACGGTCCCCGAGCCCCCGGAGGTCGCCAGCGTTCCCGAACCGCTTCCGGCTCCCCCGGTCCGATGGGTCCGCGACTGATCGCTGCGCAGCCCGCATGAGGTTCGACGAACAGAGGGTCCTTGACGCGGTGGCGGACTTCTGCCGCCACCGCCGCGTTGACCGGTGGTCATCGCTACGGGTGGTTCCCACTCTGGAGCAGGCACTCGACATCATTCACCTCAAGGGACCGGATCGGCGGTGGACGACGATCAACGCCCGGCCGTGCGCAGACGATTTTCCGCGATCACGGCGCGAGTACCCGCGCGCGCCCGCGGAGCGCGCGGCCTACGAGTACATACTCCGCCGTTACGACCGCGCCTTCGCGATCGGCGGCCGCTCCTCGCACGCCTGGTTTCTCAGCACCGTTGTGGTGTCGGCGCATCACTGGGCCCGGTCCTCCCGGTCGATTCGCTCGGCCTACGACCACGGGCTCGGGTGGATCATTCCGGCGAACAAGGACGTGCTGATCGTGCCGAAGCCGATTCTGCGCTGCACCGAGGGCGGCAACCCTGTCAGCCTGCACGACGACACCGGCAGGAAGGCAATCGAGTGGGCGGATGGGACCGGTCACTACTTCCTGCGGGGAACCGCATTCGGCGAGCGCCTCTATACCAGAGTCATCAACGCAGAGATGACCCTGGAGGAGGTAGCCGCCCTGAACAACGCCGATCAACGCTCGATCGCGTTGAGCTACATGACCTTTGACCGGCTCGTCAAGGGAACCAACGTCCGGCTCCTCGACGTCGGTGCCAAGGGCACAATGTTGTATCGACTGCCGCTGCCACAGCGTATTGCCAGGGATCGCGTGCGCGGCTACGGCGGATACGACTACTTCATCCACATGCGCGATGCCAGCCACCCGGAACGTGAGTTCATCGAGTGGGTCGACCCCAAGATCGGCTTGCAGCGCAACGCTGAGCTGTGCCAGGCCAACGCCTTCGGCATCACCCTGGAGGAATGGCTCTCCATCGAGCAGGAGGGATGACACACCGCAACTGCGCACCCCGATGAGACGCCAACTAGGCGTCGTGCCAGCGGCATTGCCTTCAGACAAAGCCAGGCCGCGGCGCTGGCCCACCCTGAACTCCATGACTGCGCCATCACCGAATCCCCGTGCGCTCAATAGCGATCACGACGACCCCCGTGCCGCAGGCGCACCGTCACGCGCGCGTCTCGGCTCGAACAGCACCTGGTAGCCGACATGCGCAACAGTGACGAGACCTCCCCCATCCCCGTCGTGGTGATCGATGCCCACGCAGTGGTCCACGCGGGCCTGCGGCAATGGTTCGCCGACGAGGGAGGGCACATGCACACAGTGGGCGCCTACCTTTCGGTGCACCAGTTCCTCACCGAACACGACCACAGCGGAACGCCGCGGCCAGTGCTGCTCTATGATCCGGAGGACGCCGAACGCCCGCCGAACTATCTAGCGCTGCAACGCCTTCGCACGCTCGACTATCCGGTGATCGCCTACTCGCGCATGTGTTCTTCCGAAGTGATACTGACATGCCTTGACCACGGCGCGGTGAGCTATCTCGTGAAATCCGAACCTGCAGCGCATCTGCTGGACGCCGTTGCGGCCGCCTGGACCGGGAGACGCTACGTCGGCCCCTCGATGGCCGCCGCAATGCATCGCGCCGAGCACCGCGGGCGCCCCGGGCTGACCGCACAGGAGCGCCGCGTACTGCTCGCGTGGCTGCACACCGACAACAAGGAGACGGTCGCCAAGCGGCTGCACATCGCCCCCAGCACGGTCAAGACGCACCTGCAGCGGATTCGGCATCGCTACGCCACGGCCGGCCGGCCCGCACGGGCGAAGGTCACGCTGTTCGCCCGCGCCGTGCAAGACGGCCTTATCAGTGTCCACGAGTTGTGACGCGGCGCCGCACCCGCAGTGCACGGTGGAACGGCGGCAGCCACACACGGCGATTGCCGCAGGGCAATGGCCAGCTGACCCGACCGAGTATCCCTGGTACCCATGAAGATCACCGAGCGAACGGCGCAGCCGCGCACCCCCCGCCGCGTCGAACACCTGAAGTCCTACGGACCCCTTCTTCGGCTGTGTGACCGCATCGCGGGCTGGCGCGACCGCCGCCTCATCACCACGGAACCAACCGCAGACGACATCGTCAACACGCCCTACATCGCGCGTCTGCAGGCCACCTACGACGAGATCGACGGCCACACCTTCGCCCGGATCCAGGACAAATGCCGCCTGCCCGCAACGAAACTGAGCGAACTCGTCGCCGACCTTCGCAGACTCGATCACCTCATCGCCGATGCCGAGTCGTCACTGGCGAAGCTCCCGCCACAGCCTCCCGCGGACACGCTGACCGCCCGCAACGGCGGCGAGCTGCACCTCACCGAGCACGCCGTGGCCACCCGCCGCAGCCGTGAACACGCCACTCGCGTCGCGCGCGAGCAGACCGCGCTGACCAAGCTCAGGAACGAACGCAGCCACCACCTCGCCGACGGCGCACGCCACGCTGCGCAGCTGACGGAGGCGTTCGAACTCGGCCGCAGCACCTCGGCGCGGCTGCGCCACTTCTACAACCGCCGCGTGACGAGCTACGCCCGCCACGCCCGCATCCCGGCCGGCACCACGCCAGCCGTCGCGGCGCCGGCGTGGACCACACAGACCTGTCCCTGGCTGCCGCTCGGATACGACACCCACATCGGCGACGCGACCTCGTCCCGGATTGCCTCGGGGCAATGACAGCCGGTCACCGACTGCCACCCTTGCCCGTATGAAGATGTTTCGCCGCAAAAGCCCGGCCGAACCGGTGTCCGTTGACACCCGCCGCGTAAACCTCACTTAGCTCGGCCAATCCCGCGACACACTGTCGTCACGAATCGACCATCCGCCGTTCGCCCGACACACTGGACAGGGTTGACGCAGTACGATTGAGAATCTCCTGGCCCAAGCCGACGCGACTGGTGCGTCGGCGCCGATCTGAAGGGACCGACGTGGGAGCGGAACTCTTTGCGCAAGTTCGCGGCGAGGTACATGGGCTGCTTAATCACTTTATGGCGGACCGCTGGCGCGAGGTCGCGCCCGGCGTTGCCGCCGTTGCCGATAGTGGTGTCTGCTACATGTACAACGAGGACGTGTCGCTGAAGGCGGGTTTCGGCGCAGTCGCTGGTCTGGAAGTCAATGCCGGGGTGTTGGGGAAACTCGCGGAAGTAAACGCGTTCAACAAGCTGGCCCACGTGTGGCTCAGACCGGAGGACAACGGCGGAACGTGGGCGATGATGGTGACGTTCAAGATGGCCTACGTTTGGACTGCCCCGGAAGAGATGCGCCAGTTCATGTATACGGTGCTAACCAATCAAGATCAGATTCTCGAGATCATCCACGGCATGATTGCGCCGTTCGGCGGCCGCCCATACTGGAACCCCTCTGGAGGCATGGAACAAGTTGACTCACGCGGATACGCGCTGGCTTCCGACCTCGGTGGATAGTTTGCTGATGGCCATGGCCGGGTCGGGCCGACGAACCACTCTGCCGCTTTCTTCCGATGCCTGTCAGCGCCGCGTTGCGAAAGCGTCGGGCCCACAAACGGTTTGGAGGTCCACGGTGCCGGCGGCCAACAGATCATCGATGCGGCGCTTGAGGTCCCCCGAGGAGACATGGGCATGGAGGTTCGCGCCCGGGCAAGCGGTGTCCGGGAGACTTCCCGGGGCCCGCTAGCGTGTCAGTCGCGATGCCAAGTTCTGGGCGGCCCAAGCGAACGCGAGGGCGGCTCCGTGGAGCTGTGCCTCCGTCACAGCCTCTTGGTCGAAGTTTCCTTCGCAGACCACGACGGAACGTGACCGACTGATCCGGACCATCGTGATGTCGCTCTCGGTAGCGGCACGTGGCGGATTCCCCTCAGCTACGCCGATTGTCTGGAGGCAATGCCTCTGCTTGGCGGACTGGTTGATTGGGCGCCATGACAACCGCCCGTGGGCAAAGATTTCCCAACGAGTTGGTCGAACGTTTGGAAGGATGTGTCGGATGGAATGCAAGAAATGCCACAGGCCACTTCACGACTGCTAGGGATTCAACGGAGGTCGCTCCAACAGCAAGTGCAATAGCACTGGCCTGGTGTGCAGCCAGCACGGGTGGTTACTGGAAATGACGCTAGGACGCTGAATATGCCGCGCACGGCCGCCGCGCGATGCGCGGGCACGATGCCGTATGTCTTCGTTGCTGGGGCCACAGCGGCTGCGGCCTTGACGTTGGCGCCCGTCGCCAATGCCGACACCGTTGCCGTTCAGCAGATCTGCTCGGAAGCCCGGGAAAACCTGGTTCCAATGACAGTCGTGGCATCGCCGGAGCTGGCTGCCGCCGGGATGCGGGCGTGGCGGGCGTAGCTCGTCACGCGGCGGTTGTAGAAGTGGCGCAGCCGCGCCGAGGTGCTGCGGCCAAGTTCGAACGCCTCCGTCAGCTGCGCGGCGCGGGGTGCGCCGTCGGCGAGGTGGTGGCTTCGCATCGCGCACGAGCAGGCCGCGCTGACCAAGCTCAGAAACGAACGCAAGCGTCGCCGATGTGGGTGTCGTATCCGACCGGCAGCCAGGGAGACCTCGCCCCGGATTGCTTCGGGGCAATGCCCCCCGGTCACCGACTGCCACCCTTGCCGTATGAAGATGTTTCGCCGCAAAACCCCCGCCGAACCGGTGTCCTTTGACACGCGCCGCGTGAACCTCACCCAGCTGGGCCAATCCCGCGACACGTTGTCGTCACGCATCGACTGGCCCGATCTGCTGCGGCCCCTGGACGCGGTGTTCGCCACCAAGCCCGTCGACGAGGATCCCGTGGTCGCCGAAACCTCGGGCCTGATCGAGTCCGCTGCCCCGCTCGTCGACGAGTTCACCGCCGACGCCCTCAACGGGTGGCTCGAGGAGCACCTGCCTGGATGGCATGCGCACACCGACTACGAGGCGCAACGGCGGATGGACGTGCAACGCACGCTGATCGCCGAGATCACCCAGAACTACGCGATGGTGGCCGCCAGGATCCACCATCAGCGCGATGCGGTGGCGCAGCTCGACGCGGTGGTACACGCCGCCGATCACGTCCTGGCCGGTCTGGCGGACAGCCCAGCAGATCCGGCAGCGAGCCGACCTCCGGTCGCGCAGGCAGCGGTCCGGCCACTCGCTCTGCCTGACCGCACCGCGTTCGGGCATCCCGACCTGTCCGATCCGACGCTGCCCGCACGTGCTGCGACGAGCGGTCGCGGGCAGCACTTCTCGGTGGTCGGAGAGAACGCAGCCAGCGACGTGCCCAACGACGCCGAAACCGAAGGAGAAGTGGCATGACCACGATCACGCATCCCTCTCGCGCGTCCTCGCGGCCGAGTGAAGCCGCCGCCCTCCACGCCGCACCGACCGTGAAGCTGCGGTGGGCGGCTCCGCGGCTGGCGTACAAGACGAGCTGGGGTTGGCCGCACTGGGCGCTAACGATCGCGATCGCCATTGCGGTCATGGTGGGCGCGGTGATGGATGCGCAGGTGATGCAGCCGGCGCTGGCGCACATCCTGCGCGGCAGCGGCAGCCACGTCGCCTTCATCTGCTACGTCATTGGCCTCTTCGCGGCTCTGATGATGGCCCGGGCCGGATGGCTGCTGCGCGGCGCCGTTGGCGATCCGCGGCTGCGCATGCGCGAAGGCGCCACCGCCGCGATGTTGATCGCCGTGTGGGCGGCGGTCGGGGTGATGATCGCCGCGGCCCGCTGGCAGGCGCAGAGCATCGCCGCGTCCTCGGCCGCCGTCACCTATGACGGCGGCGCCACGGCCGGCGCCACCGCCCAGGGACAGTCCGCGCACCTGGCGGCGGTCGTGTTCTTCGGCATCTACGTGGCAACCGGCGTGCTTGCGCTCGTGGACTTCTACACTGCCCGAAACGACATTTTCGAGCAGAAACTCAATGCCTATGCGCGACTACGCACCGCCCGCGGCGCCCTGGACGAAGACGAGGCCCTGTTGCACCGGCTCGCGATGAACCTGACCAACGCCACCCACACCTTCGCCGCCATTCCCGCCGAAGCAGAGCTCGCCAAGGCCAGCCAGGAGGCGTTGGTGCGCCGGCTCAAACAAGATGCTGTGCTGCGGCTGGGCATCGCCAACCAGAGCTCCGCGGTCGTGGGTGTCGCCAGCACCCAACATCCGCTGAACCCGGCGGCGAGCCAGGCCGGCGAGCGCCGCTAGGAGCACCGATGTTCGAACACCCGAAACGATGGTTCACAGCCCAGTTCGTCCAGTCGCACACGCGCCGCGATGTGGACCTCGAGCACTGGTGGCAGCTGCCCGATGACGCGACCCGGACGACGTCGCCGTGGCTTCAGCTGGTGGTCGACCTCGTCGCGCCTGCGACGTTCAGCGAGTGGCACGAAAAGGTCGCCGAGTCGCGCGTCAAGGCCTACGACAAACTGCGCCCCCCGGTGACAAGGGTTGTGTTCCTTCTACTGATCATCGCCGCGCTACAGACTCTTGGTGCGCCGTGGTGGAGCTGGGTCATGCTGGTACCGGCCGCGCTGCAGGTGCTCCTCGAAATCTATCTGCACAAGTACGTGCCCGACTCGGCGCCCGAACCGCGGTGGCGGTTGGTGCGCCGCATGCGCGACATGGTCAGCGCGCATTTCCAGACGATGCTGCTGAACGTGACCGGCGTCCTCGGCATCCTCGCGTGCCCACTCAACGTGGTCGCGGTAGGCTTCACGCCTGCCGGAGATGCGCAGGGCTGGATCAAGATCGCGGCCCTGGCCGCCGCCATCTTCTATCTGAACTCAGGGCTGGCGAGCGCGTTCCTCGACCCGCCCAACTACACCGAGAACAGCGTGATGCCGCCCGTGATGCACTGGGTGCGCCCCTACGCTCCGCTGATCTCCTATGGCGTCGTCACCGCGGTCGTGGCCCTCAGCGCCGCGCTGCACCGCTGGCCCCCCGGGCTGACCCCGCTGGCCTACCTGACCGCGGCACTGACGCTGTTGCTGGGCGGCACCATCCGCAACCACGATCGGATGGTGGCGGCCGCGGCACCCGTCGCCCGCGACGCGGTGGAGGCCGGCCGGATCCAGCTGGGCAGGGTCGTGCACGACGATCTCGGCCCGGCCAAGGCCGCCGCCGAATCGGCCAGCCGCGTGAACGGCGTTGCGTTGAAGGACGCCGTCGAGTTGCAGGCGCTGTCAGCCTTTCTCACCCACTTCAACACCCGCACCGGTATTTTCGCGTCACAGCGCATGGAGTTGAGATATCTCGTCAGGAAACTCATTGGGCCCTACGGCATCTCGCCGCGCGAGGTGACCTACGACATCGACTGGGACACCGCACACATACGCAAGGAAGATCACCAGATCGCTATCCGCATGGCGACAGCACTTGTTCACAACGTCGGTCAGACGCTGCAACGCGATAGCTATCTCGACGTGCCCAAATCTCTTGTGGTCGAATGCCATACCACCGGAGACGGTCGCGAGCTGCGCTACCACCTCGCCGTTCGCGACCATCTGCCGGCCATGAACGGCGACGAATGGTGCACCGCTGGAGGCACCTTGGCGGCGTTACGGTCGTGGCTGCGCGAGGAGTTCAATGGTGACCTCACCCAAGAGATCATCGGTGACGGCACCAAGCGGATCACCGCGTCGTGGAGCGATCGACCGCCCATCACCGGGTACGGCGATCCCCAACTGGGAAGGGAACCGGCATGAAAACCTATCTTGTCGTCGAGGACGATTCGACCAAGAAAAACAACTGCCTGAAGTTCGGCAACCACTACGGTTTGCGGTTCATCGTTACGGCCAGCCCGAGGGGAGCAGTCGCATGGTTGCAGGCCAACCCCGACGAGGCTCAAGCGCTATCGGGTGTCATCGCCGACTTCGAGTTGAAAGGTCGACGGCCCACCAACCACCATGTGCGCATCGATGTGCCCGGACCCGATGGTGCCGACTACACGGTCTCCACCGGCCTCGGCGTGCTTGACTGGGTCCACAGCATGGATCCCGATCTGCCGCTATGGGCTCTGACCGACGTCAACGCTGCTCATGCACCGCTTTTCATGAGCGCGGCGAGCCTGTGGCTGGACGCCAAACCCCTCATTGTCGAACGGCTCTACCAGTGCGACACGCCCCTGGCGGACGGCATGTCCGCAGAACTTCAAGACCCGGACTCATACGCGACCACCAATCCCACCTGGAAATGGGTCGACGAATCGCGGGCCGCATTCAACGAACTCATGCAAACCAGATACAGCGGCGTGGAAGCATTCGACTGGCTCAACGCCCTGACGCACCTGCGACGCGCACCCGGCGGGTTCATCCCCGCCCTGACCGACGCCATCAGGCAGGTGATTCTCGACCAGAAGATCAGCGCCTACGCCAATACCCTGGCTCCGTACATGGCGAAATGGCAACTACGCCTTGAAGAGATCTATCAGGACTTCCCCGTCGACCGGGAGGAGGACCGCTGGCCGGCCCTCGACGACGACCACCTTCCCGGCGGGCTGAACGTCTGGGAGGCGTTCAACCCGATCACCGATTTCCTCGGTGACAACGGGGAATGCCTGGAGTTCTTCGAAGCCGCTGACGTCAGAATGGCGTTGAGAAAATGGCGCGATCGAGGCGACGTGTTCTGAGCCCCGCGACATTGCCTGCAAGCAAACAACATTCGAGCGAATACGGTTCACTGAAAACATGACAACAAGACTAGCCGAACATCCACCCCACAGCTGCGCGCAGACCGACGGACTTCGGGTGGTGACCCTGGGGCATCCGGATGCCCGCCGCCAGGTCCTGGTCTTCATGGGTTTTCTCGCCTGTGTCGAACCCTTCGAACTGCAACGCTTCGCCCTGCTATGCCGCGAATGGGACGCGCAAATCACCGTCGTCGACGCACCCGGCTGCGGCTACGGCGGCGCCAGGCTGACCAGAACACAACGGCGCGGACTTCGCCGCGGCGACTTCACCACAGTGGCACGGCGAATGGTGCGCGCCGCCCAGAACCACCACCTCCCCTTGCGGCGGGGACCGGTCGCCGTCGTGGGCTACTCGATCGGGGCCAGTCTAGCCTGCGCCGCCGCCGCTGATCCGGGATTGCTCCGGGTTGACACCTTGATCCTCGTTGAGCCGGTGGCCATGCGGCGATGGAATCTGGCCCGTCTGATCCGATCGGTGCAATCCGAAGACGCCGTGCTCGACGAGTATCTGCACGACAACAACGCAGTCCCAGGAGCGGTGCCTCCGGCTCAGCGGCGCGACGAGCCGCTGCCCAAACGCTCACGCACCGACCTGGCGCACCTGGGCTTCGCCCTGACCCGAGGACGACTCACCTCGGATATGTTACGCGCCAACGTTATCCAGTCATTCCCCGTTCAGGTAGTGCACGGCGCCGAAAGTCAGTTATCCCAGGCTTGCGACATCGAGAAACTGGTTGCGATCTGCCGGCGAGCCGGCATGCAGGTATACGACGTTCCGGTCGCCGGCCGGCACGCACTGTGGCATTCGCTGCCCGACGTCGCCGCGCTGGCTCAGCTGACCCTCAAACAGTGGCCCCGCTAGCCATCCGTCGCGACAGCGGCGTCACAGCGGCCGTCCTGGTCACCGAGACCGTCGCCGTCACTTGCCAATTCGTCCAACACACCGACCCGCGGTTTCCCCTGCTGTACTTCACCGTCGACTCGGCGGTGCTGGCCGCGGTCACCGCAGCGATCACGCTCACCCGGCCGCAGTTCCGATACCTACCCGCACTCCGGGTGACCTCAGCGGTGGCCGTAGTAGTGTCGGCGTTGATCTTCGCCACCGTCATCGCGCCGGCGACACCGACCGGAACATGGATCCAGCCGCACGACGACAACTGGGTTGCAACAGCGACAATACTCATGCACGGGGTGGCACCGCTGCTGGTGAGCATCGCCCTCCCCTCGCTGCCCCTACCGATGTATCTGCGATACGGCTACTTATGGCCGGTCGTGTACCTCGCTGCACTGGTGGTCGTGGCGACGCTGGGCTCGGTCCCGATGCCCTACCCGTTCCTAGCGCCAAGCCAGATCGGCTGCCCCGGGGCGATCGCGTCGGCCGTCGCCCTGGCGGCGATCATCGCCGCGGTCAGCTGTGCGCTTTACGGCCTTAACCGGCTGCTGAGGATCCAGGCGACACAAACCTAGGACGCCGAAGCCGAAAACGTTGATCGCTCAGTGCAGCTGAGATGATTGTCTGAGGGCAATGACGATCTTTGCGCAGGTGATGGAGTGGCGTCATGACATCCGCAACCGTCCCCTTTCTTGCATTGCCCTTGCGCGCACGCCGACTCATCCCGGCGGTGGTCGCGATGAGCACCGCCGCCGGCCTTCTCGCCGGCTGTTCGAACACCCAGGCCGCACCATCGGCCCCGCTCTGCGACACCGGCCAGGCGCTGGTGCTTGTCGTCTCGGTGCACCAAGGGGCGTCGGCACCAGCGATCCCAAGCGCCGCGGCATGCCTGGTGGAGACCGCGTTGAAGTCGGCAGTACCCATCAGCATCGTCACCGCCGAGGGCACGCCCCGGCTTCTGATGAAGTCAGCGACCTGGACTCTCAACGACGGTCAGCCCGAGTCATCGAACCCGCAAGCCTACGGTGACGACCTCGGCGCGGCGCGTGCCGCGGTGCTACGGGCTGTCCAGGCCGCCAAAGCAACCTCCGACCACAACAACCTCGCCGCGGCACTAGCCATGGCAGCCGACCAGGGCCACCAGACATCCGCGACAGGCGTGCGGATCCTGGTGGTGGACAACGGCCTTAGCGACGCCGGAGCCGTCAACATGGCCCAACCCGGAATGACCGCCGCCAACCGCGACGAAGTGGCCCAATTCGTGCGAAGCCACGGCGGGTGCCCCAGCGACCTGTCCGGCACGACGATGACCCTCTACGGCGCCGGATACGGTGTGGACCCCCAACCCCGACTGGCCAGCCAGCAGCTCACCGCCGTCGGACAGATCTGGCAGAAGGTCATCGAGGCCTGTGGCGGCCACCTCGACCTGGTGCCCACCCCACGCACCGACGCCGGACCGGACACCACCTTCACCGTCACCCCCGTGCCGGTCATCCCGGACGCGGTCGTGCCCGCCCATCCCGCCGGGGCAAGTGTCACCTTCGGTGACGACGGCCCATTGCACTTCAAGCCCGACAGCGCCGAGCTCACCGACCCGACCGCCGCACAACAAACGTTAAAGCCGGTGGCCGACTACCTCAACGAGGACCCTGGGCACGTCATCACCATCTTCGGGACGACCTCCAACGGGCGGACCGCCTGGGACTCCTACACCGCGCTTGCGCAGGCCCGATCTCTGACGGTCCAACAGATCCTCACCTCAGCCCTGGGGGTGCGATCCGGGCAGATCCATTGTGTCGGGCTGGGATACACCGCCGACCCGCCCGTCGTCGACCCGGCCACGGCCGCACTCAACCGGCGCACACGGATCAGCTTCGACACCTGACCGCCGGCGGTGGCTCGGCGCAGCGCAACCCATCCGAAAATCGACGACTTACCTCGGCGAGGTGCAGTGCGAGTCGGTCAAGTCAGCCGAGGAATGGAGCCGCCCTGCGGCTAACTGCACCGAATCCACGCGACAGAAGGGCCGGGCGGAACCTGAGCAAACAGGCCACGGATAAGACCCGCGACGAGTCCTGCTCGGTGTCGGCCACACGGACTACCGCCCACACGGTCCTGACTGTGGTACTACATGTACCCATGGCAAACATGACCGCCTACGAGGCGAGCTCCCTCGACCGCAGCGCGTCTACTTCGCTCGCTAAGCGAGCTGCGCAGGAGACCCCGCTGAAACCCGCCCCACGCTTGGGCTACCTCAACCACCGGACCAACGAGTACATCGAGTTGCTCGGCCCGCACTGGGTCCTCGACCACCGAATGCAAAACTCCGAAGGAAGCTACGGAGCTCACAACGAGGAAGACCACACCAACGACGTATATGCCCTCCTCCCGGATGGCGAGCTCGTGTATGTGCAGGTGATCGAGGAAATCTGGACCTTCCCGTCCGGCGGGAGTCCGGTCTACAAAGACCGCGACACCCTGCGGAAAATGACCGACTCCGACGTTCAAGACTTCGATTTCACGAAAGAACGCTACTCGCTCAATGGCGTGTGGGGAGACACGATTTGGGCGAGCCATGGCCGCGGCGCGCTGGTGCACGATTCAAAAGGTGCGGGTTTGTTTCGCCGGCTGGAAGACGTTCTCGCGGGTCGACATGAGAACTTACCTGGCCCGTTAGGCTTGCATAAAGAGTCCACGCCGCCGAAACCTACGGCCAAGGCAGGCTCTCGAGGTCCTCAGAGTTCACGGGCGGTTCAAGGCCAAAAGGATCCCACCAAGAAGGCCAAGGGCGCCGCCTACGGCGTCCTCATCGGGGTGGCAGCCTGCATCGTCCTGGCGATCATCTGGCCGAGCTTTCCGCCGTTTCTGTTCCTTTTGATCGTCATCGGCGGAGGGGTAGTCGGGCTGTCCCGGGCGTGACCGCACTTCGTCCAACGGGCGTACGCCGGTGAGCCCGTCCGCGCTGGCCGTCGGTCGCGACCGCGGCGTCACAGCGGCCGTCCTCGTCACCGAGACCGTCGCCGTCACTTGCCAATTCGTCCAACACACCGATCCACGGTTTCCCCTGCTGTACTTCACCGTCGACTCGGCGGTGCTGGCCGCGGTCACCGCAGCGATCACGCTCACCCGGCCGCAGTTCCGATACCTACCCGCACTCCGGGTGACCTCAGCGGTGGCCGTAGTAGTGTCGGCGTTGATCTTCGCCACCGTCATCACGCCGGCTTCTGTACGAGCTCAACGACTTCGACAATGTCGGTCTTGACTCCAGCGCCGAAATGCTCGGATACGCCCGACAACGCCTCGAACCGCATCGTCTGCGGCCCGGCGGCACGCGCGGATTTGACCTGGCACCCACCTTCGACGCTGTCCTCTGTATGGACGCCGCAATCGGCTACAACGTGGACGCCGCTGAACTCCTGAGCCGTGTCTTGCGGCCCGACTGTGCTCGGCTGGAAGCTGCCTACAGGTCGTCGACGGTGATGATCCCATCCTGGATTGCCCGCACGGTCAACGCAGCCTTGGTGGACGCCGGCCGGCCGGCCGCTTCGTACTTTTCGCGGATGCGTTGGATGTGGGTGCGCACGGTGGCCGTTGTGATGAACAGCGCTTGCCCCACTGCAGTCTTGCTTTCCGTCGCAAGCCACGCAACTAGCACCTCCTTCTCTCGCACCGAGAGCGCAGGTCGGCATCCGGTCAGCGCCGGTATCGGTGCCGTCGTCGTCATGACGTGCGCCGCGAGCTCGGTGTCCACGATTGCCCTGAGGTGAGGTGCCACCCGCTGCATTGGTCGCAACGGTAGCCGCGCAGGACGGTCCAAGTCGATTGTGTATCAATTGTTTCGGCGACGGAGCGGGAATGCCGGGCCGCTTCCAGGGCAAGTTTCACATCTTTGCGTTCGCCCAGGCGCTGCTTTCCCGTTTGCGGACACACCGGCCAAGTGTGGTTGAACCGTCGCGGACGACGCCTGCCGCGCGAGCTGTCATGTGAGATCGTCATGGCAATATGCTCCGACCCCGCTCGGACGGCTCGTTGCCTCGCGGCAATGGGCCGCGACCGGCGGCCGTGAGCCACCCACGAGGCGGCATTCGACGCAAACTAGGGAGGGATTGTCCCTCGCCGAAGGCGCCGTCAATGAGCGTTGGCTGCCTGGAGCCCTCGCGGTGATGACGCGGAGCGGCTCCACCGTCTTCCTGAGCACCTCGGTGATGCTCTCGACGACGAAACGGCAGAAGCCTGGCACCGGCAGCGAATCCGTTGTCGCACCAGCAGAACCCGCCAGGGCCAGCCCATGTCGTCGTCGCTAGTGACGAACAGCCGAGGCGAACCGGAGTTTCCGCCGAGTCGGTTCGGAGCCGGTACACCGTGGGTGGACCGTCGCGTTCCCACCGCCCAGCGCCGGTGCCACCACCTCACGCGATCGACCCGACGGGCCACGCCTCCGGCTAACCCGTCTGATCCGCGCTACGGCGGCGGACCATTCGCGACGGTCCTGCATTGGCGGGTGGCCAGCAGCCATTCGCTACCGGGTCGGAGCAGGTCGGTCGACCTGGTCTCGATAGCGGGCGACGACGCGCGCGCGGACGCCTCGTTGCACCGGGTGGTAGCGGTACCAGTACTGAGCCACGGAGTTGGCCTTCGCCGCCAAACGCGGTAGCGGGCGGTCGAATTCAAAAAGCAGTACCAGGCGACTCGAGTCTCGGGCATTGATTGCCTCGTGCCGGTGGCTGTCGTCGAATATGAAGACCTCACCCTGCCGCCAGTCGTGGGCGATACCCCAATCGGTAAAGCGCAGGGCGCAGGTCCCAGTGCCGGCTGGTTCGATCAATGTGAGATGGGCGCGAAGGACTCCCCAGTTGTTCCCGCGATGCGGATGGATCCTCGAGCGCGGGCTCAGGACGGCCAGATCTGCGGCCCGTAACCGCGGGATCGTGGCGAGAACCGCCATCGTCCGCGGTAGACGATCCGTGTACGGGTATGCACCGAATCGATCGATCAACGGCACGAGCTTCCAGCTACCGTCGACGCCGACGGACAGATCGTTGATCGTGCGGGACTCGTTGGGCGCGAGCAGCGTGAGCAACGCCTGAGACTCGGCCCGAATGGCAGTGCATCCGCCGACGACGACGTCAAGCCACGGGAAGGTCGTGGTGTCAAGGATTGGCGCCTGATGTGGCCAGCTGCGACGCCCGAGGTTCTCGACGACGTCAAGAAGTCGTTCGAGCGCAATGTAGATCGGGTCAGGCATTGGTAACCGTGGGCCCACAGTGGGCGAGGGTGGCGTAGCGCCGGTAGGTGGGGTTGACCGACCGCCAGCAGCTGGGGTCGACGTCGATACCGAGGCGCATCAGCCGGGCCGCGACGGCCCGGAATGTCAGGTCGGACCGAGCGAGAATGTCGGCTGCCCGTTGGGATGCCGAACCGACACCGCCGCTGTTGCGGAAGTGCGACCGGTACTCCGAACAGACCTGTTCGATCGCCGCGGTCGCACCGAACAGCGGTGAGAGACCGAGTAGGTAGGTGTCTGCCGCGACCCTGAAGGGGGCCTCCGGAATGGGAAATATCTCGCTCAAGAACGCCGCTGACCAAGCGTTTCCCGACGACGGCATATTCGGGCCGGGGTCGATGCCAGTTCCGATGACCGTGTCCAGCCGCCAGCCGGACGGCAGCTGCCCATCCGGTTGTTCAATGTCGAGGCGTTGTCCGGCTGGTCCAATCAGCCGCATCCGCCAATGCACTTTCGATGGACGACCGCTCTGAGCCCGGGCGGCGACGGCTGACGCGGCATGCGGAAGCAGTCGATCGTCGCTATCGAGAAAGATCACGTAGTCGCCGCGGACGGCCGCCAGACCAGAATTCCACGCCGCGGCTTGTCCTGCGTTGGCCTGAAACAGCGTCTCGATCGTGTCGCCGTAGGACCGGATGATTTCTACGCTTCCGTCGGTCGATCCGTCGTCGACCACGACGACCTGCACACCGGGATATGTCTGCGTCAGGGCTGAGTCGATAGCTTCGCCAACATAGTCGGCGTAGTTGTAGCTGCTGACGACGACGCTAATCGCTAGCATGCGGTCACGCTACCGTTGCTGGGGAGTGACGAAGCTTGTTGGCTGGCGAGCGCGCCAATACCGTTGCCCGACAGCGCCGGCTGCTGAAGTGGACTCCTGACGTTCGGGGTTGCGACCTGAATTAAGCATTCGTCGAGTGCGGGATGTGGACTCCAGGTAGCCACCGACGTCTGGGTTGTCCGCTTGGGTCTGGATGCTAACCCGCGGGCGCTTGTTGGGCACGCCACCCTCGGAGTGCTTCCGCGGCAATCCCATTCGCGGTTTCACTTTGTAGCATGCCGTTCGAAAACGACGCCATCGCCTCCTGGAGGAACGAAAGTCCGCGACACGAGAGCAGGGCCGCGGCTCCGTATTGCCATGTGGCGGTGCCCTGTTGTTGTGCCTGACTGAGTGCTCGCGCATCCCCCGCGCGTCCAGAGTTGTTCAGAGCCTTGATGGTGTTGCCGATGAACATGGTTTCCAGCGTGTCGTCCAACCGCGCAATTGGGGTGACCGCGCCCGGCCGCAGCTTGGGCTAGCTGATCTTGGAGTTCCTCGTTGGGTCGCCCCAGCTGACTGCAAGATCTTTATGGCGACTTGCAACGGAGCTTCGAGCTGAGCCTCCACGTCCGGAGGTAGCTGCTTAACCTTCTTGAAGAACGCCATCCTCAATCCCTTTCGATTCGATTTGATTACTGGGTGACCCGCGGCTCGAACGCCGTGTCAGAGTGGTCCGGAAAGTAGTCGACGCTGATGATCACCCGACGCTGACCTTCCGCGATCGGTTGTACGACGGGAGCCGAGTGCTCCACCCACCCTGGGAACACCAGAATTTGGCCGACCTTGGGTGGCACCAGCACCACTCGCGGTTGCCACGGGCAGATCATGTGTTTGGCGGGATTGTGGAAAATGGTGGCCAGCTCTTCCGCTGGGGGGTATTCGGGAAGTTCGCAAGCGAACACGCTGGTGAACACCGCGGGCGTGTGGTTATGTGTCTCGACGATTCTGGCGGGGCCGTATCGCAAGTCTTTTTTCCAGGTCTCAGAGTTGATCTCGACGCCCCATGCCCGCATCCCGAATTGCTGATACCGCACCTCGGGTGCCGTCACCAGGATCGAGTCGAACGTGTCGCGAACGAATTGGAAGAAACAGCGCCAGTGTTCCTCCTGGCGCAACTGAAGATTGGGCTGCGTCCGCAGCGCGGACAGTGCCGTGGCATCCATCGGGTCGGTGCGGATCCCGTCGAGCACATCGGCTGTGAGCTCGCTGATCCACCAGGTGTCGGCCGGCACCGACGCCTTCCAAGCCGACACGCTAAACAGTGTCAGCTCCTCATACCCCTGGGCGCTGAGACTCTCTACTTCGGCGTTCTCCACACTCATTTGTGATCGTGACCCTTCATTGCAGTGTCCTTCAGACCGGTTGAGTAACAACATGACCGGCGTTTCCCTGGTCTCGCCAGCGACGGGCCGGGCACGACGCCTCGTCGAGGTTGGCGTTCGTACACAACGAGGTACTTACACGCCGAACCCGCCTGGCCGAGCGTCGTCGCGGCGCGCTGGGCGACCTCGAGCCGCGTTGAGTCTTCCGCCGGAACCGCGCAATGTCGGCATTGGAGATTGCAGCACTCGGTCAACACGATCTGCACCGCGGAGTCCGGCGGAATCCCTGCGGCGCTCGCGGGTGCCGGTGGAATCATGTTGGCCTCCTGGACAACCGCGGGGCCGTGAACCTCTGGGGCCAGAGCGCTCGACAGTCCGCCGAATCAGACTTCGGCAGCACCCATGACATCAGAGATACGCCGCGAGGACCAGCCCTTGCCGGGTATTTCTCAAGTTTGCTCCGACCGCATCATCCGAACAGCCGACGACACCCCTCATCTGTTGACGCACAGCTAGACAACTCATACACTCGGTCCGTTCCTACGGGTCGGCGACGTCAGCGATTAGCGGACAGGACCGCCCCGCACTCATCCGTCACGCGGAAGGTTGTGGGTATGTCTGCACCCCAAATTGATGTCGAAGCTCTCGTTGCCGAGGTCTCGGACATGGACGAAAAAGCCTTGGCGCACGCTTTGCGGCGCGCGCACGCAGAGGCCACGGAATCTCGGGACCCGATCGCTGCCTTCGGCGCCTTCAACCAGCACAGCTCCTCGCCTTGGTGACGTCCTAACGCGACGGCGTGTCGTCGGCGATCCTCGGGGATCGACTTGGGCGGGGCGTTGGGTCGTTCCGCAGGTTGGGGGATTTGACAACTCTGTAACAGGTGGGGGTTTGCAGTGGTTGGCCATGACGGATCGGCCGAATGGCCAGGGAACCTGCTGCAGCCAAGTTATCTGGACGAGATCGGCTGGCGGCCGATCCCGATTCGCCAGTTTCTCTTCAAAGTTCAGACTCGCTGCAATCTGAGTTGCGACTATTGCTACGTCTACGAGATGGCCGACCAGACGTGGCGAGACAAACCGATGGCAATGTCTGGTGCTGTGATCGACGCTGCCGCGAAACGTATCGGGGAGCACGCCGCAGCCCATGATTTGGATGAGGTACGCATCATTCTGCACGGTGGCGAGCCGCTCCTCGGAGGCCCAGCGGTGCTGACCTACATCCGGAAGGCAGTGACGGCCGCCTTGCCGCCGGGTACCGCCGTGGGTTTTGGCATGCAGAGCAACGGGGCGCTGCTCGATGACGAGGCGGTACGAACGTGTGTCGACGAGGGCATATCCGTTGGCATCAGCCTCGACGGCGACCAAACCGCGAACGACCGACATCGGCTGTACAAGAACGGCAATTCGTCATACGGGCAGGTACTCGAGGCGATCGGGCGACTCCAACGATCACCTCGGCCGGAATTGTTCACCGGCATCCTGTGCACGATCGACATCACCAACCCGCCCGTCGAAACCTTCGAACACTTTGTCGGCCTCGGCGCTCCCGCCGTCGACTTCCTTCTGCCGCACGGTAATTGGAGCGAGCCGCCGCCGCACTGGCAAGGTGGGGACACCACGCCGTACGCGGACTGGCTCATCCCCATCTTCGACCGGTGGTTCGACGCACCCAAACGTGAAGTGCACGTCCGGTTCTTCGAGGAAATCATCAACCTGGTGCTCGGTGGGCGCAGCCAGGTCGAAACCATCGGCATTACCCCCGCCACACTGGTCGTTATCGAGGGCGACGGAACGATCGAACAGGTCGACGCGCTGAAGTCCGCGTTCGACGGTGCGGCGCGGACAGGTCTGTCGGTGTTCTCGCATTCGTTCGACGAAGCGTTGAGTTCGCCGGGCATGGCCGCGCGCCAGATCGGCATCGAAGCGCTGTCCGACACCTGTCGTCGATGCCCCATCTCGACCGTGTGTGGTGGTGGATACTACCCACACCGGTACAGGGTCGGAGCCGGCTTCCTCAATCCTTCGGTGTACTGCGTGGATTTGTTAAAGCTGATCAATCACATTGCGGACAAAGTCGATAACGCGGTCGCAGCAATGTCGGCAAGTTGTGAGTCATGAGCGCCGCCGTTCTGCACGAGCCGAAGGTGCTGCGGACCCTCGGCCGCGGCGAGTATCACCGGGAGGGTTGCGCCGCTCTGGCGGCCGGGCAGGCCCGGCGCACCGTGCGGTTACTCGAACTCGTTCGGCGGCGGTATGAAGGAGCCGAAGCGCCCCAAGGCGATATCGCGGCAGCGATCGGCCGGTGGATCGAGCTGATGCGTTCGGGTCATCCCGCTGCAGTCGAGCTTCCGATCGACCCGTTCGTGGGGATCTGGGCCGCTGGAGTGTTGCGCGGCGAACGCACCGTTGACGACGACGGCGCGATCGACCGCCTCCTCGCGCCGCAACTCGGGCTGTGTGGGCCCTGGACAGCAACGTTCACCCGCGCCGGGCGCTCGCTCAACCTCAACCGATGTGGCGGATCACTGGTCTTGCCCGATCTCGGACGGCCGCAATTGGTCGAGGTCCATTACACCGAGGAGGCGATGGTCGTGGCCGCCGCCGGTGGCTCGGCATCGTTCCGCGCTGGCGAAACCCCGGTCCTCGACGGCGATTTGCATTGGGAGCCGACGTTTTTCGTCCGCGCCGAGTCGGATGAGCGAACGCTGAACGTTGCGGTCGCGGAATCCGATCCGGCTGCGATGTCGGTCGGCCCGTCGCGCACACCGCTCATGGACGCCCGGTCCCGATCGCAGTGGAAAGCCGCGCTCGAGGCGGCCTGGCGGATCGTCGTCGCCCGCCACGAGGCCTATGCACAAGGCGTCCAGGACTACTGTCGATTTCTGGTTCCGCAAGAGAGTCCCGAGCCCACCCGGCACGTCTCCTCCACCAGCGCCGACGGCTTCGGGGCGATCGGGCTGTCGTTGACGCAGGACATCCCGACCCTGGCTGTCGCTCTGATCCACGAAACTCAGCACCTCAAACTCAGCGCGCTCCTCGATGCGGTCACCCTGCACGACGCGGACGACACCGCCCGCTACTACGCGGGCTGGCGCGATGAGCCACGACCGTTCCAGGCCCTGCTGCACGGCGTCTACGCCTTCTCGGCGGTGACCGAGTTCTGGCGCGCGGAGTACCTGTCGCAGAAGGACTTTCGTCTTAGAGGCCGGTACGGATTGGAATACGCGCTGTGGGCCGCGCAGACCACCGCGGCGCTGCGGGATCTGATCGACGCCGATGCGGCCACCCCGGAGGGCAGGGAGTTCCTCGCCGGAATCGAAGAGGTCGCCGACCGCTGGAACGACCCTGTCGACGCGCTCATCGCGACGGCGGTCAGCGACGTCAGGGCCGAGCACCGTCTCAACTGGGAATTGCGGCGCGCCGGCGCTGGCACGGCGATCACGACCGGCATTCGTCGGGCGTGGCAGTCTCGCCTCACCGGAGCCGACATGGCCGTCGCCGGAGAGCCGACACACATCCGCCCCGTTGACAGCGCGCTGGCCTCCGACGATACAACGGCGGCTGTCGAGCAGGCTGAGGCCGCGGTCCGGGACAACATCGACGACATGTCGAATTGGTTTCGTCTCAGCCGCGCCTACGCACACGCCGCGATGAATCACGACAGCAACCGCGTGACGGCGGCCCTGGTTGAATCGGCAACCCGTTCGTCAGGCCCCTCCCCCGCACCGGGCGAGGTCTGGCTGGCAGACCGGGTGTCTCGCCGGGCCCCCGCGTCTGCGGCTCCCTGACCCCGCTCACCGCGCCCACCAACCGAACAAGGCGGCAATGACCAGACCGAGACTACCCATCATCGATGGTGACGCCCACGTGGTGGAGCCGTTCTCGTTGTGGGACGAAGAGTTGCCGGCTGAGTTCCGGCCCGTGGCGCGTCAGCGGATCGTCGACGAGACCGGGAAGGAAGTCCTCTACCACCACGGGACGCCGCTGAATCTCGAATGGACGGTGGGGTCTTTGGCCACACCGGGATCCGGTTCGATCGACGGCCGCCTCGACCACGACCTGGACACCGACGTCCACCCGGGTGTCGCCGACCCCCACCAGCGTTTGGAGGTAATGGATGAGCAGGGCCTGGCGGTGGCGGTCCTGTTCCCCTCCTGCACCCTGGGGCTCGACGATGTGCCCGACGTCGACTTCCGATGGGCCTACGCGCGGACCTACAACAGTTGGATCGCACGGTTCTGCGCCGCGGACCCCATCCGGCTCCGCTGGGGCGCGGTGATCCCGCTCGTCGACGTGCCACGCGCGCTCGATGAAGTGGACCGCTGCCTTGAGCTGGGCGCCAGCACCGTGATGCTGTCACCCGTTCCACGCTCGGGGCCCGGCACCGTCCCGTTCGCATCGCCCGAGCGTGATGGGCTGTGCCACAACCTGGGCCACCCAGACCTGGATCCGCTGTGGGAGAAGCTGGTGGCCGCCGATGTCCCCGCGGTCGTTCACGCGATCAACCCCGCGGCGAACGCGTACGGAATCGGCTGGGTGTACGCCAACCGCGTCCAGTGGCAGATGGGGCAGCCGTGGCAGCTGCAAATGGCGATACTGCACATGATCGACGGCGGTACCTTCGACCGGTTTCCCCGCCTGCGTGTCGGATTCTTCGAAGGTGATGTCGGGTGGCTGCCGCACTGGCTCGGGCGGATGGAGGAAACCTACGACAAGTTCGCGCTGGTCCTGAAATCGCATGACCGCCGCCCCATCGAAACGTTCGTCGATCAATGCTGGATCTCGGGTGAGCCCGCTGACCTGGGCTTGGCCCACACCGTGGAGCTGGTCGGCGCCAAACGGGTCCTGTTCGCCAGCGATTGGCCGCACATGGACGGCGCATGGCCGGATCCGATTGTCATCGTTCGCGACCGTGCTGACCTGTCAGATCAGGACAAGCGCGACCTCCTGGTGCACGGGGCGGCGGAGTTCTTCGGCATCGACATGCCGAAGCTGATGACCCACCTCGGCCCAGATTGGTCGCTGGACGCCGACGTCGATGACCTCGCCGGGATGCTGCCCCAGAACTACAAACCGTCACTGGGCACCGCCGCCGTGGCAGGTCGACGGTGACGTCCTCGCCGGCCACGCTGGGCCAACTACAGCTTCTGCTCACCGAACGGTGCAACCTGCGGTGCACCCACTGCGCCGTTCCCGAGGAGGACTCACCGGCCGACCACGAACTCAGCACCGCAGAGTGGACGGCGTTCATCTCGACTGTCCTGGCATCGGGTGTGCGACGCATCGTTCTGTCGGGCGGGGAGGCGCTGCTGCGGCGTGACTGCCTCGACATCGCCGGGCATGCCCTGCACGCCGGAGCCGAAGCCGTCATCATCGTCTCGAACGGAACTGTGCTGCAGCGGTCGACGTTTCAGCCCCTGGCAGATCTTCAGCGCCAATGGCCTAACCTGTTGTTCCACGTCAGCATCGACGGCGCCAGCGCGCCAGCTCACGACCTGATCCGCGGCGCGGGAACCTTCGAGCGCACCCTGGCGGGGTTGGAGCGACTTCGTGCTGCGGGCGGTCGCGCCGACGGCATCCACACCGTCCTGCACCGCGCCAACATCGACGAGCTCGACGCACTGGTCGACCTCGTCGAGGCGTGGTCGGCGCGGTCGTGGACGGTCTTCCCCGTCGCATCGCTGGGTCGGGGGCGCGACCTCGACCGGCTGCGCCTCGATGAAGCGCAGTGGCGCACCGTTCTGCAGTTCCTTGCATCAGATCGCCTCACCGCGATCGAAGTCGGGTTGATGGGCCCGACGATGGGCGACGAATGGACCTCGCTCGATGAAGTTCCGGTGACCCGCCAATCCCACTCACCACAGGCCTGCGTCGGCCCCGACGGCGCGGTGTTCGCGTGCCCGCCGCTGCGCGACCACACCGCGGGGTGGGCGTCGGACGTCGTGAACGGGGCCCCGTGGACGCCCGTAGACCAGCGGCTGCGCGACCTGATCGCGCCGGCCTGCCCGACGTGCAAGTTCCGCCCGCTGTGCACCGGCGTGCACCCGGAAGCGCCCTTCATCCGACCCGACGCCGAGTTCCGCCACCCCGGACAGGCGCGTCAGATACCGGTCCACGTCGTGTCCAACGCGGCCGGGTGCCACCAGTGATCGAGTGGGTCGAACCCCGCGAGCCCCTCGCCAGCTGGGTCTCGGTGCTCAACCGCGACCTGCCCGGCCCGGGAACTCTCACTGCGTACCCGGGACTGTCCTGGATCACTGTCGACGATGCGCGCAGCGCCGTGATCAACGGCGACACCGGCGGCTGGATCGTCGCGACCAACGACGCCCGCAATAGTATTGAGCAGCTGTGGGGGACGCGTGTCGACCCCGGCAACCATCCCGTCGCCGCCGCGTTGTGGCGGCGTGGGCTCGGCCGACTCGACGGTTGTGGCGCTTTCGATGGTGTCGATGTTGGCGCGGCGATCGAAGAAACCCGTCAGCGCTACACCCTGGTCCTGCTGCTCAGCACCGGCTGCAACCTTGCCTGCAACTACTGCTACCTCGGGCACCGCCTCCCCACCCGCGACGTTGCCATGCCCGCAGAGGTCGCCCTGGCAGCGATCGACGGGGCCCTCGAAACCGAGTGGGACGAGGTCATGTTCGACTTCGGCGAGGTCGCCGTCTCCTGGAAGTCATTCGGTCCGCTCGCCGACGAGGCGATCAAACGATCCCGGCAGGTCGGCAAGCGGGCCCGCATCGCGATCCAGACCAACGGCACCACCATCGATGCGACCGCGGCCGACCAGCTCGCCGAACTCAACGCGGTGGTCGGTCTCAGCCTCGACGGCCCCAGGGACATCCACGACAGCGCGCGGGCATTCCGTTCGGGTGCCGGTTCCTACGACCGCGCGGTCAACGCGTTGCATCTGCTCGCTGAACGCGACGTCGCAGTCCACATCATCTCCACCATCGGCCGGCACAACGTCGATCGCCCCATCGACGTCGTCGAAGAAGTCCTCACCCATCGTCCGACCAGCTTCCTGCTCAAACCCGTCCTCGCCGAGGGGGAAGCCGGCGCTGCGTGGGACAAGGAAGGAGTGTCGGCCCAGCGGTACGCGCAATTCACCCGCACCGTCATCAGACATGCCGTGGCCCGCGGGGCGGACCGGCTCGATCAGTCGGCAACGAAGTTCCTCAACCGCCTTCTCGGCGACCGCAACGGCTGGCGCGATTCCTGCACGTCGCGCTACTGCGGCAGCGGTCGCACACTTCACGTCGTCGACCCCAAGGGCGGCACCCACGCGTGCCCACGGTTTGTTGACGACACTCCGCCCCCAGGTGTGGTGCTGTTGCCGTTGATGACGAGCCCGCCGGTCAGCCAGCCCCCTCGTCGGGCCGCCGACGTGGCCAGACCGAACCTCGCTGACCTGCTCCCGGAATCCCTGCGTCGACCGCCGGCGGACTGCTCGGGATGTGAGTGGCTATCGAGTTGCGGTGGCGGCTGCACCCTGATCAGCCGCGATGACCGCGCCGCCGCCGTGCCGCAACCCGATCCGCACTGCGACGCCTACGACGTGGCGCACCGAGAACTGTTCACCACCCTCATCCCCGCCTATATCGGCGGGCGCCACCGGGAAGCGACCGCGTTCAACGGCGCCCGTGTCGTCACCCTGAACGGCTGAACGTCGATGATGCGCGACACCGTCACGGTCCGGGCCGGGCTCGGCCTCGGCGTCGGCCGGATGGTGGAGGGTCGTTCCGATCTCATCGAAATCGTCGACCTTCTCGAAGAACTCGGCTTTGACTCCCTGTGGACCAGCGAGGTCCTCGGTTCGCACGCCCCCGATGCGTTGGCCACACTCGCCTTCGCCGCCGGCCGCACCGAGCGGCTCAAGTTCGGCACCAGCGTCCTGTCGCTGCCCGGCTGGTCGCCGACCAGGTTGGCCAAATACATGGCGACCCTGGACCAACTGTCGGCGGGCCGCTTCTTCCCCGTCGTCGGGCTCGGCACCGCTGATGCCGACGCGCTGGCAGCGCAAGGGGTCGACCGGCGCGACCGCGGCCCGATGACCGAAGAAATGATTCCCCTGCTGCGCCGCATCTGGGCATCCGATGTTGTCAACCACGTTGGAGACCATTACCAGGTGCAGAACTACCGGCCGCACATTCATCCGATGCGCCGCGGCCTGTCGGTGTGGCTCGGCGGCCGCTCGGCGCCCGAACTGCAGCGGGTGGGGCGCCTCGCCGACGGTTGGTTGGCGTCGTTCGCGACCCCGGCCGAGATCGCCTGCTCCGTCCCGATTATCGAGGAGGCCGCGGCCGTAGCCGGCCGCACCATCGACAGCGATCACTACGGCACCCTGCTGTTGTACTCACTGCGTAAGGTCGACGACAATGTCCGCGACTTCATCCGCTGGCGGCGGCCGGATCAGCCGGTCGGCGAGGTGTTCCCCGAAGGCGCCGACGCGCTCAACGCGCTTCTCGAGTCGTTCGTCGCCGCGGGTGCCACCAAATTCGTTCTCGTGCCCGCAGCGCGACCTGATTCGTGGGAGGCGGAGTTGGCCGCGTTGATGGAGCACGTCACCTACGTCCGCGGCGCCGAAGTGGTGGCCGCACGATGACCGCAGCGGAGCACCTCGGCGCGCCCGACGCCGACGTGCTGCGCACCCGTCTGATCGCGGTCAAGTGGGTTCAGCTCAAACTCGCCGACAGCGCCCCGGAATGTGCCCGTGAACTCGGCGTCCTTTCGGGCACGACGACCCGGCCGCGCGCGCTCCTGGCCAGCCTGTGCTCACCCCAGGCATTCGACTGGCTGGACACCATGGTCCACCTGATTGACCGCAACGCGCCGGTTCTGCTACCCGAGGGCCAGTTCGCCGGGCATGCGAAGGCGGTTGTCAACCTGACGGCCGGATTATCGGAAACCTCAACGGTCCCAGTACGTTTCGACCGGTCCGGGGTCGCCGAACTGCCGGCGTTGGGGATCGCGGTGAGCGCGGGAGCCGCGGCTGCCGGGCGCATCACGACCGTCGACGTCGAGTCGCCGGGCCCCTCCGTGAGGATCTCGCCGCTACCCACCCGGCCGCCGTCCGATGCCGTCCGCGCGCCAGAGCACGCAGCGGGCAACCATTCAGTGCCGTCCGCGCCCCGGGCCGTCGACCACATCGTTGAGCGGTGGATCGCCGACGGCGGGGGACCCGCGACCCCGCGGAACCGACGCCCCCAGGACGCGCCCGCCGGCGCCCTGGTCGCACTGCTGGAGGCAGCGGCGATTCCCACCGCCATCACCGCGAACCATCCCGGCGGACGCGCGATCCGGGAAGACAGCTCCTTTGATCACCTGTCCCTGTTGTCGGTCCGGGAGCCGACACGATTCGCAGCCCTCGCCGCAGTCGCCGCCGAGGGCGCCGACCCCCTCTCGCGGCGAATCACCGCCCACTGCTCCTATATCGGCCGCCGCTACGAGTCGGCCGCCGAGATCTATGCAGAGCTGCTGCTGGACGACGTCGAGGATCTCGATTTGTGGCGCGACTACTGCTGGGCGCTGCGTCACAGCGGGTCAGAGGAACTGACCCGCTGCTGGGTGATGCACCCCGTCGAGGTGGTCAACGTCGCTAAAGAGGTGGCGTTCGACCGTCCGCAACGGCCTCCCCCGACGCGGGGGACGCAAAGCGGGGCCAGCGAACTGGTGCGGAACTTCCTGGGATGGGTCGGCGATGATCTCGGTTGAAGGTTTCCTGCAGCTTCCGGACCTGAGGACGCTGGACCTGCCTGCCCCCTTCGATGACTACGTGAAGATTCGCGGCCAGCACAGCCAAATCCTCAGTCTGATTGGCGTTTTGGACGGGCTGAAACCATGCATGGACGATTGGATTCCCGCCGCGGCGATGCACCATTTCAGTGCGATGTGCGAGAAATCCGGGCTCTACGTCAAAGCGGGCGTGCAGTTCGACATGATGTCCCACGACGAATTGGACGAAGTCGCCGGCCGGCAAACCCTCACCACCACCCGGGCGCGAGCCCGCGCCATCGGTGACGACCGGGGCTCGGTGCACGTCTTCGTCGGGCGCAATTCCTCCGACGTCGACCAGACCTTCTACTCGGGGTGGTATCCACTGGTCGTGGAAGGCCGCGCGACAAGCAAGCCCTGGATCGACCACATCTGGTTTGGCCAGGGATTGGGCTATCCGGATTGCTGCCTTTCGGCGTTCGCCCGCAACAACAACTGGTCGGTGAACAACATGCCGTACCACTCGGTGCGCGCAACCGCCGGTCCGCCGAATGCGCTGTGTAACTCCATCATGCGATTCACCGGCCTGACGTGGGCGCCTCATCTACCCTGCTCCTACGACTGTGAGGCCACCTCCCGGCAGTCCGCGCAACTGCGCGAAACGGTGCAGGGCATCTCCGGGCCACTCGCCCACATTGCGGACACCCTCACGGGCGGAACGTTTTTGCTGCTCTCGGAGTGGGAGGCCTTCCTGCTACACGGCGCGGCCGGCGACGCCACCAGTGTCTCCTATCACGGGGTCTCGCTGGTTCCCTCGAACAAGCCCAACGAGGCACTGTTTGCCGCTCTCCAGGCGGGCCACTCCATCCAACTGCGCGATGACGTCATTGTCGTGTTCCGCGATGACGAAGCCATCTGGGTGGAGCAATGCCGAGCGGACGGCTTCGCGCCGCGGGTACCCAGAATCGTCACCTTCCCAGACATCCCGTGAACCCGAACAGCGTCGGCGAAGGCCCGTCCGGATCGCCAATCGCCCCCACGCACTGCCTCGTTCGGCCCGTCACGGCTGGGGACTTCGACGAATTGTGCGGCTTCTGGACGCGCAACCGCAGTGAGCTGTACCCCCACGTTGTCATGCCGGACTCCGTCACAGCGTGGCAGGCCTGCCAGCAGGACGCCGGAATGCGCTGGTTTACTTCACGACTCGGCCCGACGCTCGCCGCCGCCGCCGTGCTCGCGCGCATCAGCGGCCCGCCCTGGTGCTCCGCCGAGGTCGGCGTGGGTGTCGACGCACGCCTTCGATGCCACGGCATCGGTGCGCGTACCCTTCGCGCGATCTTCACCAGGGAACTGGGCGCCGGGCTGGCTCGAATTGAGGCGCTCGTCGACCCCGATAACATCGCCTCGGCGAGCATGGTGGCGGCGGCGGGAATGATCAACGAAGGTATCAGTAGATCGGTGCTGGACATGGGCGGCACCCGAAAAGACATGAGCCGGTGGGCGATCGTCGCGCCGCACGCAGTCCCCGGCGGCGCGGTCGTCGGATCCACCACCGCCAACAGCCCCTAAGTGGGTGACTTGTCTGATGACGGGGTACAACGTGTCGCATCGCCGCCAATTCGGTCATCGGATGTCCGGTGCGGAGTTCGCGCAACGGCTTGCTGTCGATCCGTCATCCCTCGTGGCGTTCGTGCTCGAGGCCGGGGCCCTTCACGTTGACGACCTCCGACTCCGGACACCTGCCGACGACCTGGGCCGGGTGGCCGCTCTGTTCGGAACGCCGATCCACTACGGCGGGTCAGATACCGCGTGTGACGAGATCACCAACAGCGCGAACACCCCCCTGATCGAGAGAAACAAGGCGGTGGAGTGGCACCAGGACGACATCTACACCCCGGCGGCGGCAAACTTCACGCTGCTGTACTGCCTTGAAGCACCGACTCCCGCGCCCGCGACGATGTTCGCTGACCTCCGGAACTCATTTGACGATCTCAGCGACCCCATGCGCGATCGCCTCAGGAATCTGCGCGTCAGGCACGACCCCGTTGGCGGGATCGTCGGATTGCCCACTGAATCAGTCGGCCGGTTCGGCAATAAACCCGGCACCAATCCAACCCATCCGCTGGTCCTTATCCACCCCCTGACAGGCGCCCCCCAGCTCTTCGCCTTCGCGGGAACCGCCGCCGGCATCGTCGGTATGGCCGACGAGGAGGCACGCACCCTGCTCTTGGAGCTCAAAGAATTCGCGCTCATGCCGCAGTATCGATTCGAACCCCGCCTGTGGGCGGCCGACCTTCTGATATGGGACAACCTGTCGGCAATGCACTCCGCGACACCGGTGGACTATTCTGACGACGACGGACACCGTCGTCGAGTATTGCGCGTCGCGGTTCGGTCGCCGTGAGCGATCCACGAACGCGGCAGCTGGAAACTGGTCCGCAGTCGATCGAACGGCGGAAAGCGCGCCGCGGCATGGCATGTCAAACGCCGCAGGCCATCCCGGCGCCGTCTGACGAAAACGACCTCCAGCCGACGAGTCTGGAGATGCTGCCGCCCGAAGCCATCTATGACTATCTGCAGGGCCGTTGGAAGGAGCCTGTCGCGAGGTGCCGCGACACGACGGGGAAAGGTCCGTCGGACTACCACTTTCACCAACGACCATTGGATGTTTGGTCAGCGTCGACGACGTCGATGGTCCCGATCCTCGCCGTTTCGGCGTTGCTGGGACTCGGTGATGTGGCCGCCGTCCGCCGTCCGGCTGACAGACGCTCGACCTCTTGCCTTGTAGAGTTCGTGCTGGCAGCGCGGGCGGTCTGTGACGTTGCGCGTCGTCAGGCGCCCGATTGCTATCCCTGTGGGAGGAGACCCCGGTGACCGATCAGGTTGCGCAGTTTCGTCAGAGCCGGTCGCCGAACTCGACACGCTGTTCAACGCCTGCCGCGAGGACCGACTCGATCCCTCGGCAGAAACGGCGAACATGGTTGGGCGCCTGCGCGAGCTCTACTTCTTCTCCCCGGACTTCAAGAGTCTTGTTGAACACCTCAACGGTCTGGCCAAACAGTATTCACTCGTCGACTGGGCCAGGAATAGCATCGCCCTATCTGACCAGCCGTGGAGCCGGATCAGTGCGGCCTTCGAGGCAATCCTCACTGAACCCGCTCTCCACCAACGAGACTGGTCCCACGCACCGATCGAGCCGCAGTTCAGAGAGGCCATCGCAGGTTGGCCGGATCTGGCTGATTGCATACGTAACGTCCAGGCGAGTTCACCCCGGCGGGACCACATCGATCTCGGCAAGCTGCTTGCCGGCACGGTGACCGTGTTCCACGCGGGATGTGAGCGCTACTTCACGCACCTGCAGACTGCCGGGGCGGACCGTCTGCGTGAGATCTTCGACGTGATACTGAGTCGCGACGATTGCAATATGGACATGGTTCCATCCGCGCTGACATATTTCGGTTCCGACGGACTTTCGGTGCTGAACCAAGTCGCGACGGAGACCCGCGATATTTGTGAGGCGCTCCACGGATATTGCGACCGCCAGTTATTCGTGGATAGATAGCAACCGACCGCAACCCGGTGCGGAGGACGGAGTCGCCCAAACGTGGTCCGACCACCGAATCGGTGGCACCGTGCTGAGCAGGCTCGGCGGGTCCCCTCGGCCAACGCAGGTTCGGGCTGTACCTCGGCTAACGCGCGCAACAGGCCCAGCTCATGGAGCACCGGTTGGGCGAATCCCCAAATAGGTACTGACACCAAAGGCACTGAACCGCCAGCCACAACCGGACGGCGCCTGATCGCAGGAGCGCGACACGCGGTGTCGGTTGAAGGGATTAGAGACAAGCCGAGGCGCCGTGTGGCAAGCTGCGAGCACCGTTGCTCGATGATTCGCTGGGCTCATCAGTTTTAGGCATATCGGCCCTGATCACGTAGCGGGAGCAAGAACGCTCACGTTAACCATGGGAGGTGGCATGCCCGATCTGGGAGGCCTTCGTCGGGGAATCGGGGACCGCGCTAAGCAGGCCACACAACAGATTTCGCAGGCAGGGCTGCAGCAGTTCGAAAACCTGTCGGCCAACGTCGCCGGCCGGCCGCCGGCGGACAGTTCGGGGCAGGCAGACGAAGCAGCCTCCACCGCTGACGTGACTGAGGAAGTCAACCGACTGCGGGCACTCCTCGAGCGTCGTCGACCGCCGCCCGGCCCGGTGCAAGGCCGGTGGGCTATCGGTATCGGCGACCTTCTCGCCGAACACCCGCGGATGCCGAACGCTCTTCGAGGTCTGGCACGCACCCTGGACCGCTACGGCGGACTGGCCATCACCCCCCGGACGATCGAATTCGATCACGACGCCATCGAATGGACGTCGGTCACCGAGATCCGCACCCGCAACGTGGTCGACTATCTGTTCTCCGACGCGCTGGACCAGCAGCTCGACACACTTCCGCTGCCGTGGTTTCCGGGACGACGCAAAGTGTTGGACGCGCTGTCCAAGGCGATGCTGACGCTGCTGTTGGCCGCCGCGAAGCAGCAGCTCGATCAGCACGGCGACATCCGCATCCCCGCCGAGGTCGAATATCGCGGCACCGTCCGGCGGCACCGTCAGCTTGCCCCGGGGGTGCTCGCTGCACTGGTCCTCGCCGATCCGGCCGTCAACGCATGTGTGCAGGCCACTGCCGGGATGTACGGCATCGTGGTGCGCCCCGCCGGCGACGCCGTCTTGACGACCGCCGGCGACCGCGCTGGACAACTCAGGTCCAAGCTGGCCTCGATCGAGTCGAGGCTGGCTGGCGGCTCCCGAGACGCGACAAGCGCGCCGGGCCGCCCGGACTATCCTGCGCAGGCGGCCGAGCCCCCCAGGCCGCCGGCTGACATCAGCGCGGCGAGCCCGTCCGGAGGTGTGCCGGCGGAAAGGTACCCACTTCCCGATCAAGGCGACACCCTGGTCCGGCTGGCCCGCGACGTCGGCGGAGAGCGTGGCGCCGCGGTCGTCGCGGCCGAAGTCGACCGCGTCCGACGTCCAGACGGAACTTTGGTCGCCGCCGATCTGCCAGAGTCCAGGAAGCCCAAAGACGGACCGTTGCACCTCTTGGGTTCGTTGTTGGGCATGGAGGCGATCACGGTAGCGGCCTGGGCCGGCTTGGGCTTCGGGATGATGCAGAAACGCTCGGCGTCAAAACAGGTCGAACAGCTGTGTCGCGACCGGGGACTGACAGCGGCAGTGGACTGGGCGCTGGCCAACGCAACGAACGGTCAATTGCACATCACGGTCCTGCGGGACAGCCTCGATTCCATCCTGGACGGACACATGCTCAACCTCGACGAGGGTTTCTTCAGGTCCGAGCTTGCCCGCGCCTTCCGAAAATGGCGCTGACGAGTGTGAACCGGCCCGGTGCGTTTGAAGGCGGTACGTTTCCGTCGCCGCAACCGGCGAATCACGCACAGGGGCTGTCGCCGGTCCTCGGCGCGGCCCGCGTCTTCGTGGCAATCGGCACCACACCAACAATCGCCGGGAATGGCCGCAACTTTGCGGGAGGTGTAGCTGCTGTCGGAGGCGAAAATTTTGGTTCGGGCCGCGGTAAGGTGCCTACGGGGAGAATCTGCGGCGATTAAGCAACCGCACTGACCCTGCGCGCCGTCGGTGATGTCTTGTATGTTCTTTGCTGTTGCCGCTGATCACGGTAGCTGAAATGGGGGGAACCGATGGACGTCGTATTCGCGATCTTCATGCTGTTGATCGCTGTGGTGGTGGCCGGCTGGGTGATCTCGGTGCTGGCCAGAAAGCACGTCTATGCCATGACCACGCTGTCGCCCGAGCGCGCCGCCGAGGCATGTGACCGCAAGTTCTCCCGCCTGGCGTGGCGGCGCGCTGACGGTCAGGGCGACCTCAACTACCAGGCCCGTGGAATCGCCATCGGCGGAGCCACCCCGCCGGTGATGTCGATCAAGATCGGCATCGACGACATCTCTGGGTTCACGGCGGTCGAATTCTGGATGTCGGAGTGGACGACGCGCTACGGCATGGTCAACCACATCGAGAAGGTGTTTTGGAAGCGTTGGTCTATCCCGAAGGCGCTGCGCGACGCGGAAGCCGCCGCATCGATCGGTTCGCCTGTCGCCGCGCCTCCGGCCGCAGGAGTGCCGGTGGCTCCGACGCGCTTTGCGACCACGCAGCCAGCACCGCAGTCCAGCGGTCAGCGCAAGGCCGCCGCCGACGACCGGGACGTCACCCTGCCCGATCCGGGCCGCCCCGAAAACGACCTGAAACAGCTCGGCTACCAATTGTTCAAGGCATGTGGTCTGACGTACCTGACCTGGGGAGCGCTGCCTCTCGAGCAGCATCTACAGGCGGTGCTGCAACAGATTCCGGGTATGCGCAACGCCACGGTGAACTCCGTCGGCGGCGGAACTCAAGGCAGTCAAGACAATCCAGACGGAATGTGGATGGCCTACGACGGACCGCAAGGCTCGGTGCTCGCCTACCACGTCATGCAGAGCAACGACTTCGTCCTCCATGACGTCGCCATGCGCCTGCCTCTGATCACCGACCCCGTGAAGTGGGGTATCGCCACGGTCGGCGCCGAGGTGCCCGCCGGGGTGGCTCAGATCCTGGCCGGTGCGCGTGCGGTGCCGTTGTGGGAGTTGTCGGCGTTCGCCGGTCAGCGATCTGCCGACGAAAGCCTGGACGTGCCACCGACTCTGGCATCGGGACTACTAGCGCTGGGCTGGACGCAAGTAGACAACGACAACGGGTTCAGGTTGGACGTTCCGCTCAACCGCGGTGGCACCCAAGCCGTCTTCTTCACCCCCTACGACGCTCAATCCTTCGCGGTCGTCGCACCACTGGACAGCAGCGTCAACGGCGCGATCCCCGAGGCGCTGCGCGGCCGGACGTTTCGCCACTACAGCCTCGAAGTGATCGCCGACATGATCGTGTTGTGTGAACGCTTCCCTGCCGGCCCGCCTGCACCGGACCCCGGCGCCGTCACAGCGGCAGGCCGAGCCGTGACGCTGTATGCCGAACAGCAGTTCGCCGGCCCAACGCCCGCGCAGGCCTACCAGTCACCGGCGCCGGTTTCCCCTTGGGCGTCAACTGCTTATCCGGTCGCGGGGGGCTCGATTCCGCCCGGGTTCTCGTACCCTCCACCGGCAGCCGCCAACCCCTCCCCCGCGCCGGCTAGCGCGTATTCGACGGTCCCCGCCGATCGGGCCGGGGCCCTCGCGCCCACGACCCGGTTTGGCGGGCTCACCCCCCGACACTGGACAATTCTGGCGGCAGCCGTCGTCGCGGTCCTTGTCGTGGTCGGAGCCGTCAACGCTTTCAGCGGCTCACCCGACAAGCACACCACAACCACCCCAGGTGGTGGTGCGAACGAGTCGAACGTGTCGGTCGACGAGGTCTCTCCGTGCTCGTCTCCGCCGACGCTGACTACGCAGTCGACGCGCTTCGATTCCGGTGGTTTGAGCGTGACCACGCGCATCTCGTCGAGCTGCTCCGGCGGAGACTTGTTGAGCAACAGCAGGTTCCGCGTCACAGCCGTGGATTCGTCGGGACGAGACGTCGCATCGGGAATCTTCGACGTGGCCTCGGATCCCATTGCCGTCGGCAGCAACGGCACCACCGCGACGTTCACTTTTCCCGCGGGCACCTATTGGCGCACCGAAGACGCCATTTCCGGCGACCTGCAGCTGACGGCCTACCCGGAAGGATCCGACAGTTCGGTGCGTACCGGTGCGCAGTCCGCCTCGACGTTACGGGCCGCTAGCACCGGCACGCCGGAGTCCGGCAATCTGGAGGCGGCCGCCCAGTCCGCACTGGTCGACATCGCGGCGGCCGATCGGGCCTACATCGAGACCAACCTAGTGAATCAGTGGCAGCCCCAGCTGAGTTCGAAGTATCCCGGACTGCACGCGGACGGGATCACTTGGTCCGCATCCGATATCGTCCGCGAGCACATGGAGTTGCGGCAGCGGTTTCCGCAATCACGCTTGGTCTGGTCGCCGGAATGGTCGGTTTACCGCAGCGACCCGCAGTGGTGGATTACGTTGTCTGGCATCCCTTTCAGCACCGGAGACGCCGCCAACGGATGGTGCACCAGCCAGGGATTCGACCGCGATCACTGCTACGCCAAGATGCTCAGCCACACTCTGGGCACCTCCGACACGACGCAATTCCGCTAGTGACCGACGTCCGCGATGGCGCCGGTATCTCCCTCCGCCGTCGCCGATACTCGTGCAACGCGCATGGAGCCCGCCCGTGCCGTTAGCCAGTGGCGCGTCGTTTGCCGAGTTCACCATCGTTCGGCTGTTGGGATCGGGAGCTTCTGGCACCGCATATCTGGTCGACCATCCGCAGGCAGCCCAGCCGGTAGTGCTGAAGATTCTGCGATCGGAGGTGTCGACCGACGCCCATTTCCGTGGGCGTTTCCGCCGAGACATGGTGCGTGCGGCCAAATTCGATCATCCGAACATCGCGCGCGTCGTCGACCACGGCCAAGCCCGCGGACGGCTCTGGGTCGCAACGGAATACATCGACGGGCCCGACGCCGGCACACTGCTCCACGAGCGATATCCGGACGGCATGCCCAGCAAGTCGGTGCTCTTGATCGTGAACCACATCGCCGATGCACTGGACTTCGCCAACCGGCGCGGCGTAGTGCATCGACACGTCACACCGACCAACATCCTGTTCGACGACCCGTACTCCGACGCATACCGGATCCTCGTGACCGACTTCGGCGCCGCCCGCGGCCTCGCCGGGCTCGACGCCGTCACCAGTCGGACCCTGCAGAGACTCCTCGACTACGCCGCACCCGAACAGCTGACCGGCGACGAGGTCGACGTCCGCACCGACCAATACGGGTTGGCCGCAACGGCATTTCACCTTCTCACCGCCGCTGCACCTAGCGATCCCCAGTCCGGTCTCGCCGATCTGAAGCCCGTGTTCACCAAAGCCATGGCCACCGATCCCGCCGACCGATTTCAGACGTGTCGAGACTTCGCTACCGCGCTTGCCGGTCCCAGCGCGGTGGACGTACCGCAGCCTGCACCGGCCAAGGCGGCCGCCACCCCGGATCGCCCGATTGAACAGAAAGCTGTCGACCCGGCCGCAGTCGACGCGGACTCGCCGCCATCGAGGCGCCGTTCCGTCCTCGCCCCCGTTGTGCTGGCGCTCGTCATGGTCGCCGTGCTCACCGCTGCCGGGCTGTATTTCGTCAGGGTGCGGACGAGTCCGTCGGCGCCGTCCTCCACACCGACCGCGCCTCCGGCCGCCGCGCGCCAAGCGCCACCGCCTTGTGGTCCGCAAGTGGTGGCGGCGTCACTATCGACCCGCGACAAGCTCGCACAGCTGCTCATGGTCGGCGTGACGGGCGCCGCCGACGCCCGGGCCGTGGTCGCCGACCAGCACGTCGGCGGCATCATGATCGGCAGCTGGACGGACCTGTCGATGCTGCGGGACGGCTCGCTACGCAACATCGCCGACTCGTCCGGCCCGCTGCCGCTGGCGGTCAGCGTCGACGAGGAAGGTGGCCGAGTCCAGCGGCTGGCGAGCCTCATCGGCCGCCAGGTGTCTCCCCGAGTTCTTGCACAGAGCAGCAGCCCGCAGGAGGTGTTCGCCATCGCGTTGGATCGCGGCCGTCAGATGAAAGAGCTTGGCATAACAATCGATTTCGCGCCGGTTGTCGACCTCACCGATGCGCCGGACAACACCGTCATCGGCGATCGGTCGTTCGGTTCGGACCCTCAGACGGTGATCGACTTCGCCAAGGCTTATGCGGGCGGACTGCGCGAAGCGGGCTTGTTGCCGGTGCTCAAGCACTTTCCCGGACACGGGAGCGCGTCCGGTGACTCACACCAGAGCGGGGTGACCACGCCGCCGCTCGCGGTCCTGCAGAACAACGACCTGATCCCGTACCGCACTCTCACGACCGAGACGCCGGTCGCCTTGATGCTCGGCCACATGCAAGTACCGGGCCTGACCGACGCCAATCCGGCCAGCCTGTCGAAGGCAGCCTACGACCTGTTGCGCTCGGGCGCCTATGGCGGCCCACCCTTCAATGGGCTCGTGTTCACCGACGACCTGTCCAGCATGGGCGCCATCAACCAGCGCTACAGCGTCGAGGAGGCGGTGTTGCTCGCACTGCAGGCGGGCGCCGATGTGGCGCTGTGGATCACCACCGACGAAGTGCCAGGGGTGCTGAACCGTTTGGAGCAGGCAGTGAACACCGGTGAACTGAGCCTGGATCGGGTCGACGAGGCGGCGGCCCGGGTGGCTATGACGAAGGCCCAAGTGGGCGCGGTGGCCGGTGCCTCATGTCCGGCCTCGGGTCGGCCTTAAGGCGAATTCCGCTTGGTCCATACCGCGTCGCGTCGCCTCAACTTCGTCCGCACCGAATATGCCCATTCGGAATCCTCCTCAACGCACAAAACGTGGCCCACCAGCAATGCAATGTCCGATTTGGGCAGGTCGTCGGGCCTTGGCGGCCGCGCGCACTCGCCGCGGCGCGGGATGGCTTTTCTGTTGTGCGTATGCCGAGGTTATCGTACGGCTCAATCAACTTGAGATGAATGACCTGGGTGTTAGGCGGAACCTTGAGGGTGCCCCCGACGACCGGCCACGTGACCGGCTATCGACCACCCTTCCCCCTGTAGCATCAGCAACACGTCACCGCGAATTATCTTGTGACACAGGGCTATTGATACGTCGACCTGAATGTGTCCACCGCTGGTCACGCGGCTGATCAAGGATCCCGACGTCGGGATCACTCCCTACGACCAGGGACCAGCATCCGGGACCGTTCAGCCTGACCGAGCGGCTCCACTTGCCCAAAGACGAAAGCGCTCAAAGGTCAATGGAGACCATCCCAACCTCAGAAAATCTAGCAAAGGTTGTCCTCACGCGGCGGCGGCCTCAGTCAGGCCGGGATTCTCATTTTCGTGTCCACCAGTGGACATTTAGCGGACACCCGAAATGAGAATTGGACATCTGAAATGAGAACCGACAGCACCCCCCCGTCCGTCGCGAGACGGCACAGTTAGCGGACGTTGATGGTGTGGATGATGGTGACGGTTACGGTTCTCCCTGGCCTTCCGGGCCAGTATGAGACGACCTTCATCGCGAGCTGGTCTCCGAGCATGGAGCGCAGCGTCTCGTTGTCGTCGCCGGCGTAGGCGGTGACGAAGTCGCTGGCGTCGGGTTCCTCGACGATGAGGTCGTCGCCGAAGAGCGGTTCGGTGTTGTTGTCCAGGCGCCGGTTGTAGTCAGGTGTGACCTTGCCTTTGGCTCCGACGTGGAAGATATCGCAGGTGACGTCGAACTCGACGCTGGCGGCACCTGCCTCGCCTTCGGGGCCGGGCGGCAGTATCGGGCCGCCGCTGTTGCGCCACTTGGTGGCTTGGCGTTGGGTGATCCCCGCCTTGGTGGCGAAGGGCTTGACGCCGCCGGCGCGGTCAATGGCGGCCTGACGGTTCAGCCTGTCTTGATCGGCACCTTTCGGGGTGGCGTTGCGGCGGGCATTGCGACGTACCGTGCTCTCAGCAGGACGCTTGCCGGTGAGCCGCTCGATGCGGCGCGCGACTTCACGGGCTCCGCGGCGTGTGGCTTCGGCACGCTTCTGAGCTTCGGTGGCCTGCTGCCATTTCTGGCCGGTCAGTTCGCGGAACTTGCGTTGCACGGCATCTCGGAATGAGGCCGCGAATCCCTTGACCGGGCCCGCCGTCGCCCCCCCGCCGGGGGACGTGCCGGCGCCGCTGGTCGGCGGCTCGCTCGGCGGCGGCGCGGGCTGCGCGGCGTCGGCTGGCGGCTCCGGAGGTGGCGGAGGGCCGCTGCTACCTGAGCGACCGATCTTCTTCATTGTTCGGCCTTGTCGGCCGCCGGGTCGGCGACCTCGCCGTCGCGGCTGGTCCATTTGACGCGGTATTTGCCGTTGGCAGTGGATTCTTCGGTGAGAACGGCGAGATCCATGTCGGGGTCGATCCGGTAGATCCAGGCGTCCAGTTCAGCGCTGACGGGGTACAGGTCGTGCGCATCGGCGATCGCGCGTGCGTAGCGCAGGGCTCGCCAGCGAGTGTCGGCGCGAATAGCGGCGTACCACGCCGGTTGCTGGTGGTGGCGTAGGTGGGGTGGCCACTTCTCACTGCTCATGCGGCCGAGGTAGGTGGTGTAGATCGCCTTGATGAAGTCCTGGTAGTCCTCGCGTCCGGAGGTGCGCGCCTCGATCAGTTTGGAGCGCAGGTCGCTGGCCCAAGTGCGCAATAGGCGACCCTTCTGTGGCCATACCCAGGCGGCGTCGATGTCGAGTTCGGGGATGCTCAACCCGGCGCCGCCGAGTTCGACCGGGGCCGTGAGCTGCTGCACGCCGCGGGTGGTCAGCCAGAACGTCGAGGGCTGCTCCCACTGCATCGCGGCATGGGGGCGGGGAAGCTTCCTCGTCAGCCCGTCGAGGTCGTTGCAGGGTGGGGTGGTGATGCGCCAGAGCCCGAACGGTGGTTGCTGTTCGGCGAACACGCCGACGTTGATGCGTTGCAGCTCTTTGGGTTTGCCGTGTCCCAGCTCGACCTGGACGGCAGAGGCGAGATAGGCGGCGCGCTGGTCGACTTCGACGTCGATCTTGTCTTCCTTGGCGCGGTGCGGTCGCCGATCCCACTGGGGTTCGACGATCGGTTCGAGTTCGCCGCTGGATTCGACGGCGACTTCAACCGGCAAGGGGCAAGCCTCCAACGCCTTCTGGTTTGATCGACCGCGACGCCGGACGGCCTCGAGCATCTGTGCACCAACTGTCGACCAACGCGATGCCGGCGCGACCCCGTCGGCGAGCGCGGCCAGCCAGGCGATGCGGTCTGCGAGCAGCTTGACTGCCTCGAATTCGTCCTCGGGCAGTTCGGTGTCGGTGTTCTCCCATCCCGCCACGCCCATGTCGCCTGGCCGCTGCTGCGGAGGGTCGGTGTGCATCAGCGGAATGAGCACGATTCGAGCGGTGCGCGGGCCGCTATCGGCGGCGAAATTGCATGTAAACCAACCGGATTGGGCGAAGTTGACGTCGCATCCGAACAGCGCGGCAACCTGTTCGGATGCGTTGAATTCGTCTTCGTCGACGTCGGTCGGAAAGCCGATGGCTTCCAGCGCCTCGTAGGTGAGCCATAGCTGGGGGTAGTCCTTTGGCTTGCGCGGCCACTTCCACGTCAGGAAGCGGCTCAACGCGTCGCTATTGGGCAGGGGGCCCGCCAGCACTTTGCCCGACGGGGAGACGATGCCGCGGCTTGCGATGATCGCCACGCGGTCGTCGGCGGCCAGCGGCACCTCGGTCCACAGCCGCGTCTTGGGCGCCCACGTTTCAGCAGCGTCGTCGGCTGCGACGTCGGCATCGCCGTCGGTGCCGTCGGTTGGGGCCGTGCCGTCCTGGGCGGGCGTCGTGCCGGCGGGTTCGGCGGATCCGTCGGACGGTGGATCCGGTTGGTCGTCGGGCTCGCTGAGGTGGGCGTTCTCCCACGCCGCCACCGTGCCCTCCAGCCAGCCGCGGGTGTGGCCGGCCTCGCGCTGCAGGTCGCCGATCACCACGTCCGGTGCTGGGAAGTCGGTGGGCAGCGTGGCCCGTCCGATGCGGGCGATGACCTGCTGGCGCGACATCGCGACCAGCGGCACGATCGTGCCGCGGCTCTCGCACAGCCAGTCCAGGAGGGCCTCGACGTCACCGTCGTCCTGGTCGGCGATGCGCCAGGTCTGCCCTCCTCGGGTCAGTAGGAACTCCATGTGCGGTCTCCGTTCGTTCAACGCTGGTCTCGTCGTGGTGGCGGTATGTGGGCGGCCAGCGCTTCCGGTAGTCGTCCGCGGCGCCACCGCAGCCGCAGCGACTCCACGGCGCTGGCGGTGCGGCCGACCTTCAGTGCCGCTTCGGGCACGGTCAGCGAGAAGTCCAGCGCGGTCTTGGCTTCTTCGATCGTCCACGGTCGTCGTGTCGTCTTCTTGCGCCCTACGAGCGCCGTGCGGGCCGCGCGGCGCTCGACGTAGCGGCGGCGCTCCTGGCGCCGTCCCTCGGCGAAGCCGTCGGCTTCGTTACTCATGAGCGCTGACGTTAAGGCCCGGGAGTGCCGCAACGGCCATGCGCAGTCATCTTTCTTCGGGGCCGCCCGGTCGATGTTCGACCGGCGTCGCAATCAATTTACCACTCAGGTATCCGTATCGTAAGACATGACACAGTTTTTGTCGGTGGCTGCTGATTCAATCCCAATCACGCCGAGGCACAGAGCTTCATACGCCTCACGGCCACGACATCCACACGAAGGCAGGTGCCACCAATGGGCGCAACGATCACCGCAGCGCGCGCGGCGCGCGACGCAGTACAGGTTCTGCACGACCTCAACCGCGCCCCCGCCGATGGCAGGCAGCGGGCGGTCCTCGAGCGGTTCCCCGGCTGGGGCGCGGCCGCGACGTTGTTCGACCCGCAGCCCGGCCCGTCGTGGGCGGCGCTGGCCGATGAACTCGACGACCTCGATCCCGACGCGATGAAGGTCGCCGCCCGCGTGGTCGACACCTCCTTCTACACCCCGCCAGCACTCATCTCGCACGTCTACGCACTGCTGGAGTCGGCCGGTTTCACGGGCGGCCCGGTGCTCGACCTCGGCTGCGGCACTGGCCGATTCATTGGCCACGCCCCCGTTGCACTGCCCATCGACTTCACCGGCGTCGAGGTGGATCCCACCGCAGCGCGCATCGCCGCCATCCTGCACCCGCGGGCCACCATCATCGCCGAGCGGCTGCAGAAGGTGTCCCTGCCCAACAACCGCTTCGCCGCCGCCGTCGGCAACGTGCCGTTCTCGTCGTCAAACGTCTCCGACCGCGGCTTCGCCTTCCACGGACCACTACACGAGTACTTCCTGGTCCGGGCCGCCCGGGCGGTGCGCCCGGGCGGCTACGTCGTCATGGTGACTTCCCGGCACACCCTCGACTCGGCCACCGGCTTGTCGCACGCGGTGCGCAAGCGCGCCGACCTGCTGGCGGCCATCCGGCTCCCCTCGGGCTACTTCGCCGCGGAGGGAACCGACGTGGTGGCCGACGTCCTGGTCCTGCGCGTCCGCGAGGAGGATGAGGACCGCCGCGGGTGGAGCGGTCGCGATGCCGCAACGTATCTGTCGGGCACCGACGCACACGGGCAGCGGATCCAGGCCAAGGTCAGCGGTTTCTGGGCCGACCACCCCGGCCTCGTCGCGGGCACCATGCGTCCGACCGGCTATCACCAGAACCCACTGGCCGTCGACGCCGAGAACCGCGACGAGGCCGTGGCGGCCGCCTTTGCCGCGGCCTCCGACCTGCTCATCCCCTACCCCATCCTCACCAGCCCGGCTGATGCGTTCGCCGACGTCATGCTCACCGATGGCGCCGGTCGCAAGGAGGGGTCCTTCCACCTCATCGACGGCACCATGTCGCGCGTCGTCGACGGCGCCCTGACAGCGGTCCGGCCGAGCAAGGAACTCACTGCGCTCGTCGAGGTGCGCGACGCCGCGGTCGCACTCGTCACGGCCGAGGCCGACTGGGACACACCAGATTCCGCGCTGCAGCCGCTACGCACGGCGTGCCGGCAGACCTACCACGCCTACGTCGACCGATTCGGGCCGCTCAACCGCGGCACCCTCACCGAAGGCAAGGTCGATCCCGACACCGGGGCCCCCAAGCTCAGCTGGAAGGTGCCCCCAATGGGCGGGTTCCGCGGCGACCCAGACGCCGCCCTGGTCATGGCCCTGGAGCGGTTCGACCAGGCCACCGGCGACGCCGCGCCGGCGCCGATTCTCGAACGGCGGGTCAACCGCCGCCCGGTCGCGATCACCTCGGCCGCCACGGCCGGGGAGGCACTGGCGGTGTCGCTGGGCGAAGGCCGCGGCCTGGATCTCGCGCGCATCGCCGAACTGCTCGGCCTGCCCACCGGCGAGGCCGCGTTCGACGCCCTCGGCGATCTGGCCTACCGGGACCCGGCGACCGGTCGGCCCTTGACGGCGCAGAACTACCTCTGCGGCAACGTCCGCGACAAGCTGCGCGAGGCGTTGGCGGCCGCCGCCCATGACCCCGCCTTCGAGCGCAATGTCGCGGCCCTGCAGCGGGTGCAGCCGCGCTGGCTGGGCCGCGAGGAGATCCGCATCGAACTCGGGTCACCGTTCGTCACCGCCGATGACGTCGAGGCCTTCTGCAAGGACGTGTTCGGCGCCAGCTGGGTCAACGTCGAACACGTCGCGCCGTTGGCGGCGTGGGAGGTCGGGGGCAACGCGCACGGCATCTCTGCCGACGCGAAGATCACCTACACCACTCAACGCAAGACCGCCTTCGAACTGTTGCAGGCCGCGCTCAACAGCACCGCGCCCGTGGTCTACGACGAGGTCTACGACCGCGCCACCCACTCCACGCGGCGCATCCGCAACGCCGACGAGACCGAGGCCGCCCACACCGCGCTTGCCGCTATCGCGCAACGGTTTTCGCTGTGGATCTGGGAGGACCCGCGCCGCGAGACGCGCATCGTCGAGCGCTACAACGAGACGATGAACGCGCACGTGTTGCGCAGCGACGACGGCTCCTATCTCACGTTCCCGGCCCTGGCCGACGATGTCCCGCTGTGGTTCTGGCAACGTGATTTCGTCGACCGAGCCCTGTCGGTACCGGCCGCCTTCGCAAGTCACGAAGTCGGTTTGGGCAAGACCCGCACGGCAATTGCCTTGTGCATGACGTTGCGACAGTTCGGGATCGCCAATCGCCCCATGTACATCGTTCCCAACCATCTCATTGAGCAAGCCCAGCGAGAGACGCTCCAAACTGCCTCTACCGCACGGGTTCTCGTCGTCACGCGTGAGGACCTGAACCGCCATGGGCGGCGCCTGTTCGCTGCGCGCTGCGCTACCGGGGACTGGGACATGGTGATCATGACTCACGAAACGTTCTTCTCGATCCCGGTGTCGGCCGACGTCGAACGCGCCTGGCTCGATGAACAATTGGACGAACTGGAGGCCCACAGCCGCGCCCAAGGCGTTGCCGGCAAGCGCATCGCGGCCGCGGTGCGCACGTTGGAGGGACGCATCGAGAAGCTACGCGAGCGCACCAGCGACGCCGACTCGATCACGTTCGAGCAGTTGGGGATCGACTATCTCGCCGTCGACGAAGCCGACCGCTTCCGCCGGCTGCCCATCGCCACCAGAGCCGAGGGATTCAGCATGGGAGCCTCCAAGCGGGCCACCGATCTACTGCTGAAGATGTCGATGCTGCGGCGCGCCAACCCGGCCCGCCCCCATGCCGCTTTGTTCACGGGAACGCCGTGGACCAACACACTCGCCGAAGCCTATGTGTGGCAGCGTTTTTGCGCACCGGAGCGGCTCACCGAGACGGGCCTGGGACACTTCGACGCCTGGGCTGCCCAGTTCGTGCGCTACGAGACGTTGGTGGAGGTCGCCCCCGATGGTTCGGGCTTCCGCAGCAAGCGCCGTCCCGTGGTGATTCAGAACCTCCCCGAACTGCGCACCATGATCGGCGCCTTCATGTCGATGGTCCGCAATTCCATGACGGGGCTGCCCCTTCCGACACCGCGCCGTCACACCGTGGCCGTCGCGCCGTCGGAGAACACCCGGGCATTCATGACCGAGCTCGTCGCGCGCGCCGATCGGCTGCGCACCCGGCGGGTGCGGCCCGACGAGGACAACATGCTGTTGGTCTGCGGCGACGGCCGCAAGGTCGCGCTCGACCCCAACCTGGTGGGTTTCTCCGAAACCGCCCCGAAACTGGAAGCGGTCGCCGATCAGGTCGCCGAGACCTACCACGCCACGAAGAACGACACCTACCCAAACTCACCCATCCCCGGCGCATTCCAGCTGGTGCTGTGCGATCTGGGCACACCGCACCCCGGCAACGCGCAGAGCTACGGCCGGATCCGCGATGGCCTGATCGCTCGCGGAGTGCCGGCCGGCAAGGTTCGTTTCGTACACGAAGCCACCACCGCCAAGTCACGTGAAGCGCTGTTCGCGGCGTGCCGGGACGGCCGGGTGGCGGTGTTGCTCGGATCGACGCCGAAGGTGGGCGTTGGCACCAACATTCAGACCCGGCTACGCGCGCTGAGCCACGTCGATCCGACGTGGACGGCCCGCGATTGGGAGCAGCGCAACGGTCGCGCCATCCGCACGGGCAATCTCCACGACATCGTCGACATCTACAGTTTCGTCGTCGAGCAGTCCTTCGACGCGTTCATGTTCGGGCTGGTCGAGCGCAAGAGTCGCGGCTTCGAACAGCTCTACCGCACCGACAGCGATGTTCGCGAGATCGAGGACCTGGGCGGCGACGGGACACTCAGTTTCTCCGAGCTGAAGGCCGCAGCCGCCGGCAATTCGCTGCTGCTGCGCCAGCACGAGCTGCAGACGACCGTTCGCAAGCTGCGCCTCGCTCACCTGACGGCACGACAGAACGTCAACGCCGCCCGTGTGGCGGCCGCCGCCGCCGAGGACCGCGCCGCCGAACAACAGCGGCGGGCCGACCGAATCGCCGAGTTGGTGGATTATCGTCCGCAGCTGGCCCAGGTCGACCTTGCGCGCTGCGCCGAGTCCGCGGTCACCGGGCAGGGGACCTACCGTAACCGCTGGTCAAGTGGCTCACTGGTGGTGGAGTTCGTCACCGAGCGCGGCGACCTGCAGCTGCAAGCGGGGTTCGGCTACCGCACGTTGTGGTCGCAGACAGTGCCGGCCAAGGTTCGCCGCCGCGGCGCCGATACCGTCCGCGGGTGGGCCGAAGGGCTGGTGCAGGCCTGGCTCGACGGGGCGCCGCCCGAACTGGACGCGCTGCGCACCAGGATCGCAGCTGCCCACCGCGAGGCCGCCGACGCGCGCGCCGCCGCCGACGGGGTTGACCTGACCGCTCCTGCCGAACTGAAGGACGCCGAAGCGGAACTGGCCGAGGTGACCCGCCGCATCCAGGACGAGATTGTCGATACCGCTGGTGGGGCAACCGGATCCAGCGCGGCTGCATAGCTGCGGCGGCTCCACCAGCGGTGATGACACGTCCCCCGCGCATCGGTGTTCGTTAGGCTGGCCCAGGTGGAGATGCGACGGTGGTGAGACGCAGTGGCTTGCCCTGGGCGCCGACCAGCATCCCCGAGATGCGCCGGCAGTTTTGCAACGCGCTCGAAGCGACGATCGCCTACCAATCAACGGCGGTCGACGAGCCGCCGCCGACGTCGACGCCAGGCAAGGCCCGCCACCTGCAGCGCATGACCGCCAAGCTCGCCGAGTCGTTGCAGCAGATGAGTGACGAGGTCGAGGTCCTGCGCTCTGCGGAGCTGTACTGGGTGTCGCGCGACATGGTCGACGTCGCCGTTCAGGCCTCGGAGTCTCTGCCGGAGTGGACGCCCGCGGCGACGCTACCTGCCCCAAACGGGGTGATGTGCTGGGGCAAGCCGGCCGACGTCATTCCGTACAACGGGCCCGCCGGCGGCCCGAACCTCGACGTGGCTTGGGACGGTATGTGGTGGTGGACACGTCCCGACGGTGTTCTGCAGTTGCAGCCGCTGTCACGCTTGGCCCGAAACCCCGAGTTGCTCGAGCCCTACAAGGTGTCCTCCCCGTTGTGGACGGCCGGGTCGACGTTGGTCCTCAACCCGCTGGTTCCGCGCACCGACGAGCAGGCCCACGCTCCCGAGGCCTCGCAGTTCGTGAGCATCACCGGCGCCGCCTGGCTGCTGATGGGTCAGCCGGTGGTCGCCGCGACGCGATCCCTCAACGACGACAGGCCTGCGACCGCGGGCCCGGACGGCGGACCACCTGCTCCGCCGAACCCGTCGCGGGTCACCATCGTCGAGCTTCGCCGACCCATCAGCCCACCCCGCGATCACGACGCCGAATCCGGTGACAGGCACTACCAGCGCCGCTGGTGGGTTAGCGGCCATTGGCGCCAACAGGTCTGCGGACCCAACAACACTCAGCGCCGCCCCACGTGGATCGCGCCGTACGTCAAGGGCCCCGATGGCGCGCCGCTGACCGCGGACCGTGTGCACGTCTGGCGGCGCTGAACATGACCGAACCCCTAGATCCCGATTGTAGGTTCTCACGACTCGCTGCAGAATCTCACAACTGACTGCAGATGAACTGCAGATCTGCAGATCATGTGAGACACACCGAGTCACACTGACCCGTTCTCGCCCCAAGCTCTACAACAGCGCGGGTGAGGCTGGCGAGGGTCACAAGCGGACGACCGACACGGTGTCGTCGAAGAGGTTGGCGACGTAGACGGCGGTGCCGTCGGGACTGACCGCCGCCCCGCGCGGTCCACCGCCGACGGTGATGGTGGCGGTGACGGTGTTGGTGGCGGTGTCGATCACCGACATCGTGGAGTCGTCGAAGTTGGTGACGTAGACGCGGGTGCCGTCGGGGCTGACCGCCACGTAGGCCGGGCCGTCGCCGACGGCGATGGTGGCGGTGACGGTGTTGGTAGCGGTGTCGAACACCGACAGCGTGTTGTTGTCGAAGTTGGTGAAGTAAACGCGGCCGCCGTCGGGGCTGACCACCACCCCGCCCTCGGCGTCGTCGACGGCAATGGTGGTGACGGTGTTGGTGGCGGTTTCGATCACCGACAGTGTGTCGCTGCCCGCGTTGGCGACGTAGACGCGGGTGCCGTCGGGGCTGACCGCCACACTGAGCGGGGCGTCGCCGACGGCGATGGTGGCGGTGACCGCGTTGGTGGCGGTGTCGATCACCGACACCGTGTCGCCGCCCTGGTTGGTGACGTAGACGCGGGTGCCGTCGGGGCTGACCGCGACCCCGTTCGGTTGGTCGCCGACGGTGATGGTGGTGGTGACGGTGTTGGTGGCGGTGTCGATCACCGACACGGTGTTGCTGCCGGGGTCGGTGGCGTAGACGCGGGTGCCGTCGGGGCTGACCGCCACGAAATTTGGGTCGTCGCCGCCGTCGCCGACGGTGATGGTGCTGGTGACGGTGTTGGTGGCGGTGTCGATCACCGACACGGTGCCGTCCACCAGGTTGAGGTTGGTGACGTAGACGCGGGTGCCGTCTGGGCTGATCGCCACCCCGTTCGGAGCGTCGCCGACGTCGATGGTGGCGGTAACGGTGTTGATCGGTGCGACGGTGACCGCGACGGTGGCTGTAGTGGTGTGCCCACCGCCAAGGTGCAGCAGATGGAAGTAGGTGTCGTCGCTGACGGTGACATCGAACGTGTCGACACCGCCGGTTTGCGCGAAGTCCGGCTCCGGGGTGTAGGTGAAGGTGCCGTCGGGGTTCACCGCGACGGTGCCGTTCTGCGGGGCGTCGGTGACGCTGTAGATCAGCGCATCGCCGTCGGCGTCGACGGCATTGAGGTCACCGGTCACCACCCCGCCGACGGTCTGAACGTTCTCGGCGGGGTCGTAGTTGGTGGTCGGGGTGTGGTTGAACAGCAGATGCAACACAGCACGCAGCAGGTCGGGCCCGGTCTGGCTGGTCTGCGCAGCGGCAAGGCTGATCGTCGGTGACTGCTGCGACACCGCCTGCTGCAGCTCGCGCCGCACAAAGGCCGACGCCAGCACCAACGCCGGCGACGGCGACACCGGGGTGCCGGTGCCGGTCGCCGACGGGCCCAACCCGACCCAGCCCAGCAATCCCGACACGACACCCGACACCACGCCGACCGGGCTCATCGGGGCGGGCGGCGCGGCGGGTAGCGGCTGTGCGGTGACCTCGGCGGCCGGCACGTCGGTGGCGTTGGCAGCCGAGGTCACCGTCACCGTGGTGGCGGGTCGATGGGCAGCGCCCGCACCGCCGGCAGCGCGTACCGCGGAGTCTGAGTCGTCGGCCTCGTTTTCCGCGGTGGGCGCTTCCGGTGTCACGGTCGCCGCGAGATGCGTTGGTGGCGCCGCATCGGGCCCGTCGTTATCCGACGACTTCGTGCTGGCGGCGGGCTCAGTGGCCGGTGGCGGGTCCTCCGAGACCGGCGCGTCGGCGTCGACGCCGGCGTCCGCGGGTTCCTCGCCCGTCGGTTCCGCGGGTTCCTCGCCCGTCGGTTCCGCGGGTTCCGGCGCTGGCGGGGTGTCCCCATCGGTCGATGCCGCGGACTCCTCGTCCGAACCCACGGACCCCGAGGCGTCTTCGTCATCCGAAGTGTCTACTGAGGCTGCGGGTTTCGAGTCGTCCGTCGCCGTGGACTCCGCGCCAGCCGAGCCGTCTGATGACGAGGATTCAGATGCTGACGACTCCGTCGGCTCGGCGACCGCGACCCACGGCGTAGTGGCCACCGCTGTCCCGATGCCCAGCGCGACCGCCAGCGCACCGACGCGGCCGATATGTTTCGCGTGACCCATCGTGCACCTCCGAGATATGCGTTCGTCTGCTGTACAGGTCAAACACAAACCCAAGCCGTTTCAACGCTGAATCTGTAGCAAGCGCCCACGCCTTGGCCCGACAAGGTGAACCGGTCCTGATACTGTCTGCGTTCACTGCCGCTGCCAACCCACTGCGTGCAGGTACGGCCCGGCCCACCCTGAACCATTGCTCGCGCCCATGTCCCTCCCCCGCTTACGCATTCCTTTTGTCTGTCCCCGATTGGCATGGCGTCGGCTTCTGGGGCGGCGAACAGTATCGCGCCGGCGGTCAGGGCGACGGCGGCGGCGGCAACGGCTCGTATCGACGTCTTCGCGGTCTGTGCGTTCGGGCCATGTTGGGTGGCCGCGGTTGTTGCCGTCATGGTCATCTCCTCACTCGAGTTGTGTTGTGAGGTGATCGTCCATTCGCCCGGGGCAGCGATCTAGTAACGGATCTGTACTGGTTCTGATTCTGTACTAGTGGTCCGTCTCAGTTTTGGCTAACTACTTGTTGGAGTTTGGTGCGTGCGCGCTGGACTTTGGCGAGGATGGATTCGGCGGTGGCTGTCCACACATAGGGTTTGGGATCTGCGTTGTGGGCGTTGAGGTATTTCTCGATGCTGGCGATCAGATCCGGCACGCTGCCGAAGATCCCGCGACGGAGGTTCTTGTCGGTCAATACCCGATTACGGGTATCCCTACGACATCGACGAACCCTACTGCCGTTGGACCGGTACCGGCGAAAGCGACGGGGTCTATGTCTGTGAGTGACCGTTGGCAGGGGCGCTGCCGCTCTCAGCCTTGCTCGGATACCTATTCCAATCGGTGAAGATCGATCATGCGGGTCGCGGGACTGCTGCAAGGGTGGATTGCCCTACCCAGGTGGGGACCGCGCGGCGCACCTGGGCCGGGCCGTCGATGGTGACCGCGGCGTCCAGCAGTGACCGCGACCAGGACCGGTCGCCGCGCCAGATTTGGGTCAGCGTGCGCAGGCTGGTCGACACGGTGGCGGCGACCTCGTATCCGGGGTCGAAATCGCACAGATCGACGTGTCCGTCTGCGACGATCAGCCACCACGAGGCGGCCTTCGGGTCCACGCCCGACAGGTGGAAAGCCACCACGGTGCGGCCCGGTGGCCACTGCTCGACCGGCAGGGTACGGCGGATGTCCCACATCAGCAGGTGCGGGTCGAGGTCCTTGTCGCCAAGGTCGCCGATCCAGCGCACCCCCCACGAACCGACCGACTGCACCACCTCGGCCAGTTCGCGCCCGCACGGCGTCAGCGTGTAGGACGCGCGCCCGTCGACCTCGCTGCGCTGCACCACCCCCGCGCGGGCCAGGCTCTGCAGCCGCTTGGACAGCAACGCCGGCGACATCCTCGGCACGCCACGGCGCAGGTCGTTGAAACGTGTACTGCCGGAAACCAATTCGCGGATCACCAGCATCGTCCACCGCTCGTCGAGCAGCTCCATGGCCTTGGCCACCGGACAAAACTGACCATATCCCGACATCACATGCCCTCCTCGCGCCGAGCAGCAAACAAACTAAGTACACCGCAGCACGTCTTCGTTGACTAGTACAGAATCAGAACCAGTTCAGATCCGTAACTAGATCGCCGTCGCCGGCGAGCAGACGATCACCTCACAGCAAACGTCGCGTGAGGAGATCAACATGACAGCAACAATTGCGGCCACCCAACGAGCCGCGATCACACCCACCGTGAAGACCTTTATGGGATCCATCGCCGCCGCCGTAGCCCTGGCCACCGGCACACTCCTGTTCGCCGCCCCGGCGGCCGATGCCAGGCCAACCAAGGAGGTCGAGGAGATGATGTCCGACTGCAGATACGCGAAAGGGAAATTCGTGAGAGTTACCGCAAGGGATTACAGCTGCACGTTACCGTTTGTGAACGGCCGCCAGGACCAGTGGAATATGGACAATCTTGGCAACACGAGGTCGATTTGCTACAGGTTCAGCGTGGAAACAGCTTGGGTTTGTCAATGACCCGTACGGCGTCCAAACCGAGGTGGCCAGAACATGGTACCCGGACAGCGCGGTAGCGCTGTGAACAGCTCGCCTCGTTCGCACTGGGGGCCGTCTAGGCCTCCCTGCGGCGAGTTGGCTATCGCCTCACTGGCGTTCAACTTCGGAAGGAATCAAATATGCAGTCCAAGCGCCGAATACTTCTGGCAGCACTCGCCGTCAGCGTCGGTGGCGGTCTATCGGTCGGAGCCGGAACCGCACACGCAGACGACGTCCTACCCGGACTCACCTGCGACGAGCAATTCTTGAGTACAAACTGCACCAACACCACCAACACCGATTACACGGTTCTCCAGACAAGAGAGTGCGCGGGCGGTTCGTATTCCACTTCCTACAACGGGGGTACGGCCGACAACCCGGCCATGTACTACACCACCCATACTGTGGATCCCACTGTCGAGTACGTCAGAGTTTTTGTGCCCGCAAACAACACCGGATCCGGACCGCGAAGCTCGTGCGAACTCGAAACCGAACGCTTTTACTATTCCGTCGAACCGCCCGTGCCGGGGCCCCCACCGCCGCCGAGCTGACCATGCACCCCAAGCCCCGACTTCAACACCCATGAGCACCAACCACCCCGCAAGTGCCACGGGACAACCGATGAGCATTTCGACCAACACGCTCGCCATCGTCACGCTCATGCTTGGCCTGATTGGCCTGATGGCGCCGCCGTTCGCACTTATCGCGGTGCCGTTCGGACATATTTCCCTTAAGCAGATTCGACGGACAGGAGAGCGCGGCCGCGGCATGGCGAAGGCCGGTCTGATTATCGGCTACTTCTACGTCGCCGTTGTAGTCATAGCCGTTCTCATCGTGGTCCCGTCTGTTCTATTGCGCAACTAGAGCGTCGATACGGCTTGGGTCTGTCAATGACCCTGTACTGGTCAAATGACGGTTGTCCAAGCGTCTACGTACATCGATAAGAGAGGAGTACGCATGGCACGCCCAGATCCGGCACCGTCCGGCGCAGATGATTCAGCCCCACCCGAGCCGGGCGCCAACTGCGGGGCACGTCGCTATGCGGCTGCGGTCATCGCTTTCGTATTGGTCGCTTTCGAGGTAGTCGCCGGATTCTCTAAGATTATGGACGCAAATGAATTCGTGTGGGGCTCCAGCGCGTATTGGTATTCGATGGGAGTTCTCAATTTCGGCTTTGCCGGCCTGTTGGTGTGGGGCGGAATCGCCACTTTAGGTGGCAGTACCAACAAATTCTCGCCCTCGCGGCGAGGGCGGTGGCCATCAATGTGGTTGTCGCCAAGTACGCCGCATCACGGGATCTTTAACTAGCCTCGATTTTTCGTCCGGGGTGTTGTGGGCGGCGCGTGGTGGCGGGGTGGGCCCGTGAGCCGGTTTCGGCCGGGTCGGGGCATGTTGGGTTGTCCCGTGTCGCCGGGTGGTCGGGCTTTCCCAAGTGCCAGTGGGTCTTTCGTGTTCGGCGGTCAGGTGGTCCAGGGATCAAGTGAAGGCGGTGCGGATGCGTTGCCAGGCGGTCGTGATCGCTGGTGCCCATCGCCAGGTGGCGTCGATGCGTAGTCGGAGTTGGCGGGCGCCGCGGGTGATGCGGGCGGCGACGTGCAGGACCCGGTAGCGGAAGGTGGCGATCTCGGCGCGGGCCAGGCCGGGCTGGCCGGTGAATCCGATGAGCCGGGTCCAGGTGACCAGATCGGCGGCGGCCAGAACGATTTCCAGCCAGGCGGCGTTGGCCCAGAAGGAGTGGCACGGCAGGTTGCGCAGTCCGGTGGCTTTGAGTTCGCGGATGCGATCTTCGACGCGGGCGTGCTGGCGATGGCGTAGTTCCAGGCCGGCGACTTGGCCGGGCACGACACCGGGTGCGGTATCGGTGATGAACGCCGTCACCCGCATCCCGTCGGCGTCGGTGAACCGCAACTGGGCTCCGGGGTGGGGTCGTTCCTTGCGCAGGATCAGCCTCGTGCCGGTCGGCCAGGAGGCCAGGTTGACCAGGTCGGTGGCCTCGGCGACCCAGGCGCCATCGCGGATGCCGCCGCCGGAGTCGATCGCCGGGTACCAGGCGTCGCCGATGTTGAGGGTGTCCACCGCGTCCTGCACGCGGGTGTCGACGGGGTAGCCGAAGGAGAATCCCACCCCCGTGGTGCGGCACGCGTCGGCGAACCGGTGGGTGGCCCCGGCGGTGTCGCAGCGCACCAGCACCCGGGTCGTGGCGGGATCGTCGGGGTCGGGCCGCGACGCCGCGGGCAGGGACGCCAGCGCCCGTTCCAGGACGATGACGTGGTCACTGGCGGTGTTGGAGCCGGCGTTGCCGCTGCGCAGCAGCCCGGCCAGGGCTTCCCCACCGGCGATCTCCGGGCGGTCCAGGAACGCCAGCAGCGGGTGAAGACCGAACGTCTTCTTCCAGGTCGGGGTTGCGCCGGCTTTGTTGTCGGAGTGGTCGATCACCAGCGTGGCGTCGATGTCGATGTGCAGCCAGTCCCCGGCAGCGGGGGCGGCTCCGCCCTGCCAGGCCGCCGACCGCGCAGCATCGCGCGCGGCCCGCACCCCGGGCAGGTGGGCGGCGTCGATCCGCTCATCGACCAGCCGCCACATCGTGGTCGTCGAGGCCTTCGCCCCGAACACGTGCTCGCGGTCGCCGCACAGTTGCCCGACCCCGTCGATGCAGTCCGCCCCGTCAGCGACCGCGGCCGCCAGATCGGCGAACACCTCCCCGGGGGCATACACCCACGGGCCCCGGTAAGTGTCGGCCAACGCGGCGGTGACCTGCGCCGACAGGCCGGTCCGGTCGGCCAGTTCGCGCAGCATGCCCATCCCGGCATGCGACACGACGCCATGGCCGTCGGCGGACACTTTCACCCGAGATGCGACCGCGATATCCTTCACTTGCGAAGTGCCTTCCCGCTGGAACGATTGAACCCTGAAGAAGTCCAATTATTCCTTGTAGGACAGGCACTTTCGCGTATCTACACACCGCTCCACGCGACATTCCGCGAAAAATCCGGGCTAGAAGGCTTCATCGAGTGTCCCGTCGCGGTCTTGATCGTCGCGGAGGCGCTGCAACAGCGTTACCCAGCACACATTGCCGGACATCAGGTCGTCGTCACGCTGCCGCCCGTTGATATGAACGCCATGAACGTCGAGCGGCCGCCGTTGGAAGAGCCGGAATGGCATTTCCGCGGGATCAGACTGCCTGCCAACGAAGTAGCGAGCGCGTACGCCGACGGTCCGTTGTGGGGTGAGGTGACTCACCGCGCCGGCGACGTAGGACTCCCGATGGCAGCAGAAGTAAAACGACTGAGGACCATAGTCGAGGCCGACACCGATGATGCCGGCGTGCGCATGCTCGCCGAGGACATCGCCCGCGGCGCCCCGGCCTGGTGGCAGTCCGTTGCCGCCTGGATCGAGGTGCTCTACCAACAGGACCTGTCACGGCTCGGCCCAACAGCGCCAGGCTGGCACTTCAACGGAACAACGCTATGGACGCAGCTTGAAGGCGACGACGACGAGAACCAAGTGACTTTCCTGGCTGCCCAACCGGGTCGGTACGTTATGCCCCCGTACTCACCTCTCACAGCCGGCAAGCTGAGGCACTGTATGAAAGCAGCGCAGAACCACGGAATGCCCTCCGCAGCATGGCTATTCCTGCGCGACGCCCGATCAATGTATCTGGGCTACGACCACAGGCGGGCAGCCATCGACGCCGGTACCGCGGCCGAGGTTGGTGTCACCCAGATGATCACCACGCACCTGTCCAAGAAGGGCTTTGATGACACGGAGGTCGACCAGATACTCCACCGCCGCACGCTCGGACAGCTTTGCAGATATTGGCTGGATGAATGCGACGGCGCGCTCCCAGATCGTTACCGCGAGAGACTCGTCGACGTTCGCAACGATGCAACACATATCAAGAGAAGCGTCGGCCGTACGCAGGCGAAAGACGCTATCGTCGTCGCCGCCGAGATCGTTGCCGCAGCAGATTCTCCAGATCTACGCCCTCCCGTCGAGGAGCAAGCGGCGACATAGGCGTGTAGGAAATGCAGCGATTCGTGAGACAAACGTAGGCGACATCGCCGCGAGACAGCCTGCACGACCACATGTCAGCGGGTCACGCAGATGTCGCCGAAGGCGAGAACCACGGGTGTAGGTTCTGCGGCCCCCAATCACACGGCGTCGCGGTTCCGTGAGACAAACCGGTCCGCGGTTTGCAGTCATCCATCACCCAGGTCAATCGCAGCCCGTGGCGTCGTTGAGGATCTACCTGGACCAGGCCTTCGGAACCGCAAGCAAGGTGCAGCTTCCTCGGGCAACGATTTCGCCGTTTGCGTAGCCGACGGATGGTCGGCCGAAGTCGCGGAATGGCTTGGCTTCGTCGCCACTGGCGTACTGGACGCGGGACAAGGTGCGTCGACCCTGTGTTGGCTGTGGGCTGGGTGCACCCACGTCTATCGAGTCACCGGAGGCACTGACGACGACGACCCTGGAGCTCGGCTTCTTGTCGTGGTCGGTATACGGGAAGACCCAGCCGCTCAGTGTGCCTCTTTCCAGAGTGGGGGTCGGCACTGTCCTCTGCATGCCGAACCGTCTTTGCTTGGGTGGGGTTGGCCCCCTAATTTCCCAGTCGAGCGTCTCTTGCTTCGACGCGTCGACGGTGGCGGCGCACATTCGCGACATCGCTTCGTTGGCGTCATCGACTGCCCAAGCGGGTCGGGACAATTCGAAGGTGATCACGATCAGGGGGCCGAACGGAAGCCGGGGTCCCAGTCCGCCGTGCCACAAGCCTTTGGCGCCTATGTAGGCAGCGATTTGGCCGGAGTTGGTGAAGCCGTCGGCGGTAAGGCGATCCACGACGGCGGATGCGTTCTTCTCCATCTTCTTCCACTCGCACGGGGTGCAGACGGAGCCTGAGCCGCCTGGCCGTACTCCGCCGATATGTAGGTCGTGGACGGCGTCGCGGTAGCCGCTGGAATGGACGTTGCAGATCGGGTTGCGGCAGGAGGTGCACCGGGCGTACGCCCTTGATTGGCACTGATGGCAGTAGCTATCCACTCCGCGACGATACTGTTCGGGACCCTGCCCCGCTGCTCGTTTCGTTCCAAGCAGATGCGGCGATTCTCACGCCTGGCGGAATCTCAGCAACGATGGCCGAGCGATGACAGGTCCGCCAAGTTATGTGGATAACGGCGTCCTCACACGAGTTTCGACGGCACCGCCGTGCGGTGTGTTCGGTGGCGACATCACCATTGCGTCGGCTGACGGCAACGCGGTGCCGTAGGAAATGAAGCAATTCGTGAGACAAACCGGCCTCCGGTCGTCGTGAGACGACATCGAAAAGTGCAGGCCGCGACGGTCACGGGTTGCCATCAGCAGTGCGAACCTACACCGACAGCCCCGAGGCCCGCGAAATGCTCACCGGCGCAACACGTGACCTCGCCATCGACATGCTCGCCGAGATCGATCTCGACGAGCTGACTGAGGATGAGGCGAAGAAACTGCGGGCCCGTCTTTGATCGGATTTCTGCGCGACACGCTGCCGAAGGACGGCCACCAGTGCCGTATGAGGAGAGCCTGGCCGCAGAAATCGATCGCCGCCGCAGGCAGCGCGGGCTGGAGCCGGGTGAGCGCTAGCGGTCATACTGGCAGCCATGGCAGAAGCAGCCCACCCGCCCTCACCCGCGCAGCCGATAACGCAGTTCCTGAGTCAGCAGGCACAGCCCCTTACTCAGGCATTGCACCAGCAGGCGCAGCCGATCGAGCACGCCTTCCAAGGAATGCAGATCGCCCAACAGCTCTACCCCAGCGACGAGTGAGCCGCGCGGCAGCGACGAGCGCAGCGCCCCAACACTTTCGGCAATCCCGGGTGCCGTAGACCTCCGCAGACAGATCCGAACCCAAGTCGAGTGGCTGCGCGCGTGGGAGCCCCAGGTTTTAGCCGGGCGCCTGGGTGCAGTAAGTGCCGCGGGCAGCGCTCACCAGGGCGGCGGCCTGATCCGGGCTCGCCCCGTACTGGGCGGCGGTCTGGCTGATCACCGCGGGCGTTCCCTGGCCGGTGTACAACAGTCGGCACGCCTGGCGGCCTGCCAGCAGCAGCTGGTCGTCATCGCCGGGGAAGGTGCCTCGAACCGAGTTCAAGAAGCTGTTGTCCTCCGACGTCAAGGGCAACGGCCACGCCGCCGCCGGCGCCGCTGCGGCTCCCAACAGAATCCCTGCGGCGATCGCAGTCGTCATCAGAAGTGCCGCGCGCTTCCTCGTCGACATGTTGCCTACCTTCTCGCGAACACCTCACGCGTCCGCGGCCACGTCGCCCACGTCGGTTCGCGGGCGCTCTTGGCCATCCTTGCACCTGTTTGCTGGCCAACGGCGTCCGCGCAGGCCTCAGTTTCAGCGGCGCACGCGTCGGCGGCCCGCTCGGCAGCGCGATCGGCCAGTGCGATCCACTCCGGCAACACGCCGATTACGCAGGTCAACCGCATCCGGTAAGCTGACCGACGAGCGTTTGCCGCTGCCGGACGATGCACCCGCACGACGTGCAGCGTCACCTACGCAACCACCATTAAAAGCCGCGAGCCATGTTTGCGAAACATGAGTAGTGAAGGCGTGTCGCGAGCGTAAAACTTCGTGTCGGCCCCGCTCGATGCTTGCCCAGGATGAGTTCGGCTTCCCCGGCTTGGGGGCTGTCTCGGTCGAAGGCGTCAGGCCGGTGAAGCAGCAGGACGACGTCGCTATCCTGCTCGATACTTCCGGATTCGCGCAGGTCAGAGATCAATGGCCGCTTGTCGACCCTTTGCTCGGGTCCGCGGTTGAGCTGACTGATCGCCACGACGGGGACGTCGAGTTCCTTGGCCATGAGTTTGAGGGTGCGGGAGAATTCCGAGACCTCCTGCTGGCGCGATTCGACCTTCTTTCCCGACGTCATCAGCTGCATGTAGTCGACGACGATCAAGCGCAGATCGGTCTTGGCGGCCAGGCGTCGGGCCTTGGCGCGGATCTCCATCATCGTCAGGTTCGGGGAGTCGTCGATGAACAGGGGCGCCTCGCTGATCTCGCTCATCCGGCGGGCCAGCGTCGTCCAGTCGTCGTCGCTCATCTTCCCGGAGCGCATGTCGGCGAGTTTGATCTTCGCCTCGGCCGACAGCAGGCGCATCACGATCTCGGACTTGCTCATTTCCAGCGAGAAGATGACGCTCGCCAATCCGTGCCTGATGGACGCCGACCGCATGAAATCGAGTGCGAGAGTTGAATTGTGAGTGGGCACCATGCCGTTGCCGGCCAGATAGAGGTGGTCGGTGTTGTCGACTTGCACGCACCGCACCGGCACCGAATGCCGCGCTTGCACGGCAGTGACGACCCGCTCGCCGGCCAGCACGCGAATGGGCTCGCCGGGCCAGCCGGGCGCGACGACGCAGCCGAGGGTCTGAAGAAGGTCGACGACCAAGGTGCGATCCTCGGCCAGCCGCCATCGCGGCGCGACGGTGAAGCTGTCCCCCGGTCCACCGGTGACCACGGCGACGTCGAGGACACCGCGCAGCATCGCGCGACGCTGCTCCAACGACCCCCGCAGATACCTCGAGGCGATCGTGTCGTATCCGGCCAGTACCGCCTCCGGATCGCCGGCCAGGAACCGGCCCACGACGTAGGCGTCGTCGGGAACACGTTGCAGCGCAGTCAATTCGACGCCCCGCTGAGTGGGGATGGTGTCACCGACGGCCAGGGTGGCGGTGGTGCGCGTCCCGCCGCGGGTTGCCCACTGGTGTTCAGCGTCGGCGGTGATGACGGTTCCGTCGGAGAACTCGACGTCATAGCAGGGCCGCCCGTACATGACCGCGGTGGCAGCGACCACGCGTGTGGGGTGTCCGTCGGCCCCGAACAGCTGATCACCGACGGCCACCTCGCCCATGGTCGTCCAGCCGCTCGGTGTCGGCAGCGGGGTGTTCAGCGCCAGCGCCTTGCCGACGCCCGGGCGCGCCGCGACGGTGATCATCTGCCCGGGATGCAGCCCATTCATGACTTCGTCGAGTTCGATGAAGCCGGTAGGAACGCCGCGCGCCAGGCCGCCGTGCGTGGCCAGCGCGTCGAGTTCGTCCATGGTGGGTTGCAACACGTCGCTCAGGACGACGAAGTCTTCGGTGCGGTGCCGGTTGGACACGTCGTAGATCTCGGCCTGGGCGCGGTCGACGACGTCGGCGACGTCGGCGCCGTCCGCACCGGCGTAGCCGTACTGCACAACACGGGTGCCGGCCTCGACGAGACGACGCAGAGTGGCTTTCTCGCTGACCACGTCGGCGTAGTAGCCGGCGTTCGCGGCGGTGGGAACGGTGGCGATCAGAGTGTGCATATACGGGGCGCCGCCGACGCGGAACAGGACGCCACGTCGGTCGAGTTCGGCGGCGACGGTCACCGCGTCGGCGGGTTCGCCGCGCGCGTAGAGGTCGAGGATGGCCTCGAAGATGATTTGGTGGGCGGGCCTGTAGAAGTCGCCGTGGCGCAGTCGCTCCAGGACGTCGGCGATGGCGTCCTTGCTGAGCAGCATGCCGCCGAGCACGGATTGTTCGGCCATGAGGTCCTGCGGTGGCTGGCGGCCGTAGTCGGCCTCAGGTGCGTTGTCCTGGTGGGCCGGGACGGCCTGGATGCGGCGCTCGGTCGTGGTCATCGGAGACCTCCTCGACGGGTCAATGCCCGGCGCGCGGCGGGTTCGGGGGCCGCGCGCAGTTGGTGTCGTAGTTGATAGGCGCGGGACACCTCGCCGTCACGGGCGGCGATCTGTGGGCGCGTCAGTGGCGGGTCGTCGCACGTGCGCAGGTGGGGGCCGAAGGCGCGCAGGCACTCGCCGCAGGGTTGACCGTCTTCGTCAACGTCGTTGGTGCAGTTGGGGATAACGCAGATCGGTTGGTCGCTCTCGGCGCGGGGCTCGAGGCCGACGCTGCGCAGCACTCGGGCATCGGCGAGGCGCCGCACCGCCGCGGCGTCGTCAGCAGCCACGATGCCACGTCCCCGCGTGGTGTGACCCGGTGTGTGCGGGTCGAGCTCGCTACTCATCAGCGGGTCACCTCCTGCGTGGGTTTGTGGCTCTATGAGTTCTGGTACCGGCGCGGGGTCGGGATTCCGTCACCGCCACCCGGCGCAGGACCGCTGACCGGCGGGGACGCCACGTCCCCCGTGATCGTGAGGAGCGCTCATGCGGCCGCGGCAGTGGGTGCCGGCGGCCGCGCGGGGCGCAGTGTGGCGCGAAACGGGTGCGGGGTGTGCAGCTTCGAGCCGGCGGGCCGGTACAGGTTGTAGCGCTCGACGAAGAAGAGGGCGACGAACTTCGACAGGGCTCCACCGCCGTGGTTGCCGTTGGCCTTCTTCTCGCGCGCGAAGAAGCCGACCTTGTTGGGAGGTAGGTCGATCAGCGCGTCGACGAGGTGCTCGCACTCGAAGCTCTCTTGGTCGCCGAACTCGTCGAGGAACAGCGCCGTGCCGGCGACCAGCGCCGTGTCGTAGGCGGCTTGTTGTTGGCCCCAGATGTCGTGCAGCAGCTGCAGGCTGTCCTTGAGCAACGCGTGCCCGCCGCGGCTGCGCGCGATCTTTTCCAGCGTGCTGGTGCAGCGCACGTTGCCGTCCTTGGGCGCGTCGTCGACGCGCAGTCCGATTCGCGCGGCGGTGGCTTCGATCGCGGTGACGGCAGTTTCGCTTTGTGCGCGGCGGGCCTTCCAGCGGTCCCAAGTGGTCAGGCGGCGGCGGTGGGTGTCGATGTCATGGAAAAGTCGAGCTTCTTCGGCCAGTGTGAGTCCGGTGTGGATGCGTGCCGCGACCGCTCCGTGCGGTTCACGCAATGTCAGTGCGGCCCAGCGGTGTTGGCCTTCGATGACTGCGTAGCGGGGATGCTGGCCTTCGCCGCGGTCGGACACCTCGATGATGCCGAGTAGGCGTTGGTCGAAGGTGGCGGCCATGTGTTCGGCGCGCTTTCGGTCCAGGGGCCGTTGATAGCTGTGGTCGGCGAAGACCTCGGTGACGGGGATCGCCAGCACGTAGGGCGCGTTGGTATTGGTGGCGGTGTCATTCATGGCGTTGTTCCTTTCGTGGCGGCGGCAACCGATTCCCAGGCGACGTGGCGTCCGCCCGGGCGCAGCCGGCGCAGGCGCCCGCGGCTTTCGAGCACGATGAGGTTGCGGTAGACCAGCTCGTTGACGGTGGCGCCGTCGAGGCGGTGGCGCAGTTGCGCGGTGGTCATCGGTTCGTCGGCCGTGGCCAGGATGTCGAGTAGTTGCTCGCGCAATAGTTCGGGGTCGACGCGTCCGTTCGATGCGGGGTCTTGGGCGTCGGGCATTGGATTCTCGTGCTCCTGCGGTGCGTCAGTCGCGGCGGCGGTTGAAGCGGCGGACTTGGTCGGTGGGCGTGTGGGTGATGGCGGCACACGCCGGGCACAGCGGGGCGCCGTCGGCCAGCAGTGCCGAGGGTTGGGCCCGGGCCAGACGCGCACCGCATCGCGATCGCGGAGCTCGCCCGAGGGCGGTGTCGCGCAAGTGCTGAAGGCGGCCGACGCAGTGGATGACGTCGTGGCCGCCGTATTGCCGGCACCCGCACGCTTCGGTCACCGGCGTGGGCGTTGGCGCGTTCCAGTGCCGCATGGATCCGAAGAGGTAGTCGGGCACCCACCAGTTGCGCGCCGGCTTGAGCACGGGAGCGCTCATTGCCCGGCTCCGGCGACAGAGCGGGCGGCCCACAGTGCGCGGTAGTCCAGGTTGCGCAGCACCGCCAGATCGCGGGGACCGAGCTTGGGCATCAGCCGCGCGAGGGTCGCCGCGGCCGTTCCGTCGTCGTCCATCGTGGCTGGGTAGACCGCCAGGACATCGCCAGGGATCTCGGCGATGAAGCCGCCGCCGGCGATGTCTTCGCCGAGGTGGCGAACCTGCCAGCGGTACTTGGCGATCAGACGGGCGATCAACCAGGCGGCGACGCGGGCCCGCGTCTGGGGCTGTTCGAGCGCGGACACGGTGGGCAAGATGCTGGTGCGCCGCCAACCGCGGTGATGGCGCGTCCCCTGTTCTTGGCCTTGAACCAGCCAGCACAGTTGCCCCAGGAGGTCCTCTCCGGTCTCGGCGTCGTGCGTGCCGAGGTAGGCGACGCCTTGGGCAAGCTTGAGCAGGTAGCTCGCGGCGCGGCCGGGAACTTGCTGGCGTGCGATCCGGTGGCCGCGCAGGTCCCAGCTGACGGTGACGACACGACGGGTCGGCGACAGCGCAGTCACGAATGCGGTGACCGTGTCGGCGTCGAAGGCCAGGCGCGTGAGGTGCCAGCCGTGATCGGTGAGGTCCGCCGCCCTCCAGTAGGCGTTGATGACCTCCGGCGGCGGCTGGTCCTCGCCTAGGGCGGGAATGCGGTCGCGGCCCGTGTCGTGGTGGGTGTGCGTCATCCGGCCAGCCGCCTCTCGAATTCGTCGTAGTCCTCTGCGGTGGCCGCGGGCGCGATCGGCAGCGTGGTCGGCGGTGCGACGGGCTCGGCTTCGGGCAGCGGGTCGGCGCCGCGCTGGAGGCGGCGCCGTTCGCGTTCGGAGAGGCCGCCCCAGACCCCGAACCGTTCGTCGTTGTCCAGCGCCCACTGCAGGCACTTGTCGGTTACCGGGCATAGCTTGCAGATCCGTTTGGCTTCCTTCGTGGATCCGCCCTTCTCCGGGTAGAAGGCCTCCGGGTCGGTCTGCGGGCACAACGCCTTTCGGTACCAGGACTCGTTCGACGGATCCGGCTGCGCGGCGATCGCGGCGAACGGGTCGTCGGCGAACGGGTCGTCGGCGAACGGGTCGTCGTCGATGATCGTGTCGGTCATCTGTTCCACCTCCCACGGACATGCACCCGTAGGTGCCGGTGTCTGCAAATCCGAACGGTTACGATTTGCGTTCTCTGGTGGCCAGATTATGCGTTGAGCACGCCCAATAGTCGTCTCGATGTCGGGGAATTTATCTGTGGCGGCAATGTTCGTCGCGCCATGTGGTGGCAGCGCCTGATCTGATCCAGAGCAGTCCGTGTGATCTGGGGCGATGCCGCGTCCCCGCCGCCGGGGACGGCATGCTCACCCGTGAGGGCCGTGCCATTTGCGCTGGACAGCGCGCCGCCTATGGCCTCAGGCGCGCAGGCTGCGGTAGGCCTCGACCATGGCGTCGAGGTCGGAGTCGAGTTGGGCGAGGGCTTCGGCGGCCAGCTCGTTCTCCGCGACCGCGGTGAAGCCGGCGGTCCACGACGGGGCGTCGACGTCCTCGACGCGGCCGACCGAGCGCGCCCGCTGTTCGATCTCGGTGAGTGTGTCCAGGCAGAGGTGCAGCGCGGTGAGCCGCTGCAGCAGCGCATCGGTGAGTTGCTTGCGTTCCTTGATCAGCGCGGTATCGGCTGCGGCGGCGATGCCCTGCTCACGCAGGCTGGCCTGACGGCGGTCGCGCTCCTCGAGCGCGTGTGCCGCCTTGGCGATCTGAAAGATCTCCTCGTCGGCGTCGAAGCGCCAGCTCAGGATGTCCACGCCCGGCAATGTCCACGCGGGGCTCACGCGCAGCCGCTCACACACCGCGATCCCCTCCAGGGCGTACGCGGCGCCGGGGGTGATCTTCTTCCCGTGCGCCAACGGATTCCACGTCAGCGTCCGTCTGGCCTGGGCGATCTCGATGTCCTCGGCGGCGGTGAGGCGCAAGGGATCCCGCGCGCCCCACACCACCAGGGCGGCGATGAGCACGGCCACGGTAGCGGATGCTGCGCCGGCCCAGCCAACGATCTCGCCGATCCGAATGCGGTCGTCGCGGGCATGAGCGCACCAGGCCGCGACGACGGCAAGGACGGCGGCTACGGCGGCCCAGCCCGCTGCAGACCGCGCGGTGGCCCACCGGGGCAGCAGGTTTTGGCGCGGGCCTGGCACGTCGAAACGCTGCCCCTCGGGCACACCCGCGGCCGCGCGGGCCCGGACCTTGTCAGCGGCAGCGGCGGACACGTCGGATGCACGCATGGGCGCCACGAGATTCCCGCGCCACAGCCATGGGGGGCCGGTGGTGACACTGCGACGATCCTGGGCTTGCCAGAACGCCAGCTGCATCCGGACCTGGGATCGCGTCGCGTCGTCCAACGGTGCGCGCCCCTTTCACCCGCAGCCGGGGCAGATGTCGTGAAGAAGAGAGCGCAACTCCGGCATGCCGACGCGCGAAGACGTCGATCACCGCTGGAAAACCTCGCCAAAGACTCCTTGGATCATGCCGGAGTTGCGCGCTCAGTTTATGGGCCTGACGAGACCGCTCCCCCGGCCGCGAAGGGGTTGCTTTTCACAACATTTCGCGCTCGACAGGCGCCGCGTCAGTCGCGGATGTTCGGTCCCATGAAGTAGGAGGGGTCCACGTTGAACAGTCTGGCCAGTTCCCACACCACGTCGATGCGCGGCGGCGCTTCGCCGTGGTAGTAGCGATAGATCTGGGTCTGGGACACCGGCAGATCCGGAGCCTGCTCCTTGAGCATCTTCTGGATGGTCAGCGGCGTCAGCTTGCGAACCCGATCGGTGTCCAGCAGCTTTACGCTCATCTGACTAGCTAACTCTCGCAGTCTCTGGGAGAAGAACTCCGTGGAGACGTGCGGAGGGTCGATCGCGGCCTTGGCCGGCTGCTCTCCTTGGACCAGCTGATGCAATGCCGATTCCGCCCTGTCCTCTGCCGCACGTTCAGGAGCGGGTTCAGTTTCCACGTCAGAAACGCGCTTCGTTTGATTGTTCATCGCTCACCCAATCCTGCACGCTCGGTCCCACCCGGCACCTACTATGCCACTTCTAGCAACAACTGCATTAACCACTGGCGGTAAATTCACTCACTCTCGGTAACTCACGACTGTTCGTGATTGGTTGCTGCCCCTGGTAGCGGCAACACCCGGGCGACGCCGGGAATCACGACCCCGCGACGCTCGAGGAACTCCTGAATCGCCAGCGAGACCGCATCGCCCTTGGGCAGGTCGTACGTGTCGACGAACGCGGCGAACTCCTTGTGCACCGAACTGTTGATGTGCACGTTCAGACCGGTGCGCCGGACCTTGCGGCTGCGCAGCTGTTCCAGCGCTGGGTCCGCCGCCACGGTGTCGGCGACCAAGGTCGTCGTCGGCGCGTTGGGCAGCGACGCGGGCGCATGGGGAGCATCGGGGGCGGCGCCGCGACTGCGAGCGGCGTCTGCCGATACCGCGCGGCCCCGCGAAGAGGGCAGCGGCATCTCCTCATTTCTAGCCATTGGTCATCAGTCCTTCCTCCGCGACTTTCGCTGCCACGGCCCGATAGTCCTCGGCGGCCGTGCACTCTGGGTCGTACACCGAAATCGGCTGCCCGTGCGCCTTGGCCTCGGTCACGCGTACTGTGCGCGAGATCGCACCCAAATACTCCTTGGGCCAATCGTTTTCGAGCATCCGGCGGATCTGCTTGGTAGCGCGCGACGTGCCCAGATAGTTGGTCAGCAGCACGTGGGTGATCTTGATGCCAGGGTTGTTCAGATCGACGTTCTCCACGGCCGCGTCCAAGGAGGCCAGGGCGCCCACCTCGTCGGGGCCAGTGCCCACCGTGGCCAGCACCCAGGTCGCCGCCGACAACGCCGCCGAGGCGAGTTCGTTCAGCGTGGGTCGGCAGTCGATGATGATGAAGTCATAGGCCGGCAACTGTGCGATCTCGCGGCGCAGCCGCATCTGGCCGCCGGGGCCCAGGTCCTTGTCCAGGCCGTCGAGCGATTCCCGCGAGGGCGCAACGTCGACACCGAAGTCGGTGCCCTGGATGACGTCGTTGAGCGGCATCCGCCGGTGCTTCTCGGGGTGCAAGACGTTGAACATCGTGGGCATGGCGTCGCCCTCTTCGGGCGTGTGCAGCCCCAGGCCGGTCGTCGCGTTTCCCTGCGGATCCATGTCGATCAAGAGCACTCGAACGTTGCGCGTCGCGTCCTCGGCCTCGTCGAATACCTCGAAACGAGTCAGCTCGTAGGACAGGTTGACCGCCGTGGTGGTCTTGGCGACGCCGCCCTTGCGCATGGCGACCGCGATGACCACCGGCGGCGAGTTCAAAGCTCGGACGAGCTTTGGAGTCTTTGGCATGCGCAAATCATAACCTTCCGGTGTGTGTGAGCAGGGGTTCTGTGCCCGAAAACATGGACATCACCAGGGGCCATACTGTCACCGCAGGTCAGAGGTGTTTTCATACAATGTGTGCGCGACACGCGGGTCAGCATTCACGAACAGCCTCAGCCACAATTCATGAAATCGGCACGACACATGCTCGCACAGTGTGCACGACTTGTGCGCAGCCGGTGAGAGATCCGACAGCCGCACCGCTCACCCCGACCTCCACGCAGGCCGCCCAACACCCCTGCGCCCGGCGCACCGACACCGCGTAGCACAGACCAGCCACCGCGCTCACTGCCGAAGTACCCTATCGGCGCACACATTTCGGCCTCATCGCCGGCATAGGCTCCAGCCATGACAACTGGCGTCGACGACCTCACGTCACCAGCCGGAGCGCTCAACGCCGCCCAAGACGCCTATCGCGAAGCCGCCTCGTGTAGCGATGATCCGCAGCGACGCGCTCAATACGCGCGCACCGCCCAGGACTACGCCGCCACGACCTACTGGCATCCCGAGAGCACGCCGCGCCAGCGCCAGCAGGCACAGGAGTGCATGCGACAGTCCTACGACCTCGACGCGGGGACCAAGGCCCGCCACACCCGACTGCGCGCCAGCCTCACCGGCGCGCACGCTCACTCGGCGTAGCGCGCGACTATCCCCGCACACACCGGGCATCCACCCTGGCGAGAGTCAGTGAGGCTGAAGGTCTTCCCGCTCAGCGGGGATGATCCGGGGGCGGTGGAAGTTTGAAGTCGCGCCGTGGTCGGCGGGGTTCGGCGGCGGGCGGCTGGGCTGTCGGGCGCTGGGTGCGTGGTGTGCGCTGCGGTCCGCCCATGTCGCGATGGCGTCCACCGCGATCGCCGTTGCCGTTTCCGGCGTTGGCAGGCGTCCCGTTGCCCCACGTCTGCGCCGCGGCGGGCAGTTGAGATGGACGGGCCCAGACGGGTTCACCGGCCGGCGGTGCTGGCACCGGGTCACCGGGGGACGCCGCCTGCACGGCGCGCCTGGGCTCGGCCGGCCGCCGCGGTTCGACAGGCGGCAGCGCCGCGGCGCGCCGTGGTGCGCGGCTGACTGCGGGTGCGGTCGACACGACGCGCCGCGGTGTCATCTCGTTGTAGCCCAGGCCGAGGTAGCGGTCTTCTTCGCGGGTGCGGATGGCCCATAGCGTGACCGGCTCAGCGCCTGCGATCGCCACTTCGAGGATCTGGCCGGCGCCTTCGGTGATCGTCATGTCGGCTCCGCCGGCGGCCACGTTGTCGGGTCCGAGCAGGCGAAGCACGGTCCGCGCGGGGACGGTGGTGACGGTTCGGCCGTCGAAAACGGCGATGTCGCAGTGCCGGGCACCGGCGGTGGCGTAGAACAGTTGCTGCTCGTCGTTGACGGTGGCGACCAGGCCCTGCCAGCGTTGCCGGTCGTCGGTGTGGATCGCCACCACGGCGCCGGTCACGACCGCGCGCAGGACGAGTTGGCGGGCGACCTCGACGCCCACGTTGGCGTCGATGCGTTGCCGTTTGGGGTTGCCGCTCTGGTCCCACAGCGGCACGGCCACCAAGGTGCCCTCGTCGAGTTGGCCGAGGATCTGCCCGGACGGGCCGATCGGCACCGACACTGACGCCACCGCGGAGAAGTTCGTCGTCGGCATGACGGCCTGCAGGCTGCGGTCTCCGCCGGGCAGGGCGGCTTGCAGCATCTCTCGCTGGTTGCCGGTCGGCAGGGCCAGCTTGGCCTCCGACAGGGGGCGGTAGGCCTTGCCGTGGTGCACGTAGCGCACCAGGACGCCGATTTGAATGTCGGCGACGCCGCCGGGGGTGCCGGCGCCGGTGAGCCGGATGGTGGTGACCGCGTCCTCGGTGCGCCATGACCACCACCGGTCGAGTTGCCCGTCGGCGAGCATCTCGGCGTGTCCGATGTAGGTGGTGATGAAGTTGGGACCTGATCGGATGACCGACCACTTCTCCCGATTCTCGTTCGGCCCAATGGGTTCGAGGATGGCCTGGGTCATGGCGTCGAGTTCGTCGGCCGACAGCGCAGCCGCGCGGATTCGTTCTTGCTGTAGCCGCTGGGCCACGCGGTGCGCCGCGGCGGCCAGCGCCTTGGGTCCGGCCTCGCGCGACGGGCCGCGTTCGACGATGCCGTCGAGGTTGGCGATCGCGTTGAGCCGCAATACAAGCCAGGTGCGGCGCTGTCCGACGAGGTGGCGCGGTCCGACGAATTGGCTGTAGACGGTGCGGTAGGCGGTGCCGGGTGGGACGTGACGCCCGGAGGAGACGATGTCGATGTCGAGCACCAGGCCGTACTGGGTCATCAGCGAGGCCACCAGTTCCAGTGGGAGCACGCTTTCGGTGAAGGAGTGACCATTGGCCTCGCGGGTCAACGCCAGGTTGGGTGCGACTTCGACTGCGGCGACCAGCGTTTCGCCGTCCCATCGAATTCCGGCGTCGCCGGAGATGACGCTGATGTCGATGGCCGGCGGCAGCGTCGGGGGCAGCGCTTGGCGCCGGTGCCGCAGGAACGCCGACACCACTGCCGGCCATTCCAGCAGGATGACACGGCCACGGATGGGGATGAACAAGGCAATCGCGGCCACGACGAGAATCGTTGCCGCAGCCCAGATCGGCAGCGCCTTGGCGACGGCGAAGGCCACGACGACGCTGGTGGCGATGGCGTAGAGGATCGCCGAGGCGAGGGGCAGCCGGATCCAGCGGCCGCGGCGTCGAGTGGTCACCACTTGTCACTGCCTCCTTCGCCGGGTGCCGGTCGCGGCCACGATGACGACCACGGCGAGCGCGACCACTGCCATGGCCCCGACCGCGATCGCCGAGGTCCATTTGGGCGCGGAGTCCGGCGGCGGCGGCGCCTGGGGCAGCGATAGTTCGGCTGCCTGCACCGTGACCGCGGGCGCCCCGTCGATCGGCACTTCGTAGGTCAAGGCGGCAACGGGGTCGATGATCCCGCGGCCCACGACGTTGTCGACCCCGCGCGCGGGAGCGTGGGCGGTGGTGATGAGCCGGGTGGCGACCTGGCGGGCGGTCATCTCCGGGAACCGCGACCGCAGCAGCGCCGCGGCCCCGGAAACGTAGGCCGCCGCGAACGACGTCCCAGCGATCGGCACCAAGCCGCCCTCGTTACCGGGCACGCCGTTGATGACGCCCTCACCACTGGAGGACAGCGACACGATGCCCGAGCCTGGGGCGGCCACGTCGACCCATGGGCCCGCCATCGAATTCTCCGCGCGCGCTCCCTCGGGGGAAACGAACCCGACCGAGAGCACGAGGTCGTCGAACCAGGACGGCGTCGACACCGTGGTCACCCCACCCCAGTTGCGCGGATCGTCGGGACGGGCGGGGTCGGTGTCGGGGTTGCTCTTGCAGTTCTGGTTTCCTGCTCCGGCGTCGATGGCGGCCGCGGCGTTTCCGGCGGCGGCGACCACCAGCACGTCCTTGACGTCGACGGCGTACTTGAGCGCCCCGCCGAGGATGGCCTGATCGATCGGCGCGGAGGTCTTCACGCACGACACCACCGACACGTTGATGACCCGCGCTCCCATGTTGGCCGCGTGCACGATCGCGCGCGCGAGGCTGCGGATGTCGCCGGCGGTACGGGACTGGTTGGGGTCGTCGGGATTCGACGACAAGTCCTGGGGCATCCAGGCCGTCGAGGTCTGCCGGATGGACAGGATCTGCGCGTTGGGCGCGACGCCGATCAGCCCGTCGGTGGGAGCCGGTGCGGCGCCAATGATTCCGGCCACGATGGTGCCGTGTCCGTCGCAGTCGTCCAGGCCGTTGGCGGCGGGGTCGACGTAGTCTCCGCCGGGGATCATGCCGGGTAGCCGCGGCTGCGGCCGCACGCCGGTGTCGATGACGGCGACCACGACGCCGGCACCGGTGGAGAACTTGTGCGCCTGCTCGATCTGCAGCGCGGTCAGCGGCGGCGGGGTCTTGGCCAGGTCGGAGTTGGGCAGCACGCCCCCGACGACACAACCGCCGTTCTTGCGCATTTCCGAGTCGGGTGCCGGTGGCCCGTCCGGGGGTGCGGCCGCGATGTCTGGGTTGGGTGGTGTGACCGCTGCGGCGGTGCCCAGTGGGGCGACGGCGACCATCGCGCTGACCGCGCAGAGCACGGTCGCGGTGCGCGCAAGGGTGCTTAGTCGGCCCGCGTTCACAGCAGGGTCCGGAAGAACGCGAAGGCGCCGATGATCCAGAACCCCAGCGGCGCGACGGCCAGGATGAACAGGAACTCCAGTTGTTCGATGCGGCGCAACGTGATTGGCGACATCTTGGTGCCCGGCAGCATGGTGCCGGCCAGGGTGGCCAGCACGGTCACCGCGACTACTCCGGCGAGCACGCCGAGTTCGGCGATGGGGTTGGACGTGCCGGTGATCACCGTCAGCGTGAAGCCCGCCAGCAGCGCGGCGGTCCCCAGGAAGAACGTCACCGCGTGCACGCGGTCGGTCAGCGAGCGGCCGCGCAGGACGAGAACCAGCATGGACAGGATCGCGATGGCGACCTCACCCCAGAAGTAGTGGGTGCCGGGTTCGACGGCAGTGACTGCGCCGGCGACGATGATGACGTTGGCGGCGAAGAACAGGCCGGTGAGGTACTTGTTGGCTACGCGCGAGCGTCGTTCGAGCTGGGCGTCTTCGTCGTCGGACAGCGCGACTGTGCGCATGTCGTTGCCGTCGTCGAATACCTCGACGACCATGGCCGCCTCGTCGAGTTCGTGGCGGTCGATGTCCTCGCCGGGCACGGGCAGACTGGGTGGTCGTACGCGCGCCAGGGCCAGCGCCAGGCCGGGCCCCATGGCCACGATCAGCATTCCGACGATGACGGCGACGGTGCCGATTTGGCGCATGTCGAAGCCGGTAAAGGTGCGCACGGCCGCGGCCGCAGCCGACGCCGCGGTGAGGGTGACGGCGGCGGTGTGCACGGTGATGCCCACCCCGGTCAGCCAGACCACCATGAGTGACACGGTGCCGGCGGCGAACACTGCGGCGAAGACGTTGGCCGCAGTCCAGTGTCCGGGCGTTGCGGCGTAGGCCGGTACGGCTACCCATCCCATCGCGAATGCCAAGGCGACCGAGGCGATCCCGGCGGTATAGGACACGCGGGTGATGCCGCGTCGTTGCGCGACCACGGCGGCCACGAGGGTCAGCAAGGTCAGCGCGCCCGACGGCGGCAGCCACCAGGTCAGTGACGGGGTCGACCACCAAGCCGCGATGATCAGCACGGCGGTCAGCGCCGCGCCGACGGAGACGGCGATCAGGCCCAGCGCTCGGGCGGTGTCTGCGGTGAAGGTGCCGAACTTGACCTCGTTGAACTCGGCCAGGGCGTCGCTGCCGTCTTCGATGATCGGCTTGAACACCTCGGTGGAGTGCACTTCACGCATCAATAGGCGCGCACCGTCGAGCACGCCGGCCTCCGACAACGTCAGCGTCCGCGCGAGCGGCATTGCGCCTTCGACGGCCAACGAGTATGTGCCGTTGGTGGCGAAGTCGATGTTGAGTCCTTCACCGCGCAGGGTGTCGGCCAGGAACGGCACCAGGCCTTCCATGACGACCGACAGCGGTGCATGCGCGGCCAGTGAGGTGTCGACGAAGTAGTTGCCGACGTGAATGCAGACCCGGATCTGCTCGGGCACCGCGGCGACGGCGCCGCCGTCGCCTTCGGGCTCACGGGCGGGGTCTGCGGGCAGCGAGTCAACGGGCAACACCACCGACATCGTTTGCCTCCCTTCGTATTAGCTCGCCGCGGCCGCGGCCACGGGCGCCGGCGGCTGCGGAACGGAGAAGTCGTCGGCCAGCATCGCGGCGAGGTCCTCGAATGCCCGACGGGTCTTCTTCTTCAACTTGTCCACGTCGATCAGCAGCCCCTCGTCGAGGTGCGGGTCGAAGGGGATGTGGTGGATCTTGAGTTGCTGACGGGCCAGGACCGTCATCAGCGACTCCATGTCCAGACGGGTGTTGGCGGTGGTCTCGTTGACGACGAGCACCGTGCGGGCCAACAGCCCTTCGTAGCCGTGGTTGCGCAGCCAGTCGATGGCCTGGCCGGCCTTCATCGCTCCGGGCCGCGACGCCTCGACGATCAGGACCAGGGCGTTGGAGTTGTCCAGCATGGCCCGCACGACCTCGGAGTTGAGCGCTTTGTCGCCGTCCCACAGCAGCATGCTGTAGTAGTGCGACAGGACCTCGCGCACGTCGACGACGTCTTCGGGGACCAGGACGCGATCGCTGTCGGGACGCCAACCGTTGGCGAGCACTTGCAGGTCGGTGTCGGTGGTCGACAGGAATCGTTGAACCAGGTCGTGCTGGCCTAGATCCTCTTCGGCCAGCATGTCCACCATCGACAGGTTGCGTGGATGCACCGCCGTGCGCAGCGGTAGGTCGCCGGCGTCGGGGTCGGCGTCGACGGCGATCACTCCGTCGGGGCGGTACTTGGCGAAGACCTGACCGAGGGTGCCCGTGATGGTGGTCTTGCCCGCTCCGCCCTTGAGTGTCAGCACCGCGACCGCGTACATGCTGTCCTTGGGAGCGCGGATGCGGGTGTAGACCTCGCGGCGGCGCTTCTCCTTCTTACCGGGTTTGAGCTTCAGGCCGGTCTTGTTCAGAGCGCCCCGGAACCCGGTGTTGGCCACCGGCAGCCGCTCCTCGTTGGCGGCGACCAACTCTTGGCGGATACCGGCCGAGGCGGCCTGCATCGGCGCTCCCGACCTGCGGTACTGCTCGGACTCCGCGGGGCCACGGTTGACGGCTTGCTGGCGGTTGGGTCCCGGTGTGCGCGACCGTGGATCCATCGGGATCTGTTGCGTCACTTCGGGTCCGGCGGCGGCCGGCGGCTCGGCTTGGCGGCGCGGGGCGGCGTTCGGACCGGTCGTGGGGCGGCTCTGGTCGCGGCCCGCGCCCCATTGCGGTTGCCCTTGTCCACGGTCGGGTGCGGCGCCCCATTGCGGTTGAGCGGTGGGGGCGGCACCCCACTGCGAGGATTGGGCCGGCGGCGCCGGGTGGCCCCACGGCTGCTGCGGTTGCCCGGGGCGGGGACCTGTCGTCGGTGCTGGTCCGGGCTCCGGCAGCGGGGGCCGTTGCTGGTTGGCCGGCGGCGCGGGCGGCGTCGGACGCGCACCAGTGACCGCCGTGATCTCCTCGGGCTCGTTGACCGGTGTCAGCGATGTCGGCGGAGGTCCGGGGAGGCGATCGCTGGCGGCGCCGTCGGGTTGGCGCGCCGATGGCACGGATTGCGGCGACGGTTCGGCAGGTGCTTCGGGTTCTGACCAGTGCCGCCCGTTGCTTGTCTCGACGTCTTCAGCCATTTCGGCTCACCTTTCCCCGCAACATGTCAGTGGGTGCTCGCTCCGGCCGATCCGTCGGCCGGTCCATCGCTTGTGACCTGGGTATGCCCCGTGATCATCGTGCTCGCGTTCATCAGCACACTAGCGCACCAATTCGCGCGTTTTCCGGGCCCGAACGTCCCGACTTGAATGGCCGATACCGCCACGGCATTACTCGCTCCAGCCCTGGGCAGCGAACCAATTTCGGCTCGGCGTCAGCTGGACGAGATCGCTCATCGCGGCCCTGAATCGCTGATACGTTCCTGGCCCAAAAGTTACCCACAGCTGGGAACCTTGCCGTCCCACGGCCGACACGACCCGGCCGAAGGAGGTATCGGCCACGGCGACCCCGGCCTTGGTCTCGACCGAAGTGATGCCGCGATTTTCCCGCATCACGATCTCGCAGCGCTGCCCCGAGTACTGGGACACCTCGTTGAGGATCCGGGCCGTCTGGACGTCCACGCCGAGCTCACCTCGCAACGCGCGCAGCATCTCACCGGGTGGCGCTGCTTGCGACAGTGCCGCGGCCTGCTCCAGAGTCATCGTGACGGTGTCGAATTCCGCGGGCGGCGGGGCAAGGGTCTCCTCGGAGATGCGCATCGCCGACCACAGTGGGCCGGTGACGACTTCGTCGAGGGCCTGCTTGGTCGACCACACCCCTTGGACGACGACTTCGTCGTCTCGGCGCAATGCCATGACGTGGGTTTCACCTCGGCGGGCGATGACGGCCCGGCGCATGCGGTCGTCCTCCATGGCTCGCAGCGTCACGTCGATGTCGGGCCGCTCGAGCACCCGCATCCACGACGCCAGGGTGGGGTCGACCGCGCCGGTGGTGTCGATGAATCCCTGTTCGATGAGGATCGGGACGGTGATGTCGTCGACGAGCGCCTGGTCTTGGGGGTAGTAGACGTTGTTCATCAGCGCGAGGACCACGGGCAATTGGTCGATGCCCATCAGCCGCTTGATGAACAGCGCCGAATCCACGCTGAGGTGGGCCGCCGCCAGCATCTGCTTCCCCATGCCTGAGCATGTTACCCGCCGACCGAACGGTATTGCGCTGCGCGCCAACATCTTTCATGAGAACAAGCGGGGTCCGGTAGATACGACGAAGCGCCTCGGTCCACATCTCGGGGGCCGAGGCGCTTCAACGCCAGCAGCAGAGGCCTAGCCGGGAAACCAGCCCATCATCTGATGCTCGTTGGTCTGCATGCCCTGCGTGCCCTGATCGTAAGAGTGCACGCCCCTGTTCGCGATGTCGATGACATCCTGGTTGACCTGCTCGTACTTGTGGAAGCTGTCGTCGAACGTCAGCGCCGTCTGGCCCTCGAAGCTGCCCCGCAGCGTGGCCCGGTTCGCCTGACCGGCGCTGAGCAACACCTGAGCGGTCTGAGCGCACTGGTTCAGCGCCCCCGAGATACCGCTCATCAACGCGTAGTTGTAGTGGACGATTCCATCCATGTCTGTTCTCCTTCGAAATCAGTGTGCTGGTCAGTGGGTCAGTTGAAGAAGTTGCCGCTGCCGATGGAGCCGGTCAGTTGCGTGAAGCTGGCAGCGTGCTCGGCGTCGCTGTTGTCAGTCGACCCGATGCCGAAGTGCAGCGCCTCGCGGATCGAATCGAGAACCTGGTTGTTCTGCGTCGCGGTGTGCTGAACTTCCTCCAGCCAGACCTGGAAGGAATCCGACATCTGGCCGCGGTTGGCGCCCAGTGCACTGTCGGCGACGACCAGCATCTGATTGTTGTTGGCCTGCGCCGAGTCGACGAGGCCCTGGAAGCCCTGAGTTTGGGCGACCTGGACTGCCATGTCCATGTTGAATGGCGTACCACTCATAAGTGTCTCCGTTCCTGACGTGATGTGGTGGTGGTGCCGCTCCTGAACAACACGCCGTCATGGCGCGCTGCGCTCCGAACAGCGTTGAGCGCAAATCTGTTGCGGGGCCAACTCATTGAGAGGCCTCCTGGTCCGTGCCGCCAGCGGCGAGCGCGCCAGCCGACACGGTGTCTTCGTCCTCGGGTTCGTGCCCCCACATCGGGATTAGCTCGGTGTCGGGGCGCTTGACCGTGGCCTTCTCGTCGTCGCGGCGCCTGCCACCATGCAGGCCGCCCATCGGACGACCACCCGCGGCTGTACCGCCGGGGCCACCCGAGGCCGCCGGCGGCGCCGGCGGCGCGGATGCGGCGATCGGCGCTTCCCACCCGCTGGGAAATCGGAACCCGGTGTTGATCCCGGACAGCCCGCCCAGGCCGGGCACACGCACCGCCGCGGTGATCCCGCCCCCGGAGGAACTACCGGCAATCTGGTCGAGCGTGTTGGACGTCGGGTGGGTGTCGAAGAAACCCGGGTTCTCGAGCTGGTGCTCGGGAGCCACCTGTCCCATCAGGCTGCTGAGCTGGGAGCTGAACTGTTGGCCAACCTGCTGGCCCTGCTGGATCGCCTGCTGGGGCAGCTGCACCAACTGCTGGCCTATCTGGGCGACCTGCTGGGGTACCTGTTGGATCAGCTGCTGCGCCATCTTCTGGCTCGGGTCGCTCTGCTGCTGGTTCCGGTCGACCGCGGCCTGAGCTTCGGCCTGCTCGGCCCCACGCTCAGCGCGCTGAGCCATCCAGCCCGCCATCCCCGTACCCGCACCCACCTTGGCCTTCAGCAGTGACGCCGTGTTCTGGGCGTTGATCGCTGCGAGCATCACCTGGTCTCCGGCGGCCATTGCCGAGTTGATCGCTTGTGCGACCACTGGCGGGAAGCTCGTGATTCCGGTGATCGGCATCGACGGCATGAAGGGGACGGGCTCGGTGTTGGCCACCGTCTGCGCAAGATAGTTGGTCTGCACGGCGACGTCTTGGGCCCACATCTGCTGGTACTGACCTTCGCGCACACCGATCGGGATGGTGTTCTGGCCCAGGAAGTTGGTCCAGTGCAAGACCTGGGTAGTGACCCGGTTCTCCACGATCTCGAACATTTGCGCCATCGTGGTGTAGGCCTCGGTGAACGCCGCGGCCTGCGACCCGGTGCGGGTGGCCGCCGCCATGACCTGCGTCTGCAGCATCCGCATCCACACGATGAACTGCATCACGGCGCGCTGCATCGCCATCGACGCTTCGCCCTGCCACGTTCCGCTCAGGTAAGCCAGTTGGGCGACCAGCCGGTCGATCGAGGCTTCGTAGGCTGCGGCCGCGGCGGTGTACTCCGCCGACGCCGCGACCATCGGCGCCGCGCCGGCACCCGACATCAACCGTCCGGTAATGACTTCGGGAGGTCCGAACATCAGTGCTCACACCCCGCGACGATGCGGACGGGCTGACGCGCGATCGGCGCGGCCACGACGCCGACTTGTCGTGTCATCCCACCCGTGGCCATGTCTCCCCTAGTCAATGAGCTTGGGTCGATTAGAGGAACTGCGAAGCGTTGGCGCCGTCGACCACCGCGTAGGAGGCATCGGCCATGCCGATGGTGCCGGCGTAGCGACCCAGCTCCAGGAAGCCGTTGGCCGCGACCGCCAGAAAGTTGGCGGTCGAGGCGCTGACGTTGGCCGTGGCCAACGCCGAGGCTTCGTCGGTGCCGGCCGGCGCAGGCGCGGCCATGATGGGCGCTCCACCAGCGACGACACCGGCGGTGGTGGCCACATTGCTCACCACGTCGGCGATGCTGCCCAGCATTGCGGCTTGTTCTGCGTTGGTGATCACTTAGCAAACCTTCTTCCGCACGGATGAACTACCGATCAAGTGGCTCCCATTATTACCTGTGATGGTAAACCTTTCCACCACCAAATTCGCGTGCGCAACCGCCGCACTGGCATCTGCACTGCTCACGGTGTTGCACTCGCATCGCAGTCCTAGTCCACGACGCCTTCATCGGTGCTGATCCGAACGCCCGACCACCCCGCCTGGATGCGGCCCTTGCGCGCGAACGTGGTCTCCACATAGCGGGCCCGCCCGGGAATGCCGAAGTTCTCGAACTTCACATCGCCGATCTGACCGTCGAACTTCTGCGCCGACAACATCACCGTCGGCGCCGAATCCGTCATCAGGCGGCGCAGGATCGGGTCGCGGTTCTGCGCCATGAACAGTTCCTCGGAGGCGCGGGCGACGACGAAGTGCAGCCCCCGGGCCAACGATTCGTTGGCCACCCACGGCAGCGACTTGTGCACCGGAGCCTCATCGAACGAGCGGGCGTTGACGAACAGGTGATAGTCATCGATGACGACGAACACCTCCGGCCCGGTCCACCACGACCGCGCTGCCCGCGTCTCGGCGTCGATGTTGGCCGGCAGCGCACGGCCGTCCAGGTTGATGGCCTGGGTCAGGTTGTACGCCGCCTCCATGAACTCGTCGCCATTGGTGACGTAGGCGAAGAGGTTCTTGGTGGCCAGCTTGTCGAGGTGACGGCGCCGTGGGTCGACGAAGATGATCGCCGCGTCCTCCAGTCCGCCCTGGAACCGTCGGGTGATGCTGTCGTGAACGGTGCCGACCAACTCGCTCTTGCCCGACTTGGCCTGCCCGACGATCAGCAGGTGCGGCTCTCGGTACATCTCGGCGTACGCCGGAGTCAGCCGCTCCTCCTGCACGCCCAGCGGGATGCGCAGCCGGCGCCGCGGATCCCAGCTGCCGGCGCGCTCGACCGCCCTGCGGTCGGCCTCCTCGACCATCACCGCCAGCTGCTCGTAGGTCAGCGAGGTCGGCAGCGTGCGCAGCCGCTCGGCCGAACTGGTCGCGAACTGCTCGGCCACCATCGCCACCAACTGGGTCATGCCGTCATTGATCGACATCTTGTCGGCGACGCCATCGACGCGCGGCAACGCCACCAACCCCTGCAGTTTCGACCCCTTGTAGAGGACGTGACCGGGCTCCGCGCGGCGCAGCTTGCGTAGCTGTGAATCGATGCGCGACATCTCGGTGTCGTGATGCAACTCGATGATGCTCTGCATGTGCGGTTCGATACCCCGCATCTCCACGATGCGCCCGGTGGACAACACCAGGTGCACGCCGTAGTTCAACGCGCCAGCGATGATCGACTCCAACTCGGCGCCGCGGTACTGCAGCACCTGCCCTTCGGCCACCGCAGCGTCCCAACCATCGATCATGATGTACACGTCGCCGTACGGATCCTGTTGCAGCAGTGGACTGTCCGGGTTGGTGCGAAGCCGCCGATAATCGGCCATGGTGGCGATCTTGTGCTCGCGGAACAGCCGGGCCCGGTCGGCCAGCAGTGAGCGGACCTGCGACAGGATGCGGTTGATCGCGTCGGGTTCTGCTCGGGTCGCCACACCGCCGACGTGCGGCAGGTCCTCCAACGGCTGCAGGCCGCCGCCGGCGTAGTCGACCAGATACATCTGCACCTGCTCGGGGGTGTTGTAAAGCGCCAACGCGCAGGCCAGAGTCTTGACCGTCGTCGACTTGCCGGTCTGCGCGCCACCGATGATGAGCACGTTCTGGTCGGTGGTGTCGACCGTCCACAACGGCTGGGCATGCTTGGCCGGGTCATCGAACAAGCCCATCGGCACGCGTAGATGGGGCAGCGCGGTATTCGCAGGCACCGCCCAGTGCTGCAGCGACGCATCTGCCTCGTCGAGGGTCTTGACCTCAAGCGGGGGCAGCCACATCCGGTACGGCGGTGGGAAGTCCGCGGTCTGCAGCCGCTCGACGATGGTAGTGAACAGCGTCGGAGCGCTATCCAGTTCCTCCTCGGACCGCTCGGGTTCGCTGACCACCTCCACCGAAGCCGACGGGTCCTTGGGCAGGGGAGCCTCGATCGCGGTGAAGGCCTGCGGGGCGATGAAGCCGGTGTCTCCGCGGTCCTTGGTCTGGGTGTGATCCACCGGCACCTCAGAAGCAGGCGCGAAGTAGGCCGCACCGGTCCAGCCAGCGTAGAAATGCGTCAACTCTCCGGCTCGATCACCTGCTTTGGCGAGCAGCACGCCGTGACCCGGGGTGCCGGGCAGCCGCGACGCGGCATCGGAGCCATCCAGCAGGGCCCGCGACTCCTGAGCGGTCTGCGTCTTGAGGGCGATCTTGTACCAAATGTTGGACTCCAAGCCGCTGGTACGTCCGGAGATGTCCAGGTTCTGAGAGGCGAACAGCAGATAGATGCCCAGCGAGCGGCCGACGCGACCTATGCGCTTGAACAGGTCACCGAAATTCGGGTGCGCAGCGAGCAATTCGTTGAACTCGTCGATGATGACCGCCAGCGACGGCAAGGGGGGCAGGTTCTCCCCCCGCTCGCGCAGCTGCTCATAGTCGCGGATGTCCTTGACGTCGTAGCGGGAACTTAGTTCGTCGGCATTGCGCAGGATGGCGAAGCGCCGCTCGATCTCACCTTCGATGATCTCGGCGAACCGAGCGACCAGGAAGGCCTCCTGCTCCATGTTGGTCACGACGGCCGCGACGTGCGGAATCTCGCCCATGCCGAGGAACGTGGGGCCACCCTTGAAGTCCACGAGCAGCCAGTTCAGCATCGACGGCGAGTGCGACACGCAACCGTTGAGCACCAGGTTGCGCAGGAATTCTGACTTGCCCGAACCGGTGGCGCCCAGCAGCTGCCCATGCGGGCCGGTGCCGCCCTCGGCGGCCTGCTTGAGATCCAGCTCCAACCGGTCGCCGGTGGACAAGAACGCGATCGGGATCCGCAGGCGCTTCTTGTCGGCGTAGCGGCTGATCGCACCCCAGGTGTCCATCGGATCCAGTGCGCCGGGATCGCGCACCCGCATCAGTGTCTGCCAGTCCCGGCCGCGTTCGGCCTGCTTGGCTTGGCGGCCCAGACTGCGCAGCGACGCGACCTCGAACTTGGCCAACTGCCGCGCAACGGTACGCGCATCGCTGGCCGATACCTGGTCGGCTACCGCAACTTTCGTCGGCTCGGCCAGCGGCTTGTCTGCCTCGGTGCGCCACACCGTCCGGTCGCCGTCGCAGCGCAGCACGATGCCCTGACTCGCGGTCAGGGCGTTCTCCGGCGGGTTGATCATCAGCCAGGTCACCCCAGCGCGCGACGCGATGACCGAGTCGATCAGCTTGGCGGGCACCTTGGAGTCGATGACGACGAGCACGTGACGGTAACTGTCGGAGTTGAACTCGAGGTTCGGGTCGAAATTCATCGTGAAGTCGATGAGCTTGCGCGGGTCGTCGTCGTCCTCGCCGCCGAGGCTGTCGGTCAGCGTCGACCAGTCCGAGTACATCATTCGGGAGCTGCCGAGCCGATCGAGCTTGTAGGGATGTTGTGTATGGGGCAGCCACTTCATCCACGACCACTGCTGCCCGTCGGGTTCGTCGGTGAGCACCACCATGGCCAGGTTGTCCGGACCATGGGTCACCGCGGCGTGCAGCAGCATCGCCCGCACCATGCCCAGCGCCACGTCGCGTTCACCGGTGAACCCGATGATCGGGAAACGGGCGGTGGCCAGCGCCAAGGGCATTGAGGACACCGTGGAGTGGTGACGCAGGAACCGCACGGTCTGCACCCATCCGACGGGTTCGAGGAACTCCCCAGGCGGCGCCTCGGGAGCCACGATGCGCGCGGCCATCTCAACCTCACCGAGTCCGTAGCGCAGCGCAGTGAACCCATCGTTGGTGGGTGTGACTTCCCACATCCGTTCGGTGCCGATCAGGCTGGGCAACGTCAACGGATCAGGGAAGGCGTGCTGCAGGCCCTCGTGCATGCTCAGGCCGCGGTCGAACACCTTCTCGCGGGCGACGCCGAGGCCGCGGGTTTGGGCCTTGCGATCTGACTTCAGTTGCGCGCGTGAGGTTCCCCCGCTGCGTTCCTGGCCGAACATCATGCCGCCCATGCCCATCAGCATCATCATCGGGAACATGATCATGTAGGGGCTGAACCGGCCTTGCCGCAGCATCAGCGCGACCATGCCGACCATCGCGACGACCATCACCAGCGGCAAGCCGATGGTCCGCAACTTCGATACCGGTTCGCCCTCTTCGATCTCCTTGGGCGGAGGTACCTGAATCTCATCGCGTGCGATGCGTGGCGGCGGGGTGGGATTCGCCGGCCGCAGGAAGCTGGTACGCATCTACTTGACCTCCTTCTTGTCCAGTCCGGCCACGGTGGGGTTGGGTGGGACGCCGTCGTGGCGGATCAGCGCGTCCTTTTGGGACAGCGTCGGCCCGGGCGCGAACAGTGACACCACCACCCACGGTGCGGGCACGGGGTAGTGCAGGTCCAATGCGGCCAGCGTGGAGTCGCCGGACTCTTGGTCGGAGGTGTCCAAGCCGAAGCGGACCCCGTTGTCGGCGACCCAGAAGTAGCTCTCGCGCAACCTCGAATCCATTGCAGCGCCGGTGATTTGGACGAACCGCCCGGTATTGGAGGGCATGAAGACCTGATCGGCGGTCATGCCCTTCGACGTCGGCGCCGACACCATCGGTGTCAAAGCCGTGGTCTGCTCGGGGGTCAAGGGCAGGGTGCGCCCGACGATCACCTCACTGCGTGAGGTCGGTTCATCACCCACGTGCGACCACGACCAGCAGGTGACGGGTTCGTTGTCGGCGTCGACCAGTTTCACCGCGTCGGTCGGATAGAACGACACCGCCAGCTGGGTGGACTTCGGAAACGACGCCAGCTCGTCGGGGCCCACTTCGACGGGCTCGGTGCTGACCTGGGGGTTGGCGGCGCGGATCATGGTCGCCGCGGTCAGGCTGACTTCCTGAACACCGTCGGCCAAGGTGGCGTAGTAGGTCGTGCGACCGTTGAGGTCACGCGTCTTGAGGATGGTTCCCACCGTCAATGGGCGGTTGAGCGCGAAGCCCGGCCGCTCCCCCACTCCGTTGATCGCCGGCGCCACCAACGGTGGCTCCGAGGGGATCGCGTTGAACAGTCCCGGCGAGATCGGTAGCACCAAGGCGTCATCCTTGACACCCAGCGCGTCGGCGACGATGGGGTCCTTGATGTCGATCGCCGAGCGCACCACGACTCCGTCGGGGCGGGCGTAGATCAGCCAGGTCCGGTTGTCGTAGCCGACCAGGCGGGCCTGGTCCGAGGACAACGTCTGAGTGTCTTGGCCTTTGGTCAGCGGGCCGCCGATGGCGGTCGTCGTGACCGGCGACTTGGCAGTGGTGGGCAGCCCGGACACCGGATCCAGCGGCACCGCCGCGCCGGTCTTGGTCGAATCGCACACCGTCCAGACCGACAATGGATTCTTGCCGTCGCGAATGTCGTTGGGCGCGCCGGGGATTCCGACCAGTGAGCCGTGCGGGTACTTCTCGATCTCCGCCGAGCTGGCCTTGACCGGCTTCTCGGGTTGCCCCACGATCAGCCGAGCCGACGTCAGATTGAAGACAGGGTCGAGGCGATCACCAACCCGCACATACATGGCGCCGGTGTCCTTGTCGATGACGATCTTGGCGTCCTTGACCTGGCCGGCCGGGGAGAACAGGCCCCACACCACCGCGCCGAGGCACACGATCACCCCCAGCGCGATGCCCAGAACCAACGGGGATGCTTGCGCCGCTTGGGGATCGTCGATCATGCGGGTATCGCGACGCACGAGCGCGTGCTGCAGCCGCCGGTACAGGAACCGCCAGCCGCTGACTTGATACTTGGCGGTGAGCCGGAACCCTCGGCGGCGACGCCGTTCGGGTCCTTCCAGTTCAGCCACGATCACACCCTCGCTTCATCATGGGAATGGCACCTGCTGAACCGCGCACACTTCACGGAACGCGGATTCGACATCGCTCACCTCGACGGTGACGAGTAGCTCTTTGTTGACCAACGTCGCCAGATCGGCGGCATGCAACCGGTAATCGCGGATCTCGGCGGCCTTTTCGGTGACGTTGCGGATGAACCGCGCGTTGCCGGCCTTGTCGATGCCCGACACCACACGCGGGTTGCCTGCCGAATCGACGTCCTCAACCATGATCTGCGCCAGCGCCGTCAGGCTGGTGAGCAAGAAGTCCTGCGCCCCAGCGGAATACAACGACGACTCATTGCTGGCCATCAGATCGGCAATCCTCACCAGATCCTCCGGCGAATACGACTCGAAGTGGATCCGGGTCGTGAACCGCGACGCCAGACCCTCATTCGAGGTCAGGAACCGGTTGATGTCGACCTCGTATCCGGCGATCACCGTCACGAGCTTCTTGTTCGGATCCTGGGTGCGCCGTTCGTTCTCCAGACGCGCCAACAGCGTGTCGACGGCCTCCTGACCGTACGGGTCGCCGTCCGAATACCCCTTCTGGACAAGCGAATACGCCTCGTCGATGAACAGCAACCCGCCCAGCGCCTTGTCGATTACGGCGTTGGTCTTCATCGCGGTCTTGCCCAGGTACTGATCAACCAGCTGCGGCCGGGAAGCCTCGACGACCTCCGGGCGCGAGATCACCCCCAGCCCGAACAACAGCCGCGCCAGGATCCGCACGATCGTCGTCTTACCCGTACCAGGCGGACCGGTGAAGATGTAGGCCGCGCCGACGTCCTTCTTGGCAATGCCCATCTCGGCACGCTTCTGATCCATGACGGCCTTGGCCTCCAGCCGCCGGATCTGCTCCTTGACCGCATTCATGCCGATCTGCTTGTCCAGCAGCTCCATCGCCTCGTCACGAACCGCGTCGCGGCGCAGTTCACGGTCGGCGACCTCCAACGCGGCCGCCGTCTGACCCGACTGCGGATCCCAGACGTCACCGCGGGTCGCCATCGACGACGCAGTCACCACCTCGATGGTCTTCTCCGGATCGTCGATCGCCTCGGCGACCTCGGGCCAGTTCACCCGCGCCTGCACCTCACGGAAGGCCTGCATCGCCTCTTCCCGCTGCCCCAACGCGCGCAGGGCGTATCCGCGGGCGATGCGCAGCCGAGCGTGCACGTCGTTGGGGATACCGCTGGTGGTGATGCCGGCCTCGGCGAAACTCAACGCCTCGGCGGGATTGCCGGTGCCGACCAGCGCGCGAACCTTCCAGACCAGCATGCCGGCATTGAGCAGCTTGACGAAGTCGGCGTTGTCAGCCGACCGCCACTGCTGGTTGTTGTCGAACTTGAGCACATCGGGCCACCGCCGCCCCAGCCCCAACAATCCCAGGCGCACGTAGTCGAGTAAGTCCAGGTCGACGAGGGCGGCGTTCGGTTGCCGCGCGGCACGCTCGATGACGTCATCAGCCTTGCCCAGCTGCGGCGGGGCGTCCTCGGCCAGCGCCACGGCGTAGGCGATCGCCAGATGCACGCGGGTGTGCGTGGGCAACCTGACGCCCAGCGAGTCGAGGGTGATGTCGGTCTGCACCTGCAAGTCCGCGACGCTCATGCTGGCCGTTCCCAGGGCCGTCCCCAGGTTCGACCGCGCGTTGTACGCACCTGCAGTGACGGCCAGCGAGGTTTCGCCGGTGGCGATGCGACCCAGCCACGCGTCGCACATCGAGGGGTCGGCGTCGACGGCCTGCTGAAAGGCTGCCCGCGCGTCGTCCTTCTGCTGATTGCGCAGGTAGCGAAGCCCCATCGTGAACACGTCCAGAGGTTTCAGTCCAACCCCGGCTGTCATCGCCCACCACACTCTCGCCGCAGAAGAAATCGGGAAACGTGCACGCCAGCGGCGTGCCTACGCTGCGTCGATCCTAGCCGGGGCAGACGGGGTCAGACGCTGCCGACCGTTGACGAAAATGCGGCCGCCGGCGATGCCCGTGTAGTGGCTAGCCTTGGCTTCGGCCGCGCACGACTCCATCAGCGGGCAGCCCTTGCACAGCATCTCGGCCTCCGCGCACGCCGATCGGCACTGCGCCTTTGTGCTCTCTGCGCCGAAGGCCTCCTCGGCCCGCGTCTCCCATTCGGCGATGACCGACATGTTGGATCGGCAGTTCGGCCCTGCAGCCGCCGCGGCCGGACGCCTCCCGACTCGCTGGCCGCGCGCCCGCGCCACCGACTGCGCCAGCCGCATCGCCGCACCCTGATCAACAGCGGAGGCCCCCTGCGTGCCGACCGGCCGCGGCCGGATCGGCTTGGGCGCACGGGCTGTGTTATCGCCCTGCTGGCGCTGCTGCTCAACGACGCGTCGCTGCTCAGCCTCGCGGCGAGCAACCTCGGCCTTGGCCGCCGAAATCAGCACCGTCGGCGAGGTCGGGCCGGCCCCGGGCATCGGGGTGTCGCCCAGGACTGCGCGGTCGATGCTCAGCGCGGTCATGAATTCACTCAGGACGCTGGGGGATGCGGCGAGCACGGCGGCGGCGCTGTCATCGAGACGGCGGGAGAGTAAGTGGTCGACTACCTTGCGGCGCGCCAGACGTCCGAGTCGGCGGTTGCCGTTGGCGCGGGCGGCAGCGGGATAACTGGTGCAGCTGGGGCAGCGACGACGATGGCCGTTCTTGAGCGAGCGGCACATCAGCGGCCCCTCGCGGCAAGACTGACGAGGATCTGATGGTTCATGGGTTTTCCCTTCCAGCGAAGGTGTCTTTGGCAACGCCAGACTAACCCATCTCCGGAAAGTTCACCACGCACGGTAAGTTTTATTCCGAGGGAATCTCGCTGCTTCCCCATCGCCGCACGTCACAGACCCACTCGGCGTCATGCGGCGTTCGCCGCCACGCCATCCACGGCACCGGCCAACACCGCTGGATTGCGCAGATTCTGCGAATCGCAACCTCCGTGGGCCGGGGATTTGTCGCCTCGGCGAGGCAGAATCGAATCAACCGTTCCGTACACCTCATCGGGAGCCGAGATGCCTGAGCCAGGTCCGCAACGCCTCCGGCGCAGCTCCGAGGTTCGTCGCCTCACCGAGCAGTTGAACGTTCGCTGCACGCCGGCGGGCAAGGCCGCGGTGATCGCCGCTGCCCAGGCACACCAGATCGAGGTTCCCGACCTCATCCGAATGTGCCTGGAGAAGCACGGCATTCGCGTCTCCGGCGACGACTTCGACCTCCCTCGGGCCCATGCCGGCTGACGACGACTCCGCGAGCTTTGACGGCGCCGGCCTCCTCGAGCAGCTCGCCCGCGACGCTCTCCTGGCCGAAGCCGAGGACCTCGCGCGCGGTGTCCGCCACGTCTCCGTCGCCACCGGTGACCCGGAAACCGATCACGACGTCGCCCTGGTCAACGCGTTCACCAACGCCGTCTGGAGCGCACGTGGTGACACCCGCGCCACCAGCATCCGCGGCGGCAACGACTACATGACCGTGCGCATCGAAGGGCCCGACGCGGCGGCCTTCGTCGACGAACTCGCCGCCCTCGCCGAGGACCTCAACCCCGGCTTCTGGCGCATCACCCGCTCGCCGCACCCGTTCTGAGCAGCGCCGACGCCACGTCCCTTCGCGGCTGGCGCCACGGTGCTCCTTGCCGACCGACTCACCACGAGCTAGCCGCGCTAGTAGCCGGGGGACGTGACATCACCCCAGATCAGACCGCGTTTTCCTGTTCGGTCACCAAAGACGCGCACGCAGCTCGCCGATACGGTCGGCCGCCGCATGCAGCGCCACGCTCGACGACCACCGCAGGATCTGCTCCGACTCATCGAAAGCCGCCCCCGCGAGCTCAAGATCATGCGGCTCGCTCAAGCCGGCCGGCAGCGCCGGCTTCGGGGACATGGCGACCTCCCGCTCCGCGCGCTCGGCGTCGGGCTGCACCGGTTCTGGCTGCTCGTTGATCTGCGCGGCGACGCGTTCGTCAAGGGCCCTCAGTAGTACTCCGCCGGCTTCGGCCTGGGCGATTAGCCAGTCGACGTAGGTCGCAGCGTCGACCAGGGCACGGCGGTCGGCCGTCGAGGCATCGCTGGCACGGAGCAGGTTGCTCACCGCTCGGCGCAGGACGTTGGCGACGAGTTCGAAGCGTTGGGCGTCGACTTGGGGCGCAATCACGGCACTGGGAACTTCTTAGTCGTCGGAGGCGCGGACCGATTCACCGCGGGAAAGGTCGTACGCCGCGGACCGAATGGTGATGACGTCGAGGGGGTCGAGGTCGGCAATGCGCCCGAGGGAGTCGGCGATCGCCTCGGGTGTCATGCCCTCGTCGAGGCGTTCCTGGATCTCGTCTAGCTGGGCTCGGGTCAGTGCCATGTCGTGCCTGCCTTCCGTGGATGTGCTCGTGGCGCCTTCGCGAGTGGCGGGACGTGGCATCAGTGCAGGTCACCGCCTCGCAGTTGGTGCATTTAGCTTGCCTTCTTCCATCCGCCGGCGCCAGTGTCCTCGGCCTCGGCGACCAGGTCCTCCCCGACCAGGTAGACCGTGGGCTTGCCGCCGATCCCATGGTGGTCGATGTGCACGCACCGCAGGTGAGACCCCATCGGCACGATCACCTCGTCCTCACCGGAGAAGTTGGAGATGCTCTTCACCGGAAGGCCCTCCCGGGTCCGGATGACCATCATGTAGGGCGGATGACCGGCGAAAGCCTGCGCCGTGGACGCCTTGGTGCTGGTGCTGGTGACCTTGCCGACCTCGAACCTCGAACCGACGGTGAACGCGGCATCCAGATACTCGGCCGTGCTGCCCTTCCACCCGCTGGGCACCCGCGTACCGCGCATCACCGTCATCGCCGACATGTTCGGGTTCTTCTCGCGGAACTTGTCGAAGGCCGACTCGATCCCCGACACGACCGTCTTGATCGACCCAGACGGGGTGGCACCGTCGCGGCCGCAGATCGCCGCGTTGATCGTCGTGTAGCTGCCGCCGGTGTAGGTCGTCAACGCCGAGCGCTCCTTGCCGGTCAGTTCCTGGCTGACGAACTTCGCGTTCGACTTCGTCAGATCCGCGATGTCCGACGTCTTCACCCCGGACCCGGACGTCTGGAAGCCCCACGACGCCGGGCTACCGGCCCGCTGGGCGATGACCGCATAATCATCAGCGGTCTCCCTACCCCACGCGCGGATGCCGCTGCGCCACAACGACTTGTGCTTCTCGGCACCAATGCTGTCCGGCGGGATCTTGTGGTCGAAGTGCGGGATGACACCACCACCCCGCGTCAGCGTCCCCAAGGCACGCCGGTGCGCAGCCGCATAGGCCTGCTCGGCGGCCGCCACACCCTTGCCGGCAGCGAGCGCTTCGGTGCGGGCCTGCTCACCGGCGGCCATCGCGGCTTTCTCCCGGACCAGCTTCTTGTGCCGCTTAGTCGCGTCGTAGATGTCCGCGCGCACCGGCCCGGCCCCGACCGAGTCGACGAGCTTGTCGCGCGCCTCGCTCATCTTGTCGGTGATGAAGGTGTCGTGCTGCTCGGTGTTCCAATGATGTTCAGCGGCTTGCCCGGCCAGCTGCATCAGCACGTCGTTCTTGATGCGATGGGCCTGCTGCTCGGTGTCGCTGGCACCCTCGGGCAACTCCGGCAGTTCGGCCAGCATCGGGATCCGGTTGGCCTTGTTCAGAGCAGCGGACTTGCCGTTGGCGGCAGCCACCCCGTGGTACGTGTCGCCACGCTTCTGCAGGATCAGGAAGTCCCCGGAGCCGCGGCGATGAATCGCCGTCCCCCCGTCGAGCAGGCGACCTTCCACCTCGACCGCGCCGGAGCCGGTCTCCATCATGAACTTCCCCGACGTGTACACCGAGGTGTCGCGGGTCGCTCCGGCGAGCAGCGACGGTTGCGGGCCCGTGATCAGGGCGCCGGCGGCGTCTGCCTCGACCGCCCGGTTCAGCGATCGCGCCAGGGTCTCGACGTCCTCGGGGCTCAGGTTGGCGCAGTACTCGTCGCGCTCTTCGGCCGGCAGCGTGGTGGCCACCCCGTACTTGGCCGCCACCACGTCATCGGCAGCCGCCGCGGCCGCCTTCTTCGCATCCTCGTGCGCCTGCTTCGCCGCGTCGATCGCCTCACTGGCGTCGACGAGGTCCTGCATCTGCTCGGCAGACAGCGACTCCTCGTCGTTGCCCAGCTCCTTGACCAGCTTGCGGCGCCGCGTCTGCGCCCGCCCGACCGCCTTGCGCGCATCGTCAGCGACCTTCTCCGCGTCGGCCTGGGCCTGTTCAGCGGCCTCCAGCGCAGCATCTTCCGGTGAGATCTGCGGACCGGCGAGCTTGGCCTGTTCGGCCTTGGCTGCGGCGATGAGCAGGCCGGCCGAGGGCGGGTTGGCGTGCGAGCTGGGCATTGGGGTGTCCCCGAGCACTGACTCGTCGATGTTCATCGCCTTCATAAACTCCGGCAGGATGCTCGGCGGCGCGGACAGGATGGACTTCGCGGTGTCGACCAGGCCCTGCTCCGTCAAGTAGTCGACGACCTTCTTGCGGGCTATCCGGCCCAGCCGCCGGTTTCCGTTGGCTTTGGCGGCAGCCCCGTAGCTCCCGCAACCTGGGCAGCGGCGCCCACCATGCTTCGTCGACCGGCACACTGTGCTGCTCCTCCAAGGGGTGTCTTTGGCGTTACACCTTGGGGGTACCGACGGGCCGGTGATTTTCCGTCGCCGCCACTGCGACGACATCGCGCCAGGCGGTCTGACCAGGGATGATGTCACGTGCCTTGACACGAGGAGGTGACGTCGCCGACGCCCGGCGCAGAGCTTCCCTGTTTGATGCCGCGGCGACTGCACACCCTGGGCGGCCGAACTATCGACGGCGCGTTGCCCAGCGCTGACGGCACGTCCCCATCAGCGGGCGCGGCGTGGCTTCAGTCCTCGAGGAGGGAGAGGAACGCAGCGCATTCGACGGCGTGCCACTCGCGGACGAGGATCTCGTTGGTCTCCGGATCCGTGACGACCTCCGCCCGCCAGGGCAGGCACTCCATGCAGGCGGTGATCTCGTAGGCCTCGCCGACTTCGTTGAATGCCCGCAGGTCGATCGAGCCGATCGGCGCATGGAAGGTGATGTCCGGCCGCGGCGGCCGCGGGAGTTCGCGGCGCGCACGCAGCCTCGGCGACGTCGGCCGCATCGTCTCGATGTTGTCGTCGTGATCGACGAAGTCCGCCGGCGTCAACGCGCGCCCCAGTCGCTCTTCGAGACAGCCGATGCACAACCGGCCGCCCGGTCCGGCGGCGGACCAGACCACGTCGTCGACGCGGTAGCCCTCGTCCCAGGTGTCGTAACCGCAACCAGTACAGCCGAAGTCGCGCTCGACCAGCGTCCACTGGTAGCGGGTGGTGGTGCTGTCGGCGTAGGTAATCTCGCGCCAACCGTCGCCGCCTCGGACGAGCACGACCTCTGTCGCATGCTGCTCGCGAGACTGGGCCATGCCTTCGGCGATCGCGTCCTCGACCGCGCTCAGGTCCTCGAGCACCTCCTGATGCTCGGAGCCGCTGCGGGCGAAGTTCCACAGCGCGTGAACTCCGGTCGCCGGCCGGTACTCAAACACCATCGTCAGTCCGCCTGTCCTCGGATCGCGGTGAAACGCGAGCAACAACCCCGATCGAGCGTCAACGGTAGATCAGCGCGCCGACCAGCCGCCGCCGTCGGGTGCCGGAACCTACACCTTCACCGGTCTATGAGACCTGGCGCGTCGGACCGCTTCCTCGAAGTCGTCGAGCAGACAATTGGTGACACGGAGTTGCCGCCCGAGGATCGAGCCTCCTTGGGTCTCGCCGAATCCACCCCGGCTTCGGGCCACGAGTGCTCGTCATGCCCATGACTCGTCGAGCTCGGCCAGCGCGACTTCGTAGGGGGCGAAGCTTCGAACGGTTCGCGTTGCGCCACTGACTGGATCGCGGAACACGATCTCGGCGGTACCGCCGTTGCGAGATGTACGTCTGGCAGCAGCACCAGCAGCCGCCTCGCTGAGGTGGGACGACATCCCGTCGATCGGGCGTGATGTGTCGATGACGTAGAGCTCGGGCAGCGATTCGTCGTCGCTGAAGGCCTTGGTGCCGTCGAAATGGAACCGAACCTTCCAGGGCCGCTTCTTTGTCACCATCATCGGGCTCTCGTCGTTCAAGGATGCGGGTTGGCGTGGGGTGATGGCATGTCCCTCGCTGATGGCGGCGTGTGGATCTCGTAGTAAGTCGCCAACGTCGTCTGTACCGCGCAGGGTGCCGCCACGATGCATTCCTGCAGCAGCGTGTCTTCCCATTCGCCGGCCCATTCGCCGGCGGTGGGTGTGCAGCCGAGGCAGTAGACGATGTGGTTTGGGCATTGCGCGGCGCCGTCGTGGGCGTTGGCGATGCCGAAGTCGGCGCATTCCTCGCACAAGGCCACGGCGGGCAGGTGCCAGCTGGCGTGCGTGAGGAGTTGCGCCAGGTGCGACCGCTCGAGTCCGCCGGCCGGGGCCAGCGAGGTGTCGGCGGCGATCGCGCGCAGAAGGCGCGGCCCCATGGTGGGGTCCCCGCCGGCGACGGTGATGGCGGCTGCGTTGACGTCATCGACTGTGTAGGAGGCGATCTCGGTGTCGACGGTGCCGTGATGCAGCGCGACGATCCAGGCGCATTCGTGGCAGAACGAGGTACGGCGGTACGTGCTGTCGGGGTCGTAGGCGCCCCAGCTTGTCGCCAGTCGGACGCTGCGTCCGCAGAGCGCGGCGGGAGCGGCTTCGGTGACGTTGCCGGCGGCGTCGATCGCCCATTGCGCGGAGTCGTGGGTGACGATGTGTCGGCTGGGCACGCGCAGGGTGATGCCGAAGACCAGGTCTCCCGCCGGCAGCGGGATCGGGTCGTTGTCTGTGAGCGTGCTCGTCATGGATGGATCCTTTCTGGTCGACAGGCGACCGTGAGCGAGGGACGTGTCATATCCGCTGGTCATCGAGATTCGCTGGGTGCCAGCGTGTTCCGGGGCAGGCCGCCACCACCTGGCGGGGGTACTGCCGCGGTCCCGTCCCCGCGGGAATCGGGTGGCATCCGCGGCCGCGGCCGCTGCGTTGACACATGAAGCCGCGCGACGATGGTCTGTGGTGTTCGGTGAAGAACCGCACTTGGAAGCCGGTCAATTGGGCCAGCGCTTCCAGCTGCGCCCAGGTCGGATACCGCGTGGCGGCTTCCCACTCGTCGACGGCCGGTTCTTCGACGCCGCAGGCCTGGTCGACCTCGGGTCCATACAGTTCACGAAGATTCAGCGCGGCGGTGATCGCCACCGGTGACACCAGACCGTCGCGCCACTCCTCGAACGGATCCACAGGTGTGTCAGCCATCGGCGGCCGCCTTCGTCTGCTCGTAGCGGGCATTGATGATGTCGACGGCGTCCCTCCACGTCACTGGGACCGCGCCCAACGCGATAGCTTGGCGCCGCTTGGCGTCGGTGACGTCGTAATGCCAGTTCTCGGCCGCGCGGCTGCCTGGCCGGGCTCGCGGCTTGCCCACCACTGTCGGGTCCTGAAACCAGCTGCACCGCAGCCCAAGCCGTGCTGCGAAGGCGTGCAGTTCGTCTGGGGTGTCGGCGAACAGGTGCGACCACCGGGTATCCCACGAACTGACCTTCGCCTTGATGCGGGCGTCGTCGACGTACACCGTCACGACGCGGCCCCCGCCCGGGACATGCCATCTGCGCTGGTCATGCGCATGGCGCTGGTCATGCGCATGGCGCGGCGAATCGCCTCGTTGACCGCGTGCGGCGCCTCGGCCGGAAGCATGTGCCCGGCCCCCGGCACCGAGAGGTGCACCGCGCCCGGGATCACCGCAACCATCCCCTGCGCGTGCGCAGGCGGCGTCAACGGATCAGCGGTGCCGCTGACGATCACGGTGCGCGCCGCGACCGACGGCAGGACCGCGCTCTGGTCATAGATCCGCAGGTCGGGCAGGAACCCGACGACCGTCGGGATCGCCGTCGTGGTCAAGGCGGCGACCGCTACCGCCGCCATCGCTGCCGACTGGGTTCCCCGACGCCACCGTCCGAGCCCCGCACACAGCGGAGCGGTCAGGGCGCGCAGCGCGACGTCGGGACTGTGCTCGACCAGGCCGAACAGCGCCGCCGTCGCCGGCGTCGCCAGCAGCCGGCCCAACCCGTGGGCGGCGAGGTGGCCGGCCGCGGTGGCGACGAGCACCAGACCGCGGGGGGTGACCGGCCGGTCGGCCAGGCCGAGATAAGTCAACGCCGTCATACCTCCCATCGAGTGACCAACCAACGTGACGTCACCGGTGACCTCGAGCGCCGCCAACACCTGCGCGAGGTCCTGGGCAAGCCGGTCTAGCCGATAGGTGCGCATGGGTGCTTGCTCGGAGCGGCCGTGACCACGGTGGTCGTAGCTGATGACCCGGACCGCGTCGCCGTAACGAGTTGTCAGATAGCGGATTTGGCGGGCCCACGCCATACGGTTCAGGCACAGCCCGTGCAGCAGGACCACCGTGTGCGCGGCGTCGTGGGGACCGCTGTCATTGACGGCCAGCTCGACGCCGTCGTCGACGCGGATCCGCACATCGTCTCGTCCCGTGGTAGTGGTGGGGCCTTCGGCCAGCATCAGACTCATGTCGAGTCACTTCACTTCCACCACGGCGATCGGGACCCAATTTCGTTGGGAGATCGCCCATTCGCCGTTGCGGACCACCTCCGCGAGATGCTGGCACTGCTCGTCGGTGTCGACGTCCCAGCCTTGGCCGATGACGTTGACCGGGCCACGCACGCCGGCGCGCCAGTCGATCACCGTGTACACCCGGGTGCCGGCCGGGCGGAAGGCGGCCTGCCGCGTCAACACCACCGTGTCTGCGGTGACGCCGCGCACCGACCACCACCGCCGATCAGATTCGAATCGGACGCGCTGCCCGAGGCTCATCGCCACCGGCGTAACGGGTTGGAGCCCGTAGTACAGGCCGGCGGCATACCGCTGCTCATTGCTGATCGTCTCCGTGTCGGTCACCTGCTGGGCCTCCTCGCCGAGTCGTTCGGTCGTCTATCTGGTAGGTACCGGCAGCGCGGCGCGCTTTCCGTCAACGCACCCGACGCGGGTCATGACGCTGCCGCCTCGGGCACTACGGGGAACTCGTCCCACAGCTGGCCGTCGAGGAGCCGCCCGGCCTTGGTCTTGCCGACTCGGCGCAGCACCGCGGCACCGAACATCGATTCGCCGGTGCCGTGGAGGTCACGGTTCCAAGGCGTCCACGCTTCGGGCTGCCCGGACTCGTCTCGCCGGTTCAGCGGATTCCAGGGATCGGCCAGCACCACCGCATCGCCGTCCTGGGGCTCACGCCCGTCCAAGGGCTGCCATTCCCCCCACTGCTTAAACAGGAACGCGATGCCGGCCTTCTGGCATTGATCGCGCAGACTGCGCGCCCAGTCGGGGTGCATCGGGCGCGCGCGGCGCCCGGATTCGCCGCCGGCGATGACCCAGTGCAGCATGTCGCGCGCGTGCAGGGTGTCGCCCTGCCATGCCGGATGCCGTTGTGGCGGCATCCATTTGCCCAAGGCCTGGCGCAGGTCGATCGGCCCGAGTAGCGGCTCTAGGGACACGAACCGCACCACCGCCAAGGTGCCGAGCAGCAGGGGGATGCGGATGTCGGCCCAGTGCTGGTTCTCGGCGCTGACACCGAGCCACAGATTGGGCAGCGGCTCCGCCGCCGCGCCGCGGCGCTTCGGACTGAACCGTTGTACGGCCAGGTCCCAGTCCAGTCCTTCGGGCCGCCGCTCGACGAGCTCGTCACAGCCCAGGGCCTCGAACACCAGATCGTTGAAGGCACGTGAGCGCAGCAGTGCCTGCATCCGGGCCGGGCGCTTGGTCAGTACCTGGTAGGTGTGTCGGGGCGAAAGAGCCATCGTGGCCCACACTTTCGCGATGTGCTCATCGGGGACGTCGGAGTGGAAGAGGTCCGCAGTGGAGCAGACGAACACCTTGCGCGGCGCCCGCCACCGCAAGGGTTGATCCAACCGCTTGGGCCACAGGGTGACGTCGAATCCGTTGGGCCACGCCTTGGTTCCGGCGAAGCGGGTCGCGTGCGCTTCGGCGTAGCAGTTGGCACACCCGGGCGACACTTTCGTACAGCCCGACACGGCACCCCAGCTGGAGTTGGTCCATTCGATCTTGCTGCGCGCAGCCATCATTCACCTCGGGCGGGTTGGACGTTGCCGGTGGCCAACGGGTAACGCGGTGTGCCGCCACGTTCTCGGGCGTGGGTCAACGCGTCCAGCGAGGCCAGCGCCTTGATCAGGCGCCGTCGCGGTCCCAGCCAGCCGCACGTGCAGTGACCTTGGCAGTAGGCCAGGCGCCACGGCGGGCGCACCGTGGCGAACCCGACCAGGCAGTGCGTGTTGGCGGCGGCGGTGTGCGGCGGTGTCTCATCCAGCGCGTTTGGCATGGGCCGGGTCTCCTTGGTCTCGACGCGGGCAGTCGTCGTGGTGTCCCTGGGTGTGGGGGTGCCAGCAGCAGATGTCGCAGCGGCCCAGGGCGCGGCGCTCGGATGGCGTGAACAGCGGTCGCGGTAGCGCCATCACTGGCTCACCGCCATCAAATCGTCTGCAGGATCGTCGATGTCGTCGATGTGTGTGAGGCGGCGGTTACCCGAGGCATACCAGCCGCAATTGCAGAAGACGCTTTGATGGGTCGGGCAGCCGGTGTGGTACCTCCTGACCGCCGCCCTCAGCGAGGGATGCGCGGGCCGGGTCAGTGCGAGGCTGCCGGCGAAGTGGGGATGCCCATTCCAGGTGCGCACGACGCGCTCCCCTAAGTCGGCGAGCAGCTCGGCGAAGGCCAGCAGTTCACCGGCGTCGAGCGGGTTGAGACACCGGCGCTGAGGCGTGGGCCCGTATTCGACGCTGTCGACGGCAACGACGATGACGGTGTGCCCTGCCAACCCCGACGTGGGGATGAAGGTCAGCTTGCGGTTGGGCTGCGATCGCAGCGTCTCCCCGTGGTGTTGGAGCACGGCGTCGTCGGGTTGTTCGGTGTTGTAGAGCCAGTGCAGGCCGCGGCGCAGCACGGTCTCGTGCCGGGCCACGTCTGCGGCAGAGCCTGAGATCCGTGCGATGTTTGAAGTCACTGCGCCCTCCCCCTTTGGACTGGGTTGAGGCGAATCGTAACTCCGCTATCTGACGTGTATTGGGTGCGCGACTAGGGCAAATCTGACTGTTTTACCGTTACGTGAAAGTTGCTAGGCGCTGGGGGTGCGCGACCAGCGACGATGGCATGTCCCCAACGCGAGGCGCTGTTCCCATATGAGCGGCTGCCGAGCGGCCCTGCTTTACGTGGCGCCGGCGGTGCGACGCAGGTACTCGTTCACGACGTAGGCCACCGTCGTCTTGCCGCCGCGGCGGTAACGCACGTGCAGTCCGTCATGCTTGCCGTCCAGGGCGTACTGGATTGGCTCCCGGTGCCAGTCGAAGAACACGACGCCGAGTTCTTCTCGCCCGAACGCGAGAATCGCATCCACTTCGTCGGCCATCATCGGTCGCCGCCTTCGTCGTCGAGGGCCGGGGGCTTGGCGACGCGGACCTTGTCGCGGTGCTCGATCGGAAGATCCGCGGGGCCGGCGACGTACTCGGTGATCCAGATCGGAATGTGACGGTTCTGGCTGGGGTACCACTGCCGCCGCCAGTGCCCACGCACCACCCAACGGTGCGAATAGTTCCTCGCCGAGGCGTCGTCTCGGCGGCCTCGGTGCTCACCGGCGCCGTAGCTGAGGTAGGTGATGAGGTCCGTGCGCGCGCGCCGCCGGCCACGGCGATCCGTCACCGGTGAGCGGACCGCCTGCACCTCGGCGTTGGCCAGCTTGGCTTGGCGCATCAGGTGACTCAGCGCAAAGAGTGTGTGGATGGCGTTGTCCGGGCGGATCGACGAGTACTGCCCGTCGCCGCCGAACGGCTTGATCACCGCCACCGCACCCGGCGGGTCGTCGGACATCGGCGGACTCAGCTGGGCCTGCTCGAACGGCTGCGCCACGTGCGTGTCCGGATCGGCGAACTCGTCCTCCAAGATCCGCCGAATCCCGTTGTGTCCAGCGATGTTCGCCGACACCATGCCCGCCGACGTGCTTGCCCACCGCAGCACCAGCGGCTCGGCCCGGTCGTAGAGGTACGCGATGCCCGACGTGCTCGGCAGATCGGCCAACGACAACGCACTCTCGGCCACCTGGTCAGTTGCGGCACTGCGCACCAAGGCACTCATCTCCTCGGTGCAGAAATACGCGTGCCGATCGGCGACGCAGCCACTGGCCAACATCTGACCGAGATAGGTCGCTTTGGTGCCCTGAAAGTCGGCGCTCTCGTCGGCGGCCTGGGCGCGGAACCGTTCCGCCATCTCCTCCGGCGTCGTCCCGAAAGTCCTCGCCGTGGTCGTCAAACGTTCTGACGCCACGTCGACATCGCCGCGCGCGAAGGCCCGCCAGTCCTCGTTGAGCAGGTACCGCGGCTCCACGATTTTCAGCGCACGCTCGGCGTGCGCGCCCAGCGCGTCGAGGAGCACCGGCATGTGCTTGGGCGAAAGCACCTCCAAGATCAAGCCGGCGCGCAGCATCACGCTCCGGTACTCGGTGCCCGCCGCCGCCTTCAAGACACACGTACCCCCGGACTCAACTGATCACGTCGCGGCACCCAAGGTACCGCGAACGCTGTGGGAATCTTCTCGACATGATGCGCCTGAGTGTTCTTGTCGCGGCGATGGTGGTGTCGGCTGCGTGCGCGCCCACGATCACTCCTGTCACCGGGGGCTGATGCCCGCCTGGCCGCTGACTTGGGTTCTCTGCTGCTCAGTCCGGCCGAGATCGATGCGGCGATGGGTGCGACCGGCATGGTCGTCGACACCACCAAGAGCACCATTGTCGACGACAGCGCCTACACCGATCCCGTTGCGTGCCTGGCGGTCAGCAGCATGGGCCAGGAACTCGTCTACGCCAATTCTCGGTGGCGGGCGGTGCGGCTGCAGAGCCTGCACGAACCGGGCGAGGACTTCGAGCACCTGGCGCATCAGGCCGTCGTCGAGTTTCCCGATGCCGGCGCGGCCGCCGCGTTCTTCACCGCGTCAATCCCCTCTTGGCGGGCCTGCGCATCGGGCCGCTACACCTACCGTCCGGGCGCAGATCAGCCCGTGGCCGACTGGCGGACGGGTCCGGTCGACGACCATGCCGGCATGTTGACCGCGTCGATCACCCAGCAGGACGGCGACGGGTGGGGATGTCGCCGGGCATTGACGGCGGCGGCCAATGTCGTAGCCGACGTCTTGGCCTGCTCCTTCACTGACCGCGACGACGCCGCGACGGTCGCCCGAAACATTGCGTCCCGCGTCCTCGGTCAGTGAGTTACGCGCCGCCAGCAATCACCGTCAGTGTCGGCGACCCAACCTGTGGCACAGCGTGGTCCGGGGCTGGCTCGTTCAGCAGGTCGTAGGCGGCGGATCTGACGGTGACGACCTCCAATGCGTCGAGATCGTTGAGCCGGCCGAGGTAGTCTGCGATCGCCTCGGGGCTCATGCCATTGTCGAGATAGCCGCGGATTATGTTGCGCTGCACTAGGTTCAACATCATTTCTTCTTCCTCCTCTCACGGGTCCTGAATGGGTGTGGGCCAGTACCCGACGATTCCGCCGCCGAACTGGAGGTCGGTCTTCGGGAAGCCGTCCCCGAGAGCCAGCAGCGGTTCGTCGGCGAGTTCAGCGGCCGCGTAGGTCATGCAGTCACCGACATTCAATCCAGCCGGGTGACGCCCCTTGCCGAACCGTAGGTAGGCGCGCTGCGTGGCCAGCGCGTGTTCGTCGGTGAAATGCACGACGTCCAAGTTGATTTCGTTGCGCAGTCGATCGAGGATCGTGCGAGCCACGGGTCCGTGCCGGGCGGTGAGCACGACGAGGACCTCGGCAAGCGTGGGTGCGGCGATGGCGACGCCGCGGGCGCCGGCCAGGACGGCGGCGACCTGCTCGGCGGTGGGTTCGGCCTGAACGAGGGCGATAAGCGCAGACGTGTCGACGATCAACGGTTCACACCCCGGTTTCCGGGGCGTAGCCGAGGATCGCTTCGCGGTCCTGTTTCGTGATCGGCGCGGGGCTGGGTAGCAGCGGCCAGATCTCGGTGCGCAGAACGTCGAGCAGTCTGGCTTCCTTGTCGCCTTCGCGGGATTCGAGCAGGGCCAGTTGGGCGCGTAAGGCGTCCCTGATCGCTTGGGTCTTGTTGCCGTGGCCCATGCGGCGTGCGAGCTCGTGGGCGAGGTTGTCGACCTCGACGTCCTTGATGTTCAGCGCCATAGGTAGATGGTACCATGCACTACCTCCACGGTACCTCTTTGCTGGAAGCGCCGTCCCCCTCATTTTCGGCTGGGGAGGTCCACCCACGTCCACCGCTCGGGTGAGCGACGCAGCATCGCATGCAGATACCCGTCGAGGCCTCCGTTGAACTGCGCGACGACGGGCAGATCATCACCGGCCTGATGCACAGCAGCTTGTAGGACGATCTGTTTGTCGACGCGCTTGTCTGCCGCGCCGAAAGTCGCCCCGCACTCTCGACACTGGAACCAGCCGAAGAGCACCGGCCTCCTAGACCCGGCCTCTACGAACGGCGCGCGCTTGACCGCCTGGCTCGTGATGAGGTGTCGGCTGGAGTCGATGCCGAGATGAGAAAGCATCTCGAGCACCTCGTCAGCATCGGCACGCCAGCCTGGCAAGTCGCGCTTCCACAACGCACCGTCGTTGGCGAACTCGCTTAAGTCCATCCACTTCGGCAGCATCCCCAGGTATTCGTCGCTGACACCATGAGCGCGCATCTCCGCAGAAGCCAGCACCGTGCCATCAGCTGTGTGGGTTTCTTCCCAGATGCCGTAATACCGGTAGGGCCAGCACGCTTCGTTTTGTTGTCGCCGATCCATCTCGACGTTGCGCTGCACGACGTCAGTGACCACGACAGGATCCGGGCTCGACACATAGACCCCGGCGGTCTTCGGGTGATCGAAGTCGGGATCGCGCTCGACCCGTCCACGCGGCCTCACCGCGTAGACATCGCCGGGCGTGCGGGTTCTCCCTGCGACGTAGCGGGCTGCGTAGCCTTGCGCCGAACCGAAATGCGTTGTGAAGTACACTAACTGGGGCCGGTACTTTGGCCTTGCCAGCGCTCGCAGCCCAGGCACGTCGCCATATGCACTCGTGTAGTCCAGGCCCAGATCCGCAGCCGGGTAAAGCAGATCACCAACCTGCTTGCCTGGCACTCCGCCGTGGTAATAGATGATCTCGCCCACGAATCCCATTGTCTCCGACATGGCCGACATGAGCCGTCCCCCCAACGCGCCAACGTCGGGATGCCTGGAGCAGCGATCTCGGCCGGCCACATGCATAGGCTCGACGCATGCGCTGGCCCAGCTCTGATGATGGCGACGACTTCGAGCGTCGTGCTGGAGGTGCGTTCGCTTCGGCAACGGCGTTCGACACTCCGTTTGCCCGCGACGTGTTCTTCCGCATTTGTGCAGGCGCGACCACGATCGAACAGGCAGCCGCGGAAATCAACGAGCACTGGGCGACATTTCCGGCAACGCACCGGCCGCGACGTCTCTGGCGACCGCCGACGCCGCCGTCCGACGAGTCGGCGCACGGCTGAGCGGCGATCTGCAGGCATAGGCTGAACCCATGCGCTGGCCGACCTCCCCAGGACGAGATAGCCGCTACCCGAGCGACGACTTCGACATCAACTGGCCCTATGGCGCGTACCAAACGATGGGCGCACTCGAGTACGCCACCCCGGCCGGGACGATCGACGAACTAGCCCTCCCAGAAGCGTTGCAGGACAAGCGCCGCCGACTCGGCCACGTCCACCAACCCTTCCCGCCTCTCACGATGCGGAACTGGCCTACCCATCCTCGGTGGCGCTATCGCTGCCATGAACGCCGCGCCCTGACAGCCGCCACCGTGCACTGGCCCACCTGTCGCGAAGACCTGGCCAGCTACACCAACCGCGACGTCCTTGAAGCCGAGTGGGACGCACGCTTCGCCTGGGAAGCTCGCTGGGTCGAGGATCCGCCGCGACATGCGGGCTCAGCGGCCCTGGTGTGGTGCGAGGCGAACGTCATCGCCGTCGCCGCGGTGGCCGCACAGTCCGCGGGAGGCTGCCGCGTCTGGGCCACCGACATCCTCGATGAGCACCACGCCCGCATCGACCTTGATGCCACACTGGGCCACATCACGACCCACGCCTACCGCCTGTGGCGCCGTCACGCCGACACCCACCTCAGCCTCGGTCCGGCCAACACCGAAGAGTGGGATGCGCTCATCGACATGATCGACGCGCTCGAAGAGTACGGCCGGGGCTTGCGCGGCCGCGCGGACATGCTCGTGGCCTACCGGGAGATCCTGCGCCTCGACGACGTCGACGACGCCAGCATCCGCCTCGAGTTCGGCCTTCCGCTCGACGACGACGGCCCGCTCGATCGGGACGCGATCGACCGTGACGTGAAGGCTGAGCTCGACGACCTCATCTGTGAGCTCACTACCGGGCCGGTCCCACGCCTGACGACTCCCCATTAGTGGATTCCGCGCGTTACTGCCATAGGCCGAGTCGTGGGAGCAGCTGCTCGACAGCCTCGATCGCCGTTTCCGTCTTGTCGATCGCGTCGTCCGTGTCGGCGGGATCGAACTCCAGTTCCTCTGGATCGCGCGGGTACTCCAGCTGGTTTCGCACGCGGCGCATCGTGTTGAACGACGCGAACGACTGCCCGAACTGTGCCTGTGCCGCCTCGATGATCGCGACGTGGCCACCCTCAGTCCTGGGGCGCAGCCCCTGCTGAATGAGTAGCGCGGTCACGGCCTGGCGCATGCCGTCGTAGGCCAATGCGAAGGCGCCTGCCGGATCAGCCTCCTTCGCGGCGCGCGCGCCGGCCAGGCGTGTCCGCGCCTGCTTCAGGAGGAACTCTCCGTTGGCGGCCGCGCCGCTGATCTGCTCGAGATGCCGCTTGCCGAGCAGCTCGGCGATCTTGTCGCGGCCCATCGCCCACGGTGCGGTCACGCCGTCGCCGCCTTCTTGGCTCGGCGTGTGAAGACCTCGACGAACGGCCGGTTCTGGATCTCGACCAGCAGCGCCCAATCCCGCGGGTTCTCCCATTGAGACGCCGAAGCGCTTTCTGGATTGACCTCGATACCGATCCGTCGTTGCGCGCGGTCAGCTGCCTCGAACACGGCCATTCGACTTGTCTTGCCGACGACCAGGACGTCGATGTCTCTCGCCGGCGGGCCGGGCTCCCCCGAGAATCGCGCCGCCCAGGATCCGAAGATGACGACGCAGTCGACCCCCGGTACCGCGCCGAACTCCTCCGCGATCACTCTCTGTGGGCCAAACGTCTGCATGACCAGCTGCGACAGCGGACCGAACGCTGAATGTTCGACGTTCGCCCTGATCAGCCGGTTGCGGCCCTGACGGCGGTCACGCAGGATGCCTGCGACGACCAGTCGCTCGACTTCGCCTTGCACGGTCTGCTTCGGCGCTCCGACGGCGGCTGCTAGTTCCGTCACGGTTGATTCGCGCTCCGGATCCAGGAGGAGCCGGGCCAGTAGTTCTCCCTGCTGTTGGGACCGGAAGATCGGTAACAACGCCGGAGCCTCAGTACGCATACCTCGATCATATGTCCGAGTTAACCGGACTGTCGAGTGTCGCTCACGCCGCCTGAAGCAATTACGTGTTGGGTTGCGGACTTCCACCAAAGAGCTCAGCGGAAGACATGTAGCGCTGCGTCAGACACCACATGCCCCAAAGGTGCGGCTGGATGTGAATAGTAGTTGGGTCGGCCTGGTTCACGAAACGTATTGGTACGCCGACGAATTCACCCGGCTTCGCCGCTGCGAGAGCCGCTGTTACCTTCTCAGCCCCTTCATCGGTGTTGTCCGCCAAGGCGTACGTGATCAGTTCATTGACTTTTGCGGTCACGCCTTGCAGCGCGAGCACCCACACGTTGTGGACGTCGTCGTTCGGTACGTTTTGATCGAGCAGTCCCATGTGTCTGTTTATATCCCTACTAGCGATTAGCTGTCGGCGGGCTTAGGCGCGACCGTGATCGTGACCCGGTAGTTGTCCGGGATGACCATCACGGCGGCGCTGGGATGAAGCGCCACATTGAAGTCGCCAACCCGAAGGACAAGCAGCGGCCTGGTCTGCGATTCCGCCGGCGAATACATCAGCGGGCCAGTGAGGATGTTGCGGCCACGGCGGACGGCCACGCTAAGACCGACATGCCTCGAACAGAGCGCACCCACGTTGATCTCGTACGGCCCTAGGTCTGCAACAGCTTTGAGCCGTCTCGGCCGAGGAACGGGCTTCAGCAGCATGGAATACCTCCTCACGCGCGGCCTGACAGTCCGAAGTGCACGAAGCGCCTTTACGGGGGCGGAATTGAAGGCGTCAACCTGCGGCGGGCTGCAGCTCGGTCTTGATGCGCCCCTCGTAAGCACACTGCTCACAGCCCGTGCCGTCGCAACTGCTGCACTCTTGAGAGCACTTCGGGCACAGGTCGATGTCGTCGGTCAATAGCCACTCGGGAAGGTAATGCCCCAACTCCGATGCTTCGACCGCTGAATACGAGTCACCCATGCGGTCGTACTGCTGTTCGACGTAGCCACATCCGTCACAAACGGCCTGGACCCACCGCTGAGCATCGTCGAATTGTCGAACGCTCATGTCATCGCTCCCTTACGTCGTACGAACCGTCGTTCGTGTAGTCGGTCGGATCGAGATCCCATGCCTCGTTGTTGACGACGTCCAGCACGTAATCGTGTTCACAGTCTGGGCAACGGAACGCCGAGAGATTGGCCACCAGGTGCTTGCCACGCTGCAGGCGCGCGCGGCCGATAGCGCGCGGTGCGGTGGCCGGGTCAGTCCACACTCGACCGAGGCACATGAGCGAGTCGCGCTGGCTGCCACAGTGCTCACACTTCTTCCGCGGCGGCGGCGGGCAGATGAAGATGTCGGCGGTATCCGACCAGTCGCCCCACTCCACAGGGAGACCGTCCCAGCGCGGCGGTAGATCATGCTGGCGCGGCCACAATTCAAGCTCGAGGTTGTCGCTCATGCTGATAGGTCGAGCGCCGAGTCGACGTCGACATGCGGGGTGACGCGAACCTTCATCAGTTCACGACCCATGTGAAACCGCATGCGCACCTATGGATCTCGGTGACGAAGTCGTCGCCTTCTGCCGTTCCTCTTTGATGCTCGCCCGTGTTGGGGACGGCGCAGCGATGCTGATGGACCGGGTCTGGCCAATACGGCTCCCGGCAATGCTCGCGGAGCGTCACCTCCGGAACAGTCGCGGGTCGTGACGGGCGGACACTCATTCCGGCTCTCCTTTGGTCGATCACGACTAGCCGCAAGTCTTCCGCGCGGTCTCGCGTTCGGAGGCTGTGATGGGTAGTTGATATTTCACGGCGACAGTGAGGTACCTGGTGATGTATTCGCACGGTTGAAACAGGGGCAGATATTCGTCTAAGCCGCTATCGCCTTTGGATCGGTTGGCGTGCGAAGACACTGCGACCAACTCGGTGAGGTCGTTGGCAAATACGCGGCGCTGCTGCAGATCCCACTTCCACGCGCCCGCGTCCCAGGCGCGGCGCAGCGGCACCAGATGATCAATGTCGATGTCGTCCAGACTGATTCGCTGACCCGTATACGGATCCGGATCGAGGTACCCGTCAATCACCTTGCAGTCGCGCGTGTTCGCCTTGAACACGACATCGCGCAGCTGGACCCGAAGTGCGCGATTTCGGGCATCACATCCACTGCGGTCTAGGGGGTCGCTCCATGCGGGCCCGAACACACACAGCTCACCCTTGCGGCACCCACGCTGGTACCCCGGAACCGCGTCGATGCGGTCGACGACCTGAACCTGAGAAAGCAGCGATGTCAGACCGGCAGACGCGGTCGCGGCGGGTGATGCGTGTGCAGCTGTGTCGTCGCGGTCGCCGAAGCCGGGGTGCAACCAGGCCACCGCGGCGATCGCCAACCCGGCAGCTGCGATCGCGGTACGCGCTCGCCGTCGACCGAACAGCTGCATCGCCATCTCCTCACCTCGTCCTAAAAGGGAGAATATCGGCGACCTACGACGGAACCGGTCCGCGCGACGACACGGATTTCACTGCATCCCAGCCGCTTTCGCCGCGAATGCCGCCGACCTCGACAGATGACACGTCCCCTGCCCAATGCGGACGGATTACGGCCCCTTCTATCGCAGCTGGGTGAGAGCGTTCAACGCGGTCCATCCGCCGCCGGCTCCCATGCCGCCGGCGACAGCCAGCAGGCCGACCGACCAGATCATGCGCTTCACCCGCCGGACGAACCGAAGCACCGTGAGGCCGATCAGCATGGCGAACGCGCCGGCGGCGAACAACACGCCGGGGCTGTGCTGGGCCTCGACCCAGTCGATCAGTGCCTGCACAGGCGTCTGTCCCGACTACTCATCAGTTGGAGGACTGGACGAGCTCGCCGTGGACCGCAGCGTCGGCGTCGAGGATCTTCTTGAACGCCTCATGACGAACACCGGTAATGCGATGCACTCCACGCTGCGACTCACCGCGGTGAGCCAGCTCCAGGACCTCGGCGATCTGCTCGACCGGACGCTCGGCGATCGCCTTCGTCGTCGGATTCTGCTCCTGCACCACGCGGGCGCGGTCGATCCAGTACTGGCGGCGCTCCTCGGCACGGCGGGCCTTCTCGGCAGCCGCGCGCACCCTCTCCGACTCTTCCTGCGCACGAACTGCTTTGGCCGTCATCGGCCGAATACGCGAAAGAATCGCTGCTCCGTGGGCCGTCGCCAAGAGCGACACTGGGGGCACAACACCGATGGCTGCCTTCAGCCATGGCGACAGCTCGGCACCGGGAGGGATGATCGCGTGCAGGCCGTTGCCGCCGATGCTGACCATCGCGGCCAAGGCCAGCACCCACCAGAAGAAGCGACGGTTGCTGCGCTGGCTCTTGCCATACGGACCCAGCGCCAGGACACCCATCGTGCTGGCGAGGATCGTTCCGTCGACGATGATCGGCCACAGCGGCGCAAGATTATGTCGGTAGCCGGCGCGTACGGCGAGGTCGCATAGGGACGCGAAACTCAGGACGAAGCTCGCGATCCCGATCACGGCGGTGATGGAGACCGCGGCGATGCGCGTGAGGCGCAGCACCTTCGCCGACCCGGGCGCCGCGACGGCCTCTTCCTGGCCCGCTCCGACGAGCAAGTCGTCATCGTCAATGAAGTCGTCGTAGGGCGGTGGCGGAGCCGTCACTGGCGTCAGATGGGTGAGCGGTGCGGTCGCTGGCGCGTCGGGCGTGGATCCGTTGCGCACGGGCGGCGCGTCGATTTCGTCAACGATGGTCATGGCGTCCTCGTGATCTCCGGCTGCGGATTGGCGACATGCTGCTGGTCCTGGTGAATGCGGCTGTCGCGCAACGACAATGCCGCACCTACATCACGCAAATCGTAACAGCCCATCTTGGGCATTTCGGGTGCCGCCACCACCGTAAACGGCACGGCCCCGACGTTGAGTCGCCGCGACTGCTACGTCGAGGAAGTGCCGAACGGGGGTTCTTCGGACTCGATCTCCGGGTTGGCGCCGAACGTCTGCTCAGTACCTTCAGGCGCTTCGTAGAGCTTACTCTCCGGGAAAATGATCGGGTCCCGCTTGGTCCCTTCGCCGCCCTCACCCTTGTTGCCGTGCATACCGTGCATCGGCATCATCGGCATCATCGGCATCCGGCTGCCCGCACTCGACGCCGCCGCACCACCTGGCGGCGTCAACCCATTGGGCTGCAGAGCACTCGAAGTGGTCATCGGAGTCACCGGCGTCTCTATCCCCGCCGGCGTGGTCATACCGGGATCCATCCCGCCGCCCCCACCGCCGCCGAGACCACCGCCGAAGTCGCCGCCGAGACCACCGAGGTCGGATGTCGCCGCATCCGTTGCGGCCTTCGTCGCAGCCTCGGCAGCCTTGGACGCCATCTGCCCGACCTGCTCGCCGGCCTTACTGACGACCTGGCCGAGCTGTTGAGTGATCTGGCCCAGCTGCTGCGAAAGCTGCTGCGGCAGTTGCGTTCCCATCTGAATACCCATTTGCAGCAATTGCTGCATCATCTGCTGCGCCTGATCGCCGCCCAGCATGTCCTGAGCCTTGTCCTTGGCTTCCTTGTCGATCGACTCGCCATCCAACTCACCCGGCACGCCCGAACCAGCCATCCCAGGAGCACCCGGAGTCGAGCCCTCCGGCTGGAACATGCCGGCGTTCGCCCGATCCTGGCTGTCGATGCCATTGAGCGCTTCGTTCGTCCTCGAGTCCTGCGCCGACGCATCATTGGTCAGCTGCGGAGGAACCCCGTCCAACCCCTCCTTGATACTGCCCGTCAACAGCGAGATGCGCTGCCCCAGAGGGGAATCGCCGGTCTGCGACGTGTAGGCCTTCAGCCCACCATCCAACGCCGTGCCAGCGTCCTGTCCCAGCTGCAGCAGGTTGGACGAGTCACCGCGGAACTGCGGGATGTCGAAATACATCGGCGCGCCCATGCATCCTCCTTCAAGTCGTCAAAATCAAGCCGGCACTTACATCGCCACCAGGTGCGACTGCATCGGCGGCTCGCCCGGCGTGATCTTGCGCTGCATCCACCACGAATACAGGCCCGACTGTAACGCCTCCTGAGCTGACGAATGCCGCAGCGCCAAGAGGCATTCGATGGCGTAGCACTGAGCCAGCAGCGGCCGACATAACCCGCCCTCAGTATCAACATCCCCAACGGCTAGATCACGGACGTCAATGCGTGCCGCCCGCTCCTGCACGCACAACTCGCGGTACTCCGCCTCCAGTTGGTCCCACGGCAGCGCAGCAACCCAGCGCGGATTGTCAAGCCTGCCACCATGATCCACCAGAGCCGTGATCATCCGCGTCTGCGTCGGTGTCTGCGGCGCCTGCCCCGAAGCATCCCATGCCATCGACCACGCCGTCTGCCGTTGATCACGACGATCAGTACGTTGCCGAGCCTGCTCCTGCAACCCGGCATCGACACGCAGCGCCACCCGATCCTTCACCGGCCCCGTCAACATCTCCGGATACGCGCGATCAGTCCCGTCCGCGAACACGAACGGCACGCCAGCCGCGACCGCCGGCGCACTCGAGAACGTCGACGCCAACGCGCTCAACTCCCCATCGACAGCAGCCGCGTACTCCAAGATCACCCGCGCCGGATCAACGATCCCTTCCCACCGTGCCGCATCGTCATGACTCCAGGGAAACGCCACATCTGCTGGCAACCGCGCACACTCCGGCAACCAACTAAGCCCACGATCAGTCGTCACCACGACCTGGCGTCGACCACTCGTCACCACCATGCCCGCCGCCCAAGCCACCTCGCCACCGCCGCCGGCCGCCTCCACCACGACACGCACCCGCGCCAAGTCCTCGTTGAACCCAGACGACATCCCCGCCAACGGGGCAGAAGAGATGAACGCCGGAACGATCACCGGATCCTGATCTGGCGCCATCGGCATGATCGGCGCCGACCCCGCCACACCACCACCCACAGGCGACGCCGCCGGCCCGTCAGGCTGCTGACCAACCTGCTGCGACGACGACACCTGCTGCGCGTTCGGCGCCTGATGCCCATGCGACGACGGCGGCGGCCCCGCCGGCCCCGGATTCGGCGGCGCACTCGGAGGCGGCGGAGGCGGGTTCGGCGCAGGCCCACCAGGAGCAGCGGCAACCACATTCGGAGGAGGCGGCGGCGCCGCAGCAGCCGGCGGCGGCGGCGGAACGAACGCCGAACCACCAGTAGCCGGCGCAACCGGAGACAACGGAGACACCGGAGCCGGCGGCACAGGCGGCGCTGGAATTGCACCAGCCGCAGGCCCGGCCCCCATACCCGCCAACGGAGCGGCATTACTCAGCGGAGCAGCCGCAGCAGGGGCAACGGCCGATGACACGGCTGTAATCGGTGCAATGCCAGACGTCGATGACGGCGACGAAGCTCCCGCGTTACCTGCCGCCTCCGGAGAGGAGGCCCCTTGAGGCGGCGATGCGGGGGAACCGGAAGCCGACGAATGCTGAGCGGTCGGAGCTGCACCAGAGGACGACGGGCTCGACGAACCAGTCCCGTTCGAAGCAGAAGGTCCCGCCGAAGGCGCTTGGGATCCAGAAGTCGCCGATGAGGAAGGAGATCCCATTCCAGCGGGGCTTCCCGCCCCCGACGACGACGCCGCCGGGCTCGACGCGCCAGATCCGGCACTAGGGCTTCCACCGCCCGGCGCCCCCGCGGGAGACGATCCATTCGACGATGAAGTGAAGCCGGCAGGCTGAGCCGGTGTTCCGACTCCGCTTGGTTGCGCGGCGGAGCTGGCCGAGGGGCCCGAGTTTGGTGACCCAACACCGGTCGGCTGGGCGCTGGAAGGGCCCGCGTTAGGCGCCCCAACACCGGTCGGCTGGGCGCTGGAGGCACCCGAGATACCCGTTTGCTGGGTGCTCGAAGGGCCCGAGTTTGGCATCCCCACGCCACCAGTCTGCGGCGACGAAGGCGCTCCCCCGCTGAGTTGTGCTAGCCATGGCGGCGGCGGCGGAATCAAGGCGCAATTGGCCGCACTAATGGCAGCGATATCTTGCTGAGCTTGGGCAAGCTCAGTCTTGAAGAGGTCAGCGGCCTCCTGGGATCCAGCCTTCGCAGCAGTGTCTAACGCCTCAAGGACGACGTTCCACGCCGCCGCTACCGTGGCCATAGCCGAGAGCGTCTCTCCGAGCGTGCTCGCGGCAGCAGCGACCAGGCCGGCGCATTGGATCACCTGCGCAGCCGAGATGCCCATCTTCGCGAAGTACGTCGCCCATGAGACGGCAATCGTGTCCGCCAAGGCACCTGTTCCTGAGCTCAGGAGCTTGTCCGAGCCGACGAGGCCATCCTGAGCCAAGGCGGTCATGGTCGCACCGGCCGTCCCGAGGGCTGTTGACCATGATGTAAGCGCCTCGGGCGTTACTGAGGACTCCCAGAAGGGCCCCAGGATTTGATCGACGAACCTACCTGGCGGCTTCGGCACACCCATGAGTTACTGCGGCAGACCGCAGAGATCGTTCAGGGTGGTGTAATTTGCGGTGCCAGCGACACCGTCGGCTCCTGTGTAAGTGCGGTCGGCGAACTTCTGAACTTCAGTCCGCCGATCAGCGACGTATGCGCGAGCGACAGTGGCGACGTCGGCTGGCGTGTCCGCGATCTGCGGTTCGAACAAATCCATCGCCTTCGTCAGGACCGCGTTACGACTAGCGATCATCTGATCGATGCCGGGCGTTTCCCAGTTCCAACCCCTAGGCAAATCCAGAGCTTGATCGAGGGCAGCCTTGGTCGACTTCCAGGCGCGACACGTGGAACTATCCACGGCCTCGCTGGAGCCGCTTTGCGGCGCAGCGGTTGGCGCTGCGACGGGTGGAGCGGCTGTCGGACTCGAACTGCTTCCGTCGAGAGCAAAGAAGACTGCCCCTGCGATGAGGGCGCAACCAATAACGATCCCCGTAAAGATCAGCCAGATCGACCGTGACGGCTTCGTCGCGGCACGGTAAGCGCCAGGCGGATACGGCACGTACTCCAGTGGCGTATCCGGCGGCATCACACGGTGAACCTCGTCGCGACGCTCCGGGTGCAGCAGAGGTCCACGGCCTGTGGGTGGAGTATTCGGCTCCATAAGGCGATGGTAGACGTGTTCGTCGAAGTCTAAAACCGCAGTTCCGGACTGCAGTTCTCGCATCTCTCCCATTTGAAACCCCTCTGCGTGCCTACCTTTTGCTTCATGCTGACCGCGCTCGAATCAGCTGCCCGGGCGTCTACCTCCCCATTGTAAGCTATTTTGCCGTCACCGGGAAGTCATGAAAAGCGACACCGTCATAGAGAAACGCCGGGACGGGCACTGCTAAGAATTTTCGATCAGGTCAGGCGTAGGCGGTGTTGAAGGCCGAGGCTGAGTCCAGTAGACCGGCAGATACTCGAGCGTGCGCGCCCAGTCGACATACTGTGCCAGCTTGTCATCCGTGTCAGCCAACGCGGTCGCTTGTGACTCGACCCAGCTACGCCAGTCCGTGCCCACCCCTCCAGCAGCAAGACCAACGCGATACAAAGTGCCCCAAGTAACACGGTGTTGCGCCCATGCAGTGTCCATGGCTTGCAGACCACGGCGAAAATCAGGCGAGGCCTGCAGAGCCCGCGTTAACTGACTGGCGCCCGGAGGTTCGTCGGGGACGATCGGCATCCCCGGTCTCCGTTCATGGGCGGCGCGATAGGCGTCGAGGGCCAGGAGGTCCGAGTACCACTCGTCGATCGCGGTCCTCCATTCGCCCCCAGCGGCGAAGGGCTCCCACTGGCGCAGTGGCATCGTCGCCAATTCGTGGCTCGCGAGCACGTCCTCGGCGGAGTGCGGGTCGGAGGTAATGCGGTCGCGCCAGTCCAAGGTCAAATCCCCAATTCGCGCGGCCCAGAGCACTTTGTAAAACTGCAGAAACCGAGCGTGGACGTAGCGTGATGCAGCAGCTGCTTGCTCGCATTGCCAGAGATATGCGCCCAACTCGTTGTCCACCTGTGTACCCCCTCTATCGGGTTTGCCCTTTCTGAATCGTTCGCCGAGGTGGGCCTTTCGCCGCGGCCCGCGTCACTCCGGCGCACACCCATACGAACTTCCTTCACGCGGCCGGTGCCGGCAACCCGATCCCGTTCCCGTCACCATCGCCGGCTGCCACCAGCACAAGCAGCCGATTGCGGGCATCTAGGTCGGTCGGGTCATCGTGCAATTCGTCGCAAGCAATCTTCACCAGCCTTCGCCATTCCTGGCGGGATACCCCTGCGCCAACTACAGAGCCCGGCGATCCCTGAGATCCCCCGAGCACTTGGCGTATGCGCATCGACGCCGAAACGTCGTCCGGATCGCAGAACAAATCGTCGCAGGCTTCCTGGATTTCAAGCATCTGTGAGGTTGTTGCTTGCGCCATGACTACGCCACCCATCCAAGTCATACAAAGTAGTTGAGGTCTGACGTCCAATATAGTTGACTATGCCATATCTGGACGGCGGCCATCAAGAGGACTTGAGGATCAACCTTGAGCTTTGTTGCCGTTGGCTGGTCTATCGTTTGCAGGTGGCCTTCAGCGACCTCACCGACGCAGATCTGGCCACTGCGCGCGAAGAGGTCGCAGCCGCGGCGTTGCGAGCCGCACGTCGTGCAGCCACCAGCCATCTCCTGACAGGGCTGCCAGCCGAGCTCGGCGAGCTCGACGAGGTTGTAGACGTACTAGTGGCCAGAAACACTGGCGACTATCGCCATGAGTTGCTGCGTGCGTTCGAGAAGCCCTGGGCGCTGCTCGTCATCCGGCTCATCGCCACAGTTGCAAATCCGGTAGCGGCAATCCGCGACGCACGCGATCGCGGCGCTACAGTCCCAGAAATCGCAACAACACTCGACATGACGCCTCAAGGCGTTTACGCCGCCTACGGTGACGCCGTTCGTCGACCGCGACGCAGCTGAGCGCATAGACGGTCAGGCCAGCCACGCCTGAAAGGTGGCTTGGTCGTTGACTCCTGTTGGGCGGCCTCGGTTTTCGGCGGCGAGGGTTCGGAGGTAGCCGGCGAGTACGGGTTGCGTGATCTTGTCGACGCGGTAGGCCAGCCGTAGAAGGTCCCAGGTGGTGACGACGGTGATGCCGTTGTGGGCGGCGAGTGCTTGGGCGTCGCGGTCGTCGGTGAGGAATAGGCCGTCGATGTGGCGGCGGCTGATGATGGCGACCGTTTCGGCTTCGCCGAGGTGCTTGGTGGCGGCGTCGCCTGGGCTGGCGATGCTGTCCCGGAGTGTTCGAGTGTCGATCAACTCGGCTTGGTCGGGATGCAGCGGTGTTCCGAAGATTGACGGGGCCTGGGTCATGTCGGCGAGGTTGCTTACCGCGTTGGCCGACTTTTGGCATTCGTTGGCTACGGAGATGCACCAGGTGCCTCGGCCGTTGATGAGTTCGCCGAGGAGGTCCATGCGGTGGATGAGGGCGAAGTTGACCAGAACTGTGTTGTCCGGCAGGAACAGTTTTGCCACTCTCAGTGGCCCAGGGCCGCCGCCAGGGCGTCGGTAGCGATCGGCGAGGCTGGCGTGGGCTCTTCGACTTCAAGAGCTTCGGCGTCGATGCCCAGCATCCAGGCCAGTGTGTACTTGCGGATCGCGCCGGCGGCGATGAGCTCCATGTGCTCCTCTTGGAGCCGGCGGGGGAACCGTCGGGTGGCCGCTTCGTCCATCCGTTGAGTGATCTGGTCGATGCCGTCGGCGTGCTGCCCGGCCCAGTGCCGGCGCAGGAGTCGCTGCGTAGGTTGTTGCAGCCATTCGAGGACCTGATCGGCGACCGGAATTCCGAGCCACTGCAGACGCGTTTTGAGCGCATCGGTGGAAACCCCGAGGTCCCATACGCGTTCGGCGACGTCATCGGGAGTGGCGACGAGCCAGTCCAGGGCGCGTAGTTGCGCGGCCGGCAGGAGCAGGTCTGCGGCGAACGCGTTGGCGACGGTTTCGTGGCGATCGCGGTCGGCTGGGGTGAGGTCGCCTTCGTGGTGGCGCGCGGCGAGGTGGCCGAGTTCGTGTGCGAGGGACCAGTTTTCGCGGAACCAGTTGCCGGTGGCCGGGATGACGATGACGCTGCGGGCGCCGACGTTGAATGAGTAGGCGGTGGACAGCTTCGGTAGGCGGATGACGTCGACGTCGAGGCGGGTCTCGATGCGGTCGGCCAGGGGCCGGACGAAGTCCTGGCCGAGCTTGGCGCGGATCTCGTCGACGCTGGTGGGTAGCGGAGCGGGTGGGCTGGTCTCGGCTTGGGCGGCTTGCTTGTAGGCGAGCGCGACGTCGTCGAGGGTGGGCTGGTCGCGCAGCTGGCCGGGGACGTCGCGTTGGCCGGTTTCGGGGTCGAAGTCGTGGCGGGCTGCGACGACGAGGCGGTGCGGGTCGGGTTCACCGGTGATGAGCCAGTGCACGTCGACGTCGAGCACTTCGGCGAGTTGGGCGAGTTCGACTGCGGAGAAGGCACGCTTGCCGTTGAGGGAGCGTGAGAATTTCTCGGCTGCGAGTCCGATTTTGTCGGCGACCTGGCCTTGGGTGACGCCAGGCGGGATGCTGGCCGCGACTCGGCCGCCGATGTCCGTCTGTGTCATGGTGTGTCATTCTACCTGCTGTTTTGCGATTTTCACAACTACCGTTTTGCCTTACGCCGCGCCTATACGGGCCCGTCTCATCTCGGGCGGGTGCGCAGGAGAGCGTGGTGCAGCGGTTCGAGCAGGTCCTTGCCGCGTAGCGCCTGGACCCATCGGTCGGGTATGCCGCTGAAGCCGTACTGGATGCCTGCGATTCCGCCGGCGACTGCGGCGGTGGTGTCGGTGTCGTCGCCGAGGCGGATCGCCGCGGTGACGACGGAGGCGTAGTCGGTGCCGGCGTCGACGCAGTCGTGTGCGGAGTGCAGGCAGTCGACGACGTAGCCGGAGCCGCGGCCGCGCGGTGGTCCTGCGGGCGGTGCGATGTGGGTGTCGAATTCGGCGCGTTCGTCGGTGCCCGGCGGGTAGATGTCGGTGAAGTCCTTGAGCGCGGCCGCCCAGGGATCCGGATGCTGCTGCAGGGTGCGGCGCGCCCAGAGGCAGTAGAGGGCGCAGCAGACCTGGGAACGGGTGTGGCCGTGGGTGACGCGGGATTGGGCCATGGCGTCGGCGGCGAGGTGAGCGGTGTCCCCGTGATGCCAGAGCGCCAGGGGCAGAACGCGCATGAGTGAGCCGTTGCCGTTGTCGCGTTCACCGGCGGGCCCGGAGTGGGTGGCGGGTGTCCCGTTGCGCAGTGCGGCCAGAGCGGTGCTGGTTTGGATCCCGACGTCGAAGACGCGGTTGTCGACGGCGAGGTAGCCGGCGTGCAGCCAGTCCAGGAGGCGGCGGCCGAAGTCGTCGACGTCGAGGTGGCCTTGGTCGAGCAGGGATGCGAGCAGGCACAGTGCTTGGGCGCCGTCATCGGACCAGGTGCCCGCGGGGACGCCGGGGTGGGCGCGGCGGAAACCGGGTGGTGGGGTGTAGTCGATGTGCTCGGGAATGTTGGTGGAGTGGGTGAATTCGTAGGGGACGCCGAGGGCGTCGCCGACGAGGAGGCCGTAGAGGCCTCCACTGATCCGATCCTCTTCGGTCGCCACGGAGTGATCCTCGCATGGGAGGTGCTGCGGCGATGGCACGTCCCGCACTGATACGCCGGCTTCTCAGACCAGCATTGGCGCATCCAGCTGGGGCGAGAAACACTGTGTGGCATGGATTCTGACGAGACACTTCTGGAGATGGCCCGTGATGTCGCCGCGCGGCTCGATGGACGCTGGGTCGCCGACTTCGATGAGATCGCCACGTTCGCCGAGATTCTGGTCGCGACCGACTTCCTGGTCTCGCCTCGCGACGTCGTCGACTACTTCCGGTCCCCTTCGCGGTGGGATCCCGAGCACGAGGTGTGGGTGAAGGCCGGTAGGCCGCGCCCGGGGACGCCGGCCTGGCAGGTGCTGGAGGCTCTCTTCGAGGCGCGGGGCCCCGGTGATGCTGCTTTGGCACCGGTTCAGGGTCGTTGACCTGGGCTGATGACATGTCCCCGCGTCGAGGAGGCGAGGTGGCCGCGGGCCGGCCCCGTATTATTGAGTGCATACAGACCGGTGCAACGCTCACGCGTGACCCGGTTAGAGACAAAGAAGAGCCCGGTATTCGGCCCTAGCGGCTGACCCGGGCCCTTTGCTTTGTGCGCAGATGCTTACAGGTCTTCGACGGGCCACAGGTCGGGGTCGCCGAATTGGCGCCGTCGCCTCAGATCCAGGCGGCTGACGTCGACGAGGAGGCCCGCGACGGACTCCAGGTTGTCGCGGGCATTGCCGAGAGTCGTGAGTCCGGTTGCCTGCCCTAGGAACTCGCCGCCGATCGGCACCACTCCGAGGTGGTCGGTCCAGTATTGGCTGATCTTGCGCCAGAACGCGGCCTGGTCCTCCACGAGGCGCACTATGCCTCGTTCGCATGGGTGCGGGTAGAGCGCAAGGAAGCCGCCGACTTCGTCGACCATCCGTTGCAGAATCTGGAGCACCATCCACGGGCCCAGTAGGTGGCCGCGGAAGGCGGGATCGACGAACCCGTCCTGCAGCAGTACCGCGGTGTGGAATGGGCCCACCTCGTGGAAGTGGTCCTCGATGCTGGCTGCTACTTCGTCCCCGTCGAAGAGTTGCGCGAACCAGGAGGGGTCGGACCAGTGTTCGCCGTAGCCGGGTGTCTGGGCGAGGGTGTCGGGTATCGGAGCGTAGCCGAGCCGGACGACGAGGAAGTCGACGTAGCCGGCGATCACGATTTCGGGAGGGTCGATGCTCGACAGGAGCAGGTAGGCCCGCCAGTCCGCGACCGGGAATTGAGCTTGGTCGCGGCTCTCGAAGTGCAGCTGCGGCAAGCCAAAGCTGAGGGGCCCGCTGGTGCGCTCGAGCGCATCCGTGAGTTCGAGCATGGTCTTGGGGCGCTGCCACACGTGTCAGCGCTTCCCTTCGACGTGGGTCGACGATGTTGCCCGCGATGCAGCCATCCGGTCAGTGTTTCAGGACGGCGGCTTGGTGGGATCCGGTTCGCCGCCGAGCAACGGGGCCGTGCCGCCGTGCCTGTTCACGGCCCCGCGAGCGTGCGCCTCCCCCGCTTTATCGGGTGGGTTTCGGAGGTGGCGGTAACAAGTAGCGGTCATCGTAGAGGTAGGTCGACACCAGGATGCAATTGTTTGGATCCGGATCGGAGGCCTCGCCCATTTCGTTCGTTCCGGCGGCCGGCAACGGGCCGCCAGCGTCGGCGGTGCGCCGTGCGGCCTCATATTTCTGCATTGCGTAGGCGTAGAAGGCTTCGACGCGGGCCGCGGCCGCGGCCACCTCAAGTGGTGAGCGAAAGCAGTGCTCGCCAGCGGTTGTGAGTTGGGCGATCGGGGCAGCCGGCGACTCGAGATGCTCGTCAGCGCTTGTCGTCGACGTCACCCCTGCCGTACTTGGCGCCTCGGTTCCGGTTGCACATGCGACGGCGCACGTGCACGCGGCCGTAATCAACACTAGTGCTGCGTATTTCGGCATCACCATGAGACTCCCCCGCTCGATTCACTTGCTCGGTACATGAGGTTAACGCGCAGCCATGACATCCAGATGCCGCGCGCAAGCGGGCGCCACCGGTTGGATCAGCCGGGAGCGCCATCTCACCTCGATTCGACGTGGCGCCTCCGCCCAGCCCGCCAAGCAGTACGGGACGTGCCATCTTCCCTGGTCATAGCCCCAGCGAACGCGGTCTGCTGTGTGGGTCGAGCCTCCACGCAAGGTCGGTTCCGTCGACTATTCTGGAGGCACGCGACGAAAGGCGGTGTCCAGGGTGACCGAGGAGCAGAAGACTGCGCGCCGCGTCAAGGCTGTCAGGGCGACTCGCCGCAGCACTGAACTCGAAGGTTCGCGCAGCACCAGCGCCACCCGCGCCGACCAGGACGCCTACGCTCGCGGGACGATCACCGCCGCCGAGCTGGGCGATCGCGTGCGCCGCCGCTACAACGTCCAGTAGCGCTGGCTCAGGAGTGCCGCACCCCTGGGACACCGGCAATCTCGAACAGAACTGGCAGGGCTATTTCATCCCTGGCACAAGCATTTTGAGGAACCGAGTCGGCGCCCAGACAATAGACGAACTACGCCACGCGGAGAACGATCTCGTCGAGGCAAGAGTCCTCGAACTCCGCGAGGTGCCCAGCCTCCTGGGCGACCGTTCATACGATCTTGCATATCTGCAGGCGATACACCGACAGCTGTTTCACGACGTCTACGACTGGGCCGGAGATGTGCGCACCGTCGGCATCGAGAAGGGCGACGAGTCCTTCTGCCCTCCTGGCAGCATCGCCCAGCCGATGGATCACGTCGCCTCCGAGATTCACCGTCTCAAGTACCTGAAGTCTGTTCCCGAGGCAGATCTCGCGCGCACGGTGGCGTACCTGTACGACTATGTGAACTTCGCCCACCCCTTCCGTGAGGGCAACGGACGCGCGACCCGCGTGTTCTTCGACCTCCTACTCTCCGAGCGTGGCATCGGGCTTGATTGGGAGAAAACCGATCTGGGCGAGTTGCACAGCGCATGTCACACCGCGCGCGCCAACTCCAGCCTTGATGGCTTGATAGCGATGTTTGCCAAGATCCTTGATTCTGAGCCGGCGTACGACTTCTGATCGACGCTCAGCGCCGGGGACCTGCCATCGCCGCACGTCAGGGACCGCGTTTACGGGTCGTGAACTGTAGCGCGACGGTGTGTGAACAAGCATCCCCCTCCATCAAGGATCGGCCTAGGCTGCTCACCATCCGTTCCGGGGGGAGCCCTCATGCCGTTCCGTATCGCCGCGTACAACGTCGAGAACCTCTTCTCCCGGCCTCGTGCGATGAATCAACCCGAGGGCGTCGCCGCCACCGTCCTCAACGCGCACGCGCGCCTCAACGAACTGTTCGAGCACGAGACCTACAGCGCCGCAGACAAAGCCGAGATGCTCGGGCTGCTCGGCGAGCTGCATCTGCTCACCGATGACGGGGACGTCACCAACCCGAACACCATGGCCGTGTTGCGCAAGTACCGCGGCCAGCTGCTGCGGCGGCCGCGCCAGGGCGGCGCCGCGGCGGTCACCGTGGTGGCCGACGGCCGCAATGACTGGACGGGCTGGGTGGACCTGACCCGTGAACGCATCATTGCGCGGGCGATCGAGAACACCGCTCGGGTGATCCGCGAGGTCGATGCCGACATCGTCGGCGTGGTGGAGGCCGAGGACCGCATCACGCTGAAGCGGTTCAGCGACACGCTCCTCACCACCGGTAGCGGGGACGGGGAGCAGCCCATCTATCCGCATGTGATGGTGATCGACGGCAACGACGCCCGCGGCATCGATGTCGGGGTGCTGTCCAAGGCTGACTATCCGATCGAGCGGATCCGGTCGCATGTCGACGACGGCGGGTTCGGGCGCACGATCTTCTCGCGGGACTGCCCGGAGTACTGGTTCACCTTTCCCGAGGGCAGTGCCCTGGCCGGCGAGCACTTGGTCGTGTTGGTCAACCACTTGAAGAGCAAGTTCGGTGGCAACGATCCGACCAGTGTGGAGAAGCGCCGGCGCCAGGCCGAGCAGGTCAAGTTGATCTACAACGGGCTGCGGTCGGACGGCGTGGAGCACGTCGTCGTTCTCGGCGACTTCAACGACACCCCGGACAGCGGGCCGCTGCAAGCGTTGTTGGCGCCGTTGCCGGAGGGCACCGATCTGACGGATTTCGTGCGGGTGGCCGACTTCGACGACGGGGCCTCCGACGACGATCGGCCGGGCACGTTCGGCAACGGAACCCGGAGCCAGAAGATCGACTACCTGCTGATGTCGCCGGCGTTGTTCGAGCGAGCCACCTCGGCGGCGATTTTTCGTAAGGGCGTGTGGGGGGGCACGCACGGCACCTTGTTTCCGCACTTCGACACTATTGAGAACGAGACGCAGGCGGCGTCGGATCACGCCGCCGTGGTCGTCGAGATCGACATTGACTGACTGAGTCGGGCGCTGCCTGCGGGCGCGGCCGCCGCATCGCGGGGACGTGTCATCGCCGCAGGTAGAGCCCGTCTCGATTTGGTGTCAGGCGGCGTGCTTGGGTGCCGAGTCGTCGGTGGCGGCGTGGCGAGGTGAGGTCGCCGACGCATGCTTGGGCGTCGACGAGCTGCTGTTGTCCTTGGCCGAGGTGGCGCTCGAGGAGGCGCCGTCACCGCCGGTGCCGGTGCCGCCGTTGGAACCACCCGCTGTCGCGCGCTTCGCGCCGGCGGATGTCGACGAGTCACCCTGCCCGGCGCTAGCGGTGGTCGACGACGTGGAGCCGGTCGTCGAATCCTGCTGTGTGCGTGGCTTCTTCGTAGTGGTCGTCGAACTGGCGCCGGTGGAAGTGGTGGCGTCGGCGTTGGTGCTGTCGGTGGGTTTGGCCGGCTTTGTGCTCGGATGCGGTGCGGGTGCCGCGGTGTCGGAGTCGGGTTCGGTCTGGCTTGGTGGCGTGTCGTCAGTGGCCGCCGCGGAGTCACCGTTCTGCGGGGATGCCGCGGGTGCCGCTGGAGCCGTCGCCGGCTGATCCGTGGTGGTCGACGGTTCGCCGGTGTCCTCGGCGGCCGGGGACGCTGGCGCCTCTTCTGCGGTGTCCGTGGTCGTCGTCTCGTTGGCGGCCGGGGACGCTGGCGCCTCTTCTGCGGTGTCCGTGGTCGTCGTCTCGTCGGCGGTCGGGGACGCTGGCACCTCTTCTGCGCTGTCCGTCGACGTCTTCTCGTCGACGTCCTTGGCCTGTGTCGACTCGTTGACTTCCCCCGCGACGGAGGTGTCCTGCGCGGTGGCTGATTCCGTTGCCGCGGTGAGGGATACGACCTGGCGTGCACTGAGTGCGGAGGGGACGGCGGCGGCCGTGAGTCCGGAGCTGAGGGCGGATCCGATGTCGAGGGCGGAGGCGATGACGTTGAGTCCGAGTTTGGTGGTGAAGGCCACGGTGTTGACGGCGACGTTGACGGTGGCGGCCATGGCGTAGGGCAGCCCGGCGACGAACGACCCAAGGCCGGCGGCTTGGAGGAGGCCGCTGGCGACGGTGGCCAGCCCGTTGGTGAAGGAGGTGATGACGTTGGCGGTGGTGTCGGTCAGGTCGGCGGCGGCGGTGACCGGGATCGACAGCAGCGAGCCGCCAGTGTTGACGATCCTCTTGACCGTGTTGATGCCGGCGCCGACGAGCACCGAGACGGCGTGGCTGTAGCTGGCCGGGCTCAGGGGCGCGGTGCCGATGGCGTTGATGGCGGCCTGGACGGCGCCTGGGGTGGTGCCGTTGCCGAGCCAGTCGGTGACTGGCCTTCCCCCGAGACCGTGGAGGCATCGGCTATAAGGAGTAGCGATGTCAGAGAAACGGAAGAAGTACGACCGGGAGTTCCGTGAGGGCGCTGTGCGGATCGTGCTTGAGACGGGTAAGCCGATCGCCCAGGTCGCGCGGGACCTGGGGATCCACGAGGGCACGCTGGGCAACTGGGTTGCCCAGGACCGCGAGGCCCGCGAGGGCCGGGGCGAGCTGACCCGCGATGACATGGAGGAGCTCAAACGCCTGCGCGGCGAGAACGCTGAGCTGCGGATGGAGCGCGATGTCCTCAAGCGATCAGTGGTCCTGTGGGTGAAGGAGGCGACGAAGTGAGCGTGGCACGCTTCATCGCCGACCAGAGGACCAAATACCGGGTGCCGCATACGATCACGTGCGCTCTGCTCAGTGTGAGCGTGTCGTGGTTCTACAAGTGGATTAGCCGTGCTGAGAACTCTGATGGGTTGCATACCGACACCGATCGGCGCCGCGCGCACCTCGATAGCGCGGTCGCCGCGGCGTTCACGGCGGCCAAGGGGCTGCATGGTTCGCCGCGGCTGGTCGCTGACCTGCGCGATCTGGGTTGGGAAGTGTCGGAAAAGACGGTGGCCGACTCGATGCGCCGCCAGGGTTTGGTGGCGCGCCGCATCAAGCGCCGCAATGGGCTCACCAAGCAGGACAAGACGGCACCGAAGTTTCCTGACCTGGTCAAACGAGACTTCACCGCGGCTACGCCGAACCGCAAATGGGTCGGTGACATGACTGAGATCCCCACTGAGTCCGGCCAGAAGCTGTATCTGGCGACCGTGATCGACCTCTACAGCCGCCGGCTGCTGGGGGCAGCCATGGGCCTGCATCCGGATGCCGAGTTGGCGTGTGCGGCGATCAAGATGGCTGTGGCCGCGCGCGGCGGCCGCCAAGTGATCTGGCGCGATGAGGACTCCGAGCGGGTCATATTCCATACCGATCGCGGTAGCACCTACACCGCACACGCGTTCACCACGCTGTGCCGCCAGTTGGGGATTCGGCAGTCAATGGGCCGGGTCGGATCGTGTTTCGATAATGCTGCCGCGGAGGCGTTCTTCTCTTCCTTGGAATGGGAAGTCTTGTCCCGCAATCGTTTCCGTGATACTATCCATGCGCAGGCTGTGGTAATCGACTGGTGCTACACCTTCTACAATCACCAACGCCGCCACAGTGCCGCCGACGGGCTATCGCCCGTCAACTACGAGATCAGGGAATCCAAGACCAAGCCCGAAGCGGCATAGGAAACCCTCCACGATTTCGGGGGAACCACAGACTACGTGTTGTGCGCCGCTGGTGACTCGGGACAGTGCGGTGGTGGCGGCGTGGGTGATGGTGGTCGTGATGCCGTCGACGCCGGCGAGCGCGGCGGTGACCGGGGCGGACACGATGCCCTGCACCGCGGTGATGGTTCCGTTGATCAAGTCGATCCCGGTGAGGGTCTTGGCGGCGTCGGCCGCGCCGTTGACGAGTGCGAGGACGTTCGAGATCTGGGCGGTGACGCCGTGGACCAGGGTGCCGCCGAGGTTGATGGCGCCGCCGCCGAGGCTGTTGATCGCAGCCAGGCCGTTGTTGAGCGCGGTGCCGGCGATGCCGACGGGGACGTCGAGCAGGCTGGTGTAGCTGGCCAGGGCTAGCGGGTTGTTCACGACGTCGGAGACCGCGTAGAGGGCCGTGCCGAGCGAGCCGGTCAGGGTCGAGGTCAGCAGGGCGGCGATCTGGCCGGTGGTGAGCGTAACGGTGTCGTTGGCACCGGCCACCGAATCCGCCAGTTTCACGAGGCCGCTGTTGGCGCTGGCCTTCAAGGCTTTCAGCAGGGCGGTCAGCGGTGCGCTGGGTGTGGCGCTGATGAGGCCGTCCCACAGACTGGTGTTGAGCGCGGTCGCGGACCCGAGCGCACCGTCGAGGGTCTGGCCGGGGGCTCCGACGGCGGAGGTGACCGTGGTCGACACCGAGTTCAGCGCGGCGTTGAGGTTGTTGACCAGCGCGGTCACGTCGCTGGGATTGATGAGCGCCGTGAGGTGAATCTCCGGGGCGGAGACCTGCGGCAGCGCGAGTTGGTGGGCGGTTGGCGGGATGGCCAGCGGGGTGAGCGCGATGGTGCTGGCGGCGGTGAGGGCAATGCCGGCGGTCAAGTAGGAGCGGACGCTGATCTGCATGATGGTGCCTTCCGAGGGCATGGGCGTCGGCGGTATCCGAGCTGGCTCAATTGACCGCCGTCAGGGACATGGGGGTGGGACGACCTGCGTGCGATCTTGTCGCACACGGGAACTTTACCTTTTCAGGGCACTTTTCCGGGCGTGGAAGATCGGCAGGTAGACGTCGCTTTCGGTAGCCACCTGCGGGTCAGCCGTAGAGCGGGATCGGCTAACCGCCTGATCTGGGGCGATGCCGAAACGCGCTATCTCATGCTGGTCGCCAGATCGGGGGGGATGCCCCTGTTTTTAGAGCTTCGAACTGCGGTGATGACACGTCCCCGCCGCAAGGCGGCCCGGCCTTCGGTGTTCCTCGAGCTTCTTATTCGCCGGCGGCGTCGTCGGAGGTTTGGTGGGGCCAGCCCAGTTCAGAACCGCGGCAATCGATGTGACCAGATTGTGAGGTCACCAGACGTAGGCGAGGACCTCGCCGTCTAGCTCGTCCTTGAGGGCCTGGCGGTCAGTCATCAGACCGGACGACGTTGAGATGATTGCCACGCCCATACCTCCGAGAACGCGCGGAAGGTTGGTGCTCTTGGCGTACACCCGCAACCCTGGCTGGGAGACGCGTCGCAGCCCGGCGATGCGGCGCTGATCGCCTGGACCGTACTTCAATGTAACGACAAGCGTTTTCCCGATTCTTCCGTCTTCGATCCGGTAATCGGCGATGTAACCCTCGTCTTTGAGGAGCTTGGCGATGTTCTCCTTGATCTTGGAGGTTCGGAATTCAGCTTCGGGCCGAAGGGCTGCGTTTGCGTCGCGTAGTTGGCCCAAGAAGTCGGCGATCGGATCCTTCATGCCGCTAGACGCGCGCGTTGAACGTTGGCCAGACGTCGCATCCCGTGTGCTGGCGGTTGATTCCTCAGCCGTGTCCGCGACCGGTGGCGATGAGGTGTCCGACTCGACGTCGGCACCGAAGATCCGCTGGGACAGCAGTGTCTCGGCGATGTTGTCGGAACCTCGATCGAGCAGTCCCTGGGCCAGAGCGCGATCGGTGTCGTCGGCCCGTGGATCGTGCAGTGTCGCTTCCGCCATCAGCACTGCGGCGTCAGCAATCTCGCGGGGGGTGCCACCACTCTCGACGAGTAGCTGGTCGAAATCCGTCGTCATCTCCGCCTCGATGTCCTCATCTGCTGCTGTTCATTCTGCGCTTGGGCTGGGGGCTTGGCGAGCTATCGCTTCAGTGAACCGTCTCAGTGCGTTGCGGCGATGCGCGGACAACACCTGTTCGAGCGACTGGTCGGGGTGGTTTCGCGCGTCGCTTTCCAGTGCGAGGAGCATTTCGACCACGGTGAGAGGGCCTAGCTCTTCGCGGTTGCTGACTACCCATTCGAAGCGTGTCCAGAGCTGATCGGAGTGTCGGTCTGCCTCTTCTTTCCGGGTGACGGCCAGGTCTTGGTTTCGGGTGCGATACACCTGCCAGGCGGCAATGCCGGCCGCTGTTACCGCTGCGACCCCGCCAAATCCGGACGACGTCAAGAATGCGCCGAGTGAGTGTCCGATGTCGTTCCACAGCCAGTTCGTGCTTTGCCACGCCAGGACCGTCGTCGCCACGCGCCAATTGCAGCACGTTCGGAACGATCGGCGTGCAGTGATGTCCTGTTCCGCGCGACGACGCAGGGCGCATACGACGGGCGGGCAGCCGCACTCAGCTCTCTACGACCTCTAACCAGCGACGCTGACACGTCCCCCCGCGCGGGTAGTAGTAGGCCCGCCCACGTATCCCGCTGGCAGCTTCCTATTGACTGCCGGCGGCATCGTCGAGGTTTTGGTGCGGCCGGCCCGACTCGAAGCGCCAGATCGCGTAGTCGAGGTGAACTACTTCCCACGCCTTCATCTCCGCGACGCGTTTGATCATGTCGGCGGCGCGCTGCGGCGGCAGCGCGTCAGGCCGGACGCCGATCGCGCGGGCGACGTAGCGGATCACCATGCGGTCGGCCTTGACGCCGGGGATCTGGGCCAGCATCAATGCGTAGTCCCAGGTGATGCCGGAGCGTTGACCGGGAGTTGCGCGCCAGGCCCGCTCGACCGTCTTCAACGCTGCAGCGTCTGCGGCGACGCTGCGCAGGTCGGCGGTCGTGCGGAGGCCATGCTCGGGTAGCACCGTGGTCAGGGTGTCGATCGTTTCGGCCTTCAGCGGGGCGCCGGCTGTCGTGGAGGTGGGGCGGCGGTTGCCGATGCGGCTGGCCCAGGCGTCGGGGCCGCCGAGTTCGGCGATGTTGGCGGCCAGCTCTTCGGTCCCGTCCATGTCCGGGGTCCCGCCCTGCTGCGTTCGGTGGTCGCGGTAGCGGCGAACGACGTTGACCACCGACGAGTAGCGGGCGCCGGTCGAGTAGATCGAGTCAATGATGCACAGCGCCAAGGAGTCTGGGTAGCCGTCGGGCCGGAACCAAAGATCGGAGTCACCTAGATCGGTCTCGCAGACCTTGACCAGTGCGGCCAGGTCGGTGTCGTCACGCACTGGACATCCATCCCCTCGACGGTTATGAGGTCAGTATGCGGGCCCGGGCCGTTATCGGTTGGTGTGGCGTTCCACTGGTTACACGGAGAGATCGGGTCCGACTATGGTTCCTCGAGCGACTAACGTCGTTTAGCGCGTGCGGTTGTCGGCGTGCGCGGCGCGCACTTCTTCGATGGCCGTCCACAGGGTGGGCCATTCCTGCTGAAGCCGGATCATTTGGGCTTGGTGGTAGTCCGGCCGCGGGCCAGGGTTCGCGATTGCCGCGTCCAGATTTGCGAGCGCTTCGTCGAGCGATGCCATCGGCTTATCCTCCTCCCTGAAGCGGCTGCCTGGGGGATCTGCTCGATACAGACACCGGGGACGTGCCGTACCCGCAGGTCAGGATGCTCTGGCGGCGCGTACGGTGGTGGCTTCGGCTTCGGCGACGAGGTCCTCGGCCACGAGGTAGACGGTGGGTTGATGTTCGACGCCTCGGTCGTCGACGCGCACGCACCGTAGCGCGGTGCCGGGCGGGACGATGACCTCGTCTTCGCCGGCGTTGGCGGAGATGGCCTTGACGGGTAGGCCGTCGCGGGTGCGGATCACCATGAGGTAGGAGCCGGTGCCGCCGTGGTTGGCGAAGCGGCCTGCGGTGGTGGTGCGTGTGGTCGCCGAGGTGACTTGTGCGAGTTGGACTTTGGCGCCGACGGGGAAGGCGGTGGCGAGGTAGTCGGCTCGGCTCCCTGCCCAGCGGGTGGGGACGTGGGTGCCGCGCACGACGGTGATGGGTTCACGGGTGGTGTTGTGTCGGGCGAACTTGTCGAAGGCGCTGCGCAGGTGGGTGCAGGTGTTGGCCACTGCTGCGGTGGGTGCGGCGGTGCGTCCGGTATAGGCGTCGTTGATGGCGATGTATGCGCCGTCGCCGAGGTGGCGGCCCGATGTGTAGGTGCGCAGCGCTGCACGTTCCTCGTTGGAGAGCGTGCGGCTCAAGAAGGCGGCCTGCTGCGCGCCGAGCTGTTTGATGCTGGGCGTGCGCAGGGTTCCGTAGACGTCGTGATGGCCCCAGGCCTTGAGGTCGTTTCCGTGGCGTGCGATGACGGTGTAGTCGTCCTTGGTGGTGGGACCGTAGGCGTGGATTCCGCTGTGCTGCAGTAGTTCATGGGTGGCGGTGTCGATTCCGTCGGCGGGGAGGCGGTGGTGGTCGAAGTGTGGGATGTGGGCGCCGCCGCGGGTTGGTGTGCCCAGCGCTTGGTGGTAGGCGGTTCGGTAGGCGGTGTCGGGGTCTTGGCCGGCGCTGAGCGCGTCGTGTCGCGCTGTGGTTGCAGCGGCGTGCGCGGCGGCGTGGCGTTGGTTTTCGCGGTGTCTGGTTGTGGCGTCGAGGATTTCGTCGTGCAGGGGGGCTGCGGCGGCATCGACGATCTCGTCCCGGGCGTGTGTCAGGTGTTCTGCCAGGAACGCCTGCTGTGCTTCGGGATTGGGGAGCCGGCCGTAGGCCGCCTGGGTAGCCAGCTTCAGCGCGGTGCCGGCTTTCGCGCGGTGGGCCTGCTGCTGGAGATCATCGATGCCGCCGGGTGACTGGTCCAGGGGCGTGAGGATGGGGATCCGGTCGATCATCGTGATGGCGGTCTTGTACTTCGATGCGGTGACGATGGTGCGGTAGGCGTCTCCGTCTCGGTATGCGATCGCGTAGTCGCTGCGGCTTGGTTGACGCCACACCGCGATGTCGGGGTCGATGAGTTGGGCGTGAACGGGGTCGGTGCCGTGCGCGCGGTGCACGAGGATGTCGCCGTAGGTCTTCGACGAGGTGTCGCGGGTGGCGGTGGTGAGTTCGAGTGACGCGGTGTCGGCGAAGGCGGCGTCGACGTCGGGGCGGATGGCTGTGCGGCGCAGCTGGGTCAGCGCGTCGATCTGGTGAGGAGTGAGGTTGGCGAGGGCCGCGTCTCGCTGGTCCGGCGGCAACGCCATGGCGGCGGCGTAGTGGTGGGCGTCCAGGCTGGTGATGCCGGTGCTCAGTTCGTCGCACGCGTGCTCGAGGTGGGTGACTTGGTCGGCCGCCTTCTGGTAGGCGGTGCGGGTGTCTGCGGAGCAGCGGCGGGGCCCGCCGAGATCACTGCTGGCCAAGCACATTGCAAATCTGACTCCCTGACGTCTGGATTGGCTCGTACGTCTTGGAAGTACTGCGCGGACTTCAGCTTTCCGTCAGCGAGACTGCGGAAGATTCGTCGCACCCGGGTCGTAACGACGCGGGCTGCTCGGGGTCGAAGGTGCGTCCCTGCCCCCGGAGACGCACGAGCCCCAAAACCACATGCCCCGCCTCCTCCGTTGCAAGGGAGTGATCTTTAGTGATCACGCGACTTGCACCCCGTCTCGGGGTTGTTCGGCAGCCTCGCGGCTGCGTCCCTTCCGCGCTTCACGGCCACCCGCCGGGCGAGGCCCGGTCTTACGGTCGGCTCCACGCTTGACGGCGGCCCCAACTGGGCCGACGACGCTAGATGTTTCCTCGTAGCGTGCGAGGTTCACGGCGGCGTTGTCATCACGCTGGTGGGTGACTGAACAACCGTCGCATTGCCACTTTTCATCCCAGCCGATGTCCTGTACATGCCCACACACATGACAGGTTCTCGACGACGGAAACCACCGGCTGGCGACCACCAACTGTGACCCGTACCAGCGCGTCTTGTAGGACAAGTGCCGGCGCGGTGTGCCCAGGGCCGAGTCCGACAGCGCGCGCCGTCTGGCGCGGGCACCGGGAAGCCCCTTTTGCCGCAGCATCCCCGCCGCGTCCAAACCTTCAACAACGATCCGGCCGTGGGTTTGAGCCAATCGTGTTGTCAGGACATGCAGGTGATGAGTGCGGACATCGTTGACGCGGCGATGAAGCCGGGAAATCTCGGTGGTGCGCTCACGGTAGCGTCGTGAGCCTTTCGTGCATCGCGAGCGTGCCCGGCTTGCATGCCGCAGATCTTTGAGTGCCGCATCCAGTGGCCGCGGATTCGGGACTTGTTCGATCACCACACCGTCAGCGTCGGCGACCGTGGCCAGCCGGCGCACCCCGACGTCGACACCAACCCGAGAACCGGGCAGCGCGACGCTGGGTTGCTGAGGGCGCCGCACCAGCACCCGCACACTCGCATCCAAACGAGTGCCATTGCGGCGCAACGAGATCGCTAGCACCCGCGCCCGGCCCTTCGTGATGAGCCGCTCAATCCGGCGCGTGTTCTCATGCGTACGGACAGTCCCGATGACCGGAAGCGTGAGGTGGCGCCGATCAGGTTCGACACGCATCGCTCCGGTCGTGAACGTCACGCGATCCTGGTCGCGTCCCTTCTTCTTGAACCGGGGGAAACCCATCCTCTTGCCGTCGCGTTTGCCGGATCGGGAGGTCTGCCAGTTCCAGTACGCGTCCACCGCGCCCGTGATGCCGTCGGCGTAGGCCTCCTTCGAGCATTCCCGCCACCACACCGCGCCGGTCTCAGCGTTGACACACACCTCGTCTTTGACGGTGTTCCAGCGCTTCCGCAGCACCCGCAGCGACGGCTTCTCCGACTCGACACCGGACGCCTGCCAAGCTTCGATGTCGGCTGTCAGGGTGGCCACGGTCCAGTTGTAAGCCTTGCGCCGCGCACCGAAATGCCTGGCCAGCGACCGGGCTTGCTCCTCGGTCGGGTCGAGGGTGAACCGGAACGCCTGCACTGTCCAGCCGTCAGGAACCTCGAGTTTCGCCATCACGCCGCCTCGCGATCATCGGCAGCCCCACCGGCAACAGCCCGTTTGGCACGGTTCTGCGCGGCACGTTTACCAGACAACTCGTCCCCGCGCCGCAGCGCGGCCTGAACATACTCAGATCCGAACCAGCAGAACCGGGCGGCCACAAGCGCAACACCGTTGCGCTCAGCCCAGACCGCCTGATTCACAGTTCCTGTTCTTACAGCACACCACCGACACCGACCACTCGCCGCGCAGCAGCTAGCAGCCCTCTTGGCACTGCGGGTCGCCGTCGTCGGAATAGTGCTCGCGCGCTCCTTCACAGCCTCGCGGGCAACCATCGGCCATGTCCCTGGTGCCGGACTAGTCGCAGACTGTGCCGTTTATCTGTAACCGCTTTTGGGGTGTGTAGGACTGTTACCGACGTGCGTTTGGGCGCTAGGTTTCGTCGTGGGTAACAGTGTTATCTGTAAGGGTGTCACCGACGTTGGTGCCTGCTCCGGCGATGCTGCGATCGTCCGCTCCGCGTGAATCTGGGCCATGGTAGCTAGCGGTTGTCGAGAAGCTTCATCACCCTACGGCTGTTGTGCATTATGTGGTCACTGACGGGCAGTATCGGTATTCCATAGCTGAGCAAGTACAACTGCAGCGACGCAACACCTTTGGACGCGGCAGTGCGCCATTTCGCGATCAAGTCCATCATGTTGGGATTCATTCCGCCCTTCGCCCCTATGTCGGCCATCCCTTCGAGCAACTGAATGTCTGACAGCGGAACGATCCCGGGGGCGTACACCTGCGGCTGAAGATGCTTGAACGCGTTAATGCTTCGGAGATTGATGTCAAACTGAGCCAGCAGTCCGGTGACGACGCCGGCGTCGGGCACGATGACGAGCGGGGCGTACATCGTCTTGTTGTCGACCTTTTCGTTTTCCCAGCCGCCGTGCTTCTGGACGAGGTCGATGGTGGAGAGTAGTTGCTTATACTTGCCGCTGCCGGTGTCCATGAAGATTCTCTCGACGTCGGCGCTGTATTCTTCCCAACTCGCAAGGCCTTGCGCCGCATCCGCTTTCACCGCGTGGTTGGTGGCGTCGATCACGATGCAATGGTCTTTGCCGAACAGCATCCAGTCACAGACCGACGGCGCTTCGCCCTTCTTCTGCGTCCACGCGGCCTGCATGTCGTCTTCGTCGACGATCGCTCGCAGATGGGGGCACTTGTCGTGGATGCGATGGAGAATCCCGCTGACGAATTGTTCGAACGCGTCATTCATCGCAGTCTTGAACCGATTGCGCAGCGCTCCTGGGAAACTGGCCCACGCTTCGAAGTAGAGCTGTGCACCGCATAGCCGGTCGAGGGCCCATTGATGGCGGATGGCGACGAATGTGTTGTCATCGACGGCCAAGAAAGGGTACTGCGTGAGGGTGTAGCGCTGATGACTGATTGGCCCAGCGTTGCGATCCTCCTGCAACTTGGCCTTGAAGTCCTCCAGTCGCGGCGCCATGTCCGCGAAAAGGTAGTCGATCGCGGACTCCGACGCGCCGTCGGCCAGTAGTTCATCGCGGGTGAACCGGACCTGATGGCTCTTGGTGCTGCGCTTGATGATCCGGCGTCCGAGACGCATGACGTCGAGTAGTTCGACACCGGTGGCGATCTTAAAGGCGTCCGCGGGCGTCGCCCCCAGGCCGGTCGTCTTCGACCTCGACGCCCACTCCGTGAACCACAAGTCGAAGGAGTTCGAAAGCACGATCTCCAATCTCAGCGGCGCGTTGAAGAGCGCCGACGCGATTTCCTCCTGTATGAGCGGCTTGGCGTACTCGTGCATCTCTTCAGCGCCCATCTTCGGCAGCTTGCGCTGAAGCTTCGCGATTTCGGCGGCGGTGGGCACGTCGCCTGAGAACTCGGAGTTGAGGTTCTGTTCCGTCGTGATCGACAGCAGCATGTGCGTCAGTATGTTGCGGTCGATGACCGGTGCGGCGTCGGCTGCTGTGGCGTACTCGATGATCTCGCGCATAAGCTGCGCGGTCGCACGGGGCGAGATGAGCATGTCGTTGTAAATGACGATCCTGTTGAGGGCCTTCTCGCAAACGCCCCCGGTGCCGCCGCCAGCGAGGAAATCCCCCTCAACGTCGCGTACGCCCTGAGTTGTCGTGTAGGCCACGTCCCACTGCGCCTGGAGGCGGGCAACAGTTTCGAGAGCGTCGTAAAGGTTGATGCTGGCGAGTAGTTCGCGCCGCTCGTCGTCTGTCAGCGGGTTCAATCCAAGCAGTCCGCAGACGATCAGCTGCGGCTGCGACGTCAAGTAGGACATGGTGTGTGACATCAGGTCATCTGTCACCGGATTTCCGAGCGGCGGCATCGACGGCGGCGGCCGATTTCCGGGCGCAGCGGGCACCCGGCCCGCGGCGAACAGAGGGTTGGGCTTGGGCGTGCTCTTGCCGCTGCGCGGACCCCGGTAGCGAGACTTACCCGACATGAGCGTCGGCCCTCTCATCGAGCAACTCGTTGATCTGACAGCTCGACGGTTCGCCGCTCTGTTCGCGGATCGACTGGCGCACGGCGACGAGCAACCTCAACTCGGCGTCGATGTCGTCACGAGTGCGCATGTAGTCAAGGCTACGGAAGCGCGCTGACAACCAGCTAGCGAATTTTCGTCGGCAGTTCGAAGAAGTCCAGGCCCGATGGCCGCGGCGGCCGGATCGATCTAGGCAGAGCCATCTTTCGCGACGACGGATTCTTGGTCCCACTGCGCGCGGACGCCCGCCGCCGCGGCGGCCACGGCGGTGGTCCCCCGCTCGTCGCTCACCGGCCTGTCGCCGCGCGCAGCTCGGCGGCGCGCGCTTCGAGGTCTTCTAGCGCCGACTGGTCGGTATTGAGCGCATTCCGACGGGCCGCCGCCTCCGATTCGAGCTCGGCGAGTCGGTCCTGTTCTGACTGTGCGCGTCGGGTCTCGACGAAAGCCTTGACTGCGGGCGATTTGTTGGATTGGCCGATGCGCACGGAGACGGAGAGGTACACCTCGTCGCTGCCGGCGCTGTCGCGGTATGGCGACGGTGATACCAGCGGTGAGAGGTCGCCCCCGTCGTCGCGGCCCTTTCGCTCCCAGATGGCTCCTGCTCGAAACTCGGCTTGCACGTTGCGGTTGCTCGACAATGCTTCGATCAGAGCGGCGAGCAAGCTCTCGGCTTCTACGGGGTCGGTGATCACGGGGATCTGGTCGCGGATGAGATCGCCCAGGATGCCTTTGCGATCGGGGCTGATGATGTCGCGGTCCATGATGTGCCTTTCCGCTGGGTATTCAACCAATTGTTCACGCTAGTTAAGCGGCGTGGTGGGTGGTGCCGGGATCGTCGTCGGCGTCGGATGGTGGGTAGTGGCCGTAAATGCCGCGGTCGTCGCCGTCGATGAGGAGTGCGTTCTGCTCGTCGGCGTCGGCGGCCAGGCGGGCGCGGCGGCGGCGTTCCCAGCGGACGGCCCAGGCGGTGGCGGCGGTGATGGCGAGGGTGGGGGCCAGCCACTCCCATTGCCACACCATGCAGGCGATCCAGAAGACGATGAGGGTGGTCCAGCCGGGGTGGCGTTGGAACCAGTCCTTGGCCGGCGGGGACGCGACGGGTACGAGGATGACGTTGGGTGCGGCGATGGCGTCGGTCCATTGGTCGCCGTCCCAGAAGCGTTGTTGGGGGGCGCCTGTGGGATCGGGGTACCAGCCGGCTTCTGGAGTGTCCATGGCGTCGCCTCCTTGCTGTGGCGTCGTCGTCGTCGTCGTGTTTGTCGATCGCATGAACCCACCGTAGCACTCTTTACTGTTTCATGTATAGTTCTTTACGTGAGGCGTTGCGCGCACCCCGCGCGACGACGACGGCCGAAGGAGCCCACGATGGCGTTCACCAAGGAGCAAGCGAAGGCCAGCGATCGACGCCTGGCCGAACTGACCACCGCCTACTGGGCGGCCACTGACCGGCTGACCGACGCCGTGGACGCACTGCATCGCGCGGCGGGCGAGCGGGCGCGCACAGGAGCGCGCAGGTGGACGCTGACCGAGACGCAGGCCCGTGAGCAGGCCCAACGGATCACCGCCGACGACGATCAGCCGCAGTGGGTTCGTGACCGCGCCGCCGCCGCGCCCGGGCGAGTCGACGAGGCGCGCAGCGCGCGCGATGCCGCCGACGATGCGGTGCGCGCGCACGAGGTGCAGTGGCGCGACAACGGTCGGTGGTCGCGCTTCTTCGTGGTGCAGGGCGGGCACATCCATCAGTCGCCCGCGTGTCACTCGTTGCGGCCGACGACTCGGTTGGGGTGGCTGCCGGAGTTGTCGGGTGAGTCGGAGGCCGATGCGGTGGCCGCGCACGGCCCGACGCTGTGCACGCATTGCTTCGCGTCGGCTCCGGTGGAGTGGACGACGCAGCATCAGGTGATCGATCCGCTGGCCTGCTTGGGGAAGTCGGTCGTGTCGGGCTCGTTTCGGCCGCGGATGCACGGTGGAATTGGCGTGTGTGGTGAGTGTGGTCAGTTGGTGACGGTGACCAGTACTGGCAAGGTCCGCAAGCACAAGAAGCAGCAGGAGGATGGGGCGGTGGCGTCGTGAGGGTGGAGGTGAGGACGCCGGCGGAGATGGTCGCGCTCTACGACTTGCCGGGTGTTGCGTCGACGGCCACTGACGGAGAGGTCTTGGCTGCGGTCGCGGAGGCGAGCCCGGTGCGGGAGGCCGAGGTCGTGGTCGTCGGTGCCCCGTACGTGTTCGCGCGGGGCCTGGATGAGTTGGCGGCGCAGGGCAAGCGGCTGCAGCAGGCCGAGGATCGGCTGGGCGGGGAGAAGGATGCGGCCAAGCAGCTGGCGCGGCAGTTCTTCGACGACGGGATGCCCAAGCAGACGATCGCCACGACGTTGGGGGTCACGCGGCCGACGCTGGACTCGTGGCTCGGCGACGGCGCGCGTCGACGCAGAGGCGGGTGATCGCGGTGGTCTTGGCGGTATTGGAGCCGTCGGCGACGCGCCGGCGCCCCCCATCGGCAGCCGCACGCAGTGTGACCAGCCGTTATGACACGTCCCCAAATTGCTACTATCGCTGCATGGCCCAGGCCGAGGTGTGGCGCCGGCTGACCGACCTGGCGGCCAACCAGTTCGGGTTGTTCACCGCCGCTCAGGCTCGACTTCACGGTGTCCCCCGCTACGAGTTGGCGCGCCGAACGGCTGCCGGCGAACTCGTCCGCGTCCACCACGGGGTGTACGGATTCACCGAGGACGCCGCCGACATGCACCGCTTCGAAAGCTGGGCAGCGCAGTGGCTGGCACTGCGGCCCGAAGCCGACGTCGACGCACGCCGCGCGGATCCGGACTGCATCATCAGCCACGACAGCGCCGCTGTCATCCGCGATCTGGGCACCGTCGTCGCTCGAGGCTTGTTCTTGAGCGGGCCGCGGCGCATCAACACCCGGTCGGCCACCGTGCACACCTACCGGCGCGACATCGGGCCCTACGGAACCGACTGGGACATTGTCGAAGGCCTGCCGGTGGCCACCGCGGCCCTGATCATCGCCGACCTTGCGCGTGAACACCTCGACGGTGCGCACCAGGGTGGCGTCATCGTCGACGCGGTCGATGCCGGCGTGGTGACGGTGGATGAGGTGGCTGCGCGGTTGGATCCGTTCGCCGGCGAGTGGGGTGAGCTCGACGGGTTGGCGTTGGCGCGGCGGTTCGCCGCCGCCGCCGGCCGTCCGCTTCAGCACCTGCCGGTCGGCGGGTAGATGTGCAAGGCCAGCGACGAGCCCGGTGGTCCGAAGCGGTGTTCGGCCGACGCCCGGGCGCGTGCACAGCAGTCGCATGACCAGGTCGAGGAACTCGAGCGGCGGGCCCGCGCGATCAGCGCGCAGCTCGACGCGGGCCGCACCTACGGCTCCGAGCAAGCGTTCCGCGCGGCGCTGAACACCCGCATCCGCGCCATCGCGAAGGACACCGGGGCCGACGGTGTGGAGATCGCGCGTCGTTTCGCATTGCAGCAGTTCATCTCTCGGCTGTTCGACCGCCATCCGTCGGCGTTCGTGGTGACGGGTGGGACGGCCCTGCAGTTCCGGACCGAGGAGGCGCGCACGACTGCCGACCTCGACCTGGCGGCCACGGCAATGGTGGACGATCTGTCTGCGGCGCTGAATGCGGCCGGTCAGCGGCGCGGCGGTGAGCACGGCGACTTCGAGGTGTCGGTGACAGCCACCAGCCCTGGATCGTTCACCGGCCGAATTCTGTACCGGCTCAACGGCGCGCGATTCGCCGTGGCCAAGCTCGACGTCGTCGTCGGCCGGGAGTTCCCGTTCGACCCCGATGTGGTGGTGCCGGCGCCGATCGTTGCGATCGACGACGTCCTGCCGATGCCGCGCGTCCGGGCCTACGCGGTGGCCTCGCATGTGGCCGACAAGGTGGCTGCGATGTACGAAACCCACGGCAGCGCAGGGACGTCGCCGTCGACGCGGTCACACGACCTGGCCGACATCGTGATCTTGTCGCGGTGCGCGGTCGTCGACGCCGGCGAGTTGCGCGCGGCGGTGCGCGGCCAGGAAGCGCGCCGCGGCGTCACGGTCCCCACTCCCCTGGTGCTGCCGAGCTCGGAGTGGCGGCGTAGCTACCCGGCGCGGGTGGCTGCCGGCGGGGCGCCGGAGGAGTTGCGTGATGTCGACGAGGCGCTCGTCGCGGCAGACCGGTTCGTCGGTGCGGTGCTCGACGGTCGGGTTGAGTCGGGGACCTGGGATCCGCACCAACGCGCCTGGATTTGAAAGCCGTGCCGGGACTTGCGGTGTCGTCACGTCCCGGCTGGCTTAGTCACAGGTCATCGACGGGAAGTGCTGTCGAGATGATGCGTTGATGAATCGCTGGGTGATTGTGGGCTGCCGCCCGTTGACGTGAGAGCTCCGGGCGAACTTCTGCTCGACCACGGATTTCGTTGTCTGGTAGGCACCTTCAAGTTCGAAGGTCGGTGTGAACACGATGACGAGCAGGGTGTCGTACTTGTCGCCGCGGATGGCGCTGATCTTCGTGCGCCTACTGGAAGTGCGCCACAGGCCCTTGATCTGGACGTACTCGCCGTCCGGGGTGAGGACGTCCCAGCCCTTCTCGGAGAAGCCTGCGCGTGTACCGCCGAGGTGCTCGTGGCCGATGGCTTCGGCGAGGTCTCCGATCACGTTGTTGGTGCGCAGAATGTTTCGCCGCTTCAGCTCGGTTGCGGTCGCCGCCCAGAGATTGATGACGTCGTAGGTGCTGAGTTGCCGCAGGTCGGTAGCCACCACCGCATGGTAGGTGGGGCTATTCGTATCCGACGATCATTCCGCCGGGATGCAAGCCGTACCGCATCCCGTTTGTCGGATCTCGTTGGCCGATCTTCACTACCTGGATCAGTGGATCAGGTGGTCCCGTCTGGGTAGTCCACTTCCAAGGCGCCGTCGAACAGCTGGAGAACGTACTCGGCAACGGCCTGTACGGCATTGTCGGTGGCGTCTTCCTTCGCGTCGGTCAAGGCGTCTTGCGCATCATTGATCGGCCCCGCCAGCACCTGGTTGGAGGCCACGTCGAACTGGACACCGAACTTCCTCGACCGGTCCGTCACCATCTGCTCGAACCTCTTCCTTGCTCGCTCCAGTGGCTCAGCGTTGGCCGATCTGGTTGGCCCTCGCACTCAAGTATGTCGCCAATGATGGTGAGGTTCGGCCGGACCGCCCGTGCGAACGCCCGTGCAACCAATTGCCATGACGAGGCTCAGCTAGCCGGGCATCGAGCAGGCGGTACATATGCCGGTGTTGTCGTCGTAGGTGGCTTGCCAGGCGCATGTGCCGGTAATGGTCTCGCAGGCTGTGTGCTCGGTGCACCCGCACTGCCGACACACGCGCGGGTAGGCCCATTCGATGCGCGTGACCTCGGTGTCGGCGGATACCGCGCGATGGGTCGAGCGGAAGAAGTCGACGAACTCGAGGGGAGTCATATCGGGGAATCCTTCTGCGATCACATCGTCGGCCGTGATCGAGTCCAGGCGCTCGCGGCGCACTGAGACGATGTCGACGGTGACGATCCGCTCAAGTGGTTCGCCGGGACGCCGGCCACGGACCTTTGGGCACAGAGTCACCTGATCGCCGATCCTGAGCCTCTGCCAGCCCGTGCGCCTGGTCACCGTCTTGTGTCGACGTCGCACCTGCTCGGTCGTCAATGCCACACTCATCAACCTCGGCATCCGCCAGTCTCCTTGTGCGAGTTATGTTCTAGCCGGGCGTTGAACGCCTCAGCGGTCTGATCGACGCCGTTGAGCCGCCAGTAGACTGCGGCGCCCGGCGAACCGGCGGTGCGTGTGACCACCCCGACCCGTGCGAGAGAGCGCAGCTGCGGCAGAACGTAGGCATGGTGTTCGAAATTGTTGAACCCGGCCAGGCGACAAAGCTCCGGGGTTGAAATGGACACTCCATTGGCCCCGTGGAGGGCTGCAAGCAGGCGTTTCCGGAGGGCAATCGTTGCAGGTTTCACGGCGGCCATGACTACCTGCTCTCGGCACCTTCACCGGGGACTCCCCCGGTCACGCCGCGGATAAGCCGTTGAGCGACGAGGCGGTGGATCTTCGAACGCTCTTCGTCTGTGAGTTCTGTGCCGGTCTCCAGTGCGTAGTCGTTGACGGTGCAGTAGTCGAGCTCGCGGGACGAGTCGGCGAGCCATTCGGCGATCTCTTCGGCGATGTCGTCGAGGACGAGCGCCGGATGCCGCCGGAATGGGTGCGCCGAGTGTGGACCCTGGAATTCATCGTGTCGATGCCATACACCTGCCGCGGGTGTGCCGGGACAGTCTTCTATTGGGAGTCCGTGCCAGGCTCGGCTGCACACGCAGTACAGATCATCAGCCTCGTTGGCGGTCGATTCGCCACCTCTGATTTGCCCATCGATCAGTACGGCGATCTCATCGAGCACACCTTGCTTGTTCATCGGACCTCCAGGACCGCAAGATCAGCGCTGTGCACGACGCCGAGTGCAAGGTGCCACGCTTCGAGGCGGTCTGTGTAAGCAGTCTCGGGGCGTGCGCAGCCGTCGTACCAGTCCGCGTGCTGCTCGGATTCCAGGTAGGTGGCGTGCAAACCGTCCGGGTGAAGCACGAACGGGTCAATCCACCAGCGCCAGCCAATCGCATTAGGGTGTCCGCGGCCATCCGCCAGGGCGTGTAACTGAGCGGTGACCTCACGATGGGAGTCGCGGACGCAACGCAGCTCGGCCCAAGGGATGCACAAGTGCGGCCGGTGACCCCATCCTTGCCAGGTGTCGCCCGCCTCGAATCGCAGTCCGTCACGCCAAATCGCCCAAGCCCAACCGGGTTTGTCGCCAGGACCGCGCCGGTAGCTGGCCTTGGTCTCGCCGCGTTCGAGCTGTGACTCGATGGCTTCGGAGTGGAGCCACCAGCCGACCAGGTCAGGCCATGGAGTCTCCGTGAGGAAGGTTCGGGCAGCCGCACACATCGCCCGAGATGCAGCCTGCGCCGACTTCTCAGCGGCTTCCATCTCGCCGAACAGGTCGTACTGGATCACCGGCGCGGCCATCGAATCTACTTGCCCTCGTATCTTTCTGGACTAGATGTCCACGTCGGCGCTAGGACCTATGCGGACAGTCGGGTTGATGTTCGTCTCACCCTCGTCGGGATCGTTCAGGCCCTTTGCGATGCTTCGCGCCCGCTGGATCTTGATCCACCTCCACGGAGCGGCCGGTACGCCACGTCCTTGCCGGACGACCTGGCGGAGTTCGCGCAGACGCAGCGTCGAGATCCACCACAGGACGATCACAGCGTTCAGAGCCAAGCAGCCCCACATCACGCTCTCGCCGCGCCCATCGAGCAGAACCGTCGCAATCCAACCAAGAACGGCCGTGCTAGCCGATAGCCACAGCAAGCCCGCCAGGCGGAAAGCAATCCCTTCGAGAACCTTTCGCTCAGAAGACGGTTCAGAGAAAGTGGTCATTCCAGCCGCGACCCATCCAAGCGCTTGGACGACTTCGCCTAGAAGTAGCAGAGCCACGGCTACGAAGAAGGCGGCGACCATGAGGCTCGTTATCACCAAAATCAATGCGGTCATGAATCGACGGTCCTCCCTTGGTGTGACAGCGCGGATACCCTTGTTGGACGGCTCTATCGCTACGTCGGAGACTCAAATGCTCGCGTATGACCGCCTTATTGCGGACGCTGCCCAGCTTCAGATTCTTCCGAAGTTGGCTAGCCGGAACGCGAGGCCCTGGCCGCGCCGTCCAACCGGCGTGGCGCCGGCCACGATGGGCGGGAGTTGCGAGGGCGCGTCCGGGCCGACGATAAGCGCGGACTTCGTGTGGAGCAGAGAGATCGCTAGTCCGATGAAAAGCGCTGCGGCTATGGACATTACAAGGAATGCGTGGGTAAGGCCGTTCAGGAGCACAAAGACCAGGCACCCAACCGCGGCAAGTAGGCGCACCTCGGTCCAGATGCTCGTCGCGCGCACGTCGGCCGCGACTGCGCGTAGCCGCCATTGGTCAATAAGGGGCTCGAGCGCTGCTCCGCCGAGTGCGGCAAGTTCTGCCGGGCCATCGGTGAGACACCAGCGGCAGTAATCCTCGGCCGCTTGCATCTCCGCACCTTTTCGTGTTGGCCTGTCCCGCAGGCCATGCGCCGCAAGGAACGCCGCGGTCATGTCGGCGTCGCGGCGCAGCCTAACGGCCGTGTTGTACTTGTTCCACACCTGCGGGTTCATACGTTGAGACGACTCGCTCGATGCGTGGTTCATATGGCGATCCTCCCTGCGTGGTGTGACATTTCGTACCTTTCACGGGCTGCGCTTCGAGAGCGCGGCGTCGAGTCGTGATAGCTCGCCGCGGCGGTGCTGCATTGCTCAAGTGGTGGGCGGGTGTGCAGCTACTCCTCTGAGAGCTCGGGAAATGGCGGCTTGCCGCAGAGCCGTTGGGTACCGACCTGCGTGAATGCCCACTCCCAGTCTTCGGACGACCAGCGATCATCTTCTGCGGGACGTTCGTGCTGGAGGATTCTCGTCGCGCGGCGGCGAGCCAGACGGACAGGCGTACGCAGCATTTCGCCAAGGATCAGATAGGCCACTACCACCGAAGCGATGAGAACTAGCGCTACCCATGCCGACCACTCAAGCCGACCGGCTACGGCGGCCAGAACGATCGCGGCTGCGCCGTCAATCATGAGTACGCCCCACCGTCGCAGGAATCGGCTCAAACTTCGCGCAATGACGAGCCCGGGCAACGGAGCGACGAGGGCGAGGTATCCCGCCGCGCCGATGTAACCCCAGACGCCTGGGCTGATGGATTGAGCCAGCATCGACAGCCCGGTATAGAGCACATAGGTGAGCAGCACAAATCCCAGGAGCGCTCCGAAGGCGGTCGAGTACCGCTGCCGCCGTGACGAAACCGTGTTCATGGCATTGATTCTTCCTCTCAGGTACGACATCGCGAGTTGCGCGCGCGAGCGACATTTGGGGACATGTCGTTGCGCCTTTTCAGATGGCTAGGAACCTTCGGAGATGCCTGACAGTCGTCTGGTCGGGCGGCGGCGAGTGTGGCCTCGAACCGCCTGCTTTCCGCGGGAGTAGGAGACGACGGGGATGTCGCCGCCTGCAGCATCTTCTTCCTCAGCCGGCATCTCGCCGTCGGCAGCCTCGGCCAGCATCTCGTCGTCGTCGACGGCGTCGAGCGGTTCCACCGTGGTGGCGTCGCGTGGGGGCGGGTCGAGTGTCGCGCACTGTTGACTGATGCCGGTTTGCAGCGCAGTGGCGAGGTCGCCGAGGGTTTCTGCCGGGATGTCGGCGGCGGCCGCGGCGATTGCGTCTGGCAGTGCGGCGGCCATTTCCCTGGTGCGCTCGACGAGGCGGTCTGGATCGGTGCCTGCTTTGTCGGCAAATTTGGCGATTGCGGCCAGGTCGACGGTGCCGAATTTGCTCTTGCCGGCGATCGGCATGGCCACCCTCGATAGCCCCGATGTGGGGTCCGGGTGGTAGGGCAGCACGCTGGCGACGTCGTAGACCGGGGCGAGGGTCACGCGGTTGCCGAGCAGGATCACGCTGTAGTTCTTCGCGTGGCCGTCCGGAGCTCCGAGCAGGTACTGGGCGACCACCATGTCGGTGAAGCGGTCGACGTCGCGCTGCTCGGCGTGAGAAGCCAGGAGCTTGGCGATGGTGACAGCGGACGGGCCACCGTCGGCGGCGTACTTCTTTGAAGGCCAGACGGATAACGCCTGGCACATGTCTTCCTGGTGCAGACGCACGACTGTGCCGTCCTTCTGGGCGACGCGGTCGTATCGGGTGACGACGATCGCCGGAACACCTTCGAACTCTTGGTATTCGGTGTGGGCGGCCGCAATTCCAATGGCCGGCAATGCCTTCTGGCAGAGGTGCTCGTTGAGGGCTTGGCCGCGGAACTGGGTGATCCCAGGTTTGATGATATGGGTGCTTGCGGCGTTGCCGTGTCCCGTGGCCCATCCGTCACTGGTGCGCACCGCGGTGAATTTGGCCTGCATCCCGGCCAAGCTCCAGCGTTCTTCAGCGCCTGGCCAGCGTCCAGGGTTGGCGATGAGCGTGCGGAGGCGGTCGGCGATGTCGGCATCGCTGAGGGGTTCGGTGTGGCCGGTCTGGGCGAGGACGTCGGCGAGTTCCTCGACGGGGGCGATTTGGACGGCGCCGGCGCAGTCGCGACCTAGGTGGCGCAGGAGCGCGGAGGTGTTGCGCGCGGAGACGCCATATTGAGCGGCCCATCCTTCGCGCACTCTGTTGTCCTCGGGAAGCAGGCCGGATAGCCAGGGCGCGGTCTTCTGATGCGGGTAGGTCACCCCCGTGCGCATCGGCATCGACAGCGACAAGGGCGTGAGGCGGCCGGACTCGCGTGCGTAGTCGTCGGCGTAGGTGAAGCGCGGCCGGCCGAAGTCGTGGGTGATTACCCCGGCGAGGCGGCGGTTGAGGACGACGACCAGGCCGTCGCCGCCCTTCGACGCTGTCACGGTTGACCGGTCGGCTGCTGAAGCTGGTCGATCAAGTCGAGTGCGGCTTGCTCAGCGTCGTTCAGTGGTACTTCTTCGGTGACACCAAGGCGGTAGTCGAGCGCATTGGCTACGGCGATGAAGGCGCTGATCTCACCGTTGAGACCGTTCTCGATGCGGCCCACCAGCTGGCGTGACACCCCGGATCGGTTGGCGACATCCCGCTGGGTCAGGCCAGCGGCGATGCGTGCATGGCGGAGCTGTGCACCGATCCCTGCGAGCACTTCTTCGATCAAACCAGCCATACTGTCATGGTACCATAACAAGCTAACCCATGTCATGGTTCCGTGACACGGAGCAGTTGCCGGCCACGCCCTGAGCGCCTCTCAGTCACACGCCCGTTGCATCACCACCGCTACCCGGAAAGGGATCTCTGTGCTGGCTGTATGACTATCGCGGCGGCCTGCCGGCGGCGCTCGTCAGTTCGGCGCCCGGGCCGCTCTCGGGGTACCGCGTTGTCATGGTATCGCGACAAGCTAGGTCATGTTACGGTATCGCAACAAGCTGCCCGAAGTTACGGTATCGCGACACCGCTATTCGCTCCATTTCGAGCCCGGAGAGGCTTGCGGCCGCCCTCCGCGCGGACGGCCGCTCAGTTCATGCTCCGCGGAGAACCATTTGTTGTTCCATATGGCCGCCTCTGTCGCTTCGTCGATGGTGGTCAGCCCGGGCCCGAAGGTGTCGTAGACCTCGAGCGCGAGTTGCATGCTGGCGGCCAGGGCGGGCAGCGCCTCGGTCAGCCATCGCTGGCTGGTGTCGTCGAACTCGGTCAGAAGCTTTCTCGCTGCGGGATCCTCGGGGTGCGCCCTTTCCCGCAAGGTGGCTGCCGACCGGGTGAGTTGAGCGATGACCTGTTGACCGTCGAGGAGTTCGCGCGCCAGGGCGCGCAGTGTCGCCTCCGGGTCCATGGCGAAGACGCCTTCCTCGCTGGATCCGGCCGGGCCGCCGACGTCGTTCACAGGCATGCACCGATCGTCGCACGCGAAGCCGTGACCGGCGTCGATGCCACGTCCCCTCGCGGTGCGCTACGGTGCTTCGCCGGCTGGGTTGCCCTTGACTTCGTAGGTGGTGATGCGGGTGCCGTTGGCGGCGTCGCCGCGGGTGTGTGGTTGCACCCACGACTGGCCGCCGGACTTGTACCGCCGAATGTGCCCGCGGACGTTGTGCAGGGGACGGACGGGCTCCGGTGGCGGCGGGGTTGGCTGGCTGGTCGACGTCGAGGGGTTTGCATCGACGAGCACAGTGGTGAGCTCGTTGCGCGGCTCCGGTGGGATCTGGACGCGGTAGTGGCCGGGGCGCACTTCGTCGGCGTCGACCCTGGGCTGGTGCAGGTAGGCCAGGATGTCGTACGCCTTTTCGTAGGCGCGTTGTTCGTGGGCTTGCTTCTCGGCCCAGCGCTTGGCGGAGACGTCGGCGCGGCGGGTGAAGCGGCCCGCATGGTCCACGTGGATCCTGTCCGGAGCGTCGTAGAAGTTGTTGATGCGCCGCCCGGAGATGACCACGAAGGTGACGAGGGTGCCGGCCGAGGACGAGCCGACGTGCGCGCCCACCCGGTAGTAGCCTTCGGACCACTCCAACCAGGTCTGTGTGAACGGGGGCAGCAGGACGTCGGTGGTCTGGCGCGCGGGCATCTCGCCGACGACGACGAACGGTGTTGCGGAGAGAAACATGGTCCGGATCTGGTGGAGCCGCCGCACGGTGAATGCCTCGGCGCCCTCCCCCGGCGCGGGCCGGGGTGTCAGCTTGGCTTGCTTGGTTGCGGCGCGGATCTGTTCACGGACGGGATACGCGAGGCTCACCTGTCGATCATCGCTCAGGGGTCACACGCCTAGTGGGTAGTCCGCCGTCGTGATCTCGGTGTAGTCGGTCCAGTCGTCGTACTTCTTGAGCACTTCGCCGAGGTAGATGATGTGGAGCTGGCCGGCGGTGACTTCGGCGCGGATGGCCGTGTCCGGCTGGAGGTAGCGGCTGCCGGTGATCAGGTCAGTTGAGCCATCTCGGAGGGTGACGCGGACGCCGCCAGTGCCGGCGGCGAGGTTCTCGCGGAAGTAGCTTTCCGACGCCGGGGACATGGCGGTGGCTAGTGGCCCGTCTGTGACAAAGAACCGTGTGGTCATGGTGGGGTCCTCTCGTATGGGGTGTCTCGACATCAGCACTGTAGGAAACGATGGTGCACAGGCCGGGGGAGAACGTCGTTGACCAGCGCAGATGGCGATGCCGTGCAATCAGGCTGGGCGTAGCAGTTGGCGCCCGCGACTGGGGACGAAAAATGTCTGGGCGGCGGCGGCGGAATCGGGGCGCGCCTCGAGTACTCCTTTTGTAGGACGCAGTGATTCCAGCCTTCCTCGCCGGGCTGGCGCTACAGACGGTAGCGGTCCTCACCGTCGCGAAGGAGGTTCACGTCGTGTGCCGAGCCACCACCGATCCCGGAGGGCCGCGTCGCTGCTCCGGTGACACCCGGGCCAACTACGTGCCGGCGGCGGGGATCAAGCAGGTCAGCTTCGCCGATAAGTCGACGCGCGCGGAGGCGATCCGCGCCGAGATCGACAACGCGATCGCCAATCTCAATACCGCCGAGCAGTGGCAGGACTGGTTGGAGTACGCGAGCCAGTTCCCGACCTACAGCCTGCAGAACCAGTTGCTGATCCGGATGCAGCGTCGTGATGCGACGTTCGTCGGCGGTCTGAAGAAGGTGTGGAACAAGAAGTACAACCGCTCGCTGAAGGTGGGTGCGAAGGCCATCTGGATCCGGGCGCCGAAGTTCGTCAAGAAGAAGAAGGACGACGGCACCGAGGACGAGGTGTTGACCGGGTTCATCGACGTGCCCGTCTTCGACGTCTCCGACACCAAGGGTCCTGCGCTGCCACAGCGGCCGGAGGTGCCCTACAGCCGTGAAGAGGGTGTCGCGCCGCCGGACATGGGCCCCGCACTGGAGAAGCAGGTCGCCGGGCATGGGTACACCGTCGAGTACCTGGCGTTGGCGGCGGGCGGCCCGGAGGGTTACACCGACCACGTGAGCAAGAAGGTGGTGGTGAGCACCGCGTTCAGTGATGCTCACCAGAAGACGGTCCTGGCTCACGAGTTGGCCCACATCGAGCTCGGTCACATGGAGCAGGTCCACGACTACCACTCCGGACCGGACGGCAAGCGACCCGACATGGAGATCGAGGCCGAGAGCGTGGCCTACGTGATCGGCCGCCACTTCGGGCTGAACCCGGCCGGCAGTTCGTTCTCCTACATCGACGGCTGGGCCAAGGGTGACAAGGAGAAGGTCCGCAAGACCGGCGAGCGCGTCGTGAAGGCCTGCGGCACCATCCTTGGCCGGCTGCCCCTGCCGGCCCCGAGCGCGACCTGACCAGCAGCAGAAAGGAATACCGAGCCGTGACAAGCCCAGACGTTCCCGGTGATGGCGTGGAGATCATCGTCGAGGACCCCACCACCCACGAGAAGCACACCTTTACCGGCGCCACCGAAGAGGAGGCGACCGCGGCTGCGGAGCGCTTCTTCGGCGCCGACGACATCGAGGAGACCGATCATGCCTAACACCACCAGCACCGAACCGACTCGCGAAGACCTGACGCATGAACTGCGCGAGGTCCAAGCGCAACTGGACAAGGCGCGCCGCCGCCGCGACGCCGACGCGATCGCCTACGCCGCCACGCCCGACGGTGCCGCCGAGACGTTCCGCCGGTTCGAGCTGTCCCGCGACGAGGCCGAGCGCAAGCAGTTGAAGACGACGTATCTGTCGGGGTTGAAGATGGCCGCCGAGGAGTTCGAGGAACGCGGCAGGCGTGGCAACGCCGGCGCCGGTGACGGGGCCCTGGCCGTCATCCCGGTCGGTGCGTTCACCGATCCGGTCGCCAGGGTGCTCGTTCAGCACCGTGTCATGGGCACGTTCCGCAACAGCATCGAGTCGCTGGAGACCAGCAAGGTCACTGTGACGTTGTTGCGCCTGTTGCCCGATGGGCAGACCCGCAAGCGTTCCCGTGTTGAGGCCACAGCCGAATTCGGTGTGCTGGAAGCTGATTTGGCGGCCGTGGTGGCCGAAGCCTGCAGTGATCCGGCCGTGCTGAAGCGGCTGCGCAGCTCCCTTTTCGACGAGGAGGCAGCCAACGCGCTGACTGCCGCGATCGCCGAGCGGAGCGCCGCCCTGTGAGCGCCGCCGAGGTGGTCTTCCACGAGCCCGGCGGCGACGTGGAGACGCGTCACGAACGTGCGTTGCGCCGCGCCGCCCAGTTGCAGAGCGCGTTCCAGTCGGTGTTCGAGGTCCTGGCCGAGATCTATCGCGACGAGGACTGGCGCTACATCAACGACACGACCGGGCACCCCTACGCCGGGTTCACCGCGTTCGTTCAGGACCAGCTGGGGTGTGCGGCGTCATACGCACGCCGCTACCAGCAGGGCATCGTCGGTCTGGTGTTGCCGCTGCAGCAGGTGGCGTTGCCTGGAGCGCGGATCCCGGTCACCTCGAGTGACGTCGCCCGGTTGGGCGTGGCTGGCGCTCGGGTGGTCGTCGAGGAAGCCCCGAGCGTGCTCGAAGGAATGGCCACGTCCGAGGACCAGACCGAGGCGTTGCGTGAACTGATCGATTCCGTGGCCAAGCGTTCCACTGACCCCGGTTTCGGCCCGGTGCGCGAGTCCGCGCTGCCCCCGTCACCGCTGGGTTCGTTGGTGCCGGCCGAAGTACCCGATGAGTTGCCCGCGTCCTCGCCGGTCGACACAGCCCCGCCATCCTCTGCGCCCGTCAGCTGGACCGCGACGGCGTCGTTCGCGTCTCCGGCGGGCGACTCTCCTGCCGGTGACGACGACGTCGATCAGGAGCAGCCGGGTGACACCGCCCCGGACTCCGCTCCGTCGGCCGGCGTGCCGCCGCTTTCCGCGCTCCCGCCGCCCGCGCCGACCAGCCACGATGACACGTCCCCATCTCTGGTCGCGACTGCTGGCGCCGGCGAGCTCGCCGACGGGCTCGACGACGACATGGCGGCGTTCGAGGCGGCAATCACCGCCGTGCTTGCCGCCGGTGACCCCACCGCGTTGGCCGAACGGCTCTCCCGCGGCGCGGGTGCGTCGCTGGCTCCGAAGTGCCTTGCCTCCGGACAGCGCCTCGTCCGCCTGGGTCAACTGCTGCGCAGCCTCAGCTGACGCTGAAGCAGCACCCCCCGGCGGCGGCCCGTAAAGCCCTTGACACACCTCTGTACATTGCTATGCACATTGCTGTATAGTCTTTTACATACATACGGGAGGTGCTTTACACATGGATATTGCAAGCGACACCACTCCACAGCGCTATCGCAACGCCCTCATCGGCCTGGCCGCCGGCGACGCCTGGGGCTACCAGGTCGAATTCCGCAAGTACGCCAACATGCCGGCCTACCCAGTGCCCGCACCCAAGAAGATCTGGAAGATCTCCGACGACACCCAGATGACCCTCGCGCTGCACGACGCCCTCGTTGACGCCGCCGACCAGCTCGACAACGTCGACGCAGTCACCAAGGCCATCGTCGCGCGCTTCCTGGACTGGCAGATCGACCGGGACAACAATCGCGCTCCCGGCGCTGCATGCATGGGATCGCTGGCCCGGCTGCGCCGCGGCGCGCAGTGGTACGACATCGGCGGCGCCCTGGAGCGGGCCGGTTGCGGCGCGGTGATGCGTTTGGCGCCGGCCGCGTTCAGTCCCGACGGCGTGTGGCGCGGCATCACGGCGCTGCAGGCGGTGATCACTCACAAGCATCCCCGAGCCGTGACCTCCGCTCTGGTTCTCGCCGAGGCGATCCGGTTCGCTCCCCAGCTGCGCGGGCATTTCGTCGAGCATGCCGTCAGCGCTGCCATGGCGGTCTTGTCTGGTGAAAGCGACTGGCTGCGTGACGAATACCTGGCAGACGTGATGTCCCCGGTCACCAAGGACGTCCGCGGCTATCTCGAGGCGGGAATGCGCGACCTGCTCGTCGACGCACTGCTGGACGCCTTCGCCGTCAAGCAGGAGCTGGCTCTGTTGCCGACCAGTGAGTACGGCGACCCGTGCATCGGCATCGGTGAAGGCTGGGAATCGGCGACGGCGACTGCGCTCGGGCTCCTGGTGGCCGACATGGCGACCGCCCCGGGCGGGCGGCGCGCTCCCTTTAGCGGCGCCGAAGCACTCGGGTGGGCTGCCACGTCCAATGGCGATTCGGACTCGATCGCCAGCATCGCCGGTGCAGTGATCGGTGCCGCGCACAGCGGCCGCCACTACTGGACGCAGGCCGGACTGTCACCGAAGTTCGAGGCCCGTTACGCCAAGGCGCTGCGTCGCACCCCGGGCGAAGCGGGCAAGTCGTTCCTGCGCTGAAACCCTGTCCCCCACACGGGCCCTCGCCGCTACTCGGCTGCTAAACCTGCGCCTGTTTCCTCGAGTTCGTTCGGCGTCGTGGCGGCGGACGGGTCGAGCGGCAGCGGCACTACCGTTCCTCCCGCGCCGGCGGCGTAGCGGTCAGCCTCATCTGTCTCGGCGTCAGTGAAGACACGCACCGCAGCAGGCTCCCCCGGCACGCGCACCAACATCGTGAAGTCCGCAACCGATCCGGCCTCGGTCCGCCGACGAGGGGCATGTTGCACGTAGTTGGTGCTCTCTTCCGACACAGCCGCCATTCTCACCGCGGGGACCGACATTGCCCGGGACGTCAGCGAGGAACAGGCGTCGCGTCGGCGCGAGTTCGGTAGCCGTCGCCGGGGCAACCGCCTTCACGTGGCGTGACCGGGCAGGCAGGTCGCGCGTACCGGCGGCGCGAGTCGCAGGGACGGGTCACGGTCGCAGGTCATAGATCCGGCGAAGGGTTCATTCGCGACCGGATCTAACGACCGGCGGGAGGATGGGACATGCCATCGTCCCAGGTAGGGCTCCTCGTCGGCCGAGAGGTCTAGAAGCAGCGGTGCTACGAACTGAAGCCCATCCATGTTCCATTGCGGATCGACTCATTCGCCTCAGCCCACGCCTCATCGACAGAGGCATACGGCAGCGTGTTCCCAGAGCCGATTTCCTCAAAATCCTGGTCTCTCGTCCGACGACTCTCGATCACATACGCAATGCGGTACTCGATACTCATCGCCTTCCTTACCTACCTACCAAACAAACAAACCGTCGCCCGGGACGTGTCATCGGTGCGGGTCAGGCCATGTTCCAGTCGCCGCCCCAGGTGCGGCCAAGGAAGGCTTCCAGCGCGGTGATCTGCGTGCAGTAGATGATGTTGGGGTTCTCGCGGTTGCTCGAGATCAGGGTGCCGACCATGTGAACGCCCTTGGTTTCGTCGTCGAGGTTCTGCTCGTAGATGGGTGCGCCGCTGTCGCCGTGCTGGGCCGGCATGTCCACGGCGAATCGTTCGCCGTCGACGGAGATCACCGTGCCGCAGGTCTCCTGGGTGGTGGCGCCGTACTTGCATACCGTGGCGCCTTTGTGGGGCACCCACGGGCTGAGTAGGGGTTCGCGCGACATCAAGCTGTAGTCGCTGGCGACCCTGTCGTTGAGTCGAATGGCGATGATGTCCAGATCGCTGTCGTGGATCTGTGGCAGGAACTCACCGATGCGGATGTTGCCGAGGCTGACGTCGGTGATGCCGTCCTGGAAGCAGTGCCCAGCGGTGTAGACGATGTTGGGCATCTTCGGGTCGGGGAAGCTGACGGTGCACCAGCGGCCGCCGCTGGTGATCATGAAGCCGGCGGTGATCGCGAACGCCTGAGCGGGCGTGGCCAGGGCTACCGCGGTGATCACCGCGGTAGCCAGAGCCGTCAGCAGGGTCAGTATTCGACGCGTCACGATGTCTTCAAGGTCCGCCGCTTGAAGTTCTCGTACTCGGCTGCGGTCGGGGCGTCGGGCAGGACGTCGTAGGCCTGGGCGGGCACCGTCGTTCCGTTGGCAGCGGCGTCGGCTTCCATGCGTTCGCGCACGCTGAGCCGGCCGCGCATGGCTGCGACGCTGGCGACCGCCAGGATCTCCTGGGTGAGGGTGCGCTCGTTCATCTTGCGTACCTTCTCGTGGAGATAGATGCCGTTGATGGCGCCGCCGTGGGCTGCCGAGACGCCGATGGTGCGGTCGCGGTTGAAGATCTCGTAGCGGTCGGCGGCGGTCGGCGGCGTGGTCATCGTGGTGACTTCTTCCTTGGGTTAGTGGGCGCGGGAGGTCGAGATGAGTTGGCGCAGTTGCGGTGTCGTCGGCAGGGGGATGGCTTGCTTGAGGTCGTAGATGAGGCCCGGGCGGTCGGCGTCGCTGACGGTGGAGGCGGCCACCACCCAGAGGTCTTCGCGTTGGGGGTAGACGCGGATGCCCAGGCGTGCGGTGCGGTAGGCGGCGTCGGTGGAGCCGGCGCTGTGTTGGCGGTGGGCCAGCTCGAGTGCGGCGTTGCTGCAGCGGGTGATGAGGTCGTCTTTGAGTAGTTGCACCGAGCGCCAGTCGTAGTCGTCGTCGGCGACGTCTTCGAAGGGTGCGCCGCGGATGAGTTCGACTGCGGTGGTGAGGTTTTCCGTGGTGGCGTTTTCGGGTTCGTGGCCGACGAGTCGGTGGAATTCCTTCCAGTCGCAGAACTCGTCGACGACGAGTAGTCCGCGTTCGTCGGTGCGGATGGGGTCGTCGCCGCCCATCATCTTGCGGATGGAGGTGCGCAGCTGGCGACGGTTCTGGGAGGTGACCTTGAGGATCTTGTCTTCCCATTCGTTGGTGCTCATGCCGTTGGAGGTGGCCAGTGCCATCAGCGCTTTGACGGGCTTGCGGGCTCCGGTTCGGGTGATGGCGGTGTGCTGGACCGGGTCGCCGCTGGTGTCGACGCCGAGGACGAACACCTCCCCCAAGGCGTAGAGGCCGCGACGAGTTTGAGTTTGGCCTGGCGGGCCGGGCAGCGTGAGTGGCGCTTGCCCGTTGGGGGCGGGATCGCCGTCGAGTGAATTCAGCGGCGGCGCGGGGACGTCGGTCCTGAGCACTGGGCGCTGTTCAGGCGGCTGCGGGATCGGTTGCGGCGCTGCGGGTTCGGCCAGCGGCCCGATCGCCGGAGGCACTACGGGTCTGAGGTCGGCCGGTGCGAAAACGGCTGCGGGTTGCGGTGTGACCGTTGTCGTCGACGTGGGCGGCGGCGCGGAGGTGGCCTCTGACGGCTCGGTGGTGAGCTGCGGCTCGGGCTGGGAGCTTTCGGCCTCGATCGCCGCCGAGGAGATAGTGGGTTGGGGTGCCGGCGCGGACGTGGCGGCCCGGGCGGAGGCGACCTGGCCGGCGAGGGACACGTGTTGGGGAACCAGGGTCGCCTTGATGGACGTCCATTGCGGTTCGGGCAACTCCATGCGCCGCCAGAGCGGCCAGTAGCGGTTGCCCAGGTAGATGCTGGCCACGGCGCCATCGCAGAGCACGACGTTGGCGGCCGCCGCGGCTTGGGAGGACACCACGATCGGCGCGAGACCGTCAGGACCGCTGGTGTGTTGGGTGGTCAACAGGATCGAGGTGTCCGGCGGGGTCTCTTCGACGCGGTCGACGAGGGTGAGCCGGGGCGCGCCGGGGATGGCCAGCGCAGGGTCGGTGACGGTGACCGCGGCCGTCGGCGTCTTCGACAGCACCTGGATCAGCCATGACCGCATCATCGGTATCGGGTCGCCGCCTTCGACTCCGAGGTAGCCGACCGCGGCGAGGTTGACCAGCAGCAGTTCGTTGCGTGAGGTCACGCCCGCCAGCACGTAGTGCTCGGCGCTGGTGCTCAGCGGCAGCAACTTGGAGTGCAGCGGGTGTACCCACCCGTTGGGTGTCTCGGTCCAGTACTGCCCGGCGGGGGTCACGGACGGGTCTACGGGGTAGGCGACGATGTCGACGGCGTCGACGGTCGCTGCGACGGCCGCCACTGCGGCCGCAGGCCCGAAGGAATCGGTCAGCAACTTCGCGACGTTCTTCAGCGCCCCGTTTCCAGCGAGCAGCCAGCGGGTCAGCTTGGCTGATTGCTCGTTCACACGCGGAGTCTATCGGCGCGGTGCGGCCGAATCCGGGGCTGCGGCCGCGCCGTTTTCCTGGGCGGCTTCGTGTTCGGCAACCACGGAGTCGAAGTCGGGGAGCTGATGCGCGGCGGCGAAGAGTTGCGCCACTTGCGCTGCGGATTCCTGTCCCGCGGTGGTGATCAGGCGGGTCATCTCGCGAGCGATCTCTGCGGCCGGCTTGCGGTCGAGGATGCCGGGTTTGAGCCACAGTTCGACGAGTTGGCCGTTCATGTCGACCTTGACGGCGATGTCGCGGTCCTCGGAAAGGCCTTCGTTGACGAGTGCCTTCATCTTGTCGATGTGGCTCATCAGGTGGTCGTGGACCGTATCTGCGTACAGCAGCGTGTTTTTCACATCGGGGTGGATGACAACCACTGGGCTTAAACCATTCTCGTCGTGCTGAAGGCGGCTGCGTTGGCTTCGTCGGTGGTTTGGGTAACCGTCACGACTCCGCGCAGCGCTGTGGAGGTCTGTAGGTGCTGTTCGGCTAACGCGTTTCCAGCGACTTGCTTGCTGATCATGAACTCTTTGATCTTCAGGTAGGTGCCGAAGTTGACCTTGCCGTGGGTGGCGAGGTATCGCTCGGCGAAGTCGGGGTCCCCTGAGGCCCACTGGGCGAGTTCTTGGGCGTTGAGGTCGTGCTCCTGGGCGAATTTCTCCAGTTCGGCGTAGTCGGCCTCGAACGGTCCACTAGGTCCGGGGACGGCGGTGCCGGTGCCGTTCTCGGCGTTTTCGGCTTTTTCGACGTTGCTCACGAGGGATCCGGGCACGCCGCCGGCGATGGCCCCGGGCCCGGCCGCGGCGCCACCTGCGTCAAGCGGCTCCTCGATCTCGCTACCGTCGCGGAAGTCGTGCAGCCAGTCGAAGCTGGGGTCTCCCCCGGCGTTGTTGGTGATGTTGCTGATCAATGAGGCCGGGACGCCGCCGGCGATGGCGCCCGGGCCGGCCGCGGCGCCGCCGGGGTCGATGACTTCGTTGTTGTCGTGCCAGTTGGGGTCGGTGAACCAGTCCTCGGCCATGGTGTGTCACTCCTGTCGTGCGGTGATGTTCAGACGCTGGTGGTGGGTGGCTGGTCGGTGTGACCGAAGGCGGCTGCGTTGGCCTCGTCGGTTCCGCGGGTGGAGGCGATCGCGCCACGTAGTCCGGTGGCGGTGTCGGCCTGCCGTCCCGCGTACGCCGCCGCCTGCGTCGCGCGATCGTCGTTGTAGCCCTTGACGTTTAGGTACGTCCCGTAAGCCACCTTGCCGTGTGTCTCCAGCAGTTGGTCGGCGAAACCCGGCTCGGCCTGCGCCCAATTGGACACTTGGCCGGCGTTGTCGTCGTGGGACTGCGCCAGGCCCTCGAGATGCCCGTAGTCGACTTCGAAGACGCCGGTGGCGGTGTGGGTGTTGTTTGCGTCGCCGGGTTGGTCCTTCTTGTCTTGGTGTCCGGCGGGGTGGACGCTGCCGGGGGCGTCGGGGCGTTTGTCGGGCCACCACAGGCCGGGGTCGTTCTGGTCTTGGACGTACTTGTTCATCCAGTAGGGCGGTAGCTCACCGGGATAGCTCGGCTTCCATCGCACCGGGTCGTCGTCGCGGGTGCCGTGTATGCCGTCGAGGGTGGAGCGCGGCATGCCCGCGGAGGTGTCGAATTGCGATTCGGGGATGTAGGGCGGGTATTGGGGCACCTGCCATGTGCCGTCGGGGCCCGGTTGTCCTTCGGGGGCCATCGGGAACGGTTGTAGGTCCTCGGGTGGGCCCGCCGGGTAGGTGATGGGCGGAGTTGGCTGTGGCGGTGGCGTGGGTTCGGGGGTTGTCATCGTTCACCTCTCCTGTGTCTGACGGCTCAGACGGTTGTTCCTGGGTGGCCCAATCGGGTTGTGGTAGTGCGTCATTCGATGCCTGCGGCGATGCGGTCTTGGCGTGTCGTGCGCGTTGCCGGTGGCGGCTGAGGCGTTTCGAATGGTGAGGGCGGCGCTGCTTGCGGCTCCGTCGGACTTGCCGGTGGCGCTGCGGGCGGTCCGGGCTGGCCGGGCGCCGGCCCGGACAATGGCACGCTGTCGGGTGGTGGATCGGCGGGTACCGGTGGCGCCGCGGGCGGCGGCGGGGGGTCGTGCGGGGCCGGGGGGCCGTCGTGCGGCGCTGGGCCGGGGTCGTGTGGTGCGGGCGGTCCGCTGGGGGGTGATGGTGGTGGTGTCGGATCGGTCAGCGGCGGTGGGGTGTTCGGTGCGGACAGTGTCGGATCCGTTGCGGTGGGCCGGAAGACGCCTTCGAATCCCTTGCCGTCCTTGAGGACGTCGGCGATTGTGTGTGTCACTCCCGGATGTGTGGGATCGGCGACCAGTCCCGGCGCGACGGCGACCATCGTCTTGTCGTGGAACTTGAGCACGTCGCCGGGCTGCATGTCGGAGGGGTCGATCTTCGCGCCCATGTTCTTGCCATCGGATGGCAACTGAACGCCGGTGTCGCTGTAGGCCTTTTGTGCCGGATCTCCGCCGGGTGCGGCTTCGTCGAGCGCGGCCTGCGCGGCCTGGGCGGCCTGCTGGTTGGGCGCTTCGACGATCTTGCCGTCTGGCAGCGTTACCGTCGGCTTCGTCGCTGCGTTGGCGGCCGGTGCCGCGTTCGGCTGTCCCGGTTGGGCGCCGGCCGGAGGCGTCGCCCCGACGGGGGCAGCTACGGCTGCCCCCGGTTCACCACCTTGTGCCGGCGGGGTGCCACCTGGAGTTCCCGGGGGTGGGGTGCTGGGGTTGAGCGGGGTGATGGCCGGCTTCTTGTCGTCGTTGGCGGAGTCGGTTTGGTCGGCCATCTTGGTCATCGGCTTGATGGCGTCGGCGAGCGGGCTCAGCGGACTACCGCCGCCGCCACCGCCCATGGGGTTGCCGCCGCCGAGGCCTCCGAGCGGATTCATGCCGCCCAGCGCGCCCAGCGGGTTCATGCCGCCCGGCATACCGCCCAGGGGGGCGCCCAGGCCGTTGAGGAGGTCGTCGAGCTTCTTGTCCTCGGGGGTTGATCCCGGGGGCGAGGCCATGGGATCGGCGGGTGGGAGGCTTCCGGTGCCGGGCAGGGGTTCGGCCGCCGCGGGCGGCGTCATCGGGCTCTGCGGACCGCCGGTCGGGTTCTGCGGTACCGGTTGCTGGGTGCCGGCGGCCTTCTGCACCTCTTGCTTGACGCTGTCCAGAAGGGTGGATTCTGCTTGCAGCAGGCCGTCCCAGTCGCCGTCCTCGAGCGTGGCGGCGGTCGAGTTGAATGTGCTTACGGCGTTGTTGATGGCGTCGCGGCCGGCCTTTGTGACGTTGGCCGAGTGTTGCACCGCTTGCTTGTATGCCTGTGCGGTGGAGTTGAATTCGCCTTCGATGCGGGTGAAGTCCTTCTTCACCTTGTCGTAGGCATCGATGCCCGAGTTCTTGCCGGTGTCGGTGCTGAAGGGGAATTCTGGTAGGTCGCTTTCGGCCGGAGTGCCCTTGCCGAACAGTTCGTAGAGTCGTACGACGACACCGGTCATCTGGTTGGGGACGTCGGGGTCGACGTCAGTCGCCCAGGACGGGTACTTCGGCGCGGTCATGCCGTCGGGCACGACGACCTGGGAGCTCTGCAGCGGTGCCTTGGTGCCCGGCGCTGGTGGCTGGCCCGTCGGAGGCTGGCCCGGCTGCGGGAACGGCGTACCCGCGAAGTACTTGTCCTTGCTGATCGGGTTGTGGTTCTTGTCGAAGTACTTGTGCTGCCCGGTGGCGGGATCGATCTCGTAGTAGTCGCCGTTGGTGTTCAACGGGGTGGCCACGCCGTCTTTTGTCTCGTGCCATCCGGGGCTGGCTGGGAAGTTGGCCGGCTGAGGATTCAGTGGGCCGACCTGATTGCCGCGTGCGTCGATCGGTGCGTACGCACCGTCGGGCGTTTTGCGGTAGCCCGCCGGAGGGAATGGCTGTCCGGTCGGTTTGAAATTCTGGTCGGCCTTGGTGAACGTGCCGTCGCCGTTGTTGATCCAGTTCCGCTTGGACGCGCTGTCGTGGTAGACCAGTGTTCCGTCCGAGGGCAGTCGGGTGCCGTCACCGAATTGCAAGTACCGCTCGGCGCCGGTGTCATCGGTGTTGTAGCGAATGTTGGGGTCACCGTAGGCGTTTCGGGCGTCGTTGAGGTTGTTGTGCCAGTAGGCCGCGTCTTCCTTGTCGATGACGAAGTCTTGTCCCGGGGCTTCCCAGCCTCCGTTCCAGCTGGAGATGACATGGTCGGTTTCGTCCCACGTTGTCAGTCCACCGAACTTGTTGTCAGTCATGGGATCTCATACCTCCTGGTGTGGTGGAGCGGTAGTCGTGGGAGCTGTTGGGTGCGTGCGGTTTACAGGGCATAGGTTTCACCGCCGGTGGGGTACCCGCCGCCGTCGGTGGCGAGGTGGACGTGGTCCATGTGGTTCGCAGTGGGTGAGCCGCGGCCGTCCATATGGCGCGGGGACCCGCCTTGCGTGTACATCGTTTGGCGCCAGATCGCGTGGTTGAGCCCGAATTGCTTGGCGTGGGCCATCACGAACTGCAGGACGCGGTCGCCGAGTGCGATGCCGTCGCGGCTTGTCGGGTTGGGAATCATGACGTCGATCGCCAGGCCGTTGGGGTGCCATTTCAGTGCGTCGGGACGCACTCCGCCGATGTCTCTGATTTCGGGGAAGGCGGCGCTGATGGCGCGGGCGGCGAGGATGGTTTGGCGTTGTAGCCCCTTCTCCGAGCCCACCCCCGGTGGCAGTGCTCCCTGCGGGGTCCGGTCCCCGGCGCCGCCCCGGGCCGTGGCCGAAACGAGTTGTGCTGGAGTGGATCCCAAGCTGGACAGGGCGCTGGCGGGTCCTGAGGCGAGTCCGGACATGGCGGAGAGCGGGTTTCCGCCGCCGCCGCCACTTCCGCCGCTGCCGCTACCGCCGCCCATGCCGCCGCCGGGCATGCCTGCCCCGCCTGCCATGCCTGAGGCGGCCTTGGCTTGTTGGTAGTACTTCTGGGCGAGCGCGTCGACGATGGTGCGGCGCAGATCGGCGGGCGGCATCTGGGTGCGCACCGCCTGCGAGCCGTTGGCCAGGGCGTCGGCCTTGTTCTGCAGTGAGGCCACAGCTCCCATGGGCGTGTTCTCCACCGGTTTGAGTGCATCGTCGCGGTTCTCGTACTGGCTGGTGGTGTCGTCGATGGCTTGGCGTCCCGCGGTGACGTTGGCACCCGACTCGTCGACGACCGGGACGAGGGAGGGGTCGATCTTGGCCAGTTCTGCGCTGATCTGGGCTTGGCTCTTGCGGGATTGGATGAACCGCTCGATGACGTCGCCTAGCCCGTTTGGCAGCGCGTCGAGGCGCCGGCCGACGTCGTCGGGGATGGTGGAGGGCAGCGGAGCGGTCACCGGTGTGCCCTCTCCGAGGAGGCCTCGGAGTTGGTCGAGAATCGCAGTGATCTCGTCACGGGTGTTGCCCATCTACGTTTCGCGGGGCGCGCCGTCGCCCGTTGCCGCCGCTGGGGCGTTTTCGCTGGTGGTCTGTCGGTGAGTGCCGTGGGCTTGGCGTGCGGGGTCGGCCATGGCGCCGGGCAGATCCAGTGGCTGCAGCGTGACGCCGGCGGGCGGGTCGAATGGGTGCAGCGTGGAGCGTCGCGGGTCGAGTAGTTCGTCGGCCTTCGTGGTGAAGTCGTCGTTCTTCCTGGCCACGTGCGATCGTCTCCTTCCTGGCGGTGATGTTTCCATTATTGGGGATGTTGGGCAATTTTCTGCACGTCAAAGCCGCCCAATGTGGTGTTTCGATTCGCCGAAGCCATCAGACGGCCGCGAGGTGGGATTCGGCGAGGTCGCGGACGTCGACGATGGCGTCGCTGGGGACCTCGGTGGTCTCGCGTTCACCGTCGTAGACGTTGCGCAGGACCAGGGTTGTGGTGCCCGGCTCGTCGCCTGGTGTGGGTTCTTCGTCGAGGATCCACCAGTCGCCGGTGTCGGGGTGGCAGAGATAGTCACCGACTTCCAGGTCGGGCACCTCGACGCTGCGGGTCTGGGCGCTGTCGCCGTCGTAGGTCGACACCAGGTCTTGCGGTGTCGTGGGCGTCTCCCGGGGACCACCGGGCGCGTTCCCGAAGATCGATTCGACGCCGCGGTCCTCGAAGTCGAGCCACCCGGGAGGTGCGTAGCCGGGCGCGTGGGGGTCGAACTCGGGGTAGTCGGCGGCTTTGAGCAGCGGCTGGTTCAGGTATTCGCTGAAGTCTTCGGCGCCGGTGTTGGGGTCCCACTCGGGCGGCATGACGATTCCCCGCTCGTACAGGGAGGACCGTGGGCGTAGTTCCTCGACGATTTGGTGTTCGTCGTCGTCGGCCGGGTCGGCGGGATCGGGGACGTAGAAGGCCTGGACTTCGGTGGGCCAACCGACGTGGTTGAGGGCGGTGCCGCGGCCGCGGACCCCGATCGGCACGGTGCGCCCGGCGTGCGCGTCGTTGTGGATCATCATCGCCGCCTGGGTGGACAACTTGCCCAGCGAGAGGCGCTGGGTGAAGTTGTCCTTGGCCTCGCCCTTGAGGAAGTCAGCGTCGGCGCGCTGCAGGGCGGCGACACAATGGAATCGGCAGGTGCGGCCCAGTCGCAGCAACGAGGAGAACTCCCGCAGAGTGGGGCAGTCGCGGGCGCCCTTCTTCTCTCTGTGGCTGGCGTAGAAGGTCTTGATCGCCTCTTGGAACTCGGTGTACTCGTCGAAGACGATCATGAACGGCTCTTTGCTGGCCAGCGCTCTGCGGTCCCGCTTGTAGAGGTTGTAGCGGGCCTGCATCTCCTTATAAAGGGTGTGCACCAATGCGATTGCCTCATGCGGTTCGGTGAGCACCGCGACGACATTGGGGTAGGTGCGGTAGCTGGTGAACTCACCGCCCTTGAAGTCGATGATGAATATTCGCACCCCGAGCCGGGCGGCCTGCACGATCGCGTTGTGGATGGTGGCGGTCTTGCCGGTACCGGTCGGTCCCATCAGCAGCAGGTGCGGATTGATCTTGAGGGTCCACTCGATCAGAGTGCCCTCCTCGTCGACAGCCAACGGGATGGCGGCGCGGTCGTAGGCCGCGCAGGCTTCCTCGACGGTGGTGACGGGTGGGTTGATCGGCGGGTAGACGCGGGTGGGCAGCTCGGGGCGGATCTCGAAGACCGCGGTGCCGGCCAGGTGGTCGGATTTGGCGGCTCGCCACCGGCCGGGAAGCAGGTCGCTGATCTTGCGTGCGATCGCCCGGAGCCGATCGGTGCCGGACAGTTTGGCGCCGATCTGGTGGTTCACGGTGAAGCCGACGATGTCGCCGCTTTCGCTGTACTGCAGGTCGGCGATGGTGGCGCCGGCGGAGAACAGGTCGGTGCTGGTGATCTGTTCGCGGAGTCCCCGCACGGTGGGCGATTCGGTGTTGATGCTGGCCAAGCTGGCGGTGATGAGTTGGTCGGTGGTGGCGTAGGACAGCGTGTAGTGCGATCCGACGGCGTCGTCGAGGCGGCGGCTGAGTTCGGGCTTGAGTTCTTCGCGGCGGCCGCGGTAGGCCAGCACGATGGTGCGGGGCTTCTCGGGCTGGTCGTCGGTCTCTTCGTCCCACTCGGTGATCGCCACGATGCGGCGGCGGGGCAGTTCGTCGAAGCCGAGATACGGGTAGAGCGCCCACTCGATTTCGTTGAGGTCGCGGGCCCGGTCGCGTCGTTCGGTGAGCTTCTCGACGAGCAGGTCGCCGAGTGCGTAGGCGGCGATGATGCCGATGGCGGCGGCGAGCAGGTCGGGGATGAAGGGAATCAGGCCGAGGATCAGGGCGCCGGCGGTGATGGTGGTGGCGGCGATGACGGGGGCGGCAACCGGTGGCACCGGGCGGCGGTCGTCGGGGTCGTGCTGGACGGGGGCGGCGATGCGGATGCCGATCATGACTGCGGCGGTGATGCCGATGGCGATCGCGGCGAGGGCGGCAACAGTCAAGACGGTGGGTCCGGCACCGGGTGGGTTGGCGCCGGGGACGCCGAACAGGGGGTTGCTGGTGGTGAAGTAGCCGTGGTGCAGCAGCCATGCGGTGGCCGGCGCCGCGGATGTGAACCAGAGGGCGGCTCCGACGACAGGGACGGCGGCAACGGCGACCAGTCCCGGGTTTTGTTGTTGCGCCGCAACGGTTCCCGCCCTAGCCATGACCAGTGCCTGACATTTCGCGGTACATCTGAGTAACCGTGGGAAGCTGACTCTGGATCTCACTGAGGTAGGCGTGGCGGCCGCCGGCGTAGGCGGCGTCGGCGGACCCCATGCCGGGGGCTTGCTGTAGCCAGAAGATCGTCTTCCAGATGTCGGGGGCGGTGCGCCCGCCCTTGGCGTCGAGGCGGTCGAAGAATGCGGAGATATTCAGGTTCGGATCGCGGCGCCCCGCGTAGCTCGTGTCCTGCTGAAAGGGGCCGTACCACTGGCCGCTGGGGTCCTGGGCGTTGACACGTCCCTTGCTTTCCTGCCACATCGTCGATGCAATGGCCAGCGCCTTTTCCAGGGGGTAGCCGCGGCGTTTGGCTTCGGCGAGGACCGCGGCGAACACTTCGCGCGGCGATGAGTTGGCGGTGAGCCGGCCGGTGGGCCCGAAGTTTCCGGCGAGCTCGGCGCCTTGGCCGCCGGCGTTGAGGTCCTTGAGGTAGTCCAGGGACATCTCCTTGACGCCCTGGGCGTTGAGGCCGTCCTTGCCGACGGCTTCGAGCAGCACGCCACTAGCCTGTTGCAGCGCTTGGGTGATGGTGGACAGCACCCCCATCTGGCCCATGGGCGTATTGGCGATCGGCCCCATGGCCTGCAGTGACGATCGGACTTGGGAGATGATCTGCTGGATCTTGTCGCGGCCCATCGTGGTGTTGGAGGCTGAACTCTCCAGCGTGGTGCGCAGCTTCTTCTCGAGGTTGTCCAGGGCGTGCGCTTGCCGGGCCTGGCCGTCGACTTCGGACTGGTAGGCGTCGGCGACGCCGCCGGTCATTCCGGTACTGGCGTCGGTGGAGTCGAGCCGGTCGAGCACACCGGGAGGGAGCCCGGAGGACGACGGCATCGCAGGGTTGCCTTGCCCGAACTGGTTGAGGATCTGCCCGAAGGGAGCCAGCAGGCCGGAGCCAAGACCCATCAGCGCGGTGGGCAGGCCCAGTCCGGCTTGCAGCATGGGGCCGGCCATGTCGGTGGCCAGCTTGGCGGCCTCCCCCGGGTTGATCGGCGGCTTGGCCGCCTGATCGGATGCGCCGCCATCAGCGGGTGAGGACGCGTCTTCTGAGCCGCCGTGGTCGTGACCGTCGTCGGCTCCGCCGGCTGGGGCGCCGCCGGCCGGGGTACCGCCGGCGGGGCTGGTGGCTGCCGGTGGCGTCGGCGGGGTCGGTGAGGAAGGGGTGGCCGCCGCGGGAGTTGCGCCGTTGGGGGACATGGCATTTCCGCTGGTGGGCTGCGCGGGGGTGGTCGGTGACGGCGTGGATCCCTGCTGCTGGGCTCCGGGCGCTGTCGGCATGCGGGGGCTGATCGGCAGGATCGGCGAGGTCGTGCGCCGCGGAGCGGAGCCGGGGGTGTTCGTGCCGAAAGGGGCGGCCGGTTCGGCGTCGGTGAGTTGGTCGTCGCTCATGGCGTCGGCACCTCGGTGCGGGGACGTTTGACGATGACGTTGCCAGTGGGCAGCACGGCCACGGCGATGGGCTGGTTGACGGTGGCGGCGTCGATGCCCAGCGTGGGCGTGATGGCCACCATGACGGCGGCGGGGCCGCCGGTCGGAGTGAAATCGAAGAACACGAGGTCGCCGGGACTGATGGCGGTGGCGTCGACTCGATCACCGACGGTGATCTGGTCTGCGATGGTCGGCGGCAAGGTCACCTCTCCCCCGCTGGCTTGGTAGTAGGCGTACCTGACCAAGTTAGCTGGCGAAAAGGCGTTATTCGTGGGCCCGGTCAGGGTTCCGTCGGCGTCGGTGGACAGCAGTCCGACCTGCTGGTTGGCCAGGCTGGCGGCGCGTTGGCCAGTGGTTGTCCCGGCGTCGTGCAACGGCGGGCCGATCAGCTCGCCGGTACGCAGGGCCGATGCGCATGCCGCGGTCTTGGGGTCGGCGCTGGCCGGCACGGTCTGGGTGGCGTAGGGGTTCGCCTCTCCCGTCGTGGTCGTGGTCGTGGTCGTGGTGGCTGGTAGAGGCGCGGAGGTGGTGGTCGGCGTGGTGGTGGGCGATGTGGTGGTGGCTGGCTGTAGCGGAGTGGTCTCCCAGGTGGTGGTGGGCGTCGGGTCGACGGACACGGGGGTGGCCAGCCGCGGGATGAACGCCACCGAGGCGGTGTTGCCGACCGAGTAGCCCAGACGGGACTGGCACTGGTAGTCGAGGTTGGTGCGTTCGTCTCCCATGCGACTCAGCGCCACGATGAACCCGACGATGAGCACCAGGGCGACGATTATGACCGCCGCGATGATCGTGAGGATGACGGGCCATCCGATCGCGCTGACGATGGCGCCGCCGACGGTGACGACGCCCTTGCGTACGCCTTGAGCGACGGCTGTTCCGGCGACGGCGCGGAGCAGCGAGCTCTTCTGCTGTTGTTCGGTCATCGCTTCGGCCCGTTCGGCGGCGCCGGTGGCGGGCTCGGGGGTTGGTGGCGTCCATGTCCGCGCGGTTGCGGAGATGGCAGTGGCTGCTTCGGGGGGTCGGCGGTCGGTCCGTGGCCGCGGCTCAGCGGGGCGCCGGCACCCGTGGCCGGAGCCGGCGGCGGTGGCGGTGGCGGTGGGATGGCGGGGCTGTGGCCGGCGCGTTCGAACGGTGTTGGCGGCGCCGGCTGAGCGTCGTGCGCCGCAGGTGGCGGCGGCATCGTCGCGGGGCTCGGTGGTGCTGCATCGGGCAATACTCCCCCTGCTCCGGTGCGCGGCGGGGGCATCGGCGCGCTAGCGCCGCGGGACCCGTGACCGGTGTGCCCTCCAGAAGGCAGCGGCAGGCTCGGCTGGGTGGTGGGGCTGTTGTTCGGCGAGGGAGACGGGGTGGGCGGTGCGGTCGCGGCCATCGCGGAGGTGGCCGGCGGTGGGGATCGACGAGCGCCGGCGGCGGCGTAGGCCGGGCCGTCGTCACTGCCGTTGGGGGCCATGTCATTTCCGCTGGTTGCGCCGTTGCCGGGTCCACCGGTGGGTGGTGTCGGCGAGGGGCCGGGGTCGGTCGGCGGGGCGGCTGCTGGCGGCTCGTCGGGCCCGTCCCCGGAGCCGTCGGCGTGCACGGCGGCGGCGATGTCGTCGATGCGTTGGTCGCGGCGGTCGTCGGAGTATTTTCGTGCGCCGCGGTCGAGGTTGCGCAGCATGTTTCGCTGGCCGCGCATGTGGGGTGCGACCAACTCCAAGGCTTGGGCGGCGGCCGGTGAGCGTTGGGCGATCTTGGCGCCGGCCATCGTGGCGCCGACGCCGATGGCTACGGCGCCGGTCTCGCGCAGGAACGACGACGACTTCTCCTGCAGGATGTTCGTCGTCGGTGGCGGCGGGGACGCGCCGACGCTGTTGAGGACGCCGGCGGCGACGTTGGCGCTGGACTGCTTGAGCCCCTTGGAGACCCCGAAGATGAACCGGATCGCCACGACCATCAGCATCAGCGCGGAGATCATCGCGACGATGCCGTTGCCTTGCTGGCGAAAGATCACAGTGACGATTTCGCCGATGAAGATGGTCAAGGTGATGTAGGCGAACATCGCCACCGCCGAGAACATCATTGCGACGAAGTTGTTGACCAGCGATGCCTGCGGCGCGCCGGGGATGACGCCGATGGCGAAGCCCCACAACAGTTTGAAGGCGTTGGCTACGGCTCGGAAAAATTCCATGACGATGTGCAGGGACAGCACGACGCAGAACAGCGCGAAGATCCCGATGAAGACGATGAGCAATGCGCCGGTGCCGAGTTGGCCCGGGTTGGGGTTGTCGGCGGTGGCCTTCATGATCGCGGAGTCCGATGCCCCGCAGCTGCGGATGCCGTCCTTGATGCGGTCGGTGTCGCCAGAGGCGACGCCGGCGCTCCATGCGGCTGCGCAGCTCGGTGTGGAGTCGGGTTGGGCGGCGAAGTTCCACGTCTGCAGGGGGCGGCGGACGAAGGAGGTGGCCAGCGTCCCCTCGAGCCGGCTGATGGTGTCGCGGGTGTTGTCCATGCTGGCGACGGAGTTCGCGCCGAGGCTGACCGCGACGTTGCGGCCTTGTGCCAGTGGTCCGTCGTCGGATATGACCCAGGTGATCGGCGAGTAGATGAGTGCCCCGCCGATCATCGCGATGACGATCGCTGCGACGGCTTGGGACGCAGCGCGAGTTGTGTTGCCGCGCATGACGTTGAAGGCTACGAACAGTGCGGCGATGAGAGCGGCGATGGCGGCGACGCCCGGGATGATGTGGCCGGCGTAGTCCTGGGCGACGGTGGCGACCGGCCGCACGAGGTCGGGCAGGAACCCGAAGTTGATGACGTAGGTGAGAAACCAGATCGCCACGCCGCCGATGACGACGAACAGGCCGGCTTCGGCTTCGAGCATGGTCGCCATGACGGCTTGGGATCCGAGGTCGAAGACGCTGCCATAGTCGGTGGAGATGGCGTACATCGACAGGGGTACGCCGTAGGAGTCCTTGACGCCTATGGCGTACAGCAGCGGGCTTTGGGGTCCGAACACCGCGTGCGCTTCGGCGGGGAACGCCAACGCGACCGCGAAGAAGCACAGCTGCAGGAACAGGGGCAGCAGCGTGAAGCGGCGCAGCCAGGTCGCGGTGGCGAATGCCCAACCGCGGGCGAACATTTGGCCGGTCGCCGGGATGCACGGATCCCATCCCGCACCGAGGCGCCAGGCCGGGACCACGACGGCACCTGCGGTGCTCACACCATCACCTTCTTGGGCGTGGTGGACACCGCCAGTTCGCGGTCGGCACGGGCGGGCCCGAGGATCTTGCCGCGCCCGATCCGGCCGCGCCCGTCGGCGATGAAGCACTCCCCGCGCCGGTTGGGGTCCACAATCTCCTTCTTGCCAACCGGCGGGGAGGTTTTCTCCCGCAGTTGCTTGATGAGGTACTGGTCGCGTTCGATGTCGACTCCGAGCCATTCGAGGGTGTTGGCTGCGGTGGTGGCGTCGCGGTGGCGGAACGCGAATCGGTTCGGGATGAGGTTGTGTGCCGCGGTGGCGTAGTCGGCCTTGGGGTCGTGGGAGGCCAGGATGATGCCGGCGGAGTGCTTGCGGCCGTCGCGGACGAACTCCTCGACGATCTGCTTGCCGACCGTGGTGGCGGTGAAGTGGTAGGCCTCGTCGACGACGAGGGCACCGAAGCGTCCGGGTTGAAGGAACTGTTCGCGGGCCAGCAGCCCGACAAGTTCGTAGAGGGCGTGGCCGAGCCGCTTGCGCCAGGGCAGGTTCGCGTAGGCGTGGGTGAGGGTCAGTTCGTCGACGGTGGGCAGCGCCAGGCCGTGGGTGCGCACGACGGTGGCGGTGGCCGTCAGCGGCATCGGCTTGAGTCCGCGGTCGAACAGAACTGGCGCTTCCACGGCGTCCATGGAGCGCACCAGGGTGTGTTGGTCGTCGGCGTCGCGGCCGTGTCCGGTGGACGCCTGGGCGGCGAGGTGGTCACGGACATCGGCAAGAGACTTCAGATCGTGGTGTGCGCGGTATTCAGGCTTGAGTGCCTCGGCCATGAGTACCCCGGGTGAGGACACGACGGGGATGTTGAGCAGGGGCAGGATCGTGTCGAGGGTGATGCGGCGCGCCTTGTGCGGGTCGGCGAACAGGCGCAGCGAGTCGAGGGTGTATCCGGGATTGTCGAGGTTGACCAATACCGAGCCGGGGATCGATTCGAGCAGGGGGACGTATTCGCCGCCGGGTGAGCGGTCGATGACGAGGAACTGGCCGAGCAAGTCGGCGATGATGCTGATCAGCGTCTTGGTGAAATAGCTCTTGCCGGCGCCGAGTTCGCCGGCCATCGCGATCGCGGGGCTGATGTCGGAGAGCACCTTGTTGAGGAAGTTGAAGTGCAGCGGCTCGAAAAGCCCGGACAGCAGGTTCACCCCGATGACGGGTCCGGTGTCGTCGAGCAGGCGCGCGGTGGTGAACGGGACGAAGCCGGCCCAGTCCGGTGTCGGCATTTCGTGTTGGTAGTCGGTGAATACCTGGTTGGCGGGGGCGCCGGGGTTGAACATCATCCAGAACGCGCGTTGCGCGCCGCGGGGGGATTGCAGGCGGATGCCGAGGCGGCGGAACTTGGCTTGCAGCGTCCCGATGCTGCGCGCCAGGGCGGTGGGGCTGTCGGCGCCGACGGCGAGTGCGGTGGTGAAGGCGACTTCTTCGGCGTTCTCGTTGGAGGCCAGGCTGTCGTTGTGGGCGGCGAGGGTGTCGATCTTCTTGCGGATCTCTTGGACGTGGAAGCCCACCTGGTTGTCGCGTTCGCCGAGCTGGACGGCGAGCTTGCCGAGGACCTTCTCGTTGAGTTGCATCGCGGATTCGCGGTCGCGGCGGCGCACGCGCATGGCCCAGTCGACGCTGACGTCGGGGATGCCGTCGAGGATGGAGAGGAATTCGGAGTGGCCAGGAAAGGCCATCGCCGGCGGGAAGGCGATCGGGACGAGCATCGCTTGGTAGCTGTTGATGACGTTGCCGTCGTCGAGGCGCACCATCGCCTTGAGCATGGGGTCGAAGCTGCGGCGCCAGGACTTCTCGGTGCGGGCGCCCTCGTCGATGAGGCCGGGACGGAAGAACGGCGTGACCGGGATGGTGCTCGGTGAGGCGTTGGCCGGGTTCTGTGGGGCCATCTCGAGTGCGGCGCCGCGCATCAGGTTGTGGTTCCAGATGAAGGGCAGCAGTCCCTCGGGGACCGGCTCGAGGTGGAAGTTGCCTTCCGGGTCGAGGGTGGTCAGTTGTTCCTGCGCTGCGGCCAGCTGCGCGGTCTTGTCGTGGGGGGACGGTTCCCCGGTGGCGCTGTGCTTGGCGACGGGGACGGTCAGTGTGTAGATCCGGGTGAGCGGCGCAATCTCGGCGATGCGCCGGTATCCGTCGAGGGTCTCCTTGATGTAGTCCGGGGTGCGGTTCAGATCCACCTGGTCGAGTGAGCGGCTCATGACGTCGACGAGATCGAGCGGCGCTTGCAGGCTGAGGAGCAGGGAGTCGTTCGGGCAGTTGAGGATCAGCGATTCGTGCGCATCGGCGACGCCGTCCTTGTCCTCGGGTGGGCGCAGGCCGTAGTCGAGGGGTTCGACGAAGTACGTCGCCGTCACGGTTCCGTGGTGAGTCCACTGAAGGTGGCGGTACTGCGCGGTGGTGGGCTTGCGCATTTTCACGGCGGGGCGTTGCTCCTGTGCGGTCGGTTAGTCGGTGTTGATGACGAAGGCCTGCGGGTTGCGCGCGACTTGGCGGTCGAGTTCTTCGGCGGCGACGACGGTGGGCTTGCGGTCGATGACGAGGGCGGCGGCGCGCAGCACCTTGCCGACGATCGGGACGCCGTCGTACTTGACGAAGCCGAGCGACACCGCCGCCACGCACGCGGCGACACCGCCGACGGCGAAGATCGCCAACGTGGGATAGGGCAGGACTAGGGCGGCGCCCATGGTGAGCACCAAGACGCCGATGAAGGCGACGATCTGCTCGATGGGGCGCGGGCCGCCCGGCAGTCGCCGGCCGCCGGGCAAGGTGCCGACGTAGGTGCGGAAGCGGCGCCCCGAGGTCGCCACGCGGACCACGCGAACGCTCACGCCGGCGCACCGGGTTCAGCGGCGGGGATGCGCTCGTCGAGTGGTGCGACGAGCTGGTGCATGCCATACCCGCCGCCGCCGATCTGGCCGCCGGTGTTCTTGCCGGTCTCGATGAGTTGGGGCAGCAGCTGGAAGATTGCGGCGCCGGCGACGATCAGCAGCACCGCCTTGACGATCTGCGTGGGGTTGCGCCCGGCCTCCCCGAACAGGCTCTTGAAGAAGATGTAGAGCCCCCAGATGCCGAGTAGCACACCGCCGGCCCGGAAGCCGAGTGTGTAGATGTTGTTGAGCAGAACCTCGATGTCGGTCATCGCGGCATTCCCTTCAGTGCGTGATCACTTGGGTTCGGGTGGTTCATCCGCGCATTGGCGGTGGCGGCGGAGTGGTCGTGGTGGTGGTGGTCGGTTTGTCCTCGCGTGCTTGGTCGGCGCTGGTTTGAAGCAGCGGCACCGACGGGATGGCGGTGACCTGCCAGCGGCCTTCGACGGCACGCATCGACAACGGGTAGGCCAGTTGGGTCAGCGTGTAGTTCTTCGTCCGGGCCGCGACCGTCACGTACACCTCGGCGGTGCCGGCGCCGTTGCCGTCCCCGCCGACGTTGGCGGTGATCGTCAGGACGTCGACCTTCGCGTAGGGAGCCGGCTCGATCGGCTTCTCGGTCGTGTCGGCGGTGACGTAGCGCGGGAAATCCGCGCCCCCCGTGAGGTAAGACGTGACGAACCCGGCGGCGGTTTGCGCGAGCGGTGAGTCGAGGGCGACGTCGTTGCGGTAGCCCAGCTTCAGGTCGACACCGATGTTCGGTCCGGCCACCTGCACGGGCAGCGCGGTCGCGCGGGGCGCGTTGTTCAACACGGTGATCGGGACGCGGTAGTAGGTGCGTTGCGGGGCGGCAGTGGTGTCTCCGTTGATGACCCCGGACACCGTGACTGTCCACACCGCCACACCGTCACCGGTGATGCTGACTTGCTTGGCGAACGCGACGTCGGTGTCGGTGAACTTCGGTGACACCGGCGGCAGCTTGACCTTGTCGAGCGTGATGTAGCGCGCGAGTTTGTCTTCGTCTCCGACGTGCGCCGTGAGGTAGGTCGTGACGTAGTCGCGGGCGAATCCGGCGACCAGGCTGGAGGACGGGATGCTGCTGTTGCCGGGTGTCGGGTCGGCCTCGTTGGAGGAGGGCCACAGCCAGACGACGATCGAGAAGACCGCGTAGATGCCGCCGAGGATCGCCATCGCCGTGATCGCGCGCTGTTTGAGTTGGTCGCGATCGAGCGGTTTGACGAAATCCTGAAATTGTTTCCTTTGTGAGGGAACTTTCCCTGTCATGGTAAATCAGTCTCCCACAGTGCCTGCGCCGTTCCGGGCGAGCGCGCGCGCAAATGCGGCGTCCGCTTCGGGGCTGGCGTCGACGATCAACTTCAGGAGAACGGCCCGGGCGTCGTGATCGAACGGGTCGGCGTACAGGTCGTCGCAGGCGATCTTCACCTCGCGCGCGTAGCCCTTGGCTGCGGCGAAGTCCGGGGTGATCTCGAGCCGGCGGACCCGTGCAGAACTGTCTATGGCCATTGCGGACGTCCTTCGTGACTGGCGGCCAATTTGTGTGCCGCGCCTCTACGTCGGAGGTACCGGTCAGCAGCTGGGTTTCCGTCGCCCATTTCTCGAGTCGGTTGGCGGCTGCTCTCGGAATCGGCGCGCTACAGGCTGTAGCGGACGAGATGGCGGGGCGGCGGCGAGGACGAGCGGCGGTCGGGCGGTCATCTTCTCGCCCCACCCGACACGTGCCCCCGGCTGGCGGGCGGCGCGCCGCGGTCGCCAGGCCCACGGGGCGGCTCGCGGCTGAGACACCCGGGTCTGTGCCGTGCGGGGAGCCACCGCTATTACCGCTGGTCAGAGTGGGCGGCGCGGCCGACACGCACGCCGAACATCGTCATCAGATTTGCCCTACCCCTTGACAGGGGCAGTAGGCTCGGCGTCGAAGCCTCGGGCAAGGAACGCCGAGCCGGTCGACCCAGGAGCGTTTGCTAACGCTATTATGCCTGGTCAGCGTGTGAACGTGAACTCACAATCCACTGTCGGAACGTATCCGCACGTCGTGCGCGTCAAATGTGCAAACCATTCATATGACCCGCACGTCGAGTGTGCTGTCTAGGTGCGCAAGTTCGCACGACGCGCGCACAGGGCACGCACGGTCGGCGCACACCCACGCAGCGCACGATGCGCAACGGTGTCACGGCACCCATGAAATCGCGCGCACCTTCGACGGTTGTGAGCCATCCCGATCACGCCATGCCGGCGGCACAGTGAACTCAAACGAGCAGGCCCAGCCCGTGTGAGACCTGATCCTCACGAAACTCGCGCCTCACCTCATCGCGTGACCTCACGACACCGCTCACGACCATCACTGCGCCACAGCCACCGACGAGTCGCTCCCGGGGCCAGAACGGAACCGCAGCCGACCTCCCGCGCCGGACGCCCCCGCTGGGAGGTCTGCTTCGACGATCCTCGGAGGCCTCGCGGGCGGCTGGTCGATGGCAAGCCGTCGATCGCCGGGCGATCAACCAGGGGCCGCGGGCGACGGAAACCGGGCTTCACGCAGGTACCTCCAGAGGTAAGCCCGCCGACCCCGATGGAAAGTCAGACCAATGCGCAACGACGTCACTTCTGCCCGAGTGGAACTGGTTCAGGATCTCGCCGCCGGCGACTATCTGCCCGACTACGGCGCTGCCGTCGTCGACGTCGACATCGTCACGGACCCCTACCCAGAGCCGGCGCACGCCTCGGTCCGCCTGGCCGATGGGCGCACCCTGTGGCTGGCCACCCTCGACGACATCGCGGTTGGGGAGTCCACGGGCGCCTGCGCCGCGACGCGCAGCATGGCGAGTTAAGCCACGCGCGCACCCTCCGCGCACCCACTCGCCTTCATCCCCTGCCGCGCTCGCGGCCGCTCCGAAATCCAAGCACGCACGGCACGCGCGCACCCTTCGCGCGGCGGTCGGCGCTCTTCGCGATCCGGTGGATCACCAGACATTGCCGACGGCGCGCCAGCCCACGGCGGGTACCCGAAACTGTGTGCTGAACCCGTGAGAAACGGGCGTCTCGATTTCCGTCGCGTGATTCTTCGATACGTCGGTTGCGCAACCCTCATGCAACGCTTGTACGCAGGTCATCGCTGTGTCACAGCCCAAATAGTGACCTGAATCATATTCGTGACAGGCGCGGTGCGCGTGAATTCACGGCCACCGTCACGTCTTTGCTGACGAGAGGAGCACAACTCGTTCCGAGGCTTGGGTCATCAGCTGCGCCACGCCGGCGCACTCCCTCCCCACCAGGAGCCACTGCGATGACCACCACCCCTGCCTCACTCAGCCGCCCCGCCGCCGCCATGGCCGAGCACGCCCGCCAAACGGCATACCTGCGCTCCCACCGCGCGCAGATCGACCAATGGCTGCGCGACCTCAATCTCACATCGGTCGAGCAACTCTTCGATGCGATCGGTGGCCCCGACGCGAATGCGACGGCGACGCTGCTCGCCGCTCATCAACGCGGCGTCACGCTAGCCACCACCATCCTGGCGGGCGCCAAGGCGCGGATCCTGTCGGCGATCGCGCGTCACGCACCCGGTGACACCGTCGAGGAACGACTCCAGGTGACGCTCGAAGCGTTCCTGACGCGTGCGCTGCCACGCGTGAAGCCCGGCCACACCTATGTCGATCAGCAGCTGTACTTCATCACGTTGCGCACGGTGACCAAGCAGCACGCCAAGCGCCCGGCCGACGTCGAGCTGTCATTCGACGTCGCCGGCGCCGACGTGTCCGCCGACATCGACGGCTATCTCACCGGTGGCGTTCTGCTGCAGTGGGGGGTGGACAAGGGATACCTGTCCGAGTCCGATCGCCAGGCCCTCGCGGTGCGCTACGGAGGCTCCAAGGCGCTGCCCGTCCGTGAGGTCGCGGCTGCGCTCGGGGTGCGCGAGGACAAGCTCGAGTCCCAACTGCGGCGCGCGGTTGCCCGCCTGCGCGAGGGCGTCGCCGCCCAGCGTGACGAGTTGGACCGGGCGTGCGTCGCGGCGCGTTGGAGCGTGGAACCGGCCGCAGAGAACACCTCGGTTGCGGCGCAGGTTGGGGTGGCCGCGTGAGCCAGTTACCCCTTGTTGGCGGGATAGCATTTTCTGACACCAGCGCCGCGGAAGAACCTGGCCCGAGTGCCGCAACGGACCCCGAAAGAGATGCCGAGATGTCCGACCTCTATCACCGCCACGCCGACGTCATCGCCGACGAGCTGATGGGCGCACCCAACCTGTTCGAACCCGTCAGCGACGACTTCGCGGCCAATTCTGATGATGGTTACGGGCAGTGGAGCGCCCCCGACGATGACGGCTCCGGCGGCCCCAGCGCCAGCGATCCGATGTTCGACCCGCTCGATCGCCGCGATCGCGTCCTGACCGACGACGAACTCCAGGACCTCGACGAGCTCAACCGCGTCATGGGCGACGGGCCCGACCAAGGGATCTTGTCGGGTACCGGTCGAGGCACCTACGTGCACCGCGACGACGATCTCGATGGCCCGGTGGCCGGACCAGACGCCGATGATGATCCTGCGTCGGCCGCGGCGATGCCGCCCGATGCGCGCCGGCCGTGGTGGCAGATCGGCGGGTTCAATCCGCGCCGCCGCGCGCACCGCCTGGCCGCCACGGCCGCGGTCGCGGTGGTCTTGTTGACGGTCGTGTTCCTGGTGTGGCCGAGCGGCAACGACGACGCCCCATCGACCGCGACGACTACCCCGGCGTTCACCGTGCCGACGATGACGAAGTCGTCAACCCCGTCGACCGAACCTGGCGGGCCCGCCCCTGGGGCTGACGGGCCCGTGACCATCAAGCGGGCCGATACGCGGTGCACCGCAGGTTCGACCGATCCGATGCAGGCGTTCGACAACGACGTGAACACGGCGTGGATGTGCGTGCCGGCTTACGGGGTGCCCGGCACGGTGCTTCGCGTCGACTTCGACAACTGGTACAAGGTGTCCGGGGTGTCGATTGTGCCCGGCTGGAATCGGGTCAACCCCGACGGATCCGATGAGTGGCTCAAGCACAAGACTGCCGCCGTCGTCGAGTACCAGTTCAACGATCCCGATGAGACGCGCTTGACCCAGCAGACCAACAACGTCCGCGACGAGGTGCTCACCCCGGTGCAGCCGCCGGTGCTGGCCTCGGCGATGACAATCACGATCACCGAGTTCGGTACTCCCACCGGGCCGGTCGCCGACACCACGACGGTGCCCGGGCAGGGCGGCATCATCGTCTCGGACACACCCAAGACCGGTGACCTTCAGGACTTCGCGATTTCCTCGATCACCGTCATCGGTCACCGCCCATAGACCCGAGCTCCTCGGAGTTCACACACCAGTGACTTAGTCGGCCTGCGACGGTTACGGACGACTCGACTCCCCCCACCTGCAGGTCACCGTGAGTGATGTGCGGCACGGTCTTGGCCACGTATCGAGCGCGGTGCTGTCTACGATGCACAGCATGTCGCTTGTGCCCGGGACGGTGTTTGCTGGATACACGGTCGTCGACGAGGTGGGATCCGGCGGCATGGGCGAGGTGTATCGGGTCGAGCATCCACGGCTGCCGCGACGCGACGCGTTGAAGGTGTTGCCCGCGGCGTTGACCGGTGACCGCGAGTTCCGTGAGCGGTTCGCCCGCGAGGGCGACCTCGCAGCGGGACTATGGCACCCACACATCGTGGGCGTGCACGATCGCGGTGAGTTCAACGGCCGGTTATGGATCGCGATGGACCTGGTGGAGGGCTCTGACGCGGGCCGGCTGTTGCGTGACCGGTATCCGGCGGGCATGCCCGCCGGCGAAGCAGTCAAGATCCTCTCGGCGATCGCCGAGGCGCTCGACTACGCCCACGGTCGGGGGCTGCTGCACCGCGACGTGAAACCGGCGAACATCCTGTTGTCGGATCCGGCCAGCGGTCAGGGCCGAATCCTGTTGACCGACTTCGGAATCGCTCGCCCCATCGCGGACCCCGGTGGGCTGACGGCGACGAACCTGACGGTCGGCACGGTGGCCTATGCCGCACCGGAGCAGCTGATGGGTGATGGCTTGGATGGTCGAGCGGATCAGTACGCGTTGGCAGCGACTGCCTATCACTTGCTCGCGGGCACCCCGGTGTTTCAGAACTCGAATCCGGTCGCCGTGATCAGCCAGCATCTGAGCACGCCGGCTCCCAAGATCAGTGCGGTCAGGCCGGATCTGACGGGCATGGACGACGCGCTGGCCAAAGCACTGGCCAAGTCGCCGGCGGATCGGTATCCGAGTTGTGAGGCGTTCGCCGCTGCGCTGCGATCCGGCGTTGCAGGAACCGACTACGACGCGACGTTGATCGGCTCGCTCAACGCGGTGCGCGCGACGCAAGGCCCCATCCAGGCCAGGGGCGGCAAGAGGTGGCGCGGCGCCTCGATTGCGGCGGCCGTGGTTCTCGTGGTCGCGGTCGGCGCCGGGGCCTTCTGGATGACACGGCCGGAACCTGTCGCTGAGGCCCCGAAGGTGGCGACGTTGCCTGCCGGGGTGGTGCTAGACGGCACCTACCGGCTGAACTTCGACTTCGGCCAATCGACCCTGCAAGGCTCCCCCAACCCGGCGCCGAACGAGAAGCCCGAACGATGGTGGGCGTTCCAAACTCGGTGCGATGAGGCGGCATGCGCAGCGGCCGGCGTGCAGCTGGACACCGACAACCACCAGGCCGCTCACCGTGACGGGGCAAGGACCACGCTGCGGTTCATCGACGGGCGCTGGGTCGCCGACCCGCAACGTGACCGCAACGACGAGATCGAGAAGTGCTCCGTCGGGGCGGACGGGACCTGGCAGAAGGGCACCGACACCAGCGTCAGCGCGTGGTGGATGCAGCCGCAAAGCAACGGTTCCTTCAGGGGGCAGTGGACGGGTACCACGGTGAGCAGCGAATGCGGCTTCCAAGGGGTCGTCACCGAGATCCCGTTCGCCGCCGTCCGCACCGGGGACGCACCTGCCGCTCTGGCGTTTCCCGACCCGGCCGCGGCCCAGGCAACACCGATCCCGCCGGTGGTGGCCGGCCCGGTCCTTTCCGGTGCCTACCGGCTGGACTTCGACGGCGACACGGTCAGCTCGAACGGCCAGATTCGCGGCGACAGCCAGGACTCGGTCAAGTGGTGGGCCTTTCGGTCGGTGTGCACGACGTCAGGGTGTGTGGCCACCGCGGCCGAACTCGACACCGCCAACCCTGCCGAAGCGTCCGGTACTGCAGCGGTGCTGCGACTCGTCGACGGCCGGTGGACGTCCACTGCCGCTGACATTCGGATCGCTTGTGGGTCAACGCCCACCCCTGAGGTGACCATGGAGCAGACGAGAACTTTCGAACCGTTTCCCGACGGCACCCTAAAAGGTTCTGAAAGGTTGACGTTCACTTCCAGCGAGTGCGGCAACCAGGGTATGTGGATCGACTATCCCTTCACAGCGACTCGCATCGGCGATGTGCCCGGGAGGGTGATCATCGCCGATCCTGCGCTGTTCGCCGCGACCTGAGGCTGCAATTCCGTACCTCGCTGTGCGCCTTCGTTCACCGATCAGGCTGTGTTGTTTCGGCCGAGCGCTGGGCCCGGGAGTCGGTAGATCTGCGGTCGGGCGGAGCCGCGCCGGCCGGCGTTGACCATCACCGGAGCGATGCGGATCCGACGGACTTCGACGCGGCCGGGTCCGTAGTGCTGCCGCCGCCAGTGGCCGCGGCGGCGATGCGGTGCGGTGGTTCGTCCCGTCGGCACTCCCGTTGCGGTTGAGGGATCCGCTGCCGGTGTCGTCGCCGTGACATTCAGGACGTGGACGGTGTCGTCGAGCCGCTGCTGTTCACCTCGTGTTCTTTGGCTTCCGGGTAGCTGCTCGGCGACCTCCTCGGCGGCAGCGCGGGAGTGTCCGGGCCGGTGCCAGTCTGCCCATGCGGCGACGGCGGCCGCGTTGATGACCAGGTTCGCGTAGGTCGTGGCCGACCGCGACGCCGGAAGTCGGGGGCCGATTCGATGACCGGGGCGAGCCGCTGCGCCGTGTGGCCGACCTTGTCCATGTGTCGCCACTCTTTGAGGAAGTCAGCAATGTCGTCGGCGATCTTGCCGCGGGCCTCTTCGAGCAGTGGGCTGGTGACCGCGTCGCGATCGCGTTGGGCTCGGGCCGTGGCCGACCGGAGGGCATCCGGATTGGCCAGCTGCCGTTCGATGTCCTGGCGTTCGCGCACCGTGGCCCGGACCTGTTCCTGCAGCTGAGCGAGTTCGACTTCAGGATCCGGTGTCATCGACGCGCTCCCTTCTTAGGCCCGCACTCCCGGCTACCTCGTCACGTGCGCTGCTCAATTGCTGCTCCTCCCCTACGCCTTCACTGTGTAGCACTTGGCACCGACGGACGGGGGCGACCCGGCGTCATTCTTGGGTGCGCCAGCGAATCGTGGCTATAGCCCGCATGCTCGCCCACTGGTCCGCGCCTGTGCCGATCGCGGCCCGCTATAGCTGCGAGGGAGGGGGTCCGGCGACGTGGTGCGCTGCGGGTTGGTGTGATGGTTGTGTGCCTGCTCTCAGCCCTGAATGCGTGGGGTGGGCGCGCACCGCTGGTTACGCACTTGGCGTCGACGACCAGGCCGACGCGGCGGTGTTACGGTCCGAGGCCGGCGGCCCGACTCGGTACGTCATCCGCGACCGCGGAGCCGGGCGGCTTGAACTGAGCCAGACCGACGGCGATGACGTCGGCGGGGAAGAACGTCTGCTGTATGCGGCCAACCGCGGTGTGCTCGAGCGTTATCTGTTCGGGGTGTTCGGGGACGACATTCGCGAAGATCTCGCGCTGTCCTTCTTGGAGATGCCGTGGACGGCCGCCGACGTCGCCGCCGGATATGCGATCGCGGCGCCTTCCCGGGGAAGTCGGATCCTCACCCATGTGCAGCAGGGCCCGGTCGCGGCGGTTCCCGAGTCGTCGATCAGCTTGCTCGCGCTGGTGCCTTTGTCGCACTTCTTGCTGCTGGACATTCCAGACCTGAAGCGCAGCTTCCTGCACGAGTACGGCTGGCCGCTGCTGGAGCGATCTGGACGTTACTCGTCGCCGCGAAATTCGTAGCGGCGCAGTGTGATCAGGGGTCAGCGGGCGCCGGTGAAGTCGCGTACCTGCGTGAGGACGGCGTCGAGACCGTAGCCGGCCGACTCGTAGTCGTCGTCGGTCCACTGGTCCTGCGGTGTGGCGAGGAGGCGGTCGATCTCGCGGACAGAATGCGCGCAGTCTGCGGCGAATGCGGCGAGTTCCGCGGCGGGCAGTCCTTTCGGGCCATCGGTGCCCGCCGCCTTACGGATTTCGGAGCGAGCGACAAGCAGCTCGTCGAGCACTTCACCGCGCGCAACATTGATTTCGGCGGTGACCTCGGCGAGGCGCTGTTCGAGCGCCATCACCGAATCGGCCGATTGTTGGTAGTTGCGGCGTGCGTCCCCGCTGCATCGCTGCGGGCCGCCCGGTTCGTGACTGGCCTTGCACATGGCGGTCCTCCCGTCAACGTGATGGACGCAGTTCCGTCCCCTCCCTACTAATACCTCGTGCCGAGGCCGTTTCCGTCGCTGCCCGACGTCGTCTTCGTCGCCCATCGCCGGGTGACGACATCCGGCTCCACCCATGGCTGCATGAGGCGGCGCTGGGGCTGTGGGGGCTGGCAGTGAGAACTGCGAGCCAGCCGCCGTCGGAATGCCCGCCCCACCCAACCGATCTGCGCGCCGCGCATTCCTCCTCCCCCTCGAGGCGTAGTCCGTCCGGTCCTTGGCTTCATTCGGTTTCACGGGCGCAATGCTGGTCCGCCCGTCGAAACACGAGTGCTGCTGCGCCCCGGCGAGATTCGCGTAGCGCGTCACTGATCAGGTGTCACAGCCCTGGCTGGACACCACTGCCGCATCGAGAGTTTGCCTCCATTTCCAGTCGGGATGTCGCACGTAACCAGCGCCAGCCATCCACCGTGGGTGGATTGCGCCCATGCATGGAGATGTCCAGGCACTTGACCGCGAAGATCCAGGCCTTCGCGCTTGATCCGCAGGGCGACCTCGTCACGGCGGAAGGTGTCGTCGGGGTTCACGACGGCGCGGCTGAGATCAACTAGCACGGGCCGAGGTGGATCGACCACTCTTCGCGTAGGTGGGGACATGGTGACCGGCCAGTCCTCGAACATGGCGCCTCCCTACCGCTCGTCCCCCGAACGGCTGCATGTCGTCAGCGGTCGCTCTTCGCTCGCACGGCTAAGCGTCGCGGCTCCCCCAGCCACGGCAAGTACGGCGCAACATCGCACTTAGGAATCGTACACTTGTTCGATTTGACCGCGGCTGTGGATCCTGGCGGCATTCGCAGTCGGCGCGCGTCAGTCAGTCGCCACAGAAATTCATCGCGGGAGCACTGTTCGGCCACGGGTTGGCCGGCGTTTGCTCGCACGCCTGCGGAATGGGCAGTTTGCCCATTCTGCCTATGCGCCGATGAGTTCTTGCGGCGCAGCGTTAGGAATTAGCTCGTATCGACCAAGGTTCTGTCGTCGACGGCTGATCTTTTGCGAACGTGCCACGGCGGAGTTCAAGGTGTCGTCGTCGATGTTGAGAAGTACTCGCAGCTTGTCGAGGAACTTCAGCGGGATTGAGCTGCGGCCGGTTTCCATGCGGCCTAGGTGCACCGAACTGGTGCCCAGCAGCGGAGCGAGTTGAGCAAGGCTGTAGCCGGCGAGCACGCGGTAGTACGACAGGTTCTGCTCGGCTTCGCTGACGACGTACAGTTCGCTGGGCTGTACCTCGAGCACCTCGGCCAGGCGCGCGATGAACTTCGGTGACGGGGCGGCCTCGCCCTTTGCCCAACGGCCGACGGTGCCCTGATTGGCGTGGACCTGCGCAGCGAGTGCACGGTTCGACAGGCCGCGCTTCTTGGCGAGACTTTGCATCTTGCGGTACTTGAAGACCCCGGGCATTGCTGCCGGTTTGGAACGCACGATGCGTCTCCCTTCTGCGCCCGATGACCCCTCGCATGTTGACTATATCCGCCTTGATGTTCCCAGCAGAGGGACACAACACGCCGATGCGCGCAGATTTCACTCACATCACATGGCGGCTGATTTCTGCTGGTCAAGGGGCCATAGGTCGCATCGCTTTTAGTTGCCAACGCACAGGTGTGGCTTTTTGGAACATTGCCCGTGGTGGAAAGTCGTGACACCATCGGCGTTCGTCGGGACGTCTGGCAGCGACCCGATCGACAAGAGAGGCAAGGCAAAAAAAGAACCGGTTGGTAGCTGGCACTACCAACCGGCGGGCTCCCCCGAAGGGAAGCGGATGTCTAGGCGACACCGCCATTTTAGCGTGCTACCAGCACGTTTGGCAAACGGCGGCGAGGGTGATGTCTCCCCCGCCTCACCACCGCATGCTCTCTTCGTGCCGTTCGCCAGCGGCTCCCCTGAGTTGCCGAGTCGGCGCGCTGAACAGGTGAACTTCCGGCTCAGACGGCGACGTTGGATCGTCGAGGCCGGCGCCGTCGCACCAACAGTGCCCATGTGGACGTCGCGGACTGGGTGGGTGACCGAGGTCGCCGTGTGGGCGGCCAGCTGTGAAGGCGCCAGCGCATTGGGCCGCGTCCATGTCGCCCGGAAGATGTTCGCCAAGGTGACCGCGGCGCTGGCTCAGTTCGCCGATGGAACCAGCGGCCGCCACTGCGCGGTCACGAACCGTCGTGTCGCCTCAGCGGCCGCCTGCAGCCCTCGAACAGTGACCACGATCCGCAAGATCCTCGCCCAGGCCGCATTCGCCCTCGAAGTCCGACGCGGCACGGGGGCAGCCGACTCGCCGGTCCACGCACGTCGCCCCTCCATCTGGCACCTGACGTCGCGCCGCCGCCCTGTGGAAACCGCCGAAATTTGCGACCTACCCCGTTCCCGAAGGGTTACGGGGTCTGTACTGCTGGGTTCTAACTCCCCCAGCCCGGCGCCAAGCGCCGAGCCCAGCCGAAAATCCAGGACAAGATCACCGGCCCGCCGCCCGCACCGCCAACCCCGACCCCTCCACACCCAACGACTCGCAGCTTGGCTCGCATCGACGGCCGTCGGACTCTCCGCCCGGCCCGGACAGCACATCGTCGGACAGATATGCGATGCATTGACCAGCAGTCACCTCAACCTCGACGCCTGGACCGGTACCCAGCTCGTCCAGGCCCTCAACGACGACATGCGCGTGAACCGACTGACCTGGCCCGATCACATCGACCGGCCGGGACCCTTCCTCGCCACCCGGCTACGACGCCTACCTGCCGAACCGGCCCACGCCCGGCGCGCCACGACATCGCCGCCCGCTGAACCTGAGGCTGTCAGCCCCAGCAGCAGCGGGCCCGCGTCGCTAGCCCGCATCGAAGCACAACGCCTGATCCGCGCCATCCTCGCGCCAAAGCGCTGAAACCCGCAGGTCACAGACCCGCTGACGTCGACGGTGGCAGCTCGCTTGGTCCTCGATCTTGAAAACGGGGGCACCACTCCACGAAAAATGGGCTCTGATTCGCCCTCTGAGGCCCCAACAGCCCTCGGGCGGCATAACGACACCCCGCCCGGCCGTACAACGCAGCGGGCCCTCGCTAGAGGGCCGCAACTGGCCTTCAGGGATCGTCAGCGAACCGCTGCCTGCAGTATCAGTGCAGCTAGAGTAGGTGATATTTGGCGCACAGCAATTCCTGATTATGCCTCGCTTGCCCGCAGATTGTGCCTCCAATGTGAGCACAACCGCCGCACGGCCCACTAGCGTCGCCCGCGGAGTGCCCGCCCGGTGACCGTGAATCGGATATGAGAATCACGCTTGGTGCGAGATGTTTGTGAGTCAAGTGTGAATCTGCATGTTGTTCACGGAGCGGGGTGCCGCGCTGCCAGGGGTGGTCGCCCGCATCGTCACGTGACAGTTGGCCGTCGCGCCCCTGCCCTTTGGCGAAGACCTGCCCCTTGGGGTCCATCCCCGACTGTGCAGAAGGCCGCGGCATCGACGAACGACAAGATCGTCGATACCCCGGTGTCGAGATGCAGCGATGCCGCGTTGCGGGGAGTCTGTCAACCTCGCTGCAAGCGCGGGCCCCTGGGTTGCGGAGCGTGTCGGCTGCAGTAGGCATCATGGTGTCGTGGAAGGCGAGTTCATCGAGCAGCCGCTGGCGGGGTTCGATTACAGCTACTGGTTCGATTGCGTCGCCTGCGGGGCACGGGTCAACATTGCCGCCGACCTTTACGAACGCCAGACGACATACACTCCACCGGGACGGCCGGCGGATTTTTCGCGCTGTGAGGAGTGTGGCACCGAGGTCGATGTGACTGATGTGCGGCCTGTCCTGCGCAACCTGAATGACATTGCCCTGCAGGATGATAGCGTCGCCAGGCTCTACTGGTACCACAGCAGCCCGTACGAGAATTGGCCGGACCCTCAGGCCTACGCCGCTGAGTTCGTAGCGCGGATCTCCAAGGGGCCGAGTCATGGCGCGTTCACTCTGCAGGAGCTCCTCGAGCAGCACACGTCTCGGGCCGTGCATATCGGCACCTACGAGGCCGCGATCGAGAACATGCTGCGGCGCCTTCACGATCAGGACCGCCACGATGGCGCGCCGGCACGGTACTGGCTGCATCGTGTTCAGATCCACCTGGAGCCAGGCGACCTCGCGTCGGATGTCGGCGAAGAACTTGCCGACTGGATGGGCAACGTCCCGTTGTCAATGCTTCACGAACGTGGCGGCGCGCGCGCTGTCCGCTACGTCAACACCAACGAAGCTGACGGCTCGGTTTCGGTGGCGATCGACCCAACAGCGATCGCCACCGTGGCCACCACCGAGATCCCCGTCGAGTCCGTCGCCGTCGAAACGGCCGCGGCCGCCGCCGCAACCGCGAAGGCGGTCACTGCTCTCGCTGAGATCGCGCACCTTCGCCCCGACACCACCGGAGTCGACGAACTGCCTCTGCGCTTTCGATCTGCTCTCAAACGAACGTTTCCGGATGCCGCTGACCCAGAACGCCAACGCATCGAAGCCATTGCAGAAAAACTCGGCGCCTACAACACCCAGCGCGTACAGATCTGGGCTCTACTCAAAAGTGCTCTTGAGTCGGAATATCTGCCTGAGGTCAACGACCAAGTCCGCCGACGATTCCACGACGCGCTCCCCCACACTGACGATCCCGTCCACTACCACCGGAGCATTCGGCTGCTAGGTGCACTGCTGGCCCGCCCTGGCGACGTGATCGCCGAACTCGCCCACGCCCCGGTACGCACCATCAACAACGCCGGCCGCCAATAGGCCTGGCGCTCACCGGGCCCAGCACCCACCCGCAGCATCTGCCCCGCGACCCCGGTGGGCTTCAACCTTGATAAGAAGTCACCTACCGCTTGCAAATCTTCGCTGCGGCATCTCCGACCCGCAACGGCCGGGGGGCGGGCGTGGCGGCGAGCGAGGCGGCGGCTGGCGGACCGCCGGAAACACTGCGCACAAGTCGATGGCATGTCGCTCATGACCGATGTGCGTCGTGAGTTGCAAGCGGATCACATGTGATGTGACCGTGCTGTTGATGTTGTGTGAACCACGATCGAGACGATCATTATCTGAACGCCGCCACAATGAGATACGTATGTTCTCTGCATGTAGTTTCTGCGAGCGTTCGTTGTTCTCTCGCTACTTTCATCCTGTGATGCGCACGTGTGCCTCTTGATCGGTTCATGATAGTCGCTCGTTCGATCATCATGCCGTTGACGTACGCCGGACAATATCTCTTCATCACTATCACGCATGCCTTGTGTGACACTCATAACGACACAATGTGGTGCCGTCGTGATCGTATTGTCAGTTGTGCGTGCAATGTTTGTGAATGCATTGTTGATCCCCAAAAGACGCAGGTTATCGGCCCGCGGGTGGGCTTCTGTCCTCCACGAGGGGGCAAGATGGGGACATGTCCGACACGCTACATGTAGATCTCGAGGAGGTCCGCCGGATCGCCACGGGTGTCCTCGATGCGGCTACCGCCCTGTCCGATGTGGCTCGGCACCTGCGCCTGCGAATGTGTGCCCCCGCTACCGACGCCGTGAGCATGGCGCTGTGCGCGAGGGCCAACGCGGAGCGCCTGCGGTTGGGGCTGGTCGGAGAAGCGGCCGCAGATGAGCTTGTTCGGATGGCCGAGGTTCTCATCGCGTACGCCTACAACACTAAGGATCTCGTCCGCCACGTCCAGCAGGGTGTCACAGGCCTGACATCGCACGCCCTCGCAACGGACCTCGACGTCAGCGGACCGCTCACGCGCGCGCAGCCGACGCCCCGCTCGATTCCCACTCCCCCACCCAAGGCACGCCCTACCGATCACGAAGTACTGAGCTTCGCCGTGATGGTGGCGTCGGGGGATGCCGAGCCCGACCGTGGCCGCTCAGATCTGAGCCACGTGCGCGCGGAGGCCGCGCGTCTCGCACACCTGGCGCGCGACCTCCGCGCGGCGATGTCCACGGGTGATCGACCGGCGAATGCGTTCACTAGATTCTCGGCATGGGTTATGGAGCACTACCTGGAGGCCGTCATCGCCTTGGAGGCGGAGGTCGACGCGTGGATTGACAGCTATGTGCTCACTCGTCAGCGCGTAGGGGCGTCAGCGGTGGCCTACACGTCCTGGTTGGCAGCTGTTGTCAGTCAAGGTGAGGCGGCCGACGTGCCGGCCGGAGATGCGCGGGCTGCGTTCGATAGTTACGTGCAGGTGGTGGTGGGTGTTGGCGAGTTCGAGTCGTATCCACAGATGGGCAGTGCGCCGAGGCGGGAGAGCGCAGCCGCCGAGTGACCCGGAGGCGTGCTGCCTGCGAGCGCGCAGTGCGCGCGCAGTGCGCGTGCGCCGTCCCGCGGTGCATGACGACATAGCGTCGCTGCTCCGGTGCTCCCCCAAGTGGAGCGGACATCCGTTCCCCAATGCAAGCGCCTCAACTTCCGCCGTTTCCAGAACTTCCGCGCCCGTCATCGCTGCGTGGTCCGCCCTATTCGCCTGTGGCCTTGCACGTCGTCGTAGTCCCATCGTCCTGAAACGAGCTGCGCGCGAGCGACCGGTGATGTCGTCGTCGTCGGCGCAGTACTCCCCCTTCGCATCGGCGGCTTAGTTCAATGTCACGCTGGACGAGGCCGCCGGCACCACAACCCACGCGCACTCCCGGCGCGGTTATCGCGAACTGCGGACTAGGTCGGTGTTCTGCCGGGCTGGCTGCCGCGACGGGGGGTGGTCCCTGATGGACGGGGTTCGGCGAGGCGGCGAGGGGCGGCGCGATCGGGATCCGGTGTGCCCCGGTGAATCCACTTTTCCCGTGGCCGTGGCCGTGGCCGCGTGTCGTTGTTCCGCCGGGCCCGAGCGAATCCGGCTTCACGGGGTGGTGACCCTAGACGGTGCAGCCGCGCGGTTTTGTCACTGTGACGAGAGTGTTCGTGGCCGGGGTGGGCCGGGCAGCCGCTACCGCGCACGGTGTTCGGTCGTGTGCAAGTTGCAGATGCACGGTAGGCGCGGTGAGTTTTCCGCGGAAAACTCACCGTGATGTCCACTCCCCCGCTCGACCAGCTCAGACGAGCCGAACCACGGGTGCCTGCGTTGGCCCCATGCTCGAAGACGCCGCAGTTTTCCGCGGAAAACTACACCGGTGCTCGCGGTAAACCGCGTGTCGAAATCAGCGCGTCGCGCGCGCCCGACTTACGCTTGAAATGCACCGCTTCGTGCAAGGTCGCGCGACCCCCACGGCCTACCTACAGCGAGGTCCTCTCCCCCAATGACACGAGTCGTAACTGTCCTGAACCAAAAGGGTGGCGTTGGCAAAAGCACCATCACCGTGAACTTGGCCGCCATCCGAGCCGAGCGGCTGATGGCCCATCTTGATGACCCTGACGCGTTCTCCCCTGTCGCCGCCGTATCCATTGACCCTCAGGGTTCAGCCAAGTGGTGGGCAGACCAGGTCGATGATCTGCCATTTCATCTCGTCCAGGCCCATGATGACCCGCTCGATTGGCTGCGCCAACTCAACAACCTTCCAGGCATCCAAGAGGTGTACGTCGATACTGCTGGCTGGTTCGACCTCGATCCAGACTCCTCGGCATCGCGTGACGGTCTCGGCGATGGCTATTCAGCCGAGGCGCTGCGGACAGTCTTGGACGTCACAGACGAGGCGATCGTCCCCATGCTGACGGCGCCGATGTGCTTCGACCCGACAGCTCGGACCATCGGCAAGCTCCTCGTTCCGCGGCAGATCCCCTACCGAGTCGTCATCAACGACTGGGACACCCGAGACGGGAAGTATTGGCTAGACCAGACGAAGAGCTTCATCATGGCCCAAGGGTGGCCAATGGCGGAGACCGTCGTTCGGCACTACAAGATCCACACCAACGCTTCCAATGAGGGGATCGTCGTGACGCAGTATGGGAGCAGTGGCTCGGCGGTAAATGCAGCCTCCGACTACTACAAGCTGGCCGATGAACTCAGTGCCGTGGGAGCGCTGTAGATGGCGCGCGGTGGGGTTAAGTCCTTCGATCGGCTAGTTGGCGCCGTAGGAGAGGAGTCGTCGGTCGACGGCCTGGCCCAGGCGGCGTCGGTTCCTCGACCGTCGCTTTCACGGTCGGCTCCATTGAAGGACTTGATCGGCAATCCGAACAACCCTCGGGACTCCCTCGGCGACCTCGAGGATCTGGCTTCGATCGTCGAGGTCCAGCTGCAGCCCGTCGTCGTCGTCACGCGTGCCGCGTTCCAGAACATCTATCCCGATGCGGAGATTTCGGCGCGGTGGGTGGTCGTGCTGGGCAATCGCCGTCTCGCGGCCGCACACAAGTTCGGCCGGCCAGAACTCGACATCGTTGTCAGAGACGAGCTTGCGCGAGATAGAGCCAAGCTTCTTGCCGTCGCCATCATCGAAAACGTCGGTCGCTCAGGTTTCGACGTGATCGAAGAGGCGAAGGCCGTGGAGAGGTTGGTGCAAGAACTGGGAAGCGCCGACGCTGCGGCAGAGCAATTGAGCAAGAGCAAGACGTGGGTGTCACACCGCAGGTCGCTGCTGAAGTTGGCGCCTGATCTGCAGGAGGCGACGCGCCGGGGTGATCTCGCCATTCGTGAAGCGCGGGCGCTCGCTCGGGTTCCTCTGGAGGAGCAGGTCGCGCGGTGGAACGCCGCTCGGGAGCGACAGGATGCCGGAGCGGGGGGTCGGGCGGGGAAGGGGAGTGGTGAGGCCTCACCGAAACCTAACGGCGACTCGGGTGCGAGCACGGCGCGTTTGGTGACGCGGGCGTTGCGTAGGTTCGATGCCGAGTCCGACGCCCTGGCGACGGCCCTACGCGATCATCTAGGTGAGGCTGGCGCCAAGGCGCTCTTGGCGCAGCTAAGCCAGCTGCTGAAGTAGGTCCCAGATGTCCGCGCCGCGGCCGAAATCAGTCGCCGGACCCTGACTTCACGGCCCGCCCCCCTTGCAATCGCCTACTGCGGTTTTCCGCGGAAAACTACATCTTGGTAATCGAGCCCCGCGACGCAATTGGCTGAATACCTATGCGATTCAACTAGTTTCACGTGCCGCGGGGCCTCGGCCATGGACGGCGGAGGAAACCGGGGGAGAGGGCGACGTTACGGAAGTCGGTGGCCGGGCAGTGGGCTGTCCGAGTCGCCCGTCATCAGTGAGCCCGGGTGCCCAGGGATCATTTGTTGGTGCAAGGCGTCACTGTAGTTCCCGATGATTGCGTTGAGCTTGGAGTTGCTCGCCTGCAGCCCGGCCGCGGCGTTCTGGAAGTGGCCAGCGGCTTCGCGGAAGCCGGTCGTGCCGGCGAGTAGTTCGTCGACGGATGACTGGTAGTCGGTGAGTGCTTCGCGCATGGTGGCTTGTGAGGCGAGTAGGAGCCGGTTGGCCTCTTCGCTGCTGAGCAGGCGCGCGCGCAGTTCGGTGTTCTCCTCGCGCAGATGTTCGTTCTCCCTAAGGAGTTCAGGGGCAGCAGCGCCGGCGTTCGGTTGTGGGGAGATGAGCCCGCTAGGGCCGATCTGATCGGTGTACACGTACCAGCGGCGCCGCTGGCCGCTGGGGTCGGCGCCGCCGTCGAGCTCTCCATCCTGGATCATTCGCTGGACGGTGCGGTGATCTTTTCGCAGGACTCGCGCTGCCTCTCGGGCGGTCATGACGGCACGGCCCGGCTCGGGGGTGGTCTCGATCGTCATGGGTGTCATCCGGTGGGGGAGAGGATGGTGGTCAGCGGTGATTCATCATAACGCGTCGCTGACCTCCCGATATGCCTCTATGCCCAGCTTCGATGTACTAATTTGTGGCAACACGCCGCGCGGTAATCCGCGCATGCCGTGGTGGCGGGCTCTACGCTCAACGCAATGACCTAATTACGGTCATTCGCGCAGTTGGCAAGGTACAGCGAGAGGCAGGCAGGGCATGGCGAGCACCACGCAAGATGATGTCGCCACCGATGTGCGCCGAAGCCGCAGCGGTTCGAACAAGCGCCGACTCGATGCGCTGGTGGGCGTGCGGTTGGAGAATGCCGACAAGGAGGCGCTCCACGAGCACGCTCGGCGGCTTGGGTTCAAGAACGCTCAGCACCTTATTTTGACCCGGCTGGAGGACGACCTGGTCGCCGCTCGGGAGTTGGCCAGCTAGAGCGCCCTCGTAGTCGAATCCATCTTTCGCGGTTAATCGCGCGGCGTGTTGCGCGGTTAATCGCGCATTGGCGTGCGACGATTCGCCCGGTTGATCAAATCGGATTCGGAGGCCGCATGAACCCAAGCCGTGTACACACGGCCACCACCATCTCGCCGTAATCCTTTTGTGCGGCAACCCTAGTCGCCGCAACCCCGGTTCCCGCGGCCTGGCTGTATCGCAGACGAGCACGCCAGCACCGCCCGAGACACGACATCCTCGCGCTTGTTTTCCATCTCGGTTCGAGAGGTCCATCCGCTCATGACGTCTGGTGATCACTGCTGCCCAAAACGGGTTCGCCGATCGGCGACCCGGCCACCGGGCCCTGCAACGACATCACGTCGCGCCTTCGGTCGGCGCGACGGAAACCGCCGCGGGCTCCGGTACCTAGCCAGTGATGGAGAGGGTCGCGTGCGCCCGTCAGGGGAGGTGATTGGACCCGGCGTGGCGAGTCGATGGCGTCCAGTGGTGGCGGACGGCGAGAGCCGGTGTACGCGCCAAACCGCGGCCGCTGAAAGGCACCCATGGGTGGTAAAAGAATCCGCTGTAGGTAAAAGTACGATCCAAACGCGCAACACATGGTGTAAATGTCCAGGTCGCCGACCATGTTACGAAATGCGTCGGCGTGTTGAATCTGATTATCCAATTCCAGTGAGAAGGTGGTCCGCATGGGTCGTCCACACAAAGGAGACCGGGTCCTCCTACAAACGCGCCCGTACCTCGAAGTGACTGAGTTGGTGAAACTCCGGCAGCACAGCGCCGGCGTCTCCTCGCTCAGTCAGTACATCGCCGACGTCCTGGCAATCCACGTCGGCCGCCCTCACCTCGCCGCAGAAGTCGGGCGCCGCGACGAACTGCCTCTGGCCGACGCCACGGTCCGCTGCAGCAGCGGTACGCCCTCACGCGGACCGCTGCTGCAGACCCGGCCGTGTCACGAGGTGTGGGAGGACGTGCACCGGATGCAGCGCGAGGCCGGCGTCACGTCGGTGAGCCGCTACGTCGCCGACGTCCTGGCCGAACACGTCGGCTGCCCTGACCTCGTCGTCGAACTCGGACGCAAACACGCACTGCCGATGGAAGAGGAGCTGCCGCTGGCCATGTGACCCCGCAGCGCGCCGCCACCTACACCCCGCCCGGGGATCTTTGTCTTGGGAGCTGACGCGGCGGACGGGCTGTCACCCCCACATTTGAATAGCGGTGAGATCTACCGGCTTTAGAAAGCACGAAGCCCCCGGACTACGTACGACCGAGGGCTTCGTCTGAAGTTTTCGAACCGAGCGCCAACTCGGTTCGGTGGGCTCTCACCCAATCCCCGAAGGGACTTGTCTTGCCAGACAGGTGCCACGGTAGCGCACACCCTTCTTCAGGGCTAGACGACGCGCTATTCCGTGAGCTAAATCGTGATTTTCCTTCGCGGGCCGACTCCTCGTCGAGGGTTGCCCGCGCCCACATGCGCCGCGCGCGCCGGCAATGGATCGTGGACGCCGGCGAGACACCGCCCAGCATGCCGATGTGGACCAGCCGCGACGGCTGGCTCGACGAACTGGCCGCCTGGGCCGACAGCGAGCTCGGCCGAGCCGAACGTGCGCGCGTCAACGTCAGCCTGGAGATGCTGCTGCGCGTCGCCCGCGTTCTGGCCGAGCATGCCGATCACGGCTCGGGCCGCAACTGCGCGGTCACGAACGCCGCGTCCGCGCGCTCAGCGCGCTGTTCGGTGCGCACCGTGCGGACCGTGCGCGGGGTGCTGCGCGAAGCCAAGTTGGCCGTCGAGGTACGGCGCGGAACCGGCTCTGCGGCCACGCCCGCCTACGGGCGCAGGGCGTCGGTGTGGCATCTGGTGAGTCGTCGTGAGCCTGTGGATAACTCGCGCGTTTGCCGCCTACCGCCATCACGTAGTGATAGGCGGTTAGCTCCTGTTGGGAAGAGATCACCAAGCAGCCGCACGCGGCCGCCGACGAAGAATTCCACCCATCGACGACGACACGGCCGCGCGCGCTGCGCGCCGCGACCCTTGCACACCCAGAAGCTCGCCGCCGGAGTGATCGCAGGCAGCCTCGGCCTTGACGCGGTCCATCCTGGTCACATCTGCGACGCCCTGGACCGCTCAGGTATCGACGTCGACGCCTGGACCGCACCCCAGCTGCTCGCCGCGCTCAACGCCGACATGCGCAAGACCGGCTGGTCCTGGCCAGATCACGTGCAGCGTCCCGGGGCCTTCCTGGCCTCACGGCTGCGTCGACTTCCCACGACACCGGAGGCGACCAGCACACGCATCCTCGATGGCCGAGGGCCCGCTACTCGGACGGAAGCGGCGCCAACCTCGCTGGCCAGCGCCGGGACCCGCGCCGCGGCGATGGAGTACTTCCGGACTCACCGCCGCGGGCAGGGGATGTCGGTGGCGGCGACGAGACTGGCCGGCAAGGACAGCGAGGAGGACTCATGAGTACGGACGCGGTGGTGTTCTTGGACGCCGAAACTACCCGCCTCGACCGGCGTCGCCGGCCGTGGGAGATCGCGATGATCCGCCGCGAGCTCGGCGCCTGCGACGGAGAAATCACCGTCTACGTCGACATCGACGACCTCGAGCTTCCCGATGCAGATCCTGAGTCGCTGCGCATTGGCGGCTTCGGTACTCGGCATCCGTCGTTCGGCCGGCCGTTGGCACCCGGCGAGCGGCTGTGTTCGGCGGCCGCGGCGGCACGCCTGGTCCAGCAGTGGACCGCCGGCGCCCAGGTCTTCGGTGTCGTCCCGTCCTTCGACACCTTCTGCCTGGATGAACTGCTGCACCGGCACGACCTTGAGCCGCGGTGGCACTTCCAGCCCTGGGACATGGCTGTGTTCGCCGCCGGTTATCTCGCCGGGCGCCGGCGGCCGGCGGGCACTACCTCCGAGGCAGTGTCCGAGCAGTGCGGAGTGGCGCCGCCACAGGGCGCCGAACGGCACACCGCCATGGGCGACGCGCGCTGGGTCCAGCGGTGGTACGACCGCATCGTGCCGGGCCCAGCGACGTCGCTGGCGGCATAGGTGCTACTGGTCGCCGCCAGGCTTGGAGAACAGCACCCGCAGGATCGCCGCGGCGGCCTTGCCGAGATCGGCGAGCCCCTCGGTGGAGCCGGTCTTGGCGACGATGAACGCGGCGGTCAGATAAAACCCGACGATGGCCACGACGGCGATGATGATGAAGTCGCTCATGATGAGCCTCCAGACGGGCAAGCGCTCCTGAGAGCACTGACCACGCGTGCCCGTAGGGGAAGAGATGTGGTCCATCTCTTCTCCTTTGAAGTCGGCTGTTCTACAGGTTCACCGTGTCTGACGTGCACGTTCAGCGGGGCCGGGGGAGTCCGGTCCGAGGGCAGCGAACTGGCTGCGTAGTGCGTCGGCCCGGGCGAGGACGGCGTGCACGCGGTGTGGTGGCCGAGTCCTGGGCATGGAGATCACCGCAGGTGCTGTCCGGAGGTCGTCGGTCGCCAGGCCGATCAGCGGCATGATCGAGCGGGCCAACCCCTCGCCGGCAGAGGCCGCATCGGTGTCGATCGCCAACTCATCGAGCCACTCACGATCGACACCGGCAAGGCGGTGTGCGGCGGCCTCGGTGAGCAGATCGGCGATCGCCGTCCGGAGCAGCGGCTCGTGCTCCTCGAGCCAGGCATCCTCGACGGTGCGTCGCGTCTCCGCTGCGCGGGCGGCTGCTCGAGATGCGCGGGCCAGCTTCTCGTCGGGACGGTCATAGTGCAGCAGGGCCTGCAGACGGTCGATCCGATCGCGTACGCCCTGTTTGCCGACGCCGAGCTGAGCGCCGAGCTGATCCAGGTAGAGCCCGCGCCGCCGGCCCTCGGTGAGGAAATGCAGTTCGTTGCGCCGGTCTTCCCACCACAGCCAGTTGTTCAGAGTGATCGCGTCGCACACGTCAGCCTGTAGCACCCACCGGGGAATGTCCCGGCCGCTGAACTGACGCAGGTAATGCAGCACTTCACGAGGGTCGGAGTCAGGAGCGTCGGGAAGGCGATCACGATGGACATCGTCGACCTTGCGGCGCCGGCCAGCGATGCGTTGGATCGCGCGGGAGGCTTCCTCGCGATGCACCTTTGGACGGGTTCCCACCCCGTCAGTATTTCACTGACTTTTAGCATGTCGTTGCTCCGTGGCCTGACCAGTATCGATCGATCGACGTGCTGGTGGCGGAAGGGTGACATTGTTCGCCCGCTGGGCGACGGAACTGCGTGCCATGACCGGTACTTCCAACGGTGTAGGAGCCGAACAGGAGGAGGCCTTCCGGGTGTGCAAATCCAGTGATGAGCCCGGCGGGCCGCGTAGGTGCAGCGGTGACGCCCGGGCTAGAGCGGAACGTGCCGAGCGGGATGTTGCCGGGTTGGAGGACCGAGTCGGAGTGCTGGCACAAGCGGCGCGACGTTCTGACCTCCCCGAACCACTGCCTGGAGACGACTACTGGGCGCAAGTTCTGGGCGATCCCGAACGTGAGTTCCACGCACCCGACTGCGATGGCCGACCGTTCTGTGACGGCTGCGGCTGGATCGGGCCCGACATGCTGTGGTACCCCGGGCCCTGCCCTCCTGATGAGCAGCGCCACCAGACTGATCGCGCCGAGTCTGGCGTCGACGACGCCGCGCCTGGGCTGACCGAGCGGGCCTGCGCACGGTGCGGTGACGGCGTCCTGACACTGTCGGCGCGGGATTGGTGCGACGGCTGCGAAACGGAACCAACGGGCGAGCTGAAAACGGTTGCGCAGCAGACGCAGTTGGCCTGTTTTGTTGTGGAGGCGTCGCGATGTGGTTCTAACCGCGCTCCGCGCTATGCGGATTCTGAGAAAATTCGTCCCCAGGTGGCGGATATGCCTGCCCATCGCGGTATTAAAGATGTAACCGGGCCAAAAACGCCCGGTCCGTTTAGGTGAGCGCCGGAGGTGCGGCTGAGATGTGTAAAGCGAGCAACGAGCCTGGGGGTCCGCAGCGGTGCAGTGGCGACACGCGGGCCAAGTTTGAGGGCTCGATTCGGAACGTGGCGACTTTGGAGGAGCAGCAGGACGAACTGCTGCGCCGGGCCATCGCGGAGATGGTGGTTCCGGAGCGGCCTGCGCGGAAGTCGTTGACGTGGGATGAGTGGTCCGCGCAGGCACGGGCGGCGGGACTGGATGAGGAGAGCCTTGCCGGGTACCGAAAGCGTTATGAGGCAGGCAAATCCGATCTGGTGTGATGACCCCCCGAGGGCAGGGGGAAGCTCGAGGAGTTTCTCGGCGACCTCCTCGGCGCGATCATTCGTCGAGTCTGGCCGACGACACGTCGCGGACCACGCTGAGTTGACGCACACATGGCGACAACGCGAGGTCATCGTTGGTGCTGGCGTAGGTGCCGTCGCGGACGCTGCGACCAATCTCAACCGCGGACTGCAGCTGCCCGGCGGTGTACATCCAGCCCACGCCGTCGATCCAGGTACGCGGAACAAGTTGCGCCACAACAGGCTGCGCCAAACCGCACGCCTCAGCGACGTCTTTGACTGTGAACAGCTCGGGGGCCCGCCGCCGGCGGCTGCGCGCGTCGACCGGTGTCGGAGTAGCTGGACGCTCGGCCATGAACCAAGCCTAATGCCGTCCGGGCGTGCGACAGCACGGCAATCCGCGGTGGGTGCGACAGCAGTCGGTGGCTAGGGCCTGCGAGGCTGAGGAGCCTCGTCGAACGCCGGCGCACGGGGGACGGGCCGACGCTCTAGTCTCGGGAAACCGTAACCCCTCAGGTATTACTGTCGGTAGGCGATCCAGCAACATTTGATGCGATTCGCCCGAGGCGGTTGCGGTGTAGCCGGGCGAGGTGGACCGATTCTTGACTGGCGGGCCAGGCTCGGCGGCAGCCGAGACGAAAGCAATTGTCCCACAACGGGTATTGAATGATAGGGCGGAGCCCGAGTGGTGCGCAGGCGGGCCCGGGCCAGCTAACGGCTCGAGATGTATCCGCCGGCCGGAATGGGTTAGCCACCAACACAGTCGAGGCGAAGCCGAGACAGGCTACCCGAAACATGTTGCAATACGGTATGATAGAAGTATGAACTATGGCGAAGCCATCACCACCTACGGAATCGAAAACCGTTGCAGTACAACGTCAAAACGACTGCCGGCGGTGGCCGCAGGCCACCCC
>AGIQ01000005.1 GCA_000230935.2 Mycolicibacterium rhodesiae JS60
GCGGCGCCGGGACGGGTGCCTCCGGAACCGGCGGAACCGGCGGCGGCGGCGCCGTCGGTGGAACCGGCGGAACCGGCGGAACCGGCAGCGGCAGCGGTGCCGGCGGAACCGGCGGAACCGGCGGCGGTGGTGGCGGTGGCGGCACCGGCGGAAGCGGCAAGGCCGGCACGAGTGCCGGCACGAGCGGCACCGGCGGTGGCACCGGCATCACCGGCAGCGGTGCTGCCGGTGTCAACGGCGGCGCAGGTGGCACCGGCGGCACGGCCGGGACCGGCGGCGCCGGCGGGTAGCCCAGGTAGCTCGAACGCTCACAAAATGTGCATATCGGACACACCCGATTGCTCTGAGGCAAACCGGGGAACGGGAAGATCGGCGATCAGAAGTTTGCCCTGGCACCAAGTCGCGCATTGCTACCATGTGACGCTTAGAGCATCGGCGAACATGGGAGCAAACCATGGCTGCAAGGCATCGTGCGACTGGCCGGGCGAAGTCCCGAGCGCACCGCCGCGCTGCCCTCCATCGCGCAAAGCAGCCGCACAGCAAAATCTCATCATGGCTGGGAACGGGTGCTCTCACCGTCGGTGTTTGTGCTTCCATGGCCGGTGCGACAGGCGTCGCCCACGCCGACTCCTCGAGCGGGGACTCCGCATCATCGAGCCACAGCAGCACCGGTCCCAAGGTAGGAAACTCGGGCCGCTCGTCGTCGAAAGCCGGCACCGGCGGCTCCAAGGCGGGAACCACGAGCCGGCCCAACTCGACGAAGTCGACGACCGGGAAAAAACGCACCACCACGGCGTCTTCGCCCACGCCTACCGAGGCCACCACCACGGAGTCGGTGTCCACCGTTGCTCAGGCGGGCAGCGCACGGACGACGAAGACCGTGACGGCCGCGGATACCCCGAGCACTCCGCCGAACCTCACAATCAACGACATCATCGGTGCGATCGTCGCCTACGCCCAAAGTGGTGGGGGCACCGGAACCGTCCAGATAAGCCTTCCCGACATCATCACCGCGCTCGTCACCAACGAATGGCTGGGCCGCCCGATCCTCGGCGACGGCGCGGACGGCACGGCGACGAATCCGGACGGACAGGCCGGCGGCTGGTTGTTGGGTAGCGGCGGCGCAGGCTATTCCTGGACCGACGCAACCTGCATCGACAGCGGCGGGTGCGCCGGCGGCAACGGCGGCGCCGGTGGGCTGATCGGCAACGGCGGCAACGGCGGGGACGGTGCCGAGGGCGGGGCCGGCGGCGCCGGCGGATCGGCCCTCCTGTTCGGTGCCGGTGGCAACGGTGGCGCCGGCGGAACAAACCCGGGCGGCATCGGTGGCAACGGCGGAGACGGCGGGACCGGTGGCCTTATCGGCGGTGCCGGCGGCAACGGCGGAGACGGCGGCGGCGGCGACACCGGTGGAAACGGCGGCGCGGGCGGGTCGGTCATCGGCTTCGGATTCGGCTACTTCGCCGGCGCCTATCACCCGGGAAGCGTCGCCGGCGGAGCCGGCGGGGACGGCGGGACCGGCACGAACGGGGCGGGCGGCAACGGCGGAGCCGGCGGCACCGCCGATCTCGCGAGCGACCCCCTGTGGGACTACTTGTTGTCGGTGGTGACCCTGATCCCCGGCGTCGTCTCACCCGGTGACGCCATCGGCGGCAAGGGCGGCGACGGCGGCGACGGCACCACAACCGGTGGTGCCGGCGGCCTGGGTGGCCTTGCCTACAACTACAGCCTTGGAAACTCCGTCGGCGGTGCCGGCGGCAACGGCGGCGACGGAACTACCGCAGGTGGTCTCGGCGCCACTGGCGGAACCGCTTGGGCGGCAAGCGGTTCGGCCACGAATGGTGCCGACGGCGGCAATGGAACGCCGTAGCTCAACCGTCCAGCCGGGCGAACTGCTTGCGCTGATACAAGTCCACCGATGCCTGGCGCCGGACTTTGCCACTGGTGGTGACCGGAATCGAACCCCCGCCCACCAGAACAAGATCCGCGACCGCGATGCCGTGGGCGTTCGAGATCGCGGTCGTGACATCGCGTTTGATGGCGTCGAGGTACTGCTTGACCTCCTCATCGGAGTCGCCGCGCTTGCGGACCTCCATCACGACGACCAACTTCTCCACATCGTCGTCCGGAACGGCGATCGCCACACACCGGCCTTTGGTGATCTCGGTGACCGTCGCCTCGATGTCATCCGGGGAATGGTTGCGGCCGTAGATGATCAGAAGGTCCTTGATGCGGCCCACGACGAACAGCTCGCCATCAGAGATGAAGCCGACGTCACCCGTCCTCAGCCAGGGCCCCTCCGGCGTACCGGCTGACGGCCCGACGATGGTGGCGCCGAAGGTGCGGGCGGTCTCCTCGGGGTTTTCCCAGTAGCCGATGCTGACGTTGTCGCCATGACACCAGATCTCGCCGGTCTTCCCCTCCGGGACCTCGGTGCGGGTATCCGGGTCGACGATCCGCAACAGCGGTGAACGGGGGCTGATCGGGCCGTCGTAGCTGACCAACGGCGTGCCGTCTTCGCCATCGACCCGCTTGGCCTCGCCCGCGGTCAGCGCATCGGTGTCGAAGTGCACGACCTTGATCGGATCTTCCGGCCGCGGGGTCGACATGTAGAGCGTGGCCTCGGCCATCCCGTAGGACGGCTGGATCACCGCCTCATTCAGGTTGAAGCGGGCGAATCGGTCGGTGAAGCGCTTGATCGTCGCGGGTTGGACACGCTCCGCGCCGCTTTGAATGGTGTGCACGCCACCGAGGTCGAGCCCGGCCATGTCCTCGTCGGAGGTCTTTCGCGTCGCCAGATCGAATGCGAAGTTCGGCGCGGCGGTGAATGGGCACGGGTTGGTCGCCAGCAGCTGCATCCAGCGCGCCGGCCGCACCAGGAACGAGGCCGGGCTCGTGAGAACCGCGCTGGTTCCCAGGACGATCGGCGAGCAAACGCCCAGGATCAATCCCAGGTCATGGAAGAACGGCAGCCACGACACGAACGTCAGGTCGGGCGGGGTCACTCCGGCATGCCGCGAATAATCGGTGGTGATCTGCTGCAGATTGGTGAAAAGGTTTGTGTACGAGATCATTACGCCAGCCGGCGAGCGAGTCGAGCCCGAAGTGTACTGCAAATAGGCGGTGGCGTGGGGGTTGTCGTCCTCGTACATGGCAGGCGCGCCGGGCCGGGGCGGGGCGTCGAGGTCCAGCAAATCGACCTCGATGATGGCCGGCGGCGCCTGCCCGGACTGCGGGACGATGCTGCGACTCACCTCGGCCATGACAGTGGACGTCGTGAGAACGGCAACGGGCGACGCGTCGCGCATCACCGAATCGACCCGTTCATCGGTGACGCCCCCCATCGGCACCGACAGCGGAACCGGGATCACCCCGGCGTGCAGCGAGCCCAGGAACGCCACGATGTACTCCAGGCTCTGCGGCGCGATGATCATCGCCCGGTCGCCGGGTGCTGCGTGCTGGCGGAGCTCGCGGGCGAAGTTGGCAACCCGCCGATACAACTGCGGCCACGTCAGGCTGACCGGGACACCAGCCCAGTCCTGGTCGTAGTCCATGAAGGTGTACGCAATGTCATCCGGTTGCATGCTGGCGCGTTCGCGCAGCAGGGCAGGAATCGATGCCTCAATCGCCTGTGTCACGGCAAGCAAGCTATCAGGACCCCTCACCGCGACACTTTCGAACAGCGAAGTTAAGTGACGCCTTCGTCAGCCATCGCAGGCGGCGCAAACCCCTCGACACGGGTGCTGCTGCAACGCGCCTGCCAGCACTCCTGGAGTGCACTTACTTGTGAATCAAGCAAACTTGACCCCGTGACACTGCGTCTGCGTCAATAATCGTCTTGGCTGGGTCGGGGGAACCACAGGTGAGGCGAGCAACGGATTGGACGGTCGATTCGTTGCTGTGAGGAGACGGGATGGTTTCATTCGGTGCGATCGATGATCGGCCAAGCAGCTCAAGCGCGGCGAATTCCCCAGCCCCTATGAGCTCACAATCGACCACTCCGGTCGCCGTCATCGGCATGGCCTGCCGGCTGCCCGGCGGCATCGAATCCCCCGAGCAGCTGTGGGAGTCGCTGCTGCGGGGCGATGACCTGGTCACCGAGGTGCCGCGGGATCGCTGGGACAACGACCAGTATTACGACCCCGAAGCCAATGTGCCGGGCCGCACCGCATCGAAGTGGGGTGCGTTCCTCGACGACGTTGCCGGCTTCGATTCCGGGTTCTTCGAGATCAATGAACGGGAGGCGGCGGCCCTCGATCCGCAACACCGGTTGCTGCTGGAAACCTCCTGGGAGGCCGTGGAGCATGCCGGGCTCACCCCGGAGGTGTTGAGAGACTCCCTCACCGGCGTATTCACCGGATTGACGCACTCCGACTATCAACTGGTGTCGGCGCAGACTGACGCCATGGAGGGGCCGTACGGCTTCTCGGGCAGCACGTTCAGCATGGCAGCGGGACGCATCGCGTACACGCTGGGACTGCATGGCCCAGCGATGGCCGTCGACACCGCATGCTCGTCCGGGCTGCTCGCGATCCACGTGGGGTGCCGCAGCCTGAGCGAGGGCGAAATTGACCTCGCGCTCGCCGGCGGCGCCTACGTGCTCCTGGACCCGCGGAAGTTCATTGCCGGGACGGCGGCGGGCCACCTGTCCCCAACGGGTCGCTGCCGCGCGTTCGACGTCGCGGCGGACGGCTACGTCGCCGGCGAGGCCTGCGCGATGGTGTTGCTCAAGCGCCTGCCCGATGCACTGCGGGACGGCGACCGGATCCTCGCCGTCATCCGCGGCACGGCCGCCAATCACGACGGCCATACCGCAAACACATCCACTCCATCTGCCGCAGTTCAGACCGCCGTGTATCGGACGGCGCTGGCGTCAGCGGGCGTCGACGCCGGCAGCGTCGCGATGATCGAGGCACACGGACCCGGCACCCCGGTGGGTGATCCGATCGAGTACACCAGCCTCAGCGAGGTCTACGGCGTCGACGGTCCCTGCGCGCTCGGATCGATCAAGACCAATGTCGGCCACTCTCAATCGGCGTCCGGTGTCATCGGTCTGATCAAGACGATCCTCGCACTGCAGCATGGTGTGGTTCCACGCAATCTGCACTTCACCCGCCTCCCGGATGATCTGGCGAAGATTTCCACGAAACTCTTTGTGCCCGTTGAGAACACCGAGTGGCCGACGTCGGGTCCGCACCCGCGCCGTGCGGCGGTGTCGTCGTATGGGGTATCCGGAACCAACGTCCACGCCGTCCTGGAGCAAGGCCCCGAACCGCAGGCGGCGCTGAGCGCGAACTTGGGGCACAGCGACGCCCCGGCGGCGCCACTGCTGTTCCCCATCTCGTCGACGTCGGCCGACGAGCTACGGCGCACCGCAGGCCGGCTCGCCCAGTGGGTGCAGGCACATGACGAGGTGGCGTTACCGGACCTGGGCTACACCCTCGCGCGCCGGCGTGCGCACCGCCCGGTGCGCACCGCTGTCCAGGCCAGCAGCGGGCCGGAATTGACCGCGGCGTTGCTCGAGGTCGCCGGCGGCGAGACCCCGTATCCGCCGGCACTCGCCCACGACGAGCGGGGTCCCGTGTGGGTGTTCTCCGGGCAGGGTTCGCAATGGGCTCGGATGGGCGAACAACTGCTCGAGACCGAACCGGTTTTCGCGGCTACCGTCGCGCAGCTCGAGCCGTTGATCGCGGACGAATCCGGGTTCTCGGTCACCGCGGCGATGACGGCACCGGAGGTGGTGAGCGGCGACGCCCAGCTGCAGCCGACCGTGTTCACCGTGCAGGTCGCGTTGGCGGCCGCCCTGAAGGCGTACGGCGCACGGCCCAGTGCTGTCATCGGATATTCGATGGGCGAGGTCGCCGCGGCCGTGGTCTCCGGTGCGCTATCGCTCGAAGACGGGGTCCGGGTCATCTGCCGACGCTCGCAGCTGATGTCTCGTCTCGCCGGTACCGGAATCATGGCGTCGGTGGAACTGCCTGCTAAGCAAGTACTTTCCGAACTGACACTCGCCGGCATCAAGGATGTCGTCGTCGGCGTGGTCGCCTCGCCGGAGTCCACCGTGATCAGCGGCGCGACCGAGACCGTTCGCGAACTGATGGCGACGTGGGAAGCGCGGGACCTGATGGTCCGCCAGTCCGTCATCGATGTCGCCGCGCACTCTCCCCTGGTCGATCCGATCCTCGACGAGCTCGGCCAGGCTCTCACCGAGATCAAACCGCTGACACCGCAGATTCCGTTCTACTCGGCGACGGGGTTCGACCCGCGCGAAGAACCGGTGTGCAACGGCAAGTACTGGGTGAAGAATCTGCGCAACACGGTGCGGTTCGCTGCCGCGGCGCGGGCGGCCGTGGAGGACGGGTACCGCGTGTTCGCGGAATTGGCGCCCCATCCGATGCTCGTCCATACGATCGAACGCACCGCCGACAATCTAGACGCGCCAGTTGCCACCTTCGCCGCCATGCGCCGCGAGCAGGCGCTGCCGCACGGCTTGCGCGGGCTGGTGGCCGATCTGCACAGCGCGGGTGCCGACATCGACTTCTCCGTTCTCTATCCCGGCGGGCGACTGGTGGACGCGCCGCTGCCGTCCTGGACACGCCATCGGCTGTGGCTGGAGCACGACAGTCACGAGGCCCAGGCGCACGGTGCCTTCACGGTTTCCGTCCATCCGCTCCTTGGCCTCCACGTGCGCTTGCCGGAGGAGCCGGAACGTCACGTGTGGCAGGCCGAAGTCGGCACCGCGGCCCAGCCCTGGCTCGCCGATCACACGATCCGTGACGTGGCAGTCCTTCCCGGCGCGGCCTACTGCGAGATGGCGTTGACTGCGGCCCAGACTGTGCTCGGCGAGGACGTCGAAGTGCGGGATATCAGCTTCGAACACGCACTTCTTCTCGACGAGCAGACCACTGTCACCGCCTCGGCGGCACTGTCGTCCACCGGCGTCGTCGACTTCCTGGTGGAATCCGGCAACAGTGGCCACCAAACACGGCAAGCCAGCGCAACGCTGCACGCTGCCGGCGATGCTCAGCCGAACGCGTACGACATCGCCGAACTGCTTGCCGCCCATCCACGTCGCACCGAAGGCCAAGAGGTGCCCGACAGGCTGCACCAACTCGGCTTCCAGTACGGGTCGGCATTCGCCGGCCTCGTTGACGTCCACACCGGCAACAACGCCACCGTCTTGGCCCAAGTCGCGCTCCCCCGCCAGCTCCGCATGCAACAAGGCGCTTACGGCGTGCACCCGGCATTGCTGGACGCCTGCTTCCAGGCGGTTGCCGCGAGTCCGCAGATCCAGGACGGCGTATTGGGCCTGCCGCTGGGAGTTGGGCGGTTGCGCTCCTACGGACCGGCCCGCAGCGCCCACTACTGCTACGCCCGAGTCACCCAGATCGATTCCGCCGGGATCGAGGCCGATCTCGACGTGCTCGACAAGGACGGCACGGTCCTACTCAGCGTCCGGGGACTGCGCTGCGGTACCGGGGAATCCGAACAGGCCCAACAAGATCGGCTGCTCAGCCAGAGGCTGCTGACCATCGAATGGCAGCAGCGCCAGCTGCCGGAACCATCGCACTTCGACGCCGGAACCTGGCTGCTGATCAACACCACCCTCACTGCGGACCTACTCGGTTCGACACTAGCCGATACGCTGAAAACCCAAGGCGCGCAATGCAGCACCATGTGCTGGCCATCGAACGCCGACCACGCCTCCAACGCCGGACATCTCGCCGAACAGCTTCGCTCCGGGAAAGTCACCGGCGCGGTGATCCTCGCGGGACCGAAGAACAGCGACGGTCACGATCAATCCCCAATGGTGGGCCGTGAGTATGTTCAGCATCTCACGCGCATCACGCGCGAGCTGGCTCAGACATCGGGCCACATCCCCCACCTCTTTGTGGTCACCCGCGCCGCCCAGAACGTCATCGCCGGCGACGTGGTCAATCTCGAACAGGGCGGCCTGCGCGGCTTGGTGCGGGTGATCAGCGCCGAATACCCGCACCTGCACGCCACCCAGATCGACGTCGACGACAGCACCGATGCCGAAGAATTGAGCCGGCAACTGTTCTGCGGATCCAAGGAAGACGAGACCGCCTGGCGCGACGGCGTCTGGTATACGGCCCGCCTGCGGCCGGGCCCGTTGCGACCGGATGAACGCCATATCATCGTCGCCGACAACGACTCCGAGGGAATGCGGTTGCAGATCCGCACACCCGGCGACCTGGAGACACTGGAACTGGTTGCCAGCGAGCGTGTTACGCCAGGACCGGGACAAATCGAGGTCGCCGTCGGAGTGTCGAGCATCAACTTCGCCGACGTGCTGGTCGCGATGGGACTCTTCCCCGCCATCGACGGCGGCCTGCCCGAACTGGGCATGGATTTCGCCGGCGTGGTCACGGCGGTCGGCCCGGACGTCACTGACCATCACGTCGGTGACCGCGTCGGCGGCTTCTCCGCGAGCGGGTGCTGGGGCACTTTCGTCACCTGTGACGCCCGGCTGGCGGTCACACTTCCCGCCGAGCTGACCGATCATCAGGCGGTCGCCGTGGCGACGGCGACCGCCACCGCGTGGTATGGCCTGCACGACCAGGCCCGGATCGCGGCCGGCGACCGGGTGCTGATCCACTCCGCGACCGGCGGCGTCGGCCAGGCGGCCATCGGGGTCGCGCGTGCCGCAGGCGCCGAAATCTTCGCCACCGCGGGCAGCGAAGATCGCCGGCAAATGCTGCGCGACATAGGGATCGAGCACGTCTACGACTCACGCAGCACCGATTTCGCCGACCAGATTCGTCGTGACACCGACGGGTACGGTGTGGACATCGTGCTGAACTCGCTGACCGGCGCCGCCCAGCGGGTCGGCTTCGAACTGCTGGCCACCGGCGGGCGGTTCGTCGAGATCGGCAAGCGCGACGTCTACGGCAACACCCGTCTGGGGATGTTCCCGTTCCGGCGCAATCTCACGTTCTACTACGTGGACCTGGCGCTGATGTCGCTGAGCCATCCCCAACGGATCGGCGATTTGCTGCGAAACGTGTATCAGCTTGTGGCACAGGGTGATTTGCCGCGCGCCGCGCATACCGAGTATCCGCTAGCCGACGCCGCCACGGCGATCCGGGTGATGGGTGCGGCCCAGCACACCGGTAAGCTGCTCCTCGAGATCCCGCGCGCGGGAACGAGCAGCGTCGTGGTCCTGCCGGAGCAGACCAACACCTTCCGCCGCGACGGCGCCTACCTGGTCACCGGTGGCCTGGGCGGCTTGGGACTGTTCCTGGCCGAGAAGATGGCTGTTGCGGGCTGCGGACGTATCGTACTGACCTCCCGCTCGCAGCCGACACTCAAAGCGCTCCAGACGATCGAGCTGATCCGTGCGCTGGGCGCCGAGGTCGTGGTGCACTGCGGCGACATCGCCGATCCGGGCACCGCGCAGAAGATGGTGGAAGCGGCTACCGCCACCGGGCTGCCGGTACGGGGTGTGCTTCACGCCGCGGCCGTGATCGAGGATGCCACCCTGGCCAACATCACCGACGAATTGATCGAGCGTGACTGGGCGCCAAAGGTTTACGGCGCCTGGAATTTGCACAACGCCATCGCCGATCAGCCGGTGGACTGGTTCTGCTCGTTCTCGTCGGCGGCCGCGCTGGTGGGTGCCCCCGGCCAGGGCGCCTACGCCGCGGCCAACAGCTGGCTGGATGCGTTCACCCGCTGGCGGCGGACTCAAGGCCTGCCGGGCACCGCGATCGCCTGGGGGCCATGGGCTCAGATCGGGCGGGCAACGGATCTCGCCGAGAGCGCCGGCGTGGCCATCGCTCCCGACGAGGGTGCGTACGCGCTCGACGCGCTGCTGCGCTACGACCGCACCTACACCGGGTACGCGCCGACCAGTGACAGCACATGGTTGACGGACTTCGCCGAGCGGACTCCGTTCGCGGAGGCATTCAATGCCGTCGGAGAAAACCAAACCAGCACAAGCAAATTGCTCGAGGAGCTCAGCGGGCTGCCGAGGGCAGAATGGCCCGCCCGCTTGCGACACCTGATATCCGACCAGGTGAGTCTGATCCTGCGCCGCAACGTCGAGCCCGACCGGCCGCTCGCCGAGTACGGCGTCGACTCATTGGGTGCGCTGGAACTACGGACTCGCCTCGAAGCCGAGACCGGGGTGCGCTTGACGTCCGGCGACCTCGCGGTCGGGACCATTCGAGGTCTCGCGGAGCTGTTGTGCGAAAAGCTCGCACCGACGAACAGCGACGCGCCAGCCTAGCCGGAGATGTGTGACCACCGCTGCGGCGGCGGCACCGTCACGCGCTACAGAACAGAGAACTTGGGAGGATCGTGAACGCCGTTCTGAGAGTGGCTGCGCTGGGCTTTGGTCAACTCGTCGCGATCGCGCTGTTGCTGTTGATCCCGGCAGGCACGGTCGACTACTGGCAGGCTTGGACGTTCTTGGCGGTGTTCGCCCTCACGGCCTGGTTCCCGAGCATTTACCTGCAGATCACGAATCCGGTTGTCCTGGAACGGCGGATGCGCAGCGGGCCGATCGCCGAAGGCCGCGCCGTGCAGAAGATGGTGATGCTCGGCCTCTACGGATCGCTGGTCGCGATCTGCGTGGTGAGCGCGCTGGACCATCGCTTCGGCTGGTCATCGGTACCCTTGGCGCTCTGTGTGTTCGGCAACGTTCTGGCGGGCGGCGGCCTGGTCGTGACGGTGATGGTGGCCGTTCAGAACACCTATGCGTCCACCACGGTCCAGGTGGAAACGGGCCAGACAGTCGTCAGCACCGGTCTTTACGGCCTGGTGCGACATCCCATGTATACCGGCAACGTGCTGATCCTCGTGGGCCTGCCGCTTGCGCTGGGCTCCTATTGGGCCCTCGCATTCGTCATGCCCGGGGTGGCCGTCCTCGCTGCGCGCATCCATGACGAGGAGAAGCTGCTCGGTGACGAATTGGACGGCTACCGCGAATACACCCAGAAGGTCCGCTCGCGCCTGATCCCGTATATGTGGTGAGGCGTCGACCGTGATCGGCATCGTGGCGCAAGCGGGGTGCAATTCAGCTGACTGATCTGCAAGTGCGCAAAATGCGATTCGGCTTCGCCGACTATCCAGTTCCGTTCAACTGGAATCCGTCCGATCCCGCGTTCTCGTGCGCGACCAACATACTGTCGTTTCTTTTCCTGGCGATCGAGAAGATGATCAGCGCGACGGTCCACGAGGTGCTTCCGTCGATTACCGACCCGGTAATCGCTGAGGAGGCGCTGGCTTTCGTCCGGCAAGAGGGCCAGCACAGCATGGCTCACCGACAGCACGCCAAGGCGCTGATCAAAGGCTATCCGGCTCTGCAACAGGTTCTCGATGAAATGATGGCGGTGTACGACGACCTGACCGCCACCACATCAGTGAAGTACCGGTTGGCATATATTGCCGATCTCGAGGCGACGTTCACGCCGACGTTCACGATGATCCTCAATCACGCAGACACATTGCTTGCCCCCGGTGACGATCGCGTTGCCTCGTTATTCCTGTGGCATTTCGTCGAAGAGATCGAGCATCGCAGTTCGGCGCTCATTGTCTATGACGCTGTCGTGGCTGATCAGTGGTATCGCATGCGGCTAGCACCATCAGTTTTCAACCACGCCGGCGCAGCGATCGAGAACGCCGTGAATGGCTTCAACTCACACCTCTCGCTAGACGAGCGGAAAGTTGATGCGACATCGATGTTCGGAAGTCCATGGTTGAAAGCGACTCTTGTACAGAGATTTCCGCTTCTGAGGAAATACCGACAGTTCGCGGTACCCAATAACGGGCCGGTGCAGAAGTTCTATCCAAAAATTCCGCTGCGTGAGCAGGCGGTTGCGGCGATCGGGGTCGTCCTCAGTCAGATTCCGGGCCACAATCCCGGCAAGCACACGATGCCAGCCCTCGCGACCGAGTGGCTGGCCCGCTACGAGGCCGGTTACGACGTCACCCGCTGGTACACCGCGGGTAACGAACCGTCGCGGGGCTAGCTCGCTACGACGCGGCTCAGGTCTCGCACCGTCGGCGCTGCGAGAAAGACCGGCAGCGTCACCCGCGCACAGACGGTGGCATTGATCGCCCCAACGGCCCGCATCGCCGAGAGCGAGTCCCCGCCCAGGCCGAAGAACGAATCGTCCACCCCGACGCGATCCACACCCAACACCTGGGTATAGATGCCACACAAGGCCTTTTCGAGGTCGCTGCTCGGCGCCTTATACACAGGGTGTTCGGGCACCGGGGCAGCTGGCGGCTGACGATCCTCCACAACGAGTGGGTGGGCGGGATAATCCGCCATGCTCGCCAGCGTCCTGTCGAGTTGCTCGACAATCCGTGAGATGCGCGTGTCGTCGAATACATCGGTTCGATACTGGATCCGCAGATCCAGTTCCGGACCCGGCACGGCTTGGACCGTGAGCGGGTAATGGTAGAAATCGCGGCTGTCGACGGCGGTGACCGCCAGCCCGTCCGCTCCCGACAACAGCGAGGTATCGGTCGGGTAGTTCTCGAACACGAACACCGTGTCGAACAGCTTCCGATGACCGGCGACTCGATGAATGTCGTTGAGCCCCAGATACTCGTGCTCGAATGTCCGACTCCGGCTGTCCCGCAACTCGTCGAGAAGATCCGCGAGGCCCGCGTCGGGCGCGACGTTCACCCGCATCGGTACCGTGTTGATCAGCAGGCCTACCATCGCATCCGCGCCGGCCAGTTCGGCCGGCCGCCCCGCAACCACCACACCGAACGCGATATCACCCTGGCCGGTCATCGTCATCAGCAGCTGCGTCCAGGCCGCCTGTAGAACAGTGCTGATGGTGGTGTGGTGGGTGCGCGCCAGCTCGTTCAACGCCGTCGTGGTCTGCTCCGAAACCCGAAGCGAGGCAACACCGCGTGGGCCCATGCCCTGATCCGGCGGGCCGACCAATGTCGGGGTGTCGAAGCCGGCCAACGCCTCGCGCCACACAGAACGCGCGGCAGGCAGATCCCGATCGGCCAGCCAGCTGACAAACCTGCGATAGGGCACCGCCGCGGGCAACCGCTGTCCGTAATAGCCGGCGAACACTTCCTGCAGCAGCACCGTCGTCGACCAGCCGTCCAGCAGGATGTGGTGGTTGGTCAGGACCAGCCGATGCTGATCCGGTGCGACCCGAATCAAAGCGGCGCGGAATGGCGTCTGCTCAGCCAGATCACAGACCGCCCCCCGTTCCGCCGCGCACAACTGCTCGATCCGCTCATCGCGGTCAGTGGCCTCGCGACTGAGATCGACGTATTGCCAGGGCAACACGGGATCGGCCGGGATGACCTGGATCGGTTCCGCAAAGTGACCGGCGAAGTGAGCCGCCAGGTTCGGGTGTCGTTGCACCGCCGACTGTACGGCCTCCTGCAGCCGGTACCGGTCGAGCCGACCGTGCAGCGTGACGCCCATCTGGACGGCGTACACATCGTCGCCGCAACTGTGAGCGACTGCTGCGTGGAACAACAATCCCTGCTGCAGCGGCGTCAGCGGCAGGATGTCGGCTGCCTCATGTTCCCGGCACAGTTCGTCGATCTGCTGCTGCGACAATCGGGCGGGCGCGATGTCCGACGGCGTCAATCCCCCACCGCCGCCGTGGACATGCGCGCAGATACCGGCGAGGGCGTCGAACCACAGGTCGGACAACCGGGTCACCTGCACGTGGTCCAGTGCGGACAGCGCCCACGTCCAGCCGGCGCGAAGGTGTGGTCCGTCATGGGTTTCCACGGTGCCTGCGTTGAGTTCCACGGTGTGCATCAACGGCATCGGGACAGCCGCTGCGGCGCCGGTCACCTTCCAGCCGTCCTCGCGGATCTCCCAGAAGTCACCCGATGCCTGCCCGCCGGCGCCACCCATCCGGCCGAGGTAGTTGAAGCCGATGGTCGGGTCGGCGCCGGCCAGATCGACGTCGGCGTTGAGGTATCGCAGCAGACCGTAGGTCAAACCGTCGGGCAGGGCCCGGAGTTGTTCCTTGGCGTCCTTGATGATCGGGCCAAGGTCGGCGTCACCGGCGAGTACCTGTCCCCAGTCCAGCCCGCCTGCAGCGAGCGATATCGGGTACTTGGTGGTGAACCATCCGACCGTCCGCGAGAGATCTACGTCCGCCACCTCTTCCTGGCGGCCATGACCTTCTGCATCGATGACGACGGGTGCGCCTGCGGCGCCGAGGAATTCGGCTAGGGCCAGCCCGAAGGCGATCAGCAGGATGTCGTTGATGCCGGCGTGGAATGCCGCAGGCACCTCGCCGAGCAGCATCCTGGTGGTTTCGGTGTCCAGCTCCACCGACAGGCTGCCTGCGTTCGCATAAGTGTCGATCGCGGGCTGGACGGCGGGCAATGGCGCGGGAATCGCCGCGATCTCCCGCCAGCGTTCCACGGTGCCCACGACGTCGGGGTGATGGGCATGCTCGGCCAGGATCGCCGCCCACCTGGCGAAGGATGTTCGCGGAGCGGGCAATTCGACGGGCTGTCCGCCGTGAAGTTGCGCCCAGGCGAGGTTGAAGTCCTCCACCAGGATTCGCCACGAGACGCCATCGACGGCGAGGTGGTGCGCGATCATCAGCAGCTGCCCGGTGGGGACGGCCCACAGCGCGCTCACCATCGCCCCGGTCGCGGGGTTCAGCCTGGATCTGGCCTTGGCGACCGTTTCATCCGAGAGGACGTCGACGGTGTGCAGGCACGCGCGGGCGTCAACGGATCCGGGTTCGGGCACGGCCAGCGACCAACCTCCGGCACCGTCGTCGCTTACGCGCATCCGCAACATGGCATGCCTGTCCAAGACTGCTTGCAGCACCACCAGCACGTCGTCTTCGGTCACACCGACCGGCGCCTGGATCAACACGGTCTGGTTGAACTGATCGACCGGACCGTCAACGCCGTTCAGCCACTGGATGATCGGGGTCGCCTGCACCGGGCCGGTGCCTTCGTCGACAAGATCGTCGTCACCGTCACTGATCGTGGCAACCCGGGCCAGCCCGGCCACCGTCTGTTCGACGAAGATGTCGCGCGGCCGGCAGATCACCCCGGCGGCCCGCGCCCGCGCAACCACCTGCATCGACAGGATGCTGTCGCCGCCGAGTTCGAAGAACGATTCGTCGACGCCGACCCGCTCCAGTCCCAGGACCTGGGCGTAGATGCCGGCCAGGATCTCCTCGACCGCGTCCGACGGGGCGCGGTAGGAGTCGACGTCCTGATAGTCCGGTGCTGGTAACGCCTTGGTGTCCAGCTTCCCGTTGACTGTCAGCGGCAATGCGGCGATCGCCACCACCGCGGTGGGGACCATGTACGACGGCAACCGGTCGCCCAATGCGGCGCGCGCGGCAACCGGGTCGACATCGCCGGTCACATACCCGACGAGACGCTTGTCGCCGGGGCGGTCTTCGCGGGCGATCACCACCGCCTGCTCGACACCGTCCAGATCGCTGAGTGCGGCTTGGATTTCGCCGAGCTCGATCCGGTATCCGCGGATCTTCACCTGCTCGTCGGAACGCCCCATGTAGCGCAGCTCGCCGTCGGCGCCCCACGCCATCAGGTCGCCGGTGCGGTACATCCGTGCCCCGGGCTCGCCGAACGGACAGGCCACGAACCGGGTAGAGGACAGCCCGGCCCGGCCGATGTATCCGTCCGAGACGCCGGCGCCCGCGACATATAACTCACCGACGACACCGATCGGGACCGGTCGCAACAAGGTGTCGAGGACGAAGAAGCCGAGGTGCCCCAACGGCACGCCGATGGGGCTGACGGCGCTGTCGGCGTCCTCGGCCACGATCTCCCGGAACGAGGCGTGCACCGTCGTTTCCGTGATGCCGTACATGTTGAGCAGACGCGGCGAGCCGGGAGGATGGTTCGCCAGCCAGGCCCGCATCTTCTGTGGCTCAAGCGCTTCCCCACCGAACACCACGGCCTCGAGCTTCAGCTGGGAACCGAGCTCGGGATTGGCTGCGTCGGCAGACTGCAACGCGTAGAACGCGGACGGGGTCTGGCTCAGGACACCGACCTGCTCGGATACCAGCAGGGCGTGCAGATCTTCCGGCGAGCGCACCACCGCGTCGGGGACCACGACCACCCGGCCGCCGTAGAGCAGCGCACCCCAGACCTCCCACACCGAAAAGTCGAAGGCCAGGGAGTGGCATTGCGACCAGGCCAACCCTGCCATGTCCATGTCGGCGTCCAGGGTTTCCAACAGCCGAATCACGTTGCGATGTGGAATCGCAACGCCCTTGGGCGTTCCCGTGGTGCCGGAGGTGTAGATGATGTAGGCGACGTCGTCGGCCTGCGGCCCGGGCAGTGCCGCGCTGGTGTCGACCGCAGGATCGACCAGATCACTCACGTCGATCACCGAAAGGGCATGTCCACCAAGCAATTCGGCCAGTGCCGCGGTGGTGACGGCGGCGACCGGCCTGGCGTCGCCGAGCACGAACTGCCTGCGCTGCTCGGGCACCGTCGGATCGATCGGCACATAGGTCGCGCCGGTTTTCACCACCGCCACCATCGCCACGATCGCCTCGGCCGTGCGGGGCAACAGCAGCGCTACCCGTTGTCCGGGTCCTGCGCCGCGACCGGCCAATACGTGCGCGGCCCGGTCGGTCGCCTCATCGAGCTCGCGATACGTCATCGACTCGCCCTCGAAGGTGACCGCCGGCGCATCCGGGGTGAGCGCCGCCTGCCGGATGAACATCGACGCGATCGTCTCCGGGGTGCTCACCGGCTGGGTCAGCGCGGCGCGGTTGCCGATCTGGTCGAGGCGAGTGTGTTCGGCGGTCTCGAGAACGTCCAGCGCCGACATCGGCTGGGCCGGGTCGGCGGTCATCGCCGTCAGCACCCGTCGCAGCCGGTCGACGAGGATCCCGATACTGGCGGAATCGAATACGTCGGTGCGGAATTCGACACCGCCACCGATTCCGGCAGGTTCACCGGCCTCATCCCAGCGTTCGGCCAGGTTGAACGTGAGGTCCATGCGCGCTGTCTTGGTGTCCACCGCAATCGGCTCGACCTGCAGGTCGCCGAGCGAAAGCCCGGCGGCATCGCCGGCCTGCCAGCCGAAGTTCTGCCAGGCCAACACCACCTGCACCAGCGGGTGGTGGGCCATGCTGCGGGTCGGTTTGAGCCGCTCTACCAGGACCTCGAAGGGCACATCTTGGTGCTCGTAGGCGGACAGGCTGCGTCGGCGCACCTGGGCCAGCAGATCGGCGAACGTGGGATTCCCGCTCAGGTCGACACGCAGGACCAACGTGTTGACGAAGAAGCCGACCAGCTCGTCGAGCGCGGTGTCACCGCGCCCGGCGATCGGGAAGCCCACCGCCACATCGTCATTGGCGGACAGGTTCGACAACAGCACGGCCAGTGCGGTCTGCACCACCATGAAGGGCGTCGCGTTGTGCTCGCGCGCCACCCTGGCGACCTGCCGTTGCAAATCGGCAGGCCAGTCGACATCAAGGCGCGCGCCGCGATAATCGGCGGCCATCGGGTAGGGCCGGTCGGTGGGCAGCTGCAACTGCTCGGGCATCCCGGCCAGCACGCCTTCCCAATACGCCAGTTCCGCGGAGATGCGGCTGTCTGCGTCGGTCAGATCCCCCAGCCGCGAACGCTGCCACAGCGTGTAATCGACGTATTGCACCGTCAGATCGGCCCAGCCGGGCGCCTCGCCGGCCGACCGGCTGGCGTAGGCGACGCCGAGATCACGCACCAGAGGTGCGACCGACCAGCCGTCAGCCGCGATGTGGTGCACCACCGCCACCAGCACATGTTCGTCGCCTGCGATCCGGAAAAGCTGTGCCTGCATCGGGATCTCGTTGGCGAGATCAAAGGTGTACCGCGTCGCCGCGTCGATGGCGTCGGCCAGCTCGGTGTCCGACCAGCCCGTGGCATCAATGATGGCCCAGCCGAAGTCCGCGACATCAGTGGGGACGACGAGCTGTTGCGGCACGCCTTCGACTGCCGGGAACCGGGTGCGCAGGCTTTCCTGGTGGGCCACGACGTCGGCCAGCGCAGCACCCAGCGCGTCGGCGTCGAGCTGGCCCCGCAGCCGCAAGGACACCGGGAGGTTGTAGATCGGGGAGGGGCCTTGGAGTTGGTCGACGATCCACAACCGGTTCTGGGCGAAGGACAGCGGTACGACCTCGGGCCGCGGGCCGGCCACCAGTGGCTCGGAACGTGTTTCGTCACCGGTGACCCGCAGCGCAAGCTGCGCGACGGTAGGTGTCTCGAACAGCACGCGGACCGCCAGCCCGGAGCCCATGCTCTTGTTGACCGCCGCGACCAGGCGCATCGCCGACAGCGAATCCCCGCCGAGATCGAAGAACGAGTCGTCCACCCCCACGCGGTCGATGCCGAGCACCTGCGCGAAGATCCCGGCGAGGATCTCCTCGGTGGGAGTGCTTGGGGCACGGTAGTTTTCCGCATCCTGGTAGTCCGGCGCCGGCAGCGCCCGCCGGTCCAGCTTGCCGCTGACGGTGAGCGGCAGCGCCGACAACTCCAGCACCGCGGCGGGAACCATGTAGGCGGGCAGCCGTTCGGCGAGCGCGACCCGCACCTTGACCGGATCCGCGGTGCCGGTGAAGTAACCCACCAGACGCGGGTCGCCGGGGCGGTCTTCGCGGGCGATCACCACCGCCTGCTCGACGCCGTCGAGGCCGGCCAGCACGGCCTGGATCTCGCCGGGCTCGATGCGGTACCCGCGGATCTTGACCTGCTCGTCGGCGCGGCCCAGGTATTGGAGCTGGCCGTCCGGACGCCACCGCACCAGGTCGCCGGTGCGGTACATCCGCTGACCGGGCCCACCGAACGGGCAGGGGACGAAGCGGGACGCCGTCAGCCCGGTCCGACCGATGTACCCGACGCCCACACCGCGACCGGCCACGTACAGCTCACCGACCACGCCTTCGGGCACCGGGCGCAACCGTTCGTCGAGGACGAACGCTGCCACAGTTGGCGGCGGCGCGCCGATGGGGACCTCAGCGCCCGCCTCCAGCGGCTTGCTCATCGAGGCGTAGACCGTGACTTCGGTGGGACCGTAGGCGTTGATCACCACCCGGCCGGGCGCCCATTGGTCGACCACTTCGGGCGGGCACGCTTCACCGCCGAGCAGCAGCGCCACCGACTCCAACCCCTGCGGCCGCAGCGCCGCTACCGCCGACGGTGTTTGGGTGAGCACAGTGACGTGTTCGCTGACCAGCAGCGCGTGGAAATCATCGGGCGAGCGAACCACCGGATCGGGCACCACCAGCAGCCGCCCGCCACCGAGCAGTGCGGCCCAGATCTCCCACACCGAGAAGTCGAAGGCGTACGAGTGGCATTGCGTCCACACCTGGTCGGCCGGCAGGTCAGGGTGCGCCGAGTCGGCGAGGTGGGCCAGGTTGCGGTGGGACAGCGCAACACCTTTGGGGGTGCCGGTCGTGCCCGAGGTGTAGATGAGGTAGGCGATGTTGTCCGGGTCAGGCGCCGGGAGCGCCGTGCTGGGCTGGCGGTCGACGGCCGCAGCATCGATAGCGACAACCGCAACATCATGTCCTTGCAGTCGCGGCCGCAGCATCTCAGTGGTGACGACCACGACTGGCGCCGCGTCTCCGAGCATGAACTCGATCCGAGCCTCGGGCAGCGCGGGATCGATCGCCAGGTACGCGGCCCCGAGTTTCAGCGCTGCCAGCATGACGACGACGGCCTCGGCCGAGCGTTCGAGCAGCAACGCCACACTGTCGCCGGCACCAACCCCGCGGCCGGACAGCAGGTGCGCGTAGCGGTTTGCCGCCTCATCGAGGTCCCGGTACGTCATCGACACGGCACCAGCCGTGAGCGCGATGGCCCGCGGGGCGCGATTGACCTGCGCGGCAAACAGTTCCGGAACCGATACCGCAGGCATCGGCCGACTCAGCACCGCACGATTGCCCACGACGTCGAGTCGCGCGCGCTCGGCGGCGTCGAGTAAGTCGACCGACGACACCCGCTGTGCCGGATCGGCGGTCATCGCCACCAGCAGCCGCTCCAAGCGCCCCACCATCGTTTCGATGCTCGCGGCGTCGAAAACGTCGGTGCGGAACTCGGCCATGCCAAAGAGTCCGGTGGGCTCGCCCGCGTGGGTCCAACGTTCGGTCAACGAGAATGCAAGATCCACTCGGGCGGTGTGGGTTTCGAGCGGGAGCTGGGTGACCTGCAGGTCCCCCAACGCCAGCGCAATGTCTTCGCTGGTCTCCCCGGGCAGGTTCTGCCAGGCCAACATCACCTGGACCAGCGGATGGTGGTTGAGCGATCGAGTCGGGTTGATCCGCTCGACCACCACTTCGAACGGCACGTCTTGGTGTTCGTAGGCGGCCAGACTGCGAGTGCGCACCTGAGCCAGCAGGTCCGCGGCCGTCGGGTCACCGCCGACGTCGACCCGCAACACCAGGGTGTTGACGAAGAATCCGATCAAGTCGTCGAGAGCCGGGTCACGGCGCCCACCGATCGGGAAACCCACCGCCACATCAGAACTCGCGCTGAGCTTGCTCAGCAGCAACGAAAGCGCGGCCTGAACCAGCATGAAACTGGTCGCATTGTGCTCGCGAGCCACCGCAGCGATCCGCTGTTGCAACTCGATGGGCCACTCCCACCCGATAGTGGCGCCACGCTGGTCCGCCACCGGCGGGTATGGCCGGTCGGTTGGCAACTGCAAACGCTCGGACATGCCGGCCAACGCGTCTTCCCAGTACGCCAGCTGCGCGGCGATGAGACTGTTGCCGTCATTCAGGTCACCGAACTGGGCACGCTGCCACAGCGTGTAATCGACGTACTGAACCGGCAACTCAGCCCAGGCAGGGGGCAGCCCCGCGCTCCGGCAGACATAGGCAATGCCCAGGTCACGCACCATCGGGCCCATCGACAGACCGTCGGCCGCGATGTGATGAGCTACGGCCACCACCACGTGCTCGGTGTCGCTGACCCGGAATAGCCTTGCCTGCATGGGGATCTCAACGGCCAGGTCGAACGAGTGCAGCGCGACCTCGCCGACCGCCTCGTCCAGCCGGGCTTGTGACCAGCCGGCGGCGTCGACGATGGCCCAGCCGATGTCAGCCCGCTCGGCGGGCACCACCACCTGCTGCGGTATGCCGTCGGGCGCGACGAAGATCGTGCGCAGGCTCTCGTGGCGGCTCACCACATCGGCCAGCGCAGCACCGAGCGCTTCGGCATTGAGCGGACCGTCCAGCCGGAGGCCGACCGCCATGTTGTAGGTCGGTGACGGACCCTGCAACTGGTCGAGGAACCACAACCGGTTCTGGGAGAACGACAACGGGATCACCGACGGGCGCTCCATGGGGCCCACCGGCTTGAGCCGATCGTCGTCCCCGCCGATGCGCGGCGCCAACTGGGCGACCGATGGCGCTTCAAAGAGCGTCCGGACCGAAAGATGAGTGTTCAGACCGGTATTGACCGCGGCGATCAGACGCATCGCCGACAGCGAATCCCCACCCAGGTCGAAGAACGAATCGTCCACACCCACCCGGCTCAGACCCAGGATCCGGGCATAAATGCCCACCAGGATCTCCTCGACCGCGGTCGACGGTGCACGGTAGGAGTCGGTACCGGCGAATTCTGGTGCGGGCAGGGCGCGGCGGTCCAGTTTGCCGTTCACCGTCAAGGGCAGCGCGTCGATGACCATGATCGCGGCCGGAACCATGTACTCCGGTAGCCGTTCGGCCACCGCGGCCCGTGCCGTGGCGGCATCGACCGAACCGGTGACATAACCCACCAGACGCTTATCGCCGGGCCGGTCCTCCCGCGCGATCACCACCGCCTGCTCGACCCCGCCCACCTCGGCTAGCACCGCGCGAACCTCACCGAGCTCAATCCGGTAGCCCCGAATCTTGACCTGCTCGTCGGCCCGTCCCACATAACGCAACTCGCCATCAGCGCCCCACCACACCAGGTCGCCGGTGCGATACATGCGCATCCCCGGTACGCCGAACGGGCAAGCGACGAAGCGCGAAGACGACAAGCCCGGTCGCCGCCAATACCCCAAACCGGCCTGCGGCCCAGCCACATACAGGTCACCGACGACACCGGCAGGCACCGGTCGCAACCACTGATCCAGCACGAAGAACCCGAGATCCGGCAGTGGCCCGCCGACGGGGCTCACATCGCTGTCGATGTCGTCACCGACGATCTCCCGGAACGACGCGTGCACCGTGGTCTCGGTGGTGCCATAGAGATTGAGCAGGCGCGGCGTGCGGGGGTGGCTGTCCAGCCATGCCCGAATGCGTTGTGGCTCAAGTGCTTCACCGGCGAAGATCACCGCCTGCAGCTTCAGCTGACGTGCGATTTCGGGCTGCATCGCATCGGCGGTTTGTAGTGCGTAGAACGCCGAAGGCGTCTGCGACAGGATGGTGACCTGTTCGGCGGCCAGCAGGGCGTGGAATTCCTCCGGCGCGCGGGCCACCGACTCGGGGACCACCACCAATCGGCCGCCGTAGAGCAGGGCGCCCCACATCTCGCAGACCGAGACGTCGAAGGCCAGTGAATGCCATAGCGACCACACCTGTTCCGCCATAGCAATATTGGCGTCCATAGCGGCCAGCAACTGGGTCACGTTCTGGTGGGTGATGGCGACACCCTTGGGGACGCCGGTGGTGCCCGAGGTGTAGATCAGGTACGCGATGTGAGCGGGAGCCGGTCCCGGCAGCGGGGTGCTGGGCTGGCTCGCGACGGCGGGGTCATTCGGGTCGAAGATGCGCAAATCCTGACCGGTCAACCGCTGCGCCAACTCCGAGTTGGTGATCGCGGCCACCGGCGCCGCGTCGCCGAGCACCAGCTGCATACGCGCAGGCGGCGCGGCCGGGTCGATCGGCACATACGCCGCGCCGGCCTTCAACACCGCCAAAATAGACACGATCGCATCCGCCGATCGCGGCAACAACAGCGCGACCCGCTCGCCGGGCCCAATCCCCTTGCTCGCCAACATGTGCGCGAACCGGTTCGTCGCTTCGTCCAGCTCGCGATATGTCCAGGACCGCTCCCCCCAGGTGAGAGCCAACGCCTCCGGGGCGCGCGTCGCCTGCAGGGCGAACAAGGCGGGTATCGACTCCACCGTGGAAATGGATCTGGTCAACGCGGCCCGGTCGCTCCAGCGATCCACCGCAGCGTGCTCGGCGTCACCGAGCACGTCGATCGAGGACAGCGGACGGCTCGGCTCGGCGATCATGGCCGCCAGCACGCGCTCGATCCGCTCGATCAGTGCTTGCACGTCGGCCGCGTCGAACACATCGGTGTCGTATTCGACGCGGAAGGTCAGCTGGTCGCCGGGCAGGGCCTGCACCGCGATCGGGTAGTGGTTGTACTCCCGGTGCGCGAAGTTCGTGACGGCCAGTCCGTCACTGCCGGACAACGTCGCGGCGTCGATCGGATAGTTCTCATAGACGAAGAACGTGTCGAACAGGTGATCCTGACCAATCACCCGGTGGATCTCGCTGAGCGCCAGATGCTGGTGATCCAGGGTCTGGGCATGATCGTTCTGCAACTGGTCGAGCAGCTCGGAAGTCGTTGTCTTCACGGCAATCCTGGCCCGCACCGGCACGGTGTTGATGAGTAGACCCACCATCGAATCCGCACCCAGCACCTCGTCCGGCCGCCCCGACACCGTCGTGCCGAACGCCACGTCAGCATGACCGGTCAACGACATGAGCACCCGCGCGAAAGCGCCTTGCAGCACCGTACTGACCGTGGTGTGACAGGACCGCGCCAGTTCGCCGAGTGCCCGCGTCGTCTGCTCGGGAATCGTCGACGAGATGACATCGCGCCGGCCCAGACTCGCCCGGCCCGCCGCACCCACCAACGTCGGGGTATCGAAACCTGCCAGGACCTTCCCCCACGCCGCGCGAGCCGCATCGAGATCACGACCGGCCAGCCAACTGACGAACCGCCGGTACGGCGGCGCGGGGCGCAGCCGCTGTCCGTAGTAGCTTGCGAACACCTCACCCAGCAGGATCGGCAGCGACCAGCCGTCCAGCACGATGTGGTGGTTGGTCAGCACAAACCGATACTGATCGGTCCCGGTCCGAATCAACGCCGCACGAAACGCCGGCTCATTGGCCAACTCACACACCGCAATGCGCTCGGCTCCGCACACCTGCGCGATCTGCCCTTCGACATCGCCGCCATCGAGCTCGAAGTACTGCCACGGCACCGCCGGGTCGGCCGGAATGACCTGCACCGGCTCCGCGAACCTCTGGGAGAACCGGGCCGCAAGATTGGGATGCCGGCCGACCACCGCCTGCACCGCCGCCTGCAATCGCTCCTGATCCAGCGGACCGGCCAAACTCACATACAGCTGCACCGCATACACATCGTCGCCACCCAGCGCCGCGCTGGCATGGAACAACAACCCCTGCTGCAGCGGAGTCAGCGGCAGAACATCAGCGATCCGCAGTGGACCGCCGGAACCTGACGAGCTGCTCTTGGCGACGACGGGCACCGGCGCGGGTTGGGGCGTCGCAGGCTCCGCCTTGGTCTTTTCCACACCGATCAGGGCCGCCAACTGTCCGACGGTGGGCGCCTCGAAGAGTGCCCGCACCGAAAGCCGGGTCTTCAGAGCGGTATTGACCGCCGCGATGAGGCGCATCGCTGACAGCGAATCCCCACCGAGGTTGAAGAACGAGTCGTCCACGCCGACGCGCTTCACACCGAGTACCTTGACGTAGATATCGGCCAGCGCCTCCTCGACCACGGTGGTCGGGGCGCGGTAGTGACCGGCGTCGGATAATTCCGGTGCAGGCAGGGCCCGCCGGTCGAGCTTGCCATTGACCGTCAGCGGTATGGCATCGATCACCACGATCGCTACCGGAACCATGTACTCCGGCAAGCGTTCTGCGAGCGCGGCCCGCAATACGACCGGATCGAGATCTGCGGAAGCTCCGGTGACGTACCCCACCAGTCGCTTCTCGCCGGGGCGGTCCTCGCGGGCGATCACAACCGCCTTATCGACACCATCCAGCCCGGCCAGCACCGCGCGAACTTCGCCGAGCTCGATACGATACCCGCGAATCTTGACCTGCTCGTCGGCGCGCCCCTCGTACCGCAACTGCCCGTCGGCGGCCCACCACGCCAGGTCCCCGGTGCGGTACATGCGGGACCCTGACCCACCGAACGGACATGCCACGAAACGGGATCCGGTCAACCCGGCACGATCCGCATAACCGATGCCAACCCCCTGACCGGCAACGTACAGCTCGCCGACCACACCGGGCGGCACTGGGCGCAACCAGCTGTCGAGCACGAACAGAGCCGCCCCGGCGATGGGCGGGCCGATCGGGACCGCCCCGGATCCTGCCGCGAGCGGCAGGCTCAGGGCCACGTCCACGGTCGTTTCCGTGGGACCGTAGGCATTGATCATGGACCGCCCTGGCGCCCATTGATCCATCAGCTCGATCGGGCAGGGTTCGGCGCCGATGATCAGCGCCACCGATTCGAGAACATCGGGCGACAGCATCCCCGCCTCAGATGGGGTGGTACTGAATACATTGACCCGTTCGGCGACCAGCACAGCCTGCAAATCTTCCGGTGCGCGGGCCACCGATTCGGGCACCACCACCAACCGTCCGCCACCCAACAGCGCGCCGAAGATCTCTTGGATGGAGACGTCGAAGCCGTATGACCGGCACTGCGACCAAACCCGGTCCAGCGGAAGGGGTGCCGCGTGCAGCGAGTCCACCAGCTGAGCGACGTTCCGGTGCGTGATAGCCACACCCTTGGGCACACCAGTGGTTCCCGATGTGTAGATGAGATACGCGATGTCGTCGGGAGCAGGCCCGGCCAGCGGGGTTCCGGGTTGACTGACGACGGCGGGGTCGCTCACGTCGATGACCCGAAGATCCTGGCCCGAAAGCCGCTGCGCCAATTCCGGGTTGGTGACCACGGCCGACGGCGCGGCATCGCCAAGCACCATCTGCATACGCGCTGACGGTGCGGCCGGGTCGATCGGCACATACGCCGCCCCGGTTTTGAGCACCGCCAAAATCGACACGATCGCGTCCGCCGACCGCGGCAACAACAGAGCAACCCGCCGCCCCGGCCCGATCCCCTTGCCGGCCAACAAGTGTGCGAACCGGTTGGTCTTCTCGTCCAGCTCGCCGTACGTCATCGAGTGGCCGTCGAAACTCAGCGCGGACGCCTCCGGGTCACGTGCCACCTGCGCGGCGAACAACGCCGGAATCGAGAGCGACTCCGGCGCCGGCTGGGCCAGCACTGCCCGGTTACTCCACTGATCCAGCTTCGCGTGCTCGTCAACATCGAGCAGATCCATCGATGACAACGGCGACGCGGGTTCCGCGATCATGGTGGCCACGACTCGCTTGAGTCGCTCGATCAGAGCTTCGACGCCTGCCGCGTCGAAGACGCCGGTGTCGTACTCGACGCGGAGGGTCAGTTCATCACCCGGAATCGCTTGAACCGAGAGCGGATAGTGGTTGGTTTCGTGGTGAGCGAAGTTCGTGACAGCCAATCCGTCGGTGGCCGACAATGTGGCGGCATCGATCGGATAGTTCTCGTACACGAAGAACGTGTCGAACAGCTGGTCCTGCCCGGTCAAACGATGAATCTCGTTGAGCGCCAGATGCTGATGATCCAAGGTCTGAGCATGATCGTTCTGCAGCTGCTCGAGCAGATCAGACGTTGTGGTCGACGCCGCGACGCGCGCGCGCACCGGCACCGTGTTGATCAGCAGACCCACCATCGAGTCCGAACCCAACACCTCGTCCGGCCGTCCCGACACCGTGGTCCCGAACACGATGTCACGCTGGCCGGTCAGAGACATCAACACTCGCGCATAGGCGCCCTGCAACACCGTGCTGATCGTTGTGTGAGACGACCGTGCCAGCTCAGCGAGGGCTCCACTGGCCCCCTCGGGCAACACAAACGACGCGACGTTGTGCTCGCCCGGCAGGTGGCCCGCGGGGCTAACCAGCGTCGGGGTGTCGAAGCCGGCCAGGACCTCGCCCCACGCCGCCCGCGCAGCATCGACGTCGCGGCCGGTCAGCCAGGTGACGAATCGTCGATAGGGCGGGGCTGGAGGCAACCGCTGTCCGAAATACGTGGCAAAAACCTCGCCCAGAAGGATGGGCAGCGACCACCCATCCAACACGATGTGGTGATTGGTCAGGACGAACCGGTAGTGGTCGGTCCCGGTCCGAATCAGCAGAGCCCGGAACGCCAGCTCGTTTGCCAACTCACACACCGCGATACGCTCGGCCGCGCACACCTGTGCGATCCGCTCCTCGGCATCGTCGCCATCCAGTTCGACGTACCGCCAGGGCACTGCCGGATCGGCGAGGATGATCTGAACGGGCTCGTCGTACTGCTGGGAGAACCGGGCCGCGAGGTTGGGATGCCGGCCGACCACCGCCTGCACCGCCGCCTGCAACCGCTCCTGATCCAGCGGACCGGCCAAACTCACATACAGCTGAACCGCATACACATCGTCGCCACCCAGCGCCGCGCTGGCATGGAACAACAGCCCCTGCTGCAGCGGAGTCAGCGGCAGAACATCAGCTATCTGCATACTGCCGCTGAAGCTCGTCGATCTGCTCCTGGGTCAGGCTGGCCGCGATATCCGACGGCGTCAACCCGCCGCCACCGCTTTCCACGTGCGAGCAGATTCCCGTCAGAGCCTCGAACCACAACTGGCTCACGCGGTTGACCTGTGCGTGATTCAGAGCCGAGGGCGCCCAGGTCCAGGTGGCACACAAGCACGGGCCGGCATCGGTGTCCACCGTGCCTGCGTCGAGCGCCAGGGTGTGCCTCAACGGTATAGCCGGCTTGATGCTCGGGCTGATGTCCGCCAACCCGTCCCAGCAGATCTGCCATGCGTCACCGCTTGTCTCGGCGGTCGTCGCACCTTGGCGCCCAAGGTAATTGAAGACGATAGCAGGATCCGGCCCGTCCAGGTCGACATCGCTGTTCAAGTAGCGCAGCACTCCGTAGGTGAGGCCGTCAGGGAACGCACGAAGCTGCTCCTTCGCGGCCTTGATGACCGCGCCCAATCTCGCGTCGCCGGCCGCGACCTGTGCCCAGCTCAGGCCGCCCACTTCCAACGAAACCGGGTACTTGGCGGTGAACCACCCCACCGTGCGCGACAGGTCGACGTCGGGCGCCAACTCCTCGTCGCGACCGTGGCTCTCCACATCAATGCAGATCGGTGCGTCATCCGTACCCAGAAACTCCGCAACCGCCAGGCCGAATGCGATCAACATGATGTCGTGGACACCGGCGTGGAATGCCGCCGGAACATCGCCCAGCAGCATCTGGGTGGTCTCGATGTCGAGGTACGCCGACAGGGTCCCCGAGGTCCGCAACGTGTCTACGTCTGGGCGCACAGGCGGCAATACTTCGTGCGGTGAGATCCGCCGCCACTGGTCGGCTTGCGCCACGACATCGGCGCGATACGCGTGCTTGGTCAACAGCGACGCCCAACGGGCGAACGACGTCCCAGGCTCAGGCAGCACCACTTGCCGACCGGCGCGGTGCAGACCCCAGGCGAAGTTGAGGTCCTCCAAGAGGATTCGCCACGACACACCATCCACCGCCAGGTGGTGGATTATCGCCACCAACCGACCAGTCGAGGCCACCCATACCGCACTCAGCATGACCCCGGCGCGCGGGTTCAACTGCGACCCGGCGTGCGACACAGCCTCATCGGTGAGCATGTCGACGGTATGCAGACGCGAACGGGCATCGATCGCACCGGGTTCGGGCACCTGCAGAGACCAGCCACCTGCGCCGTCGTCGTCGACCCGGAGCCGCAGCATGGCATGGGAGTCCAGCAGAAGCTGCAGCATCACAAGGACATCGGCTTCGGTGGTACCTGACGGCGCCTGTACCACCACGGTCTGGTTGAACCGCTCGACCGGATTTCCTGCGGCTTCGAAATCCTCCAGCCAGCGGATGATCGGAGTGCGAACCACCGCGCCGACGCCGTCGTCGGCCGCTCCGGAGCCGGCGTCGAGCACCTTGGCCACCTGCGCCAGCCTGGCCACCGTCTGCTCGACGAAAACGTCACGCGGACGGCACAATACGCCCGCGGCCCGCGCGCGGGCGACCACCTGCATGGACAGGATGCTGTCGCCGCCCAGTTCGAAGAACGACTCGTCCACGCCGACGCGTTCGAGCCCGAGGACTTGGGCGTAGATCCCGGCCAGGATCTCCTCGACCGCATCGCTCGGGGCGCGATAGGAATCCGCAGCCTGGTATTCCGGTGCGGGCAGTGCTTTGGTGTCGAGCTTGCCGTTGACTGTCAGCGGTACCGCGTCGATGGCGACCACGGCGGAGGGAACCATGTACACCGGTAGCCGCTCGGTCACAGCCGCACGGACGGTCGTCGGGTCGGCAGTCCCGGTGATGTAGGCGACTAGGCGCTTGTCACCGGGACGGTCCTCACGGGCTATTACCACCGCCTGCTCGACACCGTCCAATTCGCCGAGCGCAGACTGGATCTCGCCGAGCTCGACACGGTAGCCGCGGATCTTGACCTGCTCATCGGCGCGCCCCACGTACTCGAGCTGCCCATCAGTGTTCCACCGCACCAGGTCGCCGGTGCGGTACATGCGCGCGCCGAACGCCCCGAACGGACATGCCACGAACCGTGTTCCAGACAGGCCGGCCCGGCCCACATAGCCGTAGGCCAATCCCGACCCGGCCACATACAGTTCGCCGACCACGCCCACAGGAACCGGTTGCAGCCAGCCATCGAGCACAAAGAAGCCCAGATTCGCCAACGGACGCCCAATCGGGCTGACCGCGTTGTCGGCATCGACCCCGAGCACCTCCCGGAACGACGCGTGCACGGTGGTCTCGGTGATGCCGTACATATTGATCATCCGCGGCGACCCCGGATGATTCTGCAACCACCCCCGAAGACGCTGTGGTTCAAGGGCTTCGCCACCGAACACCACGGCCTTGAGCGAAAGCTGCTGCTCCGCGGGAGCATCGACGCTCTGCAAGGCGTAAAACGCCGTCGGGGTCTGGCTGAGCACATCGACCTGTTCGGCCACCAGCAATGCGTAGAAATCCTCTGCCGAGCGGACTACCGCATCGGGAACCACCACCACCCGACCGCCGTAGAGCAGCGCCCCCCAGATCTCCCACACCGAGAAGTCGAAGGCCAGCGAATGGCACTGCGTCCACACCTGCTCCGCCAGCTCCATCTCGGTGGCCAGCGCCGCCAGGAGGCGGGTCACGTTCTGATGCGGAATGGCCACACCCTTGGGCGTTCCCGTGGTGCCCGAGGTGTAGATGACATAAGCGATGTCGTCAGGCGCCGGCCCCAGCAATGCCGTGCTGGGCTGACCGCCAACTCCCGCATCATCGAAATCGACGACCACCAGATCGCGGCCATCAAGACGAGACCGTAACTGCGCAGTAGTCACGGCGACCACCGGCGCTGCGTCATCGAGCACGAACTGCATCCGCGCCTCCGGCACGGACGGATCAACCGCGACATATGTGGCACCAGTTTTCAGCACCGCCAGGATCGCGACGATCGCCTCAGCCGACCGCGGCAACACCAACGCCACCCGCCGCCCCGGCCCAGCACCGTGGGCCACCAACACATGCGCCAACCGGTTGGTCGTCTCGTCGAGCACGCGATACGTCCACGACTGCTCGCCGCAGGTGATCGCCACCGCATCCGGCACTCGTGCCGCCTGCTCGGCGAACAGCGCGGGGATCGAGACCGGCGCGCTCATCGGTTCGGCAAGCGCTGGCCGATTGCCCCACACCTCGAGAGAATCCCGCTCCGCGGCGTCGAGCACGTCGATCGAAGACAGCTGCCGCGCCGGGTCGGCCGTCATGGCCACCAGCACCTCCAGCAGGCGCCTGGTCACCTCGGCCGCATCCCAATCCGCGAACATGTGGCCCAGCGTGCTCAGCGAGAGGTCGTCGCCAAGCCCGGAGAAGGTGAACCCCCTGCTGCCGCCGAGCCCGGAGTTGGTCATATTCGCCGACGCAGGCGCACCGCCGAAGTCCAACGTGAATGCGGCGGGGAAGAAGTTGATGACCATCCGGTCGGCCGTCTGCGTACCGCGCTCAAGCGAGTGCACCGGAAACCGCTGATGCCGCAATGCTTCTGCGATCTGGGTGTCGACATGTTTGCAGAACTCACGCACCGAGGACTGCGCGGGGGTGCGCATTACCAGCGGCACCAGACCGGCGGCATTTCCGGGCAGTGTCTTCAGCTCCGGGCGGATCCGCCGGCTGACGGGGAAGTCGAACACCACCTCGCAGCTCTCGCCGCTGCGCCCGCGCACCAACAGTGCGCTCGCCGCGGCGATTACCGAGGTGCGCGCGATGTCCCACTCCTGGGCCAGCTCATCGACCCGCCGCAGCACGGCCGGATCCAGCGGTTCCGGCAGTGAACGCCAACCCGCATCGTCGGAGGCGTCCGGCAGCCGGTTGTCCGATCCGTTCCCGGAGGGCAGGTGCGTAGTCCAGTAGGCCTGGTCGTCCGAAAAGTCGTCGGACGCTTCGTATTCCAATTCGCATTCCAGCAAGTCCCGCAATGAACCGAAGAAAGCGGGCGGAATGAGATCGCCGGAAATGGTTGCGGAGTAAATCGATGCGACGCGGTTGACGAGCAACCAAATTCCGGCGCCATCGATGACGATGTGGTGGAAGCAGCCGAATACGTAGAACTCCGCGGGCCCGGTTTCGAAGAGCGCGTATTTGAAGAGCGGGCCGGTCAACGGCATCGGCGTGCGCTGGATCGACAGCGCCGTCTCGTGCACGTCACGCGCCGGATCGTCCCGGCCGGAGAAGTCGTGGAAGTCCAGCTCGATCTCCGGGTAGTCGAGCACCCGCTGGAAGACGTGGCCGTCCTCCTCGAAGAACGCGGCCCGCACCGGTTCGGCTTCGCGCATCGCGCGCTGCAGCGCCCACTCGAAGGCGTCGCGATCCAGCATGCCCGACACCTTCAGCAGCATGCCGATCTGCCAGTCGGTGCCGGCGTCACCCGTCTCCTGTGCCAGCCAGATGTCCAGCTGCGCGCGCGTCAGGGGAAGCGCATCCTCGTTGAACTCCATCAGAACTCCCAGACCCAAACCGTTGAACTAGTCCGACGCTCGGTTACCTGCCAACCGGTCGCGCAGGCTCTTCGGTCGGATGTCGGGCCAGTTCGCTTCGATGTAGTCCAGACATTCCGCGCGGCCGGCTTCGCCGTGTACGACCCGCCAGCCGGCAGGCACATCGGCGAACGTCGGCCACAGGCTGTGTTGCTCCTCGTCGTTGACCAAGACGACGAAACGTCCCTCATCGTCATCAAACGGATTGGTGCTGCTCACCGGGTCTCCCGACACTCTCGTCAATATGGGTGGAACAAGTTCCAAACCATACTTCGTGGTGTGACCCATGTCATGAAGTTCGGTGTGACTCACGTCACCGATAGCTACCTTCTGTACCCGCGCGTCGTCGAGTGACAGTGGTGGCCACCGGTTTCTCTCAGATGGTGCGCTTAGGTTCCCCGGAGAGGCATTTCGCCTCCGGGCTGGTGCCGAGCCGATGTGAACGCAGAATCTGTCCACCGCCGGCTACGCCCCGTGCCAGCAAGCGCCGACGTCAGCGGTGGCGACCTCGCCTGGCGAAATCCTCGAGCCGATCAGCGGCGTCCACGGCGCTTTTGGCAGGTTCGGTGATCCGGGTGGCGAGCTCGCGGGCCCTGGCGACGTAGTCGGGAGCAAGGATTGCGCGCAGGTCAGCCACCAATGTCTGCTCGGTCACCGTGGAAAACCGCCGCGCGGTGCCCACCTTCAGCCGCTTGACCGCCGTCCCGTAGATCGCGTGAACCATGTCCCAGAAGAGGATCAGCTGAGGGATTCCGGCGCGCATGACGATGGGCGTCGTGCTCGATCCGCCGTGGTGGACGACCGCGCGGCAGGCCGGAAAGACAGTCGCGTAGTTCATCACTCCGACCACTTTGACGCGCTCGGAATGCGGGGCGCTGCTGAAGTCGGTTCCGGCGGCGCCGACCAGCGCCCGCTCCCCCAGCCGCGCGCACGCCGCGTCGATCATCGCGATGGTGTCGGCCGGCGACTCCACCGGAATGCTGCCGAAGCCGAAGAAAATCGGGGGTGTCCCGGCCGCGATCCACGACATGACCTCGTCGTCTTCGGCGGTCGCCAACTCCAGCGTCAACGTCCCGACGAACGGCCGTTGGCTGTCGAATGGCGCCCATTCAGCCCTGAGGCCGGGAAAACACGCCTCGTCATACGCCTGGACTTCCAGCGATCCGCGTTCGGTAATCCGCCGCGGCGCCGACCGGGTCGCCTTGGGCAGACCCAGTTCGCGGCGCTGGGTGTCCTCTACCTTCTTGGTCCCGCGCCACGACATCCACCAGAACGCCCTGACCACCCCGCGGGCCAGCCGCGCAGGCAGGAAGGGCAGGACCCGGGAGTTCGGCCGCAGCGGGAAGTAGTGCAGTGTGGCGAACGGGATGTCGTAGTACTCGGCGACATTTGACGCAGCGTCTTCGAAATTGATGCCACTGAATATCAGGTCGGCGCCCTCGGCCAGCGACATCAGCGTGGCGCTCATATCCTGCCAACCCTGGAAAAGGGGTCCGGTTATTTCCCCACGCGCCTTGGCCATTTTCCGGAGTTTCCACGGGGGGCTGAAAAAGCACGTCCAGTAGTCGCGATGGGCGTCGAGAATCGATCGTGAGTTCGGCCCGAAACCTATCGAGTCAGGCACGGCGGCCTTGCTGAATTCGACCAGGTCCGGCGGAACGGCCAAGGACACGTCGTGCCCGCGGCGCACCAACTCGCGACCGACAGCCGCGGTGGGCTCGACATCGCCGCGGCTACCCCAGGTTGCCAGCACGAACTTCATTGCCGGGGCTTGACCTACCGAGCGCTGCTCATGGCGAGGAATTCGCCGAGGTACCGGGGTGGCTTCAAGTTGAGCAGACGGACCCGGTCGGCCTTGAGATCGGTGTACGTGAGCGCCTCGACCTGTTCCGGGGAGTACGGCAGTGTCGATTCCGGTGATCCCTTGCGGACGAACCCGACACCCTGGTCGCATTTGAGCACGCCGACCAGCAGGTCGGGCCGGGTGCTGCGGAGTTCGACGATCGCTTTCCACACGTCGCCGTTCCAGATGCCGATCTTCAACGGTCCGGACTGCTGGGCCATGAACTCGTCCCAGGACTCCGCACGGCGGCCAGCCAGCTCGAACGGCGGGTTGCAGTCGTGCAGGAAGATGACGCCGTCGTCTTTCAAGTGGCGGACGGTGTTCTCGACGTCGCGCACCACCTGCTCGTAGGTGTGCAGCCCGTCGATCAGCGCGACGTCGACCGGGTGCCGCTCGAGCAGCGCCTTCTCGTTGTCGAAGAAGGCGTCGCTGGTGGTCTCGAAGTACTCGACCACCCGCCCCTTGGCGTTGGCGAGCTCACGAGTGCGTTCGGTCAACCGGAACGCCGGGTCGACGGCGATCTTCACGTCGGCGCTGATCCGCTGAAAGGCCTGTCCGCGGGACACGCCGATCTCCAGATAGACGGGGTCGGACCGCATCGCGAGCGCCTGCTGGACGGCCCTGATCCGGTTCACACCTGGCATCGCGTCCGCCAACATGACCAGACCCTGGTTGATATTCACGCGAGGTTCGTACCACAAAGGGGTTGAGCAGCATGAGGGTTTCGGCCCACTCGCGGCTGCGGTAAGAATGTTCGGCTATGCCGCGTTCATTTGAAATCATCAGCGAATCAACCGCCAGCGTCGAGGCGATTCACGCGGCGTTCGGACGCGAGGACTACTGGGCGGACCGGCTGGCCGGCGACGCGGCGTCCAGCCTGGATTCGCTGATCGTCGACGCAGACGGCGCGGTGGAAGTGCACATCACCCAGTGCCTCGGTCGCCAGATTCTGCCTTCGCTGGTGGCCAATTTCGTGCCTGGCGACATGAAGCTGTTGTATCGCGAGACGTGGCGAGCAACCGGCGACGGCAAGGTGCGCGGAGAGAGTCACGTCTCGGCGTCCGGCGGGCTGGGGTCAAGCCGTGCCGAGAACTGGCTGACGTCGAGCGGGGCCGCGTCCCAACTGCGCTCGACCGGACGAGTCGACGTCAAGATCCCCTTGGTGGGCGGCAAACTCGAGAAGTCGATCAGCGACGGCCTGGCCAAGAGCATCCCCGCTACGCTGCGCTACACCACCACGTGGATAGCCGACCACGCGTAAACCACCTCTTATTGACGTGCGCGAATGTAACAATGCGTCGACTCGTAGACGCGCGTCCGCTCGGTGAGCTTTCGAAGCAGGTAGATAATCTTGGCCCACGCCGACAGCCTCAGCCCTCCTGAAGGCCTGCAGGATCAGCGCCCGGCAGAAAAGGACTTTCGCCCCGACATCGAGGGGTTGCGCGGCTTCACCTTGTTGGCCATCCTCGGCTACCACGCCGCAGTGCCGGGTGTCGGCGGTGGCTTCGTCGGCCCGGACGTGTTCTTTATCATTTCGGGCTTCGTGATCACCGGCCAGCTCTGGCGCGAGCTGAGCGGCACCGGAACGATCGGGATGCGCCGCTTCTTCGGGGCGCGCGCACGCCGACTCCTGCCGGTCTCGGTCACGGTGGGCATTTTCATCATGATCGGCGCGGCCGTCCTGTTGCCCCCGTTGCAGGCTCGGACGGCCGAAGCTGACGGGATCGCCAGCTCGCTCTACGTCGGCAACTACTGGTTCATCCTGCGAGGCGTCGATTACTTCGCCACCCACGTGCCCCCATCCCCGTTTGAGCACTACTGGACTCTGGGCGTCGAGGAGCAGTTCTATCTCTTGTGGCCGCCGGTCATCATTGGCCTGGCCTGGCTGATCAGACGCACGCGTCGGCGCGCCAAGGCCGACGGTGCCCCCTCCAAGCGCCCCTTCATCGTGGTCTTCTCCCTGATCACGGTGGTGTCGTTCGCCCTGTCATACGTGGCGAGCTATGTGGCGCCTGCCGCGGCATACTTTTCGCTGCCCACCCGCGCCTGGGATCTTTCGGTCGGCGGCATCCTGGCGCTCACGGCGACTCAGTGGCGTCGGCTGCCGCCGCTAGTTGCCGCGATCATCGGCTGGAGCGGCATGGGCATGCTCCTGCTGGCATGCGGCCTCTTCAACTCGAAAATGCCCTATCCGGGTAGCGCCGCGTTGGTGCCGCTGGTCGGCACGGTGCTGGTGATCGGCGCGGGCTGTGCCATCCCGTCGCTGGGCTGCGGGCGCATCCTCGGTTGGGCGCCGATGCGTGCACTCGGCCGGCTGTCCTACTCGTGGTATCTGTGGCACTGGCCGGTGCTGGTATTCGCCCCGCTCGTGGTGGGCCACCCGCTCGGGCTGCCCGGCAGGTTGTTCGCGGTCCTCATTTCCGGCGGCCTGGGCTGGCTGACGCTGCGGTACATCGAGACCCCGTTGCGGTACGCAGCTTCGCTGCGCCGCTCGCCCGGGCGCAGTCTCGCACTCGGGGGTGCCTTCACGGCGATCGGAGCAGCGGCCGGCCTGGCGCTTCTGTCGGTGATTCCCACTCCCGTCGGGCGCGGAGCACCGGCGGCACCGCTGACCGTCACCGCGACGACTGCCGCCGCCGGCTCCAATATCGCCGCCTACGACGCCGCGGTGCGGCAGACGTTCGCGCGGGTTCAGGCTGCGGTTGCCGCCTCGGCTGATCGGAAGGTCGTCCCATCTAACCTGCGGCCGGGGCTGGCCGCCGCTGGCGCCGAGAAGCAGAACGAATTCTTGTTCAACGGTTGCCTGCGCTCGCCTTTCGAAGCCGGACAGCCGGAGTGCGCGATGGGCGATACCGGCTCGGCAACGACTGTTGCATTGATCGGCGACTCACACGCTGCGATGTGGACTCCGGCGTTTGAGCAGGTGGCCACCGAGCGGCACCTACGGTTGGAGATGCTGGCCAAGGGAGCATGCCCGCTGCTCGATTTGCCGGTCACCAACCCCTTGAGTCGCCTTGCCGAAATGCTTGCCCATTGTGAGGAGTGGCGGGGCCAGATCATCGCCCGGATGCAGGCCGAGCGGCCACAGTTGATCGTGTTGAGCCTGTGGCGCGGGTACGGCGACGACGAAGCGCTCACCGGTTACCGCTCCTACGACGCGGTGTGGGTCGACCGCCTGACCCGCCTGGTGGAGAAGCTGGCGGCCACCGGCGCCAGGGTGATGGTGCTCGGACCGATCCCGGCGCCACACTTCCTGGTGCCGAACTGCCTCTCGGGCTACCTCGACAATGTCCAGGCCTGCACGCCGCAACGATCCACGGCAGTCAACGAATCCGGCATCGCGGCCGAGGCAGCAGCCACCAAAGCCGGCGGCGGGCAGTACGTCGATCTCACTGATCTGTTCTGCACTGCCGAACGTTGCCCGGTCATCGTCGGCGACACCCTGGTGTATCTCGACGAGAACCACATAACGCTCGAGTACTCGCGGGCTCTCGCGCCCGCCATCGGCGCATTGACCGACCGCGCGCTGGCCCGCGGCTAGCCAAATTGACCCTGGTGGGTCGCCCGTTCCGGGTTGAAAATGGTGTGGCGGTCGCCTTGCGACGCCGTAGCTGCAAGAAACGCGCCATCGTGGCCGTCGGACGCTCCATCCTGGTCATCGTCTGGCACCTGCTGGCCGACCAGGACACCCACTACGCCGACCTCGGCGCCGATCACTTCACCCGCCACGTCAACCCCGATACCAAGAAACGCAACCACATCCGCCAACTCGAAGCCCTCGGCTACACCGTCACCCTCACCCCAGCAGCCTGACCAAACCACAACACCTCCCCGCCCCGCCACCCACGAGCCAGACAGACGTGCCGACACCGAAGTCAACTCACCCCCATTTTCGGATTAGCTCCGGACGGGCCGATCCCGAAACCGCCCCTCGCAGCGGCGCCCGAGTGTAAGAATGCCTCGACTCAATTGACGCGTTTGCTTATTAAGCAGGCAGGTAGGTGACATTGCACGCCGACAGCCTTAGCGCTGCCGAAGAACAGCAGAGTCGGCGCTCCGAACAAACCTACTTCCGCCCGGACATCGAGGGCTTGCGCGCCATTGCTGTGACCGCTGTCGTCCTGTTCCATGCCGCCGTGCCCGGCATCCCCGGCGGCTATGTGGGCGTCGACGTGTTCTTCGTCATCTCCGGGTTCCTGATCACCGGGCTGCTCTGGCGTGAGGTGAGTGGAACCGGCACAGTCCGGCTCCGCAAGTTCTACGGGGCCCGCGCCCGCCGGCTGTTGCCGGCGTCGGCCACGGTCGGCGTCGTCACGATGATCGCGTCGGTCCTTCTCCTGGCGCCGTTGCGGGTTCCGACAGTCCTGTACGACGGCATCGCCAGCGCGCTCTACGTCGGCAACTACTGGTTCGTCCTCGACAACATCAACTACTTCTCCGACCTGTTGACCCCGTCACCGTTCCTGCACTACTGGTCGTTGGGCGTCGAGGAACAGTTCTATCTGGTCTGGGCACCACTGCTGCTGGGCACCGCATGGGTCATCCGGCGGTTCCGCCGGAACAAGGCGCGCGCCATCGCGTCCTCGCGCCGCCCCTACCTGCTGGTCCTCGGACTGGTCACCGTCGTGTCGTTCGCATTATCACTGGTCATCACGTTTGTCGTGCCCGCCCTGGCGTTCTTTTCACTACCTACCCGGGCTTGGCAGCTGGCCATCGGCGGATTGGTCGCACTGACCGCGATCCACTGGCAACGCCTGTCATCGCGCACAGCGGCAATCGCCGGCTGGGCCGGCTTGGCGATGATCCTGTTCGCTTGCGTGTGGTTCACCTCGGCCACCCCCTTTCCGGGTACTGCGGCGTTGTTGCCCACGCTCGGAGCGGTACTCATCATCGGCGCCGGTTGCGCCACACCGTCCCAGGGTTGCGGGCAATTCCTGAGCACATCGCCGATGCGCGGGGTCGGCCGCATTTCCTACTCGTGGTACCTGTGGCACTGGCCGGTGCTGGTGCTCGCGCCCGCTCTGCTGGGCCACGCGCTGGGTCTGACCGAGCGCGTCATCGCGGCGCTACTGGCCGCCGGGCTGGCCTGGCTGACCATGCGCTATCTGGAAAACCCGCTGCGTTTCGCCCCGAAGATCCGCGACTCCGCTTGGCGCAGCCTCGGTCTCGGCGCGGTGGCGACCATCGTCGCGGTTTTCGTCGGCCTGGGACTGCTCAAAGTGGTGCCCAACCCCGTCGGGCACGGAGCACCGGTCACACAGCCGAACTTCGCGGTCCCGACAGCTCTACCCGCGGGGTCTGCCCCTGGCGCCTATGACGCCGCGGTCCAACAGACGTTCGCCCAGGTGCAGGCGGCGCTCGCGGCCTCCACCGCGCCCAGGGCCGTCCCATCGAACCTGACCCCGCCGCTCGACGACCTGACCGGCGAACAACGCAACTACACCTACGACGGCTGTCTGCGCACGCCGTATGAGAGCGGACAGCCCGAGTGCGTCATGGGCGACACCGCATCGGCAACCACCTTCGCGCTGATCGGCGACTCGCACGGCGCGATGTGGACTCCTGCCTTCCAAGAGCTCGCCACCCAGCGGCACTGGCGGCTGCAGATGATGGCCAAGGAAGCCTGCCCGATCATGGACATCCACGTCGGCGGCGCCTTCCGACGTCTGATCGAGGATCTTCAGCACTGCGAGCAATGGCGCGCCGAGGTGTTGGCCCGTCTGGCGGCCGTGCACCCCCGACTCGTCGTGGTGAGCGTCTGGCGGGGATACGGCGTCGACGAAACGATGACGGGTTTCAACGGCTACAACCCCGCCTGGCTCGACAGCATGACGCGGCTCGTACGCCAACTGCGCGAGACCGGCGCGCAGGTGCTGGTACTGGGACCGATACCGAGTCCGCACGCCAACGTGCCGATGTGCGTGTCCGGCCACCTCGACGACGCGTCGGCGTGCTCGCTGGCCCGTGCGGGCGCGGTGAATCAATCCGGTATCGCCGCGGAGGCTGCCGCCACTGCCGCCGGCGGCGGGCAATACGCCGACCTGACCGATCTGTTCTGCACCACCGAACGTTGCCCGGTCATCGTCGGCAACACCTTGGTCTACCTCGATGTCAGCCACCTGACGCTTCAGTACTCACGAGTGGTGACACCGGCAATCGGGGCACTGGCCGATCGCGCCCTCGCCCACGGATCCGTCTAGCACCGGGACGATCACCTTGCCTACCGCCGAAAGTCGCAGCGCGACAACAGAACAGCGCAGCCAGTCGCCAGAATCGACCCGATTCCGTCCAGACATCGAGGGCCTGCGGGCCGTCGCGGTATTGGCCGTGGTCCTGTTCCACGCCGAGGTGCCGGGTCTCGGGGGCGGGTTCGTCGGCGTCGACGTGTTCTTCGTCATCTCGGGGTTCTTGATCACCGGACTGCTGTGGCGCGAGGCGAACACCACCGGCACCGTGCGGCTGCGCGGGTTCTATGGCGCCCGGGCCCGACGCCTGCTGCCGGCGTCGGCGGTCGTCGGCGTGGTCACCGCGATCGGCGCGGTCGTGCTGCTGCCGCCGCTGCAGGCCCGCACCGCGTTGGGCGACGGCATCGCCAGCGCGTTGTACGTGAGCAACTACCGGTTTCTCCTGCAAGGCGTCGACTACTCCGCGCCCTACCTGCCGCCGTCGCCGTTCCTGCACTACTGGTCGTTGGGGGTCGAAGAACAGTTCTACCTGGTGTGGCCTGCGCTGATCCTCGGCACGGCGTGGCTCATCCGCCGGGTGCGCAGGGCGCCCCAGGCGCCGAGAACCCAAGCCACCGCCTCCCAGCGTCCCTACCTGGTGATCCTTGCATTGGTCGCCGCAGTGTCCCTGGCGCTGTCGCTGATCGCGTCCTACTGGGCGCCGTTCGTGGCGTTCTTCTCGCTACCCACCCGGGCCTGGCAGTTGGCCATCGGCGGGTTGATCGCGCTCACCGCAGGCCAATGGCGCCGGCTGTCGCCACGAGCCGCCGCACTCGCCGGGTGCGCAGGACTGGGCGTGATCCTGATTGCCTGCAACCAGTTGAGCGCGAACACGCTGTATCCGGGAACCGCCGCGCTGCTGCCCACCCTGGGAGCGGCGCTGGTTACCGGCGCGGGCTGCGCCAGCCCGGCTCAGGGATGCGGACGCTTCCTGGGATTGGCACCGATGCGCGCCATCGGCCGCATCTCCTACTCGTGGTACCTGTGGCACTGGCCGGTGCTGATATTCGCCCCGCTGGTGGTCGGCCACCCAATGGGGTTGGCTGCCAGGCTGACCGCGGCCCTGCTGTCGGCCGGGCTCGCCGTACTGACACTGCGGTTCATCGAGAACCCACTGCGACTCGCTCCGAAGATCCGCGATTCTGCTTGGCGCAGCCTCGGTTTGGGCGCAGTGGCCACTGCGGTAGCGGTTGTCGTGGGCGTAGCCCTCCTGGTCGTGGTGCCCAGCCCGGTCGGGCGGGGCGCGCCGGCCACGCCGCTGAACTTCACCGCGCTGCCCCCGCCACTCGCCCGCTCCGATGTCGCGGCCTACGACGACGCGGTGACGCACACGTTCGCGCAAGTGCAGGCCGCGGTCGCGGCATCGGCCGACCTCGAAGCCGTTCCGTCGAACCTGCAACCGCCGCTGGCTGATGCGGCGGACGAACTCACCGACGCGTACCTCAACGGGTGCATGCTCAGCGGCTGGCAGGTCACCCAACCTGAGTACGCCTCCGGCGATACCGGGTCGGCGACGACGGTAGCGATGGTCGGCGACTCGAATGCCGCCGTGTGGAATCAGGGCTTACGCAGCGTCGCCGAACAGCGACGCTGGCGGTTGGAGATGCTGGTCAAGGCGGGGTGTCCGTTGTTGGACCTGCCGATCACCAGCCCACAACTGCACCGCGAGTACACCGAATGCGAGAAGTGGCGCGCTCAGGTCGTCGACAGGCTGCGCGCCGAGCACCCACGGCTGGTCGTGGTCAGCATGTGGCGGCAGTACGGGGCGGGCTCCGGGTATTCGGCGGACTTCACGTCCTACAGCCCAAGCTGGCTCGACAGTCTGACCCGCACAGTGCGACAGCTACGTGAGACGGGTGCTCAGGTGCTGGTGCTCGGGCCCATTCCAGACCCGCAATCGGTTCCGCCGATCTGCCTGTCCGGGCACCTCGACGACGCGACGGCCTGCTCTCCGTCGCGAGCGAAGGCGGTCAACGAAGCAGGTATCGCTGCTGAGGCCGCCGCCACCACAGCCGGCGGCGGACACTACGCCGATCTGACTGACCTGTTCTGCACCGCCGACCGTTGCCCGGTCATCGTCGGCAACACGCTGGTCTATCTCGACAAGAACCATGTGACGATCGAATACGTGCGGCAACTGGCTCCGGCCCTCGCAGCGCTGACCGATCGTGCGCTGGCTCGCGCTCAGTAATCAGGAGGCACCAATTGACAAAGTCCGTGCTCATCACCGGTGGCGCCGGATTCATCGGATCTGCGCTGGCGCGCCGTCTCGTCGAAGCCGGCTACGACGTGGCCGTGATGGACATCCTGCACCCGCAAGTGCACGCCGAAGGCGCAGAGATCGACCTGCCGCCATCGGTGCGACTGTTCACCGGCGACGTCACGCACGCCCCCGACTGCGACGCCGTGCTGCGGCTGTTCAAGCCATCTCAGATCGTCCATTTGGCGGCGGAAACCGGTACGGCGCAGTCGCTTTCAGAGGCCAGTCGCCACGGCTCGGTCAACGTCGTGGGAACGACGCAGCTGCTCGACGCGTTGAGCCGCTGCGGGCACGTACCCGACCAAGTGGTGCTGGCGTCGTCGCGGGCCGTGTACGGCGAAGGCGCCTGGCAATCCGGCGACCACGTCTTCTATCCGCCGCCGCGCAGCCATGCTCAACTCGTCGCGGGGATCTGGGATCCGCAAGGCCCCACCGGGGAGCCGGCCGTTCCGCTCCCGAGTAGCGCAGAGCGCACAGCACCCAGACCCACCAACATCTATGCCGCGACCAAACTCGCCCAAGAGCACATTCTCGCGGCGTGGACGTCCGCCCACGACACCAGGCTCAGCGTGCTGCGACTGCAGAACGTCTACGGCCCGGGCCAGTCGCTGACGAACTCCTACACCGGAATCGTCGCGCTGTTCGCCCGGCTGTCCCGGGAGAAACAGGCATTGGAGGTCTACGAAGACGGCCGGATCGTGCGTGATTTCGTCTACATCGACGATGTCGTCGAGGGGCTCTTCGCGGCGATCGAGAGTCCTGCCTCGCCGTCCCGCTACATCGATATCGGGTCCGGCGTGCCGACCACCATCCACGAGCTTGCCCAACAACTCGCGACCATCTGCGGTGCCCCCGAACCCGTCGTCGTCGGGAAATTCCGCGACGGTGACGTTCGCGCCGCCAGGTGCGACATCGAGCCCGCGACCAACGAGCTTGGTTGGCGACCCAAGTGGTCGCTCGAGGAAGGTATGCGGGCGCTCCTCGACTGGATCGGCAAATGATCGTCCAGCCATGAACCCACTGATCAGAGCCCCAAGAGATAGGTCGTTATCTTGAGTTTCTCGGTTGCGACCAAGAGATCGCGACATCGCCCGCGGCGACGCAGCTCACGCTATGGTCAATATTTGTGATCGAGCTTGACGGCATAGCGAAGACGTTCGACGGGAACGTACTTGCCCTGCAGGACGTGACCTTTTCGGTTGCCACCGGATCAGTGTGCGCGTTACTCGGACACAACGGCGCGGGCAAGACGACGACCGTCAACATCTTGTCGACACTGATGCGGCCCTCGTACGGCAAAGCGCTCGTGGCCGGGTATGACGTTGTCAAAGAGCCCGGCCGAGTGCGTGCAAGCATCGGGATGACCGGGCAGCACGCCGCAATCGACTGGCAGCTCACCGGGCGGGAAAACCTGGTCATGTTTGCCCGCCTGCGCGGAATGGGTCGCAAGGACGCGCGTGCTCGCGCCGATGAGTTGATCCAGCAGTTCGATTTGGTAGATGCGGCCGATCGCTGGGTCATCACCTACTCCGGCGGTATGCGGCGGCGCATCGATATCGCGGCCGCGCTCGTGGTTCCGCCCAAGGTGCTCTTTCTCGACGAGCCGACGACCGGTTTGGACCCGCGCAGTCGCCGCACGGTGTGGGACCTGGTGTCGTCGTTGGCCGCCGACGGCGTGACGGTCTTGCTGACTACGCAGTATCTCGAGGAAGCCGATGTGCTCAGCGATTCGATCGTTGTCATCGATCATGGTCGCGTGATCGCAAACGGCACCGCCGAAGACCTCAAGAGCCGGGTCGGATTCAGCTACTGCACGGTCAGTCCCGTCGATCCCGCCGATCTGTCCAAGATCATAGCTGTGCTCGCCGATCTCAACGACGTCGAAGCCGATGAGGACGCCAACACCGTGTCCGTGCTGGCGCCTAACGGCGTCGCCACGCTCAGCGAGGTATTTCGCCGGGTCGATCAGCTTGACGTCGAATTGGCCGACATTTCGCTGCGCAAGCCGTCCCTGGACGAGGTCTTCCTGCACCTCACCGGCAGCGTCACCGCGTGAGCGCAGTTGCTGTCCTGACCGGACGCATGACACGCAACGCGTTGCGCGACGATCTGCCCTTCGCGGTTCTGGCCCCTGCCGGAAATTTTTTGATCTTCAACTTGGCGCTGCGCAATGTGATCGACACCGGCGGGATCAGCTACTCCCAGTACCTGCTGCCCGTGATCATCGTTCAGGTGACGTTGCTCGGCGCGTTGACAACGGTCGACCGGGCAGCCCAAGATCATCAATCTGAGCTGGGGCGCCGGCTCCGTACATTGCCCATCTCCACCGTGACACCATTGACGGCACGAATGTCGTACTGCCTCATCCGCGGCACCCTGGCCCTGCTCGCCACGGTCGCAGTCGGGTACGTCTTCGGCTTCCGACTACTCGGGGGGCCGGGATACATCGCAGCTTTCGTAATCCTGGTTCTCGCTTTGACTTTGGCGTTGTCACTGGCTGCCGACGCCATCGGGGTGCGGATCGCGGGAACCCCGATCGCGAGGAACGGCGGATCCAGTCAGACGCTGCTCGTTCCGCAGATGATGCTCGTCATGTTGTCCACAGGTATGGCACCCGTCGACTCGTTCCCCAGTTGGCTACATCCTTTCGTGCAATACCAACCAGTTTCACTGGTGACTCAAACCCTTCGTGGGCTCGCCGCCGGTGATGTCACGGACGGAAATCTGGCGAGCACTATGACGTGGTGCCTCGGGCTGGTATTGGTATTCGGCGTGATCGCGGTCCGGATGCAGAGGCGAGCAACATGACCGCAAACGTACGGCTACGCAGCTCGCTGGTCACGGAGAGTCTCGTGCTCGCCCGCCGGCAGCTCACCCAGTGGCGCCGAGATCTGTTTATTCCGATGCAATCCTTGCTGTTCCCAACGTTTTTGCTCATCACCTACTACTTGCTGGTCGGCAAATCGATTGTCCGATTGACCGGCACGGACAGTCTTTACGGCCTGGTGCCGACATGCGCGATAGCCGGCGCGTTCTCCGGCGCACTTGCGGCCGGCCTGATCCTGCCCCAAGAACGCGAGTCGGGTGTGCTCAGCCAGCTATGGGCGCTGCCGGTGAACCGCGCGAGCGCACTGACGGGCAGGCTGCTCGCCGAGGCTGTTCGGACGCTGGCCAGTACCGTCTTGATCACCCTGGTCGGCGTGGGGCTCGGATTTCGGTTCCACGGCAACTTGCTCGCACTGATCCTCTTCCTTCTGGTTCCGATGATGGTGGTTGTCGTCTTTGCGATGGCGGTGATAGCGATAGCAGTGCGCTCCAAGCGCGGTACGACACTCATCTGGCTCGCGCTGCCGGCGATCACCGCGGTGTTCGCCAGCTCTGGGTCCCCGCCAGTCGAATCACTGCCCTCATGGATGTGGCCTCTGCTGCGATTCCAGCCGATGCAGCCGATCACCGACTCGATGCGGACGCTTGCCATGGGCGGCCTGCCGTTGGGATCCCTACTGGTAGGACTGATGTGGACCGTCGGCCTCTCGGCGATCATCGCGCCGCTGGCGATCCGCGGTTACCGTGCCGCAGCCGAATCCGGCGGCGCTCGGGGCTGACTTCAGGCACGCGCCGAGATGGCGAATTTCTCCACGAGATCCGCTGTGACGGCAACGCTTTCGGTAGGCTTGCTCATCCGTGCAGCCAGTTGACGGGCATTGTCACGGTAGGCTGGGGCGAGGATCTTGCGCAGATCGGTAACGAGTGCCTTCTCGGTGGTCGCCAAAAACCGCCGACCGGTCCCAACTTTCAGTCGTTTGAGCCGGCCTGCCCAGAACATTTGGTCGGGCAACCTCCACAGGATCATCGTGGGGCGGCCGGAGCGCAAACCCGCGTTGGTTGTTCCTGAACCACCGTGGTGCACGATCGCGCGGCAGGCCGGAAAGATATCCGCGTAGTTGATGATACCGACCACTTTGACGTGCCCGGGCTGCGCGACGCCACTGAAGTCGGCAACGCCTGCGCCGATCAACGCCCGCTCGCCCAGTTCCGCGCAGGCCCGGGCGATCATGGCGACCGTTTCACCGGCGGATTCCATTGGCATACTGCCGAAGCCGAAGAAAATCGGTGGTGTTCCCTCGGCGATCCACGATTTGACGTCCGTATCGTCGTCCGCGGGCATCTCCAGAGTCAGCGCACCGACAAAAGGTCGCCGAGGGGGTGACTGCCTGTTCCAGTTCGCCCACTCCTGCGCCAGCCCGGGGAAGCACACTGCGTCGTACGCCTGGATTTCCATCGCTCCGCGTCGAGCGATCCGTCGCGTCCAGTGCCCGGTCGACTTCGGTAAGCCGAGGGCACTGCGCTGGGTGTCGTCGTCGACGCGATGCCCAAGCCAAGCCAGCCATTCGAACACTGTCATAGCCGTGCGTCCCAACCACGCGGGCGCGAATGGCACTAGAGAGCCATTGATTCGCAGCGGGAAGTGTTGGAGGGTGACTAGCGGGATATCGCGATACTCCGCGACGTTGGCGGCTATGCCTTCGTAATTCATGCCGGTGAGCAGCAGATCGGCCCCGTCGGACAGCGCCAACAACGTCTTCCCGGCCTCTTTCCGGCCCTGATCGATCGGGGCGGCGAACTCTTTCACCAGTCTGCTCAGTTCCTTGAACCGCCACGGTTTACTGAACAGCAATGCGAAGTAGTCCTGGTGCGGTTCAATGACATCCCGCACGGTCGGGCCGTAGGGCACCGCATTCAGCCCGGCGGACTGAGCGAAGGTGATCATGTCGGGCGCGACGACCAAATGCACATCATGCCCGCGGCGCACCAGCTCGCGGCCGAGCACGGCGAAGGGCTCCACTTCACCCCGAGATCCCCAGTTGGCCAACACGATTTTCATTGCGGGATCTAGCTCTTGCCATCCCCAGCGGGCTGTTCGAGGTACCACAGGTTCGCCCGGGCCCATTCGATGGTGCGGCGAATCCCTTCCTCCACATCGACCTTCAGATGCCAGCCCAGCTGGCGCTGAGCCTTCGTCGAATCCGGGATTCGGCGGGGAATGTCTTCATAGCGGCCACCGAAATGCGCTGCCGTATCGACGGGTTCGGCACCCGACACACCCTCCACGCCGGCGATCTTGATCGCGAGATCGACCGCCTCGCGCATGGTTGTCTCCACCATGCTGCCGACGTTGAACGCCTCCCCGATCGCCGCATCGCTGTCGGCGGCCAGCAAGGTGCCGGCAACCGCGTCGTCGACGTAGGTGAAGCAGCGCGTCTGGTCGCCCGAGTCGTACAGCAACGGCTGGCGGCCGTTGAGGATCCGGTGCACGGTCTGGGACACGACGAAGATCGGATTCTGGCGCGGCCCATACACGTTGAAGTAGCGGACCACCGTCACCGGCAGTCCGTGGGCGGCGTGCATGGCGAAGACCAGATGCTCGGCCATTCCCTTGCTGGTGCTGTAGCTCCAGCGCGCGGTCTTCGTCGAACCGAGGACACGGTCGTGGTCCTCGGCCCACGGCGGGTTGGGGTTCTTGCCGAACACCTCGGAGGTGCTGGCGAATACCACCCGAATTCCATTGCGGTGGCTCAGTTCCAGGACATTGCGGGTCCCAATCACATTGACGTCGAGAACCTGAAGCGGATCGTTCATGTAGTTCTTGACCCCGACCACCGCGGCAAGGTGGTACACCGTGTCGACATCGGGCGTCAGGGCCACTTCCAGTGCCGACAGGTCAGTGACATCGCCCTGGATGAACCGAAAGTTGGGATGGCTGTCGAATTCGATGCTGGTGTCACGGGTGTTCTTCGCGAAGTCGAAAATGGTGACGTTGTCGCCCCGTTCCAGCAGCGCGGTCACCAAATGCGATCCGATGAAGCCGTAGCCGCCGGTCACGACGACATTGGACATAGTTGCTCTTTCGTTCTCCGTACGGTGTGCGAATACCTGCCGGCCCCTTACCGGCCGATCCCCTTGTAGATGAACCCTGCCGCCCGCGCGGCCGCCGGGTCGAAGCTGTTGCGTCCGTCGAGAAATACGCAGCCATCGGCCGCGAGGTCTGCGAGGCGGACCAACGGAACCTGATGGAATTCCCGGTGCCCCGCAAGGACAACCAAGGCGTCGGCATCCTTGACCGCGGATTCGATATCCGGGCTCAGCGGAACCTTCGTCACCGTGTGCGCTTCCTCGTCCGGTACCCACGGGTCGTGGACGGACAGCTGGCAGCCCGACTCTTCAAGCAGCGCAACGACGTACTTCGTCGGGGTGAGCCGACAGTCGCCGGTGTTGTTCTTGAACGCGATGCCCAGGACGGCGATCTTGCTGTCCTCGATCGTCTTGCCTTGATCGGCCAGCAGCTGGGTGAGTAACCCGTAGGTGTAGCTGGGCATCGTGTCGTTGACGGTTCGAGACGTCTTTGGCACGTGCAGATCCAGCCCGACGGTCTCACCGAGGTGGTTGACGAACCACGGGTCCTTCGTCAGGCAGTAGCCGCCGACGCCCATGCTCGGCATCAGGATGTTGACGTTGTGGGTGCCCTTCGGCATCGAGTTGGCCGCGGCGATGACCTGCAGGACGTCCATGTCGAGACGGTCGCAGACCTTGGCCAGTTCGTTGGCCATCGCGATGTTGAGGTCGATCCAGAGGTTGTCGGCGAGCTTCACCATTTCGGCGGTGCGCGGGTCCTCAACGATGATGGATTCCAGGCCGAGGGCATGGCGCCAGAGCGTGGCGCAGCTGCGTGCACTGCGTTCATCGACGGCACCGACCACGACGGGAATCGAGGTCAGCTCCCGGATGGCCTGGCCTTCGGCCAACCGCTCGGGGCAGAACGCCAACCCGAAGTCGACCCCGGCCGTCAGCCCGGACACCTCTTCCAGGATCGGGCGAACGAGAGTCTCGGTGGTGTCGGGCGGAACCGTGCTCTTCAGAATGACGAGGTGGCCGGGGCGCAGGTGCTCGCCCACCGCCCGCGCCGCCGCTTTGATGTCGTCGACGATGGGCTCATAGTCCGGGCCCAGCGGCGTACCGACGGTGACGATGACGAAGTCATTGTCGGCGATGACGCTGAAATCCGGGGTGGCGCGAAGCCGGCCGACCTTGACGCTTTCGGCGACCAGCTCACCGAGTCCTGGCTCGGGCACACTGGTGCGGCCCTGGTTGATCTCGTCGACGACGTTCTGGCGCACGTCGATGCCCGTCACCGGCCAGCCGCGGTCGGCCAGAACTGCGCCGATCACCGTGCCGATATAGCCGAAGCCGACAACCGCGATCCCGGACCGCATGCCGCGGACCAAGAGGTCGATCTCAGCATCGCTTCGCCCGAACGCGCCTCTAGCCATTGCCGTTCCTAGCCCCTTCAACTACCCCGTGCGCGTCCTGGATTGAACCGGGCCTCACGACCAGCGGGTCGCTGCGCAGCCTAATCCAATATTGACGCCGTCGACCCGAAATTCGGGCGGCTGGCGAAAGTGATCAGGCGCGGCACTTCAGGCGTGCAAATTCCTCCACCCGGTCAGCTGCAGCAACGACCGCGTCGTCACGCGTCGTCATCTGCGGGGCGATCTCGCGGGCTCGCGCCGCATATTCCGGCGTCAGAATCCGGTGCAAGTCTTTCACCAGCGATTTCTCGCTGGTGGTCGAGAAGCGGCGCCCTGCCCCGACCTTGAGCCGTTTCAGCTGAGCCGCGAAAAACGGCTGGTCAGGCAGCGTCCAGAGCACCAGCTGAGGGACTCCCGCGCGCAGGCAGGCGGCCAGCGTTCCCGAGCCGCCGTGGTGAACCACCGCGCGGCACGTCCGGAAGATCGTCGCGTAGTTGACCTGGCCGACCACCTTCACGTGGTCGTACTGCGGGACGTTGCCGTAGTCGGTACCGCCCGCGCCGACGATCGCGCGCTCCCCCAACCGGGCGCACGCTGCGGCGATCATCGCGATCGTCTCGGCAGGCGATCCGATCGGGACGCTGCCGAAGCCGAAGAAAATCGGCGGCGTCCCGTCGGCGATCCACGCTGCCACCTCCGCATCGGACTCGGTCGGTGACGCCATCGCCAGGGCGCCGACGAATGGCCGCTGCCCGTCCCATTTGCGCCATTCGCCCACCAAGCGGGGAAACACCAACTGGTCGTAAGCCTGGATTTCCAGCGAACTCCGATTGGCGATGCGGCGCGAGGCGGGACCGGTGGCATTCGGCAGCCCTAATTCGCGGCGCTGTGCATCCTCACCCTTGCGGGTCCCGCGCCACGCGGTCCACTCGTTGACCGTCATCGCCACGCGGCTCAGCCGAGCCGGCAACAGCGGCAGAAGCTGCCCGTGGACCCGGTAGGGAAAGTAGTGCAGTGTGACCAGTGGAATGTCATGGGCCTCCGCGACATTGGCGGCCGGCTGCTCGAATATCAACCCGGTGAGTAGCAGGTCAGCGCCCGCAGCCACCGAATCCAGGGTCCTGGTCATCTCCGCCCAGCACTGTTCGGCGAATTGCGCGGTTTCGCTGGCCATCCTGTTGAGTTCCTTGAGCTTCCAGGGAGTGCGGCCGTACACCGTGAAATATCGCCACTGCAGCTCCAGGACGTCGTTGGAATCCAGTCCGTAGGCAACCGCGGGCAGCCCGGCTGCCTCGGCGAATCCAACGAGGTTAGGCGGGACGGCCATGCGGATGTCATGTCCTCTGCGCAGCAGCTCGCGACCGACAACAACCGCCGGCTCGATGTCGCCACGGCCGCCATAGCTGGACAGGACAAACTTCATCGCGAATTCTGGCCTTTCGGTTGTCCCGCGAGCGCACCGCTGGGAGCAACGGCCATTATTACCGGATTCTCGACGGTCAAGAGAGCGTTCGCCACGAGCAAAGATTGATATCTTGCGGCCCATGACAACCATGACGGAAGCACCAGCGGGAACGCTGACCAAGGCGAGACGATGGTGGTCGACAACGTCGTGGGGTGCGGCCTGGTGGCAACAAGGTCTTGCGGCCGCGATCGCGGCCTTCGTGTTCTGGCCACAAGCATCCGTCGATCCGGCTGCCGGAGTCGATTCGTCCTGGCAGGCCGGGCTCGCGCTGGCCCGGACGCAGGACATCGACTGGGGGCGCGATCTCGTCTTCACCTACGGCCCATGGGGGTTCCTGCAGACCAACGCCTACTACACGTACGGCCAGTCACTGCTCGCGACGATCTATCAGCCGATCATCGTCGCCGCTCTGTTCCTGGGCATCGCGGCGGCGCTGCGACAGCGCCGCGCCCCACTACCGTCGTTGGTCGGGGCCTTAGTCGTCACCGGCGTCGTGGCGCTCATCCATACCGGACACGGGTCGGCGTCGGGTCTGCAATATCCCGAATTGGCCGCTCTCGGGGCGTTCGCATGGGCGGCCGTTCCACTGCTCCAGCAGGACGCCAAGCGCTCGACCGTATGGCGCACCGCCCTGGGAATCAGCGTGGCCGCCGGTTTCCAACTGCTGATCAAGCTGAACATCGGTCTCACCATGCTGGCGATCGCGCTCGCCCTGTCGATCCTTGTCGACTGGCGGGCTTTCGCCCGCCACGCTGCAGCAATCGGGGCATTCGCCGTATCGGTCGTCATCTGGTGGGTCGCTTCCGGTCAGCACCTGAGTGAGCTGGCCACCTGGCTCACCTTCAGTGCCGCCGAGGCTTCCGGCTACAGCGAAGGGATGGCATTCGCGGCGAACAAATACACCGACGCCGCCGCGGTTGTCGGACTTGTCTGGATCGCAGTGCTCGTACTGACATACTTGCGTGGCGGCCCGCAAATCCCACGCCGCCTGGTGTTACTAGCCGGGCTGGCCAGTGTCTTCGGCCTGAAGACGGCCCTCGGACGAAGCGACGACTGGCATTTCTATGTTTTGCTCGGCATCGTCATAGTTGCGGGGGCCATCATTCCGTTCGCCAAGATCCCGTATCGTACGTTTGTCACCGTGATCGCCTTGATGGTCGTCGTCCAACTCGGCGCAGAATTCGCGCAATCACGCGCAGCCGGGATCTACGGCAACGATCGTATCTCGTTGGCGCTCAACGCACCCCGACAGGTGATCGACCGTCTGGTCACGCTCACCGTCCCGGACCGCCTCGATCAACGCATCGAGCAAGCCAAAGCTCGCCAGCGTGCGCTCTTCGCGATCCCGGATCGATTCATCAAGGAAATCGCATCGGCCACCGTGCATGTCGACCCTGTCCACACCTCGGCCGCATGGGCTTACAACTTTTCCTGGCAGCCGGTGCCCGTGTTTCAGACATATGCGGCGTACACACCTGAACTCGACGGCCTGAACGCTGAAAAGCTCTCCGCCGGACCACAATTCGTGTTGTCTCGGCTGTCGCCCACCTCCCCGTCCATAGGGGCCAACGACGGCCGTCTCGGGGTCCAGGAGTCTCCTCGCTATTCCCGCGCGCTGCTCTGCGACTACATGGTGAAAGGCGTGGAGAACGGCTGGGTACTTTTCGAACACAGCAACTCGCGCTGCGGGCCGCTCACCCCGCTCTCGGAAGCCACTGTCAGCGACGGTAAGCAGATCACCATCCCGGCTCCCAGCGGGCCCGACAAAGCCGTATTGGTGGGCATCGACCTCGAACCGACTCTCGCCGACCGGCTCTTTCAAGGGGCGCTCGCGCCGGTGTTCGTCCCAACGGTCACGCTCGACGGCGTTATCTATCGTCTCATCGCCGCCAATGCCGCCGAGCCATTCCTGGTCTCCACCCCCCCGGGCGCCGACGGTACCAATTTGCAGGTCAACGCCCACACGATCGGCGTAGGCCGAGTGGCTCCGGGGTTCGGGTACAGCGGCGCCACTGCACGACTGAGGTTCTATGAGATGTCAGTGGCATCACTGCCGCCTTCGGCGCCGACCTCCCCGGTGACGGGGGGAACCGTTGTCGACGCGAACGGGAACTGGCAACCTTCCATCGGATTGGACGGCGTCTATGCCGTGCAAGTGGATATCTTGACGGGCCGCTATCGCAATTCCGGTGGCAAGGACTGTCGCTGGGCCCGGCTGGCCAATCGCGATGGTCACGATGTCGTCGAGAGCGGCGGCGGAAACGACCCACAAGTGGTGACGATTCAGCCGTCCGACGTCGCATTCCGGACCCAGAACTGTGGAACCTGGCAGGCGGTACCCAAAGGTTGACGTTAGGTCCCGGCGTCCTCAGACCGGGAGCTCGCCGATCGTGTCTTCGGCTCGTTCAGGATTGTCTCCCGCGAGCTTGAAGAGCCATCGGTCCAAGACCAGGAATCGGCCCACCCAGACGATGCCCAATCCGGTCAGTTGGGCGGCGAACACCGCTATCCCCCGGACGACGGTCGATTCATCGACCGTCGCGTTCTCGACCAAGTGCGTGAAGAGGGTCGCCAGCGCAACCCCCAGCATCACCGCTACCCAGAACACGAGCATCTGGCTGCGCAGATTCTCGCGCGAGGTCACGCGCCACACGAAGTGCTTGTTGGCAAAGAAGTTCGGCACTGTCACGATCGCGGCCTGCAACAGCGAGGCTGCCGTGTAGTTGTGCAGCCAGAGGCCCAGGACCTGCAGCAGGATCTGGCCGACGGGAACGAAGACCACCGATACGGCGGCATACCGCAACTTCTTCTGGGTTTCCCCGGTGCCCATGCCAACGGCGCGGCCCACCCGCGAAAGGACCACGTTCAGCCTAGATGCCGACGATCAGAACCCATGTACGCCGAATTTACTCAATGGTAAATTGAACCGCAGCCAATACCAGCAAAACACCGACATGTAGCGGCTGGGTGGGCTATACATTGTGCGCGCCAGGCAGGCGTGCAAACAGACCTATGCGGGGGCCACGGTATGCCGGCTGCACCACCGGAATTCGAGTTCGACGTCTGCGTCGTCGGTGGATGTGGCCACGTCGGCCTGCCACTGGCGATAGTAATGGCTCATCGCGAACTGCGCGTCGCGATCGACGACATCGACGCCAACGCGGTCGACCTGGTACGCGCCGGCCGGATGCCATTCATGGAAGAGAAGGCCGAGCCCATGCTCGGCGAGGTTATCAACCGGAACCTGACCGTCGCCGACGACCCGACACTGATCTCACGATCCCGCGTCGTCGTCGTCGTCATCGGCACTCCGGTCGACGAGCACCTAAACCCGACGTTCCACAAGATCCATCGGTTCTTCGTGGACATGCTGCCGCACCTGGTCGATGGCCAGACCCTCATCCTGCGCAGCACCGTCTATCCGGGAACCACAGAAAAAGTTGACCAACTGTTGCGCGCATCGGGGCGGAAGGTCCATGTCGCCTTCTGCCCCGAGCGGATCGCCCAGGGCAACGCGATTCGCGAACTCGTCGAGTTGCCGCAGATCGTCGCGGGCTGCGATGACGAAGCGTCGGCCGTGGCGACCGAGCTCTTCAGCAAGATCGCGCCATCGACGCTGCCGATGCGGCCGGTGGAGGCTGAACTGACGAAGATCTTCGCCAACGTCTGGCGCTACATCCAGTTCGCGACGGCCAACCAGTTCTTCATGATCGCCACCGATTATGGACTGGACTTCTACCAGATCTACGAGGCCCTCACCCGCGACTATCCGAGGATGGCGGGCCTGCCCAAGAGTGGATTCGCCGCGGGGCCTTGCCTTTTCAAGGACACAATGCAACTTGCGGCGGCCACCGAGTCGCGGTTCATGCTGGGGCATTCGGCGATGCTGATCAATGAGGGGCTGCCCGATTTCGTGGTGCAGCAGATGAAGCTGCACCATCCGCTGAAGGATCTGACGGTGGGCATCCTCGGCATGGCGTTCAAGGGCGATATCGACGACGCGCGGGAATCACTGTCCTACAAACTGCGGAAGATCCTCGAGTATGAGGCGGCGGCGGTGTTGTGCACCGATCCCTACGTGGAGGACTCCCGGTTGCTCCCCCTCGATGAGGTACTTCGACGGTCGGATCTCCTCATCCTCGGGGCGCCGCACAGCGACTATCGGGCACTGGCCATCCCCGACGACAAGCCGGTGATCGACGTGTGGAACTTCTTTGGAAAGGGAGCGCAGCTTACGTGAGGATTCTCGTGACTGGTTCGGCCGGTTTCATCGCCGGCTACCTGGTGGAAGAGTTGCTTGCCAACGGGTATGAGGTCGTCGGTTTGGACAACTACTCCAAATACGGGCCGGTCGAGCGGGCGTTCGAGTCGAATCCGAGCTATACCGGCGTCGAGGGCGATGCGAAAGATGTTGCACTGCTGAAGGAACTACTCGACAGCTGCGATCACCTGGTCGCGGGAGCGGCGATCATCGGCGGTATCTCGCTGTTCCACGAGCTGGCCTACGACCTGCTCTCGGAAAACGAGCGCATCACTGCGTCGACCTTCGACGCGGCCATTTGGGCGCACCGCAACTCCTCTCTGCGCAAGATCACCGTCGTCTCGTCGTCGATGGTCTACGAGAGCACGTCGAGCTACCCGACTCCAGAGGGTGAGCAACGACGTTGTCCGCCACCGGAATCGACATACGGGTTCCAGAAATTGGCCACCGAATACTTCGCCCAGGGGGCGTGGGAGCAGTACCAGCTGCCGTATACGATCGTGCGCCCGTTCAACTGCATCGGCATAGGCGAAAAGCGTGCCCTATGTGACCGCGAGATCATGTCGGGCAATGTCCGGCTGGCAATGAGCCATGTGGTTCCGGACCTGGTCCAGAAGGTACTCAAGGGCCAGGACCCGCTGCACATACTCGGTGACGGCGACCAGGTTCGTCATTACACCTATGGCGGCGACCTGGCCCGCGGCATCCGTCTGGCAATCGAGTCCGATGCGGCCCACAATGAGGACTTCAACCTCTCGACCGCGACCTCGACGACCGTTCACGAGCTCGCCGAGGTGATCTGGCGCAAGATCAAAGGTGACACCCCACTTCGGATCACCAGCGACGATCCGTTTCCCTACGACGTGCAGCGCCGGGTCCCCGATGTCCAAAAGGCCATGGATACATTGGGTTTCAAGGCCACGACGTCGCTGGACGAAGCTCTCGACGAGATCATCCCGTGGATCGGGAGCCAGATCGAATTGGGCGGCATTTGATGGCGGACGCCAACGGCGACCTGAATTCCGAACTGGATCGGCTCTACGCGGTCCGCTTCCACGACGACGAACGCGAATCCAAAGCTCAGCTGTGGCGCGTAATCTGCAAGGAGTTCTTCGCCCGATACGTTCCCGTCGACGGCTGTGTCGTCGATCTCGGAGCCGGCTACTGCGATTTCATCAACAACGTTTCAGCTCGCCGCCGTGTCGCCGTCGACCTCAACCCCGATACCGCCCGCTTCGCCGCGCCGGGCATCGAGGTACACCGGCTGCCGCTCGAGCAGCTGACCGATGCAGTCGGCCCGGGAACAGTCGATCTGGCGTTCGCCAGCAACGTCTTCGAGCATCTCCGCGACCCCGACGCACTGCTGAAGGTCCTTGCCAATGTCCGTACCGCCCTGGCACCCGGCGGGCGGATCATGATCATGCAGCCCAATGTCCGGCTGGTCGGCGGGGCGTTCTGGGACTTCTTCGACCACACGCTGCCGCTCAGTGAACGCGGAATGACCGAGGCGCTCGAAGTCGCCGGGTTCCGAGTCATCGAGTGCCGCGCGCGTTTCCTGCCCTACACGACCAAGAGCCGTCTTCCGCAGTGGGACTTTCTCGTTCGGCTGTATCTGCGAATGCGGCTGGCCCAGTTTCTGATGGGCAAACAGATGCTCGTGGTGGCAGAGCCAGCTTAATGACGGCCGAGATCGACCTCATCGTGCCCGTCTACAACGAGGGCTCCAATATCGCCAAGGCCCTCAATGAGCTCTACGCGATGGTCACGTGCCCCAAACGGGTCCTGGTCGTCTACGACTTCGACGAGGACGACACCGTGCCGGTAGTCCGCGAGCTCATCCCCAGCTATCCCGGACTTGAGTTGGTGCGCAATACCATTGGGCGCGGCGTGATCAACGCGATTCGTGCGGGTGTCGACGCGGCACGCTCGGATGTGGTGATCATCTCGATGGCGGATCTGTCCGACGACCTGCGGGTGGTCGACGAGATGGTGCGGCTGATCCGAGATGAGGGCTACGACGTGGTGTGCGCCTCGCGGTACATGCGAGGTGGGCGGCAGATCGGCGGACCGCTGATCAAGCGGACCATATCGCGGGCCGCCGGGGTCTCGCTGTACTGGCTCGGCGCACTGCCAACCCACGACGCGACGAACGCTTTCCGCGCGTACCGCCGGTCTGTGTTGCAGGAGATTCCGATCGAGAGTTCGGGCGGCTTCGAATACTCGCTCGAGGTTACCGCGAAAGCACATATCGCCGGACGGCGCGTCACCGAAGTGCCGTCCACCTGGCGTGACCGCACAGCCGGTGAGTCGCGGTTCCAACTACGCAAGTGGCTGCCCCACTACGTCAAGTGGTACGTGTACGCGCTCACCCGGGGCCGAATCGCGGTGGGAACGGCCCGATGAACACTGGGGCACGCAACATCCGGCTCGGTCTGGGCGTCCTCGCGTTTGCGGCGCTGACAGCAGGCATCTACCCAATTGCCCGGTGCCGCATGTTCACCGGGTTTACCAATTACGACGACGAGGGGTACATGCTGTTCTCCCTCAAGTCGTTCCTCGATCACGACTGGCACTACATCGGCGCCAACGGCTATGGCCCCTTCTACTACGAGTTCTGGGGCTCGTTGTTCGCGATCTTCGGATTCGACGTAACCCACGATCACGGCCGAACCATGACGCTACTCACCTGGATGCTGACGAGCGTGTTGATCGGACTGGTCACGTGGAGGATGACCAGCAGCATCACTCTTGGGCTACTGACCCAATTGTGCGCATTTCAAGCACTTCTCAGCCTCACGCGCGAGCCGATGCACCCCGGTGGCATCATCGTCCTATTGCTCGCGACCGTTGTCGTATTCGCCTGTTTCGTCCGTGACCGCATCGCGCGTTTACCGATAGCGCTGCTCGGCGCCACCGTGATGGCCTTGGTCTTGATAAAGGTCAACGTCGGCGTATTCGCTTTCGCCGCAGTAGTGCTCGTCTGTACTGCGACCTATCCCGCACTGTCGCGGATTCGCTGGCTGCGCGTAGTAGTCGAGCTCGGTGTGATCGTGCTGCCGCTACTGCTCATAAAGGGGAAGCTCGGCGAGCCGTCGGTGCGGCAATTCGCAATGCATATTTCGGTAGCAGCGCTCGCGGTCGTGATCGCACTACGAGCTCGCGACGTCAGCCACCGGAATTCCAGGGAACTCTGGTGGCTTGGCGGAGGTTTCACCTTGGTCGGCGTGGCAGTTCCCCTCGCACTCATCGCCAGTGGCACCAGCCCGTTGGCGATACTCGACGGGACCATATTGATGCCGCTCCGTTTCCCCACTCTGGTCACCCTCCCCCTGGTGTTGCCCGGTTGGACGTTCCTCATCGACGTGCTGGCTTTGTTGGGTGCGATCATCTATTGGTACATCTCGCGCCGCCGCGAGTCTCGGACAGTCGCAGTGGGGTGGATTTATCTGTTCGCTGCGTTCACGTTCTTCATCGGCCTGGCAATGGCCGTCTCGGTGACGGCCCCGATCCCATACTCACCAGTGGGTCTCGCACCTTTGGCGTGGCTAGCACTTATCCGGCAGCCAGGTCACACCGGCGATGCGGCGGCGTTCGCATGCCTACTGTTGCCGCCCCTGGCAGTCCTGCAGACGCTGCATGCCTACCCAGTAGCGGGCAGCCAATTGTCTTGGGCCGGCCTGCTGTTGCTTCCCACTTGGGCGCTTTGCTCGGCGAACGGGATTCGCTGGGCCCTAGCGAGCGGCGGTCAGCAGAACTCACGGCTCCTTTCAATCAGGATCGGCGCGGTCACGGCGATCATCGCCGCAATCGCGATGATGACGATTCAAACGAAGCACACATTCGATCGCTTCCGGTCCGCTCACGAAGGATCGGTTCCCCTCGCGCTGCGGGGTGCGGAGGCAATTCGCGTCGACCCCAAACTAGCGGCGGACCTCCGCGCGACAGTCGACGCCATCGAGAGGAATTGCGACACGTTTGTGGAACGACCAGGAATGGCCAGCTTCTATCTCTGGACTAGCCAGATGCCGCCGACCGGATATGACCCGACCAGCTGGTGGGTGGCCTACGATTCGGCGACCCAGCAGGCGGTAGCCCAAACTATCCGCCGACTCTCTCGTGTATGCCTGCTCGAGAATGAGTCACTCGTCAAATTCTGGACACCCACCGCTAGTTCCCCAATCGACCTCGGCCGATACCTGGACCATGATTTTCTGCCCACCGCGAAGTTCGGCGACTACCGACTTCTGCAGCGTGCCAGCGGGCACTAATCCGTTGCGTCGCTTGTGCTGCGCCGGAACGAGAAATACCGGTGGCCGAAATAGCTCAATAGTGTGACGGGAACGACGAGGACAACAGCCGCCGTGATGCGAGACAACCCCATCTCGACAAGTACGGGCAAGGCAACCAAGTTGATCGCTCCGCTCGTCAAGTAGACGCTCCAGAACCGCACGAGATCTCGCAACACATGGCCGTGGACCTGGAACACGAGCCGCCGATGCAGCACAAAAGCGATGAGCACACTGAGCACGTGCGAGATGACAACAGTCACCAACGAACCCGCGACGCTGCCGAACCGCTGGTCGACAACATGGCCCACAGATTCCGAACTGACGGCGAAGATCGCCAACCCGACAACCGTGTTGATTGCTCCGACGATGAGAAACGCCACTCGCTGGTCACGGATCAGCCGCAGCAGCAGACCCGGCGGCGCCGATTCCGGCGGCAGGTCGAACTCCGTCATTCGAAGCTTTCGAATTCAGCAATCTGCTCCCGGGTGACCGTGAGCGGGTCATCGCCGCCGTGCACGCGCCTTTCCCAGTCGACGGTCCACGCCAGGGCGTTGCGGAAGCCAAGGCGATTGCGCCAACCCAATTCGCGCTGCGCTTTGGCGGAGTCCAGAGCAAGCAAGTTCGCCTCCTGGGGGTGATCGCCGTCGTCGAGTGTCCAGTGTGCGCCACCGCCCCAAAGGTCTGCCGCAAGCGTGGCCACCTCGCCGACCTCGACGAAGCTGTCGAGGCCCGGCCCGAAGTTCCACTGCCCCAGCCCTGATCCGGCGACCAACGCATCGGCCAATGTGAGATAGCCACTGAGACAGTCGAGTACGTGCTGCCAGGGCCGCACCGCCTGAGGGAACCGAATAACCGGCGCCGTTCCCTGGGCATATGCCGCAATCAGATCAGGCAAAAGCCGATCGCGGCTCACATCGCCGCCACCAATCACGTTGCCGCCCCGGGCAATAGCGGTCGGGCATCCAGGAAAGCTGCGAATCCAGGACTGAGTCAGCAGATCGGCCATCGCCTTGGACGCGCTGTACGGGTCATCGCCGCCAAGGGCGTCAGCTTCTACGTATCCGGCTGCCTGGTCGATATTGCGATAGACCTTGTCCGTGGTGATGACGACATGCGCCTGCACCGACGGGCTCGCGGACACCGCTTCAAGTACGTTCAGTGTCCCCATCGCGTTGGTTTCGTAGGTATCGCGGGGGTTGCGGTACGACTCGCGGACCAACGACTGGGCGGCCAAGTGCACCACCACGTCCGGGGCCGCCGCCGACACCGCGGCAGTTGTGGCTTTTGAGTCGCGGATGTCGACCCGCATGTCCGAGACAAGCAATTCCGCCAGCCCTGCGCGGGTAAACATGCTGCTCTCGACCGGGTCGAGGGCCAGGCCCGACACTCGGTGCCCGCGGCCGAGCAGGAGCAGCGTCAGCCAGGCTCCTTTGAATCCGGTATGCCCGGTGATCAGGTAATGCATGGCTATCGAGCGGTCTCGGCCATGTACTCACAGATCGAGTCCGCGACGAAGTCGAGCATCGGCTGCGTCAGACCGGGATAGGTTCCCACCCAGAACGTCCGGTTCATCACGATGTCGGTATTGGTCAGAGTCCCCACGATGCGAAAATCTACGCCGCGGTACGCCGGCTGCTTGACGAGGTTGCCCGCGAACAGCTGGCGGAAGCCGATCTTGCGCTCGTCGAGATACTGCATGAACTTCGTGCGGTCCACCGGATGGTCCGGATCGAGGGTGATCGGGAATCCGAACCACGACGGGTCGGAGTTCTGCGTCGCCACCGGCAATATGAGACCGTCGATACCGGACAGCCGCCCGGTCAGGTAGTCGAAGTTCTCCTTCCGCGCCTTGACGAATCCGTCCAGCTTCGCCAGCTGCGACAGGCCCAGCGCGGCCTGCATATCGGTCGCCTTCAAGTTGTAGCCGATGTGACTATAGATGTATTTGTGGTCGTAGCCTTTGGGCAGGTCACCGAGCTGCCAGTCGAACCGCTTCTCGCAGGTGTTGTCTTTGCCGGGTGCGCAATAGCAGTCCCGGCCCCAGTCGCGGAAGGACTCGACCTGCTTGCGGACCAACGCCGACTTGACGAAGACCGCACCACCCTCGCCGGTGGTGATGTGGTGAGCCGGGTAGAAGCTCACCGTCGCGGTGTCGCCAAAGCTACCGGTGCGTTTGCCGTCATATGTCGATCCCAGCGCATCGCACGAGTCTTCGACCAACCACAGACCGTATTTGTCGCACAGCTCCATGACAGTGTCGAGGTCGAACGGATTCCCCAGTGTGTGCGCCATCATGATCGCCCGGGTCTTGGGCCCCACTGCCTCGGCAAGCCGTTCGGGTATCGCATCGTAGGTGCCCAACTCGATGTCGACCAGGACCGGGCGCATCCCGTTCTGGATGATCGGGTTGACGGTGGTCGGGAATCCGGCCGCAACCGTCAGCACCTCGTCACCGGGCTCGAGCGGTGGCTTGCCAAAGCTCTTCTTGAGTTTGTTCAATTTGGCACTGGTCAGGGCGCTCAACGCGCAGAGGTTGGCACTCGAGCCGCTGTTGACGAAGACGGCGCTGCGAGCCCCCACGTACCGCGCGAGCGCGCGCTCGAAGAGGGGATGGAACCGGCCGGCGGTCAGCCAACCGTCGAGGGACGCATCGACGAGCGCGGCGAAGTCTTCGGGATCGAGGACCTTGCCAGACACCGGAACCGGAGTCACCCCGGCGACGAATTCAGATGTCGCCAGCTTGTGCTCCGCGTAGCGACGAACCGCAGACAGAATACTTTCGCGATCCTGGGACCCATCGCCCTCAGAACGCTCGGTGGCGCGACTTGAAATGAGATCTCCTCGCATCTCCGTGGTGCAACTCACATCTATTCGGCAGTTACCGAAAACCCGCCGGTCGTGTCGCGCCACTGCTAGTGTGCCACCTGCCGCGATGTGCGTCACCATACTTTGCCCAGGGGAACGATGGTAGTGAAATTGGCCGAGTTGCCATGAAAGCTGTCCTTCTCGCGGGTGGTCTCGGCACTCGCATGCGTGAGGAGACCGAGTTCCGGCCCAAACCGATGGTTGAAGTCGGGGGGCGTCCGGTGCTTTGGCACATCATGAAGATCCTCGGCCACCATGGGATCTCTGAGTTCGTCGTATGTACTGGCTACAAGAGCGAATACATCAAGAACTATTTCTCGAACTACGGGGTGTCCAATTTGGACTTCACGATCACGCTTGGTGACCAGTCGAGTATCCGCTACCACGGGTCACACGACGAGTTCAACTGGCAGGTCACCGTTGCCGACACGGGGTTGGACACAATGACCGGCGGCCGTATCAAACGGATCCAAAAGTATGTTGGCGACGAGACGTTCCTGTGCACCTACGGCGACGGTATCGCCGATGTCGACGTCGAGTCGCTGATCAAGTTCCACCGCTCGCACGGCAAGCTCGCCACGGTCACCGCCACGCAACCGATGAGCCGGTTCGGCGTCATCGACGTGGAGGACGACGGTGCGGTCGCTAAATTCCGCGAGAAGCCGAAGACCGAGGATTGGATCAATATCGGTTTCTTTGTTTTCGAGCCGGGAGTGTTCGACTATCTGGACGGCGATCAGAGCGTGCTCGAGGATAAACCGCTGCTCCGCCTCGCTGAAGATCGCCAGATCGCCGCCTACCCACACCATGGCTTCTGGCAGCCGATGGATACCTTCCGGGAATCGCAGCTGCTGAACAACCTCTGGAATGGCGGAGACCCGCCGTGGAAGGTGTGGCGGTGAAGAAAAAGATCGCGGTGATCTCGCCCGCCTTCAACGAGAGTGAATGCATCGAGGAACTAGCCCGGCAACTGACGAAGGTATTTGACTCCGAGCCCCGCTACGACTTCGAGGCCATCATCATCGAGAACGGCTCGACCGATGACACCATGGACAAGTTGCTCGAGATCCACGCGGCAGACCCACGATTCAAGGTAGTGCAACTGGCCCGGAATTTCCGGATGGACGGTGGATTGACTGCCGGTTTGAACGTCGTCGACGCCGACGCGGTCGTGCTCATGACCGCCGACCTGCAGGACCCACCGGATTTCATCCCGGAAATGATCCGCGCATGGGAGCAGGGCTACGAGAACGTCTACGGCGTGGTCACCGAGCGCGGGGGCACCGGCCCCATCCGGAAAATGAATTCCCAGCTGTTCTATTGGCTGGCGGGCAGACTCACCGGCGACCGAATCACCAGCAACGCCAGTGACTTCCGCCTGGTCGACCGCAAAGTCTATGAGGCGGTGCGGTCGATGGACGAGCGCAACCGCTTTGTCCGCGGTTTGTTTTCCTGGGTCGGTTTCAACTCGATCGGCCTGCCGATGAAGCGGGCGCCCCGCTACGCCGGGGAATCCAAGGCGTACAGCCTCAAGGTGCTGGACCTCGCCGGCAAGGGCATCCTCGCTCACTCGTACGTGCCGCTGCGACTGATCACCCTTACCGGATTCTTCTTGAGTCTTGTTGCCGCGGTTGCGGTATGCGTGCTAGCCGCTCGCTTCGTCTTTGCCGGCGTACCGTTTCCCGGATTCGGCTCACTCATCTGCGTCTCGTTGATCGGTTTCGGGGTGGTCACCTTGCTGCTCGGGGTCATCGGCGAATATCTCGCGCTCATCTATGAGGAAGTCAAGCAGCGGCCCAACTTTGTCATCAGCCGGAAGGTGGGTGTGTGACACCGTCTCCGAAGTACTCCGACCAGATGGTCGACTGGCTGGTCGGAGCCGGTTATACGCATTGCTTCTTCGTCGCGGGCGGCAACAATATGCACCTGTTGAACTCGGTGCGCACCCGGATGACCTGCGTGCCGTTCGTGCACGAAGTCGGGGCGGCGATCGCGGTCGAATACTTCAACGCTTCTCGCGACGAGGGCAGCGGGCGAGCCCTCGCACTGGTGACGGCCGGTCCCGGTATCACCAACGCGATAACCGGAATCGCCGGCGCGTGGCAGGAGAGCCGCGAACTACTCATCCTGGGTGGACAAGTCAAGAGCAGCGACTTGAGCCGCGGCGCGGTACGGCAGCGAGGAATCCAGGAAATCGACGGCGTGGAGTTGGTCCGCAGCATCACCAAGCGGGCAATGCGCATCGAACGGCCCGTTCCTCGCGACGTGATCCTCGACGCTGTTCTCGACGGCCGTACTCCCCGCCAAGGCCCCGTTTTCCTGGAAATCTGTCTGGATGCGCAGGGTGCACCCAGGCTGCCCGGTCAGGACCCGGTCGCGATCCCCGCGGCAGCCCCGCTCCGCCAGGTCCGCGGAACAGACATCGAACAGGTTGTGGCCTGGGTGCACGAGTCGCAGCGCCCGATCATCCTGATCGGTGGCGGGGTGAGTCGCGAGACCGCCCGGGCCCTGCGTGAACGAACAGCTGCGGCCGGCATCCCCCTCATGACCACATGGAATGGGGCCGACCGGGTTCCAACCGAGCATCCGTTGTACGCCGGGCGGCCAAACACCTGGGGGCAGCGGGCCGCCAACATCCTCATCCAGCAGGCCGACCTGGTAGTCACCATCGGCACCCGCCTCGGCCTGCAACAGACCGGATTCGCATGGGAGGAGTTCGTACCCGTCGGGCGACTGGTACAGGTCGACATCGACGCCGCCGAACTCGACAAGGGACACCCACACGTCGACCTCACTCTGCACGGGGACGCCGACGGGTTCCTGGCCGCCCTCTACTCCCGCGACCTCGGTGACCCCGGGCGGTGGCAGGCATGGCGGGAGTTCGTCGCGTCGGTGCGGTCCGAACTGCCGCTCAACGACCCGCGAAACGTCACTGCACCGGGATATGTGAAGCCGTACGAGTTCGCGATGCGCCTTGCCGAGGTTGCGCAACCGGACGCCATCGTGTTGCCCGGCAGCAGTGGCGGCGCATTTAGCGTAGGCATGCAGGCTATGCAGTTGCGAAGCGACCAGAAGGTTGTCACGAACAAGTCGCTTGCGAGCATGGGTTACGGACTATCGGGAGCGTTGGGTGCGGCGTTGGCCAATCCGGGCCGTCACGTGTTCCTGACCGAGGGTGATGGTGGGTTCGCCCAGAACCTTCAGGAACTTGGCACGCTTTCAGCCACCAGCGCGAACGTCAAGGTCTTCGTGCTGAGCAACAACGGCTACGCGTCGATCCGGATGACTCAGCGCAACTACTTCGGCGGCGCGTGGATCGGCTGCGATGCCCAAACAGGTTTGGGGCTGCCGAGCTGGGAGCAACTGGCGCGCGCATACCGGATACCGTTCGGCAAGCTCGATGCCGAACTCGGCCTGGATGCCCCATCAGTCCGCTCTCTACTGGACGAACCTGGTCCGGCGCTCATCGAAGTTCCGATCGATCCGGAGCAGACCTACTACCCGAAGATCAGTTCGGCTGTTCAGGCCGATGGTTCGATGAGGTCGAACCCGCTGCACCGGATGAGCCCCGACCTTCCTGCCGACGTCGAGGAGCGTGTCACCATGCACCTCGACGCCCGGGCGGCGCAGGTCTCGGCGGCGGATTGAGCAAAGTGCCTTCCACGGCCCTTGTTACCGGCTCTACACGCGGAATCGGCAGTAGCGTTGCTGAGGTCTTGGAGTCAAAAGGTGTCCGGGTACTCAGACCGGATCGGAAAGCCCTGGATCTTGCGGTGCCCGAATCGGTTAGCAAGTACCTCGAGGATATCGATGACGCGGTCGATATTTTGGTACTCAACGCGGGCATCAACAATCCGCAACCGCTTCAAGAACTTTCGCTAGACAACTGGTCAGAGACTCAACAGATCAACCTCGGCTCCAATGTTCTACTCCTGCAAGGATTGCTGCCTCGGATGGCGTCTGCCGGGTACGGGCGAGTGGTCGCTGTCTCGAGCGTCTACGCGCACCGCGCCCGTGCCGGGCGAGTTGCTTACAGCGCATCCAAAGCCGGGATCGAGGAAGTGGTACGGTCGGCCGCCGCAGAATACGGCCCGTTCGGAGTGCTCGCGAACTGCGTCGCCCCCGGGTTCGTGCTTACCGACCTCACCTACCAGAACAATGACGCGCAGCAATTGCACGATCTGGCCGCGCGGATCCCGGTGGGCCGCCTTGCCCGACCTGAAGAGATTGCCCTCTTCATCTCCTGGCTGGTATCCCCCGAGAATTCTTATATCACTGGACAATCCATCACGATCGACGGAGGCTTCTTGTGCGTGTGACCCAGGATCGGATGATCATCAAGTCCGAGCAAGGTGACTACCCGGTGGACTTCGTCGCTGAAGTCGCAGCAGTTCCCGCGATCGTCAGCCCTCATGCGGACACCTACGTCATCATCGACGAGGCGCTGTTCGATCTCTACGGCCAAGCTCTGGGTGCGTTGTTGAGTTGTCCGACGTATCTCGTGAAGGCCGACGAGGAGAGCAAAACGCTCGCCGGTGTAAGCGATTTCATCGACTGGCTACTGCAGAACAATGCGACCCGTTCGGCGCGGATCGTGGCGGTCGGTGGCGGCGTCGTACAGGACGTGGCCACCTTCGCGGCCCACATCTACTACCGAGGGGTGCCGTGGACGTTCGTCCCGACCACTCTGCTCAGCCAAGCGGACAGCTGCATTGGAGCGAAATCCAGCATCAACGTGCTCCCGCTGAAGAACCAGCTCGGTGTCTTCCACTCACCCAGCCACGTTGTCATTTGCTCGGAATTCTTGACGAGCCTCCCCCAGGTTGAGGTCGACTCAGGCTATGGCGAGATCTACAAACTCGCGCTCACCAATGAGGGCGCCTTCTTCGGTGAGCTCACCGAAGCCTTGACCAGCGGTGGTCACCGCAACCCACACGTTCTGGAAATGATTCGCAAGGCCTTGGAGAGCAAGCGCCTGGTCATCGAGGAGGATGAGCACGAGACGGATTTGCGGCGAGTGCTCAACTACGGCCACAGCTTCGGGCACGCCCTCGAAGCCCTTACCCACAACGAGGTTCCGCACGGCCTCGCGGTCATGTGGGGCATGGACCTCATCAACTTCCTCGGTGTGCGGTGGGGCCTGACCAATCCCGACACCGCAGCCCAAGTGCGAGCAGTCCTTGCTGCCAACACCGACTACGCCATCCCGTCCATTCCATCAGCCGACGAACTGGTGGATGTGCTCAAGCGTGACAAGAAGGTCCGCAACGGCGTGATGTATTTTGCCGTGTTGCACGACGAGGGCGACCTGAGGATCGTGCCCAAGCCGCTCGACGAGGTGCTCGTTGCCGAGGTGTCGGAGTACCTGGACGATGAGCCGCTCTTCGCTACTCGTTGACCTGGGTTCCACCTATATCAAGGTCGCGGTACTGCATTCTGGCGACAGCATCGTCGCCGAGCGCAGGTTCCCGTTCCCAGATTTCGCCTCGTTGGGCGGGCTCTACCGTACGGTCGACCCTCACGAAGTCGTCAGCTCGGTGGAAGCGGCAATCGCATCGGTGTTGCCGCTCGCCGGGCAGCCGGAACGGATCCTGCTGAGCGGCCAAATGCACGGCTGGACATTGACCGACGAGCGCAACGTCCCGCACCTCCCCTTGGCTACTTGGCAGGACAATCGCGCCGCCCTGGTCGTGGGCAGCGGAATAACCCACCTCGACAATATGCGCCGTGCGCAGCCGCCTGAGGTCTGGGATGCCGCGGGAAATGAGCTCCGGTCCGGGCTTCCGGTCGCCGGGATTTACGCAACGGACCTCACCACGATCGAAGGTCGCATTCGGGTCCACAGCCTGCTGTCGTGGGTGGCTGCAGCGCTGAGCGACAACCCAAAGTTCGCACAGCACATCACCGATGCCGCAGCATCGGGAATGTTCGACCTCAGAGCCGGGTCGTGGTCAGAGCCGCTTGCCGCGTTGGCGGGTGGCACGCGGCTCGTGTTGCCGCAGGTGTTGCAGATACCGGAGGCCATCGGCATCCACCACGCCTCCGGTGCGGCCGTCATCACCCCGGTCGGGGACCAACAGGCGGCGTTACTGGGTGCAGGCATCGCCGAAGACGTCACCGCCTTCAACATTGCGTCCGGGGGCCAGGTGGCCCGGCTCGCTCATGAACACGCGGGCCACTCGACCCAGACGCGGCCTTACTTCGACGGACTGTTCGTCCATACCAAGACCCATTTGCCGGCTGGGCGCGCGCTGACACACGGTATCTCGTTGCTGTCACGCGGCCGCACCGACGACGAGGCCTGGGCATGGGCCACCGAGGCGAGCGCCGCAGACTCAGGACTTGCGCTACCCCATTGCCTGCCAACGTTCCACAACGTCAGTGGAGGGCACTGGTCAGGGGTGACGGATGCGCACCGCCCCGAGGACCTCGTTCGGGCGCTGGTCACGGCCATTGCGGCAGCGTATGTAGACGGGGCGCTCGACGTCGGATTCCGACCGACAGACACGCTGTTGTTTTGCGGTGGAGTAGCTCAGCGCTTTATCCCGCTGCGCACGGCAATCCAATCCAGGCTCAATCGCCCGCAAAGAGTCGTGCCTCAGGGAGACATGGCGCTACGCGGCCTTGCCGTCCTGGCGGGTCGGATGTAGGCGCCGGCGCCGGCCGAATTTCCGCACACCGACACCGTCTCCGAGCAAAACCACGGCGCCGGGACGGAGAACGTGCATAATCCCTGGGGTACAAGGCAGGCTCTCGAACAGCATTCGGTCCGGACGGGTGGAGGAAAGGCGTGGCACCGGTGCCAACGGCGGGCCCACTCCGATGATGTTTCCGGAACCCCTCCATGTTGGTCGCCCGAACCTGGGTTCGCGGCTCGACTTCGACCGTCTGGTCGACGGTATCTTCGAGCGACACTGGCTGACGAACGCCGGACCGCTCGTCGTGGAGCTCGAACGCCGGATCGCCGACTTCCTCGACGTCGGACACTGCGTGACGATGGCCAACGGCACGATCGCGCTCGAGATCGCGATCCGAGCGCTCGGACTGACCGGGGAAGTGATCGTTCCGTCGTACACGTTCGTCGCCACCGCGCATGCACTTCACTGGCAAGGTCTGACGCCGGTCTTCGCCGACATCGACCCGCTCACCCACAACCTCGACCCCGAGTCGGTACGGACCTTCATCACCCCCCGGACCTCCGGGATCATCGGTGTGCACCTCTGGGGTCGGCCGGCCCAGGTGGAAAAGCTCCAGGCCCTTGCCGATGAGCACAGTCTCGAGTTGCTCTTCGATGCGGCACACGCGTTCGGGAACTCGCATGACGGCCGAATGGTCGGGTCGTACGGAAGAGCCGAGGTACTGAGTTTCCACGCCACGAAGTTCTTCAACACGTTCGAGGGCGGTGCGGTCGTCACGAACGACGATGACCTGGCCGACCAGATGCGGTTGATGCGGAACTTCGGCTTCGTAGACTTCGACAAGGTCGTCTACCCAGGCACCAACGGCAAGATGACTGAGATCTGCGCCGCGATGGGCTTGGTCAATCTCGATTCGATAGACACCTTCATCGAGCGGAACCGTGCGAACCACTCGGCCTACGGCGAGGTATTCGCGCGGACCGACAAGCTGCACCTGTGCCAGTACGATTCGGCGACGACAGGGAACCACCAGTATGTGGTCGTAGAGCTGTCGCCGTCAGTCAGCGAGTACCGGGACCAACTGGTGGCCGATCTACACGCCGAGAACATCCGGGCTCGCAAGTACTTCTGGCCGGGATGCCACGCCATGGAGCCGTACAAGAGCTTGTTCCCCCACGCGGGGGTGCATCTGCCGAACACCGCGCTCGTGTCAGAGCGAGTCATCGTCTTGCCCACCGGAACCGCCGTGCAGCCCGACGACTGCACCCGGATCGGCGAATTCATCTTGTCAAAATTGGCTTGCTACTAATGCGGCTCGGAATCATGCAGCCGTATTTCTTTCCGTACATCGGGTATTTCCAGCTGCTCGAGCACTGCGACACGTTCGTCCTGTACGACGACATCGAGTACACCAAACGGGGATGGATCAACCGCAACCGAATACTCGCGTCGGGAAGTCCGCGGACGATCACGCTCCCGTTGCGACGAGCGAGCGATTTTGCCGACGTGCGCGATCGCGAGATCGCTCCCGAATTCAGCGCAAGCAAAATGCTGGCGCTGTTTCGTCAGAGCTACGGCAAGGCCCCGTTTTGGCCGAACTATCAACAGCTCCTCGAAGAGGTGCTGGAGTTTCCGGGTCGCAACCTCTTCGACTTCATCGCGAATTCGATCTCGGCCCTGGCGGGATGCCTCGGCATCAACACCGACGTGGTCATCTCCTCCAGCCTGGGTATCGACAGAAGCCTGCGCGGCCAGGAACGAGTCCTGGCGACGTGCGCGGCGATCGGGGCGACGGAGTACGTGAATCCGATTGGCGGCCTAGATCTCTATTGCGATTCAGCATTCACCGAGCAGGGGTTGCGCCTCCGCTTTCTGCGTTCCCAACTCACCCCGTACGCCCAGTTCTCGTTTCCCTACGTCGAGGCTCTATCGGTCGTGGACACGATGATGTTCGTCGAGCCAGTCGAGCTTGTCTCCAGGGTGCGATCCGACTACGAGATCATCACCAGGTAGGTGGCCATGCACTTCGGGCTGGAGAAGCGTGGGCGGGTCCTAGCCCCTGTCCAGGACGACGATCGGTCGTGGATGGACCGGCGGGACGGTCATATCAGCGGCGCCGGTCTCCTTGATTGGACGCGAGATACTCTCGGGCGCAAGGGGTTCGACCTCGCGCGGCCAACAGAAGTCAGGGAGGGCTGAACACCCATGGGTTGGCATCCGAGAGGGATGATCTTCGACGTTCGCGAATGGAGCCACCACCCAGCCGTTGGGTCCTTCGCGCAGTCACCACAGGCCTTGGTCCTCGATGACTCGGTGCGGGTCTACTTCAGCACACGAACACCCGACGGAGGTGCGGGATCCTGGCGTAGCGACATCGCCTTCGCCGAGTTCTCGCTGGACTTCTCTGAGCTCGTGGGAGAACCACGCGGCGACGTGATCACGCCCGGCGAGCTCGGATGCTTCGACGAACACGGCATATTTCCATTCAGCGTGGTCCCGGTCGGTGAGGAGGTCTGGGCTTATACGACGGGATGGAGTCGTCGTCAGTCAGTGCCCGTCGAAACCGGGATCGGCCTCGCAGTCAGCCGCGACGGCGGGCTCACGTTCGAGCGACGGGGCTTGGGCCCGGTGCTCTCGAGCAGCCTGCACGAACCGTTCCTCGTGGGTGACGGACTCGTGCGCCAGATCGATGGGCGTTGGCTCATGTGGTATCTGTTCGGCACCGGTTGGACGTCGGAACCCACTACAGGAGATGTCGAGCGGACCTACAAGATCGGCGTCGCCACATCCCCGAACGGTATCGATTGGGCACCGGCGCAAGGCCGATGCGCGATCCCGGATCGATTGGGGCCGGCCGAGGCTCAAGCACTCCCGTCGGTGTTCGATATGGACGGCGAGCTCCACATGGTCTTTTGTTACCGGGAGTCGTTCGACTTCCGAACAAACCCGCAGCGGGGGTACCGCTTGGGCCACGCCGTCTCCCGTGACGGGCTGGCGTGGAGCCGCGATGATGCGCCGGTCGAGTTCCCGCGTCTTGAATTCGACTCGGACATGCGGTGCTATCCACATGTCGTCACCGTCGGTGACCGTCATTTCCTGCTCTACAACGGAAACGAGTTCGGCCGTTGGGGATTCGGGGTCTCCGAATGGACGACGTGACCTTACGCGACGGCACGGCAACAACGGCCCACACCAAGGCGCGGCACCGGGCCTAATACCGACTACTCGATTTCGTCCAGGTCGAACGATCCGGCGGTACCGTAACCACGTCTCGTGGGATCCGGCCCGGGCAGTCGAAGACCTCCAACAGACAGGGAGAGCGGATTTGTCAGCGACTAGGAATCACGATCTCGAGTTTCAGGACAACCGAGAACGCCAGTATTCGTACGACTTTGACGGCATCGTTCGTGCGCACCTGTTGCGCCGGCTCAACCCACGGTTCAAGACCGACGGCGCCACTCTGGAACTTGGGGCCTACAAGGGTGACATGACCCAGCAGCTGCTCGACTATTTCGACCATCTCGACGTCATCGAGGCGTCACCAGTTCTCGCCGCTGAGGTTCGCGCGCGATTCGGCAATCGCGTGCACGTAACGACCGGCCTGTTCGAGGACGTCACCCCGGTAAAGCGGTATCAGCACATTTTCTTGGTTCACACGCTCGAGCACCTCGACGACCCCGTAGCCGTATTGGCGCGGATCGCGACATGGTTGGACTACGACGGGCTTCTCTTCGTCGCTGTCCCGAATGCGAATGCGTTGTCGCGCCAGATAGCGGTGCACATGGGTCTGATAGCGCACAACAGTGCGGTGACGCCGGGTGAGTTCGAGCACGGGCACCGGCGGACGTATTCGCTGGATACCGTGCTCGCCGACGTCCGAGCTGCCAGGTTGGGCGTGGTCGATTTCGGCGGCGTGATCGTCAAACCGCTGGCGAACTTCCAGTTCGATCGCGCGCTGGAGGAGGGCATCGTGAGTAGGGAGTATGTCGAGGGCTGCGACAGCCTTGCCGCGGTGTTCCCCGACCTCGCTTCCACGGTGTTCGTCGTCTGCTCGGGCACGGAGCGCTGATCTTCGTGGGTATCACTCCGGAGGTCGGGGCGCAGTCCGAGTTTGGCCGACTCCAATCGCTCGGATGGGAGGCGCCCGCACGCGACGCTGACGGCGTCCGCTGGCTACGCCGCGACGGTGCCCAGGTTTCCTATCCACGCGACGTGCTCGACACCCTTTCGGGTGACGGCGGCGAAGGATTCTGGCTCGATGCCCGCGCCGACGCGGTCGGGGAGGTACTGCAGGAAGCGTCGATCAAGACAATGTGGGACGTAGGGGCCGGTTCGGGCGCGATGGCGAAACGACTCGGGCGGTACGGCGTCGACGTGGTGTCGGTCGAGCCACTGCCGGAGGGGGCATTGGAGATCGCGCACATGGGGGCGGAGGTTTTCTGCGGGACTCTTCATGATCTCGACCTGCCATCCGGTAGCTTGCCCGCGGTGGGCCTCTTCGACGTGGTCGAACATCTCGAAGATCCCGCCGATCTCCTCCACGAGGTCGCCCGAGTTCTCTCACCGGAGGGAACGCTGGTGGTCACGGTACCTGCCTACCAATGGCTGTGGAGCGCGGAGGACGAAGCGCTCGGTCACTTTCGCAGGTACTCGACCACGACACTGCGCCACACTCTGGAGCAATTCCAGTTCACCGTCCTGTCCGCCCGCTACTGTTTTGCCTCGCTGGTGCCGCCCGCGGCGTTGCTGAGAACAGTGCCGTACCGTCTCGGTCGCCGCAGCACGCCCGACGAAGTCCTGTCGCGTAACAGCGCCCGGATGAACCCCGGAGCTGCGTCGAGATGGGCGGCCCGAGTGCTGGCCCTCGAAGCGAAAGCCGCACGCCGGCTGCCACTCCCATTCGGCCTGTCTGTCCTTGCTGTCGCGCAGAGTCGACTCGTCAGGCGCGCGAAATGACATCAGAAGCGGTCGAATCCGAGAATCCGCAGCCCGATGTGCCGAAGTTGGTTTCGGTCGTTGTCCCCGTCTACCGCAATGCCGAGTCCCTCGCCCAGCTCTACGCCGAGCTCATCGACGTCGCGGTCAGTCGCTTTCCCGAGTGCGATCTCGAGATCGTCTTCGTCGATGACGGGTCGGACGACGACTCCTGGAACGTCATCTGCGCGCTGCGCGACAAGGACCCGTTGCATATTTCCGCGCATCGGCTCAGTCGCAACTTCGGCCAGCTCAGCGCGATGGTCGCCGGATATCGGCTCGCCCGCGGTGACGCAGTGGTCAGCATCTCGGCCGATCTGCAGGATCCCACCGAGCTGATCGGCGACATGGTCCACCGGTGGCTCGCCGGCGATGACATCGTTATCGCCAACCGAACCGGACGATCCGATGGGGCGATCGCGGCCACAACCAGCCGGATTGCCTACTGGTATGCGCGCCGGTCCACACCCGGGATACCGGAGGGCGGCTTCGACTATTTCCTCATGGACAGGCGGGCTATCGACCTGCTCCTGGGCTTCAAGGGCCGCTTCCGGTTCCTCCAGGGCGACCTGTTGTGGCTCGGACTCCCCACGAGCTTCATCCCGTACGTTCGCCGCGAGCGACCGCACGGTAAGTCCGGGTACTCGATCGTGAAGAGACTGGCAAATTTCACCGATCTCGTGATCGATTCGTCGTACGGCCCCATCAAGTTGATGTCCCGTCTCGGAGTCGTCGTCGCGCTACTCGGGTTCGTGCAGCTGCTCACCATCGTGATCAACTGGATGGCGGGCGGATCGCCGTTCGTCGGGTGGGCCCCGATCATGGTGACGATGCTGCTCTTGCTCGGCTTCATCATGATCATGCTCGGGGTGATCGGCGAGTACCTGTGGCGCATTCTTGATCAGGTTCGTGAACGCCCGATGCACGTCGTGCTGACATCGGAGTTTTCTCAGCTGCGGGAAGAGCCGAGCCGACCCGTCGATCTCAAGCAACGGCGTTAGCGCACCTCACCCATCACGCCAGCTCTCCATCCAACTCCGCAATTCCAATACCGTACTGGCCGACGGAGTTCCCCAAATACAGCATGTAGGTCTTGCCGTCCAGTTCAAAGACGTGCGGGTACGCGACCATTTCGTTGTCGAATGCATCGCCTTCCACGGAAACCGTGATGCCCGCCTTCGTGTCATCCCGTACCCAATGAAGCAAATCATCTGAACTGGCATATCCGATCCGGCGATTCCCGGTCTCACGAAAATTCTTGGGGACCCAGCCGCAAAAGAACATGTGATATTTGCCGTTTGCGTAGAAGACATCCGGGCTTGCCTGGGATTCGTGGTCATCCCAAGAATTCGAAACCAAATCGCGATTATGCCGCGTCCAACTAACGCCGTCGTCCGACACTGCAACGCGGATGCGATGCGAGATCTCGGGCCGGCCTTCTATCTTCAGCCAGGCGTTGCCGGCGATATAGAAAAGATAGTATTTATCGTTGAATCTCCTGATTTTCGGGCCGCTGAGCGTAAACGGTTCGTCAGGTGCAAACGACAGTATGGGGCCTTCACCGAGCCGCTCGAACGTTTCGCCGTAATCGGTACTTATCGCCACACCGATGGCGACCTCGAACGGTACCGAAACAGGACGAGTCCATCCCGCGTAATAGCACCAGATTTCATCACCCATTCGAATGACCGATGCGGGATATGTACCAAATTCGTCAAAACAGCCCTTGTTGCCGAGCGGTAGGATGGGGTTCTTTGCCAGATTCACGACGTTGAACAGATCGTTCCGGTCCAGGTCGACGAATGCTGTATAGCTGACGAACTGGCCGTTCTCATCGCGAGGAGGGCGGCAAGAGAAATACACCCTGACGAAATCATCGAATACCATCGTGGCCGGCGCCTGAGTATATTCGTGAAGCCACGGCCGACTCACATCTCTATGGTCGCGCGGATCGAACACCCTGCCCAGCTTCGTCCACTTAGCCATCAGCGTGTTCCTTGTTCTTACCGGCATACCACCCGTTATCTTTCGCTCCGATGGCCAACCGCTCGTAGTAATATCCGCTGAAGCCGGCCTGCTCCATCAGCGTGCCGACCGCTTCATAATCGTATGCGACGCGGTGGATTTCGAAGGCCGTTCCGTCCCATGTAGCGAACGCCGAACGATTGTCGCCGTCGCGGGGTTGCCCGACGGATCCCGGATTGCAATAAACTTTGTCACCGTAATCATCTATCCGCGGCAGATGCGTATGTCCCGATGCGAAGTATTTGCCGCCAACCTTTTCAAAATAATCTTTGGTCGGTTCGCGCAAGTACTCGTCGAGCGGATTCACCCACCCGCCATGTACCATCTTGAGCTGTTTGTATTCACGATGTATCGGCAATGACTTCAACCACCCGAGATTCTCATCGCTGATAATTGTCTTCTGATAACCGATCGTGTCATTGACAGTCTGCGACCTGTCGCAGAAACTATCGGCCAACATATACCAATCGTGGTTACCCATCACGCAATGCGCATCGCGCTTTCGCAGTTCATCACACACCTCGTTCACCTGCGGATAGTATCCGACCAAGTCGCCGAGGCAATATATGTCCTGGATTCCCATCTCATCAATGGCCGAGAGAACCCGTTCGAGAGCAACGTAGTTGCCGTGGATATCAGACAGTATAGCCATCATAAAAAATATGATCCTCCGTATAGCGCACAGCATGGCCGCATCGTATTTCCGGCTGCTTCGGCACGATACCACCTAGGAAATAATCGACTGCCATGCTACTTTCGTTATAACCAAAGCGTGCCCGTATAGATGTAGCCGACGAGATGCGCGCGTTGATCTCAAGCAGCTTCAGCTCGCCATCATGCATTCTGAATTGGAAATTCGTCGGACCTATGGGTTTCAGTAGTGCCGATAATTCTGTTATCGCTTGTTCGCCATGCAGAGGCATCTCCACGACAGCCTTTTCCGTGAACCCTTCCTTGGCCAGCCTTCGCCGCAACCCCATCAAACAGCGAAGCTCGCTGTTGTCATCGAAGAAGGCTGATATCGTATATTCGGCGTCCTCGCTGCCAACGATCGGCTGCGCCATGAGCACTTCACCGATATCCGCTTTGTGTTCATTGAATATTTCTTCTGAATCGACTATGACGATGCCCTTGGATGCGAATCCGCGACGCGGCTTGAGCAGAAACGGAAGGCCATAAGCGGATTTTAATTCGACAAACGCGCCGGCCAGACGTGATTCGATCAGATACTTCGAACCGTTTTGATGAAGTTTTTGGTAGAACAGCCATTTATCGGCGCACAGGTCGATTAGTTCCGGGTTATTCAGGAGCGGTTTGGCCCCGGTGGCTTCCAGCTGTGCTCTGCATTGATTCCACTTCAGCGTATCGTCATTGATACCGGGGATTACCATATCCACTTTGTGCTTCGCAATTACTCCACACAACCAATCGATGTATGTCGGATCTGTGGTATACGGTGCACGTTCGAACACATCGCAAAATGCCGGCGCCACAGAGTCGTCGTAAACAGTCGTACCGATCAATTTGTAATCTTCGTCAGCCATTCGTAACGATTTCAAGGTTCCATAACCGACTATTCCCGACGCTCCCGAAACCAATATCGTCTTTGTCATGAAACCCCTCTCTTGGTGCGTCGGCTCAGTCGCTGTCCCCGTGGGACACGACTGAATGCACAGATTGATCGTCGCGAGAGACCGATACGGCGGAGGCGTCCGGACCGGCGCTGCAAACCGGTCTGCGAGCGTACGAGACGATGATCGCCGTAGACGCGATCAACCATAAGAGCGCGGTCACTGTCTGTGAGGTGGGCACGACCCAAACTCCGTCGGTGAGCCCGATGACCCCAGGCTTGCCCGCGGTCGGTATCAAGCCGCCTGATCCTGGCCACGCAATCGGGGCGGCGATGGTCAGCGCCGCGGCAAGACTCACGCAGACGCCAACCGCACGACGGTGACCGCCCACCATCGCGGGCCGGTCGAAGATCCCAGAACCAGGCGGTCCGTCTGGATCGCGAACGACGAGCGCGGCTATCGGTAACGCGAACACGAGGTAGTACTGGTATGTCACTGGGAGCGCGAGGGCCGATGCGGCCAGTAGCACGATCCCCGCCATGACAGGGGGGATGCGCCGCCCGAGAGCCAGCACGCCAACCACGACCACGAGAAGCACCCCGTACCCGAACAGGGGCACAAGACGATGGGTCAGGTGGAAGAGCCCGCTTGCGAAGGACACGTTATATGGCTGGATCACCGCCTCGGCATCATTCTGAGCGAGGTTGCCAAACGCCTGCACGATGGTGTGCGGCAGGTCAGAGGGCCACAGCAGAAACGCCGCGAGATTGGCGACGACGCCTCCGACGACGGCCACGCCGGTCAATCGCCAGTGCCGGCCGGCGAGCAACGCAACGCCAAGGACAGCGAACTGTGGCTTCACCAGCGCAGCCAGGACCACCATGAGCGTGACCAGGCCCCACCGCTGTCGGCGCAGCGCCACCAAGAAGACCAGAGCGATCGGCACCACGAAACCCACCGCATTCCCCCGATCGACGACGGCCCACGCCGGAGCGGCCGCGGCGCCGCACGCGATGAAGACCACGATGCGTTCCACACCGCGCGCACCCCGCGCGGCCCAGAACGCGGGGGTGAGGACCGCGATCACCAAGACGAGCAGGTAGCCCAGCAACCCCAGTCGCGGTGCGCCAAGCCATTCACCCAACAGCCCGAAAGCCACTTGCGGCACCATCCCGGCCGCCGGATACCTGATGCCGGGGAGGGCCGGCGCGTATTGCGAATAAACCAAAGGATCCCATGGATTGGGCCGCATTCCGCCGGCTATCACCACCGTGTAGTCGTTGAAACAGTGCTGGCCGATGTTGGTGGGCAAGCCGAGCCAGCAATCCTTGGCAGGGTAAAGAATCGAACTGAGCATGTCGACGGAGAAGTATTGCGTGAGAACGAAACCCGTCGCCCCGGACACCATCGACGCCAGAAGCAAGGCGCCCAGCAGGGTGGTCCGCTCGGATTGGCCAGCTACTGCCGCAATCTGCGTCCGGAGCGCGGTGACCGCCGCGCGCATCAACTCGAGGGGTCGACTCATCTGTGCTCTCGTCGGTTCAGGTCGAAGGTTCGGCAAGAGCGAGGCGCCGAGCCCGGTTGGCGGATGGCAGCCTACCGTTAATCGCATACCGGCCGGCTGAGTTCCAAGCCGCATTCTTCGATGACCAACTGCCGGTCGAATCCACTAGCCCGGCCCTCCAGCACGCGATTGAAGTGGGCCGAATCCGAGTGGGACAGGTTTCTGCCAAATTCGCCCACGGACTACGCCGACTGACGTACTCTCCAGCCGTATTCGGGGACCTGCGGAGGCGTAAATGAACAAGACCGAACGGCAGATGGTAGAAATCCTGCGCGTCGGCAAAGAAGCGCACGGCGTTGTGAGCGTCAAGGCCGAGTTCGAGGCGGAAGGGACCAGGATCGACGAGCTGCTCCGGCTCGTTGACATCGCCCGCGCCGCGGGTCTGCCTCTCACCGTCAAAGTTGGCGGCTGCGAAGCAATGCGTGATCTGCTGGAAGCCAAGCAAATTGGTGTGCGCTACATCGTCGCTCCGATGGTCGAGTCGGCCTACGCGCTTTCGAAATACATCGCCGCGAAGAACGCCGTGTACGACGAGGACGAGGAACTCGACACCGATTTTCTCTTCAACCTCGAGACGATCACGGGCTACAACAACCTCGACGACATGCTCGAACTGGCCCGTAAAGACCGCGGGGTACATGGCATCGTCTTCGGCAGGGTGGACTTCACCGGTTCGCTGGGCCAGACCCGTGACACCATAAACAGCCCGCAGATTACCCGCTATGTCGTCACCGTCGCCGAAAAGGCGAAGCAAGCTGGCCTTGACCTGGTCCTTGGCGGCGCGATATCCAGCGACACCCTTGACACAGTCCGCGAGGTCGCACACGTCCACCTGACGCGCTTCGAAACCCGCAAGGTCGTATTCGACGGCTCGGCAGGCACCCTCGCCTCGATTTCCGACGGTCTGCTCAACGCTGTGCACTTCGAGTTGCTCTGGCTGTTGAACAAACGCGACTACTACGGCCACATCACCGACGAGGATGCGAAGCGCATCGAAATGCTTGACGCGCGTTGGAAGGTTCTGAACCACAGCTGAATGTTCGATCTCAGGTGCCGATCGTGGTCCGAAGAATTCGCGGAATCGGCTGCCCGGACCGATCTTCCGAGTGCATTGAGGCCGCCAGTAGTCGCGTATCCACACCGCCTCGGGAGGGTTGCGGCTGAACTTTGATCAGCCGCAATATCTCTGACCTGCCAGCGATATCGACAAATGAACGACTCGGTGGCCGCATCACTGCCGTCGATGTCAACTCCGGAAGGGGCGGGTGGTGGCCCACCCGCGTGCACTCCTGCCGGGGAAGACGTGCACCGAGAGATTGTCTGGCAGTCATCGGTCTCCGCCGTATGGAATCCGCCCACAGGTCACGCGGGTTGTGGATTTTTGCGAACGGAATGGCTCATCGGAGATTCAGTAGTCACGTACAGTGCGGCATCATGCCCGTAAGCCGACCTGCCGAAGCGCTGAAGCGTTTGTTCGTCGCAACCCGGCAGAACCTTGTCGAGTTCTCCCATGCGTCAGAACGCTCGCTCCTGCTGGGCACGGTCCTCGTGGCGTCGATGGTGTCAGTGGCGACGGGCATTGTTCTCACGCAGTACTACTCGGCCGACGTGCTGAGCTCTCTTCTCTTTCCTCCCGATGATTGCTGGCTGGGTATGCCTACAAACTTCGGCCGCCATTGCTTTAACGACTACACGATCGTAGTGGTCGGTGGGACACGGCCCAATCCGTGGGAGCCCTACTATTTCTCGGTGTTTTGGCAGTCCGTTTCGCCGCCCAATAACTACCCGGCTGCCGGGATGGTGCCGCAAGTCGCCTTTGGGCTATTGGGAAATTGGGTTGGGGCACCACGACTTGGATTGTTGGGCTACCTGACCGTCTTGACGATCGCGTGCTTCACTCCCGCTCTGTGGGCGGCGCGGGGTGCGCGGGGTCTTGAGCGGCTCGTGGTGTTCGCGGTGTGTGCCGTCGCAGCCATTCCGGCTTGGATCGCGATCGATCGGGGCAACTCTGTCGGGTTTACCGCGCCGATCGTGCTTGCTTTCTTGGTCGCGCTGTGCCGGCAGCGCTGGGGACTGGCCACCATCATGGTCGTCCTGGCGGCCCTGGTGAAGCCGCACTTTGTCGTGCTAGCCGTTGTGTTATTGGCTGCACGGCAGTGGCGGGCAGGGATCATCGCGGTCGCCGGGGCTGCGCTTGCCAATCTGGCCGCGTACTTGCTATGGCCACAGGACTTTCCGGCGACGATTTGGCAGTCAATGCGGGGCATCCTGGGCTATGGCAACGCCTACAGCTACTTCGACATCGGAAACATATCCTTCGCCAAAGCACTCCTCTTGCCGTTGGATCAGCTTGAAATGGCCAGGATGGCTGGCGGCGGGGCGTTATCCGACCATGCCCTCGCTGGTCCGCGATCGCTAATCGGATACGCAATTCTCGCGATCGTTGTCGTCTCCGTGTTGGTCCTCGGGAAACGGATTCCGCCTGTCATGGCGGGCGTCGTTGTGCTCGCGACCATTTCACTCTTCCCCGCCGTGACAGCGCGTTACTACCTCATTTTCGCCTTGCCTGTTGCGGCCCTCATCCTCCGCGATCCACAAGGTCCGCCCGGATCAGGAATCTTCGACCGATACGCGATGCTCGGTGACCGCCGCCGTACGGTTGGTATTTGCGCGAGCTTATCGGCGGCGTTGAGCATCGCCCTGATCGCGATTCCCATCGCGCATCAGATGACGCCTACAGGTCAAGCGGGCGTTACCGGAATCGTCAGAACCACACCAGTCTTTGCCACCACCGCGACCCTCACGCCCCTGATGTGGTTGGCCACGTGCGCACTGATCATCATTTCGTACGCGCGCCGACCGACTCTTCAGCCGGCAGACGTAGATCCCCAAGGGCGAAATTTGGACGTGCCGACCGCGGTCGAGTCCGACGTGGTGTCGCCATCGAGTGGATAGCCAAGCAGTAGTAGTAGATGGGTCGGATAGGTGCGTTCGAAATCGGTAAGTCCCGGCGCGAAGGCACTCGCGAAACGGGCGCTGAGTGACGACGACAGGATATTGATCACGGGCGCAACGGGCTGGCTGGGTCGGACGGCAGTTGACCTACTGGCTCCCCTAGGTCTGCCGACACTGACGCTGGCGAGCTGGGCGCGGAAAATCCGCGTTGGTGCGTGTGAGATCGACTGCCGCGCGTGGGACGAACGTGAGGTTGCCGCCTTCGAGCCAACCGTGGTGATCGACTGCGCGTTTCTCACCCGGGGTTGGGCAACCCGAATGCCACTGACGGAGTATGTCGAGACCAATCGCATCTTGACAGAGCGGTTGATCTACGCGACCCATCTGCCGAGTGTGCGTCTGGCGCTCACAGTTTCCAGCGGCGCGGCGGTCCACCCCCACGATGCCATGGACGGCGCGATCGGAGACAACCCCTACGGCTATCTCAAGCGTGAGGCAGAGCATCGCTTAGCGGACGCCGCCGCGTCGAGCGGTGCCGTGCCGATTGTAGTGCGCGCGTGGAGCATTTCCGGTGCCCATGTGCAGAAACCCAAGGCCTACGCACTCGGTTCGATGATTGAGGATGCTCACGAGGGCGCGATTCGGATCACCTCGCACCACAAGGTATTTCGCCGATACGTTCTTGCCGAAGAGCTGCTCGCTCTAGGTATTGCCGAGGGGGGTGTTGGTTGCGCCACCATCGACAGTGGAGGAGAGCTGGTCGAGATGGCGGAGCTTGCATCGAGGATCGCGGCAGTTGTTCGTCCTGATGCCAAAATCACTCGCGGCAATGTCGATCCGCACAAGGAAGACCGGTACCACTCCGATGGCCAAGACTGGGAAAAGCGTTGCCAGAAATGGGGTTTGGTGGGCGAGTCCCTCGATCGGCAAATCGAGATAACCGCCCGCGGAGTTCTCGGTCCTGGTGAATCTGGGCTACGACAAACCGAATGAGTTAGCGACCCGTCGAGCACGAGCGAATTTCTCCAAGAGATCAGCCGTCACTGGAACGCTTTCCGAGGGCTTGGTCATGCGGGCGGCGATTTCGCGGGCACGAATCCGGTACTCCGGTGCGAGGATCCGGCGCAGGTCAGCGATCAGCGTTTGCTCGGTGGTGGCAGCGATATTGCGGGCAGCACCCACTCCGAGCAGCGTGACTTGGTTTCCCCAGACCAGCTGGTCGTGAATCCGCCACAATATCAATGTCGGTGCGCCAGCCCGCAAACCGGCAGCTGTGGTGCCGGTTGAGCCATGGTGGACAACGGCGCGGCACTCCGGGAAAACGGCAGCGTAACTCACGGTGCCCACCACTTTGACGTGTCCGGAATCCGGGATGCTGCTGAAGTCACTGGAACCAGCGCCGATCAACGCCCGTTCACCCAACTGCGAACACGCGCCGGTGATCATCACAACCATATCAGCAGCCGATTCGACTGGCATGCTGCCGAATCCGAAAAAGATCGGCGGTGTTCCCTCGGCTATCCAGGACGCGACCTCGCCGTCCGCATCTGTCGCCGATTCCATCGCCAGCGCACCGACAAACGGCCGTTGCGGCATGCCCGCGTCATTGCAGCGCGTCCACTCGGCTGCCAAACCAGGATAGAGCACCTCGTCATAGGCCTGGATTTCCAGAGATCCGCGCTTTCCGATGCGCGACTGCCAGGGACCTGTGGTCTTTGGCAATCCACGTTCGCGGCGTTGCGCATCCTCGGATTTTCTGGTGACACGCCAACTCAGCCAGTCATTGGCCGCCATGGCCGCACGCAGCAATGGCGGCGGCATGTTTCCCATAGCCGGCGATGCGAAAGTACTGACCTGGCCGTTGACCCGGATCGGTGTGAAATGCAGTGTCGCCAGTGGAATCCCTAGCAGTTCGGCGACATCGGCGGCGGATTGCTCGTAATTCTGGCCGGTGAACAGTACGTCGGCTCCTTCCGCCAGCGACAGCAGCGTCGCATACGTCTCGGCGGCTGCCTGGGCCGCAAGTTGGGCGCTTTCTTCTGCCAACCTGGCTTTCTCCCGGTTCTTGCGACGGTCCTTCTTGCCGGAGCTGTCGAAGAGATACGCACAATACTTGAGATAGGCGTCGATCAATGCCTGTGAATCCAGTTGGTACCCAACCGATGCCAGACCAGCCGACTGGGCGAACCCGACCAGATCCGCCGGAACAACCATCTGCACGTGATGTCCGCGGTGGAGTAATTCGCGGCCCACTGCAACGAGCGGTTCGATCTCACCGCGCGTGCCATAGCTGGACAGCACGAATTTCATTGCGGATGCCGGCTCTCCACCGTCATACGGAACCTGCCGCAGCCGGGCGAACTCCTCGACACGGTCCGCCGCGGCCCTCGCACTATCAGCAGGCCTGCTTGTGCCAGCTGCGAATTCGCGGGCACGAGCGCGATACTCCGGAGCCGTGATGCGGCGCAGATCGGCGACCAAGGAGCTCTCCGTCGTCGCCGAAAGGCGGCGTGTTGTACCGATTTTCAGCCGCTTGACGGCAAGCCCGGAAACCGGCTGATCCGGAAAGTTCCAGAGAATGAGCGTGGGAACACCGGCCCGGAGCCCGGCGGCCGTGGTGCCCGCGCCGCCGTGGTGGACTACCGCACGGCATCGCGGAAATATCGTCGCGTAGTTCACCGTACTCACCAGTTTGACGTGTTCGGCCTCCGCGATATCGCTGAAATCGGTTGCACCACCGCAGATCAGCGCCCGCTCGCCCAACTGGGCACAAGCCGCGGAAATCATCGCGACCGTATCGGCGCCCGATGCTACCGCGATACTGCCGAAACCGAAGAAGATCGGCGGCGATCCCCCGGCGACCCACGCCGCGACATCCTCATCGGACTCCGTCGGCAATTCCAGCGTCAGCCAGCCGACAAACGGCCGTCGCGGGGGACGCCGGTCATTCCATGGCGCCCACTCGGCTGCGAGGCCGGCGAACAACGTCTCGTCGTAGGCCTGAATCTCCAGCGAGCCGCGATCGGAGATCCGCGCCGGCCACGGGCCCGTCGCGGCGGGCAAGCCGAGGGCTCGACGCTGGGCGTCTTCGGCATTCTTGATTGGGCCGTTCCACGAAAGCCGCTCCCAGCCGGTGACGGCACGACGGCTCAGCGGGGCCGGGAGGAAGGGAAACACCTGACCGTTGGACCGCATCGGAAAGTAATGCAGGGCGGCGAACGGAATGTCGTAGTATTCGGCGACATTGGCGGCGAACTGCTCGAAGCCCAAGCCGGCGATCACCATATCGGCCCCGTCCGCCAACGACGCAAGGGCTGTCGCACTCGCATCATCGAAGCACTCGGACAGGTGCTGCCCGATTTCGCGTCCCAGCCTCTCCAACTCTTTCGAATTCTTCCAGGGCTGGCGGAAGAAAAATGTCCAGTAGCTGCGCTGCGCTTCCAGCAGTGCCCGCGAATCCTGACCGTAGGCCACCGCCGCAACCCCCGCCGACTCTACGAAGCCGACCAGATTGGGTGGCACAGCCATCTGCACTGCATGCCCCCGGCGCACCAGCTCACGGCCGAGAACAACGGAGGGTTCGACATCACCGCGGCTCCCATAAGCCGTCAGCACAAATTTCATCGGCGTTGACGATAGACGGCGAACCCCGACGTTAGCGATGGTTCGGATAAAGACCCCGCTCTGAAAACCCGCTCAAGGATCATCGGATGCCAGCTAATGCCTCGACACGGCCGCAGCGCGGTAACCAGTGATCGCCAACGGCACGAGCACAACACTCACTCCCGCAACCCAGGCCACAGTCGTCATCAACGGCCAGAAGGCAGGTTCGCCCAAAGCAAGCTGGCGCATGGCATCAACAACCGACGTCATGGGATTCACATGCGTCAACGGCCGCATCCATTCCGGAAACCGCTCGGGGGGCGGCACCCCGGCACTGGTGAACACCGCACCGGTGGCCGGCACCCCGAGCCAGACAAGCGCCCCGGGAGTCTTTGTGCGCATCGTGATCGCTACAACCGCCATCGAGAAGACTGCACCAATCAAGACCGGCACCAGGACGAAGAGGACTGCAGCCAGCACGCCGCCGCTCAGCCGAAGCCCAAGCAGGATGCCGACCGCCGTCAGCAACACGGTGCTCACCAACGTCCGCAGCGCCTCGGCAAGCAACCGGCCCGTCAGCGCGCTGGCCCGGTGTACCGGCAGCACCCACAATCGGCTCAACAACCCGCACTCGCGGTCGATGTGTAGAGAACCCGCTGCCGCAAATGTGCCCAGCATCGCCCCAGCGATGGCGCACATCGGTACCAGACCGTAGACGCTGTCGGTGCCGGTGATTCGCAAGATCGACTTGCCGACCAGCAGTTTGTAGGTGACGAGCAGAAATGCCGGAAGCACGAGCGCCTGGACCAGCACGATCGGCTCACGGCGCCAGTGAATCAATTGCCGACCGGCAAAGATCAGGCTCTCGGCGACCAGCGAGTTGCCCGGCGGCGCATCAAGCGTCGTCATTCCGTCCGCCTCTGCATCCAGATCGCCAGTGCACCAAATACCATGAACAAGCCGACGCACCACGCCACCGTGGCCACCAGATTACTGGCCACGACTTGGCCGGCGGCAAATCCGCGCAGGGCCTCGGTCACCTGCGAAACCGGCTGATCGCGCACAAAAGGGTGGACCCATTCCGGGAACGATTCGAGTGGCGCCAGTCCGGTCGACAGCATCACCAGCAGCATTTGCGGGGCGATGAACAACTGGCTGGCCGCCGATTTCGCGGTACTGCATCCCGCCGCGTCGGCAGCCAGTGACAGCGCGAGCGTGAATGCCAGCACCACCACCGTGAACCCCACGACATAACCGAACCCACCGGACATCCGGAAACCGAAGGCATACCCGACAGCGAGTGCGGCCAGCAGCGACAACGCGCCGCGGATCAGGCAGTAGAGCATGCGTGCAGTCAACGGAGCCGCAGCCGAAATCGGCATTGTGCCAAGCCGTTTCCCGAATTCAGTGCGCTGGTCGGTGGCCGCGCGGTCGATGGTCGTCAGCGCCCCCAGAAAAACGGCCTGAATGACGATGACCGGCAAGACGTACTGCGCATAGCTCATCCCACCGGTGTCGATCACCCCGCTCAGCAGGAAATTGAAGACAATCAGATTTCCGACGGGGGCCAGAACAGCGAGCGGCAGATCGCTACGAAGCGTGGCGCGGACCGTCCGTTCAGTCAGTGCGGCAACGGCGCTCAACCGGTGACACTCGCCGTGAGGTGGAAGAACACTTCGTCCAGCGACGGTTTGCGCAACGAGATATCTTCGAGTTCGATGCCAAGCTGGTCGGTCCGGCGAATCACCTCGCTCAATGTAACGACACCGTTCGGCGCCGGCACAGAGACAGTGTTCTCTTGCTGATCTGCGTGCGCCTCACCGAGATCGGCGACAGCAGCCAGTATCGCGGACAAATTCTCCGGATCGACTGGACTCACGGTGCAGTAGGTGACACCGACGGAACGCTTGAGGCTTTCGGCGGTCCCACTGGCGACCACCCGCCCATGGTCCAGAACCACGATCGAATCGCTGAGCACGTCGGCTTCCTCGAGGTACTGAGTGGTGAGCAACACCGTTACACCTTGTGCCGACAACGAGGACACCAGATTCCACACATCACGGCGGCTGATCGGATCAAGCCCGGTCGTCGGTTCGTCGAGGAACAGCACCTTCGGCGTCACCACCAGCGACACCGCTATGTCAATGCGTCGTAACATGCCGAGTGAGTAGGTCAGCACTTTCCGATCGGCCGCATGCCCCATGTCGAACTGCTCGATCAGCACCTGCGCGCGCTGCTGCGCATCCTTGCGCCGCAGGCCTCGCAATCGGCCGAACAGCGCGAGATTTTCGCGGCCGGTGAGCTGCCAATCGAGCGATGCGAGCTGTCCGGTCGCGCCGATGTTCTGCCGAATCAGAGCCGGTTTGGTGGCAACGTCATACCCTGCCACCATCGCCCGCCCGGACGTCGGCCGAATCAGTGTCGACAGGATGTTCACCGCGGTCGTTTTCCCCGCGCCGTTGTGACCAAGCAAAGCGCACACTGACCCCGCGGGGACAGAAAAGCTCACGTCGCACAGTGCTTGCACGCCACCGTCGAACGTCTTAGCTACGGATTGGAGCTCGATCACGCAACACATACTAGCGGCGGTGCAGGTACCCGAACCCTGAAATGACGGCAACTTGACGGGCAATCCGGCGTTCCACCATGCGCTCGGCATCTTCGTTGGTACGATCCCGAATCGCCCAGACCAGGACGAACTTTGGGCTTATCACGTTGAGGAGCTCGATTTTGGCTGACGGCGCATCCTGTGCGCGCGAGACGGAACGCATCGAGTGGGACGTGATCGTCGTAGGCACCGGCATGGGTGGTGGGATGCTGGGCTATCGGCTGGCCCAGGCGGGCCGCCGAGTGATCTTCGTCGAAAAGGGCCGCTCGACACTCCCCGATGTTCCGGGCACGATTCGTTCGGCCATGCCTGAGCTGGCCGAACCGGCCGCAACCCGGTCCGCCGCGACCTACTACGACGCCTTAGCCCGCGCCGGACGCTCAACGGACGAAGTCGAAGACATCAGCGGGCGCTCCCCCAAACGCTTCGTGCCGTTCATCGGCAGCGGAACGGGCGGCTCGTCCGCGCTGTACGGCATGGTGTGCGAGCGATTCTTCGTTCAGGACTTCACTCCGCGACAGAATTTCGCAGACCTCGGTGATTCCACCGTGCCCGAGGCATGGCCCGTCACCTACAATCAGATGCAGCCCTGGTACGCCGAGGCCGAGACGCTGCTGCGAGTCCGCGGTCAGGCCGATCCACTTAGACCTGAAGCCGCCGCCGTCAATCGGCCTGCAGCACCGCCTTTTTCGGCAGACAACCGGCCGCTGGTGGATCATCTGACCAAACGAGGACTGCATCCCTATCACTTGCCGATGGCATGCGAGTACACCGACGGGTGTGCCACCTGCCAAACCTATCTGTGCTCACAACCGTGCAAGAACGACGCCGCCCGCAACGGCGTGTTACCCGCCGTCACGCAGTACGGCGCGCACCTGTTGACACAGTGCCGGGTCCTGCATCTCGAAGCGGACCGTACCGGTGTCCGAAGCGTCGTCTGCGAGCACCCATCAGGGCGGCTGACCCTGACAGCGAAGGTCGTCGTGCTGGCCGCCGGCGCGCTGGCGACCCCCGTACTGTTGCTCAATTCCCGATCTGGCGACTGGCCGCAGGGTCTGGCCAATGGATCAGACATGGTGGGCCGCAATCTGATGCGTCATCTGCTCGACCCGATCATGATCTGGCCAGAACCCGACTCACAAATCACCGCCGCCAACAAAGAGATCGGGCTCAACGATTTCTACTTCTATCAGGGCCAGAAATACGGAACCGTGCAGTCGTTCGGCGCGATACCGCCGATGGAATGGATGATCAACCGCCCGAGCCCGCGAGCGAAGGCCCTTCGGCTGATGACTCCGATGGTGCGCCAGATCTATGAGCGGTTCTTCACCGGCGGTGTGATCCTCGCCGCGATGATGGAGGATCTCCCCTACCGGGACAATCGTGTGCTGGTATCCGACCGCCCCGACACCGACGGCCGACAACGGATGCGCATGCAGTACCGGTTGCACGCCAACGAGATTCAACGCCACACCGATTTCATGCGGCTGTTCAAGGACATGCTCAAGCCGTTTCGCGCCCGGAGTCTGGGCAGCGGCAAGGACAACTCGAACGTGGGGCATGTATGCGGCACATGCCGCTTCGGTTCCGATCCGGCGACCAGCGTCCTGAATCCACAGAACCGTGCCCACGAAGTCGACAATCTTTACGTGGTCGATACCTCGTTCTTTCCGTCAAGTGCCGGATTGAACCCCAGCCTGACGGTCGCGGCCAACGCTCTGCGCGTGGCCGCTCACGTGAATGAGGCGCACTTTGCCAACTGAGCGCATAGGGAGTGAAACGTTGGACATGGCCGAAACCGGGACACTGGATCGGACAACTATCCATCGGTTGTGGAGAGCCGTTCTCGCCGCCATCGTCCTCGGCGTGGCTGTGGCGTGCTACTTCGCACCTGTTCTTCTCATTGCGATCGGCATTCTGCTGCTCGCGCTCCTCGTCGCACGTTTGGCGTATCGTGGCCGCGACCGTTTCATCCCTAACTTGTATGCGCGCGACATGCGAATGTATGACGACGCATATCAAGCATTTATCGCACAATCGCTTCCAGAACTGCGGCAGTGCAGAATCCCTGGTCACCCATTGTTGTGGGAAGCCTCGCGACTTCCGAAGCCATCACCCGCGAATTCCGACGAACTCCTTCTTGATCTCGGTGTATGGATCGGCTGGTCGACACGGCTGACGTCACAGGCGTCGGGGCGCACGGTGCACGGCTTCGATACCTTCGAGGGCCTCGTCGAGGACTGGCAGATCGAAGACCAATTCCTCATCAAGCAGGGAACATTTTCCCTGTCGGATCCGCTGGCGAAGCGGTTCCTGCACGACACCAGCGTGAGCTTGCACGACGGCGTACCTGACCCCCTCGGGCGCAATGTGCGGTTCGTCAAGGGAAGCACCTATGCGACGCTGGCGCCGTTCCTGGCTGGACGACCGGGCGCCCCGATCAGGCTGTTCCACATGGACTTGGACACCTATGAAAGTTGCCTGCATGGATTGGAAACCTGCAAAGACCGGTTCGTTGAGGGATCGATTCTCGTCTTTGACGAATACCTGGTCACCAATGGCGAAATGCGGGCATTCTTCGAATTCCAGCGCACATATCAGATTGAATGGCGTTACCGCTCTTGGGGCCTCGAGATCGGTGAGATGAATGCGGCGATGGTTACGGCGCGCTGGAAGCGGATAATGTACTATTTGGCGGCGATAGCCATGCACCTACTAGACGGTCGCTACCTATGGAAAGTCTTCACCAAACGCTTTTGGCGATTCTGGCTCGGGGCCCCTATAGGTGACATTTTCTTCATGCTTGGCGCGGCCGGCCTACGGAAGTCGGTGAGCCTCGAGATCACCAGTCTGGGAAAGCTCGACCTGAGGCAACGATAAGCGTCGCATCGCAATCATCCAGCTCGGAAGGACTCTTCGGCAGATCTGTTGACGGCGCGGCCGGACGTGGGTTTTTTCGGCGGCTCGGGATGGTGGCCGATGTGGGTGGGTGTGGGTGGCTGCTTTCGAGCCGAATGGGGTGCCTGATGCTTTCTGCGCACCGATGAAGCGACTGCGGAGCCACCGGAAATGGCAGCCGCTACATTCCGGGACCGAGCCCGGCTGACTGTCTTCACACCGCCCGTAGGCACGGCAGAAGGCGTAATAGTGGTTACTGCCGCAGTCGCTGGATTCGGGGCCTCGGCCGCCGCTGCAGCGTCGGAGTCGAGGTATGTCACAGGCGGGCCACCAACGCCATAGGGGCCAGGCTTGGCCGTGCCGAACACGCGAACGCCAATTACATCCTGAAGCCCGTTATCCCAGCCAGTCGGAATCGCGGTGAGGAAGTTCTTCAGCGTCGTGACCAAACCCGGGGAGTATTTGGTGTCGTATCCAGTAGGAATACCAGGACTCAACGTCCTGTCGTAGCCCGCTTCAACGAGGACGCGCAGCGGCGGATCCAGAACGTCGGCCAGGACTGGGCCCAGCACTGGCAACTGCTTCAACGGCAAGAGCAGAGGAAGTACGGTCGCGGGGATCAAATAGTAAGACGTGTCACCATATTGACCCTGGTCAACAACGCCGGCCTCACTCAAGCTATGGGCTCCATACTGCGGGTGCAGCAGGAGTTGGCCCAGGTATGCGTTGAGGACGGCAATCAGGTTCCGATTGTTCAACGGAGCGTCGGCCAGACCGTCGTACTGCTGCGCGATATCGACAGTGAGATACGAGGCGTCTGTTGGCGACGCCGAGGTCGGCGCGCCTCGCGTAGCCGACCCGCCGTTCGGACGAGTCGAGTTGCCTATGACCACGAAGGCCGCATCGGGACCCTCACCGTCACCGTATTCCGCGAAGAGAGCGGCCTTCTCGAACGTTGCGATCGCTGCACTCTGCGAGTAGCCGAAGACCACGAACATATCAGCAGGAGTCGGCGCAACCGAGACAAGACCTTCGTTGTAAACGCAGGCATTCGATGTCAGACAGCTGTCGAGAAGCGCGATGCCATCAGCGATGGACTGGCCGATGTCTGTGGCCGATTCGGGTGTGATCACAGCGACGCCGTTGTACGGCCCCGATGAAACACCCCCTGCACTGATCACCGACGACGGTGCCACGTAATTGTCGATCGCAGTGCTGACGTACTGCTGCACGTAGGACAAAGGGTCTGGCGGCGTCGACAACGGATTTCCGGTTCCGCCCATGATGAGAACCGTTGTCGCCGCTGCGGCGACAACGGTGCACACCGGCGCTACCGCCAAGCCGACAACGACGAGCGCTACCGCCAGCAGAACCGAACATGCCACAACAGTGGTACGAACCGCCTGCACATGCGCCCCTATGTCGTCGAGCAACGCCGGTGCGTGCCCCACGGCCACATCAGGCCGCTTCACCGGGTTGTTCTGGCCTTCGCTGATGATCAGCGGATTACTTTACCGAAGCCGCGGTCAGCTCGGTTCGCGGATCGGGAGGCCTGCGGCGCGATAGACCGCGTCGATGACGCTCATGTTTTCGACGGCGTCTTGCGGTGATGTCCGCACCGGCTCGCCGCGCAGCACCGAGCCGGCGAACGACTGCAGCTGGAACGAGTAGGCCGTGCGGCGCGAAAAGCGCTCGGTCCGCTTGCCATTGGCCGACCGGACCCGCAGGAGCGGGAACAGGTTGGGTGCAGCTGGGCTGAGCCAGCGCAGTTCTCCTTCAGTACCAACGACTTTCGCGGTGGCCCAGAATCCTTTCGCCGACCACAACGCGCACTGCAGTCGCCCGGTATGGCCGGCCGCGTACCGCAGCTCCGCTGTCATCGCCCTATCCACGTTGGGTTTCTGCAGTTTCGCCTGTGCCGACACAACTTCCGGGGTCGAGCCGCCAAAAGTGCGGGCCATGTTGGTCACGTAGCTTCCTGCGTCCATCATCGCGCCGCCAGCCATCGCGTAGTTGTAGCAGTTGGCGTTGAACGTGCGTAGCAACACGCACAACGTGACATCCACCCGCTGCAATGTGCCGATCTCCCCGGACGCAATGATCTCCTCAACGCGCTGGGTCAGCGGATGGTGGCGGAACTGGATCGCATGCATCACCACACGGTCCGACTGAGCATCGAGGTCAGCGATTTCCCGAGCCTCGGCGGCATTGGCGGTAAATGGCTTTTCGACCAACACATGCTTGTCTGCGGCAAGCGCTGCTTTCGTCCACTTACCGTGCATGCTGGTCGGCACCAGAACGTAGATGGCGTCCAGGTCAGGATCGTCGATCAGCGCTTCGTAGCTGCCGTACGCCGTGGGAATCCCGTGCTTGGCGGCGAATTCGTCGGCGCTGGGCTGATCACGTGATGCCACCGCGGCCACCACGACATCGCGATTGTCCTTGGCCGGGTTGAGCATCGTCGTCGGCGCGACACCCGACGCCCCCAAGATGCCGATGCGTACCCGGCCCGCGCTGTCTGGCATTACTTCTCTCTCCCTGTTCGAACCGCCGCCGCGATACTAGAACGCGTTCCAGCGACGATGGCCGGAATTGGAATCACCGTCGGCAACGCCACTCAACTCGGCTCGCGGACGGGCAGGCCTGCAACGCGGTAGATCGAATCGATGACGGTCATGGTCTGGATCGCGTCCTCGGGCGTGGTCCGTACCTGCTCGCCCCGAAGCACCGCGCCTGCGAATGTATCCAGCTGATACGCGTACGTCGCACGGCGCGGGAATCGCTCCACCCGTTTGCCGCGGTCGGACCGTACCGAGAACCGATGAAAAAGGTGCGGCAGCAACGGATTGAGCACGTACAGCTCGCCCCGGTCACCCGTCACCCGCAGGCTTATCCTCAGCAGATCGGCCGACCAGATCGAACAGCGGAGCCGGCCGGTGTGCCCGGCGGGGAAGCGCACTTCTGCCGTCATCGCCCGGTCGATCTGGGAATCGCGCAATTTCGCTTGTGCCGAAACAACTTCCGGGGTGCCACCACCCAAGGTGCGCAGCATGTGGACCGCGTAACAGCCGGCATCCATCATGGCGCCACCAGCGAGCGAATAATTGTACCGGATATCGGAGAACTTGGGCAGCGGAAAGCAGAAAGCTGCGTCCACCCGCTGCAGTGCGCCCAGCTCCCCCGACGCGATGATCTCCTCGGCTCGCAATGCAAACGGGTGGTAGCGGTAATGAAAAGCTTCCATCACCACCCGATCGCTCTTGGCGGCCAGCGCGGCGATCTCGCGAGCCTCATCCGCATTCGCGGTGAACGGCTTCTCACACAGCACATGCTTGCCTGCCTCGATCGCTGCCCGAGACCACTTGCCGTGCAGACCATTTGGCAGTGGGTTGTAAATCGCATCCACATCTGGGTCTGCGATCAGCGCCTCGTAACTGGCGTGCACCCGGGCGATGCCGTGCTTGGCCGCGAAGGCCTGGGCACGTGACGCATCCCGGGCAGCGACCGCAGCCACCATGACCTCGGCGTTATCCTTCGCCGGATCGATCAGCGCTGCCGGGGCGATCTGGGCCGCCCCAAGCACGCCGATCCGCACCTGCTGCGCCATCAGCTATCGAACTCGAGCAGGGTCAAACTTGCAATCGTCGGCCAGTTCACGCCCACCCACCGGCGAAGCGGCCGGTGGATTGGCAGTCCCTGGGTCTTCGACAACAACGTGTCGAAGACCGGTCCGCGCCCCCGGGGAAGCGGCACGTCATGCGCGGCTCGCACGCCCGGCACGGTGTCAGCCAACTTCGCGAGCTCACGGACCGTCAGACTGAACGGAGTCCGCGGCCAGTCGCCACGCATGACCTTCCACAACTGTGGCCGTGCGGCCAACAGCGCCTGCGACTTCGGCGGCAGATCGAACATCATCTGCCCGCCCGGGAAGCGGCGCGCGCACGCCCGGATCAGGCCGAGCGCCTCGCTGGGCTCCAGGTACGGCAGCAGTCCCTCGGCGGTGATGAACACACCGTGCTGGGGATTCACCTGATCCATCCAGCTGAAATCCAGCACCGACTGGGTACATGTCGACATGCGGGGCGAATCCGGCAGCAATCGCTGTCGAAGTTCGATGATGGGCGGCAGATCCAAAGTCAGCCAACGAAATTCGTCGCCGGCACCGGCCGCCTCCAGGCGCCAGAAACTGGTCTGCATCCCTTCACCGAGGGCGACCACGGTGGCTTTCGGGTGCACGGAAAGGTAGCTGCGGGTGCCGTCGTCGAAGGCAAGAGTTCGCAGCGCCAGGTCTTGCCGGTCGGCGGAGAGCTTGAACTTGCCGAAGTCGAAGTCCAGTGAATCGACGAGACGAATCGCCATCGGATCGTTGACGATTGCATCGGCACGGCGAGCCTCGCTCGCCCGACACCACAACGTGATCAGTGCCGTGTCAGTGACGGGCATGACATCAGGCATCGGGAAGGTGCTCCTCGTATAACTGCTTCATTTCGGGCACGGCTAATATCGGTTCGCAGCGCCCTGGCGCTCGGGGGCCGTGGTGAAGGGTACGCCAAGCCACCGTTTCCTAGCACCGATTACGGATTGAGATCCGCGGGTTCTCGCATAAGCTCTGGCCGTGCCTGCCGACAGTGCCAGTTCCAGCCCCCGGGTCGCGGTGGTGTCAAACGTCGGCAAATTCGGCGGCGGCGGCGTAGTTGGATTCCGAGACATGCTCTTCGCACTCCGCAAGAAGCGACCCGACGTCGACGTCGTCGCCGTGATCCCGCACAAGGGCGAAGTCGCGCAGCGGTGCGCCGACGACGGTTTTGACACGACGATCGCCTGGACGCCTTGGTGGGGTTTTGGCAAATGGCGCCGCATTGGCATCGAGCCGCACATGCTGATCGGCTGGCTTCCCTACACCGCGATACTTTTGCCGGGGATTGTGCAGGCATTGGCGTTCTTCGCCCGCCAGCGTCCGACGATGGTCCTCACCAACACCATGACCATCCCGTCGCACGCGATCGCCGCCAAGATCCTCGGGATTCCACACCACTGGATAGTCCGGGAGTTCGGCAGAGACGATCACCAGCTCTGGTTCCTGTTCGGTTACCGCAGAACGGTCCGCATGGTGGGTCGGCTGTCGGAGTCGGTGATCTGCAATTCACATGCCGTCGAGCAGGCGATGCTAGCGCTGGATCCCACGATGAAAACGCACGTTCTCTACCCCGCTGTTGACACCGAACTCGGCATACCGCCGCAGCGACAGCCCGCCGAGCGGATGCGCGCGATCCTCGTCGGGTACTTCTCTGAGGCCAAGGGCCAGGAGCTGGCAATCGAGGCCATTGCCATCGCCCGAAAGGCCGGCGTCGATATCGAGCTGACGCTGATCGGCACCGGAAGCCACCAGCCACTTCACACCTTTGCCCAGCGCTTGGATGTCGACGACTTGCTGACCATTCGCGAACCCACGCGCGACCTGCGGCCCCATTGGGCCTCAGCCCACGTCGGCCTCATGTGCAGCCAACGCGAGGCATTCGGCCGCGTCACAGTCGAGGCGATGAGGGCCGGGCTGCCGGTCTGCGGGACGAACTCGGGTGGCACCCCGGAAATCATCGACCCTGGCGTCGCCGGACTATTGAGCCCCGCCGGCGACGCCGACGCACTCGCAGCCAACCTGATGAAGCTCGAGGCGGATGAAGATCTGCGCCGCCGCCTCGCTCATGGCGCGCTGGAATCGTCTCAGCGATTCAGGCGCGACCGCCACGACGATGAACTCGCCAACTTTCTCGGTCTGTGTTGATAGCATCCCGAATCGCCCAGATCAGGCCACTTTTTCGGCCATCACAACGAGGAGCCCGACTGTGCCTAACGGCGAATTGACCGGGCGCGAAGCAGAACGCATCGAGTGGGACGTCATCGTCATCGGCGCAGGCATGGGCGGTGGCATGCTCGGCCAACGGCTCGCCCGGGCGGGGCGTCGGGTGCTGTTCATCGAAAAAGGCCGCTCGACCCTGCCCGGGACACCGGGAACGATTCGCTCGGCGATGGCCGAATTGGCTGAGCCACACGCCGCTCGCTCGAGAAAAACCTACTACGACACGCTGGCTCGTGCGGGGCGCAGTGATGACGAAATCACCGATATCAGCGGCCGCTTCCCGAGGCGGTTTGTGCCCTACATCGGGGCGGGGACGGGTGGGTCGTCGGCCCTCTACGGAATGGTCTGCGAGCGCTTCTTCGCCGATGATTTCACTCCCCGCCAATTCTTCGCCGACCCCGGCGAATCGACCGTGCCTGAGTCCTGGCCGATCTCGTACGACCAGATTGCGCCGTGGTATTCGCAAGCCGAGAAGCTGCTCGGAGTCCGGGGCCAGCGCGACCCTCTCCGACCAGAGGCGATCGACGTCAGCCTTCCTGCGGCACCACCCTTTTCGGTAGACAACCAGCCGCTGGTGAACTATCTGGCGGGTCGCGGACTGCACCCATATCACCTGCCCATGGCCTGTGACTACACCGATGACTGCCCGACATGCCAGGCCTACCTCTGCGCGAAAGGGTGCAAGAACGACGCCGCCCGAGCCGGCGTGCTGCCCGCAATCACCACATACGACGCTGCTCTACTCGACGAATGCCGGGTCTTGCGACTTGAGGCGGACCGCACCCGGGTGCAACAGGTGATCTGCCAACGCCGCTCCGACATGCTCGCTCTGAAAGCGAAAGTGGTGGTGCTGGCCGCCGGCGCCCTGGCCACCCCTGTCCTGCTGCTCAATTCCCGGTCTGGCGACTGGCCGCGCGGGCTGGCCAACGGCTCGGATACGGTGGGCCGCAACCTAATGCGCCACGTGATGGACTGGATCGAGATCTGGCCGCAGCGCGGCAGCAAGATCACCGCCGAGAACAAGGAAATCGGCCTCAACGACTTCTATTTCATCGACGGGCAGAAATACGGCAGCGTGCAGTCGGCCAGCTCGATGGCCTCACTGGCGCCGATCGACTTGATGATGAACCAGCCCGGCTGGCTGTCGAAGGCTCTGCGTCTGACCGGTCCGGTCGCGCGACCGATCTACGATCGGTTTGTCAGCGGCGGACTCGTCCTCGCCGCAATCATGGAAGATCTGCCCTATCGGGACAACCGCGTCCTGCCCAGCGATCGGCCCAGTGTCGACGGCCGGCAACGGCTACGCCTTCAGTACCGCCTGCACCCCAGTGAGATTGAACGCCGCGAGGTGTTTCTGAGTGCCCTCAAAGAGGTGTTGCAACCGTTCCGCACCCTCACTCTGCGTACCGGTGAAAACAATGGCACGCTGGGGCACGTGTGCGGCACCGTTCGCTTCGGCAACGATCCAGCAACCAGCGCATTGGACCCGTACAACAGGGCCCATGAGGTGGACAACCTCTACGTGGTGGACGCGTCGTTCTTCCCGTCCAGCAGTGGTATCAACCCGAGTCTGACCGTCGCCGCCAATGCCCTGCGGGTCGCCGAACATATCGACGGGGCGCAATTCCCCACCTAATCGGATGAATCAGTCGTCAGCCGGCTCGCGAAGTGGAAGACCGGCGGCCCGATAGATCGCGTCGATCACGGTCATGTTCTCAACCGCTTGTGCCGCCGAGGTTTTCACCGGTTCGCCACGCAGCGCGGCGGCGGCGAACGCTTCCAGCTGATACTCGTACGTGGGGCGCGCCTTGAAGAAGCGCTCCGTTCGCTTGCCGTCGGCAGACCGTACCGAGAACTGCTGGAACGGGGTCACCGGATGCAGTCGCAGCTCACCACGATCACCGATCACTTTGGCGGTGTAGTGCGGTGGGTCAGACGACCACAGAGAACAACGAAGCCTCCCGGTGTGGCCTTCGGGAAACTGCAACTCGGCCACCATCGCTCGGTCCACCCGTGGGTCACGCGTTTTAGCTTGTGCCGAAACAACGTTAGGGGTCGAGCCACCGAAGGTGCGGAGCATGTCAACCACATAGCTACCGAGATCCATGAGCGATCCGCCGCCCAACGGGTAGTTGTAGGCGTTCGCCGAGAAATTCCGCAACCAAAAGCAGTCGGCGGCCTCCACCCGCTGCAGCGTGCCGAGTTCCCCGGAGGCGATGATCTGCTCAACGCGCGATGCGAACGGATGGTAGCGATAGTGGAACGCCTCCATCACCACCCGATCGAATCTTGCTGCCAGGTCGGCGACTTCACGAGCCTCTGCCGCGTTGGCGGTAAACGGCTTCTCGCACAGCACATGCTTGCCAGCTTCGATCGCAGCCCGGGTCCACTTACCGTGCAATGCATTAGGCAGCGGATTGTAAACAGCATCCACATTCGGATCATCGATGAGGGCTTGGTAGCTGTCGTAGGCCTGCGGGATATCGTGTTTGGCTGCGAAAGCCTCCGCGCGCGACGCCTCACGCGCCGCAACCGCCGCGACGACAACCTCGGCATTTTTCTTGGCTGGCTTGATCAGCGCTGCCGGCGCAACGCGAGCCGTTCCCAGAATGCCGATCCGCAGACTGTCAGGCACGAGACCGATGGCGAGGTCTCGGCACCGTCACTCCTTGCGCCACATCGCGCCGGTGCCATCGATATCGATGATCTCGGTGGTGATGCCGTGCTTGGCGCGGTAGTCGGTGACGGCCTGTTCGCAGGCCCTGACCGCGTAGTAATCGTCGACGATACAGAAGCCGCCAGGCGACAACCGCGGGTAGAGCGGATCGAGCGCCTGGATCGTCGACTCGTAGAGGTCACCGTCGAGCCGCAGCACCGAAATCTGGTCGATTGGCGCGTCGTGCAGGGTGTCCTTGAACCAGCCGGGAACAAAACGAACCCGGTCGTCGAGCAGGCCGTACCGTTCGAAGTTCTTTTTCACGTCCTCTTGCGACACGCCCAGGATGCCCGCCGCAAGCTCGGCCCGAATCCCCTTGTCCGCCTTGTAATTGACAGTGTCAGAACGTGGAACGCCCTGGAATGAATCGCAGAGCCATACACTGCGCGTGGTATCCCCGTATGCGGCCAGGACCGCACGCATCAGAATGCACGCACCGCCTCGCCACACTCCGGTTTCGACAAGATCACCGGGGACGTCGTCCGCAAGGACCGTCTCCACACACTCCTGCAGACTTGTCAGCCGCTTCATGCCGATCATCGTCTCGGCCTCGGCCGGCCAATCCAGGCCCGCTTCGCGATAGTTTTGACTACTCAAGCCGGCCCCCCGGAGCTTCGGACCGACGGTATTTGCAGCCTTGAGCAGAAGACGGCGCCGCAATGGCCAGTCCGACGGCATCCGTTCATGCATCCCGAACCTGGTCAAGTTGCGTCGGAGCAGGTCGAGGTACAGCGATCGCACGTCGTAGTCGGTGATGGTCAAGATCGCCCTATCTCGCATGCCAGTATTTCGGCGCTGAGTCTAAACATGCGGCCGCGTCAGTTTTCGATGTTTCGAGGATCGGATCACTGGTATCAGCTAACGCGCTCGCGACTCGCGAAATCTTCCAGACGATCAGCAGCCATCGCGACACTGTCGGCAGGCGTGATCATCCGAGCTGCGAGCGCACGCGCGCGCGTGCGGTACTCCGGCGCAAGAACCGTGCGCAGATCAGCAGCCAGCGTCTTTTCGGTGGCGGCGGAAAAGCGCCGCGAGGTACCCACCTTCAGCCCTTTGACCGCGGCCCCCCAGATCACTTGGACGTCGGCCATCCAAAGAACCACCGTCGGGACTCCGGCACGCAAGCCTGCCGCTGTGGTGCCCGCGCCGCCGTGGTGCACGACGGCCCGGCAGAGCGGAAAGACAGTCGCGTAGTTCACCGCACCCACCACTTTGACGTGGTCGTAATCTGGGACATCGCCGAAATCCGTCCATCCGGCGCACAGCAGCGCCCGCTCACCGACCCGCGCGCAGGCTCCCGCAATCATGGCCACCATGTCGGCGGGCGACTCCACCGGAATGCTGCCGAAGCCAAAACAGATCGGCGGAGTGCCCGCGGCGATCCACGCCATGACGTCGCCGTCGGATTCGGTGGCCAACTCCAACGTCAGTGTGCCGACGAAGGGCCGCTGGCCGCCCCACTCCACCGCCCACTCGTCGGCCAATCCGGGGAACAGCACCTCCTCGTAGGCCTGGATCTCCAGCGATTCGAGCGCAGCGATCCGCGCGGGAACCGGACCCTGCGCCGGCGGGAGACCCAGTTCTCGTCGGGCCAGACCCACGGCGTTCTTCACCGACCGCCAGACCACCCATTCGTATGCCTTCATCGCCGCCCGCAGCAGCGGCCCAGGCACATTCGGCAGGAGCTTGCCGTTGACCCGCATCGGAAACCAGAACACCGTGGCCAGCGGAACACCGCAGTATTCCGACACGTCAAAGACGAGTTCCTCGTAGCTGACGCCGGTGACCACCGTGTCAGCTCCACCCGCGACGGAGGCCAGCGTCCTGCTCATCTCGGTCCAGGCCCGAATACCGGGCTCCCGGGATTCGCGGAGATAGTTCTGCACGTCCCGGACCCGCCAGAAGTTGCGGAACACGTAGCCCCAGAAGTCGCGGGTGTCCTCGATCCACGTCCGGGTATCGGGTCCGTAGGCGACTGCCCTGAGACCGACCGATTCAGCGGAGCAGAGCTGGTCCGGCGGCACGGCCATCTGCACATCGTGACCGCGACGCATCAGCTCACGACCGAGAGCGATACCGGGTTCTACGTCACCACGGGTCCCGTAGAAGGCCAGCACGAATTTCATCAACGGCTCCTGGTGGGCTATGCCCACGTCCCCTTGCGCCGGTGTGCCAGTGCCAGGGTCTCGAGGCCCAGCTTCACCACGAACGGAGGCAAGAGCCGATCGAGGTTGCGGTAGCGGCGACAGTCGTCGTATGCCTGCCGGAACCCACGCTCGCTGGCTGAATAGGCCGCGAACACCCGATCCAGCGCGGCCGTGTTAACCAGCTCGTCGCGCGCGGCCGCAGCCAGCGCGTCATAGACCGTGGAAATCCAGTCTGTGCCGAAAGGCTCTGTTGCGGAGCCACGACTTTGATGGTGCCGGAGATTCGGGGTGAGAAACCCATCGACTGCCGCCTCGTCCTCGACGTTGAGATCGACACCGAGAGCCGCCGAAATTCGCTTCACTTCCCGGCGCCAGTCGTCGAGGAGGTTGGTGTATTCGACGAACACGCGTAGTACCTCACGGGTGTCGCGCTCTGCCAGCAGGCTGTATTTCAGCCACCACGCGCAAGTGAGTTCTGGTGAGGAGTCGACGTAATTTTGCTGGTTAGCCCGCTTTTCCAGGGACCCGATGATCTCCTCTGGATGGCGTACCGCGACCACGGCCGCAACGTCGAAGCCGGCCTGCCAGGCGCCTTCGAACCAGATCTTGGCGACCGTCGTCGTCTTGGGCTCTTTGATCACCACGATCGGAGAGGCGGGCAATTCGCTCAAATAGTCCCTGACTTTGGCGATCCAAACAGCGTTGCGGTCAACTCCGAACTCGCCGTCCTGATGGATGTCCAGCGCCATGTCGTATCCAGAGCTGCCGTGGTCGTGCAGGATGGCCTGGTTGAGATGGATGACTGCTCGCGGCTCGAAGAAGCCGCGCGGATTCTCGGAGGTTGCACCCAACAGCCCCGGCGGAAGCGCGGCACCGCACAGCGCGAGAACCTGCGCCAACGCCGATGTCCCGGACCGGCCGTTGCCCAAGACGAACAATGCCACTGGGCGCGCTCGGTTTGCGCCGCTGGCCCCACTTATTGTCACCGCCGCAGAATAGTGGTTCCGCCCGGCGTTTTGGCACGTTACTGGGCCGCGGAAGTGCACCACCCACCCTCAGCGCAAGTCAACTATCGGAGCACTGCCGGTCGGCTACTCTGACGCGGGTGTCAACCCAGGACCGCGACAATCGGCTCGAATTGATGGACCAGGCTTTCTACGCGGGGCATCACGCCGCCGGTCAGAAGGAAGTGATGCAGGTCGGTTGGCTCTACCACCACGCGGTCGACCTCGACGGGCTGGAGCGGTTTCGCAACAAGCTCAGCGAGGGGATGATGGGCCGGCTCATTGAGCGGTCGCCGCTGCCGTTCGGCCGGTGGCGCTGGGTATCGGATCCGAATCCGGCGACGCTCGACGTCTCTCCCCTCGTCCGACCGCGTGCCGCGCTCGGCGACTGGTTCGACGAGTGCACCCAGCTACCCATCGATCCGGAAACCGGACCCGGCTGGCGGATCAGCGTCGTTCCCCTCGACGACGGTTCGACCGCGATCAGCTTGGTGCTGTCCCATTACGTCATCGACGGCATCGGCGCCGCTGTCGCCGTAACCCAGGCACTCCTGGGCCTGCCTGTCGATCTCGGTTACCCACCGCCGCGATCTCGGTCCCTGCAGCAGGCATTGGTGCAGGACGCCCGCGAGGCGGCACACGATGCGCCTGCGACCGGGCGAGCGTTTCTGGCTGCAGTGAAAGAAGCCCGGCGCCGCCAGCAGGATGTCACCCATTCGCAGGCGCAGGCATCGCTGCCGGTCTCCGCACCAACCAGCGGCGCGGATGAACACGTGATCGTGCCCAGCGTCTGGATCCGGCTGAAGCTCGACGACTGGAACGCGCGTGCCGAGGCGCTCGGCGGAACTGCCAGTGCACTGGGCGCGGCGTTCACCGCCACACTTGACCGGCACATGGGGCGCGAGCACGGCGATGCCGACGATGTCCGGATGTTGCTCACCGTCAACACCCGCACGATGGACGACACGCGCGCGGTTGCGGTGTCCTTCGTTCGTGTCGGTATCGACCCGGCGGGGGCAACGACCGATTTGAGTGACGCCCGGGCCGCCATCAAGCAAGCGCTGAAGACTGACCAGGGCACTGCCGACGAGTCAGCGGAACTCGTTGCGCTGACTCCCTTCACCCCGAAGCGCGCCTGGAAGCACCTGATGGACTACTCGGTCAGCGACCCGGAACGGCCCGCAGTGTGCTCAAACCTCGGCGACACCGGCCCCGCAGCGTGCCGTCCCGACGGCACGCTGTGCGATGCGATGTTCGCTCGGGGAGCCAGCCAGAACACTCCCCGCGGGTGGCTGGAGCGCACGGGCAGCCAATTGCATGTCTTTGTCGGCACCTCGGCGGAGATGAATCAGGTCGGCGTCTGCATTCGCGGCTACCAGCCAGGCTCGATGACCACGCGGTCCGAGTTGCGTGAGCTGGCTGCGCGCACACTGGCTGAGTTCGACCTGCCGGGTGAAATCGACTAGCGGTCGGTGTGCAAGTGGGAGCTGGCATCGCGACCTCCTGCCGCTTGCGGAGGCGTCGATGCGGCTGACCTGCCAGCAACATGACAGTTAGCCATTATCGCGGTTTGACGCGTGCGCTAACGCGTATGCTCCGCTGTTGCATCACAAAAGAGCCCACACGGAGGCGCCCGGCATGGTTGACTCTCTCGCGAGATCGGTCGCGTCCTCGACGGCACCACTCGTTTGCCGCACCTCGACGTGCAGCTGCATTCACCATCTGATAGCTGGTGCAAGGGGTTGACAAATTTGGAAGACAGGAAAGGTCGGCGCGCGGTGATCGAAGGAAGTTTGCCTGAGGTTGAGCAAACTCAGGCCGATGTCCCAACCGCGCCCTGGCCCGACGCCCGTCAAGAGCCGGCTGATCCATCGGCACGGCCGCAAGCCCGGGATGCATCTCGAAGGAATCGTCGACGTCGAGATGCCGTGTCCACGGCCCTGAAGCGGCTCTGGATTCCTCTGGTCGTGATCATCGTGGTGGCTGCCGGAGGATTGACGGTGTCACGTCTGCACGGAATCTTCGGCGCGGACAATTCCCTCTCCTACGGCGACACCAAGAAGGACGACGGAAAGATATATGACGCCAAGCGCATGAAGTACGAAGTCTTCGGCCCGCCGGGTACGCCGGCCCAGGTCAGCTATTTCGGCGAGAAAGGGGACCCAGAACATGCGGACGTCATCCTGCCGTGGTCGTTGGAGTTCCCCATCTCAGCGGCGGCGGACATCGGAAGCATTGCGGCCCAGGCTGAGAGCTCAGATATTGGCTGCCGCATCACGGTAGACGGCGTCGTCAAATCTGAGAAGACCGCGACCCACGAAGTGAGTACCTTCGTCTCTTGTCTTTTGAAGGCCGCATGAGCAACCACCAACTGCAGACCAGCCGACCCGTTGTTGCGCGGCTGATCCGCCGATTTTCGGTACTCGTCATCCTGGGATGGTTGGCCATTATCGTTGGTTTGAACTTTGGTCTTCCCACTCTGGAGCAAGTCCAAGCAGAGAACTCAGTATCACAGAGTCCCACCGATGCGCCGTCGTATAAGGCGTCCCAGCGCATCTCCCAGGCGTTCCAGGCAGACCTGTCTGACAACAGCAGCTCTGGCAACACTGGTGCCAACTCTGGCAATAGCGCCGAGATCCAGTCAGACAGCATCGCTCCAGCGATGATTGTCTTGGAAGGTCAGCAGCCCCTTGGCGATGAGGCTCACCGGTACTACGACAGCCTGATCCACCAATTTCGCGACGACACCAAACACGTGCAGCACATCCAGGACTTCTGGGGTGACCCACTCACCAGAGATGCGGCGCAAAGCGCCGATGGCAAAGCGGCCTACGTTCAGCTGTCGCTCGCCGGGAAACCCGGTGAAACATTAGCCAACGAATCGGTTCAAGCCGTCGAACGCATCGTCGCGAACACCCCGGCCCCGCCGGGGGTCAAAACGTACGTCACCGGCCCCGCGCCGATGGCCGCGGATTTGCTCAAGAGCGGCAACGAGACGGTCACCAAAATCACCTTGGTGAGCGTCGCGGTGATCTTCGTGACGTTGCTTCTGATCTACCGCTCACCTATCACGGTATTCCTCTTGTTGCTGATCGTCGGAATTCAACTGGAAGCCGCCCGTGGATTCGTAGCGCTACTCGGCCATCACGGAGTGGTCGGTCTCACCTCGTTGGCGGTCAATTTGTTGGTCGCCTTGGTGATTGCAGCGGGGACGGACTACGGCATCTTCTTCATCGGCCGCTATCACGAGGCGCGCTTGGCCGGGGAAGATCGGGAAACGGCGTACTACACGACCTACCGCAGTGTGGCCAAGGTTGTCCTGGCTACCGGTCTGACGGTGTCCGGCGCGACCCTCTGCCTCCATTTGACTCGATTGCCCTCCTTCCAGGTACTCGGCGTCCCCTGCGCGATAGCGGTCGCGGTCGCGGTCGCGGTCGCCCTGACACTGGTCCCGGCAGCGATTGCGGTCGGAAGCCGCTTCGGACTTTTCGAACCCAAAAGGACTGCCAGTACTCGCGGATGGCGCCGGATAGGCACGGCGGTTGTTCGCTGGCCTGCGCCTATCCTCGTAGCGTCCCTGGCGATTACCCTAATCGGACTTCTGACGTTGCCCGGATTCAACCCCGACTACAACGACCAACATTTCCTCCCCCGGAATCTGTCTGGCACTGAGGGGCTCGAAGCGGCACAACGACACTTCCCGCCGTCCGCAATGATGTCCCCAGAGATTTTGATGGTGCAGACCGACCGCGACCTACGCAATCCAGCTGATTTCCTGGTCTTGAACAAATTGGCCAAGGCAATCCTTGCCGTCCCGGGCATCGAAAAAGTCCAAGCCCCGACAAGGCCTGCGGGGACGCCCGTCGCGCACTCGACGATTCCGTATTTGCTGAGCATTCAACAGGCCGGGCAACAGCAATTCATGTATTTCCAGAAGGCCCGCGCGAAAGAAATGCTCCTTCAGGCGGACGATTTGGCGAGATCCATCGCAATCATGAAGTACATGTACGACCTGACGAAACAATTGGTCGCCCTGACGCACCAAGCGGCGCTCAACACACATGAGATGCAGGATCTCACCAACCAGATACGCGATCAGATCGCGAATTTCGACGATTTCATCAGACCAGTGCGCAACTATGTTTATTGGGAACCGCATTGTTACGATATTCCCCTTTGCTGGACGGTGCGAAGCGTATTCGACAGCCTCGACGGTGTCGACCTGGTGACCGATAATCTCAAGAAGTTGGTCGCGAACATCGACGAGGTCGACAGAATCATGCCGGAGATACTCACTCAGTTCCCGGAGACCATCTCGATGTTGACCACCTCACGAAACATGCTGCTCACAATGCACAGCACTATGTCGGGCACCCTCAACCTGATGGACGAGCAGGGCGACAATTCGACCGCTATGGGAAAAGCGTTTGACAGCGCCCAAAACGATGATTCCTTCTACCTTGGCCCGGAAGCCTTCAAGAGCCCTGACTTTCAACGAGTCATGAATATCTTCTTGTCACCGGACGGCAAGGCCGTTCGGATGCTCATAACCCAGAAGGGCGACCCCACGTCACCTGATGGAATCGGACGGGTGGACGCAATTAGAAGTGCGGCCGAGGAGGCCCTGAAGGGAACGCCGTTGGAAGGGTCACAGATCTTCCTCGCCGGCACCGCAGCTCAGGTGAAAGATCTGGTCACCGGCACCAAGTACGACATGATGATCGCCGTCGTCGCCGCCCTCTGCCTGATCTTCATTGTCATGATCATCATGACCAGAAGCCTTATTGCGGCCACGGTCATCGTCGGCACGATATTGCTGTCACTGGGCGCGTCCTTCGGACTGTCGGTACTCGTCTGGCAGTATTTGCTTCACATCCAATTGCACTGGTCGGTACTCGTGATGACGGTGATCATCCTGCTGGCCGTGGGATCCGATTACAATTTGCTGCTCGTTGCCCGGATCCGGGAAGAGCTCGGCGCTGGCATCAACACGGGGATCATCCGGGCCATGGCAGGCACCGGCAAGGTCGTGACAACCGCTGGGCTGGTGTTCGCATTCACCATGGCGTCGATGATCGTGAGTGACGTGATCAGCATCGGCCAGGTCGGCATGACAATCGCCATCGGCCTGCTGTTCGACACGCTGATCGTGCGAGCGTTCATGACCCCGTCGATCGCTGCCCTGCTGGGGCGCTGGTTCTGGTGGCCCCAGACGGTCCGACCCCGGCCCGCCAGCACGATGCTGCGGCCCACTGGACCACGCCCCTTGGTCCGTGCCCTATTACTGAACCAAGAGAAGTAAGTGGCGGATACCCAATTAGCGGCCGAATCGCCCGATCGGCCCCGACGATCCTTCGCCGCGCGGGCTATCCGCACACTGTCACCCTTGATCATTCTGGCCTGGGTGGCGTTGACACTCCTTGTGACCTTCGGCGTCCCCTGGCTGGAGATCGTCAGCCGAGAACATGCCGTGCCGATGGCCCCACAGGACGCACCCTCGGTGCTTGCCATGCAGCGAATGGGCAGCGCTTTCCAGGAGTTTGATTCGGACAGTTTCGCGATGCTCGTCATCGAGGGGCAGCAGGAACTCGGAGGGGGAGCCCACACCTATTACGACCAGTTGATTCATGCCCTGAGAAGCGACCCACAGCATGTGCGGCACGTACAGGATCTGTGGTCAGACCGACTCACGGCAGCTGGCGCTCAAAGCCAGGACGGCAAAGCCGTATACGCGCAACTGAACCTGGCAGGCAACACCGGCACGACACTGGGTCAAGACTCGGTTGCCGCAGTCCGCAGCATCATCGACAAGACGCCACCGCCCCCCGATATCAAGGTCTATCTCACCGGCCCATCCGCCCTCGTTACCGATATGGCCCAGGCGGGCGACCACTCGATGATCAAGCTGACCGCCGTCAGTGCCGTCATCATCTTTGTGGTACTGCTCTTCGTATACCGCTCACTCGTCACCGTCCTTGGTTTGTTGCTCACGGTCGGCATCGAAGTCCTGGTCGCCCGCGGTGTCGTCGCATTCCTAGCCGATCACGACCTCATCGGCCTTTCGACATTTGCGACCAGCTTGCTGGTGGCGCTTGCCATGGCAGCCGGAACCGATTACGGGATCTTCTTTTTCGGTCGCTACCAGGAACTGCGTCAAACCGGCGAGGACACCGAAACCGCCTATTACAACACCTACCGCAGTGTCGCGCCCGTCGTCTTGGGCTCCGGCCTGACCATTGCCGGCGCAATGCTCTGCCTGAGTTTCACCAGGGTGCCCATCTTCCAGTCCATGGGCGTACCGTCCGCCGTCGCGATGCTGGTCGCGGTCATCGTTGCCCTCACACTGGTGCCTGCGATTCTCTCTCTCGGCGGTCGACTGAAACTCTTCGAGCCCACGCGGCGGATCAAAACCGGTCGCTGGCGACGGATCGGCACGGCAGTTGTCCGCTGGCCCGCGCCCATTCTCCTCTCTACATTGGTCATCGCGTTGGTCGGACTGATCGCGCTGCCTGGCTACCAAACGAGTTACAAAGACCGTCTCTACGTACCGAAAGACCTACCCTCGAACCTGGGGTACGCGGCCGCCGACCGCCATTTCCCCGAAGCACGGATGATGCCCGATATCCTGATGATCGAATCCGATCATGATATGCGGAATCCGGCGGACTTCCTCGTCCTACACAAGCTCGCGAAAGCGATATTCAGGGTGCCCGGCATCTCGCGAGTGCAGGGAATAACCCGACCCAGAGGCACCCCCATTGAACACACGTCGATACCCTTCGTTATCGATGTGCAAAACGCGGGCATGCTCACCCAGATGACTTTCATGAAAGCGCGCAACGACGAGATGCTCGAACAAGTCAGATTGATCGAGCGGCAAATCGAAGTGCAGAAACGTATGTATGAGGTGCAAAAGCAACTCAACAGCCTCGCGCATAGTTCATTTCTCACCGCAAAAGACACCTATGAACTCACGGAAACTCTTCGAGACACCATGGGGAATATCGACGACTTCTTCAGGCCGATTCGTAGTTATCTATATTGGGAACCGCATTGCTACGATATTCCGCTATGCGCAACCGTACGATCCTTATTCGATACGTTCGACGCATTGGACCAAGTCACGGACAAAGCGAAGGCGATGCTGAATTACCTGGCAGAAGTGGATAGAATCACGCCTGAGATGATCGCGCAGATGCCGAAACTCATCGCCATTTCGGAAACTGCGCGCGACATGATGCTCAGGATGCATGCCACAATGACCGGCAGCTTCAATCTAATAGATGATTCGTATTCAAACGCAATGGCCATGGGCCAGGCATTCGATGCGGCTCAGGACGACGATACTTTCTTTCTGCCGCCCGAAATTTTCCAGAATCCCGAATTCCAAAAAGCGATGAGTTCTTATCTGTCACCTGACGGAAAAGCGGCGCGGTTCATCATCTCCCATAAGGATGACCCCGCATCCCCCGGTGGCATCGGGAGTTCCTCCAAAATACGGTCGGCCGCTGAAGAGGCACTCAAAGCAACTCCATTGCAGGGGGCCAAGATCAATGTCGCTGGCACTGCCGCCACCTACAAGGACTTCAGCGAAGGCTCCAAGTACGATCTGTGGATCGCGGCCGTCGGTTCGCTCTGCCTGATTTTCATCATCATGCTCCTCATCACCCGGAGCTTGATCGCCTCCCTGGTGATTGTGGGCACGGTCGCACTTTCCCTAGGCACGTCGTTCGGGCTTTCAGTGCTGCTCTGGCAATACATTCTTGGCATTAATTTGCACTGGATGGTGCTCCCGATGTCCGTGATCGTGTTGTTGGCGGTCGGTTCCGACTACAACCTGCTATTGGTATCCCGCATAAAAGAAGAATTGGGCGCAGGCATAAACACCGGCATCATTCGTGCCATGGGTGGCAGCGGCAAGGTCGTGACGAACGCGGGCCTGGTATTCGCGTTCACCATGGCCGCACTGATAACCAGCGATTTGCTCATCATCGGTCAGGTCGGTATCACGATCGCCCTGGGCCTGCTATTCGACACCTTGGTCGTGCGTTCCTTGATGACTCCGGCGATCGCCGCGCTATTCGGTCGCTGGTTCTGGTGGCCACTGATCATTCGCCCGCGCCCGGCGAGCTTGATGCTCCGGTCGGAGGGACCGCGTCCCCTGGTGCGGGCCACCTTCCTGCGCAAGGATCATCCCGACGCCGCGGTCATCACCGAAATTCGCCAGGACGACGCGGTCCGCGGATAGAAGCTGCCGGGCCAGGCGTGTCGACGCTGGTCAGATGTTCGCGGCGTTGTTTCGCAGACGAATACGCACTCGTGGCCCATCGCGAGCGACAGTTCATACCCAAATTCACAAGGGTCAAACGAGCGGACGCATCCCAACATTCGCGAGCGCTCCAATGGGGAAGCAAGCGAACAGGATAATCCCGACCACAAACAGGATGCGCGTGCGCGCGGCAGGAGGCAGGGCCACTTCAGGCTGACTACTCGCGTAAAGCAGGTAAACGACGCCCACATCGAAACTGATTGTCACCCACCACCTCGTCCAGTCGAGCGAGACCACAAATAGTGGAACGAACAGCAATACGCCGAAAGACACCCACACAAGCCTCCCTCGTAGCACGTTGCAGAATCTCGCAATCGGCACTCCCGAAATGTGATTGATGACCAAGATCGTCACCGCAAAGAGCAAAACCCCCAACACCGTCGACATGACCAATGCAACTGCACCTGCGTTGGCCACCATCCTGACGGCGTCAGCGGGAGTTTGATCGATGAAACTGACGGCATTCCGGCAAACGAAGTCGTGATAGTCGATGAAGTTTTGACCTACACGGCTTCGGTCGTGGGGGACCCGCGCGCAAAGCTGTGCCGAGATTCCACGGCGCCCAAATAGGGCTATTGCTAGCGAAACCACCAAACCCGGAGTTATTGCGCATAATGCACAGAGGCGCTGGATTTTGAACGACTGGTGCGCAGCAAGAACTACGATTACAGCAATCGCGCCGAGCGAGTACAGAAGCGGGATCGCTTCGTGGATGAGCGCGAGGACGCCGGTTGCGAGGCCAAAGACGGAACTCGCGAACACGATTTTCCGGCGGTCCTTCGTCCAGCTGAGCGTAACAGCGAACGCGGCTAGCGCCGCTCGGGCCAACAGATCGGGGTGCGGCGAATATATGGCGGTCGCGAACCCAAACGGCAGAACCGGTGTGAGCAAAGCCAGCATCAGACGTCGTTCAGAGCGGCCGAACCTGACGGATACCGTCCACGCAACCGCCGCGAGGCTGACGATAAAAAGCGCTGACACAAGCCAACGAATTGTCAAGACGGCACCGAAATAGAGGTCCGCGGGGGCGAGGTTAAGTATTTCGCCGGCAAGTCCGCGCCTCACAAAGCCCTGGCTGTAATCGACTGAGTAATAAGAGAACCAGAGCATATGGGGCATATAGCTCGCGTTAACGATTGTAAATCCCAGCCACAGCAATAAGAACAGCGCGATCATCGAATACCAAAGCCGATGTCGGCCACTCACCTTATTGCGTAGCATATTCTAGGCTATGGTCACACGCCAAGTCAGCATATTGCTTCGAACCGCTCGACCGACAGAAGATGACATGAGATGCATAATATAGTGGGCATCGAATTCCGTGAGACGGTCCCGCAGTTCGCGCTATCGACACGAATCTGATCTCTCAGTTGGAGAGCGCCGCCTTGCCAATTGGTCACCGGCTTCCAACCGGATGTAGTTCACCAGCGTCTCGTCGGCGGCGGCAGGGGCAAACCCGGTGGACTCGATCTTCGTCAGGTCGAGCACACCGCTGAGCGGGCGCGGCGACACCGGATTCGTTGCCGCGCTGAAGTACTCGGCAGTGGATACCCCGGTCACCCGGTTCGGATCGTGGCCGGCGAGCTCGAAGGTGCGCCGGGCCACGTCCGCCCAGGAGGTGACGGGCCCGGACCCCGTCATGTTGTACGTCCCGTATGGCGCGCGGCTCTCAAGAAGGTGCCGGATCGCCCTGGCCAGCTCAGAGGTGAACGTCAAGCGACCAAACTGGTCGTCGACCACCGAAGGGTCAATACCCCGATCGGCCAGAGAAAGCATGGTGCGCACGAAGTTTCGGCCTTCACCGATCACCCACGAGGTGCGCAGGGTGTAGTACCGGTCCAGCGTCGAGATGATCTGATCGCCTGCGGCTTTCGTCTGTCCGTAGACGCCGAGGGGGGCCATCGGATCGTCTTCGCGGTAGGGCCGGGTCGAGGTGCCGTCGAAGACGTAGTCGGTCGACACGTGCACGACGGTCAGCCCGTGCGATGCCGCGACGCGCGCCAGATTCGCGACGCCGGTGACGTTGGCGGCCCACGCCGCAACGCGGCCTTCGGCGGTCTCCGCGGTATCCACCGCCGTGTAGGCCGCGGCATTGATGATGGTGCCGTACTCGCGCCACCGGCGTGCGGTGGCGAAATCGTCCGAGCTGAGGTCGACGTCCGGGAGGTCGACGTACTCGACGTGGGAAACGCCGTCGTAGGCCGCTTGCAGAGCGCGGCCGAGTTGGCCGCCACAACCGATCACCAGGATCTTGCGGGGCTGCACCGGGACGACGTCGGACAGCGGCCCCTGGGCCTTGTCCTTGGCGGACAGCTCGGCCTGATCCAACGGGATCGGCCAGTCGATGGCGATGGTCTCATCGGCCGGATTCAGCGAGGTGTAGATGCCGTCGGGCGAGTAGTGGTCGTTGACCAGGTAGGTGTAGGCGGTGTTGGGTTCCAGCGTCTGAAATCCGTTGCCGACCCCCTGCGGCACGAACACGGCACGCGACGGATCGACCTGCGCGGTCACCACGGTTCCGAACGTCGGGCCGTCCCGCAGATCGACCCACACGCAGAAGATGCGCCCGGTGGCGACCGAAATGTACTTGTCCCACGGCTCAGCGTGGATTCCACGCGTGGTGCCTGCCGATTCGTTGAACGAGACGTTGTTCTGAACCGGCCCGAAGTCGGGCATTCCGGCGGCAACCATCTTTTCGCGCTGCCAGTTCTCTTTGAACCAGCCGCGATTGTCGCCATGTACGGGCAGATCCCAGATGACAAGTCCTGGAATGGCAGTGGCCGTCGGCCGCAGCGACTTGCCGAGCTCCGTCATTGCGTGTGCTTTCCTGTCATTGCCCGAGACGGGTGTAGAACGCTTCGGTGGCGGCTTTGGCAGGCGCCCACCAGTTTTCGTGGTCGCGATACCAGTCGATAGTCGCGGTCAGTCCTTGCTCGAAGTCAGGGTAAAGTGGTCGCCAGCCGAGTTCGTCGCGCAGTTTCGTCGCATCGATGGCGTACCGCAGATCGTGGCCGGTCCGGTCCGGGACTTTGTCGTAGGCGTCAGCATCGTGACCCATGATCGTCAGAATCAGTTCGACGACGGTCTTGTTGTCCTTCTCGCCGTTGGCCCCGATCAGGTACGTCTCCCCGATACGGCCTCGTTCCAGGATCAGCAACACCGCCGACGAATGGTCATCGGCGTGGATCCAGTCACGGACGTTGAGACCATTTCCGTACAGCTTGGGTCGTGCACCACACAAGACGTTGGTGATCTGGCGGGGAATGAACTTCTCGACGTGCTGGTAGGGGCCATAGTTGTTGGAGCAGTTGGAAATTGTCGCCGCCAACCCGTAGGAGCGCATCCAGGCTCGCACCAACAGGTCACTGCCCGCCTTGGTCGACGAATACGGTGAGGACGGGTTGTAGGGGCTGGACTCGGTGAATCGGCCCGGATCGTCCAACGCCAGGTCGCCGTACACCTCGTCGGTCGAGATGTGGTGGTAGCGGACGCCGTACTTGCGGACTGCCTCGAGCAACGTGAATGTGCCGATCAGGTTCGTGTGAAGGAACGGCTCGGGGTCATCGAGGGAGTTGTCGTTGTGCGTTTCCGCGGCGTAATGCACAACGCTGTCAGCGGTGGCCACCAGTTTGTCGACCACCTCGGCATTGGCGACATCACCCTGGACGAAGGTCACCCGGTCTTCGGGCAGGCTGGCCAACGACTCGCGATTACCGGCATAGGTCAGTTTGTCCAGCACGATGATGTGGTGGTCGGTGTGCTCGACTGCGTAATGCACGAAGTTCGATCCGATGAAGCCCGCACCTCCGGTGACCAGAAGCTGAGTCACTGGGCGCCCCTTTCCAGCAGGTCCAGTAGGTAGGTGCCGTAGCCCGACTTCACCAGCTTCTCAGCGCGTTCACGCAGCTCGTCTTCGGTGAGAAAACCCTGCCGCCACGCGATCTCCTCGGGCACGCCGATCTTCAGGCCGGTCCGCCGCTCCATCGTACGGACGAAGTCGGCGGCGTCGGTCATCTGGTCGAACGTCCCGGTGTCCAGCCAGGCGGTCCCGCGTGGCAAAACCTGCACGCGCAACCGACCTTGGTCAAGATAGGCGCGATTGACGTCGGTGATCTCGTACTCACCACGATCGCTCGGAAACAGTTCGCGAGCGATCTCTACGACGTCATTGTCGTAGAAGTACAGACCTGGTACCGCGAAGTTGCTTCGCGGCTGCTTGGGCTTCTCCTCCAGCGACACCACCACCCCGCTCGGGTCGAACTCCACGACCCCGTACGCAGAAGGCTCAGCCACCCAGTAGGCGAAGATCACCCCACCGTCGACCGTCGTGAAACTCTTGAGCTGAGTGCCCAAACCCGGTCCGTACAACAAGTTGTCACCCAGAATCAACGCGACCTTATCCGTCCCGATGAAATCCGAGCCGATCGTGAACGCCTGCGCCAGCCCATCCGGCGACGGCTGCTGGGCGAAAGTGATCGACACCCCGAACCGCGACCCGTCACCCAGCAGACGTTCGAAACTCTCTGCATCGTGCGGGGTGGTGATGACCAGGATGTCGCGGATACCCGCCAGCATCAGCGTGGACAGCGGGTAGTACGCCATCGGCTTGTCGTAGACAGGGATCAGCTGCTTGGACACTCCAAGCGTGATCGGGTGAAGGCGGGTACCTGAGCCGCCCGCCAGGATGATGCCCCTCATGGCGCCTTGGTGACGACTCGGACGCCCATCCCGCGTGTCTCGTAGATGCACAGGTCATCGACCCAGAACCGCCCATCGAACACGATCAACACCCCCCGATCATCCCTCTCCGTGGAGAGGATATCGATTTCGGAGCGCGTTCGCTTATTGGTGGGCGTTACCTGACCCCGGAACTTCCAGCTGAACATCTGGCCGAGTGCGACGGGCTCGAACTCGTACCCGTCGCCGGTGCCGGCCAATCCGGACAGCCGGACCGCGGCACGAGCCGCCTGCTGCATGGCCTCCAGTCCCAGCGAACCCGGCTGGACCGGGTCCTGGAAGAAGTGCGCCTTGAAGAACCATGCTTCGGGGGTGACGTCGTACTCGGCGACCAGCCGGCCCAACCCGGCTTCTCCGCCGTCGGGCCAGAAGTTCACCCGATCGAGCACTTGGAGCCGGCCCTGGTCCAGCCACGGCGCACCGTCGAGTTCGGGCGCCCGGTAGGACAGTGCGATCGGAGCGGGCGCGGAAAGCGCCTCCAGCGCACCCGGTTCCACCCGGAGTCCGACCTGGGTCTTCAACGCCTCGGGACTGAAGAACCCGAACGCGGTCTTCATCGTCATGACGACCTCGTCGCCCTGCGTGCAGGTGACGTCGAAGAACACGATCGTCGAGCCGGCGCCGTCGGCGAACCGCTCCAGTGTCGACGTCACCCGCAGCGTGCCGACCCGGGCGGGCCGGTGCTGGATGACCTCACCGCCGTCGAGGTTGCGGAACACCACATCGTCGGCGCGATTGGCAGCAAACCCGTTGTACGACGACAGCCAGCCGCAGGGCTGCAGCAGGATTTCGATGAGCACGGGCATCGGGACGGCGTCGACGTGAGCGTCCCCGAAGTACCACTCCCCTGCCGGGACGTCGTATTCGGCGACGACGGTGCCGCCCTTGGTCGGCACGCCCGGCGGGCTGGACACGCTCAGCACCCGTGACATGAAGTGGTAGGGCTCGTCGGGCAGCCGTGGCGCCCGGCGAGTGCCGTCGAACGGTGCGTACAACGCACCGAACGCATCCGACGGCATGCCGCGCCCGCACGCCAGCAGCGCGCCCTGGTCTCCGCGAACGTCGTTGGTGCCGGCCAGGATCTGCACCGGGCCGGGTGCGCCGGGAGGCATCGGCCAGTCCGGCACCAGGCGCATGCCGAAGCGCCGGGCGTGGAAGACCTTGAAACCGTCACTGCGGCAAAGCAATGCGGCGAAGACAGTCGGCGTCGGCCCGTCGATGATCTCCTCGATGAACACCTCGTAGTCGAGCATGTGATCGGCGTCGGGAGTCACCTGCCCGCGGCACACGAAGCGCGCCATGTCATCCGGGACGGGCTCGAACCGCCAGCCATCACGCTCGATGGTGAAACCGTAGGCAGCCATCGCGAACGACAACGCCTGGGTGGCGGCGTCCGCCATCAGCGTTCCGGGCATGCAGGGGTCGTTCTTGAAATGCCCGTCGTAGAACCACATGTCCTTCGGCACAGCCGCGGTCGCGCGCAGATAACCGCGCCCCCACGGGCCGCCGTTCGGATCGAATTCGGCGATCTCGTCGATCAGCCGTAGCTTGCCCTTCGGAAGCGACGGCGTTCGGGTGTGGGCGGCCGCCCGTTCGAATCCACTGCCGAAGCACCGGTAGGCGTGGCCGTCGGTGAACGCCTCGACGTCCTCCCGGGTGAAGGACCGCTTCTGCGTGATGACCGCCGGCTCGTCACGGATCGCACCCTCGCGTGGTGCGTCGTCGGCCGCATCCCACAGCACCCCGTCGGACTCGGCGAGTTCGGCATCGGAGAAGAAACCGGCCTGGCCATTGCGCACCGAGATCATCAGCCGGTCGCCGATGTAGCAGTCGTAGTGGAAGAAGAACAGCCGGGTGTCGCCGGTTTTCGCGTGACCGTCGATGTGGATCTCGTAGTGCAGCGTATCGCCGCCCTTGGGCAGCTCGCCCATGAACGTCAGATCACACCCCAGCAGGCGATAGACACGCTCACTGCGGTTGGCGAAATCCGCGCCCAGGTAGGACGCGAGCAGCAGGTCGGCCTGGCCGCTTTCGATCACGACACCGGGCGACATCCGGCCGTTGTGGATGTACCAGGCGTCGGGATCGACATCGGTCTCGGTGACGATTGTGCCGGTAGCCATTGGAGTATCTGGGGCGCCGGGTCCTCCATTAATGCTCATTACCCGGTCGGCCAGAAGAAGCGGCGGCTCCGGCATCCGGACCAGGCGCTCGTACTGATCGTACTCGGCGAACTTCGGCCCCATGACCTCCGAAACCTTGCCTCCGGCAAGGATTTCCAGCTGTGCGCGGGACCACAGCGGTTCGGCGACCGGTGCCGGCCGTTTGCTCGGTGCCGGTGCGCTGGGCGCGGGAGCAGGCGCAGCCGCCACCGGCGCAGGTGGTGGCGGCGTCGGGGGTGCCGGCGGTGGTGGGGGTGCCGGCGGCGGCACCGGTGCGGGGGCGGGCATCGCCGGAGCCGGCGCGGGGGCCACCGGAGCAGGTGCGGGGGCCGATACCGCCGGGGCGCTGGCCGCGACCGTGGGCACCGATCCGCGCCGTCCCGATACCAGGGCGAGAAGATCACCCCGGGACTTCAGGAACGACGTGTGCGCTTCGGCCTGTCGCTCAAGGAACGCCGTGTGCGCATCGCTCACCGCCGCAACCAGATTCAGTGCCGCGGTGGCCTGATCGCTGACGGCCGCCGGTGTTGCAGGGGCGGCGGGTCTGGCGACAGCCGGTGTTGTCGCCGGTGCGGATCGCACGGCGACGTCCTGGGCGACGACCAGCGGCGCGGGCTGCGCCGGCGCGGGGGGCATGACTTGAACGGTTCCGTGGTCGACTTGCGGCATGGGCGTGCTTCCATTCTTGGACGCCACCGGCGTCGGTACATTCGCGGACGGCTGCGGCACCGAAACGGTCTTGGGCGCCGCGGGGGCTGAGACGATATCCGGCCAATGAGCGGCCAGCGTCAGCTTGCGGGTGGTCGCCGCCGGCGACCGGCCCTGCTCACGCAGCTGCTGAATGCGCGCATCGAAGGCGTCGATGTCCACCGGCAGCCCGTGAACCCATAGCTTGCAGACACTTTCGGCCAATGCCCGCAGGCCGCGGCGTTCCTGGGCGTCCAGGGCGACCGCGAGATGCGGGCGATCACCGAGGATCTTCGCGACCGCTCCGGTCAGGATGGCACGAGGCCCGTGCTCGACGAAGACGCGCACGCCGTCCTCCCACGCCTGCAGAATCGTCGCCGGAAAGTCGATCGGTTCGAGGGCTTGCCGGGTGATCGCCTCGGCGGCCGCCTCCCGGGTCGGCACATAGGCTCGGTTGACCGCATTGGTGTAGAACCGGACGTCCGGCACCTCGTGCGTCTCCCGGGTGTGGATGTTGCGCCAGGTATCGGCGAACGGTGCCATCGCTTCGCAATGGATGACCATGTCCAGACCGAGCGGTATCGCGGTGGCACCGTCGACGGCGTCGATCACCCGTCGGCAGGCCGCGGGATCACCGCCGATCACACAATCGTCCGGTGCTTGAACAATCGTCATATAGGCGTGCCGCTCGACAGCCAGCGCCGCATCGACCTGTGCCCGGGGGGCGGTGATCCGCCAGCACTCCCACGGAGCCGGTTGATCGCCCAGCCCCCAATCGGCCGCCGCGACCCGGCATTCACCGGTCAGCTCATCGCCGTACATCCCGGATGCCTCGATCTCATCCAGCATCGGCTCCAGGTCGCTCCACACCCCGAAAGCCATCAGCGAGTTCGTCTCGCCCGACGAAAGACCAATAGCGGCAGCGGGTTTGAGGCCGAGCACGGTCCGGGAGAACTCGGCGTGCGACTGACAGACCAGGGCGCAACCGGTGAGCTGGGTACGTGGATCCAGGGTGGTGATCCCGGCACCGTGCAGGGCACGCGCCAGATCACCGACGCCGGAGAAACGTTGGGTGAGGGCGTCACCGATCTCGGGCCATGCGAACAGCAGATCGCGTCCGGCCCCCGGGTAGGCCGCGGCCGCGCCGGTGAACGTGAAGGCCAGCTCGCCGGCTATCGGGGCTTCTGCGTACGCAATGCCCGGCACGACCGGCTCCTCGCCCCGTTCCAGCCGTTGCACTGCCTGTTGCCGCAGCGCGTCGAGCGTGGCCTGGCCGTCGCCCACCAACGAACACCGCACCGGCCCACTTCCGCCCGGTTCGCCGCGTTGCAGCCGGCCCAGCAGGTCGGCCCGACTGTCGGCGGCATAACGCTCCGAAACCGGAATGACGCTGACAGCCAACGGCTTCGGCGCGCCGGCCGCGGACACGGTGATGCCGTCGGCGTGCCCGCCGAGCGCCTCCACCCACACCGCCGCGGTGGTGCCACCCGGCGCGGGCTGCGCACCGGCCTGATCCACCCGCACCCGGGCCCGCACCGCTTCGGCACGGGCCGCGATCTCCACGGCCGCGCTGGCCGCATGCGTGCGGCCGATCCGTGCCTCCGCGAAGTTCGGATCCGTCGGAACAGGCTCGTCGTCGGTGTCGATGACCGCAATGATCTCGTCGCCGGCGGCTTCGGCGTCAGCGCGCCGCTTGAGGACGAATGCCACCGCCGCGTCGCCGTGCGCCACGCTCGTGTCCGCATCGAGTGCGTCCGCGGCTCGCGAATGTGCTGGCTCACAACACATGTCGACCGCACCCGCGACGACGGTATCGAGTTCGTGGTGGCGCAGCGCCCGGATGCCGATCTGCAGCGCGGTGATCGCGGACAGTTCCTCGGTGGAGACGGTGAAGCCGAACCCGCGGAAGTCACGCTGCGCGTGGATACGGTTCGCAGGGATGTTCGGCATGGTTCCGATGACGCCGTCGGCGGTCAGCTTCGGGGCGGCTTCGGAATTGGCTTCCAACCACTGGTCATTGTCGGTGTTGAGCACCCGCAACCGTTGCCGCGCAATCGTGGCATCGCACCCCATGCCGACGAACACGCCGGTCCGCTCCGGATCCGTGGTCACGTTGTGCAGCGCCTCCCCGGCGGCGGCCAACATCACGGTCTGCTGACTGAGGCTTCCGGCGAGCTCATTCGGCGGAAAGCCCAGTCCCGCGAGATCAAGCTCGACGACGTCGAGCGGGGTGGGTTGCGCGTCGGGCCCCAGCACCCGACGACGGAAGGCCGCGGCGTCACGCGCGTCACCGGTGACCACACCGATTCCGCAGACGACGATGTCATCGGTGGGCAGCTCGCGGCGCGGCACCGAAGGTCTTGGCCCCCGGTAATTCTCGACGATGAGGTGTGCGTTGTTGCCGCCGAACCCGAAATTACTGACGGCGGCGCGCTTGACCTCACCTTCCCACGGCGTGGGGGCGGTCACCAGCGTGAACGGGGTATCACCGAGTTTGTCGGTCGGCTTCTCGCACACCGTCGGCGGAATGGTCGACGCGTGCATGGCGGACAGCACATTCACCAGGCTCGCCGCACCGGACACGGTGATGGTGTGGCCCAGATTGCCCTTCAGCGCGCCCAGTTTCAGCGGGACGTCGCCGTATGCGGCCGCGATGCTCTGCAACTCGGTGGCATCGCCCAGCGGTGTGCCGGTGGCGTGGCAGTCCACATAGTCGACATCGGCCGGCGTCAGGCCTGCCTGTTCGAGCGCCGACGTCATGGCGCGGGTCTGACCGCCGACCGCCGGTGCCAGGAAGCCGCTCTGGCGCCCGTCGTTCGAGAGCCCCACGCCCAGGATCACGCCGTGGATGCGGTCACCGTCGCGTTCGGCGTCGTCGAGGCGTTTCAGCGCGACCAAGGCGGCGCCCTGCGAAGGCACCAGGCCATCGGCCTCGGCGTGGAAGGGCCGGGACCGGCCCGACGGGCTGAGGGCTTGCAGCGAGGTGAAACCCAGGTGCAAGAACAGGTCGTCGGAACCGTTGACACCGCCGGCGAGCATCAGGTCGGCGTCACCGTCGTGCAGGGCGTCGCACGCGAGTTTGATGGCGTAGAGCGATGATGCGCACGCCGCGTCGAGCGCGTAGACCGGGCCGTTCATCTCCATCGCCCCGGCGATCAGGTGCACCGGTAGCCCTGACGAGAATCGGTTCCGCGGATCGTCGTTACCAACGCCGGTCCAGACAGCCTCGACGAACTCGGTGCCCATGGTGCTCGGATACGACAGGTTGCCGACGATCAGACCCGTCCCCGGTGCCGCCAGCGGGCCGCCCAGTGCCTGCTGTGCGCACTGGGCGAGCCACCGGACGATCGGATCGAGCCGGTCGAAATCAGGTATCCGCGCGGCGAATTGGGTCAGGTCGAACGACGCCTGGACATAACCGCCGGTCGCCGACGAAACCCGCAGGCCTTGTTTGTCGCTGGCCAGCAGCTTTCCGGGATCGACCCCACGCCATTGGTCGCGCGGGGTGGGCGTCAGCAGGCAGCGTCCGGCCAGCGATGCGTCGAACAGCTCCTCCGGCGTGGCTGCTCCTGGCAGTACACAACTACGTCCGACGATCGCGACGGGTTCGAACCCGCTCACGCCGACGTATCCGCGGCGCTGCCCGCAGCGTAGAACTCTACACCTTCCAGCGTTGCGATGAGCGCACCGTCGGTGGTTTCGTACGCGATATCGAAGTCGACCCGCTTGTCGTTGACCGGATGCGCGGCCAATCGGCAGCGGCCGATACTTCCGTCACCGAACGCCCGGTGCTGGACAACACGCGCGATCCGGATCGGCAGCACCAGCGGACGTCCCTGCGCACCCGCCCACACGATGCCCAGCTGTAGGCCACCGTCGATGCTGGCGGCGTCGATCGCCCAGCCGTCCTGCGGCCAGCCGAGCTCGTCCAGACTCTTGAGAGTCGCCGAACCTCCGGCGCTTCCGAAGGTGTCGAGCTGGGAGATGACCTCGAACTGCGGCCCGTGGAACAGCGGCCCGGCGTAGGCGTCGCCGACGCTCAGCGGCCACGGCGACCCCGACACCTGCGGGACCGACAATTCCGGCTCCGCGACGGCCGCGGTGTCCACGGTCGCGCGGTAACGCGCCCGGCCGTCACCGTCGACGATGGAGACGGTGTACGACGACGAGTCGGCCGGCTCAAAATCGATGGTGAGGGAAGGCCGTTCGCCTTCGGCGAAGGTGACGCCGGACAACACCTGGAAGTCACGAACCACCGGGCATGCATCGGCAACCAGCCCGCGCGCGGCACGCAGCATCGCGTCGAGCGCGATCACCACCGGCACCACCACCTTGCCGCGGACCTGATGATCGGTCAGCACCGGCAGGTCTTCGGCCGATACCTCCCAGTCCAGGCGGGTCGCACGCAGGCGCGGCTCGGCGGGTGCCGCGACCACGACGGCGGTCGCCGACGAGCGGCACAACGCGTGCTCGGCGAAGAATTGGGCACCCTCGCCGATGGGGATGACACCCACACCGCCGGCGAGGAACCGGCTCTTCAGCGTCGCGTCGACCATCCCGCCGTCCCACGGACCCCAGCCGAACGCGCGCACCACGCACTCGCCGTTGCGGCGTGCGGATTCGCGGGCCGCAATGGCCTCCAGCGCGGCGTTGGCCGAGGCGTACGCGGACTGCCCGGGGTTTCCGGCCCGTGCCGCGATCGAGGAGAACAGCGAGATGAACCGGAGCTCGTCGGTGGACGTGGCATCCAGAAGCGCTTCGGCACCAACCAGTTTCGTGGTGAACACCTTGACGAACCCGTCGTCGTCGAGGTCCTCGAGTCGCTTGTCGGCCAGCACACCGGCACCGTGGACAACACCGACGATCGGCCCGAAGTTCTGCCGAACCTCGTCCAGTACACCGCGCAGCGCGGCTTCGTCGGTGATGCTCGCCGCGAAGTATCGCGCCGGCGTTCCCTGCTTCTCGGCAGTCGACAGCGTGGCGCGGACCTCCCGCTCGGCCAGCAGGCTCTCGGCCTGCGCTCGGGCCTGCGGCAGGCTCAGCTGCTCGCCGCGCGCCCGCGCCGATGCCGCCAGCGCAGTGGCGATTTCGGCGGCAGTGGTTCCGGACGGCTCGTCGGCGGAAACCTCACGCAGCGGCGTGCGGCCCAGCAGGGCGAGCCGCAGGCCGTGCAGCTTGGCCAACGCGAGGGCCGACTCGGCCGTCACGCCGCGCGCGCCACCGGTGACGATGACAACGCCGCCCGAAGCGACGCTGATCGTCTCGCCCTCACCGACCGAGGATTCGATGTCGTCGACGGCGACCAGCCGGGTTCCGTCAGCGCGCAGGGCGACCTCGATACCGCTGCCGCCTTCCAGTAGCTCGGCTGCGAGCCGTTGGGCATCGAGAGTCTCCATGTCGACGGCCCGCACCGATGCGTTCGGCCACTCCCAGCCTGCGGTCTTGACCAGGCTGGCGACACCGACCGGTACGTCAGCGGCGACGAACCGGGCACCTGTCGACTGCACGGTGACGAAGAGTCGCGTCGGCGCGGTGCTCTTGGCCACGCTGCGCGCGGCATGGAATGCGCGCACGTGCATCGCAACGCAGTCGTCGGGGGTGCGCGCCGGAGCCAGTGCCGCCAGGCTGATGACGGCAGCCGCCTCGGCGGGCGCCTCATCGACGGCTTGCGCCTGTAGCCCACGGGCATTCAACGCACCCACCAGAGCATCGGCGAAGTCGGGGTTTTCCCGGGTGATGAAAATGCCGTCGCGCAGACCGGCCATCGCCAGCCCGCTGGGCGGCGCGGCCCGCAACTCCGCCTCGGTGCACGACAGTCCGACCGTTGCCGAGGACACCGGCGCCGCGTGCTGCACTGCCGCGGCCTGATCGGTGGTGCCGCCGGCGGCGAAGCCGGAGACGGTGTCGACGACGTCTTGCAGGGTGCGCAGGTTCGCCAGCTCCGAGGCCGGAATCTCCGGAGCACCAGGGAACTTCGCCTGCAACGCCGCCAAGATCTCGACCTGCTTGATCGAATCGATCCCGAGCTCAGCCTCCATCTCCATGCCCAACCCGAGCATGTCCACCGGATAACCCGTCTTCTCCGACACAATCGACAACACAACATCACCCGCCGGCAGCGCCGGTCCCGCAGACGCAGCAGGCGCAGCTACCGGCGCGGGTGCCGCAGACGCAGACACCGGCCCAGCAAAGTCGGCAATCGTGTCGACCACATCCTGCAGCGTCCGCAACCCGGACAACTCCGACGCCGGAATCTCCGGAGCACCAGGGAACTTCGCCTGCAACGCCGCCAAGATCTCAACCTGCTTGATCGAATCGATCCCGAGCTCAGCCTCCATCTCCATGCCCAACCCGAGCATGTCCACCGGATAACCCGTCTTCTCCGACACAATCGCCAACACAACATCACCCGCCGGTGCCGCAGACGCAGCCGGTACGGCTACCGCCGCAGGTGCCGCGGGCGCAGACACCGGCCCAGCAAAGTCGGCAATCGTGTCGACCACATCCTGCAGCGTCCGCAACCCGGACAACTCCGACGCCGGAATCTCCGGAGCACCAGGGAACTTCGCCTGCAACGCCGCCAAGATCTCGACCTGCTTGATCGAATCGATCCCGAGCTCGGCCTCCATCTCCATGCCCAACCCGAGCATGTCCACCGGATAACCCGTCTTCTCCGACACAATCGCCAACACAACATCGCCCGCCGCCACCGACGGCGCAGCCGGTACGGGTGCAACGACTGGCGCAGGCGCAGGGGCGACCACCGCAGCGGCGGCCACCGCAGCGGGAGCCGGTGCGGCGACCGGGGCAGGCGCAACCGGGGCGGCCGCCACCGGCGGCGCGATCACCGGAGCGGCGGCAACTGGTGCCGTAATGGACTGTGGTACAACGCTTGTCAGCGCCCGCTGGGTGTGGGCTACCGTCGCCGGCTCGCCCACGATCTGCGCCATCATCTGCGTGGACATGTCCAGGAATGCCTGGTGGCTTTGTGTCACCACATCCATGTACCGCTGGTGCTGCTCGGCGGTCTCCTTCTGGATGCTGTCGATGATGCTCCAGACATCACCGGACAGCGGCGCCTCGATGACCTCGGCCTGGATCTCCACCTGCCGCGCTGCGACCGGTGCCTGCTGCTGCACGATCGGCGCCTGCGCGACCGGCGGGTGAACGGTGGGCGCCTCCATCCGCTGAACCGCCGGGGCGGGCGCGGGTGCCTGGGCCACTGCCGGCGGCGCGCTGTGCACGCTTGTCCGAGTACGCTTCGCCGTGATCGAAGCCTTGCCGTCCGCCGGCGGATACGGCTTGCCGAGGTTCGCTCCCCCGACCTTGACGACATGCTTCGGCGCCGGAACGAACTTCACCGGCTCGGCGTAGTGATCGAACAGCGCGACCAGATCCAGCGCGACGCCGTCGGCCGCCAGCGCGGCCAGGCCGCGATGCCAACCACGCAAGCCGTCGGCCTTCGGATCATCGAGAGCCACCGCGAAGTGCGCAGAGTCGCCCAGGATCTTGCCGACCAGACCGGTGAGCACCCGGCTCGGACCGACTTCGATGAACCGCGTGACCCCGTCGCGGGCCATCGCCTCGATCATCTCGCGGAACCGCACCACCTGACGAACCTGATCGCCGAGCTGCACCGCGACGTCCTCGCTGTAAACCTGCGCGGTGGCGTTCGCATAAACCGGGAAATTCGGCTGCCCGATCTTCAGCGTCTTCAGATAGGCGGTCAACGGCGCGGAGCTCGCAGCCACGATCTCGGAGTGGAACGCCGAGGCCACCGGCAGGCGAACGGCAGTCCAGCCCTTCGCTTTTGCCGCCGTCTGCGCCCACTCGATATCGGTCTCGTAACCGGCCAAGACCACCTGGGTTGGTGCATTGTCGTTGGCGATGACCAACGACCCCGACTCCGGCTGGGTAGCCAACAGCGCCCGCACGTCGTCGGCGGTCGCCGTGACGGCCAGCATCGCGCCGTCCTTGCCCTGGCCGGCCTCGTTCATCAGCGTGCCGCGGGTCCGGGCCGTCTCGACCAGGCTCTCGGTGGGCAGCACGCCCGCCGCGGCGAGCGCGGTGACCTCGCCGAAGCTGTGGCCAGCCGCCGCAGTCGCACTCACGCCGAGCACGTCGAGCAGCGCGAGTTGCGCGAGGCTGGTGGCAGCGATGGCCGGCTGAGCGTTGGCCATCGCGGTGAGCTCTTTCTTCTGCGCATCCACCGCGGCCGGGTCGAAGACCGGCTCCGGGAACACCACCCCGGGGAGATCGGTCAGATCACCCTCGAGCCCGTCCCACACGGCGAGCGCTTCGGGGAAGCTGAGCGCGAGGTCGCCGCCCATTCCGACGTACTGGCTGCCCTGGCCCGGGAACAGGAAGGCCGTCTTGCCTTCGCGGGCCGGCCCGAAGCCGACGGCGATGTTGGCGTCCTTGAGCTCAGCGGCCTTGCCGTCCGCCAGCGCACTGCGCAGCCGATCAGCCACTGCGGCAAGCGATTCGGCATCCGTGGCGACCAGACCCGCGCGCGCGGGTTGCGAGGCGTCGAATTCTTCGGCGGCCTCGAACGCGATGCGGGCCAGACTCTCGCCCGAACGTGCCGCGGTGACGATGTCCGCGGCCCGCTTCTGCAGATCGGCCTCGGACTGCGCGCTGAGCACCACGAGCTCGCTGGGCAGTGCCCGCAACCGCTTGGCGCGGTGCTCGCCCTGATACTCCTCCAGCGTGACGTGGAAGTTGCTGCCGCCGAAACCGAATGAACTGACCGACGCACGCCGCGGCTGGTCACTCTTGCGCACCCAGGGACGCGTCTGCGAGTTGACGTAGAACGGCGAATCCTCAATTCCCATCGCGGGGTTGGGGCGATCTACCTTCAGGGTGCCAGGCAGCGTTGAATGCTGCAGCGCGAGAACGGCTTTGATAAGTCCGGCGGCACCTGCCGCGGCCTTGGTGTGGCCGATCTGGGACTTGACCGATCCGATCGCGATACGCGCCGAGCTATCGGTGAACACCGACTTCAATCCGGCGAACTCGGCAACGTCACCCGCCTTGGTCGCGGTGCCGTGGGCTTCGACGAGTTCGACCGTAGACGGGTCATAGCCGGCGCGTTCGTAGGCGCGGCGCAAGGCCTTGGCCTGTCCTTCCGAACGCGGCGCGTAGACACTGGATGCCCGGCCGTCAGACGACGAGCCCAAACCACGGATCACCGCGTGGATCTGGTCGCCGTCACGCTCGGCGTCGGCGAGGCGCTTGAGGGCCACCATGCCCACGCCCTCGCCGATGATCGTGCCGTCAGCACCGGCGGAGAATGGCCGGCAGTCACCGGTCGCCGAAAATGCCGGCGTCTTGGAGAAGCACATGAACATCATCACGTCGTTGAGTGCGTCGACACCGCCGGTCAGCACCACATCGGACTCGTGCAGATACAGCCTGTGCAGCGCCGACTGCAGCGCCGAAAGCGAACTGGCGCAAGCGGCGTCGGTGACGAAGTTCGCGCCGCCGAGGTTCAGGCGGTTGGCCACACGGCCGGCGATGACATTGCCGAGCAGACCGGGGAACGTGCTTTCCTGCCACGGCACGTAGTGATCGGCGATGTCCTGGCAGATCTCGTCGGCCTCGTCCTCGGCCAAGCCGTTCTCCAGCATCGCTTTACGCCAGATCGGCCGCTGCATGCGCGAACCCATCTGCACGACGAGTTCGGTCGTCGATGCGACGCCGAGAACCACGTCGACCCGGTCCAGATCGACTTCGCGGCCTTCACCCTGCACCTGATCGAGCAGCTGCCTGGCTGCGATCAAGGCGAGGATCTGCCCGGTATCCGTCGACGGTAAAGCGTTGGGCGGCAACCCGAATTGCACCGGATCGAAGTTCACCGGGTCGATGAAGCCGCCGCGCTTACAGTAGGTCTTGTCCGGCGCCTTGGGGTCGGCGTCGAAGTAATCCTCGATCAGCCAGTGCGAGGGCGGTACCTCGCTGATGGCGTCACGGCCGGCGGTGATGGTGCGCCAGAAACCGGTGAGCCCCGACTCGCCCGGGTAGATCGCCGACATGGCGACCACAGCGATCGGAGTGGCAATGGGCTGGTGCGTGTTGTCAGTCAAGGTAACCCTTATCCGAGTGGACGTGGACGGAAATCAAAGGCGGAAGGCGGCATCGCGACGCCCGAAGCGCGAAGCTGCCCGGCTCGAGTCACGGTCGCAGCGCCCTCGAGGAGATTGAGCGCGATCTGCCGAACCGTACGTGCCTCCACTGGTTCGAGGAAGCTTCCCCGTACCCATTGGTTGAAGGCGCCCATCGCCGGGCCACACCAGATCTGGTAGTCAGCGCGGCGCTCGGTGTTGCCGTCGCGCGCCCACTGCGAACCCGTGAACAGGTACCAGCGGAATACCAGGGCCATGCGATGTCTGGGGTCCGCCGCGGCGCGTTCCACCTGCCGTGGATCGCTCTTGGCGAAGAACGCCTCGGTGTCCGCCCAGATGTCGGCGACACTGCGTCCGAGGACCGTCTTTTCGAGATTCGCCAACTCCTCGGCCGGCGCCTCTTCCAACGAGGAGTAGCGGCGATAGAAGTCGGCCAGTCGGTGTCCGCGCTGCGCGAACATGGTGCCCCGCTTGAGGACCTGCACTGTCACGCCCATCTCGAACATGTCGGCGGCAGGTGCCATCGCCACGTCAGTGGATTCGGCCAGCCCCAACAGCGTTCGGGCATCCGGTGACAAGCCGCTCTCGACCGCCGACTGGTTGACCGAACCGGTCAATACATATGCTGAGCCCGCGGCGAACGCGGCCGCGACGGCGGCAGGTGTGCCCAGTCCGCCTGCCGCACCGACCCGGGGCAGCAGCGAGTAGCCATAGGCGGCCGCGATCTCATCACGCAGGCTGATCAACCGCGGCAGCAGCACGGTCAGCGCACGGTTATCGGTGTGCCCGCCCGAATCCGCCTCGGCGGTGATGTCTTCAGCGATCGGGATTCCGCCGGCGAGCGCAGCTTCCTCGGCGGTGAGCCTGCCCTCGGCGACCAGGGCGCTCAACATCGCTTCGGGAGCGGGCGAGAGGAACTGGCGGGCGACCTCATCGCGGGAAACCTTCGCGAAGATGTGCCCGGCCCGCACAATGTGCCCGGTCGCATCTCGTCGCAGACCCTTGGCGGCGTAGAGGACCACCGCGGGCGTCAGGCGCATGAACGCCGACGCGGAAACGTAACGGACACCGAGACGGTGGAACAGGTCGACGGTCGCCAGCTCGACGCCGTCGCTCTGGACGTTGTGAATCAGGTTGGCGCCCCAGCCGGCGGAGTCGCGTCCGAGCGATGCCTGAATCTCCAACACGCCGGCTTCGACGGTCGCCAGGTCCAGTCCGGCGCTGCCATAGAAACCCATCACGCCGGCGCGCACCGCTTCGATGGTCATCTGCGGCGTCGCGATTCCGCGCGCCATCTCGCCGACCACATACGGGAATCGCACGCCATGCGTGGCGGCGAAACTACGGTCGCCGAGCCACTCGGGGTAGATGGGCGGCAGGACGGCAAGCACTTCTTGGCTCAAGAGCTCCGGCGTTAGTTGCCCGGCGCTGTCGAGCAGCACCGCACGCGGTCCCTGCACCGAGTTCACGACGGCAACCGGCCTGCGGATTGCTGTCAGTGCCTCGCCGACGTCGGGTCGATCAAGCAGCGCTACAGAGGCGCCATTCGTCGGATGAGAGTTAGCCAAGGTGGCCTGCATGAGGAGCGACTCTAGCTTTACGCGCGCGACAAATCCCGGTTTTAGAACACGTTCATGCAGCCAGCGGCCTACCCGCGGGTAACTCTGGGAGGATCCTACGTTGACAGCCGTCAGTGTCGTTGCCGAAATGACACACGCGGGGTCGTTTTTTGGTCACTTCTCCCAGGGCCACGGTTGACGCCGCAGCAAATATCGAGGAGGGCGATTTTGGCGCCGGGAAAACCGCACGGCCGAGTCGTTCAAAGGTCGGAACAAAGACCATAACCATGTTTACGGTGTGCGGTTGCCCCCGATGACGGGGCCGTGTCAGCCAGTCCGGAATCCGGCCAAACGCAGGGTCAGTAATTCATGCAAGTGCTGGCGACCTGCGTAATCTGTGGCCCGATCTGCGCATAGATCATCGCTTGCAACTGTGGGTTCACTGCTTGCTGCTGTGCCAGCTGCCGCTGGCGTTGGTCCACCGGCATGGCCAGGAACTGCTGGATATTGGCTTGCATATCAGGGCGGCCATTGAGCTGCTGAGCCAGGGCGGGAGCCTCCGCGTTGAGCGCGGCCGTCACCTGTGGATAGCTACAGGTCGTGTTAGCCAGCGCTTCCGTGACCGGGTCGGCCGACGCGGGCCCCGCCATCGCTAGAGACATCGCCGCCGACAAGCCGGCGGTTGCGGCAACAGTTCGTAAGCACCGTGCTGATTTCATGGGCGGGCGCCCTTTCGTTTGCCAGAAACGCATGTAGCCGTAGCGACGGCTAGTTAACCACAGCGACTCCACACGGTGGCCGAAACGCTTTCCTTATATATGTAATGCTCAGGTTCCACCACCCGGTCAAGGCTCACCTGTGCCGTTGCCGTCGCCAATCTGAGGGCATCGGCGGGCCAACATAAGTGCCGGACCACGTTGCGAAACGGTGACTCGGCACCCCGCTACCGGGCGCCGGTCACCCGTCCTGTAGCTGGCCCCTGATCGTCGCGGTGTGAGCGCTGCAGCTCCCGCTCGGCGTCCTCGAGCGCTTCCCGCGCCGCACGCAACCGCTGCAGCAGATCATCGGTTTCGTGCCTCCGCCGATCCACAGCCCGGGCTTCCTCCATGGAGTTCAGCACGATCCCGATGAAGAGGTTGAAGACCAGGAAGCTCAGCATCACGGTGTAGCTGATGAAGAACAGCACCGACCAGGGCGATACCTCCAGGCCCATGGCGACGTTGTCGGGCAGGTTTTCCAACGTCAGCATGATGTACATCGTCAGCATCGCCCGGCCGACGTTCCCGTAGTGCTCGGGGTCGTGAGCGGCGAACAGCACCCAGCCGAGCATCCCGTAGATGTAGATCAACAGCGCGGTCGCCGCCGCCAGCGAGGCCACCCCGGGGATGCTTCTGGCGATCGCCCCGATGACCACATGCAGGTCGGGCAGGAACCGGATGATGCGCACGATCCGCGCCAGCCGCACGAGCCGCAACAACATCGCGGTCGCCCGCAGGCCCGGGATGAACGACGCGGCGATCACGACGAAGTCGAAGACGTTCCAGTGGGTCTTCGCGAACTCGCGGACGCTCCATCCGGCCGCGGTGAATCGGATCAGCAACTCGATTACGTACACCGCGAGGATGACGTTGTAGGCCACATCGAAAAGGCCGTGATACCCGGCCGCGACGGAGTCGAAGGTCTCCAGACCCAGCATTGTGGCGTTGATCACAATGACGCCTACGATGCCGGTTTCGAAGACCGGATTGGCGATCAGCCGTCGGCAGCGTTCGACGACGAGCGGCACAGATGGTGGCGTCGACGGCTCCGGCTCGGACCCCGGTGGCATGGATTGCACGGTAAGTGCATAGCAAAGGTCGACGAATTTCACGCGGTGAACGGCGCGGACATCGACCGAATTGAGCCTGATCGACCCCGCGACGGGATAGCTTTACCGCCATGCGTGCGGTCGGGCGGCGCGGGTTCATGCTGGGCTTCGGTGCGCTAGCGGCTGCGCCGCTGGTGCCGGGATGCAGCGACGCGGATCAGAAGGTCAGCGATCACGTCGTCGTCGTGGGTGCCGGCTTCTCGGGATTGGCGGCGGCTCGACGGCTGGCCGACGCGGGGGTGAAGGTCACCGTGCTGGAAGCCCGTGATCGCATCGGCGGACGAACCCGGACCGATACGTCGTTGGGTGTGCCGATCGATATCGGCGCGTCCTGGATCCACGGCACCGAGAACAACCCGCTTACCACGCTCGCCCACGATGTCGGCGCAAAAACTGTCCCAACGGATTTCGAGGACTTCATCCTGGTGGGCCGCAACGGGACCGTCGATCCGAAGGCAGCCGCAGCATCGGTCGACGAGTGGCACCGGATCGTGGCGAAACTCGACGATCTCAGTGGCGACGCGGCCTCCAACGAGTCGGTCGGCGAAGGACTGGTCGGCGTCGCAGATATGAACGATCCGCTCGTCGCGTGGAACGTGACGTCCCGGATCGCCGGCGAGTACGCGGCCGACCCCGACCAGTTGTCGCTGCGCTGGCTGGGCAGCGAGGAACAGTTCCAGGGGCCTGACGTCATCCTCCCCGGCGGCTACACACAGCTGTCGCAGTACCTCGCGAAGGGACTCGACATCCGCCAACGCACCGAGGTGACGCGGATTGCGCACGGCGGCGCACAGGTTCGCCTCGACACCTCGGCAGGACCCATCACCGCCGACCGGGTCATCGTCACCGTCCCGCTGGGAGTGCTCAAGGCGGGCGCCATCACATTCGACCCGCCGCTTCCGGAGGCCAAACGCAATGCGATCGAGCGCCTCGGGTTCGGGCTGCTGAACAAGGTTGTCGTCGCCTTCGACAAACCGTTCTGGCCGGAGTCCACCCCGATGATCGGGCTGGTCGGCACCAATCAGCCGGTCACCGACCTGGTCAACGGCCTGTTATTCGCCGGTAAGCCGATATTGGTCGGCTTGCGCGGCGGGGAGGCGGCGTGGTCGCGCGAATCGATGTCGGATGAGGACGCCGTCAACGAACTTATCACCGCCATTGAGGCGCCCAAACCGACCGGATCGATCGTGACACGTTGGGGCACAGACAAATACGCCCTCGGCTCGTACAGTTTCATCGCCGTCGGCTCGAGCCCTGACGATATGCACGCACTCGGCGAACCGGTCGGCGAACGCCTCCTGTTCGCCGGCGAGGCGACCAATCCCGAGTGGTTCGGCACCGTCCACGGCGCCTACCTGAGCGGGCAGCGCGAGGCCGACCGAATCCTGGTCTAGTTCGTTTCTCGGTGCGGGCTGCGAACAGCCTGCCGGTGTCCCAAACCGCTGGCGCTACCCCTCTCGTGGGCGCAACCTGGGGGTACACCGAAATTCCCTCCGAAGGAGGCGGCGATGTCAGCAACCACCGCCAACACCCCGACTCGCTCGGAAGCGCAGGCCCTCTTGGCGATGCTCGAGCGGATGCGCGCGAAACTGGTCATGCAGCGGGCCGAGTTGGCCAGGCAGTTGCGCGACATGTCCAACCGCGTCGACGGCATCGACCGCCAGCTCGACGATCTGACGATCAGCGCGGAATGGCTGTCGGCGGTGGCCCATCACCCGCGAACACGCCGGCGCGCCTAACTGCCTGACGGCGCCGTCGTTGTCCGATAGCGTGAGATACCCGTCGGCGGAAGAGGGCACATGCGGAATCGAATCGCGCGTATCGTCTCTTACACCATGTTGGTCGCCTCCGTTCCGGTGGCCGGAATCAGCTGGGCACCAACAAGTTCAGCCGAAGACGGCTGCGGGGCCGGGATGTACTTCAACTGGGAAACCAATCAGTGTGAGTACTACGACGACGTGAACGTCTACATCAATCCGTGCTGCTACGTCGGCCCCGCCGGAGTGGGCCCGTTGGGGCCCGGCCCGGTCGGCCCCGGTCCGGTCGGCCCTGGTCCCCTTGGGCCGGGCCGGCGCTGACGGGCCCCGACACTATGGCCGAACACGACGGCTCCCCCGAGTACGACCGTCCCGACGAGCCGGCGAAAAAGCCAGCGCCCCCGCGCACCACCGAGGACACCGTGTTCCCCGAGGCGTACCGAAAGTTCTGGCGCACCCTGCTCGGCGGATGGCGCCATCACTGACCCCCGAGATCAGCGCTGGTCACATACGATGCATCCCGTGAGTCAGCCGTCTCTCGACACCGACACGTTGTCCCGCCGGCAGATCGTCCTGCTGGTGACGGCCCTGATTTTCTCGGTGATGTCGTTCTCCTTGAACGCCACCATGTTGTCGCCGGCCGTCCGCGACATCAACGAAACCCTCGGCGCCGGGGCGTTCGTGGCCATGTCGGCACCGTTCTATCTGGCCGGCGCGATCGCGAACGTCGTACTGATCCGATGGAGTGACTACATCGGGCGCAAGCGCGTCCTGATCGGCATCCTCGTCATCTGCGTTCTCGGCACGGTGCTGTGCCTGAGCAGTTCGCTGCAACTCGTCATCGTCGGCCGGTTCCTGCAGGGCGCGTCGAACATCACCTACGGCCTGGGCTTCATGATTCTGCGGGCCCGGGTCAGCGGCGCGACCTTCGGTGTCTGCTGCGGGTTGATGGCGTCCATCAACGGCGGAATTGCCGGTGGCGATGCGTTTCTCGCCGGCATCATGACCGACGTGTGGGGCTACCGCTCGATCTTCGTCCTCACTACCGTCGTCGGCCTGATCGCCGTGGTGTTCGCGTGGAAGTGGGTTCCCTCGGATGGATCAGGCGAACCGGGCTCTCGCTCCGAGGGCCGGATGGACTGGATCGGCGCGGTCTTCATCGCGTCTGCCGTGGGCGGCCTCTCGATGTTCATGTCCGAAGGCGGCCATGGCGAGTGGACGTCGACACCCACCCTGGTCTGGCTGGCCGTGACCGCCGGGGCCTTCGTGGCACTGCTCATTTCCAACAACCGCGTCGAGCATCCCGTCATCGGGCTCAAGCACATGCGCTCCAGGGAAGCCTGGCCGCTGATCGTCGTCACGATCCTGATCGTGGGGTCGTTCATGGTGATCCAGGCGTTCGTCATTCCCAGCATGGCCGAAGATCCGGATTCCGGCTTCGGGCTCAACGCAACGATGACCGCATTGTTGTTCTTGACCCCTGCTGCGGTCGTGCAGGTGTTCGCGTCACCGTTCGTCGGCCGGCTCGCCGTCCGCATCGGTTTTGTCACGGTGCTACGTGCCGGAATCGTCTCTACGATCGTGGTCATCGCGCTGATGGCCGTCTTCGCTGACAACAAATGGGCGATCGTGGCACTCATGGTGGTCTACGGAATCACCTGCGGGGCAGTCATACACACGCCGCTGATGTCGCTGGGTGTCCTTCAGGCATCCGATGAAGAGCCTGGCACCCTGCCGGGTCTGTCCAACGCCAGCTATGGCGTCGGCTTCTCGTTGGGATTCGCCTGGGCCGGGCCCATCGTCGGCTCCGGCACCGATGAAACGTTCCAGCACGCCTTTTGGGCCTGCGCCACAATCGGCGTCATCGCGCTGGTGTTCAGCTACGTCCTGCGGCCGAAACCGCTTGCTAAGGAAGCTGTCTCCCCCGCCGGTTCGACAGCTCTCCCACCATCGCATTGACCGAGGGCGGCACCGGCGTGCCGGGATCGCAGTCCGGTGCGCGCCTGGGCTCGCCGTAGACGGTGGTCAACGGAACAATCCCGGCCCACGCCCCGGCGGCGACGTCGTCGTCGTCATCCTCGGGCCAGCCGTCACCGATCTTGAGCGACCAGTTGTCGCCCGTGATCGGCATGCGTAGCGCGATCGTGGCGGCGAGTTCCTTGCGCGAGCTGGCCCGCAGCTCGGCCACCCGGCCGGGGATGAACGTGTCGGTCAACATCTCGAGGTACCCGACCTTGTCGGCATCCGGGATCGGCTCGAAGGTCCCGAACAGAACCGCGCTGCGGAACTGGAATGAGGATTCGAATCCACTGCGCGCCACCAGAACTCCGTCGAGTGCGGTGACGGAAACCGCGACGGCGGCGCCGCCGGCCAGCTGACGCATCCACGGCGATCCCGTCGATCCGTGGATCACCAGTTCGTCGTCGATGCGGGCGAAGCCGATCGGGAAGACCACCGGGTGCCCGTCGCGGATCAACGCGATCGTCGCCAGCGGCGTCGCGTCGAGAAGCTCGTCGAGCCGGGCGCGCGAGGTGTTCTGCTTCTCCGCCAGGCGGCTGACCGTCGTGGATGGTTGCGACATACGCCTACTGTCGCACGGGCCGCAGCGAACTGGGGGTCAGATCGGCCAGCGTCGGGTAGCCGTCGATGGCCATGATCAGGTCGGCCTCGGCGAGCATCGAGCGCAGCACGTGCACGATTCCGTCGGTGCCGGCCAGGGCGGCCCCGTACGCATAGGGCCGACCGATGCCGACCGCCTTGGCGCCCATCGCCAGCGCCTTGACGACGTCGGCGCCGGAGCGCACACCGGAGTCGAACAGCACAGGCACATCACCGGCGGCGGCCACCACCTCGGGCAGGCAGTCGAGCGCCGGCAGCCCACCATTGGCTTGCCGCCCACCGTGGTTGGAGCAGTAGATGCCGTCGACGCCGGCGTCGATCGCACGTCGGGCGTCGTCAGGATGGCAGATTCCCTTGAGGATCAACGGCAATGACGTCAGCGACCGCAGCCAGGGTAGGTCGTTCCAGGTCAACGAATTTCCGAAATTGCTGACCCAGGCCATCACGGCGTTGCGCGGGTCGGCGTCGATATCCCCATCGACCTTCGCGCGGAACACCGGATCGCTGATGTAGTTTGCCAGGCACTTCCCGCGCAATTGCGGGAAGTTGGCGGTCGCGAGGTCACGCGGCCGCCACCCGGGCACCCAGGTGTCCAGGGTCACCACGATTCCGCCGTACCCGGCCGCCTCGGCACGGCGTACGAAGCTCTCGGCCATCTCGCGATCGACCGGGGTGTACAGCTGGAAAAGACCTGGGGTGTCGCCGAATTGGGCGGCGACATCCTCGAGAGGATCCATCGTCAGCGTTGAGACGCACATCGGCACGCCGGTGGCCGCCGCGGCGCGCGCGGCGGCCAGATCACCGTGCTGGTCGATGGTGCACAAGCCGATCACTCCGATCGGCGCCATGAACACCGGGGCGGCCCAACGTCGCCCCCACAGCTCGACGCTCGTGTCTCGCTCGGTGGCGCCAACCAGCATCCGCGGGATCAAACCCCACTGCTCGAAGGCGGCGACGTTGGCACGCTGTGTGCGCTCATCGCCGGCGCCGCCGGCCACGTAGGACCATATCGATGATGAAAGTGCCTGGGCGGCACGGGTTTCCAATTCCGCGAACGACATCGGCAGGCTGGGCAGCACACCAGTGAGGCCCTGAAAGTAGATCTCGAGCTGGTAGTTACCGTACGGCTGGGACATGACTCATTCTTACGCCGAAACTCCGGTTTCGGCCGAAACTTCGCCAACGAGATCCGCGACGCGGCGCAGCTGGCCGATATCGGTACTGGTCGGGATCAGATGCAGTTCACTGGTCCCGATCGCAGCGAAGGCGCGCAACACCGCGACCAGCTCCTCGTCGGTCCCCGCCCAGCCGGTGGTCGGCGCCATCGCCTCGACGTACTCTCGCGGAATCCAATTCATGTAGTGCAGCAGGTGCTTGGTGACCTGTGCGCGGGGAACTTCGCCCTCGCCGATGGCGAACCAAAACGATGTCGCGAGATGGGGTTTGGGCTTCCCCGCCTCCGCCCATGCACCGCGGGCCACGTCGAACAGGTCTTTCTGCTTGTCGACGTCGAGGTCCAGCGAGATGCCGGTGATCCCGTCGGCCCACTGTGCCGCACTGCGCAGGGTCTTGGGCCCGGTGGTACCGACCAGCAGCCGTGGTCCGCCGCTGCGGGCGGGCGCCGGACCCACCGGCAGCACCGATTCGGTGACCTTCTCCCCCGCCCAGACCTGCTTCATGATCGCCACCCGCTCGGCCATCTCGCGGATGGTCTGCGTCTTGGGATCCGCGCCCGCGGAGCGGTAGTCCTCGTGGCGGCCGCCCACGCCGAGGCCGACCGTCAGCCGACCGCCGCACAGCAGGTCGCCCGTGGCCAGTGCCTTCGCCAGCATCACCGGATTGTGCAGCTGCGGAACGATAACGGTGGCGACCAGCGGCACCCGCTCGGTCCATCCGGACAGCGCACCCAGCAGGGTCAGCGAGTCCGGGTTACCGAACGCGATCCGCTCACCCCAGCACAGCGACGAGAACGGCCCCTCATCGATCGTCTGGGCCCACTGCTTGAGGATCTTTGCGTCGACGTCCGGTTCCATCACCGGCAGGGTCATCCCAATGTGCACGCCGCGATTCTGGCACGACGAATATGGGCGTCCCCGACGTTTTGCCGGTCAGTGAGATGCTGAGCCGCATGCCAATCGCTACCACCACCATCGCCCACGTGCGGCTGACCGTCACCGACATCGACGCCTCGCGCCGGTTCTACGAGAGGGTGTTCGGCTGGCCGGTCTACATCGCCCTGCCCGAGAACGCCGATGCCGCGACGCGCGAGCAACTGGCGTTCCTGTTCGGCGGCGTCATCTACGACATCGGCGGGGCGCTGATCGGGCTCCGGCCGACCGGGACCGGAGCCTTCGACGAGGATCGGGTTGGCCTCGACCATCTGGCATTCAGCCTGCCCAGCCTCGGGGACTTGGAGCAGGCCGCGGTGCTTCTCGACGAGCTCGGTATCCCGCACGAGCCGATCAAGGACATCGGGGTGTCCTACATCCTGGAGTTCCGCGATCCCGACAACATCGCCCTGGAGCTGACCGCCCGCAGGTAGGGAGCTACTTCGCCGGATCCTTGCGAGCCTTGATCGGGCCGACACCCGGTGGCGGATTCAGTAGATTACCGCGCAGACTGCCCCGGGCGGTCCTGGCCGCGACCAACAACCAGGTACTCAGCAGACCGACATACGCGATCACGGCAGCGACCGTGAACGCAGGCAGCTGACTGTGCACGGCCAGCTGCGTGGTACCGGTGACGAAGGTGCCGACCGGGAAGGTCAGGCTCCACCAGGTCAGCGCGAACGGCATACCGCGGCGCAGTGTGCGGATGGTCAGCGAGGTGGCCAGCGCGATCCAGAGCACCGCGAAGCCCCACACCGGAACCCCGAAGATGATCGCGAAGGCGTTGAGGTCCTCGGCCAGCTCAGGTTCCACCGCCAGCGGCGCGACGTGACCGAGAAGCCCTGCGGCCGTGATGGATTGGCCGACTGGTCCGAGCACGATCCACAGCGTCGGCACCCTTGCAGTGCCCGACGTCCCGTAGATCGCGAGCCTGCTCCAGATCAGCGTGATGATGATGAACCCCGCCACCAACGACAGTCCGAACATCGCATAACAGCCGTAGAGCATCGTGGTGCGCCCGCTGCCGGGGGCCATATGCGGGATGAGCAACGCGCCGGTGGCCGCCGAGACCATCGGCGGCACCACGGGCATCAGCCAGCCACCGAACGCGGCGTCAGGTTCGACGTTGTGCTGGGTGAACATCAGGAACGGAATGCTCACCGCGGTGAACAGTCCCCCGATGGTGCCCGCCGTCCACAGCACCCAGTCCAGGTCGACGGCAAGCCGCTCACCGATGAGGTCGCGGCCGACCAGCGTCGCGCCGGCCCCGACGGTGAGCAGCGCCATCGCCGGAGCGCCGTAGAAGTGCGCCATCTGGGGATTGCGGGCATGGGTGCGCGCGACAGTCGGGTGCCGCAACCAGTGCACGCCCACCAGTGCGATCAGGATGACCAGTAGCACCGCGGCGATCACCCAGACGACTTCCGCGAAGCCGCGTAGCCCCCACATGTGGACCGGCAGCGTCGCACCCGCCGTCGCGACGATTCCGGTACCCATGACCGATGCGAACCAGTTGGGTCCGATATTGCCGAGCACCTCGACACGGGATTGCGCTGTCGCCATAAGCCAGAGACGGTACGGCATACGGCGACTCCGACCGGCGCGGCGCCGGTCCATTGCAGGGGGCAATCGAAAGTGCTTGACTGGCAAAGATAATGGCAATCGAGCTGAATCACACCATCGTCGCCGCGCACGACAAACGCGAGTCCGCGCGGTTCTTGACCGAGCTGTTCGGACTACCGGATGCCGTACCCGCGGGCCCCTTCCTCGCCGTCGCCCTCGAGAACGGACTCACTCTCGACTTCGCCGACGTGGAGTCCGGCGAATCCGTCCGACCGCAGCATTACGCGTTCTTGGTCTCCGAGGACGACTTCGACGCGATCTACGCGAAGATCTCCGATCGCGCCGTTCCACACTGGGCCGATCCCCAGGCGACGAGGCCGGGCGAGATCAACCGGATGGACGGCGGCCGTCGGATCTACTTCAACGATCCCGCCGGCCATTTTCTCGAGATCCTCACCAGGGCGTGGGGATCAGGGTCCGGCTGAGGCCGATCAGCCGCTGTGGCCGCGGCGGTCCTCCTGGCTGAGGTAGTTCTGTGCAAGGTGGGTGACGTGGTCGGGCAGTTGTCCACTGGCCACATCGGCCACGCTGGTCTCCTCGAGCACCGAACGCATGCTGGCCCGCAGCGCCCGCCACACATCGGTCAGCGCCGCCGTCGGCCCGCTGTAGGGCAAGTCCCCGAGCCCGATGTCACGAACGCTCGCCAACGGCCCGTCGATGCAGCGCAGCACGTCGGCGATGCTGATGTCCGCGGCCGGGCGCCCCAGCTCGTAGCCGCCGTCGCGGCCGCGGTGGCTGCGTACCAGCCGGTCGGTGCGCAGGTCGGACAAGATGTCGACCAAGAACTGCGCGGGGATGCCCTGTGCCTTGGCCAGATCCTCGGTCTTGACCAGCGCACCGGTGTCGACGGAGGCGAGCTGGATCATGGCGCGGACGGCGTACTCCGCCTTCGCTGACATCCGCATGCCGCGAATTCTGCCACTGCCGCCTGCGCAGCCGGCCTGTCTAGCGCCGATGCGCCCGGTGCGGCCCCGGCAGCGTCGGCAGTTTGGGCGGCGCCGGCAGGGCCTTGCGCACGACGTCGCCGAGGCGCTCCAGCGAGCTGCGTGCCTGGTTCAGCGACGCCTCAGCGCGCTGCCGGAGCTGGGGCTGCGCCGCCTTCTTGGCGGGAACGGCCTTGTTGCCGTCGGTCAGATCGGTGGCGCCGTTGACGGTCGTCGACTTCTTCAGGTCCGGGTCGGTCTGGGCGGTCGAATCGTCGGCGGCAGCAGACTTGGCGGTTGTCGCGGATGCACGGCGGTGGCCCAGAGCGACGCGAAGCGATGTCGGACGCTCGGTCGTTGACGGCCGGGTGACCTGACTGATCCTCGGCGGGGTCGGCAGGGAGCGCCGGATGCGATCGGCCAGCTCGGTCAGCTGTTTACGGACTCCGGCGCGGATCGCTTTGACGACCATCGACGGTGGGCCGACCGGCGCGACCGCCGTGCGCAGGGCAGTCGTGATCGCGGAGTTGACGTCACCGTGGGTCAGCCGGGCCAGTGAGTCGGCGATCTGTTTGGGTTCGGCCGCGCCAAACGTCTCGGCCGCATCGGTGGCCTCGACCGCCCGCACGCTCACATAGCCCACGTAGTCGGCGACCGAGGAGACAGTGTGTTGCAGCGCGGGATCTTCGACGGGTGCGGCCGGAGCTCTGGCCGCCGAGACGTTCACCGGCCCGCCACCGAGCAGATCGACGACGGCCGTCGGTGGCACCGGCGGCGGGGGCATCGGCGCGGGCGTTCCGTCCACGGCAGGCCGGACCCGCAGCGCTCCCTCGACCGCCCGCCCGCCGAACAGGGTCACGTTGGTGACCACGCCGGCCACCGATTTCTTGAACAGGTTCGCCGGAGTTGTCTCGGCGGGATTCTTCGTGATCGTTTCGAGCAGAGCCTGATCGAGCGCCGCGCTGGATGTCGTGCTGTCCATCGAGAGCTTCACCGAGGGAACGCGAACGTCCGACGGCGGTGCCGAAACCGGGTTGGCAACCACGATGGTGGCGCCCACGAGCGCCGCCCCCGTGGTGAAAATCGCGCCAAATCCCCGCCGCACGGTGTGCTCACCTCCTGGCGATTCCAGGCCCATTGCCGGCTTAAGAATACCTGAGAAGAAGCTAAGAGAGGAGCCCCAATTTTGGGACATTTAATTCGCATAATTTGACGCAAACGAAAAGCAAGGTGCCCCTCCTTTCGCAAAAGGAGGGGCACCTTGCCAATGCAATGAATTCAGTCCGCGGACTGGGCTGCCGAAGCCTTGGCAGCCGCCCTCTTGGAACCGCCGACGCCGTGCTTGGCGCCGGACTTCGTCGACTCGCTCTTGGCGTGAGTACCGCCCGAGTTGTCGCTGGCGGAGGCACCGTTGCCACCGCCGGAGCTTCCGTTGCTGGCGCCGGCTCCGCCTTCATCAGCGGGCGACGATTCCTGCACGGCCGCGACGCGCAGCGCCGACGCTGACGGGCTCTGGACCGCGGAAGCAGGCGGTGGGACCGGCGGGGCCGATCCGGTCTGCGACAGCGCATCTGCAATTCCGTTGACGGCAAGCTGAATCTCACCGCGAATGCTCGGCACCACCGTTGCTGCCCCGGTCTGCACGCCCGCACCAACGGTCAGGTTCAGGATCGTGCCCGGAATTCCGTTCTTGCCAAGGAATCCGTCGACGACAGCATTCCAGGTTTCCTCGGCATTGAGGTTCGTCAACCCGGTGATCACGTTCTGCGCGACGGTGCTGAACGAGGCGGCGAGTACCTGAGCCTGTCCCAAACTGCTTTGAACGACCAGGTTGACCAGGTCGGGAACGGCAGATAGTAACGCTGTTCCCCTGGCGACCGCGTTGTCGAGCAGGTAGTTGCCCGCGTCCAGCGCGGTCTGGCCGGCCTGCACGAACGGAGCAACGATCGCGGCTTGCAACGTGGCGACGGCGCCCGGGATATCGCCGGACAGCGCCTGCTGGGTTGCGGTGACGAATGCCCCTGGCAGGTTCCACACCGCTTCGCTGGCAATCAACCCGATGGTTGTCGCGGCGTTCAGCGTGCTCGCCAGGGAATCTGCCCCGTTGAGCCCAAGCTGGGTGAGGATCGGCATGTGATCATTGATCACCTGCGGCACGAGACCGACCGAGTCGAAACCGAAGATCGCCTTCGCGATGCCGACGCCGGTGGCATCGGCGAGCCCACCGAGGTCGGTGTAGCCAGCAGTCGTGTTATCGGAACTCAGCATCCACTGATTGAAGGAGCTGACCGTACCGAGAAGCTCGGACAGCGGGCTGTCGAAGCCCGCCAAGGACACCTGGGCGGCGGACGGCAGCTGCAGATCCGGCAAGGCGAGATTGGCCTGGGTTACGGGTGTCATCGCGATTGCACTGGCGCCAACGACAGCGGCAGTTCCCGCAATGAGCTGTGAGCGTATGGAAATTTGCATTTCAATCCCTCCCGGGCATGGGGTCAACACTGACATGGCTGAACATACCTGAGACGAACCTGAGAGAAAACGGTTATTGACGTTTTTGCTACAAATTCCTTTTTTCGACCTGGTCAAATTTCTCTGAGGTGAACTGTCGGTGAACTCAGCTACTGCCATCTACATGCGACAACCGCACCAATCGACCTGACTGGCAAATCTTCATCTATTCGCTATCGACAGCACTTACGGCGTTTCGGGCCATCGCCAACCGTCCACAGAAGCCCGGTTTTCTCAGGTTCTGACGGCTTCTTTCTCAGCTAAGGCCCGGGGATCGGGCCTCAGCCTGGGATGGTGGCTGCATCCGGCACCACCACGGCGAACAGATCGGTCAGGGCCGCGAGGCTCGCCACCTGCAGCGTGGCCGCCGGGATGGCACTGCCATCGACACCCGGCAACGCTCGCGTTGCCGTCGCGCCAGCAACCACCGTGGGCGCGTACCCGAGATTGAACGCTCCCCTGGCCGTGGAGTTGATGCACATGTGCGTCATGAACCCGCCGATGACCAGATTCTGAGCACCCACCGATTTGAGGTGTTCGTCCAGCGAGGTGTGGACGAACGAGTTCGGGTAGTTCTTGACCACGACCGGTTCACCATCGCGGGGCGCGACCCGGGACACGATCGCCCCGCTCTCGCCATTGACGTCGTACAGCGATCCGGGACCGTCGTCGTGCTGGATGTGGATCACCGGGATGCCGGCCGACCGGGCCCGGTCCAACAGTGCGGCAGCCTCGTCCAGTGCGGCCTGCACGCCCTCGAGTTCCATCACGCCGCGGGTGTACGTGTTCTGGCAGTCCACCAGAATGAGGGTCGAGGCCGCCAGGCTCGGCGGCTGCAGCGGAAGGCCCGCCATCGCGCGCAGGGTGTTGAGCTCACTCATGGTCGGTGCTCCCCTCAGGTGCCGGTACGTCACAGCAATTCAAGACCATCGCGATCAGACAGTAGCCACCGATCATGAGGGCGACTCCGTTTCCTCCGTCGCTGCGGTAGCTACAAACCGTCGGTGAACTCACCGTCGATCAGGATGAACGCGATGCGGCAGCGGGCTCCGGATCGGTTTGCCCAGGCGTGGTTGGTCCCCCGTTGAATGACGATGTCCCCGGCTCGTACTCTCGTCTCGTCGTCATCGACTATCAGCGTGAGCCCGCCTTCCAAAACTATTCCGTAGTCGACGGTTTCGGTGCGATTCACCGAAATGGTGTCTGCGTGTCGGGGCACCTCAGCGGGTTCGACAGCTGGCCGTCAGCGGGTTACGGCCAGCACCGCCTCGGCATATTCCGGCCGACATACGACGACATCGGGCAGCAGTGGGTCGGGCCGGTTGTACTGCAGCGGCGATCCGTCGATCCGTGATGTGTGCAACCCGGCCGCACGAGCGACGGCGACCGGAGCGGCCGAATCCCATTCGTACTGCCCACCCGCATGTACGTAGACATCGGCGATACCTTGCACCACAGCCGCGACTTTTGCTCCGGCAGAGCCCATTTCGACCAGCACACCGTTCAAGGCGTCCCGCACCTGCAGCGCAACCGCGGGCGGCCGCGTTCGTGACACCACGATGCGCGCAGCGGCCGGTGCCTGCGGCGGCGCAGCCACCGCCGGGGTGGCCAGGGTGACGTTCTGCGCCGGCAGCGCAATGGCACCGGCGACCAGCTCGCCGTCCTCCCACAACGCCACGTGCACGGCCCAGTCCTCGCGATCGAGTTCGGAGAACTCGCGGGTGCCGTCGAGCGGATCCACGATCCACACTCGCCGGCTGCGCAGCCGGACCGGATCGTCGGCGCCTTCCTCGGAGAGCACGGCGTCGTCGGGTCGCGCCTGGGCCAGCGCCTCCATCAGGTAGTCGTGAGAGCGCTTGTCGCCAGCGGCCTTTCGCTCCGCCCCCGTCGCCTCAGCCAGTTCGGCACGCACGTCGAGCAACAGCTTTCCCGCCTGGGTGGCCAGGTCGGCAGCCAGGTCGTGGTCGGTCACCGCTCACGCTCCAACAGGTCGATGACCTGCTGGGCCAGCTCGTCGCATCCGCGCTCCGGGGTCAGCCGCAGATCAGGGTTCTTCGGCCGCTGATAGGGGCTGTCGATCCCGGTGAAGTGGGTGATCTCCCCGGCCCGCGCCTTGGCGTAGAGCCCCTTGGGATCCCGCCGTTCGCAGTCCTCGAGCGGGGTGTCCACGAAGATCTCGAAGAACTCCACCCCCTGATCGGCGTGCACCTTGCGGGCCAGTTCACGGTGTTCCTCCAACGGACTGATGGCGGGCACCAGGATCGTCAGCCCGGCATCGGCCATCAGGGTGGCGATGTGGGCCAGCCGGCGCAGATTCTCGGCCCGGTCGGCCATCGAGAAGCCCAGGTCGGCATTGAGCCCGTGGCGCAGGTTGTCACCGTCGAGAATGTAGGCAGGGCAACCATGTTCCAGAAGCTTCTGCTCCACCAGCACCGCCACAGACGACTTGCCGGAGCCCGACAGGCCGGTGAACCACAGCGTTCGGCCTTTGGTCAGCCGGTCCCCGGCATCCACCAGCGACTGGTGGCGCACCGTGTTCGGCGACGCGATACGGGCCGCGGACGGCGCCGTATCGCGGACCATGCCCGCGGCGACGGTCACATTGGTGTCGGGATCGATCAGGATGAACGACCCGGTGGCGGCGTTGCGGGAGTACTCGTCGAGCAGCAACGGCACCTGCGTGCGCAGGGTCACGCGGCCGAGTTCGTTGAGTTTCAACGCCGTTGCGCTCTTGTCCCGGTGCAGGGTATTGACGTCGAGGCGATAGTCCAGAGCGCCGACCCGGGCCCGCGTCGTGCGAGTGGTCTGCTTGATGATGTAGTCGCGGCCTGGCTCCAGCGAGGAGTCGTCGGCCATCCAGCACACCGTGGCATCGAATTCCTGCGTGGGCGTTGGCTGGTTCTGCGGCCTGGCCAGCAGGTCACCGCGGGAGATGTCGATATCGTCGGCAAGGCTGATCGAAACCGCCATCGGCGGAAACGCTTCGGAGACCGGGCCGGTCGGACCGTCGATCGTGGTGATACGGCTGGTCTTTCCACTGGGCAGCACGACGATTTCGTCACCGGGGCGCATCACACCGCTGGCGATGGTGCCCGCGTAGCTGCGGTGGTCGGCATGCTCGACGGTCTGCGGCCGGATCACGTACTGCACCGGGAAGCGCACGTCGACGAGGTTGCGGTCGCCGGCGATGTAGACGTCCTCGAGGTGGCTCAGCAGCGGCGGACCGTCATACCAGGGCGCCTTGTCGGACTTGGTCACCACGTTGTCGCCGTTGAGCGCCGACATCGGGATGGTGGTGACGTCATGGATGTCCAGACGGGCGGCGAACGCGTGGAACTCCTCGCGGATCCACTCGAAACGCTCACGGTCCCAATCGATGAGGTCCATCTTGTTCACGGCCAGCACGATGTGCTGCACGCCGAGCAGGGAGGCCAGGAAGGCGTGCCGGCGGGACTGCTCGAGCAGGCCGTGGCGGGCGTCGACGAGCACGATCACCAGTTGTGCGGTGGATGTGCCGGTGACCATGTTGCGGGTGTACTGGAGGTGGCCCGGGGTATCGGCGATGATGAATTTCCGCTTGGCCGTTGCGAAATAGCGGTAGGCGACATCGATGGTGATGCCCTGCTCCCGCTCGGAGCGCAGCCCGTCGGTCACCAGCGCGAGGTCGGTGTAGTCGTTGCCGCGTTCGCGCGATGTGCGCTCGACGGCGGCCAGCTGGTCTTCCATCACGGCTTTGGAGTCGTAGAGCAACCGGCCGATCAGGGTCGACTTACCGTCATCGACAGATCCGGCGGTGGCAATTCTCAGAAGCGTCGCCATCAGCTCTGCACTCTCTTCTTCGCACCAGCGCTCATCAGAAATACCCTTCCCGCTTGCGGTCTTCCATACCGGCTTCGGAGATTCGGTCGTCGGCGCGGGTGGCGCCGCGTTCGGTCAGCCGCGACACCGCGGTCTCGGCGATCACCTCTTCGACGGTGGAAGCCGTGGACTCCACACAGCCGGTGCACGTCACGTCGCCGACGGTGCGGAACCGTACCGCGGTCTCGAAGACTTCCTCGTCGGGATTCGGTTGCATGAATTCGTGCACGGCCAGCAGCATTCCGTCACGCTGGAACACCGGGCGGGTGTGCGAGTAGTAGATCGCCGGCAGCGTGATCTCTTCGGCGCCGATGTAGGCCCAGATGTCGTACTCGGTCCAGTTCGACAACGGGAAGACGCGGATGTGCTCGCCCTTGCGGTGGCGTCCGTTGTAGAGGTTCCACAGCTCGGGCCGCTGCGCCTTGGGATCCCACTGACCGAACTCGTCGCGGAAGCTGAAGACGCGCTCCTTGGCGCGGGCCTTCTCCTCGTCGCGGCGGGCACCACCGAAGGCGGCGTCGAACTTGTTCTCCCGGATGCCGCGAAGAAGTGTGACCGTCTGCAGCGGGTTGCGCGATGGCCCGTTGTCCACCACGCGGCCGGCTTCGATGTCTTCCTCCACGCTGGCGACCACCAGTCGAAGTCCGTACTTCTCGACGAGCGCGTCGCGGGTGGAGATCACCTCGTCGAAGTTGTGCCCCGTGTCGACGTGCATGACCGGGAACGGCAGGCGCCCGGGAGCGAAGGCCTTGATCGCCAGGTGCAGCATCACGATCGAGTCCTTGCCGCCTGAGAACAGCAGCACCGGCCGATCGAACTCGGCCGCGACCTCGCGGATGATGTGGATTGCCTCGGCCTCGAGCGACCGCAGGTGGCTCAGCTCGTATTGCCCCGGTGTGGGGCTTTCGACCACCGGACTTGCCATGGATTTCCTCGTAAACTTGGTAGGATTGACCAGAATTACAAATCTAACCTGGAATCTAGCGAGCAACACCCTGGTAAGTCAAGGTTTAGGCGCAGACGGCAAAACTGCAGGTCAAGCGGGTTATTTGAAACCGCTAGAGGAGAACTTCGGCGAGCTTGCCCGTCGCGACATCGAAGACGAAACCGCGCAGCGACTCGTGCTTGGTGACGAACGGGCTCTTCTCGATGCGCCGTAGCGACTGGCGGACGTCTTCGTCGAGGTCCCCGAACGCCTCGGCCGCCCACTGCGGCTTGATACCGGTCTCGGCCTGGATGTCGCGTTTGAATCCGTCGTCAGTGAAGGTCAGCATGCCGCAATCGGTGTGGTGGATGAGGATGATCTCCTTGGTGCCCAGCAAGCGCTGACTGATGGCCAACGAGCGGATCTCGTCATCGGTGATCACCCCGCCGGCGTTCCGGATGACATGTGCCTCACCATCTTTGAGGCCCAGGATTCGGTACACGTCGAGGCGGGCGTCCATACACGCGACAACGGCGACGTGCTTACTCGGCGGCAACGGCAAGGGCCCCGTGAAATTCTTCGCGTATTCGACATTGTTGGCCAGGTATTCGTCGGTAACGCTCACTGCGCGATGCTAACTCCGGCCGCCGCCGCTGCCACCCCTTCCAATCAAAGCGATTTCGGCGCGCTAACCGCCGCTGAGCGAACGAAAGCGCGCCGAAATCGCAACTTAGGGCGCCTCAGGAGGTTCGGCGGTGACCGGCGGGGTCGCGACCTCCGGTGCCCGGGTCAGCTCTTCGGTCGTCGTCGTCGTGGTCTCCCCCGTCGTCATCTCGGAGGTCACCGGCGAGGTGAACGTGCCCGGGTCCGACACCACCATCGCGCCGCCCGGCTCGGCCAGCCCCATGGCCAGCGCCCCCATGGCTACGATCGCACTGCCGCCGACCACGGCGGACAGCGTTTTGATGTTGAGCATCTCGACACTTCCAATCGGTCTCGGTCGGTTTTCCACAGACCGGCTTCCCTGCCGATCCGCTGGCAATTGGTTAACCGTGGCCTCTGGGGCCGAAACCTCCCGTTCCCGTCGGGCAGACAAAACCGCAGGCAGCGGCCCTGTTATCGCGGCTCCGCGCACGGCGGCGACAAACGGCCGAGGTCTTCCCGCGATTTCACGCCGTCATCTCCTACCCTGTGCTCCATGCACCCTGTGGTGGGCAGCGCCCGATGACGCGATTCCTGGCGCGTCGGCTGCTCAACTACCTGGTGCTGCTCGCGTTGGCGTCGTTCCTGACCTTCACACTGACGTCGCTGACGTTCACCCCGTTGAACAGCCTGCTGCAACGCAATCCGCGACCGCCCCAAGCGGTGATCGACGCCAAGGCCGCCGAGCTCGATCTCGACAAGCCGATCCCGCTGCGGTACGGGCACTGGGTCGCCGGTGCGGTGCGCGGCGATTTCGGCACGACGGTCACCGGCCAGCCCGTCTCCGACGAACTGGGGCGCCGCATCGGAGTGAGCCTGCGGCTGCTGGTGATCGGCTCGGTACTGGGCACCGTGATCGGCGTGGTGATCGGCGCCTGGGGCGCGATCCGCCAGTACCGGCTGTCCGACCGGGTGATAACGCTGCTGTCGCTCCTGGTGATCAGCACGCCGACGTTCGTGATCGCGAATCTGGCGATCCTAGCCGCACTCAAGGTGAATTCCGTTCTGGGACTGCAGATTTTCGAATATACGGGCGAGACGTCACCCGATGCCATCGGTGGTCCGTGGGACCAGTTCATCGATCGTCTCCAGCACTTGATCCTGCCCAGCGTCACCCTTGCGCTCGGCGCGATCGCCGGATACAGCCGCTACCAACGCAATGCGATGCTCGACGTCCTGGGCCAGGACTTCATCCGTACCGCCCGAGCGAAGGGACTCACCCGGCGACAGGCGCTGTTCAAGCACGGCCTGCGCACCGCCCTGATCCCGATGGCGACCCTGTTCGCCTACGGTGTCGCGGGTTTGGTCACCGGGGCGGTGTTCGTAGAGAAGATCTTCGGCTGGCACGGGATGGGTGAGTGGGTGGTTCAGGGCATCGCCACCCAGGACACCAACATCGTCGCGGCGATCACGGTGTTCTCCGGTGCCGTCGTGCTGCTTGCCGGGCTGCTGTCCGATGTCATCTATGCGATCCTCGATCCCCGGGTGAGGGTGACATGACCGAAACCGACACCAGCGCCCGCTCGGGGGTCAAGCTCGAGGAGTTCGCCTCGCGGCGCACCTTGGTGTTGCGCAGGTTCGCACGGAACCGCGCGGCGATGGTCTCGCTGATCGTATTGGCGCTGCTCTTCATCGGCTGCTACGCGCTGCCACCGCTGTTACCGTGGTCCTACACCGATCTGGACTTCTACGCGCTGCAGGACCCGCCCAGCACCGACCATTGGTTCGGCACCAACGCCCTCGGCCAGGACCTGTTCGCCCAAATCCTGCGCGGAATGCAGAAATCGCTGCTAATCGGCGTGTGCGTTGCGGTGATCTCGACCGGGATCGCGGCCACCGTCGGCTCGATCGCGGGTTACTTCGGCGGCTGGCGCGACCGCACGCTGATGTGGGTGGTTGATCTGCTTCTGGTCGTACCGAGCTTCATCCTGATCGCGATCCTCACCCCGATCACCAAAGGTTCGGCCAACGTCGCGCTGCTGATCGTGCTGCTCGCGGGATTCAGCTGGATGGTGAGCTCCCGCATGGTGCGCGGCCTGACGATGAGCCTGCGGGAGCGTGAATTCGTCAAGGCCGCAAGGTATATGGGCGTATCCAGCACACGAATCATCACGCGGCACATCATCCCCAACGTCGCCTCGATCCTGATCATCGATGCCGCACTCAACGTCGCCGTCGCGATCCTGGCCGAAACCGGCTTGAGCTTCCTGGGTTTCGGGATCCAGCCACCCGACGTCTCGCTGGGAACTTTGATCGCCGACGGCACCAAGTCGGCGACGACGTTCCCCTGGGTGTTCCTGTTCCCGGCCGGGGTGCTGGTGCTGATCCTGGTGTGCGCCAACCTCACCGGTGACGGACTTCGCGATGCCCTCGACCCCGGCAGCGCCAACCTGCGCCGCGGCCGCAGGAAGAACAAGAAGTCATGAGCGAGCCCCTGCTGGAAGTCACCGAGCTGGCCGTCACCTTCCCGACCGCCACCGACGACCTCTTCGCGGTGCGTGGCCTGAGCTATCACATCCGGCCGCGTGAGGTCGTCGCGATGGTCGGCGAATCCGGCTCGGGCAAGTCGGCGGCGGCGATGGCGATCATCGGTCTGCTGCCCGAGTACGCCGCCGTTTCCGGGTCGGTGCGGCTGGCCGGGCAGGAACTGCTCGGCCTGTCCGACGCCGACATGTCCAAGATCCGGGGCCTGCGCATCGGCACGGTGTTCCAGGACCCGATGTCCGCGCTGACGCCGGTGTACACCGTGGGCGAACAGATCGCCGAGGCCATCACCGTGCACGACCGTGCGATCGGCAAGCAGGCCGCGCGCAAGCGCGCCGTCGAGCTGCTCGAGCTCGTCGGTATCGCCCAGCCCGAGCAGCGGGCCAGGGCGTTCCCGCACGAACTGTCCGGCGGTGAACGTCAGCGTGTGGTGATCGCGATCGCGATCGCTAACGACCCCGACCTGTTGATCTGCGATGAGCCGACGACCGCGCTCGATGTGACCGTGCAGGCCCAGATTCTCGAGGTGCTCAAGACCGCGCGCGACGTCACCGGCGCCGGCGTGCTGATCATCACCCATGACCTGGGCGTGGTGGCTGAATTCGCCGACCGTGCGCTGGTGATGTACGCCGGTCGCGCGGTCGAGGTCGCCGGAGTCGGCGACCTGTATCAGGACCGCCAAATGCCCTACACCGCAGGGCTGTTGGGATCAGTGCCCCGCCTCGACTCACCCCAGGGCACCCGGTTGGTACCCATTCCGGGTGCGCCGCCCTCCCTGGTGAACCTCGCACCGGGGTGCCCGTTCGCGCCGCGCTGCCCGCTGGCCATCGACGACTGCCGAACCGCGGAGCCGGAACTGCTGACCGTCGGGCCCGCACATTCCGCGGCCTGTATCCGCACCGACCAGGTCAAAGGCCGAACCGCGGCGGAAATCTATGGGGTGTCCACCCAGCCGGTGGGGGCCGACGACACTGCCGCCACCGAGGTGGCCATCCGGGTGCAGAACCTGGTCAAGACCTACAAGCTGACCAAGGGCGTGGTGTTTCGCCGCCAGATCGGCGAGGTCCGCGCCGTCGACGGCCTGTCTTTCGAGCTGCCCCGGGGCGAGACACTGGGCATCGTCGGGGAATCCGGATCGGGTAAGTCGACCACCCTGCACGAGATCCTGGAGCTGTCCGCGCCACAGTCCGGCTCCATCGAGGTGCTCGGCAATGACGTCGCAACGCTCACCTCGGCACGCCGGCGCGAACTGCGCCGGGATCTGCAGGTGGTGTTCCAGGATCCGGTTGCCTCCCTGGATCCCCGGCTACCGGTCTTCGAGTTGCTGGCGGAACCGTTGAGCGCCAACGGCTTCGACAAGACGAGCATCGACGGACGGGTCGCCGAACTGCTGGAGACCGTCGGTTTGCGGCGCGCTGACGCCAGCCGCTATCCGGGCGAGTTCTCCGGCGGCCAGAAGCAGCGGATCGGCATCGCCCGCGCATTGGCACTGCGGCCCAAGATCCTCGCTCTCGACGAGCCGGTGTCCGCACTCGACGTGTCCATCCAGGCGGGCATCATCAACCTGCTGTTGGACCTGCAGCGCGAATTCGACCTCTCCTATCTGTTCGTCTCGCACGACCTGTCGGTGGTCAAGCACCTCGCCCATCGCGTGGTCGTGATGTACCGCGGCGCGATGGTCGAGTACGGCGACGCCGACGACATCTTCGCTCACCCGAAGCACGAGTACACCCGGAAGTTGCTGGCCGCTATCCCGCAACCTGATCCCACTCGCCGTTAGCATCAGTGGCGTGACCCCCACGCGAACAGACACAAAATCGCACTCAATCGGCCGCAACAACGCGATTTTGCGTCTGCTCGCGGTAGGAACCGCGACAGTGGTGGTGCTCGCCGGGTGTTCGAGCGGTAAGCGGGAGGTTCCCTCGGCGGGCGGAAACGCCGAAGTCGGCGCGACCAGCGACATCAACCCACAGGACCCGTCGACCCTGCGCGACGGCGGCAACCTCCGGTTGGCGCTGACGTCGTTCCCGTCGAACTGGAACACCCTCAACATCGACGGCAACGAGGCCGATACCGCCGCGATGCTGCGCCCGACCATGCCGCGCGCGTTCGCCATCGCCGCCGACGGCTCGATGACGGTCAACACCGACTACTTCACCAGCGTCGAGTTGACCGGCACCGACCCTCAGGTCGTCACCTACACGATCAATCCCAAGGCCGTCTGGTCCGACGGGACCCCCATCACCTGGGAGGACATCGCCTCTCAGATCAATGCGACCAGTGGCAAGGACAAGGCCTTCGCGATTGCCTCGCCCAACGGCAGCGACCGGGTCGCGTCCGTCACCAAGGGGGTGGACGACCGCCAGGCCGTCGTCACCTTCGCCAAGCACTACGCCGAATGGCGCGGCATGTTCGCGGGCAACACGATGCTGTTGCCCAAGAGCATGACCGCCAACCCCGACGTGTTCAACAAGGGTCAACTGGGCGGTCCCGGGCCGTCAGCGGGTCCCTTCCTGGTGTCTTCCCTGGACCGCACCGCCCAGCGCATCGTGCTGACCCGCAATCCGAAGTGGTGGGGCACGCCGCCACGGCTGGACTCGTTCACCTTCCTCGTGCTCGACGACGCGGCGAGACTCCCTGCGCTGCAGAACAACACGATCGACGCCACCGGTCTCGGCTCGCTGGACGAACTCACGATCGCACGGCGCACGCAAGGCGTCTCGATCCGGCGGACACCGGGACTGAGCTGGTATCACTTGACCTTCAACGGCGCGCCCGGGTCGATCCTGTCGGACAAGGCGCTGCGGCTGGCCGTCGCCAAGGGTATCGACCGGCAGGCCATTGCCGATGTGACCCAACGCGGTTTGGTCGACAAGCCCGTCCCGTTGAACAACCACGTCTTCGTCGCGGGCCAGCAGGGCTATCAGGACAACAGCCAGGTGGTGGCCTACGACCCCGAGAAGGCCAAGCAGGAGCTCGACGCCCTCGGCTGGCGGCTCAACGGGCAGTTCCGGGAGAAGGACGGCAGGCAGCTCGTCATCCGCGACGTGCTCTACGACGCGCAGACCACCCGGCAGGTCGCGCTCGTCGCGCAGAACAGCCTGGCCCAGATCGGGGTCAACCTGCAGATCGACGCCAAGCCCGGTAACGGATTCTTCACCAACTACATCATCCCCGGCGATTTTGACATCGCCCAATTCTCCTGGGTAGCAGATGCTTTCGCGCTGTGCTGCCTCAACCAGATCTACACCACCGGCGCCGAAAGCAACTTCGGCAAGATCAGCAGCCCCGAGATCGACGCCAAGGTCGAGCAGGTGCTCAACGAACTCGACCCGGACAAGGCCCGCGGCCTGGCCAATGACGCAGACAAGCTGATCTTCGGCGAGGTGTTCAGCCTGCCGCTGTTTCAGTCGGCGGGCAACGTCGCGGTGCGCAGCAATCTGGCCAACTACGGTCCGGCCGGGTTGGGCGACTTGAACTACACCGCAATAGGATTCATGAAGTAATCGGCTTCGGAATAGTCCGGGCCACCACCCGCGGAAGCGCCGCGGGCAGGATGGCCTCGACGCGCGCCGCCACCGCCAGCGCCGACACCATCAACCGCACGGCGGGGACACTGGGCATGGCGTCGAGCGAGGTCTCCTGCGACCGCAGCGTATCTATCCGGCCGATGGAGACCGCCTCGGCGATCCGCAGGGCCGCCCGTTCCTTGGTGTCGAGCACACTGTGGCCGGTGGTCGGCAGCCGCACCAGCACCGAGGCCGGAATGAGCTCAGCGACCCGCTCGGCGACCGCGTGCGGCGTGATCAGGTCGCGGCCACCCGAGATCACCACGGTGGGCCAGCTGAATTTCGGCATCTCGGCAACCAGGTCGAACGGTTCGGCTTCGAACGTGTCGGGCTCACCGGTCGCGAGACTGCGCATCGCGACAGCGGGGTCCAGTGGCAAACCGTCCGGGTCGGCCGCGTAATTGAGTTCGCGGAACGCGATCCGCTCGACCAGATCGGTCTCATTACGGTACGGAGCCTTTCGGCCCACCATCAACTCACCGAACCGGCCCATCGCCGTCCACAGCAGGGGGCGGCCATGCAGCAGAAGGTCTAGCTGGCGGTCCAGCAGCCTGGCTCCGCCGAACCCGTAGACCGTCGCGGCGAGTTGGGCGGCGGCCGGGTTCATCACACCCTCGTCTACCAGCCGGCGGACCTTGTCGGCGACTTCCTCGGTGTCGCGCTGACCGTGCCACAGCACACTGCGGATATTGCGCCGCACCACCTCGATGTCGTCACCGGCCAGCAGCGGGGAATCCAGGATCATCGCGTGCACCCGGGCCGGGTGACGCACACCGACGCCGGCGGCGATGTAGGTGCCGTAGGACGTGCCGTAGATGATGGCACTGTCGACCTGCGCGTCGTCGAGCACGGCAGCGACATCGTCGACGACCTGCTCGATGGTCAGCGCCTCCGGCGGAAGGTCCGCGCCGAGGTCGTCGTGCCGCGACATCCCGATGCCGCGATGCTCGATCATGATCACGTCGAGACCCTCGGCCGCGGCATGGCGGCGAAGCCCCCGGTAGAGCGCGATCGAGGCGGCGCCGGGGCCGCCGGGGATGATGACCAGCGGATGTTTGGTCTTGCGCCCCGTGCGTACGTAGTACAGGTCGAATTCGTCAGGTCCACCCGGCGTGACCGGACGGCGAACCGGACGCACGCCGGGCAGGGCCGCGAGTTTTTCGTGGGCGCGGCGCCGCTTCTCGTTCAACGTCATCGCAGCAGGCCCACCATGCGTTGATTCTGCCTCGCCAGGGGCGGGAATGGAATGCGCCCCCTCCCTAATTGCGCGATTTCGGCGCGAAAACCGTTGCTGAGCGTCGGTTTCCGCGCCGAAATCGCAATGGTCCTCAGTGTTAGGGGACAAAGTCCCCACCTGGTCGTGGGGCGTGTTCACCGATACCACCGCGCCGTAGGTTCGTAGCGGGAGTACATCATGACCGAATTCATGCGCAGCACAGATGCGTTCACCTGGTCGATGGAAGCCGACCCGCGGCTGAGATCCACGGTGGTGACGATGATCCTTCTCGACCGGTCCCCGGACTGGCGTGCCGTACGGGAGCGGTTCGAGCTGGTCAGCCTCGAACTGCCGATGTTCCGCCAGCGGGTGGTGAATTCTCCGCCGCCGGCTCCGCCGCGCTGGGAGGACGCCCCCGACTTCGACCTGGACTATCACATGCGCCGGGTGTCGGCGCCCGAGCCGGGCACCCTCGACGGCGTGCTCGAGATGGCCCGGGTGGCCGCGATGGCCGACTTCGACCGGGCCCGGCCGATGTGGGAAGTCACCCTGATCGACGGTCTCGCCGACGGCGGTGCGGCCGTGCTCTGCAAATTCCACCACGCCCTGACCGACGGTGTCGGTGGCGTGCAGATCGCGATGCGGCTCTTCGACCTGAGCGAGCAGCATCAGGCCGCCGACGCGTTACCGGTCGCGGCGGCCGTCCCCGCCCGCCGGCCGCTGGCGGGTTATCGCGATGCCCTTCGCTACAACACCGACCTGTTCGCCACGGTGATCAGCGAATCGGCCAAGATCGCTCCGCGGTTGTTGTTCAACACTATTCGGCGGCCGCTACAGACCGCCGAGTCGGCAGGTGAACTGGCCGCGTCGGTCTACCGGACGATCCGCCCGGTGAACAGGCCGGGTTCCCCGCTGATGAAGAACCGCACCCTGAACCGCCGACTCGGCATTCTCGACGTGCCGATGCCGCGGATGCGGGAGGCCGCCCATCGAAGCGGCGGTGCACTCAACGACGCCTTCGTCGCCGGGGTGGCCGGCGGGCTGCGCCGCTACCACGACAAACATGGTGTCGGGGTTTTCGATCTGCATCTGACTATGCCGATCAGCCTCCGCACCGACGACGACGGGGCGGGCGGTAACCGGATAACCCTGATGCGCTTCGACGTTCCGGCCGGCATCACCGATCCGGCCCGGCGGATCCGCAGCATCCACGAGCGCACCGGCCGGGTGCGTCACGAAAAGTCGCTTCCCTACACGCAATTGATCGCCGCGGCCCTCAATATGATGCCGCGCTGGTATATCGGGTCGATCCTGCGTCACGTCGACTTCCTCTGCAGCGACGTACCGGGGGTGCCGGTACCGGTCTATCTGGGTGGCGCGGCGGTGCGCGCGCAGTACGCGTTCGGTCCCACTGTCGGCGCGGCGGTCAACGTCACCCTGCTGACGTATGTGGACACCTGTGCGCTGGGCATCGACGTCGATGCCGGCGCGATCCCGGATTTTGACGAGTTCTACGACTGTATGGCAGACAGTTTCGATGAAGTGCTGGCGCTGGCGGACTGACGACTCAGGCGGTCAACTCGATGACGTGAGCGTCCTGCACACCCAGGTAGCGGGTCGGTGTGCAGGTGAGCACGATGACCTGACCGTGATCGCCCACCGTGTCGAACACGGCGCCCATCTTGGTGAGCCGTTCGGGGTCGGTGAAGCCCAGCGCGTCGTCGATCACGACCGGCACGCTGTCCTCAGAGGCGACCAGGGCCGCGCCGGCCAGCCGCGCCAGAATCCCGAGCTGTTCCTTGGCCCCGCCCGACAGTGAGTCGTAGGGCACGGTACGACCGTCCAACGTGCGGTTACAGATTCGCAGATCGCTGTCGATCTCGACCTCGAAGGTCGGCCCGAACACCGGACGGCCCAGCCGCTCGATCTCAGTGCGGAACGGCGCGACGTACCGCTTCCGGGTGTTGTCCCGGTGCCGGGCCATGACCGACCGCAACAGCTCGGCCGCCCTGGCACGGCGGGACACCCGCGAGTGCTCCGCGAAAGCATGCTCGCGTGCGATCTGGGCGGCGTCGAGGCTGCCCTTGCGTCCTTCGTTGCCCATCACGCTCAGCTCGACGGTGATGTCGTTGAGTGCCTGCCCGACAGCAGAGTGCTCGCGGTCCAGGTCGGCGGCAGCGATGTTGGCGGAGGCCAATTCCTCTTGCACCGCAACGGGATCCGCGGCGGCATACCGCTCCTCCAGCTCGGCGACTGCGGTAGCGGCCTGACGGTGCGCCTCGGCATCGGCAACCGCTTGTTCGGCGACCTGCTCATCGGCGCTGCCGGCCCGCAGAGCCGTGAGCCGTTCGGTCGCCGCGTCGAGCTCAGCGCTGGCATCGCTCACCTTCGAACGCAGAACTGTTGCCGCCGTGCCCTTCTCCGTCAACTGCGCATTGGCAGCGGTCAGCGCCCGCTGGTGAAGATCGGCGCGGGTGCGGGCATCCTCGCGGGCCGAGATGGCGCCCACGAACGCCTCCCGCGCGGCCGCGGCGTCAGCCCCCGCGGCGAGCAACTCGGGCGAGATCGCCTCGTGCAGTTGCGCCAGCCGGGCGCACATCTGCGCAACCCCCTCGCCCTCACACAGCCCGGCCAAGGTCGCCGCCAGCTGATCACGGTTGCCGGTCAATTCCCGCCGACGCCGCTCGATCGCCCGCGCGTCCTCGATGTCGACGGCACCGCCCTGCCGAAGGGACTCGCCCAGAAGTCGTTGTGCCGCATCGAGTTTCTCTTGGACACCGGCGGTGGTGGCCCCTGGATCTATCCGCACACTCAGCAGCCCGGGCAGCTCGACGGTGCTGGACGCCGAGGTGGCGGGGACCCAGCTCTCCCCCGAGGACAACCGGATGGTCTGCCCGCCCACGGTCAGCTCGAGATCGGTGGCCGCGGTGAACTCCACCGTGGTGGCGGTCAGCGCAAGCTGCGCCTCGATCCGTTCGACCAGGGCCGCGGCGGACTCGATGTCGGCCATCACCTCTGTTGTCAGGGTGATGTCGGAGATGCTGGTGTTCAGCGTCACCAACTGCGCGTCGAGCGCCTCGATGCGCTCCAGTCGCGCGGCTAGACGCTTGGCCTCCTCGCCGCCGGCCAGCGCATCCACGACGCGGCGGGCCTCGTCGGCAGCGGCTTCGGCAGCGACGACGGCGGCCGCCGCCTCCGCCGCTGCCGCACCGGCCATTTCGGCGACCTCCCGCGCGGCGGCTTCGGCCTCGACCGCGATCGCCAGCTGCCCCTGTAACTCGCTGACCGCCGCGGCGCGTGCGGTCACCTCGTCGCGCAATCGCACACGCTCGGCCTGCGCGGCGCCGGACGCGGCGCAGGTTGCCTGTGCCGCGGTCGCGACGAGCTCGGCCTGCTTCAGTTGGTCGGCAAGCTCGGAAAGCGCGCCGGCCGCCGCCTGTGCGGCGGCCAGGCGCGCGGCGACGCCGTGGCGGCGATCGGCCAGCCCGGCCCGCTGCTCGGCCAGATCGGCATGCCTGCGCACCCGTTCGTCGACTTCGGCGACCGCGGCCGTACACCGGGCCACGTCCTCGTCGGCGGCGCGCAACGCAGCGATCGCCGCTGCCCATTCGGCCGTCGGCCGCCCCGTCCCGGTGAAGTATCTGCCGTACTCGGCGTCGATCCGTTCGATCAGCAGCGGTTCGGTGCCCGACAGCGCCGCCTCGTCACCGGCGGCGAGGTCCAGGGCGCGCGACAACGCATCGCATTCGGACAGGTCCACCGCCGCCATCGAGCCGGACTGCAAGACCCGCTGCGCGCGCCACAGCCCGGTGTCAACCGTTTCACCGAGCATGGCCAACACCCGCTCGTGAGCCTCGTCCCCGGTCAGCTGCTCGCGGCGCGGCGCGGTGATGGTCAGCTCGGTCTCACACTTCTTGTGGAACCGCTTGCGATACACGAAACGGTATGGGCCCGTGCTGATCTCGGCAGTGACCTCGGAGCCAACATCGGCGTGCGTGGGCTTGACCTGCTTGACTTCCTTCTTCGTCGAGCGGTCCTTGGACTCCAGCAGCAGATCGAGCGCCTCGATCATCGACGTCTTGCCGACTTCGTTGGCCCCGCACACGACGACCACCCCGTGATCGGGAAACTCGATGTCGCGGTGCGCGATTCCGCGATAGTTGGTCAGCGTCAGCCGGTGCAGTCTCACGCCGCACTCCCCCCGGCCAGCCGCAGCAACAACCCCAGTGCGCCTTGGGCGTCCGCAGCGGAATCACCGTCACCGGAGCGGGCGGTGCTGACGAGTTCGTCGATGGCGGACGCGGCGAAGCCACCGATTCCGAGATCGTCGAATTCACCGTCGGCGGGCATCACCGCGATGCTGGTGTGCCGGTCCCAGGTTCCCAGCCAGGCGAACAGCCGGGCGTACTTGTCCAGGCAGGCATCCAGCGCGGCGCGGTCGGTCACCGTGAGCGAACCGGTGAGCCCAAGCCGCACCACCGTGCGCTCCTTGTCCGTCAGCAGGTCGAGGTTCAGGTCGAGGTCGGCGATGTCGCGGCTGTCGTCGACCTGGCGGTGCAGCGTGACGAACCGCCACCGCCCGACGTGGCGGGCATCGACAGTCACCGGATGGGCCGGGTCGGCTTCGTCGACATCGACCACCAGGACGTGCCCCGGATCGGCCTCGACGTCGTCGAAGTTGGTCACTTCGGGTGAACCCGAGTACCAAACCCGTCCGCTGTCACCGACGCAGGTGCGAGAGTGCTTGTCGCCCAACGCGACATAATGGACCGCGCCGCGGTTGAGCGCCTCGGACAGCGCGGCCATCCGGATCAGCGAGGCCTTGCCGGGATCCGGGTCGAGCACGTCGACCCCGCCGTGCGCGACCAGGACGCGGGTGGTGCCGTCGGCGGGAAGATCGCGCAGCACGGCGGCGGCCAAGTCGGCGGTCGGCGCCTTCGTCCGCCAGGGGGCGACGACGAGCTGCACACCCGGGCGTACATCCCACACTCCGTCGCGGTCCAGGACGATCACGTTGTCGGGGCACTCGGCGTTGAACAGCGCGCTGGTGTACACCGACGACGCGTCCAAGGGGTCATGGTTGCCGGGCAGCAGATACACCGGAACGCCGATGGCGCGCATGGCTTCCAGCGACTGGCTGATGACTTTCGGGGCGAGCTGGTTGTGCTCGAAGACGTCGCCTGCCACCACGAGGAACTCCGCGGCGGCCTCGTCGGCAAGTGCGCCGAGGCCGGCCACCGCGTCACGCCGGGCGGCCGAGTAACGCGGCTGCGCTTCACCTTCGAGGAAGTGCCGCGTCATGCCGAGCTGCCAGTCGGCGGTGTGCACGAAGCGCATGTCCTCTTCGGCCCTTCCCTGTCTCGTCGGCGAGTGTTGTGCGCGAGTGTATGGCTCTGCGCCGACAAGTCTGCGGACCTCGACCGGCATGTACCGCGGCACGTTTACCCTGTCACCGTGACCGCGCCCCCACGCACCCTGATCCTGATGCGCCACGCCAAGTCGGATTACCCCAATGGAGTGGTCGACCACGACCGGCCACTGGCGGCTCGCGGGATCCGGGAAGCCGGCCTGGCAGGCGACTGGCTGCGGGCCAACATGCCGGCGATCGACCTGGTGCTGTGCTCCTCGGCGACCAGAACACGGCAAACCCTGGATCGCACCGAGATCAGTGCGCCGGTGACCTACTCCGAGCGGCTCTACGGCGCCACCCCTGAGTCGATGATCGACGAGATCAACCAGGTCTGCGACGAGGTCGCCACCCTGATGGTGGTCGGCCACGAACCCACGGTGAGCCAGGTGGCGCTCGGGCTGGCCGACCCGGACCGCTCAGATGGCGAGGCCGCCGAACGGATCTCGATGAAGTACCCGACGTCGGCCATCGCGGTGTTGTCGGTGCCGAGCGGCTGGCCCGACCTGCAACTCAGCAGCGCCGAGCTGAGGGCCTTTCACATACCGCGTTAACAGTCTTCGCGTAAGCGCTCATCCACGCTAGGAGTTGGTGGCCAGCGTCAGCTCCATCAGCTTGATGGCCTGACCGCACGCGTCGATACCCGGCGCCTGCGGGTTGACCCACCACCCGACGACGCCGCCGGCGTCACTGGCCACTCCGCATGCCCCATTCGGATCGCTGGTCCGCATCACGATCGACGGCACACCGGCGATCGAGCGGTTCTCGAGCTGGTAGTTGAGGAACTGGCCGACCGACCGCTCGTTGTCGAGGCTGCCCTGCTCGTACCAGAACCGGGTGATGTCGACCAGCCCCGCGGGGTTGGCCGCCTGCCAGCGGCAGACCGCGCCCACGAACGTGCTCTGGATGTCCAGCGGATCGGCCCCGACCGTTTTGGCCAGGATGTCCGTCGTGAGGACGTCGCACTCCTTGAGCAGGTTCGGGTACTGCTGAGCGGAGTTGTCATTGCGCGGGGTGACGCCCGAACCGGACTTCGCCGCAGTGCCGGCGACCGTCTTCGCACAGCCACTGACCAGCACCAGCGCGGAAAGCACCGCGACGACGACGGCCAGGATGCGACGCGGGCTCATTTGGCGTTCACGATCGATAGCCGGGTCAGTTCCTTGGCCACGTCGCAGGCCGGCGGGAACGGCTTCTCGGCGAAGCTGACCGACCATTCGATGAAGTCGTCGTTGAACTGGATTCCGACCTCGCACAGGTTGTCTCCCAGAGTCGGATCAGTGCCGATCGCGATGAACCCGCTGTGGCCCTCGATGTTGATGTCCTCGACGCTGGTGCGCGACAGTTCCTCGGTCTTGCGTTCACGTCCGATTGGGCTACCCCGGTACCAGGTGAAGGAGAAGTGCGGCCCGAGGATGCCGCCGCCGGCCAGCCACTGGCAGCCAATGGAGTTCTTCGCCGTGGTCACCAAACCGGTGACGCGGGTCTGCTCGGCCATCGTCTGGTCGCTGATGCCGCCGCACTCGGGGAACATCGGGCCGTGCTTGGCATTGCCGGCCTGCGGCTGGCTAGGCCCCTGAGTGCCGGTGGCCTGGCCGGGGCCGCTGCCCGAGTCCGAGCATGCGCCGAGAGCGGCGACGATGGCTACGGCCCCAGCAGCCACCGCGAGTTTGCGCGTCGCTGTCATGCGCACCTGCTGCGAGTCACAGCATGCACTGTAGCGGCCACCCCTTACCTCAACCACCGACATGCCGCTTGACCTGCCGATTTGCTGAGATTTTGGGCAACAGCCGGTGACATCGGTGCGACAGCTTCGCGCAGCCGGGCTGACGCGGTGTGCGACAGTAGCGAAATGCTCCTGGCGCTGCTGAGACAGTATGTCCGGCCGTACCGGTGGCTGGTCGCCGTGGTCATGGCGCTGCAGACCGTCAGCACGCTGGCCTCCTTGTATCTGCCGACGGTCAACGCCGCGATCATCGACGACGGCGTTGCCAAGGGTGACACCGGACTGATCGCCGAGCTCGGCCTGGTGATGCTGGCGGTGACCGGACTTCAGGTGGTGTGCGCGATCGGCGCGGTCTACTTCGGCTCGCGCACCGGTATGGGTTTCGGCCGCGACCTGCGATCGGCAATGTTCCACCACGTCACCACCTTCTCTGAGCAGGAGACCGCCCGGTTCGGGGCGCCGTCGCTGCTGACCCGCACCACCAACGACGTCCAGCAGATTCAGGTGCTGATCCAGATGACGATGACGGTCCTGGTGACCGCGCCGATCATGTGCATCGGCGGCATCATCATGGCGATTCACCAGGACGCCGGGCTGTCGTGGCTGTTGCTCGTGAGTGTTCCGGTACTGGCGCTGTCGAACTATTGGATCGTCACCCGGATGCTGCCGATCTTCCGCAGCATGCAACGACTCATCGACGGCATCAATCGGGTGATGCGCGAACAGCTCTCCGGCATCCGGGTGATCCGGGCGTTCGCCCGCGAATCCTTCGAACGAGACCGGTTCGCCGTCGCCAACGTGGCGGTGTCGGACACCGCGTTGGCCGCCGGCCGCTGGCAGGCGCTGATGCTGCCGGTCACCACGTTGACCATCAACATCTCCAGCGTCGCGCTGATCTGGTTCGGCGGGCTGCGCATCGACAGCGGACACATGCAGGTCGGCTCACTGATCGCGTTCCTGTCGTATTTCATGCAGATCCTGATGGCCGTGATGATGGCCACGTTGATCGTGGTGATGTTGCCGCGTGCCTCGGTGTGCGCCGAACGCATCACCGAGGTGCTCGGCACCCAGCCCGCGGTCAACAACCCAGCCTCCCCGCGGCGCCCGGACGGCGGTATCCGGGGGACGGTCGCCCTCGAGAACGCAACGTTCTGCTACCCGGGCGCGGAACGCCCCGTCCTGGAGGGTGTTTCGCTGACCGCGCGGCCGGGGACGACGACGGCGATCGTCGGCAGCACCGGCTCCGGGAAGTCGACGCTGATATCTCTGATCTGCCGGCTCTACGACGTCACCGACGGAGCGGTCCGCGTCGACGGCGTCGACGTGCGCGACTATGACACCGAGACCCTGTGGTCGACACTGGGTCTGGTGCCGCAGCGAGGTTATCTGTTCTCCGGCACGGTCGCCGAGAACCTAGCGCTCGGTGCGCGGCCAGGGCAGCCAGTGACCGAGGACGACATGTGGTCGGCGCTGCGAGTGGCGGCGGCCGACGATTTCGTGCGCGCCCATCCCGACGGACTCGACATGCGAGTTGCCCAGGGCGGCATCAACTTCTCCGGCGGTCAGCGTCAGCGGCTGGCGATCGCGCGGGCAGTCATCCGCCGCCCGGCAATCTATCTGTTCGACGATGCATTCTCTGCCCTGGACGTGCACACCGACGCCCGGGTGCGCACGGCCCTTCGCGAGGCGTCCGCAGGCGCCACGGTGATCATTGTCTCCCAGCGCATTTCGACCGTGTCCCACGCCGACAACATCGTCGTGATCGACGGTGGCCGGGTGGTCGGCGCGGGCACCCACGATGCACTGCTGACCGAGTGTGAGACGTATGCGGAGTTCGCCGATTCGCAGTCCGTGGGCTCATCCGTCGGAGGCGCACAGTGACCGGGCCGGGGATGCGAGGCGGCGGGCTGCGCACGATGACGCAGGATCCGCGCCAAGCCCGCTCGCGGGACTTCACAGGGTCGGCGCTGCGGCTGATTCGGCGGCTGACCCCGCAGCGGTGGCCCACGGCCGCAGTGATCGCGTTGTCGATCGGCGGGATCGCCCTCGGCGTCATCGGCCCCCGCATCCTCGGACACGCCACCGATCTGTTGTTCAATGGTGTCATCGGCAGGCAACTGCCGGCCGGCATCACCAAGGAGCAGGCCGTCGCCGCGGCCCGGGCGCGCGGCGACAATACGTTCGCCGACCTGCTGTCCGGAACCGGCGTGGTCCCCGGTCGCGGTGTCGACTTCACCGCGGTGGCCCACACCCTGTTACTGGCTCTGGGTCTGTATATCGTTGCCGCACTGCTGGTCTGGGCGCAGGCCCGGCTGCTCAACGTGATCGTGCAGCGCACGATCACCGCGCTGCGTGCCGACGTCGAGAACAAGATCCACCGGCTGCCGTTGTCCTACTTCGACTCGCGGCAGCGCGGCGAGTTGCTGAGCCGGGTCACCAACGACGTGGACAACATCCAGTCATCGGTGTCGATGACGATCAGCCAGCTCCTGACCTCGGTGCTGACCGTGGTCGCGGTCCTGGCGATGATGCTGAGCATCTCACCCCTGCTGGCGTTGATCACCGTCGTCACAGTTCCGTTGTCACTGTGGGTGACCCGGGCGATCGCGCGCCGTTCGCAGCGGATGTTCATCGCCCAGTGGACCAACACCGGCCGGCTCAACGCACACATCGAGGAGACCTACAGCGGCTTCACCGTGGTCAGGACGTACGGGCACCGGGCCGTCGCCCAGGAGAAGTTCCGCGACTTCAACTCCGACGTCTATCACGCGAGTTTCGGCGCGCAGTTCTTCTCCGGCCTGGTGTCACCGGCGACGACGTTCATCGGGAACCTCAGCTATGTCGCGGTCGCTGTGGTCGGCGGTTATCAGGTCGCGACCGGACAGATCACGCTGGGCAGCATCCAGGCCTTCATCCAATACGTCCGCCAGTTCAACCAGCCGCTGACCCAGGTTGCGGGGATGTACAACACACTGCAGTCGGGCGTCGCCAGCGCCGAGCGGGTGTTCGACTTCCTCGACGAGCCCGAGGAATCACCGGATGCGCCAATCACGTTGCCGGACAACGCCCGTGGACGCGTCGAGTTCCAGAACGTGTCGTTTTGCTACCTGCCCGGAACCCCGGTGATCGAGGAGCTGTCGCTGGTCGCCGAACCGGGCAGCACGGTGGCCATCGTCGGGCCGACCGGCGCGGGCAAGACCACCCTGGTCAACCTGCTGATGCGGTTCTACGACGTCGATGCCGGACGGATTCTGCTCGACGGTGCCGACATCGCCGACATCAGCCGGGAGTCGCTGCGCTCGCGGATCGGGATGGTCCTGCAGGACACCTGGCTGTTCGGCGGCACCATCGCGGAGAACATCGCCTACGGCAAGCCCGGCGCGACCCGCGACGAGGTGATCGAAGCCGCGCGGGCGGCCTACGTCGATCGGTTCGTGCACACGCTGCCGGGCGGCTACGAGACCCGCGTCAGCGACGACGGCGGGAACATCAGCGCCGGCGAAAAGCAGTTGATCACCATCGCCCGGGCGTTCCTGGCGCGCCCGCAACTGCTCATCCTCGACGAGGCCACCAGCTCGGTGGACACCCGCACCGAGCTGCTGATCCAGCACGCGATGACCGAATTGCGCCGGGAGCGGACCAGTTTCATCATCGCGCACCGACTGTCGACCATCCGCGACGCCGACAAGATCCTCGTCATGGATGCCGGACGGATCGTCGAGGCGGGCAGCCATGCCGAACTGCTGGCCCGCCGCGGCTCCTATTACTCCATGGCCAAGGCTTAGCCGCCGTAACGAGATTTTCCGTAAACCGGCAATTTCAGCAAACTTGTTATACGCTGTCGTCCCGCTGTCGCAATCTCGCGAACAGCGCCAATGACGCGAAAGGCGTTACGTATGGCAATTTCACATGCCTTCCTTGCTGGGCTGGCCACAAGTGTGCTGGCGGCAGGCATGGTCACCGCAAATACCGACGCGGCACGCGAATCCAGCACACCAGCTCAGCTGAGAGTCGATCTGACCGCGACCACCATCCCCATCATCGATTTCACCGGGAAACTCGGCCCACTGACCGTCTCGCGCAAGCTCACTGCCGGATTCGAGATTCCGCCCAACCTGCTGGCAGGTCTCGACGGCGAGGCGCTGACATCGTGGGACGCTGCTGTCGGCCCCACCGGCGAAGTGAAGAACACCGTCATTCTGCCCATCACCCTGGCGACCACCGCTCCGAAGGTTGATCTGGGATTCGAGCCCGATTGGAAGGGCTCGGTCGTGTTCTCGCCGATCGGGGCGACCGGTCCGACGATCGATCTGGCACCCGAACTCAAGTCGACGATGCACCTCATCCAATATCGGGGTGGCGTGGACGGATACGGCTTCGGCGTCAAAGGCACACTCCTGGAGCCTGGCCTGCAGGGTGGCGCCACGGTGCCCGAGACCATGATCGGCGGCAGCGCGATCCTCGGCGCCTACGAGGCTCAGTTGTCGGTGCTTCCCTCCGGCGGCCTGAAAGCCACCCTTAGCTTCTCCCCCTACGCGGGCGGTGGTGGCGCCTCGATCAAGTTGGGGGCGACGAAGATTGGGACGACGCTGCCCAGCGGGCAGTTCAAGGTCGACGGCAAACTGTGCCTGGGTTCGGCCGCAGCGTCGTGTGGCGGGGTGATCGCCGAGGCCTCGGTGTCGGCCATGCTCGGCGGCACGCTGCTCGCCGTCAACGGGACCGATGTCATCAGCTACGACTTCCCCGATTCCCTCAAGGTCGAACTCAAGGCCGACTCCCTTGCGCTGACCGGCAATATCGGCGGCACTGTGAAGGTCGATCAAGTCACGGTGGGCAAGGTCATTCCGGTCAACGTCACAATCCCGATCCCGCCGGCACCGTCGATCCCTTCGGTCAGTTCACTGCGGAAGCCGCAACCCGCGGCGGCGCAGGACTCGGCGAAGCCGGCATCGGCCGGGTCGAAAGCGGCGTCACGAAAATCGGTGAGCAACACCCGAACCGAGTCGGCCACTGGCGCCAGTCCCACTCCCGAGCGCGGTGCGAAGTCCAACCGCCCGGCCCGGGACTGAACGGAAGTCGGCGCGGGGCCACCCCTAGCCCCGCGCCGACTTCTGCAGACCGCGACCCGTCCGCTCACCTGAATTGAGCCGCACCCGTTGCCGATCCGGGAACAAGCCGGCGGCGCAGCTGCCACAGCAACCCGGGCGTCAGAGCCCGGGCCCCTCGGCACGCAGGTCGTCAACCTCGGCCATCGCCGAGCGCAGTTTGGCCAGCCACTCCTCGGCATGTTCACCGACGAGGCGCACGCTCCAGGCCAGCGCGTCAGATCGGGACCGGGCCACTCCCGCATCGACCAGGGTATCGAGCACTTGGCGCTCGGGTTGCTTGAGGCGGGTCATCACCGGAACGGCAATGTGGGTGAACAGAATTCGCTCGGGCGCATCTGCCGTCCCCAATTCGACCCCCCAGGACACCTTGCGGCCGTACTTGTCCTGAGCCTCCTCCGCGATCCGGATGCGCTCACTACGGGTCTCCTCGCGGAACCGTGACGCCCGACCGGAAGCCCGCGCTTCGCTGTCCGGCTTGTCGGTCGGCTCGGGGAGTCGCCCGATGACGGTGATCTCCTCGCGATCGACGATCACCGTGGGGTCTCCCACGAACCATCCGTCCGGAAGTCGTCCGGCGAACCATTCGCCGGCATCGGTGGCGTCGGGCTGGTCGGCCTGCTGCCAGCCGCCGGGGCGGCCGGGCCGACGATGCATGTGCTGATGTTTCATGTATTACATAATTACATCGTTATACCTGGATCGCCAGGCATTCTCTCAGGGCGAACGGGCACGAACCGGCTGCTGACGCGGATAATGGCGGCATGACAGGCAAAGAGCTCGACCCGGATCGCGCCAGGGCCGCGCGTGATGTGGCGCGTATGCACCCCACCATGGTCGCGCTGGTGCTGGGGGTCCCGACGGCCGCAGCCGTCGCCCTGGTGTGGTGGCTAGTCGGGCCGGGAACGGCGGTGCTGTTGGTGCTCGCGGCAGTACTGTTCGGTGGCTGGACGATGCTGCGCAAGCGCAAGCACTAAAACCGCGTCCGCTCAGCGCTTTTCGGCGCGACGAGCGCGGAAGAGCTTGACGTCGTCCTGGATGCCTTTGAGGCGGCGTGCCTTGGCGAACGACCAATCGAAAGCGGGGTCGTCGCCGATCTCCTCGCGGGCCGCCTGCGCGACCAGCACCGCTCCCGGCCGGGCGGCCGATGTGACCCGGCTGGCCAGGTTGACCGAGCTGCCGAACCAGTCGCCCACCCGGCTCACCGCAGGCCCGAAAGCCACGCCGACCCGCAACTGTGGCAGCGCCTCGTCGGCCTCGGTCGCCTCCACCAGCGTCAACATCGCGTCGAGCAGCGCAGGCGCGTTCGTGGACACCAGCATCACCGCGTCGCCGATGGTCTTGACGAAGCGCACCGGAGGCACGGCCACGTCACGGGCCGCGTCGGCCAAGCGGTTGGCGAGCTGTTCGAGTTCCTCGGGCGGCACCGTCTCGCCCAGCCGGGTGAACCCGACCAGGTCAGCGAAGGCGACTGCCACCAGGCGAGCCCCAGGCAGCGGGGCGCCCGCGGCCCGTTCGTTCGCGTTGACCGCCTCGGTTTCCATCGCGTGCCGCAGCTGGAGCATCAGCATGTCCTGGATCATCGGCCCCAGCAGCGGGGCCGCTGTACTCACCAACGCCTGTACACCCTTGGCCATCTCGAGCTCGGTGGTGCCGGTGTCCTGCATCGTTGCCGCAACCCCGGTGTAGCGGATCGCCTCCGCGGCGTGCGAAAGCCCTTCTGCCAGTACTCGAACCACCGTCAGTACCTGATCGGGATCCAGGCCCAGTTCCAGAAACCGCTTGAAGTGGTCGACAACCTCGGCGTCTTTTCGCAAGTACACCTGCGCGTCGGGGTCCTCGACCGACGCGAGCCCGCTGGCCCTCACCAATCGCGTGATCTGGTCGATCTCCAGGCCGGTCCGCTCGCTGATCTGCCGAACCGACAGCCGGGTGCCGTCGTCACCGAGGGTATGGCGGGCCGGAAGCAGCATCGGCGCGAACGATCCCCGTATCTCTTCGACCGAGATACCCTGCTCCAGCAGCCAGGGAATCAATTCGGCCCGCTGGGCGCGGGCATCACCGGTCAACCCGTCGAGCAGTCCGGCGGCGTCCGGGTCGACGGTGTCGGTCACCGACCCAACGTATACCGTCTTCTGTGATGTCACGATCCCCGCTCCTGGAGGGGCTGCCGCCGATCGGCTCCCCCGATGCGAAGCTGGTGATCCTCGGCAATATGCCCAGCGTGCTGTCGCTGGCGTCCGGGCAGTACTACGGCAACCCACGAAACGCGTTCTGGCGCATCATGGGCGAGCTGTTCGACTGCGCACCCGATGCCCCGTACGAGCAGCGGATCGCGATGCTCGACCGTCATGGCATCGCCGTCTGGGATGTGATCAAGGAATGCCGGCGGGTCGGCAGCCTGGATTCGGCGATCGAGCCGGACAGCATGGTGGCCAACGACTTCGTCAGCTTCTTCGCCGCGCACCCGAACGCCGAGCGGGTGTGTTTCAACGGCGCCGCCGCCGAACGCAACTTCACCAGGCTGGTGAGCATCACGGTGTGTGACGCCGTGCGCTTGCCGTCGACCAGCCCCGCGCAGACCATGCGTTACTTCGACAAACTGGCGGCCTGGCGCGCCGCGCTATCCGGCTCTCGATAAGCCTTCAGCGCAGTCCAGCGCCGCATATTCTCGTCGGGTGGCGGTCGAAAGCACGCCGCGCCGAGTGTGCGGCGCCCAGCCGCGGCCATGGACTAGGACACCGGCGGCCGCCGGTGTGCCCACGGGCGGGCGGTTTCGATCTGGTGACTCAAGGACAACAGTGTCGCCTCATCGGAGGGCCTGCCGACCAGCTGCACCGACAACGGCACACCATCGTGGTCGAGGCCCCATGGCACGACGGCGGCGGGTTGACCGGTGGCGTTGAAGATACCTTGGAACGGCACCCGGGACGCCACCCGCGCCAGCGTCGACACCCCACCGCGGTGCTGGTATTGGCCAATCCTGGAGGGGCCCAGCGCAGTTCCGGGCGTGATCACCACGTCGACATCGTCGAAGATCGATTGCACCCGCGCGGCCAGCGCAGGTTCGGCGGCCCGCACCCGGGCGATCTGGCGCTCGGAGATCAGCCGGCCAAGGCGGGCAATGCCTTTCGTCCTGGGCTCGAGGCGTTCACGGTGTGGCAGCGCTGCGACATCCTCGTAGCAGCCCCGCCACATCCGGGGCAACAGATGGCCGTAGACCGCCCAGACCGGATAGTCGGGATCACGCCAGACCACGTCGTGGCCGAGGTCGCGCAACAGCGTCTCCGCTTCGTCGAGTGCCCTCTGCTGCGCCGTTCCGACGCGAGCGGTGACCGTTGGTGGGATCTTGGTGCTCAACGCAATTCGTAGCCTTCCGGGCTCGCGGGCGGCTGCCGCCACGAATCCGCCCGACGGGCCGGGTTGCGTCGTCGTCGCATCGAGGAACAACGCGGCGTCCTCGACGGTGCGGGCCATCGGGCCGTTGGCGGACAGCCCGCACCAGGCATCGTCGTGCGGGGCCATCGGCACCCGGTCGCGCTGCGGCTTCAGGCCGAAGAGCCCGCACCAGGTCGACGGGATCCGAATTGATCCGGCGCCATCGGAACCCAGGGCCATCGGCGCCAGACCCGCGGCCACCGCCGCCCCACTGCCGCCGCTGCTGCCGCCGGGTGCACGGGCGAGGTCCCATGGGTTGTGCGTGGCGCCGAATGCGACGGTCTCGGTGAAGGGCCACAGCATCATCTCCGGAACCGCGGTCTTGCCCAGGATCACCGCGCCGGCCGCACGCAAGCGGCGCACCACCTCGGCGTCGGCCGTCGGCGGCAACCCGTAGGCGCTGCTGCCGTAGCAGGTGAACTCGTCGGCGACGTCGACGTCGTCCTTGATCGCGATCGGCACCCCCAGCAGGGGCTTGCGTTCGCCGGCGTCGAGCAGCTCCTGTGCTGCCGCGGCTTCGCGGCGCGCGCTGTCGGTGAAGACCACACGATAGGAGCGCAGTTCCCGGTCGACCCGGGCGATCCGGTCGAGATAGAGCTCCACGAGCCCCGGAGCGGTGATCGTGCCGTTGACGAGCATGCGGGCCTGCTCGGCGGCGCCGGCAAACGCAAGGTCGGTGGAGTCCATCTGCGGCAGCGTAGCGCCGACCGCTACGGTGGCGAGATGGCTTGCGTGTTCTGTGAGATCGTCACCGGTACGGCGCCCGCCATCCGCGTCTACGAGGACGACGACTACCTGGGCATCCTCGATATCCGGCCGTTCACGATCGGGCACACGCTGGTCATTCCCAAGCAGCACAGCGTCGACCTCACCGATACCCCGGCGCAGACCCTGGCCGGGATGCTGGCCGTCGGGCAGCGAATCGCCCAAGCCACCCGCGCCTCTGCGCTCGCCGCGACCGGAAACAACATCGCCATCAACGACGGCAAGTCGGCCTTTCAGACGGTGTTCCACATCCACCTGCACGTGATGCCGCGCCGCGACGGTGACAAGATCTCGTTGGCCAAGGGGATGCTGCTGCGCCGCGATCCCGACCGCGAGAACACCGGGCGAATTCTGCGCGAAGCCCTGGCAGCACTGGATAAAACCGGATGAGAGTGGGGCATGACGTCATTGGGCAATAAGGGACTGTTGGCGTTCGTCAAGGTGCATGACTGGATATACCGGCGCACCAACGGATGGATCGGGCACCGGATGCCCGGCGTGCCGCCGTCGCTGATGCTGCACACCGTCGGCGCGAAAACCGGTCAGCCACGGTCGATTCTGCTTGCGTACTACCGCGACGGCGGCGACTACCTGGTGGTCGCGTCCAATGGCGGCGCCGACCGCAACCCGGCTTGGTATCACAATCTTAGGGCGCAGCCCCGTGTTGAGATCAACCTCGGCAGAAGGTGTTTGGCGGTCACCGCGCATGTCATGATGCCGGACGATCCGGATTATGCGCGGTTGTGGCAGCTCTGCGATTCGGCGAACGGCGGCCGGTACAGCGCCTACCAGCAAGGGACCACGCGGCCGATTCCGGTCGTGCGCCTGACGCCCTGAGGGTTCGGGCACTCCAGTCCCATGTGTCGCCGGCCCCGGGTGTAGGGTTTGGTGCCCGCCTCCGAGCGACAGCTCTCCACCGTATGCCGTACAGCGAAATCGACGCTGGCGCACAAAAGTTCGAGTAGCCTTCGCGTTCGCGTCAATCTCGACGCCGCGGGCGCGTTGGAAATCCGGATACCACCATTTGTCGCTCAGAGGCGGGCGCAAACGCCATCAATTCACTCTGGGTTCCGGTGGCGGTAGCGCCGAAAAGTGCGGCCCTAGAACAACTCTTTGGCCAGCAGTTCCAGGGTTGCCTCGCGTGCCGGCGCTGTTGCAGGGTCGGTGCCGCGATGCGCCGAAGCGACGGGATTGACCATCACCTCGTCGACGTCGAATTCTTGGGCCACCGCGCGGACCTGTTCGGCGGCCTCGGACGGCGAACCCACCACGGCCTTGGCGCGGCCCGCCGCGATGACGGCCTCCGCCTGCGGGTGCATCGTCAGCGCGGCGGCGTCCTCGACGAGGTCCAGCGGTCCCAGCGGCTGGCCGGTACGCAGCCGCGCCATCATCTGCAGGTTCGGCAGCAGCAGCGCCTCGGCTTCGGCCCGCGTTGGCGCGACCACCGCGTTGACCGTCATGAACGTCACCGGCTCGGCGGCCACATCGCTGGGCCGGAACTCCGACCGGTAGGTCGCGAGTGCCTCGACGGTGCCCTGCCCGGCGAAGTGATGGGCGAACACATACGGCAGCCCCTTGGCCGCGGCCAGGTGCGCCGAATACATCGACGAACCCAGCAGCCACAGCCGCGGCTCCGCGACCGCCGCCGGCGTGGCCTTGAGGATGTAGTCCTGGTTGCGGATCGGGATGCGCACCCCGTGCGCGCTCATCAACGCCGCGACGTCGTCGAGGTACTGCGGGAAGTTCTCGATATCGGAGTCGTCCCGGGTGCCGCGCAGCATGATCGACGTCACCGGATCCGAGCCGGGCGCCCGGCCGATGCCCAAGTCGATGCGGCCCGGGGCGGCGGCCTCCAGCAGGGCGAACTGCTCGGCGACGGCCAGCGGCGCGTGGTTGGGCAGCATCACCCCACCCGACCCCAGCCGCAGCTGCGTGGTCTGGGCGGCCAGGTAGGCGATCAGAACCGGCGGGCTGGTGGCCGCGACCGCAGGCATGTTGTGATGCTCGGCCAGCCAATACCGGGTGAATCCCAGCCGGTCGGCGGTCTGCGCCAGCCGCACGGTGGCCGCCAGCGCGTCGCCGGTGGTCTGGTCGGTCCGCACCGGGACAAGGTCGAGGACAGAAAGGCGCATAGCAGGCTCAACGATACGACCGGGCGCGTGCTTCCCTGAACACATCGTCGAGCATGGCCGGGGTGAGCCGGCCGGTGAACATGTTCTGCTGGCTGGGGTGATAACAGCCCAGCAGTTGGCGGCCCGACGGCAGCTCGACGACCACCCCGTGGCCGAACTTCGGCTTGGCCAGGCTCGGTAGGTCGTCGGCGAGCAACCGCAACGCGGCCTGCCAGCCGAATCCACCCAAGGTGACGATCACCCGCACGGACGGGGCGATCATCGCCCATTCGGCGGTCAGCCAGGGCTCGCACGTCGAGCGCTCGTCGGGCGCCGGCTTGTTGGCCGGTGGGACGCAGCGCACCGCCGCCACCACTCGAATGTCGTTGGTAGTCAAGCCATCCGCGGCATCGACACTGGTCGGCTGGTTCACCAGCCCGGCGCGGTACAGGGCGGCGAACAGCTGATCCCCTGAGCGGTCGCCGGTGAACACCCGGCCCGTCCGGTTGCCACCGTGCGCGGCGGGCGCCAGCCCCAGGACCAGGATCTTCGGCCGCTGTGAGCCCCACCCGGTGATCGGGCGGCCCCAGTACGGCTCGCCCGCGAACGATCGCCGCTTGGCGATCGCCACCTCCTCACGCCAGGCGACCAGCCGTGGGCAGGCCCGGCACACACTGACCAGGGCGTCGAGATCAGCCAGATCACCCGCCGTGGCGGCCAGCGTGGCGACCTGACCGGGGTCGGTCGCCGCCGGGGTCTCCGGCGTGGCGGGGTCACCGGGCCAGCCTGTGCCCGGCGGGACCGGCGACTCGAACAGCACCCCGGTACGCGGATGGGCATGGACGGTCACCGGTCTACTGTGCCCGCGCGCACGGCACCGCGCGAGAAAACTAGGCTCTGCGGGTGGCCAACACGCGCGCTCCCGCGGTGCTGATCCTGTCGTCGACTTTCCTGGCCGCGGGCGCCAACGGCATCTCCATGGTCGCGTTCCCGTGGCTGGTGCTCCAACGCACCGGAAACGCCGTGGACGCCTCGATCGTCGCGGGTGCGGCGACCCTACCGCTGCTGTTCGCCACGCTCATCGCCGGCGCCGCCGTCGACTTCATCGGCCGGCGCCGGGTCGCGATGCTCTCCGACGCCCTGTCGGCCGCCGCGGTCACGGCGATCCCGGTGCTGGCCATCGCCGTCGGCACCGACGTGCTGAACACGCTCGTGCTGGCCGCCCTGGCCGCCCTGGGCAACTTCTTCGATCCGGCCGGCATGACCGCGCGGCAGTCGATGCTGCCTGAGGCGGCCGCCCGGGCGGGCTGGACCCGCGATCACACCAACAGCGTCTACGAGGCGGTGTTCAACCTGGCCTACATCACCGGACCGGGTATCGGTGGTCTGCTGATCGCGGCGCTCGGCGGGGTCAACGCGATGTGGGTCACCGCCGCGCTATTCGGGCTGGCGATCCTGACGATGGCGGTGCTGCGACTCGAGGGCACCGGCCGCCCAGCCCGCGAAAAGCTGCCCGAGAGTGTGGTTTCCGGCGTCCTGGAGGGGTTGAAGTTCGTCTGGCACAACCGGGTGCTCCGCACTCTCGGACTCATCGACCTGGCGGTCACCGGCCTGTATCTGCCGATGGAAAGCGTGCTGTTCCCCAAGTACTTCACCGACCGCAACGAGCCGGCCCAGCTCGGCTGGGTGTTGATGGCATTGTCGATCGGCGGCTTGATCGGGGCGCTGAGCTGGACGGTGCTGTCGAAGTTCTCCAGCAAGCGCAGAACCGTGCTGACGGCGGTCTTGACGTTCGGTATCGCGGTGGCCGTCATCGGGTTCCTGCCGCCACTACCGGTGATCCTGTCGTTCGCCACGGTGGTCGGCCTGGTCTACGGACCGATCGGCCCGATCTACAACACGATCATGCAGACCCGCACGCCTGAGGAACTGCGCGGCCGGGTGGTCGGGGTGATGACGTCGATGACGTATGCCGCGGGACCGATCGGGTTCATGCTGGCCGGCCCGCTGGTCGACACCTTCGGCTTGAAGGTGACGTTCCTGGTGCTGGCGGTGCCGATCCTGGTGATCGGCCTGCTGTGTCCGTGGCTGCCCGCGCTGCGTGAACTCGACGACGAACCAGAGCCCCACAAGACCCCCGCCTAAGATGGCCCAATGGCCGTGAGCACCGTGGCCGGCCTGGCCGCCGAACTGCCCGACGGGGTCGTCGTCACCGACCCCGACATCGTGGCCTCCTACCGCCAGGACCGGGCCGCCGATCCCGCGGCAGGCACGCCGTTGGCGGTGGTCCGGCCCACCCGCACCGAAGAGGTGCAGACGGTGCTGCGCTGGGCCTCACAGAATCGCATCGCGGTGGTGCCGCGCGGGGCCGGCACCGGCCTGTCCGGCGGGGCGACAGCCGTCGATGGCGGGATCGTGCTGTCGACGGAGAAGATGCGCGACATCACCGTCGATCCGGTGACCCGCACCGCCGTCGCGCAGCCCGGGCTGCTCAATGCGGAGGTGAAGAAGGCGGTCGCCGAGTACGGGCTGTGGTACCCGCCGGATCCGTCGTCGTACGAGATCTGCAGCATCGGCGGCAACATCGCCACCAATGCCGGCGGGCTGTGCTGCGTAAAGTACGGCGTGACAACTGATTACGTGCTCGGCCTGCAGGTCGTGCTGGCCGACGGAACCGCGGTGCGCCTGGGCGGGCCGCGACTCAAGGACGTGGCCGGGCTCTCGCTGACCAAGCTGTTCGTCGGCAGCGAGGGCACCCTCGGGGTGATCACCGAGGTGACGCTGCGCCTGCTGCCACCCCAGCCGTCGGCGTGCACGGTGGTGGCCACGTTCGACTCGGTGGAGGCGGCGGCCGGGGCCGTGCTCACGATCACCAGCCGCATCCGGCCCTCGATGCTGGAGTTCATGGACGCGGTGGCGATCAACGCCGTCGAGGACAAGCTGCGGATGGGACTGGACCGTTCCGCGGCCGCGATGATGGTGGCCGCCTCCGACGACCGCGGGCCGACCGGCGCGCAAGACGCCGAATACATGGCCCGGGTGTTCACCGAAGCCGGTGCGACCGAATGCTTTTCGACGGCCGACCCGGACGAGGGCGAGGCGTTCGTGGCGGCCCGGCGGTTCGCGATCCCCGCGGTGGAGGCCAAGGGTTCGCTGCTGCTCGAGGACGTCGGGGTGCCGCTGCCCGCGCTGGCCGAGTTGGTCGGCGGGGTGGCCAAGATCGCGGCCGACCGCGACCTGACGATCTCGGTGATCGCGCACGCCGGGGACGGCAACACCCACCCCCTGATCGTGTACGACCCCGCCGACGCAGCGATGACGCAGCGCGCCGAGCAAGCGTTCGGCGAGATCATGGACCTGGCGGTGTCGCTGGGCGGGACGATCACCGGCGAGCATGGCGTCGGCCGGCTGAAGAAGCCCTGGCTGGCGGGTCAGCTCGGCCCGGAGGCCATGGAGCTCAACCGCAGGATCAAGACCGCGCTTGACCCCGATGGAATCCTCAACCCTGGTGCGGTGATCTAGCGGTTCGCGATACCAGCAGGCTCAATGCGCGCTCGAGATTGCGTTCGGCGGCCGAGGTCAACCCCTGCCGCAGCTCCCACCGATAACCACGGATGGCCAGCAGGCAGGCATCCGGGATGCGCTCGAAGCACTGCACAGTGGTCGCCAGGATCGTCGGTACCGACATCGCGTGCGAGGTGAAGCTGAAGTCCAACACCGGTGCGGGGCGGCTGACCGCGAACGATTCCACCGCGGGGTCCTTGGTCGCGTCGACGAACAACACCCGGGCGTATCGGCTGATCAGATCGGCATCTTCGAGGTTGAGTTGGTAGGTGCGCCGCAGAGCTGCCCGCGGTGGGTGATCCTCGAGCCGGTCGATGAACGCCCAGCCCAGCCCGTCGTCTTCGCGGCCGGCATTGCCAATGCCGTAGATCAAACTGTCTGGGCTGTCGAAGAATTCATCGAGACTGTTCATTGATCACCCGCCCTCGCGCATCGACCACGGTGACGGTCAGCGGCATCTGCCCCAGCGCGTGGGTGGCACAGCTCAGGCAGGGATCGTAGGCCCGGATACCCACCTCGATCGCGTTCATCATGCCCTCGGTGATCTCGGTCTTGCCGCCGAGGTAATGCTCGGCCACGCTGCGCACCGTGCGGTTGAGCACCTGATTGTTCTGCGTGGTGGCGACGATCAGGTTCGCGAAGGTGATGTTCGCCTCCCGATCGGCGCGGTAGTGATGCAGCAGGCTGCCGCGCGGTGCTTCCACCACGCCGACACCCTCGCCGACCCACGCGTCCGGGCCGGGTGTCACCACGAGGTCGTCGTTGCAGATGTCGGGGTCGGCGAGCAGATCCCTGACCACCTCGGCGGCGTGGATGATCTCGATTGTCCGCGCCCAATTAGTGTGCAGTGTCATGGTATTGGCGCGCCCACCGGTGTAGGCGTGGAACCTGTCCAGCGCTTCGGCGGCGAGCGGGGTCGGTAGCGTCTTGGTGACGTTGAGTCGCGCCAGTGGACCCACCCGGACCGATCCTGCGTCGCGGCCGAGGTCGGTGAGGTAGGGAAACTTCATGTAGCTCCACTTCTCGACAGCCTCGGAGAAGTGGTCGAGATAGTCGCGGTAGTCGAACTCCCGCACGACGTTCTTGTCGTCGTCGGTCACCCGGAGCCGGCCGTCGTAGTAGTCGACGTTGCCGTTGTCGTCGACCAGGCACATGTTCAGCGAAGGCACCGTGGCGAAGGTGTCGACCTCGTCGCGGTGTTGTTCATGGAAGTCGTAGAACATCTGCAACCCAAGCTGGGCGTCCTCGATGACCTGGTCGACCGAGGGTAGTCCGTCCTCGCCGCGCAGGAACCGGTCCACGTCGGCGGGGGTCAGGCTCTTGTTCACGCCGCCGGGCACCGCCGAGATGCCGTGCATGCGTTTCCCGAATACCGCCTCGATGACCTCTTGGCCCCACTTACGCAGCCGGACAACACGTTTGACGAGCTCGGGATTGGCTTCGATCAGCCCGATGAAGTTCCGCTTCTCCGGTGCGGCGTCGATCCCGAATAGCATCTCGGGCACCACGAGATAGAAGTAGGCCGTGACATGGGACTGCAGCATCTGCGCGTAATGGCCGAGCCGGCGCATCTTGATCGCGGTCGGGGTGAGCGCGGTCCCCGCCCCGACCATGTCGTCGAGGGCCTTCGCCCCGGCCAGATGGTGGCTGACGAAGCAGATCCCGCAGATTCGCTGCATCAGAACCGGCGCCTCCCAGTACGGGTGGCCACAGATGAACTTCTCGTAGCCGCGGAACTCCACCACCTGCAACCTGGCATCGGTCACGTTGTGGTCGTCGTCGAGTTCGATGACGACCTTGCCGTGCCCCTCGATGCGGGTGACCGGATCGATGACGAGTGTCGTTGCCATGGAACGCAATTCCCCTAGTCGAAGTGATTGAGCGAGGTCGGCAGGTTCACCGGACGGCCCTCGATCAGATCCTCGAGGACGTCGAGAATCGCCTCGGGCGTGGGCGGGCAGCCGGGGATGAAGTAGTCCATGTGGACGACCTCATGGCAGGGATACACGTTGTTGGTCAGGATCGGCAGGTGGCGGTCGTAGGGTATGACCGGCTTCGCCCCCAGCTCCGCGGTCGGCGAATCCAGGTACGCTTCGGCGAGACAGTCCTCGAGCCCGAACAGGTTTCGCAATGACGGGACTCCGCCCCAGATGGCGCAGGCACCGACCGAGATGAGAACGTCACAGTTGTCCCGGAAATGGCGCAGTGTCTCGATGTTCTCGTCGTTGGCGACACCGCCCTCGATGAATCCGATCGCGCACCGCTCCGGAATACGTTTGATATCGGTGAACGATGACCGCAGAATGGTGATCCTGTCGAGCAGCCCGATCATCCGCTCGTCGATGTCGAGCAACGACAGGCTGCAGCCCCAGCACCCACATAGGCTGATCATCGACACCTTGATCTTCTCGGCGCGGGCCGCGACCAGCTCCGGATCGAGGGGGGTGGCCGGAAGTTGATGCGAGGCAATCTCGTTAGCATCCTGCGTCGTCACTTGATGTTCCCCCGCGATGGTTCGAGAGCCCGGTCGCGGACCGATTCGATCTCGAAGCGGCGTTCGCCGATGGGCTGGTCGAAACCCACCCGTTTCTTCAGAATCGTTCCGACCGGGCAGATGTCGACGGCCTCGTCGACCTGTTCCGGCGGCATCTTGTCGGCCAGTTCGACGTCGATCTCGATGCGGGCATGCGTTCCGCGCCCGCTGATGCTGAAGATCTTCTTACCGGTCTCGCGGTCTCGGATGAACTCGACACAACGTTGACAGAAGATGCATCGGTCGCGCTCGAGCCAAATCGCTTCCGACGCATGGTCGGTCACCCGCTCCGGGAACTGGTACGGGAAGCGGGACACCGTCATGTCGACCTCGTAGGCGACGGCCTGCAATGTGCAGCGGCCGGACTTCTCGCAGCTCGGGCAGTTGTGGTTGCCCTCGGAGAACAGGATTTCGACCAGCGCCTTGCGGGCGTCGGCGGCGTCGGGGACGTCGACCTCGACCCGCATTCCAGCGCTGACCCGGACCGTGCAGGCGGTCACCATCGTGCCGTTCACCTTCACCGAGCAGGCTCGGCAGGTTCCCAGCGCCGGATGCTCCGGCAGGTAACACAGAGTCGGGATGTAGACGCCGGCCTGTGCCGCCGCGTCGACGAGCGTCGCACCGTCCTCGGTGCTGATGGTGGTGCCGTCGATGTCGATCTCGATTGTCACAACGCCTCCCGGAGCGCGAGTTCGGCGACGACTCGGGCGTGGTCGGTCAGTTCGGCCGCGAGGTCGAACGACGGCAGCAGCGCGCCGCCGGGCTCGGCGAGCCGGCCCTCGTAGATCTCGGGGAACTTCGCCCATGTTGTCAGGATCGGATTCGGGGACGTGGCGCCGAGTCCGCATCGACTGGTGTGCGCGACGATCCCGCCCCAGGTGACCATGTCGTCGACGTCGGACCGGGTGGCCCGCCCGGCCGCCACCAGGTCGACCTTCTGACGCAGCACCACGTTGCCCGCCCGGCACGGCACGCAGATGCCGCAGGATTCGTCGACGAAGAATTGCATGAAGTCCCCGACGATCTCGAGCAGATCGCGGTCGTGGTTGAACACCATGAACGAGCCGTTGCAGGACAGATCGTCGTAGGCCAGCCGGCGCTCTGCATCGGCGGCGACCGACAGCATTTCCCCTGAGGGACCACTGATCTGGACGGCGCGCGGATGCTCGGCGCCGATCATGTCCAGCACCTCGGCCAGCGCAATACCCCACTCGACCTCGTAGATCCCTGGTGCCGCGCAGTCGCCGGCGACGCTGAGCAGCCGGGTGCCGGTGGACCCTGTCATGCCCATCTCCGCGAACCAGTCGGCACCCTCGGTCAGGATCCGGCTTGCCGCGGCGAAGGTTTCGACGTTGTTGACCACCGTGGGCTTGCCGAGGAAACCGTGTTCGACGGGGAACGGCGGCTTGAGTCGCGGGGTCCCCCGCTTGCCCTCGCAGGATTCGAGGAGGGCCGATTCGTCGCCGCAGATATAGGCGCCGGCACCCAGTTGGATCCGGATGTCGAACCCGTCGCCGAGGACACCGTCGCCACGCAACCGAGCCAGCTGGCATTCGAGATAGTTCTGCAGATACGCGTACTCCGCGCGCAGGTAGAGAATGCCCCGGCGCGCGCCGACGGCGTGGGCGGCGATCGCCATGCCGGCGAACACCTCGCGGGGCGAGTGGGTGAGCAGCACCCGGTCCTTGAAGGTTCCCGGTTCGCCTTCGTCGGCGTTGCAGATGATGTATTTCTCGTCCCCGGCCGCCGCGCGGCAGAGCTTCCACTTGTTCCCGGTGGGGAACCCGGCGCCGCCGCGGCCGCGCAGGCCAGACCGCGTGATGGTCGCGATCACGTCGTCGGGCGCCATCTCCCGGCAGCGCCCGAGCAAGGCGGGGTAATCGCCGTCGCCGCCGAAGAACACCGGCCCACCGGTGTGCACCGCCGTCCCGGTGAGTCGTTCGACGTAGGCCAGGTCGTCGTCGGGTATGCCGGTGGGGTTGGCGATCTGCGCCGGTGACCGGCCGCTTGTGAGGCCGGCGATGATCTCGGCGACCGACCCCGGCGTCAGGTCGGCGAACACGATGCCGTCGATCAGCATGGCGGGCTCATGGTCGCTCAGACCGATGCAGGCGGTGTCGAACAGTCCGAACTCGGCCGAGCCGGGCCCGCCGAATCTGGTCCCGGTCTCGCGCTCCAGCGCTTCACGCACCTCGCGGTGGCCGCGGGTCTTCGCGATGACGTTGTCGCTCAGATAGATTCGGTAGCGGCCGGATGGCTCGGTGTGGAAGAAGTGATAGAAGGTCGCGGTTTCCAGAACGTCCTCGACCGACAGCCCGAGCCAGTCGGCCACCTCGGCGGCCGCATCGGTGGAGATGTGCCCCGCCTGGCGCTGGATGTCCCACAGGATGTCGAGCAGGCCGGCGCGGTGACGCGTGCGCCCGGCGAGCAGCGCCATCATGTCGAGAGACGTCGTCATCGCACCACCCACTCAGCCGGGCCTGTGTTCGGCGACGCTACCACGCAGAACGAATGCTCGCGCCGTCCAAAAAGCGAGTTCACCGATATGACCACAAGGCGTCACGTCGTGCGCCGCGAGGGTGGCCGGACGGGGTACGGCCGGTAGAACCGGTGGAGGTTCGCAAACTGCGTGGCGGATCGTGATGGCGCTAGCTGCAGGTTTTCAGAATTCTCACAGAGATGGCGGACGGCTTCTCTCATATTCGTGGCGGATCCCATAACCGGACGGTTGTGCCGTCCTGATTCAAGACTCTGATGCGCCGGGTAGATCTTCTCAAAACGATCCTCCGTGACGACCAGGCAGAGTTGCCCCGGCTGGATCTTTCACCATCCTTATGGCCTAGCGCCCAATGAATTTGACTCGCCGATGCTAGATGAAAACGCACCGACACGTCGCGGTGACAGCCCTGGGGCATGGGTACGCACGGCAATCTCCCAAAAGTTGCCTGCTTCGCGCAATGTCAATTCTGCGCCCGAATTGGTTTGCGTCACAGGGCCTGTGGAAGTGATCCGTTGCTCTCGACGAAGTCGAGGATGGTGTTGGCGATTAAGGCCGGATCGTCGATCATGGGCACGTGTCCGACACCGGGTAGGAACCTGAGCTCGGCGCCAGGAACGGCGAGGAGCATCGGCACGCCGTAGCGCATGAACGGCAACATACGATCGTGCAAGCCCCAGGCGATGCGCACCGGGCATTTCACATCGAGAAGTGGTTCAATCGGCCCATTGTGACGGGCTCCGTAAAGAATATCTGGCAGTGCCGAGCACGCGGCCATGTCTTCGAACATGGCTGCAACTTGCACCAGCGTCAACCGGTCGGAGTGTTCTGCCATGAGGCGCAACAGAATTCGACGTGCCCGCTTGTGCGCCGCAAGCTCTGACATGTAGTTCGCGCCCGCCACGGCGGCGCCCGCGCGAAAGACGACCAGCAGCCGCCGGAGGTCCCTGGGCGATCGCCACGCTCCTGCGGGCGAGAGGGCCAGGACGGATTCCGCTCGCCCGCGGCGGGCGAGTTCGAGAGCAACCCATCCCCCGAGCGAATTCCCAACGATGTGAGCGGTGTCGATCGCTGCCTCGTCGAGTTGACGGCACGTGGCCTCGACAATCCTGTGCACCACGCCAGCATCTCCGGCGGGCAACGGAGGGCCGTCACGATGCCCGGCCAAAGTCGGCGCAAAGACGCGGTACTTCTCGCTGAGCGGCGGAATCAACGCGTCCCATGCCTTGGCAGACGAGGTGGCGCCGTGGAGCAGGACGATAGGAGCTGGCGTCATATCAGCACAAGTTCATCGTGATAAAGCCGAAAACCGACGAGTAGTGTCGCCAAGAACGCGTCGTTGACCGACCCGCCCGTCGCGGAAGCCCCTGCGGGCCAAGGTACTTGCGCCACCGATCACCGCATGCACCCCGCCGAGGTCATGCTTGAGTTCGCGCATCACGAAATCTGTTGGAGGTGGATTGCAGGGCTTCACACGCCTGCTCACCGTGTTTGCTTTGGACCGACGAGACCCACCTTTGCACCCAGCGGCATAGGAGCGGGCTACTGCAAGCGACCCGAATCGACGTACGCAAGATCGAGGCTCGTCACGACGTGCGGCTTCGAAACCGGCGGTAGAGACGACGCTGGAGCGTCCGTGCCTGATGCTCAACAGAGGTCACTCGAGCTCGGCCCGGGCCGCCCGCCAGACGGCCCAGATCAGCACCATAACGTAGGCGCCGAACACCGCGAAGGGCACCCAGAAGACGAAGATACCCTGGTAGGCGAACGGCCCGCTCTTGAAGAATGCGAGCATGCTGCCCGGCGCGAACGTCAACGCGCACCAACCGCAGAAATAACCGACCCACCGGGGATACGGAGACCGGCCGGCGAGCGTCGCGGCTGAAATGGCCAGGGCTTGAACGATGAACGGAACCGTCGTGTAGAAAGCCGTGATCCAACCGATGTCGTGCAGAGTTTGCGTGAGCGCCGGGTCGCGCTCTGGGCGAAAGGTCGCGACGACGAGCAGCATCGTCGGCAGCAGCAGCAGCGTCCATGCCACGCCGCCGCCGAGCGCAGCCAATCGGGAGAGCGATGACGGGCTGCCGTCGGCCCGCTTGAGCTGGGCGCTGACGGCGATCACCAATGTCCCCCACCCGGCCCAGCCGACGAATGAGATCAGCAGGCCCAACCGGATGGCCGTCGTGTTGTCGGCGTAGAACTCCGCGATCCTCTCCGGCGACCAGTCAGCCCGTGGCGGCGGCATGTATCCCGCGATCACGAAGAAGCCCGCTGCGACCAGAAGCATGCCGGCGAGCGTGATTCCCGCAAACGCCATCTGGACCTTCGCCTCGAACACCGTGTCGGAATCAGTGGACGTCGCCGCTCGCGTTGCCGGTTCCATACCGGACAGTATGACCCACGAGGTCCGAAAGACACACGGCAACGGCGATCATTTTTAATATGTTTTCAACTTGGCCTGCGGCGCGTTTCGTACCGTGAACGCGTCCTGCGCGGTACGCGCGGCATAGAATCGAACGATGGCTAAGCGAGCGACGGGCAGCTCCGCGCGATCGACCACACCGGAGGCAGACGATGCCGAGACCGCGTCGAAGTCGGCGTTGACACGCGCCCGCATCCTGGACGCCGCCGCACACGTCCTCAGCGAACAGGGCTACGCCGGTCTTCGCCTGACCGACGTCGCCGCCGAAGCGGAGATACAGGCGCCGGCGATCTACTACTACTACGGGTCCCGCGACGAGTTGATCGAAGAGGTCATGTGGGCCGGTATCGCGGATATGCGCGAGCACATGTCAGGAGCCCTGGCCGAACTGCCCGACGGCACGCCGCCTCTGGAGAGACTGCTTGTCGCGGTTGAGGCCCACCTTCGCCACGCACTGGAGATCTCGGACTACACGACGGCCTCGATCCGCAACGCCGGGCAGGTTCCACTGACGATTCGCAAGCGTCAAATTCTGGAAGAGGAGCGTTACGGCGAGATCTGGCGGCGGCTGATCAATGAACTCGCTCGCGAGGGTGGTTTACGGCCGGAACTCGATCTCTACATCGCCCAGATGCTGGTGCTCGGGGCGTTGAACTGGACGGTGGAGTGGTGGGACGCGCGGCGTGAGTCCGTGGAGGCGGTCGTCGCCAACGCGCAGACGATCATCCGTCACGGAATCTCGCCGGTGGGCTGAGGCGTCAATCCTCCGATCATGGTGACACAAGCGCACCATCGACATATTTTCTAATATGGTTTAAACTTCGAGTGTTGGCGACACACTAGGAACGGTTCGTGATTCATCTTCCGCAACAACTCGGTGCGGGGAACCGCGTGGGCCGGGTTGTCGCAACGCTCGGGATCCGAGCGTGACGCCGCCATCGGACAACGCGTTCATCGGTGGTTCCCCCGGAGGGGTGGCCGACAGCACGCTGGTACTCGCCGCAGTCACCTCGGACGTCGAACTCCGTCTCGTCGCCGAATGGCTTTCGAGGCGCGCGAGCCCTAGCGACCTCGTCGAGGTGGTGCAGGTGCCGCGTGGCCTCCCACCAGTCACTGTGCAGAATCGCCTCGCCGACCTTCTCGCGACCAATGCCCATACCGAGGTGGTTCCGGTACGCGTGCTGTGGATACCGGGCCACGTGGGCGTCGTGTCCAAAACACTCGCGTGGTTGTCCGGCCGAGACGCCCACCGCCCGCCACGGTTTCGGCAGCAATCGATCATCAGGCGGTTTCCCGGCCGCGCTCGAGTCGTATCGGGCGACTCGGCTTTTGTCGCCGACCTCCGTCGCCAATGGCATTCCGAAGCCGGCAGCGGCGAGCACATCGACTTCGCCCGATTCGTGCTGCGGCGCGCAGTGCTGGCGATCGAGCGAGTCGAGTACCGAATACTCGGACCCGAGTACAAGTCGCCGCGCCTCGTGAAGCCGGAAATGTTGGCGTCGAGGCGATTCCGTTCGGGATTGGAACAGATTCCAGGCGCGACGTTGGAGCGCGCCGGAGCGATCCTCGATGAGATGGCTGCCGGATGGAGCCGCGCATCAGTGGACCTGGTCCCGGCGATGGGCCGGATGATCCTCCGTCGCGGCTTCGATTCGATCGACTACGACGCCGAGGAAGTCTGCGCATTGCGCGCGCGACTCGATCAGCATCCCTCGGTGATGCTGTTCTCGCATCGATCGAACCTCGATGCATTCGTCTTGACGATCGCCTTACGTGACAACGGTTTACCGCGGGCACACGTCTTCGGCGGTGTCAACATGGCCTTCGGGTTCATGGGTCCCTTGATGCGACGGTCCGGCGTCGTCTTCGTGAGGCGCAACATCGGCAGTGACCCGCTTTACAAGTACACGCTCAAGCAGTACGTCGCGTACCTCATCGAAAAGCGATTCAACCTCAGCTGGTCCATCGAAGGCACCAGATCTCGCACGGGCAAGATGTTGCCGCCCAAACTCGGGCTGATCAGTTACGTCACGAGCGCGTACGTCGATGGACGCAGCGAAGACGTACTCCTACAACCGGTTTCGATCAGCTTCGATCAGTTGCACGAGACCGTCGAATACGCGAACTACGCACGTGGTGCCGAGAAGCGACCGGAGGGCTTCCGGTGGTTCTTCAATTTCATCAAGGCGCAGCGCGAGCGCAGTTACGGCAAGATCTACGTTCGGTTCCCCCCACCGGTGTCCGTTCGGCAGTATCTCGGTGCTCCGCAGGCGACCCCGATGGACGAGGACGGCCAGCGCCTGGTGATTCACAAGATGGCACTCGAAGTTGCCTGGCGAATACTGCACGCCAGTCCCGTCAACGCCACCGCGCTGCTGGCCGCCGTGCTGCTGAACACCCGCGGCGCGGCGCTCACCCTCGAGCAACTGCGCGACACCCTCCAGGTTCCGCTGGAATACCTGGAGCGCAGACGGCTGCCGATGACCGCCAGTGCCGCGGAGTTGCGGACACCCAGGGGCGTTCGCACGGCGGCTGATTCACTGTGCCAAGGCCATCCGGTCACTCGCGTGGACGACGGAGTGGAGCCGGTCTGGCTCATCCGGCCCGAACATCAGCATCAAGCCGCGTTCTATCGCAACACGCTCCTTCACGCGTTTCTCGAGACATCCATCATCCAGCTCGCACTCGCGCACGCGGCACGATCCGACGGTGGCAAGCTCGAGGCGTTCTGGGACCAAGTCGCGCGGTTGCGCGACCTGTTGAAGTTCGATTTCTACTTCCCGGACTCCGCATCGTTCGCCGATCACATCACCGAGGAGATGACGTGGCTCCACGATTGGGAGCGGCGAGTCGCCGCCGGCGCGGATGTGGCACGAGAACTGTTGCGGGATAAGCATCCACTCATGGCGGCCGCGATGCTGAGGCCGTACTTCGAGGCGTACTCCGTCGTTGCCGACGTCCTCCATCACCTTGCTGACGAACCGCTCGACAACACGGACCTCATCCAGCGTGCGCTCGGCCTCGGCCATCAGTACGTCGCGCAGCGAGTCCGCAGCAATGAGTCGGTGTCGACACTACTGTTCGCCACCGCACGGCAGGTGGTCGCCGACCAGGGCCTGCTCACGACGCCGAGTGCTGACCTCCGCGAACGCCGCGCGGCCTTCCGATCCGAGTTGCGGGAAATTCTGCTGGATCTCGATACCGTCGAACGACTCGCCCACGAACAGTTCGTCGAAACCATGCGTTCGTAGATTCCGCTGTTTCGGGGCCATGACGGTGCGCTAACATTGTTTAATCGCGAATAGAAACTGACACGAGGTAGCCAGTGAGTTTTCACCTGAACGACGAAGAAACGATGCTCGTCGCCACCGTGCGCGAATTCGTCGATCGAGAGGTCAAGCCCACCGTGCGGGATGTCGAGCACGCCAACGAGTACCCCGACGCGTGGATCGAACAGATGAAGCACATCGGCATCTTCGGTTTGGCCGTACCGGACGAGTACGGCGGTACGCCCGTGAGCACGCCCTGCTACGTCGAGGTCACCCAGGAATTGGCCCGCGGTTGGATGAGCCTGGCCGGCGCGATGGGCGGGCACACCGTCGTCGCCAAGCTGATCAGCCAGTTCGGCACCGACGAGCAGAAGCAGAAGTACCTACCCGCCATGGCGTCGGGTGACATGCGCGCGACCATGGCGCTGACCGAACCCGGCGGCGGCTCGGATCTACAGAACATGACGACGGTTGCCCGCCGAGAGGGCAACGAGCTGGTTATCAACGGATCGAAAACGTGGATCAGCAATGCGCGCCGATCTGGCCTGATCGCCTTGCTGTGCAAGACGGACCCCAATGCCGTGCCCAAGCACAAGGGCATTTCGGTGGTGCTGGTCGAGCACGGAGCCGGATTGACGGTATCCCGTGATCTGCCCAAGCTCGGCTACAAGGGCGTGGAATCGTGCGAGCTCTCGTTCGACGACTGTCGCGTTCCTGCCGAGGCGATACTCGGAGGCGAGCCCGGACTCGGCTTCGCCCAGATGATGAAAGGGCTTGAGACGGGGCGCATTCAGGTCGCATCTCGCGCACTCGGCGTGGCCACCGCGGCGCTCGAAGATGCGCTGCGCTACGCACAGGAGCGTGAGAGCTTCGGGCAGCCGATCTGGAAGCACCAGTCGATCGGCAACTACCTGGCCGACATGGCGACCAAGTTGACCGCGGCGCGTCAATTGACCCGCTACGCGGCCGAACGCTACGACAGCGGCGAACGGGCCGACATGGAAGCCGGTATGGCGAAGCTGTTCGCTTCCGAAATCGCCATGGAGATCGCGCTCAACGCCGTACGCATCCACGGCGGCTATGGATACTCGACCGAGTACGACGTCGAGCGCTACTTCCGCGACGCTCCCCTGATGATCGTCGGCGAGGGCACCAACGAGATCCAGCGCAACGTCATCGCCGGCCAACTGGTGTCTCGCGGAGGTATCTAGCTCGATGCTGATCGGATTCGACGACTACCCCGTCCACCAGACCGCCCTGCCCCTCGCTCACGCCGGGTCCGGGAGTCCTCATCACTACGATCGCTTCTGGTTCAACGGTTTCCGCGACGACCTGATATTCGGCGTCGCATTCTGCGTGTATCCGAACCGCGAGCTCGTGGATGGAGCGTTCTCGGCCGTGGTCGACGGCCGACAACACTCGGTGTTCGCCAGTGGTCGCATCGGCCCCAACCCGGTGGACACCTCTGTCGGGCCGATCCGGATCGAGATCGTCGAGCCGATGCGGGTCAACCGCGTGATCGTGGACGCTGCCGAACACGGGATAGTCGCCGACCTCACCTACACCGCGACAACGGCTGCGGTCGAGGAGTCCCGCCAGACCGCCTACCGAGGCGCACGCTTGTACATGGATGCCACCAGGGCCACCCAGTGGGGTACGTGGACCGGCGACCTGGAGGTCGCGGGGCAACGGATCGAACTCGGCACCGACGGCGTGCACGCCACCAAGGACAGATCGTGGGGATCGCGATCCACGCACGGATGGACAGACGGTGCGCCGTCCGGGCCCCCGGAAGTCTTGTTTTTGTGGGCGCCGATCCACTTCGACGACGAGTGCTTTCACTTCCTGGTGTTCGAAGATCCCGACGGCACCTCTTGGGCTCGAGACGCTTTCGTGGTCCCGAAGTGCGCAGCATCGGCGAGAACAGAGCCAGTCCCCTTCGCACGCGTCGACCATTCGGTCAGTTGGATTCCGGGCACCCGACGGGCCCAGAAGGCCGTCCTCGTCACCCACACGATCGATGGCGCATCAGACGAGATGAGCCTCGAACCGCTTGCGACTTTTCAGATGAAGGGCCTGGGATACGGCCACCCGACGTGGGCGCACGGGAAGTGGCACGACGAACTCGCCGTTGCAAGCGAGTCTTACGACATCGCAGACCTCGACAAGATGGCTCCCGAAAACCTGCACGTGCAGCAACTCGTTCGAGCCTCGTGGCGCGGCCGGCACGGGCTCGGAGTACTAGAACAGGTCGTCATCGGCGCGTACCCGCACTACGGTTTCGCCGACTACCTTGGCGGGGCAGCCGCGAAACCCTAGCGATACCCTAGGCGCACTACCAGATCACCATCCTGAACGCGCCCGCCGCCCATATTATCTAACTGTGGATAGAAATTTGTCCTGGCCGGATCCAAGGCGGCCGGACACCGGCTCGAAGGCGGCGCGCACACGCGTCCGCATCCTGGACGCCGCGGCGCATGTGCTGAGCATCAAGGGTTACGCCGGTACCCGCCTCTGCGACGTCGCATCGAGCGCGGAGGTTCAAGCGCCGGCCATTTACTACCATTTCTCCTCGCGCGACGATCTGATCGAGGAGGTCATGTACGCGGGCATCGCGGACATGCGGGTGCACCTCAGGGAATCCCTCGACGCATTGGCTCCCGGGACCCCCATGCTCGAGCGCATCCTGGTCGCCGTCGAGGCCCACTTGCGGCATGAACTCGAACTTTCGGACTACACGACGGCGTCGATACGGAACTCGGGGCAGATCCCCGACCGACTACGGACGCGCCAACGCGACGAGAAACGGGCCTATGGCGCGCTGTGGAGCGGACTGTTCGACGGGGCATATGCCGACGGCGAACTGCGACCCGAACTCGACGCGAGACTGGCTCAGTTGCTTGTCGTGGGCGCATTGAACTGGGCCGCAGAGTGGTTCGATCCGCGACGCAGTTCGGTGGACGCCGTCGTCGCCAACGCACTCAGCCTCGTCCGCCACGGGCTGGCGGCGAGTCCCCCTCCCCCGTAGTGGCTTCTTTCCGTGCCCCGGATCCGCATTTGATCTATTTTGAGTCTCTGTTAAATTATTGCCATGCCTGAAGCTTTCATCGTTGACGCGACGCGGACCGCAGTTGGTAGGCGCAAGGGCGGGTTCGCCGGCGAACACCCGGCGGACATGGCCGCCCACGTGATCAAGACAGTGGTCAGCCGACAGGACATCGATCCGGCCGCCATCGATGACGTGATCCTGGGCTGCCTGGACAACATCGGCGCACAAGCCGGCGATATCGCCCGAACGTCCGCACTCGCCGCGGGGCTTCCGGAATCGGTACCAGGTGTCACGATCGATCGTCAGTGCGGATCCGCCCAGCAGGCAGTGCATTTCGCCGCGCAAGCCGTCATGAGCGGCACGTCGGACCTCATCGTTGCCGGTGGCGTCCAGAAGATGACCCAGTACCCCATCCTGAGCGCCTTCGCCGCCGGTGAGCCCTACGGTGCCACCGATCCCTGGACCGGATGCCGCGGCTGGGAGTCGCGCTACGGGGACCAGGAGATCTCCCAGTTCCGTGGCGCCGAGCTGATCGCCGAGCACTGGAACCTCTCCCGAGAGGACAACGAGCGCTTCGCATTGCAGAGCCACCATCGTGCGATCGCCGCCATCGACGCCGGCTACTTCGAACGCGAGATCGTTCCCTATGCGGGAGTGAGCGTCGATGAGGGACCGCGTCGGGACACGTCGCTGGAGAAAATGGCCGCCTTGCCGACCCTGACCGAGGGAGGACGGCTCACCGCGGCGGTGGCCAGTCAGGTCTCCGATGGCGCCGCTGCTTTACTGATCGCCTCCGACGATGCGGTGAAGCGCTTCGGGCTCACTCCTCGCGCACGGATTCACCACATGTCGGTGCGCGGTAGCGATCCCGTCATGATGTTGACCGCACCGATTCCGGCCACCCAGCACGCGCTCAAACGCACCGGCATGTCGATCGACGACATCGACGCCGTGGAGATCAACGAGGCCTTCGCACCGGTGGTGCTCGCCTGGCTGGCGGAACTCGGCGCCGACCCGGCGCGCGTGAACCCCAACGGCGGGGCCATCGCCCTGGGACACCCCATCGGCTGCACGGGCGCTCGGCTGATGACCTCACTGCTCCACGAACTCGAACGCACCGGCGCCCGATACGGCTTGCAAACGATGTGCGAGGGTGGTGGGCAAGCCAACGTGACGATCATCGAACGCCTCTAGCGCGGAGACATCCTGGGCGCACGCAACTGCTCAGTCCGCCAATGAAGTTCGGCGGTGGCGTTGCCGATGCCCGATCTTGCGCCGGTTACGTGGTAGCGCTTTCCGGTGATGGAGTCCTTCTACCCGAGCGTGTAGGGCAGTGATTTGACGGCGTGCACGAAGTTGCCCGTCAGATACTCCGGTTGGCCGACCCGTAACGACGGCGCCCGGAAGATCAACTCGCGGAAGAACGCCTCGAGTTGCATCTTCGCGAGAAACGCTCCCATGCAGAAATGCGGTCCGCCGCCACCGAAGCCGACGTGGGGGTTGGGCTTGCGTGTGAGATCGAACTTGTATGGGTCGGCGAAGACCCTCTCGTCGCGGTTGCCCGACGAGTAGATCATCAACACCCAGTCGCCCTGTTTGATCTCCTGCTCCCGCAACACGGTGTCCTGTGTTGCGGTGCGGCGGAAGGTCATCACCGGACTGGCCCAGCGCACGAACTCCTCGATAGCGACCTTGATGGTGGCGTCGTAGTCGCGCTCGAGCAGAGCGCGCTGGTCGGGATGCTGTTGTAACGCCATGGTGGTCAACGAGATCGTGTTGCGTGTCGTGTCGTTGCCCGCGACTGACAACAGTACGAAGAAAGCGCCGAGTTCGTCATCGGTCAGCTGCCGACCGTCGACCTCGGCCTGCACGAGCTGTGACATGAGGTCGTTGCCGGGCGCGGCACGGCGCCGCTCGGCCAGCTCGAGTCCGATGGTCAGTAGGCCGACGAGGGAGTCGTTGATGACCTGACCCGGTTCCCGGCCGGCAGCGACGTCGGTATCCGCCCACGAGACCATCCCGTCCGCGTAGTGGGCGGCCTCGTCCCGCTGCTCCTCAGGCAGCCCGATCATCTCGTAGATCGTCCACATCGGCAGCTTCTTCGACACCTGCTCGACGAAATCACCGTCGCTCGTCTTGATCAGATCGTCGACGATCCGGACGGCCTGGTTGTTCACCTGGTCTTGGATCTTGGCCACCTGGCGCGGCGTGAACACGGAGCTGATGAGGCGCCGCAGAGTGGAGTGTTGCGGGCCATCCATCGCCAGGAATGACTGTGCGACATCGAGGATGTCGTCCGGAACCGCTTCGATCATGACGCCCTGGCCCGAGCAGAATAGCTCGGGATTCTTGCTCACGTAGGAGATGTCCTCGTGGCGGGTCACAGCCCATACCCCGTCGATCTCGACGGGCAACAACCCGCCCTCGATCGGAGGGTGCCAGCTGAGCGGCCGCTCATCGCGTAGCGTCTTGAACGACTCCTCTCGCTCGTCTGCCGTCATTGCCCAGAATTCGACCGGCGAGATGCTTACCGGGTCATAGGGTCGCATGCGTTGTGGTACCTCGATGGTCATGGCCGTCCCTTCGCGTTGCGGTCAATGAGGTTTCGTTTGGCAGGCTCTCCGGTTGCTGTCCTTGGCAATTCGTCGACGAAGTCGACCGTCCGAGGCGCCTTGTATTGGGCGATGCGGCTACGCACGTAGTCGATCAGTTCACGCGCCCCCTGCCGGTGGCGGATTCGATAACCGCGGGGTGGGCGGGAGCCGCTGCGGCGCGCGTTCCGAGATACACGGGTTAAACGATCAGATCGTCGCGGCCGTCATTCTTGAGCCGCTCGACATACGACGGATAGAGCTTCTTTCCCAGTGGTGCAAGCTTGAGCAGGCTCGCCACGTTGCCGTCGACGCGGATTTTCTTCTTGGCCATGGCCAACGGCAGGTTGACCTTGCCCTGCCAGTACGCGTTACCGGTGTCGGCGGTCATCGTCATCGTGGCCGCGGGTGCCGGTCCCCCGTCCGCTCCGCGCACCGACTTGTTGGCCATGTCGATGACGACTACGGCGTCGGGCTCGGAGAAGTCGAACGCCACCACCAATCCCGTATCGGCCAGCGTCGGGCCGATATCGGGATCGGCGAATGCGGTCTCGAAGATGCCGCCGATGTAGGTGCGAACTTCTTCTGCGTTCTTGAACCCCATCGTTCTCCTTAATATTGATTCAAATTTGCGATCATCCGGCCACCGAGGGGGCTAGAAATGATACTACGGCGTGTTATGTCGTGTGTCACACACGGTAGCGGGCAAACTTGGCTGGGTCACTGCAGCGAAGACCATCATTGCAGGTAAATAGAGGTTAGCGGGTCGGCCAGAACCATCACCCAGGCGCCGAACGCGAGGCGAAGCACGCGCAGAGCAGTCTTCGTCTCCATGAAGTCGAAACTAATCGAGTACACCTTCAAAAATGTGACGGCATCGTCAATGCCACCCATGTCCTGCCGCTACCGAGATCCTCGGCGCGATCCGCCACACCGCGCCACCAGGTGACGGCGGCGGCGGCCATCAGCTGCATCCAGACCGCGGTGGCGCGCACCTCGACGCCGCGCGCCATGCCACACGCACCAGGTACACGAGTGAAGATGACGACCCACAGCAGGTGATCTGCTCCACATATTTTTTAATCTGTGATAAGAACCATAGGATGTCATCGTGATCGTTGCGCAAAAGGTCCTTGCCTCAGGTCATCCGACGAGTCAGTACTGGATTTGAATTTGTCGTCGAATCATGACCGACGCCGCATCAGGGCTGGAAGGAGTCCCCGTTGAACGTCCGCATGCCGGAGATCGGCTTCTACACGCTGGCCGGTCAAGCCAACGACCCCCGCGCTCTTATCGAGGAGGTCCGGGAGGCCGAAGCGCTCGGAATCGGCGAATGCTTTGTCTCCGAGCGCTTCTCGACGAAGGAGGCGGCCACCATATGCGGTGCCGTAGCCGCCATCAGCGACTCGATCGGAATCTGCACCGGCGCGACCAACCACAACACCCGTCACCCCATAGTGACCGCGGCACACGCGACGACCATGCATCGGCTCAGCGGAGGGCGGTTCACCCTCGGCCTTGGCCGGGGCATCGCCCCACTGCAGCGTGCGTTCGGTATGCCCACGGTGACAACCGCACAGCTGGAGGAGTTCGCCACATTGATGCGGCGCCTCTTCCACGGCGACACGATCCTCGGCTACGACGGTGTGCTGGGCGCCTATCCCGCACTCCGCCTGGACCCCGACTTCGACGAGGACGTCAAGTTAGGCCTGGTGGCGTTCGGCCCCAACAGTCTTGCCCTAGGCGGACGGGCGTTCGACAAGGTCATCCTGCACACCTTCTTCACCGACGAGACGCTGCAGCGATGTGTTCGCACAGTTAAGGAGTCGGCCGAACAGGCCGGACGCAATCCCGACGACGTCGAGGTGTGGAGCTGTCTGGCGACCGTCGGCGATCACCTGCCCGCCGAGGCCCGGCTACGGAAGACCGTCGGCCGATTGGCCACTTATTTGCAGGGTTACGGCGATCTCATGGTGCGCACCAATCAGTGGGATCCCGCCGCTCTGCGACGATTCCGCGAGGATGAGGTCGTCAAGGAGTTCCAACCGCCCGGTGCAGCACCACGGGTCATCGACAGTCCATCGACGTCGATCGACGATCTCGAACACATCGCGAAACTTCTACCCGACGAGTGGCTGGCACCTTCTGCGACCGGCAGCGCGGACCAGTGCGCAGCGACGGTGGCAGCACAACTCGACCTGGGCGCTGACGGAGTCATCCTCCACGGCGCCAGCCCCCACGAACTCGCGCCGATCGTCGAGTCGTATCGCGCGATCCGAACCGGAAAGGAAAACCGATGATCCATCTGTCCGATGACCCAATAGAAAGCCTTACGCCAGAGCAGCTCTCGTCGTGGCTGTCGCCGTCCATCGGCGAGGTCTCGATCGCATCGATGACGACGAAGGCGGTCGGCACCGGCCAGATGGCCAGCAGCTACCGAGTGGACCTCACCTACGCCGACCGCCGTCCCGCCGATGCACCGGACTCGGTGATTCTCAAGGTCTCCAGCCAAGACGAGTCCAGTCGCCAGATGGCCGCGGCTGCCAGTGCATATCTTCGCGAAGTTCGCTTCTACCAGAACCTGGCGGCTGTTGCGGGAACACGTGTCCCCCGCTGCTACTACGCTGACATATCGTCATCTGCAAGGGATTTCGTTCTCGTGATGGAGGACATGGGGCCAGCCCGGAGCATCGACCAATTAGGAGGATGTTCTGTCGATCAGGCCGCCCTTGCGGTGGCGCAGGCCGCGACGTTGCACGGCTCGACGTGGGGTCATCCAACGGTCGAAGCTCAGGACTGGCTGCCGGTTGAGGCCGTGTGGACTGCGTTGGGCGGCAGCGTCCCCGCCGTCTTGGACATGTGGCTGGAACGGTTCGGACCGCTGCTCACCGCCGATCAAGCCGAGGTAGTGCGACAGCTCGGACCGGCCGTTCCGGCCTGGCTGGCTACACTTCGTGAGCACCGCTGCCTGTGGCACGGCGACTTCCGACTCGACAACCTGCTCTTCGACGCGCAGGACGGTGACGTTCCGGTAGCCGTCGTTGACTGGCAGAGCGTCGCCGCGGCCCCCGGCATCATCGACCTGTCGTACTTCCTTGGCACCTCACTCGACGGTGACGAACGAGCTGCGGCCGAGCGCGATCTCGTGTCCGAATATCACCAGCGCTTGTCGACTCACAACGTCGGCGACTACTCACTGCAGCGGTGCGAGACGGAATACCGCGCGCATGCGGTGTTTGGACTGATCCTCACGGTTCCGGTGTCACTGGGCGTGCAACGCACCGAACGCGGCGACGCAATGTTCGCCACGATGGCACGCCGTGTCGCAGACCAGATCGCAGCGAATGAAAGCTACTCGGCGCTGGCGACGCTGGGATGAAACCGCATCAGCGCGACCTTCTGCACTGTTATCCGCATCCGCCTTGAGCGCGGATCCTGTTTTGGTGCCGTAGCACTCGATGTACTCACACTGACGGACACCATTACCTCGGCTTCATTTTGGCTCGCGGGCTCCGAGCTGGAGGCGGTATCCCTGACCACATCGATGAATGGCTGCGAACGTTGGGCGAAATCGCCGTGGAACGGCCCGGTCGCGCAGCCCAAACCCGCCGCGTCTTCCGCTTCGGCCGTGTCCGCTTCGGAGATGTCCGCGACCTACTTCTGGGCAATCACCGCCGTCACTACCCTTTCGGCGGTAGCAGCATGTCCTGCCATGTGTGGCTGCCGTTGGCACCGCCGGCGAGATTTGCTTGCCTGTATGTCTTTCCGTCAGGCCCGACGTAGGCACCGGTCGCTGGGTCGTACTCCGCGAACGCGATGGGCGGCGCAGCAGGCGTGGGAAGCTGGGGTGGCGCGGAACCCGGTGCGCCGGGCGGCAGCTGTGGGATCGGCTGGCCGCTGTTCGTGGCGTTCGGGTCGCCCTTCCAGTTGTAGCCGTCGTTGAGCGGTACGTACTGCTCATCGCTTTCGCACATTGCCGCGGTGGGAGCACGCTTTCCACGCTTGGTCTCGCACGGAATGTTGCGTGCACCACGTACGTTGAAGGGCGAGTCTTGAGGCACACGGCAATACAGGTTTCCTTCGGGGCGAGCGGGATAGTCGACGTCAACTGGAACCCGTTGTTGCTGCGGCGGCAGGAACCCGGTCAGGCAAGCGGGCGGCAGGTTCAAGTTCAGGTTGAAGCTGAGGTAGGCGCCGCTGTAGGGCTGCTTGTTGTTTCTGTTCACCAGGGTCGAGCCTTGGACGACCTCGATGCCGCGCGGCAGCAGGACCAGAAGCTGTTCGAGATCGTCCTGATACGTGAGACCGACCTGGTCCAAGCTGACCAGATTCGCCAGCAGGATCGGCAACGACGGTTGCAGTCGGTCGAGCAGTGCACGTGACTCTTCCGCTGCTGCAGGCCCGTTCGACAAGATGTTGGACACCGCCGCGTCCTGGGACTTCAATTGTTGCGTGACTGACGCGAGGTTCGATGCCCAGGCTTGGATCGAGTCCGAGGTGTTCGTTTGGGAATCCAGCACCGGCTGTGACTGATCGGCAAGCGTGGTGAGCGCGTCCACATTGGTCCGTGCGTCGATCGCGAGCGCCGTCGAGCCCTTGACCAGTCGCGAAAGCTCGGAACCCAATCCTCCTACCGCCTTATAAGCCTCGTCGATCGCCGTCCTCAGGTTGTCCTGCGGGATCGCCTGGATGCCGCGGTTCGTCGCCTCGATCAGGGTATTGATATCTGGAGGCACCGAGGCGCGATCGAGTGGGATCACATCGCCGTTCTTCAGCACAGGTCCATTGCCGGTGCGAGGACGCAGCGCCACGAACTGCTCGCCGACGGCCGTCTGACTGTGCACTTCGGCGTCGAGGTCGGCGGGGATATTCACGCCGGAGTCCATCGACAGGATCGCGTCCACGCCGCTGTCGGTGAGCCGAATGCTCTCGACGCGACCTACCTCGGTGCCGCGATACGTAACGTTGCCGCTCGCATACAAACCCGCCGCGGTGGGCAGTTTGAGCGTCACGCGGTAGTGCCCGACGCCGAATAGATAGTTCGGCAGCCCCATGTAGTGAAAAGCCATGATCGATACGGCGATCAGAGTCCCCACGATGAAGACAGCCATCTGGATGACGACACGTTTGGACAGATGCACCTTTAGGGCCCCTGATTGAACTGGTAGGGCACCACGAGCGGATTCGCTGCGGTGTAGGGGCTGGGCAGTTGGCCGATGGTCCGCCCCCATTGGAGTTCCAGCTCCGTGAGATCCCCCTCGAACCGGGTGCCGGTGAAGAACGACGAGTCGAGACGACTGAGTGTCAGGTCGATGACGGCGGTGAGGTTTGCGTAATCCCCGCGGTTCCACTTGGTCAGCGTGCTCTTGGGGAACGGGTAGGTCGGCAGCACGTCCAGTGCCCTCGTCAAAGCGGGCCCCGCGTCAGCCAGGGACTTCAGTACGGGTGCGATATCTCTGAGCTCCTGTACCAGGGCGTCCTTGGTTTGGGTGATCGAGTCGGCGGCGAGCGCTGAGAACTGACCCAGTTTCTGCACGGCGTCGGCGATGGTCTGCCGTTGATCGCTGAGGACTTTGAGCGCATCTGGAATGGTCTTGAGGGCCTTGTCGACGACTGGCTTCTGCGCGGCGATCTGTCCGACCAGATTGTTCAGACTCTCTGCAGCGGCCAGGATGTCGTTCTTCTGGTCGTCGAGGTGGCCGACGTACTCGTCGAGTTGATCGATCAGACTGCGCAGGTCGTCGGCTCGGCCGTCGAACGCCGTGCTGAGCGCCTCTGTGATGTCCTGGATTTGTCCCACTCCGCCGCCGTTGAGCACCATCGAGATCGCCGCCAGCGTCTGTTCGGTGCTCGGGTAGGTACTAGCGGCAGATAGCGGAATCAACGACCCGTCGTGCAATTTGCCGTTGGGTGCTTTATCGACCGGCGGCGCCAGCTCGATGTGCAACGATCCGAAAAGACTTGTCTGGCCCAGCTTCACGGTTGCGTTCGCAGGCAGGTCGACATCACCATCGAGCGTCATGGTCAGCAGCGCATGCCAACCCTGCATCTCGACTTTGGTCACGTTGCCGACGGTTACATCGCCGACGCGAACACGCGAGTTCGGCTGCAGATTAGTGACATTGGGTAGTTGCGCCTGAATGGTGAACGAGCCGGGGCCACCCCCGGCCGTGCCGGGCAGTGGGAGCGAGTTGAGCCCCCGCCACTGACACCCGGTCGTCCCGGTCAGCAACAGGAGGATCGCGGGGACAGCGAGCCACCGACCTCGAGGTCCGGTCGTCATCCCCCACCTCCTGGCGGAACCATGAGGCCGGCGAGGCCGGCACTCGGATTCGTCGGAGCGGCCTGCTCCGCGGGCAGCGGCGTCTCGGCCGCCAACGGCGAAGGGGCCTCGGTGGGTGGCTGCGGCGGGATGTAGTCCGGTCGCAGCCAATCCTCGCTGAAGGTGACCTCGTTGGGTCGTGCCGTTGCACCGACGACGGGGTTGAGTCCCAAAGGCAGGTAGTTGTACTGCCGGTTCTTGATTATCGGTGCGAGATACTGCACGCACAGTTTCGAGGACTGCTCAGCGTTCATGCGCGAAGCGGCCTGAATCGCGCCACAGAGGAACGTGATCGGGTTCTGGAAGTTGTTGACCGACAAAGCGCCCGTCAGCGTGCCCTGCGCGGGTTGGTAGATGTTCATGAAGTTCTGCAACGCGTTCGGCGCGACGTGCAGGTTCTCCTTGATCGTGGGAATGCTGTCGTTCAGCGCCTGCGAAACCGATGCGAGCTTGTCCGCCGTGATCCCCAGCGATTCCCTGTTCTCGTTGACGAAGCTCGTCAAGTCGCCGGCCAGACCGCTCAGCTCGCCAACTGCATCGCTCACCTCGTTGGGATCATTGGCCACGAGTTGCGTCACGCTGGCGAGGTTCCGGTTGAGTTGAGAAAGCACGTCGGAGGAATCGTGCAGAGCCGACACCAGGATCGACAGGTTCTTCAGCGTGGAGAACAGATCATGGCTGTGGTCGCCTAGCGCCGAGATCGCCTGCGACAGTTTGATGATGGTGTCGCGAATGTTCGCTCCCTGTCCCCGAAGGTTGTCCGCAGTCGTATTGACGAGCGCACCCAATGGGCTTACTCCGCCGGGCTGTGTCGGCTGCAGTGCCTCGTTGAGCTTCTCGAGTTGCTTACGGAAGTCGTCGAATTCGACGGGGACGGCGGTACGGTCCTGACCGATGACGGTGTTGTCGGGCATGACCGGCCCACCGGTGTATGCCGGTGTCAGCTGGATCGCTCGCGATGTGACGAGCGAGGGCGACAGGATGACCGCTTTCGCCTCCGCGGGCACCTTGTACTGATCACCCAACCAGAAGCTGATCTTGACCCGTGTCGGTTCGGGCTCGATCCTGTCGATCTCTCCGACCGCAACACCGACGATGCGGACCTCGTCGCCCACGTAGAGGCCGTTGCTGTTGTCGAAATACGCGACGAGGTGGGTCCGTCCCAGTCCGCCGCCCTTCCACACGACTACGCAGATGCCGGCGATCAGAGCACTCACCAGGACAACGGCCAGACCGATCCTTCCGTTGCGACCGCTCATTGGCCTCCCTCCGAGGGCGCCGGGCCGGGTGCCGCGCCGCGGGGCGGTGCACCGGGCGCGGGTACGAACACGGGGCTTGGCGCTGGTGCATCGGGTACCACCGCTGGAGGGCCTGGCGGCGGCCCACCCGGCGGCGGAGCGGGTTCCGCAGCGTGTTCCGGATAGCAGCCGGGGCCGGGCAGCGGGATCCCCGGAGGCCCACACTGCCGGTCGCCGGGGTTCCCTGAGATCGCGTCGGGCAGAGTCAGATTGGGCTCTCCACCCCGCCCCGTACGCGGAAAGGGAACAGGCAACGCCGGGGTGCCCGGCTGACCGGTCTGCGGATCGACGCGCTGCGAGGGCAGCAGCACGTTCGGATCCAAGCCCAGATCCGAGAACGCCGCGTCGACGAACGGTTGGACGAACTGGCCGGGCAGCAGGTTGGTGACGTAGGCCTTGAAGAAGGGTCCGGATCCGACGGACTCACCGAGGGACGTCGCATAATCACGGAGTCCCTTGAGCGCCTCCTGAATCCTCCCCTTGCGGTTGTCGATGATCGTCAGGACACCGTTGAGCCTGTCCAGCGCGGGCTTGAGTGTGGTCCGGTTGTCGGCGATGAGACCCTTCAACTGCTGGGCCATGGCGGCGAAGTTGTTCGACAGCTGATCCAATGCGTTGCTTTGACTTTCAAGCTCTGCGAGCAGCGCATTGGTGTTGTGCACGAGCCCGACGATGTCGTTGCTGCGCTGGGCGAGGATGCCGGTCGCCTTGTTGGCGTTGCTCAGCAAGGAGCGCAATTCGGCGTCGCGCTCGGCGAGGGTCTGGGAGAACCGGGCCACACCTTGCACGGCAGCTTGCAGTTGCGGCGGTGTGTCCGCGAAAGTTTCAGCGAGCACCGACAGCGAACTCGACAACTGGTCCGTGTTGAGCCCACTGATGGTGGCCGAGAGGTCGCCGAGGGCGTCGGGGAGCTGGTAGGGCGACGTCGTGCGCTCGAGCGGGATGATGTCACGCTGCTGTCCCTCACCCCGCGGGGTTATCTCGAGGGTTTTCGAGCCGAGTAGCGCCTTGGTCTTGATGGCCGCTTCGGATCGGTCCCCGACACGTATGTCGTCCGAGACGTCGAATGTGACGAGTGCGCGCGCGTCCTGCAGGGTTATGCTTTGCACTTCGCCCACCTGGAATCCTGCTACTTGCACGGCTGCACCAGTTTTCAGCCCGCCGGCGTCGGCGAAGTAGGCGGAGTAGGTCTCTCCTTGCGATATGAACGGCAGGCTCTTGAACTGCAGTGCGCCAATGACGACCGCGCTCACCACGACGGCTCCGACGAGCCCCATCTTGACCGGGTTGCGTTCTGCGAAAGGTTTCATTGCGGTGTGCACCTACCGGTGTCCTGTCCTGCGAGCTTGATGTACACCGGCTGACCACCCTTGCCGTTCATCTTCAAGACGAGTTCGCAGAGGTAGAAACTGAAATAGTCGCCACCGAGTGCCTGCCGGCCCAACACGCGATAGGCGTCCGGCAGCGTGTTGAGCAAATCGTCGAAGTAGTCCTTGTCGTTCAAGATGGTCGTGGCCACCCGATCCGTCTGCGCCACTGTATCTTTCAACGGCGGACGTGCTGCGACCAGCAGATCGCTGATGGAGGCGGCGGCGGAGCTGGCGTAGGCCAGTCCGTTGCTCAGATCCTCTTTACGCTCCTGCAGACCGGCGATCAGCGTGGACAACGAATCCACGGCTTTGCCGAACTGATCGCCTTGGCCGGCGAGTGAGCCGAGGACGGTGTTCAGATTGACCACCACCTGCCCGATCAATTCGTCACGGTTGGCCAGAGTGCTTGTCAGCGCGGCGGTTTGGGTGAGGAATGAACCGATGGAGCCGCCTTGTCCCTGGAAGGCCGTGATCAGTTCACCGGACAGCTTGTTCACCTGATCGGGGTCGAGTGCGCGAAACAGTGGACGGAATCCACCGATCAACGCATCGAGGTCTAGCGCAGGGGCGGTGCGGTCCATCGCAATGGTGTCGCCCGCATTGAGCTTTCGGGTGCCACCGGCTCCTTCGAGCAACTCGAGGTAACGCCCGCCGATCAGATTGTCGTACCGAATGGCGGCCCTGCTGCCATCGGTCAGGACAACCGCATTGTTGGCGGTGAACTCCACGGCTGCGGTGTTGTCGGGGGTGATCGAGATGCGAGTCACCTTGCCCACTTCGACACCCGCAATCCGGACGAAGTTGCCGTTCTCCAACCCGCTGACGTTGTTGAAGATCGCCCGATAGGTGGAGCCGCTCTCGAATCGGAACTGGGCGTATATCGCCAGGAGTGCGAATGTCCCGAACAAACACACCACGACGAAGACGATCAGGCGCACGACGGCGGCTGACAGATTATCTCTCACGGTGTCCTTTCCGGGCTGGACGATCGGCGGTTGATCACGGTGCCGGGGCGGCCGGCACCGGCGGCAGCGTTGCCGGTGGAGATGGCTGCATTTCGGCCGGGTGTGGGACCACGAAGGGTTCCGTCCCGGGTGGCGGCGGCCCGTCTTCGCGCGGCGCCATGGGTGGCGGCGCCGGCGGCAGCCCCGGATACAGCGGCATACCGTCGGGCCCGTACAGCGGTGCTCCGTATGGGGGCGCGCCGGGATACGGGATGGGTCCAGGCGCTGCCCCGCGGTCCTGGCCGCGTAGTGTGGGCGGCTGCGGGTATCCCCTCGTGGTAGGGAACAGGTCGGTGTAGAACGGCCGACCGATGCCGGGATTGGGGCGGTAGTCGATACCGGTACCCCACCCGGTGTTGGTGACCAGTGCTCGCACGGGGAAGTTCTTCGCGACGTCGGGCAGTGATCCGCAGCCTGGCTTTCCACCGGGCCCGCCCTTGGCACCCGTGATCGGGAGGTTGTCCGGGTAACGGTACTGATCGTCACCGAACAACAACGCGGCGTCGACAATGAGCGACTTACCGTTTCGCCCACCGGTGACGTCGAGATAGCCGGTGTCGAGCAGCGTCTTGGCACCCAGGAGCAGGCAGGTGTATTCGGGGTTGTACTTCGCCAGGAGCGCGGTTGTGGGTTGAAGGTCATTGACGCCGCGGATGACATTGTCCTTGTTCGGAGCCAAGAGGTTGATGCCGCTGTTGGAGAATCCGGTGATCGCGAGTAACAACGCGTCCAATTGTTGGGTTTGGTTGGTGACGGTCCTACTCGTCACGCTCGCGGCATCTAGCGTTGTCAGGATGTTCTGCGCCGCCGCGCTGTAGGTGTCGGCGAAACCCTGCAGGGACCGAAAGTCGGCCCGGATGGCTTCGGCGCGCGGATTCAACTGCTGCAGAACCTCATCGAGGCTTGTTGTGGCTTCTCCGATGCGATCGCCTTGGCCGCGAACGCCCTCTGCCAAGGCTGAAAGAATTCCGTTCAGCTTTGCCGGGTCGATCTTGTCGAGGAGTTCGGTGAGATTCTCGAAGACCGTATTGACTTCGATGCTGACGTTGTCCGACTTGAGGACGGCACCTGCGGCGAGCCGCTGCCTACTGGGATCGCTGGGGTAGACCAGGTCGACGTACTTCGCCCCGAAGACGGTGGTGGCGCGGATCCGGGGTTCGACGTTCGCCGGAATGAAGCCGAGCTGGTCGGGATACATGTTCAGTGTCAGGCTGACGGAGTCCCTTCCGCTGCTGATCGCTCCAACCTCGCCGACCTGAACCCCGCGCAACTTCACCCTGGCCCCTGGCTCCATCACCAGCCCCGAGCGATCGGAGGTGAGCGTGACCCGTGCGTAACGTGTGAACGTCTTGGTGAATGCGCCCATCGTTCCGTAGACGAACAACACCATTACCACGAATAAAACTAGGGCCCAATACAATCGGCGGGTACGACCTGAGCGTGCGTTGTCCGCCATCGTCAACCCGCCAGGTTGAAGTGGCCGGTTTGGCCGTAGATCGCCAACGACATGAACAGCACGACCACTGATGCCGAGATCATCGACGTACGCACGGCGCGGCCGACGGCCTCACCGACGCCCGCCGGACCGCCGGAAGCGTGGTAGCCGTAGAAGGTGTGCACCAGCATGATCACCACCGCCATGACGAGTGCCAGGACGAAAGACCACAACATGTCCGTAGTGGAGAGAAACGTGTAGAAGTAGTGGTCGTAGACGCCCGTGGACTGACCGTAGAAGACGGTCGTGCCGAAACGGGCAGCGAAGAAGGAGGCCATGACCGCCACGCAGTAGACGGGAATGACGACGACAACGCCGGCGGCCACCCGTGTCGATGCCAGGTACGCCACCGAGCGGATTCCGATGACCTCGAGCGCGTCTATCTCTTCGTTGATCCGCATCGCGCCTATCTGTGCGGTCGCACCCGCGCCGATCGTGGCCGCCATCGCGATGCCGGCGGTCAGGGGCGCGATCAGGCGCACGTTGAAGAACGCCGAGGCGAAGCCGATGAGCGCCTCCACGCCGACATTGGAGAACTGGTTGTATCCCTGCACCGCTACGAGTGCACCGGTCGACAAGGTCAGAAAGCCGACGATGGCGGTTGTGCCGCCTATCATGATGAGAGCACCGGTCCCGAGGCTCATCGTGGCGATCAGTCGAATGGTCTCGCTCTTGTATCGGTTGATCGCAAACCAGATCGACGTCACGGTGGTGGCGTAGAACTCCGCTTGACCGCCGACCCGCTCAACGCTGTCCACAACGCCCTGCGCCTGGCGGAAGAGTCGCGGAAGCCTCTGCTCCACAGTTGTTCTCGCGCTCATAGGGTCACCTGGAATCCTACGGCGGTGATGATGACGTTGATGACGAACAGGGCGATGAAGGAGAACACCACCGTCTCGTTGACGGCGTTCCCGACACCGGCGGGACCGCCGCCGACCGACGTGCCCATGTAGCAGGCGATGAGCCCTGCGGTCAGGCCGAACAGTGTCGCCTTGATCAGGGCGACGACGACGTCGCCCACGCCGGTGATCAGGGTCATCCCGGCGGCGAATGCACCGGGCGTGACGTGCTGGAAGTACACCGAGAACAAGAAGCCGCCGAACAGGCCGACAAGGATCACGAGCGATGACAGCAGGAATGCCACCGTCGTCGCGGCGAGGACGCGCGGAACGACCAGGGTCTGGATCGGGTTGATCCCCATCACTCGCAGCGCATCGAGCTCCTCTCGGATGGTTCGGGCGCCGAGATCGGCGCACATCGCGGTGGCGCCTGCGCCCGCGACGACGAGCACCGTCACGATCGGACCCGTCTGGTTGACGGTGCCCAACGACGCCCCGGTTCCGGAGAAGTCCGCTGCGCCGAACTCAACGAGCAGCACGTTGAAGGTGAACACCGTCAGCACCGTGAACGGGATTGACAACATCAACGTCGGTACCAGCGAGACTCTGGCGACAAACCACGTCTGCAGGAGGTATTCGCGCCACGCGAACGGCCGCTGGAACATGCATATGAACGTGTCGAGTGCCATCGCGAAGAATCCGCCGAGACCGCGGAGGGGTTTGGTGGCAACGCCCAGGGAATCCACTACCAAACCCTCATTCGCGTTGGCACACCTGATAATTCGACTGCGTGGAGCGCACTGCGCCACGCACCTGCTTCACCACCGCAGCGATTCAACGAGACGCCTCCTTGCACACTCATGGCGGACGCCGGTCGCCGATACCGTGACCCGGCTCACCATTGAATTGAAACTAGACTAAAAACATATCTCGATCAACTGCGAAATCTATGAGCCTTGTGCAGCAGCCTTTTTAACGGTGGAGACAGTTTTTAAATTCAATTCAAATGTGCATTGGGCGGCAGTGCGCCGACCGCCTGCGGGTCGGCGCACTCGCCCATGTCTTTCCGACGTGCCGCCAGGTAGGACCGGCGGCTATCGACGGCTACTACTGACGTACGGCCGGCGTGTGGGCCGCGACGATCTTGTCTGCGACGATCTTCGCGGTCTCGGCGCAGGCGGTGGTGCCGCCGTTGGCGTACTCCTTGACCGCGTCACCTACGTTCCACAGGCCCGTGAACGGAGTGTCGTGGGTGAGATCGAATCCTGCGACCGCACGTTGCGGCGGCCAATCATCGCGCGTGACAGCGATGTTCAGGATGCGCGCCCGGCGATCGAAATCATCGATGTTCTCTCGAAGGTCCTGCAAGAGAAATTCCGTTTCAGCGGCCTCATCGAAGTCTCCGGTGGGGTTCTTCGGCACCGCGGTGCCGACATAGAGATTCCATCCCTCAGGCGCCATTTCAGGGCAAAGATCGGTGAAGTTGGCGATATAAGCCAACCGTTTCGACTTCGCGAAGCTCAGCATCCCCGGCACGTCGATCAGGCGCTCCTGGCTGGCGAAGTTGACGGAGATCATCGCCGTCGGCCGGTCGGCCTTCTTGACCTGTTCCTGGTAGTCGGCAGGAACGTTCTCCTCACCGAGAAGGGACACGGTGGCCGCGGGACCGACGTCGCTTACCACGATGGGGGCATTGATCGTAACCCGTTCGCCGTTGCGGAGGACGTCAACTCCGGTCACAGTCCCGCCTTCCGACAGGATCTTCTTCACGGGGGTCGACAACCACACCTCGCCACCGTGAGATTCGATCGCCGCGGCGAGCGAGCGCCACAGCCCGATGGTGCCCTCCGGATGGAAGCCGAACCGCTTGAACGCGCTCTTCCGGGTGAAGTACGTGAGGAACACCCTGGCTGGAAGATCCTCCGACCCGACGGCGAAGATCGACGCGCACATATTGCGGAAGATGCCGTGCACGCCTTCGTTCTTGGTGTACTTCGACACCCACTCCGCCGTGGAGATCTCATCCTCGGGCAAGCCCGAGTCATTGCGTGCGGCACCGATTCCCTTGACGAGTTTGGCGCCCTGTCGGGTCAGCTTCGACAGTAAGAAACCCCATCCGCCGCCGGTGACATCGACGTCCTTCCCGGCGATGCGGTAGAGAATCGGTGGACTCGGTTCGCGGATGTCGAACGCCGCTCCGACCTCAGCGCACGTCTGCTCGGTGATACCACCGAGTTCGATGACGATGGCACCGTTGTTCACCTTGAAACCGTCGATGTCGTCGGTCGAAGCACGGCCACCGACCTTGTCGAGCCGCTCGACAACCAGCGTCCGAAAGCCCTGCTGCGACAGCCGGGCCGCGGTGAAGAGACCGCCTGCGCCGGCCCCGATGACGACAGCGTCGAAGTCATTGATAGTCATTTGCTGCTCTCCTTGTCTGTACGAACTGTCAGTACGAACGCGGCAGACCCAGCGAGGTCTGGGCGACGAAGTTCAAGACCATCTCCCGGCTCACCGGCGCGGTCCGCATCAATCGGGTGACGAACCACAACTCCGACAACCCGTACTCGTGGGAAAGGCCGTTGCCGCCATGGGTTTGGATTGCTTGGTCGAGGGCCTTCAAAGCCGCCTCCGACGCGGCGAACTTGGCGATGTTGGCAGCCTCACCCGCTGACTCGTTCGCATCGAACTGCTGGGCGCTGGCGATGGTCGCCATGCGGCTGAGCTCGACGGCGATGTGTGCTTCAGCGAGCGGATGCGAGACACCCTGATGCGCGCCGATCGGCACGGACCAGACCTGGCGCTCCTTCGCGTAAGACGCTGCCTTCTCGATCGCGTAGCGCCCAATGCCACCGCACAACGCGCCAACCAGAATTCGCTCGGGGTTGAGCCCGTCGAACACCTGTCGGAGGCCGTTCCCCGCCGCCCCGATCAGCGCGGTGTCGGGGATCTCGACGTCATCGAAGAACACCGTGAACTGGCGGTCGGGCGAGACGATCGAGGTGTCGATTTGCTGGTATGTGAGCCCTGGCGCATCCGTAGGCACGACGAAGAGCGAGAGCTTCGACTTCTCGTCAGTCGAGTGCTCCGCGTCGCGGGTGACGACGAGGATTGCGTCGCACTGGTCGACGGCCGAGATGTAGTACTTCTGGCCGGACAGCACCCAACCGTTCGCCGTGCGACGCGCCGTCGTTTTGACGTTGTGGGAATTCGAACCGGCGTCGGGCTCGGTGAGCCCGAAGGCCATCTTCTTAGTGCCATCGGCGATGCACGGCAACCATTCCCGCTTTATCTCGTCGGATGCATGGTGGGCGAGGATGTTGCCACAGATGGCGGGCGAGATCACCCAGATGAGCAACGGCATTCCGTGCGCGGCCAGCTCCTCGACCACGACGACCGCTTCAGCCATGCCTCCCCCGCCCCCGCCGTACTCCTCAGGGAGGTGAACACCGAGCAGCCCGGCGGCGCCGAGGTCCTTCCACAACTCCTCGATGTCCTCGCCACGCCGGCCTCGTTCGATGAAGTACTGCACTCCGTACCGATTGGCGATTCCGGCCACGGTTTCGCGGATCGCCGCGTGCTCCTCGGATTCCCGGATGAGTCCCATGTCTACCTTCCTGTGAAGTACGGCTTGCGCCTGGCGGCGAAGTCGGTGATGGCTTGTCGAGCGTCCAGAGTCGCGCCCGTGCTCCGGACGGCTTCGGTCTCGGCGATGAGTTGTGTGGACAGGTCATTGGTCCAGGCGTCGCGCAACAGCGCACGCATCCTGGCGTACGCCCGCGTCGGGCCCTGGGCTAGTTCCGCGGCGATCTCGTGGGCCCGAGCACGCACGTCGGCATCGGGCACCACTTCATTCACCATGCCCCACTCGAGCGCTTCGGCGGCGGTGATCGGGGTGTTACGCAGGTAGGCCTGGGCCGCGCGACGTGCGCCGATGAGCCGAGGCAGATGCCAGGTACCGCCTCCGTCCCCCGACAGCCCGATGGCCGCGAAGGCTGTGACGAACCTAGTGTTCTCAGCGGCGATGACGAGGTCGGCGGCGTACACGTAGCCCAGGCCGCCACCGGCTACCGCACCGTGCGCAGCGGTGACGATCGGTGCGTCGATGCGGCTGAGAACACGGAACGCCTCGTGAAACGGAGTCGTCATCCGTGCGAACAGTGCGCCGAAGGTCTCCGGCGGGGCGGTCAGAAAGTAATCGATGTCACCACCGACGGTGAGCGCGGGTCCGTTGCCGCAGATCAGCACCGCACGAACCTCGGGGTCATCGGCGATTCGGCGAGCGACGGTGAGGGTTTCCTCGCCCATGCGCAGATCGATTGCGTTGCGCACCTCGGGTCGATCCAAACAGATTGTGGCAACTCCGTTTTCGACCTGAAAATCGATGGTGGCGAGCGTGGCATCGGCGCCGAGCGCGCGCACCCAGGCGGCGCTGTCGGTCAACTGACGCAGCCCGTTGATGCGACCGCGCTCATCGAAGGTGAGCAGGTGCATGAACTCCGCGTCCAGCTTCGCGCCCGAGGCCCGGCCGTGGCCGACGTAGCGGCCGCGCACCAGCAGCGCTCCATCTTCGAGGCCCAGCATCTCGTCGGGTTGCGCCTCCGCGACGTAGTTGCGGCCGATTCGCCACCAGAGGTCACGCTGCATCGCATCAGGGCCGGGATGTTCCCCACCCATGCCGAGAGGCAATCCCTCGGTGGCATGTCCGACGAAGTCGGGACTGAGCAGCGTCGCCAGTGCGTCGCGATCACCCGCCCGCAAGGCGTTGTAAAGCCGCTGTGCGGTAGCGGCTTTCGCGGCCGTGTCAACCTCAACGGACATAACGGACAATCGATTCGATGACGGCGGCCGGCTTTCCGGCTCCTTCGATTTCGACGGTGGTGGTCAGTGTGCCCTGGACCGCACCCTCGAGACTGGTCACGTCGGTGATCGTGGCCGTGGCGCGAATGCGCTTGCCGACCGCGACGGGACTGACGAAGCGCACCTTGTTGAAGCCGTAGTTCACCACCATCGTCACGTTGTCGACCTTGTAGAGCTGGTGCATGAACCGCGGCAGCAGCGATAGCGTGAGTAAGCCGTGCGCGATCGTGCCACCGAAGGGACCCTGCGCCGCTCGGTCCGGTTCGACATGGATCCACTGATGATCGTCAGTGGCGTCGGCGAATAGGTTCACCCGATCCTGATCGACGAGAGTCCAATCGGTGGGCCCCAATTCGGTTCCCTTGGCGGCGGCGAAGTCGTCGAGGTTCGCGAAGGTCTTCATGTATTCCTTTCTCACACCCGAAGGCCGACGGGAACGCCGTCGGCCAGTTGATCGAGGTATTCGGCCATTCCGTGCATGCAGGCACCCCCGTCGGCGGTCCACGTCATGCAGGTTTCGGAGATGCGGGTGGTCGTGCGTCCATCAGCGCTGCGGTGACGCAGCGGGATCGAACTCTGAGCCTTTCCGGTGAAGGTCCAAGTGGTACCACCGCCGGTCAAGGACACCGTCACGGCCTTTGGGACGGAGTCGTGGTCCCGCGAAGTGACCACGGTGACATCGGAGCACGGGTGCACTTGCTCGCCGTCCCACACGAACCCACCGGTTCGCTCGGCACCGTCCTCGTCACCGAACAGCGCGCCCATGAAGCCCAGCGTGGACGACGAGCCGTGGAGCCATCGATAGAACCACGGTGCCTGCCAGGAGCGGGGTCCCCAGGAGTGATCGCGTAGTCCATGCCCGGCCACGGGGAGGGCGCGATCGCCCAGCTGAACGGTTCCTGCGACTCGCATGAGCTGTTCATAGTGGTTGGGGGCGAACGACTCTCCGTCGCCGTCGAAGGTTTGGGCGTGCGGTGGCGCCAGCGCGGTGAGATCGAGCGCAATGTTGCATTGCACCGTCGGGCTCGCCGACAGTGCGGCCTTCGGATCCGCCATGGCAGCCGGGTCATCCAGAACACTGAGGCGCCCGTCGAATGAAACGTGCAACTGCTCGAACGGCGTGACGGACTCAACGGTGAGACCACCGGCGTCAAACCGGCGGCCGTCTGCGAACTCCGGACGTGCGAACCCGAAGGCGACCGATCCGTCGGCCAGATACAGGCACACCGTGCGCTCGCCCCGTCGCTCGTTGGGTCGGTTCGCCAGGCGCACGAACCCGCCGATGCGACGCAACGGGTCGAAGAAGTGAAAGTACATGGATTCGTTGAAGTTCGGCTCGGGCCCGATGGGATGCACGTAGTCGTCCGCCGGTGTCAGCACGTTCATGCCTTGAGATGCGCGCATGCGGTCTCGAGCAGTGTGGCGATCGACGCACTCAGCTCGTCCAGGTCGAGGGCTCCGTGGTCACCCATGACCCCGCTGCGGCGACGAGCAACCACCCCCTGCAACAGGCTTGCCGCTCTCCACTGGGTGAATCCGCGGTAGTAGTCGAGTTGTGCGATGTCGAAGCCGGTCAGCTCCGCGTAGCGTTCCACCATCTCGTCGCGGGCCGGGAAACCGCCGGCCCGCGTCGGGCTGGGCATGGAGATGGCCGCGTCCTCGGGAGCACGCCAGTCGTCGAGTAGCCAGGCGAGATCCACCAAGGGGTCGCCGATGGTGCACAGCTCCCAATCCAGTACTGCGGTGATCGCGCCGGAGTCAACGAGCACGTTGGACAGCCGGTAGTCACCGTGCATGATCACGGCGGGGTTCGATGGTGCCGGCTGGCGTTCGATCAGACGGGATCGCACGGCACGCCAATGGGAATCGTGTTCGCTGTCCGATCCCATGAGGAGCCACGCGTCGCTAATGCGACGCAGCTGCCGTGAAAGGTACGGCGATGACGGCAATTCCAACCCCGCCGACGCCGGCGCGGTGCGGTGCAGCGCGCCCAGCGTGGTGATCATCTGAACGCCGAGCGCGCGACGCTGGTCGCCAGACAATTCGGCGGCATCGGATTCGCTCTCCAATGGGCGCCCAGCGACTCGGTCCATGACGAAGAAGACCGAATGCCGTGTACGCCCGGTTCCGACGACGCGAGGCACCGGCACCGACGAATCCGCGAGCGCGGAGATGATGCCGGCCTCACGATGCACATCGTGAGCGCTTCCGCGGCGCGCGCCCGAGGGTGGCTCGCGCAATACCCACGCGCGTCCGTCGGAGTCAGTGATCAACGAGGTGATGTTGGACTGCCCAAAGCCAATGCGCTTGATGGTCACCGGACCGCGAACGGGCTCGCCATGGGTTGCCAGCCAACGCCCGATGTCGCGCGGCCGCGTGCACATCAGCGCCGACGGGGACGTCACGACTGACGCCACCGGGGCCTTGGTCACCTTCGCCGGCACGACCTGAATCCAATCGTTTAATCTGTATTCGAACTGTGCAGGCATCGATGACTTCGGTGCCCCCCGTCACAGTAGCAGGTTTTCTAGTCCATGTTAAATTATTTGTATCGAACAAAGGGGGCACCGCCCATGATTCAGCCCACGGTCGAACGAATCACGACGAGCGTCTGGCGCATCGCGCTGCCACTTCCGATGCGAGATCTCAAAGAAGTCAATGCATACGCCATCGGAGGCGATGACGGCGTCACCCTGATCGATCCGGGATGGGCAAATCCGGAGTCAGAGTCGCTGCTGGTCGCCGGACTCGCCGTGGCGGGATGGTCCCCGGACGACGTGCGGCGCATCCTGGTCACCCACGCGCATTGGGATCACTACACGCAGGCCGTGAAGTGGCGGACCGAGCGCGACGTCACGGTCTACCTGGGTCGAGGCGAGCGCCACACCATCGAAGCATTCGACACCATCGACGGCAACTTCCCCAACCAGGTGCGGTGGCTGCGCCGCGCGGGCGCCCTCGAGCTTGCTGATCGTGTGGAGGCGGTCGAGCTGGAGCCGTGGGAGGAGGACATGCCCTTCGGCGCACCCGACGTCTGGCTCGACGGCGGCGAGATCATCGACTGCGGCGGGGTTGACGTGATCGCACACGCGACGCCGGGCCACACTCGCGGCCATATGGTCTTCGAAGAGCCCTCCGCCGGCGTCTTGTTCACCGGCGATCACATCCTTCCGCGGATCACGCCGTCGATAGGGTTCGAGCGGGCCCCACAGCCGCTCGCCCTGGCCAGCTACCTGGATTCGTTGCGACTGTGCGAGACGTGGGCGGCGTCGTCGATGTTGCCCGCACACGGCGCAGTCGTCGCCGACGTGGGCTCGCGGGTCCGGGAACTGCTCGCACACCACCGAGAACGGCTCGATGAAATTGCCGAACTCGTGCGCACGGGCGCACACACCGCCTATGACGTTGCCCGTCAAATGCGTTGGACAAGACGGGAATTGACACTCGACGAGCTGGGGGTCATTCACGGAATGACGGCGGTGTTGGAGGTGATGTCTCACCTCGACCTGTTGGCCGCCCAAGACGTCGTCGTGAGGGAGGATCGCGTGCACGCGTCGAAGTACGCCGTAGCGTAGTCGGTCACACTCGGTTCGCCGTCCACGGCGTGGCACCGAGCTCTTGAATCAACCGGAATTTCTGCACCTTTCCGGTCGGTGTCGTCGGCAGCTCGTCTGCACGGTAGAAGACCACGCGCTTGGGGACCTTGAATCGGGCGAGTCGCTCTCGGCAGTACTCGATGATCTCGGCTTCGGTGACGTGCGAGCCGGGCGAACGCACAACGACGACGCACCCGATCTCACCCCATCGTTCGTCGTGCAGTCCGACGGCGAAAGATTGGCTGACTCCTTCGTGGTCATCCAGAAGGTCCTCGATCTCCTTGGGCATGACGAGTTCGCCGCCGCTCTTGTACAGTTCCTTACTGCGTCCGGTCACCCTGATGTAACCGTCGTCCCGGACATATCCCAAATCGCCGGAGTGCAACCAACCGTCCTTCAACGCTGCCGCCGTCTCAGCGGGCCGATTCCAGTAGCGCAGCATGGCGGTGGGTCCCTGCGAGACGAGTTCACCCTCCACTCCGGGAGGCAGTTCGTCGCCCGATTCGGGATCGACTGCCTTGTAGACGACGAGCTCATCGCTGCCCGCGACTCCGGCGCAGCCGGCGAGCTTGGGCCGGCCGACTGTTTCCGAGGTCAGTACGAGATCATCCTCGGGCCGGGTCAGCGTCATCGCGCCACCGCACTCGGTCATGCCATATCCGGTCACGATCTCGCTGACACCGAACTCCGTTTCGATCGCGTTCCACAACCACACCGGCGCCGGCGCCGAGCCACAGAGAATCGCATTCAGCGAACTGAGATCGTAATCACCGCGAGAGGGCTCCTCGAGCAGCGCCACGGCCATGGTTGGCACGCACAGGATGTCGGTCGCCCGATGCCGTTGAATCCCATCGAAATACGATCGCGGACTGAATTTGCTCTGAGGGATGATCGCTCCGCCAACGTACATCACGGACAGCAGTCCCTCGACGTAACCGAACATGTGGTAGCACGGCAACGAGAACAGGATGCGCCTGCCTTCTTCGTAGGCGCGTGTCAGCGCCGAGGCATAAGCCGTTCGCAAGACCGCGTCATGTGTGACGAGCACGCCCTTGGGCGATCCGGTGGTCCCCGATGTGTAGAGCATGTCACCACCACTCAGCGGATCGACGACCAGTGCATCGCACGCTCCGGCGTTTCGGCGCCCCAGTGCTACCAGGGCCGGTAGCGTCAGCGCATCCGTCGGCTCACTACCGTCCGTATCGACCAGCACGATGAGCGGCTGTTCGCTCATGCCGCGCAACATCTCCGGGTAACGCAGGCTGTCGAATTCCGTCATGGTTATCACGACGCGGCAGCCGGCGTCGCCTACCACGAACTGCAGTTCGTCTGCGCGGTAAAGGTAGTTGAGGGGGACGGCGATGGCGCCGGTGCGGGCGATGGCGAACTTGATCACCGCGAACTCGGGGTGATTGGCCATGACCAGTCCGACGCGGTCCCCCGGCTGTACCCCCAGCGTCAGCAGGCCGTCGGCGATCTCCTTGGACTGCTCGGCGACATCGCTGTATGTGAGTACCAGGTTGTCGATCAATACCATTGGGCGATCAGCGTATTCGGCCGCGCAGGTGTCCAGCCAGCCACCGAGGGAGCGCGGTTGCCACCTGGGGAACCGGGCCTGAAGTGCCGCACGCCGAACGTCAACCGATACAGCGTGATTCACAGTTCGTCCACTGCGCCGCGCATCACAGCATCACGGAGTTCGAACTTTCGCACCTTCCCCGTCGGCGTCACGGGCCACTCGTCTGTGATGAACCACCGGGTCGGAATCTTGAACGGCGCCAACAGCGGGCGAAGATGCTCGACCAACTGCTCCTTGTCGACCGCCTGACCGGAGGGCCGAACGATCGCCGCAACGACCTCGCCGAGGCGGTCGTCTGGCAGCCCAATGACCGCGCAGTCTGCGACGGCGTCCATTCCCTCCAACCGCATTTCGATCTCGGCAGGCGCGATGTTCTCGCCGCCGCGGATTATCAGTTCCTTGAGCCGGCCGGTGAGCGTGAGATAGCCACGCTCGTCCATGCTGCCCAGGTCACCGGTGTGCACGAAACCGTCAGCGTCAATAGTGGCGGCGGTGGCCCGCGGGTCGTGCAGGTACTCGACGAACGTCTGATAGCCGCGAGCGCATATCTCCCCCACCTGACCCAGTTCGACCACCTCGCCGGTGGTTGGATCGACGACGCGGCAGTCGACTTGCGGAATCGGTCGCCCGACCGTGGCGAGTTGGTCGGCACGGGAGTCGTCCGGCCGGGTGGCGCTGAGCACCGGTGACAATTCCGTCTGGCCGAAAAGGTTGATCACGCTGGCGCCGAAGACCGTTTCGGCTGCCTCGATGAGCGTCGAGGATACGTTCGACGCCCCGCCCATGATGATGTCCAGTTGCGGTGCGGGATCATCCCCGGCGCGCTGAGCGTCGAGCAGTGCGCTGAGTACTGCCGGCACGTAGAAGAGCACCGAAACGTTCTCGGTGCGGAGTGCGGTGAGCACGGGACGCGGGCTGAACCGGTCGATGAGTATCGTCGTACCGCCGACCCACAGCGGACCGAGGGTCGCGATGACGCACCCCGCGGTGTGGAACATCGGCAGCGGGTTGAGGGTCACCGCGCCATCCGAAACGCCAACGACCTGCAAAGTCAGCTTAGCGACGTTGACAAGCGAACGATGCCGCAGCATAACGCCTTTCGGGTGCCCCGTCGTTCCCGAGGTGTACTGGAGCATGACCACCTCGTCCGGGTCGTCGGGCACGTCGAGGGTGGTCACGTCCACCGCGGTCGACGATCGCCACGCGACGTCCGACAGCGACAGGCAGGTCAACCCCGGCAGTCGCCAGCCGACGCGCTCGACGACGGCAGCCATGTCGTAGTCGCGGTTCGCATCGGCATGGAGCAGCACTCCCGCTTCGGAATGATCGAGTGCATAGAACAGCTCGTCGTCACGCAACGCAGGATTGAGCGCGACGAGCACGATCCCGGCGAGCGCTGCGCCGTACTGCACGACGGGCCATTCGATGACGTTGGGCGCCCACAGGGCGACCCTGCTACCGCGGGGTGTGAGTCGCAGAAGCGCGTCGGCGATGCGTGCCGCCTCATCGAGCAGGTCGCGGTAGGCGAGTCGCTGCTGCTCTGCTCGACCGTGTGGTATCCCGATGACAGCTACCCGGTCCGGGTACTGCCGCGCCCGCTCGATGAGCAGTTGCCCGACCGTGAGGTCCACGAGTTCGACGCCGCGATCGGCGTCCCACTGTGCCCGAGTCAACACCCGCTGGCCTGCTGGTGCCATCGCTCAGACCGGGCTGGAACCCAGTTTGGCGCTCGACATGTCGCTGATCTCGGGCCAGCGCGTGGCAATGTCTTCAAGGCTCGGCGGTGCGGCGAAAGTGACACCGTCGTTCTGGAACTGAGCGACGCGCTGCACCAAGCCACCCCCGACGACGAAAACCGAACCGGTGTCGTTGTTCTCCTCGGAGACGAGGTATCCGACGGCGGGAGCCACCAGATCGGGGTTCAGCTTGTCGAGCAGTTCCCGGGGTGCGATGTCCTCGGTCATGCGGGTGGCGGCCAGCGGGGCCACCGCGTTGGCGGTGATGGCGTACTTCGCGCCCTCGATGGCCAGCGTGTTGATCATGCCCACGAGCCCGAGCTTGGCCGCACCGTAGTTCGCCTGACCGAAGTTGCCGTAGATTCCCGCAGTGGAGGTCGCGACGACAACACGTCCGAAGCGCTGTTCGCGGAAGTGCGCCCATGCCGCGCGGACGACGTTGAAACCGCCGTACAGGTGGACCTTCAGTACGGAGTCGAAGTTGTCATCGGTCATCTTGTGGAATGCGCCGTCGCGAAGGATTCCCGCATTGCTGACCACGCCGTGCACCGCGCCGAACGTGTTGAGTGCCGTTTCCACGATCTCCGCAGCACCATCGGCCGTGGCGACCGACGAGTAGTTGGCGACAGCGTTTCCGCCGGCCGCCTGGATTTCCTCAACGACCTGATCGGCCATGCTCGTCCCGGAACCGGTTCCATCACGCGCTCCGCCGAGGTCGTTGACCACGACGAGTGCGCCGTTGCCCGCGAGGAAGCGCGCGTATGAGCGGCCCAAACCTCCCCCGGCTCCGGTCACGATGACGACCTTGTCCTGAACTCCGGGCACGACTACCGCCTCTCCTGTCGGTTCACACGCCTATTTGAATCTAGTTTAAAATCTTCCCAACGGTCAAGGATGCTGCGTCAAACCATGTTCACGGCGCCTGACCGGTGGCATCTACTCTCGATTAAACCGATCAACCGGAGGATCTCGTGAAGCTGGGAATGCCCATCACCTACGGCGAGGATTTCGCACAGACCGTCGATCAGTTGCTTCAGTACGAGAACGCGGGACTGGACCGGGTGATGATCCCCGAGGCCTACGGGTTCGACGCCGTCACACAGATGGGCTATGTCGCGGCCAGAACCGCCACCATCGAACTCGCATTCGGCATCCTCCCGATGTACAGCCGTACGCCCACCAACCTTGCCATGACCGCGGCCGGTCTCGACTACGTCAGCGCGGGCCGGTGCATCCTGGGCATCGGAGCATCCGGGCCACAAGTCATCGAAGGGTTCCACGGCGTCCCATTCGACGCTCCAGTCGCCCGCGCTCGGGAACACGTCGAAATCTGCCGCATGATCTGGCGTCGCGACCGAACCGACTACGACGGCACCTACTATCAGCTTCCATTGCGCGGCGGTACCGGCACGGGAAAACCACTGAAGTTGCTCAATTACCCAGTCCGCGACCGGATTCCACTGGCACTCGCCGCCATCGGACCCCGCAATGTTGAATTGGCCGCCGAGATCTTCGACGAGTGGCAGCCGTTCCTTTTCATACCCGACCTCGTGGAGGAAGCTTTCGGCGAGGCCCTGAACGCGGGCCGGACCAAGCGTGATCCCAGACTAGATCGCCTGGGTATCGCCGCTCAGACCACGCTGTTGATCACCGACGATCCCGCGCGCGAGGCGGCCGCGCTGGATGCGGTACGCCACCACGCGGCGCTGTACATCGGCGGTATGGGCGCACGCGGAAAGAACTTCTACACCGCGCTGGCTGGTCGGTACGGCTACGGCGACGCGGCGCAACAGATCCAGGATCTCTATCTGGGCGGCCGCAAGACCGAAGCCGCGGCCGCAGTGCCTCTCGAACTGGCGCGTCGTTTGGCGTTGATCGGATCGCCGAAGTACGTCCGCGAAAGGCTCGAGGTATACGCAGCCGCCGGCGTCAGTTGCCTGCTCGTCAGCCCGGCCGCCGAGACCCACGAGGAGCGCCTCGCGCAGATGTCCATGCTTCGCGATGAGCTCTGGCCGGAGCTGTAGCGAGCCAGCTCAACCGCATCACGGTAGCCCGCCGACCCCTCCCGGCGGGCTCCGCCGTCTCGAATATGAACTAAAACCAGCCTCCCTCACAAGGCAATTGTGCCGCTCGGTCGAGCGGATTATCCGTGCTGAACGTACTTCTCGTCCGGCATCCAGTCGTCGCCGAATATTGATTATGAATTAAAAATATCTCTCTGAAATGTTGACTCGCGTCAGGATTTGGGTCTACCGTCATCCCGAGCGACACGTGATGCCCGCCACAGTCCACAAGGAGCGCAATGCCCACCACGCCTCGGACCGCGATCATCGGCGCGGGAATCAGCGGATTGACCACCGCGAAGAATCTCGCCGATGCCGGAATTGAGTTCGACTGCTTCGAGTCATCGGACCGAGTCGGAGGCAACTGGGCCTTCCGCAACCCCAACGGCCACTCCAGCGCCTATCGGTCACTACACATCGACACGTCGCGTGATCTCTTGTGCTTCAGAGACTTCCCGATGGACCCCAGCCTGCCCGACTACCCGCACCACTCCCAGATCAAGACCTACCTCGACCAATACACGGATGCATTCGGGCTGCGCGAGCGCATCCGATTCAACACCGCGGTGACACATGCCCGCCGCATCACCGGTGGCGGTTGGGAAATCACCACCAATGACGGCCGCACACAGCACTACGACGCCCTCGTCGTCGCCAACGGCCATCACTGGGACCCGCGTTTCCCCGACTTCCCCGGCGAGTTCGCGGGACAGAGCATCCACTCTCACGCATACATCGACCCCACCGAGCCGTTGGACCTGTGCGGCAAGCGCATCGTCGTCGTGGGCATCGGGAACTCGGCGGCCGACATCGTGTCCGAGTTGTCCCAAAAGTCTTGGCGCAATACCGTTTATCTATCGACCCGCTCGGGCGCCTGGGTTGTCCCCAAGTACATCTTCGGCATGACCTCGGACAAGATCGCACGAACGCTCCCTGTCATCCCGCTGTCCTGGCAACGCAGGGCCATCCGACCGGTGGCGAGGATTCTCTTCGGTGACCCTGAGCACTACGGCCTGCCGACGCCGAATCACCACTTCCTCGAGGCTCATCCGACGCAGTCCGCCGAGTTATTGATGAGGCTCGGCGCCGGTGATGCCGTAGCCAAGCCGAACGTGGAACGCCTCGACGGCGACCGCGTGGTGTTCGCCGACGGTTCGGTTGTCGAAGCAGACGTCATCATCTACGCCACGGGTTACAACATCACGTTCCCCTTCTTCGATCCCGAATTCCTGTCGGCTCCCAATAACAAGTTGTCGCTGTACAAACGCATGTTCAAACCGGGAATCGACGACCTCGTGTTCGTAGGGTTCGCCCAGGCTCTACCCACCTTGTTTCCCTTCGTCGAATGCCAGGCTCGGCTCGCCTCAGCCTATTTGGCAGGCACATACCGGCCGCCGGCGCCTGCCGAGATGCAACGCGTGATTGAAGCCGACGAACGCAAGTACACTGGCCACTTCGTCGACTCGCCGCGCCATACCCAACAAGTCGACTACTTCGATTACGAGCGCGACATCCGCAAGCGCGAACTTCCCGCCGGCCGCAAGCGGGTCGAGAAGTCCGGCCCCGTGACCCTTACTCGGCCTCTCGCCGCGGTGGTCTCCGATGCCAGCTGATACGCGCCGCGCCCCCCGGCGCAACCCGGCACGCCCGCAACCGCGCGGCGAGCAACGCAAGGTCTACTTGCTCGACGCACTCGCCTCCCAACTCCAGCACCAGTCCCTGGCCGATGTGTCGGTTGCCGACGTCGCCGACAAGGCCGGAGTCGGACGATCGGCGTTCTACTTCTACTTTCGGGGCAAGCACGAAGCGGTCACACACCTCTTGGAGGACATCTTCGTCGAGCAGGTGTCGGGCGTCACGGAGCAGATCAACGCTCCGGGCGATCCCCGCGCCAACCTCGATTCGGCGCTCTGGTTGGTCGTCGACTCATGGTGCAGGCAGCGGACCCTGTTCATCGCGATGCTCGATGCACGAGACTCCGATACCGGCACGCGCACCGTGTGGGAGGCCTGGCTGCGACGCTACGAGGACTTCGCCACCGAGTACGTATCCAAACACGCCGCCACCTGCCCGGTGGAGGCGCGCGACCTCGCTCACGGCCTGATCTCCCTCAACGAGCGGGTTCTCGAACGTCATCTGCGCAGCGGGTCCGACGACTCAGCCCGCGTACACGCCACCCTGGTGCACATGTGGACCACAGCGATCTTCGGCGGAACCCGGTGAGCATCATCGGTATTCGCACACCCGACGGCGGCATGCTCGCGGGCGATCACTACCCAGCGTTAACGGATTCACTGGACGGTCCACTCGGTCGACCGTGTGTCGTGATGGCTCACGGGGTCGGAGCGACACGGGACTGCGGACTCGAGGAATTCGCCCGTGGCTTCGCCCGAGCCGGCGCCGACGTGATCACCTTCGACTACCGAAATTTCGCGGGATCCTCAGGGCAACCGCGGCAACTGGTGGACCTGCGCGGCCAACTCAGCGACTACCGCAGCGCCATTGCCTACGCCCGCCGACTGCCAGGAGTCGATCCAGAGCGGATCGCGGTGTGGGGCGTCTCGCTCTCGGGCGGCCACGTGTTGGAGGTCGCCGCCCACGACCCGCACATCGCGGCAGTCATCAGCGTCACGCCCGCCGTCGACGGACTTGCCGCCGTCGCACAGATCATTCGTAATCACGGCGTCTTTCACGTGGGACGCCTGTTCGCACGCGGCGTCGTCGACCGCATCGGCGCGGCGATCGGCCGCCAACCGCTGATGCTGCCCATCGTCGCTCGGCCGGGCGCGCCGGGTGCACTCACCTCACCCGGCGCAAGTGAACGCATGCATGCCATTGCCGGACCGACGTGGCGCAACACCATCGCGGCCCGCCTCCTGCTGCGTATCGGGCTGTACCGGCCCGCTCGCCGCTCTTCAATCGCGTGTCCGATCCTGATGCAGATCGCCGAGGGTGATCAGTCCGCCCCGCCCGCCGCTGCGGAACGCGCGGCAGTTCGTCTGCGCGCCACCGTGCGTCGCTATCCGGCCGACCACTTCGACGTCTACCCCGGCGGCCCGGTGCACGGCCGGGTTCTGGCGCACCAATGCGAGTTCCTCCGTCGAGTGTTCGCCAACATCGAGACGTTGGCAGTAACAGCATGAAGGCGGTCCGACTCGTAGCACCGACGGTCCTCAAGATCGACGACGTGGACGTGCCCGCCCCCGGGGAAGGCGAGGTGCTACTGAAGGTTGCCGCTGCCGGCATCTGCCACTCCGACCTGCACATCGTGTCGCTGCCGGAGGAAATCCTTCCACTGCCTCTGACGCTCGGACACGAAACCGCCGGCCACATCGTGGATCTCGGCCCCGGGGTTACCGGGTGGTCAGTCGGCCAAGGCGCGTTGGTTCACCTCATCTGGGCGTGCGGTTCGTGTTCTGCGTGCGCTCGCGGCGACGACAACGTATGTCACGGCGCCGGGCGAATGGCTCAACCACCCACACCAGGGCTCGGCCCCGCCGGCGGTATGGCCGAATACATGCTGGTTCCCGCTCGCTATCTCGTCGCACTGGGGGATTTGGACCCCGTTCAGGCGGCGCCGCTGGCAGACGCCGGAATGACGCCGTATCACGTGATCCGTAACTCACTCGACGTGCTGCAACCCGGCGCGACGGCCCTGGTCATCGGCATCGGCGGACTCGGACACGTTGCCGTACAACTACTTCGGCAGCTCACCGGGTCGCGGATCGTCGCGGTAGACGTGACCGAGAAGCGCCTCGAAGCCGCCACGCGGCACGGCGCGGACCTCGTCCTGCTCGCCGACGAGACGGCGCCGAGTGCGATCCTCGATGCGACCAACGGCAGAGGTGCGGCCGCAGTGTTCGACTTTGTTGGCAATCAGTCGAGCGCAGATCTGGCGGTGAACACCGTTGCGCCCGACGGGATCTATCAACTTGTGGGTATCGGGGGCGGCCGGCCGGTCATCGATGCGGTGCCACGATTCGGTGTCGGCTGGCCGTACGGTGCGGCGGTGCGAACCTCGTACGGCGGCACCAAGTCCGACCTGCTGGCGTGCGTCGCACTGGCAAACGCAGGACGCCTGCACCTCGACGTCGAGACCTTCGCGCTCGATGACGCGCTCACGGCCTTCGATCGTCTTCACACGGGCTCCATCAACGGAAGGGCAGTGCTGTGTCCGTAACAGGAAGATTCCGCGAGCGTGTCGTCCTGATCACCGGAGGAGCCCGGGGCATGGGAGCCGAGCATGCGCGCGGCTTCGCATCCGAGGGCGCGCGGGTGGTCATCTGCGACGTACTCGACCACGAGGGTCGAGCACTCGCTGACGAGATCGGCTCGGGCGCCCGCTATGTCCAACTGGACGTCAGCGATGAAACCCAATGGCGTGCCGCACTGGATTCGGTCGCAGCCGAGGAGGGCGCCTTGCACGTCCTCGTCAACAACGCCGGCATCAGCGGCGTCCCCGCGCCGCTCACCGCGACCGACCTCGACGTCTGGCACCAGGTGTTGGCAGTCAATCTCGATGGCGTGTTCCTCGGAATCAAGACCGCGGCGCCACTCATCGCAGGCAGCGGTGGCGGTGCGATCATCAACATCTCGTCCTTCGCCGGGCTGATCGGCTCCCCCCTGCTGGGTGCCTACGCGGCCAGCAAGTTTGCGATCCGCGGGTTGACCAAGGTCGCCGCAATGGAACTGGGGGCACAGGGCATCAGGGTGAATTCTGTTCACCCCGGCTATATCAGAACACCTCTGCTGGAGGGGATTCCAGACGACGCGGTGCATGGTCGACTGGCGATCGAACGCATCGCCACGCCCGAGGACGTCACCCCAGTGGTGATGTTCGCCGCCAGCGACGATGCCCGCTACTGCACTGGCGCGGAGTTCGCCGTCGACGGCGGCTGGTCGGCGGGTGAGCCGACACCCATCTTCGTAGCACCCGGTGCGGAGATGCCGACCCAACTGCCGGTCTGACGGTTCTGCCACTCATGTTCTGCTTGGCGTGGCCACGCGTTGTCGGCACAGCCTGTTCCGATCACCAAAAGGCCGCGCCGCAGCCGACCGCACGTGCATGCAGGGCGTCACTGTGCCGAAACGGTCAGTGTTCTCACGCGGGAAGTGGCACCCCTTGGGCGGATTCGCCTTGCAAGGATTTGTTCGCCTGCACGCACGCCCATGACATCACGCACAGGAAGATGCAATACGTCGTCAGCGCCAGCCAGAACACAAAGACGCCGTTCCACCCGAAGGGACCGCTGTGGAAGAAGAACGCGAGAACATCCGGGATGAACGACATCGCAACGAAGAGGTTCACGTAACCCACCCAGCGTGGAAAGACTGTCCGCTTGCTGGTTAGCACCGCAATGCCGATGGCGACGTTCTGCAGACAAAACAGCATGATCGCGGGAAACAAGATGAGCCAGCCCATGTCGTGGAGTAGCAACACCGTATCGTCGGACCGGTCGGTGCGGAAGGTGGCCATGGCCCACAGCAGCATTGGCAGCAAATTGACCAAGAGCGTCGCCGTTCCGGTGGCCAATTGGGTGAAAGCCAGTACCGGGCTGCGGCCCTCGGCCCGAAGCATGTGCGTCGTAATCACAGCGAGCAGCGGTGCGTAGAGAACGATTCCCAGCGAGGCGATGACGAAACCGACACCCGTCATCGTGGGATTCCCGAGGTAGAACTCGCGTACCTCGGACATCGGCGCACTCGGTCCCATAGGTAGAGGTAGCACTCCGGCGATCAGCCAGCCAACAAGGGTGACGAACACAGCGGCGGGTCCGCCGAGCGCACATGCATTGTGAACGCCAGGGCTCACGGCTTCCTACTTTCCCACCGACTTTTTTAACATAGAATAAATGGGAATTTAGCCGCTCACGTGATGTCTCGTCAAGGGTGGGCCCCATTTCAGGATGGAGCAGGCCACCACGGCGATGAGCGACCTGCCGGCGGTCCCACCGCGAGCCGCTGGGTGTCCGTCCTCGACGCGGCTGCGAACGGCCATCACATGTATCTCCCGCCACCGACCTCGAGAACGGATCCGGTGATGTAGCTCGACAACGGGCTCGCCAGGAACACGACGGCGCCGGCGACCTCGGCCGGCTCGCCGGCCCGCTTCATCGGAACGGCGGCTTCGCGCTCGGCGAAGACGTCTGGTGGCATCGCCGCTGTCATGGCGGTGCGGATGAGGCCGGGTTGGATCGCGTTGACACGCACGTTGTGGTGCGCGACCTCTTTAGCCGCCGCCTTCGTAAGTCCGACGATGCCGGCTTTCGCTGCGCTGTAGTTGGTTTGGCCTGGATTTCCCGACTTGCCGGATAGCGAGGAGATGTTGACGATGCTGCCGCTCTTCTGTTCACGCATGATCGCGGAGGCGTAACGCACGCCGAGCCAGGTGCCTCGCAGGTGCACGGTGACGACGGCATCGAAGTCGGCAACCGTCATTCTTTTCAATGACGCATCGCGGGTGATGCCCGCATTGTTGACGAAGAGGTCGAGACGGCCGAACTCGCCAGTCGTCGCAGTGACCAAGCGCTCGACATCGTCTTCGGAAGTGACGTCACAGGCATAGCCGACGGAATCGTAACGATCCGCCGCGGTCTTGGCGGCGGCACCGTCGATGTCCGCGAACACAACCTTCGCACCGTGCTCAGTCAGGACCCGCCCGATCTCCAGTCCGATGCCCTGGCCCGACCCGGTCACCACCGCGACCTGACCCGCCAGGAGTGCTTCAGCCATCGTCTTGCGCTCCGCTCTTTCGATAATTTCTAATCTGGTTTAAACTAGCGGCATCGACGGTCACCAGGCAACTCGGGTCCACCAGCGGTGGGTCCAACATGCCGTAGTTCCGACCCCTACGCACCCATCGCGTCGAACTGCGCTCAGATCGACCGTTCGCACCTGAAAGGAAGCACGCAGTTGGACTCATCCGCATTCGCGTTGACGCCCATTCAGCAGGAAATCGTCAATGCAGCACGGCAATTCGGAGAGAAGTGGGCACCACTCGCCACGGAGATCGACCGCGACGACAAGGCACCCACTGATCAGATGATCGCCGATACGGTAACGCTCGGTCTTTCCGGCCTGACCATTCCCGAGGAGTTCGGCGGACGCGGCCACAGCGCCATCGAGTTCGCCCTGGCCGTGGAACAGGCGTGCCGGTCGATGAAATCGTGGATGGCCGGCGACATCCTCTTCGCCACGACCTGCACGGGCCCGTCGGTCATCATGATGAGCGACAACACACAGGCGCACGCCAACTATCTACCTAAGATCGCCTCCGGCGAGCGCACAGCGGCCATAGCGTTGTCGGAACCCAAATACGGCTCGGCGGTTACCGACATCGAGACGTCGGCGGTCATCGAAGGCGACGAGATCCGCATCGACGGCTCGAAGCGATTCATCACCGGCGCACCAGATTACGACGTCTACGTCGTGTTCGTTCGACTCAACGGCATCCAGGGCATGAAAGGCATCGGGGCGGTCGTCGTCGACAAGGACACGCCTGGCTTCACTCTCGGCACCGGGCCCGAATACATGGGATCCCGCGGTTCGCCACACGGCGATCTTCACTTCGAGAACTGTCGTGTGCCCGCAGAGAACCTCCTGATGGGTGCGGGCTCGTTCGCCCATCTCATGCAGGCGTTCAACATGGAACGGCTGTACATCTCGTCGCTGTGTCTCGGATTGGCACAAGGTGCCTTCGATGAAGCAGTCGCCTACTCGAACGAACGAGAGCAGTTCGGACGCCCCATCAACGAATTCCAAGCCGTCTACCACATGGTGGCCGAAATGTGGACGCAGATCGAGTCCGTGCGCTATCTGACGTACAAAGCGGCGCTGACCGCGGACCGCGGCAAGTTCCCTCGTGCGCTCGACGTCTCGACTGCGAAGTTGCACGCCGCCGACATGGGGCGCGACGTCTGTTGGAAGGCGATGCAGATCCTCGGCGGTAACGGGTTGGTGACCGGGTTCCCGCCCGAGCGGTGTTTCCGTGACGTCATCGTGTCCTCGATCGCCGGCGGCACTACGCAGGTACTGAAGAACACGATCGCCGCTCAGGTACTCGGCAAACGGCTCAACCAGCGCGCCTGACCAGTGCGTCACAATGCGAATGATGATCCTGCAACGACATCGAGCCCGCCGATGACGAGTTCGTAGCACAGCGCGGGTGGTGGCGACTGCCAACTCTGTTGCCACACTCATCAACCGAGTCCACAGCACCTTTGCCGTAGCACAGGGGGCCATGCCCCCTGTCGCGCCGCCACTGCCCCGGGCACCACAGTTGATGACTCAGCTCACCGCCGACGGTGGCCCCGTCCATTCCGGTATCGGTAGGCCGACGCCCTAGGCCAAACTCTGCACAATCGACGCGGCCGCGAGCGAGCCTGTCGCGATCGCCAAGGCCACCTGCGGCATCTGCGTCGCAATGGTATCGCCGGCTGCGAAGACTCCCGGAACCGTTGTCTGACAGAACGGATCGACTGCGACGGGATTCGCCACCGCCGGCGTCGGCTCACCGAATCCGACCCCGAGCTGTTCGAACAGCTGCGACCGCTGATGCAGTGTCGTCGCGACGTGCAGACCGCTGCGTGCCAGCCGAGTTCCGTCGGCGAACACGACCGCTACCAATTCGCCATTGCTTGACGCGAGTTCGGCAACGGGCCGCTCGTCAATCGCAACGCGTGCTGCGGCCAACCGGGATCGGGCGTCGTCATCGAGTTCCGCAGGCCCTCCGGTCAGGAGCACAACGTCCTCGCTCCAGCCCCTCAGCAATAACGACGCATGCACTGCCCGTTGGCCGTTCACCAATACCGCCAACGGTTGATCGCGAACCTCCCAGCCGTGGCAGAACGGGCAGTGGAACACCGACCGCCCCCATAACTCCGCGAGCCCGGGCAGCGCAGGCGGCCGGTACTCCATGCCAGTGGCCACCAGCACCCGACGGGTGCGTTCACGCCGACCGTCGGACAGTTCCAGTTCGAACGCATCGCCGGCACGCTCACCCGCGACCACCTCACCGGTCCGCACTTCGACGGACGGATAGGCGGCAATCTCCCGCCGCCCGGCCTCGTACAGCTCGCCCGGCGGTCGGCCGTCGTGACCCAATAGCCCGCCGATGCCGTGGGCGGCCAGGTTACTCTGCTGACCCGCGTCGACCAGCAGCGTTCGCCGCCGCGCCCGGCCGAGTACCAGACCGGCGCTCAAGCCCGCGGCTCCGCCACCGACGACGACGCAGTCCCATGTCGTGTTCATGAGTCAATCCTCCTCATTGTTCGGTCGTTGACGGGTCGGTTTTGCGAGTGTTCGTCCCGAGGGCCTCCACCCGCACCGGGAAGCCGTTCACTCATGCTCCGTCGGTCCCACTCGTCGAGGGTCTGGGGTCGGGTCCCAACAGTTTTCGGACGGAGATCCGCGAACCGAACGGCTGCAGCATCTGACTGGCCGGCCTGGTCCGGACGTGGAGCGGCCACCAGAACCAGCGGCCCAGTAGCGCCGCGATCGACGGCGTCATCAGCGATCTCACGATCAGCGTGTCGAAGATGAGTCCGAGGCAGATCGTGGTGCCGATCTGCTGGATCATGACCAGGTCGCTGACGATGAACGAGCCGAGGGTGAAGGCGAATACCAGTCCTGCGGCGGTGACCACTCCGCCGGTGCCGCCCATCGCGCGGATGATGCCGGTGTTCAATCCGGCACCTACTTCCTCCTTGAACCGAGAGATCAGCAGGAGGTTGTAGTCTGCTCCGACGGCGAGCAGGATGATGATCGCCATGGCGGGGACGAGCCAGAACAGCTGGATTCCGAAGATGTACTGCCACACCAGGATCGATAGCCCGAGCGCAGCTCCCAGGGACAGGACGACAGTGCCCACGATCACGATCGCGGCGACGAGACTGCGGGTGATGAAGATCATCACCAGTAGGATCAACGCGATCGCCGCCATCGTGACGATCATCAGGTCGTATAGCGATGCCTCCTGGATGTCCTTGTACGTCGACGCCGTCCCGGCGATGTAGATTTTCGCGTCCGACAGAGGGGTTGCCTTGATTGCATCGAAGGCAGAGTTGCGGATGGCGTCGATGTGCGAGATGCCCTCGGGGCTGGCGGGTTTGCCCTCGTGCGTGATCGTCATCCGGGCGGCCTTGCCGTCGGGTGACATGAACAGCTCGAGGCCGCGCTTGAACTCGGCGTTGTCGAACGCTTCCGGCGGCAGGTAGAACGAGTCGTCGTTCTTGGCATCGTCGAAAGCCTTGCCGAGCGCGGTGGCGTTCTCCAGCGCTTCTCGGCCCTGCGTCAAGGTGCCGGTGACCGTGGCGTAATTCGACTGCAGCAACGCACGATTGGTCTCCTGGATGTCGACCTGAGGTGGGATCAGCTCCAGCAGTTGCGGTTGCAGCGCGTTGAGTTTGTCCAGGCTTGCGGTGATCTTGCCGAATTGGTCACTGAGTTTGGAGATGCCGTCCAGTGAGTCGAACACTGATCGCAGGGCCGCACACGTCGGGATGTCGTAGCAGTGTGGCTCCCAGTAGAAGTAGTTGCGTAGCGGCCGGAAGAAGTCGTCGAAATTGGCGAGGTCGTCTCGGACCTCGTTGATGGTGTCGACCGTGTCGTGGAATGCCCGCACCTGCTCGTCGGTGGCATTGGTGGCTTGCTGCTGCAAGGAGAGCTGACGTTGCAAGATATCGATCGCCTTACCGGTCTGATCGATCTGAGTCAGGAGGTCGCGCGCCCTGTCCTCCTGGTAGCTCAGGTTCATGACCTGGCCAGCGCTCTGAGCGCTGATCTGAAAGGGAATGGAACTGTGCTTGATCGGCGTACCGAGAGGTCGCGTGATCGACTGCACCAACGCGACCCCGGGGGTGTGCAACACCGCCTTGGCAACGCGTTCCAGAACCAGCATGTCCGCTGGATTGCGCATGTCGTGATCGGATTCGATCATCAGCAACTCGGGATTGAGCCGCGCCTCCGAGAAGTGGCGCTCCGCGGCGGTATATCCGACGTTGGACGGGGCGTCATCGGGCATGTAGGGCCGTCCGTCGAAGCTGATCTTCGCTCCCGGCAGCGCGAGTAGGCCCACTGCGGCCACCGCCAACGAGACGACGAGCACGGGTCCCGGCCACCGCACGATCGTCGTGCCGACGCGGCGCCAGCCCGTGGTGCGAAGCGCACGTTTGGGATCGAGGAACCCGAACCGCGCAGCGGTCGTCACCACCGCCGGACCGAGGGTCAGAGCCGCGGCCAACGTCACGAGAAGGCCTACCGCCGCTGGGAGGCCGATGCTGCTGAAATACGGGAGCCGGGTGAAGTGCAGGCACGCCACTGCCCCGACAATGGTGAGTCCAGACCCGGCGATGACATGGACGGTGCCCCCGAACATGTCGTGGTAAGCGGCCTCGCGATCCAGACCCTTGCCCCGGGCTTCTTGGTAGCGCCCGACGAGGAAAATGGCGTAGTCGGTGCCCGCGGCGATGGCCAAGCCCGTCAGAAGTTGCACCGAGTAGGTGGACAGGTCGAACAGGCCCGCGTTGCTCAGCAGCGCGACCACCCCCCGCCCTGCGGCGAGTTCGACCGCGACCACGAGGAGAACGATCACCATGGTGATCACGGAGCGGTAGACGATGAGCAGCATTATCGCGATGACGACAAACGTGACGGCAGTGATCACGTGGGTGCCTTCGTTGCCGATATAAAAGCTATCGGTGACCACCGGGGCGGCGCCGGTGACGTAGGCCTTGACCCCCGGCGGGGGCGGCGTGTCGGCCACGATCTGGCGGATGCTGTCGACGGAATGATTGGATTGTGTCTCGCCCTGTTTGCCTTCGAGGTACACCTGAACGAGCGCTGCCTTGCCGTCCTTGCTCTGGGCGCCGCCCGCGGTGATCGAATCGCCCCAGAAGTCCTGTACGTGCTGGACGTGTTCGGTATCTGCTCGCAACTTCGCAACGAGGCCGTCGTAGTAGGTGTGCGCGTCGGGGCCCAGCGGCTGATCGCCTTCGAGAACGATGACGGCTTCGCTATCGGAGTCGAACTCGCCGAACTTCTCCCCGATGTGCTTCATGGCCGTGATCGACGGAGCATCAGGCGCGTTCAAGGCCACGGAATGCTCAGTACCGACGACCTCGAGTTGGGGCACCAGAATGTTCGTCACGCCGGCGACCGCGATCCAGATCAGAATGATCGGGAGGGCGAGTGTGCGGATGACACGCGCTACCCGAGAACGCTCGGATCCCGCTGTCCCGTGCTGGCTCACGCCGTCTTGTCCAGACAGGCGATGTATCCGTTCACGTCGTGTGAAGACCTTTCATCCTTGACGATGTCGTTGACGGTGATGCGGCAGGTGATGGTGCTCGAATCGCCCTGGGCGCGAAGGTCGGCGAACAGCGTCGTGTCCTCGGTGACCAAGTCGTGCGACCACGGCAGGGGCGCGTCGTCGACGCGCTGGGGTTGAGCGTGCTCGTCGAGGAAGTTGATGGTTGCCCGCGCACCGGGATCTCCGAGGACCTCCAGGCGGACCCGCTTGGGGTCGTATCCGGTGTTCTCGGGCGAATCGGCTGAGGGCTTTGATGTTTGGTAGTGCGAGCCGAAGATGCCGTGCAAACGGTAGGCGCCACTGACGACCAAGACCACCACGATCATCGCCACGAGCACCGCCCAATGGCGGGCGGCCGCCCTGAGTATCGGTGATGTCGCCATGAGAAGCCTTTCGATGTGTGCGTCCACTTGCCGACCTATCGGCTTCCTGCAGACGGGGAGGGGTGAGCGTAGGAGGGCGGCCGTCGCGGCGACCGCCAGCTTGCGTGCCGCTACCAGTTCCAGAGGGATGGGTCGTTCGGCGGGTAGTTCATGCAGATGTCGGTGCCGTGTGCGGCGACGCCTTTGTTGTTGAAGAACAGCTTCGCCCAGTTGCCCCAGTGAGTGGCCATCTGCTCGTAGTAGACGTTGGTCGCGGTGTCCTCCGAATACTGCCGGCGGCCGGCGTAGTCCAGAGAGAAGAACCAGTAGATGCGGTCACGGGCGGCGTCTTGAACGTCGACGGGCCGGTTCTTGTAGTCGGTCAGGTAGCGCTCGTAGTAGACCGGCTCCACGTCGCGTACGGCCGCCATGTACTGATCGACAGTGCAGGCGGTCGTCAGGATCCGATTCGGAATCGGATAGTCGTCACTGGCATCAGCCGACGCGAAACCAGCTGTGGCGAGGACGGTTCCACACATCACGACTGCCGCCAACCCGGCGCGTAGATACATGGTGCTCACCCCTGTCCGGCTGCCCGGTGCAGGACAGGTGTCTGTTCGGGGCAATAGGTGTCGATCGCGGCACCCAGGAACTTCCAGCCCTGCTCGGTCGTGCTGCCCTTCGGCAATTGCGCGAAGACGAACCTCGCCGACTTCTCGGCATCCGGATCGAGACCGGTGTAGAGCCGCTTGCACGTGATCTTGCCGATCCACGCGTTGTAATCCTTCGGCCCGTAGATGCCATAGGTGTGGAGTTCGTTGGCGAAATCGGTGTCGGGATCGGCGTGTGCAGGCCAGGCAACCGCCACGCCGGCGGCAACCACCATGATCCCCAGCAGCGCCGAGCCGCTCACAGTCATGATTGCTCTCATACGGTTGCCCCTGTCGGTAGTGCTCGCGGTAACGGTGCGGTCGGCATCGGCGGGCTGCGCACTCGTAGGGGCCACCCACACCAGCGGTATCCATCCGAGCTGCAGTGTGCGAAGAGCGCGCATCACTTTTCCGACCACCTTTTCCGGTCCCCGGTATCGAGGACGCCGTCATGCGGCTCAACCCCGCGAGCACCAACCTGGTTGAGATTCGTGTCTAGACGAACATAACTGTTCAATATAAGAACGTCAACGTTCTATTCCGGGCTAGGATCAGATCATGTCCGTCTCGACAAGGCAGCTTTCATCTGTACAAGCGCGCACCAGAGCCGCCATCCTCGCTGCCACGGCTGCTGCGCTGGCCGCGAACCGGACGGCCACCATGCCAGAGATCGCCACCATGGCCGGGGTCGGCCGCACCACGCTGCACCGCTACTTCGCCGACCGCGAGACGCTGATCTACGAGGCGACCCTGGACTCGATCCGCGTGATCACAGAAGCGGCGGAGGAGGCCGCCACCGACGACGGACCCGCCCTCGACGCGATGCGGCGCTTCATCACCGCAGCCGTCTCAATCGGTGAACGGCTGGTCTTCCTCTTCGGCGACCCGGCGGTGCTGCGCGATATCCCACCGGCCCGGCCCCCGAACGAGGAGTTGTTGATCAACCTGATCACACGCGGGCAACACGAAGGCGTGTTCGACTCGGACCTCAACCCGACCTGGATCCGGCACGCGCTCTACGGATTGATCCTGCAAGGCTGTGAGCAAGCCATGGCCGGTGCACTGCCGCGGCACACCGTCGCGCCACTGATCACCCGCACCTTCGAGCGCGGCATCTGCCCGACTCCCTAGCACAACGGGAATGCGACAAGGACCACACGAGGACCGCGCTCATTTCCAGGATCGCGTCGCGGCCAATGACTTCATAGCCATGCGTGCTCGGTATCGGCAAGCACAACAGCCCCACCCACGGCGATAAGCCCGCTCGCCTTTCATGCGGCAGGTCGGACTCAAACGCGTCAAGCACAGCGGCCTGGAGTGAGAGATCCAGTTCCGTTGCCGCGCTCATCAAGCAGCGGCGAGGCGGTCAGGTCGGACGCCTCCGACGTCTCCCGTGATCGCCCGTGGCCTCCTGCAGGGAGCCTCGTCGATGGAGGCCTCGTTCCAGCGGAGCCAGCCGTTCGGCCTTCAGGTGCGCGCGGACGTCTGCAGGAACAATTCGAGCAGTGCCAGCAGCGTCTCGGGAGCGTCCTCGGTCGGGAAGTGGCCGGCGCCCGGGATCTCGACCACAGGTGCGTCGGGGTAGCTGACCTTGAACGCCGGGATCACGTACTTGGCCAGCAGTGCGGTGTCGCGCATCCCGACCGCCAGCATCACCGGCAGGCCTCGCAGCGCGGCGACAGCTTCCGTGGGCGGCGCGTCGGGCGGCGGGCCCTGCGGGCCCAGCAGGACCTGCCGGGGGAACGCGATGACACCGCGGCACTCCGCCGGGGTCGGGAATGGACTGGAGTACGCGCGAATCCAGGTCGGCGTGGCAATCTCCGGTCGGGCGATATGTTGCAGGTCGATCATCAAGTGGGCGATGGTGTGACCCGCGTGTCCGAGGATCTGCTCGAACGAACCGTCCGCGAGCGCCGACTGTGCCCACTGAAACCACCGGCTCTCGGCGGCGTTGGCCATCATCAGCTCGGCGATGCGCCCGAGCTCGACGCCCTCGGCGAGAGGCAGCACCGTGTCCACCGCGAAGATCCGGGAGATCCGGCTGGGATTACGCAATGCGAACCCGATGCCGATGGGGCCGCCCCAGTCACGGACCACCAGGGTGATGTCCTTGAGATCGAGCGTGTCGACGAGCAACGATTCGAGATTCACGATGTGTTCGCTCGCGTCGTACGTGCGATCCTGGGGCGTCTCGCTCTTGCCGAAGCCCATGTGGTCGGGAACGACCACCCGATGGTGACGTGACAACGGCCCGATCAGGTGGCGCCACTCGTAGCCCCACGTGGGCTCACCGTGCAGCATGACGATCGTCTGATCGGGCTGTTCGGGACCCTCGTCGACGTAATGCTGGCGGAAGCCGGCAGCCGCGTTGAAACGGGCGGGATACGGCCACGTGCCGTCGAACGTCTCGTCAGCAGCAATCACGGGATATCGTGCCTTCCAGTGCGGTGTCGTCCCTATTGACCGCGGTCATGAGGTCCTCCGAATTATTGGATGTGAAGTAGCCTTCATCGGCTGGCTCGTTCTTGCGCCGAGCTGCGTGGTACGCCCTGAATGTCATGAGTTCGACCTCCAAGCCGCCTTCGCGACGTCGCGGTGCGGCAAGCCCATACCAATTAGTAAGTGCGGCCGTCTGCGCATCACTTCCCGACCACCTTTCCGGTCCTCGGTGTCGAGGACGCCGTCATGCGGGTCCACCCCGCTAGTACCAACATGATTGAGATCCGCACTAAGCGAACCTAATCGTTCAACATCGGAACGTCAACGTTCTATTCCGGGCAGACTAAGATCACATCGGCGTCGTGGTTGGACACGGTCGCGATGGCCGCGCCGAGAGTTCGGCTCAGGGAAGCGGAAGTCGGGGCTGACACCGGCGAGAACGAGCGGAGGAGGATCGTGACTGGAGCGCCAGGTAAGGGAGAAGCATGAGCATCATTCCCGTGCCGGACGAGCTGACCCATTTCTCGTCCCGTCTGCGGGACGATGATGAGGTGGCCTGGCCGGTGCTGAGCCAACACGCCCTGGACCTGTTGTGGTCATCTGGTGAGGAGCTGCACCCCGCGCCCGGCGAGTTGCTGTGGGACGCCGGTGATCCCACCGACTTGCACCTCGTGCTGACCGGTGGCGTGCTCCTTGTGGACCGCCGCGACGACCGGGTTGTCTTCGTGATCGAGACCGGTGACTTCGTCGGCGAGCTGGGCATGTTGATGGGGCAACGCGCCGTCTTCCAGGGCGTGGCCATGAAAGACACCGCGATTCTGCGGGTTCGGGTGGAGGAACTGCGCCGGCTGGTGGAGATCTCGGGGGAGCTGAGCGATGTCGTACTGTCCGCTTTGGATGCCCGGAGGCGCTTCCTGAGCAGGAAGGGTGAGGGCGGTCTGGTGCTGGCCGGGGACGACGACCGCGACCTGCACCGCCTCCAGGACTTCGCTGAACGGAACCAGATTCCCTACCGGACGGTGCTGCGCTCGAACCCGTCGGCGTGGTCGGAGCTGGCGCAGACCTGTGTCCTGCCCGAGACCGGTACGGCCGTTGTCACGGCGCAGCGCCGCGTAATGACAGCGCCGACCACGCGTGACCTGGCAACCGCGCTGGGAATCGACCTGTGGGGCATCGCCGACGATTCCCGGTGCGACCTGCTGGTGGTGGGCGCCGGACCGGCGGGGCTGGCCGCTGCTGTGTACGGGGCGTCGGAGGGACTGGACGTGGTCGTCGTCGAGGACGTCGCTATCGGCGGCCAGGCCGGCAGCTCGTCACGGATCGAGAACTATCTCGGCTTCTACCGCGGCGTGTCCGGGGTTGAACTGGCACGGGCAGCGATGCTGCAGGCGGTCAAGTTCGGGGCCAGGCTTCTATCACCCCGCTCGGTCACTGGGCTGTCGCAGGTGCCCGGCGGGTTTCGGGTGCGGCTCGACGACGAGTACGACGTCCTCACCTCAGCGGTGGTCATCGCCAGCGGCGTGCGCTACCGGCGCCTGGACTTGCCTGGCCTGGCCGACCTGGAGGGCCGTGGCGTCTACTACGCCGCAAGCCAACTGGAGGCCAACGTGATCTCCGGGCGGAACGCCGTCGTGGTCGGGGGCGCCAACTCCGCCGGCCAGGCGGCCCTGTTTCTCGCGCGGAACGCCGGCCACGTCCACGTCCTCATCCGCCGCGATGACCTGCGCGACACCATGTCGAACTACCTCGCGCAGCGCCTGACCCACCACGAGCGGATCACCGTGCACCCTCGCTGCGAACTGTCCGCCGTCCATGGCAGCAGCCGGCTCAGCGCGGTGACTTGGCACGACCCCGCCCACGACCGGAACGTACGACTCGACGCGGCCGCACTGTTCCTGATGATCGGCGCGGACCCCTACACGACCTGGCTGCACGGCATCGGTGTCGACCTCGACGCCAAGGGCTTCGTGTGCACCCACGACAGCTTCGCCACCTCGATACCCGGGCTGTTCGCCGTCGGTGACGTGCGTGCAGACTCCGTCAAGCGGGTGGCATCGGCCGTCGGCGAGGGATCCGTGGTCATCTCCGCAGTCCACGCCTACCTCGCCAGCAGAAGGACGTTCTGACCCGAGCCTTACGGCGACCCATGGTTGAACAGCTCCGGATGCCGGGTCGGCTCGACCACGTCCGGGCGGATGTGACCGGAGCGGAATCGCGCTCGGCGTCGACCGAGCCCCAGCGCCGGATCGCATCCAGGTGCAGGCGATGCTCGTAGCGGGGCCATGCCGGTTTGATGTGGTCGGACGAGGGATGCTGCTGGCTTCGGTGTCTCTGGGTTAGGACATGTGCGCCTGGTCAGGCGCCGGTGCACTACGGGGTCAGCCGGCCAGTCGGTTGAGCTTGCGGATTTGTTTGTCGAAGGTGCGCGAAGGCACGATCCGGCGCAGGAGGCTGACGCGGGCGGCCATCGAGCCGGCGGTGTACCGGAGCTTGGGCTTGGAATCGGTGGCGGCCGCGACGATCACCTTCGCGACAACGTCCGGGTCATCGGCGGTGCGCAGGGCCGTGGCCAGCACGTCTCGGGCGATCTCCCGCTGTGCGGCGTAGATCGGCAGGGGCAAGTCGGGTGCCAGGCTGCTCGCCTCGAAACTCGTGCTTGTGTAGGCCGGCTCGACCAGCAGCATCCGGACGCCCTGCTCGCGAAGCTCGTGGTCGACGGACTCGGAGTAGCCCTCGACCGCGTGCTTGGTGGCGGCGTAGATGGCCCCGAAGGGGGCTGGGATCAGACCGAGTACCGAGGAGACGTTGACCACGCGGCCACTGCCCTGGGCGCGCATGTGGGGCAGCACTGCGTTTGCCATCCGCATCAGGCCGAAGACGTTGATGTCGAAGACCTCCTTGGCCTGGTTGATCGAGCTCTCCTCGCCGGCGCCGACCAGGCCCGCGCCTGCGTTGTTGACCAGGACGTCGATCCGACCGAACCGCTCGATCACCTCCTCAACCAGGGAGCGGACCGAGTCGTCACTGGCTACGTCGAGATCCAGGAACGTCACCCCCGCGAGCGGCCCGGCGGTCGCCGCGTTGCGGCTCGTGCCGACCACCGCGAAACCGGCGTTCACGAGGGCGAGCGCTGCCGCCCGCCCGATCCCGGAGGAGGCGCCCGTCACGAGGGCCACTGGGGAAGCTGTTTGCATGTTGATTCCTTCGATCCACTGGGACGAACACACCCGTTCAATATCGGAACACCACCGTTCTATTCCGAGCGCGACTAGGATCGCATCGTGTCCGCCTCGACAACGCAACTCTCAGGTGTGCAGGCCCGCACCAGAGCCGCCATCCTGGCTGCTACGGCCTCTACTTTGGCGGCGAACCGGACGGCCACCATGCCGGAGATCGCCACCGCGGCCGGGGTCGGCCGCACCACGCTGCACCGCTACTTCGCCGACCGCGAGACGCTGATCTACGAGGCGACCCTGGACTCGATCCGCGTGCTTACCGAAGCGGTGGCCGAGGCCGCCACCGACGACGGACCCGCCCTCGACGCGATGCGGCGCTTCATCACCGCCGGCGTCTCCATCGGTGAACGGCTGGTCTTCCTCTTCGGCGACCCGGCGGTGCTGCGCGATATCCCGCCAGCCCAGTCCCCGAACGAGGAGGTGGTGATCAACCTGATCACCCGCGGACAACATGAAGGCGTGTTCGACCCGGATCTCGACCCGACCTGGATCTGGCACGCGCTCTACGCATTGATCCTGCGCGGCTGTGAACGAGCCATAGCCGGTGCAGTGCCGCGGCACACCGTCGCGCCACTGATCATCCGGACCTTCGAGCGGGGCGTCTGCCCGGCCCCCTAGCCGACTTGAATCGGCATAATCGGCCCATGGATGTCACACAACCGACCAACGACGAGCAGACCAACCACTGGAACACGACAGCTGGATGTGCCTGGGTCGATGCGCAGGACGTGCTGGACCCGATGATGAAGGGATTGGAAGACCTGCTCGTCGACGCAGTAGCGACCGGATCGGGGCGGCGGGTGCTTGACGTCGGTTGCGGCACGGGCGGCACCACGCTCGCCGTCGCACGCAGGCTCGGCACCGAGGGCCGGTGCCTCGGCGCCGACGTGTCGGAGCCGATGATCGCGGCCGCCCGCGCCAGAGCTGAAAGAGACGGCATACCAGCGAGTTTCATCCTCGCCGACGTGCAGACCCATCCGTTTGAGCGCGCAAGCGTCGACACGATCATCTCGCGATTTGGCGTCATGTTCTTCAACGACCCGGTCCAGGCCTTCACGAATCTACGGCGCGCCGCAACCGACGACGGCGCGCTTCACGTCATCGCCTGGCGCAGCGCCGCAGAGAATCCGTTCATGACGACCGGCCTGCGTGAGGCGGCCCCGCTGCTGCCGAACCTTCGCCCCCCTGCGGCAGACGGCCCGGGACAGTTCTCCTTCGCCGACCCGCAACGGGTCGCTGCGACCCTCAACGCGGGTGGCTGGACCGACGTCGACCTCCAGCCAATCGACGTCGAGTGCACCCTGCCCGAGCCGGAGTTGATCGGCTTCTTCACGCGGCTGGGTCCTGTCGGTCTGGCACTTCAAGGCGAGGACGAGCGGACCCGCGCCCACGTCATCGAGGCCGTCCGTCCCGCCTTTGATCCCTTTGTGCACGGAACCGAGGTTCGGTACACCGCCGCGTGCTGGATGATCAGCGCCAAAGCCTCGGAATAGGCGACGGCGAAGTCGCGGGTGGCCGCCACGGTCGTCGTACCGGAAGCCGCCAGGCCGCGCAGCGGTTGCGTCACGCGATCGGCCGCATGGGCGCCGTTCATCCAGCAGCGCCTGCTGGGCAACGGCCGGGGTCAACAGGTGCGCTGGCGCTGCAGGTCACCGAGCCGACGGTGCGCGTGTCCCCGGCCGACGTTCGCATCCAAAATGTCGAATTGGACATCACACTTGAGAGCCCACATCCTCCCCAGACATTGACATGGTGAGGCTTTTGTCGTATCCATAAGACATGACTGCTGTTGTGTCTCACAAGGCGGAGGCCCGCTTCGAGCTCGCCACCGCCGAGACCTGGGGCAACCGCTGGCCGATGTACCGAGCCCTGCGTGACCTCGATCCGGCGCACCACGTCGTGCCGGAGAACCCCGACCACGACTACTGGGTGCTGTCCCGGCACGCCGACATCTTCGCCGCCGCCCGTGACCACGAGACATTCTCTTCGGCCCAGGGCCTGACCGTCACCTACAACGAGCTGGAACTCATTGGACTGCAGGACAACCCGCCGATGGTGATGCAGGATCCGCCGGTGCACACCGAGTTTCGCAAGCTGGTGTCACGCGGGTTCACCCCCCGGCAGGTCGAAGCCGTCGAACCCAAGGTGCGCGAGTTCGTCGTTGAACGCATCGAGAAGCTACGCGCCGACGGCGGCGGCGATATCGTCACCGAGCTGTTCAAGCCGCTGCCGTCGATGGTCGTCGCACACTACCTCGGCGTGCCCGAGCAGGACCGCGACCAATTCGACGGCTGGACCGAAGCCATCGTGGCGGCCAACGCCAGCGGGCTGGATGCCCTGGGTTCGGTCGGCGACGCCGTCGGGTCGATGATGGGCTACTTCACCGAGCTGATCGAGCGGCGGCGGCGTGAACCCGAGGACGACACCGTCTCCCACCTGGTAGCCGCCGGGGTCGGCGCGGACGGCGATATCGCCGGCACGCTCTCGGTGCTGGCGTTCACCTTCACGATGGTCACCGGAGGCAACGACACCACGACCGGCATGCTCGGCGGGTCGGTGCCGCTGCTGGCCCAGCGCCCCGACCAACGCCGGCTGCTCATCGACTCACCCGAGCTGATCACCGATGCCGTCGACGAACTGCTGCGGCTGACCTCCCCCGTACAAGGCTTGGCCCGCACCACCACTCGCGACGTCGAGTTGCACGGCACGACCATCCCGGCCGGGCGTAAGGTGCTGCTGCTGTACGGCTCGGCCAACCGTGACGAGCGCCAATACGGGCCGGATGCAGGCGAACTCGACGTCACCCGCCGTCCGCGCAACATACTCACGTTCAGCCACGGTGCCCACCACTGCCTCGGTGCGGCCGCCGCGCGTATGCAGGCCCGGGTGACGCTGACCGAATTGCTCTCGCGCTGCCCTGATTTCGAGGTCGACGAGGCGGGCATTGTCTGGGCAGGGGGCGGCTACGTGCGCCGGCCGCTGTCGGTGCCGTTCCGGGTGCGTGGCTAGTGGCGGGCAAGGACTGGCTGGGTTCGCGGCGGGCCGAGGTGGCCGCCGACCGAATCCTCGACGCCGCCGGTGAACTGTTCGCCGGTCAACACGTCTCGACCGTCGGGATGAACGACATCGCCCGTGCCGCAGGGTGTTCGAGGGCCACGCTGTACCGCTACTTCGAGAACCGCGAAGTGCTGCACACGGCATATGTGCACCGCGAGGCCTACCGGCTGCACGAGCAGATGACCGAGCTGGTCAACGGGATACCCGACCCGCGTGAGCGGCTGCTGGCCGGGCTGAGCGCGTCCATGAAACTGGTGCGCGAGAGCCCGGCGCTGTCGTCGTGGTTCGCCACCACCGACTCCCCCATCGGGGCGGAGATGGCTGAGCAGTCCGAGGTCATTCAGGCGCTGACGTCGGGGTTCCTGCTGTCGCTGCGGCCCGACGACCCCGACGTCGTGCACCGCCGCGCCCGCTGGCTGGTTCGGGTGCTGACCTCGCTGCTGATCTTCCCCGGCCGCGACGCCGACGACGAGCGTGCGATGCTCGAGGAATTCGTCGTTCCGATGGTGTGCCCCAGCGAAGCCGACTCCCCGTTGAAACCGCAGTGAGAGCGACGATTTCGCACATTCTTGGCTCTGGATGCGGTCTCAACGTAGGCTGCTAAGACCGCACCCGGGTGAACCGGTGCAGCAGCCAGGCCACCGGGATCGTCATCACCAGCGTGACGATGAACAGCGCAGGCGCCGACCCGGTGTACACCGGCCAGCCCAGCACCTCGACCATGGCGATCTCCATCACCACGAGGTGAACCAGGAAGATCTCGTAGGAGATCTCACCGAGCCACACCATCGGCCGGCTCGCCAGTGCCCGCGCATACAAGCCCCGGTTGCCCAGAGCCAGCGGGGCGACCATCAGCGTCGCGATCGCGGCGTAGGCCCCGGTCTTCACCAGCGCCTCCGTCATACCCGTCGGCGATGTGGTGGGCTCACCGGCGATCGGCGTCGACACGATCAGAAAGCTGACGAGCGCCAGGGTTACGGCGATGAAGCCGTACACCCGAATTCCCATGGCGCCCAACACCGTCAACAGCATGCCGCCGATGAACCAGGCCAGATAGCCGGGCAGCCACAGCCGGGCGCCGCTGGGCAGGAAATCGGTGGTATGCACCAGCACCATCCACGCTGGGCTGACGAGTGCGAGCACCACCAACCCGGTCAGTAACAGAGCCGGCCGCCATCGCCGTCGGCACACCACGACCAGCAGCAACCACGCCAGCACCGGCAGCGCGACATAGAACGCGACCTCGACCGCCAAGCTCCACATCTGCGTAAGTCCTTGGTGCAGATAGCCGTCGAACATGTAGTTGTCGGTGTAGATCTGGGTCAGGGTCAGGTTGCGCAGCAATCCCATCCAGGTGTGACCGGGATTGGGCCCGGCCGAACGGAAGTGATAGATCAAATAGGCGGCCAGCACCGTGACGACGTAGGCAGGCATGATGCGCCGCACCCGATGCCAGGCGTAGCGGCGCACGGACGGGGCGCTCTGCCCACCGACGGTGGCGCGCACCCACGGCCCGAACAACAGGTAACCCGACAACACGAAGAAGATCGGCACGCCGATCTCCAAGCGCGAATACACCAGGCCCGCAAAGCCGTGCGTGTACTTGCCGGTGGTGTAGGCCGCGTGGGTACCCAGCACCAGCAGGGCCGCGACCGCGCGGATACCGGTCAGCGAGGCGACCCGGTCGACGCCGGAGACTGCCTCCAGTCCGCCCTGGTCGACCTGGCTGGACGCGATCATCGGCTCGTGCGCCGGGGCTTCCCGCCGGAGGGACGCGCGTCGTATCGGGGGCTGCCACGGTCGGGCTTCAAGTCGATCAGCACCCCGGAAATCCGGGTCTTCTCAAGGGCTTTCAGCGTCTGCTTGGACAGCTTCGCGGGCAGCTCGACAAGCGAGAAATCGCTCTTGATCGTGATGTGCCCGAAATCGCTTCGGTGCAGCCCACCTTCGTTGGCCAGCGCCCCGACAATCGAGCCGGGACCGACCTTGTGTTTCTTGCCGACCGCGATGCGGTAGGTCGACAGGTCGTCGCGGGTCTTGCGTGGCGGGCGATCCTCCCGATCGCCACGCTCGGGTCGATCGGGCCGCTCGCGCCGCTTCTCCGGCGGCGGCTCGGTCATCAGGAATTCCTCGCCGTTACGGCTGTGCAGCGCCAGCGCCGCGGCGATATCGGCCAGCGGCACGTCGTTGTCGCGCTCGTAGTCCTCGATCAACCGGCGGAACATCTCGAACCCGGGAGCATTCAGCGCATCGGTGATCGAGTCGCGGAACTTCTCCACCCGCTGGGCGTTGACGTCTTCGACCGACGGCAGCTGGCTCTCGACGAGCTTCTGCCGGGTGACCCGCTCGATCGAGTTCAGCAGGTGACGCTCACGTGGGGTGACGAACAAGAATGCCGTTCCCGAGCGGCCGGCGCGGCCGGTGCGCCCGATGCGGTGCACGTAGGACTCGGGGTCGTGGGGGATGTCGAAATTCACCACATGAGAGATGCGCTCGACGTCGAGGCCGCGGGCGGCGACGTCGGTGGCGACCAGGATGTCGATCGTCCCGTCCTTGAGCGAGGCGATCGTCCGCTCCCGAACCGCCTGCGGGATATCGCCGTTGATGGCCGCCGCCGCAAACCCGCGGGCCCGCAGCTTCTCGGCGACCTCCTCGGTGGCCTGCTTGGTGCGGACGAACACGATCATCGCGTCGCCCTCCTCCACCTCCAGCAGGCGGGTCAGCGCGTCGATCTTGCGGGGATAGGACACCTGGAAATAACGCTGGGTGATGTTCTCGGCGGTCTGGGTCTTGGACTTGACCGTGACCTCGACCGGGTCGTGCAGATATTTGGTGGTGATCTTCTTGATGCCCGGTGGCATAGTCGCCGAGAACAACGCCACCTGCTTGTACTCCGGGGTGTCGGCCAGGATGCGCTCGACGTCCTCGGCGAAGCCCATCTGCAGCATCTCGTCGGCCTCGTCGAGCACCAGGTAGTCCAGGTGCGACAGGTCCAGGCTGCCCTTCTCCAGGTGGTCGATGACGCGACCGGGTGTGCCGACGACGATCTGCGCGCCGCGCTTGAGACCCGCCAGTTGCGGGACGTAGGAGGAGCCGCCATAGATCGGCAGCACGTTGATCTTCAGGTGTGCGCCGTAACGGCTGAACGCCTCGGCGACCTGCAGGGCCAACTCGCGCGTCGGGGCGAGTACCAGCGCCTGGGTGTTGCGGCTTTCGGCGTCGATCTTGGACAGGATCGGGATCGCGAAGGCCGCGGTTTTGCCGGTGCCGGTCTGGGCCAGGCCGACGACGTCGGAGCCGGCCAGCAACGCCGGAATGGTGGCCGCCTGGATCGCCGACGGAGTCTCGTAGCCGACATCGGCCACGGCCTGCAGCACCGCGGGGTGGATCTGCAGGTCGGCGAAGGTCTGGGGGGCGTCCTCGAGCGTTGTCATCGGATCTGCAGTCTACTGCCGGAGCGTGCCGTAACCCGCTTCCGCTCGAGAAGGCCGGTACCGTCGGGCGGTGTGAGGCTGACGATTGCGACGGCGGCGATCCTGGCGGCAGCACTCGCGGGGTGCAGCTCGGGCGACTCTACGGTGGCGAAGACTCCGCAGCCGACGACGACTGCGGTGACCACGACGGAGGCTCCCCCACCGCCACCGCCGCCGCCGAGCAGCACTCCTCCGCCGGACCCGTGTGCGGTGAACCTGGCCGCGCCGACGATCGCGCAGACCGTCTCCGAACTCCCCCGCGACCCCCAGAGCAACCAGGGCTGGTACCCGGTGCCGATCGCCGGCAACTACAACGAGTGCGCGCAGCTGTCTGCGGTGATCATCAAGGCCAACACCAATGCCGACAAGCCGAACACCCGCGCGGTGATGTTCCACCTCGGCAAGTACATCCCGACCGGGGTGCCCGACACCTACGGCTTCAATGGCGTCGACACCACCCAGAGCACCGGCGACACCGTCGCCCTGGCGTACACGAATGGCCTCGGCATGCAGAGCGTGGTGAAGTTCCGCTGGAACGGCAACGGCGTGGAGCTCATCGGCAACGGCTGACGCGTCGGGGCGCCCGCCTACAGTGGGTCTGTGTTCGTCGCCGACGACCGCGTCATCTACAGCGCATCCGACCTCGCCGCCGCCGCACGCTGCGAGTATGCGTTGCTGCGCGCTTTCGACGCCAAGCTGGGCCGCGGCCCGTCGGTGTCGGCCGAAGACGAGCTGTTGGCCCGCACCGCCGAACTCGGCGACCAGCACGAGGAACGCCACCTCGACGAGCTACGGTCGGCGGCCGACGTCACCGTCATCGGCAGGCCCGCCTACACCGTCGCCGGGCTGACCGCCGCCGCGGACGCCACGCTGCGCGCCGTCGCGCACCGCGCGCCCGTCATCTACCAGGCCGCGATGTTCGACGGCCGCTTCGCCGGGTTCGCAGACTTCCTCCTTCTCGACGGCGACCGTTATCGGCTGCGCGACACCAAGCTCGCCCGATCGGTGAAAGTGGAGGCGCTGCTGCAGCTGGCCGCCTACGCCGAGACACTGGCGCGCGCGGGCATCGCCGTGCACGACAATGTGGAACTGGTGCTGGGCAACGGAACGACCCGGGCCTACCGGGTCGACGAGCTGCTGCCGGTCTACCGGTCCCGCCGTGGCGAACTGCAGGATCTGCTGGATCGGCACCTCGCCGGCGACACCGCGGTCAGCTGGGCTGACGAGAGTGTGCGCGCCTGTATGCGCTGCCCGGAGTGCGCGGCGCAGGTCCGCGAGACCGACGACCTGCTGTTGGTGGCGGGCATGCGCGTCAGCCAGCGGGCCCGCCTGATCGACGCGGGCATCACCACGGTGGCCGAACTCGCCGAGCATGATGGCCCCGTCGCCGATATGCCGGCCCGCGTGGTCACGGCGCTGCGCGGGCAGGCCCGGTTGCAGATCGCGCCGCGGGTGAACGGCAAGCCGCCCTTCGAGGTCGTCGACCCGCAGCCGCTGATGCTGTTGCCCGACCACGACAAGGGTGATCTGTTCTTCGATTTCGAGGGTGACCCGCTGTGGACGGCCGACGGCACCGACTGGGGCCTGGAGTACATGTTCGGTGTACTCGGCGCGGGCGGGGACTTCCGGCCGTTGTGGGCACACGACCGCCGCCAGGAACGCAAGGCGCTCAAGGGTTTTCTGGACATGGTCCGCAAGCGTCGCAAGCGGTATCCGAAGATGCACATCTACCATTACGCGGCGTATGAGAAGACGGCCCTGCTGCGGCTGGCCGGCCGATACGGCGAGGGCGAGAACGAGGTCGACGACCTGCTGCGCAACGGTGTACTGGTTGACCTGTATCCCTTTGTGCGCAAAAGCATTCGGGTCGGCACCGAGAACTACAGCCTCAAATCGCTCGAGCCGCTCTACATGGACGCCGAACTGCGCACCGGCGATGTCACCACCGCCACCGACTCGATCACGATGTACGCCCGGTATTGCGAGCTGCTGGCCGACGGCCGCGACGACGAAGCCGCGACCGTACTCAAGGAGATCGAGGACTACAACCACTACGATTGCCGGTCCACCCGTAGACTTCGGGATTGGTTGCTGCAGCGGGCCTTTGAGGCAGGCGTTCCACCACTGGGCATGCAGCCTGTGCAGGACAGCGAACAACTCGACGTCGACGACGAGCTGGCGCGCACATTGGGCGGCTTCGCCGGGGATGACGTCACAGCGCGCAGTCCCGAGCAGCGCGCGGTCGCGATGATCGCGGCAGCCCGTGGGTATCACCGCCGCGAGGACAAGCCGTTCTGGTGGGGCCATTTCGACCGGCTCAACAGTCCGGTCGACGAATGGTCTGACACACCAGGCGTTTTCCTCGCCGATCGCGCGACCGTCGACACCGAATGGTGCGTGCCGCCGCGGGCCCGCAAACAGCAGCGCCGGTTGCTGCTGACCGGATCGATCGCCGCCGGTGAGCTGGACAGCGAGATGTATGCGTTGTACCACCCGCCGACACCGGCCGGCCTGTCCGACGACCCCGAACGCCGCGCCTACTCATCGGTGCAAGTCCTCGGTTGTGACGACCCGGCGGCTCCCACCGAGGTGCTCGTCATGGAACGAGAACCCAAGACCGGGGGGCCGTTCGATGCCATGCCGTTCGCGCTCACCCCCGGCCCGCCGTTTCCGACCAAGGCCCTTCGTGAGTCGATCGAAGCGACGGCGACGCAGATCGCGGCGGGCCTGCCCGCCCTGCCGTCGTCGGCCGTCGTCGACATCCTGCTGCGCCGCCCGCCGCGCACCGGTGGGCCGTTGCCGCGGACGGACGACTGCGTCGCGGACATCACCGCCGCACTGCTCGCACTCGATTCGTCGTATGTGGCGGTGCACGGCCCGCCCGGCACCGGCAAGACGCACACCGCCGCCCGTGTCATCGCCGCCCTGGTGAACCGGCACCACTGGCGGGTCGGCGTCGTCGCACAGTCACATGCCGTGGTGGAGAACCTGTTTCGCGACATCATCGGCGCCGGGGTGGACCCGGCTCTGGTGGCCAAGAAGCCCAGCGGAACCGGACCGTGGACGGCTATCGACGAGAAGACCTATCCCACGTTCATCGCGGACCACGACGGCTGCGTGATCGGTGGCACGGCATGGGATTTCGCCAACCAGACTCGGGTGCCGCCGGGTTGCCTGGATCTGTTGGTGATCGAGGAGGCAGGCCAGTTCTGTCTGGCCAACACCATCGCCGTCGCACAGGCGGCCGCCAACCTGCTACTGCTCGGCGACCCGCAGCAGCTGCCCCAGGTCAGCCAGGGCACCCACCCCGAACCGGTCGACGCCTCGGCGCTGGGCTGGCTGGTCGACGGGCAGCACACGCTGCCCGAAGAACTCGGCTACTTCTTGGACCGCTCCTATCGCATGCATCCCTCCGTGTGCGCCGCGGTGTCCCGGCTCTCCTACGACAATCGGCTGCATTCGGTCGAGGAACGCACGGCCGCCCGGCACCTGGCCGGATTCCGGCCGGGTGTGCAGGTGCTAGCAGTCGAGCACGACGGCAACTCGACCGACAGCCGCGAGGAAGCGGCGACGATCGTCGCCGCGATCACCGCGATGCTCGGCTCGGCCTGGACCGACGAGGACGGCACCCGTCCGTTGACGCCCCCCGACGTGTTGATCGTGACGCCGTACAACGCTCAGGTGGTGCTGTTACGCCGGCTGCTGGATGCGGCGGGCCTGTCCGAGGTGCAGGCCGGCACGGTCGACAAGTTCCAGGGCCGTCAGGCGCCGGTGGTGTTCATCTCGCTGGTGGCGTCGTCGATCGCCGAGGTGCCGCGTGGAATCTCGTTCCTGCTCAACCGCAATCGACTCAACGTGGCGGTGAGCCGGGCCAAATACGCGGCGGTGATCGTGCGTTCGTCGATGCTGACCGACTACCTGCCGTCGACGCCTGCGGGGTTGGTGGAGTTGGGGGCATTCCTGGCCATGTGTGGTAAACCCACTTAAATGAGTTCATCGCTGCCCGAACGACTCCAGGCCATCGTGGGGGCCGCGCACGTCGTCACCGACGCCGACGTCCTGGCCGGCCGCAGCGTGGACCACACCGGGCGCTACCGCGGGAAGGCCAGCGCGCTGGTGCGTCCCGGCACGGCCGGCGAGGTCGCAGCCGTGCTTCGGGAATGCCGGGAGGCCGGCGTGTCGGTGACGGTGCAGGGCGGGCGCACCTCACTGGTGGCCGGCACCGTCCCCGAGCACGACGACGTGCTGCTGTCCACCGAACGCCTGACCGAGATCGGTGAAGTCGACGTCGTCGAACGCCGGATCAGGGTGGGGGCCGGCGTAACCGCGGCGGCCGTACAGCGGGCCGCGTCCGCGGCTGGGCTGCTGTTCGGAGTCGACCTCGCCGCCCGCGATTCGGCCACTGCCGGGGGGATGGCGTCGACCAACGCGGGCGGTCTACGCACCGTGCGCTACGGCAACATGGGCGAGCAGGTGATCGGCCTGGACGTCGCGCTGCCCGACGGCTCAATAGTGCACCGGCACAGTCAGGTGCGCGCCGACAACACCGGATACGACTTGGCGTCGCTGTTCGTCGGCGCCGAAGGCACGTTGGGAGTGATCACCGGCTTGGATCTGCGGCTGCATCCGGTGCCCGCGCATCGGGTGACGGCGGTGTGCGGGTTCGTCGAGCTGGATGCGCTGATCGCGACGGGAAGGGCATTGCGCGACACCGAATCCATTGCCGCCCTTGAGCTCATCGACGGGCGGTCGGCGAAGCTGGCCGCGGAGCACTTCGACGTGCCGGTGCCGACGGCCGGTGACTGGCTGCTGCTGATCGAGCTGGCCGGCGAGACCGATCTGACCGAGCGGCTCGCCGACGCGCTGGAGGACGCCGAGTTGTGCGGCGAGCCGGCGGTGGGCATGGATACGGCAGCCCAGCAGCGCCTCTGGCAGGTGCGCGAGTCGACCGCCGAGGTGGTCGGGCTGTTCGGTCCGCCGCTGAAATTCGATGTGTCCCTGCCATTGTCGGCGATTCCGTCGTTTGCAGCGGACTCCGCCGCACTGGTCGCCGAGCAAGCTCCCGATGCCATCCCGGTGCTGTTCGGACACATCGGCGAGGGCAATCTGCACCTCAACGTGCTGCGCTGCGGCGCCGAGCAGGAGGCGAATCTGTATGCGGCAATGATGAAACTCATTGCCGCCCATGGCGGGAACGTCAGCTCGGAGCACGGCGTCGGCAGTCGCAAGCGGCATTACCTCGGCATGGCCCGCTCGGATGCGGACATCGCCGCGATGCGCACCATCAAGGCCGCCTTCGACCCGACGGGCTATCTGAATCCTGCGGTGCTGTTCGACTGAGCCTCAGCGCTCGAAAGTAATGTCATGGCGGGAAAACTCGGCTTCTGGCGCCATGGCGTTACACTCGGCGACCTAGGCCCGCGGCGGCCGCGGCCGCACCAGCACCGACTGCTGGATCACACCGATCGCGCCGTCGTCGTCGAACAGTGTGCCGACCGTCGTCCCCACGCCGTCAGGCCCGTACATCGTCTCGGCGCGTACACCGATCCACTCCCCCTTGGGAACTCGGTGCACGTGCACCGCCAGGTCGGTGTTGAGGAACGTGTACTTGGTGATGTCGACCTTGCTGCCGATCCCGTTGGCGTCGTCGGCGACGGCGAACAGCCGCTCCAGCGGCGTCATCTCCTCACCCTGCACCAGGTCGACCATCGGCCGCAGCCACGACTCCCCCGGACCCGGCGCGAGCGGCTTGGTGAGCCACAGCCACTCCAGGCTGTGCACGTAATTCCGGTCGAAGTTGTCGGCCAGGTTGCGGTTCACGCCGTCCGCACGCGGGCGCAACGGCTCCACCGGCGCCGACAGCAACGCCTCGGTGTCCAGCGTCAGCATCCGCCAGCCACTCGCCCGCGCAACCGGACGCGGCTGCCCGTCCGGACCCATGCCCAGCATCTGCGCGGACACCAATTCGATTTGCTTGCCGCCCCGCTCCAGCGTCGCAGTGACCCACAGGTCCCCTTCGGCCGGCACCGGGCCGAGCAGATCGACCACCACCCGGCTCAGCCGGGTGTCGGCACGCTGCTCGCAGCGCTCGAGCGCGCGGACCAACAGCGCCGACACCGGACCCGCATGCTGGATGTGCGACGTCCACGTGCTGCGAACCAGGTCGGTGGCCCGAAACTTCTCTCCGCAGGGATCGTCCGGGGCGACGAGTTCGTAATAGCTGTCGGTCATGCTCACCTTTCGATGGACGGAAAGCCGGCGCCCGGGATTTCGACGTGGGCGGTTTCGACGCACGAGGTCCGGGTGCCGATCAACCGCTGTGGGTACGCGTCGGACGTGGAGACCAGGAACAAGGTGCGCCGGTCCGGCCCGCCGAGCATGCACGCGATGGCCGCCCGGTCGCCGATGTCGATCCGGTCGGTGACCTCGCCGCCGGCCACGACGCGTTCGAACTGATGCGCCAGCGTCATCGCCGTCCACACCCCGCCCGCGTCGTCCAGCGCGATCCCGTCCGGTGGGCCGTCGAGTCCGTCGGCGAATACGCGGCGCCCGGACAACCCGCCTGCGGTGTCGATGTCGTAGGCGGTCAGCCGCCGCCCGATCGACTCGGCGACGATCAGGGTTCCGCCGTCCGGCGTGATCGCCATGCCGTTGGGAAAGTCGAGATCCTGCGCCACCACGGTGACCGCGCCGTCGAGATCGAGGCGGAAGATGATGCCACCCGCGCGGGCCTGCGAACCGATGTAGGCGCGGCCCGCGGCGTCGACCACCATGTCGCCGAGGCCGGCCGGTGCGGTCCCGGACAGGTCGGCGATCTCGGTGACCGCGTCACCGTCGTAGCGCAGCACGACCCGGCGTTCGGTCGAGGCGATCAGCAGCGTGCCGTCGGGACGGAAACCGAGGCCCGCCGGTGCGTGCCCGGGCAGGTCCAACGTCGTGACCGACCCGTCGTAGGTGATGGTGTGCACCGCCTCGCCAAGCATGTCCGACACCCACAACAGGCCTTCGAACCAGCGCGGCCCTTCGCCGAAGCAGAAGCCGCCGGCCAGCGGTGTACGCGCCGGAGCGCCGACTGTCCTCATACCGTGCCTTTACCCATCGCCATACTTTACAAAAGTGCTCACAAGTGTCACGCTCCGTAGGTGCCACTGTCAACGACCCACGCGATATCGGAGGCCTAGCCCGTGTGGTGTTATCGGCTCGTCGCGCCGTACACGTTCGAACGGGTCACAGTGCCCGAACCGACGTCCGACCGACTCCGTGACGGGCAGGTGCTGCTGAAGTTCCTCGCCGCGGGCATCTGCGGCAGCGACATCCCCGGCTTCAAGGGCGTACAGGGGCGACTGCCCGGCGACACCGGAGCACTGGCCGCCGAGATGGCGGGCTTCCCGGTCCACGAGATCGTCGGAGAAGTGCTGGCCAGCGCCCACCCTGACCACTGCCCGGGCGATCGCGTCGTCGGCTGGGCCTCCGGCTTCGACGGACTGATGGAGTACGTGGTCTCCGACGGCAACGGGCTGGCGCCCTACGACCCCGCACTGAGCCCCGCCGAGGCAGTCGGTCTGCAGCCGCTGGCCTGCATTCTCTATGCGGTCGAACAGCTTCCGCCGCTCGCCGGCAAGCGGGTGGCGGTGATCGGTCAAGGCTCGATCGGGCTGCTGTTCTCCTACGTGGCGAAAGCCGCAGGGGCCCAACAGGTGACCGGTGTCGATCCGATTTACCGCGACGACATCGGCGCGAAGTTCGGCGTCGACACCGTCGTGCGGGCCACCAGCGATCGCTGGGTGGCTCACCTGGCACCGCACGACAAGCCCGATGTGGTCATCGAAGCGGTCGGTCACCAGATCGCCACGCTCAACAACGCGGTCGAGGCAACCGGCTTCGGCGGCACGGTGTTCTACTTCGGCGTACCCGACGACGACAGCTACCCGATCAGCATGCGCACCATGTTGCGCAACAACCTCACGCTGAAATCCGGTGTGACACTCGAGCGTCGGCGAGTGCTCGACGCCGCCGACGCGTTCGCCCGTGAGCATCCCGATCTGCTGGGCATGTACGTCACGCATACCTTCGGCATCAACGACGTGCAGGACGCCTTCGAGTTCGCCTGCCGCCCAACCCCCGGCCGGGTCAAGATCTCCATCGTGGCGTCATGACCGCGAGCAGGCTTCAGCAGGCACTGGCCGACAAGGCGCAGGTATGGGGTGGCTGGATCACCGGCCCGACCTTCGCCGGACCCGACGAATTCGCGCGCGCCGGTTACGACTACGTCGGCTTCGACATCCAGCACGGCTATCTCGACGACGCCGACGTGGCGCAGATCCTGCGCCGCATCGAACACGTGCCGATCGCGACCGCGGTCCGGGTTCCGACGGCCGCATCCGCGCCGATCGGGCGCGTGCTCGACGCGGGCGCCGACGCGATCATCGTCGCGATGATCGACCGCCCCGAGCAGGCTGCCGAAGCGGTGGCCGCCACCCGGTTCACACCCGAAGGGATCCGCAGCTTCGGCCCGCTGCGCGCCAGCCTGGGTGCCGACCCCGCCGTGCTGGCAGGCCGGGTCAGCGTGTTCGCGATGATCGAGACGGCGGCTGGGCTGGACGCGGTCGACGAGATCTGTTCGGTGCCGGGTCTGGCCGGCGTCTACGTCGGCCCGGCGGATCTGGCGATCTCGCTGGGCGTCGGCATCGTCAAGGCGACCAGCAACCCAGCAGTCCGCGACGCGCTCGTTCGCGTCCAGCGGGCCGCCGCCGCGGCCGGCATTGTGGCAGGTATCCACGCCGGTGACGGCATGACAGGAAAGGATCTGGCCGCGTTGGGCTTTCAGCTGATCACCCTCGCCCCGGAGTCGGGCGCGCTGCGACGCGGTGCGATGGCGCATCTTGCAGAGGCCGAGGGCCGGGCATGAGTGAACTCAAGGTCGCGCTGGTCACCGGCGCGGCACGCGGTCAGGGCGCGGCGCTGGTGAAGCGGTTGCGCGCCGACGGATTCAAGGTCGCCGCTGCCGACCTGCGCATCGAGGAACTGCGCACGGCAGTCAGCGCGCTCGACGACGACGGCGTGATCGCCGTCGAGCTGGACGTCACCTCCGAGGAGCTGTGGTCCGCCGCGGTGAGCGAGGTCGTCGAACACTTCGGCGGGTTGAGCACGCTGGTGAACAACGCGGGCGTGCTGCACCGCGCCCCGCTGTCCGAGGAGACCGCACACGGATTCGAAAGTAGTTGGCGGTTCAATACTTTGGGGCCGTTCCTGGGTATCCGGGCGTCGCTGGAGCACCTGCGCCGCGCTGAGGGTGCCGCGATCGTCAACACCTGCAGCACCGGGGCCATTCGGCCGTTCCCGTTCCACGCGGCGTACGGCTCGTCGAAGTGGGCACTGCGCGGCCTGACCCAGATCGCCGCGGCCGAGTTGGCGAGTGACGGTATCCGGGTCAATGCGGTGTTCCCCGGACCGATCGACACCCCGATGCTCGACGACACCGCGCGGCAGCGGCTGATCGAGCGGTCCTACAGCGGACGGCTCGGCCAGCCGATGGAGGTCGCCGACGCGGTGGCCTTCCTGGTGTCCGAGCGCGCGTCGTTCATCACCGGAAGTGAGCTCGTCGTCGATGGTGGGCAATGCCTGCGGATCGGCTGAGCCCGGTGTCGGTCGGCATCATCGGCGCCGGACCGGGTGGCCTGGCCCTGGGAATCTTCCTGGCCAAGGCCGGCTTTCGCGACTTCACGATCTTCGACCGCGAGGACGGGGTCGGCGGCACCTGGCGTATCAACACCTATCCCGGGCTGGCCTGCGATGTGAAGTCGCATCTGTATTCCTACTCGTTCGACCTGAACTCGGAGTGGAGCCGGATGTGGCCGGGCCAGCCGGAACTGCTGGAGTACTTCGAGCGGTCCACCGACCGTCACGGCTTGCGCCCCCATCTGCGGCTGAACACCGAAATCACCACCGCACAGTGGAATCCCGGTGCGAACACATGGACACTGACCGACTCAACCGGACAGCGGCACACCTTCGACATCGTGGTCTCCGCCGTCGGCATGTTCACCAGGCCGCTGCTGCCGGATCTTCATGAGCAGGAACCGTTCACCGGGACGCTGATGCACACCGCACGCTGGGACCACTCCGTGGACCTCACCGGAGCCCGGGTCGCCGTGCTGGGCACCGGCTCCACCGCATCGCAGTTGATCCCCGAGGTCGCCAAGGTGGCCGACAAGGTGTACTCGGTGCAGCGCTCCCCCACCTGGATCCTGCCCAAACCGGACCGTCCGTACACCGAGCGGGAACGCGTGATCTTCAGGCGCATACCCTTCGCCAAGAAGTTCTACCGGACCCGGCTGTGGCTGCGCAGTGAACGCAATATCTCGGTGATCGAGAACGGCAGCGACAAAACCCAAGAATTCAAAGACATCTCGCTGCGCTACCTGGAAGCATGCGTGGCCGACCCTGAGCTGCGCGCCAAGCTCACGCCGGATCATCCGCTGGGCTGCAAGCGCTTGGTGTTCGCCGCCGACTATTTGTCGACGCTGACCCAGCCGCACGTCGAGGTGGTGTCCAGCCCGGCCCGCTCGCTGCGGGCGCGCTCGCTGATCACCGAGGACGGCTCCGAACTGGACGTCGATGTGGTGTTGTGCGCCACCGGCTATGCCGCCACCGATTACCTCGGCCAGATAGACGTCATCGGCGAGGGCGACCGCTCGCTGCACGACACCTGGCACGATGGCGCGTTCGCCTATCTGGGGATGACGGTCCCGGGTTTCCCGAACTTCTTCATGCTGTACGGACCCAACACCAACGTCGGCTCCAATAGCGTGATCTTCGTGCTCGAAGCCCAGGCGCACTACATCGTGCGGGCGCTGAAGTATCTGCGCCGGAGGCGCAGACGCTATGTTGCCGTGCGCCCACAGACGATGGCGGACTTCCTGGCCGACGTCGACCGGTGGATGGTGGGCACCGTGTGGACCACGCGGTGCAGCAACTACTTCCGTGCACCCAACGGGCGGGTGGTCACGCAGTGGCCGCGCAGCGCGCGCGCGTTCTGGGCGATGACGCGCCGATTCCGCCCGCGCGACTACACCTTCACACCCGGCGGGTAGCTCCGATGACGCCCGATCCCGAGATCGTCCGGCGGCTCGACCCGGCATTGCACGCGTTCGCGGCGGCGCGTAGCGATCTGTCCCTGGGCGGTCTTGGCGCCGTGCGGGATTCGCTGAACCAACGCCGACGTGACACCGTCGGCCAGATCGACGCAACGGGCGTGGACGTCGCCGACGCCACGGCCGGCGCCGTGCCGATCCGCATCTACCGTGGTGCGCCGTCGCCGTCCCCGTTGGTGATCTATTGCCATGCCGGCGCATTCGTGTTGGGCAACCTCGACACCGATCACCGTCAGTGCGTCGAATTGGCCCGTCAGGGCGCCTGCACGGTGATCTCCGTCGATTATCGGCTGGCGCCCGAACACCCCTACCCGACGGCGCTCGAGGACGCCGGTTCGGTACTGAGGTGGGCCTGGGGGGCGGCCGACGAGCTGGGCGTCGACCGCAACCGGCTGGCGCTCGCGGGAAACAGCGCCGGGGCGGCGCTGGCGGCCGGGCTGGCGCAGCGGTCCGCGGCCGAGACGCTTCCGCCGGTCGTCGGCCTGCTGCTGCACCAGCCCGTGCTCGACGACCGTCCCACCGCCTCCAAGACCGAGTTTCTGTCCACGCCGGGTTTCGACGGTGTCGCGACCGAACTGATGTGGCGGCACTATCTCAGCCAGACCGCACCGAGCGCCGCCTCGGTACCAGGCCGCAGCCTCCAGATGATCGGCGCCGCAAGCACCTTCATCACATGCTCGGAGCTGGACCCGCTGCGTGACGAGGCGCTGGAGTACGCCCGGCAACTGATGCGGGCCGGGGTGCGCACCGACCTCCACGTGTTCGGCGGGACGTGTCATGGATTCGACTCGCTGTGCCCCGACTGGACGGTCAGCCGGGCGCTGCTGGCCATGCAGGCCGAGGCTCTCCGGCGCTTCTTCGGCCAATCATGACCTTTACAGATTGCCCTGAAACTGTCACGCTGGGGGGTGTGCATGAGATCGACGAACGCCCACGTGAAAGCCCCCGGCCGCGTCAGCGGGCGTCCAGGCTGGCGCCGTACCAGCTCGACGTGATCGGCGTCCACGTCGCCGACGTCGTGGAGTCGGCCGGTGGCTGGCTGTTCGACCGGGTGATGGCGGGCTGGAACGTGCGGGTCGCACTCGCCGACGCCGGCGACCTCGCCGCCCTCAAGATCCTCGGGGTGCAGACGGTCAGCATGGCGGCCGTGTTCGGTGCGACGCCGGCGGCTCTGGCCGTGGCCGGCGCCGTGTGTAGTGCGGACGACCGGATCAGCGACGCGCTGGCCGCGTCGGTGCGCTCGGCACGAACCGAAGTCACCGTCTGGGGTGACGTCTGGGTTCCCAGCGCCGGCCGTCCCGGCGACGAGGTGCGCCACGAATTGAGCTCAGCCGCACGCGTGTTCAAGGCTCAGGCGGCGTTCGCCGCGGGACTGGACCCGGACGTCGCCGCCTACGAGGCATTCCGCAGCTACGGCCAATCCATCACCACCGAATACCCCGACTTGCAACCGGTCGGCTGACGCCCCGCGTCAGCGGTCGACGAAGATGTCGATGATCGGGCTGTCGCCGCCGCCGTAGTGCGAGAGGTCCTCGACACCGGCGGCGCGCAGTACATCGGAGTCGATCGAACAGTTGCCGTTGACCTGCGATCCCGGCGAGGTGATGATCTCGACGGCCGCGTCGGCCATGATCTCCGGGCTGCGGGAGGCGGCAAGCGCATCCTCGAAGTCCGCCGAGTTGGCCACCGCCGAGGTCGCGATGTACGTCTCCGGCCACAGGCAGGTGAAACCGATTCCGGTGTCGGCGTATTCAGCCGCCCATCCCATCGACAGCAGCGTCATCCCGTACTTCGACAAGGTGTAGGACGGATGGGCCCCGAGCCAGTGCGGGTTCAGGTTCAGCGGCGGCGCGATGGTCACGACATGCCCGTTGGGCGACGTGCGCAGGTGCGGCAGGCAGGCCTTGGTCAGCAGGAACGTCCCGCGAATGTTGATCTGCTGCATCAGATCGAACTTCTTGGCCGACAGCATCTCGGTGGGGTCGGTGGCAATGGCGCTGGCATTGTTGACACAGATGTCCACGCCACCGAAGTTCTGCACCGCAGCGTCGACCGCCCGTGCCACGTCTTCCTCGCTGCGCACATCACCCACAACGGCGACGGCCTTGCCGCCGGCCGCTTCGATCTCGGCCGCGGCGGTGTACACCGTGCCGGGAAGCTTCGGGTGCGGCTCTGCCGTCTTGGCCAGCAGCACGACGTTGGCGCCATGACGGGCCGCGCCGAGCGCGATGGCCAGACCGATACCCCGACTGCCCCCCGACACGACGAGCGTGCGATCGGTGAGCGAATGCTTCTCGGCCATCATTCTCCTCGCTGAAAATTACATTCTCTTTTTCGGCGAGCATAGTCCTCCGATGGGAAGAACGATTGCCGGGGTCGCTCAGTTCAGGAACGGTGCCAGCTCGGCGCGGGTCACCGCGGCCTGGAGTGGGCCCTCGTTCTGGCCGAACATCTGGTCCTGGTCGAAAAAGAAGATGACGGCGTCGTCGGTGATCGCAAAATTCCGGTAGGCCGCCGGGTCGAGGCCACCGCGCGGCGGCAACATCTGTGTGCTCGACGCCAGGTCGCGGCGGACCGCTGCAGCGATGACGTCGAACGCGCCCGGCTTGAAGAACGTGTCGAAGGTGATCGGAGCCTGTCTGCGCACGTCGTAGTTGAAGGCTTTCACCGAGCTGACCGGATGGACGCCGACGTCTTCTCCGACGCGCAGCACCACGCTCTGGGTTCCCGTGGAGCGATACTCCTTGGCCGACACCGCAAGCCGATAGGGCCCCGGCCGGTCGCCGAGCGGGAATTTGTCGGCGTAGTCGACGAGTTGGTCGCGCCGCTGGGTCAGGTAGGCCGTCAGCGCCTGCGAGTCCGGGTAGTCGACCGGGAAGCTCAGGGTGATCGCATAGCTCGCCGTGCTGGTGTGGCTGTGGCAGATCTGGTCGGCATCGACCGTGCCGCCGAAGTCGGCGCAGGACTGCGGGTCTGCTGCCGCCGGGCCGCACCCGATGACCCCGGCCAGCACCACGGCGAGGAGGGCGGGTCGCCACACGTCAGGAGTCCGCGCTCGGATACAGCATTGCGTCGCTCACCGCGCCGCCGTTGACCGGCGGCCCGAGCAGGACGGTCGCGGTGTTCGCCGCCGGGTCATAACTCACCAGTGACGTGCTTCCGCTGCAGCCCACCTGGCCCCGCACCACCAACCTGTCATTGGCCGCGCCGGTTACGAACACGTTGTCGGCCGCGCCGGGGATCTTCACCCGGGTGGTGTGCCCGTCGGCGGTCAGCTTCGACAGGAATACGGTGCCGCACGCGCCCACCGACTGCAGGAAGACTCCGCTGGGCAGCTTCCAGGCGTCACCGTCACCGATGTCGCCGCCGAATCCGTTGTCCTCCTGCCCAGAATTGAGAGCGGTGATGGGCGTGGGGCTTCCGCCGTCGAGCGGCACCGCCCAGAGCTGGTTCGCCGAGCTTCGCTCTACGGTGCAGTGCACCAGGATCGACCCCGGCGTCCACCATTTGACCGGTCCGCACAAGGCTTTCGGCATCGGCGCCGGCAGTGTCTTGGTCACCTTGCCGTCGTTGCTCATCACGACGAGGCTGTTGTCGCTACGCGGCACGACCTCATTGCCGAGATTGGCGGTGGCAAGGACCAATTGCGTGCCGTCGGGCGACTCCACGTAGTCGCCGCCGAACTGACCCGCTCCACCCAGATCTTCGGTCGGGTAGGTGAACTGCGGATTGCCGTTGAGGTCAACCCTTTTCAGGGTTCCGGGCTGGTTGCCGTTGAACGAGCTCGAGACCAGCAGCGCGGTGCCGTTGGGCCGGGTGTAGGCCGGATAGCCGTCGACCGGGATGGTGGTCTGCTCGCCGGTATGGAGGTCCACCGAGATCGCCGATGTCGGGCTGGCGTACGACCCGGTGAACAACGCATGGCTGCCATCTCCCGACCAGTCGACCATCCGCATCTGCGCACCCGGTGCAAACGTGGTGATCACGTAGCGAGTACCCGCCGGGTCCACCAAATACAGTGTCGTGCCGACGGTCTCATGTGTCGGTTCGTCGGGATCGCGCTGCTCGCCAGGCCGATGTGGAACGACCGGGCTCCATTCGGCGAGCGTCCAGCCCGGCCCGACTTTACTCCACGGGACGTCCTTGACCGCGGCCTCGGTGGCGGCGACCGGCGTCGCCGGTGCGGCCGACGGCGCTACCGATCCCAAAATGAAGCGAAAAGTCTGCTCAGTCGCCAGGGCGTGAATGGCGACCGTAGGTCTCGACCTCGTCGTGCTCCTCGCGATAGTGCCGGGGGGGCCGAGGCTCGCTCTCGTCGGTGAGGCGGTGCCGCGATGGCGGTGCAACGCTGTCCAGGGCCCGGTAGCTCGACTCACCATCGACGTGAAACCCGTTGTGCGTGAACCCAATCGGATCCACCAAGGGGTCGAATTTTCGCGGTTCGGGTTCGGGTTGGGGTTCCTCGGCCGGAGGCTGCCAAACGATCACGTCGGTCTCGTCGTCGATCTCATCGACCTGGTGAGGTGGCGCCACGAGGTACTCCACGTACTCGTCGTCGTCATAGCCGGGGTCATAGACCGGGATCTGATCGGTGATCTCGTCGTCGCTACTCGCGCCCGCGAACCGGGTTCCCAAACCGCCCAGCACGAACAGCGCCGCGACGATGCCGAACAGCGCGGCGAACGCCGGCAACAGCATGGATTGCGACAGGGCGGCGGAGAACGGCTCGTGCAAGAACGACGGAAGCTTCAGCACTGCGAGGTCACCGGGCGATGCATCGGACGGAGCAGCCGGCATCTCGGCGCTGATCCGCGACGCCATGAACGCGGCGATTCCCGCGCTGCCGAGCACCGACCCGACCTGTCGGGTCGCGTTGTAGACCCCGGCACCGGCACCGGCCAGGTGCGGCGGGAGGTTGCGGGTGGCGGTGGCGGCCAGCGGCGCCCAGATGAACGCCATGCCGACACCCATTGCGGTCAGCGGCAGCACCAGCCGCCAGATCGGGGTCGTCGGCGTCATGTCGATCGACAGCCACGTCAGGGCGATCGCCACCACCGAGAAGCCGAACCCGAGGATCGGGCGAGGGTGTGCCTTGTCGACAAGCCGCCCGACGAACGGGGCCGGCACACCGCTGGCGATGGCCATCGGCGCGATCAGCAGCGCCGAACGCGTTGGCGACAGTCCACACACCACTTGGGCGTAGAACATCAACGGCAGCATCATCGCCGTGACCACGAAGCCGATCACCGCAACGCCGAGGTTGGACAGGCTGAAGTCCCGATCGGAGAAGATCGCCAACGGTATGAGGGGCTCGCCGCGGTTGATCGACTGCCAGTACACGAACGCGGTGAAGAAGCCGATCCCGGCGACGATGACCGCCCAGATCCACGCCTGCCAGTGATGCCCCTGGCCCTCTTGCAGCCCGAACACGATCAGGAACATGCCGATGCCGGACAGCACCACCCCCACCACGTCGAACCGGTGATTGGTGGTAGGCAGCGTCGGGATGAGCCAGACCGCCAGCCCCAGGCCGATCACGCCGATCGGCACGTTGACGAAGAAGATCCACTCCCAGCCCAGCCGACCGACGAGCACACCGCCGGCGAGCGGGCCCACCAGGGTCGCCACCCCGGCCGTCGCACCCCACAGGCTCATCGCCACACCGCGCCGTTCCGGCGGGAAGATGCGGGTGATCGTCGACAAGGTCTGCGGGGTCAGCAGGGCCGCACCCAGGCCCTGCGCGACCCGGGCGGCGATCAACATGTCGATCGTGCCGGCCAGCCCGCACCACAGCGAAGACGCAGTGAAGATGGTCAGCCCGGCGATGTAGAGATTCTTCGGACCGAACCGGTCACCGAGGCGCCCGGCCAGCAGCAGCGGCACCGCGTACGCCAGCAGGTAGGCGCTGGTCACCCAGATGACCGTGTCGTAGTCGGTGATCTCCAGCGCATCCATGATGCTCGGGTTGGCCACCGCGACGATCGTCGAGTCGACGAGGATCATGAAGAAGCCGACAAGCATGGCCCACAGCGCGTGCCACGGATTCGCGGGCGCATCGCCCACGTCGGCCGGATCGAGGTCCAAGTCCACGTCCGGCACGTAGCCAGCCAGGTTCCTGGTCATATCCATCCCTCGTGTCGGCGTCCTGCGAAGGTGTCGGCGCGCGCTGACGAAACCGTTGTCGGCCCCCGCGCCTCATCGATTAGCAGCAACACCATGTGCGTAACGCCGGCGCACGTGCTCGAACTTCCGGCCGCGTCACGCTGCCAGGTCGAGACTATCGGCCGATCGAGCGGCCATCCCGCAGAGGGCTCGGACCGAAGCCCCCAGCGGGCGTAGTTTTGGCACACGGGTGCGCCATCCAATCGATTCCCAACGCAGGAGGAGCTATGCACTCGGATCGTTTTCGGCCTTTGGTGGACGCTAAGGGTCCGTTCGTCTCGATCTACTTCGACGACTCGCACGACACCGAGGACGCGGCAGCCCAGCTCGACGCCCGGCTGCGTGACATCCGCAAACAGCTCGAGGAGCAAGCCATCGACGGCGCGGTGATCGAGGCGATCGACGGCGCGGTGCGCGCAGCTCACCCGCCGGTGGGCCGCAGCGGACGGGCGGTGATCGCCGCAGGCGACACCGTCGTGCTCGACGAGCACCTCATCCGGCCGCCGACGGCCACCAGTGTGCGGGTTTCCGAACTGCCGTACCTGGTGCCCATCGTCGAGCACGGCATGCTGCATACGACCTACCTGCGGGTGGCCGTCGACCACACGGGCGCCGACATCAGCGTGCATCGCGCCGGCAGGGTCCGCACCGAGAACGTCGACGGCGACGGCTATCCGGTGCACAAGGCCAAATCCGCCGAGGGCCACGAATACGGCAAGCAGCACGTGATCGAAGCCAACATTCGCAAGAATGTCCGTGAGGTCGCCGACCGGGTCACCCAGTTGGTCGATGAGACCGGCGCGGGGTTGGTGTTCATCGAGGGCGAGGTCGACTCCCGCACGGGGCTCGTGGCCGAACTGCCGGAGCGGGTCGCCGACAAGACGGTACAGCTGCAGGGCGGCGGACGAGCGGCGGGCACCGACAGCGCCGAGGTGCACCACGAGATCGGTCAGGAATTCCTCAAACGCCGGTTGGCCGCCATCGACGACGCCGCCCAGCGGTACGCCGCCGGCCGGGGCACCGGGCTGGCTGTCGAGGGCCTGGCCGACGTGACGGCCGCACTGCGCGACGGCGCGGTGGACACACTGATCATCGGCGACCTCGGTGACGTCACCGTCGTCGCCGACGCAGACCTGGCCATGATCGCCGCCGACGCCGACGCCCTGTCCGACCTCGGCGGGGCACCGGAACGCACGCTGCGCGCCGATGAGGCGCTTCCGCTCCTGGCGGTGGCCACCGACGCCGCGCTGGTACGCACCGACGAGCGGTTGACTCCGGCCGACGGCATCGGCGCGGTGTTGCGGTACGCGGAGAACAGTTCGGCCTAGGCCGGCTCGGCTGAGGCGTCCTCGGCACCACCGACGGCCAGCAGCGCCAGCAGCGCGACCGCCACACCGGCAGTCATCACGATCGACAACGCGATCTCGTCGTTGCCCATCAAGCCGACCACCGGAGCGATGACCGCACCAACAGTGAACTGCGCGGCTCCCAGCAGCGCGGCGGCGGTTCCGGCGGCTTCGTGGTGGCGCGAGAGCGCGACGGCGGGAGCGTTGGGGATGACGAAACCCATCATCGCCAGGACGGCCCAGACCGGGACCAGGAAGCCGTAGATGCCGCCGGTGTGGGTCACCGACAGAGCGATGAAGACCGCGCCGATGACGGTCGCCGTGGCCAGCGCCCCCACCAGGATTCGCAGCGGCGAGAACCGGCGCAGCAGCACGACGTTGAACTGAGTGGCGGCGACGAAAGCGATCGCACCCGCGCCGAACACCAGCGCGAAGGTCTGCTGATCCAGGCCGTGGCGGCCCTGCAGGACGAACGCCGCACCGGCGATGTACGCGAACAGCCCGGCCATTCCGAGCGCGCCCACCACCACGAGGATGATGAAACGCAGATCTTTCAGCAGGGCCAGGTACGTCGACGCGATCGACCGCACCCGCAGCGGGCGCCGGTTGGCCCGGGGAAGGGTTTCCGGCAGCGCCAGTGCGGCGACCAACAGCAGCACGCCGGCCAGCACGATCAGCCCGGCGAACACCCAGTGCCAGGACGCCTTCAGCAGCACCGCCGCCCCGAGCGACGGCGCGACGATCGGCGCCACCCCGAGCACGAGCATGAGCCGCGACATCACGGTGGCCGCCTCGGAATCGTCGAACAGGTCACCGACCACGGCGACGGCGACCACCATCGCGGCCGCCGCACCCATCCCCTGCAGCCCGCGCGCCACGCTGAGCACCTCGATGTTGGGCGCGAACAGGCACAGCACCGAGGCCAGCATGTGCAGGACGATGCCGGCCATCAACGGGCGGCGGCGGCCCAGCGAGTCCGACAGCGGGCCGACGATGAGCTGCCCCACCGCCAGACCCGCCAGCGTGCCGGTCAGCGTCAACTGCGCCACCGACGAGGACACCCCGAGCTCGTCGGCGATCCGCGGCAGCGCCGGCAGATACATATCGATCGTCAGCGGCCCGAGTGCCACCATCGCGCCCAGCACGACGATCGTGCGCAGCTGACTGGGCGATGCCATCGCCGCGATCTCGGCCGTCGTGTTTCGCGTGGCAGCCACAGTCCCGGATGTTGCCATGCACACCCTCAGCGCGCGCCACTCGATATTTGTTCCTGCTGCGGGTATCCGACCCGCGGTGACTGGGATCACCGCGGGCACCTTTCTCCGGCCATCGTTCGTTAGCCTGAAAGCACGCTGAACCAGGAAGGCACAGCCATGAAGGTCCGCCGAGGCGCCGAGCAGCTGCCGGCCCGCGTAGAGGACGACGCAACCATGTCCGCGCGGATGCTGTCCCAGGTCATCGAGCGCAGCACCCGCGTGCAGGCGCCTGCCGTCAGGGCCTACGTCGCGCGGCTGCGCCGCTCCAACCCGGAGGCCAGCCCGGCCGACATCGTGGTCAAGCTCGAGAAGCGCTACCTGGCCGCGGTGATGGCCAGCGGCGCCGCCGTCGGTTCGGCCGCGGCCGTTCCGGGCATCGGCACGCTGACGGCATTGTCGGCGGTGGCCGGCGAGACGCTGGTGTTCCTGGAGGCCACCGCGGTGTTCGTGCTCGCGATCGCCGAGGTGCACGGCATCCCCCTCGAACACCGGGAGCGCCGTCGCGCGCTGGTGCTCGCGGTGTTGGTCGGTGACGAGAGCAAGGGTGCGATCACCGACCTGCTGGGCCCGGGCCGCACCAGCGGTGCATGGCTTGCCGAAGGCGCCGAGCTGCTGCCGCTGCCCGCGTTGTCACAGCTCAACACGCGCCTGATGCGGTACTTCGTCAAGCGGTACGCACTCAAGCGCTCGGCGATGGCGCTGGGCAAAATGCTGCCCGTCGGCATCGGGGCCGTGGTCGGCGGCGGCGGCAACCGAATGATGGGCAAAAAGATCGTGAACAATGCGCGCACGGCGTTTGGGCCCGCGCCGAGCCGGTGGCCGGTGAGCCTGCACCTGCTGCCGGCGATCGAGCCCTGACAGCAGCCGTTCGCCGACGCCTGTCGACCGGTTGTCGCACCCATTCGGGGCATGGGGCTGACGTGCTTCGGGAACGCGTGAGAAGGGATAGCCTTTTAGGCGCGGCTAAGTGCCGGGGCTGATAAGAGGGGGCAAACCGTCCAAGCGCGGCGTGCCCGGACGAAGGAATCGAGGCGAGCAACTGCCGTGAGCAGTACCAGTTCACCATTCGGCCAGAACGAATGGCTTGTCGAGGAGATGTACCGCAAGTTCCGCGACGACCCCTCCTCGGTCGACGAGAGTTGGCACGAGTTCTTGGTCGACTACAACCCTGAGCCGACGACCGAGTCGATCGCCACCGGCAACGGCCAGCCGGCCGCGGCTCCCGTGACGCCGCCGGAACCCGCACCGGCGCCACCGCCCAGCCCCGCCCCCGCCAAGACTGCTCCCGCTGGGAATGGCGCCGTCACACCCGCCGCACCGGCTGCCCCGGCGAAGGCACCGGCTCCCGCTCCTAAAGCGGCAGCGACTTCGGCCGACAGCGGTGAAGAGACTCAGGTGTTGCGGGGCGCGGCAGCCGCCGTCGTCAAGAACATGAACACCTCGCTGGAGATCCCGACCGCGACGAGCGTGCGGGCCATCCCGGCGAAGCTGATGATCGACAACCGCATCGTCATCAACAACCACCTCAAGCGCACGCGCGGCGGCAAGGTGTCGTTCACCCATCTGCTGGGCTACGCGATCGTCCAGGCGGTCAAGGCGTTCCCCAACATGAACCGTCACTTCGCCGAGATCGACGGCAAGCCCAACGCCGTCACCCCGGCGCACACGAACCTGGGTCTTGCCATCGACCTGCAGGGCAAGGATGGCAAGCGCGCGCTGGTTGTCGCGGCGATCAAGAACTGCGAGACCATGCGGTTCGGCCAGTTCATCGCCGCCTACGAAGACATCGTGCGGCGCGCCCGCGACGGCAAGCTGACCGCCGAGGACTTCGCCGGCGTGACGATCTCGCTGACCAACCCGGGCACCATCGGCACCGTGCACTCGGTGCCCCGGCTGATGGCCGGCCAGGGCGCGATCGTCGGTGCCGGCGCGATGGAGTATCCCGCGGAGTTCCAGGGCGCCAGCGAGGAGCGCATCGCCGAGTTGGGCATCGGCAAGCTGATCACGCTGACGTCGACCTACGACCATCGCATCATCCAGGGCGCGGAGTCCGGCGATTTCCTGCGGACCATCCACGAACTCCTGCTGTCCGACGACTTCTTCGACGAGATCTTCTTCGAACTGGGCATCCCCTACGAGCCGGTCCGCTGGCGCACCGACAACCCGGACTCGATCGTCGACAAGAACGCCCGGGTCATGGAACTGATTGCGGCCTACCGCAACCGCGGGCATCTGATGGCCGACATCGACCCGCTGCGGCTGGACAAGACCCGTTTCCGCAGCCACCCCGACCTCGACGTCAACACCCACGGCCTGACCCTCTGGGACCTCGACCGGGTTTTCAAGGTCGACGGGTTCGCGGGCAAGGAGTACAAGAAGCTGCGCGACGTGCTCGGACTGCTGCGGGACGCCTACTGCCGGCACATCGGTGTGGAGTACACCCACATCCTCGAGCCCGAGCAGCAGAAGTGGCTGCAGGAGCGCATCGAGGTCAAGCACGAAGGGCCGACGGTCGCACAGCAGAAGTACGTGCTGTCCAAGCTGAACGCGGCCGAGGCCTTCGAGACCTTCCTGCAGACCAAATACGTTGGCCAGAAGCGCTTTTCACTGGAAGGTGCCGAGACGGTCATCCCGATGATGGACGCGGCGATCGACCAGGCCGCCGAGCATGCGCTCGACGAGGTCGTCATCGGCATGCCGCACCGTGGTCGGCTCAACGTGCTGGCCAACATCGTCGGCAAGCCCTACTCCCAGATCTTCAGCGAGTTCGAGGGCAACCTGAACCCGTCGCAGGCGCACGGCTCCGGTGACGTGAAATACCATCTGGGCGCATCCGGCAACTACATCCAGATGTTCGGCGACAACGACATCGAGGTCTCGCTGACGGCCAACCCGTCACACCTCGAGGCTGTCGACCCGGTGATGGAAGGCATTGTTCGGGCCAAGCAGGATCTGCTGGACAAGGGCACCGGTGACGACGGTTTCACTGTGATGCCGCTGATGCTGCACGGCGATGCGGCCTTCGCCGGCCAGGGCGTCGTGGCCGAGACGCTGAACCTGGCGCTGCTGCGTGGCTACCGCACGGGCGGCACGATCCACATCATCGTCAACAACCAGATCGGCTTCACCACCTCGCCGCAGGACTCGCGCAGCTCGGAGTACTGCACCGACGTCGCAAAGATGGTGGGAGCGCCCATCTTCCACGTCAACGGCGACGACCCGGAGGCGTGCGTCTGGGTGGCCCGCCTGGCGGTGGACTTCCGGCAGAAGTTCAAGAAGGACGTCATCATCGACATGCTGTGCTACCGCCGTCGCGGGCACAACGAAGGTGACGACCCGTCGATGACCCAGCCGTACATGTACGACGTCATCGACACCAAGCGCGGTGTGCGCAAGACCTACACCGAGAGCCTGATCGGCCGCGGCGATATCTCGATGAAGGAGGCCGAGGACGCGCTGCGCGACTACCAGGGCCAGCTGGAGCGGGTGTTCAACGAGGTTCGCGAGCTGGAGAAGCACGATATCGAGCCCAGCGAGTCGGTCGAGGAAGACCAGATGATCCCGCGCGGGATGACCACCGCGGTGGACAAGTCGCTGCTGGCCCGCATCGGTGATGCGCACCTGGCGTTCCCGGACGGCTTCAACGTGCATCCGCGCGTCAAGCCGGTGCTGGAGAAGCGCCGCGAGATGGCCTACGAGGGCAAGGTCGACTGGGCGTTCGCCGAATTGCTGGCGCTCGGAACGTTTTTGGCCGAGGGCAAGCTGATCCGGTTCTCCGGGCAGGACACCCGTCGCGGCACGTTCACCCAGCGGCACGCGGTGATCATCGATCGCAAGACCGGCGCGGAGTTCACCCCGCTAGACCTGTTGACCGTCAACCCCGACGGCACGCCGACCGGCGGCAAGCTGATGGTGTACGACTCGGCGCTGTCGGAGTACGCGGCGGTGGGCTTCGAATACGGCTATTCGGTGGGCAACCAGGACGCACTTGTGTTGTGGGAGGCGCAGTTCGGCGACTTCGTCAACGGAGCGCAGTCGATCATCGACGAGTTCATCAGCTCCGGGGAGGCCAAGTGGGGCCAGCTCTCCGATGTGGTGTTGCTGCTCCCCCACGGCCACGAAGGCCAAGGGCCCGACCACACCTCGGGCCGCATCGAGCGCTTCTTGCAGCTGTGGGCCGAGGGCTCGATGACGATCGCGTTGCCGTCGACCCCGGCGAACTATTTCCACCTGCTGCGCCGGCATGGACTGGACGGGGTACACCGCCCGCTGATCGTGTTCACGCCGAAGTCGATGCTGCGCAACAAGGCTGCCGTCAGCGACGTTCGGGACTTCACCGAGCAGAAGTTCCGGTCGATCATGGAGGAGCCGACCTATACCGACGGCGACGGTGATCGCGACGCGGTGACGCGAATCCTGTTGACCAGCGGCAAGATCTACTACGAACTGGTTGCGCGCAAGGAGAAGGACAAGCGCGACGACGTGGCGATCGTGCGGATCGAGCAGCTGGCCCCGTTGCCCAAGCGGCGGCTGAGCAACACCCTCGACACCTACCCGAACGCCAAGGAGTTCTTCTGGGTTCAGGAAGAGCCGGCCAACCAGGGCGCGTGGCCGACGTTCGGCCTGACACTGCCAGAGTTGTTGCCGGAGAAGCTGACCGGGATCAAGCGGATCTCACGCCGCGCGATGTCGGCGCCGTCGTCGGGCAGCTCGAAGGTGCACGCCGTCGAGCAGCAGGAGATCCTCGACGAGGCGTTCGAGTAGTCGATCTGCCGCCGACCGTGGGTGCTATGCAAGCGAAATCGCACTTCCGCGTGCATTACCCCCACACTCGAGCGCTCAACTATCCAGTGTGCCGTTTGATACGCCGCGACCGGCGCGTCGCGGACGAAACCGCACACTCGGCGGGCTGTCACGCTCAGCCGAAGACCGGCGTGAGGTGGGCCGGCAGGGTCAATGAGCACACCCTGCGGACGTGCGTCGAGTTGGGGCCCTGGCCGCGCGAGGTCGGTGATGACGGAAAAGATCCGCTCAGCTGCGCAGCCGATGCCAGCCTCGCAGGCTAGCTCAATGGTCATGAAGCGACGCTAGATCCCGGGCGGCTGCGCCACAGCTGAAACCGAGGTTTCAGTCAGCCAAAAACGCGACCGCCTTCGGCGCGAAGTCGGTGTGGTACTGGAAGATCCCACCATGGCCGGAGTTCGGGTAGATGATGAGCTGCGAGCCAGGGATCCTGCGGTGCATGTCTTCGGACAATACAGTCGGCACCATCCGGTCGTTGTCGCCGTTGGCGATCAGGGTCGGTTGGCTGATCCTCGACAAGTCGGCCGGGGTGGAGCGGCCCCACTTCTTGATCGCCTTGAGCTGTCGCTGAAGGGCTTTGATCTTGATGGGGGTATCGCGGTCCTCGGTGCGTTCCTGAAGACGCTCGACAAACTCGCGGCCGGCGCGACGGCCAACCTCATCACGATTGAAGAAGAGGAACTCCTTGGGATCGACCCGCCTGAGGGTGGCGCGAATCATGTCGTAGTACGTGACCCCGGCGACCTTGTCGATCCCCTTGCCGCCGGCAGGTCCGGTGCCGGTGAGGATCAGCTTGCGAACCATCTCCGGGTACTTGAGGACGAACGCCTGGGCGACCATTCCGCCGAGCGAGAACGAGAAGATGTCGACCTTGCGATGCCCGAGCGCGGTGATGAAAGCGTAGGCATCATCCGCCATGGCCTCGACGCTCAGCGGCACCTCGCCACTGGAGGCCCCTACGCCGCGGTTGTCGAAGGCGATGACGTGATGGTGCGCGGCGATGGGATCGATGATGCGCGGATCCCAGTTGTCAAGGACGGCTGCGAGGTGGACAAAGAACACCACCGGTACACCACCGTTGGGGCCTAGCTCGCGGTACGCGTAGCTCACGCCGCCAGCTGTGACCGTGCGCGCCGGGGCATCGCGGTAGGACAGTATCGGCTCATCTTTGCGATGGCTGTTCACTGGGCACTTCCTTTTTCTCGTTGGTGGTGTCATCACCGAGGAAGCGCAGAGCCTCGGCGACGAAGTCTTTGTGGTACTGGAACACCCCACCGTGACCCGAGCGCGGGTAGATCTTCAACTCCGCGTTGGGAATTCGTCGCGCTAGATCAGCGGAGAGCCTGCTGTCGACCATCAGGTCGTGATCACCGTTGGCGACCAGAACCGGCTGGGTGATCACCGATAGATCGTCGGGGACACTGCGGCCGGCCGATCGAATCGCCCTGAGCTGTGCGATCCGGGCCTGCATTGAAATCGGCCTGTCGCGGTCGTACTTGCGTTCTTTGAGTCGACTCAGATAGTCGGAGGCCGCACTCTTACCTTCCGGCGTACGCGGGAAGAACAGGAAGTTCCTCGGATCGCTGCGCGTCAGTGCGGCTTTCACATAAGCGATGACGAAGATCTTGGTGATCTCTTCGATGCCGCCGCCACCGCGCGGCCCGGTTCCGGCCAAGATCATTCGCCGCACCAGGTTCGGTTGCTGCAGCGCGACCATCTGGGCTACGGCGCCGCCAAGCGAGAATCCGAGCAGATCGACCTTGGCCAAGCCCAGTGCAGTGATGAACGCGATCGCGTCGGCGCCCATCTGCTCGATATTGGTGGGCACTGCCGAGCTCGAACCGCCAACGCCGCGATTGTCGAAGGCGATGACGCGGTGGTGCGCGGCGATCCCATCGATGACTCGCGGATCCCAGTCGTCGAGGACCGCGGTCAGGTGATGCAGGAAGACCACCGGAACTCCAGTGTCGGGACCAAGTTCTCGGTAAGCGAAGTCGACACCGTTGGCGCGAATGCTCTTGGTGGGGGCTTCTTTCCATTGGGTCATTGCAGTTGCCTTTCGTTCTGAGCGCGGACGGCCCGCGGAAGTTCCGAAAGCGTCCAGGGATGTCTTGCGGGTCGTCATGTCGGCTGCTTCGACATGGTGTCCGCGTCGGATACGTGGCGATCGCGGCGGCCGACATCGGCGACAGCGCCCATCGCCGCTGTGGCAGACAGCCGCCGGGCGATCAGTGAGATTTCCGGATTCAGATCTGTCACAGCCACTTTCGCGCCGCGACGAATCAGTTCGCGAGCCGTCGCTTGGCCGATACCTCCGGCGCCGCCGGTGCTCAGCGCCACCTTGCCGGCAAGGTCGTACGGCCGGCGGGGCCGATTTGCACTCTTTTGGCTGTCGGTCATAATATTATGACCATAAGCTAATGGGCTATGCTGAGTCAAGGACGAACTTCGACGGAGGACATCGGTGGCGAGATACGACGCGACACACAAGGGCCAGACACGCCGCCTGATCATCGACCGCGCAGGCCAACGGCTCAAGCACGACGGAATCGACGGCTCCGGTATTGCGACGCTGATGTCGGACGCCGGGCTCACCAACGGTGCCTTCTACGCGCACTTCCGATCGAAGAGTGACCTGGTGGCCAGCGTGGTGAGCGACCAACTGGCGACCCAGGCAGCCACAATCGCGGACCTTCCGCCCGGACATGAGGCCATCGATCAGTTCATCGGCGGCTACCTTGCCCCGGATCACCGCGATCACCCGGCGAGCGGTTGCCCGTCGGCGGCACTCCTCGACGAAATCACCCGTTGCGACGAGCAGGTCCGCGCCGCCTACACCGTGGGCGTGCAATCCATCATCGACGCAGTGGCCGCGCAGCTGTCACCGGAGGATCCGGCTGCTGCTCGGCGCACGGCTATCGGCTTGTTCACCCTTCTGGTCGGCAACCTGCAAATGGCCCGGGCGGTCAGCGAGCCGGCCCTGTCCGTCGAGGTCCTGGCCGCGGGCATCGACGCGGCGCGCCAACTTCTCACCCAGTACAACGACCAAAAATCCTGATCCCCCGAGAGGCACACCATGGCATTGCAGAAGCCGAAGCAGCTCAATTCACGGTTCGTGCTGGTTGCCAGCCGCTTCCTGAGCCGGGCGCACACGCTCACCTACCGCATCAGCCGAGGTCGGCTCGGGGCCAACCTGCGGGTAGGCGCCGGCTTCCGCAAGCCGGCCCCGACGTTGCTGCTCGACCACGTAGGTCGAAAGTCAGGCAGACGCTTCACGACGCCGTTGGTGTACATGCGTGACGGCGCCGACATCGTGGTCGTCGCCTCAGCGGCAGGACGTGACAAGAACCCGCAGTGGTATTACAACCTGCTTGCCCATCCGGCCACCCAGATCACGATCGGCGCCGACCGCCACAGCGTCACGGCACATCAAGCCGACGCTGACGAACGATCGCGACTCTGGCCACACCTTGTCGATACCTATACCGATTTCGACTCCTACCAAAGTTGGACTGACCGGAAAATCCCGGTCATCGTCCTCGAGCCCCGGTCAAGTGCCTAACGGACGCTAGAAGCCGAGGTCGTTCAGGAACGGCAGCGGGATCGGCGTCTGCCCGTTCGCCAGGTCAGCCACGGCACGCGGGCAGAAGAACGAGACCGCCAGCCCGGTGAACATCGTGGCCGGCCCCAACGGACGACCCAGCCGCTCGGCGACGGTGGACGCGATGTCGGCAGTGTTCTGGCTGCGATCGGCGAGCAGCGGGCAGATCGACTGCCCCAGCTCCACGGCCTGTCCCGGGTCGATCCCGGTGATGCCGGCGCTGGTCAGCGCATTCAGGAAATCGGCTGAGGTGGTGTCGGCCTGGGCGGGTGCCGCGAGCGCCATGGCGCCGGCGAACATCCCGGCAACGGCTACGGCGGCCGAAATCCGGCGAAACGTCATGCTGTAAGCATCGCCGACAGGTATCCCCCTGTTACCCGCGGGTGCCACCCGATACCCTAGGTCCCATTAAACACGCGTCGAACAACTCGAAGGAGCGTTCATGCAAGGGTTTGCCGGGAAGGTAGCGGTGGTCACCGGAGCCGGGTCGGGCATCGGCCAGGCGTTGGCGATCGAGCTGGGGCGCTCAGGCGCCAAGCTCGCCATCAGCGATATCGATACCGAGGGATTGGCGGTGACCGAGGAGCGCCTCAAGGCGATCGGCGTCGAGGTGAAGGCCGACCGGCTCAACGTCACCGAGCGGGAGGCCTTCCAGGCGTACGCCGACGGAGTCAAGGCGCATTTCGGCAAGGTCAACCAGATCTACAACAACGCCGGGATCGCCTACTCCGGCGATGTCGAGATCACCCAGTTCAAAGACATCGAGCGGATCATGGACGTCGACTTCTGGGGCGTCGTCAACGGCACCAAGGTGTTCCTGCCGTACCTGATCGAGTCCGGCGACGGCCACGTCGTCAACGTCTCCAGCTTGTTCGGAATCTTCTCGGTGCCCGGCCAGGCCGCCTACAACGCGGCCAAGTTCGCCGTGCGCGGGTTCACCGAGGCGCTGCGCCAGGAGATGGTCCTGGCCAAGCACCCGGTCAAGGTGACCACCGTGCACCCCGGCGGCATCAAGACCGCCATCGCGCGCAATTCCACCGTGGCCGAAGGACTCGACCAGGCCGAGATGGCGAAGGCATTCGACAAGAAGCTGGCCCGCACGACACCGGAGCGCGCCGCCCAGATCATTCTCGACGCCGTCCGCAAGAACAAGGCGCGGGTGCTGGTCGGCGCCGACGCCAAGATTCTCGACGTGATCGTGCGCATCACCGGATCGGGCTACCAGCAGCTGTTCTCCACGGTGCTGCCCAAGCTCACCCCGCCGATGCGCTGAATTCGCTAGCGGCCCAACGGGTGTGCCGAAAGCCACTCCTCAGCCACCGATCGCGGATCCCGGCCCTCGGCAACGTGTTGGCGCATGTCGACCAGGGAGCCGGTGTCCAGCACGCCGGCGAGTTCGTTGATCGCGCGGGCTTGCTGTTGGTCGAGTTCGTTGCGCCGATAGAGCGGCACGATGTTCTCCGCCATCACCAGCGGGGGCTTGCGATCGGCGAGTACGACGAATTCGCCCGGTATGCCGATGTTTGCAGTGCTTGTCCACCCGGCGGTGATGTCCCCAGCCCGCAGCGCCTCGAACATCGTTTTCTGGTCCGGGAATTCGCGCACCGGGGGCAACGTACAACTACCCACCGTGGTCGGTAGTCCTCGGACGTGCGCAACGGCGCCGACGCGCAGCCCGGCGCAGTGACTGACCAGCGCGGTCAGGTCCCGGCTCCCCCACGCCGTAGCGGTCGCATCCGTGACGACAAGAGCCGGCTTGTCCTCGGCCGAGGTGGTGTAGTCACCGGCGGCGACCCCTTCCGGCAGGACGCCGACCATCGCGCGGTACACCTGCGAATCCGACCGCACCGTCGTACCGGGGGAGAACGTCTGCAGCAGCCTGCCGGTGAATCCCGGTACCACACTGACGGTTCCGGAATCCAGCTCCACCAGCGGGTGGTCGACGATCTCCACGTGCGCCGCGCTGCCGTACGAGCGCAAAGCCGCGGCGTACAAGTTGGCCAGCAGCCTCATCTCGGGGTCGGCCGTCGTACCGACCGCCAGCGACGGACCCGGCGATGGCGATCCGCACGCCACGACCACGAGAGCCAGCAGTCCCAGCACCAGCCGGCGAAAAATCGTCGGCCTCACGAGCTTTCGCCCTAGGATTCGACTGCCGCGGCCACTGCCGCAGCCACCGCAGGCCCGACCCGGGTATCCAGCGGACTCGGCACGATGTGATCGGCCGCCAGATCGTCCCCGACGACGGAGAAAATCGCCTCTGCCGCTGCGACTTTCATCTTCTCGGTGATTCGCCGCGCGCCGGCGTCGAGTGCACCGCGGAACACCCCGGGGAACGCCAGAACATTGTTGATCTGGTTGGGAAAGTCGCTGCGGCCCGTCGCCACGATCGCGGCATGCTTGCGTGCCGCATCCGGGTGGATCTCGGGATCGGGGTTGGACATCGCGAACACGATGCCGCCCGGCGTCATCGTCGCGATCAACTCCTCGGGGACCAGCCCTGCCGAGACCCCCATGAAGACGTCTGCGCCGTTGAGCGCCTCGGCGATCCCACCGGTGAGCCCCCGGGGGTTGGTCCGGGTAGCCAGCTCGGCCTTGACCGAGTTCATGTCGTCGCGGCCGGTGTGCAAGATGCCCTGGCTGTCCAGCACCACGATGTCAGTGATACCGGCCGCCAGCAGGATGTTCGTGCACGCGACCCCGGCGGCACCGGCACCGGACATGACCACCTTCAGCGAGTGCATGTCGCGACCGAGGACCTTGGTGGCGCCCAACAACGCGGCGAGCACGACGATCGCGGTGCCGTGCTGGTCGTCATGCATGACCGGGCAGTCCAGTGCCTCGATCAGGCGCCGCTCGATCTCGAAGCAACGAGGCGCGGAGATGTCCTCGAGGTTGACCGCACCGAACGTCGGGCGCAGTCGGATGATCGTCTCGACGATCTCGTCGGGGTCCTTGGTGTCCAGCACGATCGGGATCGAGTCCAGGCCGCCGAACGTCTTGAACAGCGCGGACTTCCCCTCCATCACCGGCAGCGACGCCGAGGGACCGATGTCGCCGAGGCCGAGAACAGCGGTGCCGTCGCTGATCACCGCGACCAGTCGATTGGCCCAGGTGTAGCGCGCGGCCAGGGTGTGATCAGCGGCGATCGCGCGGCTGACCTGGGCTACGCCCGGTGTGTAGGCGATCGACAGCGCACGCTGGGTGTCCAGCGGCGCCTTGAGCTCGACGGACAGCTTCCCGCCCACGTGCGCGGCGAAGATCTCTTCATCGTCGATGACGACGCGGGGGGTACTCACCATTTCGGACACGGCGTCAGGGTACTCGCCCCCGAAACCTCACTGAGCGGGGTTCCCCCGCAGTGAAGTACGCCAGGCAAGCTACCGGCGCGTAGCATTTCCACTCGGGCCCATCGGGCCACACCCGCCGCGTGAGGGGAGGTCGCACCATGCCGTCGTTCCGCCCTTTGCCACCGTCGCTACTCGGTCCCGGCCGATCCAGCACTTCCCCCACTGAGGTCGACGCCAAACGCATTCATGTGCCCGTCGCCCGGGCGATGGTCGACTGTGCGATCTACCTCGACGGGGAACGACTGCCGGGCAAGTACACCCATGCCGCGGCACTGGCCAAGGTTCACGAGCTGTGCGCCGAGGGGCGCAAGGCCTTCGTCTGGCTGGGGTTGCATGAGCCCGACGAGCATCAGATGGAGTCGGTGGCCCACACCTTCAATCTGCATCCGATCGCGGTCGAAGATGCCGTGCACGCCCACCAGCGACCCAAGGTGGAGCGCTATGACGACGCGCTGTTCCTGATCGTGAAGACGGTGAAGTACGTGCCGCACGAATCGGTGGCGCAGGCCCGCCAGATCGTCGAGACCGGCGAGATCATGGTGTTCGTCGGAGCCGACTACGTGGTCACCGTCCGGCACGGCGACCACACCGGCCTGGCCGGCCTCCGTCATCACCTGGAAGCTGAACGCGTCCAACTCGCGCTGGGCCCGTACGCCGTGATGCACGCCATCGCCGAGCATGTCGTCGAGAGCTACCTCGATGTCGCACGCCTGATCGAATGCGATATCGACACCATCGAGGAGGAGACCTTCTCCCCCGACCTCAAGACCGATATCGCGCAGATCTACATGCTCAAGCGCGAGGTCGTCGAGATGCGCCGCGCCGTAGGCCCTTTGACGGCCGCGCTGCAGAAGGTCACCAGCGAGCACAAAGACCTGATGACCAAGGAAGTGCTGCGCTACATGCGCGACGTACTCAGCTTGCAGAGCCAAGCCGGTGACCAGATCTCGAGCTACGACGAGTTGCTCAGCTCCCTGGTACAGGCCGAGCTCGCCAAAGTGGGCATGCAACAAAACCTCGACATGCGCAAGATCTCGGCGTGGGTGGCGATCGCGGCGGTACCGACGATGATCGCCGGCATCTACGGCATGAACTTCGAGCACATGCCGGAGCTGTCCTGGACCTACGGCTACCCGGCCGTGCTGGGACTGATGGCGACCGTCTGCGGGTTTTTGTACCTGACGTTCCGCCGCAACCACTGGCTCTGAGCGGCCTCAACCCGGCTGGGCCGCACGCCGGTTCGGCTCCAACACGTCGACACCGTCGTCGAGCCAGGCCTGCCGCATGGCCTGGGCACCTTTGAGCCGCACCCAAGCCGCCTCGGTCTGCGTCACGGGTATTGCGGCCAGGAAGCGCACCGGGTCCCGCGGCGCTTCCAGAGGCAGGTCTTCGATGGCCGAATCACCAAGCAGCACAGCGGTGAACGCGGCACCCTCCCACAACGGCGCGGACAGGTCGATCAGCGCGTCGGCGACCAGCACCACGCCTTCGACGGCCGGTGTCGCCGCCACCACCGCAAGGCTGCGCGCCAGCCCAGGAGTGGGGGTGGTGGCGCGCAGCGTGAGCACCACCTCGGCCCTCGGGCCACGCAGCGGGTCAGCGACACCGGACGCCGCCTCGGTCATCGGGTGCCGTGAACACCCAAGCGTCACATAATGAGCCACGCCGCCGCGGTCCGGCCCGAACCGCAACACCTCGATGAGTTCGAGTCCCAGGAACGTGACGCTGGCCGAGTCCGGCTCGGCGTCGATGCCTGACCGGGTGAAGTGGCCGCGCACGTGTGCGCGGACCTGATCGGTGGGTTGGCTCACTTAGGCCGGCGGCGGGATCGTGAGATTCACGCCGGTGTCGGCATCGAAGATCTGCACCTTGGTGGTGTCGAACGCCAGCTCGATGGTCTGGCCGAGCGTCGCCGTGGACTCCGCGGAAAGCCGTGCCACGAACTCGTTCTCACCAGCGCCGGAATCCGCGGCCAGCTCGGCCAGCTGGGCCGACTTCGCACCGTCACCCGAGGTCGCGAAGTACACGTACTTGTCGGCGCCCAGCGATTCGACCAGATCGACCTTGACCTCGAAGGTCAGCGCGCGGATGCGCTCATAGGCATCGAGCAGCGCGGCGTCCTCGAAGTGTTCGGGCCGGACGCCGACGATGACGTTGGCGGGCTTGGGATGCCGGCCCACCACATCGGCGACCTCCTGGCTCAGCGTCACCTCGCCGAACGGCAGACGCAAGCCCATCTCAGACAGCGTCGCCGGGAAGAAGTTCATCGCCGGTGACCCGATGAAGCCGGCCACGAACAGGTTCGCCGGCCGCTCGTAAAGCTCTGCGGGAGTGCCGATCTGCTGTGCCTCGCCGGCACGTAACACCACGACCCGGTCGCCGAGCGTCATCGCCTCGGTCTGATCGTGCGTGACGTACACGGTGGTGGTGCCGAGCCGGTTCTGCAATCGGGCGATCTCGCCGCGCATCTGAACGCGTAGCTTGGCATCCAAGTTCGACAACGGCTCGTCCATCAGGAACGCCTTGGGCTGGCGTACGATCGCACGGCCCATCGCCACCCGCTGCCGCTGCCCGCCGGACAACTGTGCGGGCTTGCGGTCCAAGAGTTCGGACAGATCAAGGATTTTCGCCGTTTCCTCGACCTTCTGCGCGATCTCCGCCTTGTTCATCTTGGCCAGCGTCAGCGGGAACGCGATGTTCTGCCGAACAGTCATGTGCGGGTAGAGCGCGTAGGACTGGAAGACCATCGCGATGTCGCGATCACGGGGCGCCTTCTCGTTGACCCGGCTGCCGCCGATGCGCAACTCCCCTGAGCTGATGTCCTCCAGCCCGGCGATCATGTTGAGCGTGGTCGACTTGCCGCAGCCGGACGGGCCGACCAGGATGACGAACTCGCCGTCGGCGATCGTCAGGCTGAGGTCCTTCACGGCGACTGCGCCGTCCGGATAACTCTTGGTGACTTGGTCCAGGACTATCTCGGCCATCGAAACCTCGCTACCCCTTCACCGCGCCGGAGGTCAGCCCGGCGACGATCCGTCGTTGGAAGATGAGAACGAACACGATGATCGGCACCGTGATGACCATCGCGCCCGCGGCGATAGAGCCGGTCGGCTCCTCGAATTGTGAACTGCCGGTGAAGTTCGCGATGGCCACCGGCGCGGTGATTGCGGCATCGGTGGCGGTCAGCGACAGCGCCAGCAGCAGGTCGTTCCAGGCGAAGATGAACACCAGGATGGCGGCGGTCACGATGCCCGGCGCGGCCAGCGGCGCGATCACCCGCCGAAACGCCTGCGCCGGGGTGGCGCCGTCCATCTTGGCGGCCTTCTCCAAATCCCAGGGGATTTCCCGGAAGAACGCCGACAGCGTGTAGATCGCCAGCGGCAGTGCGAACGTGATGTACGGAATGATCAACCCTGGCCAGGTGTCGAACAATCCGAGCCGGCGTTCGATGTTGAACAGCGGTGTCACCAGCGATATCTGGGGGAACATCGCGATCAGCAGCGCCGCACCGATGAGTGCCTTCTTGCCCCTGAACTCCAGCCGGGCCACGGCGTAGGCCGCCATCCCGCCGATGACCACCGCGATCACGGTGGTGATCAGCCCGATACCGATCGAGTTGATCAGCGCGGAGCTGAACGCGTCGCCGCTGAAGATGCCCTTGTAGTTGTCGAAGGTGATCTGCGACGGAATCAACTTGCCGTCCTTGACGGTTGACGTCGGCTTCAAGGACAGACTCAGGATCCACAACACCGGGAACAGCGCATAGATCACCACGACGGCGTCGATGACGATCCAGCTCGCCGCGCGCCGGGCGCCAACCCGCTCAGACATCAGCGCACCTCGTTGTCGGTGCCCGGCGCCGACGCACCGAACAGCTTGATGTAGATGAACGCGATGACGGCCACCGACAAGAACACCAGCACGCTGATCGCCGAGCCGAGGCCGATGTTGAACGCCTTGAACAGGTTGTCGTAGCCCAGGATCGACACCGAGGCGGTGTCGTTGGCGCCACCGGTCAGCACATAGATGTTGTCGAAGATGCGGAACGCATCGAGCGTGCGGAACACCAGCGCCACCAGGATCGCCGGCTTGATCAACGGCAGCGTCACCTTGATCAGCCGCGTCCACGGGCCGGCCCCGTCCACCTGTGCGGCCTTGAGCAGATCCTCGGGCACCAGCGCCAGCCCCGCCAGCAGCAGCAACGCCATGAATGGCGTGGTCTTCCACACCTCGGCGAGAATGATGATCGCCAGTGACGGAATCTGTTGCGTCAGTGGCGCACTGCCGTCGGGAAGCAGATTGGCGAGATACCCGGTGCCCGGTGTCCAGGCGTAGTACCAGCTGTAGGAGGCCGCAACCGTGACGATGCCGTACGGGATCAGGATCGCCGTCCGCACCAACCCCTTGCCGAAGATGGTTCGGTGCATGACAAGTGCGAGTGCCATGCCCAGCACGAACTCGATCGCGACCGAGATCACCGTGATGACGGCGGTGACGACGAACGCCGTCCACCAGTACTTGTCGGTCAGGATCGTCTGGTAGTTCTCGAACCAGATGAACTTGGTGTCGGCGGGGCTCGCGAGGTTGTAGCGCTGCAGGCTCAGCCACACCGCGTACACGATCGGGTATGCGGTCACCGCGAGCATCAGCACGACGGCCGGTGTGATCAGCAGATAGGCCAGCTTGCGCTGCGACCGGCGGTCGTCGCTGCGGGCCGCAGCATTGGCCGGAGTGCGGGGCGTCGCGGCGGTCATGGGATCAGTCCCTTGCCGTCGATCGCCTTCTGCACCTGGTCGGTGAGTTCATCGGCCGTCTTCTCCGGATCGATCTGGGTGATCGGGGCCAGCGTGGCCGAGATTCGCGTCGACACCGCCTGATAGTTCGGTGTCGCCGGGCGCACCGCGGCGGTGGTCAGCTGATCGCGGATGATCGCGTACTGCGGATACTTCTTCTGGAATTCCGGATCGGAGTACAGCGAGGTACGCACCGCGGGCAGACCGCCCTCGATCGAGGTGTACTTCTGGTTCTCCAGGCTTCGGATGCACCGCACCGCCTCGAACGCCTCGGCTGAATGACGAGTGGTCTTGGCCACCGCGATATTCAGTCCGCCCAGCGTGACCCGGGTGGGCTGACCCGCGATCACGCCCGGGTAAGGAGCGAACCCGAACACCTCCTTGGCCGCGTCGAAGGCGATGGTGAACTGGTCATCGGTCGGCGAGAAGGTGCCCGCGTCGTTGATGCTGCCCGCCAGTTCCGGCTTCTCGTTCAGCGGCAGGAACGGCACACCGCCCTTGACCGCGTTCTCCAGCATCGAGGCGAACACGAACGGCCAGTTGACCTCCAGCGCCGCCTTGCCCTGTTCGAGCGCCAGCCGCGCGGTGCCCTCGTCGGTCTGGGTGACCGACGGATCGGCCCCCGGGGCAGTGGCAACCGCCTTGATGATCTGCAGCGCCTTGATGGTGGCGGCCCGGTGCTCGGCGGTGTCGGTCAGCGTGACCCGTTTGCCGTCATCGGAAAGCACCTGTCCCCCAGCACTTTCCAGCAAAGTATTGAACCACACCACCAAGCCCTCGTACTGCTTCGCCTGCACCGCGATCCAGCTGGGCTTGCCCTCGGCATACAACCGAGTGGCCTCGGCCACCATACCGTCCCAGGTGTCGGGCGGCGGTGCCACCAAATCAGCTCGGTACCAAAGTAATTGGGTGTTCGTCGTGACTGGTGCGGCGAAAAGTTTGTCCTGCCATCTGGCGGTCTCGAGCGGTCCTGGCAGGGTGTCATCGGTCGCGTCCGCCTCGGCTTGTCCGGCGGGATCGTCCGACAACGGCAACGCCCAGCCCGCTTCGGCGAACTCGGCCGTCCACACCACGTCCAGTGCCATCAGATCGAGCGTGCGGTCATTTCCGGTCAGCCTGCGCGCCAATTGCAGCCGTTGATCGTCGGCGGCCTTGGGCAGGCTGCGCTGTTCGATCCGAAATCGGCCACCGAGTTCGTCGTTGCATCGTTTGGCGACGGCGGTGAACGTCGCAGTCTCGCTGGCCGGTGTATAGAAGCTGACGACGACGCCATTCTCACCGGAGCCGCACGACGAGACCAGAGATGCGCATGTCAGAGCGGCTATCGCGGCCGCGCCCACCCGTCGAGCGCGTGCGCCTGGGCAAGCCATCCGCAACCGCCTCCCGTCTTCTCGACACGTGCCGCAACGGTCCGGGTTTCGGGGCACGCTGCATCACGGCAGGGGATTACCCCGCGGGCAAACCGTAGAACTCCGGCGGCGTGATGTGCAACACTTCCACGCCGTATGCAGCCCAATCGTGACCGCTGAAAGCCGCGACGAGGGCCTAAATCGTCAAGCGCGCCAGCATGTCCCGCGCCTTTTCGGCGCTCTGCGGATCGCACAAGACGTCGTACCGGCCCGCCACCAACTGCATGGTCGAGCTGAAATCCCTTGTCCCACGGGCCATCGCGTACGGCACGGCGGACGTGATCAGTCCGAAGATCACGCCCGCGATCACCCCGGTGATCAGCGACGCCCACGGGTTGGGGCTGAAGAAGCCCAGCACCAGGCCGATGAAGATGCCGAGCCAGGCGCCGGTGATCACACCACCCCCGAGCACTTTGGGCCAGGACAGCCGGCCGGTAACCCGCTCGACCTGCATCAAATCCACGCCGACGATGGTCACCTGCTGCACCGGGAACTGCTCGTCGGACAGATAGTCGACGGCCTTCTGCGCCTCGGCATAGGTGGGATAGGAACCGATCGGCCAGCCCTTCGGAGGGGTCGGCAGGCCGACGGGCCCGCGACGCGACGCTGATGCGGACGCGCCGCCAGGGTTCTGGCTCTGGAAAGGACTGGTCATAACTAGACATTCTCCTGTCGTGCGCGCCATTTGTCGCGTGGCTGCCACCAGCCTGCCCGACGGCAAGCCAGTCCCGCGCCACCTGCACATACGCTAGGTTGATCAGCATGACAGCTTCCGGCGGCGACTCCGGTGAAAAGCCGCAGAACGCAGGCGATCAGGGGCCCTCCGAAGGGACCTACGAAGCCCCGTCGCTCGAAAAGAACCCGTCCCCGCCGGCCTACGAGGCCCCGAGCGCTTTCCCGCCGCCTTATCCCGAGCCCACCTACCCGCCGCCGGGCTACGCCCCGCAACCGGGTTACCCGCCGCCGGCCGCCGGTGGCTACGGAGCGCCCGGCTATTCGGAGCCGCCGCCGTATTACCCGCCCCCGCAAGGTGGCGGCGCATATCCCCCGCCACCTCCGCCACCGCAATACGGCGCGACGCCCTACCCGGCTGGCGGGTACGGCTATCCCCCACCGGCCACGGGAACGAACACCTTCGCGATCTCGTCGCTCGTGGCCTCGGTCATCGGCCTGCTGTGCGGCATCGGCGCGATCATCGGGATCGTGCTCGGCATCATCGCGCTCAACCAGATCAAGCAAACCCACCAGGGCGGTCGCGGCCTGGCCATCGCCGGGATCGTGGTGGGCGCCGTATCACTGGTCCTCAGCACCTTCATCTGGTTCGGATCGATGGCCTGGAACTGAACCGATGACCCAGCCCCCGCTGCCCGACGGCACACCGCCGCCCGGAGACCCGTACACCCCGGTCGACTATCCGGCCAACTACCCGCATCAACCGCCGCCGGGATATCCGACGCCCTACCCGCCGTATCCGGCGCCATCGGCCTATCCACCGCCGACCGGCTACCCGTACCCGCAGCCCGGCTACGGCGGTTACCCGGGGTACACCGCCGATCCCTACGATCCGTACCGGCCGATCAAGCCCCCCGGCACCAACGGCAAGGCCATCGCAGCGCTGGTGACCTCGCTGGCGGGCCTGCTGCTCTGCGGGCTGCCGTCGATCGCGGGGATCATCCTCGGGATCATCGCGATGCGGGAGACCAAGCGCACCGGCCAGGACGGCTTCGGACTCGGCGTCGCCGGTGTCGCGATCGGGGGTGTCGTCGTCGCCCTGTACCTGCTCTACTTCGTATTCGTCGTCATCGTCGCCGCCGGCACCGCGTCATCGCCCGACTACTACCCCTGACTACGCCGGCGGCACGAACCGCTCGCCTTGGCGGGTCATCCCCGCCGCCCGGCCCTTGCCCGCGATCACCAGCGCCATCTTGCGGCTGGCCTCGTCGAGCATCTCGTCGTCGAGCATCACCGCCCCGCGGGAACCGCCTGCCTTCGACGTGTGCCATTCGTACGCTTCGAGAATCAGCTCGGCACGGTCGTATTCGGCCTGCCGGGGACTGAAGATCTCATTGCCCGCGGCGATCTGTTCGGGATGCAGCACCCATTTGCCGTCGTAGCCCAGCGCCGCGGCTCGGCCGGCCACCCGCCGGAACGCATCGACATCGCGCACCTTCAGATACGGTCCGTCGATCGCCGCGATTCCGTGGGCCCGCGCCGCGACCAGGATCGTCATCAGCACGTGGTGATACGCATCCCCGACGTCGTAGCCCTCGGGCTGCTCGCCCACCACCAGGGTCCGCATGTTGAGGCTGGCCATCAGATCGGCCGGGCCGAGCACCAGCGCCTGCACCCGCGGAGCCGCCGCGATCGCGTCGATGTTGGTGAGCCCCTTGGCATCCTCGATCTGGGCATCGATCCCGATCCGGCCGACCGGCAGGCCGTGCGTCAGCTCGAGCTGGGTGAGCAACAGGTCCAGCGCGTGGACATGGCTGGCGTCGGTCACCTTCGGCAACACGATGACATCGAGATGGCCGTCACGCGCGGATGCGACCTCCGACACCACGTCGATCACATCGCCGTGCGTCCACGGTGTGGTCCAGTCGTTGACCCGCACACCGCGCAGCTGGCCGGTCCAGCCCGGGCTTGCCAGCGCCGCACTAACCTGTTTGCGGGCCTGCGCCTTGGCATCTGGCGCGACCGCGTCCTCCAGGTCGAGGAACACCTCGTCGGCAGGCAGAGCCTTGGCCTTCTCGATCATCTTGGGATTGCTGCCGGGAACCGACAGGCACGTTCGACGGGGTCGATAAGCGTTCTCCACGCTTACACTCCTACCCTTTGAGTCATGGCGTCGGCGAACAGGGTGTACGCGGCGCGGCTGGCGGGGCTGGCCGTGCTCGGACCGGACGGTGAATCCCTCGGCCGGGTGCGAGACGTCGTCATCAGTATGAGTATCGTGCGCCAGCAGCCGCGCGTTCTCGGCTTGGTAGTCGAATTGCTTACTCGCCGAAGGATTTTCGTTCCCATCCTGCGGGTCACCGCCATCGAGCCGAACGCGGTGACGCTCAATACCGGCAACGTGTCGCTGCGTCGCTTCGCGCAGCGTCCCGGCGAGGTTCTGGTGCTCGGCCAGGTGCTGGACAGCCGGGTCCGCGTGGACGATCCCGAGATTCCCCAGATGGCCGGCGTCGACGTGGTGGTGGTCGATCTCGGCATGGAGCAGATCCGCACCCGCGACTGGGTGGTCACCCGCGTCGCTGTGCGCAGCCAGCGGCGGCTGGGCCGGCGCTCGACGGTGCAGGTAGTGGATTGGGACAACGTGCAAGGGCTCACCCCATCCGCACTGGCGATGCCGGGCCAGGGGGTGGCCCAGCTGCTGCACCAGTTCGAGGACAAGCGTCCGATCGAGGTGGCCGACGCGATCCGCGACCTGCCGGCCAAGCGCCGCACCGAGGTGATCCAGGCGCTCGACGACGAACGGCTGGCCGACATCCTGCAGGAGCTGCCCGAAGACGACCAGAGCGTGCTGCTGTTGCAGCTGGACACCGAACGCGCCGCCGACGTGCTGGAGGCGATGGATCCCGACGACGCCGCCGACCTGCTCGGAGTAATGAATCCGACCGAGGCTGAAGTGCTGCTGCGCCGAATGGATCCCGAGGATTCCGAGCCGGTGCGGCGACTGCTGAGCCACTCGCCCGATACCGCCGGTGGTCTGATGACCTCCGATCCGGTGGTGCTCGCCCCCGACACCACCGTCGCCGAGGCGCTCGCCCGGGTGCGTGATCCCGATCTGACGCCGGCGTTGGCGTCCCTGGTGTTCGTGGTGCGCCCGCCAACCGCCACCCCCACCGGCCGCTACCTGGGCTGCGTGCACCTGCAGGCGCTGCTGCGCGAACCGCCCGCCAACCTGGTCAGCGGTATCGTCGACACCGACCTACCGAGCCTGGTGCCGGAGACCTCGCTGGCCGGGGTGACGCGATACTTCGCCGCCTACAATCTGGTCTGCGGTCCAGTCGTCGACGAGCAGAGCCACCTGCTGGGCGCGGTGTCCGTCGATGACGTGCTCGACCATCTGCTGCCCGACGACTGGCGGGAGAGCTTCGAGGATCCGCACTTGTCCCACCAGGTGACCAGCGCAGAGGGGACGACATGAGCGACTCTGCGCGCCAGCGGCTCGACACCCCGCGCACCTCGCGGGGGCCGGTATTCAACGTCGATCCGGAGGCGGTCGGCCGGTTCAGTGAGTCGATCGCCCGTTTCCTGGGCACCGGGCGCTATCTGCTCTGGCAGACGATCCTCGTCATCGTCTGGATCGCGCTGAACCTGTTCGCGGTGAGCTGGCGGTGGGACCCCTACCCATTCATCCTGCTGAACCTGGCGTTCTCCACCCAGGCCGCCTACGCCGCGCCGCTGATCCTTTTGGCCCAGAACCGCCAGGAGAACCGGGACCGGGTCGCGCTCGAGGAGGACCGCCGCCGCTCCGAGCAGACGAAGGCCGACACCGAATTCCTGGCCCGTGAGCTCGCCTCGCTGCGGTTGGCGGTCGGCGAGGTGGCCACCCGCGACTATCTGCGCCGCGAGCTCGAAGAGATCCGCGAGTTGCTGGAAACGCTGCAACCCGACGCCGTGGCCAAGGTCAAAAAGGACAAGCCCAAGAAAGCCAGAGCGGTCGTCGACCCGATCATCGAGGAAGCAAGCCCGTGACAAAGGTGACCATTGGATACCACTGAGGTCACAAAGGTATGTATGGTGACTTGGTTCACAAGGGCAGGCTTTTCTTGTTGAGGACGGACGAGTGGGCATAGGACACACCGTCGCCGGGTTGGTGCGGAAACCTGCGTTCGGAATTGCTGTACTCACGCCTGTCGTGCTCGCCGGCGCCGTTGGCGCGGCCCCCGATCTTCCCCATCCGCCGGTCGTCGGCACCGAAGTCACGCCGCTGGCCGCCGTCTCGCCGCAGGCCGACACCTCGGGTGTCACCGTCGTCGCACTTGCCAAGCAGCCGACCAACTTTCACTTCGCCGCGGCGACGCCATCGGTCCCGCCGCCGGCCATCGTGGTGAGCTCCCCAGGATCCATGCGGATCCCCTCGGTGGCGCTGGCCGCCTACCGCAATGCCGAACAGGCGATGGGTTCGACCGCACCGGGCTGCGGGCTGAGCTGGAACCTGCTGGCCGGCATCGGGCGGATCGAGTCCGGGCACGCCAACGGCGGCGCCACCGACGCGCGCGGCACCGCGATCAATCCGATCTACGGCCCGACGCTGGACGGCAGCCTGTCGGGCAACGAGATCATCGTGCAGACCATCCAGGCCGGGCGACCGGTCTATGCCCGCGCGATGGGGCCGATGCAGTTCCTGCCCGGCACCTGGTCGCGCTACGCGGCCGACGGCGACGGTGACGGCAAGGCCGACCCGCAGAACGTGTACGACGCGGCGCTGGCCGCAGCGCGCTATCTGTGCAGCGGTGGTCTGAATCTGCGCAACCAGTCGCAGGTGTTGACCGCGATCCTGCGCTACAACAACTCGATGGCTTACGCCCAGAACGTGTTGGGCTGGGCCGCCGCCTACGCCACCGGCGTCGAACCGGTGAATCTGCCGCCGATCGTCGGACCGGTGCCGGCGATGGGCGATGCACACCTGGAGAACCCGGAGGGCCTGGGGCCCGGCTTGCCGCTCAATGCGATCGGCCTGCCCTCGACCGATCCGCTCACGCAGATTCCGCTGATCAACCTCGGTAACTCCGAGACTGCCGGATCGCTGGCGCTGGGCCCGCTGCCCGGACCGGCAAGCGCACTGCCCGGGCTGCCCTGCCAGGTGATCTGCCTCGGAACACAGGCTCCGCCGCCCGTCGCGGTCGACGCCGCACCCGAGGCTCCAGCACCCTGGCCGCCCCCGTGGCAGCCGCCGTGGGCGATGCCGCCGCCACCCCCGGCGCCCGAGCCTGCTCCGGAATTGATTGCCCCCGCCGCGGCCCCGGCCGTGCACGGCGCACTGCCGGGACCGGTCGGCTAGAGCTCCTCGTGGTCGGAGCGCGCTGCGTGTCCGCCTAGACTCGGCGCTGATGTCCGAACAGAATTCCGAGCTGCAGTCCACGGTGCGCGCGGCGCTGGCCAAGGTGATCGATCCTGAGCTGCGCAAACCCATCACCGAGCTCAACATGGTCAAGAGCATCGCTGTCGGCGACGACGGCGCCGTGCACGTCGAGATCTACCTGACGACGTCAGCGTGTCCGAAGAAGACCGAGATCAGCGAGCGGGTCACCCAGGCCGTCGCCGACGTGCCCGGCACCGCGGCGGTGACGGTCGCGCTGGACGTGATGAACGACGAGCAGCGCACCGAACTGCGCAAGCAGCTGCGCGGTGATGCCGCCGAACCGGTGATCCCGTTCGCCCAACCCGGCTCGCTGACCAGGGTGTACGCCGTCGCCTCCGGTAAAGGCGGGGTCGGTAAGTCCAGCTTGACGGTCAACCTTGCCGCTGCGCTGGCCGCCCGCGGACTGTCGGTCGGCCTGCTCGACGCCGACATCTACGGCCACTCGGTGCCGCGGATGATGGGCACCAGCGACCGCCCCACCCAGGTCGAGTCGATGATCCTGCCGCCGGTCGCCCACGAGGTGAAGGTCATCTCGATCGCCCAGTTCACCCAGGGCAACGCGCCGGTGGTGTGGCGCGGTCCGATGCTGCACCGCGCGCTGCAGCAGTTCCTGGCCGACGTGTACTGGGGCGATCTGGACGTGCTGCTGCTGGATCTGCCGCCGGGCACCGGCGACGTGGCGATCTCGGTGGCTCAGCTGATCCCCGGCGCGGAGATCCTGGTGGTGACGACCCCGCAGCTGGCGGCGGCCGAGGTGGCCGAGCGCGCGGGCGCGATTGCGCTGCAGACCCGGCAACGGATCGTCGGCGTGGTGGAGAACATGTCCGGGCTGCTGATGCCCGACGGCACCACGATGCAGATCTTCGGTGAGGGTGGCGGCCGGCAGGTCGCCGACAGTCTCACCCGGTCGGTCGGCGCCGAGGTGCCGCTGCTGGGCCAGGTTCCGCTGGATCCGGCCCTGGTGTCAGCCGGGGATTCAGGGGTGCCACTGGTGCTGTCGGCGCCGGACTCGGCGGCCGGCAAGGAATTGCGCGGTATCGCCGACAAGCTCGCCGCGCGGCGGCGCGGGCTGGCCGGGATGTCGCTGGGCCTAGATACCACCCGCCACCTGTAATTGCGATTTCGGCGCGAAAACCGCCGCTGAGCGAACTGTTCTGTTCGGGGACATCGCTGACAGTTGTATGTCTCGGGACATCGCTGACACCTGAGTAGGGCTGGGACCAGCATGGTTGATGGCCCAGAAGGTGACGGCGATGGACATTCGCATGGCGGCGGCGTTGGCCGGGCAGATCGAGAACGTGGCCCGGTTTTGTCGGGATAACCAGATCAGTCGGGAGACGTTCTACAAGTATCGCCGCCGCTTCCGTGACGGGGGTATCGAGGGGCTGCAGGAGCTGTCGCGGCGTCCGTTGACCTCACCGGGGCAGACTCCGGTTGAAGTCGAAGATCTGATCGTGTTGCGGCGCAAGCAGTTGATCGACGACGGCCGCGATCACGGTGCTCAGTCGATCGTGTGGTCGTTGCAGCGTGACGGTGTCGCGGTGCCGTCGGTGTCGACGGTGTGGCAGATCCTGACTCGGCGCGGGGCGATCACTCCGCAGCCGCAGAAGCGGCCGAAGTCAGCGACGAAGCGGTTCTGCTTCGATCGGCCCAACGAGTGTTGGCAGTCCGACTGGACCGGATGGGCGTTGGCCGACGGCACCCTGGTGGGCATCGCGGGCAGCCTTGATGATCACTCCCGCTACATGGTGGGTATGCGGGCGGGTGCCGGCGACGCCGACGCCAGCCTGGTCTGGCAGGTCATCGTGGCGGGTATCGACGAATGCGGGATCCCGTCAATGTCGTTGTCGGATAACGGACTTGTGTATACCGGACGGTTCCGCGCCTATGAATCGGCGTTCGAGTCCAATCTGCGGACCCTGGGCGTTCGAACGATCAATTCGGCGCCCTTTCACCCCCAGACCTGCGGCAAGATTGAACGGTTCTGGCAGACGTTGAAAAAGTGGCTCATGGCACGTGAACCCGCGACCACCGTGGACGAGCTCAACACCCTACTCGAGCAATTCCGAAGCTTCTACAACCATCAGCGACCCCATCGCGCCCACCGAGGCGCCACCCCCGCCGAGGTGTTTGATGCCACCACCAAAGCACGTCCGGCTGAGCGTCCAGTGCCGGCACCCGTCGTGGTCAGCCGCCACACCGTCGGCGAAACCTCGGGATACATCTTCGTCGCGCCCTACAAAGTTAACGTAGGCCTGCGCTGGGCCGGCCACAACTGCGACGTCATCCGCGACGGTGAGCACATCACCATCCTCAGCGGCACCACCCTGGTCCGGTCCTTCACCGCCGACCCCACCCGCAACTACCAGCGCGGCGACAAATCGACCCGGACCTACCGCACCCGCGAACCCAAACCGCCATCATGAGTGTCAGCGATGTCCCGAGACATAAGTGTCAGCGATGTCCCGAGACACCACACGCCGCTGAGCGAACGTAAACGCGCCGAAATCGCTGAGAACTAGGTCGCGTCGGCGTCGAACGGGGCCGGGGTTCCGGGCGGCAGCGGTTCGGGTGCGGGCTTCGGCGGTGCCGGCTGCGGACCACCGGCGCTATGCGGCTTGTCGGGCGTCTCGAAGGCTTCCTTGATCCACGAGTCGTCACCGTCGAGCAGGTGTTTGGTCAACGCCGCGCGCGGCGTCATACCCCGCAGCTTCTGCAGCTCGGACAGCGGCTGGCGGAGGTCCTCGAACTCAGGCCCGAGATCCTCGCGGAGCTGGCTGGTCGCGCCGCTGATGTAGTCCCGGGCCTGCCGCAGCGAGTTGGACGTCCAGCGGATGGCGCCCGGCAGTCGTTCCGGGCCGAGGATCACCAGCCCGACGACGACCAGCAGGAGCATTTCGCCCCACCCGACGTTGGCGAACATCGCGTCAGTTGTCCGGCGCGGGGTTCACCGTCAGCGTGACCTTGCGGCCATCACGGATGACCTCGATCGGGGCGTCCTGCCCGATCTTGAGCTGGCGTATCGCGACCGCAAACTCGTCGGCGTCGGCGACGGTGCGGTTGCCGACCTTGACGACGATGTCGTTCTCGAGGATGCCGGCTTTCTCGGCGGGACTGCCGGCCTTCACGTTGGCCACCTGGGCGCCCTGCGCGAGGTCGTTGCTGACCGAGCGCGCCGACAGCCCGAGCGTGGGGTGCGAGACCTTGCCGTCCTTGATCAGCGCCTCAACGGTCTGTTTGACCTCGTTCACCGGGATCGCGAAACCGAGACCACTTGCGCTGTCGGACAACGACTTTCCGGCGGTGTTGACGCCGATTACCTCGGAGTTCATGTTGATCAGCGGGCCACCGGAGTTGCCGTGGTTGATCGAGGCGTCGGTCTGGATGGCGTCGATGACGGTGTCGGTGTCCGAACCCTCGCCGGACAGCGGGACGGGCCGGTGCAGCGCGCTGATGATGCCGTGGGTGACGGTGCTGCGCAGACCCAGCGGGGCGCCGGCGGCGATCACCTCGTCGCCGACGTGGACCTTGTCGGAGTCGCCGAACCGGGCCACCGTCAGGTTGTCGACGTTGTCCACCTTGAGGACGGCAAGGTCGGTCTTCGGGTCGCGGCCGACCAGGTTGGCCGGCACCGCCTTGCCGTCGTTGAACACGACCGAGATCTTGAACTTGCTCGGGTTGTTCGCGGCGTCGGAGATGACGTGGTTGTTGGTGACGATGTAGCCCCGGCCGTCGACGACGACACCGGAGCCCTGGGCACCCTCGTCGTCGCTGACCGCCTCGATCGTGACGACCGAGTCCGCCACCGATGCGGCGACCTTGGCGAACCGGCCCGGGGGCACCTCGCCACTGCTGTTGGTGGCCAGCGAGACCTTGGATGTGGTGAAGGCTTCGACGACCTCGGCGGTCTTGCGCCCCACCCAGCCGCCGGCAAAGCCGATCAGTAGCGCGACGATGCCCAGCACCGCCAGCGAGACGTACGAGACGCGACCGCCGAAGAGCACCTCGCGGACGCCGAGCTTTCCGGTGGGGCCTGCCGCCACGACGGGTGCGGCCTGCGCCAGCGCCGGTGTGCCCAGTCCTGCGGCGGCCGCCGGGTCCCGCCAGGGATCGTCAGGCTCGTCCGAATCGTCGTTTCCGGCGTCCAGCGCCCCAGCGTCGGCGGGATGGCGCTGCAACGACTCACCGGTGCCGGGCGGGCGGCCGAACGCTTCGCCGAGCACCGGGTCCGGCGGACGGTCCTTGGGCTGGAATTCGACTTCGCCGCGGAACTTCGCCGGGCGCAGCTCCTCGGCGACGAACGAGCCATCGACACCCTGGGGGCGCCCGAAAGTGCGGGTGGCCGCCGGGTCGACCGCGGGCCGCGAAACGGGCCGCGGAGCCAGGCGGGGGCTGCTGCCGGAGTTGTCCTGATTGGAGCTCAAGTTCAACCTCTATCCAAGCGCTCAGCCGCGAGCGCGCGCGATGGGACCGAGCACGAGGCTGCTCGACTTCACATCCACCCTACCGGCGCTTACGCCGGTCGCGGTCTGAGCCGTCAGCTAACTGATCGGCGAGTCCGGGCGCGGGCCCCACCGGCTCATCCGGCGTCGACTGCGGGATCTGCGACAACAGCCCCAACAGGCTGCTCGGCATGCTGATCGGCAGCGAATCACGCAGCGCGGCACGGGCCTGGGTCTGACCCTCGACCTCGGCGGCGCACTCCGCGCACAGCGACAAGTGATGCCCGGCGCGCAGGTGGGCATTCATCCGCAGCTCGCCGTCGACGTAGGCGGCGATGGCCTCGGTGGACAGGTGCTCGGTCGAGCCGAATTGGCGCGGTGCGCCGACGGGGGCGTCGCTCTGGGAGGCGAACTGGGAGGGAAGCCAAGAGAATGCTCGACGGAACATGTGTCCACGGTCGACCATCACTGCGCTCCTCTCGGCCGCGTCAATTTTTCGCGCCGCTAGGTCGAATGTAGCGCGCGCAGCGCCGGACGACACGACATGGCAGCCACTTTGTCCGGTGCCCGGACCGGACGGGCTAGGCCGATTCGGCGGTGAAGTCCGCCATTCCCCGCTGGCCGGAGTGTGTCGCGAGGTAATCACGCAGAGCCTGCCGACCACGGTGGATGCGGCTTCGCACGGTCCCCAGCTTGACGCCGAGCGTCGCGCCGATCTCCTCGTAGGACAGACCTTCGATATCGCACAGGACCACTGCCGCACGGAATTCCGGAGCCAGCGAATCCAGCGCGGCCTGCAAGTCCGCGCCCAATCGGGAGTCGTGGTAGATCTGCTCGGGGTTGGGCTCGTCGGCAGGCACCCGGTCGTAGTCCTCGGGCAGGGCCTCCATGCGGATGCGACCGCGGCGGCGGACCATGTCGAGGAACAGGTTCGTGGTGATGCGGTGCAGCCAGCCCTCGAACGTGCCGGGCTGGTAGTTCTGCACGGAGCGAAAGACCCTGATGAAGGTCTCCTGGGTGAGGTCCTCGGCGTCCTGCCGGTTACCCGACAGGCGATAGGCCAGCCGGTACACCCGGTCGGCGTGCTGTCGCACCAACTCATCCCAGGACGGCATGGCCGTCCGGTCGCCGGTGGCGTCGAACACCGCAGTGCCCTGCAGTTCCTCAGACGGTTCAACCCATTCCATATCGCCGTACTGCTCGGCGTGCGACATGTGGGCCGGAGCCATCAATGTGGTGGTCGTCGGATCCTCCTGGTCGATCTGCGACGACCGCTGGCTGCCGTCGATCGCATCAAGTGACACAACGCGAGCGCGTTCGGGCATATTCCGCGACCAGCGTGGCCCTTGTTCCATGCCCGCTACCGTTCCCCAAACCTGTGTGGGGCGGATTTGAGCTAACTAAGGTTTGAGTAAGAAATGCTTTCGTTATCATTTCGTGCCCTGATCTGACGTCTTTCGCCCGGCGCGTCGAACTTGACGGGCGACGATCCGCGGCCCGGACCTGCCGGCTGGACGGGCGCGCCTCCCAACCGGCGATCCGGTTGGCTCTACGCTGCTGAGAATGGCCACCACCGAGGACGAATCAGGCCAGCCGGAGGCCAGTCGCGCCGACCGGATCCTCGCCCACGCCGAGGGTTCGATCTCCGAAGACGCCATCGTCGCGGCCGCCCGAGAGCGGGCCGTCGACGCAGGCGCCGGCGCGGTGACGCCGGCGGTCGGAGCGCTGCTCAGCGTGCTGGCGCGCTTGTCGGGCGGCAAAGCGGTCGTCGAAGTGGGCACCGGCGCCGGCGTGAGCGGGCTGTGGCTGTTATCGGGCATGCGCGAGGACGGCGTGCTGACCACCATCGACATCGAGCCCGAGCATCAGCGCACCGCCAAACAGGCGTTCAACGAGGCCGGGATCGGGCCGTCACGGACCCGACTGATCGCCGGCCGGGCCCAGGAAGTCCTGACCCGGCTCGCCGACGAATCCTATGACCTGGTGTTCCTCGATGCCGCGCCCGCGGATCAGGCCGAATTCGTGGTCGAGGGTGTGCGGCTGCTTCGACCCGGTGGCGTGATCGTCGTGCACCGGTCGGCTCTGGGTGGCCGCGCCGGGGACCCGGCGGCCAACGACGCCGAGGTGATGGCGGTCCGAGAAGCCGCCCGGCTGATCGCCGAGGACGAGCGGCTCACCCCGGTCCTGATTCCGCTCGGTGACGGGATCCTGGTCGCGGCGCGCGACTACTAGTTCACGACCCCGCGTCAGCATCGCCGGGATGGCTGATTTCCGGCGAGTTCGGGCCCAAGTTTGCTGATACTCGCCGTCAGTGCGCACTAGAGAACCCTCATCCGCTGCATTGCCCACGCCAAAGGGCTTCTATTAGTGCCGGTCAGATGATTTTCTCAGCCGCAGATAATTTGCCATGTGCACCACTAACGGAATTCCAGCAAATTTCTTTCCGGGAACGTTTATCGCGTCACTGGATAAACAAGATCTAAAACCGAGATGGCGTCGCGATCAAGAATCGCAGTTATCGAACAATATCGGCGGACATGGAATAACCTCGCTGCATACACGGTCGGCATCACCCCAAAGGTGATGTGTGGCAATGACATTGCGTGGATGTTTCAAACTGGCCGGCGGCGGCCACATAGCGAGATCGAAGGGGGGACTCATGGATCCGCGACTCAGCCTCGTGATGGTGACAGTATTGGTCGTGCCCTTCATCCTGTGCGGAATTGCCGCCCTGAGTCTCGACCTCTCGCAAAGTCGACGCGACCGTCGAGAGCGGGTCGTCGCACGCTGGGGCGAACTGCGCATCACCGAGAGTCTTCTGGTCGTGGGCTACCACCGGAACGCTCGAAGAATTCCGCTTGCCGGCCTGAGCGTCCGCATCACGGAATCCGGCCCGGCGTCCGACGGGCCGGACGCGCATCTGGTGCACCTGACCGTCACCGGCCACGACGGTGAGTCCATCCAGCGCAGTCAGCGCTACTCCGACGGCTCGCTGACCGCGGCCCGGATATTCGAGATCATCTTCAACCGGACGAACACCGCAGCTGTCGCACCCGAGGCGCAGGCACCCACCCTGCATTGGGCCGCTTGACCGAACTCACGTTGAGCTCGACCGGGGTCGATGCTTGACGTGTGATTGAACAAGTGTTTAGTATCCTAAACATGCGTTCAACCGATCTGACGACAGCCGCGAGGATCCGCGACGCGGCTATCGAGCAGTTCGGCGCCCATGGCTTCACCGTCGGGGTGCGCGTGATAGCTGAAGCCGCGGGGGTCAGCCCCGGGCTGGTCATCCACCATTTCGGCTCCAAGGACGGCCTGCGCAAGGCGTGCGACGACTACATCGCCGAAGAGGTCCGCAGCGAGAAATCCGAGGCCATCCGCTCCACCGACCCGGCCACCTGGCTGGCTGCCGCCGCCGAGATCGAGTCGTTCGCGCCGATGATGGCCTACCTGGTGCGCAGCATGCAGTCCGGTGGCGAGCTGGCGAAAAATCTGTGGCGCACGATGTTCGCGAACGTCGAGAGCTATCTCAACGAGGGTGTCCAGGCCGGCACGGTGAAGCCCAGCCGCGACCCAGTCGCCCGGGCCAGATACCTCGGGATGGCCGGTGGCGGCGCATTTCTGCTCTACCTGCAACTGCACGACAACCCGACGGACTTGCGGGCCGTGCTGCATGACTACGCCAACGAGATGATGCTGCCGGCTCTCGAGCTGTACACCGAGGGCCTGCTCACCGACTCGACGATGTTCGACAGCTTCGCCGCCCACGGCGAGATCGTGACCAACCTCGAGGGAGGACCAGATGGCGATGGCATCGGCACCGACGGCACGCACTGACACCGCCGCAGTCGAAATCCACGGACTGGTAAAGACTTTCGGCCGAACCCGAGCCTTGGACGGCATGGACCTCACCGTCAGACCCGGCTCGGTCGCCGGTTTCCTCGGGCCCAACGGCGCGGGCAAGTCCACCACGATCCGCATCCTGCTGGGCCTGCTCCGTGCCGATGGCGGGCACATGCGACTGCTCGGCGGAGATCCGTGGCACGACGCGGTGGCGTTGCACCGGCGGATCGCCTACGTGCCCGGTGATGTGACGCTGTGGCCCAACCTCACCGGCGGGCAGGTCATCGACTTTCTGTGCGGTCTGCGCGGCGGGGCCGACCCGCGACGCCGGGACTGGCTGATCGAGCGGTTCGAACTGGATCCGCACAAGAAGGCCCGCACCTACTCCAAGGGCAACCGTCAGAAGGTCGCGCTCGTCGCCGCATTCGCCACCGATGCCGACATCTACATCCTCGACGAGCCCACCTCAGGTCTCGATCCGCTGATGGAGAACGTCTTTGTCCAATGCGTGCAGGAGGTGGCCCGTCGCGGCGCTGCGGTGCTGCTGTCCAGTCACGTCCTGGCCGAGGTCGAAAAAGTCTGCGACACAGTCACAATCATCCGCGCTGGACGCACCGTGCAGTCCGGATCGCTGGCCCAGTTGCAGCACCTGATGCGGACCACCGTGACCGCGCACACCCATCGCGACCCCACCGTGGTGACCCGATGGCCGCACCTGCACGATGTGAGCATCCGCGACGGCTGGGTTCGGTTCACCGTCGGCCGCGACGCGCTGGACCCCACCATGGTGCATCTGACCCAGCTGGGCATCATCGACCTGACGGTCACGCCGGCGTCGCTCGAAGACCTGTTCCTGCGCGAATACCGGACGCCGCAACCGTGATCGCCACCGCGGCCGCGCCCGCGTCAACGACGCTGACCGGGACTGTCGCGCTGGTCCGATTCGCGTTGCGCCGCGACCGGATTCGCCTGGCGGTCTGGATCTCCTCACTGACCCTGATGATGGTGTACACCCCCAACGCGATCAAACTCGCCTATCCCGACGAAGCGCAGCGTCAGTCGAGGGTCAACCTGCTCAAGACACCGGCCGGAATCATGTTGGGCGGCCCGATGTTCGGCGGTAACGAGACCGACCTCGGGGTCATGATGGCCAACGAGTTGACCCTGACGCTGATCGTCGCGGCCTCGATCCTGGCGGTCCTGACCGTCATCCGCCATACCCGTGCCGAAGAGGAAAGCGGCGCCGCCGAATTGGTGCTGTCCTCGATCGTGGGCCGGCATGCCCGTACCGGCGCAGCGCTGATCGTTGTCGCCCTGGTGAACACGGTGCTGACGGTGACGATGACCGTCGCCATGGCGGCCACTGGTTTTGCCGTGGCCGACACTGCGGCCATGGTTCTGGGAATCACCGCGGTGGCCACCGTCTTCGGTGCGCTCGCGGCACTGTCAGCGCAACTGTGGCGCCAGGCCAGAACCGCAACCGGTGCCGCCCTGGCGGCTCTGGCCACCGCCGCGCTGGTGCGCGGCGCCGGTGATGTGATCGACAACTCCGGCAGCGCACTGAGCTGGCTCTCCCCGATCGCTTGGGCACAACAGATGCGCCCGTTCGTGGAGCTGCGCTGGTGGCCGCTCGGGCTGCTGGCCGCACTTACCGCCGTGCTCGTCACTGCCACGCTCGCGCTGGAGCGCCGCCGGCAGTACGACGACGGCGTGCTGGCGTCATCGGGCGAGCGCACCCGGGCCCGGCCCGTCGGCGGGGTGTTCGGTTTGCAGCTGGTGCTCCAGCGCGGCTTGACGGTGGGCTGGGCTGTCGCCTTGCTGATCGCGGGCGCGGCCTTCGGCTCGATGACGAAGTCATTACTTGACGCGGCGGACGCCAACCCCCTTCTGGCCCGGATCCTTTCCGCGCAAGGTACCGACGGTGTCTACACCACGATGACGCAATTCCTGGCGGCGGCGACGACGGCGTACGTGGTCAGCGTGGTGGTGCGGCTGCACCGCGACGAGGAGTCCGGAATCGGTGAGGCCGTGCTGGCGGGAGCGGTGTCGCGCTGGACGTGGCTGTTGTCGGCGGTCGGTGCCGCGCTGACCGGTGCGGCGATTCTGCTGGCGTGTGCGGGTCTGGGCAACGGCCTCGGCGCGGGGCTGACGCTGGGTGAACCGCAGACGATCGTGCGGCTGACCCTGGCCGCGCTGGCGTTCCTGCCCGCGATGGCCGTCGTCGCCGGCATCGCCGCGCTCGCGGTGGCGCTACGACATCCCGGTATCGGCTGGCTCGCAGTCACCTTCGTCGTCGCCGCGCTGTACCTTGGTGCGCTGCTTCGGTTGCCGCGCTGGCTCATCGATGCCTCGCCGGTGGGCCGCATCCACGCACCCTCGTCGATTTCCGTTGTGTCGCTTGCCGTCATGGTGGTCATCGCCGTCGTCGTCACACTCACTGCCGGGTTTCTCTACCGACGCCGCGATGTCGTCTGAGGAGTACCGAATGAGCCTTCTGCTTCGAATCGTGATCTCGTCGATGCTCGGCATCGTCGCCTTCGCCGTACTTCTGTTCGTCCCCGCCGGCACCCTCGACTACTGGCAGGGCTGGACGTTGCTGGCAGTGTTCGCCGTGATGAGCTTGGCGCCGACCATGTTCTTGAACCGCGTCGACCCCGCAGCCATCGAGCGCCGCACCCATGCCGGCGTGAAAGCCGAGACTCGCCCCACCCAAAAAGTCGTGATCGCAGGAACATTCCTCGTATTCGGGGCGATGCTCGTGGTGCCGGCGCTGGACTACCGGTTCGGCTGGTCGCATGTTCCCGGTTGGCTGTCGGTGGTCGGCGACGTGATGGTGGCCGCCGGGTTGGGCCTGGCGATGCTGGTCGTCTTCCAAAACCGTTATGCCTCGGCCAATATCACCGTCGAGGAAGGCCAACCTCTGGTCAGCACCGGACTGTACGGCATCGTGCGCCACCCGATGTACTTCGGAAACACGATCCTGATGATCGGGATCGTCCTGGCACTTGGCTCGTACTGGTCGCTGCTGCTCGTCCCCATCGGTCTTCTGCTCATGGTCGCGCGGATCCTCGACGAAGAGAAGCTGCTGAACGCCGAACTGGACGGCTACCGGCAATACACTCGGAAAGTGCGCTACCGCTTGGTGCCGCTGATCTGGTGAGGAGGCCCGCGTGGAGCTGATGACCGGTTTCGGCTTGGCCACCGCCGCCGGCCTCAACGCCTACATACCGCTGCTGGCGATGGGTCTGCTGAGCCGGTTCACCGACCTGATCACGCTGCCGCACGGATGGTCGTGGCTGGAAAACGGCTGGGTGATCACCATCGTCGCGGTTCTGCTGGCAGTCGAGATCGTCGCCGACAAGGTCCCGGCACTGGATTCGGTCAACGACGTGGTGCAGACCTTCGTCCGCCCGACCGCCGGCGGGATCGTCTTCGGTTCGGGAACCGCCGCGCAGACCGCCGCCGTCACCGATCCCGGTGAGTTCGCCCGAACCGGTCAGTGGGTGCCGATCGCGATCGGCGTGGTCACGGCGTTGGTCGTCCATCTGACGAAGACGACGGTGCGGCCAGCAGCCAATGTGGCCACTGCCGGGGTCGCGGCGCCGGTGCTGAGCACCCTCGAGGACATCGCCAGTGTCGCTCTGGTGTTCATCGCGATCCTGATTCCCGCGCTGGTTCTGCTGGCCCTGATCGCGATGGTGTGGGCGGCCGTCGCGCTGTGGCGACGCCGACGGCGCCGTAAGACCGCGAGCCCCGGCTAGATCCAGATGCCCTTCGCACGGTCGGCAGGATCTCACCACGCAGCTCGATGGCGTTCTTCACAGGGGAATCCCAGCCAAACAAACCAGTTCGTTTGTTATCGTTAACGCAGCTAATCAATTGCACAAGGACACGGTGATGACGACAGAAACCATGAAGGCCGTAAGGGTACACAGTTACGGACCGGCCGTCGGCAGCCTCGCGTACGAGGACGTCCCCAAGCCCCGGGCCGGCGCAGGGCAGGTACTCATCAGAAATGAGGCTGCCGGAATCAACTTCGCCGACATCGAGCAACGGCGCAACAACTACCCCTTCCAACCACCGCTGCCCCACATCCTGGGCGCTGAATTCGCGGGAATCGTGGAGGCCGCCGGCGACGGGGTATCAGGAGTCGAAGTAGGCAAGCGGGTCTTCGGCTTCCTGTCGGGAGCTGAGCCCGCCGCGTACGCGCAATATGTTGTCACCTCAGCGGAGTCGGTGTACCCATTGCCGGCCGGGCTCGGTTACGCCGAGAGCACGGCGCTGCTCGTCCAAGGGCTCACCGCCTACTTCCTCCTGCGCGACGGCGTGCGACTGGCTGATGGCGACTCGGTCCTCATCCTGGCCGCCGCGGGCGGCTTGGGGTCGATCGCTGTTCAACTCGCGAAGATCCTGGGTGCGCGCCAAGTGATCGGCGCGGCGAGCACTGCGGAAAAACGGGGTCTGGTTTCCGCTCTCGGAGCCGACGCCACCATCGACTACACCCAGCCCGACTGGCACACCCAGGTGCTGGCCGCGACGGGCGGTCGCGGGGTCGATGCCGCATTGGTCAACGTCGGCGGCGACGCGTTCACTCAAGCGATCGCCTCACTCGCGCCATTCGGCCGCCTCAGCGCCTACGGCGGCGCCGACAAGTCCACTCCCGTCATCGATTTCGCCGCCGAATTCGCGGCGGGACGACTGATGGCCAATCAGACGCTCGGATTTTTCAGCCTCTACCCGTACCTGTCCGATCGCGTCGCGTTGAGGTCAGCACTGGCTGAACTCACCGACCATGTCGCCAACGGCCGACTGCGGATCCAGGTGGACCTGCAGCTTCCGCTCTCACAAGCCGCCGAGGCGCACCAGCTGATCGAGAACCGCAAGACCACCGGAAAAGCCGTTCTGCTGCCCTGGGCCGAGTAACGAGCCTGGCCCCGAGATCTGCATGATGGTTGTCCGTCTCGCCGCACCTGCAGCCCCGCCGCAGATCTCGCCAATTGATGAGTTCGTGCGTGCCGACCCCCACTACCGCCCCACACCCACCCGACCTAGCCCTACGGAGGCCACCGCTATGCGCATCTTCCAATTACGCCTTTACACATTGAAAGATGAGCAATCGCTTAACCACTACAAGGACGAGATATATCCCCGACACCTTGAGAGCTCGAAACCCTTCAACATCACGGTGCATGGCATCTGGACCAGTCCCGACGAGAGCGTGCACAAACTCTACGTGCTCGTCTCCTACCCGGACGGCACCGACTTGGCGGCGGTTGAACACGCCTACATGCAAAGCCCCGACTTTCTGGGAGATATGCGTGGTTTCGACGTGTCGACCATCGTGGACGTGACGTCGATCCAGCTGGAACCCAGCACTGCATCGCCGTTGAGGTAGCGACACAGATCGACCGAATCCCGCCGGAAACCTTTGCGTCGCGCGAATAGGGCAACGCAAGGCGGAAAGCGCAATGCCGGCTGGTCTGGCGCCGACAATACCTGAATGTCGTTGTCACGCAAGCTGTGTCGCGTGCTGGCATCGAGACGGCGGTCTCCTCCGGCCGCGACGAAGTACTTCATTGGGCCTTCTTGACGGAAGGGAGTGGGCGCCCATGTAGGGCGCGGCCTGGTCCTCCGCCCGATCCGTAAGACCGCAAGACCCGGCTAGATCCAGACGCCCTTGCCGACGGCCACCACGCCGCCGGAGCTCAGCGCAAACCGTTCGCGGTCCTTCTCCAGATCGACACCGACCATTTCGCCGGGACCGACGACGACGTTCTTGTCCAGGATCGCGTGGCGGACCACCGCGCCGCGGCCCACCCGCACCCCGGGCATCAGCACGCTGCCTTCGACGATCGCGCCGTCCTCGATCACGACATTGCTCGACAACACCGAATTGCGTACCGACGCCGCCGAGATGATGCTCCCGGCACCGACCACCGACTCCTGTGCGGAGCCGCCGTTGACGAACTTGGCCGGCGCCAGGTTCTCCGACTCGCCGCGGATCGGCCAGCGCTTGTTGTAGAGGTTGAACACCGGATGAACGGACACCAGATCCATATGTGCGTCATAGAACGCATCCAGCGTTCCGACGTCGCGCCAATAGCCGTGGTCGCGTTCGGTGGCGCCGGGCACTTCGTTGTTGCTGAAGTCGTAGACCGCGGCCATGCCGTCGCCAACCAGACGCGGGATGATGTCGCCGCCCATGTCGTGATCGGAGTTGTCGTCGTCGGCATCGGCGCGGATGGCGTCGATGAGCACCTTGGTGGTGAAGATGTAATTGCCCATCGACACGAAGGTCTGCTCCGGATCGTCCGGCGTGCCCGGCGGATCGGCCGGCTTCTCGATGAACTCCCGGATCCGGCCGGACTCGTCGGCGTCGATACAGCCGAACGCGTGCGCCTCGGCGCGGGGCACCCGGATACCGGCCACCGTCGCGCCGGCACCGCTCTCGATGTGGAACTTGACCATCTGCTCGGGGTCCATCCGGTACACGTGGTCGGCGCCGAAAACCACGATGTAGTCCGGATCCTCGTCGTAGATGAGGTTCAGCGACTGGTAGATCGCGTCGGCCGAACCCGTGTACCAGCGCGGCCCGAGGCGCTGCTGGGCGGGAACCGGGGTGATGTATTCGCCGGCCAGACCGCTCAATCGCCAGTTCTGCGAGATGTGCCGGTCCAGGGAATGCGACTTGTACTGCGTGAGCACACAGATCCGCAAGTAGCGCGCGTTGACCAGATTCGACAGCACGAAATCGATCAGCCGGTACGCACCGCCGAAGGGAACCGCGGGCTTCGCGCGGTCCGCGGTCAGCGGATACAGTCGCTTGCCCTCTCCGCCGGCCAGGACAATTCCCAGCACGTGTGGCAATTCCCTCATGCTGCAAACCTAATGGCATGGGCTACAGACGGCTAGGCCATCACGACTATTGCAGGTCGCTGTGTCGCCGCAGCAACGACTTTGGCGGTTGCGCGCGGGCGACGTTGACCCACAAGGTCGGGGCGAGCGAAGCGACGGGAAGGAGGTCGGGGCGAGCGAAGCGACGGGAAGGAAGATGCGCCGCCGGGCCGGTGCTACTACCGTCGGGCCTATGCGGGTGGCGATGATGACTCGGGAATATCCACCCGAGGTTTACGGCGGTGCGGGCGTACACGTGACAGAACTCGTCGCACAGTTGCGCCGCCTCTGCGACGTCGACGTGCACTGCATGGGGGCGCCGCGCGCGGGCGCGTTCGTCCACCAACCCGATCCCGCGCTCAAGGGCGCCAATCCGGCGCTGTCGACGCTGTCGGCCGATCTGGTGATGACCAACGCCGCCGCCGAGGCGACGGTGGTGCACTCCCACACCTGGTACACCGGCATGGCCGGCCACCTCGCCGCACTGCTGTACGGCGTGCCACACGTGCTGACCGCGCACTCCCTGGAACCGCTGCGGCCCTGGAAGGCCGAGCAGCTCGGCGGCGGCTACCGGGTGTCGCTGTGGGTGGAGCGCACCGCGGTCGAAGCCGCCGACGCGGTGATCGCGGTCAGTTCGGGCATGCGCGAGGACGTGCTGTCGGTGTATCCGGCGCTGGATCCCAACCGCGTTCACGTGGTGAAGAACGGAATCGACACCAGCGTTTGGTATCCGGCTCCCCCGGAGCGGGGCGAATCGGTGCTCGCCGAGCTCGGCGTCGACCCGTCTCGGCCGATGGTGGCGTTCGTCGGGCGGATCACCCGGCAAAAAGGTGTGCCGCACCTGATCGCGGCCGCGCATCGCTTCGACCCGGAAATCCAGCTGGTGCTGTGCGCCGGTGCGCCGGACACCCCGGAGATCGCCGCCGAGGTCAGCGCGGCCGTGCAGGAGCTGGCAAGTGCGCGCAGCGGCGTGTTCTGGGTTCAGGAATTCCTGCCGATCGGCAAGATCCGGGAAATCCTCTCAGCGGCAACCGCTTTCATCTGTCCATCGGTGTATGAGCCGCTGGGGATCGTGAACCTGGAGGCGATGGCGTGCGGTACGGCGGTGATCGCCTCCGACGTGGGTGGCATACCCGAGGTGGTCGCCGACGGCGCGACGGGGACTTTGGTGCACTACGAGGCGAGCGACCCGGCCGGCTTCGAGGCCGGTCTGGCCGAAGCCGTCAACGCGCTGGTGGGCGATCCGGAGAGGGCCCGTCGCTTCGGGACCGCCGGGCGGCAACGCTGTATCGACGAATTCTCCTGGGCGCATATCGCCGAGCAGACGTTGGAGATTTACCGCAAAGTGTCGGCGTAGACCGACTGGCAAACCGAAACCCCGCGCGCCCACGCGGGGTTTCCAGGGTGGATCAGTTAGCTGGTGACGTTCTTGAGTTCGTCCCCCAGGGCGGCGGCCTCATCGGGTGTCAACTCGACGACGAGCCGTCCACCGCCCTCCAGCGGTACCCGCATCACGATGCCGCGCCCCTCCTTGGTTGCTTCCAGCGGACCGTCACCAGTCCGGGGCTTCATCGCCGCCATCGAGTGCTCCCTCCAGATTCGAGCCGGCCCGCATTCACGGACCCGATCGGATGCCGGTTACATGGCTGGTGCGTCCGGCACTAACTGAACTGCTTGTTTTCGATTCTATTGTTCCTTATCGGTGGGCATGGGTGTGAAAGACCCAAATCAGGGCGCTCGATTTGTGCTCACGCGGCCGGAACCCAGCACGATGCCAGGTGGTCGTCGACCATCCCGGTGGCCTGCATCAGCGCGTAAGCCGTGGTGGGGCCGACGAACCGGAAGCCGCGCTTTTTGAGGTCCTTCGCCATGGCCTGGGACTCCGGGGTGATCGCGGGTACGTCAGCCAGTGTTGTGGGCCTCGGGCGCGGCGGCGGGGCGTAGGACCACAGCAGATCGGACAGGTCGACGTCCAAGTCCGCCACCGCCCTGGCGTTGGCGATGGTGGCTTCGATCTTGGCGCGGTTGCGCACGATCCCCTCGTCGGCCATCAGCCGGGTGACATCGCGCTCGGTGTACCGGGCGATCTTCTCGATGTCGAACCCACCGAATGCCCTGCGGAAGTTGTCCCGTTTGCGCAGGATGATCAGCCAGGACAGGCCGCTCTGGAAGGCTTCGAGGCTCATCCGTTCGAACAGCGGCACCTGGCCGCGCAATACCCGGCCCCATTCCTGGTCGTGGTAGTCGCGGTAGAGCACCGACTGCCCCTGCGCCCAGCCGCACCGGGTCCGGCCGTCGTCGTCGGTCACGCCGGCTCCTCGTCGAAACCGGGAGCGGCGTGGTGGGTGGCCACCGGCTCGTCGAGCCCCGCGGCGGCGCGCACCGTGGCGAGCTCACCGCGCAGCTGGTCCAGCTCGGCGCCGAGGCGGTCGAGCACCCAATCCACCTCGCTGGTCTTGTAGCCGCGCAGCACCTGGGTGAACTTCACCGCCTCGACATCCGCACCGGTGACCCCGGAGGCCGGCAGCACCGTCGCCGTCGTCGCACGGGGCAGCGGGGGAAGGTTCTCGCCGCGCCCGAAGATCAGGCTGGCCACCCCGAACAGGACGACGCCGATCAGGATCAGTACCGCCAGGTACAGCAGGATCAAGGTCACGCCACCGATATTGCCCTAACCGGCCGACATCGTCTGCGCCGAAGCGCGGATGCAATCAGCGCAGGGTGTTCATCGGCGGGCGGTCGGCCAGCGAGACCGACGTGGTCTTCGGCAGATACCCGTCGTGGCCGTCGGGCAGGAACTGGGTCAGGCCGATACCGGAGTCGGTGATGCCGCAGCGCGACAGCAGCGTGGCGATGACCTGGCGGCTCATCGCACCCAGCTCGATCAGCGGCCGGTTGCGGTGGCTGCGCACACCGAGGTTGACCTGGGCGATCGCCCCCAACCCCAGCCGGTCGTAGGTGTCGACCAGCAGACCGATCTCCACGCCGTAGCCCGGCGCGAACGGCACCGACGTCAGCAGCTCGCGAGTGCCGGCGTACTCGCCGCCCAGGGGCTGCAGCACACAGCCCAGTTCGGGGCGCAGCGCGGCCAGCAGCGGGCGCGCGACCAGCTCGGTGACCCGGCCACCGCCATTGGCGTCTTCGCCCTTGCCCACCTTCAGCGGGCGCCGGTAGAAGCCCTTGACCAGGTGGATTCCCTCGCCGGTGAGCAGCGGGCCGACCAGCCGCGGCACGAACATCGGATCGGGGTCGATCAGGTCGGAGTCGACGAACACGATGATGTCACCGCTGGTGGCGGCCAGCGAGCGCCACAGCACCTCACCCTTGCCGGGCTGCGGCTCGACCTCAGGCACCGCCTGCTCGCGGGTGACCACCCGGGCGCCGGCGGCGATGGCTTCGATCTCGGTGTCGTCGGTGGAGCCGGAGTCCAGCACGATCAGCTCGTCGACCAGGCTGCCCAACAGTGGTCGGACACTCTCCACCACCGAACCGACCGTCTCCTCCTCGTTCAGCGCAGGCAGGACGACGGAGATGGTGCGGCCGCGCTTGGCGGCTACGAGTTCTGCGACGGTCCAGGTCGGCCGGCTCCAGCTGTGGTCGGACAGCCAGGTATCGCCGGGAAGTGTGTCATTGGCCAGTTCGGTCATGCCAGGCCCCTCACCGTCCGCGCCGGCGGACGCTCCCCACGGATCGACGCGACCATTTCCAGTACGCGCCGAGTGGGTCCCACCTCATGCACCCGGAACATCCGAGCTCCGTCGGCGGCGGCCAGTGCGGTCGCTGCCAGCGTGCCCTCGAGTCGTTGAGTGAGCTCCACACCCAAAGTCTCCCCGACGAAATCTTTGTTGCTGAGTGCCATCAGCACCGGCCATCCGGTCTTAACAAGATCTTTTACGTGGCGCAACAAAGTAAGGCCGTGGTAAGTGTTTTTGCCGAAATCGTGGGTCGGATCGATCAGAATCGCGTCTCTGGCAACCCCGAGCGAGACGGCTCTTTCGGCGGCGGCAGTCACCTCGGCAATGACGTCATCGACCACACCCGTCACAGTGGTCCCATAGTTGACACGAAAGGGCCGGGTCCGCGGCTGGGCACCGCCGGTGTGCGAACACACCAGCCCGGCCCCGAATTCGGCCGCGACCTCGGGTAATGCCGGGTCGGCGCCGGCCCAGGTGTCGTTGATCAGGTCGGCTCCGGCCGCGCAGGCCTGTTTGGCCACCGACGACCGCCAGGTATCGACGCTGATCAGCTGGTCGGGGTATTCGGCACGCAGCCATTCGATGAAGGGCACCACGCGGGCGATCTCTTCGTCGGCGTCGACCAGGGTTCCCGGGCCGGCCTTCACTCCCCCGACGTCGACGACATCGGCGCCGTCGGCGACGACGCGGTGGGCGGCGTCCTTTGCTGCTTCGTCGGTGAAGGTCGCGCCGCGGTCGTAGAAAGAGTCGGGCGTGCGGTTGACGATCGCCATGATCAGCGCGCGATCACCGGCCACCGGCCGTCCGCAGAACGTCGACTCCACCCCTCCATGGTGCCTGGTGGCGCCGAGATCGACGAAATGCCGGGGGCTCAGCCCTTGGGGCGGGAGCCGGCAGCGACTTCCTTCGGGTACTCCGGATAGAACGGCACGTAGCCCTCGTCCTTGCCGGCCAGCACGTACAGCGGGTCCTCGATCTCCTCGCCGTAGGCCTGCTTGCGCAGGTCGACCTTGCGGCTCTTGAACGTCGACGTGGTCTCCAGCGACTCGACGATCCGGATGAACAGCGGCACGGCGTAGCTGGGCAGGTTGCCGTAGACGGTCTGAGCCAGCGCCTTGCCGTCGAACTCGACACCGTCGCGCAGCTTGATCGCCGCCATGCCGGCCCGCCCACCGGTGTCGGGCACCTCCACGCCGAACACCGTCGACTCCTCGACGCTCTTGTCCTGACCGAGCGCCCCCTCGACCTGTGTGGTGGCGACGTTCTCGCCCTTCCACCGGAAGGTGTCGCCGAGCCGGTCGGCGAAGGCCGCGTGACCCATCCCCTGCGGATTCATCACGTCACCGGTGTTGAACCACACATCGCCGTCCTTGAAGGCGTTGCGGACCAACTTCTTTTCGCTGGCTTCGGAGTCGGTGTAGCCGTCGAAGGGCGACAGCTTGTTCACCGGGCTGATCAGCAGGCCGGGCTGGCCGGGCGGCACCTTGCGGACCCGGCCGTTCTCGTCGCGGGCCGGCTCGCCGGTCTCGGCGTCGTACTCGACGTAGGCCAGCGGTGTCGGGCTGATCCCGGTGCTCTTGGGGATGTTGAAGATGTTGATGAATGCGGCGTTGCCCTCGCTGGCGGCGTAGAACTCGGCGACCCGGCCGATTCCGAACCGGCGGGTGAACTCGTCCCAGATCTCCGGGCGCAGGCCGTTGCCGGCGATGACGCGGATCTTGTGGGCGCGGTCGGTGGCCTTGGCCGGCTGGTTGAGCAGATAGCGGCACACCTCGCCGATGTAGATGAAGGCGGTGGCCTCCATCTGAATGACCTCGTCCCAGAACCGCGACGCCGAGAACGACTTGCCCAGTGCCAGTGTGCCGCCGGCATTGATCACCGACGAGACCGCGACCGTGAGCGCGTTGTTGTGGTAGAGCGGCAGCGGGCAGTACAGGGTGTCATCGCTCTTGAGCCGAAGACCCAGGCCGCCAAAGGCTCCCAGCGCACGCAGCCACCGATGGTGGGTCATCACGCTGGCCTTGGGATGTCCCGTGGTGCCCGAGGTGAAGATGTAGAACGCGGTGTCCTTGGCGCGTACTTCCGAGGCCGACGCAGGATTGCCCGTCGGCTTACCCGTTGCCTGCTCGACGAGTTCTTCGACCGTCATCAACTGTGCGATCTCGGCGCCGCTTTCCTTGATCGGGTCGATCAGGTCGGACTCGGCGACCACCACCGTCGCTTTGAGCAGACCGATGCTGTGCGACAACACATCTGAACGCTGGTGATAGTTCAGCATGCCGGCGACGGCGCCGCACTTGACGGCGGCCAGCATCATCAGGACCGCGTTTGGCGAGTTCCGCATCATGATGCCGACGACGTCGCCGCGGCGAACTCCCTTGTCGGCCAACACCGCCGCGAACCGGTTGGCCGTCGCGTTGGCTTCGGAATAGGTGAGCTTCTCGTCGCCGAAGCGGATGAACACGTGGTCGCCGTAGCGCGCGGCGCGGTCCTGAAACACCTTGCCGATCGAGGTCTTCGACGTCGGCAGCGCCAGGAACCCGGTCACCACGCCGCGAAGGATCACCGGCGCGTCCGCGATCACCGACGGCAGCCGCCTCGCAACGTCGAGCAGCCCCACCGACTTCCGTGCCCCAGACTCGTCACTGGTCATTCGGCGCCCTACCTCCACCTATCTCGCCCGTCCCGCGGTCAGCCTAGTCCCGAACCGGCTACCGCCCGGCCGCGCAGACCTCGATGGCCGATTCGACATCGCCCACGACCACCAACCGGTCCAGCGCGGCGCGCGCGACATAGCCAGTCTCGACCAGCGAGTCCAGCCAGGTGCGCAGTCCGTCATAGTGGCCGGCGGGATCGAGCAGCACCACCGGCTTTGCATGCATACCCAGGTACCCCGCGGTCCAGGTTTCGAAAAGTTCCTCCAGCGTGCCGATCCCGCCGGGCAGTGCGATGAAGGCGTCGCTGCGGTCCTCCATGACTTGTTTGCGCTGCCGCATGGTGTCGGTGACGATCAGCTCGTCGGCGTCGACATCGGCCAGCTCGCGATGCACCAGGGCCTTGGGGATGACGCCGACGGTTCGCCCGCCGTGGGACCGAGACCCCTCGGCGACCGCACCCATCGCCGAGACGTTGCCGCCGCCGGATACCAGCGTCCAGCCGCGATCGGCGATCGCTTCGCCCACCTGGCGCGCGAGGTCGAGCAGCTCAGGGTGGCGCGGGCCGGACGCGCAGTACACACAGACGGCCCACTCGTCGTCGCGGTTCTCGGATCCCGGGTGCACTGGGCAAACCTAACGCAGTCGATTTCTCCGCTATTGCCCTGCCGGTGCGCGGCCGGCAAATAAAGTCCGGCTATGCCGATTCGGTGGCCGCTCGCGCCTCGCCAGTCCCTCGATAGCGCGATCGAACTCCTGGCGGCGCACAGCGGCGTGGCCATCCTGGGTGCCGACGGGACCGGTAAGACGACGCTGGCCGAGCAGATCGCCGACCGGCTCGGCGAGAAGAATCCGGTGCGGGTGATCGCCACCGCGACGCAGGCCGCCGTGCCGTTCGGGGCGTTCGGCTCGCTGGTGGAGGTCACCGAGGTCGGCAAGCCGGCCGCACTGATCCGCTCGGCGCTGGATTCCCTACTGGCCCAAGCAGACAGCACCCTGATCGTCGTCGACGACGCCCATCTGCTCGACCCGCTCTCGGCCACGCTGGTGTACCAGTTGGCCCGCCACGAGCAGGGCCGGCTGATCGTGACGGTCCGGACGGGCGGACCGCTGTCGTCAGGGGCCCTGCCGTCGGCGGTGGCCGCCTTGTGGGACGACGGGCTGTTGGCCCGCCTGGAGATCGGCCCGCTCGACGAGGCCGAAACCCGGGCCGTGCTGGCCGCACTGGATGACCCGCGCGAGGACGCCTACCAGCGCAGCGGCGGCAACCCCCTGGAGCTGCGGATGCTGATGCAGACCCGCTCGGCGGCAACCTCTCTGGAGGCACTCGTCGACGCGTACCTCGCCGGGCTGCCGTCCCCGGCGCGCAGGGCGCTGACCTATCTGGCGGTGCACGAGCCGCTGTCACAGGTCGACCTGTCCGCGCTGGCCGGCGACGATGCCGTCGAACAGGCCGAAAGTGCCGGGGCGGCAATCTTTTTCGGCTCGACGGTCTATGCTGGTCATCCGTTGTTCATCGAGCGGGTGGCCAGGGCCGCCGACCCGGCCGACGTGCGTCGGCTCCGCACCGAAGTCGTCACGCAGCTGGGCACCCGGCCGTGCCGCGACCTGGCCGACCGGCTGGGCCGGGCGGTGCTGGCCACCGACAGCGACGCCCCCGAGCCCGTCGACGACGTGGTGGCCGCGGCCCAGCAGGCGCTGCGGCTGGGCGATCTGAGGGTCGCCGAACGGCTCGCCGATTCGGCACTGCAGCGCTGCGAGCGCTTCGATGCGCGGCTGGCGCTGAGTTACGCGCTGGCCTGGCAGGGCCGGGGCCGCGAGGCCGATTCGGTGTTGGCCGCCGTGGCTGCCGAGGCGCTGACCGAGGCGCAGCTGATGGCGTGGGCGTTGCCACGGGCGGCCAACCAGTTCTGGATGCTCTCGGAACCCGAACGTGCCACGGCATTCCTGCAGAACACTCGCAAACGGATCAGCGCGGCGGCCGACCGCCTGACGCTGGATGCGCTGTCGGCGACATTCGCCATGAACGCCGGCAACCTGGCGCGGTCGGTACAGATCGCCTCCGAGGTGCTGGCCGCCCCGGAGGCCGAGGACATGGCGGTGGCGTGGGCGGCGAGCGCGGCGGCGCTGTGCTCGGCGCGGATGGGCCGGTTCGATCAGGTCGGCGCACTGGTGGATCGAGCGCTGGGCGCCGAGCATCCCGGGCTGCTGCGGTTCACTGTCGGCCTGGCGCAGACGACGACGCTGCTGATGACCGGGCAGCCGGAGAGGGCGCACGAAACCGCGCGGCAATTCACCGATTTCGCCGAACTGGCCCAGCCCGGCCGGTCGATCGGCGAGGTGTTGATGGCACAGGTGCTGATCGCACAGGGCGATCCGGCGGGCGCGGCGCGGCTGCTGGGGCCGGCGGCGGCGACGCTGGAGCGGACCGGGTATTCGTGGGGACCGCTGTCGCTGATGTACCTGGCGGGCGCGCTGGCCCAGCAGGGCGAGATCGCCGAGTCGGCGAAGACCCTCAGCCGCGCGGAGGCCAAGCACGGCACCAAGTCGGCGCTGTTCACCCCCGAGCTGGGGGTGGCGCGGGCCTGGCAGCTCGCGGCGATGGGCGACTCCGATGCGTCGGTCGATGCTGCCCGGGACGCCGCTCGCGGTGCCGAGCGCAGCGGCCAGCTGGGAGTGGCGCTGTGGGCGTGGAACGAGGCGGTCCGGCTGGGCGATACCCGCGCCGCCGGTGAATTGGAGAGGGCCCGTCAGGCCGTCAGGTAGCGCCGCAGCGTGTCGGCGACGGCGGTGATCTGCGCGAGCGCCACGCGCTCGTCGCGTGTGTGCGCCAGGTTCGGATCGCCGGGCCCGTAGTTCACGGCGGGGATGCCCAGCGCGGCGAACCGAGCGACGTCGGTCCAGCCGAATTTGGCGCGCACCATCCCGTCGGCGGCCGCCACCAGCGCCGCGGCCGCGGGGTGACGCAGCCCGGGCAGCGCGCCTGCGGCGACATCGGTCTGCTCCAGGTGCACGTCCAGCCCGTCGAACACCTCGCGCACGTGGGCCAGCGCGGTCTCCGGTGAGCGGTCCGGGGCGAACCGGAAGTTGACGGTCAGCGCGGCGGCGTCCGGGATGACATTGCCTGCCACCCCGCCGGAGATCTTCACCGCCGAAAGGCCTTCCCGGTACGTGCAGCCGTCGATGTCGACGAGGCGGGCGTCATAGGCCGAGAGTCGGTCCAGCACGGCGCCGAGTTTGTGAATCGCGTTGTCGCCCAGCCACGATCGGGCCGAGTGCGCGCGGGTACCGTCGGCGGAGATGACGACCCGCAGGGTGCCCTGGCAGCCCGCCTCGATGTAGCCGCTGGACGGTTCACCCAGGATCGCGACGTCAGCGACCAGCCAGTCCGGCAGCTCCCGTTCGATGCGGTTCAGGCCGTTGGCCGAGGCTTCGATCTCCTCGCAGTCGTACATGATCAGCGTGATGTCGTGGGCCGGCTCGGCGATCGTGGCGGCCAGGTGCAGGAAGACCGCGTCACCGGATTTCATGTCCGATGTGCCGCAGCCGAAGAGGTGGTCGCCCTCGAACCGGGACGGCACGTTGTCGGCGATCGGGACGGTGTCCAGATGGCCGGCCAGCACCACGCGCGACGGCAGGCCGAAGTTCGTGCGCGCCAGCACCGCGTCGCCATTGCGGACGATCTCGTAGCCTTTCGCCTGCGCCCGCAGCGCGGCTTCCACCTCGTCGGCGATCCTGGCCTCGTCGCGCGAGACGCTCGGGATGTCGACGAGCGCGGCAGTCAGCGCGATCGGGTCAGCATGTAGGTCCAACACAACTTCCCAGGCTAGCGGGTCCCGTTTTCCTCGCGAGCAGACATAAACCCCCCAAATAGGCGGCGTGTCGGGGCGACTTTGCGTCTGCTCGGCCGACAAAAGTAGCCTCTAGCACCGTGACTTCTGCTGCGGGCGTCGGACTGGCCACCATCACCGAGGACGGCACCGTCCTGGACACTTGGTTCCCCAACCCCGAACTGGGCGCCTACAGCCCGTCGGGCAGCACCCGGCTGTCCGCCGACGACGCACCCGAGGATCTGGCCGCCCTGGCCGGCACCGATGCGGCGCGGGGCGTCGAGACCATCGTCGTGCGCACGGTGATCGCCGACCTGGACGACAAGCCGGCCGACACCTACGACGCCTACCTGCGGCTGCACCTGCTGTCGCACCGCCTGGTCGAACCGCACGGGTGCAACCTCGACGGCATCTTCGGGGTGCTGACCAACGTGGTGTGGACCAACTTCGGGCCGTGCCAGATCGAGGGCTTCGAAGAAGTCCGGGTTCGGCTGCGCCGCCGCGGCCACGTGACGGTGTACGGCGTGGACAAATTCCCGCGGATGGTCGACTACGTGATGCCGACCGGGGTACGGATCGCCGACGCCGACCGGGTCCGCCTCGGTGCGCACCTGGCCCCGGGCACCACCGTCATGCACGAGGGCTTCGTGAACTTCAACGCGGGCACGCTGGGCGCCTCGATGGTGGAGGGCCGCATCTCGGCGGGCGTGGTCGTCGACGACGGCTCCGACGTCGGTGGCGGCGCCTCGATCATGGGCACACTCTCCGGTGGAGGCACCCAGGTGATCTCGGTCGGCAAGCGCTGCTTGCTGGGTGCGAATGCGGGACTGGGCATTTCACTGGGTGACGACTGCATCATCGAGGCCGGCCTGTACGTGACAGCAGGCACGAAGGTCACCACCCCGGACGGCACAACCGTGAAGGCCCGTGACCTCTCTGGCGCGAACAACCTTCTGTTCCGGCGCAATTCGGTGACCGGAGCGGTGGAGGTCGTCGGCCGCGACGGCAAGGGCATCGCGCTCAACGAGGCGCTGCACGCCAACTAGGCAGCCCTTGACGAGTGCGCTAGTCCCCCGACAGGATGCAGAACTCGTTGCCTTCCGGATCGGCCAGCACCACCCAACTCTGCTCCCCCTGACCGATGTCGACGTGGCACGCGCCCAGCGCCAGCACGCGGTCGATTTCGGCCTGCTGATCGTCGGGAGTGAAGTCGAAGTGGATGCGGTTCTTCACCGTTTTGGCATCGGGCACTTCCAGGAACAGCCAGTCCGGCCCGGCGCCTGCGGGTGCGCGCAGTGCCACGTCACCGTCGTCGGTCGGCTCGGCCGGCCAGCCCAGCACCGTCGACCACCACGCGGACAGCGCATGGATGTCGTGGGTGTCGATGCAGACCTCGCTGAACCGCAGCGTCATTTCATCAGCTCCTTCTTGACGACTTTGCCCATCGCGTTACGCGGCAGCGAGTCGACGATCCGCACCTCCCGCGGCCGTTTGTGGATCGAAAGTTGCTCGGCCACATAGCTAATCAGCTCGTCGGGCTTGGCTTCACCGACCACGAACGCGACGATGCGCTGACCGAGGTCGGGATCGGGCAGGCCGACCACGGCCACCTCATCGACACCGGAATGGCCCAGTAGCACCGCCTCAACTTCACCCGCCCCGACCCGGAAGCCGCCGGATTTGATCAGGTCCACCGATTCACGCCCGACGATGCGGTGCATACCGCCGCCGTCGATGACAGCGGCGTCCCCGGTGCGATACCAGCCGTCGGGATCGAACGACTCGGCCGTGGCATCGGGCCGATTGAGGTAGCCGTCGAACAGGGTGGGCGCCTTGACGTGAAGGCTGCCAATGGTTTCCCCGTCATGCTCGGCGACCGAACCGTCCTCGCGCACCAGCCGGGTCTGCACCCCGGTCAGCGGCAGACCCACCCACCCCGGCCTGCGTTCGCCGTCGGCCCTGGTGCTCAAGGTGATCAGCGACTCGGTGCTGCCGTACCGCTCGACGGGCGCGTGACCGGTGAGTTCGGCAAGCCTGTCGAAAACCGGAACCGGCAGCGGCGCACTGCCCGACACCAGCAGCCGCGCCGAGGACAGCGCGCTCGCGGCGGCGGTATCGGCCACCACCCGCGACCACACCGTCGGAACCGCGAAATACAAACTGCCACCGGCGGCGGCGTAGCCTGCCGGAGTCGGTTTTCCGGTGTGAACGAAGCGATTTCCCACCCGCAGCGAGCCGAGCAGGCCGAGGACCAGCCCGTGCACGTGGAACAGCGGCAGGCCGTGCACCAGAGTGTCGTCGGGGCTCCACTGCCAGGCCGTGGCCAGGGCGTCGATATCGGCGGCGATCGCGCCACGACTGATCAGCACGCCCTTGGGCAGCCCGGTGGTGCCGGAGGTGTACATGACCATCGCTGTGTTCTGCGGCGGGGGCTCGGCGTAGCGGTGCCATGACCGTGCGTGCAACCGGACCGGAATGTGCGGAAGGCCGCCGAGGTCGGCGGGCAGCTCCCCGAGCCAGGCCTGGGCGCCGGAGTCGGAGAGGATGTGCGCCCGTTCCGCGACGCCGACGTCCGCCGGCACCGGCACGAACGGCACCCCGGCGATCAGGCAGCCGGTCACGGCGAGCACCGTCGTCGCGGTGGGGGTCGCCAAGACGGCCACCCGGCCGGCGCCGCCCACCCGCTCGGCCACCGAGGTGGCGGCGCCGACGAGATCACTACGAGACAGCACGGCACCGTCGATGCGCACGGCGTCGCCGATATCGGCTCCGGCGGCGACGGCGGCCGGATTCAGGGAGGCCAGCAGCACGTCGCCGACGGTAGACGAAGATACTGGCCTGGTGAAGCCCACCACCCAGGTCTCGTCGCGCGAGGTGTACCGCAACAACTGGCTGACCGTGCGTGAGGATGTCGTCCGGCGGCCGGACGGTTCCACCGGCATCTACGGAGTCGTCGACAAACCCGACTACGCGCTGATCATCGCCGTCGACGGCGATCGGCTGGCGTTGGTCGAGCAGTACCGGTACCCGCTGGGTGAACGCCGCTGGGAATTCCCCCAGGGCACCGCCCCAGACCGTGCCGAGGTCGCACCGGCCGAACTCGCCGTGCGCGAGCTGCGCGAGGAGACCGGCCTGACCGCGGGCTCGTTCGTGGTGCTGGGCCGCCTCGACATCGCTGCGGGGATGAGCAGTCAACGCGGCTCGGTCTTCCTGGCCACCGATATCACCGAGGGCGAGCACGACCGTGAGCACGAGGAACAGGACATGCACTTCGCATGGTTCGAGCGCAGCCGGTTCGAGGACATGGTCCGCTCCGGCGAGATCACCGATGCCCAGTCGATCGCCGCATACGGGCTACTGCTGCTCAGGGAGCGTTTCGAGTCGTGACGGTGGCCGAATCGTGACCGGCACGCCGTGGGACAGATGTGACAGATGAGGTTTTCTGACGGCTAGGCTGATTACTCGCAACGACGTTCGAGGAGTCATGAGCCGCCACAGTTGGGGTGCCACGCTGTTGGCCACCGCGACGATCTGCGCCGCGGGACTGCTGTCCCCCGCCTCGGCGCACGGTCAGCCGCTGGCCTGGAACGGCCGCTACCAGATGGTGACCTACGCCTCGCAGAAGGCGGGCACCAGTCCGGCGACCCATCAGAAGGAAAACGACTTCGGCGCCGTGTTCACCCTGGCGACCGCGTGCTCGGGCGGCAGGTGTGTGGCCACCGTCGTCGACGGCCCAGCACCCGGTAACCCGACCATCCCGCAGCCGACCCGCTACACCTGGAACGGATCGGAGTGGGCCACCACCTACGACTGGGTGTGGGACTGCTTCCTCGGCGACGGCTATCAGAAGCAGTGGAGCCCGGCCACCTCGTGGGCCTTCTATACGCCGCAGCCCGACGGATCACTGCGCGGCACCTGGCACACCGACATCTCGTCCGGTCCCTGCCGGGGCAGCGTCGTCATGCCGGTCTCCGCGGTTCCTGCCTGATCAGCAACGGTCGGCCACAATGGAGATCGATGACTGACACTGCGACGACGACGGCGGTGCGCAACCACTCGATGGATCTGTATCGGGTGGTTGCCCTGCTGTTCGTCGTGGTCGGGCACTGGATGGCTGCGTCGCTGACCTTTTCCGACGGTGCGTTCTGGCGGGACAACCCGCTCGTCGACCTGCCCTGGACCCAGTGGTTGACCTGGATCTTCCAGGTGGTGCCGGTGTTCTTCGTGGTCGCGGGGTATGCCAGCGCCGTGTCGTGGGCGCGCCGCAGCGGCACGCAGTCCCGCCAGGAGTGGCTGCGCAGCAGGCTGGTTCGACCGATCGGGCCGACGGCGGTCTACGTCGTGTTCGCATTGGTGGTGGTGTCAGTGCTGCACGGGGTCGGGGTTGCGGGCTCAGAGCTGGCTTTCGGCGCATGGGCGGTGGCCATGCACCTGTGGTTCCTGGGCATCTACGTCCTGGTGGTGGCGCTGACGCCGGTTGCGGTGGCCCTGCACCGCCGCTGGGGTCTGTGGGTGCCGGTGGTGATGACGATGGCGATCGCCGCGATCGACGTGGCCACCATCGCCGCACATCTGCACTACGTGGGATGGCTGAATTACCTGCTGGTGTGGGGCCTGCTCTATCAGCTCGGAATCGCTTGGCATGACGGCAAGTTGCGCGGGCGAGTGCCGGTCGTGCTGGCCGTCTGTTCGGCCTTCGTGTTGGTGCTGCTGGTCACTGTCGGGCCGTATCCGGTGAGCATGATCGGCGTTCCCGGTGCGGTCGTGAACAACACCGGGCCGCCCAATCTGGCACTCCTGGCCCTCGGCTGCACCGAGGCCGGAATCGCGCTGGCTGCCGTCCCGGCCGTTAATGGCCTGCTGAAATCGGCCCGTGCCCAACGTATTCTGGCGATCGCCAACGACAACGTGATGGCACTCTACCTCTGGCACATGGTGCCGGTCGTCATCGTGGCCCTGGCCGGGTATCCGACCGGGCTGTTGCCGCAACCGACGCTCGGCACGGCGGCCTGGTGGTGGTTCCGGCTCGGCTGGGTGGCGATTCTGGCGGGGGTGGCCGCCATCGAGCTGGTGTTCTTGTGGTGGGGGCGCAGGCTCTTCTCGGCAGCGCTGCCCACGATCGCCGTCCCGATCCCGCCGCGGCTGGGCGAAGTGCTGTTGTTCGCAGGCATTCTCGCGATCGCGGTGACGATGTCGGTATTCGCCGCGCTCGGCTTCGCGCCCGACGGGCGTTTCCCTGTCGCTGCCAGTATCGGTTTCGCTGTCGGTGTGGCGTCGGTGGCGTTGGCGCCCGCAGTCAGCGGTAGGCGTCGAAACCGAGTTTGACGGCCAGCACCAGACCGGCCACACCGATGAGGATCCGCAACGGGGTGGCCGGTGCGTGGCGCACGACAATGGGCCCCAGCCGCGATCCGATCAGGCAGCCCGCGCCCAACGGGATGACGGCGAGCCAGTGCACGGGCGCGAGAATGGCGAACAGCACCGCGGCCACAGTATTGGCCAGCCCGAGCAGGATGTTCTTGGCGGCGTTGGCGTGCGCCAGGCTGTCGGCACCGGCATTGAGCAGCAGCGCCAGGAACAGTACCCCGGCTGCCGCGCCGAAATAGCCTCCGTACAGCGCGATCCCGAACATCGCGGCCATCTCGGCCACCAGTACCGCCCGGCGACGTCGGCCCGGATGCGGTGTGCCCCGTGGGGCGACGATCGCCGCCGACGCCACTGCAAGCAGAACCGGGACCACCTTCTCGAAGGCGTCCGCCGGGGTGGTCAGCAGCAGCACCGCGCCGAGCGCGCCGCCGGCGACGGTCACCGGGGCTGCGCGGGTGATGAAGCGCCCCTGCCCGGCCAGTTCGGGTCGCGATCCCCAGGCCGAGCCGATGCCGTTGAACACCAGCGCCACCGTGTTGGTGACGTTCGCGGTCACCGGCGGGAGCCCGACGGCGAGCAGTGCCGGATAGGTGGCCACCGAGGCCAGACCCGCGATGCTGCCGGTCAGTCCGCCGAGCACACCGGCGATCAGCAGAGTGACAGCGTGCAGTGCGCTCAGCGGGGTCCCTGTCTAGCGATGGGTCAGTGCTCGCAGAAAGAACATCAGGTTGGCCGGGCGTTCGGCAAGTCGACGGACGAAGTAGCCATACCACTGCGTGCCGAACGGGACGTACACCCGCATGTGATTGCCCTCGTCCGCCAGGCGGCGCTGCTCGCCGTCCCGGATGCCGTAGAGCATCTGGTATTCGAAACCATCGGCGCCACGATCGAATTCGCGAGCCAGCTCGCCCGCCGCGGTGATCACAACCGGGTCGTGCGAGGCGACCATCGGATAGCCGTCGCCGGCCATCAGTGTGCGCAGGCAGCGCAGGTAGGATTCGGTGACCTCATCTGCGTGCCGGTAGGCCACCGACGCCGGTTCGTCGTAGGCACCCTTGCACAGCCGGATCCGGGCGCCGGAGGCCGCGAACTCGGCGCAGTCAGCCTCGGTACGTTTCAGATAGGCCTGCAGAACCGTTCCCACCCAGGGGAATTCGATGCGCAAGTCGCGCACGATCGCGCACGTGGAGTCGGTGGTCGTGTGGTCCTCGGCGTCGATCGTCACCCAGGCGCCGACCTCCTGTGCCCGCGCGCAGATGGTATGGGCATTCTCAAACGCGATCTTGTCGCCGTCTTTGGGCAGCGACTGGCCCAGCGCGGACAGTTTCAGCGACACCTCCAGCGCGCGCACCGTCGCCTCGCGGTACTCGCAGCGAGCGCCGAGCGCGTCGAGCAGTTGCAGATAGGCCTTGACGGTCGTCTCGGCGGCGTCGACGTCGGTGACGTCCTCCCCGAGGTAGTCGATACTGACCAAGCGGCCCGAGTCGCGCAGCGCGGCGACGGCGTCCAGCGCATCGTCCTTCGTCTCACCGGGCACGAACCTGCCGACGACGTCGCGGGCGACCGGCATGCGTTCGGCACTGTGGCGCAAACGATCTGAGCGACTGGCCGCCAGGATCGCCGGTCGCGCCACGTAGGCGAAGGCGCTCATCGCTGTACCTCCATATGCGGGTAGGTGTGGTCGGTGGGCGGGACGAAGGTCTCCTTGACCGATCGCGCCGACGTCCAGCGCAGCAGGTTGAGCGGCGAGCCGGCCTTGTCGTTGGTGCCCGAGGCCCGCGACCCGCCGAACGGCTGCTGCCCGACGACGGCCCCGGTCGGCTTGTCGTTGACGTAGAAGTTGCCCGCGGCGAATCGCAGGCGATCGGCAGCGGTCCGCACCGCGTCGCGGTCCGTAGCGATGACCGCGCCCGTCAACGCGTAGGGCGACCCGTGGTCCACGACGTCGAGGATGTCGTCGAACTCGTCGTCGGGATAGACGTGCACAGCCAGGATCGGGCCGAAGTACTCACATCTGAAGGCTTCGTCGCCCGGGTCGTCGGACAGCAGGACGGTCGGCCGTACGAAATAGCCTTCGCTGTCATCGCATTCGCCGCCAACGGCGATGGTGACACCGGGCGCACTCTTGGCCCTTTCCAATGCACGGGAGTTCTTGGCGAACGCGCGAGCGTCGATGACGGCCCCGCCGTAGTTCGACAGGTCGGCGACATCGCCGTAGGTCAGCGCTTGGGTGGCGCCGAGGAAGTCGTCGCCCATCGCCTGCCACACCGAGCGCGGGATGAACGCCCGCGACGCGGCCGAACATTTCTGGCCCTGATAGTCGAATGCACCGCGAATCAGGGCCGTACGCAACACATCGGGGTCCGCCGAGGTGTGTGCGACGACGAAGTCCTTGCCGCCGGTCTCCCCGACCAGCCTCGGATACGAGTCGTAGTCGGCGATGCGGGTACCGACTTCGCGCCACAGGTGCTGGAAGGTGGCAGTGGATCCGGTGAAATGGATACCGGACAACCGGCGGTCGGCCAGCACGACGTCGGACACCGCATACCCGTCCCCGGCGACCAGGTTGATCACGCCGGGCGGCAGGCCGGCCGCCTCGAGCAGCTGCATCGTCAGGTAGGCGGCGAAGGTCTGGGTGATCGACGGCTTCCACACCACGGTGTTGCCCATCAGCGCCGGCGCGGTCGGCAGGTTGCCTGCAATGGCGGTGAAGTTGAACGGTGTGACGGCATAGACGAAGCCATCCAGCGGTCGGTAGTCGGTGCGGTTCCACACACCGGGGCTGCTGAGCGGCTGCTGGGCCAGGATCTGGCGGGCGAAGGCCACATTGAAGCGCCAGAAATCGACCAGTTCACAGGGCGCGTCGATCTCGGCCTGGTAGGCGGTCTTGGACTGGCCCAGCATCGTGGCGGCGGCGATCTTCTCCCGCCACGGGCCGGCCAACAGGTCGGCGGCGCGCAGGAACACCGCGGCTCGCTCGTCGAACGGGGTTGCGGCCCACTCGCGTTTGGCGGTCATCGCCGCGTCCACCGCTGCCACGGCGTCGGCGGTGGTGGCGTTGGACAGGGTGCCCAGCCGGGCGCTGTGCCGGTGTGGCTGGACCACGTCGATGCGCTCGCCATCACCGAGGCGGTGGCGGCCGCCGATGACGTGCGGCAGGTCGATGGGATTGCTGGACAGATCGTGCAGGGCCGCGGCGAGGCGGGCCCGCTCGGCGGAGTGAGGTGCGAAATCGTGAACCGGCTCGTTGGCGGGCACGGGAACTTCGGTGCGGGCGTCCATGCAGACCAGGATCGCGCCCGGCACGCCGCAAACTGTTGGCTGATTAGACAAGACTCTTGTTCATTGCTAGTAGAATCCGACAATATGCGTGATACCGGTGTCAGGCTGGGACAACTGGTGTTGGCCCTGGATGCGACGCTGGTCCGCCTCGTCGAAGCGCCGCGGGGGCTGGACCGCCTGGTGGGGTCGGCCGCCCTGATCGACGGCGACGACGTCCGCTTGGGCCTCTCGGTCAGCGTCGGCTCGGCGGATGTGTTCTTCCTGCTGGGAATCTCCGAAGCCGACACCCTGCGCTGGCTGGACCGGCAGATCGCTGCGCACGGTCCGCCGGCCGCGATCTTCGCCAAGGAACCCTCCGACGCCGTCGTCGACCGCGCCGTCGCCGCGGGAGCGGCCGTCGTGGCGGTCGACCCCAATGCCCGGTGGGAGCGGTTGTATCGCCTGGTCAACCACGTCTTCGAACACCGGAGCGCCGACTCGGTGACCGATTCGGGCACCGACCTGTTCGCCCTGGCACAGTCGATCGCCGATCGCGTCCGCGGCATGGTCAGCATCGAGGACGCGCAATCGCATGTGCTGGCGTATTCGGCGTCCAACGACGAAGCCGACGAACTCCGGCGGCTGTCGATCCTCGGCCGCGCCGGTCCGCCCGAACACCTGCGCTGGATCGCCCAATGGGGAATCTTCGACCGGCTTCGCGCCGGGCCCGACGTTGTGGCGGTCGACGAGCGCCCTGAGTTGGGACTGCGCCCGCGGCTGGCCATCGGCATCCACCGCCCAGACGCGCCGACCTTCGCAGGCACCATCTGGGTTCAGCAGGGTTCCCGGCCACTGGCCGACGACGCCGATGAGGTGCTGCGCGGCGCGGCAGTGCTGGCCGCCCGGATCATGGCCCGGCTGACGGCGCGGCCGTCGGCGCATCTCCTGGCGGTGCAGCAGCTGCTCGGGCTGGCCGACGCCGACGGGGCGGACCTGCCCACGCTGGCGCGCGAACTCGACGTCCCCCTCGACGGGCGCGCCGCCGTGATCGGTTTCGTCGCCGATGACCCCCACCCCCGGATGGCTGACGTTCTGGCGTTGAGCGCCAGCGCTTTCCGGCCCGATGCCCAGGTGGCAGCCAACGGCTCGCGGGTCTACGTGCTGTTGCCGGACTCCGGGCGCACCGCGGCGGCCGTGTCGTGGATCCGCGGCACGATCGGCGCGCTGCGCACCGAGCTCGGACTGGATCTGCACGCGGTGATCGCGGCCCCGATCGCCGGGCTGGCCGACGCCGCAGGCGCACGCCGCGACATCGACCGGGTCTTCGACAGCGCGGCGCGCCATCCGGTGTTCGGTCAGGTGACGACACTGGCCGAGGCCCGCACGACGGTGTTGCTCGACGAGATCGTGACTCTGGTGGCCGCCGACACCCGGCTGGTCGATCCGCGGGTGCGCCGGCTACGCGAAACCGAGCCCGTTCTTGCCGAAACCCTGCGGGCGTACCTGGACAGCTTCGGTGACGTCGCGGCGGCCGCGGCGGTGCTCCATGTGCACCCCAATACCGTCCGATACCGGGTTCGGCGCCTTGAGCAGGTACTTTCCACCTCGCTGAGCGATCCCGACGTCCGGCTATTACTGTCATTGAGCCTGCGCGCGACCGCCTGAACAACGACGTCAAGTAGCCGCGCCGCATTCGCCGAGAAATTTTCTGATCAACCTGGTAACAATGTTGCATCTGTTGCCGATGAGGCTTTTGTCATGACTGGCTGTGAGGTCCGTCACGACGCACCGCACCCTCGGTGATCGGGCCGCCGATCGCCGCAGACCAACCAAGCACCACAAGCACCAAGGGGTCAGCATGAAACATCTGGGTCGAGTGCTGGTGGCGATGATCGCCGCCTTCGCCGCACTCTTCGTCGGAACCGGCACGTCGCATGCCGGTTTGGACAATGAACTGAGTCTGGTTGACGGCGGTGGCCGCACGATGACCATTCAGCAGTGGGACACCTTCCTCAACGGCGTGTTTCCCCTGGACCGCAACCGGCTGACCCGGGAGTGGTTCCACTCCGGCAAGGCCGTCTACAGCGTGGTCGGCCCGGGTGCTGACGAGTTCGCGGGCACCTTGGAGCTGGGCTACCAGGTCGGCTTCCCGTGGTCACTGGGTGTGGGCATCAACTTCAGCTACACCACCCCGAACATCCTGCTCGACGACGCCGACATCTCCCCGACGGGCTTCAACCCGCTGGGCTCGGTCATCACCCCGAACCTGTTCCCGGGTGTGTCGATCAGCGCCGACCTGGGCAACGGCCCCGGCATCCAGGAAGTCGCCACCTTCTCGGTGGACGTCGAAGGCCCCAACGGCTCGGTCGCCGTGGCCAACGCCCACGGCACCGTCACCGGTGCCGCCGGCGGTGTGCTCCTGCGCCCCTTCGCCCGGCTCATCTCCAAGGCCGGTGACAGCGTCACCACCTACGGCGAACCCTGGAACATGAACTGACGACGAGCGTCTGACCCCGCTTTGGGTGGGGCGGTTGGGCTAGCTGCCCAGCCGCTCCACCGCGGCGGCGATTCGCTCGTCCGTCGCGGTCAGAGCCACCCGAACGTGCCGCGCACCCCGAGCTCCGTAGAACTCCCCAGGAGCGACGAGAATGCCACGTTCGGCCAGCCAGGACAGGGTCGTCCGGCACGGCTCACCGCGAGTAGCCCACAAATACAGCCCCGCCTCGGAGTCGTCGACGGTGAAACCCGCTGACCTCATCGCGGCGAGCAGAACATCGCGGCGGCGGGCATAGCGCTGCCGCTGCTCGAGTTCATGAGCATCGTCGTCGAGCGCGGCCACCATCGCCGCCTGCACCGGCGTCGGCACCATCATCCCGGCGTGTTTACGTACCGCCAGCAACTCGGCGACCACATCGGCGTCACCGGCGACGAATCCGGCGCGGTACCCCGCCAGCGACGACGTCTTCGACAACGAGTGCACCGCCAGCAGACCGGCGTGGTCGCCACCGCTGACCGACGGATGCAACACCGAAGTCGCCTCGGCCTCCCAGGCCAAGCCCAGGTAGCACTCATCGGACACCACCAGCGTGCCGCGTCCGCGGGCCCATTCGACGACCTTGCGCAGGTGGTCGCGGCCCAGCACCTTGCCCGTGGGGTTGCTCGGCGAGTTGATGAACATCACCGCGGGCGACTCGGGACCCAACTGGGTCACCGCATCGGCGGGGATCACCCTGGCACCGGCCAGCCGCGCACCCACCTCGTAGGTCGGATACGCCAGCTCCGGCACCACGACCACGTCGTCAGCTTCCACGCCGAGCAGGGTCGGCAGCCACGCGATCAGCTCCTTGGTGCCGATGACCGGCAACACCGCCTGCTCGGCCAGGTCGGTGACGCCATAGCGGCGGTGCAGCGCGGCCACCGCCGCTGCGCGCAGCGCGGGCGTGCCGGCTGTCGTCGGATAGCCCGGCGCACTGCTGGCCGCGGCGAGGGCCTCCCGGATCACCGGAGCCACCTCGTCCACCGGGGTGCCGACCGAGAGGTCGACGATGCCGCCGGGGTGCGCCCGCGCGGTCGCGGTCACCTCAGCGAGGGTGTCCCACGGAAAGACGGGCAGCACCGCCGAGACGGGGTGCCGCCGCACACGCAGCGGGATGTGAGGCGTCAGTCCTCTTCCTTGGGCGGCAGATCCTTGACCGACTGCGGGTCGTTGTCGGTCTGCCCGACCTTCGAGGCGCCACCCGGCGAGCCGAGCTCGGCGAAGAAGTCGGCGTTGATCTGGGTGTAGCCCGACCACTGATCGGGGACGTCATCCTCGTAATAGATCGCCTCGACCGGGCAGACCGGCTCGCACGCACCACAGTCGACGCACTCGTCGGGGTGGATGAACAACATGCGAGCGCCCTCGTAGATGCAGTCGACCGGGCATTCCTCAATACATGCCTTGTCCTTGATGTCGACGCAGGGTTCGGCGATCACGTACGTCACTGAGGTTCTCCTCGGTCTGTCGTCTCTGTGTGGCTGTTCTTCGGTGTGGCTGTGTTGTCTAGCGCGGGCGCTGGGAACGCCTAGTATCCGATGCCGCTAACCGGGTAGCCGAGTCAGTGTGCCCTAACTTTTTCGGTCCCCGGTACCAATCCACTCAGGTGTTCCGCGCGGTTACTGATACTAGACGAAACGTATATTAACCAGCTACACCAGCAGATCGCGTGATCACACCGTCACCGGGTCAACAATCGCTGGGCACGTCATACCGCATATGCGGAGCATCAAGTCGGACCGCTTCGCTCAGCAACCCTCGACCACGGCTGGCAGGACGTCGCCGACGTCGCACTGACCTGGCTGAAGGCGCAGCACCTGGCGGGCTGAATCAGGCCGCGCGGTCGGTGTAGGTGGTGGTGCGCTGACGGGCCGGGCGACCGATGCCCTCGGCGATGGCGACCAACTCCTCGACCGACTTCGACGACCCGTTCTCCGAACCGGCCATCCTCGAGATCGTCTCTTCCATCAGCGTGCCGCCCAGATCGTTGGCGCCACCCGTCAGCATCACCTGAGTGCGTTCCACACCGAGCTTGACCCAGCTGGTCTGGATGTTGGAGATCCTGCCGTGCAACATGATTCGTGCCAACGCGTGAACCGCGCGGTTGTCGCGGTGGGTCGGGCCCGGCCGCGCACCGCCGGCCAGATACAGTGGCGAGCTCTGATGCACGAACGGCAGCGGAACGAATTCGGTGAAACCCCCGGTGCGGTCCTGGATGTCGCGCAACACATTCAGGTGTCCGACCCAGTGCCGCGGGGTGTCCACATGGCCGTACATCATCGTCGAACTGGACCGCAGACCGACCTCGTGTGCGGTGGTGATGACCTCGATCCACATCGACGTGGGCAGCTTGCCCTTGGTGAGCACCCAGCGGACCTCGTCATCGAGGATCTCAGCTGCCGTACCGGGGATGGAGCCAAGACCCGCTTCCCGCAGTGCGGTCAGCCAATCCCGAATACTCAAGCCGCTCTTGGTGACTCCGTTCGCGATCTCCATCGGCGAGAACGCATGCACATGCATGGACGGCACCCGCGCCTTGACCGCGCGCACCAGGTCGCCGTACCCGGTGACCGGCAACTCGGGATCGATGCCGCCCTGCATGCACACCTCGGTGGCACCGGCGACATGCGCCTCCCAGGCGCGGTCGGCGACCTCCTGCGTCGACAGCGAGTAGGCGTCGGCGTCACCCTTGCGTTGCGCGAACGCACAGAACCGGCACCCGGTATAGCAGATGTTGGTGAAGTTGATGTTGCGGTTCACCACGAACGTGACGTCGTCACCCACGGTCTCCCGCCGAAGTGAATCTGCCAGTGCGGCAACAGCATCCATCGCAGGACCGTCCGCGGTGGCCAGCGCCAGGTACTCATCGTCGGTGCACCCGGCAGGATCCCGTTCGGCCGAGCGCAACGCGGCCAGCACATCGGTGTCGAGCCGCTCGGGGGCGCGGGCGGCCAGCTCGTGCACCTTCTCACGAATCGACTCCCAGTCGCCGAACGCACTGCCCAGATCGCTGCGGGTCTCGGTGAGCCGGCCCTCGCTGTCGATCGCGGTGTGTAGATCGGTGCGGCCCAGCGACTCGGTGGCCTCATCGGGCTCCTGCCACGGGCGGCCCACCGGATTGACGTCGAGCGCGAAACCGGTATCCGGGTCGGCCAGCGCCTCGACGTGTCCTCGGACCCGCGGGTCGATCCAGGCCGCACCGGCCTGCACATACTGCGGCTGGGCCGTCAGCCGCTGCACCAGGTCGTAGCCGGCTTCGGCGGTGACCGCGGCCAGTTCGTCCAAAGCGGGCCACGGCCGTTCGGGATTGACGTGGTCGGGTGTCAGCGGCGACACCCCGCCCCAGTCGTCGACGCCCGCACCGATCAGGGCCAGGCACTCGTGGCGGGACACCAGGTTCGGCGGGGCCTGAATGCGCACCTTGGGCCCCATCACCAGGCGGGTCACCGCCACGGTGGCCAGGAAGTCGTCGATACCCGCGTCGGGCACCGCGGCCATCGCGGTGTGGTCTTTGGCCCGGAAGTTCTGCACGATCACTTCCTGGACGTGGCCGAATTCCTTGTGCGAGCGCCGGATCGCGTGGATGGTCTCGGCGCGCTCGGTCAGCGTCTCCCCGATACCGACCAGCAGACCGGTGGTGAACGGGATCGACAGCCGGCCCGCGTCATCCAACGTGCGCAACCGCACCACGGGATCCTTGTCAGGACTGCCATAGTGAGCGGCACCGCGGGTCTCATATAGCCGGCGTGACGTCGTCTCGAGCATCATGCCCATCGACGGCGCCACCGGCTTCAACCGCGACAGCTCCGACCAGCTCATCACGCCGGGGTTCAGATGCGGCAGCAGCCCGGTCTCCTCGAGCACCCGGATCGCCATCGCCCGCACATAGTCCAGGGTGGAGTCGTAGCCCCGTTCGTCGAGCCACTGCTTGGCCTCAGGCCAGCGCGCCTCCGGACGGTCGCCGAGTGTGAACAAGGCTTCCTTGCAACCCAATTCGGCACCGCGCCGTGCAACGTCGAGGATCTCGTCGGGCTCCATGTACATGCCGCGCCCCTGCGCGCGCAGCTTGCCGGGCACCGTGACGAACGTGCAGTAGTGGCAGGTGTCCCGGCACAGGTGGGTCACCGGAATGAACACCTTGCGCGAGTAGCTGATCGGAAGCTTGCCCGTCGCGCCGCGGCGGCCTGCCGATTCCAGACCGGCGTCGCGCACCCGGGCCGCACTGGTACACAGATCGGCGAGGTCTTCGCCGCGCGCGGTCATCGCGATCGCGGCTTCGTCCACATTGAGCGCGACCCCGTCGCGCGCACGACGCAGGACACGTCTCATGGCGGCGGGCGAGGGAGCTTCAGACCGTCCCGGAATCACCGGCATGGGCAGCGGACTGCTGGGCTGCGAGTTCAGGGCCACTCCCCGGTAACCGCCGACGGCTGAGAAATCATCCCGCGCGTCTCACACCAAGCTCGGGTGACGGACATGGTCCACACAGTAGTACTCGCATTAAGCGGCGTGGTCGCGTGTCTCGGCGGGTCACAAACGTGCAAACACGGCAAAGAAATTTGTAACACTGCACTGCCCGCAACGTAAGTTGTCTTTGTTAGCTGCAATTCGAGTTGGGGGTTTCGCCATGACCGTGTCCATCCGTTCCACGCTGACGGCAGGTACGGCGGCGATGGTCGTCGGAGCCATGGCGATCGCCCCGGTGCAGCCATCGGCCCCGGCCTCGATCACGGCGGATACCGTGCGCCTCTCCGCTGCGACTGCGCCGCTGGTCAATCAGGTCAATACCGCCGCTGCCGCGCTCGGTGCGGCCGACCCGGTCGCGCCGGCTCAGCAACCCCAGGCCCAGAAGTCGGCGACGGCCGACAACACCGCGTCGAACATCATCGACCAGGTCTACGCCGTCGCCAGGTATTGGGCGAATTACATGTCGCTGGAACTTGGCCCCTGGCTCATCGGCTGGGTTCCGTTCGGCTATCTCATCAACGATCAGATCTACATCTGGTACCCGAATTTCACGCTCCCAGTGGTCGACAGCTTCGTCTACGACTTCCTCGATCCGGTGGTCAACGACTTCTGGAACCCGACCGTGTGGCGTGACGGCCTGACCGCCGTTTTGAACACCGCCCGGGTCGGGCTCAGCATCGTAGCCCAGCAGGAGATCGCCTACTTCTGGAGTCTGGCCTGGTTCCCGATCCCGCTGCCGCCGCTGCCGCCACTGCCGTTCGCCGCCACCAAGGTGCCCGCCGGTGCAGCCGGCGCCGACGCAGCCTCCGCGAAAACAGCCACCACCAAGACCTCCGGAACGGGTCACTCCGCCCGACCGCAGGCCGCCAAGCAATCTCAGAACACGACCGACGCGGTCGATACACCCGATGACACGGTCGTCGCCGCGGCTGCCGGCACGCCGAGCGTCTCGAAGACCGGCAAGGCCGACAGCGGCAAGCCGTCATCGGGCAAGACCGCCAAGGCCGGCGGCGACACCGGCAAGAAGTCGACGGGCGGCTCGGCACGCAACCACGGCCCGAAGGCGGACAAGGGCGGCGACTAGCTGGATCGGTTGCGCCGCCACAGGAACCATGCCGGCGGCCCGGCACCCAGCGCCAGGAACACCAACACGGAATAGGCCATCACGCCGGGGCCGCCGAAGACGATGTCACCGCCCGGGCCGCCGAGCGTCAGCGCGGCGACGGTGATCAACCAGGTCAGCAACGGCAGTGCCGCCAGGCGCGCGGAAACCGTCCAGTAGGCGGCCGCCCACACCAGGGCGAGATTCACCAGACCGCTGACGAGGGCGCTGATCGGGAACGGCACCGCGCCGAGGTAGAACGGGAGAAGGAGTGCTCCGGCCACCGCCGAGAGGACACCGTCGACGGCCAACAGCGCCAGCACCACGGCGCGCGGTGCCGGATCGGTCGTGCCCGGGTCTTCGGTGATCTCGACGGGGGCGGGCGGCTGCTTCAACCCCGTCTACTGCCCGAGGTCGAGACCGGCCAGAAGATCGGTCTCCCAACCACGCTCATCGGTGGGACCCGCCGTGCCCTCGACGAGGACATAATGTTCGGCGGACAGCACCGGCAGGACGAGCTTGTTGGACAGGGTGAATGCGCGCCGGGTCGGACCGACCAGCATCTGGGTGGCGTGCGCGGCGATGGCGTCGACCTTGGCGTCGACATGTTCGGGTGCCTCGATGACGGCGGTGATCTTGTCGTCGGTGAAGCCGAACACGACATCGGCGGGGGGCCGGATCCAGTCGGCCAGCACATCGGAGTCACTCAGCGCATTGCCGGCCTCGCGAAAAGTGGTGGCGCCGATGACACCCCAGTAGAACTTCGGCACCTTCCACACCGCGGCGGCGACGGCGGCGGTGGTGATGCGGTGGGTCTGGATGTGGTCGGGGTGGCCGTAGCCGCCGCCGGGGTCATAGGTGGCCACGACGTGCGGACGCAGCTCGTCGATGACGGCGACCAACAGGCCGACGGCCTCGTCGAAGTCGGCGTCGACGAACTTGGTGTGGCCGCGCTCGGGGGTGCCGGGCATACCCGAGTCGCGCCAGTGGCCCGCGCCGCCCAGGAACCGCGGCCCCGGCAGGCCGAGCTTCTGCAGGGCGGTCGTCAATTCGTAGATCCGATAGCCGCCGAGCTGGTCGGCCGCATCGACTGCCAGCCCCAGCCACCGCTCGTCGATGATCTCGCCCTCTTCGCCGAGGGTGCAGGTGACGACGGTGACCTCGGCCCCACGCTCGACGTAGCGGGCAATGGTGACGCCGTTGTTCATCGTCTCGTCGTCGGGGTGGGCGTGCACGAACAACAACCGCGGAGTCTCCTGCGAAGCCACGAGGGTCACCCTACCGGTGCCGGTGGCATAGATTCGGCCCGTGAACCGGCGCGACCTGGAGTTCGGCTGCGCGGTTTTGGCGATCGGTCTGCTGGCCGGGCTCGCCGGGGCTGCGACGACGTTGGTGCTGCACACCGTCGAGCACCTCACCTATCACTACAGCTTCGGAACGCTGCTCGACGGGGTCACCGGGTCGAGCCCGGTGCGACGGGCGGTCGGCCCGATGGTCGGCGGCGCCCTGGCCGGCCTGGGTTGGTGGCTGCTTCGCCGGCGGACGCGGGTGCCGTCGCTGACCGACGCCATCGACGGGCCCGGTCCGATGCAGCGGCTGACGTTGACCATCGACGCCGGACTTCAAGTGCTGCTCGTCGGAGCCGGCGCGTCTCTCGGCCGGGAGGGCGCGCCGCGGCAATTCGCGGCCGCCCTTGGCGACTTGGGCACGTCGCGGTGGTCGCTGACTCCGCAGGACCGCCGGATTCTGCTCGGCTGCGCGGCCGGTGCGGGTCTGGCGGCGGTGTACAGCGTGCCGATGGGCGGCGCCCTGTTCGCGATCCAGATCGTGCTGCGCAGCTGGAGTCTGCGAATCGTCGGCACGGCACTGATCACGTCGAGCATCGCGGTGGCGGTGGCCGCGCCGGTCACCCACCTCGAAGTTCCTCTGCACTGGCCCAACCCGGAACTGTCCTATCTGCTGACCGGGTTCGCCGTCCTGCTCGCCCCGCTGGCGCTCGCGGTGGGCCGGGGATTCAACCGGCTGATGGACTCCGCCAGAGCTCGTCGGGTCGGCGACTCGTGGCTGTTGATTCCGGCGGTCGCGGGCGCCGGACTGCTGATCGGCGTCCTCTCGCACTGGTGGCCCGAACTGCCGGGCAACGGCAAGAGCGTGCTGACCGTGAGCGTCGCCGACGGCCTGACCCTCGCGTCGGCCGCGGTCATCCTGCTGCTCAAGCCGATGCTGACCGCGCTGTTCCTGCGCACCGGCGCCGTCGGCGGCATGCTCACCCCCGCGCTGGCGACCGGCGCGGCGATGGGTTCGGTGGTGGCGGTGGCGGTGAACACCTGGACGCCGTTGGCGGTCAGCGTGCCCGCGGTGTCATTGGCCTGCGCCGCGGGCGTGCTGGCGATCACCCAGGGCGCGCCGACCTGGGCCGCGCTGTTCGTGTGGGAGCTGGCCCGCCCGCCGCTGTGGCTGCTGATCGTGTTCGCCGTCGCGGCGACCGCGGCCCATCTGCTCGACCGCCGACTCACGGGGCGCGCCGAACACGCCGCACTGCACTGAGGTCACTTGCAGAGGTCGGCGACCTGCTTGCGGTCGAAGTCGCCCTCGGCCTGTCGTGCGGCCTGGCGCGGATCGCTGTACGGCACACCCGCCAGCGCGTTCATCCCGACATCCTGCAAATCACGGGCGAACGACCGGATCGCATCGGCAAGACGGACCGGGGTATTGGCGTCGAGCTGGCGAAGGAGGTAATCACCGGCACCGAGCATCGCCAGGCTCGCGTCAGGGGCCGGCAGAGCATTGCGCGCCTGCATGGTGGCCACCATCTCGAACGCGTTGCACGCCCGCACCTTCGGATCACCGGGTAGGACAACGGCATTGGCGTCGTCCGCCGATGCGCGCACCACCGCCCACACCGACAGGGCCAGTGCGATCGCCGCGATCGGAATCGCGAACGGCGCCAGCCGCTGCCAAATTGTCGGCGCGGTAAACATTGGCGCAGAACGCACTTCGCCATCTTCGTCGGCATCCGACATCAATTGACTATATCGGCGGGAATTGGCCTGAGAACCGGCAATTGCCGGATTTGCACTGAAAGTGCATGAGCATCAATGTTTCTGGATGGTCATCGACTGCAGAGTGCATTCCCGATTTCGAAGATCATGGCCCATTCCGGAAGCAGCCCACCCACTTCTGACCCCTGCTCGCCAGGAAACGTTTTCTCGGCGACCCCTGACAACCGCCGCCGCATCAGGTAGAAGGACGTGGTGGAAAACTCGCCGCTTCGACAAGCAATGGCCCGCAGACTACACCGGCGTGCGATCGCCACGGGCGAGATCAGCGTGCCCGCGGTGCCCGGAATGCTCGAAGAATATGTGGCGATGTGCACGGGTCTTTTCGACAGCCTGGGCCGGGGGTTCACCGACGAGCAGATCGACAACCTGCGCAATATCCTGCGTGACCAGCTGGGCGAGGCCTTCGCCGCGTCACCGCGGTCGGAGATCGTGATCAGCTACGAAGCGCCGGTCGGCATGGTGGTGAATTACCACGTGAAGTGCCGGTGGTGGTCGGTCGAGGGCGCGTACGAGAACTGGATCGCCACGCGCGAACCACCGCTGTTCGGCTCCGAACCCGACGCCCGGGTGTGGACGCTGGCCGGCCAAGCCGCCGACCCCGCCTCGTTTCCGATCCTCGATCTGGGCGCCGGGACCGGACGCAACGCGCTGGCGCTGGCCAGGCGCGGTCATCCCGTCGACGCGGTGGAGATGACGCCGTCATTCGCCGAGACCATCCTCGTCGGGGCACAGAAGGAAGCGCTGACGGTCCGGGTATTGCAGCGCGACATCTTCGCGACTCTGGACGACCTGCGCCGCGACTACCAGCTGATCCTGCTGTCCGAGGTGGTGTCCGACTTCCGTTCGGCGGATCAGCTGCGCGGAGTCTTCGACCTGGCCTCGCAGTGCCTGGCCCCCGGCGGCCTGCTGGTGTTCAATGCCTTCGTCGCGCACCGGGACTACACCCCCGACGAGGGTGCCCTTCAGCTGGGCCAGCAGTGCTACACGACGATCTTCACCCAATCCCAGATGTCCGGCGCGCTGGCCGGCTTCCCGCTGACGCTGGTGTCCGACGAGTCGGTGTACGACTACGAGAAGGGCCATCTGCCGGCCGAGTCATGGCCTCCCACCAGCTGGTATGCCGATTGGGTCAGCGGCCAGGACGTCTTCGACGTGCCCCGCTCGGAGCGGCCGATCGAGATGCGGTGGTTGGTCTACCAGCAGGCCGGCGCAGTCGGCGGGCCCCGCGTCGGGTGACGACCGGGACAATATTTGCTGGCGTTGTATCGGACTATGTACCTATCGGGTGACACCCGCCACAGCAGTCCCATGCGCATCGCGGTATTGCGATATTTGCGGGTGCGAAGACCCTCAGCTGCCCCGACAACACCCAGACGAACGGATTTGCTTGGCCCGCAAGGGCTTTCTCCAGGTCAGGCAAAGACACCGGCGAACAGATTGGCAAAAATTCTCAGGAAGAGTCTTTAGCCTTATCAGCCTCCTCTCAGGTATCGTCCTTCTTTAGCTATGCCGCAAACAGCGGAGGGAGACGGCATGCGACGGGCCTTGGGGCCATTCCTCACCACAGGAGTGGCGCTGGTGGCGGCCGCTGTGGTCGTCGCAAACCCCGTCGCGCCCCCATCCAGGGACATGCAGATCTCGACCACCCAGTTGTCGACCAGTCCCGACCTGCTCAGCCCGTCGGACAAGTCACTGCTCAGCGCCCTGACGCCGCAGTTGCCGGTGTCGAGTCTCGGCCCGGCGCTGGCGCAGATCCTCGCCGCACTGGCCGCCGACGCCGACCGCATCAGCCGCGAAGTCGCCTCGGCGATCGGCCCCGATGTAGTGATCGCGGCGGCCGCACCCGAGCAAACGGCCTACCGGCCCGAGCCCCTAGTCGCGCCGTTCGTCGAGTCCCCCAACGCGGCTGCGCTCGCCGCCAACACGGGCTTTGCTTCGACCGTCGCCGGCTCGGATGTGGTGCAGGTGTTGAACGGCATCGTCGCCGACACGTCCTACCTCGGCGGAAAGGTCTACGAGGCCTCCGTCGCCCTGGTTCAGGTCATCATCCGGGTGCCCGAATTCGTCATCACCGCCGCTTTGGACCTGCTCAACGGGGATATCGCGGGTGCGCTGGACACCGTCAAATCGGTCATCAAGGCGTTCTTCGGACCCGGGCTGATCATCCTCGACGGAATCCGGGACTTCCTCTACGGCCGGCAGGCACCGCCGGTGCCGCCGCCGACGGCGGCCAAGCGCCTGATCGAGCACGTCACCGGTGCCGAGACCCCGAAGCCCGCGACGGGCGGATCGGCACGTCCGAGCCGCGAGGGCACGGGCGAGGGCGAATCGGGCCGCAAGCAGGTCGAGACGGCGTCGGCGGCCGCCGTGCTCCGGCCCACCCCGACGGCATCGAAGTCGACCGCGACGTCCACCAAGGCGCCCAGCAACACCAAGCCGTCGTCGGGGTCGACACGCTCTACGGCAGGTTCGGCGCGGGATTCGAAGCCCGGCGCCAGCTCGGACTCGTCCTCCGACTGACCCGACCTGCCAAAAGCCGCAGCCCGTCTCACCGCGCAGTCATTGCGCCTTCAAAAAACTCCCTCCGCAAAGGTGAATTTCCCCCTTTCTCAGTGTGCTCTCAGGTAGTTTTCGCTGGTCGGTACAGTTCGGGGGAAGGGGCTTGAAATGCCTGCAGCAATCAACGCGCTCTACAAGACCAGCATCGCGCTCGCCGGGGCAACCGCCATCGCCGTCAGTCCACTGATCCCGAGCCAGGACGTCCGGATCGCGTCGGTGTACCTACCCGAAATCCAGCTGACCGACCTCACCGTGCCGGCGTTCGGCGCGATCCCCTACCAGATCGGCATCAACGCGCTGGGCGACCTCCTCGCCGCGACACCGATCCTGGTCGGCAGCACCCAGCAGTGCGAGACCTACTGTCTGGGACCGAACACGCCCGCGCCTGACCCAACCTACGCGCCGTTCACCGGCTGGGGCCTCGTCGGGCTGGGCCAGGGGCTGATCACCAGCCCGGCCGCGTTTGTCCGGGCATTGCAGGCCGGCCAAGACCCCGCCCAGGCGCTCGGCGTCGCGCTGCTCGCCATCCAGGTGCCGATCGCGAACACGTTCAGCCTTCTGGTCGCGCCCCGAATCCCCGCCGGGGGCTTCGAGCTGCAGGCGACCCTCGACCGGGCATTCGCCGCCTACAAACACGCCGTCGACTACGCGGTGAACATCGCCGCCCAGGCCTTGGTGACCGGCCCGATAACGGTTCTCGGCGGTGTCGTCGAGGGCACCACTGTGTTCGCGGCGACCCTGGCCCAGACCGGTGACGTCGCCGCCGCGTTCGCCGCCGGCCGCACCCCGATTCAGGACTCGGTCCGGACCGCCACCACCGACCTCGTCAACGAGATCAACGAGGGCCGCTCGACGATCTACGCCGACCTCACCACCGGGCCGGGGGCCACCACGCGACCGATCCCGACGGTCCCGCCGCCGGCCGGGGCAGCCACGCCGACGAGCAAACGGACACCTGCCACCAAGGCGTCTCCCGGTGCCGGCCAGTCCACCTCGGCCAAGAAAGGTTCGGTCGCCGGCTCGAAGCGCGCGCACAAGGCCGTGTCCGCGGGATAGGACTACTGCGCGGCCTTGGCCCAGCGGCCGGCGTCACCGACGATGCCGACCGGCACCGCGCCGGTCAGGCTCACGTTCTGCACGCTGGGACCCACCGCGACGATCGTGGTGTCCTGCAGGATCGGCAATACCGTCGACAGGTTCCACAGCCGGGGTTCGACCAGATTGATGACGTCGTCGATCTTCGCCGAACCATCAAGGGCCGCATCGATATTGGGCTGAATGCTGCGATCGCAGATGCCGGTGAGGTTCGAGGGTGCCTGCACCAGCGCACCGGCGTCGGGCACCGGCGCCGGCGGGGACGTCTGCGTTGTGGTGGCCGGGCCGGGCGACGGGCTCGATGACGGCGTCGACGAAGTGCTGGCGGGGGTGGCGGGCGGGGCGGTCGGCACGGCGGTCGCCTGTAAGGCGGGGCACCCGTAGCGGGACGCGAGCACGGTGGCCAGGTCACCGCCCGCGGCATGCCAGCCGACGATCGCGTCGACTCGGTTGTTCACCAGCGCATCCCCGTACAGCACCGGCGGATCGAGCGCCAGCACGGTCGCGGCGATGCCGACACTGCGCAGTTGATCGGCTCCGGTGTTGGCAACGGCAACGGCGGTCGGGTCGTTGGCGGCCACCCCGATCACCAGCGACAGCGTCTCGCCGTCCTTGCTGATCCGTCCGCGAGTGATCTCCGGCGGGCCGGGCTGCGGTGTGGCAGTACGTGATCCGGCCGACGGTGGCGGCTGCACCGGCGATTCGGTTGGGGTGCGGTCGATCTGGAAGCCGGCCTGCTCGAGCAACTCGAGCGACCGCTGCGGACCCAATGCGGGCGGCGCGGTGGGTACGTAGCCCGGATCGCTGGGCGCACGGACCTGGGCCTGGGCCAGGGTGACGGTGTTGTCGCTGCCGGCACCCACCGCGGCGAGCAGATCCACGTCGAGCAGGCCCAAAATCCCTTTGCGCACAGCCGGATCCGATAATTTCGGCTCGACCGCCCGCAAGGTCAGCTGCATGACCCGCGGGGTGACGATGCGCGCGGTACGCACATCGGGGATGGCCGACAGCTGCGCGAACGCCGCCGCACCGCCGTGTACCTGCGCCACCTGCGTGTCACCGTTGCGGATCGAGTCGGCCAGGGCGGCAGGCGCACCCGCGCGGCGGAACAGGATCTGATCGGGATGCGCGGGCGGTCCCCAGAACCGGTCGTTGCGCGCCAGCAGGATCTCGTCGCGCTGGGGGTCGATGTTGTCCACCCGGAACTGGCCGGCGGTCACCGGCAGAGCGCGGGCCAGTCCGGCCGGGAAGCCGCCGGGCACGTCCTTGACGATGTGGGCGGGCAGCAGATCGTTGAACAACTCCCGCCACGCCGGGTACGGCTGGGAGAAGGTGACCACCGCGGTCTTGCCGCCCTCGATCGACTGCACGCCGGTGATCAGGTCGTAGCCCGCCGGGTCGACGACGCCGGGTTCGCTGACCATCTGGCGCCAGAGGTACCAGAAGTCGTCGGCGGCGATCGGGGCGTTATCGGTCCAGGACGCTTCGGGCCGGATCTTGTAGGTGACGGTGAACGGGTTCTGGTTGGTCACATCGGCCGAGACCAGCAGCGTGGGGTCCATTTCCCAGCGTGAGCCGGTCGAGGTGGTCGGGTCGGGCACCGGCCGGAACGAGCTGGGCAGGACCAGCGCGCTGATGGCGGCGTTAACCGGCGACTGATCCGAGAGCAGATGCGGGTTGAAGCCGGCGCCGATCGAGTCGATGCCCATGATGATCTGGGTGGCCCGGGCCGGTGGCGGCGGCGGTGCGTTCGTGGTCTCGGTGCTCTGCGGAGCGGGCGGCGGACTGACCGTACACGCGGCCGTGACCAGCACCGACCCGAACACAGCCAGGGCTTGCAGGCTGCGTCGTCTGTCCGGCACGCCCATCAGAGTAGCGATAGGCCCGGGTCAGCCCTGCTGCTTAGCGCGGGACTTGGCCCTGGCCCGGCTGGTGGCGTCCAGCTCCACCTTGCGGACCCGGACGATCTCCGGAGTCACCTCGACGCACTCGTCGGCCGCGCAGAACTCCATCGCCTGTTCGAGGTCGAGTTCCAGCGGACGGGCCAGCGTCTCCATCACATCGGCGGTCGACGACCGCATGTTGGTGAGCTTCTTCTCGCGGGTGATGTTGATGTCGAGATCCTCGGCGCGCGGATTGATTCCGACGACCTGCCCCTCGTAGGTGTCCTGCCCGGGCTCGACGAAGAACTGCCCGCGGTCGGCCAGCTGGATCATCGCGAACGGGGTGATCTGGCCGGTACGGTCGGAGACCAGCGATCCGGTGTGCCGGGCGCGGATCTCCCCCGCCCACGGCCGGTAGCCGTCGAAGACCGCGTTGGCGATGCCGGTGCCGCGGGTCAGCGTCAGGAAGTCGGTGCGGAATCCGATGAGTCCGCGGCTGGGCACGATGAAGTCCATCCGCACCCAGCCGGCCGCGTGGTTGGTCATCTCTTCCATGCGGCCCTTGCGGGCGGCCATCAGCTGGGTGATGGCGCCGACGAACTCGTCGGGACAGTCGATCGTCATGGCCTCGAAGGGCTCGTGCAGCTTGCCGTCGACGGTGCGGGTGACCACCTGCGGCTTGCCGACGGTCAGTTCGAAGCCCTCGCGGCGCATCTGCTCGACGAGCACGGCCAGCGCGAGTTCGCCGCGGCCCTGCACCTCCCACGCATCCGGGCGACCGATGTCGACGACCTTGATGGACACATTGCCGATCAGTTCGGAATCCAAGCGGGACTTGACCATTCGAGCGGTCAGCTTGTGACCGGACACCTTACCGGCCAGCGGTGAGGTGTTGGTGCCGATCGTCACCGAGATCGCGGGCTCGTCGACGGTGATGCGCGGCAGCGCGTGCGCGTGGTCGGGGTCGGCGAGGGTGTCACCGATCATGATCTCGGGAATCCCCGCGACCGCCACGATATCGCCGGCCATCGCTTCATCCGTTGCGGTGCGTTCGACACCCTCGGTGACGAGCAGTTCGGTGATCTTGGCATTCGTGATGACGGGGTGGCCGTCGACCTCCCGCATCCAGGCCACCTGCTGGCCTTTCTTGATCCGGCCCTTGTAAATGCGGATCAACGCGAGCCGGCCGAGGAACGCCGAGGCGTCCAGGTTGGTCACCAGGGCCTGCAGCGGCGCCTCGGGATCGCCCTGCGGCGGCGGGATGTGCTCGAGCAGGACGTCGAACAGCGGGTCGAGGTTCTCCCCGTCGGGGTTCTCGCCGTTGGCCGGTTGGGTGGTGCTGGCGATGCCGGCCCGCCCGGACGCGTAGAGCGTGGGCAGGTCGAGCGCCTTCTCGGCGGCGGCCTGCGCCTCCTCGTCGAGATCGGAGGCGACGTCCAGCAGCAGATCGTGGCTCTCCTCGACGACCTCGGCGATGCGGGCGTCGGGGCGGTCGGTCTTGTTGACCACCAGGATCACCGGCAGGTGTGCGGCCAGGGCCTTGCGCAGCACGAATCGGGTCTGCGGCAGCGGGCCTTCGGACGCGTCGACCAGCAGCAGCACGCCGTCGACCATGGACAGGCCGCGCTCGACCTCACCGCCGAAGTCGGCGTGGCCGGGGGTGTCTATGACGTTGATCACGGTCATGGATCCATCGGCGTGATGACGATGCACGGCGGTGTTCTTCGCCAGGATCGTGATGCCCTTTTCTTTCTCCAGGTCACCGGAGTCCATCAGGCGTTCGATCGCGTCGTCACCGCGGTGCGTCAGCGCACCGGACTGCCGCAACATGGCGTCCACCAGCGTCGTCTTGCCATGGTCGACATGCGCCACGATGGCGACGTTGCGGAAATCCTGGTTGTTCACGGCCCTGATTCTGGCAGCGCAGGTGCCCTTTTGCGAAAACGAGGAAGGACGAGTAGGGCCGCACCGAGGAAACACAGCGCACCAAGGAAGGTCCCGAGGTTGGCCACCAGCTCGTCCTCGGTGATGCCGGTGCGCCGCACGAACGCCCCCACCGCGGAGGCGCCGAAGGCGATCGACCCGATCATGTTGATCCACTCGGACTGCCAGTCACGCGAGCCCAGCGCGATCAGGCCGATCGCGATGGTGGCCGCCGCCACCCCCAGGGCCGCACTCACCAGGAAGGCGATGGACCCCAGGGCATCCGGGGCCCAGACATAGTGGCGCCGCACCCCGGTGGCGTGCGCCCAGACCGCGCTGCCGGTGCTGATGTTGAACAGGATCGTTCCGGCGAATTGAATTGCCGCCGAGAGCCATTCCAGCCTTTGGCGCGGCGCCGACAGCATGAGTTGCATCCAGGCGGCGGCGGTGAAGAACCAGGATCCGATGAAGCACAGCCAGTTGGTGGCGCCGGCACCGGCGACGGCCGATAAACCGGGCAGAGTGGCCAGTGCGAAGAAGGACGAACCGATGGCGAACAGCCAGCACTGCCGCGACAGGGTCGCATACCTCCCCACACTCGGCATTTCAGCAGGCAATCCATACCGGATGCAAACCCGACGGAGTTAGCCTGGGTTACCGCCGTCAATTGGAGGTTTGACATGACGGTTTATGAAGTTCTCACCATCGCGGTCATCGTCGTCGTGGGCACGGCGGCGACCGCCGCCATCTATCTCGGATTGCTCAACTGGATCGGCGGGGCGTACATCGTGCGGTGTGCCACGTGCCGGCACCTGACGGTCTCGTCGGATCGCCGGCAGCCGCAGTCCTGTGCGCACTGCCGCCATCCGGTGCTGATGCATCCGGTGCACGCCGTCCATCACCCGCGAGAAGCCGCCGACGTGCGAGTCACCGGTGACCGCCTCAAATACTAGGGGTAGGACAGCAGGACCATGACGCGCCCGCCCGGCGGTGGTGGCGCGAAATCGTCCGGGTCGAACCCGTAGTACGTGCGTTGGTCGTCGGTGATCTGGTCGATCACCTTGCCGGTGGCGTGCAGCCGGCCGTCGGTGGCGGCGTCCTTCATGACGCCACGGAAGTCGGGCACCGACATCGATTCCGCGAGCAGCAGCGCCTGCCCGCCGCCGTCGAGGTCGACCAGAATGCCGGCACCGGCGTAGTTGTTGCCGCCACGTCCCGTCCCGCGCGGCGCCCAGTACACCGGCTCCGAGGCCGGACTCCCCTCCACCCGCCGGTAGTCGCCGACATGGCCGGTCGAGTCGGCGACCGTGACCTCGGGCAGGTGCGCGATCGTGCGCATCTGCGCCAGCCACATCCAGCCCAGCGGGATGCAGACGATGCCGTACATCAGCACCATCAGCATCAGCACCGGCTTCCAGGCGATCTCCCAGGACAGCCGCCGCGGTGACACCGGCAGCCCGGACAGTTGATCGTCGAGTTCTTTCCGGCCGAATCTGAAGACGTACCAGGCCAATACCCGCGCGCACGCCATGCAGCCGAGGATGATCAGCCCGACGATCCCGGTGACGCGCCAGTAGAAGGTGCTGTCGCCCTGGTTGGCGGTGGCGGCGACCATGACCGCCGGAATCGGCGCGGTCAGCAGAAGCAGCAGGGCGTAGGACGGGTGGCTGCTCAGGTAGACGTAGTTGACCCGAGCCTGATTGTTGGCTGCATACAGGGTGAAATCACCGATGTCGGCGCGGACCACAGGAGCCCAAGAGCCTTGTACAACACGTGGTTTGACCAGTGAGCGCACGAAGAAGAACCCCGCGATCAGCGCGACCACAAGCGCGCCCCAGAACGTGCCCGGCATCGACTCCCCTGTGCCCGGCACCCCGAACGCGCCGCGGATGTCGATGGCCTTGCCGATGAAGAAGGCCAGCGGAAGCGCGAAAAACAGTTCCACCAACCAGATTTGGATGAGTTGCGGAATCCGTGAGCCGATCCGGTCGAATGCCAGCACCCGTTGCCAGATGAAGCGAAGCATCGCCACTGCCAGACCCTCAGCGCGAAATCGGTGCGGCCGGCGTGAATTCGACGGGCATGGCTTCCAGCCCGCTGACGAAGTTGGCGGGCCGCAGCGGCAACTCGACACCGTCGGCAAGCCGCAGATCCGGCATTCGCGCCAGCACCCGCCGGGTCATGACCGTCAGCTCCAGGCGGGCCAGCTGATTGCCCAGGCAGAAGTGCGTGCCGAACCCGAAGCTGACGTGGTTATTGGGGACGCGGTCGATGCGGAACACATCAGGATCGCCGAAGACCGTCTCGTCGAAGTTCGCCGATTCGAACAGCAGCAGCATCTTCTCGCCGGCGCGCAGCGCGGTGCCGTGAAAGTCGGTGTCGGCGGTCAGGGTTCGGCACATGTTCTTGATCGGCGAGGTCCAGCGCAGCATCTCCTCGACCGCGCCGGGCAGCAACTCGGGATCATCGCGCAGAGCCTGCCACTGATCGGGATGCCTGCTGAGTTCGGCCGTCCCGCCCGAAAGCGTGTGGCGGGTGGTCTCGTCGCCGCCGATGAGGATCAGCAGGGTCTCGGCGAGGATCTGCTCATCGGTGAGCCGCTGGCCGTCGACCTCGGCGGCGATCAGGACGCTGACCAGATCGTCGGCAGGCTCCCGGCGGCGGGACTCGACGAAGGCGCCCATGAACTCGTTGTAGGCAGTCAGCGCGTTGGCCGCCGTCATAAGCGATTCCTCGGAGGCCACCGAGCTCAGCGCCACCACCATGTCGTCGGACCAGGACAGCAGGGTGGCGCGGTCTTCTGGTGCCACGCCGAGCATGTCGCCGATGACGGCCATCGGCAGCGGTGCGGCCAGGTCGCGGACGAAGTCGCACTCGCCACGCTCGCACACCGCGTCGATCAGCGTATCGCACAGAGCCTCAATGGAATTCGCCTTGTCCCCGACCCGCTTGCGGGTGAAGCCCGCGTTGACCAGCTTGCGCCGCAGCAGGTGCGCGGGATCGTCCATGTCGATCATGTGCGGCAGCGGCGGGGTGGTCGGGCGGATACCGCCGGCGTTGGAGAACAGCTCGGGGGCACGCTCGGCGTCGATCACCGCCCGGTAGGTGGCGGCGGCCGCCAGGCCGTTGCGGTCCCGGAAGACCGGCTGATGTTCGCGCATCCAGCGATAGGCGTCACGCGCCTGCATGCTGGCGTAGAACCGGCCATCCATCAGGTCGACGCCGGCGGTGACGTCCGTGAGCACGTCCCAGATCATAGGGTGACGGGCTCACGCCCCAAGGCGTTTCGAGAGCTCCGGCAGCCAGGCCCGGTCCGCGGGAACCCAGTCGAGTGCGTCCAGCTCGCTCGCGTCGACCCATCGCAGCGCGCGGTGGTCGTGCGGGTGCAGGGCGCCGCCGGTGCGGGTGACGAGATAGGCCCGCAGGATCAGCGACTCCGAAATGGCCACGTCGGCGCCGAGCCGCTCACCGACGACGACGTCGACCCCGAGTTCCTCGCGCAGCTCCCGCGCGAGCGCGTCGGCCTCGGTCTCGCCCGGGGAAACCTTGCCGCCGGGTAGCTCCCAGCGCCCGGCGAGTTCCGGCGGACGCTGGCGCTGCGCCACCAGAACCGTCGCACCGGAGATCAAGGCTCCGGCGACGACGATCTGACGGGGCACGCCAGCGACAGTACTACCGCCGCAGTGCGGTCACGCGACGCTGGCCGCGTCCTGAGCCAACGACTGCAGCGGCGGTCCGACGACCGCCAGTTCGTAGTCGTTGGCCTGCCACCCGTTCATGAACGCACCGATCGGTACCACCGAGGCCTTGCCGTTCTCGGTCCCGCTGTCGTTGAGATAGACCTTGCCCTTCTGCAAGTCCACCCGGATCACGACGACGGCATGGTCGAGATCGACGTAGTTCGGGGTTCCCGACGGTGAATAGTTTTCTGTCGCATTCCAGATGACGGAGCTGTTGACCGTGACGATGGCCGCGTTGCCGCGCGCCAACGCCGCTTCTAGATCGCTGAGCGCCAACTGACCCTGCTGGGCCGTCGCCGCGGTGATGGTCTTGCCGTTCTCGTCATATGTTCCATACCTCGTCACCGTTGCGGTCACGCCGTAGTACTTCTGGATCATCACCGCGACGTCCTTCAATGCGGCTCCGTCCTCGATGTTCTCGTCGAGATACATCTTGTGGCCGGGATTGACGACGCTGTCGGTCACCTTCGCGTGCGCGACGACTTCCGCCTCGGTCGGCTCTGTTCCGGTGACCTGACCGACAGCCATCGCTCCCGCCATCAACGAGCAGTTGTAGTAGCTCTGTTGTTTCCACCACTGGGCATTGCTCAGGTCACCGTAGGCCCCGGCGCCGGTGACGGTGAGGGTGATCTGTTCTTGCTTGGTGTCAGCGCTGGCGACACCCAGCCGGATGGCCAGTGTGTGCAGCATGTCCTGCAGGACGCCCGCCAGCCCGGTCTGCGCCGCCGCGGCGCCGTTGTCGAGGGTCACGGTGAAGTGATCGGTGATTCCAGGTCCCACCAGTGCCGGGTCGGGCGTGTAGGTGAATTCACCGGTGCCCTCGTTGAGGTCGAGCGTCCCGTACTTCGGGGCGACGCTGACCGAGTAGGTCAGTGCGTACCCATTGTGGCTGTCGCCGTTGATGTTTCCGGTGATGACCTTGCCCGCGCCACTTTGCGCGCTCAGGCCGGGGTTCGCCGTTGGCGCCGAGTTGAAGAAGATGTAGCTCAGTCGGTGCTCGATATCGCTGGCCCACGTTTGCAGCGCGGATTGCAGGGTTGGCTGCGCGGCCGGTGTTTCGGCGGACACGCGCTCGGCCAGCACCGAATTGGCCAGCGCCTGCGCCCCTGGGGCGCCGTTGGCGCCTGCGGCGCCGCCGGTGCCCGGTTGCCCAGCGGCTCCGCCCGCACCCGGCGTGCCGGCCAGACCGCCCTCGCCACCACCGGCACCGAATCCTCCGGCTCCGCCGCCGGCGCCAGCGTTGGCACCTCCATCGCCGCCGTCGCCGCCCTTTCCGCCGTCGCCGCCGTCGCCGGCATTCTTGCCCGCACCGCCGGTGCCTCCCGTGCCGCCGGAGCCGCCGTCGCCGCCGACGGCGCCAGATTGAGTCGCACTGCCGACACCGCCGGCACCGCCCTTGCCGCCGGCGCCGCCCTTGCCACCCATGGGGCCGGTCTCGTTGTCGCCGCTGGTGCCGCCATTTCCACCGAGACCACCGGCACCCCCGGCGCCACCGGATCCCGCTTCCGCCGAAGTCGTGGCATTGCCACCGGCCCCGCCGGCCCCGCCCGTGCCGCCGATGCCGCCCACACCGCCAAGGTGGTCGACATCGCCTGCGTCGCCGCCGAGGCCACCGTTGCCACCTTTACCGCCGTCACCGCCAGCCCCGCTGGCGCCGGCGCCGCCATCGGAATTCACGACAAAGAAGTACCGGCCGGTGCCACCGCTTCCGCCGCGGATGCCGCCATCGCCACCGGTCCCGCCGGCGCCACCATTCCCGCCGACGCCGCCGTCGTTACCCGTGGTGCCATTTGCCCCGTTGGCGCCGCGGCCGCCGTTCCCACCGTTGCCACCGGCGCCCGCGCTACCGCCCCCTCCGCCGGCCCCGATGAACATGCTGCCGTTGCCGCCGTTGCCACCACTACCGCCGGCGCCACCTGGTAGCCCGTCGCCGCCGTCGGGTGTCCCCACTGAGCCGTTGGTGCCGACCCGGCCCGGCTGGCCGGCGCCGCCGTCACCGCCCTCGCCGCCCGCGCCGAACACCGACAGGAATCCAGTGCTACCACCGTTGCCGCCGTCACCGCCGCCGTCACCGCCCGCACCACCGTTACCGCCATTGCCCGCCCACAGACCGCCACGGCCACCGGCACCGCCCTTGCCGCCGGCCGGGCCCGCCCCACCAGCACCGCCGGCGCCGCCGTTGGCGAAGATCGACAAGAGTCCACCGCTGCCGCCGGCACCGCCGGCTCCCCCGGTCCAACCCGCGCCGCCGGCGCCGCCGGCGCCCGCGTTGCCGGATAGCGACAACAGTCCTGTTCCGCCGCCCTGACCACCGGCGCCGCCGGTGGAGCCTTCGGGGATTCCAGCTCCGCCCGCGCCGCCACGGCCGCCGCTGCCGATCCACACGCCGCCACGCCCGCCGCTGCCGCCGGTGCCGCCGGCAACAGTGCCGTTGAACACCCCGCCCTCGCCGGCGTTTCCACCGCGACCGAACATGCCGGCCGAACCGCCGTTGCCGCCGGCGCCGCCGGCGGTCCCGCCGGTGACTTGGTCCCCCGCGCCACCGGCTCCGCCGTTACCCGCCACTACGCCGCCGGCACCGCCGTTGCCGCCCTTGCCACCATTGATACCAGCGCCGCCGTCACCGCCATCGCCGAACCAGCCGGCGGATCCGCCGTTACCGCCGTTGTATCCGTTGCCGCCGTTACCGAGGAATCCGCCGTTGCCACCCTTGCAGGCGGTTCCGCCGGTGCATGTCTCCGCGGTCCAGGAGTAGCCGTTGCCGATGATGATCCCGCCGTTGGGATGCGCTGCGGTGCCGTTGCCGAAGAAGAAGTTGACGACGGATTCGAGTCCGGCATTTCCGCCAGTCACCGCCGCTGCCCGCGTGCTGGGCTCCGCAGCCGCCACACGCTTGACGGAGCGGTACGTCAACGTCGTCCTGGCCGCATCGTTCCTCGGGCTCGATGCCGAAACCTTGCTTGACGGACGGACATTGGGCCCGGGCCGCGACGAGCCCGAATGCCCCGTCGACTTGGGCGCACTGCTGGCGGTCGACGGGCCAGATGATCCGGCTGGCCCGGCCGTGTCGGCGGCCGCGACCGCGGGTGTCGAGGCGATTGCAGCCCCCACACCCAGAGCGATCGCGGACGCGCCGATCCACATGGCGATGCGGCTGTTGGGCCGGGGCACCGACATGCCGCCGAACTCTGCGGGCAAGGCCCGCAGCCACGTGATCCTCGAATCTTCAGTCGTATGCATCAGCGCCCCCGAACCATCCGCGCGACAAACCATCAGCAGCATAGGGGCAGAGTTTGCCTGGGCGGGACAACTTCGCCCAAGAATTCAACGCGTTGCCCGCTATTCATCCGATCGTGGAAAGGCGCCAGTTTGCCGTTTCAACAGGCCGTCGATCGGAGACACTTACATCATGCCCGTGTTAACCGATGAAGAAGTGGATGCCGCCGCCAAGAATCTCGACGGCTGGGAGCGCGCCGACGGTGCGCTGCGCCGCTCGGTGAAGTTCCCGACGTTCCTCGCCGGCATTGACGCCGTGCGCCGGGTCGCCGAACACGCCGAGAGCGAAGATCATCACCCCGACATTGATATTCGTTGGCGGACAGTCACTTTCGCGCTTGTCACACATTCGGAGGGCGGAATCACCGACAAGGACGTGCAGATGGCGTCCGATATCAACGGGATTGTCGACGACCGCTGATCGCGATCCAGGCCAGCGTTGCCAGCGTTGCCGCGATGTAGATCAGGCCCGGCCAGGCCAGATACCACGGCCGGCCGATCTGCCAGATCGTCGGCTGGGCGAAGCTCAGCAGCCACGGCACCCCGATCAGCGTCAGCACCAGCCAGCCCCATCCCAGCACGCGCGCGCCCGCGCGCGATCGCCACGGGCCGTGGATGAGCCAGACCATCAACGGCAGCAACCACACCCAATGATGGGTCCACGAGATCGGCGAGATCAGCAGGCCGAACAGTTGCACCACCAACAACGATCCGAGCCGCTCACCGTCGAGCGCACGCCAGGCCAGCAGCGCCAGCACCGCGGTCACCGCGATCCCGGCCAGCACGACCGGCCCGTAGCCGGCGTCGTGGCCGAGGATGCGCGAGACCGCGCCGCGCCAGGATTGGTTGAACGAGGTTCCGATCGGGCCGACGCGTCCGGCGTCACCGAGCAGGTCGGTGAAGTAGAAGCGGGCCTGCTGCCCGATCACCGCGACCGACAGCGCGACGGTACCGAAGAAAACCACCGCCGAGAAGATCACGGCGCCCCAGCGGCGCACGCCCAGGAAGTACAGCCCGGTGACGGCCGGTGTCAGCTTGATCCCGGCGGCCACGCCGACCAGCAGACCTGAGAGCCACCACCGACTGCTGTACGCGGCGACCAGGACGGCCAGCACCAGGATGACGTTGATCTGGCCGTAGTCGAAGTTGCTGCGCAGCGGTTCGATCCAGATGCCCACCGCGGTCCACAGCATGGCGACGCGGTGACCCTGCCAGGCCGGCACGCCGAGCAGCCGCTGGCTGACCCGGACCACGCCGTAGAGCGCGGCGACGATGCCGAGCTGCCAGCCGAACGCGACCAGTCCGAACGGCAGAAGGTGCAGCGGGTAGAACACCAGCGCCGCGAACGGCGGATAGGTGAACGGCAGCGGGAAGTCCGGCGTCTGGTCGGCGTAGACGTAGGAGTACAGCGTGCCCGGGTGGTCCAGCGCGCCCGCGCCGCCGAGATAGACGTGGAGGTCGACGAAGTTCGCACCGTTGGGCACCAGGTAGGTCCACGCGAGCCGGGCGGCGACGCTGACGACCAGCACCACCGGGGCCAGCCAGGCTGGCCGCGCCGCCGAGGCCACCGGGGCCGCTGTGTCCACCGTGCGACTCTAGCGACGGACGCTGCGCCGAAGTCGATACCGGGCCGCTGGCATCACCATCGGCCATCACTGCCGTAACGGTTGAATAAACACCACACGTGTCACTTGAGTAACTCTAGTAACGGACTACCTTCGGGTTAGACCTGCACTCGAGGGATTGGGATAACCATGCCACGTATATCAAAGCTGTTCGCCGCCAACGCAATTGCGGCTGCCGGGCTATGCTCGGCAGCCCTCGCACTGAGCCCGTCCGCTGCCGCTGACCCGGGCGTCTCGCCCGCCGTTCCCGGCGTGCCCGCGCTCAACATGTTGCAGCAATTCGCCACGAACCCGGCCAGCGCCGCGGCGCTGTTGCAGACCTTCGGAACCGCGCTCAGCGGCGCATCGGCGCTGACCGGAGCACCGTCGACGCTGCCTGTGTCGCCGATCGGCGGCGCGCCGGCCACGCTGCCGGTGTCACCGATCGGTGGCGTCCCGGCCGCTCCCGCACCGGTTGCGGCGCCCGCACCGGCCGCCGGCGGCATCGCCGGACCGATCATCCCGCTGCTCAACCAGCTCGGCGTGCCGGGCGACCTGGCCAGCCTGACGCCGTCGAACGTGCCGTTCCCGGTCAAGATCGGCGACAACCTGGCGGTCGGCAACCCGGCGCCCATCGCCCCGGTGGCCACCGAGGTGGCCGGCCCGGCCGGTGTGCCGCCGGCCAGCAGCCCGGTCGCACCGACCACACCGGGTGGCGCTGGCATCGGCCAGCTGCTGCCGCTGTCCGCTCTGCCCTGACCAACCACCACCCGATGAGGGAGTTCACCGTGCCGCAGATCGCCAAGCCGGCTCTTCTGCTGACCACCGCCGCGCTCGTGGCCGCGACCAGCCTGGCGTTCAGCCCGGTCGCGGCCGCGGACCCGGCCATCCCGCTGGATCCCGGCCAGCTGCCCGGCCTCGATGCCATGCAGCTGCTCGGGCCGGTTGTCCAGCAGGCCGCGGGGAACCCCTCATCGGCGCAGTCGCTGCTGCTCGCGGCGGCTTCGCAACTCGCTGGTGGCGCAGCCACGCCGGGCGGCTCGGCGGCGCTGGCCCAGCAGGTCACCAAGTTCGTGCAGGAGGGCGGGGCCGCCGGCCCCTCCGCCGCACTGCCGTCGGCGGCTCCCCCCGCCGCCCAGGCAACTGGCATCGCGCACGGCACCACGCCGCTGCTGACGCCCGGCACCGGCAATGGCCCCGTCCCCCTGCCTGAACACCTGCCCGATGGCGCCGCACCCAGCGCGATCTTCGGCACCGAGGCGCATCTGCCCATTGGCATCGACCCGACGCACGCCGTCGGCCCGGTGCCCGACGCCATGCCCGAGGTGCCCACCCCGGTGACCGTGGTGAACCCGTCGGCCCCGACCGCGACGCCGGTCGGCAACTCGATCAACGTCGCGACACCGAACCCGGCACCGGCGCCCGCCGCCGCCCCGAACTACGACCCGGCGGCGCCGCCGACGCAGGACTTCATGTACCCGTCGATCAGCAACGGCTGCCTGAAGGACGGCGGCAACGTCATCGCGACCGCGATCTCGGTGGCCGGCCCGGCGAAGATCCCCACCCCCGGACCGGCGGCCGGCCAGACCGCCTACGTGTTCACCGCCGTCGGCACTCCCGCCCCGGCCGCCGAGCAGAAGCTGCCGCTCAACGTCACCTGGGTGAACCTGACCACCGGTAAGTCCGGCAGCGTCACACTCAAGCCCAACCCCGACATCAACTCCGCGGGCCCGACCACGCTGACCGCCATCGCCGACACCGGCTCGGGCAGCATCATGTCGACGATCTTCGGCCAGGTGACCACCGTGGACAAGCAGTGCACCTTCATGCCGACGATCGGTTCCACCGTCGTGCCATAAAGCGCGAAAAGCCGCGCTAGGGTTGGGAAATCGCAAACCCAACTTAGGGGCGGTTCGTATGGAGATGCTCGATCCCCTTGACGCGATGCTGCTGACGGCCGAGCTGATCTCGAGCCCGATGCATGTCGCGGTCGCGCTGATCATGAGCCCGCCCGAGGGCATGACCGGCACGGCGTTCGTCGACGAGATGTATCAGCAGGGCCTGACCGCGCCCGACCCGGTGGACCCGCGGCTGCGCCGGCGGCCGCACCGCGGAGTGGAAACCGGCGGCCTGTGGGTGTGGCGCGACGTGGCCGATCTCGACCTGAGCCGCCACGTGTACCGGCTGACGATGCCGCACGGTTCGAGCACCGACGACCTGTGGGCGCTGGTCTCCGAGTTGCATGCCGAGCCACTCGACCGGTCGGCACCGCTATGGCTGGCGTATTTGATCGACGGCCTCGACGGCGACCGGTGCGCCCTGTACATCAAGATCCATCACATCGTCGTCGACGGCGTCGCGGGCCTGAAGATGATCAGCGATTCGCTGACCGACGATCCCGATCGGCGCGCGATGGCGCCGTTCTATGCCAGCACCCAGCCCGCCAGATATCCGCGGCGCCGCAGCCTGAACCCGTTGTCGGTGGTGCGGGACGTCGCGGGCACAGCGGCATCGGGGCTGAGCCTGGCTCGCCACGTCGCGTCGGCGGAGTTAGCGAACATCATCGGCGGGCTGACCACATCCACGGTGGCGACGCCGTTCGGCGCACCGCACACCCGGTTCAACACCAAGCTGAGCCCGCACCGGGTATTCGCCGCAACCAGCTTGGACCGCAAGCGAATTCGAGCCATCCAGGATGCGGCCGACGTGACCGGCAATGACGTGGTGACGGCATTGATCACCGGTGTGCTGCGGGATTGGCTGACCAAACAGGACGAGCTGCCCGATCAGTCGTTGGTGGCGTTGTGCCCGGTGACGGTCCGCGGGCGTGACGCGGCCGGCGACGACGGGCACGGCAACCAGTTCGGCCTCGGGCTGTGTCCGCTCCCGACCGCCATCGAGGATCCGGCCGAGCGGCTCAGTCTGGTGCACTATGCGATGTCGAACGTCAAGCACCAGGTCGCCGCCAACGGCCCCGGCGCAATGCTGCTCGTGCTGATGCCGGCCGTCGTGCCGACGGCGCTCTCCCCGATGTTGCCGTTCGGCTCGCGGGTGAAGCCCAGCTACAACCTGCCGATCTCCAACGTGCCGGGCCCGCAGACACACAGCTATTTCAACGGAGCCAGCGTCGACGAGATCTACCCCGTGTCAGTCGTGTACGACGGGATGGCGCTCAATGTGACGCTGTGCTCCTACGCCGACCGGATCGGCGTGGGCTATGTCGCCGACCGCGACGTGGTGGCCGACGTCGACGACCTGGTTCCGCTGACCGAAACCGCGCTCGCCGAACTCGAGGCCGCCGTCGGGGTGGCCTAGCTGCGTTGATCCAGAACTGAGAGCGAAGTCCCGGCACGCGAATCGTCGCTCTCAGTTCTGCCTCAATGCCAGTTAGTACGCCATGAACAGGATTTCGTCCCGGCCGTAATCCATGCCGGGGTGCGCCGCGGCCAGGTGTTGCTTGGTCAGATCGACCAGCTCGTCCTCGTCCTTGGCACTGATCGCCTCACCACACGGGCAGTTGATGTGCGTCTTCATGGTTCCTCCTATTTCTTGGCTGCAGCTTTCATCTTCTTCTTGTACGCCCTGACCTCTTCCAGCGACCCCTTGTCGACCACATCGGCGATCGACATGTGGGTGCCGGCCTTGCCATAATCGCCGGCCGCCTCGCGCCAGCCCTTGGGCGTGACGCCGTACTGCTTGCCCAGCAGGGCCAGGAAGATCTTGGCCTTCTGTTCGCCGAATCCGGGCAGTGCCTTCAGGCGGCGCAACACCTCGGTGCCGTCGGGGTCGCCGTCGAGCCACAGCCCGGCGGCGTTGCCGTCGTAACGGTCGACGATCTCGCGGGCCAGATCCTGCACCCGCTTGGCCATCGAACCCGGAAAGCGGTGCACGGCAGGCGTTGTCGAGAATTTCTCGGTGAACTGCTCTGGGTCGTAATCGGCGACCAGCCGAGGGTCGATACCGCCGATGCGCTCGACGATTTTGCGCGGCCCGGCGAACGCCGTTTCCATCGGAATCTGCTGATCAAGCATCATTCCGGTCAGCAAGGCGAACGGATCCTCACTCAACAGGTCGTCGGACGCGGGATCTCCGGTGAGCTGCAGTCGCGCCATCTCGACAGTGTAGGACCACGATCAGGTGGGTTCGGCGATCTGTGCCGCTCAGATATGCGATTGTGAAGCACATGAGACGGGTGATTGCCCCTGCTGTGGCCGCGGTCGCCACCGCGATCGCCCTGGCCGGCACAGCGCATGCGATACCGGATCAGGGCACCCCGGAGTTCGATCTGTACATGCAGGGCCTGGCCCGCAACGGCTACAACCTGAATCCCGACACCGCCTGGCGCGTCGCGCATCAGGCGTGCATCGGCGGCATACCGGGTTACATCGGTCTGGAGTTGGCGGCGCAAGGCGTGATCGGCCCCGGTGCGCAGGAGCGGGTGTTCGACGTAGCCCGGAAGTACGCCTGCCCCGTTCAGTAGGCAAGGCGCTGAGATGTCGGGTGCGGTAGCGCTCGCACTGGCGGTCGCGCTCGCCGCGGTCGCGCTGATCGTCGGCGCCATCGCCGTCCTGACCCGCAGGGTGGTCAGCACCCCCGCCGAGCGCACGGTGCACGCCGCGCTGCACACCGCCTCGCTGGCGGCCCGCTCGCTGCGCAAGGGCCTGGACGCCGACTCCGCCGCCGGCGCCGCCCCGCACCTGCGCAGCCTGACCGGCTCCGACGGCGTCGCGATCTACGACGGCGACACGGCCCTGCTCGCCCTCGACCCACCCGACGATGCGTTGTGGACGCCGGCCGCCCTGGAGATCTGCCATCACACCGCCCGCGACGCGATCGCCGGCCAGCGCCGGGTGCTGGCCCGCGAACATTCCCCCGCCGTCGTGGCCCAGCCGATCCTCGACGACGACGGCGTCGTGATCGGCGTGCTCGTCGTGGTCAACGCCGACGAGCCCTCGCCGGGAATGCTCGGCGCCATCGCCGAGGTCGCGCGCTACGCCGCCAGCCAGCTCGAGCTCGCCGAGCTCGACGCGTCGCGGGCCCGCCTCGACCGCGCCGAGGTGCTCGCACTGCGCGCACAGATCAGCCCGCACTTCATCTACAACGCGCTGAACACCATTGCCTCGTTCGTCCGCACCGACCCCGACCGGGCCCGCGACCTCATTCTGGAATTCGCCGATTTCACCCGGTATTCGTTTCGCTCCGCGGGCCCCTACACGGTGCTGGCCGACGAGCTGCGCAACATCGACCGCTACCTGACGCTCGAACGCGCCCGCTTCGGCCCGAATCTGTCGGTGACACTGCAGGTCGCACCGGAGGTGCTGACGGTCGTGGTCCCGTTCCTGGCGCTACAGCCGTTGGTGGAGAACGCGGTCCGGCACGGCCTGGCCGGACGCCAAGGCGGGTCGATCGAAATCGTCGCGCGCGACGAAGGTTCCGACTGCGTCATCAGCGTGGAGGACGACGGTATCGGCATGGACCCCGAGATCCTGCGCTCGGGGCACGGCGACGTCCTGGGCGAGGGCGAGCAGACCGCCCACGTCGGGTTGAGCAATGTCGACCATCGACTGCGCGCGGCCTTCGGCAACGACTACGGTCTGGTGGTCGAGACCGCCCCGGATGCAGGTACGAAGGTGATCATGCGGGTGCCGAAGTTCCGCACGGGCGTCAGAGTTTGACCGGAGGAGACAACGATGGCGGGGCTGTGGGTGCTGGCGGTCGACGACGAAGCCCCCGCGCTCGACGAGCTCACCTACCTCCTCGGTGAACATCCCGACGTCGCCGAGGTGACCGGCGCCGGCGACGCCACCTCCGCGCTGCGCATCATCAACGAGCGCACCGTCGACGCGATCTTCCTCGACATCAACATGCCCGGCCTGTCCGGCCTCGAATTGGCCAGTGTACTGGGCAATTTCGCGCATCCGCCCGCAGTCGTCTTCGTCACCGCGCACGACGACAAGGCGCTGGCGGCCTTCGAGGTCGGCGCGCTGGACTACCTGCTCAAGCCGATCCGCAAGGAGCGTCTCGACGAGGCCGTCCGCCGGGTGATGTCCGCACGCACCGCCGAGCCCGCCCCATCGGCCGACGAACCTCAGGCCGACACCATCCCGGTCGAGCTCGGCGGCGTCACCCAGCTCGTGCGCTGCGACACCATCGGCTGGGTGGAGGCCGAAGGCGATTACGCCCGCCTGCACGCCACCTCCGGATCGCATCTGGTGCGAATTCCGTTGAGCACCTTGGAAGACCGCTGGCGCAACCGCGGCTTCCAGCGGGTGCACCGCTCCTATCTCGTCGCACTGAACATGGTGACCGGTCTGCGCACATCCGGCGCGTCGACAATGGTGCGGATGCGCGCCAACGGCGCATCGGCGGCCGTCGAACTGCCGGTCAGCCGCCGCCAGGCCCGCGAACTGCGCGACCGGCTCATCCGCGACCCGATGCGGACCTTCCGGCCCGGGACCACCAATGACCCTGGTACCACCAATGACTAGGCCGAGCCGCCCGCAGCGCGAACGCGTGGTACTGGCCCACCGGCGCGGCACCCGCGTGGTGCACACCCGCGTCGAGGTCCAGGAGCAGACCGAGATCGGCGACGCGCTGGTGCGCGGCCTGGTGCGAGCCCAGCTCGGGCTGGCACTGCGGCTGGCCCTGCTGGTGGCCGGCGGCATGGCCGCGCTGCCGTTGCTCAATGCGGTGTTCCCAGAACTGTCCAGCGCCAGCGTGTTCGGGGTGCGGCTGAACTGGCTGACCCTGGCGGTACTGGTCTACCCCGCGCTCTACGGTGTCGGCCGGCTGTTCATCCGGCTGGCCGAACAGGGCGAGCGCGACTTCATGGGCGTGGTCGACGACGAGAGTCCGCCATGAGCGCATCGACGGCGACCGCCCTGACGGCCGGTGGCCTGCTGGCCGCCGCGGTCGCGACGGTGGCCGTCGGCGCCTACGGGGTTCGGCTGTCGCGCACCACATCCGACTTCCTGGTGGCCTCTCGCACGGTGGGCTCACGCTGGAACGCCGCCGCGATCTCCGGTGAATATCTCTCGGCGGCTTCGTTTCTCGGTGTCGCCGGGCTGATCGCCAAGTACGGGGCCGACGCGCTGTGGTATCCGGTCGGGTTCACCGCCGGCTATCTGGGCCTCCTGTTGTTCGTCTCCGCCCCGCTGCGGCGGTCCGGCGCCTACACCGTGCCCGACTTCGCCGAGTTCCGGCTGGGCTCGCCGCGGGTGCGCCGGGTCGCGATGATCGTGGTCGTGACGGTCTGCGTCCTCTACCTGATCCCGCAGTACCAGGGCGCTGGCATTGCCCTGAAAGCCCTTCTCGGCGTGCCTGTTTGGCTGGGACCGTTGGTCGTCGGCGGGATCGTCATCGTCAACGTCGTCGGCGGCGGGATGCGGTCCATCACGTTCGTACAGGCGTTCCAGTACTGGCTCAAGCTGACCGCCGTCGCCGTCCCGGCACTGGTGCTGCTGATGCATTTCGGTCACGGGCACGCCCAGCTCGGCGGCCCGCTCCCGCCGACGGTGGACCAGCAGACCGTCGTCACCGTCGAGACCGATGTCGTCGTCACCGTCGCCGACCCCGCCGGGGTGACGGTGAACTCTGACCCGCTGCCCGGCGCCGGCCAGTACCGCCTGCCGGAGGGAACGACCCTGACACTGGCCGCGGGCGCCCAGACCCCCGTCGTCGCCGGGGCGCCGGCCAGCGGCACGGCATGGATTCAAAACGGCGGCGGGCTGGGTGGCAATCACCCTCTTTACCAAGTGTTTTCGATCATGGTGGCGACGTTCCTTGGGGCGATGGGCCTGCCGCATGTGCTGGTTCGCTTCTACACCAACCCCGACGGGCGCGCGGCACGCCGAACGGCCTTGACCGTCATCGGCCTGCTGGCGTTGTTCTATCTGTTCCCGGTCCTGCTCGGGGTGTTCGCCCGGCTGTATGTGCCGCAGCTGCTCGTCACCGGCAAGGCCGACGCCGCCGTGCTGCTACTGCCGTCGGCCGCGATCGCCGGGCTGCCCGGTGAACTGATCGGGGCGCTGGTCGCCGCGGGCGCCATCGCGGCCTTCCTCGCGACGTCGTCGGGCCTGCTGGTCAGCATCGCCGGCGCGCTGTCCACCGACGTATTGCGCGGCCGGGTCAGCGATTTCCGGCTGGCGGCGCTGATCGCGGGGCTGATCCCGATTCCGCTGTCCCTCGTCTCCCCCGTGCTGGACCTGTCCCGCGGCGTCGGACTGGCCTTCGCCGTCGCGGCCTCGACGCTGTGCCCGCTGCTGGTGCTCGGCATCTGGTGGCGCGGACTGACGGCAGCAGGCACGATCGCGGGTCTGACGGTCGGTGCGTTGGCCTCCGGTGTGGCCATTCTGATCGCGGTCACCGGCTGGGTCGACGACGACGTGCTCGGCGGCTGGCTGACGACACTGATCGGCTATCCCGCCGCCGTCACGGTCCCGCTGGCGTTCGCGACGATGGTGCTGGTGAGCCGATTCACCCGGCGCGATGTGCCACCCGACGTGGCGCGCATCTTCGCCCGCATGCACGTGCCGGAACGGCTCGGCATGGGTGTGGAGCGGCTGCCGCGCGGCTAGCCAACTGACCGTTCAGCGCCGACCGCCAACCGTTCACCGCACCGTCCGCACGGACCCTAGGGCTGTGATGCACCTCTCAATACGGTGGTGAACACATCGGAGTTCACACCCCCCGAGCTGAGGAGCATGTGGTGCCCACAACCGACCTGCCGCCGGCCGAAACCCAACCCAGCGGCGCGGCGTACCTGGCCGTACAGGCCAGTCCCGAGTTCCAGGAGCTGCGCCGCACGTTGCGCCGCTTCGTCTTCCCCACGACGGCGTTCTTCCTGATCTGGTACGCCACCTACGTCCTTCTCGGCGCGTTCGCCCACGAGTTCATGGCGGTCAAGGTGTGGGGCAACATCAACGTCGGCCTGCTCATCGGCCTCGGCCAGTTCCTGACGACGTTCCTCATCACCGGCCTGTATGTGCGGTTCGCCAACCGTGAGCTCGACCCGCGTGCCGAAGCCATCCGCGCCGAGATGGAAGGCGCCGCGAAGTGACCACCACCCTGCTCGCCGAGGCCAGCCGGATCGGCAACCCTGTCGTCAACATCAGCATCTTCGTGGCCTTCGTGCTCATCACGCTGTTCATCGTGATCCGGGCCGGCCGCACCAACACCAATGCCACCGAATTCTTCACCGGTGGCCGCGCGTTCTCCGGACCGCAGAACGGCATCGCCATCGCCGGCGATTACCTTTCTGCGGCAAGCTTTCTCGGTATCGCCGGCGCCATCGCGGTGTACGGCTACGACGGCTTCCTGTATTCGATCGGCTTCCTGGTCGCGTGGCTGGTGGCCCTGCTCCTGGTGGCCGAACTACTGCGCAACACAGGCAAATTCACGATGGCCGACGTCCTGAGCTTCCGGCTCAAGCAGCGGCCGGTGCGGGTGGCCGCCGCCACCTCGACGCTGACGGTGTCGCTGTTCTACCTGCTGGCGCAGATGGCCGGCGCCGGCGGACTGGTCGCACTGCTGCTCGACGTCCACGGCCGCACCGCGCAGTCCGTCGTGATCGCGGTGGTCGGTGTGCTGATGATCGTCTACGTCCTGGTCGGCGGCATGAAGGGCACCACCTGGGTGCAGATCATCAAGGCCGTCCTGCTGATCGCGGGGGCGGCGATCATGACGCTGCTGGTGCTGGTGAAGTTCGGCCTGAACTTCTCCGACATCCTCGGTTCGGCACAGCAGATGGTGCACGACGCCACCACCAAGGGGGTCGCGAGCCGCGACGTGCTGGCCCCGGGAGCGCAGTACGGCGCCAACACCACCTCGAAGATCAACCTGCTGTCGCTGGGGTTGGCGCTGGTGTTGGGCACGGCGGGCCTGCCGCACGTACTGATGCGCTTCTACACCGTGCCGACCGCGAAAGAGGCTCGGCGATCGGTGGTTTGGGCGATCGGCCTGATCGGCGCCTTCTACCTGTTCACCCTGGCACTGGGCTACGGTGCGGCGGCCATGGTCGGCCCGGACAAGATCCTGGCCGCGCCGGGCGGGCAGAACTCGGCGGCACCGCTGCTGGCCTTCGAGCTCGGCGGCGTGATCCTGCTCGGCATCATCTCGGCCGTCGCGTTCGCGACGATCCTGGCCGTGGTGGCGGGTCTGACGATCACCGCGTCGGCGTCGTTCGCCCACGACGTGTACGCCAGTGTGCTCAAGAGCCACAAGGTGACCGAGGACGAACAGGTGCGGGTATCGCGGATCACCGCGGTGGTGCTCGGTATCGCGGCGATCGGGCTGGGCATCCTGGCCAACGGCCAGAACGTCGCCTTCCTGGTGGCGCTGGCGTTCGCGGTGGCGGCCTCGGCCAACCTGCCGACGATCGTCTATTCGCTGTACTGGAAGCGATTCAACACCCGCGGCGCGTTGTGGAGCATGTACGGCGGCCTGATCAGCTGCTTGGTGCTGATCATTTTCTCGCCGGCCGTGTCGGGTAACAAGACTGCGATGATCCCGGGCGCGGACTTCGACTTCTTCCCGCTGGCCAACCCCGGCATCGTGTCGATCCCGCTGGCATTCATCCTCGGCATCGTCGGCACGGTGACCTCGAAGGACGCCGGTGACCCGGAGCTCAACGCCGAAATGGAGGTGCGGTCGCTCACCGGCGTCGGCGCCGAGAAAGCAACCCACCACTGAATGAGGTGAAAGTCTCGCCGGGCGCGGGAATGGTGTGAGAGTGCCGACGTTGACTGCTTCGTGCCCCCCGGTCGCTTCGCTCCTGCCCCGCCGGATCCCATGATCCGCGCCCGGCGAGATTTCGCCTTCGCCCTGCTGGCCTACGCCTTCGCCACGATCATGGTCGGCACCACCCTGCCGACCCCGCTCTACGCGCTGTACTCCGAGCGCATGCATTTCTCGGTATTGACCACCACCGTCATCTACGCCACCTACGCCGGCGGGGTGCTATTCGCGCTGCTGGTGTTCGGCAGGTGGTCGGACGCCATCGGCCGACGTCCCGTTCTGCTGGCCGGCACGGTGTTCGCACTGGCCAGCGCCGTGGTGTTCCTGGTCGCGGACTCGGTGCCGCTCCTGCTGGTCGGCCGGGTGTTGTCGGGATTGTCGGCGGGCATCTTCACCGGCACCGCCACCGCGGCCGTCATCGAGGCGGCGCCACCGAGCTGGCGGACCCGCGCACCTGCGGTCGCCACGATCGCGAACATCGGCGGACTGGGCGCCGGTCCGGTGCTGGCCGGCATCCTGGCACAGCACGCTCCCAATCCGCTGACGCTGACCTTCGTCGTGCACATCGGGATGGTCGTGCTGGCCGCGATCGCGGTTCTGCTGGTTCCGGAAACGTCCAGCCGGACCGGAAAGCTGGGACTGCAACGGCTTTCGGTCCCACCCGAGGTGCGGCCGGTGTTCGTCATCGCCGCGCTGGCCGCGTTCGCCGGGTTCACGGTCACCGGCCTGTTCACCTCCGTCGCGCCATCGATGCTGACCACCATCATCGGGATCGGCGACCATGCGCTGGCCGGAGTGATCGCCGGATCCATCTTCGGCGCCTCGGCGGTCGCCCAGATCTTCGGTACGCGTATCGAACCGCGGCGCGCCGTCGCGATCGGCTGCGCCATCCTGACCGCAGGCATGGGAATTCTCGTTGTGGCGCTGCATTATTCGTCGCTCGCCGGATTGATCGCCGCAGCGGTGGTGTCTGGAATCGGCCAGGGCATCAGCTTCAGCCGCGGACTTGCCGCCGTCGCCGAACTCACTCCCGCGCAGCGCCGGGCCGAGGTCAGCTCCACCTACTTCGTGGTGGCCTACATCGCGATCTCGATCCCGGTGATCGGCGAGGGTTTCGCCGCCCAGGCCTGGGGTTTGCGCACCGGCGGCACCGTGTTCGCCGTCGCCGTCGGGGTGCTGGCGCTGGTTTGCCTGGGGGCGATCCTCTGGCAGGAATCCCGGGCGAAATCAGGTAGATCTACCTACGCCGACGCGGGCTAGATTTTTACCCATGACATTGGCGTTCCCCACGCCCACCGAGGTTGCGGCGCAGACGCCGCCGGATCGCGACCGGGCCATCGACGTGATCCGGATCGGCTCGCTGCTCGGTGTGGTGGTGGGCCACACCGTGATGGCGACGAGCATCATCACCGACGGTGTGCTGCACTGGGACAACCTGCTGACCACCTCGCCTGTTTTCCAGGCCGCGACGTGGATCTTCCAGATCATGCCGCTGTTCTTCTTCGCCGGGGCCGCGGCCAGCATGGCGTCGTGGCGGGCCGACGTGAGCTGGGGCCCGTGGCTGATGAAGCGCTGCGCCAGACTCTTTCGGCCCGTCTTCTACTACCTGACGTTCTGGGCGGTGGCGCTGACGGTGCTGCGCCAGGTCCTGCCGCCGCACGTCTATGACCCGGTGGCCGGCGTGTCCACCCAGCTGCTGTGGTTCCTCGGCGCGTACGTGCTGATGCTGGCCGCGATGCCGTTGCTGTCCCGGATCACCACCGCAGCACACCTGGTCACCGGCGTGGCGGTGGTCTATCTGGCGGTCGCGACGGTCGACGCCGTGCGCCTCACGATTCCCGGCTGGCAGGCGTTGGGGTTTGCGAATCTGGCGGTGTGGCTGATTCCCGGCATGTTCGGGGTGGCCTACCGCCGCGGGCTGCTGCACCGCGGCGGCACTCTGCCCGCCGCACTGGCGATGCTGGCCGTCAACGTCGCGCTGGTGACCTCGGGCCCCTACAGCCTGAGTCTCGTCGGTATCGAGGGCCAGCGGCTGACGAATATGTCGCCGCCGTCGCTGCTGTTGGCCGGGCACGCAATCATGATGTGCTGCTTGGTCATTGCCGCGATTCCCGCGATCGGAAAGTGGGCCCGACGTCCGCGGGTGTGGTGGTTGACGGCGATCGGCAACTCCGGGGCGATGACGCTGTACCTGTGGCACATGCCCGCCCTGCTCGGCGTCCATCTGCTGTTCGACGTCACCGGCCACCCGCGCTACCCCGGCCGGCCGGACTTCGTGGCGATCTCCGTCGCACAACTGCTACTCATGGCAGTACTGGTCGCGGTGTTGTTCGTGATGTTGCGGCCGCTGGAGAACAATCCGCTGCCCGGCTGGGATGGCCCGGTCGCGGTCTATGGTGCACGCAGTGTCGGCGTCGGAATCCTGCTGTGCGTCGCCGGAATCGCCACCCTGGCGTCGGTGAAGTGGGGGCTGAAGGACGACGGCCTGTATTGCGTCGCCGTGATGCTGATAGCGCTTATCGGCGCGCGCGTGCTGTCGATTGGAAAGCGCTCTGCAGCAACGCTTCCCGAGCAGATCGCGGGCTAGCCGCTCTTACGGCGGAACTCGCGGCGGTTGCCGGCCGCCCCGTGCGAGCGGGATTGCTTGGCGCCGGCGTCGGTGTGCGAGGCACCGCCGGCCGCCTTCGCCTTCTTACGCTCCAGCGCCTCACGGAACTTCGCCTTGGTGTCGTCCTGCGGGTCGGACTGTGATTCGGCCATGGTGGTCAGACTAGCGCGGCGAGCCCAGAGGCCGGAGGCCGCACACAAATGTGTGAGTCAGCGGATGCCCGGCGGCATTCCGTAGACGTGCGAGATCGGCATCGTCAGCAGCACCCGGCGATCGTCGACCATGGCGCGGCGATAGTCGTCCCAGTCCGGATGCTCTCCGGCGACATTGCGATAGAGCGCGATCAGCGCTTCGACGGTGTCGTCGTGCGGCGAGGCCGCCGGTGGGGTGAGGATGGCGTTGCCCTCGGCGACGGCATACGACCACCCGTCGTCGGAGGAGACCAAGAGCGTGGCCCGCGGGTCGCGGCGCAGGTTGCGGGTCTTGGCCCGCGGCTCGGTGATGGACACCTCGACGACGAGATTGCGCGGGTCGAAGTGATACGTCACGTTGGACAGCTGCGGCCTGCCGTCGCGTTTGATGGTCGCCAGCACGCCCAGTTTGTTACCTGCGATCACCGCGAGCAGCTTGTCGTCGAACACGTGACGGGACATCCATCGAGACTACGTCGCTAGCATCGGGAGCATGACCCGCTACGCGGCTTTCCTGCGCGGCGTGAACGTGAAAGGCACGACCATGAAGATGGCCGATGTCGCCGCCACGTTCACCGGCGCCGGATTCACAAACGTCAAGACCGTGCTTGCCAGCGGCAACGTGCTGCTCGACAGCGGTGCCGCCGCGAAGACGGTCCGCACGAAAGCCGAAGCCGCACTGCGGGATGCGTTCGGCTACGACGCCTGGGTACTGGTGTACGACGTCGACACGGTGCGCAAGGTGGCCGACGACTACCCGTTCGAAGCCGAGGTCGAGGGCCAGCAGTCGTATGTGACGTTCGTCAGTGATGCCGCGGTTCTCGACGAGCTCGCCGCGCTGGCCGACGATGCCGGACCCGACGAGAAGATCACCCGCGGCGACGGCGTCCTGTACTGGCAGGTGCCCAAGAATTTCACCCTGGACTCGACCATCGGCAAGACCATGGGCAAGAAGCGCTACAAGTCCTCGACCACCACGCGCAATCTGCGCACCCTGGCAAAGGTAGTGAAATGAGTGCGGAGAAAGTCGACGCCAGCGATCTGCGCGGCGTCTCGGAGACCGCACTGATGACGCTCAACGGCCGTGCCCATCAGGCCGGCCTGCCCGGCGCGATCCTGCACGACCCGATGGCCATCAATCTCGTCGACTCCATCGACTTCGATTTCGACAAGTTCGGCCGCAAGGGCCAGGAGATGGCGCTGCGCTCGCTTGCTGTCGACGGCTGCGCACTTGCCTATCTGAAGCAACACCCGAAAGCCACCGTCGTCGCACTGGCCGAGGGCTTCCAGACCAGCTTCTGGCGATTGACCGAGGCCATGCCCGATCCGCAGTTCCGATGGGTGTCGGTGGACCTGGCTCCGGTGATTGCGCTGCGTGAGCGGCTGCTGCCGTCTTCACCACGGATCACCGCGCTCGGGCAGTCCGCGCTGGACTACAGCTGGATGGACCGGGTGGACAGCTCAGGCGGTGTGTTCATCACTGCCGAGGGCCTGTTGATGTACCTGCAGCCCGAGGAGGCGATGGGCCTGATCACCCAGTGCGCCAAGCGTTTTCCCGGGGGCCAGATGTTCTTCGACCTTCCGCCGACGATAGTGAAGAGGCTCGCCCCCAAGGGGCTGAAGTCCAGCAAGCACTACCGCGTTCCGCCGATGCCGTTCAGCCTGAGCACCGTCCAGCTGGCCGATCTGGTCAACACCGTGCCGGGAATCAAAGCGGTGCACGACGTCCCGATGCCCGGCGGCCGCGGCTTCCTGTTCAAGCGGCTGTTCCCGGCGATCTGGCACTTCGGTCCGACAAAGCGTTTCCGCGGGGCCTACACGCTGCTCGAATTCGGCTGAGAGCCCTAGCCGAACGCGGAGTCCAGGTACTGCAGCGCCTCGTGCTTGCCCAGCCCGAGCGCGCGGGCGGCCTCCACGTAGGCGTTCGCCGCGGCGGCCATCGCGGCGTCGGCCGGATCGGCCCGCGCCACGAACGTCCCGAATCGGCCACGGGTTTCGACGATCCCGGCGGTCTCCAGCTCCCGGTAGGCGCGCGCCACGGTGTTGACCGCCAAGCCCAACTGGCCGGCCAGCTCACGCACCGTCGGCAATCGGGTGCCGGGTGGCAACCGTCCCTCGCGGATACCCGCGATGACCTGCGTTCTGAGCTGATCGAACAGTGGGCGGGCGGCCGCTGCGTCTATGCGCAGTCCAAGCCCCAACTCCGACACCCGCTAAGTATCGCTTAGACCGGCTATTTTGGGGGATGTGCGTATCGCGGTGCTGAGCGGGGCGGGGATATCCGCCGAGAGCGGCGTGCCGACGTTCCGCGACGACAAGACGGGCCTGTGGGCCAAGTACGACCCGTACGAATTGTCGAGCACCGACGGCTGGCAAAGCCACCCCGAGCGGGTGTGGGCCTGGTACCTGTGGCGGCATCACCTGGTCGAGCGGGTCGAGCCCAACGACGGCCACCGCGCGGTGGCGGCGTGGCAGGACTACGCCGATGTCACCGTGGTCACCCAGAATGTCGACGATCTGCACGAGCGGGCCGGCAGCAAGACCGTGCACCATCTGCACGGCAGCCTGTTCGAATTCTGGTGCGACACCTGCGGTTCTCGCTACCACGGCCCGCTGCCGGACATGCCCGAGCCCGAGCTGGAGAAGATGCCGCCGCGGTGCGAGTGCGGCGGGCTGATCCGCCCCGGCATCGTCTGGTTCGGCGAGCAGCTGCCCGACGAGCCCTGGCAGGCCTCGGTCGAGGCGGTGGCCAACGCGGACGTGCTCGTGGTCGTCGGCACCTCGGGGATCGTCTACCCGGCGGCCGGGCTGCCCGAGGTGGCGCTGGCCCGCGGCATCGTCGTGGTCGAGGTCAATCCCGAACCCACCCCGCTGACCGGTAACGCGACCATTTCGATCCGGGAGTCGGCCAGTTCGGCGCTACCGCGACTGCTGCAGCGGTTGCCCGAGCTATTGCAAGCCAGGCAGAACTAGCCGGCCTTACTCGCCCGGCCCAGCGCGACCTCCTGCGCGGGCAGCGGCACCCACGCCGGCAGCATGTCCTCGCGCCGCGCAGTGTCGATGGTGAATCCGGCGCCCGCGATCGCACGCTCGGTATCGCGGTGGGTGTGGCAGTTGCCGGCGAACTTCGGCCAGATCGTGGCGTCGGCCAGCCGCTGCAATCCGCCCCGCCAGCCGTCGCTGGCGATGTGCTCGAAGTAGCGCAGTTGCCCGCCCGGTTTCAGCACGGCGTTGAGTTGACGCAGCACCCCGTCGGGGTCGGCCACCGAGCACAGCACCAGCGAGCACACCACCGCGTCGAACGGTTCGGTCGGCGGCATCGTCTCGATCGTGGATTCGACCACCGTGACCGGAACCGGCGCCGCGGCGGCGGCCTCCTTGGCCAGGGGCGCCAGGCGGGTTTCGGGCTCGAGTGCGACGACCTCGGTCACCGAATCGGGATAGAACGCGAAGTTGGATCCGGTGCCCGCACCGACCTCCAGGACACGCCCGGACAGGTCTAAGAGATTGGCCCGGCGGAGGTCGCGCATGGCTCGTGATTCATGGGCGGACAGCACCTTCCAGAAGCGGGCGAAGAAGGGATTGTCAAAAGTTTCTGTAGCCATCGTTGTAGCGTCCTTTCGGCTCTAACCACCCTAGTCGCAGGCCATTTTCGCCCCTGACCTGCGAGTAAGGTACTCGCCGGTAACCGGCGACCTGACTCTTGGGTAACCAGCCACCTGACTCGGGAGTAAGAATTGCCATGAAACTCCGAATCGTGACTCAATGATTCCTTAAAAGAGACTCATAGAGTCCTGGGTATGTGGATCGACGACACCAGTGCCGATGTCATCAAGATCGATTTCGATGAGCTCTACCACGGCGATTTTCTCGTGGAGGGCGATACCTCGGAGCAGTTCGAGGATCTCCCCCCGCTCGCTAACGCCAGCTGAGCGCAGCGCCACAAGGCGCCACCACCGCTAGCGTGCGGCGTGGCGCCTTCTGGAACTTCTGAACGAGTGGCGGTGCCCGCCTGTGATCAGGCGGGCACTTTCGCGTCTGCTGTGTCTTTTTCGGGCTCGACCATTCCGGCCAGCCGGCCGGCGATGATGTCCTCGGCTTCGTTGACGATGCGGCTGACGAGCTCGCCGCAGGTCGGGATGTCGTTGATCAAGCCCATCGCGGTGCCGACGGTCCAGATGCCGGCATCGATGTCGCCGTCGTCGAACACCTTGCGGCCACGCACACCGGCCACCAGATCCTTGACGTCCTCGAACTGACCGCCGCCCTTCAGGATCTCGACGACCTCGCGGGAGACGACGTTGGAGGCCACCCGGGCGGTGTTGTGCAGGCTGCGGAAGATCAGCTCGGTGCCGCGCTCGTCGCCGGCCACGATGGCTTCCTTGACGTTCTGGTGGATGCAGGACTCGACGGTGCACATGAAGCGCGACCCCATGTTGATGCCGTCGGCGCCGAGCGCCAGCGCGGCCACCAGGCCGCGGGAATCGGCGAAGCCGCCCGAGGCGATCATCGGGATCTCGATCTTGTCCGCCGCGGCCGGGATCAGCACCAGGCCCGGGATGTCGTCCTCACCCGGATGTCCGGCGCACTCGAAACCGTCGATGCTGATGCCGTCCACGCCCAGGCTCTGCGCCTTGACGGCGTGGCGCACCGATGTGCACTTGTGCAGCACCTTGATGCCGTTGTCGTGGAACATCGGCAGGTGCGGGGCCGGGTTGGATCCGGCGGTCTCGACGATCTTGATGCCGGCATCGACGATCACCTGGCGGTATTCGTCGTAGGGCGGCGGGTTGATGGCCGGCAGGATCGTCAGGTTGACCCCGAACGGCTTGTCGGTCATGTCCCGAGTGCGGGCGATCTCATTGGCCAGGTCCGCAGGCGTCGGCTGGGTGAGCGCGGTGATAAAACCCAGAGCACCCGCATTGGCCACGGCCGCAACAAGTTCCGCGCGACCGACCCACTGCATGCCGCCCTGGGCGATCGGGTGCTCGACACCGAAAACCTCGGTGAACTTCGTCTTGATCGTCATCTGTGCTACCTCTTCCTTCTCCGCTTCGCGCAAGCGCTCAGCGGGGGGCCATCCGGATCGCCCCGTCCAGACGGATCACTTCGCCGTTGAGCATCGGGTTCTCGACAATGTGCGTCGCCAGCGCGCCGTACTCATCGGGGTCGCCGAGGCGGGCCGGATGCGGCACCTGCTTGCCCAGGGAATCCTGCGCTTCCTGCGGAAGCGAGCCCAGCAGCGGAGTCTTGAACAGGCCGGGGGCAATGGTGACGACGCGAATGAGTTCGCGGGCGAGATCGCGCGCGATTGGCAGGGTCATGCCGACGACACCGCCCTTGGACGCCGAGTAGGCCGCCTGGCCGATCTGGCCGTCGAACGCGGCGACGGACGCCGTGTTGATGATGACGCCGCGCTCCTCGCCGACCGGGTCCGTCTTGGAGATCCGTTCTGCGGCAAGGCGCAGCACGTTGAAGGTGCCGATCAGGTTCACCTGGACGACGGCGTTGAACCAGTCCAGCGGGAAGGGTCCGTCCTTGCCAAGGGTCTTGACCGCGTTGCCGATACCGGCGCAGTTGACGTTGATGCGCAGCGGCCCCATTTCCTCGGCGATGTCGAGGGCGGCCGACACCGACTCGGGGTCGGTGACGTTGGCCTGCGCGAAGCGGGCACGCGGACCGAGCTCGGCCACCGCCTCTTCACCCTTGAGGTCGATCACCACGACTGACGCGCCCTTGTCGAGCAGTCGCTTGGTGGTGGCCAGGCCCAGACCCGAGGCACCGCCGGTGACGACGGCTACCGCGTCCTTGATCTCCACGAATGGGTTTCCTTTCGATAGGTCGACCTACTGGTTGGTCGGGACTATACCCAGTCCCGCAGAACGGCTTCGTTGTCGGCTCCGGGAATGCCCGGCGCTCTCGGGGTTTCGAGCCCGGTCCGGGAAAACCGGGGCGCGGGGGCGGGGAACGTCGAGCCCGCCTCGGTGTAGAAGGTGTCCCGCTCGGTGTTGTGCGGTTCGGTGTCGACTTCGGCGAACGACAGCACCGGTGTGCAGCAGGCGTCGCTACCGGTGAAGACCTTGGCCCAGTGATCGCGATCGTGGGCGGCGAAGGTTGCGGTGAGCACCGCTCGCAGTTCGGGCCACCGGGTGGTGTCGTTCTGATCGGGCAGGTCGGCGGCGTTCAGGCCCAGCTTCTCGAGCAGTTCGGCGTAGAACTGCGGCTCGATCGCGCCGACCGCGACGTAGCGACCGTCGGAGCATTCGTAGGTGTCGTAGTAGGGCGCGCCGGTATCGAGCATGTTGGTACCGCGGACGTCGCTCCACATGCCCATGTGGCGGAAGGCCCACATCATGTGGACCAGCATGCTGGAGCCATCGACCATCGCCGCGTCGACGACCTGCCCCTCGCCGGAGCGTTCCCGCTCCCACAATGCGGACAAGATGCCGACCAGCAGGAACATCGAGCCGCCGCCGAAATCGCCGGCCAGGTTCAGCGGCGGGACGGGACGTTCATTGACCCGGCCGACGGCGTGCAACAAACCATTGAGCGAGATGTAGTTGATGTCGTGGCCGGCCTGCTGACTGCGCGGGCCGGTCTGGCCCCAGCCCGTCATGCGGCCGTAGATCAATCGCGGGTTGACCTTGGCGCAATCCTCCGGGCCCAGCCCGAGACGTTCGGTGACACCGGGGCGAAACCCCTCGATGAGCACGTCGGCCTTGGCAATGAGCCCGAGCACCATGTCGCGGTCGGCCGGGTCCTTGAGATTGGCGCCGACCGAACGACGGTTGCGCAGCAGGTAGTCGTTGCTCGGAGTTCCGGTGCCCTTGCCGAGCCGATCGACGCGGACGACGTCGGCGCCCAGGTCGCCGAGGATCATCGCGGCGTGCGGGCCAGGGCCGATGCCGGCCAATTCGACGACGCGCAAACCGCTCAGTGGTCCGGCCATAGGTGTCTACCCTCCAGTTGATTGATCGCCGCCTTACTATTTACACCTGGGCCGCCCCGGCGCGGGCTGCGCCCCCGGATGCGCCTAAGGTGCAGCCATGACGACCATCGACGCTTACACCGGGATCCCGGAACTGACCGTGTCGCTCGACGGCGGACTCCTCGCGCTGACGATGAATCGGCCCGATAGCCTCAACTCGCTGAACTCCGCGATGCTGCGCACGCTGGCCGATGTCTTGGAGCACGCCGCCGACGACCCGCAGGTGCGGGCGGTGCGCCTGGGTGGGGCAGGCCGGGGCTTCAGCTCCGGCGCGGGCATCAGCGCCGACGATCAGTCGAACCGGCGAGCGGACACACCGGGTGACGTGCTGCACGGGGCAAATCGCGCGGTGCGGGCGATCACGAGTCTGCCCAAGCCGGTGGTGGCCGTGGTGCAGGGGCCGACCGCCGGGGTCGGGGTGTCGCTGGCACTGGCCTGCGACATCGTATTGGCTTCGGAGAAGGCGTTTTTCCTGCTGGCGTTCACCAAGATCGGGCTGATGCCCGACGGCGGAGCGTCGGCGCTGGTGGCCGCGTCCATCGGCCGGGCCCGCGCGATGAAGATGGCACTACTGGCCGAACGTGTCTCGGCCGCCGAGGCTTTCGATATCGGCCTGGTCAGCACGGTGTACCCCGCCGATGAGCTGGAGGCCGGGGTGGCCGCGGTGATCGACAAGCTGGTGTCCGGCCCGGCGATCGCGCTGCGCAAGACCAAACAGGCGATCAACGCCGCGACGCTGACCGAGTTGGATGCCGCGATTGGCCGGGAGAGCGAAGGACAGCTAACCCTGTTGGGATCCAAGGACTTCCGCGAAGGCGCCAGGGCGTTTCAGGAGCACCGCTCGCCAACGTTCACCGACGACTAGCTTCAGACCGAGATCGCGTAGACCGCTCCGCCGCCGTTCGCCCCGACGTAGACGGTGTTTCCATCGGGGCTGATCACGATCGGGCCTGCGTTGTAGATGTCGTGGATCGTGGTGACGACGTGGTTGGTGGACGTGTCGATGACCGCCACAGTGTTGGTGAAAAGGCTTGCGGCGTAGAGAGTGCTGCCGTCGGGGCTGATGGCGAGGTCCTTGAACGTGCCCGCAAGGCCGATGGGAATGGTGGCCGTGACGACCTTGGTAGCCGTGTCAACCACGGACACCATGCTCCCGGTATCTGAAATCACACCCGAGGTGTCAGCGGGATTGTTGGAGACCACGTAAAGCCTGCTGCCGTCAGGGCTGACCGCCAGGCCTTCGGTGTGAAGGTCGAAGCCGCCGATGTTGATCGTTGCGTTGATGGCATTGCCGGCAGTGTCGACCACCGCGACAACGCTTGATTCGGTCGTCGAACCGTTCGTGCCGCGAACGAAGAGCCGTCCGGTGACGTAAAGCTTTGTGCCGTCAGGGCTGAACGCCAGCGCGGTCCCGTTGTGGTAGCTGGGCGAGAATCCGTGGCTGGCAATCGTTGCACCGACACTGTTGGTGGCGGTGTCGATCACCTTGATCAAACCGTTGTCGCAAATGCCGCTGCAGTTTCCCCAGTAGCTGGTGTCCACGGCATACACCCGGCTTCCGTCGAGGCTGACCGCGACTGCGGTGGTCGAGCCTGAGGTCACCGAGATGGTGGCAATGACGACGTTGGTGGCGGTGTCGATCACCTGAACGGCGCCGCCGCCCGGTGTGGTGCTGGTGCTGTAGGTGAGGTCGGTGACGTAGACGTATCGACCGTCGGGGCTGACAGCCAGATCCTGGGGGTTCAGTTTGACGTTGACAGTGGCGGTGACCTTTTTGGTGGCGGTGTCGATCACCGACACCGCTCCATTTCCATTGGTGTTGCCGTTCAACACGTAGACGCGTTTGCCGTCGGGGCTGATCGCCAGGGATCGAATCCCGGTGCCGGCGTTGATGGTGGTGACGGTGTCTCCCGGGGCCACAGCAAGGGGCAGCACCGGCACGGTGATGGTCTGGACGGTCGAGGCGACCACAGTGGTGGCCACCACGGTGAAGGAGTCCGTCGTGGTCAGGGTGGCGCTCTGGCGGGCCGCCTGGCTGGGGGTGTAAGAGAACGTGCCGTCGTAGAAGACGGTCACGACGCCCATGCCGGCGTCGTTGTAGACATAGCTCATGGCCAGCCCGGCGGGCTGGGTGAAGGACCAGGTTCCGGTCACCGTCCCGGTGACCGGGTCAGGAGTGCCCACGGTGGGGACTCCGGCGACCGGCGTGAAACCCAGGGCGTTGTTCAGGCTGCGGAACATTCCCCACAGCAGTCCGCCAACCGGATTGGCGGGTGGATACCGGGTGTTCACCCCGAACAGGTTCTCCAGTGCCGACACCAACCCGGCGATCAGCCCGGTGATCGGGTTGGCCGTTGCCGACGCCCTCGGCATTGCCACGGCTCGAAGAGCCGCCGTGGCCGCCGGCGCGGATCGTGCGGTCACCCCCGTCGCGTTACCAGGAGCCTCGGTGGCAGCGGTGGTGACCCGGCTCGAGGCGGGTGCCGTCCGCAACCGCAGGCCGGACGCGGGACTGACGCCGAGGCTGGTGGTGCTCGGGACGGCGGCGGCGCCACGGGGGCGGGGTTTGCCGGTTCTGCCAGGTGTGGTGTTCTCCGATGGCGACGGGGACGGCGTTCTCGCGCTCGGCGGACGAGCGGTGTCCGACCTCTTCCCTACCGCCGGGCCGGGACCGCCGGCGTGCCTGGCGGGCGATGACGAATTTTCGGTCCCCGCGCTGTCGGCATGAGCCGCACCGGCAGCGCCGGTCGCCACCGCCGCCCCCACACCCAGCGCGATCACACCGCTGCCCAACCAGGCATACGGCTGGCGGCTGCGCGTCGATGAACCTTGCGTGTGATCCCTTTTCGCGACCATTGCGCACCCCCGAACTGCCGGTCGTCGTACCCGGAGAATAGACGGTTGCGTCAATTAATGCCGGTCGACGACCATTTCGGCTGACCGAAAATCGTTGGACGCGACCCCATCGGCTCAGCGACCATCGACGACATGAGCACGCCCTGCGACATCGACGAGCCGGTGAGGAGCACCGGTCGCTGGCGCGTGCTCGCGCCCTTCGAATTCCGCGAGTTTCGCCTGCTCATCGCGGCGATGTCGCTGTTCTTGTTCGCCGAAGGCATGTGGACGGTGGTGATGGCTCTTCAGGTCATCGCCCTGGCCGACGACCCCGCCGCGCTATCCCTGGTCGCGGCGTGCCTTGCCGGCGGAATGCTGGCCTTCATGCTGGTCGGCGGTATCGTCGCCGACCGCGCTCCGCAGCGGGCGATCATCATCGCCGTCGAGGCCGCCAATGCCACGGCCACCGGCGCGGTAGCCGTCCTCGGCTTGCTCGGCGAACTGAAGCTATGGCATATGGCCGTTGCCGCAACGGTTCTCGGCATCGGCGCGGCATTTTTCTTCCCGGCCTACAACGCCTACTTACCCCGGATCCTGCCGGCTGAACACCTGCTGGCCGCCAACGGCGTCGAAGGCGCGGTCCGGCCGACCCTGCAGCAGGCCGTCGGTCCCGCGGTGGCCGGTGTCCTGGTCGGGCTCACCTTCCCGGCGCTCGGCTCGGTGACGGTGACGGTGCTGATGGTGATCGGGCTGGTGCTCCTGGTGTCGATGCGCCCCGGCCCGGGCGAGCACATCGTCATGGCCGTCGAACGCGAAAAGCCGCACGTGCTCACCGATCTGCGCGACGGCCTGAGCTTCGTGGTACGCACGCCGTGGCTGCGCTGGACCCTGCTGTTCGCCAGCACCTGGGTGTTCCTGGCACTGGGCCCGATCGAGGTGCTGTTGCCGTTCATCGCCCGCGAGCGATTCGCCCACGGCGAGCAGGTCTACGGGCTGATGCTCGCCGCGTTCGGGGTGGGCAGTGCGATCGGCGCGGTCGTCGTGTCCTCGCGACCACTGCCGCGGCGCTACCTCACGGTGATGATGACGATGTGGGGGGTGGGCTCGCTGCCGTTCGTGATCGTCGGGACCACGTCCTCGCTGCCGGTGATGCTGATCGCGCTGTTCGTCATCGGTCTCGCCGAAGGCGCCGGCGTCATCTGGGGCACCCTGCTACAGCGCCGGGTGCCGCCGCACATGCTGGGCCGGGTGTCGAGCCTGGACTTCTTCGTCTCGCTCGCGTTCATGCCGGTGTCGATGGCTGTCGCCGGGCCGCTGTCGAAGGTGGTTCCCGTCGAGGTCATCTTCGCCGTGACCGGTATCGCGCCCGTGCTACTGGCCGCGATCGCGCTCATCGCGGCGCGGATGCCGCGTGACGAAATCGCCCACCCGCTCAGCTGATTCGGGCTAGAGCACGCCGAACATCGGCGGCAGTGCCAGCACCATGATCAGCCCCCACACCACGTGGGTGAGGACCGGTGCCAGCACTCCGCCGGTGGCTCGGCGCTCCCAGGCACACACCGCGCCCAGGATGAGGGCCGCGAAACCGAGCATCGGGTTGCCGGTCGCCGTCGTCGTAACGGCATACAACAGTGTGGAGATCACCACCGGATGGAACCCACCCAGCGCGGGGTAGAGCGCGCCGCGAAAGAACAATTCCTCGGCGAACCCGTTCACCAGCGTGATCACCACGACCAGCGCCAGGCTCCCGTGGTTGGCGTATTCCAGCACGCGGGTGATGCGCTCGGCGACCGGCCCGATCTCACGGACGACCAGCCCGCCCAGCACGAAGACCCCGCCGAGTAGCAGTCCGATGGCGATCCCGGTGAGCACGGGGCGCCGGTTGCGCCCGCCCCACCGGATGCAGCCCAGGTGCAGGGGCCCGGACAACACCGCCCCGAGCGCCCACACCGCCGCCAGCGTCAGCGTCAGCCAGTAGAACGTCGTGTCGCCGGGCGTCCGGGTCAACGAGTAGCCGAGCAGCGCCGCCCCGAGCACCAGCACCACGCACACCACGATTCGCCTGCGTCGCACCATCGACGGCCATTCCTGTTGCGACACAGCATTATTGGTGACAACGGCGCGAATGTCGGCCAGCGTGGTCATCGGGGTGAACCTTCGACAGCAGCAGGTCCAGGCCGGTGCGGAGCGCGCCGGCCAACGGTCCGGGCACCGCGTCGATCAGCCCCAGCGCGGGTCGCGCGACCGCCGGCGTCACCGTCGCCGCCATCCGCCGCAGCCGCAACACGTCTCCCCCGGCCCAGATCGGATCACTGTCGGCGAGGTGATGCGGGTCGGCCAGCTCGTCGACCGGACGCGGCCGCCGGCTGGACACCGCCGCGGCGACGGCATCGTCGATGGCGGTGAGGCCACCCGGCGGATCGGGCACGTGGTCACGTAGGACAGTGTCGGAGGCCGTCATCGGATGGTCCAGCGATTCGATGAGATCGGCGGCCAGCCCGGTCGGCACCGGCACCGCGGCACCCGCCACCCGGCCGACGACACCACGCGGCACGATGTCGCGCATCGGCAGGCCGGCACGGACGGCGCCCACCGCGTCGATATAGATCGACAAGAGCTCGCGATAGGTCATCCTGCCCGGCCCGGCGATGTCGTACGACCCGGCGGGCACGACCGCCTGGTCGGCCGCGGCCAGCAAGTAATACAGCACGTCCCGGATCGAGATCGGGTCGATGTCGTGATCGGCCCAGGGCGGCAACGGAATCAGCCAGAATCGGTCCCCGACGTAGCGGACCATTTCGAACGACGTCGACCCGGCGCCGACGATGACCGCCGCGCCGAGCCAGACCAGTTCCGGGCCGCCGTCGATGGCGAGCGCAGCGGCCACCTCGGCGCGGCTGGCCAAATGTTCGGAGAGACGGCCGCCGTCGGGCACGAACGCGCCGAGGTACACGATCCGCTTCACCGCCGCCGCCTTGGCCCCGGCCGCGACATTGGCGGCGCTGGCATTGTCACGCCGGCGAAAGTCGGGCTCGCCGATCGCATGCACCAGGTAGTAGACGACGTCGATCGGGCCGGCGACGGTGAACGCCGTCTCGACCGACGTCGGGTCGTCGGCATCCAGCACGACGGCCTGCACGCGATCACACCAGCCGAACCGGCCGAGCTTCGCCGGGTCCCGGGTGGCCGCGACGACCTCGTGTCGGGCCTCGAGCAGCCCGGCGATCAGCCGGGAGCCGACGTATCCGGTGGCACCGGTGACCAGAATCCGCAGCGCGTTCACGCTAGGACTATCGGCAATCTGGCGCAGGCGCAAACCTAGTCAGGGTCGCGGTGCAGGTCGATGAGGTGTTCGTACACCGCGGCGTTGAGGTTGTTGCCGTCGCGCTCTGCGTCGGTCAGCTCGCGCCGGACCTTGGCCGGCACGCCGGCCACCAGCGAGCGCGGCGGCACCACCATGCCCTGGGGTACCACCGCGCCGGCGCCCACGATCGACCCTGCGCCGATCACGGCGCCGTTGAGCACGATCGCGCCCATCCCGACCAGGGACCCGTCCTCGACCGTGCAGCCGTGCAGCACGGCATTGTGCCCGACGGTCACGCCGGCACCGATCCGCACCGGAAATCCCGGGTCGACGTGCACCGTGGCGCCATCCTGAACATTGCTGCCGTGGCCGACGTCGATCCACTCGGCTTCGGCACGCAACGTCGCCGAGTACCAGACGCTGACGCGGGCCGCGAGCCGTACCTGACCGATCACGGCCGCGTTGGGCGCGACCCAGGATTCGTCGTGCAGTTCGGGAGAGTGCCCGCGGATGGACATGATCAGGGGTTCGGCCATGGCCGTCATCGTAGGCAGACGCCCATCAGCTGCCCTGGAAGACCTTGCGGTGGCCCGACGGTGACATGCCCAGACCAGGCTTTTCACCAGCCGTTTTGAGACTCACACTTTGCTGCACGTACGATTCTTCGCGGCGCAGCGGTAACGGGGACCCGCATTTCGCCGACTCCACTAGAGACTCAAAGGAGCCGAAGTGAGCACACGTACCAAGTCCCTGGGCGTCGCCGCGGCGCTGGCCGCCATCGCCGTCGCGATTCCCACCGCGATTCAGGCCTACGCCGATCCGACGCCCACGACCACCACCCCGGCCGCGCCGGCGACCACGACGACGATCCCGGTGCCGAGCGTGAGCACGCTGCCCGACCCGCAGGGCCCGGGCTGCGACGCCTACAAGAACCGGATCCCGGCCGGTGCCGGCTCGTTCACGAGCATGGGGACGCAGAACGCGACGGCGGCCATCGCCGCCAATCCGGATCTGAGCACCTTCAGCGCGGCGATCTCCGGCGGGCTCAACCCGGCCGTCAACATCGCCAGCGTGATCGACGGCGGCCCGTATGTGGTGTTCGCACCGACCAACGACGCGTTCGCCAAGCTCGACGAGGCCCAGCTGGCGGCGCTCAAGAGCGACCCGGCTCTGCTGACGTCGACGCTCTTCTACCACCTGGTGCTCGGCTACCTCGGCCCCGACGACCTGCACGGCAAGATGCCGACGCAGCAGGGCAGCGTCGTGGACGTCACCGGCAAGGGCGGCGACATCAAGATCAACGACGACGTGAAGGTGCTGTGCGGCTACACCGCCGCCGGCGCTTACATCTACATGATCGACACGGTGCTCAGCCCCGGTGACGCGCCGACGCCGAACACGGCGTCCAGCACAACGAGCACGTCGAGCACCGAAACGACCTCGACGACGCCAACGACACCGACGACAACGACAACGTCGAAGCCGGCCTAGCGCGCCTTCCAGACGGGCTGGCGCTTCTCGGCGAAGGCCAGCGGGCCTTCCTTGGCGTCTTCGGATTTCATCAGCGCGCCGATTTCACGCATGGTGCGCTCCCAACCGGCTTCGTCGGCGGTGATGACGCCGCCGTCCACCCCGGCCGCGACACGCTTGCTGGCCTGCACGGCCAACGGCGCATTGACGGTGATCCGTTGTGCCAGAGCCAAAGCCGCATCGACGACGGTGCCGTCGGGCACGACTTCGTTGATCAGCCCCCACTGGTGCGCCTCGGTCGCGGTGATCGGTTCGCCGGTGAACAGCAGGTGCATGGCCACCTTGCGCGGCAACTGGTCGACGATGCGGAACACCCCACCGGCGGCGGCGACCAGGCCGCGTTTGACTTCCGGCAGACCGAATTTGGCGCTCTCCTGCGCGACGACGAGGTCACTGGCCAGCGCCAGTTCGGTCCCGCCGCCCAGCGCGGTGCCGTTGACCGCGGCGATGGTGGGCTTGTCGATGACGTGGCGGACGTAACCGGCGAAGCCCCACTCCGGATGTTGCGGGTGAAAGAGGTTCTCCCGCCGCGAGATTGCCTTCAGGTCGGCACCGGCGCAGAACGACTTGTCGCCGGAACCGGTGATCACCACGGCCCAGATGTCCGCGTCATCCTGTGCCTGCTGCAGCAAGTCGCCGACGGCGGTGCTCACCGCACCGTTGACGGCATTACGCGCGTCGGGGCGGTTGATGGTGATGAGCATGACGTTGCCCCGCCGCTCTGAAAGAGCGGCGGGGGTCTCGACGTCGGTCACTACAGCAGCTCGAGAATGGTGGCGTTGGCCTGGCCGCCGCCTTCACACATGGTCTGCAGACCGTAGCGAATTCCCTTGTCCCGCATGTGGTACAGCAGCGTGGTCATGATCCGGGCACCGGAGCCACCGAGCGGGTGGCCCAGCGCGATCGCGCCCCCGTTGGGGTTGAGCTTCTTCTCGTCGGCGCCGATCTCCTTGAGCCAGGCCATCGGAACAGGCGCGAAGGCCTCGTTGACCTCGAACGCGCCGATGTCGTCCACGCTCAGGCCGGACCTGGCGAGCGCCTTCTGGGTGGCCGGGATCGGGCCGCTCAGCATCATCACCGGGTCGGAGCCGGCCAGCGTCGCGGTGTGCACGCGGGCGATCGGCTTGAGTCCCAACGACTTCGCCTTCTCCGCCGACATGAACAGCAGCGCGGCCGAACCGTCGGAGATCTGCGAGGAGTTGCCGGCGTGGATCACGCCGTCCTCGGAGAACGCCGGCTTGAGCTGGCCCATCTTCTCCAGCGTGGTGCCACGGCGAATGCCCTCATCCTTGAGCACCACGTTGCCCTCAAGATCCTTGATCGCCACGATCTGGTCATCGAAGGCACCGGAATCCTGTGCCGCAGCGGCCTTTTCGTGCGAATCCAGGGAGAACTGGTCGAGATCGGTACGGCTCAGTCCCCACTTGGTGGCCATCATCTCAGCGCCGATGCCCTGGTTGGGCGTGCGGTCGTACCGGCCCTTGAAGCTGGCCGAGTAGGGGTTGCCGCCGTTGGCCAGCGAGGCGCCCATCGGGGTGCGCGACATCGACTCGACACCACCGGCGACGACGACGTCGTAGTGGCCTGCCACCACACCGGCGGCGGCGAAGTGCACCGACTGCTGGCTGGAGCCGCATTGGCGGTCGACGGTCACGCCGGGCACCGACTCAGGCCAGCCGGCGGTCAACACCGCGGTGCGGGCGATGTCGAGGGCCTGCTCACCGGCCTGCATGACGCAACCCCAGATGACGTCGTCGACGATCTCGGGGTCGATCCCGGCGCGCTCGGCCAGACCGTTGAGTACCTGGGCCGACAACTCGGCGGGGTGCACGCCGGACAGGCCACCGTTGCGCTTCCCGACGGGCGAACGTACCGCTTCGACAATTACCGCTTCAGCCATCGGCCTAACTCCTTGTGCAGAGGGATTGGTCTTTGATTCTTAACACGCCCCTGCAGCCCGGCCTCAGGCGGGTCAACCAACCGCTCGGTCAGCCCGCCGCCCCGTGACGTGGACGGGCAGGGTGTCGTCCCAGGGCTGGCGGGTGACCATATCGGCGACGTTGACGTAGCCGGACTCGAACTCGCCGGTCGCCGCGTCGACGAGCCGGTACTCCTGCCGCTGCCGATGCAGCGGCTGGCCGTCGAGCAGCACCACCCGCACCTCGCCGGGTTCGAATCCGCAGCGCTTCTGCATCGCGGCGATCAGCTGTTCGTTGTGCATGTGCCCGTCGCCGAAGTTCCACCCGATCGCCATACTGCAGATCCGCTCGCCGTCGGTGATCGAGTAGTCGTCCTCGTTCTCGCCTGCCATCGCCCGATGTGCCAGGGTGAACAGGGCCTTGCCGTGGGTGTTGAACGCACGGAACGCGTATCCCATGAACAGCGGGATCTGCGCGGCTTCCTTACTGCCATAGAACTTTTCGAGCTGGGCGGCCGGCATGTTGGCGATCGTCACCAGGTTCTGCTCGATCTTGGCCTCGGCCGATGGCTTCACGCACCACAGGGTGGTGTCCCAGTTCCCGGCGTAATAGCGCATACCGGGCAGGAAGGACACCTTGCGCGGCACCGTGTTTCCGAGCACCACGGTGGTGGCGAGCGCCGCGAACAGCAGGATCGGCCACGGCGTGGTGAGGTCGGTGATCCCGATCTGGGCGTGCGCAACGAACAGCGACAGCACCGAGAAGATCATGAAGACGTTCCACTCCAGCGGCACACCCATCGGGATGGCCGACAGGATGCCGAGGTGGAAGCAGACCATCACGATCGCTGCGATCGTGGTCGGCCACCCGCCGTGAGAAAAGAACAGCGCCAATGGAATCAGCATCTCGATGGCCGTGCTGATGTGCGCCAGTGCGTGCGACATCGGGCCGGGCCGAAGGTCGTCGGGGAACTTCTTGAAGAACATCCGCTTGAGGAACCGGGGCCGCACCACCGGGCTGTTGGACATCATCGTGGAGATGACGAACGGGAAGTGTCGGGTCAGCTTGGAGGTCGCCGCACCGATCCAGATCGCCATGCAGACCAGCTTGGCGGCGATGATGATGTCGACACCCGAGAACAGGAAGGCCACCGCGAACGCGCCGTACACTTCGCCGCGGGCGGCCAGGAAGATCACCTTGTCGCGCAGGCCGGCAAGCGCCAGCAGCGCCACGATCGTCGCAATCTGCCATGTCGGCAGCAGACCGACTTCGGTGCCCAGCTCCGGAATCGGGCCGGTGCCATCGGAGAACAACGCGACCAGAATCATCACGATCAACGCCGCATAGAGCGCGATGTCGACCGGGCCGCGGTTGTCTCCCTTGGTGAGCGGCACCAGGTTGGGCCACGGTGGCAGCCGGATCGTGTTGGGGCGCAACCAGTAGATGATCGAGCCCATCGGCGGCCAGAAGCGGTTGTTCAACGGGCCGAAGCCGCAACCGAGACCGACGACCTCGAAGAGCATCGTGTAGAGCACGGCCTTCTCGTAGACGATCGGCTCCGACCACCACGACCCGATGTCGCCCAGCCCGCCGATGCCCGCGGTGGCCCAGCCGAACAGTGCGCCGACCACGACGTAGAGCAGGATCTTGATGACGTAGAACAGGTGCAGGGCGATCGGCGTGCCGAAGCCGACCTCGGCCCAGTGCCGTGCCATCGGTTTGATCTTCTCCGCGCGGGTGCCCTTGCTCCACGTCTCGAAGTCGATGACGGGCACTTCCTGCTTCAGAAATCCCATGCCGAAAACACTAGAACGTGTTCTAGTCGGACGGGGCGGGAATTCCCGCGCGGCGGGACTTCTCCGCGAGCAGACACAAACGTGCCCTGCCACCCGGCGTGTCGGGCACGTTTGTGTCTGCTCGCGAGAGGACTGATCAGGCTTTCGCCGGTGGGCGGTAGAAGATCACCAGCTGCCCGATGCCACCACCCAGACCGAGCACCAGTGCGACGAGCAGTCCGCACCAGCCGTGCAGCCAGTGGTAGATCCCGGTGTCGCGGAACAGCGCGTAGTCCAGGCTGTACTTGCCGGCGCCGGTCGCGGCGAGCGCCACGGCCGCAGCGGCCAGCACCAGGTTGTACTCCCAGCCTTCCTTGACGATGAAGAAGCCGTTGTGGCGGTGCACCGTCCAGGCCGCCACCAGCATCAGCGCCACGAAACCGGCGGCCGGGACCGGCGTCAGCAGCCCCACGGCCAGCCCGATGCCGGCCGCCATCTCGGTGCTCGCCGCCACCCGCGCGTGGAAGGTGCCCGGCTTCATTCCGATGCTCTCGAACCAGCCGGCGGTGCCCTTGATCCGGCCGCCGCCGAAGAACTTGTTGTAGCCGTGGGCGGCCATGGTCAAGCCGAGCACCACACGCAAAAGGAGGAGACCGACGCTAGCGGCTTCATGGTAGGCAGCAGTCATGGGAGTAAACCTAGAGCATCAGGCCCAGCGCAGGGCGGGCACTCAGCCCACGTACCCGATCACCGGGTTGGTGTAACTCAGCGCGCCGCTCTCCATCCAGTGCATCAGCGGCTGGTAGTCGCTGTTGGGCGGCTGCGGCATGTAGCCCCGGCTGGTGGCACCCTCGACCGGCTGGTTGAACTGACGCATCCGAAGTACGTTGGCCCACAAGTAATCCTGGATCTGCGACATGCTCGTCAGATCCTTCTCCTTCTTGAAGATCTTCATGATCTCGTCTTTGTCGTCACCACTGTCGATGAGATCTTCCACCAGGTCGTCGAACTCGTCCTTGCTGATCGTGTACAGGTTGTCGCCGGTGACGGTCTGCGCGCTGAGGTAGCCCTGCTCGGCGACGATCGCGACCTGGGTCTCCTTGAGGGCTTCCTGCGCGTTCGGGACGTAGCCCAGATCGATCGAGCTGAGCTGCGAGTAGGGGTTGATGACGTAGAGACCGCCCCAGCGGTGGTGGCCGTCGACGATCCACACTCCGTTGTCCGCGGTCAGGATCACGCTCTTGGCCAGCACCGTCCCGCCGGCCAGATAGTCCTCGAGCAAGTCGGGGTCCTGCAGCGGATCCTCCAACGCCTTGGTCGCGTCGATCTCGTTCTGCGTCGGCAGCAGGCTGCTCGCCGCCGCGGTGATCGGGGTGACGGTGATGGCCTGGTTCGGGATTCCGCGGGTGGACCCGCCGGTGGTGATCAAGTCCAAAAGTGGTGTGTTGCAAGTTGATTCGCATGGATCGCCGGTGACCGGGTCGGTCTTGAGGTAGGCGTTGAACAGGTTGACGAAGCCGTCTGGGTCCTCGGTGTAGGCGGCGATCAGGATCTGCTGCAGCTGGTTCACGGCGACCATGTCGGGCAGCGGCACCCCGTCGGTGGTCATCCGCTCGGTGTTCTCGGCGCTGTTCAGAACGAGCTTCGCGGTGCCGGCCAGCCCGCCGTTGCTCATCCAGTTGTTGACGTAATACGCGATCTCGTCGGCGGTGGCTTCGCGGCCGAGCGCAACCTGGATGATCTCCTGCACCTTCACCGAGCGGAAGGCGTTGGCCTTGATGAACTGCACGGCGATCATCTGAGTGGGCTGGCCGGACTGCAGCCGCTGGACATAGATGGCCGCCTGTGCGGCGTCGGTGGGGGTGCCCAGGATGCTGCGGTACAGCAACTGGACATAGGTGTCGGCGGTGCCGCCGGCCTCCCGGTAGAACTCCCGGGTGCTGGCGATCTGCGCGACCACCAGCGGTTCGGGCAGACCCATTCGCAGTTCCATGGTGCCCATCGCCAATTCGCGGTCGGTGGGCGCACGTCCGAGCAGTTCGAGGTAGTAGCTCGTGACCTGCTGCTCGCGGAAGGCCGTCGACCGGTAGAGGCTCCCGACCACCGCGGCCTGCCCCTTCGCGTCGAACAGGGCGGTATAGCGCTCCAACTGATCGGCGGTCGGGTCGGCCCGCAGGATCTCGCGGAACAGGCCGGTGACGATCTCGGTGGACGTGCCGGGGTCCGGCGCGGCAACCACCCGCGCGACACGTCGTGATGACGCCACGGGCCGGGCTGTCACGGCCACCCGCTGCCGGGTGACCGAGGGACGCACTGAGGCCCGCGGCCGCCCCGCGGCCGGGTGATGGGTGGTGCCACGCGCCGACGACGCGGTGGATGTGGCCGATCCGCTGCCCTCGTCGGCCGACGCGATCGCCGGTACCGCAAGCATCGCTGCACCGACACCGGCCGCGACCGCACCGGCCTGGAGCAGGCCAACCATCGTCCAATCGGTCATGGCAAAAGAACTATCACCCAGGGCAATTAGACGTACCGGGTGTCAACTGGGCTTCATATAGGCGACAGCACATGTTCAGCCCGGCAGTGCGGCGCACAGCCGCGCCCAGTAGTCGTCGACGTCGACGTTGTCCGGATCGGCATGCACGCTGAGGGTGATGACATCGCCTAGACCGTGCACCCCGTGGGTCAGGCTCATCATCGGCGACAGCCCCGAGAAGCCGGCGGCGAGCAGGACCGGGAAGCCGCCGAAGGACAGATCGGCGGGCCCGCGGTTCACGCTGGACACCACGGTATTGCCGGTGACGGTCGCGCCACGCGCCTCGGGATCGAAGTGCCCCACCCCCCACCGCAATAGCGCCGCGGGGATGGCCGCGGACGCGGCGGCCGACGCCCGCATCGCGGGGTGGTCGCCGCGTCGGCGTTGCGCGGCCAACTCGGCGCCGATCAGCTCTGCCCGCCGGGCGGGGTCCACATCCGGGTGCAGGCCGATGCCGACATTGCGAAAGTTGTTGTGCGCACCGGAAACCTGCGCACCGGCCATCGTGACTTCGGCGCCCAGCGTCGAGGTGTCCTCCCCGCGTGCGGCGAGATACCCGGCCAGCGCGTCGGAGACCGCCACCAGCACTCCGATCGTGACGGTCGGCACCAACCGTTCGCGCCGCAGCACCACGGTGCGCACCACCGATGTGGCTCGGGGCCGCTGGTTGATGCTGAGCAACGGGCGCCCCGGCGGCGGTGGCGGCACCCGCCCGGCCTCGGTGTCGCGCACCAGCATGCGATGGGCGCGCGCCGCGGCCAGTCCGCGCAGAGGCAGGAACCCGCGCCGAGCCGCAATGGGCACCGGGACCGGTTTCTGACGGCCCAGCAACGCACCGGCCAGTGCCGTGCCCCGGCTGCCGTCGGCGAACGCATGGCCGGTCTGCACCACCACCACCGAGCCCACTCCTCTGCAGCCGGGTATGCCAGTCACCAACGGAAAAATGTGTGCGCGCCATGTCATTCGGCGAAGATCGAGGGTGTCGTCGCGGATCCGGGCCGCGGCGTCCAGGCAGCCCTGCCAGTCCACTCCCCCGGCGTGGTGGATGGGGAACTGATCGGCATCCACCTCAGAGCGGCTCCACCGGGGATATCGCCATGCACCGACATCGACCGCCCGCAGGCGCAACTCCTCGCACCCCAGCGCCCGGCGCCGCAACTCGTCGACGGCGGCGTCCAGCGGATCGGGCGAGCCGTCGAACGCATACAGCACGAGTTGATCGTTGGGCACCACGGCCGACATCCAGAACATCTGCGCGTCAACCGCGGTCATCGATCTGCTGGCAGCCATGTCGACAATTGTCCTAGGCTGGCATGGTGCTGCCGCCTCCTGGTCCCCACCGCGCTGCGCTGATCACCGGAGCCTCATCGGGCATCGGCGCCGAGATCGCCAGGCAGCTCTCCCGCCGCGGCCATCACGTCGTGCTGGTGGCCCGCCGCACCGATCAGCTCACCGAGCTCGCCCAACAACTCAACGGCCCCAGTTCGGTTGTCGGGGCTGATCTTTCGAAGTCCGAAGACCGGGCTGCACTCCCCGATCGGGTGGCCGCGCTCGGGCTCGAGGTCGACATTCTGGTCAACAATGCCGGGCTGACCACGATGGGCCCGGTGGCCGCCGCGGACCCCGGCGCCGAGCTGAACGTGATCGAAGTCGACGTCGCCGCGGTAGTCGACCTGTGCACGCGCTTCGTGGCGGGCATGGTGAGTCGGCGACGCGGGGCGGTGCTCAACGTCGCGTCGGTGGCCGCGTTCGGGCCGCTGCCCGGGCAGGCGGTCTACGGCGCAGCCAAGGCCTTCGTGCTGTCCTACACCCGCGCGCTTGGCGAGGAACTCAAACCCAGCGGTATTACTGCGACCGCGCTGTGCCCGGGACCGGTGCGCACCGGCTTCGGGGAGGCCGCCGGTATCTCCAACGAGGAGGCCGAGGCGGCGCTACCCGAACCGCTGTGGGTGTCGCCGGAGGATGTCGCCAAGGCGGCAGTGGACGGGCTGGCCGCGGGCAAACCGGTTGTGGTGCCCGGCCGGCTCAACCGGGCCGCCTCGGCGGTCTATCACCTGACGCCGCGCCGGCTGCTGCTGCCGGTGCTGGCCCGCAGCCACCCCAGCCTCAAGAAGCGGTAGCCGCCAGAAAGTCCACGATCCGCTTGCCGACCGCGTCGGGCTGTTCGAGTTGCAGAAAATGCCCGGCGTGCTCGACGACCGCCACCTCGCTTCCCGGTGGCAGGACGTCGCGCACCCATGGCGTGAATTCCGCTGTCATACAACCGTCGTCGCTGCCGTGCAGGTACAGCGTCGGAAGCACCGGCGGCTCGAGCCACAACCGCTGCAGTGCGGCGTAGCGGGCCGGTGGGCGGGTGTTGCGGATCATGGCCCGATAGGTCCCCAATGCGGCGCGCCAGCGGTCCGGGGAGCCGATCGCGGCGTCGACGTGGCGCAGATCCTCGGCGGCGTTGTAGCCGGGCGACCATCGCCGCCACAACAGCGGCACGATCCACGACGACGAGCGTTCGGGCAGGACCGGCAGCTGGAAGTAACTGATGTACCAGCTGCGCAGGAACTGCCTCGCCCCCAGCCGCGCCAGGCGGCCCTTGTTGGCCAGCGGCCTGCCGGCGCGCGGCCGCATCGCTGCCGACGGCGGCACCGACATGACGACGGCCTTCACAAAGGGGCTGTCCGGCATCGCGGCCAGGCCGGTGGCGGCGATGGCGCCCCAGTCGTGGCCGATCACGACGTCGGCATCGGTGGGATCGCACGCGGCGCGCACCTGCAGTGCGTCGTCCATGACAGCACCGATGTGATAGCTGCCGTCGGTGGGGATCGAAGACGGCACATAGCCGCGCATGAACGGTGCGATGACGCGGTAGCCGGCGGCCACCAGGTGCGGCGCGACTTTCCGGAATCCATAGGCGGTGTCAGGAAACCCGTGCAGACACAAGGCAATCGGACCGTCGTCAGGCCCCCAGCTCAGTGCGCGCAGCTGCACCGCCGGCGCCGAGACGTCAATCCAGCGTGGCTCGCTCATGGCCCTTGCTCGCTAGACCGGATCGAATCCCGAGATGAGCCAGCGGCCGTCGACCTTGTCCAGCGTCACCCGCACGCTGGAGGTGGTGCTCGTGGGCGGGTCGGTACCCATGACGACGGTCTGGTTCACGAACAGCAGCACCACCGCATGTTCGCCCTTGGGCGATACCGACACCGATGCGGCCGCCGGCACCTGGGCCACCGCGGAGATCTTCTTCTCCTTGGCGCCGGGGATGACGACGTTGTTGACCAGCTGGGTGTAGGCGTCCAGGAAGCTTCCGGTCAGCCGGTCGCGGGCGGCACCGAGATCCTTGTCGACGGTCTCCGGCTTGTAGCTCAGCAGGGCGACGGTGGAGTCCTTGGCGGTCTGCACCGATTCGGTGCGGGCACGGTCCGCATCCCGCGTCGACCAGGCCTGCCAGCCGAAGTACCCGGCCGCCGCGGCCAGCAGCACCGCCACGACCGACACGACCGCCAGGGCCACCACCGCGCCCAGCCCGCGGCGCCGCTGGGTATCGGCTGCGGGCGCGGCTTCCGACGTCTCCTCAGCCTCCTCTGCGGGGGCCTCCTCGATCTCACTCTTGGTGAGGTCGATCGCCGGAGCTTCCTCCGCGGAGCTCTTGGTGATGTCGACCGCAGCGGTCTCGGGTGTATCGGGCTTGTCGTCGGTCACGGTACGAACTCCACTTTCGAAACCTTCGCTTCATCGGCGCCGGTCTTCTTGACCGTCAAGCGCATCCGCCAAGCGCGAGGTGGTTGGTTGGGCGCGCCGGCATTGGAGGTCGTGACGGTGACGGCCACCAGCACCTGGCCCTCAGTGCCCGACACAGACTCCAGCCCGGCCTCGGTCACCTGACCGTCAGATTTCGACTGGGCCTGCTTGACCACCTCGATGAACGGCTGGGACCGCTTGGCGAAGTCGTCGTAGAACGAATCGGTGGCCGAGTCGAGGATGCGCTGCACATCCTTGTCGGCCTCGTCGAAGTGGATGGTGGTCAGGTTGATCGCGCCCTGCCTGCCGACTCCGACCAGGAGTTCGCGCAACTGGGTGGCCTGCTTGGCCTCGTACCAGCGGTAGCCGAGCCACCCCGTCAGAGCGCCGAGGATGACCGCCACGATCGTCACGGCGATCAGCGCCACGACGACGCCCCTGGGCCGTTTGGACTTGGCCTCCGGTGCGACGAGCGGCCCGTCCTCCGAAGTCTCGGTGGTCTCCTCGACCTCGTCCACCTCGTCTGGCGTAGCGACCTCACCCTCGGGTGCGGCAGGCTCGTCAGCCATAGTTCTCCCTCTGCGGTACTGCGGGCCGAATCACCCGCACTGGGGCGCAAGGCTACCGGTAGGCCCTGTGAGGCCCGTCACGGGTTCGCTACGGCAGCCTCCAGATCGGCGATGACGATCTTGCGCATGCCGAGCATGGCGCCGGTCGCGGCGGTGGCCCGGGCCGGGTCGGGATCGCCCAGCAGTTCGTACAGCCGGGTGGGCACCACCTGCCAGCTCAGGCCGAAGCGGTCCTTGAGCCAGCCGCACTGGGACTCCTGACCGCCGGCCACCAGAGCCTCCCAGTAGTAGTCGACTTCGGCCTGGTCAGCGCATTCGATCACAAACGACACGGCTTCGGTGAACGAGAACACCGGCCCGCCGTTGATCCCGACGAACCGGGTGCCGTCGAGGTTGAACCCGGCCGACACCACCTCACCGGGGGTGCCGGGACCGGCTTCGGTGTAGCGATTCACGTGTTCGACGGACGAGTTCGGAAACACTTCGGTGTAGAAGCGCATCGCCTCCTCGAGGTCGTTGTCGAACCACAGTGACGGGGTGATGGTGGGCACGGGCGCCTCCTCTAGTTGGGTTCCATAGGGCTGACCCGCAGGGGTGCCGAAAATCATCGCTAGAGCCGCTAGGTAACGTGCTGTTCAGGTTCGGTCGAGAGGATGCCCGTGAGCAGCACGAACAGTGGTCAGACAGTGGAGTTCCGCGGCGACGCCGACCTCACCCTTATTGCCGACGAATGGAACCGCGGCGCGCCGGAGGCCGCCGACCGGCCGACGATCCTGATGCTGCACGGCGGTGGCCAGAATCGGTTCTCCTGGAAGAACACCGGCCAGGTGCTGGCCGACCACGGCTTCCATGTGATCGCGCTGGACGCTCGCGGCCACGGCGACAGTGACCGGGCGCCCAACGCCGAGTACACGGTCGACGCGCTGTCCACCGATGTCCTGCAGGTGCTCGAGCAGATCGGCCGGCCAGTCGTGTTGATCGGGGCCAGCATGGGCGGACTGACTTCCATCCTGGTCGCCAAGCACGCCGGACCGGCCAAAGTGACCAAGCTGGTGCTGGTCGACGTGGTGCCCCGCTTCGAGAAGGGCGGCAGCGCCCGGATCCGCGATTTCATGTTCAGCCATGTGCACGGCTTCGAGAACTTGGAGCAGGCCGCCGACGCCATCGCCGAATACCTGCCGCACCGCAAGCGGCCGAAGAACCTCGACGGCCTCAAGAAGAATCTGCGGCTGCGTGAGGGGCGGTGGTTCTGGCATTGGGATCCGGCGTTCCTGACCGCGCCCGGCGACGATCCGTTCGTCCGGGTGGAGCGCATCGAGCGGGCCGCGATCAACCTGAGCATCCCGATCCTGCTGATCCGCGGCAAGCTTTCCGATGTCGTCAGCGAAGAAGGGGTGCAGGACTTCCTCGCCAAGGTGCCGGCGGCGGAGTTCGTCGAGCTCGCCGATGCCGGCCACACCGCAGCCGGTGACGACAACGACGCGTTCAGCGAGGCCGTCGTCTCGTTCGTCACCCGCTGACGGGTGTCTTTCCGCCCGCCGAGCGTGGGTGTCGCCGGTGAAGCCACCGACCCGTCTCAACGAGTTCCCGCACGCTCGACGTGCTAGCGAAGGTGCTTTTGCGCGACGAGCCGTTCAACTAGCCCGATCTTGAACCGCTCCGCTCGCTCGATGGTGAACTGCCGCTGCTCGACCTTGGTGCGCGGGCGCCGCATGGTCGACAAGGATGAGCTTGCCGCCAGGGCGCAGTACCCGGGTCATCTCGTCGAGCGCGGCGTCCGTGTCGGGAATTGCACACAGACCGAAGGTGCACACGACGGTGTCGAAGCTCTCGTCTGCAAACGGCAGGTGGTGCGCATCGCCCTGGCGCAGATCAACATCACGCCCCAGCTCGACAGCGCGGGCCTTGGCGATCGCCAGCATTTGTGCACTGAGATCGATGCCCGTCAGGGCAACGCCTTTCGGATATGCGCTGAGGTTGAGACCGGTGCCGACGGCGACTTCGAGCGCGGCGCCGCCGGCCTGGGAGCAGGCCCAGCTGCGCGAGTCGCCGAAGAACATCCGTTCCACGAATTGCATCTCGCGGTCGTAGCCGCGGGATTTCTTGTCCCAGTAGCGATGCCACCGCTCGGTGTGCTCGCGCGTCTGAACCATGTCGATCCCTTCTGCCGCGTTAGCGCGCGGCGACGACGATGCGGGCCCGCCGCTGCGGGACGTTCGTGATGTTTCGGACATAGCCTCGTTCAGGCTCGCCGCCGGCAGGCACCGCGAGGCGGTATCGGATAAGGATCTCGCGCAGCACGGCGGCGCCTTCCATGAGCGAGAACCCGGCGCCGATGCAGCGGCGCACTCCGCCGCCGAACGGTAGCCACGTGTTCGATTCCACCTCGCCGTCAAGGAAACGACTGGGCCGATAGGTCCATGTGTCGGGATAGCTATCGGAACGTTGGTGAGCCAGCAGAATCGACGTGTTGACGACGGTTCCTGCAGGTAGCATCCACCCGCCGATCTCCTGCTGGTGAGTGAGTTTGCGTGCGGTGGAGGCGATTACCGGATGTAGGCGCATGCTTTCCTTCAACAAGGCCTCCAGGAATTTGTCGTCCCCGTCGCGCGCGGCGGTATAGGCCTGGTGTTGCAGGTCGGGATGGCGGGCCAATTCGTACAGCGTCCAGGACAGCGCCGCGGCCGTTGTCTCATGCCCGGCCAGCAGCAGGGTCACCAACTGATCGCGCAACTCGGCGTCGGTCAGTGGCGCGTCGCCGGTTTCATCCCCGACGTTCAGAAGGCGAGACAAGACATCGGTCCGCTCGCCAAGATCACCCGACTGCCGACGTTGGGCGATCTCGGCGTAGAGCAAGGCATCGACCTCAGATTGATTGTCGCTGAACCGCTTCCACGGACCGAAACGGTACAGCCCAGGAAACGCCCAGCCCAGTAACACAATGGGGCTGATGTCGACCATCCGGTGCAATCGGGGTGCCAGCCGGTCGCGGGTGCGCTCGTCGGTGACACCGAACACCACGCGCATGATCACTTCGAGGGTCAGCGCGTTCATTCGATCCAGCGCGGCGAACTCTGCGCCGCTGTGCCACCGATCGACCTCAGCCTTCGCGAGTTCGGCGACAAGGTCGCGATAGCCCCGCAGCGCCGCGCCGTTGAACGCCGGCATGAGGAGCCGACGTGCCCGGGCGTGCTCGTCCTCGTCCAGCAGCAGCACGGAATGCGCGCCCATGACGGGGCCAAGGACCTGGTTGCCCTCGCCCGCATGGAGATCGACGGGATCTGCCGCGAATATCTCCTTGATGTGCTCGGGGCGGTTGAACACCACGAGGTTGTCGGCGTAGGGCGGCACCCGCAGCGAGAACACATCACCGTAGCGACGAGCCATCGCTGGGAGCAGCCAGGCACGCTTGCGCTGAAACAGCACGCTCTGAATTGCGGCCGGCCATCGCGGCCCTGGCGGATATGGGGATCGCATCGGCTTCTCCCTCGACACGTCGGCGTCGGATAAACACCTGTTTGATTCAAACGTTTGTTTATCACGTAGGCTGGCGGCATGCAAGAGTCGCCTGCAGACACCGGCAGCAAGGACAAGTTGCGTCGGGCCGCGTTGCATTGCATTGCTCAGCGGGGCTACGCCGTCACATCCTCGCGGGACATCGCCCGGGAAGCCGGAGTCAACGTCGCATCGATCAACTACCACTTCGGCAGCAAGGAAGCCTTGGTCACCGAGGCACTGGGCGAATGCTTCGGGATGTGGAACGAACGCGTCGAGACGGCGTTCGTCGCGGCCGCCGGCCTGGCACCCCACGACCAGCTGGCGGCGATTCTGAAGGCCGCGATCGATTCCTTCTCCGAACTCCGGTCCTCGATCCACGCGTGCATCGAAACCTACGCTCCCGCATTGCGATCCGATGAGTTGCGCGAACGCATGGCGGCCGGCTATGCCACCGTCCGCGAGTCCGCGGTACAGCTGGCAGCCAAGGCGATGCACGATCGCGGCGTGCCGGTCCCGGACAACCTCGCCGCGATCGCCTCGGTCCTCATGGCGGTGTGTGATGGCCTGATGCTGCAGTGGATCGCCGATCCGGCCGCTCCACCGAATGCCGTCGCCACGCTCGACGCACTCAGCGCGATCGGCGCCTTAGCCAATATGCGCTAGGCCTTCCCATCAGACTATTCAAGTATTACCTTGAATAGGTGACTAGTGCCGTCGCAGCGAAGCGCGACTTCAAGGACCGTCTCTATGGGGAGTTCGCCCGCATCGGCAAGGCCATCGCCAGCCCGCATCGACTGGAAATCCTCGAGGTCCTCGCGCAGGGCGAGCGCACGGTGGAGTCCATCTCGTCCGAAACCAGCCTCTCGGTGGCGAACACTTCTCGACATCTTCAGCAGCTGCGTCAGGCCCAGCTCGTCAGTACCCGCCGCGACGGGTTGTTCGTCCACTATCGGCTCAGCGGGCCCGAAGTCATCGGCCTGGTCCTGGCTCTGCGGCGCACCGCCGAGGAACATCTCGCCGAGGTCGATCGGGTGGTGGGTGACTTCTTCGGTGACCGTGACGGATTCGAGCCGGTGACACCCGATGAACTGGCGCGCCGGATGAACGACGGCGAAGTAGTCGTGCTTGATGTGCGTCCCGAGCAGGAGTACGCCGCTGGACACATCGCCGGTGCGCGGTCCATGCCCGCTGCCGGAATATCGGATCGCCTCGGCGAACTCCCCAGCGATAAGGAGTACATCGCCTACTGCCGGGGACCGTACTGCGTGTATGCCGACGAGGCTGTGGCGATGCTACGGGCCAATGGACGTACGGCACAACGGCTTACCGAGGGTTACCCGGAGTGGTGGCTCGCGGGGCGGCCGGTGCGCACAGCGACCAAGTAGTCACCCATCTAGGAGGAATCATGAGTCGCTATCTCGCCATCGGCTATGGCGCCGTATGTTACGTCATCTTCTTGGCGGCCTTCCTCTATGCGATCGGCTTCGTGGGCAACCTCGTTGTCCCGCGCAGCGTCGATCACGCTATTGAGGCGTCTCTCGGCGAGGCGGTGGTGATCAACGTGCTTCTCCTCGGCCTGTTCGCCGTGCAGCACAGCGTGATGGCAAGACCAGCGTTCAAACGGCGGTGGACCCGGTTGGTGCCCAAGACGATTGAGCGCAGCACCTATGTCTTGCTGTCGAGCCTCGCGCTTTTCCTGCTGTTCTGGCAGTGGCGGACCATGCCGGCGATCATCTGGGACGTTTCGTGGATGCCCGGCCGGGTAGCGTTGTGGGTGCTGTTCGCGGCCGGCTGGGTGACCGTCCTGCTGTCGACGTTCATGATCAGTCACTTCGATCTGTTCGGTTTGCGCCAGGTGTACCTGGCCTGGCGCGGAACTCCCTACAGCGAGCTCGAATTCCGCACTTCGATGCTGTATCGCGTGGTTCGCCACCCTCTGATGCTGGGCTTCATCGTCGCGTTCTGGGCGGCACCGACGATGACCGCAGGCCACCTGCTGTTCGCCGTGGCCACGACGGGATACATCCTGATCGCCATCCAACTCGAGGAACACGATCTCACCGCGGTCCTCGGTGAGCGGTATCGCACCTACCGTGGCCGTGTGCCGATGCTCATCCCTGGCCTCGGCACCCATCGGGGGGTCTAGTGTGTCCGGTGTCGACCTGGTTCCGCTCATCGACGAGGGTCTCGGCAATTCCGCCTACCTCGTTGACCTTGGCGACGGCCGTGCACTCGTCGTCGATGTCAGTCGGGACGTACGCGCAGTGCACGAAGCCGCCGCGAAGCGGGGGTTGACGGTTGCCTTCGCCGCCGACACCCATTTGCATGCTGACTTCCTCTCCGGCGCACACCAACTCGCGACGAAGTGGCAAGCCGAGGTGCTTGCCTCAGCGGCCGGGCATCGCGAATTCACACATACCGGCCTGCACGACGGCGACGAGGTCGACCTCGGTGGCCTTCGCCTTCGCGCACTAGTGACACCCGGCCACACGCACGAACACATGGCGTTCCTATTACTCGACGGCGACCGGGAAGTCGGTGTGTTCACCGGCGGCTCGCTGATCGTCGGTTCGGCGGCACGCACGGACCTTGTCTCCGATGACCGAACTGAAGAACTAGCGCGCGCACAGTACGCCTCACTGCACAGGCTGGCCTCGCTTCCCGGTGATGTCGAGGTCTGGCCCACCCACGGCGCCGGGTCGTTCTGCTCGGCCCCGCCGGGCTCGGAGCGCACGAGCACCGTCGCCACCGAACTGGCCACCAATCCGCTACTTCGGGTGCCCGACGAAGATGCTTTCGTCGCAGAGCTTCTCGGCTCGCTCGGCAGCTATCCGGCATACTTCCGACGATTGCCCGAAATCAATCGGATCGGAGCTCCGCTGCTAGACGGTGATCCGTTGCTGACGCCGTTGGACGACGAAAACGTGCGAGCGCAGCTGGACGATGGCGCCGTACTCGTGGATGTGCGACCAGTAGGCGACTTCGCCGCCGCACACATTCGCGGCGCCGTGTCGATCCCGTTGCGGCCGGTGTTCGCGAGCTGGCTTGGCTGGCTGGCTCCCGCTGATCGGCCGGTGATCATCGTGCGCGATGACGTTCAGGACAGCGCCGAAATCGCATGGCAGGCTGCCAAAATCGGCTACGACAATGTCATCGGCGAACTCGCCGGCGGACTCGATTCATGGGTCTCTTCTGGCCGCGACGCCACCGGCATGAGGCTAACGTCGGCGGGTGACCTTGATGGGCGCCGGGTCCTCGACATCCGGCAGCATGCGGAATATCTCGACGGCCATCTACCGGGAGCCATTCACATCGAACTCGGCGATATCCGTATGCGCGCAGCCGACATCCCCGACGAGCCGACCGTGGTGATGTGCGGCCACGGTGAACGCGCCATGGGCGCTGCCAGCCTGCTCGAGGCCGCGGGCCATCACGACCTCGCGGTGCTCGACGGCGGCCCGCAGGACTGGGTTCACGCCACCGGCGGCAGGCTCGAGACCGGAGCATGAGCGCCACACACGATCAACCACGGCTCGGGCTGCGCGCCAACCTTCTTCAGTTCTCGCTGCTGGTCGCCGTCAACGCCCTCGTCGGCGGCATGGTGGGCCAGGAGCAGACTGTGCTACCGCTGCTGGCCGAGCAGCATTTTCACCTGACCGGCTACACGTTTCTGCTGACGTATGTGCTGGCTTTCGGGATCACCAAGGCGGCGACCAACTATTTCGCCGGCACCTGGTCGGACAGGTTCGGCCGTAAACCGGTGTTGGTGATCGGCTGGCTGCTCGCCATTCCTGTTCCGCTGTTGCTGATGTGGGCGCCGTCATGGGGTTGGGTCGTAGCCGCCAACGTCCTGCTCGGTATCAACCAGGGACTCACCTGGTCGACCACCGTCGTGATGAAGATCGACCTCGTCGGCCCGCGCCAGCGCGGCCTCGCCATGGGATTCAACGAAGCGGCGGGCTACAGCGCAGTCGCGCTGACTGCCGTCCTAGCAGGCTATCTCGCGGCTCACTACGGATTGCGCCCGGCACCGTTCCTGCTGGGTCTGTCGTATGCCCTGATCGGCCTTGGCCTGAGCGTGGTGTTCGTCCACGAGACCCGCGGCCACGCGCACTTGGAAGCGGGCGAACACCACGACGATCATGTCGGCCCTTCGAATCGAGAGATCTTCACCCGCACCAGCTTCACCGAGCCCGCGCTATCGGCGGCCAGCCAGGCAGGCTTGGTCAACAACCTCAACTTCGGCCTGTCCTGGGGATTGTTCCCGATCCTGTTCGCGCGCACCGGAATGCCAATCGATCGCATCGGCATCCTCGTCGCGATCTATCCCGCCGTGTGGGGTGTGGGCCAGATCCTCACCGGCGCACTGTCGGACCGTTGGGGGCGGAAGCACCTGATCACCACGGGCATGCTCACTCAGGCCGCGGCGCTCGCATTCATCGCCGTCGCGGATACTTTCGCTGAGTGGGCCGCTGCCACCGCGCTTCTCGGTGCGGGCACCGCCATGGTTTACCCGACACTGCTAGCCGCGGTCGGGGACGTCGCCCACCCACTGTGGCGGGCACGCGCCGTTGGCGTCTACCGACTCTGGCGCGACAGCGGTTACGCCGCAGGCGCCGTCATCGGAGGCGTCGCGGCCGACCTCTGGGGTCTGCGCGCCGCGATCTGGGTGGCAGCGGCCATCAGCGTGTTGTCAGCGCTGGTCGTCGCGGCGCGCATGTATGAGACACACGAAATCCGGTAAGCGATCCGACTGCAAAGGCGTCGCCGGTCAATCAGACGACTCGCCGTCTTCGCGACGGATGATCCGCCCGAGGTCGTCCCGATCGGTCAGGTTGAGCTTGAGGTAGATCCGGTACAGGTGACCCTCCACGGTGCGCGTCGACACGACGAGGCGCTCGGCGATCTGGCGATTGGACAACCCGCGAGCGACCAGGTGGGCGATCTCGCGTTCCCGCGCACTCAACGGCAGTCGTTGCGAACTGACGCACAGCGCAGGGGTTTTCAGTCCACCACAGGCCGTGCGCAGCCGATCGGCCGCGGCGGCGGCTTCCAGCGAGTTACGGTGCTGCCCGGCCGCCTCGAACAGGGCGGCAGCCTGGGCCGCCGCGTCGGCCGCCGACAGCAGGGCCCCGATCCGTTCGAACTCCTGGGACGCCGAAAATACTTCGGCCCCATCGGAATTCATCAGTCCGGCGGCATGCGCCGCATCCGCTGCGGCCAGCGGCCCGCCGATCGCCGACGCCACCTCGACCACCCGGGGCAGACAGCTCTTGTCGCCGAAGCGGGCTGCGGCATGCAGGGCCATCAGCTCGATCGCCCGTTGGCCCGATGCGCTGGCCAGATCGGCGGCTTCCAGCGCCGCGGTGATCGCACCGGAAAGATGCCCCATCGCGGCCGCCAGCCAGGCCTCCGCGTTTCGGACGTGTGGTTCGAACATCGTCGCGCCCCGGCTGACGATCTCGCGCAGTTCGGTCACCAAAGGGGCGGCGGCCGCGTCGTAACCGAGGCCGCAATAGCACTGCACCAGAAGCAATCTGGCGGGCAGATTCCACGACGCGGCCGACTCGCCGCTCAGCGCGGCCAACGTCTCCTCCAGCCGTGCCATCGCGACCCGCAGCTGGCCACGACCCAGCTCCACCGTGCCGGCCAACACATTCGCCATCGCGCGGGCGCGGTACTGACTCGGCGAGGTGATGCGCACGACATCCCCCGAACGAGCCTCTGCCGCATCGAAATCGCCGGCCATTGTCAACGCCCGGACCTCGGCCAATGTCAGCAAGAACCGCAGCAGGGCGTCGATCTCGTCGTACACCTCGCGGCCCCGGGCTGCCATCCGCGCAGCATCGGCGGTACACCCTTTGAGAGCGGCCGCCATGCCGCCGCCGAAGACGGCCCATCCGACGGCGATCGGTGGTGCCGCAGGGTCGGCAAGCACCTGATCGGCGAGTGCCGCGGCCTCCTCCAACCGGTTGTCGAGCACCATCAGCGCGGCCGCCAGTCCGTCGACGACCAGCCGGAGCTTCGGGTGGGTGATGCGTTGTTGCAGCATCCCGAGGATCTCCGCGGCGGCCTCACTGTCTCCAATCGACCACTGCAGGTTCCAAATTCGCGAGATGCCCCAGCGCGCAAGCTCGAACTCGGTGAGGGAGTCGGGGTCGAACGAGGCCAGGATCTCCTCGGACTCCGATGCCCTGCCCTGCCACACCAATGTTCGGGCCAGCAGTTCACTGGCCACCAGCCCGCCACCCTGAGCGACCGCGACGCGGGCCAGCCGTTCGGCCAGCGTGATGTTCATCAACGAGATCGCATCTTCTGCTGCCCGCGAAAGGAATTCGGCGTCGACCTTGGTATCGGCATGCAGGGCGAGTTCGGCACGGCGCAGCCGCCCCGCTGCCGCCTGCGGCGGGTGCAGGTCCATTGCGGCCACCACCTCGGTGCGCAGCCGCCGGCTCGCGACTTTCCCGAGGTTGCGCCGGATGACCTCACCGATCACCGAATGGGTGAAGTGAACGTGGCCGTCGTCGACGATGCGAACCAGGCCGCGCCGCTCGACGCGCTCCAACGTCTCGGTGCTGACGACTTCGGCCATCACCGCCAAGCTCGCCGGCTCGGACACCGCGAGCAGGTGCAGCGCCCGCTGTTCGTCCGCGGGCAGCCGGTCGAGCCGGCTGCTGAGCAGCGGAGCCAGCTTGGCGGCAACGGCAGCCTCACCGCGCAGCTGCCAGACATCGTTGACCTGCCGCAGGGTTCCGGCCTCGAGCGCGCCCTCGACGAGGTGCCTGACGAACAGCGCGTTGCCGCCGGAGGCCTCCCATATCAGGTCGGCCGATAGCTGCTCGAGGTGCCCACCGAGCGCGGTCTCGACGAGTTCGACCGCCTCGTCCTTGGTGAACGGAACGACATCCAGCCTGGCGAGATAGCCGTCCTTCCACAGCGCGGTGATCGTCTCGGGAATCGGTTCCCCGGTCCGGGCGGTGGCCACGATGCGCACCGTTCCCTCGACGGCGAGCTGGTGCAGCAGGGTCGCCGAGAGGTGATCGACGAGGTGCACGTCGTCGATCCCGATGACCGCGAGCTTGTCGCGGCGAACGGTGTGAGAGGCCGCGGCCAACATGGCCACCGGGTCGGCCGGCATCGGGCTGCCGAGCAGGTGGGCAAACACGCCCAACGGCACGTCCCTGGCGGACTCGGTGCCGGCTACCCACACCGCTCTGGTGCGCGATGCCTGGGTGGCCATCCGGGCCAGCGTGGTTTTCCCGACGCCCGCGTCGCCGAGCAGCAATGTGCCGCACGTCCCCGGCCGACCGTGCAGCGTCGCCTGGATCGCGGCAAGCTCCTTACCCCGCCTCAGGACGGGCCAGGTACGGCTCTCCCCCACGGCCGCAGTTTACGCAGCCGTCAAAGCTGGACCCAGCGGATTCGCCGAACGGTCAATCCTGCGCTAGAGCAGCACCGGTACCGTGCCGTGCCGCTCGTCGGTGAGGATCTCGAACATCGCCCGCCGTGACGCGACGAGCTCTGTGTCAAGACCGTTGCCGGACAGGGTGATTCGGCAGTCGGCCAGCGCGGAGTTGTAGCAGTACTTGGTGTGGGAGTTGGTGTCGGTGTAGGTCAGCCCGATGACGTCGCGCGGCTGGGCGCGGATCTCACCGCTCAGCTCGAAACCGTCGGCGCGCCCGCCGAACGTCCACGCGAACGGTTCGTAGGTCCCGTGGGTGCGCCGCGCCGCCAGCACCGAGCGCACGGCGATCTCCCACCCGGCGTGGCGCAGCACGAACAAGGTTGCCGCCGGTAACCGCAGCGGCCCCACCGCGGCGCGGGCGGTGACTACTTCGAGGCTGGAGGTCGGGTGGTCGTCGAATCCGCACACCTGGCCGAAGGCATACGCCGGGGTGTGCTTGCTGCCCCAGTTGTGGTTGACGCTGCCCCGCCACGACTCGACCGGGACGCTGGTCTCGCCGAGTGTCAGGGTGCCGTCGAAGCGGGCCAGCGGGTGGCGCACCTGGGTCTTTGCGGTAGGGAACCTGGCCGCATACGCGCGGTCGGTGAGCAGCTTGACCTTTGGTTCGTCGCCGGGCGCGATGGCCAGGTCCCAGCTGGCGCCGGCCAGGGCGCCCCGGGCGTGCACGTCGTCGATCACGGTGTCGGCAATCCTGGCTGACCATGGATCGGACAGATAGTCGGCCTCGGTCAGCGGATGGGGCACCTTGACGGCGCGATTGCCGGCACCGTCGGGGTCGAAGAGCATCACCCACACGTCGGCCACCGCCTCGCCGGGCACCGGCAGCAGCAGCGTCCAGCGCAGCCAGATCGCCCGCGCGCGATCCGGGTGATTGGCGCGGATGAATCTGCTCTCGTAGTAGGGAGGCATCATCAGTTCAGGATTCCCGACCGGAGGGCGGCGTAGGAGTGGGTTGGACGATTGCGGCGGCGGCATTGGCGGTGCTGGCCACAGCTGAGGCCATCGCGCTGGTTGTGCTGCGCGCGCGCCTGCAGGCCAGCCAGCGCGACGCCGAGGAGATGCGGGCCCGCCTGGACACCCGCACCATGCTCTGGTCGGGTGGCCGGGAGGCGGTCAAGCAGGTCTGGCAGACCGCCAACCTGGTGCGCAGCCAGGGCTTCGGCGGCGCGGTGCGGTCCTCGATCGAGGAACTCGCCGACTGGGCCGACGTCGAGCGCCCGGACCTGGCCCGGCTGGCCCCCGACGGCAAGCTGGTGGTGATGTTCTCCGACATCGAGGAGTCCACCGCGCTGAACGAGCGGATCGGGGACCGGGCGTGGGTGAAGCTCATCGGCAATCACGACCGGCTGGTCCGCCGTCTGGTCAAGGCGCACGACGGGCATGTGGTCAAGAGCCAGGGCGACGGGTTCATGGTGGCGTTCGCCGACCCCGCCGCCGCGGTGAGCTGCGCGGTGGCGATGCAGAGGGCACTGGAGCGCGACGCCAAACGCGCGCGGCTGAAGGACAACAGTATTCGGGTGCGCATCGGGATCCACATGGGCAAGTCGGTGCTACGCGGCGACGACGTGTTCGGCCGCAACGTGGCGATGGCTGCTCGGGTCGCCGGCCAGGCTGACGGCGGCGAGATCCTGGTCAGCGAGTCGGTGCGCACCGCCGTGGGCGATCGGCAGTCCTTCGACCAAGGTCGCGACGCTGAGCTGAAGGGGTTCAGCGGGACCCACCGGCTGTACGCGGTGGCTTAGCTCTTACGTTGAGTCAGTAATGAGAGCGACATTTTGGGAAATTTATCGCTCTCATTACTGACTCAACGGCCTAGCTTCCGGCCGCCTCGGCGTGGCGCTGACGCAGCCGGGCGCGGATCTCGTCAGGGGTGTAGGCCTCGCGACGCCGCTGGTCCCGAGCGACCAGAACACCACCGGCGACGACGCCGGCCGCACCGGCCAGCCCGATCCACTTCCAGATACCGCGCATGCCGATCAGACTAAGCTGCGCTGGTGACCGAGCACACCGTGTCGCTGACACAGGCGCTGAACGAGACCCGCACCGGTGACGTCTGGCTGTTTCGCGGCGGATCCGGCCCGGACCGCGCGATCCAGACCCTCACCAACGCGCCGGTCAACCACGTCGGCATGACGGTGGCGATCGAGGACTTGCCGCCGCTGATCTGGCACGCCGAGCTCGGGCACAAGCTGCTGGATCTGTGGACGGGCACCAATCACCGCGGGGTGCAACTCAACGACGCGCACGAAGCGATCGAACAATGGCTGCACCAATACGGCCAACGCTGCTGGCTGCGTCAGCTGACCCCGGCGGTCACCCGCGACCAGGAAGACCGACTGCTGGAGGTGATCGCCCGGATGGACGGCACCCCGTTTCCGTCCACCGCGCGGCTGACCGGCCGCTGGCTGCGCGGAAGGCTCCCCACGGTCAGCGACTGGACCCGGGGAATCCCATTCGTACACAAGAAGGTTCGCGAGTCCGCCGAGCGGCGCAAGCTTGCCGAGCGGGAAGTCGGCTTGGAGACGGCCTACTGCGCCGAGACGGTCGCCATCACCTACGAGGAAATGGGTCTGCTGACCACCGAGAAGAACGAGAACTGGTTCGACCCGGGGCGATTCTGGAGCGGGGATACGCTGCCGCTGATCGACACCTACCGGCTCGGTGACGAAATCCGGGTCATCGCAGACTGATTGAGCGAAAGCCTCAACCGAGCCCGAAGCCGATACCGACGGGCGCCTGCTGACGCGGGCACGACAGGTCGACGTAGACGGTGGTCGCACTCGATGCCGCACCGGGCGAGCTGTCCGGATTGTGTACGGCCACTACCCGACACGATGACAGCGGAGCTCCGGTGTTGCCGTCCACCCAGTTGATCGCGACGACATAGCCCTGCGCCTGTAGCTGGTCGATGGTGTACTGGGCCGAATCTGCGGAGGCAGCCGGCGCGCACCCGATCAGCGCGACCGCACCGACGAATGCCGCCGCCGATCGCCTCATGCCGCCCACACCGACAGCAGCTTGCCCTTCGGGTCGCGGAACATGATCCCGGTGATTGTCTTGCCCTTCGGCACGTCGTAGGCGAGGTGCGCAGCGACCTGTTGGCCCTGTTGAAGCTGTCCTGAGGTGATGCCCGGCTGGACGGCGCCGACGGCGGGCGCGACGTTCGAGCCGTCGGAGGCGCGCGCCACGAACCAGAAGCCGTTGTAGGCAATCGTTCCGGTCTTGGCGACGATGGTCACGTCGACGGCGTATATCGTTCCCTTGGCGGGGACGATCTGGGCGTCGGCCGGTACCGGAGCCAGGTTGTCGACGGTGTAGGTCGCCGTGCCGCCGTCCGAGGCGATGTCGACCGCGGTGCCGAACGGGACCGCTTGCTTGGCCGACGCCGTCGATGTGGCCGGCGCTGCGGGTTTCTGCGCGTCCGAGCCGGAACCGCCGCAGCCGGCAGTGATCAGCGCGACGGCGACAACGCCGAGAAGCACCTTGGACAACCGTGTTCCGCGCATTCGCGGATACTAGTCCGCCGACGAGCGGCTCTCCTACCGCACGACATTCGTGAGATTGGCACCGGTGAGATTGGCACCGGACAGATTCGCTCCCGTCAGGTTCGCCCCGCCCAACTTCACCCCGGTCAGGTTCTGGCCCTGCAGGTCCTGTCCGGTCAGATTGACGTTGATCAGGAATCGGACTGGCTGCTCGACGGGCCGGATCCAGTCGATCCACCGGTGTCGGCCGAAGCAACTCCGGCACCGCCGGCCAATGCGGCGCCGACCCCCAGTGTCAGGGCGCCCGCACCGCGCCACACGTACGGCTCTCGCCGTCGGTGTGTCTTTCCTGATGCCTTCGATGCGTGCCTACCGGACATGTCGCCCCCAACCAGGTGTCGACCTACGGCTTCATTGCGATAGGAACATCTATACCTGCCCAGACGTCGGTTTTTTCGGCTCAGTCAATTTTGCCGAATGCGTGTCGGGCACCGCAATTCGCCGAAACCACCAAGTGCAAACCTGGCAATGCCAACTGGCATTGCCGCAACCCATAACCCGCAGCGAATCCGCATTTACGGCGTTGGCAGCAAACAATCAAGCAAGGCGGTCGAGCAGTGGCCGCGCCGCCGCCGTCACGCGCTGATGGTCAAAGGTGATCACCATGTCGAACCGCCGCCTCTCGGCGTCGGCCGAATGCACTGCGGGACTGAGCCGCTCACGGGCGATCAATCCGCAGGCGGTTTCGGGCCCGAGCACCAGAAGCGTCGACTCACGCAACAGCGGATCGTCGCGGTGCAGTGTCACCCCGCGAACCCTGGGCCCGAGACCGTTCCATCCGTTCTGACCGAACACCGCCACCAGCGGCGACCTTTCGGCGATCGCCGAATACATCTGTTCGGTGTGCAGGTCCATCTGCTCGTCAGGATGCAAGGTGGCAAGAACGATCGGGGCATTCTGCGCGGTCGCGGCGATACCGCCGATGTGGTGGGACAGAGCGGTCAGGGTCTGCTTGCGCACCGTCCGGGTGGGTAGCCCCGCGATGGCCGACTCCATGGTCGGATGATGCTCGGTCGGTGGGCAGGGAGTCCGCCGCGCCGGCCAGTCGAAAGGCTCCGCTGCGCCGGTGACCTCACCCGGAGCGCCGAACCAGTTGCCCTGGCCGAGGGTCGCACCATAGGCCAGGGAAACTTCCAGGTGCTCGGCCGTCTCGATGCCTTCGGCGCAGATGACGGCGCCTGTGCGCTCGTGGTGGGCGATGACCGCTGCCACCGTGCGGGCATGCATCCGATCCGGCTGGTGCTGAATCAGATTCATATCGAGTTTGAGGATGTCGGGCGCGACGACGTCGAGCAACACCAGCGAATCGGGGTGGGAACCGATGTCGTCCAGTGCGATCGCGAAGCCCAGCGACCGCAGAGCCGCGACCTTGCGCAGCAGCGCCCTGGGATTGGCAAGCAGGCCGCGTTCGGTTATCTCGAACGTCAGCCGAAACGCGCCGGCGGCGCGCACGACATCGGCGTTGACGGCCGGATCGACAGCGGATGTACCGGGCTCGCAATTGACCAGCAACAGCGTGCCCGGGGTGAAATCGCGCTGGACCGCACCCCGGGTTGCGGCGCGAACGCATAGCTCGTCGAGGCGATCCAGACGCCCGGTCTTCGCAGCGCGACCGAAGATGTCGATCGGCGACGGATTGTTCAACGAGGGCCAGCGGGCCAGCGCCTCATAGCCGACGACGACCTCGCTGGGCAACTGCACGACCTGCTGAAACGCTGCGACCAAGCCCTCACCTGCGATGGCCCGGTCGATGAAGTCCGTCATGACGTCCTTGGGATGATGTGGCGGCCCATCTACGCCCGCACGGCTGGCGCCGTAGAGGTCAAGTTAACTGTGAGGATGCGGTTTGACCGGGCCGCCACCCGTTTTGCTCACCGGGACTACCCGAACCACAGCAAAGCACCTCCATGCTTAGGTGAGGCTTCGCTGCGCGAAGATATCTGACATCATCAAATTCCTACCGGCACGCGGATTAATGGCCGGATCCAGAGGCCACAAGGGGAGGCTAGGGGATGCAGGCCAGGAGGCAGCCGGCTCCGGTCGTGTCGACCAGGCTGCGGGCGCCGGCCTTGAGCGACGGGCTCATCGCCCGTGAACGCCTCATCGATCTGTTGCGGGCAGGCAGCACCAAACGGCTGGTATTGATCCACGCCCCCGCCGGTTTCGGCAAGACAACGTTGGCCGCCCAATGGCAGCGGGTGTTGAGCGCCGAGAGCGTGCCGGTCGCCTGGATCACGCTGGGCCGCGACGACAACGACACCGGTTCGTTCCTCGGTCATCTCATGGAGGCGGTGCGCCGCGTGGAACCCACCGTGGGTGCCGGACTCGCCGGGCTGTTGGAACAGCAGTCCGACGATGCGCAGCGCTACGTGCTGGCCGAATTCGTCAACCAATGCACCGACTACGGGCGACCGTTGGCGATCGTGCTGGACGACTGGCACCTCGTCGAAGGTCAAGGCGCCACAGCGATATTGGAATTTCTGCTCGACGCCGGACCCGACAATCTGCACCTGATCGTGACGAGCCGGACCCGTGCGCCGGCGATCGGCCGACTCAAAGTCGGCAAGCAGGTCCACGAAATCGATGCCACCCAACTACGTTTCGACCAGAACGAGTCTGCGGCCTTCCTGCTCGAGCTCAACTCGCTGGATCTCAACGGCGAGGATGTACACACGCTGTGGTCCAGCACCGAGGGGTGGGTGGCCGCATTGCAACTGGCCACCCTGTCATTGCGCAACAGCCCTGACCCGTCGGCACTGATCCGAGATTTTTCCGGGCGCCACCACTCCATCGGTGACTACCTCGCCGAAAACGTCCTCGACACGCTGCCGCCCGATCTACTGGATTTCCTTCTGACCACCTCGATCTGCGAACGGCTCTCCGGCGGGCTCGCCGCCGCGGTCAGTGGCCGGCCTCGGGGGCAAGCCATCCTTGAGGACCTCGAACGGCGGGATCTGTTCCTACGGCCGCTCGACGACAACCGCGAATGGTTTCGCTACCACCACCTGTTCGCCGGATACCTCCGCCAGCGGCTCGAACGCGACCACGGCGAGAAGATCGTCGATCTGCATCGCGCCGCCTCAGCCTGGTTCGCAGATCACGGTCTGTACAGCGAGGCCGTCACCCATGCCCTCAATGCCGGCGACGGCCCGGAGGCGGTCGACCTGGTGGAGAGCCAGGCCATGTCGCTCGTCGAACACAGCCGGACGGCAACCCTGCTCGCGCTGGTGAACAAGCTGCCGAAGCCGCTGCTCGCCGACCGGCCGAACCTGCACATCGCAATCGCCTGGGCCAACTGCCTGTTACAACGCAGTGCGCAAGCACAGGTCTCGCTCGACCTTGCCCGGGCCGCCGTGGGCTCGGCACCCCAGAGTGCAACCGCCGATATCTTGGGAGAAGCCAACGTCGTGCAGGCGTGCATCGACGCCTACGGCGACCGCATCGACCGGGCCGCAGATCTCGTCGCCCCCTACCTCGTCGAGAACTCCGGATACCGGCCCTTCCTGGTCGCGGTCTCGGCCAATATCAGCAGCTTCGTCGACATCCACAACTTCGCCTACGACTCGGCTGAAGCCCGGCAGCGCTGGGCCACCCCGTATCACGAGACCACCGCCGGCCCCTTCGCCAGCGTGTACGGGCGTTGTTTCGCCGGCCTGGCCGCATTCGCCCGCCTCGATCTGATCAGCGCCGAGAGTCGCTACTCCGAGGCCCGGGCCGTGGCCGAACGCCTGGCCGGCCGGCGCTCACACGCCGCCCGGCTTGCCGGCGCTCTACTGGGTCGCGTGCATTACGAGCACGGCGACATCGACACGGCGGAAACCCTTTTGGAGGAGTGCCACGAACTGGGAGCAGAAAGCGGCGTCGCCGATTTCATGATCGCGACCTACAGCACGCTTGCCCGGATCCGAGTCCTGCGCGGCGACATCGATGACGGCCTGGCGCTTCTCGAAGAGGGAATCCGTACCGCGCAACATCTTTCGATGCCTCGGCTCTCGGCCGCCCTGTACAACGACTGTCTGCGCCTGCATCTCGCCGTCGGTGACGTCTCTCGCGCCAAGGACGCGCTCGCCCGAAGCGCCAATGACGTGGCCACAGGGCAGGACGGAATCGCCTTCGCCGTGCAGTATTACCAGCGGGGCATGCGGGCTCGAATCATGCGCGCCAACCGGGACTTCGAGGGCGCGTGCCGCATCCTTTCCGCGATGCGCGACGAGAGCAGGGCGGTCGGCTGGCGGTACAGCGACACGGCTACCAGCATTGAGCTGGCGAAAGTGCTTTACCTGAGCGGAGATACGGTGGCCGCAACCGAGGTGCTGGTGCCCGCGCTGGGGGCGGCCGCCCGGGCCGGACTGGTTCGCACGGTCATCGACGCCGGCCCGGAGATCCTGACGATGGCCGCCCAGCTTCGCGAGGCCAGCCGGACCAGCCGACGGCCCAGCCGCATCCCCGAGGTGCCCGCCAACTATCTGTCCAGGGTGCTCGCCACCGCGCACGCCGATGCCCGCAGCGCAGCGATTCCGGTCATCGCCCGCGTCGGTGATCGATCACCGCTTCCCGAAGAACCGCTCAACGCACGGGAAGTCGACATCTTGCGGCTGCTGGAGAGCGGCCTGTCGAACAAACAGATCGCCCGCAACCTCGGCGTGACGATCAACACCGTGAAGTGGTACCTCAAGAGCATCTACATCAAGCTCGGCGTCGGCAAGCGCGGCGATTCGATAACCGAGGCACGCCGCAGGCATATCCTGTGATTGCCTGATCGGCAAAATTCCTTGCCCACCGCGCATCCGCGTCGGCACCATCGCGGAGTGACCGTAATTCGCAACCCCTTCGACGACGCAAGCCATGTCGCGATGTATGCCGAGCGCGCCGCGCAGATGGTGCCCGCATACCGGGATATTCACCGCCTGACCACGGTGCTCATCGGCGAACACGCGCCACCCGATGCCAGGATTCTGGTGCTCGGGGCAGGCGGCGGAATGGAAACCAGGGCGTTTGCGGAGGCCCAGCCGGGCTGGACGTTCGATGCCGTCGACCCGTCCGCTGCGATGTTGGAACTCGCCGCACAGCAGCTCGGGCCGCACGCCGCGCGGGTGCGTATGCACTGCGGGTACATCGACGATGCCCCGGCGGGGCCGTTCGCCGCCGCCACCAGCCTGCTGACACTGCACTTCCTCCCCTACGATCAGCGTCGCCACACCGCGGCGCAGGTACGGCAACGGCTGGCGCCGGGCGCCCCGTTCGTCGTTGCGCACCTGAGCTTTCCGCAGCACGACGACGCCGAACGGAAACTGTGGATGGAACGCCACGCCGCGAATCTTGTCGCAGCGGGCATCGCCGCCTCGGACGTCGACAAGGCGCGGACCGCCATCTCGACGCAGGTTCCCGTCCTGTCACCCGAACAGGACCGGGCGGTCCTTCACGAGGCAGGCTTCACCGGCATCACCGAGTTCTTCTCGGCGTTCACGTTCCGCGGGTGGGTCGGCTACGCCTGACGGGTGAACAGCGACAGCTCATTGCCGCGCGCAGGCTCGAACGGCAATGTGAGCGAGAGATATCCGCTGGCGGGGTCGCGAACGTAGTCGAGAGAGTCGGGCGTGCCGTTTTCGGCGAGGATCACCGCGCTGCGCTCGAGGTGGGGCTCCAATAGTTCGAGCACCGGCCGATACAGGCTGAACGCGCCGTCCAGGTGGACGACACCCACCGGACCGCCAACGCCGTCGCGCAGAGTGTCGAGGGCGTCCCCGACGCGAATGTCGACGAAGTCCGCCACTCCTGCCGCCGTCAAATGTTCTTGTGCCCGTGCCGCTTTGGAAGGTTCCAATTCCGTACCGATGACGACGCCGCCCCCGCCGTCACGTACCGCGCAGGCGAGATGGATCGTCGAGATACCAAAGGAGGTCCCGAATTCGACTACCCGGGAAGCATTTCGGGCCCGTGTACAAATGTAGAGGAGGCGACCGAAATCGGGTGTGACGTTCAGGAAATTCGTCGCCGCTTGACGGTAGAGCCCCTTGTAGTCGCGGGCCTCTGCTTCGAGCAGGCTGACCAGCGGGTCGACTCCCGCTTCCGCGTTGGCGAGCAACTCATCGATAAACGGCTGATCGGCGATCTCCGCTTCACGGAACAGCCGATCGAGAACGTCGGCAACCGGCGGCGTAGTGAGTGATTCCATCGAGTTAGGGTAACCTAACTTAGCTGGTCTCGGGGTCGTCCCTCCCCTTCGTCCGGGTAGGATCACCGGACTGGCCGATGCTGCGGGCATAAATGGAGACGATTGCGGTGGCGCTTATTGGACGGAAGCGGCCGGTGCTGCACTCCCCACCAGCTGAGCCGGACTGGTTCGTCGCCGCGTTGGCGCACAGTGCCGAACATTCCGACATCGAGGTTGACGATTGCCGGATACACCTGCGCACGTGGGGAAGCCGCGATCTACCCCCATTGGTGCTCGTTCATGGCGGCGCCGCCCACTCGGGGTGGTGGGACCACATCGCACCGTTCTTCTCGAGGACCCACCGGGTCATCGCACCGGACCTGAGCGGACACGGCGACAGCGGGACTCGCACGGAGTATCGCCCGCACACCTGGGCCCGCGAGGTACTGGCAGCCGCGCATGCCGAAGGGCCAGCCGGTCGGCCCACCATCGTCGGCCACAGCATGGGTGGCTCCGTCGCATCGGCCGCGGCCGGCCGCTACGGCGAGCAGATCGACAGCATCATCGTCATCGATTCACCACTACGAGATGAGGCGCCGGAGGAAGCGCGGCTGCGCGATCGCAAACGGCACTCCAGCGGATACCAGTCGAAGGAGGAGATCCTCGAACGATTTACGCCAGTACCCGCGCAGAGCACTGTGCTCCCCTACATCTGGAGCCACATCGCCGACCAGTCCGTACGCCGCACGCCGGAAGGGTGGTTCTGGAAGTTCGATCCGGCGATCTTTGAGGTCCGGATGGGCCGGGTGCCCGCGGACGAGGAGAAGCTCGAACGATCGATGGCCGAAATGCCTTGCCGGATCGGATACATCCGATCCGAGGCAGGTTTGGTATCAGACGATATGGCCGACCGTATCCGAAGCATGCTGCAACTGCGCGGCCCGTTCGTTGAGCTCGCGGAAGCCGGCCACCACCCCATGCTGGATCAACCGCTGGCCCTGGTGGCGACCATCCGCACGCTGCTCGAGATGTGGTCCATCACCTAGTGCACGAGCTTGAGACCCACCACGCCACCCGCATGGCGTGACCCAACCCGCCCAGCGTGCTGAAGCCTTCGGACTTGCCCATTGCTGTCGCCCAAATGGCAACGTCAGATCAGTCACCACGCACGTAGCGCAACTGGGTGGTGCCGTTGTCGAAGACGCGATGATCGACCAGCTTCAGCTCGAGACGCACGTCGTCGGGTAGGGCGCGCAGCCCGCCGCCCACCACTTTCGGGACGACGAAGAACTGGAACTCTTCCACCAGGCCCGCGCGGATGGCCGGCGCCGCCGTGGTGGGCCCGAAGATCTCGACGTCGCCGGTGGCGCCGTCAACGATGCGACTCAGCTCGTCCAGGCTCAGGTCTCCAATGAGGCGGACCCGGTCTGACTCGATGTCCCGCGTCAGCGTCGATGACACCACCACCTTGTCGATGCCCCGCCAGCGCCTGGCGAACTCGTGCTCTGCCGGCGTCCAGACCTCGTCGACGGGATCGGTCTCCCAGTACCGCATCAACTCGAACGTCTTGCGGCCCAACACCTCGGTCGTCACGTTCGCCATGCGTTCGACATGGACGTCGAACACCGAGCAATTCGGTGCCGACCATTGGAAGTCACCGTCTGCGTCAGCCGCGTAGCCGTCGACGGACACCGTCGCGTCGTAACTCAGTTTTCCCATGCCATACAGACTCGCGCGTCAGGCCGAACTCATCGCGGGCGGGCTTCCAGCAGGTTGGCCGGGCGCACAGTGCGCGCATTGAGTGAGAACTCGCGCACACATCAACGCGATGCTCACCGCGGACTAAACATTGAACCTGAACTCGACCACGTCGCCGTCGGCCATGACGTAGTCCTTGCCCTCCATGCGCACCTTGCCCGCGGACTTGGCCGCCGCCATGTTGCCGGCTTCCACCAGATCGTCAAACGAGACGACTTCAGCCTTGATGAAGCCCTTCTCGAAGTCGGTGTGAATCACCCCGGCCGCCTTGGGTGCCGTGTCGCCCTGGTGAATCACCCACGCACGGGCCTCTTTTGGCCCAGCCGTCAGATAGGTCTGCAGCTTCAAAGTGTGAAAACCTGCCCGCGCCAACGCATCCAGCCCGCGTTCGGTCTGCCCGATCGACTCCAGCAGTTCGGCCGCCGACTCGTCGTCGAGCTCTTGGAGCTCTTCCTCGATCTTGGCGTCCAGGAACACCGCATCAGCCGGCGCGACCATCTCCCGCAATGAGGCAACCCGCTCGGGATCGGTGAGCACCGACTCGTCGCAGTTGAACACGTACAGGAACGGCTTGGTGGTCAACAGGTTCAGCTCGCGCAGCAACTCCGAGTCCACCTTGGCGCCCGCGGCGAACAGCGTGGTGCCGTCGTTCAGCACCTGCTGGGCAGCCACCGCCGCCTCGTGCACGGGCTTGCGGTCCTTGTTGTTACGGGCTTCCTTCTCCAACCGCGGCACCGCCTTCTCCAGCGTTTGCAGATCGGCCAGGATCAGCTCGGTGTCGATGACCTCGATGTCGGATTTCGGATCCACCTTGCCGTCGACGTGGACAACGTCGTCGTCGGCGAACACCCGGACCACCTGACAGATCGCGTCGCACTCACGGATGTTCGCCAGGAACTTGTTGCCGAGGCCCGCCCCCTCGGAAGCGCCCTTCACGATGCCGGCGATGTCGACGAACGTGACCGGCGCCGGCAGGATCCGCTCGGAACCGAAGATCTCGGCCAGTTTTGCCAGCCGCGGATCGGGCAGCGGAACCACACCCTCGTTGGGCTCGATCGTGGCGAATGGATAGTTGGCTGCCAGCACGTTATTGCGGGTCAGCGCATTGAACAGGGTGGATTTCCCCACATTGGGCAGACCGACGATTCCGAGGCTGAGGCTCACAGGGAACACAGTCTAGGAGAAAGCTGCGGCACACCCCTCGGCTCGCCGCCCCGCTGTCGGTCCTCATTCAGTCAGAACCGGTACGGTCTACGTGTGTCAGCACAGCGAGCCAGGTCGTCGGTTGCGGCCGGGAATCGCTCCGCGCATCCGAATCTTCCCGGCGTGCCGTGGTGGGGTGCGGTCCTGATTGCTGTGATCGCCACCACAATTGGATTTGCCTTCGACGCCGGCTCGGGCAACAAGGATCTCGGAAACGTCTTCGCCGCGATGTATGCCGTCGGTTGCGTGGCCGCGGTGGTCGCCGTCCGGCAGTCCAGCATCTTCACCGCCGTCATCCAACCGCCGCTGATCCTGTTCGTCGCCGTGCCCGGTGCCTACTTCGTGTTCCACGGTGCCGAGTTCACCGGCATCAAAGACACCCTGATCAACTTCGGCTACCCGCTGATCGAGCGCTTCCCGCTGATGCTGTTCACCTCGGCCGGCGTGCTGCTCATCGGATTGGTGCGCTGGTACTTCGCGATGTCGGGCCGCCCGGCGCCGGTCGCCGCCCCCGCCGATTCCGACGACGACGGAGCCCCCGGGCTGTTCGCCGGCCTGGCCGCCAAGTTCACGTCGGCCTTCCAGCGCAGCACCGCCGACGAGGTCGCCGAAGAACCGCCCAAGCACGGCATCGAGCGCCCCGCCACCGCCAGGAGACAGGCCCGCTCGGGCCGGCCCGCCAAGCGGCCCGCACCGACTCGCTCCCGGCACGCCCGTCCCCCGCTGGAGGACATCACCGAAGCGCCGGAGCGCTCCCGCCGGTCCTCGTCGGCCGACGCGCCGCGACGCCGGCGCCAGCCGCGCGACCCGAACCGCGTGCCCCCGTCCTCGCGGCGCGAACGCCGCGACCCGTACGGCGCACCCCCGCAGCGCAGCAGCCGGTTCGAGCCGTACGAGGCGTACCCGTCCTATGAGCCGTACCCGCCTTACGAGCCGCCGCCACGCCAGCGCCCGCCCGGCCGGGCCAACGGAGACAGCGGCTCCCACCATCCGGTGTCACGGGTGCGGTATCGCGGCGATGGCGAGGATGGCCAGAGCCAGCGGCCGCGCCGCAGGAGTGAGTGGGACGAGTCCTGGCCCTCCGACCGCTGACGGCCTAGCCGCGGGCGGGACGGATCTCGCGCGGCAGTGCGAACACCAGGGTCTCGTTGGCGGTGGTCACCGATTGCACAGTGCCGTACCCGTATTCGGCCAACCGGTCCAGCACTCCGCGCACCAGCACCTCGGGAACGGACGCCCCTGACGTCACGCCGACCGTGGTGACCCCGGACAGCCAGGCCGAGTCGATGTCCTCGGCGTAGTCGACCAGTTTGGCCGCGGTCGAGCCGGCATTCAGCGCGACCTCGACCAGGCGCACCGAGTTCGACGAGTTGCGCGAGCCGACCACGATCACCAGGTCGCACTCGGGCGCCATCGCCTTGACCGCACCCTGGCGGTTCTGGGTGGCGTAGCAGATGTCGTCGCTGGGCGGGTCCTGCAGCGTGGGGAACTTCTCGCGCAGGCGGCGCACCGTCTCCATCGTCTCGTCGACGCTCAGCGTCGTCTGAGACAGCCAGATGACCTTGTTGGGGTCGCGCACCGTGACCTTGTCGACGGCGTCCGGGTTGTCGACGACCTGCACGTGGTCGGGTGCCTCACCGGCGGTCCCGACGACCTCTTCGTGGCCTTCATGGCCGACGAGCAGGATGTCGTAGTCGTCACGGGCAAACCGCTTGGCCTCGTTGTGCACCTTGGTGACCAGCGGGCAGGTGGCGTCGATGGTCTTGAGATTGCGCGCCGCGGCCTCCTCGTGGACCGTCGGCGCGACACCGTGGGCGGAGAACACGACGATGGCACCCTCGGGCACCTCATCGGTCTGCTCGACGAACACCGCACCGGCCTTGGCCAGGGTCTCCACCACGTAGCGGTTGTGCACGATCTCGTGGCGCACGTACACCGGCGCCCCGTGCTTCTCCAGTGCCCGCTCGACGGTTTCGACGGCACGGTCGACGCCGGCGCAGTAACCGCGCGGCTCGGCCAGCAGTACCCGCTTGCTTCCGCTAGTTCCCGGGTCGCTTCGCTCCTGCCCTCCGGAGACACCCCCGACCACCGAACTCGCGACACCAGGAATCCCCATGTTGACGGTAGGCGGCATGGTTTCCAGGGTACGTTCCCGCAACGTCGCCGGGCCAGCCGTAGGCTGTGGACCATGGCAACAGCACCATATGGGGTTCGTCTGCTGGTCGGCGCCGCCGTGACGGCGCTGGAGGAAACTCGCAAACTGCCCCAAACCATCCTGATGTACCCGATGACGGTCGCCAGCAACATCGCGCACATCGTCATGAAGGTGCAGCAAGACCTCGCTGACCTGGTCATCAAGGGTGACTCCGCGTTGGAGAACATCTTCCCGCCGAAGGACGAGCAGCCCGAGTGGGCGACCTTCGACGAAGACGAAGCCGACGACGGGCCTGTGCTCGACGGCGAGCGGCTCACCGAAGGCCGTTTCGCGCTGTACACAGTGACCGACGGCGTCGAGACCAAGGCCGAGGCCAGGGGCCCGGCCGCCACGACGACGGCGACCGCGCCGGAGATCGTCGAGGAGCTCGACTACGAGTCGCTGACGCTGGCTCAGCTGCGCGCCCGCCTGCAGTCGCTGAGCGTCGCCGATCTCGAGGCGCTACTGGCCTACGAGGAAACCTCCAAGGCCCGCGCCCCGTTCCAGACTCTGCTGGCCAACAGGATCACCCGCGCGTCCGCCAAGTGACCAGCGCCCAGGGCAACTCTGCGGAGAACCCGTACCCGGTCCGCGCGGTGGCCATCCGCGTGGCCGGCTGGATCGAGAAGCTGGGAACCGTGTGGGTCGAGGGTCAGCTGACCCAGATCAACGTGCGGAGCTCGACGGCGTTCATGGTGTTGCGCGATCCCGCGGCCAACATGTCGCTGGACATCAGCTGCCCGCGCGATCTGGTCCTTGCGGCCCCGGTGAAACTCACCGAGGGCACTCAGGTCGTGGTCTGCGGCAAGCCCACCTTCTACACCGTGCGGGGCTCGTTTTCGTTGCGCGTCAGCGACATTCGTGCCGTCGGTGTCGGTGAGCTGCTGGCTCGCATCGAACGGTTGCGCAAGCTGCTGGAAGCGGAGGGCTTGTTCGACCCGCGCCTGAAACGCCGGCTGCCGTTCCTGCCGTCGACCGTCGGGCTGATCACCGGGCGAGCCAGCGCTGCCGAGCATGACGTGACGACGGTGGCGGCGGCGCGCTGGCCGGCGGTGCGTTTCGCGATCCGCAACACCGCCGTGCAGGGCGTCAACGCGGTGGCGCAGATCGTGGAAGCTTTAGCGGACCTCGACGCCGACCCCGAGGTCGACGTCATCGTGATCGCCCGCGGCGGCGGCAGCGTCGAAGACCTGCTGCCGTTCTCCGACGAGACCCTGTGCCGCGCGATCGCCGCCTGCACCACGCCGGTGGTCAGCGCGGTCGGCCACGAGCCCGACAACCCGCTGTGCGACCTGGTCGCCGACCTGCGTGCGGCCACCCCCACCGATGCCGCCAAGAAGGTGGTACCGGACACCGCCGCGGAGCTGGCCCTGGTCAAGGAGTTGCGGCAGCGCAGCGCGCAGGCGCTGCGCAACTGGGTCGGCCGTGAGCAGCGCACCCTGACCCATCTGCGCAGCCGCCCGGTGCTGGCCGACCCGCTGCGCGGACTGACCCAGCGCGGCGAGGAGATCGAACGCGCCCGCGCCGCGGTGCGCCGCGACGTCAAGCGGCTGGTCGCGGTCGAATCCGACCGGATCGGCCACCTGGCCGCGCGGCTGGCCACGCTGGGCCCGGCCGCGACGCTGGCGCGTGGCTACGCCGTGGTCCAGACCGCAGACGGCGGGATTCTTCGCACGACCGCCGACGCACCGGCCGGGACCCGGCTGCGGGTCCGGGTCGGTGACGGCGCGATCGGCGCCACCAGTACGGGCCCGACGGATGGAGCCACATGAGTAGGTCTGACGAAATGAAGCCTATTAGTGAGCTTGGCTATGAAGAGTGTCGCGACGAGCTGATCGACGTCGTTCGGGTGCTCGAGCAGGGCGGGCTCGATCTCGATTCGTCGCTGAAACTGTGGGAACGTGGCGAGGAACTGGCACGACGCTGCGAACAACACTTAGCCGGAGCCCGCAAACGCATTGAGGATGCGCTGGGCGCACGCGACAACGACGAGGACTGATCGGTCCGGGCCGATTACCTGCGATATTGGAAAACTGGAACGTGTTTCAGTTATCCTCGCCGCCATGGGTGACTCCACGATGACGACTGACCTCGGCCGCGTCCTGGTGACCGGCGGCGCCGGATTCGTCGGCAGCAATCTGGTGACCGAGTTGCTCGAGCGCGGACACTTCGTCCGCGCCTTCGACCGGGCCGCCTCGGCGCTGCCGCCGCATGAGCGCCTGGAGGTGCTGCAGGGCGACATTTGTGACACCGCGACCGTGGCCGCTGCGGTCGACGGGATCGACACGATCTTCCACACCGCCGCGATCATCGACCTGATGGGCGGGGCGTCGGTCACCGACGAGTACCGCAAGCGCAGCTTCGACGTCAACGTCGGCGGCACCAAGAACCTGATCCACGCGGGGCAGGCGGCCGGCGTCAAGCGCTTCGTCTACACCGCGTCCAACAGTGTGGTCATGGGCGGGCAGACGATCGTCAACGGCGACGAAACCATGCCGTACACATCGCGTTTCAACGACCTCTACACCGAGACCAAGGTCGTCGCCGAGAAGTTCGTGCTGAGCCAGAACAGGGTGGACGGCCTGCTGACCTGTTCGATCCGCCCCAGCGGTATCTGGGGCCATGGCGATCAGACCATGTTCCGCAAGCTGTTCGAGAGCGTGATCGCCGGCCACGTCAAGGTTCTGGTCGGCAACAAGGACGCCAAGCTGGACAACTCCTACGTGCACAACCTGGTGCACGGGTTCATCTTGGCCGCAGAGCATTTGGTGCCCGAAGGCACCGCGCCCGGGCAGGCGTATTTCATCAACGACGGCGAGCCGATCAATATGTTCGACTTCTCCCGCCCGGTGGTGGAGGCCTGCGGCGAGAAGTGGCCGACCTTCTGGATCCCCGGGGGCTTCGTCCACGCACTCTTGACCGGCTGGCAGTGGCTGCACTTCAAGTTCGGGCTTCCCAAGCCGCCGCTGGAACCGCTTGCGGTGGAACGGGTATCCATCGACAACTATTTCTCCATCGACAAAGCCCGCCGCGACCTCGGCTACCAGCCGCTGTTCACCACCGAGCAAGCGCTCAAGGAATGCCTGCCGTACTACACCGGGCTCTACGCCGAGATGAAGGGCTAGGTGTACTGACCACGGCAGTTCGTTCGGCAACTATGGCGGGGCCGGAGTCAACATCGCTTTCGTGACGACCTGGCCGTAGGCGGTCTTCTGCTCGCGGGTCAGTGTCGGGGCGAACACCACGACGACGTCTTCGACCTGCACCATGTCAGGCACCCCGGCGGCGTAGATCTCCGCACGGCCGGTGCTGGGGAATTTCAGGATCGACACCGTGTCGGTGTCGGTCGCCACCGCGCAGCCCGCCTCCGGACAGCGCGTCGAGGTGGTGTCGCGGGGATTGAGCGCGGGCAGCTTCGCCTTGCCGATGGCGTCCAGCACGGTCGCCACAGAGACGTCGTTGAGCATCACCGGAACCCGCGCCGCATTCACCGCCGCGCCGTGCGAATCGTGGTGACTACAGCCCACAAGCACCACAACCGGCAGGAGCACCGCCAGGCCACATCGCCTCCGCATCCCACCGAGAGTAGCGACCGCCGCAGTTCGTTCATTGTTGGCCAGAAGCGGAGCCCCACCCGCCGATCGCGCCTAACCTCGAAACATGCCTGGAGGAAAACCCAACATCTTGGTCATCTGGGGCGACGACATCGGGATCACGAACCTCAGCTGCTACAGCGACGGAATGATGGGCTACCGCACGCCCAATATCGATCGCATCGCCAACGAAGGCATGCGCTTCACCGACTCCTACGGCGAGCAGAGCTGCACAGCCGGCCGCGCCGCATTCATCAGCGGCCAGAGCGTGTACCGAACCGGGATGAGCAAGGTTGGCATTCCCGGCGTCGACATCGGGTGGGCCGCCGAGGACCCGACGATCGCCGAACTGCTCAAGCCGTTGGGCTACGCCACCGGCCAGTTCGGCAAGAACCATTTCGGCGACCTGAACAAGTACCTGCCGACGGTGCACGGCTTCGACGAGTTCTACGGCAATCTCTATCACCTCAACGCCGAAGAAGAACCCGAGCAGTTCGACTATCCGCACAAGGATCAGTTCCCGAGACTCTACGAAAAGGCACTGCCGCGGGGGGTGATGGACTGCAAAGCGACCGCCGAGGTCTCGACAGAACCCGACGACGAAAAATTCGGGCCGATCGGCAAGCAGACCGTCGTGGACACCGGGCCGCTGACTGCCAAGCGGATGGAAACCATCGACGACGACATCGCCGATCGCACCGTCGACTACATCCGTCGCCAGCACGACGCGGGTAACCCGTTCTTCGTGTGGTGCAACTTCACCCACATGCACCTGTACACCCACCTCAAACCCGGCAGCAAGGGGCAAGCCGGACTGTGGCAGTCGGAGTACCACGACGCGATGATCGACCACGACAAGAACGTGGGAACCGTGCTGGACGTCCTCGACGAACTGGGCATCGCCGAAGACACCATCGTCATCTATTCGACCGACAACGGCCCGCATCGCAATTCGTGGCCCGATGCCGGCACGACGCCGTTCCGCAGCGAGAAGAACACCAACTGGGAAGGCGCCTACCGGGTGCCGGAGATGATCCGCTGGCCGGCAAAGATCAAGGCGGGCAGCATTTCCAACGACATCATCCAGCACCACGACTGGCTGCCAACCCTGCTGGCGGCCGCCGGCGATCCCGACGTCAGCGACAAGTTGAAGAAGGGCTACCGGATCGGCGACATCGAATACAAGGTGCACATCGACGGGTTCAACCTGCTGCCGTACCTGATGGGCGAAGTGGAGCACAGCCCGCGCCGGGGATTCTTCTATTTCAACGACGACGCCCAATTGGTGGCGATGCGCTTCGAGAACTGGAAGATCGTGTTCGCCGAACAACGTTGCCAGGGCACGCTGCAGATCTGGGCGGAGCCGTTCACCGAACTGCGGGTGCCCAAGCTGTTCAACCTACGTACCGATCCGTTCGAATACGCCGACATCACATCGAACACGTACTACGAGTGGTTCTTGCGCCGGGATTTCTTCGCCTTCTACGCAACGGCAATGGCGGCGGCGTTCCTCGATACGTTCAAAGAGTTCCCGCCCCGGCATCCACCGGCCAGCTTCAGCATCGACCAGATCGTCAAGAAGCTCGACGAGTTCTTGGCGGCCGACTAGATGCTGGCGTCGTGGACCGACGGGCCCACAAAGTCGGCACTTGTCGCGTTCGTCGCCCGTGCGGTCGATTCGGTGGCCCCCGAGGAACGTGTCGCCGTCTTCGACAACGACGGCACGTTGTGGTGTGAGAAGCCGGCCTACATCCAGCTCGACTTCCTGGTGCGCCGGATCGCCGAGCAGGTGGCCGCCGATCCCACGCTGGGTGCCGAGCAGCCCTATACCGCCGCGGCGGCAGGAGATCTGGCGTGGTTCGGGAACGCCGTCACCAAGCATTACAACGGTGACGACTCCGATCTGAAACTGCTTGCCAGTGCTGTCCTTTCGGCCAACGCGACGATCACCACCGAGGAGCACGCCAGGAGGGTAAACGCGTTCTTCGCCGACGCGAAGCATCCAACGCTCGGGCGGGCGTACACGGCCTGTGGGTATGCGCCGATGGTCGAATTATTGCGCTATCTCGAATCGTTCGGCTTCACCAACTACATCGTCTCCGGCGGTGGCCGCGACTTCATGCGGCCGGTCACGACGGCGATGTACGGCGTGCCCCCGGAGCGGGTGATCGGCAGTTCAGTCGGGTTGATCTTCGACAACGGTGAACTGCTCACCACGGCGCAGCCGGAATTCCTCAACGACGGCCCGGTCAAGCCGGTCCGGATCTGGGGACGGGTGGGCCGGCGGCCGATCCTCGCGGTGGGCAACTCGAATGGCGATATCGAGATGCTGCAATACACCGCGGCCGGCCCCGGACCGTCGCTGGCGATGCTGGTCTGCCACGACGACGCCGAGCGCGAATTCGCCTACACCGCAGGCGCAGAGAAGGCCCTCGATCATGCCGGGATGCTCGGCTGGGTCCGGGTCAGCATGCGCGACGACTGGCGAACCGTCTTCGGTGACTGACGCCAACCTGGTCTGGATCCCCGGGCAGACCGCCGTGCTGGGATCTGACCGGCACTACCCGGAAGAAGCGCCGGCCCGCTCGGTCACCGTCGACGGCTTCTCGATCCAAGACCGTCAGGTCACCAACGCCGCGTTCACCGAATTCGTCTCGGCGACCGGCTATCTCACCGTGGCCGAGCGTCCGCTGAATCCCGCTGACTATCCTGGTGCGCCCGCCGTCAACCTACAGCCGGGCTCGATGGTGTTCCGCCGCACCAGCGGACCCGTCGACCTGCGCCACCTCAGCCTGTGGTGGACCTGGACACCCGGCGCCTCGTGGCGGCATCCGCTGGGCCCGACGTCGTCGATCGACAAACGTGCCGCACATCCCGTCGTCCACGTCGCCTATGAGGACGCCGAGGCGTACGCGGCGTGGGCAGGACTGGCCTTGCCGACCGAGGCCGAATGGGAGGTCGCCGCCCGTGGCGGCCTGGACCGGGCCGACTACACCTGGGGCGAACATCCCGAATTCCCCGGCCAGCGGCTGGCGAACTATTGGCACGGCGAGTTCCCGTGGCGTCCCGAACCCGGCTACGGCCGCACCACCGAAGCCGGGGCCTTCCCACCCAACGACTACGGACTGTTCGATATGGCCGGCAACGTGTGGGAGTGGACAACCGACTGGTACGGCGGGACCGAGGCCGCCAGCTACGACCCGGCGCAGCCGCAGTTCACCGTCCCGCGCAAAGTCGTCAAGGGTGGGTCGTTCCTGTGCGCGGACAGCTACTGCATGCGCTACCGCCCCGCCGCGCGCCGGCCACAGATGATCGACACCGGGATGAGCCATATCGGTTTTCGGTGTGTCAAGCGTTCAGACAGCAGTTAGAGAGACATTTCCGGAGATTTTTCGCTCTGAATACTGCCTCACCGGGACGCGTGGTCGAATGTGGGCATGACGGATCATGATTCGGAGTTCGACTGCGAACAGCGCCAACGCAATCTCGCCGCCGTTCGTGCCGCGATCCAAGGGTGGGGCAGCGGAACTGGCTCGCCGTTTGCCTTGTTGGCGGACGACGTCATCTGGGAGATAACCGGCAATTCCGAGGCAGCGGGGATCTACCCGAACCGGACAGAGCTCATGACTCGGGTCATTGTCCCGCTCGCGTCCCGGATGTCCACCCCACTGATTCCGGTCATCCGCGCCTTGTACAGCGATGGGGACACCGTCATCGCGCTGTTCGATGCCGAGGGAACGGCGCTTGACGGCCAGCCGTACCGCAACACCTACGCATGGTTCATGCAGTTCCGCGGCGACCGCATCGTCAAGGTGACAGCGTTCTACGACAGCATTGCGTTCAACGACTTGTGGCGGCGAGTAACGCCCGTGCTTGACTAGAACCCGTTCTAATCGCAGGAGGGAGTTCGATGTCCGACGCTGTGCTGGTAACCGGCGCATTCGGCTTGGTGGGAAGTGCCACGGTCAAGCAGTTGGCGGCCGCGGGCCGTCATGTGGTCGCCACCGACCTCGAGACCGAGGCGACTCGCAAGGCCGCCGCCGATCTGCCCTCCGGTGTTCAGGTCCGCTGGGCCGACCTCACCGACCCGGCTGCGGTCGAGAAGCTGCTGGCCGAGGTCTCCCCGACCGCGGTGATCCACCTGGCCGCGGTGATCCCACCGCTGTGCTACGCCAAGCCCGCCCTGGCCTACAAGGTCAATGTGGGGGCGACCGCGAACCTGGTGAAAGCCGCTGAGGCACAGGACAAACCACCGCGGCTGGTGCAAGCGTCCAGCATCGCCGTCTACGGGCCGCGCAACCCGTACCGCATCTCCGATGTGCTCACCGCCCAGACACCGGTCAATCCGTACGACAACTACGGCAAGCACAAGGTGGAGGCCGAGGCGATAGTGCGGGCGTGCAGCCTGGACTGGGTGATCCTGCGACTGGGCGGCGTGCTGACCACCGAACCCAACCTGGGCATGGATCCCAACCTGATCTTCTTCGAAGGTGTGTTGCCCACCGACGGGCGGCTGCAGACCGTCGACGTCCGCGACGTGGCATTCGCGTTCGCCGCGGCGACCACCGCCGATGTGCTGGGCCAGACATTGCTGATCGGCGGTGACGACAGCCACCGGCTGCGGCAGGGTGACATCGGGTCGGCGACGACGGCGGCGATGGGCTTGGTCGGCGCGCTGCCGCCGGGGCGCAAGGGCGACCCGAACGACGACCGCGGCTGGTTCGCCACCGACTGGATGGATTCGGCGACCGCCCAGCAGGTGCTCGAGCATCAGCACTACTCCTGGCCGGACATGCTGACCGAGACCGCCAACAAGGTGGGTTGGAAGCGTTACGTGTTCCGGGTCATCGCGCCGGTGGCCAGGGAGTTCCTCAAGCGCCAGTCGCCGTACCGCGGCCAGCCACCGGGCTATGGCAACCCGTGGGAGGCGGTGCGGCGCAAGTGGGGTGCTCCGGAGAACGACGGGAAGGTGTCATGAGCGAGCGGGTAGCAGTCATCATCGGCGGTGCCTCCGGGATCGGCTGGGCGACGGCGCAGACGCTGGCCGCGCAGGGCGCGCGGGTGACGATCGCCGACCGAAACACCGACTTGGCGCGGGAGCGTGCGGCAACGCTGGGCGAGCCGCATATCTGGGCGGCCGTAGAGGTGACCGACGAAGCCTCCGTGGCAAAGCTTTTCGACGATGTGGTGGCCCGCGAGGGCGGGCTGCACGTGGTGGTGAACTGCGCGGGGTTCAGCGGGTTCGGGGTCATCACCGAGCTGGACGTCGAACAGTTCCGGTCAGTGGTGGACGTCTGTCTGGTCGGTGCGTTCCTGGTGATCAAGCACGCCGGACGTCACCTCGGTGAGGGCGGCGCCCTGGTGTCGCTGACGTCGCTGAACGCCCGCCAGCCGGCGATCGGGATGAGCGCCTACTGTTCGGCCAAGGCCGGCCTATCGATGCTGACGCAGGTGGCGGCACTGGAGTTGGGGCCACGCGGGATCCGGGTCAATGCCGTCGCACCGGGGTTCGTGCACACGCCGTTGACGGAGGGCGCGGCCGTAGTGCCCGGGGTCGTCGACGAGTACGTCGAGAACACCGCGCTGGGCCGGGCCGGAACGCCGCAGGACATCGCCGATGCGGTGGCGTTCTTGTGTTCACCGCAATCGTCGTGGCTGACCGGGGAGATCCTCGATCTCAATGGCGGGGCGCATCTGAAGCGCTACCCCAACATTGCCGAACATCTGACCCGGCTGACGAATCAGTAGTTCAGTGAACACCGAATTCACCCTGACCCAGAAGCGCGCGCTGGCGATCATCACAACGCTCGCCCTGGTGTTAGGCGCCTACTTCCTGCGGCACTACTTCATCCTCGTGGTGATCGCGGCGATTGTCGCCTACCTGTTCACCCCGCTGTACAACCGGTGCCGGCGCCGGTTCGGGTCCGGGCTGTCGGCGACGCTGACGGTGCTGGCCGCGCTGGCCACCGTCATCATCCCGCTCAGCGGATTGATAACCATTGCGGTGCTACAGGTTTCGCACATGGTCGTCAATGTCGCCGAATGGACGAAGACCGCGGACCTGTCCGCGCTCGGGGACAAAGCCCTCGCTGTGGTCAATGAGATGCTGGCCAGACTGCCGTTCGGCGACTTCACCGTCACCGCCGAATCGTTGCGCGGCACAATGGTCAGCGCCGCCGAGACCGTCGGGCGGTGGTTGCTGCACGCGGTGCAGGGCGCTGCCGGCGGGGCGATCGGCGTGCTCACGTCGGCGATCATCTTTCTGTACGTCTTAGTCTCGCTGCTCACCAACCAGGAACAGGTGCTGATCCTGATCCGCCGGCTCAATCCGCTGGGCGAGGAGGTCACCGACCTCTATCTGGCCAAGATGGGCGCGATGGTGAAGGGAACGGTCACCGGCCAATTCATCATCGCGCTGGTTCAGGGCGTGATGGGCGCGGCATCGATCTACATCGGCGGCTTTCATGACGGGTTCTTCATTTTCTGCATCATCTTGACCGCACTGTCGATCATTCCGCTGGGCAGCGGCATCCTGACCATCCCGTTCGGCATCGGGATGATGCTCTTCGGCAACATTCCTGGTGGCTTGTTCGTGATCCTGTTCCATATCATCGGCGTCACCAACGTCGACAATTTCCTGCGGCCCATCTTGGTGCCGCGGGAGGCCCGACTGGATCCAGCCTTGATGCTGCTGGCGGTGTTCTCGGGTATCGCAATGTTCGGCTTCTGGGGCATCGTGCTCGGCCCGGTGCTGATGATCATCATCGTCACGACGATCTCGGTGTACCTGGCCGTGTACAAGGGTGTGGAGATGACATCACACGAACCACCAGAAAAGCGCCGCCGGATGTTCCGGCGGCGCCTTCGGGCCGAAGCTGAAACTACTGCGGCTGCCGCGGACGGCGAGCCGGCGCAAGACTAGTCGACCTGTTTGAACCAGGAGATCACGACCATCACCATCGCGGCGACCAGAGCCACGATCACCCACAGCACCAAGGCCATGTCGATCCAGGCGCCAGGCGGCGGAGCGCCGGGCAGGATGTTGCGCAGCGGCACGATCGCGAACAGCATTGCGGCATACCAGGTTGCGAACGGCATCTGGAATTGCTTGCGCCTGGTGATCACCAGCAGCGAGGTGAAGATGGCGATGGTCGGCAGCGTGAGTAGGACGATAACGATGCCGAGGTCGAACGCCAGCGGGCCGAGCGCGCGGCTGAACGTGATCTGGGTGGCGTCGCCGTCACCCATGGCGGCCGGCGCCGGGGCGACCTGCTCGCTGGACAGGTCCCACCCCTGCAGGGCACCCGCGATCTCGACCTTGGCCGGAACGATCGTGCGCTCGTCGCCCTCGCCGACCAGTAGGTCGGCGCTGATGCCCTGGGTCCGGTAGTGGTCGAACGGCCAGGTGTTCACGTCGCCGTCGACGTCGATGGTGGTTGTCACCTCAGCCGGCGCCGCACCCGCCGGGAACTTCAAGTCCCCCAGGGAATTCCACGGGTGCAACCGCACCGCGATGTCTTCCTTGAGAACATCCAGATTCTCGTCGACCAGCGAGTCTGCCGGGATGACAAGCACTTTGGCGTCCACCTTGTAGTCGACGGTACGCAAAGACTGCAGCGTGATCAGGACCGTCGTCTCTGAACCGTTGCCTTCCCCGGACGCTTCGAGCTCCTTGGCGGAGCCGGACAGCCACCAATAGCCGAACAACGTGACGATGTAGGCAAGCACCACCACCAGCACGACGAGGATGCCGACGGTCTTGCCGCGCTTGGCGGCGGGAGCCGGGGTCGCCGGCTCAACAGGGGTCGTGGTCACGCCGGGAATGCTATATGGGCCCGCTCGAAATCACAGCCCTTTGCCAGGGCGCTTAAAAGGGCGGCGGGTCGTGGTCGTTTGCTGGTGGTCTCGAACCAAGCACCGCGCCGTGACGAACCCTCCGCTCAGTGCGATTGCGGCAACGTTCGGCGGCGATGTATTTGGCCCGATTCTGCGCTCTGGTGGTCCTGCGCCGGGGCATCTGGACGGTGCGCTCACCGTCCGACTCGGCAACCGGCCGCCCGCGTGGAGGCGGCGTCGGAGCCATCAGAGCCGGGAACAGCACAGCGCTACCCGGCGTGGTGACATACGTTTGCCCACCTGGCAGCGTCCAGATAACGGTGCCGTCGGCCAATTGCCTGTCGCGCCAACCCCAGAACGTCTTCAGCAGGTGACAATGCCGGCAGAGGCACTTGAGATTTCCGGCGTGTGTGGGGCCGTACGGGTGCGGGATCGTATGGTCCACATCGCACATCGTGGCGGGCTTGTCGCAGCCCGGCCCGCGACACGTGAGATCGCGGGCCCGCACGAATTCAGCCAGTGCGCGCGACGGCCGGTACCCGGACTCCGGCGATAGGTCGGCGGGATGGATCAACGGGCTCAGCCGAGCCTGCTTCGCGAGCTCCAGCAGCAGCTCGCCGGGGATCAAAGTGTTGGCGCCCAACACATATGCCGGTGCGTCGGACCGACCCTGCAGCGTGGCCTCCTCAGCGACCACGTGGATGACGACAGGCCCGGGCGCCGGCTTGTCTGCCGCAGGGCAGTTCGGATCACCGCATTGGCAGGCCAACCGTTCGGCGCGGGCAGCAAGGGCGCCAAAAGCGTCGGCGCGGCGCTGCGCGACGGTTCGCGGGTCACCGTCGCACACCGTCTTGGCCAGTGCATCGAGCCGTCGATCGATCGCCTGGGCATCGGTGGAGAACAGCCGCGCGATCACTTCGGTGCAGCCTTCCATGTCGTCCCCGACGATCACTTCGCGGTCGTTGGCACGCGTGCGACGGCGCCGCACGGCGTCGGGGTCGTGAGTGATCACGATGCGATCGATTTCCGAAGCCAACTTTCCGTCCGTCATCGACGGCCACCGGGCCGCACGAGCGGCCAGCTTGCGGTCGACTGCGGCTAGAACCGCTTCATCGGTAATGAGGCCGGTGCGAAACACGACCGTTCGGAACATCTGCATATCGATGTCGCCGGCGATGAAGACCGTCGCGACTTCGGGCAACTGCCTCATCGCCAGCCCGTAGCTCATGTAACTGCCGGCCCTGCCGAGGCCCACCCGAAGCGCGGCGGCCACTTCGGCGCCGACCGCGGCCCAGGTGTCCACCGCCCAGTCCTCACGCTCGCCGCGTTCTCGGCGCCGCAGTTCGAAGAGTTCGGCGATCGAGGCCAGCATCCGGGCATCATGCTGGTTTGCTGCCCGCGCGGACGCGGAGACGCTGGCCAACAGCGCACGGGATTCGGCCGTATCCGACGGCTCGAAATACTCGTGGTACTGGCTCCTTGCGAACATGTGTTCGATACTACTCGCGAACCCCGACAAGCCGATCGATGCTGGTCAAGCGCTAGAATTCTCAGGTCATGACGACGTGGCGGGATGTCGAAGCGGCCGTGCCCGAATTCGCCAAGCGGGTGCAGGCGCTATTCGACGCGCACAAGCACAAGACCATCGCCACGCTGCGCGTCGACGGCTCGCCCCGCATCTCCGGGATCGAGACGACGTTCGTAGACGGTGAACTGACGTTCGGCTCGATGCCCAACGCCCGCAAGGGGGCCGACCTACGGCGCGATCCCCGCTTCGCCCTGCACAGCGCGACGGTCGACCCGGTCGAGGGGCGCGAAGCGCAGTGGCCGGGTGAGGCGAAGATCGCTGGACGGGCCGTCCGCACCCACGGCCCCGACGGTGATGCCTTCCGCGCCGATATCACCGAAGTCGTCCTCACCCACCTCAACGACGACGCCACGCTGCTGGTCATCGAATGGTGGACGTCCGCAGACGGACTCAGGTCGGTCGAGCGCGAATAGCTACGTCAGCCGTTCCTTGAGGAACTGCACGACCCGCTTGCGCGCCTCATAGGCCGGCTGGTTCTCCACCTCGCGGACCTCGAGGGTCAACACCGCGTGCGCCATCCGCTTGAAGCCGGCCGCGTTGCCCTTCGACGAGTCCAGCTCGATGACCTCGAAGGCATCCCCCAGCCGATCTTTGAGCGTCTTGAACCGCTCGGCCGGCGCCATCGGATCTCCGCTGAATCGCAGACCCAGCGCGCACAGCCCGTCTTCGGCGGCGCGCTTCTCGACGACCTGCAACTCCCCCTCGGACAGCCCGGGGTCACGCTTCTGCTTGGCGGTCAGCGCTATCGGCACCGACGGCTGGCTGAGCACCGAGGCCAGCACACTGTCGTCGACGGCGGCCGCGAGTGCGAACCCACCGGTGAAGCACTGCCCGATCACACCGACACCCTTGCCGCCGGCCTTCTCCTTCAGGTCGCGAGCCAGCGCCCGCAGGTAGTTCGTGACCGGCCGATCCTTGTTCGTCGCAAACGCCGCGAACTCCTTGGACACACACGCGCGGGCCAGCACCGGCAGCATCGCCGGGGTCATCGCCGGCGCCTCCGGCGTGCCGAACAGCGACGGGATCGCGACCGAGAAGCCGTTGTCCACCAGGTAGTTTCCCAACGCCAGCACGCCAGGATGAATGCCGGGGATCTCCGGGATCAGCAGGACACCAGGCCCCGACCCCTTGCGATAGACGTCATGGGTGAACCCGGCCGCACTGAACGGCGCCCCGATCCAGCCGGTGAGGTCGGCGGCCGGAGCCGCCTGCGCGGCGACATTGGATTCAGCTCCGGTCATGGACGTCTCCTCTTCAGGCAGGCGGCAGCGGCTTCTGAGTCTGGGTGCCAACGGCAAGCGTACGGAAGTCGGCGCTGCTAGCGGCGCCCGTGATCGCCACCTGAGCGGGACCGTCCGAGCTGTCCAGGCGGGTGGTCCACACCGGCTCGGTCCCCTCGCCGCCCTCGTAGACGATCCACTTCACGCCGTCGACGTCCTGAACGCCGGCCGGATACACCGAGGAATGGATCGAGCTGACCAGCGCCTGCTCATCGGCGTTGCTCTGGGTCAGGCTGACATACATCTTGGACGCGGCCAAGTAGCCGACGGTCGAGAAGACCGCACGCTGGCGCTGCCCCTTCCCGTCGGTGCGGCCGGCCTCGATGCCGCCACGCTTTCCGGAATTGGCCACCCAGCCGGCGGGCAGCTGCGGCAGCCGAATCGGAATCCCCAGCGCCTCGGCGTCGGCCTTGAGCGCGGCGGCGGCGTCATACGGCGGCGGCGCTCCGTCCCGGGGGTTGCTCGGACGGACTGAACACATCCCCACCAGGCCCGCGAGCACGATGCAGGCCAGGATCAGCGGGGCCAGTGACCAGAACATATCGCGACCGTCCTGGAGCAACCTGGGCTTGGGTTCCTTCGGAGGGACGCCTGCCTCGGGGGGGATCGGAGCCGCTGGGCCGGCGACATCGGGTGGCGTCACGCCCGCCAGTATCCCAGGTCTGGACTGCCGACCGGCTTCTGGGACAATCTCAGCCATGCCAGAAGCCCGCCGTCGTGAAGCGCCCGATCGCAACCTCGCCCTCGAATTGGTTCGGGTGACCGAAGCAGGCGCAATGGCCGCCGGCCGCTGGGTCGGCCGGGGCGATAAGGAGGGCGGCGACGGGGCAGCCGTCGACGCCATGCGCGAGCTGGTCAACTCGGTGTCCATGCGCGGCGTGGTGGTCATCGGCGAGGGCGAGAAGGACCACGCCCCGATGCTCTACAACGGCGAAGAGGTCGGCAATGGCGACGGGCCGGACTGTGATTTCGCCGTCGACCCGGTGGACGGCACCACCCTGATGAGCAAGGGCATGCCCAACGCGATCTCGGTGCTCGCGGTCGCCGAGCGCGGCGCGATGTTCGACCCGTCCGCAGTGTTCTACATGGACAAGATCGCCGTCGGGCCCGACGCCGCCGACGTCATCGACATCACCGCCCCGATCGCCGAGAACATCAAGCGCGTCGCCAAGGTGAAGAACTCCAGCGTCGCCGACTTGACCGTCTGCATCCTGGACCGGCCGCGGCACGCCCAGCTGATCGCCGACGTCCGCGATGCGGGCGCCCGCATCCGGCTGATCTCCGACGGTGACGTCGCAGGCGCCATCTCGGCCTGCCGCCCGAACTCGGGCACCGACCTGCTCGCCGGTATCGGCGGCACCCCCGAGGGCATCATCGCCGCGGCCGCGATCCGCTGCATGGGCGGCGCCATCCAGGCCACGCTGGCGCCCACCGACGACGACGAGCGACAACGGGCCATCGACCGCGGTTACGACCTGGACCGCGTGCTGTTCACCGAGGACCTGGTCTCCGGCGAGAACGTCTTCTTCTCCGCCACTGGTGTCACCGACGGCGACCTGCTCAAGGGCGTCCAATACTCCGGCGGCGGCGCGACCACTCAGTCGATCGTCATGCGCTCGAAGTCCGGCACCGTCCGGATGATCGAGGCCTACCACCGGCTTTCGAAGCTCAACGAATACTCCGCGGTGGATTTCACCGGGGACAAGTCCGCTGCATATCCACTTCCGTAACCGACAAAAAGGGAGCACATGAGCACCGACAGTGTGGTCGAGGGCGAATACCGCATCGAGCACGACACCATGGGCGAGGTCCGGGTGCCGATCAACGCTTTGTGGCGGGCCCAGACCCAGCGCGCCGTCGAGAACTTTCCGATCTCGTTCCGCGGGCTCGAGCGCACCCAGATCCGTGCGCTCGGCTTGCTGAAAGCTGCTTGCGCGCAGGTGAACAAGGATCTGGGCAAGCTGTCGGCGGAGAAGGCCGACGCGATCATCGCGGCCGCAGGCGAGATCGCCGACGGCCTGCACGACGACCAGTTCCCCATCGACGTGTTCCAGACCGGCTCGGGCACCAGCTCCAACATGAACGCCAACGAGGTGATCGCCTCGATCGCGGAGCGCAACGGTGTGACGGTGCACCCGAACGACGACGTGAACATGTCACAGAGCTCGAATGACACCTTCCCCACCGCCACCCATATCGCGGCGACGGAAGCCGCAGTGCGCCACCTGATTCCGGCGCTCGAGGTGCTGCACGAGTCGCTTGCCAACAAGGCCCGTCAGTGGCGCACGGTCGTGAAGTCCGGTCGCACCCACCTGATGGACGCCGTCCCGGTCACCCTGGGCCAGGAGTTCGGCGGCTACGCCCGCCAGGTCGAGGCCGGCATCGAAAGGGTCAAGGCCACGCTGCCCCGCCTCGGCGAGCTGGCCATCGGCGGCACCGCAGTCGGCACCGGCCTGAACGCCCCCGACGGCTTCGGCGCCAAGGTCGTCGAGGTGCTCGTCGCGCAGACCGGCCTGGCCGAATTGCGCACGGCGAAGGACTCTTTCGAAGCCCAGGCCGCCCGCGACGGGCTGGTCGAGGCATCCGGTGCGCTGAAGACCATCGCCGCGTCGTTCACCAAGATTGCCAACGACATCCGCTGGATGGGCTCGGGCCCGCTGACCGGCCTTGGCGAGCTTGCGCTCCCCGACCTGCAGCCGGGCAGCTCGATCATGCCGGGCAAGGTCAACCCCGTCATCCCCGAGGCCGTCACCCAGGTGGCCGCCCAGGTCATCGGCAATGACGCCGCGATCACCGTCGGCGGCCTCTCGGGCGCGTTCGAGCTGAACGTGTACATCCCGATGATGGCGCGCAACTTGCTCGAGTCGTTCACGCTGCTGTCCAACGTGTCGAAGTTGTTCGCCACCAAGTGCATCGACGGCCTGATCGCCAACGAGGAGCACCTGCGCGAGCTCGCCGAGTCGTCCCCCTCGATCGTGACGCCGCTGAACTCGGCCATCGGCTACGAGGAGGCCGCCAAGGTCGCCAAGCAGGCACTGAAGGAGAAGAAGACGATCCGTCAGACGGTCATCGACCGCGGGCTGATCGGCGAGAAGCTCTCCGAAGCCGAACTCGACAAGCGCCTGGACGTCCTGGCGATGGCGAAGGTCAAAGACGGCGACTGAGCAGCGATGCCGCCGCGCCGGGCCGCGCTGGCCAGTTTCGGGGGTACGACAGTCGAGTTCTACGACTTTCTGATCTAAGGCACTGCTGCTGCACTGGTGTTTCCGAAGCTGTTCTTCCCCAGCGCGTCTCCGGCGACCGTGTCGGCCGCAAGCGGATGCTGGTGTATTCGCTTCTGCTGATGGGTATTTCGACGGTCGCGATGGTCCCGCCGTCGGCGGCGCCTTCCCGCAAATGGGCGCACCGGCCGTACTGGCCGCAGCACTGCTGCCCGGATCTTGGCGCCGCAGCTAACCCCGGAAACCATCACTCCCATAATTGGGACAGCTGTGCCGAAATTGCGAATTGGGCCGGCATCAACCCGCTTGGTAGACGAAATTTACTGTAAGCGCGTCAATTTCAACGAGACGCCGCTGAGAGCTTTCGATCTCAAATGTTCCATGACCAACGTTATGGAAAGTCTTGACCGCCTGATCAGCAAACGCCTACATTGAGCCATCTGCGGTCAGCAAACACTCGGCCATTGCATGGCGGCTTCGTAAAAGGGGGGGTCACATGTCCAGACATCGCACGATCATCACCGCCGGGCTCGGCGGAACCGCGATGGTGAGCATCGGCGTTGCGCTTGCGATCTCTCCGAGCCCATTGCCTCCCCCGACGGTGCAACTGGCGTCGTTCGACACGCCCCTCGCACCCGTGACGGACCTGTGGTTCCTCGACAACAACAATTCTTTGATCGGCTCTGCCTTCACTCCCACCGCGCTCGCGACCGCCGTCAACGTCAACGGCTTCGACCTGTTCCGGCCCTTCGGCACGGGTGGGTGGCTGATCGGTGACGGGGTCGACGCCCAAGCCGGCTGCACGGGTAGCGCGTGCAACGGAGGCAACGCCGGCATCCTGTTCGGCCGCGGTGGTGACGGCCTCAACGGTGGAAACGGCGGCAACGGCGGGCTGTTCTTCGGCGCCGGCGGCGCCGGTGGTCAGGGGCTGGCCGGCCAAACCGGCGGCCGCGGCGGCAACGGCGGGCTCTTCTTCGGCGCCGGCGGTGCCGGCGGCCAGGGCGGCACCGGCACCACGGGCACCTCCTCGTCGGTCGCGGGCGGCAAGGGCGGCAACGGCGGCCAGGGCGGGAACGGTGGATTCTTCGGCGGCACGGGCGGCGTCGGCGGCCAGGGCGGTACCGGCGGCGCCGGCTACGGCAATCCGTTGGACGTCGTCCCGCCCGGTGTCGGCGGAGACGGCGGTGACGCCGGCGCAGGCGGCACCGGCGGAGTGTTTGGCGCCAACGGCGCGACCGGGAACGGCGGAGACGGCGGTACCGGCGGAAATGGCGTCAACAGCAGCGATTCCACTGTTCCGGGCGGCAACGGTGCCGACGGTGGCAATGGTGGCGCCGGGGTGGTCGGCGGCACGGGCGGCACGGGCGGTCACGGTGGCACGGGCGGCGCGAACCCGGGCGCGAACGGTGTGGGCGGAACCGGC
>AGIQ01000004.1 GCA_000230935.2 Mycolicibacterium rhodesiae JS60
GCGCCGCCGGTGCCGCCCTGGCCGCCGAGTTGGCCGCCGTTGCCACCGCTGCCACCGTTGCCGCCGGCGCCCGCGAATTCTGTTGTGAATGAGCCGCCACCGGCGCCGCCGGTCCCACCGTCGCCGCCGTTGCCGGTGTCGCCATCACGGCCGAACAAGCCCCCTCGTCCGCCTGCGCCGCCATCCCCACCGTTGCCACCGTCGCCGCCGGTTCCGCCGAATGTCGGGGTGTCGTTGGCTCCGTTTCCGCCGCCTCCACCGACGCCGCCGGCACCGCCGGCGCCGCCGCTGCCGAAGAGGAAGCCGCCGGCACCGCCGCTGCCGCCGTTGCCGCCGTGCCCGCCGTCGTCACCGGGAAGCGTGGCTGAGGTGCCGGTGACACCGGCACCGCCGTTTCCGCCATTGCCGAAGAAGAAGCCGCCGGCTCCGCCGCTGCCGCCATTGAGGCCGTCCCCCCCGTCGCCGGCCAGCAGACCGGCGTTGCCCCCGTTGCACGCGGCGCCGGTGCAGCCTGGCTGGGCGTCGGCGCCGTCCCCGATGAGGAAGCCGATGACGGGAACGTCGCGGATGGAGATGTTGCTCGCGGCCGCAGCCAGCGCGGTGGGGGAGATGGTGTCGGCAGTGGCCGTCTGGCTGCCGGAAGGGCACTCCGTGTTCGTCATCAGACACTGCAGGCCGCTCGGCGTGGACGCCTCGGACGGGGCAGCCTGCGCGGTACCTGCAGTGGTCAGAAGCAGGCCGGCACCGGCGAATGCGGCTCCGACGGCGAGGCACACGGCTGGTTTTGAGACGGAAAAATTCCGCCGCGAAGCAGAGCGTGGAGACACGGGAAACCCCTTCGGCTGGAGGTCTGGGTCGAGCTGATCTTGTCGATCATGGCACCCGAGTACCGCCCCTGCGAGGATTTGACGCCGGCGAAGAGAAATTCGCCGGGAGAGTGTTCGCTGTGGGTTGCGCGATCTACCGCTGCGAAGCTACGCCGCAAATACCTTGTGCTGCAACGCTTTACCGAGGCCTCGGCACGTCCGCCGAGGCCTCGTCCTGCCTAGTCGAGGTAGTCGCGCAGCACCTGAGACCGGCTGGGATGGCGCAGCTTGCTCATGGTCTTCGACTCGATCTGGCGGATCCGCTCGCGGGTCACGCCGTAGACCTGTCCGATCTCGTCGAGGGTACGGGGCTGGCCGTCGGTCAAACCGAATCGCAGCCGCACCACGCCGGCTTCGCGCTCGGAGAGCGTCTCGAGCACCGACTGCAGCTGATCCTGCAGCAGGGTGAAGGAGACGGCGTCGACGGCCACGACGGCCTCGCTGTCCTCGATGAAATCGCCGAGCTGACTGTCGCCCTCGTCGCCGATGGTCTGATCCAGCGAGATCGGCTCACGCGCGTACTGCTGGATCTCCAGCACCTTCTCGGGCGTGATGTCCATTTCCTTGGCCAGCTCTTCTGGAGTGGGCTCGCGGCCCAGATCCTGAAGCAGCTCGCGCTGGATGCGGCCAAGCTTGTTGATGACCTCGACCATGTGCACCGGGATGCGGATGGTGCGGGCCTGGTCGGCCATCGCACGGGTGATCGCCTGCCGGATCCACCACGTTGCGTACGTGGAGAACTTGTAGCCCTTGGTGTAGTCGAACTTCTCCACCGCGCGGATCAGACCCAGGTTGCCTTCCTGGATGAGGTCCAGGAACGCCATACCGCGGCCGGTGTAGCGCTTGGCGAGCGACACGACCAGGCGCAGGTTGGCTTCCAGCAGATGGTTTTTCGCGCGGTCGCCGTCGCGGCAGATCCACTGCATGTCGCGGCGCTGCTGCACCGGCAGCTTCTCGCCCTTGTCGGTCTTCTCGGCCATCAGCTGGGTGGCGTAGAGGCCGGCCTCGATCCGCTTGGCGAGCTCGACCTCCTCCTCGGCGTTGAGCAGCGCGACCTTGCCGATCTGCTTGAGGTAGGCGCGAACCGAGTCGGCCGACGCGGTCAGCTCGGCGTCTTTACGGGCCTGTCGCAGCGCCTCGGACTCCTCTTCGTCCCACACGAAGTCGCCGGAGGCCTTGTCCTTCTCCGATGGCTCGGAGATGTCCTCGTCGTCGCCGGAGTCGCCCTCGGCGGCGGGGGCCTTCTCGGCGGCCACGGCGACGGCTTCCTCGCCGTCCTCGGCCGCGTCGTCGGAGGGATCCTCAGCCTCGTCGTCGGCGACGTCCTCGAGATCGTCGAGGACCAGGTCGTCATCGACTACCTCGAGCTCGGGGTCGACGTCGAGCTCGCCGTCGAGTTCGTCATCGGCGCCCAGTTCGGCATCGCCATCGACGGCACCCTCGGCGGGCACGGTGTCCTTCTTGCGGCCGCGCGCGGGTGCCTTCTTGGCGGGCGCCTTCGCGGCGCGGGCCTTGGCCGGGGCGGCCGTCTCGTCGAGGATCTCGGAATCGCCGGCTTCCGCAGCGGCGGCGCGGGGCGCCGCCTTGGTGGCGCGCTTGGCGGGCGCGGAACCGTTGGCGGCCTTGGCCGCCGGCTTCTTCGCGGGAGTCTTGGTGGCGGTGCGCTTCACCGGCTCTTCGGTTGCCGGGCTTGCTTTCGTCGCTGCCACGTACACCCTTTCGGTCGTGCTGGCTCTCGGTGGGCGCAGGGCTCCACCGATAGCGTCGGCTATGAGGACTGTTGGCGTGGATCTCGGTTTGCGGATACTCGCCGCTATCCGGTAGGCGGCCGCCGTCGACCATTGTAACGACAGTGAGCGCATCTACCGCGCCGAGCGGTGAAAATCAGCGTGTGACGTCGGCTTGAGCCGCCATCGCCGCGCCGACGATGCCCGCCTCGTTCTGCAGTTCCGCGGCAACCACGGGGGTCCGGTTTTTCAGTAGCGGTATCCACTTTTCGGCCTTGCGGCTGATGCCGCCGCCGGCGATGAACAAGTCAGGCCAGATCGCATTCTCGATGCTGACCAGGACTTTCGTCACTTCCTCTGTCCACCGCTCGTAACTCCACTCCTTGCGTTCCTTCACCGAGGAGGCGGCGCGGTGCTCGGCTTCTTTGCCGCCCACCTCGAGGTGGCCGAACTCGGTGTTGGGCAGCAGCTGGCCGTTGTGAATCACGGCCGAGCCGATTCCGGTGCCGAACGTGAGCAACACGACGACGCCGGGCTTGTTGCGCCCGGCACCGTAGCGTTGCTCGGCCAGACCGGCGGCGTCGGCGTCGTTGAGCACGGTGACGTGCTGGCCGCCCAGCGCGGCGCTGATGACGTCGGCGGCATTCGTGCCGATCCAGCCCTTGTCGACGTTGGCCGCGGTCTGCACGACTCCGTTGACCACCACGCCGGGGTAGGTGACGCCCAGGGGGCCGGTCCAGTCGAAGTGCCGCACCACCTCGGCGACGGTCGCCGCGACCGCTTCGGGGGTCGAGGGCTGCGGAGTGAGCACCTTGAAGCGGTCCCCGACGAGCTTGCCGGTGTCGAGATCCACGACACCGCCCTTGACCCCGCTGCCGCCGACGTCGACCCCGAAGCCGCGATTCTGTCCGGGGGTGGGAGGTTCGGTCTCTGGCATGGGCTGCTCCTCGGCGAGGTGGGCGGTCTGCGCGATTGCCCACACTAGTGGCTGTGCGCCCCTCTGTGCTGCGATAAGCCGGTGACCGACAGCCGGCCTGAGCAATTACGGGAGGTGGCCGAGCGGTTGGCCGCCGAAGCCGCCGCATTCGTGCGCCGCCGCCGCGGCGAGATCCTCGGCGACGGGCGCGACGCGCTCGACTCGGAATCAGTTCACACCAAGAGCACGCCCACCGACCCGGTGACCATCGTGGACACCGAAACCGAACTGCTCCTGCGGGATCGGCTGGCCGCACTACGGCCCGGTGAGGCGATCCTCGGTGAGGAGGGCGGCGGTCCGGCGGTAGGTGCGGACGCCGACGTCTGCTGGGTGATCGACCCGATCGACGGGACGGTCAACTTCGTCTATGGCATTCCGGCGTACGCGATTTCGATCGGCGCACAGCTCGGCGGCGTGCCCGTCGCGGGGGCGGTCGTCGATGTGGTCAGCGGTGACGTGTACTCGGCGGCCGCGGGTCACGGTGCCCACGTGCAGCGCGCCGGGCAGCGCCGGACCCTTCGGTGCAGCGCGGTGACCGAGCTGTCGATGGCGCTGGTGGGCACCGGGTTCGGTTACGCCCCGCAGCGGCGCGCCGAACAGTCCGCGATCCTGGCCAGGCTGCTGCCGCAGATACGGGACATCCGCCGGATCGGGTCGGCGGCGCTGGATCTGTGCCTGGTGGCCGCGGGACGCCTTGACGCTCACTACGAGCACGGCCTGCATATCTGGGACTGGGCGGCCGGGGCGCTGATCGCGGCCGAGGCGGGCGCGCTGGTGGAGCTGCCGCCCGTCGACGAGGAAGGCGGGTTGGCGATGGCCGCGGCGCCCGGTATCGCGGCCGCGCTCAGCGAGGCGCTGGAACGCGCCGGCGGATTGCGGCCGCTGCCGTAGCCGTTCAGCAGGTGCCGTTGTGAATCTTGGTCACCAGCGCCGAGTCGGCGGTTTCGGTGGCGTCCGGGCGCAGGCCGGCCAGCACGGCGTCGATGTCGTCGCTGTGCGCCAGCGTGGTGAAGTCGGTGCCGATCGCGAGGTCCACTGAATCGTCCTTGCGGTCGTCCTGGAACAGCTCGACGCAGGGCGCCACCAGCCAGACCGCTGCCGCACCGGCCCGGCCGCTGGAACCGAAGCGGATCTGGCCCTGGCAGGTCAGCCGGGTGCTGGCGTAGATCGGATCGTTGGCCGCGGTGGGCTGCGCGAAGCCGAGGTCCCGCAGGGCGCCTGCGACTTCGCCGGCCTGACCGCCCTGGCCGCTGGCGTTGAGAACCCGGATCTTGGTGTCCACGAGCTTGGCCGGGGCGACGTCGAGCATCGAGGCGTGCGACACCTGCTCGCCGAGCTTGGGGGCGGCCGGGTCGGTGGCCGGTGGCGGTGGGTTGCAGGTCGCCGCCTCGCGCACGTCGACCGGGCGGGTCAGCACGAACGCCCACACGACGGCGGTGATCGTGAACATGACGCCGAGGGCGATGATTCCGGGCAGGTAGTTGCGCCGACGGAACGGACGACCGTTCTTGTCGAAGGCCGTGCCCTCGGTGATTTGAGCGACCACGGATGCACTCTAGAGGCACTGGGTGGGGGCCTGCGGAACACGCCCGTTGAACCAGATCAATCTGTGTGACGTAAATCACACCCAGATATGGGTGATCTGGGCACGAATTGTTTGGTGGATCCGTTCGACGCTGATACAAAGCCATGCTGAGGTTTGGAGGGGACAAGAGATGGCTACCGACTACGACGCCCCACGGCGCACCGAGACCGACGAGGTCTCTGAGGATTCGCTCGAGGAGCTGAAGGCACGCCGCAACGAGGCGCAGTCGGCCGTTGTCGATGTCGACGAAACCGATTCCGCCGAGAATTTCGAGCTGCCGGGCGCTGACCTGTCCGGCGAGGAGTTGTCGGTACGGGTTGTTCCGAAACAGGCCGACGAGTTCACCTGCTCGAGTTGTTTCCTGGTGCATCACCGCAGCCGGCTCGCCAGCGACAAGAACGGCGTGATGATCTGCACGGACTGCGCCGCGTAGCTCGGGACGAGGCTGAGGGGGAGCGGGACAATCAGCTCCCGTCCCGTGACGATGCTGCCGAGGGACGAGGCTGAGGAGGAGCGGGACAATCAGCTCCTTAGCGCGGACAACACCCGATCGGGGTGGCGGGCGCTGACCAGCCAGTATGGCGTCGGGTCGTCCGGATCGTCGAGGACGACCAGGACCAGCGGGCCGATCCAGCCCCGGTGCACGACGTAGGCCGCCGGATCGAGTTGGCGGCCCAGCGCCGCCGACTTGGCTGTACGGGGAATCTCCGCCGACCGCGACACCACCGACGTCGGCAGGTGGGCCTGACCGGCCCACAGTTCGACGTCGGCTCCGTCGGTGACCACCCGGACCTCGGTGCGACTCAGCCACAGCAATACGCCGACCGCGACGGCGCCCAGCAGCGAGTAGGGCAGCCAGACGGGCAGCGTGCGTACACCCATCGTGACTTCCTTGGCGATCAGTGCTGCCAGCCCCAGACCGAGCGGCCACCACCACCACGGCACCCAGAGCCGCTCGCGATACCGCACGGTTTGCGAGGTCACACGCGAACCGGACACGCGGCCAAGGGTAGTCTGTGGCATCGTGCCGACCAGTCTCGCGGTGGTTCGCCTCGACCGCGATCTCCCGATGCCCAGCCGCGCCCACGATGGCGACGCGGGTGTGGATTTGTTCAGTGCGCAAGACGTCGACCTGGCGCCTGGCCACCGAGCCCTGGTGGGCACCGGGATCGCGGTGGCGATCCCGCACGGCATGGTCGGCCTGGTTCACCCGCGCTCCGGTTTGGCTGCGCGCGTTGGACTTTCGATCGTCAACAGCCCCGGCACGATCGACGCAGGCTATCGCGGCGAAGTCAAAGTGTCGTTGATCAACCTCGACCCCACCACGCCGATCAACATCCGGCGCGGTGACCGCATCGCTCAACTGCTGGTTCAGCGGGTCGAACTCCCAGAGCTGGTCGAGGTGGCCTCGTTCGACGAGGCCGGACTGGCTGACACCACACGTGGCGTGGGCGGCTACGGATCCTCCGGCGGACATGCGAGTTTGTGATGGCATTCGGCAAACGTAAGAACGAACCTGCGACCCCGGCGGACGACACCCCCGCCGCCGAGGTCCCGGAAGCCGCCTCGGCCGCCGAGCCCGACGAAGTCGACGAGGTCGACGCCGACTATGACGGCGGCCCTTTCGATGTCGAGGATTTCGACAACCCCGACGACGCCCTGGAGGCGCGCCTGGACCTCGGCTCCGTGCTGGTGCCGATGCCCGCGGCCGGCCAGATTCAGGTGGAGCTGAACGAGGTTGGCGTTCCGAGCGCGGTGTGGGTGGTCACGCCCAACGGGCGGTTCACCATCGCTGCCTACGCGGCACCGAAGTCGCCGGGCCTGTGGCGGGAAGTGGCCAAAGAGCTGGCCGACTCGCTGCGCAAGGACAACGCGCAGGTGTCCATCCAGTCCGGCCCGTGGGGGCGTGAGGTGGTCGGTACCGGCGCCGGTGTGGTGCGCTTCATCGGGGTCGACGGCTACCGCTGGATGATCCGCTGCGTGGTCAACGGCGCACCAGAAGCCATGGAGAATCTCGTTGCCGAGGCGCGAGAAGCGTTGGGCGACACCGTCGTACGACGCGGTGACACGCCGCTGCCGGTGCGCACGCCGCTGCCGGTCCAGCTGCCCGAGCCGATGCTCGAGCAGTTGCGTCAGGCCGCCGCCCAGCAGGCACAGATGGTTGCCGCCCAGCAGGCACTGGTGCAGGAGCAACAGGCGCAGGGCCAGCCGCCGACCGAGCGGCGCAGCGCGTCGGGCTCGGCCATGCAGCAGCTGCGCAGCTCCAGCACCGGCGGCTGATTACACCCCCGGGTCGCTGCGCTGCAGCCCGCCGAACCCGCTCGCTTCGTCAAGGGCCGCCAGGCACGCCGCCCCCAGCACTGACGGGTCGGGGCCGAAGTCGTCGAGGCTGACCGTGCGTAGCGCCGCGCGCGGTGCCGCCGACACCCACTCCAGCGCGACCTCCAGTGGATGGATCGGGTCGTCGGCGGCGCCGACCACGCCCATCGGCACGCTGAGCCGTTCCAGGTCGGTGATGCTCGGCGCGACGTAGCTCGCGGCCTCCTCCATCGCGTCGGGCAATTCGGGCCATTGGCCCAGCCAGCTCCGGGTGAGCTCGTCGGCCAGCCAGGCCGGGCTCGACGCCCGCATCTGCGCGGTCGTGGCGACCAGACCGGCGGTGCGCAACTGGTGGGCGGTGTGCCGGGCCGACAGGGCGGCCGGAGCCGACGGGGCCGCGCCGGTCCACGCCGGCAGCGCGGCCAGCACCGCCACCGCATGGCTGGGGTGGGCCAGGGCCCACGCGGTCGTCACCGCTGCGCCGATGGACACCCCGCCGACGATGATCGGGCCCTGACGGGCGGCATTGTCGAGTGCTTCGAGGTAACTGGCGACCAGGCGGGCCGGTTGCGGCGGTGGCGTTGTCACCACCGAGCCGACCGCGTGCAGCGGCCCGGCGAACGCCCGGTAGACGTAGTCGTCGTCCGAACCGGTGCCCGGCAGCAGCACCGCGGTGGTGCCGCGGAATGTGATCGTCATCTCATGATCCTGCCTGTGACGGATTAGCAAGGGCCGCCGCGGGTACGCCACGTGGCAGCGCGGGCACGCGAGATGGCGTCGCGGAACCAACAGGTCTACCGTTGCGTTGGCATTGTGATCCGCCGAAGTATCAGGAGAGGCCATGGCTACGGCCGAAAGTTTTGTCCGCCGTCTCACCCGTCGGTTGACGGAGGATCCTGAGCAGCGAGATGTCGAAGAACTCACCGACGAGGCCGCGGGCACCGGAGCCCAGCGAGCAATCGATTGCCAGCGCGGCCAGGAAGTCACGATGGTGGGGACCCTGCGCAGTGTCGAGACGAATGCCAAGGGGTGCGCCGGCGGCGTGCGGGCCGAATTGTTCGACGGCACCGACACCGTGATGCTGGTCTGGCTGGGACAGCGCCGAATCGCCGGAATCGAATCGGGACGCGCTCTTCGAGTACGCGGCCGGCTGGGCACGCTGGAGAACGGTGCCAAAGCGATCTACAACCCGCATTACGAGATCCAGACTTGAGTCTTCCCGTCGAGGACAGCGATCGATCCCCAGACTCCGGGGACGTCGAGTCGCCTCCTGAGAGGACGCCGGCGCAGGCGTTGCTGGCCCAGATGGGCGGCATCAGCGGCCTGATCTACTCCGCGCTGCCCGTCGCGGTGCTGGTACCCGTCAACTCCGCATTCGGCCTGATGCCCGCCATCTATGCCGCGCTCGGCGTCGCCGGCCTGATCCTGGTGTGGCGCCTGATCCGCCGCGACTCGGTGCAGCCCGCCATCTCCGGCTTCATCGGCGTCGGGATCAGCGCCCTGATCGCCTGGATTGTCGGGGCATCGAAAGGCTATTTCCTGCTCGGCATCTGGTCATCGCTGATCTGGGCGTCGGTGTTCGCGGTGTCGGTTCTGATCCGCCGGCCGATCGTCGGCTACGCCTGGAGCTGGATTCAAAGCCACGACCGCGCCTGGCGCGGTAACCGGCGCGCGGTGCTGGCTTTCGATATCGCGACCCTGACCTGGGTACTTGTGTTCGCGTCGCGGTTCGTGGTGCAGCGCCACCTGTACGACCTGGACCAGACCGGCTGGCTCGGGGTGGCCCGCATCTCGATGGGCTGGCCGCTGACCGCCGTGGCAGCGCTGGTCACCTATTTCGCGATCCGGGTCGCGCAGAAAGCCGTCCACGCCGCCCACGTTGCCGGCGACGACTGACGTTTCGTGGCCGGCCGCGACGACCGCCTGCTGGTCGCGGTCTCCGTGCTCGCCTCGTTCGTGGCGTTCCTCGACGGCTCGGTGGTCAACCTCGCCCTGCCGGCCATCCAAGCCGAGCTCGGCGGCGGGCTGCTCACCCAGCAGTGGGTCCTCGACGGCTACCTGCTGACCCTGGGCGCGCTGATCCTGGTCGCCGGCGCGATCTCCGACACGTTCGGGCGGCTGCGGGTGCTGCGGGCGGGTTTGGTCCTGTTCGGTCTGGCCTCGCTGCTGTGCGCGCTGGCGCCCAGCGGCGCGATCTTGATCGCGGCGCGCTGTCTGCAGGGCCTGGGCGCGGCCTTTCTGGTCCCCAGCTCGCTGGCGATGCTCAACGCGAGGTTCACCGGTGCCGAACAATCCCGCGCCATCGGGATCTGGACGGCGTGGACCGGAACCGCGTTCCTGATCGGCCCGCTGCTGGGCGGCCTGCTCGTCGAAGGCCTCGGCTGGCGGTGGGTGTTCGCCGTCAACGTGGTGCCCCTGGCTGCCACGCTCGCGCTGAGCATGAAACTGGCCGACCGCACCGCCGCCCGCGGCGCCAGCGTCGACGTCGTCGGCGCGACGCTCACCGCGATCGGCCTCGGATGCACGGTCTTTGCGGTGATCGAACAACAGCGCCTGGGTTGGACCAACCCGGCGATCCTGGCCGGTCTCATCGTCGGTCCGGCCTGTCTGATCGTGTTCGCCTGGTGGGAACGCCACGCCCGCGCGCCGATGGTGCCGTCGGGCATCTTCGCCGCGCGTAACTTCGCCGTCGGCAACCTCGCTACCGTGTTCCTCTACGCGGGTGTCTTGCTGGGCCAGGTGCTCATCGCGCTGTTCCTGCAGGAGACCGGACGGCTCTCACCTGCTCAGGCCGGACTCGCGACGCTGCCGGTGCCGATCCTGTCGCTGCTTTTGGCTGCCCGCTTCGGCGAGCTGGCGGGCCGTCACGGCCCCCGCCGCTTCATGGCCACAGGACCTTTGATCGCCGCGGCGGGCTTCGTGATGATGGCGGTGACGACCGGCAACGTCTGGGTGCAGACGGTGCCGGGCCTGGTGCTGTTCGGCATCGGCTTGGCCGTGACGGTGTCGCCGTTGACCGCCGCGATTCTGGCGGCGGTTCAGCCCGCGCACAGTGGGATCGGGTCGGCGATCAACAACGCGCTGGCCCGGGTGTCGGGCCTGATCGCGATCGCCTTCACCGCGGTAATCGTCGGCGGCACAATCGATCTGGATGGATTTCGGCGTGGGGTGATCGCCACCGCGGTGTTGCTCGCGATCGCCGCCGTGGTATCCGCGGTCGGGATCGACGATCGTGTGCCGGACCTGTCCGCGCCCTCGCAGGCCGCCGTCGCGGCCTCTCGGGACCGGGACGGGCCGCCGCCGGCCATGCGCTAGCTGCTCGCCGCCGTCAGCACGGTCTTCCGCAGCTCGTCTTCCACCTCGGGCGCCGCGACGAACAACAGTTCGTCGCCGCCCTCCAGAGGCTCGTCGGCTTCGGGCACGATCACCCGCGCGCCGCGCAGGATCGTCACCAGCGTGGCGTCGCGCGGCAGGACGAGCTTGCGTACCGGCCGGCCGCCCCACGGGGTGTCATCGGGCAGGGTGATCTCGACGAGGTTGGCGTGGCCCTGACGGAATTGCATCAGCCGCACCAGATCGCCCACCGCGACCGCCTCCTCCACGAGCGAGGCCAGCATTCGCGGGGTGGACACCGCGACGTCCACGCCCCACGAATCGTCGAATAGCCACTCGTTGCGGGGGTCGTTGACCCTGGCCACCACGCGGGACACCGCGAACTCGGTCTTGGCCAGCAGGGAGAGCACCACGTTGGCCTTGTCGTCGCCGGTGGCGGCCACGACGACGTCGAAATCGTGCAGGTGCACCGACTCCAGCAGACTGATCTCGCAGGCGTCTCCGAGCCGCCAGTGCGCGGCGGGGATCGCGTCGACGTCCAGATGTTCGGCGTTGCGCTCGATGAGAGTCACCTCGTGCTCGCTCTCGAGCAGTTCGCGGGCGATCGAGCGGCCGACCGCGCCAGCCCCGGCGATCGCGACCTTGAGCCGTTTGTCGCCCATCTCAGTGCCCCTCTCCGATATCCGGGCCGGGCGGGAGCGCGGCGATCGCCAGCGCTTCGGCGGCGCGCCCGGACACCGCCGCGATGTAGACCTGGTCGCCGGCCTGGACGACGGTTTTGGGCTCGGGCAGGATTCCGGTGCCGAACCGGATCACAAAGGCGACGCGCGCACGGGTGGCTTCCTCGAGGGAAGTGAGCCGATGCCCGACCCAGCCTTCGTGCAGTGTCGCCTCGGCGACGGCCATCGTGCCGGTCGGATCACGCCATTTTGCGGTCTCGGTGTCACGCAAGAGCGCGTTCAGCAGCCGGTCGGTCGTCCAGGGCACGGTCGCCACCGTCGGGATGCCCAAACGCTCGTAGACCGCGGCCCGCTTGGCGTCGTAGATGCGGGCGACCACGCGCTGCACTCCGAAGGTCTCGCGGGCTACCCGCGCGGAAATGATGTTCGAATTGTCGCCGGAGGACACCGCGGCGAATGCGTCGGTACCCTGAATTCCCGCGCGCAGCAGCACTTCTCGGTCGAATCCCATGCCCAGCACGCGCTCGCCGGAGAAGTCCGGCGAGAGCCGGTGAAACGCCGTCGGATCCCGGTCGATGATCGCGACCTCGTGGCCGATCCGGGACAGCGCGTCGGCCAGCGACGCGCCTACCCGGCCGCACCCCATCACCACTACCCGCACCTGGCGTCCTCTCGACTGAGTCCTGCGCCGACCCGACCGTACGGGGAACGCTACAGCCAAACGGCCATGGGCCTAGTCTTGGCACTCGTGTCTAAGCTTTCGACCGCCACCCGTCGGCTGGTCCTGGGGCGGCCGTTCCGCAGCGACAAGCTGAGCCACACGCTGCTGCCCAAGCGGATCGCCTTGCCGGTCTTCGCCTCCGACGCCATGTCCTCGGTGGCGTACGCGCCCGAGGAGATCTTCCTGGTGCTCTCGGTGGCGGGGCTGTCCGCCTTCGCGATGGCGCCGTGGATCGGGGTGGCGGTCGCGGTGGTGATGCTCGTGGTGGTGGCTTCTTACCGGCAGAACGTGCACGCCTATCCGTCCGGCGGCGGCGACTACGAGGTGGTGACCACCAACCTCGGCCCGACCGCGGGTCTGACGGTGGCCAGCGCGCTGCTGGTCGACTATGTGCTGACCGTCGCGGTGTCGATGGCTTCGGCGATGTCGAACATCGGGTCGGCGTTCCCGTTCATCGCCCAGCACAAGGTGGCTTTCGCCGTCGCCGCGATCATGTTGTTGACCGCGGCAAACCTGCGCGGCATCCGCGAGTCGGGCACCGCGTTCGCGATCCCGACGTATGCGTTCATCGTCGGCATGTTCACCATGCTCATCTGGGGCTTCTTCCAGATCTACGTGCTCGGTGACCACCTGCAGGCCGAGTCGGCGCACTTCGAACTGCATTCCGAGCACGGCGACGTCATGGGGTTCGCGCTGGTGTTCCTTGTGGCGCGGGCGTTCTCGTCCGGCTGTGCGGCCCTGACCGGTGTAGAGGCGATCAGCAACGGTGTGCCCGCGTTCCGTAAGCCGAAGTCCAAGAACGCCGCGACGACGCTGCTGCTCCTGGGTGGCATCGCGATCACGCTGTTCATCGGAATGATCCTGCTGGCGATCGAGACCGGCGCCAAGGTTGCCGAGCGGCCCGAGGAGCAGCTCATCGGGGCACCGTCCGGGTATCACCAGAAGACGCTGGTGGCCCAGTTGGCCGACACCGTGTTCGCCGGTTTCCCGCTGGGCCTGTGGCTGATCACCGGTGTCACCGCGCTGATCCTGGTCCTGGCCGCCAACACCGCGTTCAACGGCTTCCCGGTGCTGGGCTCGATCCTGGCCCAGGACCGGTTCCTGCCGCGCCAGCTGCACACCCGCGGTGACCGGCTGGCCTTCTCCAACGGCATCCTGTTCCTGGCGGCGGCGGCGATCGCGTTCGTCGTCGCGTTCCGCGCCGAAGTCACCGCGCTGATCCAGCTCTACATCGTGGGCGTGTTCGTGTCGTTCACGCTCAGCCAGATCGGCATGGTCCGGCACTGGACGCGGCACTTGCGCACCGAGACCGATCCGCGGGCGCGTCGGCACATGATGCGTTCGCGGGTGATCAATACGATCGGTTTCATCTCCACCGGGGCCGTGTTGATCGTCGTTCTGGTCACCAAGTTCGTCGCCGGCGCCTGGATCGCAATACTGGCCATGTCAAGCCTTTTCATTCTGATGAAGGCGATCCACAAGCACTACGACACCGTGGCACGGGAGCTGGCCGAGCAGGAGGCCGAGCAGGGCGAAGTGGTGCTGCCCAGCCGCAACCACGCCGTGGTGCTGGTTTCCAAACTGCACATGCCGACGTTGCGCGCGCTGTCCTATGCCAGAGCCACCCGGCCCGACGTGCTGGAGGCCATCACGGTCAACGTCGACGACTCCGAGACCCGCCAGCTGGTGCACAAGTGGGAGGACAGCGACATCACCGTCCCGCTGAAAGTCGTTGCCTCGCCGTACCGAGAGGTGACCCGGCCGGTGCTGGACTACGTCAAGCGGATCAGCAAGGAAGCTCCGCGCACGGTGGTGACCGTGTTCATCCCCGAATACGTTGTCGGCCATTGGTGGGAGCAGGTCTTGCACAACCAGAGTGCGTTGCGGCTCAAGGGCCGGTTGCTGTTCATGCCGAACGTGATGGTGACTTCGGTTCCGTGGCAGCTTAATTCGTCGGAGCGGGTGAGCGAGTTGCATGAGCAGAACGCACCCGGCGATGTGCGCCGAGGCTTTTTGGAGTGACGCGATAGTGGAGCAGGGGGATTCGGTCGAGCTGGTGCTCACGACCGGCGCGGCCGCCAACGGGGGCAGCTGTGTGGCGCGCCATGAGGGACGCGTGGTGTTCGTCCGCTACGCACTGCCCGGCGAGGTGGTGCGGGTAAGAGTCACCGGTGACCGCGGATCCTATTGGCACGCTGAGGCAATCGAGGTTCTCGAACCATCGCAGGACCGGGTGGAGTCGCTGTGCCCGATCGCCGGCGTCGGCAAGGCCGGCTGCTGCGATCTGGCGTTCGCTGCGCCCGAGGCGGCCCGCGTGCTCAAGGGTCAGGTGGTAGCCAACCAGCTGGCCCGGCTCGGTGACTTCGCGTGGGAAGGATTGGCCGAGCCCTTGGGCGACGGCGCGGCCCGCGGCTGGCGCACCCGGGTGCGGCTGGCCGTGAATGCCGACGGCCGTGCGGGTTTTCACCGCTACCACAGTGCCGACCTGGTCACCGATCTGCGTTGCGGCCAGCTGCGCGACGGCTTGGTCGACGGGTTGGACGGATCACGCTGGAAGCCGGGCGACCAGGTGCATGTGGTCGCCGACGACGACGGCACCCGGCACGTCGTATGCAACAACAAACAGCAGCGGCGCGGTCACCGTGCCGAAGGTGACTTTGACGCGGTGCAGCGGGTCGGCCGGCGGGTGTGGAAGGTTCCGGTCACCGGGTTCTGGCAGTCGCATCGGGACGCCGCCACGACCTATAGCGCGCTGGTGGCCGGCTGGGCGCAGGACGTCGCCAGGGCGACCGCATGGGACCTGTACGGCGGCGCCGGATTGTTCGCAGCCGTGCTGGCCGACGCGGTCGGCGACAGTGGGCGGGTGCTGACCGTGGATACCTCACGCGCGGCGTCCGAGGCGGCGCGCGCGGCACTGGCCGACCTGCCGAGCGTCGAGGTGCTCACCGACTCGGTGCGCCGGGCGCTGGCCACGCAGCGCGACGGCGCCGATATCGCGGTGCTGGACCCGCCTCGATCGGGCGCGGGGCGCGAGATCATCGATCTGCTCGCCGAGGCCGGGGTGCCGCGGGTGATCCACATCGGCTGTGAGGCCGCGTCCTTCTCGCGCGACATCGGCCTATACCGCGGGCACGGCTACGCCGTCGAGGAGCTGCGGGTGTTCGACTCGTTTCCGCTGACCCATCACGTGGAGTGCATCGCGGTTCTCACGCGCTGACGCCGGTGCCACCGCCCCGTGAGATCGATCACCGGCGACTAGAGTTAGGTCCCGGTGTGCCGGGAAGTCTGGTCGGCGAAAACTATTCAATGCTCGTCGATATCTGAGGGGAATTGTGGCCGACCGCAAGCCGTTGGTGGCCCGCGCACTGTTTGCCCGGGGTTCGTGGGCTGAGACCGCACGCATATCGGAGATCCTGCGCAAGGAAACCGTCGGCGGGGCGCTGCTGCTGCTGGCCGCGGCTGTCGCCTTGGTCTGGGCCAACTCGCCGTGGTCGGCGGCCTATGACCGCCTTGGCAGCCTGCACGTCGGCACCGACCGGCTCGGCCTGCATCTGGATCTGAGCCTGGGCGGCTGGGCGGCCGATGGGCTGCTGGCGATCTTCTTCTTCGTGGTCGGGCTCGAGCTCAAGCGGGAGTTCGTCGCCGGCGACCTGCGGGACCCGGGCCAGGCCGCCCTGCCGATCGCGGCGGCGCTGGGCGGGATGGTGGTGCCTGCGGCCATCTTCGTCGCCTTCACTATCAATGCGGGTGCCGGTGCGGCTCAGGGCTGGGCGATCCCGACGGCCACCGACATCGCTTTCGCGGTCGCCGTGCTGGCCGTCATCTCCACCCACCTTCCGGCCGCCCTGCGGACGTTTCTGCTCACGCTGGCCGTCGTGGACGATCTGCTCGCGATCACGGTGATCGCGGTGTTCTACACCGACAAGATCAACGTCGTCGCCTTGCTGGTGGCGCTGATCCCGCTGACTCTGTTCGCCGTCCTTGTGCAGCGCCGGATCCGGTCATGGTGGCTGCTCGTCCCGCTGGCGGTGCTCACCTGGGCGTTCGTCCACGAGTCCGGGGTGCACGCGACGGTGGCGGGCGTACTGCTGGGCTTCACCGTGCCGGTGCTGCGCAGTCCAACGGAAGGGGGACCGGAGGCCGGGCCCGGGCTGGCCGAGCATTTCGAGCACCGGATGCGCCCGCTGTCGGCGGGGTTCGCGGTCCCGGTGTTCGCATTCTTTGCCGCCGGTGTGACGTTCGGCGGCTATCACGGTTTGATCACGGCTCTGCGTGATCCGATCGCGATGGGCATCGTCTTCGGGCTGGTCGCCGGCAAGACGCTCGGGGTGTTCAGCACCACCTGGACACTGGCCAAACTGACCCGTGCGAGTCTCGACTCGGCATTGCGCTGGATCGACGTGTTCGGCATCTCGATGCTGGCCGGCATCGGCTTCACGGTATCGCTCCTGATCGGCGAATTGGCCTACGAACCGGGCTCGGAACGCCACGACGTGGTCAAGGTTGCGGTGCTCACGGGAAGTTTGCTGGCCGCCCTCCTCGCCGCGGTCGTGTTGCGGCTGCGCAACCGGCATTACCGCACGGTGTGGGAGCTGGAGAACCAAGATCGCGACCACGACGGTGTGCCCGACATCTACGAGTCTCATCAGGACTGATCTACGCAGCAGTGCGTAGACTGACCAAATGCTTGAACAGGTTCGCGGCCCCGCCGATTTGCAACACCTGTCCCAAGCGCAGCTGACCGATCTGGCCGCTGAGATTCGCCAGTTCCTGATTCACAAGGTCGCTGCCACGGGTGGTCATCTCGGGCCCAACCTCGGTGTCGTCGAGCTGACGCTGGCGTTGCACCGGGTGTTCGACTCTCCGCACGACCCTATTCTTTTCGACACCGGACACCAGGCCTACGTCCACAAGATGCTCACCGGTCGCGCGGCCGACTTCGACACGTTGCGCAAACGCGACGGCCTGTCGGGCTACCCGTCGCGGGCCGAGAGCGAGCACGACTGGGTCGAGTCCAGCCACGCCTCGGCGGCGCTGTCCTACGCCGACGGGTTGGCGAAGGCTTTCGAACTGACCGGCCACCGCAACCGCCACGTCGTCGCGGTGGTCGGCGACGGCGCCCTGACCGGCGGCATGTGCTGGGAGGCGCTGAACAACATCGCCGCCGCCCGCCGGCCCGTGGTGATCGTCGTCAACGACAACGGCCGCTCGTACGCTCCGACGATCGGGGGTCTGGCCGATCATCTGGCCGGGCTGCGGCTGCAACCGGGCTATGAGCGGCTGCTGGAGCGCACCCGGGTCGCCGTGCGTGGCGTCCCGGTGGTGGGCGAGCCCTGCTACCAGGCCATGCACAGCGTGAAGGCCGGTATCAAGGACGCGCTGTCGCCGCAGGTGATGTTCACCGACCTTGGCCTGAAATACGTCGGCCCGATCGACGGCCATGACGAACACGCGGTGGAAACCGCGCTGCGACACGCCCGCGGCTTCAACGCACCGGTGATCGTGCACGTTGTCACCCGCAAGGGCATGGGGTACGCGCCTGCCGAGAACGACGAGGCCGAGCAGATGCACTCCTGCGGGGTGATCGACCCGGACACCGGGCTGGCCACCAAGTCGGCGGCCCCGGGGTGGACATCGGTGTTCTCCGAGTCGCTGATCTCGTATGCCGCCAAGCGGCGCGACATCGTGGCGATCACCGCGGCGATGCCCGGTCCGACCGGCCTGTCGGCGTTCGGGCAACGCTTTCCGGATCGATTGTTCGACGTCGGGATCGCCGAGCAGCATGCGATGACGTCGGCGGCCGGGCTTGCGATGGGCGGGCTGCACCCGGTGGTCGCGATCTACTCCACGTTCCTCAACCGCGCGTTCGACCAGATCATGATGGACGTCGCGTTGCACCAACTGCCCGTCACCATGGTCCTCGACCGTGCCGGGATCACCGGCAACGACGGCGCCAGCCACAACGGCATGTGGGACCTGTCGCTGCTCAACATCGTTCCCGGCATCCGGGTGGCCGCGCCGCGTGATGGCGCCCGGCTGCGCGAAGAGCTGGGCGAAGCGCTGGAGATCAACGACGGCCCGACTGCCATCCGCTTCCCCAAAGGTGAAGTGGGCGAAGATATTCCCGCGGTCGAACGGCTTTCGGGCATTGACATTCTGGCGCGCCCGGCGGAGGGCTTGAGCGACGATGTGCTGCTGGTCGCGGTGGGATCGTTCGCCCCGATGGCGCTCAAGGTCGCCCAGCGGCTGCGTAATCAGGGCATCGGGGTGACCGTGGTGGATCCCCGCTGGGTGATCCCGGTGCCGGATGCGATTGCGTCCCTTGCCAAGTCGCACAAGCTTGTGGTCACGATGGAAGACAACGGCGCGCGTGGCGGCGTTGGCTCTGCGGTGTCCGCCTCGTTGCGCGCCGCCGAGATCGATATCCCGTGCCGCGATATCGCGGTGCCGCAACAGTTCCTGGACCATGCCGGGCGCGGTGAGGTGCTGGAGATCGTCGGCCTGACCGAGCAGAACATCGCCCGTCAGGTGACCGGCTGGGTGGCCGCACTGAACGCGGTCGACGACACGGTCAGCGACTCGGCCGACAAGCGGTAAGCGCTCAATCCTTCTCGGCCGGCGGGCTCAGTGCCGTCGTCAACGCCGGAACCACAAGCGCGCGTTGCCACTGCCTGGCCCCTCCGTCGCGGAGGAACGTCTCGATCGCCCCGCTGACATCGGCGGTGTCCTGCCAGTCCCAGCACAGCCTGCGGATGAGCTCGGGGGAGACCAAGTTCTCGGTCGGGACGTGCACCCGCTCGGAGAGTTCAGAGAGCTGCGCGCGGGCGGCGTCCAGGCGGGCGGCGGCCTCGGGCTTGCGCTTGGCCCACCGCACCGCCGGCGGCGGGCCGTTCTGCGGCTCGGCGGTGTCCGGCAGTTCTGGGTTGGTGCGACCGGACTCCAGGGCGGCCAGCCAGATGTGCGCGCTGCGACGCTGTTTGTGCCCGCCGAAGATCGGCAGTTTGGTCAGGTCCTCGACGGTCTTGGGGTCGGCCACCGCCGCGGCGATGATCGCCGAGTCCGGAAGGATCCGCCCCGGCGCGATATCGCGGCGCCGGGCGATCTGATCGCGCACCGTCCACAACTCCCGGACCGCGGCCAGCGCCTGGCGGTTGCGGACCTTGTGGATCCCGGAGGTCTTACGCCACCGATCCCGCCGCGTCGGGGTCGCTTCTGCACACCTGAGGTATTCGAATTCCTCTGCGGCCCAATCAGTCTTGTGTTGTTGGCGCAGGACGTCGGCGATCGCCTCCTGCAGCGCGATCAGCACCTCGACGTCCAGGGCCGCGTAGTTCAGCCACGCGTCGGGCAGCGGGCGCTTGGACCAGTCCGCCGCGCCATGTCCCTTGGCCAGCCCCAATCCGAGCAGGCGCTGCACCATGGCCGCCAGATTCACCCGCTCGAAGCCGGCCAGTCGGCCCGCCAGCTCGGTGTCGTAGAGGCGGGGCGGTCGCATCCCGACCTCGGCCAGGCAGGGCAGATCCTGGTCGGCGGCATGCAGGATCCACTCGTCTTCGGCCAGCACCTCGGCGACCGGGCGCAGGACGTCGATCGGGCTGTTTCCGTGGTTGACCGGGTCGATGAGCACGGTGCCCGCGCCGGTGCGCCGGATCTGGATCAGGTAGGCGCGGTTGGAATAGCGGAAGCCCGAGGCGCGCTCGGCGTCGACGGCGAACGGGCCGGTGCCCTTCGCCAGCTGCTCAGCGGCCCTGGCGATCTCCTCGACGCTGACCGAGAGCGGCGGCACGCCCTCGGACGGGCACAGCAGAGGAGTGGCCTCGGGGGCGTCGTCGGCTGGGGTATCGGACACCGCGGCGGCGGCGTCATCATCGGGTCTCATGTCAGGCGCGCGAGCGGGAACCCAGGTCCGTCACTCCCACCGGCGGCAGGCCCGCGGCGTGCTCGAGCACCTCACAGAACGCCTGGACGTGGGTGTCGAGCGCCATCGTCGTGGCCGTCCAGGACGCGCGCATCTCGAGCTGATGCGCACGCGGCGGACCGGAGATGTCGCCGTACCGGACCGAGGTGGTTGCCGTAACGGTGCCGCCCAGGGCGGTGACGTGCTCGGCGCGGCTGTCGAGGGCGTCGACGAGCCAGCTCCACGCCACCTCGGGCAGCAACGGGTCGACGGCCTCGCTGGAGTCCAGGTCGGCCTGGATGTAGGCGACCAGCCGCATGGTGCCGTCCCAGGCCTCGGAGCCGTCGGGATCGTGCAGCAGGATCAGCCGGCCGAACGCGTCGCCCTCGGTGTGCTCCGGGACGATCTCGGTCTCGGCGTGTTTGACCTCCGCGCCCAGCGCATAGCTGTAGGGCGCGAGACGTTGAGGTGGGCGGATCGGACCGAGCTCGATCTCCGGCCGTACCTCGGCGGCGTTCATCGCCGCCACCGCCTCGCGGAAAAGCGCCGGTTCCGCAGTGGTCACAGCAATTGACGCTAGCCCTATCGTCGAGGTCGAGGGGGCAGGCGCGCCGATTTGGTGCCATCCGGCGGGCAGGAGCGAAGCGACCCGGGGATGGGCCCGGGCGGGCGAGGGCACGTGGGCCGGACTCGTGGGCTCATGGGAGCATGGACGGCGATGAGTACCCGTCGCCGGCTGCCCGAGGCGCCCTACCTGGCCGCCGCCACTGGCCGCAAGCCAAGCCGTGTCCCCGTGTGGTTCATGCGCCAGGCCGGCCGGTCACTTCCCGAGTACCGCGAACTGCGGGCCAAGAACACGATGATGCAGGCCTGCTTCGACCCGGAACTGGTCTGCGAGATCACCATGCAGCCGATCCGCAGGCACGGGGTTGACGCGGCGATCCTGTTCTCCGACATCGTGGTCCCGCTGCGCGGCGCGGGCATTGCGTTGGACATCGTGCCCGACGTCGGCCCGGTGATCGATCATCCGGTGCGCACCGCCGCGGATGTCGAGGCCATGAAAGGTTTTGAGCTGCAAGGGGTCAGTGCGATCGCCGACGCGGTCGGGCTGCTGGTGTCCGAGCTCGGCGAGGTGCCGCTGATCGGTTTCGCCGGCGCCCCGTTCACTTTGGCGTCGTATCTGATCGAGGGCGGCCCCAGTAAGCAGCACGAGCGGACCAAGGCGATGATGTTGGCCGATCCGTCGACCTGGCACGCGCTGATGGATGTTCTGGCCGACCTGACGATCGCGTTCCTGAAGGTGCAGCTCGACGCCGGGGTGGATGCCATCCAGGTGTTCGACTCCTGGGCGGGCACGCTCTCGCTGGCCGACTACCGCAGCCACGTACTGCCGCACAGTTCGCGGGTGTTCGCTGCCCTGGCCGACTACCAGGTACCGATGACGCACTTCGGCGTCGGCACCGCTGAGCTGCTCGGTGCGATGGGAGAGGCGGGCGCCGGCGTCGTCGGCGTCGACTGGCGGACGTCGCTGTCCGACGCCGCATTGCGCGTCGGCCCCGACAAGGCCCTGCAGGGCAATCTGGATCCCGTCGCCCTGCTGGCCGGCTGGCCGGCGGTCGAGCGGGCGGCCCGGGCGGTTGTCGACGACGGCAGGCGCGCGATCGACGCCGGGGCTGCCGGGCACATCTTCAACCTCGGCCACGGCGTTCTTCCGGCCACCGACCCGGGACTGCTGACAGATCTGGTGGGCTTGGTGCACTCGTTGTGAGCCCCCGGTATTGCGTTGTCGGAGGCGGCATTTCAGGTTTGGCCGCCGCTTACCGGTTGCGCGTGCTGGTGGGTGACGACGCCGACATCACAGTGTTCGACCCGGCCGACCGGCTCGGCGGCATCCTGCGCACCGAACGCCTCGGTGGGCAAATGATGGACGTCGGCGCGGAAGCCTTCGTGGTGCGCCGCCCCGAAGTGCCTGCCCTGCTGACCGAGCTCGGCCTGGCCGGCCGGCAGATCAGCACCACCGGTGTGCGGCCCACGATCTACAGTCAGGGCCGCATCCACCCGCTGCCGCCGGACACCGTGAACGGCATCCCGACCTCGGCGGCGTCGGTGACCGGCCTGGTCGATGACGCGACGATCGCGCAGATGGCCGCCGAGCCCCACCGGCCGCTGCACTGGCAGCCCGGCGCCGACCCCGCCGTCGGCGCCGTCGTCGCCGACCGGTTCGGCGAGCAGGTGGTGGCCCGCTCGGTGGATCCGATGCTGTCCGGCGTCTACGCCGGCTCGGCGGCCACCATCGGCATCCGCTCCGCGGCGCCGACGCTGGCCGCCGCCCTGGACGCCGGCGCTCCCAGCCTCACCGACGCCGGGCGGCGCGCGCTGCCCGGCAGCACGCGCGGCCCGGTGTTCGGCGCGATCGCGGGCGGCTATCAGGTGCTGCTGGACGAACTGGTGGCCCGCAGCAGGCTGACGTGGATACCGACGTCGGTCACGCACGTCGCGCCCGACGGCAACGGCTGGAGCCTGTGCGATGACGAGGGCCGGCACTGGCGCGCCGACGCGGTCATCGTCGCCGTACCGGCGCCGCGGCTGGCGCCGCTGCTGGCCGATGTCGCACCGAACGCCGCCGCGACGGCCGCCCGGATTCCGGTCGCGTCGGCGGCGGTGCTGGCGCTGGCCGTCCCCGGCGGCACCCCGCTGCCGCAGCAGTCCGGCGTACTCGTCGCCAGCGGAGAACGCTTGCACGCCAAGGCGATTACCCTGTCGACTCGCAAGTGGGGAGCGCGCGGCAATGCCGAATTGCTGCGGCTGTCGTTCGGCAGGTTCGGTGATTCGGTGGCGCGCGACACCCCCGATACCGCGTTGCTGAACTGGGCGGTGGCCGACCTCGAGACGGTGTTCGGCTTCGCGGTGGAACCCGTGGACTTCCTGGTTCACCGCTGGCTGGACGCGATGCCGCAATACGGCCCCGGTCATCAGGAGCTCACCGCCGGACTGCGGAGCGACTTGCCGCCGACTCTGGCGATCGCGGGCAACTACCTCGACGGCATCGGCGTGCCCGCCTGCGTGGCGGTGGCAGGGCGGGCTGCGGAGTCTGTGGTGAAGGCCACCGGCAACTAGCACCGCGTGGTGGCTGCCACCATCCGCCGATGGCCGAAGGTCCGCGTGGCACGATGGGTGCCATGGCCAAACTGGACTACGACGAGCTCAACGCCACAATCCGCTACGTGATGTTCTCGGTGTTCGCCGCGGAACCGGGCGAGCTGGGCTACGACGAGGAATCCCGCGCCGCGGTCGTCGACGAGACCGCCACCTTCCTCAAGCAGCAGGAGGAGAACGGTGTCGTGGTTCGCGGTCTGTACGACGTCGCCGGCCTGCGCGCCGACGCCGACTTCATGATCTGGACGCACGCCGAGCGGATCGAGTCACTCCAGGCCACCTACAGCGACTTCCGGCGCACCACCACGCTGGGCCGGGCGGTGTCGCCGGTGTGGAGCGCCGTGGCGCTGCATCGGCCGGCCGAGTTCAACAAGAGTCATGTCCCGGCCTTCCTGGCCGGCGAGGAACCGGGCAACTACGTCTGCGTCTACCCGTTCGTCCGTTCGCTGGACTGGTACCTGCTGCCCGATGACGACCGCCGCAAGATGCTGGCCGATCACGGGATGGCCGCGCGGAGCTACAAGGATGTCCGCGCCAACACAGTGCCCGCCTTCGCCCTCGGCGACTATGAGTGGATCCTGGCGTTCGAGGCTCCTGAGCTGTATCGCATCGTCGACCTGATGCGGGATCTGCGCGCCACCGAGGCCCGCCGCCACGTGCGCGAGGAGATCCCGTTCTTCACCGGTCCCCGGATCGGTGTGGAGGAACTGGTCGCCAAGCTGCCCTAGCTGCATAATCGCACCGTCGGTGGGCCAAGAGTTCGCTACGATTGCGTGGCCGTGATTCTGTGCGGCCGGGACGATCGGGAGGCCCGCGTGACGGGGCTAGGGGCGACGCAGACGAGGTCCGTGGTTGGTGGTCTGGTCGCGTCTGTGGTGCTTGTCGGCGGATTGCTTGTTCTCGGCGCAGTGTCAGGCGGTTCGCTCTTCGCGGTGGTCGCCAACACCGACAATGTGATGATCGTGCTAGCCGTGGCAGCCGTGATCGCTGCGGTCCGGACCGCGCAGAGCGGGCGTGGCCGGGTCCGTCTGGCATGGGTCAGCATCGCGATCGGGCTCGGATGCTTCACCATCGGGGCGATCCTGTGGCGCATCTACAAGCTCGTCGGTCTCAAGCACCCGTACCCGTCGGTGGCCGACCTCGCGTATCTCGTGCTCCCGATCGCCACAGCGATCGCGCTGTTACTGCTCTCGTCCGGCCTGTCCCGCACGTCACGGACCCGGTTGGTCCTCGACGGGCTGATCGTGGCCGGCTCGTTCACCATCGTCGGCTGGGCTGCGGTGCTCGACGAGCTGTGGAATTCGGTGCCCAGGGATCGGCTACAGGTTGCGGTCTCGGTCAGCTACCCGGTCTTGGACGCCGCGGTTCTCACGATTGGCGTCCTGGTGGTGGCGCGTGCCCAACGTGGCCAGCGTCTGACGCTGAACCTGCTCACGTTGGGCATGTTGGGTATCGCCATATCCGACGGCGTCTTCGTCTATCTCACGGCGACGCACCAGCGAACGAGCACCCAGATGCTCGATATCGGATGGCTGCTCGGCTTGGTGCTGTTCATCGGCGCCGCGATCACGGGGCGAGGGTTCGCGCACCGGGAAGTGGTTGCGGCTCAACCGGGTTCGATGACTGCGGTGTGGCTACCGTTCGTGCCGTTGATGCTGGCCAGCATCGCGATCTTCACCCAATCGCCCGACGAGATCAAGGACGGGCCGATACCTGTCATCGGCATCGTCCTGCTGCTGGCCTTCAGTGCCCGCCAGGTGTTGGTGATGGCCGAGAACCGGGTGCTGCTGGCGACGGTGGCCGAGCAGGCGCTCCGCGATCCGCTGACCGGCGTGGGCAACCGGATCGTCTTCCGGGATCGACTCAACCACGCCATGGAAATGCGTCAGCGAGACGGCATTTCGGTCGGTGTTCTGGCCATGGATCTCGACGATTTCAAGGTGGTCAACGACACCCTCGGTCACCCGGTCGGTGACGAATTGCTCAGCATGGTCGCCGAGCGGATCGTCGCGTGTGTGCGAGCAGGCGACACGGTGGCGCGACTGGGCGGTGACGAGTTCTCGGTCCTCATCGAGGGCAGAGTGGACCATTCACAGCTGGTTGCCCACCGCGTGGTGGAGGCATTCGACAAGCCGTTCGTCGTCGACGGCCAGGAACTGCTGATCCGGCCCAGTGTCGGCCTCGCGGTCGCCGACGCCGACGAACCTGACCTGACCGCCGAGGATCTGCTGAAACGGGCCGATATCGCGATGTATTCGGCGAAGCGGTCCCGCAGCGGCGGCGTGCACCCGTTCAACTCGGAGATGCTGCTGGCCGAATCGCCGGATAGTGAGCTGTTCGTCAGCGGCCCGTTCCCGGTCGCCCGGAGCGGCGCCAGCACGATTCGGCTGCTGGGCGAGCTGCGTCAGGCCATCGACCAGTTCGAACTCACGCTGGTGTATCAGCCGAAGTTCGACCTGAACACCGCGGTGATCGTGGGGGTGGAGGCGCTGGTTCGCTGGCCGCATCCAAAGCGGGGGCTGTTGCCGCCCGATGAATTCCTCCCGCTGGTGCGCCGCTACGGGCTGATGGGCTCGATCACCGATCTGGTGGTGAACCAGGCGCTCGATGACGTATTGCGTTGGCGCGCAGAGGGACTCACCGTTCCCATCGCGATCAACATGTTCGCGCCCTCGATGGCCGATCTACGGTTGCCCGGCAAGTTCGCCAAATCGCTGGCGGACCGGAAGATCGACCCGTCGCACCTGACCGTCGAGATCACCGAGGACCTGTTCCTGGACAACATGGATCGCACCAAGACCGTTCTGAATCAATTGCAGGAGAACGGTATTCGGATCGCCATCGATGACTTCGGCAGCGGCTACTCGGCGCTGTCATACATGCGCGACCTCACCGTCGACGAAGTCAAGCTCGACCGGCACTTCATCGCGCCGATCCCCGCCGATCGGCGGGCGGCGGCCGTAGTGAGGGCGGTGGTCAGCCTGGCCGACGAACTGGGATTGACCACCGTCGCCGAGGGTATTGAGAACGCTGTCACGGCGGACTGGCTTCGGGAACACGGCTGCCACGTCGGACAGGGCTATTACTTCAGTCCCCCACTGTCGTCGGCCAAGCTCGCCGAGGTCTTGAAGAAGTGCCAAACCGACGGCAACTGCCAGACATTGGCCTGCTCAAACCGCGAGGGCTCCTGTCACTGGGTCGAATCCGACGTCCCACAGATCGAGCTGATGCGCTAGGAGGTCTGAACTGCCGAGGACATCCCATGTCGTCGTCGCGGCCGCCACGGTGTTCGTCGCACTCGTCGTGGTGATTTTCCTTGGATGGCTGCACGGGCCGACGCTGGCCGCCGTCGCAGATTTCGTGTTGGTCGCGCTGACGATTCCGGCGGCGACTTTCGCGGTCCTGGCTGCCCGGTCGCGGGGCGGTCGCCTCCGACTGGCTTGGTTGTCGTTGGCCGCCGGCATTGCGGGATGGGGAGTCGGCGAGGCGATTTGGGCGTTCTACGAGCTGTACCTGCACGAGATTCCGTCGCCCTCGTTCGCCGACCTCGGTTACCTGCTGCTGCCGATCGGCGCAACCGGGGCACTGCTCCTGTTCCCCGTGGAGCACAGCAACGAGTCGCGGGTGCGGTTGCTGCTGGACGGGATCATCATCGCGGGCTCGTTGTTCCTGGTGAGCTGGGTACTCATCCTGGAGCCGCTGTACCTGTCTGATCCCGAAAACCGGCTGGGCATGGTCGTCTCGTTGGCGTATCCGGTATCCGACATCGTGATCCTGACGGTCGCAGGCATGGTCATGGTCAGGTCGGGCGACGAACAGCGGCTTCCGCTGATCCTCCTGACCGCGGCGATCGCGTGTTTCGCATTCTCGGACAGCGCTTTTGCCTATCTTTCCGCGAGAGACGAATACCATTCGGGTAGCGTTATCGACATCGGGTGGGCGGCCGGCCTGCTCCTCGCAACCGTGGCTGCAGCAGCGAGTCGGGAAGGCGTGCGCCCGCATCGCGATTCGGTTGTGCTGCCGGGCTGGGCGTCGGTCTGGCTGCCCTACACGCCGCTCTTGGTGGCCGGGATCGTGGCGGCGGGCCAGTCGGTGCCGATCTGGCAGGCCAGGCCGGTCCTGGTCGTTACCGGGCTCTTGGTGGTGACTGTTCTGGCCCGGCAGTTCCTGGCGGTGCGAGAGAATCGGCGGCTGGTGGCGACCGTCGCACATCAAGCGGAACGCGATTCGCTGACGGGGCTGGCAAATCGCGCGCTATTTCACGCGCGGCTGCGTTATGCGATGGAATGCGCTGGGCGTGAGAAGGTTTGGCCCGGTGTGGTGTCGATCGACATCAATGATTTCAAACTGGTCAACGACAATCTCGGTCACCTTGTCGGCGACGACTTGCTGGTCGAGGTTGCTCGCCGGCTGGTGGACGGGATCCGGGCCGAGCACACCGTCGCCCGGATGGGTGGCGATGAGTTCGCGGTGCTCGTGGACCGGACTGTCGATGCGGCAGAACGGGTGGGCGGCCACGTCGTGGAAGCCTTCGACAAGCCGTTTGTTCTCGCCGGACATGAGCTGCGCGTGCGTCCGAGTGTCGGGTTGGCCGTCGGCGGGCCGGACGAAACGGACCTCTCCGGCGGAGAGCTGCTGCGGCGAGCCGACATCGCGATGTATACCGCGAAGCGCTCGCGGTTCCGCGGCGTCCAGATCTATGACCCCAGTATGCAATTGGAGACCGAGGACGCCGAAGACCAGCTGTTCGCAGAGTACACGCAGCACGGGGGTTCGGCGGGAGTCAGGGCCATCACGCTACTCGGCAAGCTGGGGCAGGCGATCGACAAAGGCGAACTCACCCTGGTGTACCAGCAGAAGATCGACTTGCGCACCGGCGAATTCGTCGGCGTCGAGGCGTTGTTGCGCTGGCCCCAGTCCGACGGCAGCGTACTGATGCCGGAGGAGTTCCTTCCGGTGGTTCGGCGGCACGGGCTGACGGGTCGCCTCACCCATCACGTGCTCGCCACCGCGCTCGACGCCATGCAGGGCTGGCATCGCGCCGGCCTCGATGTGCCGGTGGCGGTGAACGTGTTCGCCCCTTCGGTGGCCAACACCACCGGCCTACCGGCAACCATCGCACAGGCGCTGGCCCATCGAGGTCTGAGCCCGGGCGGGTTGACCGTGGAGATCACCGAGGACATGTTCCTGGCCAACATGGAGCGGGCTCGTGACGTTCTGGAGCAGCTGCGGCACAGCGGAATTCGAATCGCTATCGACGATTTCGGCAGCGGCTATTCGGCATTGTCGTATCTGCGGGATCTGCCGATTGACGAGGTGAAGCTCGATCGTGGTTTCATCGCGTCGATCCCGGTCGTTGAACGGGCGGCGGCGGTGGTGCGCGCCGTGGTCGACCTCGCGCATGTGCTGGGCCTGACGGTGGTCGTGGAGGGTGTGGAGGACGCGGATACCGCGGCGTTGGTGCGTGATCTCGGCTGCGATATCGGGCAGGGGTTCTTCTTCGGGGTGCCGGTTACGCCCGATGAGGTGCCCACCCTGGCCAAACGTAGCCCCGCCGGTGCCACCGCCCCGTGGCCGGCGTAAGTGCGCGGTCACTGACGAGACCGTCATTTTCCATCTGCGCCGCGCCACCGTTGCTAACCTGATTCAGGCGAATTTGCCGAATAGGGCTGATCGTTCGTAGGTGTCAACGTGGATAACAGGGTCCGAACCGGGGTTGCGGTCGCGTTCATCGCCGCCGCGGGAGCCGCAATTGCCATGTGGCTCATCGGCGATTGGGTGCCGTCGATCATGCTCCGCAGGGTCAACCACGTCCTGTACGTCGCCGCGCCGTGGTTCGCCGCGGGCAGTGCGATATGGGCCGCCCGGTCGTCGTCGGGGCGGCAGCGGGCCGGCTGGGTGTGCGTCTCGGTCGGACTGGTCGGTTGGGGACTGGGCGCGGCGTCCGTCGTGCGTTTCGAGGCGTTCCGCTCCGGACAGATGCTGCCTACCAGCGACGCTTGGCCGTTCGTGCTGTTCCCGATCGGGCTGGGCGCCGCACTGCTGCTGTTCCCGACTGGCATGACCAGACGCTATGTCGGCCGGTTCCTTCTCGACGCGGCCATCGTGGCGGGCTCGTTCTTCCTGGTGTTCTGGCTCGTCGTGTTGGATGAGGTGTACAAGGCAGCTGGTGATGACAAGCATCTGACCGTCCTGCTGCCCGCGATCTATGCCGCCATGGAGATCGCCGTCCTGACGCTCGGGTTGATGCTCGTGGTCCGCGGGCCGTCCAGTCAGCGTGTCACCTTGGCGCTGTTGACATCTGGGCTGTTGGGAATTGTGTTGTCGGACAGTGTCTACACCTACATCTCGGTGAATCGAGCCTACGCGCACGGCTCCCTCGTCGACACCGGTTGGATCGCCGGGATGTTCCTCATCGCCATCGCCGCGCTGACATCACGACAGTCCACGGCGCCGGTCCCGAAGGTCCGAACGGAGTCGGCCTGGGCATCGGTGTGGCTGCCCGGTATCACCGCTGTTCTCGTCGTGCTGGCGGCGATGACCGGGCCTGTCGCGGATCTGACATCCCGGCCGGTTCTGGTGCTCGGGGCGTGTTTGGCTGTGGCTATCTTCGTGCGCCAGTTCTTGGCGATCAGTGACAACCAGCGGCTCCTGGGGGAGGCCGCCGCGCAGGCCCTGCGGGATCCGCTCACCGGAGTGGGCAACTACACGCTGTTCAACGACCGGTTGGCCGAGGCGATACTACGTCGCGAACGCGACGGGATCCCGGTGGCGGTAATGGTGTTGGACCTCAACGACTTCAAGCTGGTCAACGACAGCTACGGCCATCCCACAGGTGACCGGTTGCTGTGGTTGGTGGGCGACCGGATCAGCGCGGTGGTGCGGCCGGCTGACACGGTAGCCCGGCTCGGCGGCGACGAATTCGCAGTCGTCATGTCGGGCGACATCGAGGATGCGCAGCGCATCGCGCGGCGGGTAGCCGGAGCCTTCGGCGCGTCGTTTGTGGTGGACGGTCATGAACTGGCGATCAGGCCAAGCGCCGGTTTCTCGTTCGCCGATGCTGATGGCTCCACAGTCTCCACTGAAATGCTCCTAAAGCAGGCGGACACCGCGATGTATTCGGCGAAATGGGCGGGATCCGGTGGTGTGCACGTCTTCACCGCCGAGATGGATTCAGTTCGGGTCGAGCGAGAGTTGTTCCGCACCAGCGATATTCCGGCGAGTAACAGCTCGCTGGTGCTGGCTATGCTTGGTGAGCTTCGGGAGGCTGTGGACGGTGCCGAGTTGACTTTGGTGTATCAACCGCAATTCCGTTTGCGGACGAACGATCTGGTCGGCTTTGAAGCACTGGTGCGCTGGCCCCGGCGCGATGGCAGCGTGCTCGCGCCCGATGCATTCCTGCCGATGGTCCGCCGGCATGGCTTGATGGACGCGGTGACCGACCTGGTACTCGGCAGGGCGTCCCATGACGCCGCGCGGTGGCGGGCCGCCGGGATCGACGCGTCGGTTTCAGTCAACTTGTTCGCGCCCTTGCTGGCCGACCTGACGCTGCCGGGCCGGATTGCCGCCGCGCTCGATCGCAGCGGCCTGCCGCCGTCGATGCTTACGATCGAGATCACCGAGCATTTGGTCCTCGGCGACGTCGAGCAGACGCGAGGCATTCTGCAGCGCCTTGGGGAGCAGCAGATTCGGATCTCCATCGACGATTTCGGTACCGGCTACTCGACGCTGTCCTATCTACGGGAACTGCCAACTGACGAGATCAAATTGGACCAGCGGTTCATCGCGCCCGTGCTGTGCGATCCCACCGCGGCCGCCGTCGTGCGGGCAGTGATCGGGCTGGCGAAGGAGTTGCGGATCACCACGGTCGCGGAGGGCGTCGAATACCCTCACATCGCGACATGGCTGCGCTGCCAAGGATGCGATATCGCGCAGGGCTACTTCTACGGCCGGCCCATCACCTTTGACGGCGTGATCGATCGCTTCGGGCCAAAGCCATCCGTCACTCCTGCGACGGCACCAGCTTCAGCGAAATGGAATTGATGCAGTAGCCCGGATTTTTCGTGAAGTGTTGTGATTTTCGGGGTGTAGATACGCGAAAGTGCCTGTCCTGCAAGGAATAATTGGACTTCTCTACGGTTCAATCGTTCCTACGGGAAGGCACCTCGCAGGTGAAGAATATCGTGGCCGCAGCGCGGGTGAAAGTGTCCGCCGATGGGCAGGGCGTGGTGTCGCATGCCGGGATGGGCTTGCTTCGTGAGCTTGCCGATCTGACGGGGTTATCGTCGCAGGTCACCGCCGTGCTGGCCGATACGTACCGGGGCCCGTGGGTGTACGCACCCGGGGAGGTGTTCGCCGATCTGGCCGCAGCGGTCGCCGACGGGGCCGATTGCATCGATGCGGTCGGCCAGTTGTGTGGGGACCGTGAGCATGTGTTCGGCGCGAAGGCCTCGACAACCACGATGTGGCGGTTGATCGATGAGCGCATCGACGCCGCCCACCTGCCCGGGGTGCGGGCTGCACGAGCCGGCGCACGGGCTGCAGCATGGGCGGCTGGAGCCGCCCCCGCTGGTGAGGGCTGGCTGCACATCGACCTCGATGCCACCCTGGTCATCGATCACTCCGACAACAAGACCGGCGCCACCCCGACCTGGAAGAAAACCTATGGTCACCATCCGTTGCTGGCGTTTCTGGATCGTCCCGAGATCGCCGGTGGGGAAGCGCTGGCCGGGCTGCTGCGCACCGGTAACGCCGGCTCCAACACCGCCTCCGATCACATCATCGTCCTGGAGCAGGCCTTGGCGTCGCTGCCGCCGCGATGGCGGCCCCGCCCAGGTGGTCCACCAGATTCGGATGCCTGCCGGGTGCTGGTGCGCTGCGACACCGCTGGAGCCACCCACAAGTTCGCCGACGCCTGCCGCACCGCCGGGGTGGGATTTTCCTTCGGTTACCCCGTCGATGCGCGGGTCCAGGACGCGGTCGACACCCTCAACCTCGGCCAAGCCTGGTATCCGGCGATCGACACCGACGGCGGCATCCGTGACGGCGCCTGGGTCGCCGAAGCCACCGGCCTGGTCAACCTGAGCAACTGGCCCGCTGGCACCCGGCTGATCCTGCGCAAAGAAAGGCCCCACCCGGGTGCGCAGCTGCGGTTCACCGACACCGACGGGATGCGGGTCACCGCATTCATCACCGACACCGAACCCGGCGTCATTGCCGGTCAGGTCGCCGGCCTGGAGCTGCGGCACCGCCAGCACGCCCGCGTCGAAGACCGCATCCGCGAACTGAAAGCCACCGGGCTACGCAACCTGCCCTGCCAGTCGTTTTGGGCCAACGCCGCCTGGCTGGAAATCGCCCTGGCCGCCGCCGATCTGGTCACCTGGGCCCGGCTGATCGGCTTCAGTGACCACCCCGCACTGGCCCGCGCCGAGATCGCCACCTTCCGCTACCGGATCCTGCACGTCGCTGCCCGTATCACTCGCAGCGCCCGCCAGGTTCGCCTCCGTATCGACGCCACCTGGCGATGGGCATCAGCGATCGCGACCGCCTGGCAACACCTACGCACCGCTTTCGGATAGCCAGCAGATCACTCGACCCGCCGACCACGAAAGACCAGGCCCTGGGAAAGCCCGCCCCACCCGGCGACACGGGACACCCCACCACGCCCGCCACCCGACAACGACCACCCAGCAACACAATTCAGTGACCGAGCGGACCCGTCATCAACTCGATGCAAAATCGAGGGTAGCGCTGGTCGGACGGCGTCGGGTAGCCCTCGCCGCTGAACACGTGGCCGAGGTGGCTGTGGCAGTTGGCGCACAGCACCTCCACCCGGTGCATGCCCAGCGTGTCGTCCGGTCGCAGGATCACGGCGTCGGAGTGCGACGGGTCGAAAAACGACGGCCAGCCGCAGTGGGATTCGAATTTCTCTGTGCTGCGGAACAATTCGGCACCACAAGCCCGGCAGGCGTAGATGCCTTCGGTCTTGGTGTCGGTGTACTCGCCGGTGTAGGGGCGCTCGGTGCCGGCCTCACGCAGGACCGCGTACTCGGCCGGGTTGAGCCGCTTGCGCCATTCGTCGTCGGTCAGTTCGAGCTTGGGGGCTGGGTTCGAACTCATGAGTTCACGTTACCGTGGGGGTGCGGGGTCGGCTGCTCTCATCCACGGCGGATCGATTCCGTCGGCCAACCGGCCCTGCGCCTTGGCGTCCGAATAGCGGTAGTACAGCACGCAGAACACCACGACCAGCATCAGCGACCAGCCGTAGGTGATCTTCATGTACTCCAGGAACCGGCCCGTCGTCGGCCAGCGCCACAACAGCCAGCGGTCCATGGTCAGGAACCCGTAGGTCGCCAGCCAGGCCGGCCAGTTGCGCACCACCGAGTTGGGCAGCACCACCGTCATCAGGAACGGGAACAGCATCATCGAGTAGTAGCCCTGGGCCAGCGACAGCACCAACCACGACGCGATCAGCAGCACACCGGAGGATGTCAGCATCCAGAACAGCGGGTCGCGCTCGGAATAGTACCGGTGCAACAGCCACAGGCTGGCCACGGCCAGCGCCAGGAACAGCACCCGCAGCGCCAGGATCAGCCAGGTCGGTAACCCGTAGTACACGCCGTTGCCCAGCACCGAGCTGTTGAAGTAGTCGCGGGTGGAGAAGATGTACGGCAGGGTGCGCTTGACGAAGTTCATCGGGTCGGCCACCAGCGGCCAGGCTGCCAGATTGAAGACCACCGGCACGACGATCGCGGCCACCAGGGCGCGCCACTGTCCTTTGAGCAACGGCAGCAGTAACAGCACCCCGAGCACCGGTTTGACCACCAGTGACAGCCCGATCACCACACCGGCCCACCACTGGTGGCCGACCTTGCCGTCGAGCAGCCACCGGAAGAACAGCACCTCGCACAGCAGGATGCAGCCGTTGATGTTGGTGAATACCAGGGTGTTGGTCACCGACTCCGTGCAGAACATCGCCAGCAGCAGCGCGGGCAGGGCCACCGAGGTCAGCGAGAACTTGAACAGCTTCACCAGCAGGCAGGCGGCGATGATGATCGCCACGGTGTTGAAGAACACGAACCAGTTGTGCGAGGCGAAGACCGGCAGGTACCCGAAGGGCGCCATGAGCAGCGTGCCGCCCGGTGGATACAGGTAGTGCGGGTCGACGTGGTCGAAGTGTTCGTTGTAGATGTCGAGGCCGCGCCGGAAGTTGGACACCGCCCGGTAGACCGGGCCGAAGTCGTCGGTGATGTAGCCGTTGGTCGACAGCACGTAGCTGCGGTGAATGATCGACATGATCGCGATCGGCCACAGCACCGAGCGCAGGACCGCCGACGTGCTGGGTGGGCTGGTTCGGGGGCGAAATGCGGCCAGCAGGCCGGATCGCGATGAGTCAGCTAGCGCCACGTCCGCACCGTACACCGGCGCGATGCGTCAGACGCTCAGGCGGGGCAGTAGGTGTCGGTGGGCGGCATGTTGCCGCTATCGAGATAACTCATCATCGGCGGCAGCGCGCACGCCGAGTAGACGCTGGCCCCGTGCCCGAGCCCCTGCCACATCACCCGCTTGCTGGCGGCGCCGGCATTGATGATCGCGGCCGCCGACGCGGGCACCCCCTGATTGCCTGCGATCGGATCGTTCTGCACGCCGAGCAGCAGCACGTTGACCTTCAGGTCCTTGGGGTCCTTGGGGGCCGCACCGCTGGGCCAGTTCAGGCATTTGACCAGGCTCAGCGCGCCGACCGTGCCGAACTGGGGGTAGAGCTTGCCCCATTGGACGACGAGTTCGCGCACCCGGTCGGGGGTCGGGCGGTTGAGGGAGTCGCTGCAGGCGTTGACGAACTGGCCGTCGCTGTCGCGCATCGCCTCGGCGCGGTTGATCAGGCTGTTGAGCTGGTTGGCGTCGCCGCCCCGGGCCGCTGCCAGCGTGTTGGCCAGGCTGACGGTGCTGCCGATGCGGTCGCCGCTGGGGAAGCCCATGCCGGTGACGATCGCGTTGGCCAGCACCGCCACCGACACCCCACCGGGGCCTTGACCGGCGCGGGCGGCAGCCAGCAGTGAGTCGACAGCTCCCTTGGGGTCAGGGCCCAGCGCACAGTTGACGGCGACGCACTGCGCCGCGAACGCGTCGAGCGCGGCCTGCTGACCCTTCACTTGTTCCTCGACCGCCGCTTCGGCGCTGACACCGGGCGGAATGGGGGAGTCCAGCACCAGACGGGCCACCTTGTCCGGATGCGAACCCGTGTAGGCCATCGCGATCTGCGCGCCGTTGCCGACCCCGATCAGGGCCAGCGCCGGCACGTCCCACGTGCTGCGCAGCCGCTCGAGATCCTCGGCGGCGCGGGCATTGTCGTAAGCCGAGTCGCCGGGCGCGATGGTGTCAGTGCAGCTTGTCGTCGCCGTCATCGTGATCGCGCCCAGGTTGGCCACCGGGTCATCGCCCGACTCGAACTGGGCCTGGTCGCGCATCTCCTGACGGTCGAACGCGTCGCGGCAGTCGATCGGGCTGGACATCCCGAGACCGCGGCGGTCCACCGAGACGATCGGGTGGCTTTTGAGCACGTCGGCGCCCGAGCGGGACAGCCACACCGGCAACTGCATGGATGACGGGATGTCGGTGCCGGTGGTGAACACCAGCGGGCCGGCGTCGGGCGGGGTCTGTACCGACCGGGCGCGCACCACACCGATGCTGACGGTGCCGGTGGCGCCGGCGATCGGGTCGAGGTCGGCGTCGTAGTTGGCGCACTCGAGGATCACGCCGGGGGCTGCCGGCGCTCCGGCGTCACCGAAGACCTTCGACGTGCAGTCCTTCCAGCCCAGCTCGTTCTTGGGTACCGCGATGTCCGGCGGCCCGCCGGCCGGTTTGGTGGAGGTGGGGGCCGAGGAGTTCTGCGCCTTGTCGCTTGCGAACTGCGGGTTCGCCGCCAGCCAGGGAGCACATCCGGTCAGCAAAGCGGTCAGTGCCGCGGTGCCGAGGCCGACTATGGCCTGGGAGGCCCAGACCCGACGATCGCGCATGCCCACCACAGTAGCGACACCGCCGGGCGGGAACGGTCAGCCGACGCGCGTATAGCGCCCGTACAGATAGCCCTCGGCGTCGGAGATCAGATGCTCGCGGCGCATGTCCGCCAGCACGTGGCCGCTTCCGGCGACGATCCGCGGTGCGGAGCCCCCGACGAGCTTCGGGGCGGTGGTCAGGCAGAGCTCGTCGAGCAGGCCGTGCTCGACGAACGTGCCCATCAGGGTGGGGCCGCCCTCGCACAACACCCGGCGCAGCCCGCGGTCGGCGAGCGCGGCCAGCATCGCGCCCGGGTCGACCTCGGCGGGATCGGCCGCCGAGCAAGCGATCACATCGGCCGCGCCGGCCAGCCGGGCGCTCGCCTCGGCGGCGGCGTTGTCACACGTCAGGACCAACGGTGCCACCTCGGTGCGGGTCAGCACCGGCCAGTCGTGATCGATCCGCCCAGATCGGGTGACCAGCGCGATCGGCGGGACCTCGCTCTGGCCGCGCCGCTGCCGATTTCCGCGTTGCGCGACCGACATCTGCGCACCGGAGTAGTTCTCGGCGTGCGCGGTGCCAGCTCCGACGACGATGACGTCGGCGAGCTCACGCAGTACCCGGAAGATCAGCCGGTCGCCCGCGGCGCCGAGTCCGCCGGAGGTGCCGTCGGTGGCGGCGCCGCCGTCGAGACTCGTGATCATGTTGCCGCGGACCCGGCAGCGGGTCAGATCGGCGGGGTAGGCGTAGAGCTCGGCGAGCCGGTCGTCGTGCACCGGTGCGTCGCCGCCCACCAGTGTGAAATGCGTCCCATCCGGGTCGGTCGGGCTCGGGTCGGCCATGCCGTCGATTGCAGCACGCCGATAGGGTTCGTGTCATGGACCGCCTCGTCGATCGTCATCCGACGGTCTCCCCGGAGCGGTTGGTGGCTCAGCTGATCCCGCCGCCCACGTTCGCCGACGTCCGCTTCGACACCTATCGCCCGGATCCCGCCGAGCCGACTCAGGCCGGCGCCGTCGACGCTTGCCGGGCGTTCTGCGAAGAGGCCGAGCGGCGCCGCGCCGGTAAGAAGAAACTGTTCGGCAAGCGGGTGACCCTGCCCGGGGTCGGGATCTATCTCGACGGCGGGTTCGGTGTCGGCAAGACGCATCTGCTGGCGTCGTCGTACCGGGCGTTGCCCGAGTCGGCCGAACACCCCAGGGCGTTCGCGACGTTCGGGGAGCTGACCCAGCTGGCCGGTGTCTTCGGCTTCGCCGAGTGCATCGAGCTGCTCGCCGACTATGTGGTGCTGTGTATCGACGAGTTCGAACTCGACGATCCGGGTAACACCACACTGATCTCACGGCTGCTGTCGGCGCTCGTCGAGCGGGGGGTGTCGATCGCTGCGACCTCGAACACACTTCCCGAGCAGCTGGGCGAGGGGCGCTTCGCCGCTCAGGATTTTCTACGTGAAATCAACACTCTGGCAAGCATTTTCACGACCGTACGGATCGAGGGCCCGGACTACCGTCATCGCGGACTACCGCCGGCCCCCGAGCCGCTGACCGACGATGCGGTGGCCGCGCGCGCGGCCGAGGTGCCCGGGGCCACCCTCGACGACTTCGACGCGTTGTGCGCGCATCTGGCGACGATGCACCCGTCGCGCTACCTCACTCTGATCGAGGGCGTGGAGAGCGTATACATCACCGGCGTGCATGCGATCGATGACCAGAACGTGGCGCTTCGGCTGGTGGCATTGACCGACCGCCTGTATGACGCGGGAATTCCGGTGGTCGCCTCGGGCGCCAAGTTGGACACCATCTTCTCCGAGGAGATGCTGGCCGGCGGCTATCGCAAGAAGTACCTGCGGGCGACGTCTCGGCTGCTGGCGCTGACCAGTCCCGGGGGACTGTAGGTCAGGTGTCCGACGAGGGCGCGGGCCGGATCTTCGCGAGCTCGGCCAGGCCGCTGACCGTGAGCACACGCAGTAGCACCGGGTTGGCGATGATCTGTAGTGTTTCCGCATGGGGCGCAAGGGCATTGATTGCCGCGCTGTCCAGGTACTCGACCTCGCTGAGGTCGACGGTCAGGGTGTCGGAGTCGCCGCCGGCGCCGGCGTCGAGGGCCTCGGCGAAGTCGGCCACGTTGCTGGCGTCGATCTCCCCGGCGGCAAACAGCACCAGTCGGCCGTCGGCTGCCCGGTCGATGCGCACTGTCAATGGGGTGCTCATCGGCGGATCCTGGTCGCCAGATGCACGATGGTGCCGGTGGTGTCGCGCAGTATCGACACGTCCTCCATCAGCGCCTGCATGATCTGAATGCCCTTGCCGCGGTGGCTGTACCCGGTGTCCTTGGGTTTCCACTCGCCGGTGTCGGTGATCGTCAGGCGCAGCTGGTCGACCTCCGAGATGGCCTGCAGGGTGATGGTGCCGCCGTCGATGTGGCGATAACCGTGTTCGATGGAGTTGGTGACGGCCTCGCCGGCGGCGACCAGGACATCCTGTGCCTGGTCATGGTCGATCCCGGCCGAGTTGAGCCATTCGCGCAGCGCGGCGCGCGCCGGCGCCAGATGAATGGCGTCGGCCGGGATGACGACGTTCAGCGGAGCCGGATGCCGATAGAGCAACAAGGCGACATCGTCCTGGTATCCGCCCGGCGGTGCCAGGCTGTGCATGATCTGGTCGGCCAGTGGGTCGAGGTCCAGGGCACTGTCGTCGCGAATGAGGTTGACTGCCTGGTTGATTCCGTCATCCAGCGAGCGGCGCCTGCGTTCCACCAGGCCGTCGGTGTAGAGCAGCAGGGTCGACTGCGATGGGATGGTCAGCCGGGCCTCGGGCCGAACCCGGTCCGGCCGGATACCCAGCGCGATGGAATGACCGCCTTCGAGCAGGCGGGTGGTGCCGTCGGCGCACACCAGGATCGCCGGGGGATGTCCGGCGCTGGAATAGGCGAGGTCACCGGTGTCGGGATTCAGCACTGCGCACAGCGCGGTGGTGGACTGCGCGCCGGGAAGCCTGGCGGCGAAGCGGTCCAGACCCGCCAATGCAGCTGCCGGGCTGGAGTTTTCGAGCAACAGCGCCCGGCAGGCACTGCGCAGCTGGCCCATCACGGTGGCCGCGGCCAGGTCGTGGCCGACGCAGTCACCGACCACCAGTGCGATGCGTCCGTCGTCGAGGGCGATCACGTCATACCAGTCGCCGCCCACTTGTAGCGGATGTGAGGCCGGCTGGTAGCGCACCGCGAAACCGGCGGGCAGGGAAGCCGGACCGAGAATCGAATGCTGCAGTGCCAGAGCAGTTTCCCGCTGCTGGTCCACTTGGTGGACGCGCTGCAAGCCCTGGCCGAGACGGCCTGCCAGCACGGCCAGGAGGGTCTGGTCTTCGGCGGTGAAGGGCCGTTCTGCGGGCAGGGCGATCCAGATCACCAGGATGCCCCTTGGATGCTGCAGCGCGATGCCCGCCGAACCGCTCAAGCCGGTGTCGACGGCCAGCAGATCCCCGGCGTTGCCCAGCGCAGCGATCCGATCACGGACCGGCGCGTCGAGCGTCGGCCACAGGTCAACGTCGGTGTCGCCGAAGAGCTCCGGGGGCTCACTTTCCGAGGTGTCCGCGGCGTTGCGGGCGGGGAAGATCGCGGCCAGTACACGCTCGGCCGACCATTGCGCGCGCAGCTGCTCGATCGCACCCCGCAGCGCATCGTCAACGGTGTCTGCTTGCGCGAGTTGCTGATTCAGTGCAGCCAGCGCAATCTGGCGTTGCCCGCTGTAATGCTCGGTGGTGACGTCGCGAAACGTCCCTACCATCACGTCGCGCCCGGTGTCGGGGTCCTCGGCATGGGCGATGTTCGCCGTGATCCACACCCGGTGGCCGTCGCGGTGATTCACCGGAATCGTATAGCTACCAAGGGGTTTCTCGGGGATGCCGGCGAACGCCTCAACGATCAGCCGGTGCGCCTCGGGCTGGGTCTCGGCATCCGGCCACCACGGATGCTCCGGGGCATACGGCAGGTCTTCGGGACCGAAGCCGAGGATGTCGGTGAACGCGTTGTTGATCTCGATGACCGCGCCGACTTCGTCGCAGACGAAGAACGCTTCCTGTAAAGACTCCACCAGTGCCGTGCGCCAGCGGGTGTGATGGGTGCGAAGCCGGGCCAGCTCGATATTCGCTCGAACCCGCGCCAGCAGGTCGGCCGCGGCGAACGGCTTCACCAGATAGTCGTCGGCTCCGGCGTTGAGTCCTTCGACGGAGGCTTCCTGCCCGGCTCGCGCCGACAGCAGCAGGACCGGTACGCCGACGGTGCGCGGGTCGGACCGCAGTGCGGTGACCAGAGACAACCCGTCGAGCCGGGGCATCATCACGTCGCTGACCACCAGGTCGGGCAGCTCGGCCCGGATCCGGTCCAGGGCCTGGTGGCCGTCGGCCACCGCATCGACTCGATACCCGGCACCGCGCAGCAGCCGGACCAGGTATTCGCGCATGTCGGCGTTGTCGTCGGCGACCAGCACGCGGCTGGGTGCGATGACCGCCGCCGGTGGGTCCGGCACATCGGGCAGCTCGGCGGCATCGTCGTCGGGGAGCCAGCGCAGAGCTTCCTGCACGTAGGGCTCGGCGATACCGGAGGACGTCCGGCCCGTTCCCGGCTCGACGATCGCGTCGGCGGGCAGGTGACCCGGCCCCATCGGCAACCGGATCGAGAACGTGGTGCCCGCACCTTCGACGCTATCGGCGGTGATCTCACCGCCGTGTAAAGCGACGAGCTCCTTGACCAAGGCAAGCCCGATACCGCTGCCCTCGGTGGAGCGGGCGCGGGCGCTGTCGATCCGGTGGAATCGCTCGAACAGCCGGGGCATCTCGGCGGCGGGTACGCCGATGCCGGTATCGGCGACCGTCACCACCGCTTCGTCGCCCTCGCGGACCACCCGCACGGTGATCGTTCCGGCGAAGGTGTACTTCAACGCGTTCGACAGCAGGTTGAGGATCACCTTTTCCCACATGTCTCGGTCCAGATAGACCGGATCCTCCAGGGATCGGCAGTCGACGACCATCCGCAGCCCCGCGCGGTCGATGGCCGAGCGGAACACGCTGGCCAATTCCGCGGTCACTTCGGCAAGATCGACCGGCTCGTAGTGGGCTTGTACCCGGTTGGCTTCGATCCGGGAGAAGTCGAGCAGCGTGTTCACCAGCTTGGCCAGGCGCAACCCGTTGCGCTGAATCACGTCGAGTTCTTGATGCGCGTGCTCGTCGAGGCCGGATGAGTGTGCGCGCAGTTCGGCCACCGGACCCAGGATCAGGGTGATCGGAGTGCGGAACTCGTGGCTGATGTTGGAGAAGAACGTGGTCTTGGCGCGGTCCAATTCGGCGAGTTCGTCGGCACGGCGCTGCTGCTCGTGGTAGCTACGGGCGCTGGAGATCCCGGCCGCGATGTGTCCGGCGACCAGGTTGATGAAGCCGCGGTAGCCGTCGTCGAGGGGGCGGTAGCGGTTGAGTGCGGCGACCAAGAATCCCGACGGCGTTCCGCCCTGGGTGAGAAGGGGTGTGACGAGCGCGTGGCGCGGCGGATCCTGCCACGGTCCGGTCGGCAGGTCGGTGAACTGAGGCCCGTCGAGGTCGACGAGCACCGAGTGGCCGTGGGCGGGTTCGCCGACCGGCCACACCCAGTTGCCGCCCGCCGGCAGCGTCGGCGGTGCGGCCGGATGGCCGGCCGGCATTCCGGTGGTCCCGGTCAGCCGGGCGTTGCCGTCGTCGTCGAACAGGTAGGTCAGGGTGAACGGCAGGTCACGGGGGTTGCCTTCGAGCTGACGCGAGACGAAGGCCAGGATCTCGCTCTCGGTACGCACCACGGACGGGTCGGAGCCGAGGTGGCGCAGCGTGTCCATCCGCCGCTCACCGATCACCCGGTCGGTGTCCTCGCTCACCACGCAGAGCATGCCGACGACGTGTCCGCTCTCGTCGCGCAGCGGACTGTAGGAGAAGGTGTGATAGGTCTCCTCGGGATATCCGGACCGCTCGAGGAACAGCAGCAGCGCCTCGTCCCAGGTCGATTCGGCGGCCGCCAGCACCCGGTCGATGCGGGGGCCGATGTCGTCCCAGATCTCGGCCCACACTTCGCGGGCCGGCCGGCCCAGCGCCCACGGGTATTTGCGGCCCAGTGTGTCGCGCCGGTAGGCGTTGTTGCAGAAGAACGTCAGCTCGGGTCCCCAGGCCATCCACATGGAGAAGCGCGACGACAGCATGATGCTGACCGCGGTCCGCAGGCTCTGGGGCCACTCGGAGGACACGCCGAGCGGGGTGGCCGCCCAGTCCACGTTCGACAGATCGCGGCCGACATGATCGTCGGGGCCGGAAACCGAGCCAACGTCCACCAAGCGTCCTTTCGGCTAGATCCGGCGTAGGGCGATCAGGCCAACGGGGTTCACACTACGACCACATTGCTAAACCAGGGGCGTTTGTCGACTTCAGAGGGGGCGCACCAGCACATAGTCGTGCTCGGTGTGGGTGCCCATCGGGAACGTCTTGGTCCCGGCGATCGTGAAGCCGTGCTTGGCGTAGAACCGTTGCGCCCGTTCGTTTTTCTGGTTCACTCCCAGCCAGAGGCAGCAGGCTCCGGCAATTGCGGCGCGGTCGACGGCGGCAGCCATCAGCGCCGCGGAGGCACCCGACCCGTGGCTGTCGGACAGCACGTAGATCTTGGACAGCTCGACCGCGGGCTGCATCGTCACGGCCCGGGCGACGTCGGCATCCTGCCCGAGGCCGTCGATGAGGATGGCGTAGCCGACCAGTTGGCCGCCGTCGCGGGCGGTGAGCACCGTGCGCGACGGGTCGGCCAGGTAGTCGGCGAAACGCCCGCGGGACAGGTTGGCGGCGATGAAGGCCGCGATCTCGCCCGGGGGCGACGTGGGCGGGCAGGCCAGCGGGAAGGTGGCGGCGGCGACGTCGGCGAGCTCGTCGAGGTCGGTTGCTGCGGCGTCGCCAATGGCCAGCCGGGCTCCTGAGGTCACCGTTTCATCCTCCGTGAGTGCTACTCGAAGCCGGTATCCACGTCGCAGGATACGTCGACGACAAGGCTGCGGGGATCAAACGCCTCTCTCCTCGATCGCGGGGCCGTGGTGAGGCCGACGCACCGACTCTCCGCTCTGCACTGAGAGACGTTGAAAACCAAGGCGATTCATACCGGACAGGTCATAGTCAACCTCGCTGAGGCGAATGGGCGTACTGTCAGCACTACCGGGCAGCTCGATTGCGAGCAGACATGCCCGTCAAAGAAGGAAACCATGGCTTCGCCAACAACGGTCCGTACGCCGTACCTGCTTCGTCTTGATCTGGTTACGGAGATCATCAAGACCAACTCCAAACTTGGCGACAAGGCTGCAGGCCAACTGGCGGTGCAGGTCCTGCACGCGCTCAATTCGATCCCCGAGAAGATTCGCTGAGGTTGCGATCATGACCGTGACAGTGACGCTGCCGGACGGCGATTGCGACGAATACATGCGCTTCGGTGACTCGTACGTCAAGCACAACGACGGCTCGCTGGATATCGTGCGGCGGGGCGAGCGAAAGCCGCACCGCTACGAGGCAGGGCAGTGGACCGACGTGGCCGGCAACGAGAAAGCTTGGAAGAAACCGCGACTCTGGGGTTGATCACCACGTTCGCTCGAAAGGTGTTGGGGTCGAACGGGTCACGTACTTCCCCAGGCTCTGACGCCGCCGTGCCCGCCTCACCTCCATAGGGGCGATCGCGCAGTGCCAACCGGATTGTTGGCGGCGAATTGTTTGCCGCCGGGTCGACGTGGTGCCTGTTCGGTTGCCCGATGCCCGTCTTTACGGCATCTTTACACGCAGGTGCGCCGGGAAGTCTGGTCGGCAGTCGCGTCGTCGGGCGTCGACTCGAGCGTGAACGTGGAGATTCCGGCGTGGCCTTGGTCCTGGCATTCGGTCTGGTGCTGCTGCTGAGTGTGTCGCTGCTGCGCAGCGGAATGCCGCGCCGGGAGCGGTTGACGGCGGCGTGGTTCGGGCCCAAGGGTTTCGCGTCGGTGGTGTACGGACTGCTGGCGTTGCAGTCGGGCATCCCTGACAGTCAACTCGTCTTCGATCTCGTCGCGGTGACCATCGCGTTGTCCATCGTTCTGCATTCGTCCACCGATGTCCCGGTGGCCCGGATGCTGCGAGTCGAGCCGCCCGGCAGGCGACCCGCCGGCCACCCGGACCCTGACGAGCCTGCCCGCACCCAAACGCGCATCGCCGGAGAATGCATGACGGGCACCCGGTGCGACGTACGGTTTGGGGGTGCGCGCAGAGCAGATTGCCGAGCAGTTCCCCGTCGTCTCGTCGGATTCGGCGGCGTTGGACGCGGTGCGGTTGATGGCCGAGCAGCGGCTCCCCGGGTTGGTGGTGACCGATCCGCAGGGCAGGCCGCTGACGATACTTCCGGCTTCGCAGGTGGTGCGGTTGCTGGTGCCGGCCTACATCCAGGACGATCCATCGCTGGCCGGTGTGCTCGGCGAGCAGGCGGCCGACCGGATCGCCGACAAGCTGGGCGGCAAGTCGGTCGAGCAAGTACTGCCCAAGTCGGCGCCGCACATGCCGACCGTCCACGGCGACGACACCCTCGTCGAGGTCGCCGCGATCATGGCGCGCGATCATTCCCCGCTTGTCGCGGTGGTGGCCGGCAAGCAGCTTGTCGGCGTCATCACCGCATCGCGGTTGCTGGAAGTGGCGTTGCAGGCTCACTGACGTCGGGAAGCGCGAGGTAACCGATGGCCGCTGTCGCTCTCGCCGTGTTCGTCGCGGCCTACCTGCTGATCGCGACCGAGAAGATCAACAAGGTCAAGGCCGCCCTCGGGGGTGCCGCTGTGGTGGTGGCCATCGGCATCGTCGGCTCCGACGACGTCTTCTACTCCCGCGAGACCGGGATCGACTGGGATGTCATCTTTCTGCTGCTCGGCATGATGGTGATCGTCGGCGTGCTGCGCCAGACCGGCGTGTTCGAGTACACCGCGATCTGGGCGGCCAAGCGGGCCAAGGGTTCTCCGTTCCGGGTGATGATCCTGCTGGCGCTGATCACGGCCGGGGCCTCGGCTCTGCTGGACAACGTGACCACGGTGCTGCTCATCGCACCGGTGACACTCCTGGTCTGCGAACGGCTGGCCATCAATCCGGTGCCGTTCCTGCTCGCGGAGGTGTTCGCCTCCAACATCGGCGGCACGGCCACACTGATCGGCGACCCGCCGAACATCATCATCGCGAGCCGGGCGGGCTTGTCGTTCAACGACTTCCTCGTGCACCTCGCGCCGCTGGTGGTGATCGCGCTGACGGTGTTCCTGGCGTCGCTGCCGCTGTTGTTCCGCGGCTCCTTCACCGTCGAGCCCGAGCGGGCTGCCGAGGTGATGTCGCTCAACGAGCGCGAGGCGATCCGGGACGTGCGCTTACTCGTCAAATGCGGGGTGGTCCTCGGTGCGGTCTTCACCGCGTTCATCGGCCACTCCCTGATCCACATCGAGCCGTCGGTAGTGGCACTTCTGGGCGCCGGTGTCCTGATCGTCATCTCCGGGGTCGAGCGCATGCACTACCTGGGCAGTGTGGAGTGGGAGACGCTGCTGTTCTTCGCAGGCTTGTTCATCCTGGTCGGCGCGCTGGTGAAGACCGGGGTGATCGCCGTGGTGGCCCGGATGGCCGGGGAGGCCACCGGCGGCAATCCCTTGTTGGCGGCGATGGCGATCTTGGTGGTGTCGGCGCTGCTGTCGGGTGTTATCGACAACATTCCCTACGTCGCGACGATGAGCCCGGTGGTTGCCGACCTCGCCGCGACAGTGGCCAATCCGGTTCACGGCGAGGCGCTGTGGTGGTCACTGGCCGTCGGCGCTGATTTCGGCGGCAACCTGACCGCGGTCGGCGCCAGCGCCAATGTCGTCATGCTCGGCATCGCGGCCAGGGAGGGTTATCCGATCAGTTTCTGGGAGTTCACCCGAAAGGGTGCGGTCGTCACAGCGCTGACGATCGGTGTTGCCGTCCCGTATGTATGGCTGCGCTATTTCATGTTCGGCTGAGCGGAGTTCAAGTCGGCGACCGCGTGGCCGTGGTGAGTTCACGCGTCGCCACCCATCGGCGGGTACACAGGGCGCGTAGCATCGCGGTTACCGGCGATACTTCGCATATGGCCATCAAGCCGTGTCATCGCTGAGTTGAAAAATATGCGGCCGGCTGACGGCCAAGATTGGAGCGTCGTCATGACGCCACACCAGACACGAAAGAATTGCCATAACTCCACCCTGCCGGCGGCTACCCCGCGGTTGCGATTGAAGCCCAAGGCATCACGAAGTGGAAGCGTCGACGGGGCATGGTGGCCGCGCAGCGATGAGCTCGCAGTGGAGCTGCCAGATCTGTTGGCGGTGCTCTCGGTTCGGCTTGGTCGCATCGACCGGGTGTTGTATCGCAAGGATTCGTGGGCCAAGTCATCACGCAGGCTCGTCACGGGTGGCGCGCCGGTGCGACTCGACGGCTATCAGCTTCAGCTGATCAACACCATCGAAGTCCTCGGAATGACGGGTGGTCGAATCACTCTGCTGGTGGTTCCGCCCCACACCGATGCCGGTGACGCCCACACCACCATGATGGCTGCCGCGCGAGCGGACGATACTGGCGCCGTAGCGATCGGCTAGGGCGATCAGGTGGTCGTTCTTCGGCCCGGCTCTGAGCTGAATTATATTGTCGGCCTGAATAATTCGATGGACTGACAGGGCGACCAAGAACGTGCCCGATCAGCTGACGATGAGGGTAGCGGTCAGCGCTACGCCGAAGACGATGGCCGGGCCGGTCATGCCGGCCAGGAACCCGAGCCCGAAACGTCGTCCGCCGGCGGTGAACGCCAGCACGATCTTGACGAGCAGATTGGATCCCAGTGCCGCGGCGATCGCGACCAGCGCGGTGTCGACGGTGATATCACCTTTCGCGGCGAGGCTTGCCGCGGCGACTGAGCCCGCGTGTGCGTCGGCAAGCCCGGCAGCGAAGGCAGCAAGCACCGCCCCTTGCGGTCCCAATACGGAAGCGCCCCAACGCCCGACGAACAGCGCGACAGTCAGTACCGCGGCGAGAACAAGAGCGGGCCTCAGCGCGAACGGCCGGGCGGCCGGCTTGGACTCCCCGTCGAGCTCGGGGGGCTGGCGGCGACTGCCGGCGGCGGTTCGGTAGACCGCTAGTGCGACACCGACGAGAATGATGGCCGCCGCGGCGACAGGCAGCCACAGCCTGCGCAGTACCCCGGCATCCACCAAGCCGATCACCAGCAGCAATTGCACAAAGGTGGCGCCGCTTGCCAGCAGTGCGCCCGCCAATGGGGCGCGCATACCGGCCGCGGTGCGACTGGCGCGCCCCATCGACGCCGTCGTCGCGCTTGCCGAGACGAACCCACCGGCCAAACCGGTCACGAGCAGTCCGCGCTGGGGCCCCAGCGCGCGAACGCCGATGTAGCCGACCCAGCCGATGCCGGTGAGCAGCACGACCAGCAGCCATACTTTGGCCGGATTCAAGACACCGTACGGCCCGATCTGTCGGTCGGGCAGCAGCGGCAGGATCACGAATGCGACCACGAAGAATTTGATCGCGTCCTCGAGTTCGATCTCGCTGACGATCTCGCGGGCGAAGTGGTGGATCTTGCTCTTCGAGACCAGCAGCAGCGTCACGATCACGGCGAGCGCCACGGCAAGCGCGGACCGGCTGTAGGCGAGCGCACCGAGTAGATAGGCGACAAGAGCCGCAATTTCGGTGGTGGTTCCCGGGTCTTCCTGACTCGTGCGAACGTAGCCGAACGCCAAAAGGGCTGCGACGCCGATCATTCCGGCCCCGACACACCATTGGTTGAAGCTCGCCGCGACAGCGCCGGCGAGCGACAGCAGCGCAAACGACCGTGAACCGGCCGGCAGCTTGCGGCTGTGGCTTCGTTCACGCTCGAAGCCGAGCAACAATCCGATCGCCAACGCCACCAGGAACGGCTCGATCTGCGACAGGTCCAAAGCCAGGCTCCCCGTACCGAACGTCACCGTGCAGGCACTGGTCGCGTTCCGTGCGCGATGACCGTGGGTTCATCGTCGGGGCGACTTCGGGGTCGGCCTCGGTCATCGGTGCCCCACCCCGCGTACCCCAGCGCCGCGGCGACCGCGGTGTATATCGCCGCCTCCGACCACATGAAGCCCACCCCCCAGCGTCGTCCAAGAAAGACCGGCTCGCTGATGATTCCTCGGGATGTCGCCACTGCATATGCGGCGTGGGCGTAGGCCAGGGCGGCGAACGATCCCGACAAGAATTTGCACACTTCGCGGTTCATGATGAATTCCTCTCCTCGAGCGGTATCACTGGGCGGTGGGGTGCAGCCGCTCACGTATCAACGGGAATTCGGTATGGACATGCCGATCCATTGCCGCGGCGAATCGCGGCGAAAAGTACATCTTCAGAAGCGGATCGAGGATACGGCCCGGTCCTGTCCACCCGGCCGTAATCGTATGACGGACGTGGACACAACCGGCGCGATCGGTGACCTCTATCGTCAACCAAGCCGGCAGGCAGATGCCCTTCTTCAGTTGCCAGACGATCTTTCGGCCCGGCTCGGCCTCGACGACCACCGCCGTCATCCGAAGGCGACGCTTGCCGATGAACTCGTCCATGAAGACCGCATCGCCGACATGGTCGGCGTTGCCCACGGCGACGGGGCGCAGATGCAGGTGTACTCCTGGCCACCATTTCTGGTAGCCCGCGTCGGTGCACTCGGACAGAAAGTCGGTGACCTCCGCTCCGGTCAAACCGGGAACGGTGACTTCGGATCGGATTGTCAACACCGTCGGACCTCCCGGAGCATGGCGTGGGTGCAACGCTATTGCCGGTCGCCTCGCGAGCATCAGGGTCCAACGTCATCGGGTTTGTGGTACGAAGTCGCCGCCTGTCACCGACCAGAAGCGATGCCGCGGCCTCACGGGCGGCTATGACGCACTCATTGTGGACCGTGGTTGCCTGTGATGGACGGCTCGGACCTGATCGCGCTGCTGAGGTCGAAAGGGATCGCGACACCCGCTCTGATCTTGACGGCGCGGGGAGCGGTGGATGACCGCGTCGAAGGCCTCGACGCGGGCGCGCAGGACTACCTGGTCAAACCTCTCGAGGTCCCCGAGCTGCTCGCGGCTGGACCGGGTGACTCGCCCGGTGCCCACGGTTGGCGCTGGCCCTCGTCGAAGACACCTGATGCCGGTGGACCTAATCGTGGTGGAGCTCAGGATTTCTGGGTCGCCGTGATCGCGGCCAGCGTCTGGGCGATGTCGGTCTCGGCGCGGGCTTTGTCGAAGCCGAGTCGGTGCAGCGTGCCGTCGGCGTCTTCGGCCTCCATCAGGGCCAGCAGCATGTGCTCGGTGCCGATGTAGTTGTGGCCCAACCGAAGTGCCTCGCGGAAGGTCAGTTCGAGTGCTTTGCGCGCCTGGGCGTCGAACGGGATCAGCGCGGGCATTTCGGCCGCCGCGGGTGGCAACGTGATGGCGTCGCGCACGGCGTCGTGGGTGATCTGCTGGGCGCGCAGCAGGGGAGTGGCCAGCGCGGCCGGATCGGTGAGCAGGCCCAAGAGGAGGTGATCCGCATTGATTTCAGCGTTACTGGCCTGGTGGGCGGCGTTCTGGGCGGCGACGATGGCGGCGCGCGCACGTGGGGTGAAACGGGCGAAGCCCTGGGCGGGGTCGAGGTCGTTAGCGTCGAGGTTGGTCAGCTTGGGCACGAAGCGCTTCTGGGCGGCCTGCTTGGTGACGCCCATGCTCTTGCCGATGTCGGTCCAGGACGCGCCGGAGCGGCGGGCCTGGTCGACGAAGTGACCGATCAGGTGGTCGGCGAGGTCGCCGAGGGCCTCCGCGGTGAGCACGGCGTCAGCCAGCTGTTCGAGGGCGTCGCTGTGGACGCGTTTGATGGCGTCGATGAGGTCGTCGAGGCGTACGGGGTAGGCGATGCGAGCCGGCTCTTCCATGCGTCAACCGTAAGTTGACGTTCCAAATTCGTCAACCACGAGTTGACGGTGTAGCCCTCATGCCGTCGGGTATCCGCGAATCATGCCAACTGCTGCTACTCGCGACATCAGTGCACCGCGCATCCGGGTATGGGAGGTGTTGGCCGACGGCTGGAGCTACTCGCAGTGGGTCGTCGGCAACAGCCGCATGCGCGCGGTCGATGCCGACTGGCCGGCGCCAGGGACGCGCATCCTGCACTCCATCGGGGTCTGGCCGGCCGTCGTCGACGACGAGACCGTCGTACTCAGCTGCACGCCGCAGGAGGAATTGGTGCTGCTGGCTCGGCTCGGTCCGGCCGGCGCGGCCCGGATCACCCTGCGGCTCAGCGACATCGAGGGCGGATGTCGCGTCGAGATGACGGAGGTGGCCGTGGAGGGCCCGATGCGGTTCGTCCCCGACCGGATCCAACTCACCGGCATCTGGCCGCGCAACCGCGAATGCACCTGGCGGTTGGCCAACCTCGCTGAGCATCGGGAGCCGGCCGCACTCGAGTAGGGTCCGCCGCGACGTTCAGCAAACGCCGCGCCGCCCACCGTGGCCTTTCGGAGATTCCGCCACGAGCGGTGCGGCGCAATCCATAAACTCGGCGGCATGGCAGGCCTGCGCAAATCCCAAGAGCAGCCCGACCTGAGCAAGATCGACAACCGGGCGCCGTCGGTGCCGCGGATGTTCCTTGACCGGGTCGCGGCTACGCCCACCAGCGAAGCGTTTCGCTATCCCGACAATGACGGGTGGACGAGTGTCACCTGGCAGCAGGTCGGTGATCGCGTCGAACTGATCGCCGCCGGGTTGGTCTCGCTGGGTATCAACCCCGAGGACCGGGTCGCGTTGGCGTCGGGGACCCGTTACGAGTGGGTGGTGGTCGACTTCGGCATCCTGGCGGCCGGCGCCGCCACGACGACGGTCTATCCGAGCACCAACGCCGAGGACACCGCGTTCATCGTCGCCAACTCCGGCAGCCGAATCGTGGTGGCGGAGAACCAGTCGCAGGTCGACAAGCTGGTCGCGCACCGCAGCGAAGTGCCGGCCGTCGAGAAGGTGGTGATCATCGACGGCGCCGGTGACGGCGACTGGGTGATCACCCTCGAGGAACTCGAACAGCTGGGCAAGCAGTTGCTGGCCGACACCCCGACCGCGGTGACCGATCGGATCGACGCGATCCGCCCCGATCAGCTGGCCACCCTGATCTATACCTCCGGCACCACCGGCAAGCCCAAAGGGGTACGGCTGCACCACGAGGCCTGGACCTACACCGCGGCGGCGTTGCAATCCCTGCACGTGCTGTCCGAGAGGGACCTCAATTACTTGTGGCTGCCGCTGGCCCACTCGTTCGGCAAGGTCATGCTCGCGATGCCGTTGGTGATGGGCTTCCCGACGGTCATCGACGGTCGCGTCGACAAGATCGTCGAGAACCTGGCGATCATCAAGCCGACGTTCATGGGCGCGGTGCCGCGCATCTTCGAAAAGGTGCACGGCCGAATCACCGAGACGATCGCCGAAGAGGGCGGATTCAAAAAGACCCTCTTCGACTGGGCGATCGACGTGGGCTTGCGGGTATCGCGCGCCAACCAGGCCGGTCACCGAATCGGGGCGGGGCTGGCCTTGCAGCGCGCGATCGCCGACCGGCTGGTGTTCTCCACCATTCGCCAGCGGTTCGGCGGACGGCTGCGCTTCTTCATCTCCGGCTCGGCTGCGCTGGACCGCGACGTCGCCCAATGGTTCGACGCCGTCGGCGCGATCGTGCTGGAGGGCTACGGGCTGACCGAGACGTCGGCGGCGTCGTCACTGAACCGCCCGGAGGCCTACCGGTTCGGCACGGTGGGGTGGACGTTGCCCTACACCGACGTCAAGATCGCCGAGGACGGCGAGGTGCTCCTCAAGGGGCCGGGTGTGATGAGCGGGTATCACGACCTGCCCGAGGCCACCGCCGAAGCCATCAACGGTGAAGGATGGTTCCATACTGGCGACATCGGTGAGCTCGACGCCGAGGGGTACCTGCGGATCACCGACCGCAAGAAGGACATGTTCAAGACGTCGCAGGGCAAGTATGTGGCGCCCTCTGCGATCTCGGCAGCGTTCAAGGGCCTGTGCCCGTTCGCCAGCGAGATCATCGTCTATGGCGAGGGGAAGCCGTACTGTGTCGCTTTGGTGAGCCTGGACGGAGAGGCGATTCGGGAGTGGGCCGACCGAAATGGACTGGAGGGCAAGTCCTTCAGTGAGATCGCACGCGACGAGAAGACCAAGGAGATGGTCGAGGGGTACGTGGAGACCCTCAACAAGCACCTCAACCGCTGGGAGCAGGTGAAGCGGGTCGGCATCATAGATCGCGAATTGACAGTCGAGGCAGGCGATTTGACGCCAAGTCTGAAGCTCAAGCGTAAGGCCGTCGTGGAGAATTTCCACGACAACATCGATCAGCTGTACGGGTAGCCGTGCGACGGTGTGCCGCGCTGATCGCGGTGTCGGCTGCCGCGGTGACGGTTTCGGCGCCGGCATCTGCCGACGATCCGGTACCTGCGGTCGGCGCGCCGTGCCCGCAGAACTTCGCAAACGCCATGACGCAGCTCCCGGGCGGGCGCGACTACCTGATATGCCAGCCGGTACCGGACCGTGATGGCAACTGGGCCCCGGTCGACACGCCGTTCGATCCCAGCAGTCGGTGGCTGAGTTACGGGCCGGAGATCACCTTGCACGGTCAGGGATTCCGCAACCCGAACCTGCGCTCGGGGCAATGGACCGCCGTCCCGTTGGACCCGGCCACGGTGTGTGGCGGCGACCAGGTGACCGTCATCGGCCCGGGAGAGCTTGCGCCCCTGGTGCATTCGCAGGGCCAGCCGGGCCAGCCGCTGCAGCTGGAGGTATTGCCGAAGTTGTTCACCATCGCGCTCAGCGGTAACTGCCTGTGGTCCGAGGACCGGGTCGAGTAGGGTCTCGCCACATGTTTCGTCTGACGGTCCAGGACGTGTTTGTCATCAAGGGTCGCGGTCTGGTCGCCACGGGCCGCGTCGAACTCGGAGCGGTCCGGGTCGGCGACGAGGTGCGCATCAACGGTGCGCGCGCGGTTCAGGTCGATGCCGTCGAACAGTTCCGCAAGAAGGTGGACGAGGCGGTGGCCGGCGACAACGTCGGGCTGCTGTTCTCGAGTCTCGAGCGCAGTGATGTGTCGCCGGGTGACGTGTTGACGTCGGGCGCCGTCGAGCCTGCGTCCGGTGGCGTCGAGGTGAGTCTCTAACCAGCGTCCAAGTGGTCCCCAGGGGCGGGGGGCCGGTGGCCCAAGGGGGTGGCCACTTCGCTTAGCCCACCCCTGGAGACCCGCTTGTGACGGTCAGGCTTCGGGTTGATTCTGTACCGGGACGCCGACCGGTCGGCTGTGTTCGCAGCCCTTGGGAAAATGTACGACAAACCCAGTCGGCGGGAAGCCGACTTCACCAGAAAAATTGACGAATCAGTCAGGCGAGCTCTACCAGGTCACCGGCAGTGCGACCAGGCCGTGCGACAGCGAGTGGAAGCCGGCGGTCATGGTCGCCGGATTGGCACACAACTGCAGGGTGGGGAACCGGGGGATCAGCTGCGAGTAGACGGTCCTGAGTTCCAGACGGGCCAGCGCCGCGCCGACGCAGTAGTGCAGGCCGTAGCCGAATCCGACGTGGGCTGCGCCGGTGCGCTCGAGGTCGACGCGGTCGGGGTTGGCGAAGAACTCGGGGTCGTGATTGGCGGCGCCGGGATCGAGCAGGACCAGATCGCCTTCCCGGATCATCACCCCGTCGGCGTCGATATCGGCGCGGGCATACCGGGGAACGCCGACCCCGCCGACCATGCCGGCACGCAGGATTTCCTCGACGGCCTTCGGGATCAGCTCGGGGTCGGCCAGCAATGCCTGCCATTGCTCGGGGTTGGTCAGCAGCAGCAGTGAGCCCACCCAGATCTGAGTGACGGTGGTTTCGTGTCCGGCGAAGAGTAGTTGCATTGCCAGGGTGGCGATTTCGAAATCGGAGAGGTCGCGTTCGTCGCACAGCCGGGAGATGACGTCGTCGTCGGGGTCGGCGCGTTTCGCGGTGACCAGTTCCATGCCGTAGCCGAGCAGCGATTCGAGCCCCTTCAGGGAGACGTCGTCGTCGGGTGAGAAGGCGGCGTCGTCTACCCAGAGCGGGAAGCGATCTCGATCGGCATAGGGCACGCCGAGCAGATCGCAGATCACCAGAATGGGCAGCGGCTGAGCCAGGGCGGTCAGCAGGTCGGCCGGCGTTCCCTGGCGTTCCATGTCGTCGAGTAGTGCGGTGCACAGGGCCTCGATCTTCGGCTGCAGGGTGCGCATGTGCCGGGGGCCGAAATGCGGCTGCAGTAATTGCCGCATGCGGGCGTGGTCGGCCGGTTCGGAGTCGAAGTCGCCGATCGGGCCGCCGAACAACGCCGACGTGCGGCTGCGTGGCGCGTTGGCCGGATCGCGGTGGGTGCGCCCCAGCCGTTCGTCGTCCATCAGGCGGCGCACCAGCGTGTAACCGGTGACCAGCCAGGCCTCGTCGCCGACGGCGGTCAGGATCTTGTGGATCGGCCCGGTGCCCTGCAGGGCGAGCAGTTGGTCGGGGGACTGCAGCGGGTGGGTCTGGCGGAACGGCAACTGCGCGGTCGCGGTCATGGCTCGCAGCGTACGACTGTCGCGTGCTGTGTGGACGCCTTTTTAAGACTATTGGTCTTGTTTGCTTCGGCTCTACTATCGAGCCGTGGCTCTCATCGATCGTCGCAGCCTGAACGCACTCGTCGGGGTGTGCGCCGTGCCGGTGGCCAGTGCCGTGTGGCTTTCCTCGGTGGCGTCTGCCGACCCTGCGTCCTGGAACGGTGAGTACGCGATCACGTTCATCGTCGGGCCCAAGGCCGGAACGAGTTTGGCGGCCGGTCAGCCCGAGCAGCAGCACACCGAAACCTATGGCTTCCAATCGAGCTGTGCGAGCGGAAAGTGCACCGCCACGATCACGAGCGGTCCTGCCCCGAGTAACCCGACGGTGCCGCAGCCCGTTCAGTTCACCTGGGATGGGTCGTCCTGGGCGCAGGCAAGCGACTTCCAATGGGAGTGCCGGATGCCCGATGAGACGGTCCAGTGGAATCCGGCCCATGCCGAGGTGCGCTATACGCCTCAAGCCGACGGGTCCCTTGCCGGCACGATGCGCACCGAGATCTTCAGCGGCGCGTGCCAGGGCACTGTCGAGATGAACATGACCGCCGAGCGGGTGTAGGGCTCACGCGAGAAATCCAGCTGTGCAGGGTGTTTCGTGTAGGACTGGATGCACATCAACCTCATCGAACGCAAAAGCCGGTAACCGAATGGTTGATCGTCTTTGTACCGGTGTCGTCGCCGCCCAGCCAGTCGACTTTGGGAATCTGCGCCGGCTGAACGGAAGCGTCTTCCGGGCCGCAATCTTCATCGGTTCGCCCCGGGGGACAAGCATGAACAGTTCAGGCGGAGCCCGATTGGCGGATAAACCGCTGGTAAGCGTGGTGCGCGATACTGGGATTGAACCAGTGACCTCTTCCGTGTCAGGGAAGCGCTCTCCCGCTGAGCTAATCGCGCGGGGCACATCTTGGAGGTGGAGACGGGAATCGAACCCGTGTGCACGGCTTTGCAGGCCGTTGCCTCACCACTCGGCCACTCCACCGTTGGGTCTGATGCCGCTTGCACCTTCGAGCGGATGACGGGATTCGAACCCGCGACCCTCACCTTGGCAAGGTGATGCGCTACCAACTGCGCTACATCCGCGCGCCTCGGACGAGATCGTCGCCCGCTGCGAAGGACGACAATAGTCGACGCAACCGAAGCCACACAAATCCCGTCGTTCGCGCCTCGCGACTTGGGCATTCTGGCCGGATACGCTTGTCGTGCTAGTGTTCCAGTCCGGCGAGTACGCCACCTTCGATGGTGTCCGCCACCCCGGGTCTCGTAGCTCAGTGGGAGAGCGTCCGCCTCACACGCGGAAGGTCGCTGGTTCGATACCAGCCGGGACCACCACCAGAACTCAAAATCCGTTTGGGTGTTTTCTCACCGCAAGGCACTGTCAGAGGTCGTTCTGTCTCGGCCTGCCGGTGCCACCTGCCTTCCCGGCGGCGAACAGCGCACGGGGAGGCGGCTTTTGGCGATACTGCTCCTCGGCCGGACCAGAGTCTGAGGTGTCAGGCGATCATCGGGTCGATCGCAGACCGCGGCACCAGCACGTGCAACGCCCCGGCTGAGGCCGGCAACAACGCACCCTGATCGAAGAAGAAGATCACCCCGTCGTTGACCACCGCGAAGTTCTGATAGTTGGCGGGGTTGTACACCGCTCCCGGCGCGAACGGCAGCGGCGGCGGGGGAGGTGGCGGTGTCGTGGTGGTCGGGGTCGTCGTGGCCGACTGTCCGGGCTGTGCGGGCGGCGCGACCGGCGCCGGCGGTGCCAGCTGCTGCTGCAGCTCGGACTGGACGATTGGTGCGACGGTCTTGAGCGGATCGTCCACCCGCCACAGCGGCGTGTTCTGCTTGTCGTCCGGCGCGGCCGTGTAGACGATCGCCTTGCGATAGCTCTGGTCCCAGTTGAACGCCTTGTATGTCGTCTGCGGCCGGGCGGCGCCGACGGTCTGGGTCACCGTGAACACCACGGTTTGCGTGCCGCGCGGAGGAACAGCCGAGCTGTATTCCGTCGGCTTGATGCTCAACGTGGACGGCCCGCCGGACTTGGCTGTGTTGAGGAACGCGTCGCGTGTCTGGGAGATGTAGTCGGCGACCGATTTCTGGTCGGGGTAGTCCAGCGGGATGCTGATGTCAACGCTGTATGCGGGGTCGGAGAGCTGGATCTCGCACGTGCTGCCGGTGTTGCCGCCCTTGAGGTCGGCGCAGTAGTCCTTCGGGGCCGCTGCTGCCAGCCCAGGGGAAACGGACATGGCGGCAAACGTGACGACCACTGCCACGCTGACAGAACGCATGAATGAGACCTCCAAGCACGTGCGGCGCGCGCCGCGACCAACAATTCTCGTGTGCCGCGCCAGCACAGCGCCCCGACGGCGTTGGCGCTACACAGCGTAGACGAGGTGGCGGCGTGGATAACGACACGGCGCTCGACCTCGGCTGAACTGAAAACGCCGCTCAGCCGTGCGGCGCCTCGGAGATCTTGGTGTCTTCCTTGCCGAGTGTCTGGCAGTAGAGCGTGACCGAGGTCTTCGTGGCCGTGATTTCCAGATTCGACGGATCTTGCCCGCTCTTGTCCTTGAGCATCTTGCTGACTTCGTCGTTCTGCTTCTTCTCGTCGTGGGTGAGGAAGTCCTTGCACTTGGTGTCGCCGCCGGTGTTGATGACCTCCGAGGCCGAGCAGCCGCTCAGGACGGCTGCCGCCGCCGCCGATGCTGCAAGGACGGAGTGCATGATTCGCTTCACTGGGAACCTCTCTCGCTGAAGAAACGGCACGCAGTTAGTTCACAGAATCAGGCCGATCGAAACGTCAGTCCAGATTCGCGAGCGCCCTTCGGGCGGCCTCCAACTCCGCTTCGAGCGCGGCAACCCTGGCGGCCTGCTCTGAGCGCGCCTCTTCGATGACCGCATCGATCGGGGTGGCGAGATCGTCGTGTAGTTCCCTGGCCGCCCGGGACACCGCCGCCGCGGCGACGGCAAGATTGCGGGCTACGTAGGTGGTACCGCGCTTGAGTTCCGCGTGCCATTCACCGTCGGCCGTCCCGGTGACGGTGAGGGTGAGCTCGAGCGTCTTGGTTTTCTTGCCGGCCTTCTTGGCGCCGGCCTTCACGGGCTGCGCGGAACCAGGCGCGGGCGCCGGCGTAGTCTCGGGCACCTCGGCTCCGATCGGACGAAGCAATTGGGTGTCCACGGTCATCGTCACGTTGATCTCCTCCTGAACAGCGCCCGCAGCGCGCGGGCTGGCGACACCGTTCAGTAGAACATACGTTCGACTTGCGGCCAAGCGACCGGCCCGGCATGTCGTACGGAAATCCCTCTCAGGCTATCAATGAATCGCTTTGTCGCTGCCGATGTTTCGTGATTGCTGCGGTGTTTTGATGCGCGACACCGTGATTCGCGCGCCCCTTTTCGGGGTGAGAATCACGTGCTTGACCCGCTGCCCCTCGCTGCGGGCGGTGGTGGTGGCCAGATCGACACGGCTTAGCACCTCGCGCAGCACCACCCGCATCTCGGCCATCGCGAAGGTCGCACCAAGGCACCGGCGCGCGCCGCCGCCGAATGGCAGCCACGTCGTCGGGCTCAGGGTGGCCCCGATCATCCGGTCCGGGTCGAACCGGTCGGCATCGGGGTAGATCCGGTCGTCGGAATGCACCAGACCGACCCCGGGCGCCACCATCACACCCGCAGGCAGCTGATACCCGGCGATCTCGACCGGCTGTTTGAGGATCCGCCCCACGTCGAACACCACCGGGCGATTGCGCAGTGCCTCTTTCGCCACCGCATCCAGATATTCGGTGTCGTCCGCCTCTGCGGCCCGAACCGCCTTGGCCAGTACCGCGGGATGTCGCGTCAGCCGCTCCAGCGCCCACGACAAGCCGGTGGCCGTGGTGTCATGTCCGGCCACCAACAGCGTCATCAATTGATCCCGCAGTTCGGAGTCGGTCATCGTGCGCCCGTCCTGGTCGGCGGCGCGCACCAGCATCGCCAGCGCGTCGGTGCGCGACGCCAGATCCGGATCGGCGCGGCGCTCCGCGATCTCGGCATACAGCAGCCGGTCTGCCTCTTCGATGCGCCGGCGCACCCCGCGCCACGGCCGTTTGTGCTGCAGGCGGGGCGTACCGATCGCGAGCAGCTCGAACGCGGACAGGTTCAGTAACCGGGGGAGAACCTCACGCAGCGCGGCCAGCCGCGCGGGATCGCTCGCGCCGATGACCAGCCGCACGATCACCTCCAGGGTGATCTCCGACATCTTGGGTGCGACGGGGAACTGCTTGCCCACCGGCCAGCCGGCGATATTGGCCGCCGCGATCTCGGTCATCACCTCGGTCTGTCGGGCGACCGCGTCGCGGCCGAACGGTTCCAGCATCAGCCGTCGCCGATCGCGGTGTACCTCGTCGTCGACCACCAGCACCGACGCCGGACCCAGTAGACCCGACAGCATCGAATTGGCCTCGCCCGCATGGTAAATCGCGGGATCTCCGGCGAACACCTGTTTGATGTCGGCCGGGTCGTCGAGGTACACCAGCGTGCCCATCGACGCGATCCGCAGCGTGAACGTCTTGCCGTAGCGACGCCGGCAGGCCGACACGAAGTGCGGCCAGTAGCGCAGCATCAGAACGGCTTGAATCGCGGGTGGGAGAGGGGGGCCCGGCGGCAGCGATGGCGTCGTCGTATTAGACATGAGTCCAGTATAGAAATTCCTCGCCCGGGATCGCCGAGATCGACGAAAGTGAGGGTTGTTCTCGCACTTGCGCGGCCATTTGCCGGTTTCGGCGAGCGCAATTCGACGTCGACGATCTCTCGAAAACGCTGCATCCCGGGGACGACGTCGCGGTCCCGGCGCCGACGGTGCTTTCCGCATCCGATCGCGATGTGCGTTAGCCTGGACAAGGTCGGCCGGTTGATTTCCACCCAGCCGCTCACGCGTCGCAAGCAGACCGGCGCACAACTGCTACTACGTTCTTGCCAGGTTCAGACGGCAGCCTCGCAGACACGCTGTATTCGTGAGTGCGCCGTCCGGCGCGCGCTAGTGAGGTGAATCTTGGACGAGCAAGCCACTGCCACCACGGGCACGACTACCACCGCCAACACAGGATGTGTGATCAGCGAGGAGTGGCTCGGGCGCACGGTCGTCATCTCGGCGGCAGGCGTGGTGGACATGCTGACGTCGCCGCAACTGGAGACCAGCATCGCTACCTCGCTGCAGAAGAAACCGACCGCGATCATCGTCGACTTGACCGACGTCGACTTCCTCGCGTCGGCCGGGATGGGCGTCCTGGTCGCGGCCCGCGACAAGGCCTCTGCCGACATCGGCTTCGGTGTTGTGGCCAGCGGACCCGCGACAAGCCGGCCCCTCAAACTGGTCGGTTTGGCCGATATTGTCGGCCTGTACGCCACACTGGAAGAGGCGCGCGCCGCACTTGGGTGAGTAATTCTCGGAAGTTGGGTATAAGAGATTTGCCATGACGACACCGAGTTACCCAGGTCCCATAGCCGGTGACCGTTTCACCCGTAACGATGTCGTCGCTGATGCGCACAACGCAGCCAGGATTCGCGACGACTTCGCGTCCTGGCTGCGAGCGCGTGGAGATCTCGACAGGGTTCGGTTCAGTGACGTCGTCCTCGCGGTCAACGAAGCGCTCGCGAATGCCGCCGAGTTCGCATACCTGCACGGCGGTCCCGGCACCCTTGACGTCGAGGCTGTCCACGACGGCGCCATCCTCACGATCACCATTGCCGACCAGGGCCGCTGGCGTGAGTCCACCCCGGCCACCCAGAGCCGCTCGCGTGGCCGCGGCATCCCGCTCATGCGGGCCCTGGCCGACGACCTCACCATCGATTCGTCCGCGCTGGGCACCACGGTGTGCCTGCGCTTCGAGCACTTTCACGCCGCGCGCCAGGACGCCGCCGACTCGAAAGTCGGCTGACTCAGGCCGGCTCGTGACGCAGCATCGTCACACCGGAATCCGGATAGTCGAAGAACACCGGCCGCAACCCTTCGTCGAATCATTGCCCGAGAACATTGAGCATGTAATCATATTGAGCGCTTAATGAAAATCTGGCCGTAGGGAGAGGTAGCTCACAGTGGCACCACCGCTGGACGGCAAGGTCGCCGTCGTCACCGGCACCAGCCGCGGCGTGGGACTCGGTATCGCACACGAACTGTTGCGTGCCGGGGCCACGGTCATCGGCTGCTCGCGAGGACCGTTGGACGCGATCCCGGGAGCCGCCGACAACCCGGAGTGGTTGGCCCGCTCGTCGCAACGGGTCTGCGATCAGGGCGACTACCGGGCCATCGACGCGTTCGTCGATGCCGTGGTGGCCGACTACGGCCGCATCGACATCCTGGTGAACAACGCCGGCGGCACGGTACCCGCACCGCACGTCGAGGACATCCCAGAGCTCGTCTCCCGCATCCAGGGCGCGCCGGCGGCCGCCGACGACTACGAACGCACAGTGTTGTTCCACGCCTTCGCCATTCAGATGAACCTGATCAGCCCGATGTGGTTCGCCATCCGGGCCTACCGGCAGATGCGCGAACAGGACGGTATCGGCTCGATCGTCAACATCTCCAGTGGCGCAGGACATCCCGCCGGATCGCCGACGCTGGTCTCCTACGGCGCAGCCAAGTCCGGCCTGAACCATCTGACCCGCTCACTGGCCGAGGAATGGGGACCGAAGGTGCGGGTGAACTGCCTGGCGCTGGGGCCGACGATGACCGACAACTTCAAATCGTTCGTGCTGCCCAAAGACGACCCGACGGGGGAGAGGTACTTTCACGCCGTACCCCTACATCGCGCCGGGGAACCGGCCGAAGTCGGCCGGGCAGTGGTGTTCTTGTGCGGTGGGACAGCCGATTTCATCAACGGCACCACCATCGAGATCGACGGCGGCATGATGCCCGGCGTGCTGTACGAGGCGGGCCTCAAGACGATCACGGATCTGCTGTGAAGCGCGTCATCCAATTCGCCACCGGCAACGTCGGCAAGCACGCGCTGCCGATGATCATCGAGCGACCCGGCCTGCAACTCGTCGGGCTCCACGCGCACGGTGCCGACAAGGTCGGCCGCGACGCCGCACAGGTGTGCGGGCGCTCCGAGCCCACCGGCGTGATCGCCACCAACGACATCGACGCGCTGGTGGAATTGGGTGCGGACTGCGTCGTCTACACCTCCCAGGCCGAGATGCGCCCGAGGGAAGCGATCGACGAGATCTGCCGATTCCTGCGCGCCGGCACCAATGTCGTTGGTACGTCGATGGTGTGGCTGGTCGCCCCGCACCACGCCGACGCCTGGATCCGGGAACCGCTGGCGGCGGCGTGTGCCGAAGGTGGCTCCTCGCTGTACATCAACGGCGTCGACCCCGGCTACTCCGGCGACAGCCTGGTGTACACCGCGCTGACTTTGGCCGGGCGGGCCACCGCGATCACGGTTTCGGAGATCTGCGATTACGGTAGCTACGACGACGCCGAATTCACCGGTGTCAGTTTCGGTTTCGGAACCGCGCCGGATCACACCCCGATCATGTTCGCGCCGGGTGTACTGTCCTCGCTGTGGGGCGGGCAGGTCCGCTCACTGGCCGAGGTACTCGGGGTGACCCTCGACGAGGTCCGCGAGCGGCACGAAAGCTGGGTCACCCCCGAGCCGATCGACTGCACGATGATGAGCGTGCAGCCCGGCCAGGTGGCCGCGGTTCGCTTCGCGGTCGAGGGTATTCGCGACGGCCGGCCGGTCATCACCATGGAACACGTCAACCGGCTGACCCCGGTCACCGCGCCGGACTGGCCCTACCCACCGGACGGACGCCTCGGCGTGCACCGGGTGGTCGTGCACGGCAACCCCGGGGTGGAGATCAACACCCACGTCGGCCTGGGCGGTGTCGACCACAACGACGGCGGCGTCATCTCCACCGCGGCGCGCGCGGTCAACGCCATCGACGCGGTGTGCGCCGCGCCGCCGGGCCTGCTGTCGGTCAAGGACCTGCCTGCCGCACACGCGGACGGGGTGATGTGGTGACACCCAAGATCGCCCCCCGACGGCCTCCCGGCGGAAGCCAATTGCGCGCGGATCGCACCCGCGAGGCGGTGCTCGACGAAACGGTGCGCTGTGTGGTCGAGGAGGGGTTCGCCGCGGCCAGCGCCAAACACATCGCCGAACGGGCCGGGGTCACCTGGGGGGTGGTGCAGTACCACTTCGGCGATCGCGACGGACTGCTGATGGCCGTGGTCGACCGCGGTTTCACCGAGTTGCTCGAAACACTGCGCAGCCTGCCGCCGCCGTCGGCCGCGCAAACCCGGCGCAAGCGGGTCGAATTGGTGGTCCGCGCGGCGTGGGAGGCGTTCTCCAGCCCGACGTCGCGCGCCTCGCTGGAGATCCTCATCGGGACCCGGGCCATGCGTGACAAACGCGCCACCCGCCATCTCGTCGAATTACAAAGGGCTATCACCGATTTGAGCGGTGATATCGCCGAAGGCCTGGACAGTCCGCACGCCGCCGCCGTCGGTGACCTGATCTGGGCCACCATGCGCGGTCTGGTGATCACCCAACTGGTCATGGCGGGACCGCTGCGCAACACCCGCGAGCTGACGGCACTGGTCGACGTGATCTGCTCATACCTGGATCGACATGGGCAAACACAATGAGCACCAAGCAAAGTCACAGTTAGGTCATAGGCATGCGCCGAATCGGCGCGCCTGAGTGACATTCGCCGCGAGCCGTGGTGATCATGGCTGAATGACCGAACCACTGGGTATCTCCGTGGGCGCAACCAGCCTGGTCGCCACTCGCGCCGGAGCCGCGCCGGTCATCTGGCCCGCCGAATTGACGCTCGGCGACCAGGTGTGGACCGGTTTCGTCGAGCGCGTCGGCGATCCGATGCCGCTGGTCGGCGGCGACGGCGTGGCTTACCGCGCCGAGCAGCTTCTTGCGCTGGCACTGTCCGCACTGGCCGACGCCGAGGGAGCCGGTCTTGCGGCGGTCGCGGGCATTGCGGTTCCGGCGCACTGGGGTCCCGGCCGGCGCGACGCACTGCGCGACGCCGTGTGGGCGCTGCCCACGCTGGCCGGCCCTTCGGCACCGCCGCTGCTGGTCTCCGACGCGACCGCCGCGCTGCGGGCGCTGCAGCATGATCCGGGGCTGCCGCGCCACGGCGTGATCGTGGTGTGCGCGATCGACGCCGACGACAGCTCGGTGACGCTGGCCGATGCCGGCGCCGACTACCGCCAGATCGGCGAGACCGTGCACCGTCCGGGGCTACCGGCTGACTTCGCGTCGTTCATCGACGACGCACTGAACCAGGCCAGGATCTCCCGGGACAATGTCAGTGCCGTCGCCGCGATCGGTGACGGCGAAGCGATAGCGGTTGTCGCGCAGCAAGTCTCCGAGCATCTGCGGCTGCCGATCAGCGTGTCGGCGCATCCGCAACTCGACGCGGCGCTGGGTGCCAGCCTGGCTGCCGCACGACAGCTTGCGGCCGATGCCCCGACCGGATTGGCGCCGGCGCCGTTGATCGCCGACGTCGGGCCGCAGTCGGCGACGATGGCCGCCGCGCTGGCCTGGTCGAGCGACGAAACCCCCGATGAGCCAGTATCGCAAGGTCAGTCGTACGCCTACGGCGATTACGACTATCGCGGCTACGACGATTACCAGGCCGACGACGACGATCTCGCCATCGTCGGCGGCGACCCGCCCGAACGACGTGGGTCGGGCCTGACCCGCAGCGTGCCCTTGCTCCTCGGCGGTGCCGCGGCTGTGGCCGCCGTTGCTGTCGGTGGCTTCGCCTACACACTCACCGGCGCCAGCACGCCGGAGACACCGAGCACACAGACGGTCAAGCCGGTACCAGCCACCGTGGTCAACTCGGCGCAGCCCCCCGCGGCCCCGCCACCGGCGGCGCCGACCGAAACCGTCACCATGACCAACCCGCCGATCAGCACGGTCACCGAACAGGTGCAGGCTCCGCCCACCCAAACCACCGTCGTCACCGTCGAAACGACGACAACACCCACCACCACGACCACGACCACTACGACAACGACCCCCACGACCACAACGACGACACCGACGACGACCACGACAACGACGACCCCGCCGACGACGACCACCGACTGGGACACCACGACGACCAGCACCCGGCGGCCGTTGATACCCGGGCTGCCCCCACCGCCGCGGATTCCCGGGTTGCCGCCGGCGCCGAATCTCAACCTGGGCTGAGCGCCCGAGGTCAGTCTCGGTAGGAGCCGGGCACTTCGGTGCGCGCCGCGACGGACTGCGCTGCTCCGATGTGGAATGCATCGATGACGACGTCGTCGTCGCGATAGCCGCCGAGATGGTGCAGTCCGGTGGTGGCGCCGATGACCGCGTTGGCTTCATCGCCTGTGAGCGGATAGTCCGCGACCGGATGCCGCCAATGCGCGGCGAGCACCGTGGTATCCGAACGCAGGTGTGGTAGTTCCCGGTCGAGGATCGCTCGCAGCGTCGAGGTGTCGAAGTAGTAGGCGATCTCTGAGATCATCACCAGGTCGAAATCAGCCGCCGGCCAAGACATATCGAACGACCGGTGCATCAGGGTCACGGCATCGCGGCGGCCGCACCGCAGAAGCCGGGCATCCGCGTGCCCCAGCGCCGCCGCGGCGATGTCGGTGGCCGTCACGTGATCGCAGCGAGCGCTCAACTGCTCGGTGAGCACACCGATCGAGCACCCCGGCTCGAAGGCGTGCCGGTAGCGTTCTTGCGGCAGCAGCGCCATGGTGATGGCGTACTTGCGCCGTTCGTACCATCGAGACCCGAGTTGCCATGGATCGGTCGAAGTGGCGTAGAGGTCATCAAAGTACTTCTCGGGCAGTCTCATCGGAACACCACCTCGCCGACCTGACGAAGCCGCGAGACGACAAACGACGGCAAGATCGCTTCCCGGTGCACACCGTCAGGGCGGAGCTGGCTGCGGAAAGCCAGGATGGCCTGCTGCCTGCGCGACGCCGCACCTGGCTTCGACGCGACGCGCGCCGCACGCTCCCAGGGAACGTCGACGTCATCCGGGCGTGCCCAGTGCCACATCCAGATCGGATATTCCAGCAGCACGGCACCGGTGCGGCCGGTGGCGGTTGCTGCCGCGCGTCCGACGGCCTCATGGTCGGGGTGACCGTCCCCGCGCCAGGGGGCCGCGCACCAGATTCCCGCGACGCGATCGGTCAGGATATCGGTCAACATGTCAGCCACGCGGGATTCGTGTGCGGCCAGGCCGCCGTCTGGAAGTCCGAGGAAAGCCGGCCGAGGAAGGCCTAATATTTCTGCTGCACAACGTGATTCGGCACGGCGCACCTCGGTGAGGTGGTCCTGTTCGAGGTCCGAGAGGTCCGGCCATGCCATGCCCCCGTCGCTCGCGATGACTGTGTGTACGTCGGTGCCGTTGGCGGCCAATTCGCTCGCCGCCGCGCCGAAGCCGAGCGTCTCGTCGTCGGGATGCGCTGCGACCACGACCATTCCAGGGCAGGGGTCAAGACCGAGCGGCGGGAACCGGGGCCGCCACCGAAGCCACTCCTCGGCAGGTGTCCCGCCGCCGGCGATCGGTGCGGCGGCGAACCGGGCGCAGTTGCCGGGCGCGACGTGGCTCATCGAGCCACCAGGGCGCCCAACGCCGCCAAGTCCTTCTCGGCGTGGCTTTGCCGGACGTACATGCTCAGATCGGCGACGCGGCCGGCGTGCGCCGCATCGAGAGCCAGCGGGGCGGGGCCCAGCGCCCGCGCGGTCCGGCCGATCGCCTCGTCGACAGCCACTTCGACCACGGCGCGCAACCGGCGGGCCGCGACCTCGCCGCAGCCGCTGGGCGGAGCGGTGTCCACCTGGGCTGCGGTGCCGACAAGCAATGCCTGCGCCGCGGCGAGCGCGGCGTCGAGAGCACCCAGATGCGCTGCGGCATGCGGATTGCCGGGCATAGTCGCTTCGGCCACTGCGCGGTAGAGCGGTGCCGCCACGGCGCGGGCGGCGCCCAGCCAGCAGGCCGCGACGCCGGCCGCGCCGTGCCAGAAGCCAGGCCGGGTGAGGTAGTCGTCGGGGCCGCCGACGGGAATGGCCGGCGCGGCAGTGAATCGCACCGACCGCGTATCCGAACCGGCCATGCCTGCATTGCGCCAGTTACTCGGAAGCGGCTCAACACCTGGGCCGTGCAGGTCGACCGCGTACAGACCGCGGCTGCCCGTCGCGGTGCGCGCGGTCACCAGAGCGTCCGCGCACAGCCCGGCGCCCGAGCACCAGGCCTTGGTTCCGCTGAGTGCGACGAGGTCACCGCGGTCATGGACCTGGACGGACGCGTCGGGGGCCTCGGCCGCCCACACACCCCACAACCGACCTGGAACCACCGGCGGCCCGCCGAGTTCGGCCAGAATGGCGACCGCATCGGTGTGCGCCTCGGCGAGCCGGCCCGCGACCACGTCGATCTCGCAGAGGCTGGCCAGTTTGTTCCAGCGCACCAGAGTTTGACCGGAACCGGGTAGGGGCAGGTCCAGCTCACCGGCGTCCAGCCAGCGTTGGACGAGGGTCATGCCGTCTCGCGTTCCGGCCGGGCCAGCACGCCGCGGAGATGGGCGGCGAATCCCGTTGGGGCCCGCCCGATCTGGCGTGCTGACGTCACTACCGATAGGCGGGTGTCGCGACGGATGCGGTAGCCGGCCACTTCGAACCGGCGGACCAGGTCGACGTCCTCGTCGCTCGTGAGTGCCTTGAATCCGCCGACGTCCCAATACGCCTCGGCTGCGAAGCCCATGTTCGCGCCGTGAATGTGGTCGTGCCCGCGGTCGGAGTGGATCTTGGCGCGATACGCCCGAAGGTAACGGCGGACCGCCGCGGCGGGGATCTGCCGCCAGTTCGCGATCCGCACGACACCGAGCACCATGTCGGCCGCCGCCGTCAGTTGCCGCACCAACCAGTTCGGGTCGACGCGGCTGTCCGCGTCGGTGGTGGCGTACCAGGTGCGCGGCCCGGCCAGGCCCTGGGTGCGCGCGTAGGAGAATCCGGCGGCCCGCGCCTCACCGACGCTGTGGGCATCGATCTCCACGAACTGCACGGTGGGATCCCAGCGGTCCGCCAGTGCGCTGCTGCCGTCGTCACAGCTGTCCAGCACCACGACAACGGTCACCGGGACATCGGCCCGCACGGCGGCCGTCAATACCGCAGCCAGGCAGCGCGGCAATGCCCGCGCCTCGTTGTGGGCGGGAATCACGACCACTGCCCGGTCGAAAGCTGTTCGTGCCACGCCCTCTGCAATAGCCGCTGATGGCGAGTCTTACACCCGCGAAAAATTCAACGCGGATTCGCCTGTGCCGCATCGACGATCTTGGTGGCCACCTCGGCCAGCGGGACATTGGTGTCGTGCGACAGCTGGCGCAACATCTCGAAGGCCTGGCTGGCGTCCATCGAATAGCGTTCCATGATCATGCCCTTGGCCTGCCCGATGATGTCGCGGCTGGCCAGCGCCTCCTGAAACTGTGCCTCCCGTCGGGTCGCGTCCCACACCAGCGCCGAATGGGCGGCGAACAAGACCCCGAGCTGCCGGGTCCGCTCGTCGAATGCATGTGGGCGCTCGGCGAATACGTTCAGCGTGCCCAACGACTTGTCGGTCAGGAACAGCTGAAAGCTCATGATGCTGCGCACCGGTGTGCTCTCGAGCGCCGCGGCGCGAAACTTCGGCCAGCGCTGGTCGCGTTCCAGATCGTCGACATGAACGACCTGCTCAGGCCGGGCCGTCGCCAGGCACGGGCCCTCCCGGTGGCGGCGCTGGATGTCGTCGATGCGGAGCGCCCAGTCGTTCGTTGCCGACGGCGGGTGGATGTCGCACTCATTCGACGCCACAGTCACATTCGCGTTATCGGTGCCCGGTAACTCCGCGACGGCATGCTCCACGAGCTCGGCGATCACCTCGCCGTTGTCACCTCTGCGTGCATAGATCCGCCGGGCGATGTCGGCGATACGTGCGGGTGCGTTCCCGGGGTCTAGGTCATCATCGACCGGCATGCCCATTGCGATACCCACCGCCGGACACGGCTCAACATCACACCACAGACAGATAGCGCTGGGTGATCACCCGCTGAACGAGCGAGGCGACCGGTGCGCCGATCTGGCTCCACCACGTCGCGGGCTTGGAAAAGGCCACCACCTCGGCATGCACGGATTCGTCGGCCGGCTCGAAGCGCACGCCGAACATCTCCTCACCGGATACCGCGTGGCCCGGCAGGCTGCCGTACGCAAAACCGCGCCGGTTGGCTTCGTCGACCACGTAGACCACCCGGCAGGGCGCCGAGAACGGCCCCAGCCGGCCCAGCACATCCGTACCGACCTCGGCCACCTCGGTGGTCGCCGCGACCCGCAGTCCGGCGCCGCGCAGCATCCCGTAGCGCATCACCGCGGTCGCCGCCTGCTCGAAGCGGTCCCGCCCGCTGCCGATCCGCGAGGACAGCCGCACATGGTGATATCCCGCGGGCAGAGTCGCCGCCGTGGCACCCACCTCGGGATAGGTCAACGGGGCACCGGCCAGGTCGCTGAGCTTCACCCGTCTCACCTTGCCATCCTCCTCATCGCTCGTGCCTCGCTCTGCATCGTCGTCGGCGCGGTATCTTGCGCCGCTCCTCCTCATCGCTCGTGCCTCGCTCTGCATCGTCGTCGGCGGCCGCTTCCGTACTGTCGAAGGGCGTCGTCGACACCCGGCGGCATACGGTAACCAGGTGGCAGAAGACATGACGGCGATCGGCGAATCCGTGGCGGCGCTGCACCCCGGTGGGGGATTCAACCCGCCCGAGCCGACCAGCAAGGGCGGCCCCGATTACGGCCGGTTCATCGAAGCGGTCCGGGATCTGCAGGATCGGGCGCGTGCCGCCGATGCCCCTGACCAGGTGATCACCCAGGCCGCCGACCTCCTCGAGCAGGCGTCCGCACTGCTGAAGCCCTACGACGCCGACGAGTGGACCACACCGTCGGGCCGCCGCATGGACCTGCCGATGCGCGGCAGCATCGTCGGGGTTCCCAATGAGACGGAGGTCGGTGAGGACGGGCGCCTGCGCGGATGGGTCCGGTTCCGGCGCTATCACCTCGGCCGCAACGGCGCCGTACACGGCGGGTTCATCGCCCACCTCTTTGACGGGGTGCTGGGCAAGACGTCGTTCCTGGTGACGGGCGGACCTTTTCAACGCACCGCTTATCTGCACGTGAACTACCGCAAGATCGTGCCCATCGAGAAAGAACTCCAGGTCGACGCCGGCGTGCTGCGCACCGAAGGTCGCAAGATCTTCGTCGACGTCCGGCTCTGCGACGGCAACGACTTGCTGGCCGACGGCGAAGGGCTGTTCGTCCTGTTGAAACCGGGGCAGCCGTGACAAGTTGGTTCCGGCGGGCAGGAGCGGAGCGACCCGGGGATTGGTTGAGGAGTTGGGCGCGCCGCCGCGACCGGCTCCGCGAGCGTCGGGTCGCCGATTTCATCTATCGCATTGCAGTGGCGGTCGTCGGGCTCACCGTGCTGCTGGTCGGAATCGTCACGATTCCCTACCCGGGTCCCGGCTGGGCCATCGTGTTCGTCGGCCTGGCGATCCTGGCCACCGAGTTCTACTGGGCGCACCGCACCCTGTCGTTCACCCGCAACCGCTATGACAGTGCCATGTCGTGGTTCCGCAGGCAGGGCTGGTTCGTCCAAGCGCTCGGTGCGGTATTCACCGCAGCAGTGGTGGTGGTCACGCTGTGGCTGGTCGGTGCGGTGGGCTGGACGGCGGGACTGCTGGGGTTGGATCATCCCGCTTTGGACAGCCCCATCGGCCTCGGTGCCTGACCAGCGCCCCGATAGCATGGTCGGCGATTAGCCGTCTCCCCAACAGCTGAAAGAGGCCAGCAATGAGCGCCCCCGCACACCCCGCCCCCGCAGCCCCGATCCGGGTGCCTGCCGGGACCACCGCGGGCGCGGCAGTGCGCGAGGCCGGATTACCCAGGCGCGGCGAGCCCGGCGCGATCGTCGTCGTGCGCGACGGCGAGGGCAAGCTGCGCGATCTGAGCTGGGTGCCCGACGTCGACGTCGAGGTCATCCCGGTGGCCGCTGACACCGACGAGGGCCGCAGCGTGATCCGGCACTCGGCCGCCCACGTGCTCGCCCAGGCGGTGCAGGAACTCTTCCCGCAAGCCAAGCTGGGCATCGGCCCGCCGATCACCGACGGCTTTTACTACGACTTCGACGTGCCCGAGGCCTTCACGCCCGAGGACCTCGAGGCGTTGGAGAAGCGGATGCGCAAGATCGTCAAGGACGGTCAGCTGTTCTCGCGGCGGGTGTACGAGTCCAAAGAACAAGCGCGAGGCGAACTCGCCGGCGAGCCCTACAAGCTCGAGCTGGTCTCGGGAGATCTGACCAAGTCCGACGATCCTGAAGTCATGGAAGTCGGCGGTGACGAGTTGACCGCCTACGACAATCTCAATCCCCGCACCCGCGAACGTATTTGGGGTGACCTGTGCCGCGGCCCGCACATTCCCACCACCAAGGACATCCCCGCGTTCAAGCTCACCCGGAGTTCGGCCGCGTACTGGCGCGGTGACCAGAGCAACGCCAGCCTGCAACGCATCTACGGCACCGCATGGGAATCGCAGGAGGCGCTGGACCGTCACCTCGAACTGATCGAGGAGGCGCAGCGCCGCGACCACCGCAGGCTCGGGGTCGAACTCGACCTGTTCAGTTTCCCCGACGAAATCGGGTCGGGCCTGGCCGTTTTCCATCCCAGGGGCGGCATCATCCGGCGTGAGCTGGAGGACTACTCGCGGCGCAAGCACGAGCAAGCCGGCTACGAATTCGTCAATACCCCGCACATCACCAAGGAACAGCTCTACATCACCTCGGGACACCTGGAGTGGTACGCCGACGGCATGTACCCCCCGATGCACATCGACGCCGAGTTCGACGAGGACGGCAAGCTGCGCAAGCCGGGGCAGGACTACTACCTCAAGCCGATGAACTGCCCGATGCACCACCTGATCTATCGGTCGCGTGGGCGGTCATATCGGGAACTTCCGTTGCGGCTCTTCGAGTTTGGCAGCGTGTACCGGTACGAGAAGTCGGGTGTGGTGCACGGCCTTACCCGCGTGCGCGGCATGACCCAGGACGATGCCCACATCTACACCACCCGCGAGCAGATGCGCGACGAGCTGTCCTCCCTGCTGCGGTTCGTGCTCGAACTGCTCGCCGACTACGGCCTCGACGACTTCTATCTGGAGCTGTCCACCAAGAACCCGGAGAAGGCCGTCGGCTCCGACGAAATGTGGGACGAGGCCACCGAGACGTTGCGTGAGGTCGCCGAGGCGTCCGGTCTGCACCTGGTGCCCGATCCCGGTGGTGCGGCGTTCTACGGACCCAAGATCTCCGTCCAGGTCAAGGATGCGCTCGGCCGCAGTTGGCAGATGTCGACCATCCAACTCGACTTCAACATGCCCGACCGATTCGAGCTCGAGTACACCGCCGCCGACGGCACCCGGCAGCGCCCGGTGTTGATCCACCGTGCGCTGTTCGGATCGATCGAGCGGTTCTTCGGCGTGCTCACCGAGCACTACGCCGGTGCCTTCCCGGCGTGGCTGGCGCCGGTGCAGGTGGTTGGCATCCCCGTCGCCGAGGCGCACGAGGCATACCTGAAAGACGTTGCTGCCGAGCTGAGATCGCACGGTGTGCGGGTCGAGGTCGACACCAGCGACGACCGGATGGCCAAGAAGATCGTCAACCACACCAACCTGAAGGTGCCGTTCATGCTCCTTGCGGGCGACCGCGACGTGGACGCCGGAGCGGTGAGCTTCCGGTTCGGTGACCGCACCCAGATCAATGGAGTGCCGCGGCATCAGGCCGTCGCGACGATTGTGAAGTGGATCGCTGATCGCGAAAATGCCGTTCCCACAGCCGAACTGGTGAAGGTCGACGGTGCCTGACGAACCGGAGGCGATCACCGACCGGGGCATCGGGCAGCCCGACCGGCTGCAGCGCCTGTGGACCCCGCACCGGATGAGCTACATCCTGGACGTGCCCGCCCAGAAGTCCGCCGGACCGTCCCGGCCGTTCACCGACATCCCCACCCTGCCCGACGAAGACGGCCTGGTGGTCGCCCGCGGCGAGCAGGTCTACGTGGTGCTCAACCTGTATCCGTACAACCCTGGGCATCTGATGGTGGTGCCCTACCGGCAGGTGTCGGAGCTGGAGGATCTCAGCGACAGCGAGAGCTCGGAGCTGATGGCCTTCACCCAGAAGGCGATTCGCGTCATCAAGTCGGTGTCGAGCCCGGACGGCTTCAACGTCGGACTCAATCTCGGCAGAGCGGCCGGCGGCTCGCTGGCCGAGCACCTGCACATGCATGTGGTGCCGCGCTGGGCCGGCGACGCCAACTTCATCACGGTCGTCGGGGAAACCAAAACAATCCCGCAGCTGCTGCGCGACACCCGAACGCTGTTGGCCGACGAGTGGGCCGGCCAACCGTGAGCGACTTCTACCTGTTGACCCGCGCCGCGTACACCAAGCTCAGCACGCCGGTGGCCAAGGGCGCACTCAAAGTCGGGCTGACCCCCGACATGGTGACGATCATCGGCACTGCCGGTTCGGTGCTCGCTGCGCTGATCATGTTCCCGATCGGTCAGCTGTGGTGGGGCTCGGTCGCGGTGTTCATCTTCGTGCTCGCCGACATGCTCGACGGTGCGATGGCCCGCGAACGCGGCGGCGGCACCCGGTTCGGCGCCGTTCTGGACGCCACCTGTGACCGCATCAGCGACGGCGCGATCTTCTGCGGGCTGCTGTGGTGGGTGGTCTTCAGCATGCAGAGCTCGTCGCTCGCGGTGGCCACGATGATCTGCCTGGTCACCTCGCAGGTGATCTCCTACGTGAAAGCGCGCGCCGAGGCCAGCGGGCTCGAAGGCGGCGGCGGGCTCATCGAACGCCCCGAACGGCTGATCATCGTGCTGGTGGGCGCGGGAGTCTCCGATCTGCCGTTCTTCCCGATGCCGGTGGTTCTGCACGTCGCCATGTGGCTGCTGGCGATCACCAGCCTGGTGACCGTGGGCCAGCGGGTGCACTCGGTGCGCTGCAGCCCCGGTGCCATGGACAAGATCGCGCCGGCCGGCCCGCAGCCCGCCGGCGACGAGCCCGGAGGCACCGAGCAGTGATCAGCACACCGGGGCAGCTGTGGAAGGCGGGCCGCAGCCGATTGCCGGGTACCGAATACGTCAGCGATCTCGGCTACGCCGCCGGCTGGCGGATGGTGCGGGCAATGCCGGAGTTTGTGGCGCGTAATGCTTTCGACGCCGGCGCCTGGTACGCGGCGCAGGGTGGCGGCCCTGCCCAGCTGCGCAAGAACCTGGCTCGGGTGATCGGTACGACGCCCGCCGAGGTGCCGGATTCGCTGCTTCGTGCTTCGCTGGCTTCCTACGCGCGATATTGGCGGGAGGCATTCCGGTTGCCCACAATGGACCACACCAAGCTGGGTCCGCTGCTCGACAAGACCGCGTTCGGCCAGGAGCACTTGGAGGCCGCGCTGGCCGCCGGCCGTGGCGCGGTCATGGCGCTGCCGCACAGCGGCAACTGGGACATGGCCGGGGTTTGGCTGGTCCAGAAGAACGGCACCTTCACCACGGTCGCCGAGCGCCTCAAGCCCGAGTCGCTGTACAAGCGGTTTCTCGATTACCGCGAGAGCCTCGGTTTCGAGGTGCTGCCGCTGACCGGCGGAGCCGCGGAGCCGGCGACATCCGGCAGGAGTGAGCGGTCGGTCTACGACATCCTCGTCGAACGGCTGCGGGCCAACCGGGTGGTCTGCCTGATGGCCGAACGGGACCTGAGCCGCTCCGGGGTGCCCGTCGACCTGTTCGGTGAGGCCACCCGAATGCCGGCCGGTTCGGCCAAGCTCGCGCTGGAGACCGGAGCGGCGCTGTTGCCGGTGCATACCTGGTTCACCGACGACGGCTGGGTGGTCGACATCCACCCGGAGCTGGATTGCTCCAGCGGCGACGTCGGCATCATCACCCAGGCATTGGCCGACCGCTTCGGCGCCAACATCGCGGCGCATCCCCAGGATTGGCACATGCTGCAGCCGCAGTGGCTCGCGGACCTGTCCGATGAGCGGCGGGCTCGGCTCGGGGAACGCTGATGCGCATCGGCATGGTCTGCCCGTATTCGTTCGACGTGCCCGGCGGGGTGCAGTCGCACATCCTGCAGCTTGCCGAGGTGATGCGCGCCCGCGGTCACGAGGTCAGCGTGCTGGCACCGTCGTCGCCGCATGTGGAGCTGCCCGACTACGTCGTCTCCGGCGGCAAGGCGGTCCCGATTCCCTACAACGGCTCGGTGGCGCGGCTGCGGTTCGGGCCGGCCACCCACCGGCTGGTCAAGAAGTGGCTCGCCCAGGGCGACTTCGACGTCCTGCACCTGCACGAACCCAACGCGCCCAGCCTGTCGATGCTGGCCCTGCAGGCCGCAGAGGGCCCGATCGTGGCGACCTTCCATACCTCGACCACAAAGTCGTTGGCGCTCAGTGTGTTTCAGGGCATCCTGCGGCCGTTCCACGAGAAGATCATCGGTCGCATCGCGGTGTCCGATCTGGCCCGCCGATGGCAGATGGAGGCGTTGGGCTCCGACGCGGTCGAGATCCCCAACGGTGTCGACGTCGCCGCGCTGAAGTCGGCACCGCTGCTGGACGGCTATCCGCGGCCGGGTAAAACCGTGGTGTTCCTCGGGCGCTTCGATGAGCCGCGCAAGGGCATGGCGGTGCTCGTCGATGCGCTGCCGAAGCTGGTGGAGCGGTTCGCCGACATCGAGATCCTGATCGTCGGGCGCGGTGACGAGGACGAGCTGCGGGAGAACTGCGGCGAGCTGGCGGGCCACCTGAAATTCCTCGGTCAGATCAACGACGCCGAGAAGGCAGCCGCATTGCGCAGCGCCGACGTCTACTGTGCCCCGCACACCGGCGGTGAGAGCTTCGGCATCGTGCTGGTCGAGGCGATGGCCGCGGGCACCCCGGTGGTGGCCAGCAACCTCGACGCGTTCCGGCGTGTGCTGCTCGACGGTAACGCGGGTCGGCTGGTTCCGGTCGACGACGCCAACGCGCTGGCCGATGGGCTGATCGCCGTGCTCGACGACGACGCCTTGCGCACGCGCTATGTGGTGGCAGCCAACACCGCGGTGCTGCGCTACGACTGGCCGGTGGTGGCCGATCAGATCATGCGGGTCTACGAGACGGTGGCCGGCGCCGGGGTCAAGGTCAGGGTCGCCGGCTGATGAATGCGCCGTTGTACTGGACGCTGACAGCGCTGCTGATCCTCGTCCTGGTCGTCAGCGCGCTGCTGGCGCTGCAGACCGCCAACCGGCTGGACCGCCTGCACATCCGCTACGACCTGTCCTGGCAGGCGCTGGATGGCGCGCTGGCCCGCCGTTCGGTGGTCGCTCGCGCGGTCGCTGCAGACACCTACCGCGGACGTGGAGAAGGGAAGCGGCTGGCGGCGCTGGCCGACGCTGCCGAACGCGCACCTCGCTCCGGTCGTGAAGCCGCCGAAAACGAGTTGTCGGCAGCCCTCGGGATGGTCGATCCCACAGCGATGCCGGTGTCGCTGGTCGCCGAGCTCGCCGACGCTGAAGCCCGGGTGCTGCTGGCCCGGCGGTTTCACAACGACGCCGTGCGTGACACCCTCGCGCTGCGGGAACGCCGTCCCGTCCGGTGGTTGCGCCTGGCCGGCACCGCCCCGCTGCCGACCTACTTCGAGATCGCCGAGCGCGCTGACACCACGACGTCGGGGGCCGTCGAGCAGGTGGACCGCCGCACCTCGGCGCGGGTGGTGCTGCTCGACGACCAGGGTGCGGTCCTGCTATTCTGCGGGTCCGACCCTGCCGTGCCCGGCGGGGTGGCTCCACGCTGGTGGTTCACCGTCGGCGGGCAGGCGTTGCCGGGCGAGCGGCTGGTCGACGCCGCCATCCGCGAGATCGCCGAGGAAACCGGATTGCAGGTGGATCCGGCCCAGATGATCGGGCCGGTATGGCGGCGCGATTCCCTGATCGACTTCAACGGCACCGTCGTGTCCAGCCAGGAGTTCTACTTCGTGCACCGCACGGCCCGGTTCGAACCGACCGCGGCCGGGCGCACCCCGTTGGAGCTGCGGTACATTCACGGCCACCGCTGGTGTGACTCCGCAACAATCGATCAGCTGGCCGCGGGAGGGCAGACGGTCTATCCGCTGCAGCTGGGCGAGCTGCTCGCGGAGGCGAACCTGCTGGCCGACGGACGTGGCGGCCCGGCGGGGGAGTTGCAGCCGATCCGCTGAGTTGCTGGGGCTACGGCGTCCGTGACAGCCTCGCCCGCAATCCGTCGATGATCGTGTCGATGCCGAAGTTGAAATAGTCGCGGCCGCGCAGGTCGGCCAGTAGCGGCAGCAAGCCCGTCACGCTGTCCTCGACACCTTCGGTGGATTCGATCTCGTCGCCAAGCAGAACGACCTGATAGCGCCCGAACAGATAGGTGTGAATCATGGCGTAGGCCAGGAGGACGTCGGAGCGGTCGAACCCCGCACCGAGCAGGATCTCCATGATGGCGGTGATGAGCCGACGGTCGGTTCCGCGCATCCGCTCGAGCAGGATGCCGGCAATGCCGGGGTGGCCGTGCAGTCGCGCGTCGATATTGCTGAGCAATGTCTTCAGGCGGACGTCCCAGGGACTTCCGTCGGCCGCCGGTATGGGCACTTCGGCGAGCAGCCGCCTGGCGACCAGGTCCAGCAGTTCGGCCTTGTCCGAGACATACCAATAGGCGGCCATCTGTGACCTGCCCAGCTCGCGGGAGAGCCGGCGCATGGACAACGCCTCGAGTCCCTCGCTGCGGATGACAGCCAACGCGGCCTCGACGATCTGGTCCTCGGTGAGCGTCGGCTGCTTGCCCCGTCGAGGCGGCCTTGCTTCCGCGGGCGTTGAGGCGTTGGCGGCGGCGATCGTCACTCCCATCGACTGTCGGTTCACCGATGGTAAGTGACGGTGGTGCCCACGGCCGGGAGACGCTCGCTGGCCTGAGCTTTACACCGAATTTTCAGCAGCTATAGTGGTGATTCGTTCAGATAGCACAATTATTTATCTGATTACGTCTCGCGGAAGGACGACCTGGCATGAGTCAGATGCAGATCAGGCGAGAACCGGTCGCCGAGGGCTTGTTCACCTGGCCGGCCACCGAGCCGCGGTTGATCGGCTCGGTCCGAGACGGTGAGATCTCATTCCCGGCCCGGGCCGGGGAAGAGGAGGTGTTGCTTCCGCGCCGCGGAAAGCTGTGGGCCTTCACCACTCAGGAGTTCAGGCCGCCGTCGCCCCCGTATGACGGCGATGACACGTCGGCCTCGTTCCAGCGGTACGCACTGGGTTATGTCGAACTCCCGGGTCACCTTTTAGTGCAGGCCCGGTTCACCGAGTCCGACCCGGCCAGATTGCACATCGGTCAGGAAATGGAGCTGCGCATCGCGCCGTACACCACCCGGCCGGACGGAACCGAGGTGCTCACGTTCATGTTCGCGCCGGTGGAAGGAGACCAGTCGTGACCGAGGTGGCTATCGTCGGCGTGGGGTTGCACCCGTTCGGTCGCTACGGCGACAAGCTGTGCCTGCAGATGGGTGCGGAAGCCGCGCAGTCCGCTCTGGCAGACGCCGGCCTCGACTGGGCCCGGGTGCAGTCCGCCTACGTCGGAAGCTACGAGGTCTCAAATCCCGACGCCGTGATCGGTTGGCTTGGGTTGACCGGTATCCCGGTTCGCGGGGTGTTCAACGGCTGCGCGACGGGCGGCACGTCGTTGCAGATGGCGGCGCAGGCCATCCGGCACGGCGAGGCAGACATCGCGATGGCCATCGGGATGGACAAGCATCCCCGCGGTGCCTTCGCCGCCGACCCATCGGTCGTGGGCCTGCCGCAGTGGTACGGACGAACCGGCATGTTCCTGACCACGCACTTCTTCGGGACGAAGATCAACCGCTATATGCACGAGCACGGCATCAGCCACGAGAGTCTGGGCCGCATTGCCGCCAAGAACTTGAGCAACGGCGCGATCACGCCGCATGCGTGGCGACGCACACCGGTGACCGTCGAGGAGGTGCTGTCCTCGGAGATGGTCAACTACCCGCTCACGCGCTACATGTACTGCGGCCCCGACGAGGGAGCGGCCGCTCTCGTACTGTGCCGCGCCGATCTGGCCCGGCAGTTCACCTCCACGCCGGTGTTCGTCCGGGCGGCCGAACTGCGCAGCCGCCGATATGGCGCGTTCGAGGTGCAGAGTCCGTCACTGCCGCTGCAGAGCGCGCCCAGCCCAACCGTGGATGCCTCCAAGGCGGCCTACGAGGCGGCGGGGATAGGGCCCGACGACGTCGACGTCGCCCAACTCCAGGACACCGACGCCGGATCTGAGCTGATTCACATGGCGGAGAACGGCTTCTGCGCCGACGGTGAGCAGGAGAAATGGCTTGCCGACGGGATGACCCAGATCGGCGGCAGGCTGGCGGTCAACACCGACGGTGGCCTGATCGCCAACGGCGAGCCGATCGGCGCCTCCGGCCTGCGGCAGGTCTACGAGGTTGTCCTGCAGTTGCAGGGCCGCGCCGGTGAGCGGCAGGTGCCGAACTCGCCGCAGGTCGGTTACACCCACCTCTATGGAGCGCCTGGCGCGTCGGCGGTGTCCATCCTCTCGCGCTAGGCTCCCGCTGATCGGCGCGACCTCCCGGGGATCGACGGATCGGTCGCTAATGTAGAGCGATGTCCCTGAGTGCGGAGGCCGGCGAGGGCCCGTCGGGCAGGGCCGCCACGGTTATCGCCGACCAGATTCGTCGGCGCATCGTGCGCGGCGAACTGACCGAGGGCGACCTACTGCCCAGCGAACAGCAGTTGCTGGTCGAGTTCGGGGTGTCACGGCCGACCATGCGTGAGGCCATTCGCATCCTGGAGTCCGAATCGCTGGTCAACGTGAAGCGTGGATCGCGCGGCGGCATCGAAGTCGCGGTGCCCCGGATCGAAACGGCCGCCCATTACGCCGGGCTGGTACTGGAGTACCGGCAGGCCACCACATCGGATGTGTTCCTGGCAGCGGCAGCGATCGAAGCTCCCTGTGCGGCGATGCTGGCCCGGTCCCGCACCGCCAAGGATATCAGGCGACTCAAGGACGCCGTCGCCGCTGAGCGGGCAGCCCGCGATGATCCCGAACGACTTCTGCAGTTACAGAATGACTTTCACCGTCTCGTCGTCGAACTAGTGGGCAATGACACGCTTAGGGTTCTCAGCGATGTCGTGCGGCAAATCATCGAGGTGGCAACCCGTCGTTACCTGGTCAGCCCGGCCCTGCGCGCCGAAGACCGTATTCCGGCCTCCGACGCCGGCATCAGGGCGCACGAAAAGCTCGTCGTGCACATCGAGGCCAAGGACGCGGCCAAGGCCGAGGCACTGTGGCGCCGCCAGATCATCGCCACCGGCGAGCAGTTGCGCCGCTCCGGTGTGGCCGACAAGGTGATCGACCTGTTGGAGTAGTGCCTCAGAAGCCCATTCCCCGGCCGACGATGTCCAGCATGATCTCGTTGGTTCCGCCGTAGATGCGTTGGACGCGGGCATCCCGCCACAACCGGGCGATTTCGTACTCGTTGATGTAGCCGTAGCCGCCGTGCAACTGCAGGCACCGGTCGATGATGCGCCATTGGGTTTCGGTGGACCACCACTTGGCGCCGGCAGCCTCGTCGGCGGTGAGCTCGCCGCTGTTGACCGCCATGATGCACTTGTCGACGAAGGCCTGCATCACGTCGACCTCAGTCTGCATCTGCGCCAGGGCGTGCCGGTTGACCTGGAACGTGCCGATCGGCTGCCCGAAAGCCCTACGGTCACCGGCATATTGGCGCGACAGATCGACGGCCCGGCGGGCCGAAGCCACGGCGTGGACCGCGATACCGAGGCGCTCGGCAGGCAGATTGCGCATCAGGTGATAGAAGCCCTGGTTCTCCACGCCGATCAGGTTTTCGGCGGGGACCCGAACGTCATCGAAGATGAGTTCAGCAGTGTCAGCGGACTTCTGGCCGATCTTGTCCAACTTGCGGCCGCGGGAGAATCCCGGCATGCCCTCCTCGACGACCAACAGGCTGATGCCCTTGTGTGGCTTGTCGGCATCGGGATTGGTGCGGCACACCACGACGACGAGGTCGGCCAGCAGACCGTTGGAGATGAAGGTCTTCGCGCCGTTCACGATGTAGTCGCCGCCGTCGCGGCGCGCCGAGGTCTTGATGTTGGCCAGGTCGGAGCCGGCCCCCGGCTCAGACATCGCGACGGCGGTGATAAGTTCACCGGACACGTAGCCCGGAAGCCACCGCTTCTTCTGCTCGTCGGTGGTGAGCTCGGAGAAATAGCTTGCCAGGATGTCGTTTTGGACGCCCAGACCGATGCCGACTGCGCCGGTCAGCCAGTACTCCTCGTCGACGATGGCGTTGAACCGGAAGTCCTTGATCCCGGCGCCGCCGTACTCTTCGGGCATCTCCCAGCCGATGAGCCCGAGCTTGCCGGCTTCCAGCCAGGCCTCTCGGTCGACGTAGCCGCGTTCCTCCCACTCGTCGGCGTGCGGCACGCAGACCGTTTCGAAGTAGGAGCGCGCCATGGCGCGGAACTCGTCGTGTTCGGGTTCGAAGATGTCTCGACGCACGGTCTTCCTATCCTGTGTGATCTTGTGAAGATGGTGAACTCAGCGCGGTCACCAGTTCCCACGCCGTGCCCTGGTATTCGGCGGCTAGCCGGCCGAGGTCTTGCTGCCAAGCGCGCTGGGTTCCGAACTCCGAACGCCATGCCAACGCTCTGGTGGTGAAGTGACGCAGCCGGTGATCCAGTGTGAACCCGATCGCACCATGTGCCTGGTGGGTGTTGCGCGCCACGACCGTCGCCGCGCGGGCCGACTCGATCTTCGCCACCGCCACAGCGAACTGTGCAGCGTCGGACGAGAAATCCTGCGCCGCAACCTGTTCGACGGCGAATGCGACCGCCGTCTTGGCCATGGCGAGCGCACCTGCGGCCGAAGCGATCAAGGTCTGCACGGCCTGGAACTTCGCGATGGGTCGGCCGAACTGCTCACGGTTCTGCACATGCTCCCGCGACAAGTCCAGCGCCCGGGCCAGCGCTCCGCACGTCTGCACGGCGACAGCCAGCGCACCGCGCAGCCGTAACTCGCTTCTCAAATCTCCGGCGACGGGGTGGCTGGTATCGAGCGCCGCGTCGATGCGGACCGTTGCCCGCGGCTGGCCGGTGATGTCGTGGGTCTCGCCGATCACCGTCCATTGATCCCGGGGCAGCGCCACCACAAAGCCCTCGCCGACGAGCACCAAGGTCTGGGCGACACCGGCCCAGGGCAGGTCCTCGACGGTCAGATCCCCGTCCGCGAACTCGCGCAGAGCGGCGGCCACCATTGGCCCCGACGGGATGTCGTGACCCGAGACCCGCAGCAGCCACGCCGCCAGCAGGTCATGGTCGGCCAACGGCACTACCGCACCGTGGTATCCCGAACTTTCCAGTACCACGGCCAGTTCGGGCATGCCGGCTCCGCTGCCGCCCAGGCACTCCGGGGTGGTCAGCAAGGTCAGCCCAGAGGCTGCCAGGGTGTCCCATAGCGTCGGGTTGTAGGGCAACGCGACCTCTTGGACGTCCAGGGCCGGCTCGGTTGCGGCGGAGAAGATGTCGTCGGCCAGCCCCCGCAGTGCCAGCAAATCGGCCGATCTGTCGGCAGTCGCGGTCATCTCAGTCCCAGTCCGCGGGCCACCACACCGCTGAGAATCTCGTTGGTCCCGCCTCGCAGGGTGAATCCGGGCGCGTGCAGGATGCCCTCCGCTAGAAGGCGGGACATCGGATCACTGGAATCCGTCTTCGGCACAACGGAACTCGATGCCGCCGCGGCGTCGACGACTGCGGATTCGTATCGAGTGCCCAAATCTTTGACCAATGCCGCCGCCACACCGACCTCCTGGCCGTCGGACAGCGCGGCGGCGATGGAACCGGATAGCTGGCGCAAGGTCGTCAGTTGCGCGATCAGATCGCCCAAAGCGGTTGCCGGTCCGCCGTTTTCCTCCCGAAGCTGTTCGACGTACGCGTCGAGCAACGGCTGAGTCGACAGGATCCGCTCCGGGCCGCTGCGCTCGAATCCGAGTTCGGAGGTCACCTGCTCCCAGCCGTCACCCGGTTTACCCAACACCATTTCGTCGGGGACGAACACCTGGGTCAACACCACTTCGTTGAAGTGGTGGGCCCCCGTCAGCAGCTTGATGGGTCGGATATCGATACCCGGTGTATCGAGTGGGACGACAAACTGGCTGAGCCCCTCGTGGCGGGAGGACTCAGCCAGAGGGGTGGTCCTGGCCAGCACGAAGAACACGTCGGCGTGGTGGGCCCCCGAGGTCCATACCTTCGTGCCGGTCAGTTCCCAGCCGCCATCCACCTGCACCCCTCGGGTGCGAACGCTGGCCAGGTCCGATCCCGACTCCGGCTCGCTCATTCCGATGGCGAAGAAGCACTCGCCGGCTGCGATGGTGGGCAGGAAGCGCCGCCGCTGTTCCGCGGTGCCGTACTTGAGCAGCGATGGGCCGGCCTGGCGATCGGCCACCCAGTGTGCGGCGATCGGCGCGCCCGCCGCGAGGAGTTCCTCGATGACGACGAACCGCTCGATGTGCCCGAAGCCGCCACCACCGTATTCGCTGGGAATGGTCATACCCACCCAACCGCGCTGCGCCAATCGCTGGCTGAATCCCGGATCCCATGCAGAGATCCACGAGTCGACGCGTGGCACCCAACCGTATTCGGCGCGGTCAGCGGAGAGGAATTCGCGTACTTGCCTGCGCAACTGCTCTGCGGCCGCGGGCAGCGGCCGGTACGGGGGAACAAGCTCGACGCTCACCAATCCACGGCCGCCCTTCGTGACGGGGTACCCAGCGCGGGCCGGGTAAGAGATATACAGCTTATATATTAAGCTGATTACGGCGCGGCGCGGGGTCGTGTCGGTCGAAGATGAGGTGTAGCTATGCGTGATGCCGTGATCACTGCTGCGGTCCGGTCGCCGATTGGCAAGCGGAACGGCGGTCTGGCCGGTACACATGCGGTCGAGCTGTCGGCGGCGGTCCTCAATGAACTGGTGCGCCGCGCCGCGGTGGAGCCGGCTCTCGTCGATGACGTGCACTGGGGCAATGTGATCAGCATTGGTCAGCAATCCGGCAACGTCGGCCGCATGGCGGTGCTCGGCGCGGGCTGGCCGGAGTCGGTGCCCGGGTTCACCGTTGACCGGCAGTGCGGTTCCTCCCAACAGGCCATCTCCACAGCCGCTGCGGCGGTGATCTCCGGGCAGGCCGACCTCGTTGTCGCCGGCGGCGTGGAAATGATGTCCGCGGTGCCGATGGGTGCGGCGTCGGTACCCGGCACCGGCGACATGGGCGGCCCCGCGGTGTCGCGCTACCACACGGTCTTGGCGGAACTTCCCGGTTTCACCGGACGGTTCAACCAGGGCGCTGGTGCCGAGTTGATCGCCTCGGAATACGGGTTGAGTCGAACTCAGCTGGACGAGTACTCCATCGAGTCCCACGAACGGGCTGCCGCCGCGCAGGACGACGGGCTGTTCGTCGACGAAATAATGCCTGTCGCAACTGACTCCGGTGAGGTGCGTATCGACGAGGGAATCCGGCGGGGGTCGACGATCGAGAAGCTGGCGACGCTGAAGGCGCCGTTCCTCGAGGGTGGGGTGGTCACGGCCGGTAACGCTTCGCAGATCTCCGACGGCGCCGCCGCGGTGCTCATCACCACCTCGGAGCGTGCCGCCGAACTGGGTATGACGCCACTGGCGCGGATACACACCGCGGTGGTCACCGGCGACGATCCGGTGAAGATGCTGACTGGTCCGATTCCGGCAACGGAGTTGGCGCTGAAGCGATCCGGGCTGTCGATCGACGACATCGGCTACTTCGAGGTCAACGAGGCGTTCGCGTCGGTCCCGCTGGCGTGGCAGGCGGCCACCGGGGTGAGCCGGGACCGACTGAACCCGGTGGGCGGTGCCATCGCGCTGGGACATCCGCTTGGTGGATCGGGCGCTCGGCTGGCCACCACGCTGATCCATCACCTGCAGCGCACCGGCGCCCGGTACGGACTGCAGACGATGTGCGAAGGTGGCGGCACCGCCAACGCCACGATCTACGAGCGCATCGGCTGATCCGAGAGCTGGGCGCGCAGTTCGGCCCGGCGAATCTTGCCGCCTGTGGTACGCGGGAGCTCGTCGACGAAGCGGTAGTCCCGAGGCCGCTTGTAGCTGGCCAGCCGTCCGGCGAGCCAGTCGTCCAGCGCTGTCGCACTGACCGACTGCGAACCACACACGACAAACGCCACCGGCGCCTCGCCTGTTCGCGGGTCGCTGCGGCCGACGACGGCCACATCGGCCACCGCATCGTGTTCCATCAGCGCCTGCTCGACCTCGACCGGCGCCACCTGGAATCCCGACACCTTCAGCATGTCCTTGGCGCGGTCGATGATTCGCAATCGGCCGTCGTCATCGATAGCGGCGACATCACCAGTGCGAAACCACCCATGTGCGCCGAAGCCGGGTGAACTGCCCGAGGCGTACCCGTACGCCACGCTCGGTCCGCGGACTTCGAGTTCACCGTTGTCGGTCAGCCGCAATTCGGTCCCCACGGTGGGGTAGCCGGGGGAGTCCAGCCGCCACTGCGCGGGCTCGTTGACCGGGTTGAAGGCCACCATCATCGCCTCGGTCATGCCGTAAGAGCACAGGAAGCCGACCCCGGTTCGGGCGGTGATCTGGTCAGCCAGGCCGGGTGGGACGGCACTGCCGCCCCACATGAAGAACCGCAGCGACGCGAAGTCCTCTGGGCGCAGAGCGGTCCGCTGGGCCAGTTGGTGGGCGACAGTACCGGCCAGGGGCCACACGGTCACGCGCTGCTGGCGGATGTGCGCCAGTGCGCGCTCGAGGTCGAAGCGTCGGAACAGAGTCATCTCGGCGCCCACACTGATCGCCGCCGCGCTCATCGTCGTACCGAAGATGTGACACAGCGGCAGGGCTATCTGCAGGCGGTCACTGCTGGTGAGGCCCAGGTGGTGGCGCAGTTGCTCGACCCCGCCGCACAGGCTGCCGACCGTGTGCACGACCCCCTTGGGTAGCCCGGTGGTGCCCGAGGAGAACGGAATGTACAGCGGCGAATCATGGTGGTATACAGCCGGTTCGGATCCCGGTGTCGCTGCCGCTTCGTCAACGAGGGTGCCGAGCGGAACCGCGATGTCCAATGCCGAGACCAGCGAATCGAATCGCGACGTGTGGATCGCCGCGGTGGCACCCGATGCGCCTACCGCGTGCATGATCTCGGGATCTGTCCAATACGGGTTGGGAGTCACGAAGACCGCACCCAGTCGCGCCAGCGCGAACTGGGCGATCAGGTACTCGGGCCAGTTTTCGAGCAGCAGCAGCACCCGGGTTCCGGTGGTGACCCCCGCGGCCGCCAACCGCTGGGCGGCCATCGACGCGGCGGAATCCAGCTCGGCGTATGTCCAGCCGAGCCCCTCGAAACGCAGGGCGACCCTGGCAGGCCACCGTGCGGCAGCGCTCGCCAGATAACCGGCGTAACCGCCGGGCGGCCCGCTGATCATCAGGGCAGACTACCGCCGTCTGGCGTTGCCGTTGGCGGGCACAGTCTCGCCCCAGGCCATCCAGACGTCGGGGACCCTGGCGTCGTCGACGCGGTGAATTCGGCCTTCCTGCTGCGGGTTCGGCATCGGTCCCAGACCCCGCATGTGACCTTCGGGGTCCGGCTCGCACACCCAGCGCACACCGTCGAGTTCGTATTCGATTCCCTCGTGCCAGTGCCCGTCGGCCGCGGGGGTGATCACCGCGTCCATCTGGCGTGCCGAGGTGACCGTGCCGTCGCTGTGCGCGGTGACCCCGACGTGGAAATTCTGTTGCCCGAACAGGAAGTGCCCGACCTCGCAGCTGCCGTCATCGTAGTGGTTGGCCCACGAGTACCAGGTCGTGTATTCGGCGTCGTGCAACGGGTCTTTGTCGCGGTAGAGTCGCCCGCCCGGGTACATCCAGGCTTCCTCCCAGAACAGGAACCCACGCATCGGACGGCCAGTGATCACACCCTCGACCAGGAAGGTCTGGGTGATGTACAGCAGTGCGGCGTCGCGCCCGGGCAGGAACCATTGCAGCGGCGGTGCCACCATAGAGCCGGTGGCCTCCAGCACGTCGGCCTCGCTGTAGGAGAAGTCGTTCTCGCTGAAGCTCAACCGCATCGGCCTGCCGTCCACACCGGCGGCCGAGGCGTAGGTGACGGTGCCCTCGTCGGTCAGCCCGGCCGAGATGTGGGCGCTGTCGACGGCGCCGCGCGGCTCGCGGCGCAACTGCAGACCGGGCTCACCGGTCCCACTCGAGACGATGATGTGCCTGCCGCCCAACGACTGGCGCCCGTCCACGGTCGTCTCCGGAGGAGTGGCGGCGATGCGACGCATCGTGCTGTACAGCGCTCCCTGATCGTCGCGAAGGGTTCCCCAGATGTAGCCCGCCTCGCGTTCCAGGCCCAGAACCGGTGTGTTCTCGACGAACTCGCGGGCGTCGAACCGGCGCCCGGATGCGATCGCCGTGTGGTCGAACGTTCCTGTCGCCGAATGGGCTTCGGGGAACTTGGTGCTGACCATCGGTGGTCCTTCCTGAAGATGGGTCATATCGCCTTGGATTTCCGCAGCACGTCGATTTCGGCTCTGGTCTTGCCCAGCACGGTTTCGAGCACCTCGTCGGTGTGTTGACCGAGCCGGGGTGGTGGGGCGTAGGCGTCGATTGGTGTCTCGGAGTAGCGGATTGGGTTGGCAAGGACGTCGAACGCTTCCCCCTCGGCGGTGATCAGGTGCCGGCGCATGGCTCGGTGCCGGATCTGCGGATTGGCGAAGACGCCGTCCATCGTGTTGACCGGACTGACTGGGACATCAGCCTCCTCGAGGCGGTGCACCCAATACTGCGCGTCGTGCCGGGCGAAGATTTCGGTGAGGGTGTCCAACACGAGGTCGCGGTTGGCGATTCGCGCCGACACGGTGGCGAATCGAGGATCGTCGGCCAACTCCGGGCGGCCCAGTGCCGCGCTCAGACGGGACCACTGCCCGTGCGTGGAGGCGACGACGAAGATGTCGGCATCGGCGCATCGGAAGGACTGTGAGGGGATTCCGCCGAAGCCGCCGTTGCCCCGTCGCGGCGCGGCGATACCGGAGATCAAGTAGTTCTGCGCGTAGTGCGACAGTGAGGCCAATCCGCAGTCCAACAGCGCCAGGTCGATGTACTGGCCGCGGCGGCTCACCGTGTCGCGATAGCGCAGTGCGGCCAGAATCGCCGAGGCGGCGTACAGACCGGTCACGATGTCGACCATCGACACCCCGACCTTCATCGGGCCTTCACCGGGTTCACCGTCCGGGATGCCGGACACGCTCATCATGCCGCTCATCGCCTGGAAGACGCCGTCGTAGCCGGCCCGCATCGCATACGGGCCGTCCTGTCCGAACCCGGTCACCGAGCAGTACACCAGTCTCGGGTTGGTCTCCCGCAGGCTCTGCTGGTCCAGACCGTACTTGGCCAGCACATCGCTACGGAAGTTCTCGATGACCACGTCGGATGCGCCCGCCAGTTCGGCGATCAGTTCGGCTCCCTCGGGGGTGGCATGATCGACGGTGATCGAACGCTTGTTGCGGTTGGCGCTCAGGTAGAAGCCCGACTGATTGTCGCCGGGATCGCCGAGGAACGGGGGGCCGTACTGGCGCGCGTCGTCGCCGGAACCGGGCCGTTCCACCTTGATCACGTCGGCGCCCATGTCGCCGAGTAGCTGAGAAGTCAACGGAGCAGCCAGGATCCGGCTCAGATCCAGGACGCGGATACCAGCTAGCGGGCCACTCACCTGGTGACTTTCGGCTCGCGGGGCAGCCCGAGAACACGCTCGCTGATGATGTTCTTTTGGATCTCACTGGTGCCGGCGTAGATCGTCTCGGCACGGGCCCGAATGAATCCCCGGCGCACCGCCGCGGAATCAGCGTCGGGTCCGGACGTCCAGTCGGTGCCGAGTAGGGCGTCGGGACCCAACACGTCCATGGCGATCTCGGTGAACTCCTTGTGCCAGCGCGACCAGTAGTACTTGCCGATGGAGGCTTCCGGGCCGAACTTGCCGTCCCGCAGTGCCGCCGACAGCGTCCGCATGTTGTTGTACGCCATGATCTCCAGACCAATCAGCGAGTCCACCAGTTGATGGCGCAGTATCGGGTCCTCCAGTGCGCCGCGCTGCGCGGCGAGCGCGCGTAGCTGTTTCATCTCCCGTCCGAACGAGAATTGGTAGTTCAGCACCGAGGTGGCTCTTTCGTGGCCCAGCGTGGTCATCGCAGCGTTCCAGCCGTCACCCTCCGCGCCCAACACGTTGTCGACAGAGGTGCGGGCTTCGTCGAAGAACACCTCATTGAATCCGCTGTCGCCCAGCATGGTTCGGATCGGAACCACGTCGACGCCTGGCTGGTCCAGCGGGATGAGCAGGTAGGACAGGCCGGTGTGACGCGACGAGCCGGGTTCGGTGCGCACGATCGCGAAGATCCAGTCGGCGTACTGCGCGAAAGTGGTCCAGATCTTCTGGCCCGAGATCACCCACTCGTTGCCGTCGCGCACGGCCTTGGTGGAGATATTCGCCAGATCCGAGCCTGCCCCTGGTTCGGAGTAGCCCTGGCACCAGACCACCTCCGAGGCGGCCATGGGCGGCAGTAGCCGCTGCTTCTGCTCTTCGGTGCCGTGCGCGAGCGCCGTCGGCGCCATCAGGGTCTCACCATGGAAGGCCGCCCGGGGTGGGGCGGCCGCACGGGCACACTCCATCGCGAAGATGATCTCCTGGGTCATCGTCGCGGCCCGCCCGCCGTACCGGGTGGGCCAGGACAATCCCAACCAGTTACCCGCGGCCAGTTCCCGCTCCCACGCCCGGCGCAACTCCCAGTTGTCGTCGTCGTCGGGTCCGCCGCGGTCCGCGGTGCCAACGAACTCGCCCACCAGGTGTTCGTCGAGCCAGGTCCGAACCTCGTCGCGGAAGTCTCGGTCTGCGGGGGACAGAGGCAGCGAGGCAATGCTGTCCAGCGAAGCGGGCATGTGCCGTATAGTACAATCAGTTATCTGATTAAAGCGAGCGGCCCCGTTCTCGGCGCCCTCGCCCGTCTCGTCGTCACAAACAAGGAGGTTCGCATGGAGGACCTGCTGTGGTCGGTGACCGATGGTGTCGGAACCATTCGGCTCAATCGCCCACATGCACGAAATGCGTTCACCTTCAGTATGATTCATCGCTGGGCGCAAATCCTCCGGGAAGCAAGGAGCGATGACTCGGTGCGGGTCGTCGTGCTGACCAGCACCGGGGACAAGGCGTTCTGCTCGGGTGTCGATCTGTCGTCGATCTCCAACGCCAATCCCAACCTCACGCCGCTGCAGCGCAAGAGCCAGTTGCACGACGAGATCCACCAGGTGGCTCTTGCGCTGGCTGATCTGGACAAACCGGTGATCGCCTCGATCAACGGGGTGGCCGTCGGGGCGGGCCTGGACATGGCACTGATGTGCGACCTGCGCATCATGTCCACTGCAGCCAAGCTGTCGGAGGGCTACATCAAGGTGGGCCTGACTCCCGGTGATGGCGGAGCGTACTACCTGCCACGCATCGTGGGCACCTCCAAGGCGCTCGAACTCTTGCTGACCGGCGAGTTCATCGACGCTCAGGAGGCGTTGCGGATCGGCCTGGTCAACCGGATTGCCGCGCCAGAGCAACTCGAGGCCGAGACCACCAGGTTCGCCCGTTCGATCGCCGACCAGGCTCCGGTCACCGTCCGGATGATCAAGCGGGCCACCTATCAGTCGGCCGACACCGACCTACGCACCGCGTTGGACCTCATCTCATCGCACTTCGCGGTGGTCGCCGCCACTGAGGACGCCGCGGAGGCGTTGGCGGCGATGGCCGAGAAGCGCCCTGCCCGTTACGTCGGCCGATAGGAGTGCACGAGGTGTCCACAGACGCCGCACCGGAGATCTTCGATGCCTGGATCAACCTGCCGTACCTGCCCGGTGAGGTGACCCCCGACCCTTCGGTGGTCGCCCGCTTCAAACGGGGTAACTCCGCCTACGAGGGCGGTGAGACGATGGCCGACGTGATCGCCGAGATGGATCGGCTCGGGATCGCCGGCGGGGTGCTGTCCAAGGCGCCCCGCGATATCACCCCGCCCTACGTGCACGGCACGAAGACCGGCGAGGCGGTGCTGCGGGAGACCTGCGAACGGCTGGCCGGCATCCAGGCGCAGTACCCGGGACGGTTCGTCACCTCCGTGGGCATCGATCCGCGGCTCGCCTACGAGGCGGCCCGGCACGTCCGGATCGCGGTGCGCGAGTACGGCATCAAGTGCTTCCGCATCATTCCGATGTTCACCGGCATCGCCATCGACGACAAACTGGCTTATCCGCTCTACACGGCGGCCTGCGACGAGGGCGCGGTGGTGTCGATCAATGTGGGTGTCCCCGGCCCGATGAAACCGGCGAAGCTGCAGCGCACCATCCTCATCGACGAAGTGGCACTGGCGTTTCCGGAGTTGAAGATCGTGATGAGCCACCTCGGTGACCCGTGGATTTCCGAAACCGTGGCGATGCTGATCAAGCACCCGAATGTGTACGCGATGACTGCTGGCTGGGCTCCCAAGTACATCCCCGAGGACATTCTGCGATTCGCACAGAAGCGAAACCCGCGCAAGTTGATGTGGGCCTCCGATTACCCGATCCTGCCGTTCGACCGCACCGTCACCGAAGGCGCGGCGCTGGCACTGACGGGTGAATCCCGCACCGGCTACCTGGGCGCGAACGCCCGCGCGGTCTTCGGACCGCCGCGCTGAAAGACCTGTTGAAAAAGAGAGGAACCAGATGGGCCTGCATGACGGACGTGTAGTCGTGATCACCGGCGCCGGAGGCGGTATCGGACGCGAGCACGCACTGGAGTTCGCCCGCCAAGGTGCGAAGGTCGTCGTCAACGATCTCGGGCCGACGCAACCCGTGGTGGACGAGATCATCGAGATGGGCGGTCAGGCGGTCGGGAACAGTGACGACGTCTCGGACTGGGATGGTGCGGGCAGACTCATCCAGACCGCCCTCGACGAGTTCGGCGACCTGCACGCCCTGGTCAACAACGCCGGCATCCTGCGCGACAAGATGTTCGTCAACATGGACATCGACATGTGGGATGCCGTGATCAAGGTGCATCTGCGGGGAACCTTCGCCCCGACCAAGCACGCAGTGACCTACTGGCGGGACCGGCACAAGGCCGGCGAGCCCGTCGACAACCCGCGGATCGTCAACACCTCCTCGCCCTCAGGTCTGTACGGCAACGTCGGCCAATCGAATTACGGCACAGCCAAAGCCGGGATCGCGGCGCTCACCGTCATCCTCGCCGACGAGTTAGCCCGTCTGGGCATCACGGTGAATGCGATCGCGCCCAGCGCGCTGACCCAGATGACCCAGGGGCTCGACGCCTACGTCGCGGCGATGGCAGAGATCAAGGAGCGCACCGGTTTCGACGCCGGCTCGCCGGCCAACATCTCGCCGTTGGTGGTCTGGCTGGCGTCGCCCGAGGCAGCCGAGGTGACCGGTCGGGTGTTCAACGTCAAGGGCGGCGGGATCTCGGTGGCCGAGGGCTGGATGGCGGGGCCAGGCGTCAGCCGCGACGCCCGCTGGGATCCGGCTGAACTCGGCGAGGTCATTCCAAGTTTGCTGGCCCAGGCCCGGCCCAGTTCCGACGGGGCGGGTAAACCCCGTGCCTGACACGATCGACGGCATCCGGGTGGATGTCGACGGTCGGGTTGCCACGGTCTGGCTGAATCGGCCGGATCGGGGCAACGCCTTCATCTCGGCCATGCAGGTCGAATTGCACCGACAACTCAACCGACTGGACCGCGACGAGACAGTGCGCGCGATCATCGTGACGGGTGCGGGCAAGCTGTTCTCGGCCGGCGCCGACATGGAGCCCGGCGGTGCCAACTTCGCGTTCGACGCCGAGCACCACCGGCGGGCCAAAGCCGACATGGCCGCCCGGCCGCGCCCGTGGCAGATGCGCACCCCGATCATCGGTGCGCTCAACGGCTCGGCGGTGGGAATCGGCCTCACCTTCCCGTTGCAGTGGGACATCCGGGTGGTCAACGAGGCCGCCAAGTACGGCTTCGTCTTCACCCGGCGTGGACTGATCCCCGAACAGAACTCGCTGTGGCTGTTGCCCAAGCTGGTCGGCATCGGCACGGCGGTGGACCTGCTGACTACCGGTCGGCTGTTCAGCGGTGCGGAAGCCAAGGAACTCGGTGTGGCTCACGAGGCGGTACCGGCCGATCGCGTCCTGCCCAGGGCCCGCGAGATCGCGCAAGACATCGCCGACAACACCGCACCCGTGGCGGTCGGGATCACCAAGCAGCTGCTCTATGCCCTGCTGAGCGAAACCGACCGCGAGGCCGCGTTGTGTCGCGAATGGGAGACGTTCCGGTGGACCGGCCGCCAGAACGATGCCACCGAAGGAGTGGAAGCGTTTCTGGGCAAGCGGGTTCCGCAGTTCAGCGGGGCCAAGTACGCCCAATTGCCAGAGTTCGGCGGCGATTGGAACAGCGATGACTGACACCGTGCGCTACGAGGTCGACGACTCCGGAGCCGTTCTGCTGACGTTGAACCGTCCGGAGCGGCGCAACATGTGGACCGCGGAGATGGAGGGCGAGTTCTACGACGCTCTGGACCGTGCCGCCGCCGACGAACGGGTTCGCGTCATCGTGGTCACCGGTGCCGGTGACTCGTTCGTCCCCGGGCTGGACCCCCAGGTGCTCGCCGACGTGCAGGGCGGCGCCCGGTATACCGCCAACCGGCGACCCCAGACGTACGCCACGACCATCCCGAAGCCGATCATCGGCGCGATCAACGGTTCCTGTGCCGGGATCGGATTGGCTCAGGCGCTTAATTTCGACTACCGATTCGCAGCGGCCGGCGCCAAATTCAGCACCGCGTTCGCCAAGCGCGGACTACCCGCCGAAGATGCCACGGCCTGGATGCTGGTGCGACTGGTGGGGCCTGCGCACGCGTTCGAGCTGCTGGCCTCCGGGCGAGTGTTTCTCGCCGAGGATGCCGAGAAACTCGGTGTGGTGCAACATGTCTCGCCCACCGACGTGGTCGCCGACGCGATGGACTTCGCCCATCGGCTCGCGTCGACGGTGTCACCGGTGGCCATGGCAATGATCAAATCGCAGATCTGGCGGGACAGTGAGTCGACCATGGAGGCCGCGCGAGTACGAGCCCAGTATCTGTTGACCCTCGCCAAGGGGCAGGCCGATTTCGCCGAGGGGGTCGCCAGTCTCACCGAGAAGCGCCCGCCCGTCTTCCCGGCCTACTCCCCGCTGAACTTCTGAAGAGACGCATGGACATCGATATCGCACCTGGGCACGCGGAGTTCCGCGAGGAAGTCCGCACCTGGCTGTCCGAACACCTTGTCGGCGAGTTCGCCGCGCATCGGGGTGTGGGCAGCCCTACCGACGACACCGCATGGGACGTCCGCGTCGCGTGGGAACACGAACTCGCCGAGGGCAATTGGCTGGGCTTGACCTGGCCGCAGGAGTACGGCGGCCGAGGCGCCGGGCTGGCCGAGGAGATCATCTTCGAGTACGAGTATGCGAGATCCGCCGCGCCCGCGCGGGTCAACACCCAGGCACTGGAACTGCTCGGCCCGACTCTGCTGGAGTTCGGCACCGAGGCGCAGAAGCAGCGGTTCCTGCCCAAGATTCTGGCCGTCGAGGAAATGTGGGGGCAGGGCTTCAGCGAGCCTGGCGCGGGTTCGGACCTCGCCGCCGTACGCACGAAAGCTGCGCTGGACATCGACGGCTGGCACATTGAGGGCCAGAAGGTGTGGACGACCTTCGGGCACCAGGCCGACTGGCTGTACGTGCTGTGCCGGACTGATCCCGATATGTCGTTGCGGCACAAAGGGTTGAGCCTGTTGCTCGTCGATGCTCACCAGCCCGGCATAGACATCCGGCCGATCGAGAACCTGGCGCGCTCCAAAGAGTTCAGCGAGTGCTTCTTCAACGATGCCCGGTCGGACGCCGACATGGTCGTTGGCGGTGTGGGTGAGGGCTGGCGGGTCGTCATGACGACTCTGGGCATGGAGCGTGGCAGTGCACTGATGCCCATGCAGCTGGCGATGCAGCGGGAAGTCTCCGACCTGATCGAGGTCGCTAAACGTACTGGTGCTGTAGATGATCCGTGGCTGCGGCGACGGTTGGTCGATGCTTATATCGGGGTAAACCTGATGCGTTTCACGAACTTGCGGATCGTTTCCGATCTCCTCGACGAGCAGAGTCCGTCGCCGGGGGCGGCGACGGCGGCCGCGGCAACGGTCAGCAAGCTGTTCGCCTCGGTACACCACCAGCGCATCGGGGAGTTGTCGATGGACATCCACGGTGCGGCCGCGGTTTACGACGCCACCGGACATTCCGCCGAAGAGGCACGCAAGATCTTCCTGCTGTCGCGTGCCGAAACCATCTACGGCGGCACGTCGGAGATCCAGCGGAACATCATTTCCGAGCGGGTGCTCGGCCTTCCGCGATGAGGGCCAATGAGTATAAATATGTTACTGTTTGGCCTCGCATAGTTCCGTACGACCGTCAGGACCTCGCATGGCGCTGATCACGACTTCCGAGCAGGAGGCTCTGCGTGACGTCATGCGGGCGTTCTTTCGCAAGTACTCCGCTGAAGAGCAGGTTCGCGACGAGATGGACTCGGAGCTGGGCTATGACGTCGAGGCATGGCGCACCGCTGCCGAGCAGATCGGCTTGCAGTCGCTGATCGTCCCGGAGGAATTCGGCGGTGCTGGCTACGGCTTCGACGAACTGGCTGTCGTGTTGGAGGAGGCGGGTCGCTGCCTGTTCACCGGGCCGCTGCTGTCGACGGTGGTGCTGGCCACCACTGCGCTGCTGCTCTCCGGTGATGGCGAGGCCTGCCAGCGCTACCTTCCCGCGATCGCCGAAGGCGTCCTGACCGCAACCCTTGCGGTGACCGAGAACACCGCCCACTGGTCCGAGAGCGATATCCGGCTCGACGCGAGGCGCGTGGGGGACGGGTGGGTGCTGGAGGGCACCAAGAATTATGTGCTCGACGGATCACACGCCGGGCTGATCCTGGTGGCGGGACGGACCGCCGCAGGGGTCTCGTTGTTCGCCGTAGAGAGCGGTGCTGCGGGTGTGACGACGACGAGCCTGCCGGTGATGGACCTGACCCGGCGACTGGCGACGGTCCGCTTCGAGAACGTGACGGCCAGGCTGGTCGGTGGCGACGGTGACGGATGGCGGATCTTGTCGCAGGTGTTCGACCGCGCCCTTGCGGCATTGGCGTGCGAGCAGGTCGGCGGGGCCGCGTTCGTCCTGGAGTCCACGGTCGACTATCTGAAGGTACGCCAGCAGTTCGGCCGGCCGATCGGTTCCTTCCAGGCGATCAAGCACCGCTGCGCCGACATGCTCGTCGAACTCGAATCGGCTCGGTCGGCGGCGGGTTACGCCAGCGCCGCGGTGACCTCGGACGCCGACGACATGTCAGTGGCGGCCTCGATTGCCAAGACCTACTGTTCCACGGCGTACTACCACATCGCCGCGGAGAGCATCCAGATGCACGGCGGTATCGGCTTCACCTGGGAGCATCCCGCGCACCTGTACTTCAAGCGCGCGAAATCCTCGGAGGTGCTGTTCGGTTCGCCCTCGGTTCATCGGGAGAGGATCGCCCGTCTGGTTGCGCTGGTCTGAGGTGACATCGACGGTGGACGGCGGCGTGCTGTCGGGCATCCGGGTCCTCGACTTCGGTAAGCATGTCGCCGGTCCGTGGTGTGCGGCGCTGCTCGCCGACCTCGGCGCGGAGGTCATCCGGGTGGAGCGTCCGTCCGGTGGCGACGACCGCTATATCGCACCGGTAGCCGACGATGGCTCGGGCGCAATGTATCTCGTCTGCAACCGCGGTAAGAGGTCGCTGACGCTGCAGGCACACCGGGGCGAGGCGGCTGAGATCATCGAGGCGCTGCTGGACACGGCCGATGTGGTGGTGGCCAATCTGCCCGCCGAGACCCGCGCGCGAATGGGCATCGACTGGGCCGAACTGCATGCCCGCCATCCACGGATCGTGCTGGTCACCGCCACGGCGTTCGGCGACGACGGGCCATACGCCGACCAGATCGGTTTCGACGGAACGATTCAGGCGCTGAGCGGTGCGATCGCCCTGTCCGGTGAACCGGGAGCGCCGACGCGATGCTGGGTGCCCTACATCGACTTCACCACCGGAAGTCTTTTGGCGATGGGAACTCTCGCGGCTCTGCTGGATCGGCACCGCACCGGTCTGGGTCAGCGCGTGGAGGGTTCGCTGCTCAAGACTGGTCTGCTGATGAGCAACCGGGAGACCGTGGAGACGCGGGTACGCGGTGTGCAACGTCAGCCGACCGGCAACCGCGGACAGACATCGGGGCCTTTCGACGTGCTGGCCACCAAGGACGGGCACGTGATGGCGTCAGTGGTGGGCAATCGTCAGTTTCAACGGTGGTGTGAGCTCGTCGGCCGACTCGACCTGCTGGACGATCCGCGGTTCGTCACCGACACCGACCGGGGGATCAACGGCGCGGAGCTTTCCGGGATCTTCGGGGACTGGTGTTCGACCCGTACCAACGTCGACGTCATGGCCGAATTGGACGACGCCGGTATCGCCGCGGCACCGGTGTTGCGTCCCGGGGAGTTTCTCGAGGATCCGCGGGTGCGCGCCAGCGGTCATCTGGTCGACGTCGATTATCCGGGAATTCCGCATCCTGCGCCGATCGCCGACTTCCCGGTTGCCCTCTCGCACAGCCCCGGTCATATTCGCGGGCCGGCTCCCGCTCTGGGCGCGGACACCACCGTCGTGCTCCGTGAGCTCGGGTTCGGCGACGACCGGATCACTCAGTGGCGCCACGACGGCCTCATCTGACGAAAGGACGCCAATGACCGAGGTACTGGTGGTCGAACGGCATGGTGCTGTCGCACTTGTGCGCATGAACCGGCCCGAGCACACCAACGCCGCCGACGCGGTTCTGCACCGGCGGCTCGCCGAGGTGTGGGACGAGATCGCGGCCGACAGCACGATCCGTTGCGTCGTGCTCACCGGGGCAGGAAAGGCCTTCAGCGCAGGCGGCGATTTCTCGCTCATGGTGGCCACCCGCAACGATCCCGCGGTCGGCCACACCGTCTTCGAGGAAGCCCGGCGCACCGTGATGGGCATGCTCAACCTTCCGCAGCCGTTGGTTGCGGCGATCAACGGGCCTGCGGTCGGCCTGGGGGCGAGTCTGGCAGCGTTGTGCGATATTTCGGTGGCCGCCGACACGGCGTTCCTGTCCGACCCGCACTTAGGCGTCGGACTCGTCCCCGGCGACGGAGCCGCAATGCTCTGGCCGCTGCTGATCGGCCTCGCGCGGGCCAAGGAACTGGTGTTCCTGGGCGAGCGCATCAGTGCCACCAAAGCGATGGAACTTGGCCTGGTCAATGAGGTTGTCCCGCAGGATAAGACGGTCGATACCGCGATGGAGATCGCGCAGCGGCTCGCCGCTGTACCGCAGCGAGCACTGCAGGACACCAAGCGCCTGATGAACGCCTTTCCGTTGCGGGCGTTGGCCGGCGTGCTGGACCAGGGGATCGCCGCCGAACGCCACAGTGTCCACTCCGATGAGCACGGCCAGATGGTGCAGCAGATGATCGACCGAGCGGAAGCCCGCCGCCACAGGACATCGTGACGCGGAGACAGACCGTCGCGTGATCATCTAAACAGTTATAATCAATCAACTAGACGATTCGATGGAAAGAAGCGCGGCACCGGAGATGCAGAAATCCTCGTTGGTCAAGGTACCCAAGGCCAGCGAGCTGGTTGCTGCCAACCTGCGCCGCCGGATCGTCACCGGGGATCTCAAACCGGGGGAGTTGCTGCCCAACGAGGCAGCACTGATGCAGGAGTTCGGCGTCTCACGGCCGACTCTGCGCGAGGCATTCCGCATCTTGGAATCCGAGGCCATCATCACCGTGTTGCGCGGCGCCCGAGGCGGCGGTCGGGTACTCGAGCCGGACGGCTCAGTGGCAGCCCGCTACGTGGGAATCCTGTTGCAGTATCAGGGCACACCGCTCAGTGACGTGTACCGCGCCCGCACCGAGATCGAGGTCTCCGCGGTGGGTCTCCTGGGCAACAGCAAACGCAAGTCAGCAGTGCGCGAACTCGAGGAACTCATCGTGGAAGGCGATGGCCTGGCCGCCGATGAGGAGAAGTTCGCCCAATACAGCGTGAAGTTCCACCTCGCGCTGGTGCGCGCCACCGGCAGCGCCACCATGGCGACACTGGGCCAGATGCTGTTCCAGATCATCGAAGCCCACAACGCGATCTTCATCGCCGCGCACCCGCACGGCTTCGAGGCCGAGGCGAACGTCACCGCGCAACGAGCCTACGTACGGCTGGTCAAACTCCTCGCAGATGGCGACACCCAGGCCGCCCAGCGGCACTGGCGGCGCCACCTCGAGGCCGTCGAGAAGTTCATGGTCGGTGAGTCGGACTCGACGTTGGTCGAGGTCCTTTCCTAGGTCCCGGCGACCAGCGCGACCCCGTTATCGCGCAGGAACGCCTTGCGACGATCGTCGCCCAGCCCGGCAACCCGCGCGAACAACTCGGCCGGCTCCCGCAGCCCCTCGGCGTGCGGCCAGTCCGAGCCCATGACGAGGCAGTCCACGGTGCCCAGACGATCGGCCAGCTCGGCAACATTGTCTTCCGGATACGGGACCACCCGAACGTGGTTCTTGAAAATGGTGCTGGGCCGCTCGCTCAGCTGACCGCCGAGCCAGGTACCGCCGCGTGCCATTCCCCGGCTCTTGTCCATGTGGCGAATGAAGTGCGGGATCCATTCCGCGCCGAACTCACTCGCCAGGACTTTGATGTTCGGGAAGCGGCCGAAGAGGTTGTCGAAGATGAGCGCCGACAGTGTGTCAGTGATGGGCCGCTCGCCGTAGGAGTTCTGCCACTGCCACGCTGAGAAGCCGAATGGCGGGCAGAGCTTCCAGCCCCAGTCCGCGGCGACGTTCTCCTGGTAGTAGAACTCCGTGATGTGGTAGCAGACAACGGCTTTGGCCTCATTGATACGCGACCAGAACGGATCGAAGTACGGGTCACCCGGCGAGCGGCCGTACGCGGGGCCGGCGGGCAGCAGGATGAACCGTGCTCCGGCATCGAGCACCCGGTCCAGTTCCGCGCAAGCCCGATCCAGGTCGCGCATCGACAGCATCGCGGGCGCGTAGATGGTGTCCTTGTAGGCGAAACCCCAATCTTCTTCGACCCACTTGTTGAACGCGGTCAGGTTGTCGTACAGCACTTCAGGGTCGCTGAGGTAGGCCTCGGCCAACAGTCCCCACCCACTGGGATACATGATCGCCTTGTCGATCTGCTGCTCCTGGAGCTGGATCAGGCGCTTGTCGCGATCCAGATACTCCTCCTGGATCGGCTCGAAGAAGCGCTCCGCATCAGCGGCGTTTCCCGAGGCGCGCTGCTTGAGCATCTCCACCAGCGAGCCCGGCACATAAGCCTGATCGAGGTCGTTCTCCAGTGCTGTCACAAGGCGGTCGTGTGCCAGCAGCATCTTGTGCTCGTATCCGGGAACCTGGACGGGCCGGACCGCGGTGTGCAGCTTGGCCTTCGGCATGAACCGCGTGAATGCATCCTCGGTTTCTTGGGCATGCTGGTCGAAGTCGGCCATGTGATAAGGCAGCGTGCCTACCGAGTTGGGAATGAGCGCCATTGCCTCTCCTTCACGACAGCGTTGATGAGAGAGACGCTATCAAATTGAGAGACACTCGCACAACTATTGGTGCACCGCCTTGGCGAACATCTGCCGGACCGCGGGGCCGATCGCGGCTGGGCGGCCGGCGGACTGCCACTGCCAGAGGGCGGTGGTAAGGCATGCGATAGCCAGGTTTGCGACCAGGACATCGTCGGCGTTGATCTCACTGTCGCGTTCATCGGCGAGCTGCCGCGCAACAGCATGCTCCCAGCGCAGGCGCATCCGCATGCTGCGCGATTCCACATCGCGGGTTGTCATCACCAGGCGCGTGACCCGTTGGGTCTCGGAATCGGCATCGTCGAGATAGCTCCCTGCGAATGCCGCGATGGGCTCGGCAAGGGCGGCGAGACTGGCGGCGCGGTTCTTGCGCGCGGCGACCAGCGCGACCATCTCGTCCACCGCATCCTGCTCGTTGGTGAACAGGACCTCCTCTTTCGATCCGAAGTACCGGAAGAACGTCGCGCTTGACACCCCGGCCTTGCGCGCGATCTGTTCGACCGTGGTGGCGGCGTAACCGGCGTTCTCGAACAGCTCGAGGGCGGCCGCCTCGATCTCACGTTTGGTTCGGGAGCGATTCCGTTCGCGCAAGGACGTCATGTGAACTCTCGTCGGTGTCCGGTGTGTCTCGTCAGTGACGATAGCAACGCGGCCTCGAAGTCGACCGGATTCACATGCCAGCCGAAAATCAGACTCAATCATCTAGCGGATAGATTGGACCGATGAACGAGTCCAGGGAACATCGGGGCCGGGTGGCGCTTGTCACCGCCGCCGCCGGGCAGGGGATCGGGAAGGCGATTGCGACGCGCCTGGCCGCCGACGGGGCCACGGTAGTGGTCACCGACTCTTACCCGAGCCGGGTTGTCCGCGCCGCCAACGAGATTGCCGAGAAGACCGGTGCGACGGTGTACGCCCGCTGCCTGGACGTCGGAGTGCGTGAGCAGATCGTGGAGGTGACCGACTGGGTGCTCGACGAGGTGGGGCCGCTGGCGATCCTGGTCAACAACGCCGCTCACAATGTGATGGGCCCGATCTTCGACTACGACCCCGCCGATTGGGATCGGGTGCTCGCGGTGAACCTGAGCGGGCCGTGGATGCTGTCCCGTCAGGCCATGCGCCAGATGCGCGACGCCGGCCGCGGTGGCGTGATCCTCAATGTGTCCACCTATGCTCCCGACGTTGGTGGCCTGGGTATCGAAGCGCCCTACGCTGTGTCCAAAGGGGGACTCAATGTGCTCACCCGAAGCTGCGCGCATGAGGGCGGTCCGTTCGGGATCCGGGTCAACACATTGACGATGGGTGCGGTGACCGGCACCCGGTTCGTCGAGGCGTTGCACCCCGACATCAAAGAGCTGGAGCGCTCGAAATCACCCTTGGGAGTGCTACCAGATATCGATGACATCGTGGCCGCTGCGGCATTTCTGATCTCTGACCAGTCCCGGGCGACTACCGGTGAGATCCTGAACGTCTCTGCGGGTTCACACATGCGCTACTGACGGGGGACCATCAAGTTCTGCAGCGCCCCGCGCTCCCGCTCAGACCACGGCCGCGTCGCCTTACGGTCGTCGCGCAGCACCACCTGGACCGTTCGGACTGTCGCGCAGCGTGTTCCCTCGGCGGTAGCTATCACGTTCACAGTCGTCAGTGAGCTGTTACCGACCGCGCTGACCGAGGAACTGACCTCGACGATGTCCGATACCTCCACGGGACGGTGGTAATCGATCGCGTTGTGCACCACGACGATCTGTTCCCACGAATCCGGCAGTGTCGCGTGAAGATAGCGGGCTCTGGCCTCCTCGGCGTAGACAAGGAAGACGTTGTTGTTGACGTGACCAACGGGGTCCAGATCGGTCCAGCGCGGCTCGATCCGCAGAACCGTGGCTACGCCGTCAGAATGCGACACGGCTCACCGTTTCGGCCACCACCGCTGGCTTGGGATGGTCTTCGATCTCCAGGACCTGGTTGACCACCATCTGAACCGACCCGTCGGGCAGAACCTCGGCGCCCTGCAGGGTCGAGCGGAGTCGCACCCGTGCGCCGACCGGCACCGGCGCTGGGTAGCGAACCTTGTTGGAGCCGTAGTTGATTCCCATTGTGGCGCCTTCGATGTGGTAGATCTGCCAACCCAGCATCGGAAGCAGGGCGAGGCTGAGGTAACCGTGCGCTATGGGTCCGCCAGAGGGCGATTCCCTTCTGGCGCGCTCGACGTCGACGTGAATCCATTGATGATCCCCGGTGGCGTCGGCGACGGTGTTCACCCGATCCTGTGTGATCGCCAACCAGTCAGTGACACCCAATTCCTGGCCGACGGCCGCGGTGATGTCGGCAGCGGAAGTGAACACGCGCATATCAGTGACTCCTAGACGGCGAGCGGTCAGTTGCCTGCTGGCATCAGCATGGACTGCAGGCTCGGTTTGTCGGCTCCCTTGGCCAGGTCGACCTGGTAGTAGGTGTTGCCGTCGGGTGCAACGTACGCTCCGGTGGCCGGATCGTATTCTGCTGCAGCTAATGCCGGGACGAGCGGAGGCGTCGGCGCCGCCGGTGGTGACCCGGGCTGGGGCGCGGGTAGGTCCCCACCTGACAACGTCGCGTTGGGATCACCCTTCCAGTTCATCCCGTCGTTGAGCGGCACGTACGGCTCATCGCTCTCGCACATCTTCACCGTCGCAGCCCGCTTGCCAGGCCGTGTTTCGCACGGAATGTTGCGGGCGCCGCGCACATTCCAGCGGGAATCCATCGGTCTGCGGCAGTAGAGGTCATCGGTCGGCCGGTCGGGGGTGTCGACCTCAACCGGTGTGCGGCGCTGCTGCGCGGGGAGGAAGCCCGTCAGGCACGGAGGCGGAAGATTTTGGTTGAGCGTGTTGAAGCTCAGAAAGCTGCCCTTGTAGCCATAGGGCGTGTTCAGGTTGGGAACGAGACTGCCCTGGAGATTGGCAACGCCCTGCGGCAGCAGGACCAGTAGTTGTTCGATGTCGTTCTGGTACACCACGGCCACGTCACCGACGGTCGCCAGATTCGCCATCAGGATGGGCAAGGTCGGCTTGAGTCGGTCGAACAGCTGCCTGACAGCGTCGGCTGCCGCCGGACCGTTGTGCAGCAAACCGGCCACCGCGCCGTCCCGGGTCCGCAGCTCACCGGTGATCGTGGCCAGATGGGACGTCCAGGCATCGATCGCGTCGGCGGTGTCGGTCTGGCTGTCCAGGACCGGCGCGGAGGAGTCGATCAGCGTGTTGATGTCGTCCAGGTTCTTCTTGGCCCCGCTGGCCAATGTCGTTGCAGCGGTGACGAAGCGAGAGAATTCTGGGCCCAGACCGCCGAGTGCTGTGTAGCTTTCGTCCACCAGGGTCTTGAGGCTGTCGTTTGGAATCGCTTGCAGGCCCTTATTGGTCGCGTCGAGGAGCGAGTTCAGGTTCGGCGGAACGGTGGTCCTGCTCACCGGGATGACGTCGCCGTTTCGAAGTGGGGCAGAGGAGCTGTCGCGCGGTGTCAGGGCAACGTACTGCTCACCGATGGCGGTCTGGCTGTGCACCGCCGCATCGAGGTTTGAGGGGATCTTGATCCCGGAGTTGAGCGACAACGTGGCTTCGACGCCGGTCGGCGTGAGGCTGACCGACTCGACCCGGCCGACTTCGGTACCGCGATAGGACACGTTGGCCGTCGGGTACAAGTTGCCCGACGAGGACAATTCGAGTTTCACGGTGTACCGGCCAACGCCGAAAAGCATTGACGGTAAGCCGATATAGCCGATTCCGACGGCTATGAGTGCCGCCAAGGCGACGACGGTGAACACCACGATCTGTGTTTCGACTGTCTTCGTCAACTGGTCCATGCTCTAGGGCCCCTGATCCCATCGGTAGGGGATGACGAGGGGATTTCCCGCCGTGTACGGCGTCGGCTGCATACCGATACTGCGTCCCCACTGCATCTCGAGTTCGGTGAGCTTGCCCTCCCAGCGGGTTCCGGTGAATATGGTGGCGTCGATTCGGCTCAGTGTCAGGTCGAGGACGGCGGTCAGGTTCGCGTAGTCGCCGCGTACCCATTTCTCGAGATCCTTCTGCGGCCAGGGATAGGTCGCCAGCACACCCATGGCGCGGGTCAGCGCCGGCCCGGCGTTGGCCAGCGAATCCAGGACCGGGCCGAGATTCCGTAACTCGGCTGCGAGACTGTCTTTGGTCTGGTTGACCGTGTCGGTGGTCAATGCGCTGAACTGGCCCAGGCGGGTCAGCGCGTCCGCGAGGTTGTTTCGTTGATCGCTGATCACCGCAAGGGCGTCGGGGATGGTCTGGATGGCTGTGTCGAGAACAGGCTTGTCTGCCGCGAATTGTCCTGCGAGATTGTTGAGACTGTCGGTGGCGTGGATGATGTCGGACGACTGATCGTTGAGATGCGCTACGAAGGTGTCGATCTGGCCGATCAATGTCCGCAGGTCCTGCTCGTGCCCTCGCAGAGCGGTCGAAAGCGATTCGGTGATGTCCTGCACCTTGCCGACGCCGCCACCATTCAGCAGCAGTGACACCGCCGAAAGCGTCTGCTCCGTGGTCGGATACACGCCTGCCGACGACAGCGGAATCAAGGATCCGTCGTGCAGCCTCCGCTGGGGCGGGATGTTGGCGGGTGGCGCCAACTCGAGATGCAGCGAGCCCAGCAGGCTGGTTTGACCGATCTTCGCGGTGGCGTTCTCTGGAAGGTTGACATCACCTGCGAGTCGCGCGGTCACGAGGGCGTGCCAGCCCTGGCGCTCGACCCTGGTGACATTGCCCACTGTCACGTCACCGACCCGGACCCGGGAGTTCGGTTCGATGTTGACGACGTCAGGCAGCTGTACCTGAATGGTGAACGAGCCTGGCCCACCGCCCGCTGTTCCAGGTAGGCGCATGGAGTTGACTCCGCGCCACTCGCAGCCTTGGATGGCCAGCACCGCAACGGCAGAGGTCGCCGCCGCGACCATGCGAATCATGCTGCCCCACCTCATGATCCGCTCTCCTGCGGAACCATCATTCCGGGCAGTCCGGCAGCGGGATCGGTGTTTGTGGCAGCTGGCGCAGCTTCCGCGGGCAGAGGCGCGACGACCGTGGGTGCGGCAGCGGGCGCCGGTGCCGGCGGGTACACCCCTTCGTAGAAGTCCCTGACCCGGCCCGCCTCGCTCAGGGGTCGTAGCCAGTCCTCGCTGAATGTCACCTCGTTGGGTCGCGCTTGGGCGCCGACCATGGGGCTGCCCCCGATCGGGGGAAAGTTCCACTGCCGGTTCTTGACGATGGGCGCCAGGTACTGCACGCACAGTTTCGCACTCTGCTCGTTGTTGAGCCGGGACGCGGCCTGAATTGCGCCGCAGATGAACGAGATCGGATTGGCGAAGTTGGCAAACGACAGTGCACCGGTGATCGACGCTGAGGCGGGTTCGTAAATGTTGATGAAGTTCGAGAACGCGGTCGGGGTGATATGCAGCGTCTGCTTGATGTCGTCGATGCTGTCCGCCAGTGCCTGGCTGATGGACGTGATCTTGTCGCTGGCCGTGCCGAGCGCCTCGCGGTGCTGGGACACGAAGGTCGTGGCTTCGGTGACGACGGCGTTGAGGTCGCCGATGGCCCGGTCCACCTCGCTGGGGTCGTTGGCAAGTAAACCTGTGACCGAGGCGAGGCTGATGTTGAGCTGGCTCATTAGATCAGTGCTGGACTGCAAGCCCTTCACCAGTGTCGAAAGGCTTTTGACCGTGCCGAACAGGTCGTCGCTGTGATCACCGAGTGCGGAGAACGTCTGCGACATCTGGAGGAGGGCCTCGCGGATCTGGGCGCCCTGCCCTCGTACGTTGTCGGCGGCGGTGTTGATGAATGAGCCGAGGGTGCTGACCCCGCCTGGCTGAGTTGGCTGCAGCGCGTCGGTGAGTTTCTGGAGCTGATCGCGTAGGTCGTCGTACTCCACCGGGACGGCGGTGCGCTCCAGGGGGATGACGCCGCCGCTGCTCATCGCCGGGCCGCTCGTGTAGGCCGGGGTCAGCTGGATGGCACGAGCGGTGACCAGGGTGGGCGAGATGACCACAGCGTTGACGTTGGCGGGCACCTTGTACGAGGTGTCCACGGTGAACGTCACCTTGGCGTCCTTCGGCCGTGGCTCGATGGTCTCGATCTTGCCGACGCGCACACCGAGAATCATCACGTCGTCACCGACGTACACGCCGTTGGTGTTCTCGAAGTACGCGGTGATGCGAGTCTGATTCGCACGCTGCAATGACTTCAGCACCAACACGCTCCCGCCGACGAGGGCCACCGTCAGCGCCAGGCCCACGAGCAGCTTCACGGTGCGTGACATTCTCATCGGCCGGCCTCCGGGGCAGTGGCCCTATCCGGGGCCACCTCAGCAGGCGCGGGCTGGTACACCGGCGTCGAGGTCGGGGGCGGCGGCACAACGGCGGGCGGTCCGGGCGGAGGACCGCCGGGCGGCGGGGCGGCCAGTGGCTCCCGGTAGGGATAGCGCGGGTCGTTCGGGTTGCCCGTGATGGCATCTGGCAGCGTCAGTTTCGGCTCACCGCCTTGACCGGTGCGCGGGAACGGAGACGGTAGCGCCGGGGTTGCCGGTTGGCCCACCTGGGGATCGTGCAATTGGGACGGCAGCAACACGTTCGGGTCCAAACCGAGATCGGAGAAGGCGGCGTCGATGAACGGCTGGACGAATTGCCCGGGCAGGAGATTGACGATGTAGGCGTTGAAGAAGGGTCCCGATCCCACCGACTCGCCCAGCGACATGGCGTACATGTTGAGCAGCTTGAGGGATTTCTGAACCCGGTCCTTGCGGTTGTCCACGATGGTGAGGACACCGTTGAGTTTCTCCAGTGCGGGGCCGATCTGCTCGCGGTTCTCGGCAATGAATGCCGAAAGCTGCTGACTGAGGGCGGAGATGTTGCTCGAGATCTCATCGAGTGAGCCGCTTTGCGATTGCAGGGCCAGCAGTAGGGAGTTGGCATCCCCGATGAGGCGCACCACCTGGTCGCTGCGCTGCCGGAACACACCCGTTGCTTTGTTGGCGTTGGCTAGGAGGTCGCGCAGTTGTCCGTCGCGGGTGTTCACGGCGCGGGTCAGCCGGGTTATTCCGTCCACGGCCGCCCTCAGTTTTGGCGGAGAATCTCTGAACGTTTCCGCGAGCGTCTTCAACGACGCGGACAGGTCATCGGTATTCAGGTCCCTGATCGAGTTCGTCAGCTCACCCAAGGCTTCTGGCAGCTGGTAGGGAGAGGTGGTGCGCTCGAGGGGGATGGTGCCGGTGAGCCTTCCGTTCCCGCGGGGTGTGACGGCCACGATCTTGTTACCCAGCAGTGTTTCCGTGTTGATCGCCGCCTCGGTGCGATCGCCCAGTCGGATGGCCTCGTCGACGGTGAAATCGACACGAACCTTTGCGCCCTCGAGCTTGATTCCGGTGACCTTGCCGACGTTGGATCCCGAAACCTGGACATCAGCATCCGATTTCAGCGCCCCCGCATCCGCGAAGTATGCGCTGTAGGTCGTGCCGTGCGAGAACAGTGGAATCTTGTCGTAGGTGAGGCCGCCCAGCACCAGCGCGGCGGACACTGCGGTGCCGATGGCGCCGATGATGATGGGATTGCGTTCGGAGAATCGTTTCACTGGGGTGCGCACCGCCCGGTGTCCTGGCCGGCGACCTTGATGAAGACCGGTTGGCCGCCTTTACCGTTGACCTTGAGAATCAGATCACACAGGTAGAAGCTGAAGAAGTCGCCGTAAAGGCCGAGCCGGGAGAGTACCTGGTACTTGTTCGGCAGGTCGTCGAGTAGATGGTCGAAGTAGTCCTTGTCCGACAGGATCGTGCCGGACACCCGATCGGTCTGGTGGACAATCTCTTTCAGAGGTGCTCGGTTGGCGCTCAGCAGTTCTGCTACGGATGCCGCTGCGGAGTTGGTGTAAGCGATGCCGTTGGCGATGTCGCTCTTGCGGTCGGCCAGTGCTTGGACGAGCGTGCTCACGGAATCCACTGCCTTGTCCAGCTGTTTCGCCTGGCCGCCAAGCGAGTCCAGCACGGTGTTGAGGTTGTCGATCACCTGGCTGATGAGTTGGTCGCGGTCGGCCAGGGTGTTGGTCAGGGCGGCGGTCTGGTCGAGGAACGAGTTGATGACGTCGCCTTGGCCTTGGAAGACTTGGATCAGTTGGTTGGACAGCGCATTGACCTGTTGTGGATCGATGGCGCGGAACAGCGGCCGGAAGCCGCCGATCAGGGCATTGATGTCCAGCGCCGGCCGGGTCTGGTCGAGTGGGATTGTTTGGCCGGGCTGCAGCCGATTGACGCTTCCAGGTCCTTGCTCGAGGGCGAGATACCTTTCGCCGGTGAGGTTTTGGTACCGGACGACGGCTCGATCGCCTTGGGAGAGGTCGACCGAATCGTCGACGCCGAACTCCACGTTTACGGTGGAATCGTCGCGGACCGTGATCTTCTTGACCTTGCCGACTTCGACGCCGGCGATCCGCACGAAGTTGCCGCCCTTGAGTCCGCTCACGTTGGTGAACAGGGCATTGTATGTCTGCAGGTGGTCGAACCGGAGCTGGCCGAACACGGCCACGATTGCGAAGATGCCGACCGCGCACAGGGTGAGAAATGCCGCGACGCGCCAGAGCGTGCCACGCAGATCTTCTTTCATCGTGGATCCCTCAAATCCTCGGCTGTCATGGGGTGGGCGCTCCCGGGAGTCCTGCGAACGGCAATGGGCCTTCGGGGGGCAATACCAGGCCGGGTGAAGGTGGTCCGTCGCATCGGTAGGTGTCAGGTCCGGGAAGTGCTCGCGTCACATTGAGGTAATTGCCGAAGCACGGGTGGCCAAGCCCCACATTGTCGCGGATGTCCATACCAGTGCCCCATCCAGTGTTGGTGACCAGTTGGCGAACCGGATAGTTCTTGGTGGCATCGGGAAGCGAGCCACATCCCGGCTTGCCGCCGGGTCCGCCCTTGGCGGCGACGATCGGCAGGTTGTCGGGGAAGACGTACGGGTCGTTGGCTAGCAGCAGGCCCGAGTCGACAATCGTCGACTTCCCGTTGCCGCCGCTAGACGACTCACCGCCGTTGTCCAGCCACCACTTGGCGCCGACCAGCGTGCAGGTGAGCTCGGGGTTGTACTTCATCAGGAGGTTGGTGGTGGGTTCCAAGATGTTGACGGCGCGAACGATGCTGTCCTTGCTGGGGGCGAGCAGGTCGACACCGGATTGTCCGAGCCCGATGCTGTTGAGTAACAGCGCATCCAGGTCCCCGGCGTGGTTGGTAATGGTCACGCTGGTCGTGGTTGCCGCCTTCAGGGTCTTGAGCAGCATTCCGGCGGCTGCGCCGTAGGTCTCGTTGAATCCGGCGAATGACTGCCAGTCCCGCTTCATCGTGTCGCTGCGGGAATTCAGTGTTGCCAGAACGTCATTGCTGTCGGTGATAGCGGTGCCGATCACCTCGCCCTTGCCGCGCAACCCATCGGACAGAGTGGTCAGAACGCCGTTCAGCTTGGCTGGGTCGATCTGGTGTAACAGGTCTACCAAGTTCTGGAACACCGTGTTGACTTCGGTGCTGACGTTTTTCGACTTGAGGACCGTCCCGGCGGCCAGTGCACGCCCGCTGGGGTTCTGCGGCGCAACGAGTTCCACATACTTGGGTCCGAACGCCGTGCTGGCGGTGATCTGCGCTTCGACGTTGGCGGGAATGTATTGAAGCTGGCTGGGAGAGATCTCCAGCTTGAGACTGACCGGCTGACTGCCGCCGACCACCTCCGAGACCCTGCCGACCTGGACACCACGCATCTTGACCGGGCCACCGGGTTCCATCATCAAACCGGCTCGATCGGAGGTCAACGTGATCGCCGCATAGGACGTGAACGACCTGTTGTAGACCAACCAGGACAACACGACGCCGCCGAGTACGACGGCAACCATGATCAGCGCCGACCAGGCCGGCGTGATCCGTGTTTCCCCTATCCTCGGCATCACTGTTATCCCGATAAGTGAAAGTTGCCGGTGGGACCGTAGATGGCAAGTGAGACGAAGAGATTCACGAAAACCGCGAATACCAGCGACGTGCGGACAGCGCGGCCGACGGCCTCTCCGACGCCGGCAGGACCGCCTGTTGCGTTGTAACCGTAATACGTGTGGACCAGCATGATGACCACCCCACATACGATCACCACGAGGAAGGACCACAGAAGATCCGTCGGGTTCAGGAACGTGTTGAAGTAGTGGTCGTACACGCCTGACGATTGGCCGTAGAGGACCGTGGTGAACTTCGCTGCCCAGTAGGAGGTGAGCACCGCGACGCAGAACAACGGGATGACGACGACCACCCCGGCCACCACGCGGCTCGATGCGAGGTAGGCGATGGAACGCACACCGATGACCTCGAGCGCGTCGATCTCCTCGTTGATCCGCATCGCACCCAATTGTGCTGTGGCTCCAGCACCGATCGTCGCGGCGAGCCCGACCGTGGCGATGAGCGGCGCGGCAAGACGGGTGTTGATGAACGCAGCTGTGAATCCGGTCAGGGCTTCGACGCCAACATCGGCGAGCGCGTTATAGCCCTGTACGGCGACCACCGCTCCGGCGAAGAGGGTCAGAATCCCAACGATTACAACGGTCCCGCCAATCAGGATCAATGCTCCTGTACCCAAACTCATTCCGGCGATCGCGCGGATGAGCTCGATCCGATAGTTGGCCAGGACGTCACCGGTGGAGAGCAGGGTCTTGGCGTAGAACTGGCTTTGCACGCCAAGGCGATTCCACCCCTGCACCGTGCTCTGCCACCGCTGCGAGATTCGGCCCGTGAGGCGGCTGGGAATGCCCGCTGTCAATGTGGTGCCGCCTTAATTCCGATGGCCGTGACCACGACATTGATCACAAACAGGGCCATGAAGGTGTAGATGACAGTTTCGTTCACCGCGTTGCCGACACCCTGTGCGCCGCCACCGACCGATGTTCCCTTGTAGCAGGCGATGAGGCTGGCAGCGAGGCCAAAGAGCATGGCCTTGATCATCGCAATCACGACCTCGGGCAGGCCGACGATCAGAGTCAGGCTGGCCGCAAAGGCGCCCGGGGTGATGTTTTGGACGTACACCGAGAACAAGAAGGAGCCGAGCAGCCCCACGAGGGTCACGATCGCATTGAGCATCAACGCGACGAGCGTTGCCGCGAGCACCCGCGGGACGACGAGTCGCTGGATCGGATCGATGCCCAGCACCTTCATCGCATCGATCTCTTCGCGGATGGTGCGTGCGCCCAGATCGGCGCACATGGCGGTGGCGGCCGCACCGGCGACGACGACGACGGTGACCATCGGACCGATCTGGTTGACGCAGCCTAGTGCGGCACCCGCACCGGAGGCGTCGCTCGCGCCGATCTCGCCGAGCAGGATGTTGAGCATGAAGACGACGAGCGTGGTGAACGGGATCGCAAGCAGCATCGTCGGCAGCAGCGAGACCCGGGCCACGAACCAGGTCTGGAAAACGAACTCCCGGAACGCGAACGGGGCCTTCGGCAGGGCGACGAAGGTGTCCAGTGCCATCGCGAAGAACTCGCCCACGCTTCGTACGGGTTTGAGGGCGACGTCTGTTGCAGCCAATACGGTGTGCCCTCCTCACATGCAAATGGGCAATGGTTTCCGTGTGTACCCGCGAGAGTGCTGGTAACCACATCCCGACGCGGATGCACGCTACACCACTTAATTCAATATGAGCAACCCTGTAGCGACGCGAGTCCTATAGTGTTCAAAGCGGCTGTTTCGGCCGAGTTTTTGGGTTAGCTGTAATCTGCGACGGCGAGCATGCCTCAAGGCTCTCGCCCGGTGTCACACGGTCACACAGGGCTCATGGTTTGTGCTCTAACTGCTGATATGTCGCGCAACGGCATGCCGGGCGTTGTTGTCTGGCGGCTCCCGGGAACGGTTGAAGTGTATTTGCCCAAAGTAAAGCTGATTATTAGTGAAAAGCGACCGCCATGCGGCTATAAAAACGTTTATAGCAAACTTGCTGTATGCGGCATGAGCTGGATTTGCCTAATTACCTCCGCAGCCGGCAGTAATTTCTGCGAATGCCGATAGAAGGTGTAATCCTGGTGTGAATAGTGGACCTATCCAGCAAAAAGCATGCAGCCGCGTTGTGGGCGGCGGGCAGGATGTGCGCGACCACGTGAAGGGGGTCGCGGGTCGCAGGGCCGGTGTGAAATGCGCACCTCGAACGGCGCCCCTCGTGTCGCGGCTCGCCACCGGTCGCTCTGACGGCGCTCCGAGTCCGGCTCGCAACGCCGGAGCGCTAGCGAACAATTATTTATCTGATTACCGGGTCGATTGCCGCGCACGGTAGATCTGCAAGAGAATTGCGTGCCCAGGCGACGGCGACCGCGAGCGGTGGCGCAAGTCGATCGCAAATCGACAACTCCGGCTATGAACAGACCAGACTTAAACATCTACACAATTAATCTGTTTCCGATGTCGTACCTAGACCGTAGGTGTGGCCCGCAGTGCCCATCGCCGATCAAGCCGAGGGTGTGCCGCGCGAGCGTCCCTGCTCGGCTTGCCAGTCGTTCGTAGGACAACACGGGGCGCAACGGCACTCGAACTGCTGATGGCCGACCGGACCCGTCGATGGTGACATCCGATCCGACGGATCGACTCTTGGCCTATCTCAAGGCCATGCGCGACTACCCGGAGATGGCTATCGGAGTATGGCCGAAAACAGTCCTGACCGCCCTGCAGTTGCGGCTATGACCAGGCGGGTGTGTGTGCTCCTTTTGTCACCACGACACTGGCACGGATCTTCTGCCCCAGAAGTTAAAGGGCACAATCCGTTTCGGAGTGCCGTCAAGCTTGAGCGCCGGGAAGTGGTCGAGCAGGGCATTGAGTGCGACCCGTGTCTCCAGCCGGCTGAGTTGCGCGCCCGGACACACGTGCGCACCCCGCCCGAAGGCGATGTGGCGACGCAGTTCCTCAGGGGATCGGTCCAACCGGAACTCGTCCGGCGCGGAGAAGGCTTCCGGATCTCGGTTGGCGGCAGCATAATTCGCCTGAATCTTGGACTTTGCGGGGATGGCCACGTCGTCCAACTCCACGTCGTGAAGGCTCGTCCTGAACATTCCGAGCACCGGGGCGTCGAAGCGCAGACTCTCCTCGATCGCCGTGTCGACCAGTGATCGGTCAGCCACCAGGGCGGCCCAGCGATCGGGCTCCTCCAACAGCCGCCAGACCAGATTGGTCAACAGTGACGTGGTCGTCTCGTTCCCGGCCAGGAGGAGATTCATCAACGAATTGGTGATCTCGAAGTCGGTGAGTCGCCGTCCGTCATCGGCCCGGAAAATCAGCAACGTCGACATCAGATCGTCAGGGACGAGGGTGCCCAGGTGTTCGGGTCCCGGATCAGCCACCGATGCCAGTGCGGCCTTGCGGGGGGCCAGTTGCCCGCTCCAGTACTCCTCGAGTTCGGCGACGATGCGGTGGAATCCACTGGTGTCGGTGCTGTTCATGCCTTCGACCATCAAGCTGTCGGAAAGCTCCTTGAAGCGGCTGGTATCGCCCGTGACTCCGAGCAATCTCGCGATCACCGCGACGGGCAGCGGGGAAGCGAACAGGTCATGGAAGTCCCCGGGCCCGTGGGCGCGCATATCGGCGATGAAGCCGTTGGTCAGTGCCCTGATTTCGGGTTCCAGTGCTTCAACCGCCTTGGGCGTAAGTCCCGCCAGGACCGCGCGCCGGAACTTCAGGTGTTCCGGGCCGTCGGTATTGAACCCGACACCATGCTGGAACTGGGGGGACAATCCGTAGCGGGCGGTCCAGTCGTCGCGGTTCATCACAATCTCGACCACGTCCTGGTACTTGAACGCGGTGTAGAACGGCGGCTCGTGGTTGTCGAAGCGGTGTACTGGACAGGCCGTCCGCATGGCGGCGTACGTGGGAAACGGGTCCTCGAGCACGTCGGGGTCAAAGGGGTTGTACGCGGGGCATCCGGTCAATGTGATTTACTCGAATCAATTAGGGGTCCATGGTGGCATCCTAATGCCGTCGGATGTTGTCATGTCCGTCAAGGGGGTGAAATGCTTCGGCGGTGAGCAATGCCGACCATGGGACTCGCCAGAATGTCGGCCGGCCCAGGGACGGCGTGCTGACGGAGCGGATCCTGCAAGCTGCGCGCGAGGAGCTTGCCACGGCGGGTGTCGATAACTTCAGCATCCGTCAGGTCGCCCAGCGTGCGGGGGTTACTCGCAAGGCCGTCACCGCGCGTTGGGGGGACGCCGAGGAACTGCTGCGGGCCGCCCTCGGCGCGATCGACGAATTGCAGTTCGATCCGACGGGCGACCTTTCGAGGGATCTCACCGAGCTTGGTGCACTGTTTATCTCAGGCTTGGAGTCGGGCGCGCTGGACCTACAGCTGCGGGTGACGGCGGACGCCATCGATCATCCTGGGGTTTATGCCGAGCTTCAGCGCCGGGTTGAGGAGCCGATGTCCCGCGCCCTGGCCCGTGCCTTCAGGGCTGCTCAGAAGTCCGGGCAGGTGCGGGATGGGGATGTGACGTGGCTCGTTCGGGCCTTCGTGGGATCGCTTCTGGCGACGACTTTCGGGCAGCCCGAGCGTGCCGTCCCGTCCTCCGCAGACTTGACCGAGCTGATCGGTGAGATCCGGAAATGGGCTGCGCCCCAGGCAGAGTAGATCACCGCCCGGCTTATCGGGGCACGCTGTACAACTTCAACATTACAACGTATAGTTGCGTCGAGCGCCCGGCCGCGCTTGTGGTGCACCGCTACCACCGACCTAGGAGTTGTGCCATGACGGAAACGATGTCGTCTTCACCGTTGGATACCGCCGGCGAGGCCCTGAAGATTTGGGCCCACTCGGCGGACTCACATGTGATGGAGCCCGATGACCTGTGGACGTCGCGGCTGCCGAAGGCGTTGGCCGATCGTGCGCCCCGTACCGAGCGTGGCGAGAAGTTCGAGATCATCTCGGTCGACGGCCACAGCCTCAGTAGGCAACTCAACGATTTCATGGATGCCATGCGACCGCCCGGCATGAGGGACCTCGACATTCGGTTGAGCGATCTCGAGAACGAGGGAGTGCGCTGCCAGCTGGCCTTCCCGTCAATCGGCTTCTGGAGCGCCAACATCAGCGATCCCGAGTTGTCCCGGGCAGTGGCGCACGCGTGGAACGAATGGGCCCGTGACGACATCATGGGCCGTCAGAACCGCATCTTCACCCCGGCGATCCTGCCCTTGGTCGAGGTGGCGGATAGTGTGGCCGAGTTGGAATGGGCCGCGGAGAACGGTTTCCAGGCCGTGTTCTTACCGTGCGGCATGCCCGCGGACAAGGAGTGGGGCCTCGACATCTGGACGCCGTTGTGGGATGCGGCAGTCGCCAACAACATGGTGCTGGCCTACCACATCGGCACCGGCGCCGAAACGGTTCTCTATCGGGGACCCGGTGGAGCCGTGGTGAACTACATGGAGACGACGTACCCCGGCATGCGGGTGGTCTCCCATCTGGTGGCCAGTGGTGCCCTGGATCGTCGCCCCGGACTGAAAGTGCTTATCGCAGAAGGCGGTGCCGGGTGGGTGCCGGCCATCGGCGACCGGATGGACGAAGCCTACCGCCAGCACGGCATGTTCGTCCGGCCACAATTGGACCGCCTGCCCAGCGAGATCGTCCGCTCACAGGTGTATGCCTCATTCCAGCACGACATCAGCGCAGTGCAGATCATCGAGAACACCGGCTATAACAACGTGTTGTGGGGTGATGACTACCCGCATCTCGAAGGTACTTACGGACACACGCAGCAGACATTGCATCAGATCTTCGACGGGGTGGATCCGCGGATCACCGAGCGGGTGTTGCGCGGCACGTTCGAGGAACTGTTCGAGGTACCGGCGGAGGACAAACTCAGCACCCAGACGATCAAGTAACGTGCGCAGCGCGGAGGTCCGGGTAGATGTCTCGGGCAGCTGCGGGGTCGACGGTCGGCTGGAGATCGCCGCCACCGTGTTCGTGCCGCCGCCTGAGCGTCTGTCATCTTCTGCCACAGTGGTTTTCGCGCTGCCCGGCGGGGGTTACGGCCGTGGCTACTACGACATGCACTTCGACGGCCACACGGGCTATTCGCAGGCCGATCATCACACCGATCGCGGCTTCGTGGTCGTCGCGGTCGATCATCTCGGTGTCGGAGACAGCACACCAGAAGTATGCAACGACGTGACCGTCGACCAGATCGCCGCCACCAACCACGTCGCGGTCGGCCTGATCAGCGACCACCTCCAGGCTGGGACAGCGGTGCCCGGCTACCCGCCGATCACCATCGGGCGCCGGATCGGCATCGGGCAGTCGATGGGCGGTGGCGTCACGATCGTGATGGCCGGGCGACACACAACTTTCGACGCCATCGCGGTCCTCGGATTCAGCGGGATCCACACCGTCCTGCCGTTTCCCGACATGGGGGAGGCCGCCTTGGTTTCCGAGCGGGTCGAGCTCTCGGTGAAGTCGGTCGGGCTGTCCGAAACATCGGTGGCGCAGGCCTCGGCACTGATCCCGGATTTCTTCTACCCATTCTTCTGGTCGGACATCCCGGAGGACATCCTGCGGGCCGACACCGAGGGCGGATACCCGATACGGTCGTATGCACCGGTGTTCGGCAGCGCCACCGTGCCGGCATGTGCGGTCACCCTGCTCACCGAAGGAGTGGTGGCTGCGGAGGCCGCAGCTGTTGGCTGTCCGGTTTTCGTAGGCCTGGGTGAACGCGATACGGCACCGAGGCCGCACGCCGAGCCGGGCGCCTATAGCTCATCGAGCGACGTGACGCTCTACATCTGCCCTCAGATGGCGCACATGCACAACTTCGCGTCCACCCGAGAGTGGCTGTGGGACAGGCTCGTCGGCTGGTACTCGGCGCTCTAGTGCTCAGCGCGCGACGTTGGCTCCACCGGGATAGCCACCCCCGCCGAAGCGACCGTCGAGGGCGTCATAATCCGCCCGACCGTTGACCTTGGGGATCTCGTCGACGAACTCGACGAACTTCGGCTTCTTGTACGAGGCGATCCGGCTGCGGCAGTACTCGATCACGTCCTCGGCCCTGAGCTCCTGCCCGGGCTCGAGGACGAGGATAGCCTTGACCGACTGGGCGAACTGCGGGTCGGGCACTCCGATGATCGCGGCGTCCCGGACAGCGGGATGTGACAGCAGACAGCGCTCGACCTCGGGTGGATAGATGTTCTCGGCCGCCGACTTGATCATCCGGGTCAGCGTGCCCATGAATTCGATCGTGCCGTCGGCCTCGCGGCGGCCGCGATCGCGGGTGAGCCACCAGCCGTCCCGGAAGCGTTCGGCATTGACCTCTGGTCGATTCCAGTACCCCAGGTGGACCGTGTCGCCCCGGATCGCGATCTCACCGGCCGTGCCGTCGGGGACCTCGCTGCCGTCGGCGGCCAGAATCCGCACCTGGCACAGCGGAGAGGGCCGGCCGGCATTGCCGATACCCCCACCACCCCAGGCGTTCAGCAGCGCAAGTCCCGTCACCTCGGTCTGCCCGAAACCGCCGGTGTGCTTCGCCCAGGGTCGGGTGTCCGGTGGCAGCGCCTCACCCCAGAACGGGGAGAAAGGACCGGCCTTCAGCGACGAAATGTCTTTCCCGGCAGTCTTGTTGAGTTCGAGCATGGTGAAGATGGTCGGGGGCATCAGGAAGGCCGACGTCACCTTCTCGCCGGCGATCAGCGTCAGCAACTCTTCTTCGTCCACCCGCCGGACGTAGATATTGGTTCCGCCCATGAGGAACACCGGTAGGGAGTCGAACTGGAAGTTGCCGATGTGGAACAGCGGGCCGGAGTTGACGAACACGCTCTCGTGGTCTGCTTCGGTGGCGCGCCCGGTCAGCATCGCCATCGACAGCAGATTGTGCTGGGAGAGCATCGATCCTGCTGGCCGGTCGATGATCGCCGCGGTGTAGATCACCAGCAGGGCATCGTGGGGCTGGGCGCTGGTCGGCACGGGTTCCGCACTGTATCCGGCGAGCAAGCGTTCGTAGCCGTCGGCTTCGTCGGAGTCGTGTTGGATCCAGTGCGCGTCACCACCAGCCAGGGCGTGAGCCGCAGACATCTGATCCCCAACTTCCAGCGCCTGCCAGATGATCACGGCCGGATCGAAATCGTTGATGACAAAGGCTAATTCGTCGGCAGACTGCCGCCAGTTGGCCGGACAGATCATGGCTCCGAGGCGCGCGCACGCCATCATCAACTCGAGGAAGCGCGACGACGACTGCGCCAGCCACAGCACCCGATCGCCGCGCCCCACGCCGCGGTCTGCGAGCAGTCTGGCGGCCCGGTTGACCCGGTCGTCGAACTCCGGCCAGGTCAGCCGGGTGCCGCCGTCGATGACCGCTAGTCGCTCAGGGAAGCGTCTGCGGTGCTCGGAGCAGATGTCGGACAGGGTGAGGTCGGGCATGGAACTCCTCGACGGATCGTTGAGTGGCCATCTTGGCGCGGCCGGGCCTTGCTGAAGTTTACACTGTAATGCGGTGCGTCAGGTTGGCGCCGACGCCCACTGGAGAAGTGCTCCATGAACACACCGCCCGAGAGTTGGGGAACCCGAATATGGCCGACGGCGCAGACGAATCGGACCTGTTGGCGTGGGTGGGATCGGATTTCCAGGCACTGCCGAAAAGCGATGGCGGAGTTCCGCTGTGCGGTGCCTGCCGCGCCGCGGGGGACTGCCGGCTCGGGGTGCGGCAGGAAGTCTTGGCCGACGGGGTGGTGACGTCGGACCTGGTGTGTCCCGCGGGCCAGGAGGGCGGGCCCAACGTCGCGCACGGCGGCTGGACGGCCGCGGTGATGGACGAGATGCTGGGCCACCTGCCTCTGCACCACAATCAGCTGTCGGTGACGGCGACTCTGACCATCGACTTCATCAAACCCGTCCCCATCGAGCGGCCACTTCGGGCGCGGGCCTGGGTCGACAAGGTGGACGGCTCGAAGTGGTATGTCTCCGGCGAGCTGCTCTTGCTGCCGGCAGGTGCCGTACTCGCCAAGGCGACCGGCGTCTGGGTGGCCCGCGACCCCTCGCATTTCCTGCGCCATCAGCAGTGGCTGGCCGCGCAGGAGGGTATCCAGAGTGACTGAACCAGTTCGTATTTCAGTGAAGGGAAGAACCTCGACATGAAAATCAGGCTCGACTCGGCCAAGTGTGTCGGCCATGCCCAGTGTCATGCCGTCGACGCCGACATGTTCCCCATCGACGATGCCGGCTATTCCATCCTCGAGGAGCATGTGGTTCGTGTGCAGGACGAGGGCCTGGCCAGGCACGGCGTAGAGGCCTGCCCCGAGCGGGCCCTCATTCTGGACGAATTTCAAGATTAATTATCTTACTGTTTCGGCCGATGCTTTGATACTGTGCTTGAAGTCATGTACGCCCAAAAGGCAAACGAGGTTCGATGTCTCAGACGACTCAGTACGACCCACGAATCGCACCGCTGACGCTGCAGCTCAAGGATGATCCGAACCCCCAGCGGGTGTATGCCCAGAGGGCGGGCGAAGTGCGCTTCGAGCGTCCGGAGGAAGGTGTTGTGGTGCTCTACCGGCACAGCGACATCACCGCGATCAATCGCCATCCCGCTGTTCTCGGCAACGGTGGACGCGGCGGCAGCTTCGGCCATGATTCCGCCCTCATCCCGCTCGAGGTCGACGGTGAGGAGCATCGGAATTGGCGCCGCTTGCTCGACCCGATCTTCGCCCCGAAGAAGATCGCGTATCTGGAAGACCAGGTTCGGACGCTGGCGCGCGAGCTCATCGGCGACTTCGCTGCCGCTGGCCGTACCGAACTGCATGATTCGTATTGCGTTCCGTTGCCGTGCCTGACGTTCCTGCGGTTGTTGGGTGCGCCCGTCGAGAAGCTCGACTTCTTCCTCGAGTTCAAGGACGGTGTGGTGCACCCCGAAGGCAACACCGTCGACGAAATGAACGCCAACATGGCTGTCGCCGGAGCAAAGATCCTGGAGTACTTCATCGGGTTCCTCGCCGAACGTCGCGCCGAGACGGAAGTCAAGGATGACTTCGTCTCCACACTGTTGCACTCACAGGTCGACGGCCGGCCGATTACCGACGAAGAGTTCTACAACGTGATGTTCTTGTTCATGTTCGCCGGACTGGACACCGTCACGTCGTCCATGTCGTGCATCTTCGCGTGGCTGGGTCAGCACCCCGAGGAACGGGACCGGCTGGTGGCCGACCCGTCGTTGATTCCCGTCGCAGTGGAAGAGCTGCTGCGCTATGAGTCACCGGTCCCGTCGGGAATGAGGTACGCCGAAGAGGACATCGACCTCGGCGACGGCTTGGTGATCCGGGCCGGCGAAGCCGTGCACGCGTTCTGGGCGGCGGCCAACGTCGACCCCACAGCATTCGCCGATCCGCTCACCGTGGACCTCAAGCGTGGCCGCACCAACCACATTGCGTTCGCCAGCGGCACCCACCGCTGCCTGGGTTCGCATCTCGCGCGCCTGGAGCTTCGCATCGCGGTCGAGGAGCTGCTGGCGGTTGCCCCCGACTACGTGGTCGACTCCGACGAGCCGCTGACCTACGACAACGTGGCGGTGCGGTCTGCTACCCGGCTGCCCATCAGATTCACACCCAGAAGCCGTTGATTCAAAGGAGAGCAGTGGCGCACAACGTCGACGTCGATCGGCGGTTCTTCGAACCGGCCATCGAGACCGCCGCCCGCGCGGAGATCACCTCGTGGCAGGAGCGGCGAATCCTCGAATTGGTTCCCTACGTATGGGATCGGTCCCCCTTCTACCGTGAGCTTTGGAGCGCGGCAGATGTCGACCCGTCGGATATTCGCTCGCTGGACGACTTCACGGCCAAGATACCGACCTTCTCGAAGTCGGATCTTCGTGCCTACCGGGAGCGCACCGGTGATCCGTTCGCCGGACTGCTCTGTGTGGAGCCCGTCGAGCTGACCTCGATCACCTCGACGTCGGGTACCACGTCGTTGCCCGAGCCGTTGCCAGAAGTCTGGGACATCGCACCGCCCCTGCCGATGATGACGGCGCGGGCGCTGTGGGAGATCGGTTTGCGGCCCGGTGACCGGGTCCTCATTCCGTCCGGAACATTCCGCAACTACTGGGACGGCCTCTTCCGCACGCTCGGCCTGGTACCGGTGTTCACCGACTCATGGATCGGCCAGGGCGAGCAGATCCTGCGATCGATCAAGCGGCACAACATCGCCTACCTTCAGCTGTTCCTGCCGACGGTGATGGAATTCGAGGCCCTGGAGGCCAAATACGACATCGGCGACATGCTGTCGTCGCTGAAAGGCGCGGCCTTCGCGGGTCAGCCGCTCGGGGCCGCCCTGGCGCACAAGGTGCGCGACGACTGGGGTGTGAACCTGTTCACCTACACCAGCGCCGGTGACACCGGACTGGCTTGGGAGTCAAGCGATCACGACGGTTACCATCTCCAGGAAGACACGATGTTCCCGGAGTTCCTCGATCCCTTGACCGACGCCCCGGTCGCCGACGGCGAGGTGGGCGAGTTGGTCGCGACCGACCTGGACAACCCCGCGGCGCCCTACATCCGGTTCCGCTCGGAGGACCTGGTCCGCGTCAGCCGCGCCCCCGCACCGTGCGGACGCACACATGCGCGGATGTGGGTGTTGGGCAGGGTCGGTGACGAGATCCGAGTCGCCGGCAAGGCGCTTGTCCTCGCGGATATCTGGCGACACGTCGAGGAGCTGCCGGAGTGCAGCGACGCACTCTTCCAAGTCGTCAAGCACGCGGTCGAGATGGAAAGCCTTCGGATCAGGATCGGCTATGCCCCGGACCGCACTGTCGACATCGAGGACCTCCACAAACGGGTGACCATCCAACTCGAGAACGGGCTCGGCGTCACCGTGGACGCTGAATTGCTGACCGTCGAGAAGATCCTCGAATCCTCCACCAGCGTCGCGAAATTCCCGAGGACGGTCAAAGCATGAGTCGGGCAACGATAGCCGAGACCGCCGCCGCATTGCCGCGGGCGCCGTTGTTCGGAATAGGTGCGTGTCAGGTGGGAGCCGACGTCGTCGATTTCGAGATTGGTTGGGCTGAGTACGACCGCGACACGGATTGGGCCACAATGTTATTGGCAGCATCGGGCGTGCGCGCCGGCGACCGTGCCCTGATCACGATGCCCAACTGGGAGGGGCCCTGGAGCAGCCCGGTGGTCGCGGGTCTGCGCAGGCTGGGGGTGGTCTACCTCCCCGCTGAGCAGTTCTCCTGGGATGCCCGCCGGGTGGCGCATCTCATCGACTCGATGAAGCCAAGAATCTATCTCGGATTGTGTGCCGAAACCCTCGACGGCCTGGAAGCTCTCGGGCGAGACGCCGCCGAACTGCTCGCCGGGGTGGAGCTGGTCTGGGCGCGCCACGACGCGCTCGGTCGTCTGGCCGAATTGGGTGTCACGGCCATGCCGTTCGTGCCACTGGGGCCTGCGTTGGCGATCGGAACGCCCGGCGACGAGGCGGTGGTCAATACGGCCGAGTGGACCCTCGGCGCTGCAGACGGCGAGTTGGTGGTGTCGACCAAAGGCGAGCGGGCGCACAACTTCGCCGACATCCGCACCGGTGTCAGAGGCCAAGTGGGTTCGGTGACGCCGAACGGTACCGCTGTGACGCTGGTCATCTGATCGCGGCATGGGGCTTCTGGACGGCAGGACCGCGTTCGTCACCGGCGCGGCGCGCGGACAGGGCCGCAGTCACGCGATCCGACTGGCACGCGAGGGCGCGTCGGTGATCGCCGTCGACATTGCGGGCCCGGTGTCGTCGCACAATGGATATCCACCCGCCGCGGAATCGGATCTCGAAGAAACCGAGCGGCTTCTCAATGACGAGGGCTGTCCATTCGTGGTCGAGGTGGCTGACGTTCGGGACTCAGCCGCCATGGAGCGGATTCTCGCCGATTCCGTTCCACGGCTGGGTAACCGCCTCGACGTCGTCGTGGCCAACGCCGGGATCGTGAGCTGGGGCCGTTTCTGGGAGATGCCGGACGACCAGTGGCAGACCCTTGTCGACGTCAACCTGACCGGCGTCTGGCGAACCCTCAAAGCCGCTGTACCGTATATGATCTCGGCCGGCAATGGTGGTTCGATCATCACGGTGAGCTCTGTCGCGGGACTGAAGTCCTTGGGCGGACAGGCGCATTACAGTGCCGCCAAACACGGGGTCGTCGGCTTGACCAAGACAGCCGCCATCGAGCTGGGGGAGTACGGCATCCGGGTGAACTCCATCCACCCGTGGGGTGTTGCCACGCCGATGGCGACCGAAGACACGCGGATGCAGGAGTTCCTCGCGGCGCACCCCGGTTATCTGGTGTCCTTCGGCAGCATCCTGACCCAGGTGCCCATGGCGGAGGCCGACGACATCTCCGACGCCGTGGTGTGGCTGGCCTGCGACCTGTCCCGGACGGTGACCGGCACTCAGCTGACCCTGGACATGGGGGCCACCAAGGTCTAGCTGTACTGACCACGGACGTTGGTGACGGCGTGGCGTGGTGACATGACGAAGACCTCCGAGTGAAGTGCGAGCTGTCTAGGAAAGCACTCACACACCGGAGGTCTTCGTGTCCCACCGTAATGCCCCATTGTCGGAGCTGGGTCGTCTGCGTTTGGCGCGTTGTGTTGTCGAAGATGGCTGGACACTGCGGCGGGCAGCTGAACGTTTCCAGGTTGCGACCACGACGGCGGCCCGGTGGGCTGGCCGCTATCGCACGATGGGAGCCGCAGGCATGGCCGACCGCAGCTCACGGCCTCATCACAGCCCCAACCGGACTCCGACGCGTACTGAGCGGCGCATCATCAAAGTCCGCGTTCTGCGCCGGTGGGGACCTGCACGCATCGGCTATCTGCTTGGCCTGCATCCCTCGACCGTGCATCGGGTGCTGACGCGTTACGGGATGGCGCGGCTGCGCTGGCTGGACCGCCCTACCGGGCGAGTGATCCGACGTATCGACTCAGCGCGGCCCGGAGATCTAGTGCATGTCGATGTCAAAAAGCTGGGCAAGATCCCCGCCGGCGGAGGGTGGCGAATGCTGGGGCGCACCGTCGGTAACCGCAACGCCTGGGCAGACAAAAGCTCGGGAACATTCAACGCCTATCACCAACCTGTTCGCGGCTATCACTTTCTACATACCGCCATCGACGGACACTCCCGGCTGGCCTACAGCGAGATACTCGACGATGAGCGCAAAGACACCGCGGCAGGCTTTTGGCTACGCGCAAACGCCTGGTTCCTCCAGTGCGGTTTCACGGTGCGAAATGTGTTGACCGACAACGGAGCCTGTTACCGGTCGACGCCCTTTGCCCAAGCGTTGGGCGAGATAGGGCACCGCCGCACACGCCCCTACCGGCCCCAGACCAATGGCAAGGTCGAAAGATTTCATCGCACCCTGGCTGACGAGTGGGCCTACGCACGGCTCTACCGCAGCGATGCCGAACGCTGCGCAGCGTTCACCACCTGGCTGCACACCTACAATTGCCACCGCGGCCACACCGCACTCGGCGGCCAACCACCCGCCAGCCGCGTACCTAACCTCTCAGGTCAGTACATCTAGCGGTCGGCCAGGATCACGTCGGCCGCCCGCCACGCCATCGCCATCACGGGTCCGTTGAGGTTGCCCGACACCATCGTCGGCATCACCGAACAATCCATGACCCGCAGGTTGTCCACCCCGCGCACCCGCAGGCTCGCATCGACCACGTCGTTCGAGTCGGGCCCCATCGCGCAGGTGCCCACCGCGTGGTAACCGCAATAGCCCTGATCGAGAGCCGAGTCCACGATCTGGTCGTCGGTCATGACACCGGGGCCGGGTCGGGTCTCTTCGACGAGTTCGTCGGCGATAGGGGACTGGGAGAACACCTCTCGGATCGTGCGTGTCAAGGCTGCCAACACCTTCCGATCGTGTTCGGTGGCGAAGAAGTTCGGGTCGATGTCCAGCGGCGCCTCGGGGTCGCGGGACGTAATGGCGACCTGCCCCTCGCTGTCCGGTCGCAGCACGTACCCGATCGCCTGGATGCCCGGCAGCCGTTCGACGCCGAGATCCTTGCCCGGCTCGAAAGGAGTCGCCGAGAACGGCGCCATCAACAACTGAGCGTCCGGTCGGGACAACTCGGGCGAGGTCTTGAAGAACCCCACCACGTCGTAGGCCGACGTGGACATCGGGCCCTTGTGGGTGGCCAGGTATCCGATGCCGGCGAGCGCCTGACCGAGCGGTGTCGCGAACTTCCGGTTGTAGCCGATGTTGCGCTTCAACCGGTATTGGACCGCGACGCAGCGATGCTCGCGCATCCGTCGGCCCACATTCGGGCTGTCCACCACGGTGTCGACCCCGAGGCTGCGCAGCATCGCCGCATCTCCGATGCCGGAGAGCTGCAACAACTTTGGTGTGCCGATGCTGCCCAGCGACAGGATGATCTCGCGCGCGGCCGTGAAGGTCTGCACGCCGGATTTGGTGGTTGCGACGACCGCCGTGGCCTTGTCGCCCTCGAACAGCACCCGGGTGGCGGTGGTGTCGACCGCGACGGCCAGGTTGGGCCGCCCGCGTACTGGCCGCAGGAATGCCCATGCCGCGCTGATCCGCCGACCGTCCCTGATGGTGCGGGTGGCCGGCCCGACCCGCTGGCTGTCGTCGGCGTTGAGGTCGTCGGTCACCGACATCCCGACCTTGGCGGCGGAGTTGATGAACTGGCGGCAGATCTCGGGCAAGTCGGTGTCGATGGAGACATCCAACGGACCCCCGGCGCCGCGGGTAGCGCTGGTGCCGAGGCTGTGATTCTCCATCGCGCGGAAGATCGGCAGAATGTCGCTCCAGCCCCAGCCGGGATTACCGAGGTCCACCATCGCGTCGTAATCGGCTGCGGCCCCGCGGTTGTAGACCATCCCGTTGATCGCGCTCGACCCGCCGAGCAGCCGGCCGCGGGTCCACTGCTCGACCACCTTCGACGGCCCGATCGGACGGACCGGGAAATGCCAGGCCAGAGTCGGGTGACCGACCAGCTTGCCGAAGCCCTTCGGGATGCGGACAAGGGGACTGCTGTCCTTCGGCCCGGCCTCCAAGAGCAGCACTCGATTGTGGGGATCCGCCGAAAGCCGGTTGGCCAGCACACATCCGGCCGAACCGGCTCCGACGACGATGTAGTCGAAGTCGCTCACTTGTGCGGGGTGGCGATCGTCTTGATCCGCAGGTACTCGCGGAAGCCGTCGATGCCGTGCTCGACCCCGACACCGCTGATGCCCCAGCCCCCGAACGGTCCGTCCGGCGACAGGTAGAACGCCGGCCCGACGTTGACCGTGCCGGCGCGCAACTTGTTGGCCACCCGCAACGCGCGGCTTTCGTCACTGGACTGGACGTAGGCGGCCAGTCCATAGCGGGTGTTGTTGGCCACCCGCACCGCTTCGTCGTCATCGCCGTCGTAGCGCACCACCGACAGAACCGGGCCGAACACCTCGGTCTGGGCGATCTCGGCGTTCTCGTCGACATCCACCAGCAGGGTGGGCTCGTACCAGTTGCCCTTGCCGCCGCGGTCACCGCGCTTGCCGCCGACCACGAGCCTGGCGCCGGCCTCGATGGCCCGCTCGACCAGACCGGCCATCCGGTCGACCTGCTCCTTGCGGATGATCGGGCCAACGAGATTGGCCGGATCAGCCGGGTCACCCCAGGGCAGCCCGCCGATCAACGCTTCGAGCCGGCTCACCACGTCGTCATAGATGTCGGCGTGGACCACCATCCGGGTGGCCAGGGCGCAGCCCTGACCGCTGCTGGACATGCACATCATCGTTCCCAGGCCGCAGGCGAGATCGAGGTCCGCGTCGGGCAGAAGCAGGTTGGCGGACTTGCCGCCGAGTTCCAGAACGACCTTGCGGATGCCCGCGGCGGCGCGCTCCATGATGCGCTGTCCGACACCCGGCGAGCCGGTGAAGTGGAACAGGTCGACGCGCGGGTCGCCGGTCATGGCGTCGCCGGCGATGGCTTTGTCCTCCGAGCTGATCGCGTTGAAAACACCGGGTGGGATGTCAGTCTTCTCCGCGGCGATCTGGGCGAGCTTCGCTCCGGTGAACGGGGTGTCGGGAGCGCTCTTGAGCACCACCGTGTTCCCGGTGGCCATTGCATGGGAGACCTTCCAGATGGCGGTCATGAACGGCGCGTTCCAGGGTGTGATTGCGCCGACCACGCCATAGGGCTCGTAGCGAACCCGGCGATCACTGGGCATGCCCAGGATCGAGTAGGGCCCTAGGTTGCGCTCCCACTCGAACGACGTGGTCAGTTCGTTCCAGTAGTCCATTCCCTCGATCATCAGATCGACATGGGTGGAGTGCACCGATGCGCAGATACCCGCTTCCGCGGTGATCAACGCGCGGAACGTCTCGCGCTCGTCGCGTAACGCCTCCTGCAGCTGTTCCAGGCAGCGCCGGCGAAACTTGTGGTCGGTACCCCATGAGGTCTCGTCGAAGGCACGTCGTGCTGCGGTGATGGCGTCGTCGACATCCGCTGGTGCGGCATCCGAGGCGGTTCCGACCACCGAATCGTCAGCGGGATTGAACACCTCATACCGCTTGCCGGACTTGGCTTCCCGGAATTCACCGTCGATGAACAGTCGACCCTCGGGGGCGCTAGCAACCATGCCGTACCTCTCTGGTTCAATTAGCTGAATAATTTGTACTGTAACGTGACGGCTGGCACACTTCAACGAGCTGTGGGAATCCGCAGATGCGGCGGCGGGATCAGGAGGATCGATGGCGCTGAGCGATGTCGCGATCGTCGGCGTCTACGCCACCGAGCAGCGCCGGTCGTTCGCCGACCGCACCGGACTCGACCTCGCGCAGGAGGCCGTCTTCGGGGCCATCGCGGACGCCGGCCTGAGCCCCGCCGACATCGACGGCGTCGCCGCGGACTGGCCGGGGCCGGGCGGTCATCCCGGTGAACCGGCCTCCTGGGCCCGGGCGCTGGGTCATCCGCTGCGGTGGACCAATGACGGAATGCTCGATGCTGCCGGAAGTCGCGGCATCCTCAAGGCCGCCGCCGCCGTCGACGCCGGCCTGTGTCATACCGCCGTCGTCGGCGGGGGGATGGCCGGGATGTTCCGCGGCGGATCAGTGGGCGGCGGTCTGCAGCCCATCGAGTTCACGGATGTCTGGGGCGCTTACGTGGTTCCGCTTTTCGCCCTCGTCGCCACGTCTCATATGCACCAGTTCGGCACTACCGCAGAACAGGTCGCGATGGTGGCGGCGACGATCCGCAACAACGGGCACATCAACCCCGAGGCGCTGATGTATGGCAGAGGCCCTTACACCGTCGACGACGTGCTGGCCTCACCCATGATCGCCTCACCGCTGCATCGCCTGGAGATCTGTTTGTCCGGGGAGGGCGGGGCCGCGGTGGTGCTGACCACCGTCGAGCGGGCCCGCGATCTGCGCAACAGGCCCGTGCGGGTGCTCGGCGGCGCGATGGAGTTCAGCGGCGCCCCCTACGTTTCGCCGCCGCAATACCGGGAGGTGGGCCGTCTCGGCGCCGACAGCGCGGCGCAGGCGCTGGCGATGGCCGGCGTCGGTGTCGCCGACATCGACGTCTTCAACCTCTACGACCCGAACTCCTTCGAGATCATCCGCCAGGCCGAGACCCTCGGGTTGTGCGCCGCGGGGGAGGGCGGGCCGTTCGTCGCCGAGGGGAACATCGCGCTCGACGGCGCCCACCCGGTCAATCCCGACGGGGGTTGCCTGTCGTACGCGTGGAACGGAACCCAGCAGATGACGCTCAAGGCCGTCGAATGCGTCCGCCAGATCAGGGGCACGGCCGTCAACCAGCTCGCCGATGTCGAACTCGCGGTCGCGGCCAACGCCGGCTCGGCCGCGGGCCACTACGAGATCGCGGTACTGGGGGTCTGATGCGCCATCTCGTCACCGAACCGTCGGAATTGTCGGCGCCGTTCTGGGCGGCGGCCGCCGAGCATCGCCTCGTCGCGCCCCGGTGCAATGCCACCGGACGGTACTTCTTCCCCCCGGAACGCTGTGTTCCGGGCACAGCGAGCACCGACTGGGAATACGCGGACAGCGCAGGTACGGGGACGGTCTACACCTACACCGTGGTGTATCGGCCAGTCTCGCCCGACTTCGAGGCCCCCTACGTCATCGCGGTCGTCGATATCGACGAGGGCTGGACGATGATGACGAACATCGTCGACTGCGGGCCGGAGGACGTCCAGGTGGGCATGCGGGTGCGGGTCACGTACCTGGACATCGATGGCGGCGCGTTGCCGGTGTTCCGCCCCGCATTCTGATCGGCCCGGTCGGCCAGAGGTGCCCACCGGCGCAGTTGCGGTACATTCACGGCCATCGCGAGTGTGATTCGGCGACCATCGGCCAGTACGAGCGGCCCGTGTCGACACAGGTCCGCTGAAGAGCGGAATTATTCAGTTTGGACACGCCCTTTAGACTGGATCCGTATCAAACGAAGGGACTGACAGTGGAAACCGGAGCTACCGCAGCTGGATCCAACGGCTCGGCCGGCGCGCAGACGGGTACCGCTCGGGTCAAGCGCGGTATGGCAGAGATGCTCAAGGGCGGCGTCATCATGGACGTCGTCACCCCCGAGCAGGCACGCATCGCCGAGGGCGCCGGCGCCGTGGCCGTCATGGCGCTGGAGCGAGTCCCCGCCGACATCCGTGCCCAGGGGGGCGTGGCCCGGATGAGCGACCCCGACCTGATCGAGGGCATCATCTCGGCGGTCACCATCCCGGTGATGGCCAAGGCGCGCATCGGCCACTTCGTCGAGGCGCAGATCTTGCAGAGCCTCGGTGTCGACTACATCGACGAATCCGAGGTACTGACCCCGGCCGACTACACCCATCACATCGACAAGTGGCGTTTCACCGTCCCCTTCGTCTGCGGGGCGACCAACCTGGGCGAGGCGTTGCGTCGCATCACCGAGGGTGCGGCGATGATCCGCTCCAAGGGGGAGGCCGGCACCGGCGACGTCTCCAACGCGACCACCCACATGCGGTCCATCGGCGCGGAGATCCGCCGGCTGTCGTCGCTGTCGGAGGACGAACTCTACGTCGCGGCCAAGGACATGCAGGCGCCTTACGACCTCGTCGTGGAGGTGGCCCGGGCCGGCAAGCTGCCGGTCACGCTGTTCACCGCGGGTGGCATCGCCACCCCCGCCGACGCCGCGATGATGATGCAGCTCGGCGCCGAGGGCGTCTTCGTCGGCTCGGGCATCTTCAAGTCCGGCGACCCCGCCGTGCGCGCGGCCGCCATCGTCAAGGCCACCACCTTCTTCGACGACCCCGACGTGCTCGCACGGGTGTCGCGGGGACTGGGTGAGCCCATGGTCGGAATCAACGTCGAGGAGATCGCGGAGCCGCACCGACTGGCCCAGCGCGGCTGGTAGTAGATGGCGATCGAAGAGATCCTCGATCTCGAACAGCTCGAGGTCAATATCTATCGGGGAAGGGTGTTCAGCCCCGAATCAGGTTTCCTGCAACGCACTTTCGGCGGCCATGTCGCCGGCCAGTCCTTGGTGTCGGCGGTGCGCACCGTCGACCCCAAGTTCCAGGTGCACTCGCTGCACGGCTACTTCCTGCGCCCCGGCGACGCCACCGCCCCGACGGTCTACCTCGTCGAACGGCCGCGCGACGGCGGATCGTTCGTCACCAGGCGGGTCAACGCCGTCCAGCACGGCGAAACCATCTTCTCGATGGCGGCGTCGTTCCAGAGCGACCAGAGCGGCATCGAACACCAGGACACGATGCCCGACGCGTCGCCGCCCGACAATCTGCCCGGGTTCATCTCCAAGGGTGGGGTGTTCGACGAAGCCGGGTTCTCCCAATTCGCCGAGTGGGACGTCCGCATCGTCCCGCGTGCGGAGGTGGCCCGGCTGCCCGGCACGGCGTCCCAGCAGCAGGTCTGGTTCAAGCACAAGGACCCGCTGCCCGACGATTACGTGCTGCACATCTGCGCGCTGGCCTACATGAGTGATCTGACGCTGCTCGGTTCCGCGCAGGTCAATCATCCGGAGGAGCGCAAGCACCTGAACATCGCCTCACTGGATCACGCGATGTGGTTCATGCGGCCGTTCCGCGCCGACGAGTGGTTGCTCTATGACCAGTCCTCGCCGTCGGCATGCGGCGGCCGGTCGCTGACCCAGGGCAAGATCTTCAACCAGTACGGGGAGATGGTCGCGGCCGTCATGCAGGAGGGGCTGACGCGCTACAAGCGCGGATACACCGGCCGGTGAGCGTGCGAGTCGGCGTGCTGGCCTTGCAGGGCGACACCCGTGAGCACTTGGCCGCTCTGCGCGAAGCGGGGGCCGACGCATGCACGGTCCGTCGCCGCAGTGAGCTCGACACGGTCGACGCCCTGGTCATCCCCGGCGGGGAGTCCACCACGATCAGTCACCTGCTACGCGAATTCGAGCTTCTGGAGCCGCTGCGGCAACGCCTGGCCGACGGTATGCCGGCCTACGGTTCGTGTGCGGGCATGATCCTGCTGGCCACCGAGATCCTGGACGCCGGCGCCCCCGGCCGTGAAGCGGTGCCGCTGGCTGGTATCGATATGACGGTGCGGCGCAACGCTTTTGGTCGACAGGTGGACTCCTTCGAGGGGGATATCGCCTTCGAAGGGCTGGACGGGCCCGCGCATGCGGTCTTCATCCGGGCGCCGTGGGTGGAGCGGGTCGGGCCGCAGGTTCGGGTGTTGGCCAGAGCTGAGGACCATATCGTGGCAGTGCGGCAAGGCCGGGTGCTGGCCACTGCGTTCCACCCCGAGATGACCGGTGATCGGCGGGTGCACAAGCTGTTCGTCGACATCGTCGCCGGCACCGCGAATTCGTCGCCCGACGTTTAGCCGACGTCAATGTGGGCAGTCCCGCTGTGCCGAGGACGTTGCCCATACTCGAATGTCTCGGCGCGCGGCGCGGCGGTAGGAGGTCGTGATGATGTCACGCAATTGGTTGAGTCGTCGTGTCCATCAACTGCGGGAAACCCAGGCGGGGAAATCCACACAGGGGCTGTGGCGCCCGGCCTGGCAGAGCTCGTCGGCCGTGGAGCGGCCGATCAGCTGGTGGCGCGCGCTTTAGCCTGCTGGTCGCCCGTCGACGATGACACCGGCGGCAGCCTCCAGGGGTTTGATGGCGGAGGTGAAATCCGACTCCGGTCCCTCTTCGCTCATCACCGTCTCCCAGAGTCGTCCCACGGCCGCCGCCACCTCGCTGGGAATGCCCAGTGCGGCAGCCTCTTCCAGATACAGCCTGACGTCCTTGACCATCAGGCCGGTGGCGAATCCGTAGTCGAAGCTGCGCGGCAGAATCGAATTCGGGAACTTGTCGCGGCTGGCGTTGGTGGCGCCCGAGCCTGCGTTGATCACGTCGATCATCACCGACGGGTCCAGGCCGGCTTTGACGCCCATCACGACCACCTCGCAGGTGGTGGCCAACGCCGTGGCGGCGAGCAGATTGTTGACCAGTTTCATCGTTTGGCCCGCACCGGATTTGGTGTCGACGAACGACGGCGTGCCCAGCTGTGCGAGTACCGGTGCGACGAGGTCATAGACGTCCCGTGGTCCCGAAACCATCAGAGCCAACGTGCCTTTGGTCGCCCCGCCGACACCGCCGCTGACCGGGCTGTCGAGCATCGCGATCCCGCGTTGCGCGAGTTGGACCTGAATCTGTTGTGCGGCGGTACTGCCGACGGTGGACAGGTCGATGAAACGTTTGACGCGCTGCCCTTCGATCACCCCGTCGGGGCCGGTGGCGACATCGCGGGAGGCCTGCACCGACGGCAGGCTCGCCAGTACGGTCTCGCTGCGGTCGGCGACGTCACGCGGTGACGAAGCCGCCTGCGCACCCAATGACACAGCGGACGCCACGATCTCGGGGCGGGCGTCAAAGACGACCAGCGAGTGACCGGCGTCGATCAGCCGGACCGCCATGGGAAAGCCCATATTTCCCAGACCGATGAACCCGATGTCCACGCTCATTGCGCCTCGAGTTCGGCGAAGACCTCCCGCGCGATGCGGAAGCCGTCGACTGCGGCCGGTGCGCCGGCATAGATCGCCACCTGCAGCAGCACCTCGCGGATCTCCTCACGGGTGACGCCGTTGGTCAGCGCCCCGCGCACGTGCGTCTTGAGCTCGTGCGGGCGGTTCAGCACCGAGATCATCGCCAGGTTCAGCATGCTGCGGGTCTTGAGCGGCAACTCGTCGCGGCCCCAGACCGCGCCCCAGCAGTACTCGGTGAGCAGATCCTGCAGTGGCTTGCTGAAGTCGTCGGCGTTGCGCTCGGCGTTGGCGACGTACTCCTCGCCGAGCACCGCTGCGCGAATCTGTCGTCCCTTGTCATATGTCGCCTGGTCCATGGTCGTCATGATCGCAGAACTGCGATTTCGGCGCGAAAACCGCCGCTGAGCGAGCGAAAACGCACCGAAGTCGCTCGGTGTCTCAGCTCAGAACCGGTAACACCAGCCGTGACGACGAACGCACGGTGTTGATGCTGCTGGTTCCCACACTCGCATGCCGGAAGTTCATGATGGCGGGGGTGTCGGGGTCCTGGTCATCGCTGGTGATCGTGATCTGGATGCGATGACCGGCTGCGAACTGACGGGCGTTGGGCACCAACGGAATTCGGTACTCAACGTCTTTGCCGATCGGCACCGCGACCGGATGACGGCACGGCAGCACCGGCGCGCCGGGCCGGCTGGCCGCATCGTCGACCTCGCGCAGACTGGCTCGTAGCCACCCGGCGGTGACCGCCTCGGTGCTGCCGTCGGGGGCGACATCGCTCAGGGTGACGATCCAGGCGGTGTCGGCGGCGGTGGCGCCGGCCACCAGCCGCAGTTCGATGTCGCCGACGACGTCGAGCGCCTCGGTGAGCGGCTCGCTGGTCCAGGTCAGCGACGACGGGGGATCGATCTCGCTGGACTTGGCCCGTCCCAGCCCGGCGCCGAGCACCATGAATTCCCGTGCCCCGGAGTCTCCTTCGCCTTCCGCGAGCCCGCCGTCGGCGCGCAGGGCGAATTCGCGATGAATGCCTGCGGGCGGCCACGATTCGGCCGTTCGCCATTCGTCGGCGCCGGGCAGGATGTAGCGGATCGCGGGCCCGTCGAGAATGCCGGTGTCGCGGCCCTTGAGCCAATGGTCGTACCAGGCAAGGGCTTCGACGTGCAGGCTCTCCCATGGCCAGGTCAAGCCGTACTGGCCGAGCATGCCCATCCGCACGGCGGGACTGTTGGTCAAGCCGGCGAAAGCGGCAAAGGTCGACGGCAGATGTAGTGGCACGTTTTCCCAGTCGCATCCCAAATAGACTGGAATGTCGATGTTTTCGAGCAGCGGCAGTAGATTGCGTTCGTCCCACCACTCGTCGCGGGTGGGATGGCGCACCGCGGCGTCGAGCCATAGGTCATCCCAAGGGTGTGGGTCGTGCGGCAGCTTCAGCAACCCGCGCATCATCGTCACGGCCGCTTCACCGTTCATGGTGGCGAATTTATGGTGCAGCGGTTTGGTATTGAGCACCCAGCGGGCCACGCCCAATGGGCGGCTGCGCCAGAACGTGTCGCTGCGGGCGGCGGTCAGGCCCAGCATGGACAGGAACGGCGTCACGAACGACGCGCCGAACAACCCGTGGTGCACAGCGGCTTCGTACAGGTCGGCGGTCACGGCTACCGGGAAGATCGCCTTCAGGTGGGGTGGTCGTTCGACGGCGGCCTCCAGCTGGGTCATCGCGAAGTAGCTGATGCCGATCATCCCGACGTTGCCGTCGCACCAGGGCTGGGTGGCCACCCACTCGACGAGGTCGTACATGTCGCGACGTTCCTGGGCGTCGAAGAAATTGAAGGTGCCACCCGAGCCGCCCGTGCCGCGCAGATTGGCGATGACATGCCCGTAGCCGCGCGGCACCCAGAAGTCGGTTGCGCCGGCCTCGATGAACCCTGCCGGGGCGCCGAGGTCCTGGATCTGCCGTGGATACGGCGACGCGGCGATCAGGGCGGGGAATCGCGCCCCTTCAGCTGCCGGGCCGTCGGGCCGGTGGACGTCGGCGAGCAGGGAGATGCCGTCGCGCATGGGGACGGCGACGTTGATGTCGGTGGTCATGCCGTGCTGCGGCGTGCTGAGGTTGCGGTACTCCCGGCACGTGGTTTGTGGCCCATTGAGGGGACGTTCGGTCGTCATGAGTTTCACGGTACGTTGAGATTAGTCTCAACGCAACGAGAAACTTTTGTTAGGCTCATCCGGTGCCGAAGAACACGCCCCCCGGACCCCGTGACGAGAAAGGGGTGCTGGCGGCCCGGATCCTTGACGCCGCGCGCGGCGAGTTCGCTCAGCACGGCTCGGCGGGCACCACGATCAGGGCGGTGGCTCGCGCCGCCGAGGTCGATCCGGCGCTGGTGTATCACTACTTCGGGTCCAAGGAGGGCCTGCTCGACGCGGCGACCAATCCTCCGCAGCGCTGGCTGGAGAACGTCGCGAAAACGTGGAGGACACCGGTGCCGGAGCTCGGCAGCGCACTATTGCGGCTGATGCTCAGCGCCTGGGCGGATGACGAGATCGGCCCGATCCTGCGGGCCGTGCTGCAGACTGCCGCGCACGAGCCGAGCACCCGCGAGAAACTGCGGCGCGTCGTCGAGGGCCAGCTGATGGGGGTGTCGCAGCTGGGCGCCGACGAGGCCGATCGGCGCAAGCGCAGCGGCCTGATCTCGTCGCAGATCATGGGCCTGGCGATGATGCGCTACATCTGGCACATCGAACCCTTGGCGTCGCTGAGCGAGGACGAGATCGTCGCGGCCGTCGCGCCGAACCTGCAGCGCTACGTCGACGGGGACCTGCGGGCCTAGCGTCGAGCGTGCGGGTCGTCGTCGAATACCGGCGACTTTTCCTCGAGAAGGCCCACGTTCGGCGTCGCCTGCCCTCGTCTACTGGGGAGACGTGCGCCGACCAGTAGACTCGTCGGGTTACGCCAGAACTTCAAGTACGGAGAAGAACCCGATGAGCGGCCATTCCAAGTGGGCTACCACCAAGCACAAGAAGGCCGTCATCGACGCCAAGCGCGGCAAGATGTTCGCCAAGCTCATCAAGAACATCGAAGTCGCGGCACGCGTCGGCGGCGGCGACCCGGCCGGTAACCCGACCCTGTATGACGCCATCCAGAAGGCCAAGAAGTCCTCGGTGCCCAACGACAACATCGAGCGGGCCCGCAAGCGCGGCGGCGGCGAGGAAGCCGGCGGCGCCGACTGGCAGAACATCACCTACGAGGGCTACGGGCCCAACGGCGTCGCGGTGCTCATCGAGTGCCTGACCGACAACCGCAACCGCGCCGCCGGCGAGGTCCGGGTCGCGATGACCCGCAACGGCGGCAACATGGCCGACCCCGGTTCGGTGTCCTACCTGTTCTCCCGCAAGGGCGTGGTGACGCTGGAGAAGAACGGCCTGTCCGAGGACGACGTCCTGCTGGCGGTCCTGGACGCCGGTGCTGAAGAGGTCAACGATCTCGGCGACAGCTTCGAGGTGATCTCGGAGCCGACCGACCTGGTCGCGGTGCGCACCGCATTGGTGGACGCCGGTATCGATTACGACTCTGCCGAGGCCGGCTTCCAGGCGTCGGTGACCGTGCCGTTGGACGCCGACGGCGCCCGCAAGATCATGAAGCTCGTCGACGCGCTGGAAGACAGCGACGACGTGCAGGACGTGTACACCAACGCCGATATCTCCGACGAGGTCCTGGCCGAGCTCGAGGACTGACGCTTTCAGGCCGGGTGCAAGCTGACCGGCACCCCTGAGTAGCGCGTCATCCCCGTCGGCGGGTCCAGATCGTCCTTGCTCGTCAGGACGTTGACGTTGGCGCCGACGTGACCGTGCGGCACTGACACCACCCCGGCGCGCACCGACGGATCGATTTGCGCGACGCCCGTGAGCTCACCGTATTCGGTGCGCACCGTCACCCGTTGGTTGTCGGCGATCCCGGCGGCTGCGGCATCCTCGGGGCTCACGATGATCTCGGCCAGCTCGCCCAGGAATTCCAATTGCGTATTGAGCCTTCGTAATTGGCGGCGCGGCACCAGCATCGGGCCGGTGGTCTGGCGCAGGCCGTTCAGCTGGTCGACCAGAATTTGCGGGGCCAGCCGCCAGCCGCCGAGGCGCTCGACATGGCGCTGCACCCACGGCGCGGGCAGCTCGCGTTCGGCTTCGGTCCAGCCGGTGGCGACCAGATCGTCGTAGCCGGTGCGTCCGCCGGCATTGAGCTTGGCCAGCATCTCCTCGTCGGTCATCGTGGTGTCGGCGATGTCGTGGCCGAGCTGTTTGCCGATCTCGACGAGCACCCACCACATCGAGCGGCGTTGACCGACGGGACTGGTGATCGCCGGGGTGTGCTGAGACGAGATCCGGGTGCTCATGAAATCCCACAGCGTGACGTCGGGGCGCTCCAGCTGTCCCTTGGTGGGCAGCACGTGGGTCGACGCGGCCGTCGTCTCGGTGGGCAGGATCTCAGCGGTGGCCAGGACGTCGAGCTTGGGCAGCGCCTTGCGCAGCGTGTCCGCGGCCGGGAACCCGGTGAGCAGGTTGCCGCCGAGGTTGAGCAGCGCGCGGATGTTGCCGGCCTCGATCTCGTCGGGCAGTGTGGCGCACGGCCATTCGCGCATGAACGCCTTCGTTTCGGGGCGGCTGCGGGGGCCGGGCCTCGACTTGCCCTCCGGCGGTGCGATCGGCAGCTCGAACAGTTCCAGCTGATAGCCGAAACCAGGGTGAAACCACATCCCGCCCGGGGTGTTCATCGACCCGGTCAGGATCAGCAACGCCCATGAAAACCATTGCGTCACATTGGCGCTCGCCGACATGGTGATACCGGTTCCGCTGTCGATCGCGATGTGCCCGGCCTGGCGGACCGCTGCTAGCAGGTCATCGAGATCGGTCTGTTCGACGTCCGCAAGCTCGGCGGCGTGTGCTGCGGTGAACGGTTCGACCGCGGCGGCGAGCACGTCGAGGTCTTGGACCGGGACGTGCGTGTCGGCGCCGTCACGCAGGATTTCGCGGACCAGGAAACCCAGCACGGCGTAGTCGGTGCCGGGCCGCGGTGCCAGGTGACGGGTCGCCAGCCGCGCGGTCTCGGTGCGGCGGGGATCGACGACCCAGAGCTGTGCCCGCTTGGCGAGATCGCGGAACAGCCCGCGGGGGTTCGGCATACCGATGGTATGGCCATGGGAGACAACAGGATTGCTACCGAGCAGTATGACCAGCTCTGCGCCGTCATAGTCGGGGCGGCCGGTGAGCCCCGACGAGCCGCCCATCAACTCCGCGACCAACACTTTGGCGGTGCCATCGATGGTCAGGGGACTGAACTTCGCCGGCGTTCCGATCGCGCGGTGCAGAGCCTCGGCGGTGCGGTAGCCGACGGCATCCATTCCGACCCCGGTGCCGAAGTTGATGGCGACCGCCGCAGGTCCGTGCTCGGCGATGATGGCGCGCAGCCGGGTACCGAGATCGTCCAGGCATGTCTCCCAGCTGGTTTCGGTCAGCTGGCCGTCGATGCGCAGCATCGGCTGCTCGAGACGATCGGGGTGGTGGTGAATCCGGGGGAGGGCGCGCCCTTTCGGACACGTGTAGCCCCCGGAGAACGGATGCTCGCCGTCGCCGTGGACGGCGACCACGCGGTCACCGTCGAGCTCGACCAGGATGCCGCACACCGATGTGCACACCCGGCAGAAACTTCGCACAATGCGGGTATCACCCGTGACCATGGAAGAGAACCGTACGCTGCGTGGATGGCCGAGGTTATCGACCCCGACGGGATCCGTTGGTCGGTGGGTCGGTGGTGGTGGAAGACGATCCCCTGGGAGAGCGGATTCGCCACGCTGGACGCGCTGATCTTCCTGATCGTCCTGCCGTTCATGCTGATGTGGCCGCTCTGGTTGGCGTCCAAGTGGCTGGGCGCGTCGTGGACCATCGACATCAAGCGCGACGGAACCAAGGTGGGCAGCGAACAGGTGAAGGGCTGGACGCGGTCCGGCCAGCGCGTGCAGGAACTCGCCCAGGCGGCCCAGGACGGCACGCTGACCGACTACGCGGCCTGAACCTCAGCGCATGCCGTGACCGCCGCCGTCGTGGAAGACCAGCCCGTCGCCGAGCAGGAACGGATACAGGCTGGGATACGGAACATCCGGCGGGGACGATGTGAGCTGGGCGTTGCCCGGTGTTTCGCACGCGGTGTTGCCGTCGCTGACGGTCGTGCAGACCAGATGCGGGTCGCTGGCCGCCGTGGCGGCGGGTGCGGCGGCGATGGCTAGAGCGATACCACCGGTGAGCAGGCCGGCGGCAAGACGAATGTTCGCCTTCATGATGAACTCCTTCGAAACTGAACGTACAGTTTCGAAATGTGCAGCGCTTGCAGGCGCCCGATTAGTCCCGCCCGGCGGTGAGTTCGCTCACCGCGACAGCCCGCGGATGGCCGCGTCGACGATGGCATCGGCCGCGGTGTCGTCCAGCGCGCCGCGGATCGTCATCAGTCGGTACAGCGCGGGCCCGATGATCAGGTCGATCGCGATGTCGCGGTCGACGTCGGCGCGCAGGTCGCCGCGGGCCACCCCGCGGTCCCAGACCGCCTCCAGCGCCGCGCGCCGTGACCGGATCAGGCCGTCGCGCAGGACGTCGGCCACCTCCGGGTCGAACTGGGCCTCACCGATCAACTGCGCGAACACCCGTCCGCTGGGGCCGCTGTAGAAGTGGCACAACCCTCGCAACCACACCGTGAAGTCTCCCCGGGCCGAACCGGTGTCGGGGTCGGGGGAGTCGGCCTGCATCTCGGAGAAGAACGCATCGACGGCGACGGCATATTTGTTCGGCCACCACTTGTAGATCGTCGCCTTGCTGGACCCGCTGCGAGCCGCGATCTGCTCGGTGGTCATCGTCCGTAACCCGATCTCGTGCAACAACTCCGACGTTGCACAAAGCACCGCCGAGCGGGACTGCTCGCTGCGCGGCCGTCCTGGTTTGGGCGGGGCGGTGTCCTCGTCGCTCACAGCGGGTAGAGCCGATCCAGATTGACCACGATCGCCTCCTGCGTGCTGCGCGCGATCACGACGACGGCGGGTTCGTCGGGGTCCGGATTCTCTTCCCGGTGCGGCAGATTGGGCGGTACGAAGATGTAGTCGCCCGGCTCGGTGCTGATGCGCACCTCCTGCACGCCGTCGTGGAAGACGAACTCGGGGTGGCCGCTGCGCACGAAAATCGCTGTCTCCGAATCCCCGTGGTGATGATTCGCCGACGTTACCCCGGGCCCGACATGCGTCTCGCCCATCCACAGCTTCTCGGAGCCGACGCTATGGCCGCTGATCGCGGCGAATCGCTGCATGCCGCCGCTCTGGGAGGTTCCGCCGTCGAGTTGGTCAGCCTTGACGTGGTGCACCCGGTTGCGCACCGGCCGACCGTCGGACAGGTCAGGATGGAATGCGTCGGAGCCGCCCATGAACTGAAGATAGCCACCGCGTGTCCTGACCGATCCTGTCTGCGCGGCCCGCTACTGTGATCGAACAACTGTTCGTAGTGAAATGAGGTGATCCGTGCGGGTGATGGGTGTCGACCCCGGCTTGACGCGCTGCGGTCTCTCGATGATCGAAAGCCGGGGCGGCCGCCAGGTCATCGCGCTGGACGTCGATGTGGTCCGCACGCCGGCCGATGAGCCCCTGCAGCGCAGGCTGATGACGATCAGCGATACCGTCGACCACTGGATGGACACCCACCTGCCTGACGTGATCGCGATCGAACGCGTCTTCGCCAACCAGAACGCGAACACCGCGATGGGTACCGCCCAGGCTGCCGGGGTGATCGCGCTGGCTGCTGCCCGCCGCGACATCGACGTGCATTTCCACACCCCCAGCGAGGTCAAGGCCGCAGTCACCGGCAACGGCCGGGCGGACAAGGCACAGGTCACCACGATGGTCACCCGGATCCTGCAGTTGCAGCAGAAGCCCACCCCGGCAGACGCCGCCGACGCGCTGGCCCTGGCGATCTGCCACTGCTGGCGCGCCCCGATGATCGCCCGGATGGCCAAGGCGGAGGCGATGGCCGCCGAGCAGAAGCGCGCCTACCGAGCTCGGCTGAAAGCAGCACGATGATCGCCTCAGTTCGCGGGGACGTCCTCGACATCGCTCTCGACCACGTCGTCATCGAGGCCGCCGGCGTCGGCTACAAGATCATGACCACCCCGTCCACGCTGGCGACGCTGCGCCGCGGCACCGAGGCCCGGCTGATCACCGCGATGATCGTGCGCGAGGACTCGCAGACGCTCTACGGCTTCGCCGATTCCGAGGCCCGCGACCTGTTCACGACCCTGCTCGGAGTGTCCGGAGTCGGTCCGAAGATCGCACTGGCCACCCTCGCCGTCTACGACGCGACCGCGCTGCGCCAGGCACTCGCCGACGGCGATGTCACGGCCTTGACGCGGGTCCCCGGAATCGGCAAGCGTGGTGCCGAACGGCTGGTGCTCGAACTGCGTGACAAGATCGGCTCGGTCTCTTCCGGCGCGGGTGCGGCCGCGGCGACCGGGCATGCGGTGCGCGCACCTGTTGTGGAAGCCCTTGTCGGACTTGGCTTTGCGGCCAAACAAGCCGAAGAAGCCACCGACAAGGTGCTCGCCGGTGACCCGGATTCCACCACGCAAAGCGCACTGCGCGCGGCGCTGTCCATGCTGGGTAAGAAATGAGCAGGTTCGAGGGAGCCGACGAGGACGAGGAACTCGAGCGCGATGTCTCGCCCGCGCTGACCGTCGGCGAAGGCGACATCGATGCCAGCCTGCGGCCCCGCTCACTGCGTGAGTTCATCGGCCAGCCGCGGGTGCGCGAACAGTTGCAGCTGGTCCTCGAGGGCGCCAAGAACCGCGGCGGCACACCGGATCACATCCTGCTGTCCGGCCCGCCGGGGCTGGGCAAGACCTCGCTGGCGATGATCATCGCCGCCGAACTCGGCTCGTCGCTACGCGTCACCTCCGGTCCGGCACTCGAGCGGGCCGGCGACCTGGCCGCCATGCTGTCCAACCTCGTCGAGCACGACGTGTTGTTCATCGACGAGATCCATCGCATCGCGCGGCCCGCCGAGGAGATGCTGTACCTGGCGATGGAGGATTTCCGCGTCGACGTCGTCGTCGGCAAAGGCCCTGGGGCGACGTCGATCCCGCTCGAGGTCGCACCCTTCACCCTGGTGGGTGCCACCACCCGATCCGGTGCGCTGACCGGGCCGCTGCGCGACCGCTTCGGGTTCACCGCGCATATGGACTTCTACGAGCCGCCCGAGCTGGAACGAGTGCTGGCCCGTTCGGCGGGAATCCTGGGCATCGAGCTGGGCGCCGAGGCCGGCTCCGAGATCGCCCGCCGCTCGCGGGGGACGCCGCGCATCGCCAACCGGCTGTTGCGGCGCGTGCGCGACTACGCCGAAGTGCGCGCCGACGGCGTGATCACCCGCGATATCGCCAAGGCGGCACTGGCGGTCTACGACGTCGACGAACTCGGCCTGGACCGGCTCGACCGCGCGGTGCTCACGGCGCTGACCAAGAGCTTCGGCGGCGGTCCGGTCGGCGTGTCCACGCTGGCGGTGGCGGTGGGGGAGGAAGCCACCACTGTCGAGGAGGTGTGCGAGCCGTTCCTGGTCCGCGCGGGCATGATCGCGCGGACTCCCCGCGGGCGCGTTGCGACGCCGCTAGCCTGGACCCACCTGGGCATGGTTCCACCGCCGCGGGCCAGCGGGCTCGGTCAATCCGGCCTTTTCGAGTGATGGGAGCCCCGATGGTCACCGCTGCACTGGTTTTCACCGGCCTGGCCGCGCTGCTGCACGTGTACATCTTCACGATGGAATCGCTGACCTGGACGACGCCGCGCACCCGTGCGGTGTTCGGCACCACCGCCGAGGAAGCCGAGACCACCAAACTGATGGCTCTCAACCAGGGCTTCTACAACCTGTTCCTGGCCACCGTCAGTGTCGTTGGCATCGTCGCGATCATCATGGGGCACAACGGAATCGGCGCAGCACTGGTATTCGCCGGCGTCGGGTCGATGCTTGCGGCGGCTGTTGTGCTGCTGGCATCCGCGCCGGATAAGGCCCGCGCCGAAGTGACTCAGGGCGCGTTCCCGTTGGTGGCTGTCGTGCTGCTGGTGATTGCGATCATCTGACGCCGGCGCGATAGCGGACCCGGTTGCCGCCCGCCCGCTTGGCTTCGTACATTGCCGCATCCGCCGCTTCCCCCAACTGCCTGATTGTTTCGGCCGCCGCGGTCCACTCGATGTCGTCGACGGGCATCGCCGCCACGCCGACGCTGGCGGTCACGCCATACGGCATGGCGGCGACGGCCTCTCGGAGTCGCTCGGCCAGCATCGCCGGAGCATCCGACTCGGTCAGCTCGGCGACCAGGAACTCTTCGCCGCCCAACCGGGCGACGACCGAATTCATCGCACTGCAGCGTCGGAGGTTATCGGCGACTGCGAGCAGGACGGTGTCGCCGAAGCTGTGGCCATGGCTGTCGTTGATCTGTTTGAACCTGTCCAGGTCGACCATCATCACGGCCAGCCATCGGGACTGGGATCTGTCCGCCGCGGCGATCAGCTGCAGTGCCGACTGGTCGTAGCCGCGCCGGTTGCGCAGCCCGGTCAATGGATCGGTGTTCGACATCCTCGCGTCGAGGGTCAGCAGGTGAAGGAGCAACTGACTTCCGAACGGGACCGCGAGCACCGCGACGACCACACCCAGCACATGCCCGATAGCCATCGCCAGGTCGCCGGCCGCGGCGATCCGAGCACCGGCGAAGGCGGTGGTGACGACGGCATTGACCAGCGTCGCGGCCAGCAGCCGGCTGGAGTGGTGCAAGCCGACGTAACCGGCGATCGGGGCAAAGGTGGCGCACGCCAACAAGCCCGTCGCCGGCGTCCCGGCAATCAGGACGGCAATGGTCACACCCACGTTGGCGCCGACGGCGAACAGCGCGGACTGACGACGGCTCGGCCAGCCGAGCAGCCAGCTGGACGCCCCGCCGAAAGTCAGGACCGCCATGACGATCGCGGCGGTCCGGTGCACCTGACCCTGCGGACCCGACGGGCTGAACAGCATCACCAGGGGGATCACACCGAGGATGACGACGACCGCCGCGATCAGGAATCGGCTCAAGCGCTGTAGGTGACGCGAGGCGAGATATTCCGACATCCAGTCGTATTGATCGGGCTGTTGCCACCACCGGCGGATCCACGCCGCCACGCCCACGTCTTTGTGCATTAGCTCCCGAAACCGGCCACAGCCGGCCCCCGAGAGCTGCAGTCTGAGCGGCAATAGTACTGCTCGGGCCCGGGGCCCGCCCGTTGTACGGTCGCGGTGTGATGCGATCGTTGGCGCTGCTGTCACTGGTTGTCGCCGTGGCCGCGGGGTGCGCACGAAGTTCGGCAGATCCGGCAGGCGGGCGCTCGGGCCTGTTCGACATCGGCGACGGCCGGCAGCTGTACCTGGAATGTCAGGGCAGTGGCTCGCCGACGGTCTTCGTCATCCCCGGTAAAGGCAGCTACGCGCAGGCCTGGAACTACGTGGTGCCGCCCGAAGATCCGATCCGGTCCTCGCCCTACGACATCATCAGCGAGGCACGGTTGCAGCCCAGTCCCGACGCGGTGCAGCCAACCGTCGCGAAGACGACCCAGGTGTGTGCTTACGACCGGCCGAACACCCGGCCCGACGGCGACGACCAGTCCACTCCTGTCCCGCAACCGCACACCGTGCAACGGGATGTCGACGACGTGGTCGCGCTGATCAATGCCGCGCACCTCCCGGGACCGTTCGTGTTCGTTGCGCACTCCTACGGCGGTCTCGTTCTGGACCTGCTGGCGCGGACGCATCCGGATCTGGTGGCAGGCATCGTGATGGTTGACGGCGTGTCGGAGTTTCTGCCCGACCTCGGCACACCGATGCAGAACGCCGCATGGGAACGCGACAGCGCACAACCCCCGGAGCCCGGGGGAGAGGGCGTACTCGTCGCGGACGCGATCGCTGCCGTCAAGGCTGCGCCGCCGCTGCCGCGGGTCCCCGCGATCGTGCTGAGCGCCGACAAGTTCGCCGCACCCGAAGCGCTGACACCGCAGAACTACACGCTGGCCCAAATCCACGACGCCAACGACCGACTGGCCGCGGCGCTGGGCACGACCAACATCATCGCGACCGGCAGCGGCCACAACATGATGCTGTATCAGCCGACATTCGTCGCCGACAACATCATTGGTGTCGTCGACGAAGTCCGGCGGACCGGCTAGAGCAGACCCAGCAGCTGCAGATCGGTCACGTACTTGACGATGACCTCCGGTGTGACATGCGGAATGTCTTTGTCGGGACCGATTTTGGCGTCCTGCACCGCGCTGCGGAACCGATCGGTGGGCGCGATCGACCCACGGACCGGTTGTTCCGGATGCTGATAATTGTGCAGCAGCGGCAGCAGTGAGTACTGTCGCTGGCGGTCGGGAAGTGCCCGCATCGAGGTTTCGAACCGCTGCAGCCACGAGGCGTACTCGCCGACCCGCCGGACCGGGTAGCCGGCCTCGATGAGCCAGTCGACGAATTCGTCGAGGCCGACGCCGTCGTCGTACGGGTTCATCACGTGATAGGTCTCGAAATCCTTGCCGGAATCCCGAGCGACGTCGGCCCCCAGCGTGGAGATCGCCTCGGCGATGAACTCCACGGGGAGTCCGTCGTAGTGGGCACGCGGGCGGTTGCCGCCGGCGTCGAGCCGGTAGAACGACGCAGGGGCGATACCGGTGGCCACCAGGCTCAGCATCATCCGGGTGAACATGTCGGGCAGGTTGAGCTGCCCGGCGTAGGCGGTGTCGGCCAGGATCATGTCGCAGCGGAACACCGAGACGGGCAGGCCGCACAGATCATTGGCCTCGCGCAGCAACACTTCACCGGCCCACTTGCTGTTGCTGTAGCCGTTGGCGTACGAGTCGTCGACCGCCCGGGTCGGGCTGATCGCGCGGATATCACCGTCCTCGGTGAACTCACCGGGGGCCAGCCCCGCACCGACACCGATCGTCGACACGTACACGAACGGTTTGATCTTACTGGTCAGTGCGATCCGGATCAGTTCGGCGGTGCCAACAGCGTTGGGCCCGAATAGTTCCCGATACGGCAGCACATGGTTGACCAGCGCGGCGGGATCGACGATCAGGTCGACGGTGTCGGCCAGTCGCTGCCACGTCAGGGCGTCCAGCCCGAGGTTCTTCTCGCCTTTGTCACCGGCGATGACCTCGAGATGTTCGGCGGCCAGTTCGCGATAACGCTTCAGCAGCTTGGGATCTCCGCTGTCGAAGGTGGCGTCCAGCCGAACCCTCGCCTCATCATTGCTGCGGGCGCGAACCAGGCAGATCACCGTGCCGCCGACGAGGCTCATCCGATCCAGCCACTCCAGCGCGAGGTAGCGGCCGAGGAATCCGGTTGCGCCGGTGAGCAGTACGGTGCGGATCTCACCGCTCGGGCCGGGGAGCCGCGGTGCGGCGGCCAATGTCGCGGCATCGATGAAGCGGTCCAGCGTCAGGTCGCCGGCGTGCGCCTCGGTGGCGCCGGCGCCGTGGACGGAGGCGAACGTGGGCCGCTTGCCGCCCTCCTGGCGCTGCGCGTCGATGTAGTCGGCGATGGCCTGCAGGTCGTTGGCCGGGCTGACGATGACGCCCACCGGTACCTCGATCTCGAAGATCTCGTTGAGCAGATTGGCGAATGTCAAGGCCGACAGCGAGTCTCCGCCAAGATCGGTGAAGTGGGCATCGGGCTGCAGGTCGGCGGCAGCGGCACCCAGCAGCGCGCCCGCGGCGCGGGTGATGGTCGTCAGCACCGGGGCCTTGGCGCCGCTCTGCCTCAGCGCGCGCAGCTCGTCGGCCTGGCCGTCGGCCAGATCGGTGTAGAGCTGCTCCAGCGCGGGGCCGTAGCGTTCCTTCAGCCGGGGCCATGCCAGCTTGCGGATGCCGGTCAGCAGGCCGTTCTCGACCGTGAAAGGCGTTGTCTCGATCAGGAAATCGCGCGGTATCTCGTACGACTGCAATCCGGTGGCGCGAGCCACCTCCTGCAGCGATTCGCCGATCAGGGTCTTGAGTTCTGCCGCGTCGTGAGCGGCGGCCGCATCGGCGGTGGGCACCACCACGGCCAGCAGGTAGGGCCGGGCGCTGTTGCCGTACAGGTAGATCTGGTGCACCAATGGGCTGCCCAAGAACGCGGCCTCCAGCTTCGACACCGTGACGAACTCGCCCTGCGAGAGTTTGAGGACGTTGTTGCGCCGGTCGACATACTGCAGCCGGTCAGGGGCGGGCTCGGCGACGATGTCACCGGTCCGGTAGAACCCTTCCTCGTCGAACATCGCCGCGGTCACTTCCGGACGCTTGTAGTAGCCGGGGAACAGCTGCGTCGTCTTGACCAGCAGTTCGCCGCGCGGATGGGGTAGGTCGGTGCCGAAGTAGCCCAGTTCGGGAACGTCGACGAGCTTGTAGTCGGTGACCGGCGGACGGCGCACGACGCCGTCGACGAACACCGCACCCGCTTCGGTGGACCCATATCCCTCGATGAGGTGCATATCCAGGAATGTCTCGACCCACGACCTGAGTTCCGGCGCGATCGGCGCCGAGCCGGTCATGACGGAGACGAACCGGCCACCCAGCAGGCTGGCCCGCTTCTCGGCCAGCACCTGCGCTTCGTCGCCCCGCCGGTCGACGTCGCTCTGGACCTCCTGGTGGATCATGTCCCACACCCGCGGCACCAGGTTCAGCTGCGTCGGGCGGGTCAGCGCCAGGTCCTCCAGGAAGGTCGACAGGTCAGGCCGGGCGGCGAAATACACTGTGCCGCCGCTACTCAGCGTGCCGTAGAGGGCGCCGCGGCCCATCACATGGCTCATCGGCATGAAGCTCAAGACGATCGCGGGGTAGGCGCCCTGCTTGTCGTCCCAGTGCGCGGCGGCAGCCAGCCACATGTCGGCGACCTTGGCGGCCGGGTACATCGCGCCCTTCGGTGCGCCGGTGCTGCCGGAGGTGTAGATCAGCAGGGCCAGCGGGTCGGCGTCGGTGGTCCCGGCCGGATCAATGGAACGGTATGTCCCGTAAGCGATTTCGCCAGAGAGTGTGGCGACGGTGACATCGGTGTCGGCCAGTCGCTGCGTGATGGCGGCGAGCGCTTCGCGCTGATCATCGACCTCTGGCCGGAAGTCGAAGACCACCAGGCGTTTTGGTGTGGGTCCGGCGAGCGCGAGCTCCACGGCCCCGTCGAGGTTGTCGATGCTCGACGCGATCAGCACCGGTTCGGTTTCGGTGATGATCGGTTGCAATTGGGTCACCGAGGCGCTGGTTTGCAGCGGCACGGAGACCGCGCCGAGTTGGATCAGCGCGAGGTCGATGATGGTGTAGTCGACGCTGGTGAAACCGAGGATTGCCACCCGATCGCCGGGCCTGACGCCGTTGTCGGACCACGCTGCCGCGACGGCGCGGACCCGGTCCCAGACATCGCGGTAGGTGATGGTTTCGAAATGGGGTTCCAGCTCGGCGGTCGTGCGATGAGTCTGGGGATCCTCGATGAACCGCACTACGCGCTGACCCAGCGCAGGGCGATCGGCGTAACCGTCGAAGACGGTCTCGACGACCTCGGCCAGCCCCAGGCCGGGCCGGCTGGCGGCCGCAGTGACTGCGGGGTCGGGGGTGGCCGCCGCGAACTGGGCATCGGTGGCGTAGAGATCGGCGACGCGCTGCTCAAACCGGGCTTCACGAGTATCAATCGACATGGCAAGACTCCATTGAAAGCGAGAAAAAGAATGGTGTGCGCGACGCTGCGCCCACCAGAAAATACGTTAGCAAGGCTAACGGTATTCCCCGGCCGGAGCTCGAAATCAGCTGTGAACTTCCTCTCGATGCCCTGTCCATCGGGCGGGAGCGTGCGCCAACTGTCACCGGCACCGGCGTGTCACGGTGCAGACACGCACGCTCGCGCGAGTACGCCGGTCGTTAGAGTCGCGTGCGACACGGGTACCCGAGCCCCATCACGGGGATATCCCCTGGGTCAAGGAGGCGTCATGAAAGACGTAGACACACGTATCGATACTGCTTCTGGCCGGATGGCCATTGCCCGCAGCCGCGGTGCCGCCAGCGGTCTCCTGCTGATCGTGCTGGGCGCGTGGGGCGCGCTGATCCCATTCGTCGGCCCGTACTTCAACTTCGCCTACGATCCTGGTGTCGCGTGGACGTGGACGAGTGCGCGCGGCTGGCTGGAGGTACTTCCCGGCGCGGTGACCGTGCTCGGCGGACTGCTGCTATTGCTGTCACGCAACCGGGCCACCGCGATGCTCGGTGGCTGGCTCGCCGTCGTTGCCGGCGCCTGGTTCGTGGTGGGCCGGGCGTTCGCGAGCCCGCTGCAGCTCGGCGACTTCGGCTCACCGGCGTCGAACACCATGACCGGCCAGCTCGCAATCGAGTTGGGGTTCTTCAGCGGCCTCGGTGCCCTGATCATCTTCTTCGGGGCGATGGCCCTGGGCCGGGTCTCGGTGCGCAGCCTTCGTGACGTTCGCTACGCGCAGCGACCTTCCGTTGCCGAATCCGTTGCCGCGCAGCCGGTTGCGGTCGCGACCGATGGGCCGGTGGGCACCGAGTCGTCGCGCCACCGCGCACCGGACGAGTACGACGACGAGCATCGCCATCGGAGCTGGCGGGACATGTTCGGCGGATCGCGACGCACGCCCGTCACGCACTGACTCCGAACTCGGTGGCCGGACTCGGGGGAGGGTCCGGTCACCGTCCGCGCGCGAGACGGTACTGCTGCATCACCATGTCCAGGATCTCGGGACCGAGCATGGCACCCGCATACTCCACCCAGCACCAGCTGCGCGCGGGTTTCCTGCCGTCGGAACTGCCTGTGAGGCAGCCGAAATAGTGCACGTAGCTGCCGGCGGTGTCGAAGGTGAACGTGTAGGAGTCGGCACCGATCGTGGCGTCCAGCGTGGTGAGTTTTCCCTCGCCATTGAAGGTGGGTGTCGCGACGATGTCGTCGTGCGCGGTCGTGATGCCGGCCTTGACTTGATATCCCGGACCGAACGGCAAACCGTCGCGGCCCTGCCAGAATGAACCGCCGCCCCATTCGCCGTCGGGGTATTCGTGAAGCCAGGACACCCACATGCCCTGAAGCTGCCGGACGATCGGTAGCTCCGGGTACACCGTGCCCGGCGGGCCGTAGGCGTAGTCCTGATGCAGGTAGCCCGATACCTCGACGCCGTCGACCACGCCGGTGGCGGAAAGCAATTCGTGGCGGTAGTAGGCCTGGTCGACGATCCCGTCCTGCTCGGGAACTCCGACGGTGAAGATATCGGTGACATTTGTGCCACGGATCTCCCACCGGCCGCTGGCGTCGTGCCAGTGGAATCCTCCTGAATCACGCTCGATACGGCCGCTCGGGTAGCTCAGCACCACGCTGTCGGGGCTCTCGGCGTATTGCATGGGTTCGAACCAGTCGATCGTCGAGTACTCGGCGAACAGGTGCGGTTGGTCGGGGTCGAACGAGTGCGTCAGCTTCTTGAAGCCGGTGATCGGTGACACGACGTGGGTCATTCCGGTCAGGAAGTCGTCGGCGCCGCGCAGTCCCCAATAGGTCTGTCCGGCAGCGTCGTTGACCACCGCGCTGATCCACATCCCGGCCAGGCCGACACCGGGGCCGGGTGTCCAGGTTCGCCGGTAGTGCTCGAGTGTCGACGGTTGTGTCGCCACCGTGAAGTCGACGCGATCAGGCATTGACATCTCCTTGGCCGAAGTCGATGACCCCGCGGATATTGCTTCCCTCACGCAGATGCGCGATCGCGTCGTTGATGTCCTCGAGGCGGTAGCGGCGGGTGACGAGTTCGTCGAGCTTGAGGGTGCCCGCCTCATACATGGACAGCAGCATCGGCATGCTGGCGCGCGCGTTCATCTCGCCGTAGAGGGCGCCCTTGAGGGTCTTACACGAGTTGACGAGGTCGGACAGGATCAGCGGGACCGTCATCTGTGATAGTGGAGTCATCGCCGTCACCACGCAGGTGCCGCCCTTGCGGGTCAGCATCAAAGCCAATGGGATCAAATCGGTTTGGAGCACGCCGACGGTCAGGATGACCGCATCGGCCATGACACCCCACGTGAGGTCTTTCACCAGCGTCAGCGCCTCGCCGGCGTCGCTGACGGCATGGGTGGCTCCGAACGATGGGGCGACATCACGTTTGAAGTCGACCGGGTCAATGGCGACGACGTGTTTCGCACCGGCGGCACGCGCTCCCTGCACGGCGTTCATGCCGACCCCGCCGGTGCCGATCACCACAACCGTGTCGCCGGGCTTCGTTCCCGCGCAGGAGCTTCCCGATCCGAAACCGGTTGTCACACCGCAGGACACGAGTGAGGCCGCATCAAGCGGGATCCAGTCGTGCACCTTGATGAAGGAGCGCTCGGATGCGACGACGTACTCGGAGAAGGTGCCGACCTGCATCAAGGCCATCAGGTCCTGGTCGCCCAGATGACGACGGGGGGTGTCGTCGGTGATCATGTTCTTGCTGAACACCCGTCCGCCGACGTCGCACAGATAGGTGGCGCCGGTGGCACACCACCGGCAGCTCCCGCACGACGGGATGAACGACACCGCGACATGGTCGCCCGGCTTCAACGTGGTCACCCCAGGCCCGACTTCTTCGACGATTCCCGCGCCCTCATGACCGCCGAGCAGCGGAAACCATTCGGGCATCGGCATTCCGGCGGCTTCGATCAGTGCAACCAGGTTGTCGTCGGGAACACTGTCGCCGGTGGCGAAGTGATCATCGGAGTGGCAGATGCCGGCAACGCTCATCTTGACCAGGACTTCGCCGGCCCGCGGCGGGTCGAGCTCGATGGTTTCGACCTGCCAGTCCTGGCCCACGCCGTGAAGCACTGCCGCTTGGGATTTCATCGATGGGCACTCCCTCGGAAGGATCGGGATGGCGACTTCGCACATTTAATCCTCTAGAGGTATCTTTGTAAAGATCCGCGTTGACCGAAGGGACCTCACATGCCAGCGGGCAAGCCGAAGCAGGTTGCCGACGAACTGCGCGGTCTGATCATTTCCGGTGACCTCGACGAAGGGGACCTGCTGGGCACCGAAGCCGAGTTGATCGAACGGTTCGATGTGTCCCGGCCGTCGCTACGAGAGTCGTTGCGGATTCTGGAGGCGGAGGGTCTCATCTCGGTGGTGCGCGGGGCCCAGGGCGGTGTTGTCGTGCACCGGCCCGATCAGCGCATGACCGCCCGCGCGGCGGCCCTGGTGCTGCAATCCCGCAGTGTCTCGCTGGCCGACGTGTTCGAGGCAAGCGCGGTGATCGAGCCCGCCGCAACGCGGATGGTCGCCGCATCCCGCGGGCACCAGCGCGCTGCCGAGCAGCTGCACGAGCTCGTCGTAGAGATGAAGCGGGTGGTCGACGATCCGGTCGCGTGCACGAGCGTCATGGTGCGCTTCCACAGCGATATCGTTGTGCTGGCCGGCAATCAGACGCTGATCCTGATCTGCGAGATGATCAACGAAGTCATCGTCCGCGCGGTCGCCGACGCGCTCACCCGAAGTCGGGACGAACCGATCGCCTCGCGCCGCCGCACGATCCGCTCGTTCGAGCAACTCGTCGACCTGATCGCCGCCGGCGATGCCGAAGGCGCACAAGAACATTGCGCCGCTCACATGGCGCGGCTGCGCCACACGCTATTGGGCGACTTCGCGAGTTCGGTCGTCGACCGCGCGCATCACGTCTAGCCGCCGGTATAGGCCATCACGTGCTTGATGCGCGTGTAGTCCTCGAAACCGTACATCGACAGGTCCTTGCCATGTCCTGAGGACTTGTACCCGCCATGCGGCATCTCGGCGACCAGGGGGATGTGGGTGTTGATCCACACGCAGCCGAAGTCGAGCGCGTTGGACACCCGGATCGCGCGCGAGACGTCCTTGGTCCACACCGAGGACGCCAGACCGTACTCGGTGCCGTTGGCCAAGCGAAGAGCCTCGTCCTCGTCGGCGAACGACTGCACGGTGATCACCGGTCCAAAGATCTCTTCCTGCACCTGCCGGTCGTCTTGCCGGAGCCCGCCGATCACGGTCGGTTCGACGTAGAAACCCTTGTCGCCCTGCCTGTTTCCGCCGGCAGCGACCGTCGCGTGCGACGGCACGTCGGCGAGGAAGCCCAGCACCCGGTCGAGCTGGCCGGGGTTGTTGACCGGCGGCACCCAGGCGTCCTCGTCGTCGGCGGCCCGGCCGAACGTGGTGGTCGCGCCCCTGGCCTGTTCGGCCAGCGCTGCGGTCAGCTCCCCGGCAACGCCGGCATGGGCCAGCACCCGGGTGGCCGCGGTGCAGTCCTGGCCGGCGTTGAAGTAGCCGGCGGTCGCGATTCCCTCTGCGGCGGTGGCGATGTCGGCGTCGTCGAAGACGATCACCGGCGCCTTGCCGCCCAACTCGAGGTGGGTGCGCTTGAGGTGGCCGCCTGCGCTGACCGCGACTGCGCGGCCGGCGGCGACCGACCCGGTGATCGATACCATCTGCGGGGTCGGATGCGCGACGACGGCCGCACCGGTCACCCGGTCACCGCACACGACGTTGAGCACACCCGGACCGAAGTGCTTGGCGGCGATCTCGGCCAGCATCACGGTGGTGACCGGAGTGGTGTCACTGGGCTTGAGCACGACGGTGTTGCCCGCGGCGATGGCCGGGCAGAACTTCCAGATCGCCATCATCATCGGGTAGTTCCACGGCGCGACCTGGCCGATCACCCCGACCGGCTCGCGGCGGATCCAGGACGTGTGGTCGGTCATGTACTCGCCGGCCGACTTGCCTTCCAAAATCCTTGCCGCACCGGCGAAGAACCGGATCTGGTCGACCATCGGAGGGATCTCCTCGGCCGCGGTCACGTGGTTGGGCTTGCCGGTATTGCGGCCCTCGGCGGCGACCAGTTCGGCGGCCGCCTTCTCGACGTCGTGGGCGAAGCCCAGCAGCGCGTTCTGCCGATGCGAGGGGGTGGTGCGCTTCCAGTCGGCGAACGCCCTTCCGGCGGCGGCATAGGCGTTGTCGATATCCTGCTCGTTGGAAATCGGTGCGGTGCCGTACTTTTCGCCGGTCGACGGGTCGACGATCGGCATCGTGCCGCCACTGACCGAGTCGACGAGCTCACCGTCGATGAAGTTCTTGACGGTGGTCATCGGAGTTCGGCCAGAATGTCAGCCAGCACTCCGAGGCCCTCGAGCAGCAGCTCGTCACTGATCGCCAACGGCGGCAGGAACCGCAGCACGTTGCCGAAGGTGCCGCAGGTCAACACCAGCACGCCCTGGGCATGCGCCTTGGCGGCCAAGTTCTTGGTGAGCTCCGGATCCGGTTCTCCGGTACCGGATTTCACCAGCTCGACGGCGATCATGGCGCCGCGGCCGCGGACGTCGCCGATGCGGTCGTCGTCGGCCTGGATCCGGCCGAGCTTGTCCTTCATCAGCGCCTCGATCTGCTTGGCGCGGGCTACCAGACCGTCGAGCTCGATGGTCTCGATGGTGGCCAGCGCGGCCGCGCAGGCCACCGGGTTGCCGCCGTAGGTCCCGCCCAGGCCGCTGACGTGCGGGGCGTCCATGACCTCGGCACGCCCGGTCACCGCCGCCAGCGGCAGGCCGTCGGCGATGCCTTTGGCGGTCACGATCAGGTCAGGCTCGATGCCCTCGTCCTCACAGGCGAACATCGCGCCGGTGCGGGCGAAGCCGGTCTGCACCTCGTCGGCGATGAACACGACGTTGTTGTCCGAACACCAGGCGCGCAACGCGGGCAGGAAGCCGGGTGCGGGAACGATGAAGCCGCCCTCACCCTGGATCGGCTCGATGATGACGGCGGCCAGGTTGGCCGCACCGATCTGCTTGTCGATCACGGTCAGCGCCCGCTCGGCGGCCAATTCCCCGTCGGTGGCCCACTCCTTGTCGATCAGGCCGTCGCGGTAGGGGTAGGACAGCGGCGCGCGGTAGATCTCCGGCGCGAACGGGCCGAAGCCGCTCTTATAGGGCATCGACTTGGCGGTCAGGGCCATCGTCAGGTTGGTACGCCCGTGGTAGGCGTGGTCGAAGGCCACCACCGCGGTCTTGCGGGTGTAGGCGCGGGCGATCTTGATTGCGTTCTCCACCGCTTCGGCTCCGGAGTTGAACAGCGCCGAGCGCTTCTCATACGAGCCGGGGGTGAGCCGATTGAGGTGCTCGGCGACGGCGATGTACTCCTCATATGGCGTCACCATGAAGCAGGTGTGGGTGAAGTCGGCGACCTGTGCGCGCACCGCCTCGACCACCCGCGGCGAGGAGTTGCCGATCGTCGTCACCGCGATCCCGGAACCGAGATCGATCAGCCGGTTGCCGTCGACATCCTCGATGATCCCGCCGCCGGCGCGCGCGGCATAGATCGGCATCGTCACGCCGACCCCGTGCGACACCGCGGCGACCCGGCGTTTCGCCAGCTCAAGGGACCCGGGGCCGGGGATGTCGGTGACGAGTTTGCGGCTCTGCTCGACGGTGGTCACTTCTGATCTCCTAGACGAAGGCGGCTGGCACAAGCGGGCTATCCGAGCCTAGTAGGGCAGCCCCGCCCCGCAACTGAAAACCCGGCTTGCGACCGCAACGGGTAGTGGATTGCGTCGTCAGGAGAGACAAAATCGACGCAATCGGTTGGTATCTATCCGGCGTCGGGGGCGAACGGCGCACCGTCGAGCCGGTCGACAGTGGTGAACGATTCGACGGGCTGGCGAGCGAGCCGGCGGGGTCGGCGAACAGGGTGGCCCAGCGCGATCACCGACGCCAGCGCCAGCGGACCCTGCGCACCCAGCAATTGCTTCACTTCCTCCTCGGCCCGGATGAGCATGGTCGTCAGCACGCCGCCGAGCCCTTCGGCCCGGGCTGCCAGCAGGATGCTCCAGGCGAACGGATAGATGGACGCACCGCCAGCCAGCGAGTAGCGGTCGAGGTCGCGATCGACGGCGGCCAGCTGGGACAGGTCGGCGAACAGCGCCAGCAGCACCGGGACCTCGTCGAGCTGTGCGGCCATCCCGCCGACACTGTCGCCGGCCGGCCCGGTCCCGGCGGCCAGCGCGGCCGCCTCAGCGTCGCGGTCGTTGACCGGCGACCAGGGCCGCAGTCCGGCGGCCGTCAGCGTCAGGTAGTCCGCCCAGGGCTTCAGATAGAGGTCGCGAAGGCGGGTCCGCACCGCCGGGTCCTTGACCACGACCACCCGCCAGGCCTGCGCATTCGCACCGCTCGGAGCGAAGCGCGCGGTGTCCAGAATCCGGGCCAGGGCGGCGTCGTCGACAGGTTCATCGGTGAAATCGCGCACCGAACCCGTGCTGCGCAGCGTGTCGATCAGATCCATCCGACCATCTTCCATTGACGGTGCCGGTCGGAGCCGAGGCGGGACAATGGCAGACTGGGCAGCTATGAAGCGCGTGACCTGACGGTCGCGGAACGCTGACCCAGCACCCGATACGAAAGAATCGTGCCGCCATGGACCTGCTCGTCTTTCTGCCCCTGATCATCATCATGGGCGCATTCATGTATTTCGCCTCCCGTCGTCAGCGCAAGGCCATGCAGGCCACCATCGACCTGCACGAGTCGCTGACCGTCGGTGACCGGGTGACCACCACATCCGGTCTGTACGCCACCATCACCGGGATCACCGATGACTCCGTGGACCTGGAGATCGCGCCCGGCGTGGTGACCACCTGGATGAAGCTCGCGATCCGCGAGCGGGTCGAGGACGAGGCGCCCGAGGCCGACGATGTGCCGTCGGCGGCCACCGAGATCACCGACACCGACGCGGATCGCCTCACCAAGGACTGATCGCCAGGCACACCACGTACCCTCTAGCGGGAGCTCAGAGGACCCGCTGGGCGCACACGACACAACGCCCCAGCGGGACGCGCACAAACCTAGGAGAGACAACAACGTGGCATCGTCTTCGGCGCCGGTGCATCCCTACCGATGGCTGGCGCTGTTCCTGGTCCTGCTCATCGGGGTTTACGCGCTCGTCTTCCTCACCGGCGACAAACAGGCCAAGGCCAAGCTGGGTATCGACCTGCAGGGCGGTACCCGGGTCACGCTCACCGCGCGCACTCCGGACGGATCCAAGCCGACCGCCGACGCACTCAACCAGGCGCAGCAGATCATCAATGACCGCGTGAACGGTCTCGGCGTGGCCGGCTCGGAGGTCGTGATCGATGGCGAGAACCTCGTCATCACCGTGCCCGGTAACGACAGCAACGAGGCCCGCAATCTCGGGCAGACGGCCCGGTTGTTCATCCGCCCGGTGATCGGCCAGCCGATCCCGATCGATGCCATCAAACAGCAGATGCAGGCGGCAGGCGTGCCCGGTGCCGGTGGGCCCGGTGGGCCTACTCCCGCACCGGCTGCGCCGCCGGCGCCCGGGCCCGATGGCGCACCGGCACCACCGCCGGCGCCCGCCAACCCGGCGGCTCCCGCACCCCAGCCACGCCCGTACCCGGCCGAACCGGCGCCCTCACCGTCGCCGAGCCCCGCTCCGGCCCCCGGACAGCCGGCACCGCCGACCGCAGCCCCGGCACCCGGCGCACCCGCGCCCCCGCCCGGGCCGCCGGACCCCCGTAAGGACCTCGCCGCGCGCATCAAGTTCGAGAAGGAACTGCGCCAGAGCACCAACCAGAATCTGCTGTTGATCGCCGTGCAGTACATGGCGGGTAAGTGCGACCAGCCCGACATCCTGGCCGGCAACGACGACCCCGACAAGCCGCTGGTCGCCTGCTCGCAGGACCACAAGTACATCTACGTGCTGGACAAGTCGATCATCAGCGGTGACCAGATCAAGGACGCGACGTCCGGCCTGGACAACCAGAGCGGCGCCTACGTCGTCGACCTGTCCTTCAAGGACCAGGCCGCGACCACGTGGGCCGACTTCACCGCCGCCAACATCGGTACCCAGACGGCGTTCACGCTCGACTCACAGGTGGTCAGCGCTCCGCAGATCCGGGAAGCCATCCCCGGCGGGCGCACTCAGATCAGCGGTGGCAACCCACCGTTCACCGCCGACAGTGCCAAGCAACTGGCCAACGTGCTGAAGTACGGTTCGCTACCGTTGTCGTTCGAATCCTCGGAAGCTGAAACAGTCTCGGCGACACTGGGGTTGTCATCGCTGCGGGCGGGTCTGATCGCGGGTGCCATCGGGTTGGCGCTGGTGCTGTTGTACTCGCTGCTCTACTACCGCGTGCTGGGCTTGCTGACGGCACTGTCGCTGGTGGCCTCGGGTGCCATGGTGTTCGGCATCCTGGTGCTACTGGGCAGATACATCAACTACACGCTCGACCTGGCCGGCATCGCCGGTCTGATCATCGGTATCGGCACCACCGCCGACTCGTTCGTGGTGTTCTTCGAACGCATCAAAGACGAGATCCGAGAAGGGCGTTCGTTCCGCTCGGCGGTGCCGCGCGGTTGGGCGCGTGCCCGCAAGACGATCCTGTCCGGCAACGCGGTGACGTTCCTTGCCGCCGCGGTGCTCTACGCCATGGCCGTCGGCCAGGTGAAGGGCTTTGCGTTCACCTTGGGTCTGACCACGATCCTGGACGTCGTCGTGGTGTTCCTGGTGACCTGGCCGCTGGTGTACCTCGCGTCCAAGTCGCCGACGATGGCCAAACCGGCGTTCAACGGGCTCGGTGCGATCCAGCAGATCGCCCGGGAACGCCGAGCGGCCGAAACAGCGACGGGACGGAGGTAAGGGCATGGCCAAGGACATCGCGGACGACACCGAGTCCACTGCCGTCGAGGCGCCCGATCTGGAATCCACTGCCGCTCCCAAGCACGGTTTCTTCATCCGCCTGTACACCGGCACCGGCGCGTTCGAGGTCATCGGCCGGCGCAAGATGTGGTACGCGATCAGCGGCCTGATCGTCGCAATCTGCATCGCCAGCATCGCCATCAAGGGTTTCACCCTGGGCATCGACTTCCAGGGCGGCACCAAGGTCTCGATGCCGGTTGACGGCAAGAACGGCGTCGTCACCACCCAGCAGGTCGAGGACGTCTACAGCAAGACATTGGGCAAGGCGCCCGAATCCGTGGTGCTCGTCGGCAATGGTGCGTCGGCGACCGTGCAGATCCGCTCGGAAGCCCTGAACAACACCGAGACCGCCGACCTGCGCACCGCACTGTTCGAGGCGTTCGGCCCCAAGGGGTCGGACGGCCAGGCCAGCAAGGACGTCATCAGCGACTCGGCAGTTTCCGAGACCTGGGGTGGCCAGATCACCAAGAAGGCGCTCTACGCGCTCGCGGTGTTCCTGGGGCTGGCCGCCATCTACATCACCATCCGCTACGAGCGGTACATGGCGATCTCGGCACTGACGACGCTGGTCTTCGACCTCGTCGTCACCGCGGGCGTGTATTCGCTGGTCGGCTTCGAGGTGACCCCCGCAACGGTCATCGGCCTGCTCACGATCCTGGGCTTCTCGCTCTACGACACGGTCATCGTGTTCGACAAGGTCGAGGAGAACACGCACGGTTTCGAGCACACCACCCGAAGAACGTTCGCCGAACATGCCAACCTCGCGGTCAACCAGACCTTCATGCGGTCGATCAACACCAGCCTCATCTCGGTGCTGCCGATCATCGCGCTGATGGTGGTCGCGGTCTGGCTGCTCGGCGTCGGCACCCTGATGGACCTGGCGCTGGTGCAGCTGGTCGGCGTCATCGTCGGAACGTTCTCGTCGATCTTCTTCGCCACCCCGCTGCTGGTGTCGCTGCGGGAACGCACCGACCTGGTGCGCACCCACACCCGCCGGGTGCTGAGGCGACGCAACCCGTCGGCCACGAAAACAGAAGCCGGCGAGGTCGTCACCGACGGCTCCGTCAGCCTGGCCAAGGCCGCTGCCGCGGTCCCAGTGGAGGCGGCCATCGGTGGTACCCCGGCGGTCGGCAACAAGCCCGCGCCGGGAGCCCGCCCGAGCCGGCCGACGGGCAAACGCGGCACCCGAGGGCGATAGCGCGCCATGGCAGTCGGGCGGCGCGCCGCCGCTGTGGCAGCGGCTGTCGTGGGAGTGATCGCGTCGAGCGTCTCGTGTTCGGGCAGCCCGGCCGACCAGATCAACTATGCCGTCGACGGCATGTTGACCAGCTACAACACCAACACGGTGACGGGTGCGGCCTCGGCAGGCCCGCAGGCGTTCGCGCGGGTGCTGGCCGGGTTCACCTTCCACGGGCCTGACGGGCAGGTGCTGGCCGACCACGACTTCGGTTCGGTATCGGTGGTCGGCCGCGACCCGCTGGTGCTGGACTACCAGATCTCGGACAAGGCCACCTATTCCGACGGCAAGCCGGTGACGTGCGACGACATGGTGCTTGCGTGGGCGGCACAGTCCGGGCGGTTTCCGGCGTTCGACGCCGCCAGCCGGGCCGGCTACCTCGATATCGACGGCATCGACTGCCAGCCGGGTCAGAAGAAGGCCCGGGTGAGCTACCTGCCGGGCCGTGCGGTCGTCGACTATCTCCAGCTGTTCACCGCGACGTCGATGATGCCGTCGCACGTCATTGGTGACGCGCTGGGCCTGGATGTCACCCGTTCCATCCAGAGCGGTGATCCCGCCGCGGTTGACCGCATCGCCGCGGCCTGGAACACCATCTGGGACCTCAAGCCCGGTGTCGACCTCAAGCGGTTCCCGTCGTCGGGTCCCTACAAGATCGACTCGGTGCTACCGGAAGGGGCGGTGGTACTGACCGCCAACGACCGCTGGTGGGGCGCCAAGCCGATCACCAAGCGGATCACGGTGTGGCCGCGCGGAGTCGACGTGCAGGACCGCATCAACAACGGCACCTTCCAGGTGGTCGACGTGGCGACCGGATCGTCGGGCACGCTGACCACCCCCGACGGCTACGACCGCCACGAATTCCCTTCGGGCGGAATCGAACAGCTCATCTTCGCTCCCGTGGGTCCGCTGGCAGCGACACCGGCCCGGCTCGCGGTGGCACTGTGCACCCCGCGTGATCTGATCGCGCTGAACGCGGAGACGCCGATCTCCAATGTGCGGCTCAACCCGGCCAGTGACGACGCGTTCGGCGCTATCGAGGGTGTCGCGATCGTCGGCCAGTTCGGCCCGGCCAACCCCGACGCCGCCCGCGATGCCCTCGGTGGCCAGCCGCTGACCGTGCGGATCGGCTACCAGGCACCCAATCCGCGGCTGGCGGCCACGGTTGGTGCGATCACGAAATCCTGTGCAGCAGCAGGGATTACGGTCGTCGACACGACATCGAACACCACGGGTCCGCAGACGTTGCGCGACGGCGCGATCGACGTCCTGTTGGCCAGCACCGGCGGTGCCGCGGGCAGCGGCTCGACCGGGGCGTCGGCACTCGATGCCTACACGCTGTTCTCCGCCAACGGCAACAACCTGCCCCGCTACGTCAACCCGCAGATCGACGGCATCATCTCCGCGCTGGCGGTCACCGCCGACGCGAAGGAACAGGCCCGCCTGTTGGGCGACAGCTCACCGATCCTGTGGGGCGACATGCCGACGTTGCCGCTGTACCGTCAGCAACGCACGGTACTGGCTTCGAAGAAGATGTATGCCGTAGAGGGCAATCCGACCAAGTGGGGCGCGGGCTGGAACATGGACCGATGGGTGTACGAGAAGTGAGTGAGTCCGTCGTCGACGTCCTCAAGGCATTGACCCGCGAGGTACCCGATTTCCCTGAACCGGGAATCCAGTTCAAGGACCTCACCCCGGTGCTGGCCGATCGCCACGGGCTGGCCGTCGTCACCGGCGCCCTGGCCGAGATCGCGGCCGGCGCCGACCTGGTGGCCGGTATCGACGCCCGCGGATTCCTGCTGGGCGGCGCGGTGGCTCACCAACTGGGCATCGGAGTGCTGGCCGTTCGCAAGGGCGGAAAGCTGCCGCCGCCCGTACACAGCCAGAGCTATTCCCTGGAATACGGCACGGCGACACTGGAGATTCCCGCCGACGGGATCGACCTCGCCGGGCGGCGTGTCGTGATCATCGACGACGTCCTTGCCACCGGCGGGACGCTGGCCGCGGCCGGCGCGTTACTGGCGGCCAGCGGGGCAGAGGTGCCGGTGGCGGCGGTGGTGCTCGAACTGTCGGGACTGGGTGGCCGGGACAAGGTGACCCCGCTGCAGGTCGCGAGCCTCCAAACCATCTGATTCCGGTGAACACCCCGGGGCCGAGATGGCGGCCCGGCGAACTGCTCGTGGCCGACTGACATTTGTGTTGTGTCGCGCTGGATACCTCCGCAATGCTCGCTGCGACGACGTATTTGGGGTCTGTCGGGGGCTCGTCAGAGGAGGCGTCCGTGCAATCGATTCTTGTTCCGCGACTGGCCGCGGCGGCGTTCGCCATCGGGGTCGGTGTCGCGATCGGCAGCTGCGCGACGGCGTCAGCCGATACCGGGACAGCGGATTCGTCGTCGGCGTCCAGCAACCCGTCGGCAGGCAAGTCGACGGCAAGTGCCGGCCGCACGGCCACGAGGCCGGCCCGCAGCGCGACGCCGACGGCCGAGGCGCCCGCCAAGACCGGCGCTGCCCGCACGGCACGCGTCGCGACCGGGCCCCGCGTCGCGGCCGCATCGGTCCCCGCCACCAAGAAGCTGCGCGGGCCTTCTCAGCTCCAGGTCGGCGTGGACATTTTGGCGGCCAACATCGCGGGGCTGCTCGGCTACACCCCGCAGCCCGCCAACGTCGGCGGCGTCGACCCGGTCCTGCCGCTGCGTACCATCGTGCTGGACGCGATCGCCGCGCTGCGGCGGGCAACGGATTCCAGCCCCGCCAACGGTCTTCCGGTCCTCAAGCCCCGCGAGGTGTACCAGTTCGTCACCGGCGAGGTCCTGGGCGACTTCTTGCCGTCGGACCCCGACGGCAACAAGCTGACCTACCACGTTGCTCAGGGGCCGGCCAACGGCACGCTGACGATCAACCCCAACGGCACCTACTACTACAAGCCGACCACCGAGTTCGCCGAGTCGGGCGGCATCGACACCTTCATCGTGATCGCCGACGACGGGCAGCAGGGTCAGACGGTGGTCCCGGTCAACGTCAAAGTCCATCCCACCCTCGGGATCTCGGAGAACTTCTGGTTCCGCAATTACACGCTGGCGCCGATCAAGTTCACCGGCTACAACGGCGGCACCGAGGACCTCGACGGCGGCCCGGCGGTCGGCACCGTGATCAACCCCGGCGGGGAGGCCGGCTGGAGCGTCACCTGGTACATGTTCAGCGTCGGTTCGGTCACACCACAGTTCAGCACGGTGGGATTCGGTGCCACGCCGTCCAGCGCCGGGTACCTCCCCGACGGCTACGCCAGCACCTTCTTCCAAATCACCTACAAGACCAAGCCGCGGGAAACACAGTGCTACGCCAGCGGCGGGGGCGAATGCTATGTCCCGAATGACCGAATGGCCATCGCGCAGGACAAGGACAGCCCCACGATCACCCTCGGCGCCGCCGACTCTGCCAAGATCGCGGCCGTCCTGCCCAAGGTCTGCTACGACGGGTCGATCGCGAACTGCAGCTTCAACGCCAAGAGTGAGACAACGGGATTCAGCCCGGTGCGGACGGTCGGCACCCCGGTGTCGAACACCACCTCGACGCCGACGACCTACAGCATCGCCATCGCGGATCAGGTTTCGCAGTCCGACACCGTGGGCCTGTCCCTCAAGCTGTCCGGCGGTGGCTTGGCGAAGCTGGCGTCGATCATCAACATCGAGATCACCGCCAACTACTCACACACCTGGGTCTCCACCCACACCTTCACCCAGACGATGAACGTTCCGGTCGGCGCCGGGAGAACCGCGTGGATCGAAGGCTCGGTGCCGGTGTGGAACGTGACGGGCGACTTCACCATCAAGCTCGGCAAGTCGACCTACCAGCTCAACGGTGCCACGTTCTCCACACCCAACCCGAACGAACCCGGTAGCTACGTCATCAGGGACAAGCCGATCACGTCGACCGCCGACTAGCCCGGCCCTGCCACCGGGCCGCTCCAGGAGCGATATCCTCGAAGTCGGTCCGACTGGCGAGGAGGTGACGGCGTGGCCGACGACAACGGCGCTGTGACCGCTGCACCGCTCCCGGTCGGCGAGATCCCGGCCGCCGAGCAGCGCGCCGAGACCCCGAAGACCACCAGCAGCGCCTCGCGCCGCGTGCGCGCGCGGCTGGCGCGGCGGATGACCTCGCAGCGCAGCACCGTCAACCCGGTCCTCGAGCCGCTGGTGGCGGTGCACCGCGAGATCTACCCCAAGGCGGACCTGGCGCTCCTGCAGCGCGCCTACGAGGTCGCCGAGGCCAAGCACGCCGATCAGCTGCGCCGCTCCGGCGACCCCTACATCACCCATCCGCTGGCCGTCGCCAACATCCTCGCCGAGCTCGGCATGGACACCACCGCGCTGGTGGCCGCCCTGCTGCACGACACCGTCGAGGACACCGGTTACGCCATGGAGGCGCTGACCGCCGACTTCGGCGAAGAGGTGGCCCACCTGGTCGACGGGGTGACCAAGCTGGACAAGGTCGCACTCGGCACCGCGGCCGAGGGCGAGACCATCCGCAAGATGATCATCGCGATGGCCCGCGACCCTCGGGTGCTCGTGATCAAGGTCGCCGACCGGCTGCACAACATGCGCACCATGCGCTTCCTGCCGCCGGAGAAGCAGGCTCGCAAGGCCCGTGAGACACTGGAAGTCATTGCCCCCCTTGCACATCGGCTGGGCATGGCCACCGTCAAGTGGGAACTGGAGGATCTGTCCTTCGCGATCCTGCATCCCAAGCGCTACGAGGAGATCGTGCGACTGGTCGCCGATCGGGCGCCGTCGCGGGACACCTACCTGGCCAAGGTCCGTGCTGAGATCACCTCCGCGCTGTCCGGCATGAAGATCAGCGCCACCGTGGAGGGCAGGCCCAAGCACTACTGGTCGATCTATCAGAAGATGATCGTCAAGGGCCGCGACTTCGACGACATCCACGACCTGGTGGGTGTGCGAATTCTGTGCGACGAGATCCGCGACTGCTATGCGGCTGTGGGCGTTGTGCATTCGCTGTGGCAGCCGATGCCCGGCCGGTTCAAGGACTACATCGCTCAGCCTCGGTTCGGGGTGTACCAGTCGCTGCACACTACGGTCGTGGGGCCGGAGGGTAAGCCTCTGGAGGTGCAGATCCGCACCCGCGACATGCACGACACCGCCGAGTTCGGTATCGCGGCGCACTGGCGGTACAAGGAATCCAAGGGCCGCAACGGTTTACCGGCCGGGTACACCGCCGCCGAGATCGACGACATGGCATGGATGCGCCAGCTGCTCGACTGGCAGCGGGAAGCCGCGGACCCCGGCGAGTTCCTCGAGTCGTTGCGTTACGACCTTGCCGTACAAGAGATCTTCGTGTTCACCCCGAAGGGTGATGTGATCACGCTGCCGACCGGCTCGACGCCGGTGGACTTCGCCTATGCGGTGCACACCGAGGTCGGTCACCGCTGCATCGGCGCGCGGGTCAACGGCCGACTCGTCGCGCTGGAGCGCAAGCTCGAAAATGGGGAAGTGGTGGAGGTTTTCACCTCCAAGGCGCCCAACGCCGGCCCTTCGCGCGACTGGCAGGGCTTTGTGGTGTCCCCGCGCGCCAAGGCCAAGATCCGGCAGTGGTTTGCCAAGGAGCGCCGCGAGGAGGCGCTGGAGGCCGGGAAGGACTCCATCGCCCGCGAGGTGCGCCGCGGCGGGCTTCCGTTGCAGAAGCTGGTCAACGCCGAGGCGATGGGCGCGCTTGCGCAGGAGCTGCGCTATGCGGACGTCTCGTCGCTGTACACGGCGGTCGGGGAGGGGCACGTCTCACCCCGGCACGTGGTGCAGCGGCTGCTGGCGCAGCTCGGCGGTGCCGAGAGTGCCGAAGATGAACTGGCCGAGCGCTCTACGCCGGCAACGATGCCGGTGCGCCAGCGCAGCACCGACGACACCGGGGTGGCCGTGCCCGGCGCGCCCGGGGTGCTGACCAAATTGGCCAAGTGCTGCACGCCGGTGCCCGGCGACAACATCATGGGCTTCGTCACCCGCGGCGGCGGGGTCAGCGTGCACCGCACCGACTGCACCAACGCCGCGTCACTGCAGCAGCAGGCCGAACGGATCATCGAGGTGACCTGGGCGCCCTCGCCGACGTCGGTGTTCCTGGTGGCGATCCAGGTCGAGGCTCTCGACCGGCACCGGCTACTCTCCGACGTCACGCGGGTTCTGGCCGACGAGCGGGTCAACATCCTGTCGGCCTCGGTGACCACCTCCAACGACCGAGTCGCGATCAGCCGCTTCACTTTCGAGATGGGCGATCCGAAACATCTCGGCCATGTCCTCAACGCTGTCCGCAACGTCGAGGGTGTCTACGACGTCTACCGGGTGACCAGCGCGGCCTGACGCGGCGGCCCGGGTACGAGCGACTCTTGGGCCAACGCCGCTGCGCTGCAGACTATTTCATCGAGAAACTCCGGAATAACGAGTCCGCGCAACGCTCTTGTTCTTAGCGGCCAAGACCCCTCTTGGAAAGAGATTCGCTATGAACAGATTTCACGTGTTATCAGCTACTATCGGGGCCGGCGCCCTGGTCTCGCTGGGTGTATTCGTTGCCGTTGCGGCGAATCCGCAGACCGATTCCGGTGTATTCATCAGTTCGGAAATGTCGACCGGCGTCACGGTCACCCAATCGCCTGGGGCCACCAGGACCGGCCTCCCTGTGGCGGTACCGGCCATCAAGGGGCCGGCACCGCTTCCGACCGAAGAGCAGGGCCTGCCCGGCTGAGGGCGGGTTCAGTTCAGCCGGATCGACTTGATGATCACCGGTTTGGCCGGCTTGCCGTCATCGGCGCCATCGGCGATTCCGATCGCCGCGATGTCGTCGATGACGGCATAACCGGTCTTGTCGATCGTGCCGAATGCGGTGTACGTCGGCGGCAGCATCGAATCGCGATACACGATGAAGAACTGGCTGCCATTGGTGTCGGGCCCCGAATTGGCCATCGCCAAGGTGCCACGCGGATATCGCACGGCTTGTTTGAGGGCAGGGTCGAACGGGCGGAACTGGTTGGTCGGATACTCGTTGACGAACCGATAGCCCGGCCCACCGGAGCCCTTGCCGGTCGGGTCACCGCATTGCAGGACGTACAGCGACGGTGCGTCGGTGAGCCGATGGCATGGCGTGTTGTCGAAGTAGTTCTGCTGCACCAGGCTGTCGAAGCTCTTCACGGTGCACGGCGCCTTGGCGTTGTCGAGGTGCAGGACGAACGGTCCGGAATTGGTGACCACGGTCGCGTCGATGGTCGCCGGCGTCGTCGGCGCCTTGCCGGTGGCCGGCGGCTTGACCGGCTTGTCGGCCGGGGTGGCGGTAGCCGGGTACTGGCAGTTGGCACCCAGGGTGGCCGGCGGGTTGAACGGCGGCAGTTGGTCACTGCCGGGCGCTGCCGTGGTGGTTCGTCGCGGGATGCCCGCGCCGCCGGTGCGCTCCAACTCGCGGGCCATCCACGCGAAGAACGCGATGCTGGCGACCACGACCACGATGCTCAGCACGGTCACCAGGTAGCTGATCACCAGACCGGCGATCGCCAGCCCACGGCCTTCCTCGCCGGACTTCTTGATCTGTGACAGCGAGATGTGACCGAACACGATGCCCAGGGGCGCGAACAGAAACGCACAGATCAGCGACGCGATCGCCATTCCATTGGTCGGCGGGGGCGCCGCATAGGGGTACGGCCCGGTCCCGTACGGCGCACCGTAATTCGGTGGGGGCGGCGGCTGGTAGTACGGCGGTTGGCTCATGCCATCCCCTCGCAGGCTCGGGGACGGTATGTCCGCTGTTGATTCGCTCCGCAAGCGTCGCTCATGGCCGCCTAGTCCAGCAGGACCGACTTGAGCGTCACCGGGGTCGCCGGCTTGCCGTCCTGGCCGCCGCCGGCAACGCCCGCGGCGGCGATCTTGTCCAGGGTGGCCAGGCCGGTCGCGTCGATCGTGCCGAATGCGGTGTAGTTCGGCGGCAATTGCGAATCCTTGTACACCAGGAAGAACTGGCTGCCGTTGGTGCCGGGTCCGGCGTTGGCCATCGCCACCGTCCCGCGCGGATAGGTCACCGGCTGATCCAGCGCGGGATCACCCGGGGGGTACTGGTCGGTGGGGTACTCGTTGGCGAACTGATAACCCGGTCCGCCGGTGCCGCTGCCGGTTGGGTCACCGCACTGCAACACCGACAATGACGGTGATGTGGTCAGCCGGTGGCAGGGCGTGTTGTCGAAGTAGCCCTTCTGCGCCAGGCTGGCGAAGCTGTTGACCGTGCACGGGGCCTTGGCGTTGTCCAGGATCAGCCCGAGGTTGCCCCGGTCTGTGGTGCTCATGCTGACGCTGATCGTCGCCGGGGTGGTCGGCACCTTGCCGGTGTGCGGCGGGTCGACCTTCCTGCTGGCCGGCTCGGGTGAGGCCGGGTACTGGCAGTTGGCGCCCAGGTTCGCGCTGGGCTTGAACGCCGGCAGGCCGCCGGTGGGCGGCGGGGCGTCGGTGGGTCCGCCCGGCTCGGCCGGTGCGGTGCTCGGCGCCGACGTCGAGGCCGTCGCGGTGTCCTTCTTGTCCTTGTTGGTCAGGACGAAGGTGGCGACCAGGGCCGCGGCCACGACGATTGCCACGACACCGCCGATCACGACGAACAGCTGGCGACGCTTCTCCTGTTGGGCGCGACGCTCCAGCTGCCGCTCGAGTTTGCGTTTGGCCGTTGCGCGTCGCTGTTCGTTGGTGGGCACCGTTTGGGTCCTCCGTTGGTGTCGGTTGAGACTGCCGCCCCACTCTACGTGCGGTTGCTGGGGCACCAGCGCGATGGATTACCAGTAGGGGCGAAGGGGCAGCCCCCGCGGCGGCGCCTCGCCTGACGCATTTCCACGGACCAGATTGAACGTGAGATTGAGTCGCTGAGTCGTGTTGTCCGTCGCGAAGCGGCCGGCCTGCGCTGTGAGATCCAGCTCGTCGTGGGCGGCCGCCGCGTGGGTACAGGCCATCACAGCCGACCACACCGTAACCGCTCTGACGATTTGGGGATCGTCATGGCGGACACCTCGCTGATCGGCAAGGCCGCGCGTGAGCTCCGTGCCCGGCACCACCGAGGCCACGGTGTCCACGATCGCGTCGCGGTCTACGTCGGTCATGTCTCGTCCAGATTCCTTCGGCGGTCCCGAATATTTAAGCCGTCACGTACCGCGGAGGCTGCGGGATCGGCCCGGATGCGCGGATGGGAAACTGGACGACATGCTGCTCACCGGGTTCCCGGCCGGCATGTTGGCATGCAATTGCTACGTGCTGGCCCCACACGCCGGGGCCGACGCCCTCGTCGTCGACCCGGGTCAGCGGGCGATGGGCAATCTGCGCCGCATTCTCGACGAGAACCGGCTGACCCCGGCTGCCGTCCTGCTCACCCACGGACACATCGACCACATGTGGTCGGCGCAGAAGGTCGGCGACACGTTCGGCTGCCCGGTGTTCATCCACCCCGAGGACCGTTTCATGCTCGCCGACCCGATCCGCGGGTTCGGGCCCCGGCTGGGTCAGATCGCGTTCGGGGCGCTGTTCCGCGAGCCCAAGCAGGTCGTCGAACTCGACCGCGACGGCGACAAGCTTGAACTCGGCGGCATCACGGTGACCGTCGACCACACGCCGGGCCACACGCGGGGGTCGGTGGTGTTCCGGGTGGATCGTGCGGGTTCTACCCAGGACCCGCTGGCCTTCACCGGCGACACATTGTTCAAGCAGTCGGTGGGCCGCACCGACCTGCCCGGGGGCAGCGGAAACGCCCTGCTCAGCTCGATCGTCGACAAACTACTGGTGCTCGACGACGACACCCTGGTATTACCGGGGCACGGTGAATCCACCACGATTGGTCTTGAACGCCGTACCAACCCATTCCTCGAAGGTCTGACTCAGTGAGTGAATTCCAGGCACCCAAGGGTGTCCCTGACTATCTGCCGCCTGACTCGGCAGAGTTCGTCGCGGTCCGCGACGGTCTGCTGCGGACGGCCCGGCTGGCCGGCTACGGCGATGTCGAGCTGCCGATCTTCGAGGACACTGGGCTGTTCGCCCGCGGCGTCGGGGAGTCCACCGATGTGGTCTCCAAGGAGATGTACACCTTCGCCGACCGCGGTGAGCGGTCGGTGACGCTGCGACCCGAGGGCACCGCCGGTGTCATGCGCGCGGTCATCGAGCATGGTCTGGACCGCGGCGCATTGCCGGTCAAGCTCTGCTACGCCGGCCCGTTCTTCCGTTATGAGCGGCCGCAGGCCGGGCGATACCGGCAGCTGCAGCAGGTCGGGGTCGAGGCCATCGGCGTCGACGACCCCGCGCTGGACGCCGAGGTGATCGCGATCGCCGACGCGGGGTTCCGCTCGCTGGGGTTGGACGGCTTCCGGCTCGAGATCACCTCGCTGGGCGATGACACCTGCCGTCCGCAGTACCGGGAGCTGCTGCAGAGCTTCCTGCTCACGCTGGATCTGGACGAAGAAACTCGGCGGCGGGCTCAGCTGAACCCGCTGCGCGTGCTCGACGACAAGCGCCCGCAGGTGCGGGAGATGACCGCCGATGCACCGGTGATGCTCGATCACCTCTCCGATGTCGCCAAGCAGCACTTCGAGACCGTGCTCGCGCATCTCGACGCGCTGGGGGTGCCGTATGTCATCAACCCGCGAATGGTGCGCGGGCTGGACTATTACACGAAAACCACGTTCGAATTCGTGCACGACGGTCTCGGTGCGCAATCGGGGATCGGCGGCGGCGGCCGCTATGACGGGCTGATGCGTCAGCTCGGCGGCCAGGACCTGTCGGGTATCGGCTTCGGGCTGGGTGTCGACCGCACCATGCTGGCGCTGCGGGCCGAGGGCAAGACGGCCGGTAATCCGACCCGCTGCGAGGTGTTCGGGGTGCCGCTGGGCGAGCAGGCCAAAGTGCTGCTCGCGACGCTGGCGGCAGGCCTGCGGGCGGCCGGCGTCCGGGTCGATCTGGCCTATGGCGACCGGGGCATGAAGGGCGCGATGAAGGCGGCTGATCGCTCGGGCGCGCGCATCGCCCTGGTCGCCGGCGACCGGGACATCGAGGCCGGGACCGTGGGCGTCAAGGATCTGACCACCGGCACTCAGGTCGACGTGCCGGTTGACGCGATTATCACGGAAGTGAAAACGCGGCTGGCCTAGAGCAGGCCAGCCGCGTATCGGTTGTTCAGTTGGCTATCAGCCAGCCGGGCACAGATCGGTCTTCGCGAAATTGATCGCGGCGTCCGCCTGGGCGTGGCTGATCTGGCCGGAGTTCTTGTAATAAGTCTGCGACAGCTCGTTCGGGTCTGCACCCTGCGCCAAGGCCTGGCAGATGGTGTGGCCGTCGGCGATCAAAGCTGCCTGGTCACCGGCGATTCCCGCGCTGGTCAGATCCTGGATGTAATCGGCCTCGGCGTTGGTGATCGCCCAGGCAGCGGGCGCGCCCGCGAGCGCGATGGCCCCGGCGGCAGCAACCGCCGTCAACAAACCTTTGATCATTGTTCGTGTCCCTTGTGTGCATTGGAGTTACTGCTGCGGCAGAAGTTACTACGTTTTCAGCAGACGTGCAGGAAAAGCCGACATTTTGACGGCACGCCGATCACGCGCCGATAAACCGGCTTCTTCGGGACATGAATTCAAATTGTGGGTAATGCACCACCATTTAACCAATTCTCAACGGATTCTTGGCGCACCCTTGGGGTTTTCGGGAACCGTGTCGCGCCTGCGGCCCGTTTCACAGTCATGAACACCGCGACCGGCACCCAGCTCATCGAGAGCTTCCTGCGTACCCGGCAGGTGCGGTACTTCCGCGGTCACCACGACGACGAGTACTTCTTCCTGGTCAGCGCCTATCACGGGCGCCTGCACGTCCACCTGCAACCGTGCGGGCCCCGCGGGGCGGCGGTGCGGATCAGCATCACCGCCGAGCGCTACTACCCGGCCGAGCAGCGCGCGCGGGTTGCCGACCTCGTCGAGCAGTGGAACAACGCCGATCCGCAGGTCACCGCCGCGGTCTTCGAATCCTCCGATCCACGTCTGGTCGGGGTGACGGCCGAGCGCCGTTATCGATCCGGCCGCGCCGAATTCGGCCCCTTCGTCGATCAGGCTGTCCAGTCGGCGATCGATCTGTTCGGCCGGCTACGGGTGTTGGCGGCATCGCCGTCGGATGACACGCACCTCCTCGACGCCGGCTGAGTGATCAGCGCACCGATCGCCGGCGCCGAACCGTCCAGAACACACCGACGGCCGCGGCCGCGAGGACCACGAGCGCTGAGGCGCCCAGCGTGAGCAGGACCGCGCCACCGTCGTCGGTGCCCTCGCCGTGGCGGATCACCCGTTGATACGGCTCGTCGGTGGGTGTCGGGCCGAACGCGAAATCCGTTGTGATCGAGGATGGTTCAGTGATGGTCGTCGATATCCTGGTCAGGTAAGGATTCTTGGTGGCCAGCTCGGTCAGCGTCTCGTCGCTGGTGCGGCCCTGGATCGAGCCGGCGTAGTCGACGGCGATGCCCTGGCGCGAGGCGTCGGCATCGGTGCGCTGCATCCGGTGCTGGGCCAGGGTGTAGACCACGACTCGCTGAGTGTCCTTGGCTGCGGCCGACATCCGCATCGGATACACCAGCTCATCGGAGGTGAAATCCAGCCGGACCGGGTCGAGTTGACCGCTCAGCGGCCGCTCGCCGGTCAGCCGCATCGCCACGAAGGACCAACCCTGCTGGAGGTAGGGATCGAGCTGTGCGGTGACTTCCGGGCGCATCGTGTAGCCGTGGGAGTCCAGCCACTGGCGCACACCGGTCAGGTCACCGCCGGTCAAGGTGGTCGCCTCGATGGGGCCGAGTTGCACCTGTGCGACGACGGTCGGGCCACCGGCGGGGATGGCGCCGGCCTCCTCGAGCCCGCTTCCGCCGGTGCGGCGGGGCTCGATCCGGGGCGCGGTGAGGCGCTCGAGTTCGGCGAACAGGCGGGGGTTGGCTGAGGTGGCGGTGGCCGGTGTCGGGGTGGGCACGATCAGCGCGGCATTGTCGGCCACCGAGTGCAGGTCCAGGCGCATGACGATGGTCTCGGTGGTGCCGTCGATGGCGATCAGGCTTTGTTCGCCGGTCACCCTGGCGTCCAGGTCGGGGCTCACGATGCCGCCGCAGGCGCAGGCACCCGCGGTCGAAACGGGACTCGCGAGGAGCATTCCGGCGCCCAGAACGGCCGCACCGAACAGACGCGCAGTACGCATGCCGCCATGATGCCTCAGTGCTGCCTCCCGTGGACCGCAGCGGCAAGCACGGCGTCGAGATCACCCAGCCCGCCGGTGAACGGATTGCCCCGCAACAGCACGTAGGCGCCCGCAGGCGTCTCCGCCACCAGCTTGGGTGAGCTCGAGCCGATCTGCATCCGGCGACTGAAGGTGATGGCATCCAGCGGAGCCACCACAGTGCCGTCGGCGTCGCGGAAGACCCGTGTGGCGCGGTCGAACACCGCCACCGGACGGTAGTGGCTCACCGGGAGTGACCGCGTGCGCCGGATGTGCCGCACCGCCGCGACGGCGATCGCCGCGGCGGCCACCCCGACCGCGATGAATGCGGCGCCCAGCCACACCGGCCCGATCGCGGCAAGGCTGACCACGCCGAATCCGCCGAAGACCAGCGCGACAACCCCGCTGACGAACGCCAGTACCGCGGGCGGGCCGTTGCCCCGATTGACGACGAGCACGAGCGGGCCGTCCTCGGCGATCACCAGGCCGCCGACCTCACGCACGATGCGGGGCATGCGGTGAGTCTAGAAGGCCACTAGATGGCCATCGCCGCCCGCACGTCGGCCTCCGAGGCGGATCCACCGGTGCCGCTGGAGGTGACCCGGCCGGCTTCCAGGATGTAGTACTGCTGAGCCGATTCCAGCGCGAAGCCGATGTGTTGCTCGACGAGTAGCACGCCGAGGTCGCCGCGGCGGGTCAGCGCGGTGATCGCCGCCTCGATCTCGGCGACGACCGACGGCTGAATGCCTTCGGTGGGTTCGTCGAGGATCAGGATTTTCGGGCTGGTGATCAGCGCCCGCGCGATGGCCAGCTGCTGTCGCTGACCGCCGGACAGCAGACCGGCGCGACGGGTGAGCAATTCCTTGAGCGCGGGGAACAGATCGAGTTGCTCGTCGATCAGCTGCTTGCCGTTCTTGCGCCCGTCGGCCACGACCTGAAGGTTCTCGGCGGTGGTCAGCTGACCGAACGACTGCTGGCCCTGCGGCACATACGCCAGCCCGCGCTTCACCCGGGCGCTGGGCCGCAACTTCGTCACGTCGTCACCATTCAGCAGCACTTTGCCCGCACTGCATTTCAGCAGACCGACCGCCGCGCGCAACAGTGTCGTCTTGCCTGCGCCGTTGTGCCCCATCACCGCGGCAACGCCGTCGGAGGGCACTTCGATGCTGACGCCGTGGATGACCTGAGACCGCCCGTAACCGGTGCGAACGTCGATGAGCTCCAACACTATTCGTCCGCCTCCAAATCAGCCGTGCCGGCTGCTGCCGTGCCCAGGTAGACCTCCTGCACCTTGGGGTTGGCCTGTACCTCGGCGACCGACCCTTCGGCGATCACCTGGCCGCGGGCCAGCACCGTCACCGAGGTGGCGAACGCCCGCATGAAATCCATGTCGTGTTCGACGACGACGACGGTGCGCGACGACCCGATGCGGCGCAACAGGTTTCCGGTCTCTTCGCGTTCCTCCCCGCTCATCCCGGCGACGGGCTCGTCGAGCAGCAGCACGTCGGCGTTCTGCACCAGCAGCATGCCGATCTCCAGCCACTGCTTCTGACCGTGAGCCAGCACGCCGGCCGGGCGATCCGCCAACTCGGTCAGCCCGATCGTCTCGAGCGCCTCCTCGATGGCCGGAAGCACCGCCTTGCGCCGGCGCAGCAGCGTCAGCCAGGAGCGGCCCGCCCCGGCGGCGATATCGAGATTCTGCAGAACCGTCAGCTGCTCGAAAACGCTTGCCGTCTGGAAGGTTCGGCCAACGCCCAGGCGGGCGATCTGGTGCACCTTCTTGCCCAGCAGGTCCACACCGGACTTGTCGATCGATCCGGTGGCCGGCACCAGGCCGGTGATCGCGTCGATGACGGTTGTCTTGCCGGCTCCGTTGGGTCCGATCAGGAACCGCAGGTCGCCCTGGAACAGCGTCAGGTCGACCTCGTTGACCGCCTTGAACCCGTCGAAGTCGACGGTGAGGCCGCGAACTTCCAGGTATTGCGTGCCCATGCCGACGTTGCCGCCGGCCACCGGTTCGGCGAGTTCGGTCATCGCGTAGCTCCCACCGGTTCGGATTCGGGTCGCGGGTCGGGCTCGCCGCTGGGCTCGCCGTCGGTGGCCTTTTTGCGGCGCCGGCGGACCAGCGCCCCGAGACCGGCCAACCCGGCGGGGAAGAAGCCGACGACGACGATGAACAGCAGGCCCTGCGCGTAGGTCCAACCCGACGGAAACCGTTCGGAGAACGCCGTTTGCGCCCATGCGACACCGATGGCGCCCAGGATGGGCCCGAGCAGTGTGGTCCGTCCGCCGATCGCCACACCGATCAGGAAGGCGATGGATGGCACGACGCCGACCTGAGCCGGCGTGATGAACCCGATGATGGGTGCGAACAGCGCGCCGGCGATGCTCGCGAACAACGCGGCGGCGGTGTAGGCGACGACCTTGATGTTGGCCGGGTCGTAGCCCAGGAACCGCACGCGCTCCTCGCCGTCGCGCACTGCGACCAATAGCTCGCCGTAGCGGCTCTGCATCAATTGACGCACGACCGCGACGACCACCAGCAGCGTGCCCGCGGCGATGAAGTACAGCATCTGCCGGTTCATCGGATCGGACAGCTTGAACCCGAAGAACGTCCGAAACCCGTTGAGCCCGTTGCTGCCACCCAGCGTCGCCTGCCCGACGAGCAGGATGGCGAGCGCGGCGGCCAGAGCTTGGGACAGGATTGCGAAATAGGCGCCCTTGACGCGGCGCTTGAATACACCGAGCCCGAGCACCGCCGCGATGGTGGTCGGGACGACGACGATCGCCGCGAGCGTGAACACTGCCGACGAGAACGGCTCCCAATACGACGGCAGCGCAGGAATTCCCGCGATCTGCATGAAGTCCGGTACCGCCTGCTTGCGGACTTCGGCGTCGGCGATTTTGAGGTGCATACCCATCATGTAGGCACCCAGGCCGAAGAACACGCCCTGGCCAAGGGTGAGCATGCCGCCGCGGCCCCAGGCCAGCCCGATGCCCGCGGCCACGATCGCGTAGCAGAGATATTGACCGAGAAGGCCGAGCCGGAAGCTGGACAGCATCGCGGGCGCCACACCGAACAACACGATGGCGGCGACTGCGAAACCCGCCCAGGTCTGCCATCGGCCCACCAGCGTCCTCATACCAAACTCCTTGTCCGCACTGTGAACAACCCTTGCGGCCGGACCTGCAGGAAGATCACGATGATCACGAACACGATCACCTTCGCCAGCGATGCGGTGGTGCTGTACTCGATGAACGAGTTCATCAATCCGAGTGCGAACGCAGCGATCACGGTGCCCTTGATCTGGCCCAGTCCACCGACCACGACCACCAGGAACGCGTCGATCAGATAGCTCTGTCCGATCGTCGAACTCGTGGACCCGATCAGCGTCAGTGCGACGCCGGCCACGCTGGCCAGCCCGGAGCCGATGAAGAACGTGGTGATGTCCGTGCGGCGACTCGAGATACCGCTCGTCTCAGCCAGGTCCCGGTTCTGCACGACGGCCCTGATGCGCCGCCCCATCGGGCTGAGCTTGAGCACCGACGCCAGCACGACGACGCAGACCACCGCCAGCACCAGGATGAAGATGCGGGTCTTGGGCACCACGGCCCCGAGGATCTCCACCCCGCCGGACAGCCACGACGGCGCGGTGACGTTGACCGCGGGTGCGCCGAAGATGCTGCGGGCGGCCTGCTGCAGGATCAGCCCGACGCCGAATGTCACCAGTAGCGTGTCCAGTGGCCGGTCGTACATCCGCTGAATCAGCGTGACTTCCAGCAGGACTCCGAGCAGGCCGCCGACCACGAATCCCACGACCAGCGAAACTAGAAGCGATGCACCGGCATTCGAGATCAGCTTCTGCACCACGAACGCGGTGTAGCAGCCGACCATGATGAACTCGCCGTGCGCCATGTTGATGACGCCCATCTGGCCGAATGTTAGCGCCAGCCCCAATGCCGCCAGCAACAGGATTGAGCCGAGGCTCAATCCCGTCGCCAGCTGTCCGACAAGGACTTCCATGCTGTGTTAGTTCCCCGTCGCTTCGCTCGCCCCTGTCCTAGCCCGACAGGCCCTTGGCCCAGGGGTAGGACTTCAGGTAGGGGTCGGGGGTGATTGGGCCGGGGGACTCCCAGATGGTGTAGATCAGGCCGTCGGGATGGATCTCGCCGATCCGTGCGGTCTTGGTGATGTGGTGGTTCTCGCCGTCGATCGTGACCAGGCCCTCCGGTGCGTCGAACGTGACGCCGCCGGCGTTGTCCTGAATCGCCTTGGTGTCGAAGGCTTTCGCCTTCTCGGCGGTGTTCTTCCACAGGTAGACCGAGACGTAGGCGGCTTCCATCGGATCCGACGTCGGCTTGTTCTGGCCGTACTTGGCCTTGTAGGCGGCCACGAACGCCTTGTTCACCGGGGTATCGATCGTCTGGTAGTAGTTCCACGCTGTCAGCTGGCCGGCGATGTTCTGCGCGCCGATACCGGTGACCTCTTCCTCGGCGATCGATACCGAGACCACCGGCATCTTCTGCGGGGTGAGTCCGGCGTTGGTGTACTCCTTGAAGAACGCGACGTTCGAGTCACCGTTGAGGGTGTTGAACACCGCGCCGGCGTTGGAGGCGCGGACCTTGTTGACGATGGTGGAGAAGTCCGTGGCCCCCAGCGGGGTGTAGTCCTCGCCCTTGATCTCGATGCCGTTGGCCGCCGCATAGGCCTTGATGATGCGGTTTGCCGTCTGCGGGAAGACGTAGTCGCTGCCCACCAGATAGAGCGACGTGACGCCCTTTTCCTTGAGGAAGTCGAGAGCCGGCACGATCTGCTGGTTGGTGGTGGCGCCGGTGTAGAAGATGTTCTTCGACGACTCCAGGCCCTCGTACTGCACGGGGTAGTACAGCAGCGAGTTGTTGCTCTCGAAGACCGGCAGCATCGCCTTGCGGCTCGAGCTGGTCCACCCGCCGAACACCGCTGCGACGCAGTCGTCCTTGATCAGCTTCTCGGCCTTCTGGGCGAAAACCGCCGGGTCAGAGGCCCCGTCCTCGCCGACGACCTGGATTTGCTTGCCCAGCACACCGCCTTTGCTGTTGATCTCGTCGACAGCGAGCTTGATGGCGTCGCGGACGGTGACCTCGGAGATCGCCATGGTGCCCGACAGCGAATTGAGCGAACCCACCTTGATGTTGGACCCGGAGGTGTCGACGCATGAATCGGACTTTGCTGTGTCGGTCTCGGTGGCCTTGCTGCCGCAACCGGAGAGCACGAGGCCCGCCGTCACCATCAGACTCGTCGCGGCCAATGCCGATCGATTCAGAGCGGAACGCCGGAGTTGCATAGAGGCCCTTTCATGTTGGGAAGGACAAGCATTGGGCCGCGACAGACCTGATGGCCCCCGAACCCAGGGTTGATGTCGTCCCGGACGCTAGAGCGCATAAGTTTCTGTGACATATCTGTGTGTGACGAACGGGTTAACCTGCTATTCATTCGCTGATTCTGGGGATGTACCGACACCAGTAACGCGGTCGGTAGCGTGACCGATATGCGCGATATGCGAAAAGTGACAGCAAGGGTTGGGGCGGCGCTGGTGATGGCGGCCGCCGGTGTTGCGGCCACTCACGCGGTGTCCAGCGCCGAGCCGGCGCCCGGACATCAGGTGACCTACACGCTTGCCACCGGTGGCACGTACGACTTCACCGTCACCTACCTGACGGCCCAGCCGCCGAGCAAGGACGCCTTCAACGCGGACTCGAACCCGTTCATGAAGCGCGAGACCATCACGGTGTCGCCGGATGCGCCCTGGGTCTTCCAGACCACCCTCGCGGACCCGCAGTGGGCATTCCTGCAGGTGGCGAGCACAACGCGGGGCGGAATGGCGGCCCCGAACGCGCACTGTGAGGTCTCCATCGACGGCCAGGTGGCCATCGCGCAGGACGCGCCGTACAGCCCGCAGTGCTACTTGTCGAAGTGGACGTCCTAGCCTGGGTCTCGACGTAGCCGTAGCGCGGATACATGGCGATGTTCTCGGTCATCGCGGCGTTGGTGTAGAGGCGAACCTCGCTCAGCCCCGCGTCGTGGGCGTCGTCCTCGGCGCGTCGAAGCAACAGCGCGCCGTATCCGCGGCCCTGAGCTTGCGGCGCGACGGCGATGGACTCCAGCAGAAGGTGATCGTCCAGCACGCAGGTGACCATGCTGCCGACCAGTCGGTCGGCCGACGTCAGAACCCACACGTTGGCGGACTCGATGAGGGAAGCGTGGTCGGCGTCCATCGGAGCCGGCCTGCGCCCGATCCGCGCGACGTACTTCTCGTAGGCTCGCTCGACGAGAACGGCGACGGCCGCCGCATCGGCTGCGGTCGCCCGGCGTAGCGACGGTTCGGGCATGTGTTCACGGTAAGCCCGCAGGGTCTTGGCCGGCTGGCGACGGACCCACCTGGCCAGGTGGCATCCTGGCCAGGTGGGGATGATTTTCCGGCTACTGGAGCTACTGATCGTCATCGTGCCGGTCGCCGGGGCGCTCTATGCGGCCTTCCGGGGAATCTCCGCGCTCGCCAAACGGCAGAACGGCGCCGGGCAGGAGCCTGTTGCCCTCCGGGATGAGCCGAAAAGCCAAGCGGCGCAGTGGCGCACCATCACCCGGGTGATCGACGAACACAACCGCACCGATACCCGGTGGCTGGACTACGAGCTCGACGCCGCCAAACTGCTCGATTTTCCGGCGATGACCGATATGCGTGATCCGCTCACCGTGGCCTTCCACCGGGCCAAGCTGCGCGCTGACCTGCTGCGACCGGGAAAGGCCGAGGATCTGCTCGGAGATTCTGCCGCGGCGCGGCAGTATCTCGACGCCGTCGAGTCCTACGTGACCGCGTTCGACGCCGCGGAGAACGAGGCCCGGCGGCGCGGGCGTAGCGACTTCGACCGGCAAGAGCAGCAGCGAATGACCCGCGCCCAGAGCCTGCTGCGGGTGGCCGCCGATCGCGGTGCCACCCAGCAGGAGCGGGAACGGGCCTACGACCTGGCCCGCGGCGAACTCGACGGGCTCTTGGTGCTGCCCGACCGGACTCGGGCGGCGTTGGAGCGGGGGATCGCGGGGGAGCTCGACGACTAGACTAGAACGCCAGCAGATTCTCGCGCAGGGTGTCGTATTCGTACGATTCCCGCACGACGCCGAGATCACGCAGCGCAGGCACCAGCCCCTCGGTGATGTCGGTGACGTAGCGCCGGCTCAGGTGCTGTAGTGGGGTGGTCAGCAGGAAGCCATCCCCGCCGACCGCATCCATCGCGTCGGCCATCTTGGCCGCGACGTCGGCGGGTGTCCCGACCAGGGGCAGGCAACTAGCGAACCCTGTTGCGGTGGTTGCGAGTTCGCGCAGCGTCTTGCCACTGCCGGCCTGCATGAATTTGTTCAGCGAGCCCTGCTCGCCGTTGGTGGTCAGTGGGGGCAGTTCCTCGTCGAGCGGGAACGTCGAGAAGTCGATATCGGTCACGGTCGAGATCATGCCGAGCTGGCTGGTGATGAACGCGTCGGTGTTGACCATCTTGTACCGCTTGGCCTCCGCGTCCTCCGCGTTGTCGCCCAGCACCGGCGTCACCAGGAACATCACCTTGATGTCGTCGGGATTGCGGCCGGCTGCCTGCGCGCGGCCGCGGATGTCCTCGCGGTAGTCGATCATGCCGTCGATCCCTTCGGCGATCGCCACGATCGAATCCGCCGTCTCGGCCGCGAACTGGCGTCCCCGCGGAGAACCTCCGGCCTGCAGGTAGACCGGGCGCCCCTGCGGCGTTCGCGGAACATTGAGCGGTCCGCGCGACTTGTAGAACTTGCCGACGAAGTTGACCTCGTGCACCTTCGTGTGGTCGGCATACGTCCCGGACTCCCGGTCCATGACCACCGCGCCCTCGTCCCAGGATGCCAGCAGCTTGGTGACGACTTCGACGAATTCGTCGGCCATGTCGTAGCGCACCTGTCGCGGGGGCAAGGTGTCGAGCCCGACGTTGTGGGCGGCCTGCTCCTCGCCGGAGGTGACGATATTCCACCCGAACCGGCCGTCCGAGAGGTGGTCGAGGCTGGCGATCAGCCGGGCGAGGGTGAACGGCGGATACGACAGGATCGAGGCCGTGGCGATCACACCGAGCTTCCTCGTCGCCTTGACGACGGCCCCGGCAAGCACGGTCGCGTCCAGCTTGGGCACCTGCAGAGCATGTTTCAGCGCCGCCTCGCTGGAGTTGCCGAACGCGTCGGACACCATCAACGTGTCCTCGATCATCAGGTAGTCGAAGCAGGCGCCCTCCAGCATCTGGGCCATCTCGATGTGGAAGTCGGCATTCGCCCATGACGAATTGACCCGGTCGAACGGGTTCAGCCATTGCGGCGGAGCGTAATTCATGAACCACCCGAGATGCATCTTCTTCGCCATGGCAGTGACTTCAGCCGGAGGCGATTTCCGCACTGTGGCGCGTCTCGAACATCCGTATTACGCGGGTGGCCCAGCCCCGTGGTGCAGCTCACGGTGTGCCCGCCAGCGTAATGGGCGCGGAACCGAAGGAGCTCATCGGTCGAAACATCCGCCAGTCACATTGGGCGACAAGGAGGTCTGGGCATGTTTCATCTTGGTTGGTTCATGGGCAGCGGCTTCAGCGTGCAGACCTGGGCGCTCGATCCGTGGGCGGGTAGCACCGGCCACGACTGGATGCGGGGCGACCTGTTCGTCGATCTTGCCGCCTCGCTGGAGCGGGCGTGCTTCGACTACTTGCTGGTCGAGGACACCAGCATGGTCGAGGATGCCTACGGCCGATCGATGGAAACCACCCTGAAGTACGGGATGCTGGCACCCAAATGCGATCCGGTCCCGCTGATTCCGCTACTGACTCAGCGCACCAGACACATCGGCATCGCCGTCACCTTGTCGACGAGCTTCTATCACCCATTCATGGCGGCCAGGACGATGACGACGCTGGATCACCTCACCGAGGGCCGGGTGGGGCTCAACGTCGTCACGGGCAGCTCGTCACGCGCCGCTCAGCAGTACGGTTACGACGATCTGATGTTGCACGGCGAGCGCTACGAAATGGCCAAGGAGTGGATGGAAGCGGTTGGTGCGCTGTGGGACTCATGGGAGCCGGGGAGCGTGCTCGTCGACCAGGAAACGCCCCGGTACGCCGATCACACCAAGGTGCACACTGTGGACTTCGACGGCAAGTACTTCCGAACCAGGGGCCCGCTCAACACCATTCCCGGACCGCAGCGCCGTCCGGTCATCGTGCAGGCCGGTGCCTCGCCGGCGGGTCGGGACCTGGCGGCCAAATATGCGGAATCGATGCTGGCCCACGGCACCAGCATCGAGTCGATGAAGGCGTTCCGGTTGGACATGCACCGGCGGATGCGCGAGTACGGCCGCGACCCGAGCACGCTGAAGATCCTGTTCCTGATCGACCCGATTCTCGGGGACACCGACCGCGTCGCGCAGGCCCGTGAAGAGGACATGAAGGCCGCACGATGGAGTGAGCACGCCATCCAGAAAGCGTTGTGGGGCCTCAGTTATACGTCGGGCGGCGAGTTCGACTTCGCCACCTTCGACCTCGACGAGGAAGTCCCCGACGTATGGGGCAACGGCGAGACGAGCACCCTGCGCACCTTCATTGAGGGCGCCCGCGGAAAGACGTTGCGGGAGGCCATCGCCACCGTCGACACCCACGCGGGACTGGCGTTCGTCGGGTCGCCCGACACCGTCGCGGCCAAGATGGGCGAAGCGATGGAGGAGGTGGGCGGCGACGGCTTCCTGCTCTCTCCAACGGTGACCCGGCGCAACATCGCCGAGATCGCCGACGGTCTCGCGCCCGCACTGCGCAAGCGCGGGCTGATCCGCGACGGCTATCCGCACAAGACCTTCCGTGAGAATCTGCTGGACTTCTAGTCGCCGTGACACCCGCGTAATACCAGAGGCATTGCGGTGAAGCGGTCGCGTCACGCAACGCCGGTTTACTCCTGGGAGAAGGCACGCCAGCGAATGCCGTGTGGTCTGGTCGAGAGCTGAGCCGAGGAGACATTCGTGCACAACGCAAACCAACACAGCACCCCCACGTCGTGGGACCGTCGAACCTTTCTCAAGGCCAGCGGGCTCACTGTCGGCGGAATCAGTTTGGCCTCACTGATCGCCGCCTGCGGGGGCGGGAGCGGTGGAAGCGGTGGCGGTTCCGGCGGAGACACCCTGACGTTGCGCATGCCGTTCTTGGCTGACATGCAGGTTCCCGACCCCGACATCATGTACGAGGGGGAGGGCGTGCAGGTGATGGAGTCGGCCTACGAGGGGCTGATTCGCTATCAGCCTGGGAGTGCCGACTTCCTTCCGGGGCTTGCTAAGTCGTGGACTGTGTCACCGGACGGGCTGATCTACACGTTCTCGTTGCAGCCGGGCGTCAAGTTCCACGATGGCACGCCGGCCGATGCGCAATCCTGGGTCAAGAGCTTCGAGCGCCGGGCCAAGATCAATCAGGGGCCGGCCTACATGGTGGCCGGGGTAGCCAAGGCCGACGCGCCGGACGCGACTACCTTCGTCGTTACCCTCAAAGAACCCAACAACGCGTTCCTGCACTACCTTGCGTGTCCGTGGCAGCCTTTTGCGGTGAGCCCAACAGCCGTGGCCAAAAACGCCGTCGGCGACGACCTCGCTCAGGAGTGGCTCAAGACCCACGACGCCGGTACCGGGCCTTATGTGTTCAAGGAGTTTGTTGCAGGCAGCCACTACACGTTGGAAGCGTTCGGTGACTACTGGGGTGGGAAGCCGTCGTTCCAGACCATTCGGATCGAGATCACCCCGAGCATCTCGACGCAGAAGCTGCAGCTGGACTCCGGCGCATTCGACATGGTGACAAAGGGATTCGTGGTCGCCGATGTCCTTGACTACCAGAAGAATCCACAGTTTCGCGTGGTCAACGCAATTGGTGGAGTCGGCGAGGCGGTTTGGTTGAATCCGACCTCGGGCATCTTCGCCGACAAGGCGCTACGCAAAGCCGTCCTTACCGCTCTGGACCGTGCCACGATCGTCGAAACCGCTTGGGCTGGGCTTACAGAGACGCAGAAGGGGCTATGGCCGGATCGGACTTTCTCCAGCAGCCTGGCTCCGTTCCCCGGCGCCGTGGACACCGCGGCGCTCAAGGCGTTCGTGCCGTCGCTTGCGTCGAAGAAGATCGATCTGGCCTGGGGTGCTGACGGTGGCGCGCCGCGCCAGCAGATGGCGGAGTTGGTCCAGACCCAGCTGGCCGCATTGGGTCTCGACGTCACCGTACGAGAACTGCCGGTGGCCGAGCAGTTCGATCTGGCCAATCAGCCACCCGACAAGCGTCCCGACATCATGGTGTGCTTCCTTGGCGGTGATGCCCTGCACTTGGACACCACGTTCCGGATCTTGCTGCGGACCGGGGCCAAACCGCTGAACTTCTACCAGTACTCCAATCCCGATCTGGATCGGATGATGGACGAGGCGGTCCGGCAGCCGACGCCGGAGAAGATGAACGCGATCTATCAACAGATCAGCACGATGATCCTCGACGAAGCCCTCTTCATCCCGCTGTGCCTGCCGCCCAACTCGACGATCTCGCACAACTACATCACCGGAGTCGAGAACAACTCGTTTTTCCCGCAGATCGTTTGGCCACAGGCGTTACGGCACACCTGACCGGCCGCGGAAGGGGACGTGAGCCTGAGCTGACGGCCCCCACCGGCGGCTCCACCGATTCAGCCGGCAGCAGCCAGGCCGTGAAACCTACTGCGGTGGTACACCATCGGCGCTACATCGGGATGTACCGCCAGAGCCACGATCTGCAGTACCACGATCTCGTGGTCGCCTGCTGCAACCCGTTGGTGAAGTGTACATTCCAGCCACAATGTCGACCCGTGCACGAACACGGCACCGCTGTCGGTGGCCAGCCAGTCCACGTCGCCGAACCGGTCTCCATTTTTGGCCGAGAGGGTGCGCGCCACCGTACCGTGGTGGCCGGCCAGCACCGACAGTCCCAGCCGGTCTAGGGGGGCCAACTTGGGCCAGGTCGTCGATGTGTTGGCCACACATACCGACACCAGCGGAGGATCCATCGACACCGACGTGAACGAGCTGGCCGCCATGCCCTCGGGCGCACCGTCCACCAGACCGCAGAAGGCGGTGACCCCGCTGGGAAAGCAGCCGAACGCCTGCCGCAGGAGCGCATGGTCGAACCCGTCGTCAGTCGCCCCGATCACGATGGCACCGCCACGGCGAACCGACGAGCGACCTCAAGCCACTTCTCCAGATCCGACGAAGTCTCGTAGTCCGAGTCCAGCAGGTACAGACTGGGGGCCGGGCAACTCGCACCGATCTCGACGAGCACCGGACGCAAGGTGAGTTCCGGTGCCAGCGCATGCATGTACGAGCCGCCGAGCATTAGCGGGAAGGTCGTCACACCGGCGAGTTCACCTTGGCCGAACTGGTCCAGAAACAGCTTCAGCAAACCGGTGTAGGTGGCCTTGAAGGTCGGGCTGGCGACCACCAGGAGGTCGGCGGACTTGACCAGTTCTTTGGCTTCGGCAACCTTCGGGTCACCCCAACCCAGTAGGGCTGGGCCGAGCTCCACGACATCGATCACATGCTCGGGCGCCGATCCGGTCAGCTTCTCGGCTACCAACTCGGCGGCGGCCCTGGTTCTTGACATCGGTTTGGGATTTCCTACAACGACGACAGTCATTCTGTGAGTCTGAGCGGCCGACGTGTCGGCCATCAGTGCAAGGAGTAAATCTTGGATTGCGCGGCGAGGTTCGATCGGCCCCGTGGTGCGTAATGGCGCGCAAAGTCGATAGCCGCGTAATGGTCTTGCTACCGAAGGGAATCGGACGCGACATCGAGTCGTCGTTTGATGTGATCTGCGCCGACCTGACTAGGAGATCGAGATGACCGAGAAGTTCCATCTGGGCTGGTTCATGAATTTCATTCCGCCGGAATGGGATACCGCCTGGGCGTCACCGGATGTGGCGCGTTGGCCCAACGGCCGATTCTATGTCGACATGGCTCGGGCGATGGAGCGGGCCTGTTTCGACTTCATCATGATCGAGGACACCGTGATGGTGGCCGATGCCTACGGCGGCACCATGGAAGGCTCCCTCAAGAACTCCGTGTTCGCGCCGAAACACGATCCGGTCCCGCTGGCCGTTCTCATCGCCGCGAACACCTCGAAACTGGGTGTGGTGGCGACGATGTCGACGTCGTTTTATCCGCCGTATCTGTTGGCGCGGTTGGCCTCGACGGTGGATTCGATTGCCGAGGGCCGGTTCGGGTGGAACATCGTGTCTTCGGCGGAGGATCGGGCGGCGCAGAACTTCGGGCTTGATGGTCTGCCTGAGCATGACGAGCGTTACAACGTGGCCGATGAGTATTACGACCTGGTGTGTGAGTTGTGGGATTCCTGGGATGCCGACGCGGTGGTGATGGATCGCGAGTCGCATACGTATGCCGATTTCAAGAAGGTTCGTACCGTCGATTTCGTGGGCAAGTATTTCAAGTCTCGCGGGCCGTTGAACACGGTGCCCTCGCCGCAGCACAAGCCGACCATTCTGCAGGCGGGCGCGTCGCCGCGGGGACGTGGCTTCGCCGCTCGTGCGGCCGACGCGATCGTCGCGGTGGGTACCGGAATTGCCGGCATGAAGGAATATCGGGACGACATCCGGGCCAGAGCCGCAGCGGCCGGACGTAACCCCGACGACATCAAACTCATGTTCTGTGTGTCACCAACCGTCGCGGCCACCGAGGCCGAAGCCCGCGCCGAGATGGACCGGCTGGTCTCGCTGGACTCCTACATCGAGAAGTCGCTGGCCGGCATCTCGTCCAACACCGAGATCGACTTCAAACAGTTCGACTGGGACAAGCCGCTGCCCGAGGGATTGACCACCAATGGTGAGCGCGGCTCACTGGAGCACTTCATGCGGGGCGACGGTACGCCGGGCCCCAAGACGTTGCGTCAGCTGGCGATCGACTGGGCCACCACCGGTGTGGAATTCATCGGCACACCCGCGCAGGTCGCTCGCAAGATGGGTGAAGCGATGGAGGAGATCGGTGGCGACGGCTTCCTGATCATGAAGCCCGGCTGGGACCTCAACCGGAACTACATCGCATCCATCACTGACGGACTGGTGCCCGAACTGCAGCGCCTGGGCTTGACGCGGACCGAGTACACCCAGTCAACCCTGCGCCAGACGCTGCGCGAGTTCTGAAGACCCGTTTGTTGCCGACCGTCTCGAACCCGCGCACATCTCGTCGCACGCTGCCCGCAGTGCTACCCGATCTCAGGTATCTGTGCTGAATCGGCGGCCTATCCGCTGATGGCAGCGTGCTTGCTCACCGGATTAGTGTCGGGCCCGCGCGCTGGCGGTGTTTCCGCTCGTCGTCTCATCGGTGCTGACACCGCAACGCCGGCTTCCTATTGCGACGGGCCGGCCGCCGGGGCGGCCCGGTGTCGGCAACAAGTTCTTTCGCGTTCCGGCCAAGGGGGTGCCCTGCGACTTCGCAACCTGGGCTTGCCAGAGAAGTTGTGCGACAAGGCTATCGGGACGTTGCCGCGAACGCTGGCACCAGTGGTTCTTCAGCATTGCGGGAGCTGCCACGGTGGAAACAGTGGCAGGAGCATCCGCCCGGCACCTGGGTGCGGCCCGAACCGGCTGAAGCTGGTGGTGGAGTCACACCGCGCTGCGGGGGAGCAAACACCCGCGCCGCCGGCGGTTAACCGCCGATTGCGCCGCGGCACGCCTGGTGAGGGCAAACCTCCCGCGGCGCAATCGGCCGGGAACCATCCGGATCCGCCGCCGTCACCCCGGCTCAATACCGTGCCCAACGGGACGTCGCCAGACAACCCGAGGCGGGGCCGAGGAGGGCGAAAGATGACGGCGAACAACGTCGAACCGATCTCCCCCGTACATCCCCTCCAGGCGGCCGAGCGAGCCGTCCTGCAGCGCCGAACCCTGCGCGTGCTCGTCATGGGACAGGTGGTCGGCGCCGCCGCCCTCGGCGCCGCCATCACTGTCGGCGGATTCGTTGTGGAGGACATCGTCGGCGTTGGCACGCCGTGGGTGGGCGTCTCGACTGCGGCGGTGACAGCCGGCTCGGGCACGATGGCCCAGCTGCTCTCGCGGGTGATGCGCCGCTACGGCCGACGCGTCGGCATGCAGTTGGGCTATGGCCTTGCGGTCGCAGGCGGTCTGATCGCCTGCCTCGGCGTGCAACTGTCGGTGCTTGCGGTGTTTCTGGTCGGCCTGCTGCTTTACGGGGCCGGGTCGGCAACCAATCTGTTGGCCCGTTACGCCGCAACCGATCTGGCCGAGCCGGAGCAGCGCGGCCGTGCGATGGGCCGAATCTTGTTCGCGTCGACGTTCGGTGCGGTCTTCGGTCCCACTCTCGTGGTCCCTGCCGAGCACCTCGGCGCGGCCTGGTTCGGCCTGGACCACTACGCGGGCCCGTGGTTGTTCAGCTCGTTCTTCTTCGCCTGCGCCGCAGTGAATGTGGCGGTGCGGCTGCGGCCGGACCCGTTGATGGTGGTGGCGGCCGAATACGGGATGACCACCCAGGACCGGCCCGTGCGGCTGCGGGAGTCTGCCCGCGCCATCGCCGCGTCGCCGGTGGCGCGCCTTGCGCTGCTGGCGATGGTCACCGCGCAGGCGGTGATGGTCGGGGTGATGGCGATGACGCCGATCGACATGAAGGCCCACGATCACGAGGCCGTGAGCTCGCTGGTGGTTTCGGTGCACATCGCGGGCATGTTCGCCTTCAGCCCGCTGGTCGGCCGCTACGCCGACCGCAGGGGGAGGCTGGCGTCGCTGCGCGCGGGCGCCCTGGTGCTACTCGTCGCCTGCGGGCTGTCCGCATTCTCCTCCGAGAGCGTGCCGCTGATGTTCGCGGCGATGTTTGCGCTCGGGGTGGGCTGGACGCTTGCGCTCATCGGCGGCTCGAGCATGTTGATCGAGCACGTTCCCGTGCAGCACCGGGTCCCGGTGCAGGGGACCGCGGATCTCACTACCGCCGTGTGCGGTGGACTGGCCAGCGTCGTCTGCGGGTTCGTCATGGACTGGGCCGGTTTCGCCGCGCTCACACTCGGTTCCGCCGTCCTGACCATCCCGGTCTTGGTCGGCGTGTTCCTGCAGCGGCGCGCCGTGGCCGGGCCGGCGGCCGCATGACCGCCGAGGATCTGGTCGCGGTCCCCGACGACGCGGCGGACCACCGGGGGCTGCGCTCGCTGATGCGGGTTCCGGGGTACCGCAATCTGTTCACGAGCTCGTTGATCTGGCACACCACCCGGTGGGGCAGCCTGTTCACGACCAGTTACCTGCTCACCCAGATCGCCGACGCGCCCATCCTCAACCAGGTCGCCGGCGCCCTCTTCTTCGCCCCGATGCTGTTGGGCGGATTCTTCGCCGGGGTGCTGAGCGACAGGTTCGAGCGCAAACGGCTGGTCCTGACCGTGCAACTGGTGCTGATACCGGTGGAGTTCCTCATGTTCGCCGCGGTGCAGTCCGGCCGCGTCGAGGTGTGGATGACCTTTCCGTTCATGTTCCTCGTCGGCATCGGCGGCCTGGTCAACATCACGGCCCAGCGACCGCTCATCTACGAGACGGCAGGGCCACGGCTGGCTACCCAGGCGATGACCATCGAAGCGACCGCCCAGGCGGGATCGGCGATGTTCGGCACCCTCATCGGCGGTGCGCTGATCCAAAACCTCGGCATGGGAGCCGGTTTCGCGGGGATGAGCATGCTGCTGTGCGTGTCCACGGTGCTGCTCGCATTCGTACCGCAACCCCGGTACGCCGCCGCGCCCCTCTCGGCGGGCGCGGTCTCCCTGCGTAACCAGATGGCGTCCAGCGCGAGCCTGGTGCGGCGCAGCCGGCGGTTCGTCGCGATGCTCGCCATCACGGTCGTGATGAACCTGTGCATGTTCGGGTACATGCCGCTGGTTCCGGTGGTCGCCGAGACGTTCACGGCGAGCGCGGTGCTCGCGGGCGCGCTCGCCGCGGCGCCCGGTCTCGGCCAGATCACCACCGGCCTGGTGCTCAGCACCAGACCGCTGCACCGCCACGGCGCGGTGTTCGCCTGCGGCTCGGCCGTCGCACTGCTCGGATTGCTGGTCTTCGCGACCGTCCCGTTGCTGGGTGTCGCATTCGTCGCGCTGTTCGTCGCCGGTGTCGGCCAGGCGGGATTCGGTTCGATGCAGAGCCTGCTTGCCATCGAATCGGCGGGGCCCAATGAGCGCGGTGTCGCCCTCGGCGTTCTCAGCACCGCCATCGGGGCGCTGCCGATCGGCATGGCCGCCATCGGTTTTGGCGCGGAGGTGCTGGGCACCCGTGGGGCGCTGATCATGTCGTCGTTGCTCGGTCTTGCGGCGCTCGGTGTGATCGTCCTGCGGCGCCGCCGGGATCTGTTGGGGCCCAACCCGGCGGTCCTGCTGGAGCCCACCTGAGCCCTGTGCGCGATCCGTTACGCGGGTAATGCGCCGCGCGGTGCGGCGCAATAGAAACACCATGGTGGTGACGCGGTGCTGTCATATCGCGGGGTTTGGATGCCGTTCAACCGAACCGCCGCGTCATCGCCTGTCGCCGCGCCGATCCTGAGTTTGAGGAGATTGCCGTGACCCGTGCCCCGATGAGTTTGGACCGGCGTACGTTTTTGAAGGCCAGTGGGTTGACTGTGGGGGGGTTGAGCCTGGCGGGTCTGATCGCTGCTTGTGGTGGTGAGGCCAGTGTGGATGGGCAGCGCAATTTGACGTTGCGGATGCCGTTTCTGCAGGACATGCAGGTGCCTGATCCCGACATCATGTACGAGGGTGAGGGTGTGCAGGTGATGAAGTCCTGCTATGAGGGTTTGGTCAACTACAAGTCGGGCACCTCGGAGATCGTGCCGGCGTTGGCGAAGTCGTGGACGGTTTCTGATGATCAGTTGACGTATACGTTCAATCTGGTGCCGGATGTGAAGTTCCATGATGGGACCCCGGCTGATGCGGCGGCGTGGATCAAGAGTTTCGAGCGTCGGGTGGCGATCAATGAGGGGCCTGCGTATATGGTGACCGGCATCGCGAAGTCCGCGGCGCCGGATCCGACGACGTTGGTGGTGACGCTCAAGGAGCCCAATAACGCGTTTTTGCATTACGCGGCGTGTCCGTGGCAGATGTTCGCGGTGAGTCCGACTGCGGTTGAAACCAATGCTGCCGGTGGTGATTTGGCTCAGGAGTGGCTCAAGACTCATGATGCCGGTACTGGGCCGTATGTGATGAAGGAGTTTGTGCCGGGTAGCCATTACACGTTGGAGCGGTTCGACGGGTACTGGGGTGAGGAGCCTTATTTCAAGAGTGTGCGGATTGAGATCGTTCCCGAGGTCGCCACTCAGAAGCTGCAATTGGATCAGGGTGCTTTCGATCTGGTGGCCAAGGGTTTCGCTATCCCGGACGTGCTCAACTACAAGCAGAACGCAAAGTTCACCACGATCACCGAGCCCGGCGCGACCATCATCGTGCTCTGGATGAATTTCGGTGCAGGCTTGTTTGCGGAAAAGGCTCTGCGGCAGGCGATGATGACCGCCCTGGACCGTGCCGCCATCGTCGAAACCGCCTTCCAGGGAATCGTGGATGTGGTTCCCCCGAAATCGTGGAGGGTTTCCTATGCCGCTTCGGGCTTGGTCTTGGATTCCCTGATCTCGTAGTTGACGGGCGATAGCCCGTCGGCGGCACTGTGGCGGCGTTGGTGATTGTAGAAGGTGTAGCACCAGTCGATTACCACAGCCTGCGCATGGATAGTATCACGGAAACGATTGCGGGACAAGACTTCCCATTCCAAGGAAGAGAAGAACGCCTCCGCGGCAGCATTATCGAAACACGATCCGACCCGGCCCATTGACTGCCGAATCCCCAACTGGCGGCACAGCGTGGTGAACGCGTGTGCGGTGTAGGTGCTACCGCGATCGGTATGGAATATGACCCGCTCGGAGTCCTCATCGCGCCAGATCACTTGGCGGCCGCCGCGCGCGGCCACAGCCATCTTGATCGCCGCACACGCCAACTCGGCATCCGGATGCAGGCCCATGGCTGCCCCCAGCAGCCGGCGGCTGTAGAGGTCGATCACGGTCGCCAGATACAGCTTCTGGCCGGACTCAGTGGGGATCTCAGTCATGTCACCGACCCATTTGCGGTTCGGCGTAGCCGCGGTGAAGTCTCGTTTGACCAGGTCAGGAAACTTCGGTGCCGTCTTGTCCTGCTTGGTGAGCCCATTGCGGCGCTTGATGCGGCGCGCCACCAAACCCTGGCGGCGCATCGAGTCGGCCACCGTCTTTTCCGACACTTCCCAACCCAGATCGCGCAGGTCAGCGACCAGCCGCGGCGAACCATGCAGCCCCTTGGCCGCCGTGAACGCCGCGGCGACCGCGCTATCGAGGTGCGCGCGGCGCCGATCGGTGTCGGTATGCAACCCATCAGAGTTCTCAGCACGGCTAATCCACTTGTAGAACCACGACACGCTCACACTGAGCAGAGCGCACGTGATCGTATGCGGCACCCGGTATTTGGTCCTCTGGTCGGCGATGAAGCGTGCCACGCTCACTTCGTCGCCTCCTTCACCCACAGGACCACTGATCGCTTGAGGACATCGCGCTCCATCCGCAGCTCAGCGTTCTCGCCGCGCAGGCGTTTGAGCTCCTCCATGTCATCGCGGGTCAGCTCGCCCCGGCCCTCGCGGGCCTCGCGGTCCTGGGCAACCCAGTTGCCCAGCGTGCCCTCGTGGATCCCCAGGTCCCGCGCGACCTGGGCGATCGGCTTACCCGTCTCAAGCACGATCCGCACAGCGCCCTCACGGAACTCCCGGTCGTACTTCTTCCGTTTCTCTGACATCGCTACTCCTTATAGCCGATGCCTCCACGGTCTCGGGGGAAGGCCATGGATGTGTCCGAGGACTTCTGGCCGGAGAGCATGTTCCCCAAGGGCCTGGCGCCCTTCGACACCCCGGTCGACATCGCGCCGCTGCAGGCGATCGTGCCGACTCTGCCTACCAAGAAAGTGGACCTGGCCTGGGTTACCTCCTACGGTGCGCCGGGCCAACAGGTCGCCGAGCTGATCCAGACCCAGCTCGCCCCGACCGGACTGGACGTCACCGTGCGCGCCATGCCCAGCGCCGAGTCCTTCGACCTGGCCAACCAGCCGGCAGCGAAGCGTCCCGACCTCATGGTCGCCGGCATCGGTGGGGACGCACTGCATCTGGACACAGTCATGCGGATCTTCCTGCGTACCGGGGCCAAACCGCTGAACTACTTCCAGTACGGCAACCCCGAAGTGGATCGCCTCATGGACGAGGCGGTCACCAAGCCGACCGCCGAGCAAACCAACCAGGTATACCTGCAGATCACCGAGATCATCGAGGACGAGGCACTCTGGGTACCACTGTGCCGGCGGATCGACAACACCATCACCCAGAAGCAGATCAACGACTTCGTGGGTAACTCCTACCTGCCCTACATCTTCGATCCCGTGGCGATCCGGCGGGCCTAGACTCGCGCCTCCCGCTTTCCTCGCCGGTTCGGTGCTCGTATGCAGTCTCGGCTCATTACCGCTCGGTGGCGACGGTGTTGCGCCCCTGAGGGTTTCGAGACGACGACCCACGGCCGCCTTGCTGATGATTCGATGCACGTCGGGAGAACGGCCGTGCTACATACCTTTCGGCGCACCTCACCGGTGTCCCGGAGATCCCGCACCCAATGGTGTTGGCTACCGCGGCGCTGGGTGAAACACGGCGCAATCTGTTGGGCATGCGGGCGACCCCTGGGTGTCACGCGGTCAGGCTTCCATCGTGGTGCACACCCAGAGAAGAGGTAGCTTCATGACCACAGTTCACGATGTTGCCGCCGAACCGTCGGATGCGCCGACCGTCCCGCGTGCCCGGGTCGTGGACCTGACCGTCACATTCGAGCGCCGCGGCGTTGCGGTCAACGCGTTGCGTGGCGTCACATTGGACATCAAGCCCGGTGAGATCCTCGCCGTGGTGGGGGAGTCCGGCTCGGGCAAGAGTGTGATGGGGCATGCCCTACTCGGGCTGCTGGCCGGCGACCCGGCGCCAACGATCACCGGCCGGGCCGAGGTCTGCGGTATCGACATGGTTGCCGCCTCGGACGAGGAGAGGCGCCGAGTCCGCAAGGCACACCTGGGTGCAGTGTTCCAGGACCCGATGACCTCGCTCAACCCGACTATGCGAGTGGGCCGCCAGGTCGTCGAGGCGGCGGGATCGGCGGAGGAGGCGCTGCGCCTTCTCGATCTGGTCGGCATCCCCGACCCGGCGCGCCGCATGAAGGCCTTCCCGCATGAACTGTCCGGCGGCCTGCGGCAGCGGGTGATGATCGCCATGGCGGTCGCAGGCAAGCCCGATTTGGTAATCGCCGACGAGCCGACCACGGCGCTCGATGTCACTGTCCAGGCGCAGGTGCTGAGCCTGATCCGCGACCTCTGCGACCAACTCGGAACCTCGTTCGTCCTGGTCACCCACGACATCGGGGTGGCATCGCAGGTGTGCGACCGGGTTGCCGTCATGTACGGCGGCCGGCTAGCCGAGGCCGGGCAGATGGACGCTGTGCTGCAAGCGCCGTCGCACCCCTACACCGTTGGCCTGCTGAACGCGCGTCTCGACCTCGACCTGCCGATCGGCCGCGAGATCCCCTCGTTGCCGGGCGAGCCGCCGGACCCTCGCGCGCACCCACCCGGCTGTGCTTTCGCGCCCCGCTGTCCCGCCGCGGCCACGGCATGCCAGGAGATCCTGCCCATCCCCGAGCCGGCGGCCACCCATGACGGCGTGGCCGCCTGTGTGGTCCCCGAGGCCGCATCGGTGGTCGCCAGCTTCGCCGAGACGGCGCTGTTCGCACCGATGAGAGATCCGCAGGACACGGCGCCGGCCGCGCAGATCAACGGCGTCGACAAGCAGTTCGACGTGCGGCGTGGACTGTTGCACAAGGACAAGCTTCATGCGCTGCGCAACGTCATCCTCGACATCGCCCCCGGCGAATCGGTAGCCGTGGTTGGCGAATCCGGGTCGGGGAAGTCCACTTTGCTCCGGGTCGTGGCCGGGCTGATGAAGCCGGAGCGCGGCAACGTGGAACGGCCCGGCGGTCAGCCGCAGATGGTGTTCCAGGACGCCGGCGCCTCGCTGACTCCCTGGCTGACCGTGGGTGAGATCGTCGGGGAGCGCCTGATCAGGACGACCGGCCGGTCCGAGCGGCGCGACATGGTCGGCCGGGCGTTGCGTCAGGTCGGTCTGCCGCCCGACGTCGCAGGCGTCAAGGCGGGCATGCTGTCTGGCGGTCAGCGGCAGCGGGTCGCGTTCGCTCGGGCGATCATCGTCCCGCCCAAGCTGTTGCTATGCGACGAACCCACTTCCGCGCTGGATGCCTCACTGGCCGCGTCGGTGCTCAACTTGCTTCAGGACCTACGCCGCGAGCTGGGCATGGCGGTGATGTTCGTGACGCACGACCTGGCCGCCGCACGGTTCATCTCCGACCGCACAGCGGTCATGTACCTGGGCCAGATCGTCGAGGTCGGTCCCACGCTGGACGTCATCAGCAACCCGAAGCACCCATATACCAAGGCGCTGCTGGCGGCGATCCCCTCACCGGGAACGGCGCCGGTGCGACTGCCAGGCGAGCCGGCCAGTCCGCTTGCGGTGCCACCCGGGTGCTCCTTCCACCCGCGATGCCCGGACCGGATCGACCGATGTGCTACCGACGAACCAATCCTCTATTCGCTCGATGGCACCGGGAACCGCTTTTCGGCGTGTCTGCTCACTCAAGCGAATCGGGAGAACTCGCGGCAAGTCGCCTCCTAACGAGCCACGTGTCAAGGCCAGCGGGCCGGGACGGTATGTCCCGGCCCGCCGTCGTGCCGGCGGCCGGCGGGATCCCGTCGAGGACGGCGCAATAGAGGCGCCATGGTGGCGCATTCACTCTGACATGCATGGGCGCTGTGATGGTTTCGGAAAGGACAGCGGACCCGGGAGTAGCGATGACCAAGAAGTTTCACCTCGGCTGGTTCATGAACTTCATCCCGCCGGATTGGGAGTCGGAGTGGGCCTCACCGGATGTGGCGCGTTGGCCTGACGGCCGGTTCTATGTCGACATGGCTCGGGCGATGGAGCGGGCCTGTTTCGACTTCATGATGATCGAGGACACGGTGATGGTGGCCGATGCCTATGGCGGCACCATGGAGGGCTCGTTGAAGAATGCGATCTTCGCGCCGAAGCACGATCCGGTTCCGTTGGCGATTCAGGTGGCGGTCAACACCACTCATTTGGGGGTGGTAGCGACGATGTCGACGTCGTTCTATCCGCCGTATCTGTTGGCGCGGTTGGCCTCGACGGTGGATTCGATTGCCGAGGGCCGGTTCGGTTGGAACATCGTGTCTTCGGCGGAGGATCGGGCGGCGCAGAACTTCGGTTTGGACGGGTTGCCGGAGCATGACGAGCGCTACAACGTGGCCGATGAGTATTACGACCTGGTGTGTGAGTTGTGGGATTCCTGGGATGCCGATGCGGTGGTGATGGACCGGGAGACCCACACGTATGCCGACTACCGCAAGGTCCGCACGATCGATTTCGTGGGGAAGTATTTCAAGTCGCGGGGACCGTTGAACACGGTGCCCTCGCCGCAGCACAAGCCGACGATTCTGCAGGCCGGTGCTTCGCCGCGGGGGCGGGCGTTCGCCGCCCGTGCCGCCGACGCGATCATCGCGGTCGGCACCGGCATCGAAGGGATGAAGGAGTACCGCGACGACATTCGGGCCAGGGCCAAGGCCGCCGGACGCAACCCCGACGACGTCAAAGTCCTCTTCGTCGTCTCGCCGACCGTCGCCGCGACCGAGGAAGAGGCCCGTGCGGCCCAGAAGCGGTTCGGCGAGAATGACCGGTTCGTCGAGAAAGCCCTCGTTGCCATTTCGTCGAACACCGAAATCGATTTCAAGCAGTTCGATCTCGATGAGCCGCTGCCCGAAGGGCTGACCACCAACGGTGAACGCGGATCGCTGGAGCACTTCATGCGCGGCGACGGCAGCAGTGGCCCCAAGACATTGCGCCAGCTCGCTGTTGCGGCGGCCTCCTTCGGGCTGGAAATAGTCGGAACCCCTGCGCAGGTCGCCGATCAGATGGAGGCCGCGATGGCCGAGATCGGCGGCGATGGCTTCCTGCTGTGGCGGCGCGGACTGACCCGCGCCTACATCGAGTCGATCTGCGACGGGCTTGTTCCCGAGCTGCAGCGACGCGGGCTAATGCGCACTGAATACACCAAACCCACTCTGCGCGAAACGCTGCGCGAGTTCTGAGACAGGCTGTATCCCAACGAGATTCAGGAGAATCGAGATGACCAAGAAGTTTCACCTCGGCTGGTTCATGAACTTCACGCCGCCGGATTGGGAGTCGGAGTGGGCGTCACCGGATGTAGCGAACTGGGCTGACGGCCGGTTTTACGTCGACATGGCTCGGGCGATGGAGCGGGCGTGTTTCGACTTCATGATGATCGAGGACACGGTGATGGTGGCCGATGCCTATGGCGGCACCATGGAGGGCTCGTTGAAGAATGCGATCTTCGCGCCGAAGCAGGATCCGGTTCCGTTGGCGATTCAGGTGGCGGTCAACACCACTCATTTGGGGGTGGTGGCGACGATGTCGACGTCGTTTTATCCGCCGTATCTGTTGGCGCGGTTGTGTTCGACGGTGGATTCGATCGCCGAGGGCCGGTTCGGTTGGAACATCGTGTCTTCGGCGGAGGATCGGGCGGCGCAGAACTTCGGTTTGGACGGGCTGCCCGAACACGACGAGCGTTACAACGTGGCCGAGGAGTATTTCGACATCGTCAACCAGTTGTGGGATTCCTGGGAGGCCGATGCGGTGGTGATGGACCGCGAAACCCACACCTACGCCGACTACCGCAAGGTGCACACCATCGATTTCGACGGCAAGTATTTCAAGTCTCGAGGGCCGCTCAATACCGTGCCCTCCCCGCAGCACCGGCCCACCTTCTTGCAGGCCGGGGCGTCGCCGAAGGGTCGCCAGTTCGCCGCCGGCGCAGCCGATGCGATCATCGCGGTCGGCACCGGCGTGGAGGGAATGAAGGAGTACCGCGACGATGTGCGAGCCAGGGCCAAGGCCGCAGGTCGCAACCCCGACGACGTCAAGTTGTTCTTCGTGGTGTCGCCGACCATCGGGGCCACCGAGGCCGAAGCCCGCGCAAAGGTGGCCCGGTTCGCCGCCGCCCCGAACTTCGAGGAGAAGGCGCTGGTGGGCATCTCGTCGAACACCGAGATCGACTTCAAGCAGTTCGATCTCGATGAGCCGCTGCCCGAGGGGCTCACCACCAACGGCGAGCGTGGATCGCTGGAGCATTTCATGCGCGGCGACGGCAGCCCCGGCCCCAAGACATTGCGCGAACTCGTCCGGGCTCGGTCCACCCGCGGCCTGGAACTCGTCGGCACTGCTGAGCAGGTCGCCGACAAGATGGGCGAGGCCATGGAGGAAATCGGTGGTGACGGTTTCCTGATCAGCAGGGGCGGGCGCGACTTGTCGCGCGAGTACATCACCGAGGTCTGCGACGGTCTGGTGCCCGCACTGCAGCGGCGTGGCCTGATGCGCACCGAGTACACCAAACCCACTCTGCGCGAGACCCTGCGCGAATTCTGACCCGACGACACCCAGGAGTTTGCCATGGCGAAGAAGTTTCACCTCGGCTGGTTCATGAATTTCATTCCGCCGGAATGGGATACCGACGATGCGTCGCCGGATGTGCAGAAATGGCCGAACGGGCGGTTCTACGTGGACATGGCCCGCAGCATGGAGCGGGCCGGCTTCGACTTGATCATGATCGAGGACACCGTGATGGTGGCCGACGCGTATGGCGGCACCATGGAAGGCGCGCTCAAGCACTCCGCCTTCGCGCCCAAACATGACCCGCTGCCGCTGGCCGTCCTCATCGCCGCCAACACCTCCCGGATGGGGGTAGTCGCCACCCTTTCCACGAGTTTCTATCCGCCGTATCTGCTGGCGCGGGCGTGCTCGACCGTCGACTCGATTGCCGAGGGCCGGTTCGGTTGGAACATCGTGTCGTCGGCAGAGGATCGGGCGGCGCAGAACTTCGGTTTGGACGGGCTGCCCGAACACGACGAGCGTTACAACGTGGCCGAGGAGTATTTCGACATCGTCAACCAGTTGTGGGATTCCTGGGAGGCCGATGCGGTGGTGATGGACCGCGAAACCCACACCTACGCCGACTACCGCAAGGTGCACACCATCGACTTCGACGGTAAGTATTTCAAGTCCCGGGGACCGCTCAATACCGTGCCCTCCCCGCAGCATCGGCCGGTATTCCTTCAGGCCGGCGCCTCGCCGAAGGGTCGCCAGTTCGCCGCCGGTGCCGCCGACGCCATCGTCGCGGTCGGCACCGGTATCGAGGGAATGAAGGAGTACCGCAACGATATTCGGGCCAGGGCAAAAGCCGCGGGCCGCAACCCCGACGACGTCAAACTGCTCTTTGTCGTGTCGCCGACCATCGGGGCCACCGAGGCCGAAGCCCGCGCCGAGGTCGACCGGTTGCTCAACCACCCGTCATACGTGGAGAAGTCGCTCGTCAGCATCTCGTCGAACACCGAGATCGACTTCAAGCAGTTCGATCTCGACGAGCCGCTGCCCGCGGACCTGACCACCAACGGCGAACGCGGATCGCTGGAATACTTCATGCGCGGCGACGGCACGCCAGGCCCGAAGACACTGCGTCAGCTCGTCCTTCATCGAGCCAAGCGTGGGCTCGAACTCATCGGAACCCCCGACCAGGTGGCACAGAAGATGGCCGACGCGATGGAGGAAGTCGGTGGCGACGGATTCCTGATCGCCAAGCCCGGCTGGGACTTGTCGCGCAAGTACATCGAATCAATATGCGACGGGTTGGTTCCCGAACTGCAGCGGCGAGGCCTGACCCGCACCGAGTACACCAAACCCACTCTGCGCGAAACACTTCGCGAGTTCTGAGGGCACTGTCATCAATACGACACTGTGCGGTCAGCGGTGACCACGCCGACGATGCCCCCGGCGTCAGACCAGCTTCCTCGAGCGCGACGGTGGAGCCATTCGGTGACGATGGCCCTGGTCGGTTTCGTGATGGCCATGACAGCGCCGATCGAGTTGCTCTACGCCATCAAACTGGGTCTGTCCACCGCCGAGGTGACGGTGTTCATCCTGGTGTCGGCGCTGGGCGTGGTCGCCGTGGACGTCCTTGGCACGCGCGCAATCACCCGCATCGACGCCCGAGCGACGATCGCGTCAGGGCTGTTGCTGTTCGCGGCAAGCGAGGGCTGCTACGCGCTTTCACATACCGCAACGGGTCTGTACGCTTCGCGTGTTCTGCAGGGACTGGCGAGCGCGGCGATCGCCGGTGCGGCACTGCAGATTGCGGTCCGGATGCACAGCCGACCCCACCATGTGCTGGGCTCGAACCAGGGACTGCAGCTGTTCGGGGCAGCGTTCGGCGCGCCGGCCGGCGGCATCCTGGCCGGTCTGTTCGCCGGACTGCAGGGCTATCGACTCAGTTTCGTGGTGTGCGCCGGGCTGGGCGTCGTGGTCGCCTTGGTGGCTGTCCTCCTGCTGCCGAGGCTGGCGCCACCGCCCGATTCGGGTCGCCCTCGCATCGGGCTGCCGAACTTCACCATGCCCCCGGTGCTACGCCTGGCGCTCACCCTGGGCCTGTTCGGCAACTACCTGCGCAGCGGCATCGAGAACACCGCCCTCCCGCTGATCGGCCACGCCTACGGTCTGTCGGCGGCGAATATCGGTGTGGCGCTGGGACTTCTCTCCGCGGTCGAAATCGGTGTATTGGCCCTCTCGGGCCGACTATTCGACAGGATCCCGCCGGCACGGTGCCTGGGTATTGCGCTCCTGCTCGGCATCGCCGCGGTGGTGCTGCTCGCCACCGTGCACGATCTGCCAGGGTTCCTGGCGGCGGCTGCGCTGTTCGGCATCGTCGACGGCGTTGCCCTTTCCGCCCCGCCCGTCCTGATCGTGGCGCTGTCCTCGAACGCCTCGGCCGGGGTGGCGACCTATCGCATTGCCTGTGGAGTGGGCTCCTTTCTGGGCGCCGGAAGCGTCAACCTGCTCATCGCAGTGCTCGGCACCGCCAGCGGTCTGGGGGTGGTGTCGGCGGTCCTTGTCCTCGGTGCCGTCTTGGCCCGCAGCACCGGGCGTCGGATCCCTCCGGAGTCCGCAGTCCCAGGGTGACCCGGCGCACACGGTTCGCCAGGTGAAACTTGACGGTCCGGCGCGCAATCACCCGGCAACGTGAACGATCTTCTGGCGATACCGGTTTCGTGTGGACTCACTGAGTAATGGCGTCCCCGCGGTCGCCGGCCGACAGCGACGTCAGCTCCGAGCAAGGGCAATTTTGGAGGAGGATGTCGTGGCAATCGCACAGCAGTACGTCCCGGGAGTGGTGGTCCCGCTTCCCTCGCGCAGCAAAGCCGCGCTCGCGCTGAGTCAGTACTTCCGCGGCACCTCCGTGTCGAGCTGGGTCGCCTTCGGCGCGTTGGCGGCGATGTTCCTGGTGGCGATCTTCGCGCACGCTCTGGCCCCCTTCGATCCGCTGGTGCCGGCGGGAAAGCCGATGACGGCACCCAGCGCCGAAAACTGGCTGGGCACCGACACCGTGGGCCGTGACGTGCTGTCCCGGGTCGTCGTCGGCATGTCCACAAGCTGGTGGGGCGCGTTGGCCGTGGTCGCCTCCGGCGTGGTCATCGGGGGCCTCGTCGGCCTGGTCGCCGGCGCGATGGGCGGGATCGTCGACGCCACGCTGATGCGGATCACCGATGTCTTCCTCTCCATGCCTGGACCGATCCTGGCGATCGCCGTGGTCGCCGCTATGGGCCCGTCCTACATCCACACACTGATCGGGGTCGCGATCGTGTGGTGGCCGCTCTACGCGCGGATAGTCCGGGCCGAGGTTCGCAAACTGCGCGCCTCGCCCCATATGGAGGCGGCCCGCATCGCCGGCGCTGGCTGGCGGCGCCAACTCACCCGCCACCTGCTGCCGGGTGCCGTCCCGGTCACCATCATCACCGCCAGCCTCGATATCTCTGCCTTGGTGCTGCTGCTATCGGGCCTGTCCTTCCTGGGTCTGGGAGCGCCACAGCCCGCACCCGAACTGGGCGCCATGAGTGCCCAGGGGCTGACCTACATTTTCAGCGCTTGGTGGATCCCGATCTTCCCAGCTATCGCGGTCGGGCTCATCGCAATTGTCAGCAACTTCGCCGGTGACGCGCTGCGCGACCGTATCCGCGACCGCTGACCGGGAGAGACCGTCATGGTGACGACCCTCGGCCGGCGCTTCCTGGGTGCCATCCCCGTTCTCCTCGCTCTGATCGCAGTTGTCTTCACGCTGCAGAAGATCGCCCCGGTGGATCCGGTGGTGGCACTGGTCGGCGAGAAGGCACCGCCAGAGGTCTACGAAGCCGCCCGGGAAAAGCTCGGACTCAACGACCCGCTGCCGGTGCAGTTGATCACCTATCTCGGCAAGGCAATGCGGGGCGATCTCGGAGTCTCCACCGTGACCCGCACTCCGGTGGTCGACAACATCCTCGAATTCCTGCCCGTGACATTGGAATTGGTGTTCCTAGCCACAATCCTGATCGCGGTGATCGGGTTCTTCCTGGGCTTGGCGACCGCACAGGGATGGCGCGGTTCGGGTGTGCTGCGGGTGGTGATGATCTCCGGTGCGTCCGTGCCGGTGTTCCTGGCCTGCCTGCTGGCGATGCTCATCTTCTACCGCTGGCTCGGCATCCTGCCCGTCACTGGACAGACGTCGGCCTACGACGCGCCCACCGGGCCAACACGTTTCCTGCTCATCGACAGCCTGCTGGCGGGCCGGCCGGCGCTGTTCTGGGACGCGCTCAAACACCTCATCCTGCCGGCGCTGTGCATCGCCATCACACCGGCGGTCGCGGTCGGACGGGTGCTGCGCAGCAGTCTGGAAGGAACCATGCGGGCCGAGTACACCCGCACGGCCCGGGCCAAAGGCCTTGGCGAGAAACGCATCCTGATCCAGCACGCGCTCCGCAACGCGGTCGGGCCGGTATTTGCGTTACTGGGATTGCAGCTGGCCGGGATGATCGGCAACAGCATCGTGGTCGAGATGATCTTCGCCCGGCCGGGCATCGGCCTTTTCATCGCCCAGGCTATCTCCAAGGGCGACTTCAACACCATCGCCGGCGTCACACTGGTGATCGGCATCCTCTACGTCTTGGCCAACATCGTCGTCGATGTCATGCAGGCTGCCGCAGACCCGCGCGTCGCCGTCTGAAGCCTCCCAGGTAGCGCAATCCGTGCGCAACCGCGCGGTTTCCGGCTGGACTCGACGAGCCGGTGCTATGGAGTAATGACAACTCCACTCGGCATTCGGGAAGCAGAAGCCAGCGAGCCCCCTTCGGAACCCCCGGTCGAGTCGGAGCACGATCAGCGTTACGGACGCGGCACACTGCGCCTCCTGGCACCGGTTCTCAGCCGTCGCAACCGATTCGGGATCTGGGCGGGCGTGGTGCTGGCCATCATCGCCATGGGACTGCTCGGCCTGATCCCGCTCATCCAGCAGATCATCCTCGACGACGCGATCGTCGAACACCGGCGCTCACTTCCGCTGTGGATTGGCATCCTGCTGGCCGCGGGACTGGCCAGCTTCGTGGCCAACTACGCGCGCCGCTCCGTCGGCGGGCGCGCGGCGGTCCGGGCCCAGCGTGACCTGCAGGTCAGGGTGCATCGCCATATGCAGTACCTGGACGCCTCACGCCGTGCCGAGCTGCGGGCGGGCGACATCATGTCCCGGGCCACCAGCGACCTGACCCTGATCCAGATGTTCCTGCAACAACTGGGGATCGCCTACGGCAACATCGCACTGCTGATCGTCTCTCTGGTCGTGATGCTGGTGCTGTCGCCGCTGCTGGCAATGATCATGGTGGTGTCGGTACCGACCTTCCTGCTGGTAGCGATGCGGTTCCGGAGCGGTTCGTTCCCGGCGAGCTGGATGGACCAACGCTTCCAGGGCAGCGTCGCCGGCGTGGTGGAAGAGGCGGTCACCGGCGTCCGCGTCGTTAAGGCGTTCGGTCAGGAGAGCCAGGAGCAGGACGCGCTGCACGCCGAGGCGGGCAAGCTCTTTCAGTCCCGGCTGCGCACGGCCCGGATCACGGCCGTGTATTCCGCGGCGCTGGACGCCATTCCGGGGCTTACTCAGCTCGCGGTGCTCGCGCTAGGTGGCTGGCTGGTCATGGAAGGCCGGGTCTCACTGGGGGTGTTTTTGGCCTTCGGCAGCTACATCCTGCAACTCGTCGCCCCAGTGCGCTTCCTGTCCGGGCTGATGGCCACCAGCCAGCAGGCGCGCGCGGGAGCACAACGGATTGTCGAGCTGCTGTCGATCCAGTCGCGCGTGCAGGAGCAGCCCGACCCCGTCGAGCTCACCGATCCGGTCGGCCTAGTGCAGCTCGACCACGTCGACTTCGCCTACCCGGGTGGTGAGCCGGTCCTGCACGACATCTGCCTGCGCATCGAGCCGGGGGAGAAGATCGCGATCGTCGGGGCGTCGGGCTCCGGGAAGTCGACGCTGGCCCATCTTCTGGCGCGCTTCCACGACGCGACGGCGGGCACCGTGCTGATCGACGGCCGCGACATCCGCGACTACAGCCTGACCTCGCTGCGCGCCGCGGTCGGCATCGTGTTCGAGGAGGGATTCCTGTTCTCGACCACCATCAGGGACAACATCGCGTTCGGCCGCCCCGATGCCACCGATGACGAGGTCGAGCACGCCGCCGTGGCCGCGCACGCGCACGGCTTCGTCGCGGGACTGCCCGAGGGCTACGGCACGCTGGTCGGCGAGCGCGGCTTCACCCTTTCCGGTGGCCAGCGGCAGCGGCTGGCGCTGGCCCGTGCGGCGCTGACCAACCCGACCGTCCTCATCCTCGACGACGCCACCTCGGCCATCGACGCCCGCACCGAGCACGCCGTGCACCGCTCGCTGGAGCAGGTGCTAGCCCGGCGGACGACCGTGCTCATCGCGCACCGGCATTCGACGCTGATGCTCGCCGACCGGGTGATCGTGCTGGACCGGGGCCGGATCGTCGACACTGGCACGACCGAAGATCTGATGGCGCGCTCCCAACTGTTCCGCGATCTGCTGACCGGTCCCGACGCCCAATCCGGCGACACGACGGTGGTTGTGGGGCCCGTGAGCGACCTCGATCCGGCGGCCTGGCCCGAGGGCGTCTCGCGGCTGGGCGCACCGAAAATGAGCAGCTTCACCAGCGAGGCTGCCACCAGAGCGGCCTCCGGATCGCACGGGCCCGGGATGACCGGCGACGCCTCGACGCTGGCCGGGCTTGCGAGCGTGTCCCCCAAGCTGCTGGACGCGGTGGAGGCATTGCCGCCGCTGCGCGGCGAGCCTGACATCGACCTGGCGGAGGCGGCCGCACCGGTCCGCGATCTCACCATGACCAGTGTGTTCCGGCCGTTCCGCCGACCGCTGCTGCTGGCAAGCATCCTGGTGGTGTTCGACGGGGTGTTGTGGATATCGGCACCCATTCTGATCCGGTTCGGGCTCGATCACGGCGTCCTGAAGAGCTCTCACCGGGCGCTGGCCGCGGTATGCCTGGTGCTCGCTGTGATCCAGGTGCTCATCTGGGTCAACACCAGGGTGATGGTCGTCTTCACCCAGCGAACCGCCGAGCGGATGCTGTTCGGCCTGCGGGTGCGGACCTTCGCCCATCTGCAGCGGCTTGCGCTCAACTACTACGAGCAGTACATGGCGGGCCACATCATGACCCGGATGACCTCGGATGTGGAGGCTTTTGCCCAGCTGCTCCAGCAGGGCCTGCTGACCGCGATGGTGAGCCTGCTGTCTTGCGCCGGGGTCGCGGTTGCCCTGGCGATTTTCGACCCGCAGCTGGCCCTGGCAACCGCGGTGGTGCTGCCGTTTCTGATCGCCTCGACGCTGTGGTTCCGGCACGAGTCCGGGCGGACATACCTGCTGGCCCGCGAGCGGGTGTCAGTGCTGTACGGCAACATGCAGGAAAGCCTGGCGGGGGTGGCGGTGAGCCAGGCCTACTGTCAGCAACCGGCCAACCAGGCGCGGTTCGAGGTACTGGCCGACGCCTACTGCGCGGCGCGGGTCCGTTCGGCCGAGCTGATGGCCCGGTTCTTCCCGTTCCTGTTGCTACTCAGTACGGTCGCGAAGGCGATCGCCTTGGGGTTCGCAGCGCCCCGGCTGGCGGCGGGTGACCTCAGCTATGGCGTGCTGATCGCCTTCCTGCTCTACCTGGACCAGTTCTTCACTCCCATTCAGCAGCTGTCCTTCGTGTTCGACCAGTGGCTGCAAGCCCGGGTGGCGATGACCCAGTTGCGCGAACTCTTGCGCACACCGAGCGCCACGCCGGCGGCAGCGTCGGGTGTGCGCCGGGAGCACCTCGAGGGCCGGATTCAGCTGGACCACGTCACGTTCGTTTACCCGAGCAACGGGTTGGTCGCGATGAACGATGTGACCCTGGATATCCCGGCGGGGCAGTCGCTGGCGTTGGTCGGCACCACCGGGGCAGGTAAGTCGACACTGGTCAAGCTGATCGCCCGGTTCTACGACACCACCTCCGGCACGGTGCTCATCGACGGGGTGCCGATCAAGGAGCTCGATCTGGTGGCGTACCGACGCCAACTGGGCTATGTCCCACAGGAGCCGTTTCTGTTCTCTGGGACGATCCGCTCCAACATCGCCTACGGCAACCCGGACGCGCCCGATCTCGTGGTCGAACAGGCGGCCCGCGCGGTCGGAGCTCACGCCTTCATCGCCGCGCTGCCCTACGGATACCACACTCCGGTCAGTGAGCAGGGCAGGTCGTTGTCGGCCGGGCAGCGCCAGCTACTCGGGCTCGCCCGCGCGCTACTGGTCGACCCGCGCATCCTGCTGCTGGACGAGGCCACCGCCAACCTGGATCTGGCGACCGAGGCACAGGTCCAGCGCGCCATGGCGCAGGTGTCGCGCGGCCGTACCACGATCGTCATCGCGCACCGGCTGCAGACCGCTCGAGCAGCGCAACGCGTGCTGGTTGTCGACAACGGGCTCATCGTCGAGGACGGCTCCCACGACGAACTGCTCGCGCTGGGCGGCCGCTACGCCGAGCTCTGGTCGGCCAACAGCCGGCTTCACCCGGTGACCTGAACGCTTCGCCTGACCAGCCTCAGGCCGAGCGCGAGGCGCACGCAGTGAAAGCGATCCGGTCGCTTCGCATCCGGAACTGCGAGAGCGCCCGCGGCTGCCCGCAGGCGTCCTCGAGGATGTCCTCCAGGAAGATCATCGGTGCGCCGAGTTCGACACCGACCAGCGCCGCGGACTGCTCGTCGGCCGCGGTCGCACCGATCGTGGTACGGCTGCCCGTGATCTTGACATCGAGCCGCCGCTCGAGGAAGAGGATGGGGTCGGGCTCGTCGACCTCTAGGTTGTGGGAGTCGTCGGGGTGCAGGGCGATGTAACTGACCGCGATCCCCAGCGGCTGTTTGTCCTGAGCCAGCAGCGACTCGATCATGAGTACCGTCCAGTCGGGCGGGAGCCGCAGCCGGTCGCGCACCACGCGCAGGCTGCCCAGGGGCCGGTACTCGAGCGTCTTGAGCTCGGTGCGGATGCTGGAGTCACCACCGAACTCCCGCACCGGCGAGATGTGATTGATGCGCAACATCAGCGCCCCCGCCGAACGGGTGCCGCGCTTGGGGCTGCGGGTGACCAGGCCGTCCTTGGCGAGCTGCTGCAGCACCGCCCGGACAGTGTTGCGGCTCGCCGACAGCGCGTCGATGAGCTCGCCCTCGACGAGGAACTGGTCGCCCTGCCCGTTCTGCAGGGTCGACCGCAACAGGTCGTAAGTCCGGCGTAGCGAATTGTTCAGGCGGTCCGGCGTCCGCCGGTTCCGCTGATAGACGGTCTCTGGCCGCACGGGCCCGGTCGGTCGGGGCCTCACTGCACACCGCCGCCGGTCCAGAGCTCGTGAAGGCCGATTCTCATGGGATCCTCCTGTTCGGGCGTGTTGGGGAAGGTGGTAATCCCAGCTAACAAAGTGCGTGTTTCAGGCGTTCGCCGGTACGGAGTCGGGGACTTTACGCGGGCGTCTCCAGCAGGTGATCACCATCACCTCGGGTGCGGGGTCACCACGAACACCGGCGCAGCGTAATCGAGTCGTTCGGCGTCCGACATACCCCGATGACCCGTGCCGGATTGGGTGAGCACAACCGACTGGACGAGGAGATGCTTACGTGGACGGCAACCGGAGAATGCACCTGGCCTGGTTTCTTGGGGACGGTTTCGGAGTCCATGACTGGAACAGCCCCTGGCGGGGGACCGCGGCAACGGAGTGGATGAATGGGGAGTTCTACCTCGACTTCATCCGGGCACTCGAGCGAGCCCGCTTCGACTACCTCATCATCGAGGACTCCGCCTATGTTCCCGACGGGTATGAGAAGTCGACGCGGTATTACCTGCAGAATGCGCGGTCGGTGCCCAAGCACGATCCGGCTGTGTTGGCGACGCTGATGCTCGGGGCCACCCGGCACATCGGTGTGGTTCCGACGCTGGCGGTGACCGAGTATCAGCCATACCTGCTCGCCCGGCTGGTCTCGACGCTCGACAACGTGTCAGGTGGGCGGGCCGGATGGAACATCGTCACCGGCAGCTCGGATCGGGCCGCCCAAAACTATGGCAGGCCCACTCAACCGGCGCACGACCTGCGTTACGAGATCGCCCAGGAGATGACCGACGCCGTGCGTGCTCTGTGGTCGTCGTGGGATGCGGATTCGATTGTCGCCGAGCTGGAATCGGGAATCTTCGCCGATCATCAGAAGGTGCGGCCGGTGGATTTCGAGGGTCGGTTCTTCCGGACCCGCGGCCCGCTGAACACCGCGCCTCCGCCGCAGGGCCGCCCCGCGCTGATTCAGGCCGGCGGTTCCCCGGCGGGCCGGGCGTTCGCGGCTCGCAACGCCGACAGCATCATCGCCGCTGCTACGTCCGTGGAGGAGATGAAGGAATACCGCGACGATGTCCGCGGCCGGGCGGAGGCGGCCGGACGCGACCCCGACGACGTCAAGGTGCTGTTCTTGTGTACGCCATTTCTGGGCGAGACCCGCGCCGAGGCGGTCGACCGAAAGAAGCGGCACGATGACGAGCTGTGGGCGCGACCCGAGATCGGGCTTGCCGGACTCGGTTTCATCACCGACATCGACTTCTCGCCCTATGACGTCGACACCCCGCTGGCCGACCTCGCGACATCGTTCACGACCAACGGCCACCAGAGTTCACTGGCCGCGCGGCTGGGCGACCCATGCCGCACACTGCGCGAGGTGGCGACGCAACCACATGCGATTGAACCGGTGGGCACCCCCGAGGAGGTCGCTGCCGAACTCGGGGCGATGATCGGTGCCGTCGGCGGAGACGGAGTGCTGTTCTACGTCGGCCCGCTGAACCGGCGTGTGGTGGCCGAGATCACCGACGGCTTGGTTCCCGAACTGCAGCGGCAGGGGCTGTCCCGCTCGGGCTACGACTCGCCGTTCCTGCGGGGCAACCTGACAAGTTTCTGACCGCCTGCATCACGCGGTGCGGCGGGCGACGGCCGAGAAGGCCACCCGGTCGGCCCTCAGCCGCAGCTGCGACAACGCGCGAGGCTGGCCGTACTCGTCTTCGATGACGTCCTCCAGCCAGATGACCGGTGCGCCCATGTCGATGCCGACCAGTTCCGCGGTCTGCCGATCGGCAGCAATCGCACCGACGGTGGTCTGACTGTCACCGATCCGTATTCCGATCTGATGCTCCAGAACGTGGATGACGTCGGACTGGTCGACGTCGATGTGTGCGGACTGCTCCTCGGTGACGGCGATGTAGTTGACCGACAGGCCCAGCGGCTGGCCGTCCTCGAGCAATAAGCTCTCGATCATCAGCACGGTCCAATCGGCCGGCAGCCGCAGCCTGTCGCGCACTATCGGCGGACACCCCAGCGACCGCGACTCCAGCGTTCGCGCCTGCACCTCGGTCAACCGGTCGATGGGAAGTACCAGCGCGCCGGTGGCTTTCGTTCCGTTTTTCGGCTCTCGGGTCACCAGGCCCTCCCGGGCGAGTTGCTGCAGCACCGTGCGAATCGTGCTGCGGCTTGCCGAGAGTGCCTCGGTGAGTTCGCTTTCCACCAACGGACGATCGCGGTGGCCGGTGGTGACAAGCGTGGAACGCAGCAGGTCGTAGGTGCGCCGGGGTGAATTGTTCAACCGGTCGGGACTTTGGCGCTGACGTTGGTAGCGGACCTCTGGGCGGACGTAGCCCGCGGCGTGGAAGCGGGGCTGATGACTACCGTACGGTGCTTGATCGCCTGGTCTCACGGTCGGTGCTCCTTTCCCAAGGATCAGGGACCAAAGTCCCTTGCCTACCATGAGACCATCTGATTGTTAACTGAGGCCGCGTGGACGCGACGTCTGGGTTACGTCGGTGTCACTCGTCTTCCGACTCGGTGCGCCAGCTGCGCACTGGCCAGCAAGATGATGGCTACCAGCACGAAAAGCGCTGTGACGCCGATCATGCCGGCCAGCACGGCGAGGCCGACGCTACCGATCAGAATGCCGATGCCCGCTGAGATCCGAAATTTTGCCAGTCCCGCCGACGAATCCCCGACTTGGGCGACTACCAGTGCAGGCAGGCTTGCGGTGGCCCCAGCCAGTGACACGCCGAACAGGGCGGATGCGACCAGGTAGGCCGGCACCCCGGGCATCAGCGCCAGCGCGACGGCGCACCCGGTCCCGAGGATGAACGACATGATCAGCACACTCACCACCCCGGTCGACCGGATCACGCGGTACGCCAGGAACAGCACCGCGATCTCCACACCCGACATCAGGGCGATCGCCAGGGCGATGGTGATCGTGGAGAACTCGCGGGCGGCACCGGTGATCGGCAGCGCGGTGAAAAGAACTCCACCGCGCAGGAATTCACCGCTCATCGCCAGAACCAAGGCGGCGGCCCCGCCGGCGGTCCGGTCGAACCGCGGGAGGCCGATACGAGGTGGCGCCAATCCCAGCGGAGCATCGAGGGCAGGCAGCACCACCACCAGAGCGGCGGCGACACTCAGGGCCAGGGCGCCGGTGGCGGCGAAGGCGATCTGATAGCCGACCCGTCCGTCGATGACACCGGCGATCAGCAATCCACCCGGCGAGCCGACAGCACCGCCGAAGAGGAATGCTGCGTTGAACCGGCCCACCGAGCGGACCACATCCTCCGACGGCGCCACGCCCGTCCCGTACGCGTCGCCGCCGAGCTGCGGCAATGGCGGCCGAACACGAACGGCTGCTTGTAATCCCGCACCGAGTACGATACCGCCGCCGCAGCCTTGCAGAATGCGAGAGGTCATCAGCACGATTCCCTCCGAGGCCAACCCGATGCCGATGCACGCCACGCCGAACAATGCCAGCCCCGCGGTCAACGCCACCCGCGCGTCCAGGCCGGGCACAAACCTGGTGCCGAACACGTCGACAAGGATCACTCCGATCGCTGCGGACAGCATGAATATCCCTATATAAGAGCTACTTTCGGAGTAACTGCGAATGAAGAGGACCTCCAGCGGGGCGGTCAGACTCATGGTCACACCCGCGGCGGCCATCAGCGGCAGGAACCACCGGGAGCCATTGCGCCGTGGAAGCGGGCAGTGCGTCACCGATCGATCGAGTTCTCGACCGCCACCAACGGCACCCCCGGCAGCGGACTCGTTCCGACCAGCTTGAGCCCGAAGGCCTCCAGACCGATCCGCTTCACGGGGTTGTTGGTCAGCAACCGCATCCGGCGCACCCCGAGATCGGCGAGGATCTGGGCGCCCACCCCGTAGTCCCGCTCGTCGAGCACGTCGGCGTCGTGGAGGCGGTAGGAGCGTCGGTGATTGCTCCGCAGGTAGACGACAACACCCTGGCCGTTGGCGGCGATCGCCCGCATAGCTCCGTGCAGCATCGGGGCGCAGCTGCAGCCGGCCGACTTGAAGACATTGCCGGTCACGCATTCTGAGTGCACCCGCACCAGGGTGGGTCCAGCGTTGCGGGCCGCGGGTTCGCCCATCACCAGCGCGATGTGTTCACGACCGTCGAGCACCGATTGAAATCCGTGGGCGGTGAAGACCCCGTGCTCGGTGGGCAACCGGCTGGACGCCTTGAACTCGACCAGCCGCTCGGTGCGGCGGCGATAGGCGATCAGCTCCGACATGCTGACGACCGGGAGGTTGTTTTCGGCGGCGAAGCGCCACAGCCGATCTCCGCGGGCGACCACGCCGGCGTCATCGACGACCTCGCCGATGACGGCGACCGGTGGCAGCCCCGCCATCCTTGTGAGGTCGACGGCAGCCTCGGTGTGCCCGGCCCGCCGTAGCACGCCGCCCTCGACCGCACGCAGTGGAAACACGTACCCCGGCCTGGTGAGGTCGCCGGGTCCGGTCTGCGGGTCGGCGAGCAATGCGATGGTCCGGCTGCGATCTGCCGCGGACACCCCGGTGGTGATTCCGGCGCCGGCGTTGACCGAGACGGCGTAGCCGGCGCCGCGCGGATCCTCGTTGACCGCCACCATCGGTGGCAGACGCAACCGGTCGAGATCGGTCGATAGCATAGGGACGCAAAGGATTCCGCCAGTGTGACGCATCATGAATGCGACCCGCTCGGGCGTGGCATGTGAGGCGGCCAACAGCAGATCGCCGTCGTCGTCGGGATCGTCGGCGTCCACGACCACCGCCATCCCGCCTGCCCGCAAGGCTTCGATGGCGGTCTCGACCGATGCGTCGGCACCGCACCCGTTGTCGGCGGCAGCGCAGGTCATCAGAACTCGCGGAGGTGGTCGCGCAGCATTGTGGTGGTGTACTCGGTGCGGGTCAGTCCCCGCTTCTGCAGTTCGGGGATCAGGCCGTCGGTGATCTCGGTGACGTAGCGCCGGTTGAGCCGCATCACCGGGCTGGTGATGAGATAGCCGTCGCCGCCGACCTCATCCATCAACTCGGCCATCTGGTCGGCCACCTCACCCGGCGTGCCGATGAACGGGATGTTGGCGGTCATCCCGCTCCCGGTGACGATCTGGCGCAACGTCTTTCCCTTGCCGCGGGCCAGGAAGCTCTCCAGCGCGCCCCGCTCGCCGTTGGTGGTCACCGGTGGCACCGGCTCGTCGAGATCGAACTGGGAGAAGTCGATCTCGGTGATCGAGGAGATCTCGGCGAGCATGTACTCGATATACAGCGGATCGTTGAACCATCGCTCCCGCTTGGCAATTGCCTCCTCGTGGGTGTCGGCGACGATCGGCGACACCAGGTAAAGCACCTTGCAGTGCGCCGGGTCGCGGCCGTTGGCTTTCATCCGCGCGTGGATGTCGTCGCGGTAGGCCTTCATCGCGGCCGCACCATTGGAGGGCGCGACGATCGTGTCCGCGTGCTGGGCGGCCAGCTCACGTCCCGGGGGTGAGGCGCCGGCCTGCGCGATCGTCGGGCGGTACTGCGGGGACGGGGCGGTGTTCAACGGTCCCCGGCTCTTGTAGTACTTGCCCTCGAAGTCGATGGTGTGGACCTTCTTGTGATTGGCGTATGTGCCCGTCAGATGGTCGCGTTCGATGGCGTCGGGCTCCCACGATTCCCACAGTCTGCTGACCAGCTCGAGGTACTCGCTGGCCATCGCGTAGCGCTCGTCGTGCTCGTACAGCCTGTCGAGACCGAAGTTCTGTGCGGCGCGGTCCTCGCCGGACGTCACGACGTTCCAGCCGAACCGGCCGCGGGCAATGTGATCGACGGTGCTGCACAGCCGGGCGAGCAGGAACGGCGGGTAGAAGCTGGTCGACATCGTCGGGATGACACCGAGTCGGCTCGTCGCGGTGGCCATCAGGATGGCCAGCGGTACCGGATCGTGCTTGGGGTTCACGCCATGCTTGAGGTCGGCTTCCATCGTGCCGCCGTAGGCGGTGGAGACCATCAGCTTGTCCTCGATGAGGACATAGTCGAACTTGGCTCGTTCCAGGTCCTTGGCCATCTCGACGTAGAAGTCTCCGGTGAAGTCGCGGCCACCGTCGCCCCAGGTTCCATTCCACTCATCGGCGACGAAGTTCAGAAACCAGCCCAGATGGAACTTCTCGGTCACGAGGCCTCCCTTTCACTGTTGTCACCAAGACAATCCGGGCGGCGTTACTCGACGGTGTCCTGGGCGTAGCGCGCATATTGCGCGAGACGATTGACAGATCATCGAACGTGCGTTCGAATAGGCATGTGCGGTGGAGCGGCCAGGGGATAGCGGTCGACGACGGTGCGTTGCCCGGCCTGGAGCGCATCGGGCTGGTGCGCAGTGTGCGCACGCCACAGTTCGACGGGATCACCTTTCACGAAGTGCTGTGCAAGTCGGCGCTGAACAAGATCCCGGCCGCCGCGATGCTGCCGTTCCGGTTCACCGTCAACGGATATCGCGGTTGCTCGCATGCCTGCCGGTACTGCTTCGCCCGGCCCACCCACGAATACCTGGAGTTCGATCCGGGCGTGGATTTCGACAGCCAGATCGTGGTGAAGACCAACATCGTCGACGTGCTGCGCCGTGAGCTGGGCCGCCCGTCGTGGCGCCGGGAGACGGTGGCGCTGGGCACAAATACCGATCCCTATCAACGGGCCGAGGGACGCTATGAGTTGATGCCGGGCATCATCACCGCACTGGCGGCTTCGGGCACACCACTGTCGATCTTGACCAAGGGCACGCTACTGCGCCGGGACCTGGCTCTGATTGCCGATGCGGCACAACAGGTTCCGGTGTCGGTGGCGATCTCCCTTGCGGTCGGCGATGCCGATCTGCACCACGACGTCGAACCGGGAACCCCGTCGCCGCAAGCCCGGCTCGGGTTGATCGCCGCGGTGCGTGACGCCGGGCTGGACTGTCACGTCATGGTTGCGCCCGTGCTGCCGCACCTGACCGACTCGACGGAAGATCTGGACAGACTGCTCGGCCTGATCGCCGAGGCAGGTGCCACGTCCGTCACGGTGTTCGGCCTGCACTTGCGCAGTTCGACGCGCGGCTGGTTCATGGCTTGGCTGGCGCGTGCGCATCCCGAACTCGTTGCGCCCTACCGGCAGCTGTACCGCCGCGGGGCCTACCTGCCTGCCGACTATCGCGACATGCTGCGTGAGCGGGTCGCACCCCTGATCGACAAGCACCGCCTGGCCCGCGACCACCGGCAATTCACCCCGGTAGCCTCGCCGGTCGTCGTACCGGAGCCGCAGCCGACTTTGTTCGATGTCGCGCCCGAGGCGCTCCGGCCTTCTAGCCGCCCCCGCGCTTGACCTGATTGAACGGCACACCCTTGTCGGCGGCCAGTTCGCGCGGGAACCCGAGGATACGTTCGCCGATCACATTGCGGGCCATCTCGCTGCTGCCGCCGCCCAGCGATCCGGTCTGCCGCGACAGATACCGCACCCCGATGTCGAGGAGGCCGGACAGGTCCCCGCCCTCGTCGACCACACCGGCGGTGCCGGCGATCGCGAGCGCGGTGTCGACTTCGAGTTCGGTGGTCTCGGCATGGAACAACCGGATCAGCGTGCCGGCGTTCGGGGGCAGTGAGCCGTTGCCGATGGCGGTCCCGACGTGATGGATCAGCTGTTCCTTGACAATCCGCCGCACCAGCGCGCGACCGGCCAGACTCTGCACCGCCGGGTCGTCACCCTGTCCGGTGCGTTCGGCCAGCGTGACGTGATCCGGTGGCATCTCCTCGGCGTTCTCCGCGCCGGTTCCGCTGGCGAATTCCGATCCGCCGCCGACTGCGCGGCGTTCGTGATGCAGCTGACGGGAGGCCACTTCCCAGCCCTTGTTGACCTCGCCGACCACCGCGTCGTCACCGAGTTCGAGGCCGTCGAAGAACTCCTCACAGAATTCCTCGTTGCCGTTGACCTCTTTGATCCGCCGCATGGTGATGCCGGGGGAGTTCAGGGGCACCAGGAACATGGTCAGGCCTTCGTGTTTGGGCACTGTCCAGTCGGTGCGGGCCAGCATCAGCCCGTAGTCGGCGGCGAAAGCGCTTGTGCTCCAAGTCTTTGCGCCGTTGACGACCCATTTGTCGCCAACGCGGTCGGCGCGGGTGATGACGCCGGCCAGATCAGAGCCGCCGCTGGGCTCGCTCAGCAGCTGGCAGAGCACCTCGTCGCCGCGGATGGCAGCTGAAATGCGTTCGCGCTTCTGGGCTTCGGTGCCCATGTCCAGGATCGTCGCCGCACAGATCGTCAGCGATGGCGTATTGAGGATCAGTGGCATCTCATAGCCGCGGCACTCGGCGTTGAATGCCTGCTGATACGCGTGGTCCAGACCCAGGCCGCCGTATTCGCGGGGGAAGCAGATGCCGGCGAAACCGCCCTCGTACAGACGCTTTTGCAGTTCCTGTGCGTGGTCCCACGAGGGTTGTTCGGCGCGCACCGCGAACGGTGGGTGGTCGGGGTCGATGGGCGGCATGTTCGCCGCCAGCCAGGTACGGGCCCTGGCGGCGAACTCGGCGACCGATTCGGTGGACGTGGAGATCACAGTCTCGGTCATGCCGAAGCCTCCTGCCGTGCGGTCTTGGCGCTCAACGCGTACACCTCGCGGTGGTGGTCGTCGGGTGAACCGTAGAGCGCGCGGTAGAGCTCGGTGCGGCGCAGGAACAAGTGCAGGTCGTGCTCCCACGTGACGCCGATCCCGCCGTGTAGTTGCACGCAATCCTGCAGCATCGCCGGCGCCCGGTCGGCCACATAGGCTTTGGCGACGCTGACCAGTTTGGCGGCGTCATCCGAACGGGCCGACACCGCGGCGACCGCGCCCGCGGTGGTCGCCCGGCACGCCTCGAACCACATCTTCATATCGGCGAGCCGATGCTTGAGCGCCTGATAGGACGCCAGCGGCCTGCCGAAACTGTGGCGGTCGAACATCCACTGCGTCGTCATCGCCAGCACGGTTTCCAGAATTCCGACGATTTCGGCGCACTGCAGCACCAACGCGACCTGGCGCTGCCGCTCGATCATCGCCGGTGTCTGCGCGGCGTCGCCGACCGCAGCAGCCTCGTCGACCTCGGTGCCGTTGAATTCCACTCGGGCATAACGCTTCACCATGTCGACCGAGCGCTGTTCGGTGACTTCTGCGCGGTCGGCGGGAACCAGGAACTGGCGAGGACTGCCCTCGAGGTCGGCGACCACGAGGAAGACGCCGGCCTCGGCGCCCGCCTCGACACGGTCCTTCACCCCGTCGATGCGGTAGCCGGAATCGGTGCGCGTGGCCGTCGCCGTCGACTGCAGCGGGGACAGCGGGCGGCGCGGCTCGTAGACCGCCCACGATGCCACCAGCTCGCCGGACACCAGCGCCTCGATGGTGTCCTCATGACCGTCGGGCGCCTCGACCAGACCCGCGAGCACGACGCTGACCGGATGCAGCGGACCCGGTGCCACGCTGTGCCCGATCTGTTCGGCCACCAGCGCGAGGTCGGCCAAGCCATTGCCCGAGACACTGCCGCCGCCAAGCTCTTCGGGGACCAGCAAGCTGGCCCAGCCGAGCTCGGCCGCGCGCTGCCACCACGCGGTGTCGAACGACGTATCCGCTGCGTGCAGCTCGCGTACCGTGCTCAGCGACGCTTCCTTCTCCAGAAACGCCTGGGTCGTCGAGACGAACAACAGCTGTTCGGGGGAGGAGACATCTCTCATGCGATGACGAGCGCGGGCACGTCGGGCTTGTGGACCGACACGTTGGGCACCTTGAACAGGTCGACCAGGTTGCCGCCCATCACCTTTCGCTGACCTTCTTCGTCCAGGCCCTGGGCGATGAGATCGTCGACCAGGTTGATCGGGTTGGCCAGCCCCTCGGGGTGCGGCCAGTCCGAACCGAAGATGATGCGGTCGATGCCACACAGCTCGGCCATCTTCTTGAAGTCGTCCTCCCAGAACGGCGCCACGTAGACACCCCGCCGGAACGCCTCGATGGGATCCTCCGGGAATTCCTGCGGCATCTTCGAGTACACGTCTTTGAACTGGTAGAAGAGGTAGGGCACCCAGGACGCGCCGTTCTCGATGGACAGGATTCGTAGATCCGGGTTGCGCGTCAGCGCGCCGTGGCACACCAGGGCGGCCATGGTGTCCTCGATGGGCCGCTTGCCCATCGCGACCATCCGGAACGACGTGGGCTTGAACGGCAGGAACTCGTCGGCGGGTTCCCAGTCGTTGAGGTACTCGGCGTAGCCGCTGTCCGAGGCGTGCATACAGACCGGGATACCGGCCTTCACACACGCGTCCCAGAACGGGTCGAACTCGGGCAGGCCCATGGAGCGGGAGCCGCGGAAGCCGGCCACCGGGGCCGGCCGCACCAGCACGGTCTTGGCGCCGCGCGCCAGGCACCATTCGAGCTCCTCGAGCGCGCGGTCGACGATGCTGAGGTTGATCACCGGCGTGGAGAAGATCCGGCCCTCGTAATTGAACTGCCAGGTCTCGTACATCCACTGGTTGAGCGCATGGACGATGTCCAGGATCAGGTCGGGGTCGTCCTTCAACCGCTCCTCGACCAGGCTGGCCAGCGTCGGGAACATGATCGTGTAGTCAAGACCGAGGCCGTCGAGCACCTCCAGGCGCGCCTCGGGGTTGCGGAAGGCGGGGATGGCCTTCATCGGCTTACCCATCACCTCGCGGTAGCTCTTGCCGCCGCTGCCGTGCCGGAAGTACTCCTCCTGGGCGCCGGGGCGGGCGACGACCTCGAAGGTGGGGTTGGGGATGTAGTCGCTGATGTGGTTGCGCACCACGATCTTGGTGCGGCCCTTGACGTCGATGTAGTCGATGACGCCCTTCCGGTTGTCCGGCAGGAATTGCGTCAGCGCTTCCTGGGGCTCGTAGAAGTGGTTGTCGGCGTCGAAAACCGGATAGGGAAGCTCGCGCGAGGGCATGGCCGCCTCCAGGGAGTCTGATTGGTCGATAACGGTAATGACGTTACCACGTGGCCGGCGTAGTAAACACATCGGCGATAAAAGATCGATCTAGCTGCTGAAACGGGTCAGGGCAGCAGGCCGCGGACACAGAAATCGTAGATATGCTCCGCGTCGATCGGGATGCCGTTGAGTTCGGCGCCCAGGCTGCGTAGCCGCATCGCGCCGAGGACCGCCTGCATGATGAGCGCGGCGGTGGTCTGGGACTGCAGGTCGGACCGGAAGGTGCCCTCGCGTTTGCCGCGTTCGAGGATCTCGTCGATCAACTGATGCAGCGGCGAGAGCACCCGCGAGTACTCCTTGGGCAGGGTCTCGGCGAGGTGGTCGTTGTAATAGGTCAGGCCGCGGTTGATGCTGTCCTGTTTGGTGGTTTCGGCGGGCGTGCAGATCCGCTCGATCAGCAGGCGCATCGCCTCGGCGGCGGGCAGGCCGTCGGTCTCGTTGCACCATTGCTTGGTGGATTCGGCCATGATCTTGTCGATCAGCGCCAGCAGCAGCTCGTCTTTGGTGGTGAAGTGCTGGTAGAAGGACCGTAGCGAGGTCTTCGAGCGTTCGACGACCTCCAGCACGGTGAAGTCGGTGCGGCCGGTCTCGGCCAGAATCGACAGGGCCGACCGCATGAAGCGGCTCTCCCGGGAGTCCGGATCGGCGCTCGGCGCCTCGGGTGATCGTTGGTTGGCCTTGGCCATCGGGTCAGCTTATCGGTCGGGTTACAGTGACGAGAATGACGTTACCGTCTTGGAACACGACGAGGTGAGGGAACACATGGCTTCGAATTCCGGGGACGCCGCCGAGAACCACTGGACGGTGCCGCGCCTGCTCGATCTGTTCGACGTCCGGGCCGACGGCCAGGATCGCTTCATCGCCCCGACCGGTATCGCCGACGCCGACGAACGGCAAGTCGTCGAGGGCACCCAGGTGCTCGCCCAGGTGATCGTCGCGGCGGCAAAGCGCTTCGAGGGCAAGTCGATTCGCTCGGTCCACAGTGTGTTCACCCGGGCGGTGCTGGTCGGTCCGCCGGTGGTGCTCGAGATCGATGTCGTCTCGGAAGGGCGCTCCACCGCGTCGGCGGTCATCACCGCCTCGCAGAACGACAAGCGCTGCATGACGTTCACGGTGCTCGCCGATGTGCCCACTCCCGACGTGATCCGCCACCATCTGCCGCGCCCGCAGGTGGCCGGGCCGGATCAGGCCAATGTCTGCGAAATGCCCATGACGGGACGGCAGGTCAAGCTCGTCGACGTCGTCGACATCAACAGCCCCGACGAGGTCGGCCCGCCCGAGGTCTACGCCTGGCTGCACTACGAGCCCATCCCCGCCCGCGACGACCTGGCCAAGGCTCTGATCGCCTACTTCACCGGGCATCTGGGGATCTCGACGACAATGCGCGCGCACGCAGGCATCGGCACCGCGCAGTCGCACCTCACGGTGTCGACCGCGCCGATGACGGTCGCGGTGAGCTTCCACGAACCGGTCACATGGAGCGGTTGGCTGCTCTATACCCACGAGAGCACCCAGGTCGGTGCGGGCATGTCCTACATCCGCGGGGCGATCCACACCGAGGAAGGTGAGCTGATCGCGTCGTTCACCCAGGATGCGTTGATCCGCCCGCTGCGGGTCACCGACAACGCGATCGCCGCCGAAGCCCGGATCTAGCGATGAGCTTGGTCGCCGGCCGCGGCCCACTCGGTCCGGATCGGGCCGGCTGGTTCTGTCCGCCGGTGGCCGACCCGATCGTCTACGTCGAGCCGCATCCGCGCCGGGTGCAGGCGGTGCGCGACGGCCGCCCGGTCATCGACACCGAGAACGCGCTAATGGTTCACCGGGCCGGTGCGCCGCTGAGTTATGTCTTCCCGGTAGGCGAAACAGCCGATCTGCCAACCGAACCCGAGGACGCCGCACCCGGGTATGTGCGGGTGCCGTGGGACGCCGTCGACAACTGGCTGGAGGAGGGGCGCACGCTGGTGCACTATCCGCCCAACCCCTACCACCGCGTCGACTGCCGGCCGACCCGGCGACGACTGCGTGTCGCGGTGGCGGGGGAGGTGGTGGTGGACACCGACGACACCGTGATCGTGTTCGAGACCGCCTTGGCGCCAAGGCTTTACGTTGCGCACACGCACGTCCGTGCTGATCTGCTGCGCCGGACGGACACGTCGAGCTACTGCAATTACAAGGGGTATGCCACCTACTGGGCCGCCGGTGACGTCGAGGACGTGGCGTGGAGCTACGACGACCCGTTACCCGAAACCCAGCCCATCAAAGGCTATTTCAGCTTCGATGCCGACCGTTGCGATGTGAGCGCCGAGCTCCCCGGCTAACCCAGATCGCGGGCCTTGAACGTGTCGCACTGCTTGGGGTCACCGGTCTGGTAGCCGGTGGTGAACCATTTCTGGCGCTCGGCCGCTGACCCGTGGGTCCACACTTCGGGATTCACCCGTCCCGTCGCCTGCTTCTGAATCCGGTCGTCACCCACCGAGGCTGCCGCCGAAAGCGCATCGGCAATGTCCTTATCGGTCAGCGGCTTCAGATAGGTGACATCGGTGCCGGGCTGCTTGGTGATCGCGGCGTAGTGTGCCCACACCCCGGCGTAACAGTCGGCCTGCAATTCGGTGCGCACGCCGCCCCCGCCGGCGCCCTGCGCGCCAGCGCCCTGCGCACGGCCGAGCACGCCGAGCAGGTCCTGCACGTGATGGCCGTACTCGTGGGCCACCACGTACTCCTGCGCCAATGGTCCACCGCTGGAACCGAATTGGTCCTTGAGCACTTGGAAGAAGTCGGTGTCGAAGTAGGCGGTCTGGTCGGCCGGGCAGTAGAACGGCCCCATGTCGCTGGACGCGGCCCCGCAGCCGGTGTTGACGTTGTTCTTGAACAGCATCATCTTCGGGCGGGTGTAGCCCTTGAGCAGGTTCTCCCACACGCCGTCGACGGAGTTGCCGGTGGCCACCACGCGGCACTCGACGTACTCGTTGGCGTCGGCACCGGTCCGGCACTTGCTCAGGTCATAACCGGACTGCTCGGCACCGGGCGGCAGTGCAGGCTGCTGGCTGATCACCTGGCCCGGGTCGACACCGAGGAACACCGCCAGCAGCACCACAACCAGACCGCCAAGACCACCGCCGATCGCGATGCCGCGACCGCGGCCGCCGCCACCGGTCGAGGTGGTACTCGTGTCGATCTGCATGCCCTCGTTGAAGGTCATCGTGGCTCCTCGAGATCGACACCCCAGGCAGACATCCCGCCCCGTTCACTTTGCCACACTACGATTTAGCCGTGACCGTCGTCGCGGATCCGTCGACCGTGGTGTACACATCCACTGGTGCCGTGCGCGGCGCCACCGAGCACGGTGTGCGGGTCTGGCGCGGCATTCCTTACGCCGAACAACCCGTCGGGGAGCGTCGGTTCCTGGCGCCCGCCCCGGCGCGGCCGTGGGCGGGGGTGCGTGACGCCATCGAGTACGGACCGGTCCCGCCGCAGGGCCGCTCCTTCGTCGGTGGCGGACGTGACGACCCGAAAATCCGCGATGAAGCCTGCCTGACGCTCACGGTGTGGGCCCCCAGCCCCAACCCCGAGTCGCTGCGCTCCTGCCCGCCGGCCACAACGACCCCGTTGCCCGTCATGGTCTGGATCCCCGGCGGCGCCTTCGTCTACGGCGCCGGGCAGTTGCAGCTCTACAACGGCTCGCGGCTGGCCGCCAACGGCCACGTCGTGGTCGTCAACGTCACCTACCGCCTCGGGGTGTTCGGCGGATTCGAGCTCGGTGATCTCGGCGCCGGATTCGCCGACAACCTATGCCTGCGTGACCAGATCGCCGCGTTGCGCTGGGTGCAGGACAACATCGCCGCGTTCGGCGGAGACCCACAGCGCGTCACCATCTTCGGGGAATCGGCCGGGGCCACGTCGGTGCTGGCGCTGCTGGCCAGCCCGGCCGGTGAGGGATTGTTCGCCCGCGCGATCGCCCAGAGCCCGGCGCTGCCGCTGATCGCCGACCGCACCACCCGGGCCCGCCGCGCACACGAATTCGTCGATGTCGTCGGCTCCGATCCCGCTGCCTTTCCGGTTCTGCCGCAGCGGGTGCTGCGCCGCGCGGCAGGCGAGATCCAGCGCCGCAGCGTCGCGACCAGTCCGACGCTGGCCTACGGGCTCACCTACGGGGTGGACCTGTTGCCGCGGCACCCGATCGAGGCGGCGCGGGCCGGTGAGGTCAACCCCGTCCCGCTGATCGTCGGCACCAACAGCCACGAGGCGTCGATGTTCGCCTGGTCCAAACCGCCGATGCTGCCGACCACGCGCGAAAGCATCGACGCCTACTTCTACCGGGTGGCGCCCGATGCCCAGGACCGGGTGCTCGCCGGCTACCCCGACTACCCACGCCGGCGAGCCCAGATCGCCGTCGGCTCCGATGTGATGTTCGGGGCGCCCACGTGGGCGTTCGCCGACGCCTACAGCGCGCACGCGACCACCCACGTCTACCGGTTCGACCACACCACCTGGACCCTGCGGATGCTCGGGCTCGGCGCCACGCACGGCAGCGAGATCGTGCACATCCAGCACAGCTACGGCTCGTATCTGGGCCGCAAGCTGCACCCGCTGGGCCGTCGCGTGCAGCCCGCGGTGGGCCGCCGGATGCAGCGCACCTGGCTGAATTTCGCCACCCACGGCGCACTGGACAACTGGCCGCGTTACGACACCGCGCGCAGGCCGACCCGCGTCATCCGGTCGGCCCGCGACGTCTCGATCGACGACCCCGACGAGCAGCGCCGCCAGGCGTGGGCCGGGCTCTACTAGTCAGGTGTAGTGCTTGTCGGTGTAGCGCTTCAGGTTGGCGAGGAACCACTTGAACGACAGGTTCATCACCGGCCCGCCGAGAACCAGTCCCCACCGGGCCGGCCCGTTGGCCTTCTGCGCCAGCGTCCACGTCAGCCGGCAGCCGCCGGGCGTCTCCACCACGGCGTACTCCTCGGCGAATGCGGCCACTACCTTGCTCGAGCAGGTGTTGAACCGAAAGGCCATGTAGGTGAACGGCTCCCAGGCCAGGAATTCCTCGTCGCCGACCAGCCCGCCGAGCATGTCGACGGTTCGGGTGGTGCCGACACCGTAGGGTTTGGGGCTGGTCCAGGTGACCTTGGTGATGACCTTCGCCCACTGCGGCCAGGACCCGGCGTCGGCGAGGACGTCGAACAGCTGCTCGGGCGTGATGGCCAGGTCGACGCTGTTGGAGAACCGGAACGGCGCGCTGCGGATCCAGTTCAGGTCAACGCGCTCGCAGGGATACATCGTGGTCATCGGGGCTACCTCCGTCGGGGACCATACACCGACGTGGCGAATGTCTCGTCGGGTCTACCTCATAGACTGATCCCTCGATTTCATGCATCCGTTTCTCGAATTCAGGAGTTTCCAGTGCTGCGCAGTCACGCCGCCGGTTCGTTGCGGGCCTCCGACGCCGGACGGACGGTCACGCTGGCCGGCTGGGTATCGACCCGGCGGGACCACGGCGGCGTCATCTTCATCGATCTGCGCGACTCGTCCGGCGTTGCTCAGGTGGTGTTCCACGATGCCGACGTGCTGGCCCAGGCACACCGGCTGCGCGCCGAGTTCTGCGTCGCCGTCGAAGGCGTGGTCGGCGTGCGCCCCGAGGGCAACGCCAACGCCGAGATCCCGACCGGCGAGATCGAAGTCAACGCGGCGTCGCTGACGGTGCTGGGGGAGAGCGCCCCGCTACCGTTCCAGCTCGACGAGCAGGCCGGCGAGGAAGCCCGGCTCAAGCACCGCTATCTCGATCTGCGCCGTCCGGGTGGCCCCGGTGACGCAATCCGGTTGCGCTCCAAGGTCAATGCGGCCGCGCGCTCGGTGCTGGCCGGGCACGACTTCGTCGAGATCGAAACCCCGACGCTGACCCGGTCGACGCCGGAGGGTGCGCGCGACTTCCTGGTCCCGGCCCGGCTGCAGCCCGGCTCGTTCTACGCGCTGCCGCAGAGCCCGCAGCTGTTCAAGCAGCTGCTGATGGTGGCGGGCATGGAGCGCTACTACCAGATCGCGCGCTGCTACCGCGACGAGGATTTCCGTGCCGACCGCCAGCCGGAGTTCACCCAGCTGGACATGGAGATGAGCTTCGTCGAGGCCGACGACGTCATCGCGGTCTCCGAAGAAGTGCTGCGGGCGGTGTGGTCCACGATCGGCTACGACCTGCCGACCCCGATCCCGCGGATGTGTTACGACGAGGCGCTGGGCCGATTCGGTACTGACAAGCCCGATCTGCGGTTCGCCGTCGAACTCGTCGAGTGCACCGAGTACTTCAAGGACACGCCGTTCCGGGTGTTCCAGGCGCCATACGTGGGTGCCGTGGTCATGGCCGGCGGTGCGTCGCAGCCGCGCCGGACGCTGGACGGCTGGCAGGAGTTCGCCAAACAGCGTGGGCACAAGGGCCTCGCGTACGTGCTCGTCGGCGAGGACGGCGAGCTGAGCGGCCCGGTCGCCAAGAACCTCTCCGACACCGAACGCGCCGGGTTGGCCGCCCACGTCGGGGCCGCGCCCGGGGACTGCGTGTTCTTCGCGGCCGGTACCCCCAAGGGGGCCCGTGCCCTGCTCGGGGCGACGCGCATCGAGATCGCCAAGCGCCTGGACCTCATCGATCCGAACGCGTGGGCTTTCACCTGGATCGTGAAATGGCCGCTGTTCGAGCCGGCCGACGAGGCGACGGCAGCCGGCGACGTCGCGGTTGGCTCGGGCAACTGGACCGCGGTGCACCACGCGTTCACCTCCCCGATGCCGGAGTCGGAGGCCACCTTCGACACCGATCCGGGGTCGGCGCTGGCCAACGCCTACGACATCGTCTGCAACGGCAACGAGATCGGCGGCGGGTCGATCCGTATTCACCGCCGCGACGTGCAGGAGCGGGTGTTCGCGATGATGGGCATCGGCGAAGATGAAGCCCGGGACAAGTTCGGATTCCTGTTGGACGCCTTCACCTTTGGTGCGCCGCCGCACGGCGGCATCGCGTTCGGCTGGGACCGGATCGTCGCGCTGCTGGCCGGGGTCGACTCGATCCGCGAGGTGATCGCGTTCCCCAAGTCCGGCGGTGGCATCGACCCGCTGACCGATGCGCCCGCCCCGATCACGCCGCAGCAGCGCAAGGAATCCGGAATAGATTTCAAGCCGGAGAAGCTGGACAAGCCATGACAGACACCCCTGACTTTGCGTCGCTGAACGAATTCAACAAGAACATCGTCGAGGAGTTCCGGGCCAACGCCGGCGTTGTGGGCGGGCCGTTCGAGGGTCGCCCACTGTTGCTGCTGCACACCACCGGCGCGAAATCGGGTCAGCCGCGGCTGGCCCCGCTGGCGTATTTCAACGTCGACGGCAAGCTGATCATCATCGGCTCGAAGGCCGGCGCGGACACCAACCCGGACTGGGTGCACAACCTGCGGGCCAATCCGGCGGCGCACATCGAGATCGGTACGGATGCCTATGACGTGGTGGCCCGCGAGTTCTCCCGCGACGAACGTGACGCGGCGTACCCGAAGGTCGTGGCGGAAGCTCCCGGATTCGGCGAGTACCAGGCCAAGACCAGCCGGGTCATCCCGCTGTTCGAACTGACCCGGGTCTGACGCTTGGCCGCCATGATCTACAGCCGTTCGATGATCGTGGCGTTGGCCATGCCGCCGGCCTCACACATCGTCTGCAGGCCGTAGCGTCCGCCACGCTGTTCCAACGCGTTCACCAACGTCGTCATGATCCGGGCGCCGCTGGCACCCAGCGGATGACCGATCGCGATCGCGCCGCCATTGACGTTCGTCCTCGAAAGGATGGCGTCAGGTCGTCCGCCAATGTCCCTGGCCCAGCTCAACACCACGGGCGCGAACGCCTCGTTCACCTCGAACAGATCGATATCGGCCACCGTCAGACCGGCCCGGGCCAGCACCTTCTCGGTCGCGGGTATGACACCGGTCAGCATGTAGAGCGGATCGGAGCCCACCACGGTGGTGGTGTGGATGCGCGCCAGCGGCTTCCAGCCGTGCTTGCGCGCGACCTCGGACGTGGTGATCAGCACCGCGGCGCTGCCATCAGACAGCGGCGAGGAGTTACCCGGCGTGATCTCCCAGTTGATCTGCGGGAAGCGCTGCGCGTAGGCCTCGTTGTAGAACGCGGGCCGCAGGCCGGCCAGCGTCTCCACGGTGGTGCCGGGGCGGATGATCTCGTCGTACTGCAGGCCCGCCAGCGGCGCCAGCTCCTTGTCGAACAGCCCGTCCTTGGTGGCCTGTGCCGCCTTCTCGTGGCTGCCTGCGGAGAACTCGTCGAGCTCGGTGCGCGACAGTCCCCAACGTGCGGCGATCAGCTCAGCGCTGATGCCCTGCGGCACCAGACCCTCGGAGTAGCGCTCGGCGAAGCGGGTGCCGAACGGGTCGCTGCCCGGCAGCACCGACGAACCCATCGGTACCCGGCTCATCGACTCCACACCCGCGGCGATCGCCACGTCGTAGGCGCCGGCGATGACACCCTGGGCGGCGAATGAGATCGCCTGCTGGCTCGAACCGCACTGGCGATCGACCGTGGTGCCGGGAACCGACTCGGGGAAGCCCGCGCCTAGAAGCGCGTTGCGGGCGATGTTGACCGCCTGGTCGCCGACTTGCGTGACCGCGCCGGCGATGACGTCGTCGACCTCAGCGGGGTCGACGCCCGTGCGTGCCACCAGCTCGGACAGGCTGTGGGCCAGTAGATCGGCGGGCAGCACTGAATGCAAAGCACCGCCGGGCTTGCCCTTGCCGATCGGTGTACGGACCGCTCCGACGATGACGGCGTCACGTCCTGCGTAACCGGCCATTGCGTCCTCCTGAACTCGTCTCTGAGTATTGCTTTCTATACTCAGCTATAACACCTGGGTATAGTGAAAACAACTCAGAGAGAAAGTGACGTCCGTGACAGTGCTGCAGGGCTCCTTGGCCGATCGCGACTCCTGGTCCGCGGTCGGCAAATGCCCGATCGAGAAGACCATGGCGGTCATCGGAACCAGATCGGCGATGCTGATCCTGCGGGAGGCCTTCTACGGCACCACCCGGTTCGACGACTTCGCCCGCCGGGTGGGCATCACCAAGGCCGCCACCTCGGCGCGGCTGGCCGAACTGGTCGACGCCGGCCTGCTGACCAGGCGGCCCTACCGCGAGCCGGGGCAGCGGGTCCGTGACGAATACGTGCTCACCGAGGCCGGGTCCGACCTGATGCCGGTGGTGTGGTCGATGTTCGAGTGGGGTCGCAGGCACCTGCGCGACGACACCCGGTTACGGCTGACGCATCTGGGCTGTGCCGCTGACGCGACTGTCGAAATTCGTTGTACGCAAGGGCATCTCGTGCCACCGGACGAGCTGGGTGTCGAACTCCGGCGGAAGGGGAGTCCCACGCTTACGTCCGGCTGATGGGTAGGCCTGAGTAACATGCGCCGTGTGGACTCCACGCTGGCGTATATCGATCAGGGATCCTTCCTCGGATTGCGGGCACTCGGTCGTGGACCGCTGCCCCAGTTCGGCTGGATCTACGAGCGTCCCGTCGACCTCGACGCCTTGCAGCGCTTCCAGCACAACCTCGGCTACGGGTTGCTCGGGCGCCGCATCGAGCGATCGCCATTGCCGTTCGGGCGGGATCACTGGGTGACCTGGCGGGGCCCTGCCGAACTCGACGTCGCCGCCCCCGCCCGTCCGCGTGGCGAAGCGATGGACTGGTTCGACGAGCAACTGCGCATCCCGGTCGACCCGGAGACCGGACCGCCCTGGCGGCTGGCAGTGCAACCGCTGGTCGGTGGTGGGGCGGCGGTCACGCTGCTTGCCTCGCATACGGTCTGTGACGGCCTCGCGTTAACGTTGGCCATCAGCCAGGCGGCGCGCGGCGAGACCTGGGACCTGGGTTATCCGCAGCCGGGTGCGCGTACCCGCGGCCAGGCGCTGCGCCAGGACGCGGCACAGTTCCTGCGCGGGATTCCCGACATCGGGAAAGCGATCGTTGCGGCGATCCGGCTGGCGGGAAACAGCGGCAAGGACCTCGCGTCGTCGGCCGGTCGATCGGGCCCGTCCGTCACCGATGGTGCAACGTTCGTCACCGTGCCGGCGGTGGCGGCCTACATCGACGATGCGCAGTGGCAGAGTCGCATGGAAAGCCTTGGCGGAACCAGTAATTCGCTTTTCGCCGGTATCGGCGCAAAACTCGGACAGGTCTTCGGCCGGGTTGAGGAAAACGGCCTGGTGCGGCTGCAATTCCCGGTCAGTGAACGCACGCCGGGAGACACCAGGGGTAACGCGCTGACCGGAATGACACTGATGATCGACCCGACGGGAGTCACGACGAGCCTGGCCGGCGTGCGGGGCGAACTGAAGCGAGCCCTGGCCGCGCTGGCCGAAACGCGGTTCGAACTTTTGGGCCCGGTCGCGCTCGCGCCCCTGATCCCGGCCGGGCTGGCGCGCCGGCTCGAGGGAATGGCATTGGGAGCGGGTGCCCCGGTCGGCTGCTCCAACCTCGGCAAGCAGGATGCCGCGGTCAATCGGCCGGACGGTACCGACGCCGACTACATTTTCGTGCGGGGTATCGAGTCCAAGACGACGGCCGACATCCTCGACCGTCTGGGCGGCACGCTTTTTCTAACGTCCTGCCAGGTCAACGGGCAAGTCTCGATTGCGGTCGCGGCGTGGCGGCCCGGCGGGCCGAACAGCAGAGACGAGCTGAAGACCATATTCGGGCAGGTGCTCGGCGAATTCGGGCTCACCGCGACGATCGAATAGCCCGGACCGCTGAACGGGTTTGTGACGGCGGCCGACAGTTTTCGTGACCCATGAGGCTCATCACACGGGTTATGCTGACAAGATCCGTTAGTCCTACTATGTAGCGGTGCTAAATGCAGCCGCGGTGAATCGACAGGCTGAACTGCAAGGCCAGAAGGGGGTCCGGTCGTGACGCTGGAAAGCCAGACCTACACCTCTTCCGGCGCGTCGGCGGATGACGACGCCCAGGCCGGCCCGGACCGGCAGCAGGCCCAGCCCGCAGCTCATCGCACCCGCCGGCGCGGTGGACCGCTGACGCTGCTGCGCAAGGTGTGGCTGCCCATCGTCATCCTGATCGTGGTGGCCGTCGCGGCATTCGGTGTGTTCCGGCTGCACGGCGTGTTCGGCAAGACCGAGACCACCCGGCCCGGCAGTGGACTGGCCAATGACACCAAGCCGTTCAACCCCAAGACCGTCGTGTACGAGATCTACGGCCCGCCCGGGACCGTCGCGACCATCAACTATCTCGACCTGGACGCCCAGCCGCAGATCGCGCGGGACGTCACCCTTCCGTGGTCCATCACCTTGACGACCACCGCGCCGGCAGCCTCGGCCAACATCGTCGCCCAGGGCGACAGTGACACCATCGGCTGCCGGATCACGGTCAACGGCGAACTCAAGGACGAGAAGACCAACACCGGGGTGAACGCCCAGACCTTCTGCCTGGTCAAGTCCGCATGATCACGCTGAACAAAGACGACAAGCCGCAGGCCGAGCCGGGTAGGCGACCGCACATCGCCCAGTGGGTTCGCTGGCTGTCCGTTCCGATCATCCTGGGTTGGTTGGCGCTCACCATTGTCACCAACCTTGTGGTTCCGCAGATCGAGGTGGTCGGCCAGCAGCAGTCGGTGCCGATGACGGCGAACGACGCGCCCTCGTCGATCGCGATGAGCACGATCGGTACGACGTTCCAGGAGTTCAAGTCGAACACCTCGGTGATGATCGTGCTGGAAGGCGACCAGCCGCTCGGTGACGCCGCACACCAGTATTACGACGAGATCGTCAAGAAGCTCGCCGCGGACAAGGCCCACGTCGAACACATCCAGGACTTCTGGAGCGACCCGCTGACCGCCGCCGGTTCGCAGAGCGCCGATGGCAAAGCGGCTTACGTTCAGGCCTATCTGGCCGGCAACATGGGCGAGGGGCTGGCCAACGAGTCGGTCGAGGCCGTCAAGCACATCGTCGAGAGCGTGCCCCCGCCGCCGGGGGTCAAGGCCTATGTCGCCGGGTCGTCGGCGCTGATCAACGACACCCACATCGCCGGTGACCGCAGCCTCAAGATCATCACCGGCCTGACGTTCGGCGTCATCACCGTGATGCTGCTGATGGTCTACCGCTCGTTCGTCACTGTGCTGATCGCCTTGGTGATGGTGTTCCTCGAACTGGCGGCGGCCCGGGGCGTGGTGGCCTTCCTGGGCTATCACCACCTGATCGGGCTCTCGACGTTCGCGGTCAACCTGCTGGTCATGGTGGCGATCGCGGCCGGTACCGACTACGTGATCTTCCTGTTCGGCCGCTATCAGGAGGCCCGAAGTAAGGGCGCCGACAAAGAGTCGGCGTATTACGAGATGTATCACGGGACCGGGCACGTGATCGTCGGGTCCGGTATGACCATCGCCGGCGCGCTGTTCTGTCTGCATTTCACGCGCAGCCCGATGTTCCAATCGATGGGCGTTCCGCTGTTCGTCGGCATGGTGGTGGTGGTGGCCGCCGCGATGACATTAGGCCCGGCCGTGGTCACCGCGGCCAGCCGATTCGGCCTGCTGGAGCCCAAAGCGGCGTCACGGGAACGTTTTTGGCGGCGCATCGGCACAGCGGTCGTCCGCTGGCCTGGGCCGATCCTGGTGGCGACGACCTTCGTCTGCCTGATCGGGCTGCTCGCGCTGCCCGGCTACCGCACCGACTACAACGACCGGCACTACCTGCCGGCGGACATCCCGGCCAGCGAGGGGTTCGCCGCCGCCGAGCGGCACTTCCCGGAGGCGCGGCTGAGTCCCGAGCTGCTGATGCTGCAAAGCGATCACGACCTGCGCAACTCGGCGGACTTCCTGGTCATCGACCGGGTCGCCAAGGCCATCTTCCACACCCCCGGCATCGGGCGGGTGCAGACGATCACCCGGCCGCTGGGCAGCCCGCTCGAGCACAGTTCGATCCCGTTCCTGCTGGGCATGCAGGGGACCACGCAGACGCTGAACCAGTCCTACATGCAGGACCGGATGCGCGACATGCTCAAGATGGGCGACGACATGAACGTCTCCATCACTCAGATGACGAAGATGTACGACCTGATGGGTGAACTGAACGCCGTCACTCACAGCATGGTCGGCAAGATGGACCTGACGCTGGCCGACATCCAGACGCTGCGCAACCACATCGCCGATTTCGACGACTTCTTCCGGCCGATCCGCAACTACCTCTATTGGGAACCGCACTGCTACGACATTCCGATGTGCTGGTCGATCCGGTCGGTGTTCGACACGCTCGACGGCATCGACACGATGACCGACGACTTCCAGACCCTGGTGCCTGACCTGCACAAGCTGGATCTACTGACAGCTCAGATGCGCATGTTGATGCCGCCGATGATCGACACGATGCGGTCGATGCGGACCATGCAGCTGACGCTACAGAGCACCCAGTCCGGCCAGCAGGACCAGATCGCGGCCATGCAGGACAACCAGTCTGCGATGGGCAAGGCGTTCGACGAGTCCAAGAACGACGACTCGTTCTACCTTCCGCCGGAGGCGTTCGACAATCCGGACTTCAAGCGCGGCATGAAGATGTTCTTGTCGCCGGACGGAAAAGCGGTGCGGTTCATCATCTCTCACGAGGGTGATCCGATGTCGCCGGAAGGCCTGAGCCACATCGACCCGATCAAGAACGCCGCATTCGAGGCGATCAAGGGCACGCCGCTGGAGGGCTCTAAGATCTACCTCGCCGGTACCGCGGCCAGCTTCAAGGACATGCAGGACAGCGCCGACTACGACTTGATGATCGCCGGGCTGGCGGCGCTGTGCTTGATCTTCATCATCATGCTGATCATCACCCGCGCCGTGGTGGCCTCGGCGGTGATCGTGGGCACGGTGGCCTTGTCGCTGGGCACGTCGTTCGGCCTCTCGGTGCTGATCTGGCAGGACCTGATCGGCCGCCCGCTGCACTGGATGGTGATGGTGATGGCGATCGTCATCCTGCTTGCGGTCGGTTCGGACTACAACCTGCTGCTGGTGGCCCGGCTCAAGGAAGAGATCCCGGCCGGACTCAAGACCGGCATCATCCGGGCAATGGGCGGCAGCGGCTCGGTGGTCACCTCGGCCGGCCTGGTGTTCGCGGTGACGATGGCCGCCATGGCCTTCAGCGAATTGACGGTGATCGCTCAGGTCGGCACGACCATCGGGATGGGCCTGCTGGTGGACACGCTGGTAATCCGGTCGTTCATGACGCCGTCGATCGCGGCGCTGCTGGGCCGCTGGTTCTGGTGGCCGCAGCGGGTCCGCCCGCGGCCGGTGCCGAGTCCGTGGCCTAAGCCGGCGGCGGAGAACACCGCGCCGATCCGGGTCGAATCCCAGTCCTAGCGAATCGTTTTCACGTCATCCATGGCATTGTGTGCGCCGTCGATGCAGCCGCGTTGGTAGCTGGAGGTCTTGCCTGCGGCCTGGGCGGCGCAGTACTGGGAGATTGACTCCTCGTGGGCCTGGTAGCCGCCTGAGCCGACCCAGCGCTGCCCGTCGGTGTAGCCGGCCCAGAAGGCGGCGTCCTTCCGGTCCGTGGTCAGCACGAGGACCACGCCGATGAGCGCGAACACCGCGATCACCAGGATCGCCTTGACCCAGCGCTTGGTCAGCCAAGGCCGCAGCGGAGCAGGTATCCAGCGCGGCTTGGGCTGATCCACACCGGAGATTGTTGCACCCGAGCCGAAGTAGTCTCACGGTTGTGCTGCATCTGCGGGTGATCTCGCCGGTCGAACTCCGGGGCAAGGTGATCGACGTGCTCGGCCGGCACGCCGGGGTGACGCACCTTGTGGTGCATCCGGAGGCCGCGCTGGACCCGGCCGGTGACGAGATCACCGCCGACATAGCCAGGGAAAGCGCCAACGACGTTGTCGACGACCTCAAAGCGCTGAAGCTGCAACGGCGCGGCGCGATCACGCTCGACGTCGTCGACACCGTCGTGTCCACCGCGGCCTATCGCGCTGAGAAGGAGGCCGACGGCGATCCTGGCGATGCGATCGTGTGGGAGGAGTTGTCCGCCCGTACCAGGGAGGAGTCGACGCTCAACGTCACGTTCCTGCTCTTCTTGTGCCTAGCGTGCATGATCGCGGCGGTCGGTGTGGTGACTGATTCGCCGGTGACCGTCGTCGGCGCGATGGTCGTCGGTCCGGAATTCGGTCCGCTGGCGGCACTGGCCGTGGCCTTGGTTCGCCGCCGCCTTGACCTCGCCCGCCGGGCCTCGATCGCACTGCTGGTCGGGTTTCCGGTCGCCATGGTGTCGACGGCCGCGTTCGTGCTCGGCGGGGAGGCGCTGGGCTGGATTCAACTCGCGAGCACCCGCCAGCTCACCGACGTCGACTTCATCTTCCAGGTCGGACCGTTGTCGTTTGTCGTCGCGCTGCTGGCCGGTGCCGCGGGCATGTTGTCGCTCGTGTCGGCGAAATCCGCTGCGCTGGTTGGAGTGTTCATCTCGGTGACGACGGTGCCCGCGGCCGGCTTCGCCGTCGTCGCGGCGTCGGTCGGGGAGTGGGACGTCGCAGCCGAGTCGGCGGCGCAGCTGGCGATCAACCTGGCGGGCATCACTCTGGCCGGCGTCGGGGTCCTGGCGCTCCGGCGCCGACACGAGACTCGTCACCGCTCGGGCTGACGTCGGCTCCACGGACAACCGACTAGTGTCTAGCCACTGTGGGCTGGACACCGGATTTCGCGAAGTTGAAGGAACAGATATCGCTTCGCGGGATCGTTATGACGATCCTCACCGTCGTCGTCGCCGGCCTCGCGATCGCGACACTGTCCTACCAGCCGAGTGTTCCCGACGAGGCGGCCATCTCGCCCGAGCCGACGCGTACCACGGCTCCCTGGGTCGTTCCCTCGCCCGCCCCCGGGCCCGTCACTGCAACGCCGATCTCGGTCACCGCTGCGCCCCCGCCTGCTCCGCCGCCCAGTCCCGCGCCGTCCCCGGCCCCGACCTACAGCGCGGTTCCCACTGCCACTCCGACTCCGACGGCGAGCGCCACGCAGACCGCGACTCCGACGGAGACGACCAGTTCGACGGCGACGACAAGTCCCAGTACGCAGCCCGCGTTCCCGACCCGGATCTCGCGTGCGCCCTCTACCGTGCTCCCCAACGGCGGGCGGCGCAGTTAGCAATAACGCCCGCTGAGGGCTGCCGACCTGCACAGCCCTTTTTCTTGTGATGGGATTAGCGGCCTATGGGTATCAAAGTGGCGCTGGAGCACCGCACCAGTTACACCTTCGACCGGTTGGTCGAGGTGCATCCGCACATCGTCCGGCTGCGGCCGGCGCCGCACTCCCGCACGCCGATCGAGGCGTATTCACTCGAGGTCGAGCCCGCCGACCATTTCGTCAACTGGCAGCAGGACGCGTTCGGAAACTTCCTCGCCCGGCTGGTCTTCCCGACCCGGACCCGCCAGCTGACCATCAAGGTCGGCTTGATCGCCGACCTGAAGGTGATCAACCCGTTCGACTTTTTCATCGAGGACTACGCCGAGACGTTCCCGTTTGCGTACCCCAAGGCGCTCAAGGACGATCTCGAGCCCTATCTGCGGCCCGTCGACGAAGCCGAGGAAGGCTCCGGCCCGGGAGAGCTGGTGAGCGACTGGGTACGCAACTTCGTCGTCAAGCCCGGGACGCGGACCATCGACTTCCTCGTCGCGCTCAACCGCGCGGTGAACGGCGACGTCGGCTACAGCTTGCGGATGGAACCCGGCGTGCAGGCGCCGGACTTCACCCTGCGGACCGGCATCGGCTCCTGCCGCGACTCGGCCTGGCTGCTGGTGTCGATCCTGCGTGAGCTCGGCCTGGCCGCCCGGTTCGTGTCCGGCTACCTGGTCCAGCTGTCGTCGGACATCGAGGCGCTCGACGGCCCGTCCGGACCGGCCGCCGACTTCACCGACCTGCACGCCTGGACCGAGGTGTACATCCCCGGCGCCGGCTGGATCGGGCTGGACCCCACCTCGGGACTGTTCGCCGGGGAGGGTCACATCCCACTGGCCGCCACTCCGCACCCGTCGTCGGCAGCCCCGATCACCGGCGCCACCGGGGTGGCCGAAGCGACACTGGATTTCGCCAACATCGTCACCCGCGTCCACGAGGACCCGCGCGTGACCCTGCCCTACACCGATGCGGCGTGGGCGGCCATCGACGCGCTTGGTGCCCGCATCGACCAACGGCTCGCCGATGCCGATGTGCGGCTCACCGTGGGTGGAGAGCCGACGTTCGTTTCGGTGGACAACCAGGTCGACGAGGAGTGGATCACCGCGGCCGACGGCCCGCACAAGCGGCAGCGAGCCTCGGTGCTGGCCGCGCGATTGAAGGCGGTGTGGGCGCCGGGCGGTCTGGTGCAACGCAACCAGGGCAAGTGGTACCCCGGAGAACCGTTGCCGCGCTGGCAGATCGGAATCCATTGGCGTCGCGACGGGAAGCCGTTGTGGAGCGATCCCGCGCTGCTGGCCGACCCGTGGGGTACCGAGTACGTCGAGGTGAAACCCGGGACCGCCCAACAGCTGCTGTCGGTGATCGCCGACGGTCTCGGATTGCCGGCCACCCAGGTGCGCCCGGCCTACGAGGACCCGCTGAGCCGGCTGGCACACCAGGTCCGGATGCCGTCCGGCGACCCGGTCGACCCCGACGAGGATCTGGCAACCGACAGCCCGCAAGCCAGGGCAGATCTGCTGGCCCGGCTGGAGGAGTCGGTCGTCGAGCCGGCCGCGTACCTGCTTCCGCTGCACCGCCGCGAGGACGACGCCGGCTGGGCGAGTGCCGACTGGCGGCTGCGCCGGGGCCGCGTCGTGCTGCTGGATGGCGACTCGCCGGCCGGGCTGCGGCTACCGCTCGGCTCGATCAGCTGGCATCCGCCGCGGCCGGCACGGCACGCCGACCCGATCGCGAGCGGAGTTCGCGCGCTGCCCGCCGAGCGGGAGAACTCCGCCGCGGCCGTGGAGGACGCCGACAGCTCACCGACCACCGCCATGGTGGCCGAGGTACGCGATGGCCTGCTGTATGTCTTCATTCCGCCCACCGAGGAGCTGGAACACTTCATCGACGTGATCGCCCGCGTGGAGGCGGCCGCGGCGAAGATCGGGTGCGCGGTGGTGATCGAGGGCTACGGCCCGCCGTCCGACGCGCGGCTGGAATCGATGTCGGTGACGCCCGACCCCGGTGTCATCGAGGTCAACGTGGCACCCAGCAAGAGCTTCGCCGAGCAGCGCGACCAGCTGCGGACGCTGTACGACGAGGCCCGTCAGGCCCGTCTGTCGACCGAATCGTTCGACGTGGACGGCACCCACAGCGGCACCGGCGGCGGCAACCACATCACGCTGGGTGGCATTACCCCGGCCGATTCTCCGTTGCTGCGGCGGCCGGATTTGCTGGTGTCGTTGCTGACCTATTGGCAGCGGCACCCGGCGCTGTCATATCTGTTCGCCGGCCGGTTCATCGGCACCACATCGCAGGCGCCCCGGGTCGACGAGGGCCGGTCCGAAGCGCTGTACGAGCTCGAGATCGCGTTCGCCGAGATTGCCCGGCTGACGGAACGGGAGGACTCCAAGCTCGGACATAGTCGTTCCGCAAGCGTCACTCCGTGGGTGACCGACCGCGCCCTGCGACACCTGCTCACCGACATCACCGGCAACACCCACCGCGCCGAGTTCTGCATCGACAAGCTGTACAGCCCCGACAGCGCCCGCGGCCGGCTGGGCCTGCTGGAGCTCCGCGGCTTCGAGATGCCGCCCCACTACCAGATGGCGATGGTGCAGTCGCTGCTGGTGCGTGCGCTGGTGGCCCGGTTCTGGGAGCAGCCGCTGAGGGCCCCGTTGATCCGGCACGGGCTCAACCTGCACGGCCGATACCTGTTGCCGCACTACATCATTCACGATATCGCCGACGTGTGTGCCGATCTGCGCGCGCACGGCATCAACTTCGACACCAGCTGGCTGGATCCGTTCACCGAGTTCCGGTTCCCGCGGGTGGGCACCGCGGTGTTCGACCACGTGGAGATCGAGCTGCGCGGCGCCATCGAACCGTGGAACACCCTCGGTGAGGAAGCCACCGGCACCGGCACCGCGCGCTACGTCGACTCCTCGGTGGAGCGGATCCAGGTCCGCACGATCGGCGCGGACCGGCAGCGCCACGTGCTGACCTGTAACGGCTACCCGATCCCGATGCTGGCCACCGACAATCCCGACGTCCAGGTCGGTGGTGTGCGTTACCGCGCGTGGCAGCCGCCGAGCGCGCTGCATCCGACGATCACCGTCGACGGCCCGCTGCGCTTCGAGCTGGTGGACGTGGCCACCGGGACCTCCCGCGGCGGATGCACCTACCACGTGTCTCATCCCGGCGGCCGGTCCTATGACAGCCCACCGGTCAACGCGGTGGAGGCCGAGTCGCGGCGCGGCCGCCGGTTCGAGGCCACCGGGTTCACTCCCGGCAAGGTCGACGTCGCCGACATCCGGGAGAAGCAGGCCCGGCAATCGACCGACGTCGGCGCTGCCGGCATCCTCGACCTGCGCCGGGTGCGCACCGTGCTGCAGAACTGATGGGTTCACCCCGACCCGAATGTGGTCGCGGCGGGCCATTCTCGTAAGTTTGCTTCAAGTTCTTCAGTCAGGAGGTGGGCCGTTGTCGCTGTCGGCCACCGGTTCCGGCCTGACCCGGCCCAGCCATGACCCCGACCGCCTGCTGGCCGGCTACGGGGCCGCCTCCGCCCAGGACACGCTGTTCGACCTGCGTGGCGGCGGTGGCGCCTATGGCGGCACCGGGTACGACGAGTTCGTCGATGCCACCGGTACCGTGCGCCCGTCATGGCAGGAGCTCGGCGATCTCATCGGCGAGCGTGGCCGTGCCGGGCTGGAACGGCTGCGCGGTGTGGTGCGCGGCCTCGTCGACAACGACGGCATCACCTACATCGAGGTGGACCACGACGGTGAGGCCGTCACCAACGGCCAGGGCATCGCGATGCCCGGCCCGTGGCATCTGGACGGGATACCGCTGCTGCTGTCCGCGGCGGACTGGGAGACGCTGGAAGCCGGTGTGGTGCAGCGGTCCCGTATCCTCGACGGCGTCCTGACCGATCTGTACGGTGAGCGCCGCGCGATCACCAGCGGGATCCTGCCGCCGCAGCTGTTGTTCGGCCATCCCGGCTACATCCGGGCCGCCCGCGGCATCGAGAACCCGGGTCGACACCAGCTGTTCATGCTCGGCTGCGATGTGAGTCGGGCCGCCGACGCGCGGTTCGTGGTCAACGCCGACTGGGCGCAGGCACCGTCGGGAGCCGGCTATGCGCTGGCCGACCGCCGGGTCGTCGCACACGCGGTGCCCGACGTCTACGAGCGCATCGGCCCGCGGCCGGCGTCGCCGTTCGCCCAGGCGCTGCGGCTGGCGCTCATCGAGGCCGCGCCCGAGGCCGCCGAGGACCCGGTGGTCGTGGTGCTCAGCCCCGGTATTCACTCCGAAACAGCATTCGATCAGGCTTATCTGGCGTCGGTGCTGGGTTTCCCGCTGGTGGAGAGCGCCGATCTGGTGGTGCGCGACGGCAAGCTGTGGATGCGGTCGCTTGGCACCTTGAAACGGGTCGACGTGGTGCTGCGGCGGGTCGACGCCGAATACGCCGACCCGCTGGATCTGCGGCCCGACTCGCGGCTGGGTGTCGTCGGCCTGGTCGAGATGCAACGGCGCGGTGCGGTGACGGTGGTCAACACCCTTGGCGCCGGGATTCTGGAAAGCCCTGGGCTGCAACGCTTTCTGCCTCAGCTGGCGGAGCGGATGCTGGGGGAGAAACCGTTGCTGGACACCCCGCAGCTGTACTGGGGCGGATTCGAGCGGGAACGCTCGCATCTGCTGGCCCGGCTGAACACCCTGCTGATCAAGTCGACGGTGGGCGGCGAGGCCATAGTGGGTCCGGCGCTGTCGATGGCGCAGCGCGACGAGGTCGCCGCCCGCATCGAGGCGCAGCCCTGGGAATGGGTCGGCCAAGAACTGCCGCAGTTCTCGTCGGCCCCCACCGACTACTACCCGGGCGGGTTGTCGGCGGCGAGCGTCGGCCTGCGGTTGTTCACCGTGTCGCAGCGCGGCGGGTATGCGCCGATGATCGGCGGGCTCGGTTATGTGCTGGCACCCGGCAATGCCGCGTACAAGCTGAAAACCGTTGCCGCCAAGGATGTCTGGGTGCGGCCGCCGTCCAGGATGAAGGCCGACACGCTGACCGTCCCGCCCGTCGAACTGCCCAGCGGTACCCGCTTCATCAGCTCGCCGCGTGTGCTGTCCGACCTGTTCTGGATGGGCCGCTACGGCGAGCGGACCGAGAACCTGGCCCGTCTGCTGATCGTGACCCGAGAGCGCTATCACGAATACCGCTACCGGCAGGACATGGAGGGCAGCGAATGCGTGCCGGTGCTGCTGGGGGCGCTCGGTGCGCTTACCGGAACCGACACCGAGGCGACTGGTAGCTACGCCGACGCGGTCGCCGGCGCCCAGCGCACGCTCTGGTCGCTGACGGTCGACCGGCGGAGCGCGGGATCGCTGGCCCAGTCCGTGGAACGGCTCGGACTGGCCGCCCGGTCGGTGCGCGACCAGATGTCCAACGACACCTGGATGGTGCTTGGCGCTGTCGAGCGCGCACTGGCCGAGCAGGCCGGGTCGCCGCCCAGCCCGCAACCTGGAAACCGGGTCGCCGACGACACCGCGCTGGCCACCGCCCAGCAGCAGGCGCTGGCCGGCATGCTGGCGCTGTCGGGGGTGGCCGCCGAATCGATGGTGCGGGACGCCGGCTGGACGATGATGGACATCGGCAAACGCATCGAGCGCGGGCTCGCGTTGTCCGCGCTGCTGCGGGCGACGCTGACTACCGAGCGCAGCGCGGGCGCCGAACAGACCATCACCGAGTCCACCTTGGTGGTGTGCGAGTCCTCGGTCATCTACCGCAGGCGCAACCTGGGCAGGGTCAGTGTGGCGGCGGTGGCCGACCTCGTGCTGTTCGACGGGGAGAACCCCAGATCGTTGGTCTACCAACTGGAACGGCTGCGGTCGAACTTGCGCGCGCTACCGGGTGCGTCGGGTTCGTCACGACCGGAACGCCTGGTCGAGGACATCGGCACACGGCTGCGGCGGCTGGACCCGGCTGACCTTGAAGCCGTCGACGACGAGGGGCGCCGGGCCGAACTCGACGCGCTGCTGGGCTGGATTCACAACGCGCTGCGCGACCTCTCCGACCTCATCACTCGCTCGCAGCTGTCGCTGCCCGGTGACATGCAGCCGCTGTGGGGACCCGATCAGCGACGGGTGATGCCATGACGGCGGGGGAGAGCGTAGCGACCGGGGGATCGACACGGGCTTATCGCATCACCCATCGCACGGAGTACAGCTACTCCGATGTGGTGACCAGTTCCTACGGCCGTGGCCACCTCACCCCCCGCGACACCACCGGGCAACGCTGCCTGTCGTACGAACTCGAGATCGATCCCGTGCCCGCCGACCGGTCCACCAGCCGCGACGTGTACGGCAACATCAGCTCGTATTTCCATGTGACGGAACGGCACAACGCCCTGACCGTCACCAGCCGCTCCATCGTCGAGGTCGACCCGCCGCCCGCCGAGCTGTACGAGGCGGGCTGGGCGCTGGCGCCCTGGGAAGCCGTCCGGCCGGTCGGCCACAACGGAGCGTTGGCGTCCGAGTTCACCCTGGACCTGCGTCCGCCCGAAATCACCGATGCGGTACGCGCATACGCGGCGTTGAGCTTCACGCCGGGCCGCCCGCTCGTCGAGGTCCTCCGCGACCTCAGCACGCGGATCTTCTCCGACTTCACCTACAAATCCGGGTCCACGACGGTGTCCACACAGGTGAGCGAGGTTTTGCGAGCCCGGGAAGGGGTATGTCAAGACTTCGCCCGGCTGGCGATCGCCTGCCTGCGTGCCAACGGATTGGCGGCGAGTTATGTGTCGGGATACCTTGCCACCGACCCGCCGCCGGGAAAGGAACGGATGTACGGCGTGGACGCCACCCACGCCTGGGCCGCGGTATGGACGCCGCAAAACGATTGGCTCGGGCTGGATCCCACCAATGACCAACTGGTCGACGAACGCTACATCACCGTTGGCTGGGGCCGCGATTACGCGGACATCCCGCCGCTGCGCGGCATCATCTACACGGATTCAGAGCAGAGCGTCATCGATGTCTCGGTGGACGTGGCGCCATACGAAGAGGGCGCCCTACATGCGTGACTTCATCTGCCCCAACTGCGGCCAGCATCTGGCCTTCGAGAACTCGGTCTGCCTGTCGTGCGGCAGCAGGCTGGGATTCTCCCTGGACGACATGGCATTTCTGGTGATCGCCTCCGGCGAAGGTAGCGAGCACGGTGGAGCGGTGGACGCCGCTGAGTATCAGCTGTGCGCCAATCTCTATCTGGCCGAATGCAATTGGCTGGTCAAGGTGGAACCGATCCGTCAACTGTGCAGCTCGTGCCGACTCACCCGGACTCGGCCTGACGATGCCGAGACCGAGGCGCTGGCGGCGTTCGCGCTGGCGGAGAAGGCCAAGCGACGCCTGATCGCCGAGCTGTACGAGCTCAAGCTGCCGATCGTCGGGCGAGACGTCGATCCGCAGTACGGGCTGGCCTTCGACCTGCTGTCCAGCGCCAAGGAGAAGGTGTTCACCGGCCACGACAACGGGGTGATCACACTGGATCTCGCCGAGGGTAACGACGTCCACCGTGAGCAGTTGCGCACCTCGATGGACGAGCCGTATCGCACGCTGCTTGGCCATTTCCGCCATGAAATCGGCCATTACTACTTCTATCGGCTGGTCGGTACCTCGTCAGCGTATCTGCCGCGGTTCACCGAACTGTTCGGCGATCCCGACGCCGACTATCAGGCCGCACTGGACCGCCACTACGACGAGGGCCCGCCGGCCGGCTGGGAGAAGAACTACGTCTCCTCCTATGCCACCATGCATCCCGCCGAGGACTGGGCCGAGACGTTCGCGCACTACCTGCACATTCGGGACACCCTTGACACTTCCGCAGCCTTCGGGCTGGCGCCGGCCAACGCCACCTACGAGCGAAGAGTGTTGGGCCCCAGTGGTTTCGACAATATTCTCGAGATGTGGATGCCACTGGCTTGGTCGCTCAACATGGTGAACCGGTCGATGGGCAAGGACGACCTCTACCCGTTCGTGCTGCCGGTTCCGGTCCTGGAGAAAATGCGCTTCATCCACGCCGTCATCGACGACGTCACGTCTTCGTCGCAGAGCTGACTACGCCGGTTCGATCAGCAGCGACACATCATGATGTAGGTGCGCCAGGCCCGTGTCGAAGGTGGCGAGTTGGCCATGATGGCTGCGAGCCAGTTGAGCCAGGTAAGCATCGGTGACCTGTCGATGGCCGATCACCCCGGTCAGTCGTACATCCGTGAAAGACACACTGTCAGGCCAGAAATCGTGACGGTCGGCGTCCTCGAGCGCGTTGACGACATCGCGTGCCGCGTCTGCAGTGTGACCGGCGCGCACCAGGAAGCGCACGAGGCTCCCTTGGGTTATCGGGCACGTCGCGAAGCTGCTATCAGTCGATGAGAACCACGTGACGGCGGGCTCGTGATGCACGTGCTCGACGACCACCAAAGCGATCAACACATTGGAGTCGAGCAGCACGCTCATTCTTCGTCGTCCAACGACCGCACGTCCTCGGAGGTCACCACCCTGCCGACGCTGACGGCGGGCAGTCCGGTGTGTGCGTCCGTCGCTATGGGGGTCGTCGGGCGGTGGGCGCCGAGCCCCCGTCTCATGAGGTCGGCGACGGTCTCACTCAACGTGCGATGGGTGTCTCGTGCGATCGCCTGGGCCTGTTTGTGCAGCTCATCGGGCAAGTCGATGGTCGTACGCATGCCACAGTCTAGCATCAATGCATCATGATGCATTGATGCGAACACAACCCTTGCGCATTGCGCTGGTGGTTTCTAAGACTGCGGACGCACCCCGAGCACGTCGCGGAACACCGCCTGCCGCAGTGCCAGTTCGCGCGGGTCGCTGTACAGGTGGAAGCCGAGCTTGTTCATGACGTAGGCAAAGCCCACCCCGGTGTCGGGATCGGCGAACCCGAACGAGCCGCCGAAACCCGGTGTGCCGAAGGCTTTGTCGGTGGACCCGAAGTGCAATTGCGGCAACGGTTCGGCAAAACCCAGGGAAAATACGGTATCGACGTTGAGCACCTTGTCGCGCAGACCGTTGCCGGGTGGGATCGGCGGCGCTGCGAGCGCGGCCAGAGTCGCGGCGCTGAGCCCGATTTCGGCACCGCCGGAGGCGGCGCTGCCGTACAGCTTTGCCACGGCCCGTGCGGTGCCGATGCCGTTGCTCGACGGCATCTCGACGACCCGCACCGCGTCGCGGTTGTAGTCCCCGGCGAACGGGTCGACGCCCTTCGGGATGGTGGTGCTTCGTGCCGCCAGCCCAACGGGATTGAGCGCCGCGGCCAGAAATCCAGCTGGCATCTCCTTGAGGTGAAGCAGTGTCTCGGCGCGTTTCCAGCTGTGCAGATGTGCGATTCTCGCGCGGTCGACATCGCGCGGCAACCCGATGTGCAGATCCAGACCCAGTGGCGCGGCGATCTCCTCGGCTAGGAAACGGCCCACGGTGCGCCCGGCCGGATCGGTGCGGCGGATCAGCTCAGACTGATACCAGCCCAACGTGATTGCGTGATAGCCGTGCCGGGTGCCCGGCGGCCAGGCCGGCGCCTGGGCGGCCAAGATCTGGGCGAGCCGGTCCGGATCGGCGACATCGGCAAGCGTCGGATTCGGGTCGACGGCGGACAGCCCGGCCTGGTGGGCCAGGAGTTGGCGGACGGTCACCTCTCCCTTACCGGCCTGGGCGAACTCCGGCCAGTAATCGGCGACCTTGGCGTCGTAGGACAGCAGGCCCTTCGACACCGCGACAGCGAACGTCAGCGCAGTGACGCCCTTCGTCGTGGAGAACATGTTGACCATGGTGTCGGGCTGCCACGGCGCCTTGCTCAGTCCGTTGCGGTAGCCGCCCCATAGATCGACGACCTTCACACCGTCCCGGTAGACGGCCACGGCGGCACCGATCTCCGCGCCGGAGGTCAGGTTCGCCCGGAACACGTCGGCGACCTTTCCGTACCCCTCGTCGACGTCGCCGCCCATCATGTCCGGCGGCACTGCGACTTTCAGCACCATTGAGACCCCGTCCTGTTGCCGGAAGGATATGTCGACGCGCCGCGCGGCAGGGCCGCATTCGGCGCGGCGGCCCCTACGATCGCCGGGTGGCTGATCGCTATGGCGCCGACGTACTGGCCGACAACCCGCACAATTCGCGCAAGCCCCGATCGACGGAACTGGCCGCCGAAGTGGGCATGGTCGTCGAAGACCCGCAGTCGGGCTTCGTCGGCGCGGTCGTGCGGGTCGAGGGCGCCCGGGTGGAGTTGGAGGACCGCAGGGGAGGCCGACGGGTGTTCCCGCTCGGCCCCGGATTCTGGTTCGAGGGCAAGCCGGTGATCCTGACCGCGCCGCGCCGGTCCGATCGCGCCGCCGCGCAACGCACCAAGTCGGGTTCGGTGAAGGTGGCCGACGCGCGCGCGAAGGTCGCGCTGGCCAGCCGCATCTACGTCGAGGGACGCCACGACGCCGAACTCGTCGAACAGGTGTGGGGCGACGACCTTCGGGTCGAGGGTGTCGTCGTGGAATACCTTGGCGGCGTCGACGATCTGGCCGGCATCGTCGAATCGTTCCGGCCCGCCCCCGGGCGACGCCTCGGGGTCCTGGTCGATCACCTGGTGGCCGGATCCAAGGAGGCCCGGATCGCCGAGACGGTCCGCCGCGGGCCGGGCGGGGAGCACACGCTGGTGGTCGGCCATCCGTACGTCGACATCTGGCAGTCCGTCAAACCCGAGCGGGTGGGTCTGCAGGCGTGGCCGTCGGTGCCGCGCACTGTCGAATGGAAGCACGGGATTTGCGCTGCCCTGGGGTGGCCGCACCGCGATCAGGCGGATATCGCACGGGCCTGGCAGCGCATCCGCTCGTCGGTTCGGGACTGGACCGACCTGGAGCCGGCACTGATCGGGCGCGTCGAGGAGCTCATAGATTTCGTCACGCAACCCGCCTGACCTGGGCTTGCGCGTGTGACGCATGTCGCAGGCGGTATTCACAGCTGTTCGGTGTACAGTCGTTCACCGTACGATGTTCACCGCCGACTGCAGTCTGGTCGTCGTCATCCGATGCCGGCCGACGCGGTACGACTTGATCCGGAGCTACACCGTCATGAGTTTTTCCCTCGAAGTGCCTGAAGAAGTCGCGACCGTCCGGGACTGGGTGCACAAGTTCGCCGCCGACGTCGTGCGACCCGCGGCTGCCGAGTGGGACGAGCGCGAGGAAACCCCCTGGCCGCTGATCCAGGAGGCCGCCAAGGTCGGTCTCTACACACCAGAGCTCTTCGCCGAGATGTCCGCCGAGCCGTCAGGGATCGGCATGCTCACCGTCTTCGAAGAGCTGTTCTGGGGTGACGCCGGGATCGGGCTGTCGATCCTGGGCACCGGGCTGGCCGCGGCGGCACTGGCCGGGGGCGGCACCCCGGAGCAGATCGGCCACTGGCTGCCTGAAATGTTCGGCACGCCCGGCGATCCCCATCTGGCGGCGTTCTGTTCCTCCGAGCCCGGCGCCGGGTCCGACGTCGGCTCGGTGCGTACCCGTGCCCGCTACGACGAGGCCAGCGACGAATGGGTGCTGAACGGCACCAAGACCTGGGCGACCAACGGCGGTATCGCCAACGTCCACATCGTGGTCGCCTCAGTCGATCCCGAACTCGGCACGCGCGGACAGGCCACGTTCATCATTCCGCCGAACACGCCGGGCTTCTCTCAGGGCCAGAAGTTCAAGAAGCACGGTATCCGTGCATCGCACACCGCCGAGGTCGTGCTGGAGGACGTACGCCTGCCGGGTCATCTGATCCTGGGTGGGATGGAGCGCTTCGAGCAGCGGATGGCGAAGGCCCGCGAAGGCACGCGCACGTCCACCCAGGCGGCGATGGCGACCTTCGAACGCACCCGCCCGGCCGTCGGCGCGATGGCACTGGGCGTCGCCCGGGCCGCGTACGAGTACGCCCTCGAATATGCCTGTGAGCGTGAGCAATTCGGCCGCAAGATCGGTGACTTCCAGGCCATCGGTTTCAAGCTGGCTGACATGAAAAGCCGCATCGACGCCTCCCGTCTGCTGATCTGGCGGGCCGGCTGGATGCAGCGCAACAACAAGCCGTTCACGTCGGCCGAGGGCTCGATGGCCAAGCTGCACGCCAGCGAGACGGCGGTATACGTCACCGACGAGGCGATCCAGATCCTCGGCGGCAACGGCTACACGCGCGACTACCCGGTCGAGCGGATGCACCGCGATGCCAAGATCTTCACGATCTTCGAGGGCACCAGCGAGATTCAGCGGCTGGTGATCGCCCGACGGCTCACCGGCCTGCCGCTGCGTTAGTCAGTCGAGGTCGGGTGCCCACGCCACGCCGTTGATGTGGCTGCCGCCGTCGACGAAAAGCGTGTTGCCGGTGAGGTACCGCGAACCCTCGCCGGCCAGGAAGACCGCGACTGGGGCGATGTCCTCATAGGGGTCGCCCATCCGGCCCATCGGGTTGGCGGCATCGGCGATCGCCTCGATCTCGGGATGCTGAGCCGTAACCGCCAGGAAGGCTTGACTTTTGGCTGCCGGACAGATGGCGTTGACGGTCACCCCGGTGGGTGCCCACTCCCGGGCTGCGGTGCGGGTGAGCGTGCGCAGCGCCTCCTTGGCCGAGTTGTACTCCAGTGATCCGATGTGGGCGTTGACGCCATTGAGGCTGCACATGTTGATCACCCGGCCCCAGCCGCGCTCCTTCATGTGGCCGTACGCCGCGCGCATCGCCCAGAACGGACCGTAGAAGCCCACCGCGAAACCATGCGCCAGTTCGTCGTCGGTCTTGTTCTCCACCCGTCCGATCGCTCCGCCGCCCCAGGCGTTGTTCACCAGGATGTCGATCGAGCCGTATTCGGAAACTGCTGTAGCCACGGCGTTTTCGACCTGATCACGGTTCGACACATCGGTCGCTACGAACAGTCCGCCGATCTCGTCGGCCACGGCGGCCCCGTTGGTGGGGTCGAATTCGGCCACCACCACCCGAGCGCCCTCGTCGGCGAACCTGCGCGCGATGCCGGCACCGATTCCCGCACCGGCACCGGTGACCAGGGCGACCTTGCCGCTCAGTGCGCCGCTCATCGGGTGCCCCTGAGCCCGGTGGCGATCAACTCGTTGGCCTGCCCGCTGCCGTCGAGCTGGCGGGCGGTGCGGCTGACGATCTCCCAACCGTTCTCGCCGCGCTGCAGGCGGATGAGATGCACACCGGCGCGGGCGACGTTGAAGCCGTGCGACTCTCGGCGCACCAGCAGCATGGACTGGCAGATAGCGACGGCCTCGTCACCGTTGACGGTGACAGCTGGAGGGCCGAAGAAATGGCAGCAGCCCCGGTCGATCAGTCCGCGGTGTTCCTCGGAGCGCACCATGGCGGCGACGTCGGCGCGGCTGGACATCTTCCAGTCGCCGGTGTCGTAGCCGCCGTCGACGGCCCACAGCGCGGCGACGGCGTCGGGGTTGCCGGAGTCGACCAGCGGACCGTAGGAGGCGATGAGACCAGCGATGTCCCGCTCGTCTTCCAGTGTGCGCAGCCGTCTTTCGAGGTTCTCCAGGTCGTCGCTCATAGCGCTGTCCTCTCTACAATTCGGTGGCGAGTTCTCGCAGCGCGGCGAGCTGCTCGCAGTAGTGGTCGGCGGATTCGGCGGTCACCGAGCAGGTGATGGCGGTGGCGCCGGCGTCGTGTAACGCGCTGAGACGCACAGAAGTTCGATCGGGATCGGCGATCGGGTCGATCGAGTGACCGGTGGACAGGACCACCTCGAAGCCGGGCGGCGTGTCGATCCCGCTCAGCATCGCCTCGATCTCGGTGGCGGTCAGCCCGAACGGAATCCAGCCGTCGGCCAGGCGCGCCGCGCGCCGCAGCGAGCGCAGGGTGCGTCCGCCGACCCAGATCGGCACCCGCGGCTGCACGGCGCAGGGCTCTACGGCGAACCCGTCGTATCGGTAATGGCTGCCGTGGTAGACGGGCCGGGTGGTGGACAGTGACGCCCGTAGCGCTCGGATGGCGTCGTCGGCGCGTTCGCCGCGGCCATCGAACTCCGCGCCGAGCAGTTCGAACTCCTCTTCCAGGGAGCCGACGCCAACGCCGAGTACCAGCCGGCCGTCGCTGAGCCGGTCGAGCGTGCCGAACCGCTTCGCGATCTCGAGCGGGTGGTGGTAGCCGAGCACCACCACCGACGTGGTCAACGAGATCCGGCTGGTGTGAGCGGCCAAGAAGCCCAGCGTGGACAACGGATCCCAGTAGGTCAGGCCGCGCTGACCGCTTTCGTCGACCGGAACCGCGATGTGCTCGGCGCAGGTGAGGTGGTCGAAGCCCAGTTCGTCGGCGGTGTGGGCGATGCGGGCCAGGTCGGCGACGCCGGCGTTGCGCTCCCATTCGCCGGACACCCCGGGTAGCTGCATCACCATCGGCGTCGACAGTCCGATCCGCACAGAGCTGTTCTAACCGGCGCGCGGGAGGCCAAATGCTTGCGTCCCGGTGATCGGGACCGCTACGGTGCGGTAGAACGAATTCTCCTCAAGCGGACAGGAGTGCTGATGACCGCGGCTTTGAGTGACACGGCTCCCGCATCGATGCTGGACCGGTTCACGGCGATCATTGATGCCTTTGAGGACACGTCGGCGGGCCTGACGCTGGACCAGATCGCCGCGCGGGCACACCTGCCGCGCTCGACGACGCACCGCATCCTCGACCAGCTGGTGCGCCTGCAATGGCTGACCCACTCCGGCCGGGGTTACCGGCTGGGCGCGCGCACATCGGCGTGGGGCGCGGGGGATAGCGCCGACGTGCGGTTGCGGTCGGTGGCGGCGCCGGTGCTGCATGAGATTCAGCTGCGGACCGGTGCGGTGGTGCACCTGGGCTTGCTGGATCGCGGCGAGATGGTTCACCTGGACAAGCTGGGCGGGCCCTCGGCGCGCCACGTGCCAACTTCGGTCGGCGTGCGCATCCCGGCGCACCGGGTGGCGCTCGGCGTCGCGGCGCTTGCCGGGCTCACGCCGGAGGAAGTGGTGGCTGAGCTGAACCATGTGCGGGGCTGGGAACCCGACGCGGCGTGGTGGGGCGAGTTGCACAGGATGCGCCGGCGCGTGGTGGTGCGTCACGGTGACTACGCCGGTCCGATGGTGTCGGTGGCGGCGACGATCGGTTCGCGTGCGGCGATCGGCATCGTCACCTCAGACCGGGTACTGGCTCAGCGATGTCAGCCGCTGGTCTCCGCGTCGGCGGCCCGGATCGCACGGGCGCTGGCGGGCGCGAACAACTGATTGCCGATATTCCTGCGCGGCAACACCCCTGACACCAGGGCACAAAAGCTCGGGAAGGACAGATCGCTTCCGATGCCGAGTCGTGGCAGTGCGAGCGGGTCGGAATCCCGATCGGCGAATCCCTCGACAGTCGCCAGCGCCCAGCGGATGCCGCGGTCGCGCAGGGCGGTCCTAGCGCGCTCGTCGAAGTCCTGCGCGCGACCGTTCGGATACGCGAAGATCGTAGGTGGAATGCCGGTTTCACGCTTCAGCGTCGCGCACGAGCCGCTAATCTCCTGCTCGACCTTCTCGTCGGCGCATTGCGAGAGAATCGGGTGCGTCACCGAGTGCGGATGAAGCGTCACCGATCCGCTCTCGGCCATCGCGTGCGCCTCCGGCCAGGAGAGCAGTCGGAAGGGGCCGGGATCTTCCTCGCCCGCAGGTCGAAGCAGCGTCACGATCGACTGGAGCCAGTCGGCCCGCTGCTGATCGGGCAGGTCTTTGAGCCGGCCGACAGCGAGGCTATACGCCGAACCCCGGTCTGCCGCACTCGCCAACGGCAGCGAGCCGAGCCCAATCTGCGTGAGGTCGATATCGGTCCGCTCGGTTCGCGCGAACGCCAGCCACAACCGGTCCGGCCAGAGCGCCTCGTCGCTTCCCATCGGGCCAGTGGCCAAGAACACCGCGGCCGGCAGGCCCAGGGCATGCAGGACCGGTGCGGCGTGCGTGGCAAGGTTGCGGGTGCCGTCATCGAAAGTGATGGTCACCGCTCGATCGGGCAAGGTGCCGGTATGCAGGCGCTCGAGCGCCTCGTCGAGCGGCAGCACGTGAAAATGCCGACACAGGTACGTCAGCTGCTGCCGGAGGGCGGCGGTATCGATGACGTGCCAGCAGGACGGGGACAGTGGTGCCGGCTCGATGCCGTGATACATCAGAATCGCGAGTTGGCCGCGGTGTCGGCGCCGCGCGAGGGCGGTAATACCCATTAGCCGCAGCACTGTGGCGGCGAGGTCCTTGCGGCTGCTCCACTTCACTTCTGTCAGCATAGTCACACTCGCGCTTGCGCACCAACGTTGCTAGAAATGAAAAGCTGTGTGAGAGCTTTGCGGCGGATGCCGTGGTGAAGGCGGGCCGAAAGCAGATGATTGGTGCATTATGACTGATCGTTTGGCATACATCTCGTTTGCCGAGATATCAATGGTAAGCCTGCCTGGGTCTTGTTAGGTTACACTCATAAAGTAGCTGTATGGCCACCAGGGGTGTGTGGCAACGGGCTAGCAGCCATGCAGCCGAAGGAGCCGCACCGAAGGATGAGCAGCCAACCTGATCAAGTGCCAACGGCGATACGCGTGCTGATGGTCTTGGATACCTTCAGTGCCGGCGGGGCCGAGACGCTCACCGCCGAGCTGGTGCGGTGCGCACCCGACACGTTGAAGGTCTCGGTGGCGAGTCTGGCGCCCGCAGAGCGGAGCAACCCGGCCGTGGTCGACCGATTCACCGAGGCGGGTCTTCGGCCCACGCATCTGGGAGTGCGCAGGCTGTTGGACGCGCCAGGATTCGTGCGGCTGGTCCGACAGCTCCGGTCGGCTCCATTGGATGTCGTCCACGCCCACCTCAGCTCGTCGGCGATTCTGGTGTGTCTGGCGGCGTGGTTGGCCGGTAAACCCGTCGTTGCGACCTTGCACGTAAACCCCGACAGGAATGCCAGCCGCGGCGAGTGGATCAAGGAACGCCTCGCGACCTGGATGCCCGCGCTGGTCGGGCGGCTGGTGGTCGTGTCCCAACACGCGTACGACCACTACGCGCAGTCGCACGGCCCCGTTCGGTCAACGTGGCGGATGATTCCGAACGGAGTCGACGTGGACCGGTACCGGGTACGGCACGGTGTGCGCGGCGACGGCTCGCAAGTCTGGGCTGCAGTTGCTGCTCTGCGGCCGGACAAGAACCATGTTCAGCTGGTCCGCGCGTGGGCCGATGTCGTCGCGGTGCACCCCGATGCGACTCTGCTGGTGATCGGCGACGGACCGAGCCGTGGTGACATTGAACGTGCCGTGGCCGAAGCCGGACTGGAGGATTCAGTTCGGCGGCTTGGCTTCCGCAACGACATCGCCGACATTCTCGGAACCGTCGACGGAGTCGTGTCGGCGTCGGTCGACGAGGCGTTGCCGACGGCCCTTATCGAAGCGGGCGCATGTGGACTGCCGGTGGTCGCCGCCGACGCCGGCGGGACTCGTGAAATCGTCGTCGACGGAGTCACCGGCCGTGTGGTGCCGGTTCGCGACGTGGCTGCGCTGAGCGCGGCATTGCTCGAAACGATCGGAGACCCAGCGCGGGCGGCCGCATACGGTGCCGCGGCGCGAGCGCGCGTCGAGGAAAAATATTCCATGCGCAGTTGGATCGAGCAGCTCCAACTCCTCTACCGAGACGTGATCGAGGATCGGTCGCACGACTGTTGGATGGGTTCGTCCAGAAGTGGGGCTGCACGAGGGCCGATTTCTCAGGTCTGAACATCGACCGCGTCTAACTCAACCCCATCAGCTTCTGCATCATCCGGTGCGCGCCGGTGACGACCTTCATCCGGTCCGGATCATTGCGTCGCGCAACATCTTCGGCGTTCCCGCCGGCGACGAACACTGGCCCGTTGGGCAGCTGATCCAGTCCCTCGCGCGCGACGTCCGCCGGGTCGGCCACTCGCATCCCGGGAACGTCGAAGTTTAGGCCCACCCGCGCCATCGCGGGCGTGCGCGTCACCCCGAGCACCAGCTCCAGCACGTCGACGCCGTGGTCGCGCAACTCCAGCCACAGTCCCTCGGCGAAGATGCGGCCATAGGCCTTCACCCCGCCGTACACCGTGTGACGCACCGATCCCAGATACCCCGACATCGACCCGACCAGCAGGATGCCGCCGCGCTTTCGTTCGCGCATCAGCCGGCCGTAATGCTGGGTGAGCGCCATCATCGTCGTGATGTTGAGGTCAATCACCCGCTGGAAGTCGGCAAGCTCGGCGTCCAGGAACTCCGCGCTGCACGTGTTCGCGCCGGCGTTGTAGATGAACAGTCCGACCTCGAGCCCGTCGGTCGCCGCCGTCACTTCAGCGACCGCGGCAGGTGAGACGAGATCGGTTGCCACAGTGCGTACTTCGACTCCGAACTGCCGGCATGCCGAGGCCGTCACCTCGAGTGGTTTCGGCTTTCGGGCCACCAGAACGAGATTGACGCCCGCCTGAGCCAACAATCGCGCGAATTCAGCACCCACGCCTTCGGATCCACCGGCGATCAGCGCCCACGGACCGTACTTCGCATACGACACCCATAGATCGTCACCCGCGCCGGACCGGCCGGTGGCGAGGGTCTCGCTGATCGGTACTGCTGCGCGGCGCGTGGGCCCATGCCCGATACTGAGAGGCGTGCCGCGGATTTCAGAGCCCCGGGCGCCGGCCCGCCCGGCGACCGATGACCAGGAGAATCGCCGTGGCGCCATCCTGTCCGCCGCCGCGCGACTCGGCTCGGCCAAGGAGATCGACCGGATCCAGGCGCAGGAGATCGCCGCCGACGCGGGGGTCGCGCTGCGCACTCTCTACCGCTACTACCCCTCCAAGCACCATGTGTTCGCCGCGGTGCTCGACGAGCAAGTGTCCCGTTTCCGGCCACCGCCGCCGAGCGGTGACGCGGCCGACGATATCGCCAACCTGATGGTCGCCGCCTGTCGAAACTTGTTGCGCCACAAGCATCTTGCCCACGCGATGATCACGTCCACCCAATTCGTCCGCGCGCAGGCTGATGCGCCCGACGACCCCACTCTGCGGGAGCTGATCCTGAAGATCGCCGGTGTCGACAACCCGACCGACGAACAGCTGCGGCGCTCCCGGCTGGTGCAGCAGGCCGCCTTCGGCATCCTGACGTGGACGGTCGGCGGCGCGCTGCGCCCCGAGGACGCATTGGCCGATGTCGACGTGGCCTGCCGCTTACTGGTCGGTGACGTCTTCTAACGTCATTCGGCTCGCCAGCACCGAACCCGCCAGGATCAGCACCAGCCCGGCGATGTGGAACCAGGTCAGCGGTTCGTGCAGCAGCGCGACCCCGGCGATCAGCGCCACCGCCGGATTGACGTAGGTGAACAACAGCGCCCGGGTGGCGCCCACCTCTTTGATCAGCGCGAAGAACACCACGAACGCCAGTGCCGTGCAGATGCCCGCCAGCGTCGCAATGGCCGCGTACGCGTGCGCAGTCAGCGCATGCGACGGCCACGTCATCACCGCCGGAGGCAGATACACCAGCGCGGCCAGGCCCAGGCAGGCCGACGTCAACGCGGGCCCCGGTACGTCGGCCAGATAGCGGGCCGCGATCAAGGGCGCGATGGCATAACACGTCGCGGTCAGCAGCACCTCGATCACCGGCCAGGCGCCGCCTGCCGACAAACCCGGCCCGGCCAGCACCGCGACGCCGGCCAGCCCGATGCCGAGACCGGCCATTCGCAGCGGGCCGAGCCGTTCGCCGCCGGTCAACCGGTCGAGCACCGCGGCGATGATCGGCGCGGCGGCGATCAGCAGCCCGGTCAGCGAGCTCGTCAGATGCCGCTCGGCGTCGGAGAGCAGCAGCCACGCGGCGATCATCTCGAAGAACGCGAAGCCCGCCACCGCTTTCCAGTGCCGGCGCAGCAGCATGCGGTTTTCCCGCGACACCGCCAGCGGCAGCAGCAGGACCGCGCCGACCGCCGACCGGGTGAACACCAGCACCGGCACCGAGACCTCGTCGACGGCCACCTTGATCAACAGGTACGGGATGCCCCAGATGACACTCATCGCGGCGAACAGGACCCAGCCGCGCGCAGTCACGACGACCACCCTACGAACGTGGTAAGTCTGAGGGCGTGTCCGACAGCCTGTTCGACGTGCCCGGCGGCGAGGACGGCCGGGTCGGTTCGGCCACGCCCACGTCGGCCCCGCTGGCGGTCCGGATGCGCCCGGCCAGCCTGGACGAAGTCGTGGGCCAGGAGAACCTGTTGCGCCAGGGCTCGCCGCTGCGCAGGCTCGTCGAGGGCTCAGGTGCGGCGTCGGTCATCCTCTACGGCCCGCCCGGCACCGGCAAGACCACGCTCGCATCGCTGGTGTCCCAGGCCACCGGCCGGCGGTTCGAGGCGCTCTCGGCGCTGAGTGCCGGCGTCAAGGAAGTGCGCGCGGTCATCGACAATGCCCGGCGTGCGGCGGCCTACGGCGAGCAGACCGTGCTGTTCATCGACGAGGTGCACCGCTTCTCCAAGACCCAGCAGGACGCGCTGCTGGCCGCGGTGGAGAACCGCATCGTGCTGCTGGTGGCCGCCACCACCGAGAACCCGTCGTTCTCGGTCGTCGCGCCGCTGCTGTCCCGCTCGTTGATCCTGCAGTTGCAGCCGCTGACCGCCGACAACATCCGCACCGTCGTGCAACGCGCGATCGAGGACCCACGCGGGCTGGGCGGTGCCGTGACCGTCGACGACGACGCCGTCGACCTGGTGGTGCAGCTGTCCGCAGGTGACGCCCGCCGCGCGCTGACCGCGTTGGAGGTCGCCTCTGAAACAGCGGCGGCAGCCGGGCAATCCATCACCGTCGACACCGTCGAGCAGTCGCTGGACAAGGCGGCCGTGCGCTACGACCGCGACGGCGATCAGCACTACGACGTCATCAGTGCGTTCATCAAGTCGATCCGCGGGTCGGACGTCGACGCCGCCCTGCACTATCTGGCCCGGATGCTGACCGCGGGGGAGGATCCCCGCTTCGTGGCCCGCCGGCTGATGATCCTGGCCAGCGAGGACATCGGGATGGCCGACCCGACTGCGCTGCTGACCGCGGTCGCCGCCGCCCAGACTGTGCAGCTGATCGGCATGCCCGAGGCGCAGCTGACGCTCGCGCACGCGACCGTCCACCTGGCCACTGCGCCCAAATCGAACGCGGTCACCACCGCGCTGGGCGCCGCGATGAATGACATCCGGGCGGGCAAGGCCGGTTTGGTCCCGGCCCATCTGCGCGACGGGCACTACGCGGGTGCGGCCAAGCTGGGCAACGCCGTCGGCTACCGGTATCCGCACGACGACCCCGACGGTGTTGTGCCGCAACAGTATCCACCTGATGAGGTCACCGGTGTCGACTACTATCAGCCGACGAACCATGGCGCAGAGCGGGAGATCGTAAGCCGGTTGGACAAACTGCGGGCGATCATCCGGCGCAAGCGCTGAGACTCGATCAGCGTCGTGGCAGCGGTGCCGGTCTAGCCGTTCGGTGGCCCGATTCTGCGCGTTCGCGCACACCGCGAAGCATCCCGCGTTCCATCACGAAGTGCACGATGTCGAAGCTGGTGATCCCGACCGCACCGCCGATGCCGCGGGCCAGCAGCCGTGTCCGGCCCTGCTGCGGCCGCAGGTAGAACGCCCACGACCCGAACGCCTTCTCGCCGCGCTGCACTCGCTCGTAATCAGCGGCCGACATCAGCACCAGGTGCGACTTGGGCACCACCTCGGCGACCAGCTGCCGGGCCCGCTGACCGTAGCGGCGGGCCAGCCAGACGGTGTCGCCGGCCTGGAGCTCCTGCCATTCCGGGTGAATGACGTCGGCGTTGTGCATCCGTGCACCGACCATCCGCTCGAGGAAGTCGTAGCTGTAGAAGCCGCCGCGGTCCTCACCGATCTGAGCCAGCCACGGCCACACCTCCTCGACCGGGGCGTCGATGGTGATGCCGCGGGTGGTGCGCGGCGCGCCCGGTTCCACCAGCGCGTCGCCGGGCAGTTCGGCGGCGATCTCCTCGGCGGTGGCACCCCAGGTGTACAGCTTCGGGCGCACACCCCAGCGATACACCCCGGCGATTCCCGCCGCCGCCATCCCCGCGGCCAGTGCCGGCCTCTGCTTGCCCATGCCCGAGAACGTAGTCCCGGTGCGGGCCGCGGGGGAGAGACTTTGGTCCTTGTCCCTGTGTCTCAAGCCATTTCGGGCACCCGCAGGTGTGCGAGCGACAATTCGAATTCACCGACGTCGAGCTGATCTGCGCCCAGATCGCGGAGCAGCGCGGTCCGCAATGACCGGGCCGCATCGCGGCTGCGCTCCATCGCGTCCTTGCTGTCGTAGGTCGTCGAGACCACCGCCCGACCGGTGCCCCGATCGCTCATCAGGCTGCTACTGCAGAACCCGTCGAGCTGCTCGATCTCCGGCAGCACCGTCGTCTTGTAGAACTCGAGTGCCCGGTCGAACTGGTCGGGCCTGACCTTGAGCCAGGTAGCCCGTACGCAGGCGTCGTCCGACGATGGGTGATCGCGGTGCAGCGCGGCGATCTGCCATTCGTCCACCGATGTGGTGGCGCTGAACGCCTTGGCCGCCCGGGCGCGCAGTGGGCGCACCTGGTCCGCGCTGGACTGCATGGCCGCCATGTCCTCCCAGGCTGTGGTGGCGATGCAGCGGCCCGATTCGCGGTCCGCCAGAAGTGACATGCCGACGCATCCGGTCATGCCCTGCAGCGTCGGCATCACCTCGTCACGGAACATGGCAATCCCGGCGTCGATGCACTCGGGGCGCGCGACAAACGTGGTAGAGCGTGCGTGCACGGTCCACCCCCTTCGACTCGGGGCAGCGCCCCGGTGGCGCCACCGGCACTGTTCACCTTCCTCCGCCAGCGCCGCCGGGGCAATCGTCGAGCAGATATCTCACTGTGGCGACCCGCGGCTGGGCGGCCCGCAGCGCTCGGTGTCCGGCCGGAAAGAAGTTGAGTAGACCACTACGCTACTGCGGCGCCTAGCAGCGCCGCAGACTTGTCTGACATGCACCGCGCGGGGTGGAGCGCGGCGTGCGGGAGGAGAGATCGATGTCTGTCGTCAGCTCATCTGCTAGCAGCCCGCGCGAAGCCAGGACGGAGCACTGTGAAGTGTGCATCGTCGGCGCGGGCCTCACCGGACTCAACGCACTTTTCGTCGCCAGCCGCTACCTGTCTCGCGGTGAGCGAGTCATCCTGGTGGACCGGCGGGAACGTGTCGGCGGCATGTGGATCGACACCTATCCGTATGTGCGCCTGCACCAGCCGCATCCGATGTTCACCGCGGGGAACATCGGATGGACGCTCGGTCAGGATCCCGCCTACCTGGCGACGAAGACCGAGGTGCTCGATCACTTCCAGTATTGCCTCGACGTGATCCGGCAGCGCATCCGCGTTGACGAGTTCTTCGGCTGGGAGGTCGAATCGCACGATGAAATCGACGGGACGGTGCGGATCGATTGTCACTCCTCGGGCGGCCAGCGCATGGTCATCGAGGCCGACCAGCTGATCAACGCGATCGGCTTCCAAGTCAAGCCCAATGATCCACTCGAGCTCTCGAGCGACCGGATCCTGTCGGTGTCGCCCGACTTCTGCGATATGCGCAGCGATGAGATGAGGAGTAGCGGAGCCCCGGTGTGGATCATCGGAGGCGGTAAGACCGCGATGGACACCGCCCACACCTTGATCACCGAATATCCCGGTCGGGAGGTGAACCTGGTGGCCGGCTCCGGAACGTACTTCATCAACCGGGACCGGTTCTTCCCGACCGGGGTCCGGCGCTGGTGGCGTGGCAAGTCCTTCACCGCTCTCGGCGCGGAAGTGACCCGCCGGTTCGACGGCACCAACGAAATGGTCGTCGCGGATTGGTTCCGCTCCACCTACGGCACGTGGCTGACTCCTCATGCCGGCAATTTCCTTCTCGGGGTGCTGTCTGAGTCCGAGAACAATGCGATCGCCGCGGGCTTGAACGATGTGATCACGGATCATCTCGTGGATGTCGTGGACCGCAACGGGGCAACGGATTTGGTATTCCGCAGCGGCTCCACCAAGGCGATCGAGCCGGGCAGCTGGATCGTCAATTGCACGGGATATTTCACCAAGGCGGTCGACCGCCCCTATGTGCCGTACGTGTCGCGTGGCGGGTCGGTGCTGTCGATTGAACCGCGGTCGATGACCCTCCAGTTGATGTCGTTCATGGGCTACTTCATGACCCATCTGCTGATGCTGGACAAGATCAGGGGCGTTCCCCTGTACGAACTCGACGCGATGGACCTACGGCACAAATCGAATGTCGCGTTCGCCTATACCGTGTTCTCGCTCGCCCAGTACAACCTCAGCCTCATCTTGGACGCGGTGCCGCTCAAAGTGTTCTCCGACTGCGGGCTCGACTTCAATCGCTGGTTTCCGGCGCCGCGGCAACTCGCGGGGACTGCCCAGTTCGCGCTGACGCACCGACGCGGGCGTGAGCACCTGCGCCACACTCTTGACACCGTGCGCGACCGGTTTGACGTTCGGTGCGGCCCACTGGTCTAACGGGCCGGCCCCACGGCATGCGCGGCGAACCAGTCGAGCAAGAGCTCGGCCACTCGATCCGGCGCCTCGTCGAGGATCCAGTGCGAAACACCTCCGAAGACTTCGAAGCGGTATTCGCCGGCAACGTATTTCCGGCAGCTGCGGGCGCCCTTTTCGAGCAACGCGATGTCGCCGTCACTCCAGAGGAACATCGTCGGCACTGCCACCTTGGTCCGGCTACCGCCGATGTTGCCTAGCGGTATCGCCCGGTACCAGTTGAGCGCGGCGGTCAACGCACCCGGTTCGGCCATCGCCGCCACCTCGGCTTCGCCCAGGTGCTGCGCCTGCGGTCCCCGCGACGCGAGGAAGCCCGCCAGCGTGAACTCTCCTCGTCCCCGCCGCAGGTACAACTCCGGTAGCCAGGGCAGCTGGAAGAAGTAGATGTACCAGGAAGCCAGTCCCTGGCGGCTCGTCAGCAGCGACGTCAGGAATGCCCACGGATGGGGCACCGACATCGGCGTCAGGGTCAGCAGGCGCTCGGGAAAAAGTTGAGCCACCCGCCACGCCACGGTGGCGCCCCAGTCATGCCCGACCAGGTGCACTCGCTGAGCACCAGCGACGTCGATCAATACCCTGATGTCCTCGGCGAGGATGTCGGTGCGGTAGTCCCGGCGGCGGCGCGGGCGAGCGCCGGGCGAATACCCGCGTTGGCGCGGGGCAAGGCAGCGGTAACCCTGCGCGGTCAATCGAGGCACGATCGACTGCCACATCGTGTTCTGCTCCGGAAACCCATGGAGCAGCACGACGACGGGGCCGTCGGCGGGTCCCGAGTCGATGACGTCGAACACGAGCTCGCCACGGCGAAACTGGTCCATCGGTGCAGCGTAACCACTGCGCTGCGGGTGACCAGCCGAATTCAGAGCCCGTAGGCTGGGAATTGTGGACACCGCTGTGCTCGACGTCGACAGCTCACGCCGGCGGATCGTCGACCTCACCGACGAGGTGCGGTCGTTCTGCCGCGGTCGCGGTGACGGGCTGTGCAACGTGTTCGTCCCACATGCCACCGCCGGCGTTGCGATCATCGAGACCGGGGCCGGTTCCGACGACGATTTGGTCGACACCCTCGAGCGACTGCTGCCGCGCGACGACGGGTACCGGCACTCGCACGGATCGCCCGGCCACGGAGCCGATCACGTGCTACCGGCCATCGTCTCGCCGTCGGTGACGCTGCCGGTCGGCGACGGTAGTCCACTGCTGGGCACCTGGCAGAGCGTGGTGCTGGTGGACCTGAATCGGGACAACCCGCGCCGATCGGTTCGGCTGAGCTTCGTGCGCGGGTAGCCCGAGGTAGCCGACCGGTAATGTGGTGCGGTCGAAGCGTCAGACCCGAACGCGAGGAAAGCCAGTGCAGACACACGAGATCAGGAAGCGGTTCCTGGATCATTTCGTGAAGGCAGGTCACACCGAGGTGCCGAGTGCCTCGGTGATCCTCGACGACCCGAACCTGCTGTTCGTCAATGCCGGCATGGTGCAGTTCGTGCCGTTCTTCCTCGGGCAGCGCACGCCGCCGTACGCGACGGCCACCAGCATCCAGAAATGCATCCGCACCCCCGACATCGACGAGGTCGGCATCACCACCCGCCACAACACCTTCTTCCAGATGGCGGGCAACTTCTCGTTCGGTGACTACTTCAAGCGCCGTGCCATCGAGCTGGCGTGGTCGCTGCTCACCACACCGGTCGCCGACGGCGGTTACGGTTTCGACCCGCAGCGGCTGTGGGCGACGGTCTTCTACGACGACGACGAGGCCGTGCAGCTGTGGCAGGAGGTCGCCGGGCTGCCGATCGAGCGGATCCAGCGCCGCGGGATGGCCGACAACTACTGGTCGATGGGTATCCCCGGGCCGTGCGGTCCATGCTCGGAGATCTACTACGACCGCGGCCCGGAGTACGGCGTCGAGGGCGGCCCGGAAGCCGACGAGAACCGCTACATCGAGATCTGGAATCTCGTGTTCATGCAGAACGAGCGCGGTGAGGGCACCAGCAAGGATGACTTCGAGATCCTGGGCCCGTTGCCGCGCAAGAACATTGACACCGGCATGGGTGTGGAGCGCATCGCCTGCCTGCTGCAGAACGTCGACAACGTCTACGAGACCGATCTGCTGCGGCCCGTCATCGACAACGTGGAGGCCCACGCGCCACGCGGTTATGGCCAGGGCAGCCACTCCGACGACGTCCGCTACCGCGTCATCGCCGACCACAGCCGCACCGCGGCGATCATCATCGGCGACGGCGTCACGCCCGGCAACGAGGGCCGCGGCTACGTGCTGCGCCGGTTGCTGCGCCGCATCATCCGGGCGGCCAAGCTGCTCGGTGTCGAGGCGCCGATCATGGCGGAGCTGATGCTCACCGTGCGCGACGCGATGGGGCCGTCGTATCCGGAACTGGTCAGTGACTTCGACCGCATCCAGCGCATCGCGGTCGCCGAGGAGACGGCATTCAACCGGACGCTGGCTTCGGGTTCCAAGCTGTTCGAGGAAGCCGCCGCCGCGACCAAGGCGACCGGCAAGACCGTGCTGGGTGGTTCGGAGGCCTTCACCCTGCACGACACCTACGGCTTCCCGATCGAGCTGACCCTGGAGATGGCCGCCGAGGCCGGCCTGAGCGTCGACGAGCTCGGCTTCCGTGAGCTGATGGCCGAACAGCGCCGCCGCGCCAAGGCCGACGCCGCCGCCCGCAAGCACGCCCATGCCGACCTGTCCGCATTCCGCGAGCTGGTCGACGCCGGGCCGACGGAGTTCACCGGGTTCGACGAGCTCACCTCCGAAGGGCGGATTCTCGGCATCTTCGTTGACGGCAAACGTGTTCCGGTGGTGGCGCACGGTGGTCGCGAGCAAGCTGCCGAGCGCATCGAGATCGTGCTCGACCGCACCCCGCTGTACGCCGAATCCGGCGGGCAGATCGCCGACGCCGGCTGGATCAGCGGCACCGGCGGCAGCGGCGCGGCCAAGGCCGCCGTCACCGACGTGCAGAAGATCGCCAAGACGCTGTGGGTGCACCGGGTCAATGTCGAGTCGGGTGAGTTCGTCGAGGGCGACACCGTCACCGCGGCCGTCGACCCGGACTGGCGTCACGGCGCCACCCAGGGCCACTCCGGCACCCACATGGTGCACGCAGCCCTACGGCAAGTGTTGGGGCCCAATGCCGTTCAGGCCGGATCGCTGAACCGCCCCGGGTACCTGCGGTTCGACTTCAACTATCAGGGCGCCTTGAGTGACGAGCAGCGCGCTCAGGTCGAGGAAGTCACCAACGAGGCCGTGCAGGCCGACTTCGAGGTGCACACCTTCCACGAGAAGCTGGAGAAGGCCAAGGCGATGGGCGCCATGGCGATGTTCGGCGAGTCCTATCCCGACGAGGTCCGCGTCGTCGAGATCGGCGGTCCGTTCTCGCTGGAACTGTGCGGCGGCACCCACGTGCACAACTCGGCCCAGATCGGACCGGTCACCATCCTGGGTGAGTCGTCGGTCGGTTCCGGCGTGCGCCGCGTCGAGGCCTACGTCGGCCTGGACTCGTTCCGCCATCTGGCCAAGGAACGTGCGCTGATGGCCGGCCTCGCCTCGTCGCTGAAGGTGCCGTCCGAAGAGGTGCCGGCCCGCGTCGCCACCCTCGTCGAGAAGCTCAAGGCCGCCGAGAAGGAACTCGACAAGATGCGACTGGCCACCGCGCGGGCCGCCGCCGCGAACGCGGCCGCCGGAGCCGAGCAGGTGGGTAAGGTCCGACTTGTGGCGCAACGGATGCCAGCCGGGATGACCGCCGGGGATCTGCGCTCCCTGGTCGGCGACATCCGCGGCAAGATGGGCTCCCAGCCCGGCGTCGTGGTGCTCATCGCCGAAGGACCCGACACAGACGGGGTGGGGACCGTGCCGTTTGTCGTCGCGACCAACCCGGCCGCGCAGGACACCGGACTGAGCGCCAACGAACTGATCAAGCAGATCGCTTCGGCCGTCGACGGGCGGGGCGGCGGCAAGGCCGACCTGGCTCAGGGGTCCGGTAAGAACGCGGCCGGAATCGATGCGGCACTCGGGGCGGTTCGCGCAGAGATCGCGCGGAGCTAGCCTCCGTGCTCTCCGCACAGGACCGTGTGCCCGACCGGCCCGGCGCAGATGATCCCGGGCGGGGCCGTCGGCTCGGCATAGATGTGGGGTCTGTGCGGATCGGGGTGGCGGTCAGCGACCCCGACGGAATCTTGGCGACTCCGGTGGAAACAGTGCGCCGTGAGCGCACCGGCAAGCATCTGCGTCGGCTGACCGCGCTGGTCTCCGAGCTCGACATCGTCGAAGTGATCGTCGGTTTGCCGCGCACGCTCGCCGACCGCGCCGGCACGTCGGCACAGGACGCGGTCGACGTGGCCGACGCGCTCGCCGGGCGGATCGCCCCGGTGCCGGTGCGGTTGGCCGATGAAAGGTTGACGACGGTGGTGGCCCAGCGGTCGCTGCGCGAGGCAGGCGTGCGCGCCACGGCTGCGCGCTCGGTGATCGACCAGGCCGCCGCGGTCGGGATTCTGCAAGGTTGGCTCGATCAGCGCCGCAATGCTGCGGCCGGCACCGGGAGCGGCGATGCGTGACGATTACGACGACCGCTCGGGCCCGGTGGCGGTCGGTCCGCCGAGGCGAAAGATGAGTCGCCTCGAACGGGTTCGCGCGCGGCGAAACCGTAACCGCCGCAGGATGATCGGTGCCGCTGCGGTGTCTCTGTTGATCGTCGTGGTGGTGGCCGCGGTGTACCTGGGCGGCAAGCTGTTCAGCGGCAGCTCCGGCGAGTATGCCGGCGAGGGCAAGGACGACGTGGTCATCCAGGTGCACGAGGGCGACTCCACCACCCAGATCGGCCAGACACTGCGCGACAAGAACGTCGTCTCCAACGTCAAGGGATTCGTCGACGCGGCGAAGGACAATGCCGCGATCGCTGCCATCCAGCCGGGGTTCTATTCGGTGCGCACCGAGATGGCGGCGTCGGCGGCCGTGCAGCGCCTGGCCGACCCGCACAACCGGGTGGGCAAGCTGGTGATCCCCGAGGGCCGCCAGCTCGACGACGTCGCCGAGGTCGGCACGGGCAGGGTGACCGACGGCATCTTCGCCTTGATCTCGAAGGCCACGTGCGTGCCGATGAACGGCGGCCAGAAATGCGTGGCGGCCGAGGATCTGCGCAAGGCGGCCGAGCAGGCACCCCCCGAGCAGCTGAACGTGCCGCAATGGGCGACGCAACCGGTGGCCGCGCTCGGCAAGAACCATCGCCGCCTGGAAGGGCTGGTCGCCCCGGGCACCTGGAACGTCGACCCGTCGGCAACACCGCAGGAGATCCTGGCCAAGCTGATCGGCCAGAGTGTCGACCACTACGTCGCCGGGGGCCTGCTGGATACCGCGACAGCGATGAATATGTCGCCATACCAGATCCTGGTCGTCGGATCGCTGGTGCAGCGCGAGGCCAAGCCGCACGACTTCGCGAAGGTCGCACGGGTGATCTACAACCGGCTGGCGGTGCCGCAGAAGCTGGAATTCGATTCGACGGTCAACTACGCCCTGGATCGCCAGGAAGTCGCCACCACCGACGCCGACCGGGCCCAGGCGACGCCGTGGAACACCTACGCGATGGAGGGGTTGCCTGCGACGCCGATCTGCTCACCCGGTGACGAGGCGCTGGCAGCGGCCGAGCGGCCCGAACCGGGGGACTGGTTGTACTTCGTGACCGTGGACAAAGACGGCACCACCCTGTTCACCCGCGACTACCAGGAGCACCTGGCGAATATCGAGCTGGCCAAGCGCAACGGCGTGCTCGACTCGGCACGCTAGTGGCTGCGCGTAAGGCGGCCGTTCTCGGTTCACCGGTTGCACATTCCAAATCGCCGCTGCTGCACCTGGCCGCATACCGTGCACTCGGCCTCACCGACTGGACCTATGACCGCATCGAGTGCACGGCCGAAGAATTGCCGTCGCTGGTGAGGGGATTGGGCCCGGAGTGGGTCGGCGTCTCAGTCACCATGCCGGGCAAGTTCGCCGCTCTGCAGTTCGCCGACGAGCGCACCGAGCGCGCCGAACTGGTCGGCTCGGCCAACACCCTCGTCCGAACCGAGCGCGGCTGGCGCGCCGACAACACCGATATCGACGGGGTCGCCGGCGCGCTGGCGCACGTGCGGCACCTGCGCCATGCGATCGTGCTGGGGTCGGGGGGCACCGCACCAGCGGCCGTCGTCGCGCTGGCCGATATCGGGGCGATCGAGATCACCGTGGTCGCCCGCAGCCACGACAAGGCGGACCGGTCGGTGACGCTCGGCCCGGCCCTCGACGTCACCACCGCGTTCTGCGCCCTGGCCGATCCGCGTCTTCCCGAGGTCGTGGCCACCGCCGATGTCCTGGTCAGCACGATCCCCGCCGATGCCGCGGCCGCTCACGCGGGCGTGTTCGCCGGCGTCCCGGTGCTGCTCGACGCCATCTATGATCCGTGGCCCACCCCGCTGGCCGCCGCCGTGCGCGAGGCCGGTGGCGAGGTGATCAGCGGTGTGCAGATGCTGCTGCACCAGGCGTTCAGTCAGGTCGAACAATTCACAGGCCGGCCGGCGCCGCGGGAGCAGATGGCGGCCGCGCTGGGTTAACGTCCGCCGGTGCGCTTGTTGCTGGTCGGGGTCGTGCTGCTGTGGACAGCGGCGCTGACCGTGTTCGACGTTCGCCACCGCCGGTTGCCCAATGCGCTGACGCTGCCGGGCGCGGTCGCAGTCCTTGCCGCCGCGGCCTGGTGCGGTCGCGGGATGCCTGCACTGGCCGGAGCGCTGGGCCTGGCAGGGCTGTATCTCGTTGTGCACCTGATGATTCCGGCCGGGCTGGGTGCAGGTGACGTCAAGCTGGCGCTCGGGGTGGGCGGGCTGACGGGTGCGTTCGGGCCCGACGTCTGGCTGCTGGCGGCGCTGGGCGCGCCGGTACTGACGGCGATGGCCAGTGTCGTCCTGGCCGCGCGGGATCCGACCGCGACGGTGCCGCACGGCCCGTCGATGTGCGTGGCGAGCCTAGCCGCCGCGGCGCTCGCGGTGTTCTGAGGCGGCACCTTCGCGAAAGCAAATTGGGTCTGCCGTGACCGGCGTGGGAAGATGGGACGCGTGTTGCGATGGACGACCGCCGGTGAATCCCACGGCCGCGCGCTGGTAGCCGTGGTCGAAGGCATGGTCGCCGGTGTGCAGGTCACCTCCTCAGACATCGCCGAGCAGCTCGCTCGCCGGCGCCTGGGCTATGGCCGCGGCGCCCGGATGAAGTTCGAGCAGGACCAGGTCACCGTGCTGGCCGGGGTCCGGCACGGCTCCACTCTGGGTGGCCCGATCGCCGTCGAGATCGGCAACACCGAGTGGCCCAAATGGGAGACCGTCATGGCGTCCGATCCGGTCGCCGCCGAAGACCTCGACGTGGCCCGCAATGCGCCGCTGACCCGGCCCCGGCCCGGCCACGCCGATTTCGCGGGCATGCTCAAATACGGCTTCGACGACGCCCGCCCGGTCCTGGAGCGGGCCAGCGCCCGCGAGACCGCCGCGCGGGTCGCGGCGGGCACCGTGGCCCGGTCCTTCCTCCGTCAGGCGCTCGGCGTCGAGGTGCTTTCGCACGTCATCTCCATCGGAGCGTCGGCGCCCTACGACGGGCCGCCGCCGGCCGCCGGCGATCTGGCCCGCATCGACGAGAGCCCGGTGCGCGCCTTCGACAAGACCGCGGAGGCCGACATGATCGAACAGATCGAGGCCGCCAAACGCGACGGCGACACCCTGGGTGGCGTCGTCGAGGTCGTCGTCCACGGCCTGCCGATCGGCCTGGGCTCGTTCACCAGCGGTGACAACCGGCTCGACAGCCAGCTCGCCGCCGCGGTGATGGGCATCCAGGCCATCAAGGGTGTCGAAATCGGCGATGGCTTCGAGACCGCCCGCCGGCGCGGCAGCCACGCCCACGACGAGATGTACCCCGGCCCCGACGGCGTGGTCCGCTCCACCAACCGGGCCGGCGGCCTGGAGGGCGGCATGACCAACGGGTTGCCGCTGCGAGTGCGGGCGGCGATGAAGCCGATCTCCACGGTGCCGCGCGCACTGGCCACCGTCGACATGGCCACCGGCGACGAGGCCGTCGCCATCCACCAGCGCTCCGATGTGTGCGCGGTGCCCGCCGCGGCTGTCGTCGTCGAGACGATGGTCGCGCTGGTGCTGGCCCGCGCCGCCCTGCAGAAGTTCGGTGGCGACTCGCTGTCGGAGACCCGCCGCAATGTCGACTCCTACCTTCAGGCTGTCGCCGAGCGCATGCCGTCCGATTCGCCAGTGCGGGTGTCGGGGTAGCGCGATGGCGCCGAAGGCCGTGCTGATCGGGTTGCCCGGCTCCGGGAAATCCACCATCGGACGGCGTCTGGCCAAGACGATGGGGGTGGCGATGCTCGACACCGACGCCGCCATCGAGGAGAAGACCGGCCGCACCATCGCCGACATCTTCGCGAACGACGGCGAGGCGGAATTCCGCCGGATCGAAGAAGAGGTCATCCGCGATGCGCTGAAGACCCACGACGGCGTGCTGTCGCTGGGCGGCGGCGCGGTCACCACCCCCGGTGTGCGCGACGCGCTGGCCGGACAGACCGTGATCTTCCTGGAAATCAGTGCGGCCGAAGGGGTTCGCCGCACCAGCGGCAACACCGTCCGCCCGCTGCTGGCCGGACCCGACCATGCCGAAAAGTACCGGGCGCTGATGAATGAGCGGGTGCCGATCTACCGGCGGGTTGCCACGATCCGGGTCAACACAAACCGACGTAACCCCGGTGCCGTTGTGCGCCATATCATTTCGCGACTCGAGAACCCGCAACCGCCACGCCGCCGCCGACCGCCGTGGCGCCGCTCGCAGTCCGCGACCGACAAGCGGTCCAGTCCGCCACCGCCGGACGAACCGTCCGAATCCACCCCGGTCACGCCCGCCACCCCGGCGGCGCTGGCCGCTCGACGCGCCGGAGTCCGCAAATGACAGAGCCCACACCGCCGGTGACCATCGAGGTCGCCGTCGATCCGCCCTACCCGGTGATCGTGGGCACCGGCCTGCTCGGCGAACTCGGCGAGCTCCTCGGCGGCAGGCACAAGGTGGCGATCCTGCACCAGCCGGTGCTGGCCCAGACCGCCGAAGCCATCCGCGCGCACCTGGCCGAGCGGGGTGTGGACGCCCACCGCATCGAGATTCCCGACGCCGAGGCGGGCAAGGACCTGGCCGTCGTCGGCTTCATCTGGGACGTGCTGGGCCGCATCGGGATTGGCCGCACCGACGCATTGGTCAGCCTCGGCGGCGGGGCGGCAACGGATGTGGCCGGATTCGCCGCGGCGACCTGGCTGCGCGGCGTCGACATCGTGCACGTGCCGACCACCCTGCTGGCCATGGTCGACGCCGCCGTCGGCGGCAAGACCGGGATCAACACCGAGGCGGGTAAGAACCTGGTCGGCGCGTTTCATCAGCCGGCCGGTGTGCTTGTCGACCTCGCGATGCTGGAAACGTTGCCGCGCAACGAGCTTGTCGCCGGTATGGCCGAGATCGTCAAGACCGGATTCATCGCCGACCCAAAGATCCTGGACCTCATCGAAGCCGATCCGCAGGCCGCGGTCGACCCGGCCGGTTCGGTGCTGCCGGAGCTGATCCGGCGCGCGATCGCCGTCAAGGCGGAGGTGGTGGCCGCCGACGAGAAGGAGTCGGCGCTGCGCGAGATCCTCAACTACGGACACACGTTGGCGCACGCCATCGAGCGCCGGGAACGCTACCGGTGGCGTCACGGCGCTGCCGTCTCGGTGGGGCTGGTGTTCGCCGCGGAACTGGGCCGGCTGGCCGGCCGGCTCGACGATGCCACCGCCAAGCGGCACCGCGACGTGCTCGAGCTGCTCGGCTTGCCGGTCAGCTACGAGCCCGACGTGCTGCCCGAACTCGTCGAGATCATGGCGGGGGACAAGAAGACCCGCTCCGGTGTGCTGCGGTTCGTGGTGCTCGACGGGCTGGCCAAGCCGGGCCGGCTGGAAGGTCCGGACCCGGCGCTGCTGGCGGCGGCCTACGCGGAGGTGGCCAAGCAATGACAACCGTCCTGGTTCTCAACGGCCCCAACCTCGATCGGCTCGGTCGCCGCGAGCCCGAGGTGTACGGCAACACCACCTATGCCGACCTCGTCATGCTGATCGAGTCGCAGGCCACCGAGCTCGGCCTCTCCGCGGTGGTGCGCCAGAGCAACAGCGAAGCGCAGTTGATCGACTGGCTGCACGCCGCCGCCGACGCCGGCGACCCGGTGATCCTCAACGCCGGCGCGCTGACGCACACCTCGATCGCCCTGCGGGACGCCTGCGCCGAGCTGAAGGCTCCGCTGATCGAGGTCCACATCTCCAATGTGCATGCGCGAGAAGAGTTTCGGCACCACTCATATCTGAGTGCGGTGGCCACCGGCGTGATCGTCGGGCTCGGCGTGCAGGGCTATCTGCTGGCATTGCGCTATCTGGCGACGCTGAACGTCACCCCGGACTAGTCTCCGGGGGTGCAGAACCAGATCGCGTTGGGCGCGGCCAAGGTCACGCGCGTCGTCGAGACCCAAATCCGCATGCGGACATCGCTGTTCGCCGACACTCCGGCGCAGGCCTGGGACGACCATGCCGACCTGCTGGAGCCACACTTCTGGGATCGTGCGGCCGAGCAGTGGCGCATCGCGATGCAGTCGTGGGTGCTGGAGGTCGACGGTCTGGTCGTGGTCGTCGACACCGGCGTCGGAAACGATCGCGACCGGCCGCACATGCCGCCCCTGGATCATCTGTCGACCGACTTCCTGCGCTCGTTCACCGCTGCGGGGTACGCCCCCGCGACCGTCAATATCGTGATCAACACCCACCTGCACACCGACCACGTCGGCTGGAACACCCAACTGGTCGGCGGACACTGGGTGCCGACGTTCCCCAACGCCCGCTACGTGATGCCCGAAGCGGACTACCGCTTCTTCGGTCCAGGGGGAGCGGGCGAGAACGACGGCATGCGAACGGTGTTGGCCGACAGTGTGATTCCGGTGACCGATCAGATCCAGCTGTGGTCCGACGAGTTGGAACTCAGTTCGTCACTTCGGCTCCGGCCGGCGGCAGGGCACACACCCGGGTCCTCGGTGTTGTGGCTCGACGCGGGCGCTCCCGCCGTATTCGTCGGCGACCTGACCCACTGCCCGATCCAGATCCGGCGGCCCGATGACGCCTGCGCGTTCGACGTCGATCCGGCCGCCGCCCGCGGCACGCGCAGGCGGGTCTTCACCGAGGCCGCCCACGCCAAGGCGGCCGTTTTTCCCGCGCACTATCCCGGCCACGGCGGTCCGGTGCTCGCCGCGGACGGCGACAGTTTCGACGTTGACGACTGGGCGGCGCTCGACGCGATCTAGCCGGTGCTGGGCACCGAGTAACAGATCGCGGTCGACACGATCGTCGGCAGCACGAACCCGGTGATGATGCTCGCGATCACCACGCCGACGTGCGGCGCTGCCAGCCATTCGTCAGGTATGCGCGACGCGCTGCCGGCAAGTGCCGACGCCAGGATCGCCAGCACCAGCATGCTCACGGTCGCCAGCCGGATCGAACGCATCGCCAGCTGTGTCGATTCGGCCGGATTGACCAGGGACCGGCGTAACCGCAGGCTCCGCACGGCAACCAGACGGAGGTCGACCAGTACTACCACCGCCGTCGCACCGATCACCGCGCCGATCGCCCATGACGCGGATCTCCCGGCGTACATGAATGTCAGGTAGTCGATCGCGGTCTCGCTCATGACCAACGTCATCGACAGGGCGGCGGTGAACGTCAGCCAGCTGCCGAGGACCGCGAGAAAGCAGTAGGCCCTGGTGTCCTGGTCGTCGTCGGCTTGGTCGGGAAACTTGTTGACGACGTGGCTGGCGAGCATCCAGGCCAGGCCGCCGAACAGCGCGGTCGTGCCCGCCGCGAGCATTCCGGTGGCCGATATGCCCTGTGTCCACGCCACTGCACAGACGGCGCGCCGGTCACCGTTCTCGGGTACCTGGGTGCCGGTGATCAGGCTGAATACGAAACTGTCCAGCATCAAGACCAGAACCGCACAGGAGAACAACGCCAGCGTGTGCACGCCCTCGCGGGTGTTGCGGTCGAACAGCAACGCAATCGCGGTGATCAGGAAACCGCCAAGCACACCGGCCAACTGCGACGTCGACGGTGCCGACGTGAGCAGGCTCCATTGGTCGGTACTGCAGGCCGTGTCCGGATTCATCTCCGAAGCGAGGGGCCGGCGGCGAGAGGTTCAGGCCTTGTTGTCGTCCCGGCCCTTGGTCATGTCGATCTGCTCGGTCGGCTCGTCGCGCTCGGCGGTCGCCACCGCCGAGGTGCGTTCCTCGGTTGCGGCACCCTTGTCGGACAGCCCGGCGATGGGCCCGGTGCGGTCGTCGCCTACGGCGTCGAACACGCTGCCCGTGCTGCCGTCCTCGCGGCGGCGCTCCTGGGGAGGCCGCTTGCGGTCGACCAGGAAGCGGCCGATGGCCACCGCAGCGATGGCCGGGACGAACACCACCAGCGCGGTGAATGCCGCGAACGTGGTGAGCTCACCGATCAGACCCTCGGCGTAGACGCTCTTGTACACCAGCGAAACGATCCAGGTCACCAGGCCGCTCAGGATCCCGGCGATCAGCCCGGCCAGCAGCCACGTCATCGCCAGATCGCGGCGGCGGTCCGGGTCGGGGTTGGCGTTGGCGTCGGCGCGGCCGTCGAGCAGACCCCACGCGAATGCCACGATGGCGAAGATCGCCACCAGCGCGATGCTGATGAGTCCGGCCTTGGTTTCGTAGATGTTGATCAGCGTGCCCTGCACCAGACGGACGATCACCATGCCGGCAGCGAAGGCCAGTCCGCGCAACAACCACGTAGTCATGGTTAGTCAGGGTAGCGAGTACCGTCAGCGACCGTGACACATTCCCAACGCCGGGACCGGCTGGCTGCCCGGCTGGCGGCCGCCGGATTGGACGCGATCCTGGTGAGTGACCTGGTCAACGTCCGATACCTGTCCGGTTTCAGCGGGTCGAACGCCGCGCTTTTGGTGTTCGCGGGGGACACGCCGACGGTGCTGGCCACCGATTCGCGGTACCGCACGCAGGCCGCGCTGCAGGCGCCGGACGTGGAAACGGTCATCGAGCGGGCCTGCGGGCGCCATCTGGTCGGGCGCGCGGTGGCCGACGGGGCCGCCCGGATCGGGTTCGAGAGCCATGTCGTCACCGTCGACGGATTCGGCGTGCTGTCCCGTGAACTGGACGAGCACCCGGCGGCCGAGCTGGTGCGGGCCGCCGGCACGGTCGAGGCACTGCGGGAGGTCAAGGACGCCGGCGAGATCGCCCTGCTGCGGTTGGCCTGCGAGGCCGCCGACGCGGCGCTGGCAGATCTGGTGGCGGGCGGCGGCCTGCGGCCGGGGCGCACCGAGCGTGAGGTCGGCCGCCAGCTCGAGGCGCTGATGCTCGAGCACGGCGCCGACGGGCCGTCGTTCGAGACGATCGTGGCCACCGGAGCCAACTCGGCCATCCCGCATCACCGGCCCACCGACGCCGTGCTGGCCGGTGGGGATTTCGTCAAGATCGACTTCGGTGCGCTGGTCGGGGGCTACCACTCCGATATGACGCGCACATTCGTGCTCGGCGAGGTTGCCGACTGGCAGCTGGAGATCTACGAGCTGGTGGCGGCGGCCCAGCGGGCGGGCCGGGATGCCCTGGACGTCGGGGCGGAGCTACGCGACGTCGACGGCGCGGCCCGGCAGGTGATCGTCGACGCCGGCTACGGCGAGTACTTCGGCCACGGCCTGGGCCACGGCGTCGGATTACAGATCCACGAAGCACCGGGAATCAACTCCGCAGCCGCCGGTACACTGCTTGCTGGCTCCGTGGTGACCGTGGAACCCGGTGTCTACCTGCCCGACCGTGGCGGTGTCCGCATCGAGGACACCCTGGTCGTCGGCGAGCGAAGCCCAGAACTGCTGACCCGGTTCCCCAAGGAACTAACGGTCGTCTAGGACCGGACAGAAGAGGAGAACGACCGACCGTGGCATCCACTGCCGATTTCAAGAACGGCCTTGTGCTGAACATCGACGGCCAGCTCTGGCAGATCATCGAGTTCCAGCACGTCAAACCGGGCAAGGGCCCGGCCTTCGTGCGCACGAAGCTCAAGAATGTGCTCTCGGGCAAGGTCGTCGACAAGACCTACAACGCCGGGGTGAAGGTGGAGACCGCGACCGTCGACCGCCGTGACGCCACCTACCTCTACCGCGACGGCTCCGACTTCGTGTTCATGGACTCCGAGGACTTCGAGCAGCACCCGCTGTCGGAGGCACTGGTCGGCCGGCTGGCCGACTTCCTGCTCGAGGGCATGCCGGTGCAGATCGCGTTCAACGAGGGCGCGCCGCTGTACCTGGAGCTGCCGGTCACCGTCGAACTCGAGGTCGCCAGCACCGAACCCGGCCTGCAGGGCGATCGGTCGAGCGCGGGCACCAAGCCCGCGACGTTGGAAACCGGGGCCGAGATCCAGGTTCCGCTGTTCATCAACACCGGCGACAAGCTCAAGGTGGATTCGCGGGACGGCAGCTACCTGGGGCGTGTGAACGCCTGATATGGCCGACCGCAAGGCCGACAAGGGTCGGCATCAGGCGCGCAAGCGCGCCGTCGACCTGCTGTTCGAGGCCGAGGCCCGGGGTCTGACGTCCGCCGAGGTGGCCGACGTGCGGATCGCGCTGGCCGAGGCCAACGCCGAGGTGTCGGCGCTCAACCCGTACACGGTGACCGTCGCCCGGGGGGTTGCCACCCATGCGGCTCACATCGACGAGCTGATCACCTCGCATCTGCAGGGCTGGACCCTGGAGCGGTTGCCGGCCGTGGACCGCGCGATCCTGCGGGTGGCGGTCTGGGAGCTGCTGCACGCCGAGGACGTTCCCGAGCCGGTGGCCGTCGACGAGGCGGTCGAGCTGGCCAAGGAGCTCTCCACCGACGAGTCGCCGGGCTTCGTCAACGGGGTGCTGGGCCAGGTCATGCTGGTCACCCCGCAGATCCGCGCGGCGGCCGCCGCGGTCCGGGGCGCGTCACCCGAGGCGTAAGGTCCCGCCATGTTGGCGGCAACGGACTGGTTGGAGGCAGGTTTCTCGCCGCGGGAGCGGCTTGCCCGCATGATGGGAGTCCTGCTCGGCCAACGGCATTGGATGCTGGAGCGGGCCATGCGCCTACCGCTGGCCCATGGTCCCCGCGTTGGCACTGCTCGCGGCGATGCCCGCGCCGGGTGCCGCCGAATACGTCGCCGACGCCTTCGCCCCCGTCTGGGTAGATCCGCCTCGGCGACGCCCGGGTGCGGCTGCGCGCACTGGACCGACTGCTCGCTGATACCGTGGCGATGATCGAGACGAAAGGTGTTGCAGACGAATGGATTCCACGAGCCGTGCGGACTCAAGCCCGGGTGGCCCGCCGCGCTGGAGATCGGGGTACCGATCTCGCCGATCGCGATGGTCTAGAGGCCCAGTGCGTCGTAGGTGCGGCGGACGAACTTCGGCTGCACCGACTGCAGCTTGGCCAGTGACGTATTGCCGGCCACCGCGGCGGCTGGCGCGCTCATGTTCGGATAGTTCTGGATCAGGTAGATCAGGATCAGGTCGTTGGCCGGGTCGGCCTGCCACCAGGTTCCGTACGCGCCCGGCCAGCTGAAGGTGCCCACCCCGCCGGGGCCGTAGAGCTGAGCGGACTTGGCCGGATCGGTGACCACCGACAGGTTCAAACCGAAGCCGCGGCCGACCCAGAACGGCATGCCCAGGAACGGATGACGCTTCTGTTCGTCGGTCAGCCGGTCGGTGCGCATCAACCGCACCGACTCCTCGGAAAGCACTCGCACACCGTCAACTTCGCCGCCGCCCAACAACATTCGGGCAAAGCTCAGGTAGTCGTCGACCGTCGTCACCAGGCTGGCCCCGCCCTGACAGAACCGCGGTTCGGTGACCGGTATCGGGCCCATCGCGTCGTGTTGCAATCCGCTTGCCTCGTCCAGCCGGTACATCGTCGCGGCCCGGGCGCGCTTGTCCGGAGAAATGAAGAACCCGGTGTCGGCCATGCCGAGGGGTTCGAAGACCCGCTCGGTGAGGACCGCCTGCAGGGACTTGCCCTCGATCCGCGACACGACGATACCCAGGACATCGGTGGCGTGGCTGTAGGTGAGCCAGTCGCCGGGCTGGTGCACCAGCGGCAGCTGCGCGATCTCGGCCAGCCAGTGGTCCTGGTCCTGGCGGAACGACACCCGGCCATAGGCCTTGCTGATCGGTCCGGGCACCGAGAACACGTAGGCCAGTCCGCTGCGGTGGGTCATCAGGTCGTCGATCGTGATCGGCCGCCGCGCGGGCACCGTCTCCTCCAGCGGGCCGGTCGGATCGACGAGCACCTGCATATCGGCCAGTTCCGGCAACCAGCGGCTGACCGGGTCGTTCAATGCGAGCTTGCCCGCCTCGATCAGGCTCATCGCGGCCGCCACCGTGACCGGTTTGGTCATCGAGGCGACCCGGAAGATGGTGTCCCGCTGCATCGGCAGTCCGGCTTCCACGTCGCGGTAGCCGATTTCGTTGACCTGCAGCACATTTCCGCGTTGCCATGCCAACGTGACGGCACCGGCCAACACGCCGGTGTCCACCGCCTGCGCAACCGAAGCGCGATTGTCCCCGAGATTCACCTGAGGGATTCTACTGAGCGGCTTCTACGCGGGGGCGTTCGGCGACCACGAGCCAGAAGCCCATGTCGACGCCGTCGGGGCGGCGCACGGTCGTCGGCGTCACCGAGGCGACCGTCCAGCCGGCGCCGCCGATGACAGTGCGCACGGTCGATTCGCTGACCGCGCGCTGCCCGCGCATCGGGTCGTCGTTGGCCTCGGAGAAGCAGGCGATCAGCAGCCGCGCGCCGGGCCGGGCGGCACGGTAGGCCGCGGCGGCGTAGGCGAGCTTGCCGTCGTCGTCGAGGCAGTGGAACATCCCGCTGTCGACGATGGTGTCGAAGGCGTCGCGGTAGCCGGTCAGTTCTGTGGCGTCGGTCACCGCGAACCGGACGTTCACGTGGGCGTCGGCGGCCCGATGCTCGGCGGTGATCAAGGCGGTCGGGGAGATGTCGAGCGCGGTGACGCGGTGGCCGTGCTGGGCCAGGTAGATCGCGTTGTCGCCCAGCCCACAGCCGATGTCGAGGACGTCGCCGGCAATCAGGCCCTGCTCCTGCCACGCGATGACACTTTCCTTGGGGCCCTTGGTGTCCCACGGCACGGCAGTGACGGGAGGGATTCCCTCGGCGGGGCTCTCACCGCGGTAGAGGGCGTCGAAGTCCCACTGCGACGGATGCGATGTGGTCACGCACACCAGGCTAGACCTGTTAAGCTGCCCGGCAGTTCGACATCCTTTAACGATCCGTCCAGAGAGGCGGAGAAGGAGGTCCGGTCAGCTCGTGGGCGCAGACGACCGTGAATTGATGTCCGGTGCGGACGTCGGTAGAACCGTTTCCCGCATCGCCCACCAGATCATCGAGAAGACCGCTCTCGACGCCCCCAACGCCCCCCGCGTCATCCTGTTGGGCATCCCGACCCGCGGCGTCACCCTGGCCAACCGGCTGGCCGCCAAGATCGACGAATTCGCCGGCGTCACCGTCGCCTGCGGCAGCCTCGACATCACGCTGTACCGCGACGACCTGGACTTCAAGCCGCCCCGTGCGCTGGAGTCGACGTCGATCCCCACCGGCGGCATCGACGGCGCCCTGGTGATCCTCGTCGACGACGTGCTCTACACCGGGCGGTCGGTCCGCTCGGCGCTGGACGCGCTGCGCGATATCGGCCGGCCGAAGGTGGTGCAGCTGGCGGTCCTCGTCGACCGCGGCCATCGCGAGCTGCCGCTGCGGGCGGACTACGTCGGCAAGAACGTGCCCACCTCGCGCAGCGAGAACGTCAAGGTGCGGCTGAAAGAGACCGACGACGTCGAAGGGATCTGGATCGCACCGCAGGGAGGGCCGGCCAGATGACGATCAGACACTTGCTCTCGGCGGGCGACCTGACCCGCGACGAGGCCACCGCGATCCTCGACAACGCCGACCGGTTCCGGGAGGCGCTGCTGGGCCGCGAGGTCAAGAAGCTGCCGACGCTGCGCGGGCGCACGATCATCACGATGTTCTACGAGAACTCCACCCGCACCCGGGTGTCGTTCGAGGTGGCGGGCAAGTGGATGAGCGCCGACGTGATCAACGTCAGCGCATCGGGGTCTTCGGTGGCCAAGGGTGAATCGCTGCGGGACACCGCGCTGACCCTGCGCGCGGCCGGTGCCGACGCGCTGATCATCCGCCATCCGGCCTCCGGTGCGGCTCAGCAGCTGGCCGAATGGACGGCCGAGCAGGACGGTTCGGGTCCCTCGGTGATCAATGCCGGCGACGGCACCCACGAGCACCCGACGCAGGCGCTGCTGGACGCGTTGACGCTGCGCCAGCGTCTGGGCGACATCGAGGGCCGCCGGGTGGTGATCGTCGGCGACATCCTGCACAGCCGGGTGGCCCGCTCGAACGTCACCCTGCTGGCCACCCTGGGTGCCGAGGTGGTGCTGGTCTCACCGCCCACGCTGCTGCCGGTGGGGGTGTCCGACTGGCCGGTGACGGTATCGCACGACCTGGACGCCGAACTGCCCGCCGCCGACGCGGTGATGATGCTGCGGGTCCAGGCCGAGCGGATGAACGGCGGATTCTTCCCCTCGGAGCGGGAGTACTCGATTCGCTACGGACTGTCCGATCGGCGCCAGGCGGTGCTGCCCGGACATGCGGTGGTCCTGCACCCCGGACCCATGCTGCGCGGCATGGAGATCTCCTTCGCGGCGGCGGACTCGTCGCAATCGGCGGTGCTGCAACAGGTTTCCAATGGTGTGCACGTGCGGATGGCGGTGCTGTTCCATCTGCTGGTCGGCACGGACGAGGCGGTGAGCGTGTGAGTGGGGTCCTGATCCGCGGCGTGCGGCTGTACGGCGAAGGCGACCAGGTCGACGTCCTGGTGGCCGACGGCCAGATCGCCGAGATCGGGCCGAAGCTGCCGGTCCCCGACGATGCTGATGTCATCGACGCGACCGGCCAGGTATTGCTGCCCGGCTTCGTCGACCTGCACACCCACCTGCGCGAGCCCGGCCGGGAGTACGCCGAGGACATCGAAACCGGTTCGGCTGCAGCGGCATTGGGCGGCTACACGGCGGTGTTCGCGATGGCCAACACCGATCCGGTGGCCGACAGCCCGGTGGTCACCGACCACGTCTGGCGGCGCGGCCAGCAGGTCGGACTCGTCGATGTGCACCCGGTCGGTGCGGTCACGGTCGGACTGGACGGTAAGCAGCTCACCGAAATGGGCCTGATGGCGGCCGGTGTGGCGCAGGTCAAGATGTTCTCCGACGACGGCATTTGCGTACACGACCCACTGGTGATGCGCCGGGCACTGGAGTACGCCACCGGCCTGGGCGTGCTGATCGCCCAGCACGCCGAGGAGCCGCGACTGACCGTCGGCGCCGTCGCCCACGAGGGCCCCAACGCCGCCCGGCTCGGCTTGGCCGGCTGGCCACGGGCCGCCGAGGAGTCGATCGTGGCCCGTGACGCGCTGCTGGCCCGCGACGCCGGCGCCCGCGTGCACATCTGCCACGCCTCCACGGCCGGGACCGTCGAGCTCATCAAATGGGCCAAGGGGCAAGGTATTTCGATCACCGCCGAGGTCACCCCGCACCACCTGCTGCTCGACGACAGCCGGCTGGCCAGCTACGACGGGGTCAATCGGGTGAACCCGCCGCTGCGCGAGGCCAGCGATGCGCAGGCCCTGCGCCGGGCGCTGGCCGACGGGGTGCTGGATTGCGTGGCCACCGACCATGCGCCGCACGCCGAACACGAGAAGTGCTGTGAATTCTCCAAGGCCCGGCCGGGCATGCTCGGCCTGCAGACCGCGCTGTCGGTGATCGTCGAGACGATGGTGCAGACCGGCCTGCTGGACTGGCGCGGCGTCGCGCGGGTGATGAGCGAAAACCCGGCCCGCATAGTCGGACTCGACGACCAGGGCCGCCCGCTGGAGGTGGGCGAGCCGGCCAACCTCGTCGTCGTCGACCCCGAGGGCACGTGGACAGTCGAGGGCACCGAGCTGGCCAGCCGGTCGGCCAACACCCCGTTCGCCACGATGACGCTGCCCGCCACGGTCACCGCGACGTTGTTGCGGGGCACCGTGACAGCGCGGGATGGGAAGAGCCCAGCGTGACTGCCGAGCGAGAAGCGCAGCGGGATCGCGCATGAATACAGCCACGGCGATCGGGGCGTACATCTTCGCCTTCGTGGTTGTCGTCGTCATCGGTTTCCTGATCGGCCGCATGCTGCGCGGCTGGCGACACCGCGCAGACCGGCAACTGGCACTGCTCGGCGAACTGCCGCCGATACCCGACCTGCTCAGCCCGGCCACGATCGCGCCGACCAGGGGCCTCTATGTCGGCAGTACTCTGGCGGGGGCGTGGCTGGAACGCATTGCCGCGGGCGACTTGGGCTTCCGGACCAAAGCGGTGCTGACCCGCTATCCGGAGGGGATCCTGCTCGAACGGTCCGGCGCGACCCCGATCTGGATCCCGCAGGACGCGATCACCGCCGTCCGCACCGAACGCGCGCTGGCCGGAAAAGTGGCAGGCATCCTCGCGATTCGGTGGCGGCTGCCGTCGGGGACCGAGATCGACACAGGCTTTCGCGGCGACGACCGCCGCGACTATGCACGATGGACGACAACAGGAGAAGCAGCGTGACGGGTAAAGCCCATCTGGTGTTGGAGGACGGGCGGGTCTACACCGGCACCGAATTCGGTGCGGTCGGAGAGACTCTCGGGGAAGCGGTGTTCTCCACCGGGATGTCCGGGTACCAGGAGACGCTGACCGACCCCAGCTATCACCGCCAGATCGTGGTGGCCACCGCCCCGCAGATCGGCAACACCGGCTGGAACGCGGAGGACGCCGAAAGCCGCGGCGACAAGATCTGGGTGGCCGGGTATGCGGTGCGCGACCCCTCGCCGCGTGCCTCGAACTGGCGGGCCACCGGAACATTGGAGGACGAGCTCAAGCGCCAGAACATCGTCGGTATCGCGGGTATCGACACCCGCGCGGTGGTGCGCCACCTGCGCAGCCGGGGCTCGATGAAGGCCGGGGTGTTCTCCGGCGAGGCGCTGTCCTCCGCAAAGGACGTCGACGAACTGCTGACCCGGGTACGTAGCCAGCCGGCCATGCTCGGCGCCGACCTGGCCGGCGAAGTCAGCACACCTGAGAGCTACATCGTCGATCCTGTTGGGACGCAACGGCTCACGGTCGTCGCGCTCGATCTGGGTATCAAGACCAACACGCCGCGCAACTTCGCCAAGCGCGGCATCCGCACCCATGTGCTGCCTTCGAGTGCCACCTTCGACCAGATCGCCGAGCTCAAGCCGGACGGGGTGTTCCTGTCCAACGGACCGGGCGACCCGGCTACCGCCGACCACGTCGTCGGGGTCACCAGGGCCGTCTTGGGCGCCGAAATCCCGCTGTTCGGAATCTGTTTCGGCAACCAGATCCTGGGCCGCGCATTGGGGCGCCCCACCTACAAGATGACGTTCGGCCACCGCGGGATCAACGTGCCGGTGATCGACCACGCCACCGGCGCGGTGACCATCACCGCGCAGAACCATGGCTTCGCACTCGAAGGTGAGGCCGGTGAGCACTTCGACACCGACTTCGGGCCGGCCCTGGTCAGCCATACCTGCGCCAACGACGGCACGGTCGAGGGCATCAGACTCGCCAACGGAAAGGCCTTTTCGGTGCAGTACCACCCGGAGGCCGCCGCTGGGCCACACGACGCGAACTACCTGTTCGACCAATTCGTGGACCTGATGGATGGGGGGAAGCGCTAAATGCCACGCCGGACTGACCTCAACCACGTTCTCGTCATCGGCTCCGGGCCGATCGTGATCGGCCAGGCCTGCGAATTCGACTACTCGGGCACCCAGGCCTGCCGGGTGCTGCGCGCCGAGGGATTGACCGTCAGCCTCGTCAACTCCAACCCGGCCACCATCATGACCGACCCCGAGTACGCCGACTACACCTACGTCGAGCCGATCACCTCGGCGTTCGTCGAGAAGGTCATCGCCCAGCAGGCCGCCCGCGGCAACAGGATCGACGCCGTGCTGGCCACCCTGGGCGGCCAAACCGCGCTGAACACCGCTGTCGCCCTGCACAATGACGGTGTCCTCGAGCGCTACGGCGTCGAGATGATCGGCGCCGACTTCGACGCCATCCAGCGCGGCGAGGATCGGCAGAAGTTCAAGGACATCGTCGCCAAAGTCGGTGGTGAGTCGGCGAAGTCGCGGGTCTGCTTCACCATGGACGAGGTCCGCGAGACGGTCGCTGAACTCGGCCTGCCGGTCGTGGTGCGCCCGTCGTTCACCATGGGTGGGCTGGGCTCGGGGATGGCGTACTCCGCCGAAGACGTGGAACGGATGGCCGGCGACGGTCTGGCCGCCTCACCGAGCGCGAATGTGTTGATCGAGGAATCCATCTACGGCTGGAAGGAATACGAGCTCGAGCTGATGCGCGACCACCACGACAACGTGGTGGTGGTGTGCTCGATCGAGAACGTGGACCCGATGGGCGTGCACACCGGCGACTCGGTGACCGTCGCCCCGGCGATGACGCTGACCGACCGCGAATACCAGGAGATGCGCGACCTGGGCATCGCGATCCTGCGCGAGGTCGGCGTGGACACCGGCGGCTGTAACATCCAGTTCGCGGTGGACCCGAAAGACGGGCGTCTCATCGTGATCGAGATGAACCCGCGGGTGTCGCGGTCCAGTGCGCTGGCCTCCAAGGCCACCGGATTCCCGATCGCGAAGATCGCCGCGAAGCTCGCGATCGGCTACACGCTCGATGAGATCGTCAACGACATCACCAAGGAAACGCCGGCCTGCTTCGAGCCGACGCTGGACTACGTGGTGGTCAAGGCGCCGCGGTTCGCATTCGAGAAGTTCCCCGGCGCCGACCCGACGCTGACCACCACGATGAAGTCGGTGGGCGAGGCGATGTCGTTGGGCCGCAACTTCATCGAGGCGCTCGGCAAGGTGATGCGCTCACTGGAGACCACCCGGCTCGGGTTCTGGACCGGGCCGGACGACGACGGTCCGGTGGACGCAGTGCTGGATCGGTTGCGCACACCGACCGAGGGACGGCTCTACGACATCGAACTCGCGCTGCGGCTGGGAGCCGGTGTGGAGGAGGTCGCGGCCGCCTCTGGTGTCGACCCGTGGTTCGTCGAGCAGGTCTTGTGCCTGGTGGGGTTGCGCCGAGAACTGCTCGACGCTCCGGTGCTCGACGAGGACCTGCTGCGGCGGGCCAAGCACAGCGGGTTGTCCGATCGCCAGATCGCCTCCCTGCGCACCGAATTGGCCGGCGAGGACGGCGTGCGGGCGCTGCGCCAGCGCCTCGGCATCCACCCGGTGTTCAAGACCGTCGACACCTGCGCGGCGGAGTTCGAGGCCAAGACGCCGTACCACTACTCCAGCTACGAGCTCGATCCCGCCGCCGAGACCGAGGTCGCCCCGCAGACCGAGAAACCCAAGGTGCTGATCCTGGGTTCGGGACCGAACCGGATCGGACAGGGCATCGAATTCGACTACAGCTGTGTGCATGCGGCGACCACGCTGAGCGAGGCCGGGTTCGAGACCGTCATGGTCAACTGCAACCCCGAGACGGTGTCCACCGACTACGACACCGCCGACCGGCTGTACTTCGAGCCGCTGACCTTCGAGGATGTCCTGGAGGTCTATCACGCCGAATCCCAGTCCGGGCAGGGCGGTCCGGGCGTGGTGGGGGTGATCGTGCAGCTCGGCGGCCAGACCCCGCTCGGGCTGGCCAAGCGACTGGCCGACGCCGGGGTGCCGATCGTGGGCACCCGGCCGGAGGCCATCGACCTGGCTGAGGACCGCGGCCGGTTCGGCGACGTGCTGAAGCGGGCCGGGCTGCCGGCCCCGAAGTTCGGCACCGCCACCAGCTTCGAGCAGGCGCGCGAAATCGCCGCCCGCATCGGCTATCCGGTTCTGGTGCGGCCGTCGTATGTGCTCGGTGGACGTGGCATGGAGATCGTGTACGACGAGGAGACGCTGCACGGCTACATCACCCGCGCGACCCAGCTCTCACCCGAGCACCCGGTACTGGTTGACCGGTTCCTCGAGGACGCCATCGAGATCGACGTCGACGCCCTGTGCGACGGCACCGAGGTCTACATCGGCGGCGTGATGGAGCACATCGAGGAGGCCGGTATCCACTCCGGCGACTCGGCGTGCGCGCTGCCGCCGGTGACCTTGGGCCGCAGCGACATAGCGGCCGTGCGGCGGGCCACCGAGGCCATTGCCCACGGTGTCGGGGTGGTCGGGCTGCTCAACGTGCAGTATGCACTCAAGGACGACGTGCTCTACGTGCTGGAGGCCAACCCGCGCGCCAGCCGCACCGTTCCGTTCGTGTCGAAGGCCACCGCCGTCCCGCTGGCCAAGGCTTGCGCCCGAGTGATGCTGGGCGCCAGCATCTCCCAGCTGCGAGAGGAAGGCGTGCTAGCCCCGGCCGGCGACGGGGCGACACCTGCCCCGAACGCACCGATCGCGGTGAAGGAGGCGGTGCTGCCGTTCCACCGGTTCCGCAAGGCGGACGGCTCGGGCATCGACTCGCTGCTCGGCCCGGAGATGAAATCCACCGGCGAGGTGATGGGCATCGACCGCGATTTCGGCAGCGCGTTCGCCAAGAGCCAGACCGCGGCCTACGGCTCGCTGCCCAGCACGGGCACGATCTTCGTGTCGGTGGCCAACCGCGACAAGCGCTCACTGGTGTTCCCGGTCAAACGACTGGCCGATCTGGGCTTCCGGGTGCTGGCCACCGAAGGCACCGCGGAGATGCTGCGGCGCAACGGGATTCCCTGTGATGTCGTGCGCAAGCATTTCGAGGAGCCGGGCGACGGCCGGCCTGCGATGTCGGCGGTGGACGCCATCCTCGCCGGTGGCATCGACATGGTGATCAACACCCCGTACGGCAACTCGGGCCCACGGATCGACGGTTACGAGATCCGGTCGGCCGCGGTGTCGATGAACGTCCCGTGCATCACCACCGTGCAGGGCGCCTCGGCGGCCGTGCAAGGCATCGAGGCGGGCATCCGCGGCGATATCGACGTGCGCTCACTACAGGAACTGCACGCCACCCTTGGTCATGACTGAGAGCGGGTTCGGCGCACGGCTGGCGACCGCGATCGCCGAACGCGGGCCGCTGTGCCTTGGCATCGACCCGCACCCGGAACTGCTGCGGGCCTGGGATCTGCCGGTCAGCGCCGACGGCCTGGCCCGGTTCAGCGAGATCTGCGTGCGCGCCTACGCGGGTTTCGCGATCGTCAAGCCTCAGGTGGCGTTCTTCGAGGCTTATGGCTCAGCGGGTTTCGCGGTGCTGGAGAACACGATGGCCGCGCTTCGCGAGGCCGGGGTGCTGGTGCTCGCCGACGCCAAGCGCGGCGACATCGGTTCGACGATGGCCGCCTACGCGCAGGCCTGGGCGGGGACCGGACCGCTGGCCGCCGACGCCGTCACCGCGTCGCCGTATCTCGGATTCGGTTCGCTGCAGCCACTTTTGGACCTAGCCGCCGCCAACGGACGCGGCGTGTTCGTGCTGGCCGCCACCTCCAATCCCGAAGGCGCCTCGGTTCAGCGGGCGCTCGCGGGCGAGCGCACCGTCGCACAATCCGTCGTCGACGACGCCGCCGCAGTCAACCGGGCCGGTGCGCCGCAGCCCGGTTCCGTCGGTGTCGTCGTCGGCGCGACGCTGGAGGCCGTCCCCGATCTCAGCGATCTGGGGGGACCGGTGCTGGTGCCCGGCGTCGGAGCCCAGGGCGGCCGTCCCGAGGCGCTCGGTGGCCTCGGCGGCGCCCGGCGCGGCCAGCTGCTGCCCGCGGTGTCCCGCGAAGTCCTGCGCGCCGGACCGGATGTCAACGCGATCCGGGCGGCGGGGGAGCAGCTGCGCGAGGCGGTCGCCTACCTGGCTTAGGTCTTGTGGGACTTGCCGACGTGGGATTCCGCGCGCATCCGCTCGATCATGTGTGGGTAGTGGAGCTCGAAAGCGGGGCGCTCCGAACGGATTCGGGGCAGTTCGGTGAAGTTGTGCCGGGGCGGCGGGCAGGAGGTCGCCCACTCCAGGGAGTTGCCGTGGCCCCACGGATCATCGACGGTGACGACCTCGCCGTAGCGCCAGCTCTTGAAGATGTTCCAGACGAACGGCAGCATCGAGACGCCGAGGGTGAAGGCGCCGACCGTGGAGATGAGGTTCAGGGTGGTGAACCCGTCGGTGGGTAGATAGTCGGCGTAGCGGCGTGGCATGCCCGCATCGCCGAGCCAGTGCTGCACCAGAAACGTGGTGTGGAAGCCGATCATCGTCAGCCAGAAGTGCACCTTGCCCAGCCGCTCGTCGAGCAGCCGGCCGGTCATCTTCGGGAACCAGAAGTAGATGCCGGCGTAGGTCGCGAACACGATGACACCGAAGAGCACGTAGTGGAAGTGCGCGACAACGAAATACGTGTCGCTGACGTGGAAGTCGAGCGGCGGGCTGGCCAGCAGGACACCGGACAGACCACCGAGCAGGAAGGTCGCCAGGAAGCCGATGGAGAACAGCATCGGCGTCTCGAACGTGAGCCGGCCCTTCCACATCGTGCCGATCCAGTTGAAGAACTTGATGCCGGTGGGCACCGCGATCAGGAACGTCATGAAGCTGAAGAACGGCAACAGCACCGCACCGGTCACGTACATGTGGTGCGCCCAGACCGCGACCGAGAGCGCCGCGATGCTGATCGTGGCGTAGATCAGCGTGGTGTAGCCGAAGATCGGCTTGCGGGAGAACACCGGGAAGATCTCCGAGACGATCCCGAAGAACGGCAGCGCGAGGATGTACACCTCGGGGTGCCCGAAGAACCAGAACAGGTGCTGGAACAAGATGATTCCGCCGTTGGCGGGGTCATAGATATGCGCCCCCAGCCGGCGGTCGGCGGCCAGCCCGAATGCGGCGGCGGTCAGCAGCGGGAAGACGATCAGCACCAGGATCGACGTGACGAAGATGTTCCAGGTGAAGATCGGCATCCGGAACATGGTCATGCCGGGGCAGCGCATGCACACGATCGTGGTGATCATGTTGACAGCGCCGAGGATGGTGCCAAGACCGCCGACGGCGACCCCGAGGATCCACAGATCGGCCCCCACACCGGGGCTGTGCATGGCGTCGGACAGCGGAACGTAGATGGTCCAGCCGAAGTCGGCGGCACCGCCGGGGGTGATGAAACCTGCCAGCGCGATCAAAGCTCCAAACACGAAGAGCCAGAAGGACAATGCGTTCAGTCGCGGGAAGGCGACGTCGGGGGCGCCGATCTGCAGCGGCAGCACCAGGTTGGCGAAGCCGAACACGATCGGCGTCGCGTAGAACAGCAGCATCGCCGTGCCGTGCATGGTGAACAGCTGGTTGTACTGCTCGTTCGAGAGAAACTGCAGACCCGGGACGGCCAACTCCGCGCGGATGAACAGCGCCATCAACCCGGCGACCGCGAAGAAGATGAAGCAGGTGACCACGTACATGATCCCGATCAGCTTGTGATCGGTCGTGGTCACCAGCTTGTAGATCAGATTGCCCTTGGGGCCCAGCCGGGCGGGGTACGGGCGGGCTGCCTGCAATACGGCAGCTTCGGGTGCCTCAGAAACCACGATGTCTCCCAACATCTAGTTCCGTAGCACCCCGGGAGCACTCTAGCCCCTCAGGCCCCGTTCGCGCGTGTCACAGCGGGATCCACACGCCGAAGAGCCAGAAGCCCCAGGCCCGGTAGCCCGGGTCGAAGATCGGAGTGACCCAGTTGCCGCCGTAGTTGAACGGCTGGTGGTCCCAGCGGCCCTGGTCGATACCGCGCCAGCCGCGGTCGTCGCCACCGCGCCATTGCGGCCCACCAGGCCCGCCACCCGGGCCACCGCGCCAATCGGCCGGACCGGGGCCGCGGCGGTCCGGTCGGAGTCCCTCAGGGCCGCGCTGGCCGGGTCCGTGGCAGCCCTGGAATCCGCAGTCGCCCGGCCCGCCGCGGCCCGGGTCGGCGAGGGCGGGCGCTGCTCCGAGCGTCAGACCCGCAATGGTTATCCCAACTGCAACAGCAGCAACACGGGTGGTGTGTGTGATGGACATGGCGCGCCCCTTCGAGGTTCGAATCTGCCACTGACAACCCCGACACCGACCACGCTAGGTAGCTCGGCTAGGCAAAATCTGTCGCGCAGCTGTGGGTGCGGTAAGTGACGGCCGAAGGCCCGTTCGACACGCCCGACACGCCGCGACCTGCCTGTGAGGTGAAAATTCCGGACGACCGGTCCGCGGTGGGCGCCCGCTTGCGACGGCCCGACCAGCGCGATCTTGAAAAACCCCAGGTAGACGGGCAGTTTTCGGCACCATTTCGGATCGTCAAACGGCCGCGCAATCCTCCCGGAATGTTGTCTCGACAACTGTCCGGACTATGTGATCTTGGGCCATATCCTGCGGGTTTGCACCGCTAAGCAGGGGGTGGGGTTAGATTTCGTCAGAGAGCGTGGGTACGGTCGCTGTCGCTGGCTGAAGTACCCGGCCCAGGCAAAACAATGATGGTGATGAGACGGAGGAACCCGTGGCCCTTCCCCAGTTGACCGACGAGCAGCGTGCAGCCGCGTTGGAGAAGGCTGCTGCCGCGCGTCGCGCACGAGCTGAGCTCAAGGATCGGCTCAAGCGTGGTGGCACCAACCTCAAGCAGGTGCTCAAGGACGCTGAGACCGACGAGGTCCTCGGCAAGATGAAGGTTTCCGCTCTGCTGGAAGCCCTGCCCAAGGTGGGCAAGGTCAAGGCGCAGGAAATCATGACCGAGCTGGAGATCGCCCCGACGCGCCGCCTGCGTGGCCTCGGCGATCGGCAGCGCAAGGCATTGCTGGAAAAGTTCGACTTCACCGCTTAGCGGCGGTGAATGCCGGCGGAGGGCCGGACAGCGCGGGCGTCACGCCCGACCACCGCGGCCGTGGCCGAGTGGTGGTGCTGTCCGGGCCGTCCGGGGTAGGGAAGTCGACGGTCGTCCGCTGCCTGCGCGAGCAGGTGCCTGACCTGCATTTCAGTGTGTCGGCAACCACCCGGGCCAGGCGCGCGGGTGAGGTGGACGGCGTCGACTACCACTTCGTCACCCCCGAGCAGTTCCAGCAGCTGATCGATAATGGTGACCTGCTCGAATGGGCGGAGATCCACAACGGGCTGCAGCGCTCCGGCACACTGGCGGCGCCGGTTGCCGACGCTGTGGCCGCGGGGCGGCCCGTCCTGATCGAGGTCGACCTGGCCGGAGCCGAAGCCGTCAAACGGGCGATGCCCGAAGCCCTGACGGTGTTCCTGGCGCCGCCCAGCTGGGAAGTGCTCGAACAACGGCTGAGAGACCGGCGCACCGAAACCCCGGAGGCGATGGCACGCCGATTGGACACCGCCCGCGCTGAGCTGGCCGCTCAGGGTGGGTTCGATGTCGTCGTCGTCAACAGGCAATTGGATTCGGCCTGCGCCGAATTGGTATCGTTGCTGGTTGGCATCGAAAATTCGGAACATTGATGCGCGATCCAGACTCCACACATCCGTTAGGAAGAAGTTCTACGTGACGCAAGCCAGCACGGATCACTACGATCCGGCCCCGGGTGCCGCAACCGCATATGACACACCGCTGGGCATCACCAACCCGCCCATCGACGAGTTGCTGGACCGGGTGTCGAGCAAGTACGCGCTGGTCATCTACGCCGCCAAGCGCGCCCGTCAGATCAACGACTATTACAACCAGCTCGGCGACGGCATCCTCGAGTACGTCGGTCCGCTGGTCGAGCCCGGCCTTCAGGAGAAGCCGCTGTCGATCGCGCTGCGCGAGATCCACGGCGACCTGCTCGAGCACACCGAAGGCGAGTAGCCCACCAAGCCCGGGCTAGTTGATGAACCGCAAGCGGATCATCGTCGGCGTTGCCGGAGGCATCGCCGCCTACAAGGCATGCACGGTCGTCCGTCAGCTCAGCGAGGCCGGGCACGACGTTCGCGTTGTGCCCACCGAGTCGGCATTGCGGTTCGTCGGCGCCGCGACGTTCGAGGCGCTGTCCGGGCATCCGGTCCGCACCGGTGTCTTCGAGGATGTCGACGAAGTTCCGCACGTCCGGCTCGGGCAGGAAGCTGACCTCGTCGTCGTCGCACCGGCCACGGCCGACCTGCTGGCCCGCGCCGTGGCAGGCCGCGCCGACGACCTGCTGACCGCGACCCTGCTCACCGCCCGCTGCCCGGTGCTGTTCGCGCCGGCCATGCACACTGAGATGTGGTTGCACCCGGCCACCGTCGCGAACGTCGCGACGTTACGCAGCCGCGGCGCCGTCGTGCTCGAACCCGCGTCCGGGCGCCTCACCGGCGCCGACACCGGCCCGGGACGCCTGCCCGAGGCCGAGGAGATCACCACCTTCGCCGAGCTGCTGCTGGCCCGCGGTGACGCGATGCCCTACGACCTGAGCGGCGTCAAGCTGCTGGTGAGCGCGGGCGGCACGCGTGAGGCCATCGATCCGGTCCGGTTCATCGGCAACCGCAGTTCCGGCAAGCAGGGCTACGCGGTCGCCAGGGTCGCCGCCCAGCGCGGCGCCGACGTCACGCTGATCGCGGGCAACACCGCCGGACTCGCCGAGCCCGCCGGTGTGCACGTCCTGAACATCACCTCGGCGGCCCAACTGCACGAGGCGATCACCAAGCACGCACCCGAGGCCCACGTGCTCGTGATGGCCGCGGCCGTCGCGGATTTCCGGCCGGCTCATGTTGCCGCCAGCAAGATCAAGAAGAAGCACGACGTGGTGGATGCGCCGGCCATCGAGTTGGTGCGCACCGACGACGTGCTGGCCGGTGCGGTACGCCTGCGCGCCGACGGGCAGCTGCCGAACATGCGCGCTATCGTCGGCTTCGCCGCCGAGACCGGCGACATGGACGGCGACGTCCTGTTCCACGCCCGGTCGAAGCTGGCCCGAAAGGGCTGCGATCTGCTCGTCGTCAACGCCGTCGGCGACGGCCGGGCGTTCGAGGTGGACAGCAACGACGGGTGGTTGCTGGGCGCCGACGGTACCGAGACTGCGCTGGAGCACGGGTCGAAGACGCTGATGGCAAGTCGTATCGTGGACGCAATCGCCACGCTTCTGCGGCGCGAGGTCTAGCGGGTTTCCATTTAGAGGAAAAGTGCGCGGAACACTTGCGCGGGACGTACCGTCCCGGTTTGGTCTGTCAGGGGCGAAGATATGATTCGCCGAACTAAGCATTCGAAGGGAATGACACTGTGAGCGCAGGTCGGCTGTTTACCAGCGAGTCGGTCACCGAAGGACACCCCGACAAGATCTGTGACGCCATCAGCGACTCGATCCTCGATTCGCTGCTCGCGGCCGACCCGAAGTCGCGTGTCGCGGTCGAAACCGCGGTCACCACCGGCCAGGTCCATGTCATCGGTGAGGTGACGACGACGGCCAAGGAGGCGTTCGCCGACATCAACCAGACTGTGCGCGAACGCATCCTGGAGATCGGTTACGACTCCTCCGACAAGGGCTTCGACGGCGAGACCGCGGGCGTCAACATCGGCATCGGTCGCCAGTCGCCCGACATCGCCCAGGGTGTGGACACCGCTCACGAGACCCGCGTGGAGGGCGCGGGCGACCCGCTGGACCTGCAGGGCGCCGGCGACCAGGGCCTGATGTTCGGCTACGCCATCAAGGACACCCCGGAGCTCATGCCGCTGCCGATCGCGCTGGCGCACCGGCTGGCCCGCCGATTGACCGAGGTGCGCAAGAGCGGCGTGCTCGACTACCTGCGCCCGGACGGCAAGACCCAGGTCACCGTGCAGTACGACGGCACCACCCCGGTGCGGCTGGACACCGTCGTGCTCTCCACGCAGCACGCTGCGGGCATCGACCTCGAAGGCACCCTGACCCCGGACATCCGGGAGAAGGTCGTCAACACCGTACTGGCGGATCTGAACCACGACACGATGGACACCTCCGATTTCCGGCTGCTGGTCAATCCCACCGGCACGTTCGTCGTCGGCGGTCCGATGGGCGACGCCGGCCTGACCGGCCGCAAGATCATCGTCGACACCTACGGCGGCTGGGCCCGCCACGGCGGCGGCGCGTTCTCCGGCAAGGACCCGTCAAAGGTGGACCGTTCGGCCGCGTACGCGATGCGCTGGGTGGCCAAGAACGTCGTGGCGGCCGGCCTGGCCGAACGCGTCGAGGTTCAGGTGGCGTATGCCATCGGCAAGGCGGCGCCGGTGGGGCTGTTCGTCGAGACCTTCGGGTCCGAGACCGTCGACCCGGCTCGCATCGAGAAGGCCATCACCGCGGTGTTCGACCTGCGCCCGGGCGCCATCGTGCGCGACCTGGACCTGCTGCGTCCGATTTACGCGCCGACGGCCGCGTACGGCCACTTCGGCCGCACCGACATCGACCTGCCGTGGGAACGGCTGGACAAGGTCGACGACCTCAAGAACTCGGTCTAGCGGCTACGCCGTAAACCGGTAGTCGTCGAGCGGGAAACGGCGGCTGTGCCAGTACGCCTCGACCGTGCTGGCCGGCCGTAGCGGCACGTCGCCGTTCTTGTCGAAGTAGTAGCTGTTGGCCAGCTTGCAGCTGTCCTGCCAGAAGATCTGGCGATGCCGCTTGGCCATCATCGACGCGAAGAACCGGTCGTTGGCCTCGCTGGTCACCTCGATGCGGGTGGCCCGCTTGCGGCGGGCCTGCTCCAGGCAGCGCACGATGTGGTGGCCCTGCGCCTCGATCAGCGCGAAGTAGGACGACCCGACATAGCCGTACGGACCGAACACCGTGAACATGTTCGGGAAGCCCGGCACGCTGACGCCCTCATAGGCCTGCAGCCGGTTCTCGTCCCAGAACCGGGCCAGCGACTGCCCGCCCAGCCCGGTCACCGGATACGTCGGCACGCTGTCGGTGTCCATCACCTTGAATCCGGTGGCCAGGATCAGGACGTCGACGTCGTAGGACCCGCCGCCGGCGGTGCTCACCCCCGAGCCGGTGATCTTCTCGATCGAGTCGGTGACGAGATCGACGTTGTCCCGGTTGAACGTCGACAGATAGGTGTTGTGGAACCCCGGCCGCTTGCAGCCGACGGCGTAGCGCGGGGTGAGCTTGTCGCGCACCGCCGGATTCTCAACCTGCTTGCGCAGATAGGCCTTTCCCACCTCGGACATCTGCCGGGCCAGCGGGTTGGCGGTGAAATAATGCGCGGCCAGCGGGAAGGTGAACTCGACATAGGCCTGGCTGATCAGTCGCTGGACGGACTTGCCGCCGGGCACTCGCATCGCCCACCGGGCGGCCCGCGATATCGGCAGGTCCGCCTTCGGGAAGCACCAGATCGGGGTGCGCTGAAACACGGTGAGCCGCTGGGCAATCGGTGCGAGCTCGGGGATCACCTGTACCGCGGACGCGCCGGTGCCGATGACGGCGACCCGTTTGCCGGTCAGATCCTGGTCGTGGTCCCACCGTGCGGTGTGCATGGTCAGCCCGGCGAACGAGTCCACCCCGTCGATATCCGGCAGTTTGGGGATGGTCAGCACACCGCTGGCATTGATCAGGTACCGCGCGGTGAGCACCTCACCGGAGTCCAGCTCGACTCGCCACATGTCGTGCTGCTCGTCGAACACCGCGCCAGTCACCTTGGTGTTGAACCGGATTCGGTCACGCAGTGCGTATTTCTGCACGCAGTGCTCGGCGTAGGCGCGCAGTTCGCGGCCCGGCGCGTAGGTGCGCGACCAGTGCTCGCTCTGCTCGAAGGAGAACTGGTAGGAGAATGACGGGATGTCGACGGCGATGCCGGGATAGGTGTTCCAGTACCAGGTCCCGCCGGGGCCTTCGCCGGCTTCGACGATCTGGTACTCGCGCAAGCCGGCCTTGTCGAGCAGGATCGCCGAGCCGATACCGGAGAAGCCGGCGCCGACGATCAGCGTCTCGTGGTCGGGCTTCATCGCCCCAGGGTGACCGCTAGTAGTACCGAAAGGCAAGCCTCTAGATGACAAATCCGCCGTCGACGTTCCAGGTCACGCCGGTGACGTAACCTGCCTCCGGGGAGGCCAGGTAGGCCACCGCGCTGGCGATATCGCGCGGCTGGCCATAGCGGCCGACGGCGATGAACGGTCGTACCTGATCGGAGAACCCGCCCACCTCGGGGTTCATGTCGGTCGCGACCGGTCCCGGCTGGATCGTGTTGATCGTGATGCCGCGGGGGCCGAGCTCGCGGACCAGACCGCGGGTGAGGCCGGCGACCGCCGCCTTGGTGAGGGCGTACACCGCCAACCCGTTCATCGGGACCCGGTCGGCGTTGACGCTGCCGATCGTGACGATCCGGCCGCCCTCGCCCAGATGCGGGACCGCCCGCTGGATCGCTGCGAACACACCGCGGACGTTGACAGCGATCAGCCGGTCGAACTCCTCGAGCGGAAAGTCTTCGATGGCCCCGGCAACGGCGATGCCGGCGTTGTTGACCAGGATGTCCAGACCGCCCAGAGCGGAGACGGTCTCGTCGACCGCGGCGGCGATCGCGGCAGGGTCGGCGCTGTCGGCCCGGATCGCGACCGCAGTGCCCCCGGCTGCGACCAGTTCGTCGGCCAGGGCCTGAGCCGTCTGCGCCGAGGACTGGTAGGTGAACGCGACCGCGGCACCGTCGGCGACAAGACGCCGCACAACCTCGGCGCCGATCCCGCGGGAGCCGCCGGTGACCAGCGCGCGCCGGCCGGCCAGGGGAGTGGTCATCGCGTTCCTCCGTTGCTTGTCTGTGCGAAGCCGTCGGCTTGCCAACTGTGAACAAGCGGCAGGAGATGCAGATCATTCCCGCTGGGCCTGAGCCACATTCAGGGGCGGGTACACGAACAGCCCGGCCGTCGGTGTGGTGCCGTGACGGCCGGGCTGTACCGGTGAGTGGGGCGGGCTAGCAGCTAGCCGACGAACTGGTCGAACGCCCACTGGTACTGCGGCGGGACGACCTGAACGCCGCACTGCTTCTGCAGCGTGCCCAGGGGGGCCAGGAGCGCGGTGAACTCCTGGTATTCCTGCGGATTGGCCTGCGCGTAGGCCTGAATGGTCGCGGCGGCCTGGGCGCGCGGCTGCAGCGCGGCGCTCATCAGCATCCGCTGACCGTCCGGATGAGTGTTCAGGTAGCCCTGAATCTGCCCCTGCGAGTTGGCGACCTGGGCATCGATGGCGGGCTGGCTGCAGTCAGGCGCGGCGAGCGCGGCCGGAGCGGCGATGAGCGCCGATGCCAGACCGGCGGTGATGGCGCCGAAACAGATGCCGAGTGTTCGCCGGGTTCCGGCGGCTTCAGCAATTTTCATGAGGTAAATCCCTCCACATTGTGAATTCTGTTGCCATTGTGGCCTGTCCGGACGGTCCCGACAAGGTTGCTGCTCGCAGTGCTTTCCTCAGCTGCTCATGCGTGCAACGCTGCGCGCAGAGCGGCCAATCCACGTTCGGTCGCCTCGGTGGCGGCCGGAACGACCCCGGCGTAACCGAGATAGCCATGCACCAGTGTGTCGGCCAAATGCAGCTCGACCGTTACACCGGCGGCGGCCAGAAGTTCGGCGTAGCGGGCGCCGTCGTCGCGCAGCGGGTCGTGGCCTGCGACGGCGATATACGCCGGCGGCAGGCCGGACAGGTCTGCCGCCCGGCCGGGAGCCAGACTCGCCGGCGGGTTCGACAGGTCGGCCTCCCCGGCGTACCACCTGCTGAACGCGTCGATGGCGCCCCGGTCGAGCACCGGCGCCTCGGCGTTCTCGGCGAATGACGGCAGCGAGTTGTCCCACATCGTCGACGGGTACCACAGCAGCTGAAAGGCGATCGGCGGCCCGTCGTTGTCACGCGCCAGCTGGGCCACGACCGCCGACAGCGTGCCACCGGCCGAATCCCCCGCGACCGCCAGCCGCGAGCCGTCCGCGCCGAAGCTGCCGGCGTTGGCGGCCACCCAGCGGGTGGCGGCCCAGACGTCGTCGACGGCGGCGGGGTAGGGGTGTTCGGGCGCCAGCCGATAGTCGACCGACACCACCACGGTGCCCGCGCCGACCGCGTGGTTACGGGCCGTCCCGTCGTGGGTGTCCAGGTCGCCGACAGCGAAGCCGCCACCGTGGAAATACATCGTGACCGGAGGATTGAGTGTGCCGGAAGGCCAGTAGACCCGGACCGGGATCGGGCCGGCGGGGCCGTCGATCTGGTGGTTCTCCACCCGCAGATCGGGATGCACCGGACGGCGCGGCAACTCCCGCAGGCGGCGGCGCGCCTCGTCGATTCCACCCTCGACGGTCAATTGGAACGGCACCGCTTCCAGTACCTTCTGCAGGATGGCATCCACCGGCGGTCGCATCAGCCCACCGTACTTACGCACCCCGACAATGTGGTGGCTAGCCGGTGCCGTGGTCGCAGTCGGCTATGGGATCTTCCTGATGATCACCGCGTTGCGGTTGCCGGAGAACTCCATGCTCACCGGCCAATTCCCCGGCCAGCCCGCCACCAAGGCACTGATGGCCGTGCTGCTCGCCGTCGCCGCGCTGTGGCACGGGAAAGACCGCGAGCGGCGCTGGCTGATCGCGGCACTGCTGTTCTCGGCCGGCGGCGACTTCTTCCTGGCGATGCCATGGTGGCAACCGTCGTTCGTGCTGGGCCTCGGCTCGTTCCTGGTGGCTCACCTCTGCTACCTGGGCGCACTGCTGCCGCTGCGCGCCGCCAGCCGGCCTCGCCTGGTCGCGTCGGCGGTCGTGGTGGTCGCATGCGTGAGTTTGCTGGTCTGGTTCTGGCCGCGCCTGGTCGCCGACGGGCTGACCATTCCCGTCGTGGTGTACATGGCCGTCCTGGCGGCGATGGTCTGCTCGGCGTTGCTGGCCCGGCTGCCCACGCCGTGGACCGCGCTGGGGGCGGTGTGCTTCGCGATCTCCGACGGCATGATCGGCATCGGCCGCTTCGTCCTGGACTCGCAGGCGCTGGAAGTGCCGATCTGGTGGGTGTATGCGACCTCGCAGGTGCTGATCACCGCCGGCTTCTTCTTCGGCCGGGCGGTGCCTGACTGAAAGTCTGTCGGCGCCGTCGTTAGTCTTCGACGATGCCGATCCGGCGCGCCGCCGAGCACGAACCCATCGCCCGGGTGCTCCCGATGCTGTCGGTGCCGCACCTGGACCGTGAGTTCGACTATCTGGTATCGGCCGAACAGTCCGACGACGCCCAGCCCGGGGTGCGGGTCCGGGTCCGGTTCCACGGCCGTCTCGTCGATGCCTTTGTACTCGAACGGCGTTCCGACACAGACCATGTCGGGCAGCTCGGCTGGCTGGACCGGGTCATCTCACCTGAACCGGTTCTCACCGCAGAGGTCCGCCGGCTCGTCGACGCGGTCGCCGCCCGTTACGCGGGGACCCGTCCGGACGTGCTGCGGCTGGCCATCCCGCCCCGGCATGCCAGGGCTGAGAAGGCTCAGGCCGACCCGCCGCTGCTGCCGGTCATCGACCCGGTCGACCCGTCCGGCTGGGCCCGTTACGGCCGGGGCGATCAGTTCCTGGCTGCACTGCGCGACGGCCGGGCCGCCCGCGCGGTATGGCAGGCGCTGCCCAGCGAGCAGTGGTGCGACCGAATCGCCGAAGCCGCCGCCGCCGCCGTCAGCGGTGGCTACGGGGTCCTGGCCGTGGTCCCCGACCAGCGCGATATCGATGCGCTGTGGACGGGGGCCACCGCCCTGATCGACCCGTCCGCCGTCGTCGCCCTCTCGGCCGGGCTCGGCCCCTCGGCCCGGTACCGGCGGTGGCTGGCGGCGCTGCGCGGGCACGCGCGGCTGGTCATCGGCACCCGCAGCGCGGTGTTCGCCCCCGTCGAGCGGCTGGGCCTGGTCATCGTCTGGGACGACGGCGACGACACCCTCGCCGAACCGCGCGCGCCCTACCCACATGCCCGCGAGGTGGCGATGCTGCGCGCCCATCAGCTGCGCTGCGCGGCCGTGATCGGCGGCTACGCCCGCACGGCCGAGGCGCACGCGCTGGTGCAGAGCGGCTGGGCGCACGATCTGGTGGCGCCGCGGCCGCTGGTGCGCGCGGCCGCCCCCCGGGTGGTCGCGCTCGACGACGAGGGGTACGCCGAGGAGCGCGACCCCGCCGCCCGGTCGGCCCGGCTGCCGTCGCTGGCATTGCGCGCCGCCCGCGCCGCCCTCGAGCGGGAGGCGCCGGTGCTGATCCAGGTGCCGCGGCGCGGCTACGTGCCGTCGGTGGCGTGTGCGCGCTGCCGGACGATCGCACGGTGCCGACATTGCATGGGGCCGCTGTCGCTGTCCGAGCGGGACGCAGCCGGAGCGGTGTGTCGCTGGTGCGGCCGCATGGACAGCTCGCTGCGCTGCCGGCGCTGTGGCTCGGATGCGATCCGCGCCGTCGTAGTGGGGGCGCGGCGCACCGCCGAGGAGATGGGCCGGGCCTTCCCAGGGACACCGGTCATCACCTCGGCCGGGGACACCGTGCACACCGAGATCGAGCCCGGTCCGGCCCTCGTCGTGGCAACCCCGGGCGCGGAGCCGCACGTACCCGGCGGATACGGCGCCGCCCTGCTGCTGGACAGCTGGGCGCTGCTGGGCCGCCAGGACCTACGGGCCGCCGAGGACACCCTGCGGCGGTGGATGGCCGCCGCCGCGCAGGTCCGGTCCCGCGGCGACGGCGGCGTGGTGGCGGTGGTGGCCGAATCGGCCATCCCGACCGTGCAGGCGCTGATCAAGTGGGATCCGGTCGGGCACGCCGAAACCGAATTGGCGGCTCGCGCCGAGGTCGCGCTCCCGCCCAGCGTGCACATGGCCGCCGTCGACGGCAGCTCGGATGCGGTCAGTGCCCTGCTCGAGCACGCCGAACTGCCCGAGGACGCCGACCAGCTCGGCCCCGTCGATCTGCCGCTCGGTGTGCGCCGACCGCCCGCGACCCGGCCCGGCGAACCCGTCATCCGCATGCTCGTGCGGGTCCGCAAGGACGAGGGCCTCGGGCTGGCCGCGTCGCTGCGGCATGCGATCGCGATCGCCAGCGCCCGCCACGACCACGAGGCAGTTCGGGTACAGATCGACCCGTTGCACATAGGGTAGGTCCGACGAAACAGGGGGAGGCGGCATGAAAGCGACCGGCCGGGTCATCGGCACGTCGATCACCTTGCTGCTCATCACCATTGGGTTGCTATGGCCCTTGGTGTTCACCGGCAGCTCGCAGGGCAGCCCGCCGTCGGACCCGGTGGTCATCACCGACTATCACGCGGAGTTCGTCGTCGACGCGAACGGCCGCCTCGACGCCACCGAGATCATCACCGGCGAATTCCCCAGCGGGCGGCACGGCATCTTCCGGTACTGGGACGTCGTCAACCTCAACAGCCCACACGTCCGCCAGGAGCCACGGATCACCGAGATCCTCCTCGACGACCGCCCGGTGCCCTACACGATGAAGTGGGAGAGCGGAAAACGCTTCCGGATAGCCAAGATTGGCGACCCGAACCAGTACCTCGACTATGGCACCCACGTGTTCCGGATCCGCTACACGCTCGACGGTGTCCTCGATCCGGGCGGCACCGGTGCCGACAAGAAATTCGCGTCGTCGACCGGCGACCCGTCGGCCCGCTCGACGTTCTTCTGGAACGTCGTCGCCCCGGCGTGGAACAACACCATCGAGCACGCGGAGATCTTCATCACCCTGCCCGGCGGGGTCAGTGGCGCCCAGTGCTCGGTGGGCTACGGCGTCGGGCGGGCCTGCGACGACCTGACCGTCAGCGGCGACACGGTCCAGCTCTCGGCCAGCAACCTGGCCCCCCGCACACCGGTCACGGTGCGGGCCGGGGTGGACGTGCCCACCCCGCCGCGCGCCGAACTGCCGTGGACCTACCGCTGGGACACGGTCCTAGGCCGGTCGTTGTCCGCGATGCTGTGGCTGGTCGGCGCCACCCTCGCGGCCGGTCTGGGCGCCTACCTGTGGTGGCGCACGACGGTCGAACCGACGCCCGGCTTTCCGCTGCAGTACGCCCCGCCGCCGGGCCTGGGCCCGGTGCAGTGCGAATACATCCGCACCGAGAAGGTCCCGGGCAACGGGCTGACGGCGACGCTGTTCTACCTGGCCGAGCGCAAGTTGATCGACCTGCACCAGGTCAGCGGCAAGAAGTGGAGGATCACCGGCACCGCCGAGTATCCCGCCTGGGCCGACATCGACCGGGTCAGCCTCGACGTCGCAAGCGCGCTGAAGATCGTCGGCCCCGGCGCCCGGTTCGACGCCAACGGCACCGTGACGGCCGGCAAGAAACTCTCGCGCGCCAAGACGGATATGAACGCTTCGGTCAGGAAGTGGGCGTTCGACGGGTTCATGGTCAAACGTTCCAAAGAACTCTGGCTGCGGCTCGCCAACTTCCTCGCGCTGGTGCTGGCGGTCTGCGGGTTCCTGGGGTGGGGCTTCCCGTTCACGTTTTGGGGTGTGCCGTTCGCGGTGTTCTTCCTGTTCTCGGCGCGATCGTGGACCGACGGCGTCGGAAGCCGCCGCACCCCGGCCGGGCGCGAACTATGGTCGCAGGCAGGCGGTTTCTACCGGATGCTGTCCACCGACTCGGCCGAGTCACGGTTCGATTTCGCCGCTCGCAAGGACCTCTACACGGCCTACATCCCATTCGCGGTGGCCGGCGGCGTCGCTGCGCTGTGGGCCAGCAAGTATCAGACCGCCACCGGCGAGATCGACCCGCAGCCGGACTGGTACCACTCCTCGTCGGGTACCGGCTGGCACGCAGCGAGCACCGGTGGTGCTAGTTTCGACAGCTTCGAGTCGGCGTTGTCGTCGTCGATCGGCGCCTACACGGCCTCGCAGTCCTCGTCGTCGTCCAGCAGTGGCGGCAGCAGCAGCGGAGGCGGCGGTGGAGGCGGCGGCGGGGGCGGCGGAGGAGGAGGCGGGTCATGGTGAGCTTCGTGCTGATCGTGGTGCTGGTGCTCGCGGTCTTGGTGCTGATCGGTTTCGTCCTGGGCTACAACAAGGTTCGGGCCGCCGACGTCCGGGTCGACGAGGCGCTGGGCGGGATCGACGTGCAGCTCACCCGGCGCGCCGCGCTGATCCCCGGACTGGTGCACACCGTGCAGACGTTCGCCGCTCATGAGAGGGCGATCCTGGACCACATCGCCGACGCACAGACCGCGCTGACCGCTGCGACCGCGGGAAAGTCTGTGGCACAACGTACTTCAGCGGAAAGAGAGTTCGATTCCGCGGTCGGTCAGGTGCTCGCGCTTGGGCAGAGCTACCCGCAGCTGAGCTCGTCGAACAACTTCCTGAACCTGCAGCAGAACCTGGCCGACACCGAGGACAAGCTGGCCTTCGCCCGGCAGTACTACAACGACGCCGTCGCAACGGTGAACCGGCTGACCACCACGATTCCGACGATGTTCGTCGCGCCGATGGCCGGGGTGTCGCAGCGTGAGTTCTACCAGGTGCCAAAGTAGAAGTATGCGAATCGTTTTCGCCGGTACCCCCGAACCGGCACTCCCGTCGCTGCAGCGGCTGATCGACTCACCGCGCCACGACGTGATCGCGGTGCTCACCCGCCCGGACGCCGCTGCCGGACGCCGCGGTAAACCGGCGCCGTCGCCGGTGGCGCGACTGGCGCAGGAGGCAGGCATCGCAGTGCTGCGCCCGGCGAAGCCCAACTCGCCGGAGTTCATCGCCGAGCTGACCGAACTGGCGCCGGAGTGCTGCGCGGTGGTGGCCTACGGCGCGCTGTTGAGTGAAGCGCTGCTCGCAGTTCCGGTGCACGGCTGGATCAACCTGCACTTCTCGCTGCTGCCGGCCTGGCGGGGCGCGGCGCCGGTACAGGCAGCGGTCGCTGCGGGCGATACCGTCACGGGCGCAACGACTTTCCTGATCGAACCGAGCCTGGACTCGGGGCCGGTCTACGGCGTGGTCACCGAGACGGTGCGGCCCGCCGACACCGCGGGTGACCTGCTCGACCGGCTGGCGGTTTCGGGGGCGGGCCTGCTCGAGGCGACGTTGGACGGGATCGCCGACGCGACGCTGACTCCGGTGCCGCAGCCCGCCGACGGCGTCAGCGTGGCCCCGAAGATCACCGTCGAGCAGGCGCGGATCCCGTGGGAGCGCCCGGCCCACGTGGTCGATCGCCGGATCCGCGCGGTGACTCCCAATCCCGGTGCCTGGACGATGATCGGCGACCTGCGGGTCAAAGTCGGCCCGGTCCGCGTCGACGAGGCGGCGGCGCCGCTGGCACCGGGGGAGATCACCGTTGACCGATCCGGGGTGAGGGTGGGGACGGCGTCGCAGCCGGTGCTTCTCGGTCAGGTTCAGCCGCCGGGCAAGAAGCTGATGAACGCCGCCGACTGGGCCCGGGGTGCCAGGCTCGACGAGGGAGTGCGGGCTTCATGAGTGAGCGTCCCAAGCACGGCAAGAACTTTCAGCAATCCGGTCAGAGGCGCGATCGCACCGGCGCGCCGCCAGGGCGTGATCGCACGCAGCAGCGTCCGCCTCGGCGCCCGCAACGCACCCCACTGGATCCGGCGCGCCGGGCCGCCTTCGACGTGCTGCGCGCGGTGTCCGAACGCGACGCGTACGCGAACCTGGTCCTGCCCGCGATGCTGGCCGAACGGGGGATCCACGGCCGCGACGCGGCATTCGCCACCGAACTGGCCTACGGCAGCTGCCGCACGCTGGGGCTCCTCGACGCGGTCATCGCCGCCGCGGCCGGCCGCCCGGTGGAACAGATCGACCCGGTGCTGCTGGACCTGCTGCGCCTCGGCAGCTATCAGCTGTTGCGCACCAACGTCGCCCAGCACGCCGCGGTATCCACCACCGTCGAGCAGGCCGGCATCGAATTCGACAGTGTGCGAGCGGGTTTCGTCAACGGCGTGCTGCGCACCATCTCCGGCCGCGACGAGGCCGCGTGGGTTGCCGAGCTGGCTCCTCCGAAGGACACCGACCCGGTCGGACATCTGGCATTCGTGAACGCCCACCCGCGCTGGATCGCCCAGTCGTTCGCCGACGCGCTGGGCGCCGACGCGGGGGAGCTCGACGCCGCCCTGGCCGCCGACAACGGCCGTCCCGGCGTGCACCTCGCCGCGCGCCCCGGTGTGCTGACCGCGCAGGACCTGGCCGCCGCGGTGGACGGGACGGTGGGCCGGTATTCGCCGTATGCCGTCTACCTGGGCGGCGGTGATCCAGGCCGGCTGGCCGCGGTCCGCGACGGCGCGGCGCTGGTGCAGGACGAGGGCAGCCAGCTCGTGGCTCAGGCGCTGACGCTAGCCCCGCTGGTGGGCGAGGACGGCGGACGCTGGCTGGACCTGTGCTCGGGGCCGGGCGGCAAGACAGCGCTGATCGCCGCGATCGCCGCGCAACACGGCGGCGCGGTGACCGCGATCGAGCCCGCGCCGCGCCGCGCCGACCTCGTCGAGCAGAACACCCGCGGCCTACCGGTCGAGGTGCTGCGGGTCGACGGCCGCGAATCCGGGCTGGCGCCGGGCAGTTTCGACCGGGTGCTGGTCGATGCGCCGTGCACCGGGCTGGGGGCGCTGCGGCGCAGGCCGGAGGCCCGTTGGCGGCGCACCCCGGCCGATGTCCCGGTGCTCGCCAAGCTGCAGCGCGAGCTGCTGGCCGCCGCGATCGCCCTGACCCGCCCCGGCGGGGTGATTCTCTACGCCACCTGTTCGCCCCACCTGGCCGAGACTGTCGGGGTGGTGTCCGATGCCCTGCGCCGACATCCGGTCACCGCGCTGGACACCCGGGGGCTGTTCGGCCCCGCCGACCGGCTGGGCGACGGTCCGCACGTGCAGCTCTGGCCGCATCGCCACGGCACCGACGCGATGTTCGCGGCCGCCCTGCAGAAGGACCTAGGGTGGCTGACATGCGACCACTGATCGCGCCGTCGATCCTGTCCGCCGACTTCGCCCGCCTCGCCGAGGAGGCCGCCGCCGTCGAGGGCGCCGATTGGCTGCACGTCGACGTGATGGACGGCCACTTCGTGCCCAACCTCACCCTCGGCCTGCCGGTGGTCGAGAGCCTGCTGGCGGCCACGGACATCCCGATGGACTGCCACCTGATGATCGACGATCCGGACCGCTGGGCGCCCGGGTATGCCGAGGCCGGGGCCTACAACGTCACCTTCCACGCCGAGGCCACCGACAATCCCGTCGCGGTGGCCCGGGATATCCGGGCCGCCGGTGCCAAGGCGGGTCTGTCGGTCAAGCCGGGGACCCCGCTGGAGCCCTACCTGGAGATCCTCCGCGACTTCGACACGCTGCTGGTGATGTCGGTCGAACCGGGTTTCGGCGGCCAGAGCTTCATCGCCGAGGTGCTGTCCAAGGTCGCGACGGCGCGCCGCCTGGTCGATGCCGGTGAGCTCACGATCCTCGTCGAGATCGACGGCGGCATCAACGCCGACACCATCGAGCTGGCTGCCGAGGCCGGCGTGGACTGCTTCGTCGCGGGTTCGGCGGTCTACGGCGCGCAGGACCCCGGTGCCGCGGTCGAGGCACTGCGCCGCCAGGCGGCCACCGCGTCGCAGCATCTGCGGATATGACGGCAGTCGAGGCCGCGATGCGGCTGGCCGTCGCCCAGGCGCAACGGGTGAAGGGGTCGACGTACCCCAATCCCCCTGTGGGAGCGGTCATTTTGAGTGCGGCAGGCGATGTGGTGGGTTCCGGCGGCACCCAGCCCGCAGGCGGTCCGCACGCCGAGGTGATGGCGCTGAGGGAGGCGGGGCAGCGGGCGGCGGGCGGTACCGCCGTCGTTACCCTCGAGCCGTGTAATCACCAGGGCCGCACCCCGCCCTGCGTCGACGCGTTGATCGAGGCCGGCGTCGCTGCGGTGGTCTACGCCGTCACCGACCCAAATCCCGTTGCCGCAGGCGGCGCCGACCGATTGCGCGCTGCCGGAATTGCGGTCACCGCGGCGGTGTGCGCCGACGAGGTCGCCGGTGGCCCACTGCGGGAATGGCTGCACAAACAGCGCACCGGAAAGCCGCACGTCACCTGGAAGTTCGCCACCAGTGTCGACGGGCGCAGCGCAGCGGCGGACGGCTCCTCGCAATGGATCACCAGTGAGGCGGCACGCGCCGACCTTCATGTGCGCCGCGCCGCGTGCGACGCGATCGTGGTCGGCACCGGCACGGTCGACATCGACGACCCGACGCTGACCGCTCGGCTGCCCGGCGGGGGACTGGCGCAGCGCCAGCCGCTTCGCGTGGTCGTCGGTAAGCGCGAGATCTCCCCGGAAGCCAATGTGCTGAACGATGATTCGCGCACAATGCTGATCCGGACCCACGATCCGCACGAGGTCATCCAGGCGCTGTCGGATCGCACCGATGTGCTCATCGAGGGCGGCCCGACACTGGCCGGCGCGTTCTTGCGGGCGGGAGCGATCGACCGGATCCTGGCGTACGTCGGCCCGATCCTTCTGGGTGGGCCGATCACCGCCGTCGACGACGTGGGCGTGCCGAGCATCGCGCGAGCACTGCGGTGGCAATACGACGGCGTCGACCGGATCGGGCCCGATCTGCTGCTGAGCCTGGTGCCGGGCTAACTGGCGAAGGCTGCCACGAGCTCGGAGCAGAAGGCCGGCAGGTCGTCGGGCTTGCGGCTGGACACCAGCGTGTTGGGTCCGCCGGTGCACACCACGACCTGCTCGTCGACCCACTCGGCGCCGGCGTTGCGCAGGTCGGTCGCCACGCTGGGCCACGAGGTGATCCGGCGGCCCTCGACCACGTCGGCCTCGATCAGCGTCCACGGCCCGTGGCAGATGACGGCCACCGGCTTGCCCGCGTCGAAGAAACTCTTGGCCAGGCCGACCGCTGCAGGTTTGGTGCGCAGGAAGTCCGGGTTGGCCACCCCGCCGGGTAGCACCAGCCCGTCGTAGTCGGCCGCCGACACGGAGTCTGCGGGGGTGCCGGCGTCGAAGGTGTCGGCAGGGGTCAAGTGGTTGAACGCCTGGATCTTGCCGACCTCGGTCGACACCAGTTCCGGAGTGCCACCGGCCTGTTCGACGGCCTCCCACGGCGCGGTGAGTTCGACCTGCTCGGCGCCTTCGGGCGCGACCAGGAATGCGATTCGCTTGCCGGAAAGTTCGTTGCTCATGGCGTTCGCATACCCGCGGACGGCAGGTTAATACCCCCGGTATGGAGCAAGATGGCTCAGATGAGTGATCCCGATGTGCTCGGCCTGTTCCCGCCTGGTTCGGTGCTCGACGATGGCGTCCTGACCGTCGGCGGTTGCCGGCTCGATGACCTCGCCGCGGAGTTCGGCACTCCGGTGATGGTCGTCGCCGAGGATGCGGTGCGACAGCGGGCCAGGGACTACCTGGCGGCCTTCCGCGGCCGCTGGGACCGAGCTGATGTGGCGTTTGCATCAAAGGCGTTCCCGTGCACCGCAATTCAGCGGCTGATGAGCGAGGAGGGGTTGCTGCTCGACGTCGCAGGTGGTGGCGAGATCATGACCGCGCTGGCAGCGGGCGCCGACCCGGCCCGGATGTTGTTGCACGGCAACGCCAAGACCGACGAGGAACTCGAACTGGCCGTCGCCAAGGGCGTCGGGCTGGTGGTCGTCGACAATTTCGACGACATCGACCGGCTGGAGCGCATCGTCGAGCCAGGCCGACGGCAGGCCTGCCTGGTGCGGGTGGTGCCCGGCATCGAGGCGGATACGCACGCCGCAGTCGCCACCGGGCATGCCGGCTCGAAGTTCGGGCTGCTGCCCGAGGACGCCAGCGCGGCGATCGAGCGGATCCGCCGCAGCAGGGTGCTGCGCTGCGACGGCGTGCACACCCACGTCGGCTCCCAGCTGCTCGATGCCGAGCAGCTGGCCGCCGCAGTTGCTCCAGTCGCCGAACTCGGCAGCTTCGACGTCTACGACTTCGGTGGTGGGCTCGGCGTCCGCTACACGTACGCCGATCACCCAACCTCGCTGGACGTCTACGCACAGACCATGATCGACAAGGCCCGTGGGCTGGTTCCCGCCGGGGCCCGCATCATCGTCGAGCCGGGACGCTCGATGACCGCGACCGCGGCGTGCACGGTTTACCGGGTCATCACCGTCAAACGCGGCAAGCTCACCCACGTCGCGGTCGACGGCGGAATGGGGGACAACCTGGAGGTGTCGCTGTACGGGCAGCGCTTCGAGGCTGCGCTCGTCGACCGGCTGGGCGGCGGCGAGACCGTCACGGTGGTGGGCCGGCACTGTGAGTCCGGCGATGAGCTGATCGACGGTGTGCCCCTTGATAATCCGGTGGTCGGCGACCTGTTGGCGGTGCCAGTCACCGGGGCGTACTGCTACACGATGTCCAACCAGTACAACGGCGCGCGCCGGATCCCGGTGGTGTTCGCGTCCCGCGGCGATGCGAGGCTGGTCGTGCGCCGGGACACGTGGTCGGACTTGCTGGCCCGCGATGTCTAGGCGGCGAGCGTCTTGTGGACTTCCGTCTCGTCGGCGTGTGCCTGCTTGCCGCCGATGAACAGCGCCAGCGCGGCACCGACCAGACACACGATGACCGTGACGAAGAAGATCGAGCCGTACTGCATGGCGAACGCGGTGCGATAGCGCTCAGCCTCACCGGCGAGTTTGGCGGCCAGGGTGTTGCCGCCCGGGCTGGGCAGGGTGGCCAGGATCTGGTTGAAGCGGTACAGCCCCCACGCGCTCAGTGCTGCGACGCCGATCAGCATGCCCGTCATGCGGGCAACCACCACCAGCGATGACGCGATGCCGTGTTGGGCGGCGGGCACCACCCGCAGCGCGGCCGAGGTGAGCGGGCCGATCACCAGACCGAGCCCGATACCGGCCAGCGCCAGGTCGGTGTCGATGACGGGCAGCGAGATGAAGCCGAGATCGTGGCGAGTACTCGCCACGTTGGTGCCCCAGTCGGAGACCAGCCAGTAAGCACCCGCGGAGATCAGCATCCCGACCACGGCGACGATCCGGTCGCCGACTCTGGTGGCGATCCAGCCGCCGACGAGAGCGCCGATCGGGAGCGCGATCAGGAAGTGCAGCAACAGGAATGCGGCCTGCGTCTGGTCCTTGCCCAGTACGCCCTGGCCGAACAGTTCGACGTTGACCAGGGTGACCATCAGCGCGGCGCCCGCGCACAGCGAGGTGCCCAGCGAGGCCAGGAACGGGACGAACCGAACGCCCGCCGGCTCGATCAGCCGGGTGCGGGCGAAGCGCTCCCATACTCCGAAGGCGATCGCCGCGATGACCGCGCCGCCGACCAGGAGCAGGCCGTGCGGCGGCAGCAGCTGCTTGCCGTCGGGTGCCGGGTTGTACAAGCCGATGACAGCCAGACCCAATGCGACCGCGAGCAGGATGCCGCCGACCAGGTCCACCTTTTCGGGGTTCGCGGACTTGTCGTGCGACGGCAGGCTGAAGTGGATCATGATCATCGCGATCGCGGTGAGCGGCACGTTGATCCAGAACACGTCCTGCCACTTGCCCAGCAGCAGCACCACACCGATGCCGTAGAGCGGGCCGAGCACGCTGCCCAGCTCCTGGGCGGCGCCGATGCCGCCCAGCACCGCGGCGCGGCTGCGGGCGGCCCACAGGTCGGCGGCCAGCGCCAGCGTGACGGGCAGCAAGGCCCCGGCGGCGATGCCCTGGATGAGCCGCCCGATCACCAGCATGGTCAGGTCGGTGGACAGTGCCGTCACCACCGAGCCCACCGCGAAGGTGACCAGGGACAGCTGCAGCATCAGCTTGCGGCCAAAGCGGTCGGACAGCCGGCCCAGTAGCGGCATGGCCGCGATGTAGCCCAGCATGTACCAGGTGATGATCGGGGTGACCTGCTGCAGCTTGTTCACCGGGATGCCGACCGTCGACATGATGTCGACCATGATCGTGACGACCACATAGGTGTCGAGCGCGCCGAGTAGTACGGCCAGGCTGCCCGCGCTGATCACGATCCGGCGGCTGCGGCCGGACGTCTGTGCCCGGTGGGCGGCGGTGTCTACGGACTCAGCCATGTGCGGCGCCGTCAGACGGCGGGCTTGGTGACGGTGACCGGCTTGTCCCACTCCGACAGCGTGATCTGGATGCTGCTGCCGTTACCCGTGTCGGCCTTGGCCTGCACCAGCTGGTGGGGGTCGGCCTTCTGAATCCAGACCGTGGCGGGCAGCGGGCCGGTCGCCTTCAGCGGGATCAGCTTGTTCATGGCGTCGGCACTGACGTTGCCGGTGATCCGCACGGTATCCACGCCGTTGATGGTCTCGCTGGCGTCGGACTTGGCGTCGGTGATGCTGGCCAGCCAGTTGGCCAGGCCGTTGTCCGGGTTGAGCACGACCGAGGGGTCGTAGATGTCCTTGGCCGGACCCATGTCGAGCCAGTTGTTCGGCGTCAGCGCGGCGTAGAGGGTGCCGTCGAGAACCACCAGCTGGATGTCGACGTCGGAGCCGCCCATCGTGATTGTGGAGTTCCCGGACACCGCGACGGCAGGCACGTTGGTCAGGTCGCCGGTGAGCTTCTTGACCGGCAGACCCTCGATCTTGCCGCCGACCGTGATGTCGAGGTGGGCGCTCTTGAGGCCCTTGGTGACGGCGATGGACTGTTGCAGCAGTCCGGCGGCGTCCGGTAGCGGCTCGGAAGGCGTCGACGACGACGAGCAGCCCGCGACGAACAGGGCTGCGGTGGCGAGGAGGGCGACAAGGACGGCAAACATTCGGCGGCACGTCGGCATAGGTGCATCGTAGAGGGTCGGCCCGACCGCGAGTGATCGCCCAGGCCGCCGCCTCCCGGCGTTATGTGGGATGACCTGCGATTTTAGTGGAGCTAAGCGAGTGTCGCCGGCGCCGGACTAGGTTGGTCACGTGTTCACTGGAATCGTCGAGGAACTGGGCGAGGTGGTCGGTAAGGATGAGCTGGCCGACTCGGCCCGATTCGTCATCCGCGGGCCCGTCGTCACCACCGACGCCCGCCACGGCGACTCGATCGCGGTCAATGGCGTCTGTCTGACCGTGGTCGACGTGCTGCCCGACGGCCAGTTCAGTGCCGATGTGATGGCCGAGACGCTCAACCGGTCCAGTCTGGCCACCGTCGATGTCGGCAGTGCCGTGAACCTCGAGCGCGCAGCGGTGGTCAACAGCCGCCTCGGTGGCCACATCGTCCAGGGGCATGTCGACGGCACCGGCCGGGTGGTATCCCGCGCGCCCTCCGAACACTGGGAGGTCGTGCGGGTCGCGCTGCCGCCCGAACTGTCGCGGTACGTGGTCGAGAAGGGCTCCATTACCGTCGACGGCATTTCGCTGACCGTCTCCGGGCTGGGTGACGACTGGTTCGAGGTCTCGTTGATTCCGACGACGCTGGCGCTCACCACTTTGGGTCGCGCTCCGGTTGGCACCCCCGTGAATCTCGAAGTGGATGTCATCGCCAAATACGTGGAACGTTTGCTCGGCGACCGCGAGCGCTGACTCCCCGCATTCACTAATCAATCGATCAGTACGGACGTTTGCTGCGGACTTGCGTCTAAGTGAGGGTTATTCGCGCTCGGGCTATCAAATTCGCTGTTCAGCGACCTACGCGCGCAGGTATTTGAATTGACCTTGGCGAAAATGCCGCGCGATGTTAAGTTGCGGAGCAGTACGTAAGGTGCGCCTCTCCCAAGCCATGTGTGTGAGTCGTGTCGCAGAGTTCCCCGCTGGCCCGAACAAGGGTTCGGCGGGTGACTGTGTCGGCGTGAAGACACTCGGGTGAAGGAGGTGAGATGGCTGCGGCTGGTCGCAAACCGCGTCGCACTAATGGCCGCCACCGCAAGCCCTCGGCCTTCGAGTCATCGAACTGCGCTCAGTGGTTGCGCGTCGGCACGGTCGGTGTGGGGCTGGGTGCCGCGATCGTCGGCAGCCAAGCCGTGGCGTCGGCCGCTCCTGATGATTCGCCTCATTCCGCCAATCCGGGTGCGGGCACGGGTACGGCGGGACCACGCAGTCCCGCGACACGCGCCGGTCAGACGGAGCCGTCGAAGCACAATACCGACGGCGCCAGCCGGTCTTCGACGACCAGTTCGCACAAGCCCGCCACCCCGGCGACGCCCGGCAAGAGGTCGGCTGCAGGTGTCGCGGCCGATGATCGACTGCCGACGGTGGGATCCGAGCGGGTCGTGAGCTCGGTGAACCTGTCCGCGCCTTCTGCTGTACCAACGACCGCGGCGCTGCGGGTGGGTTCCACCACCGAAATCGGCCGGGCCCCAACGAGTTACATCAGTGCCCTCGATGATGCACTGGACGCCATGGGGCATGGCGGACTGGGAAGCCCCGTTCGTGGGCCGACACTTCCCGGCGGTGCACCGGAGGGGCTGTGGTTGGCGGCCGGTCGAAACCACGAAGAGCGCAACGGTCGACGATTGGCAACCGCTCGCGCCGAATACCCGCCGGGAGCGCAGCCGTGGGATGCGGTTCAGGCCGCATTCGCGAACGGCACCCATCTCTTCAGTGATCTGTCGGAGCTGGTGACGCGAGTCGTCCATCATGTCGGAGCCGGAATCGACCACGAGATCGCCAACGCGACAAAGGATTTCGAACGCGCGATCCGGTTGTCCGTCGCACCGGCCGCTGCAAGCCTGCATGCATTCTTTTCGCCGGAATCGGGTGCGGCCCCAACCGCCGCCGCGTCAGCCACGCCGACCGCCGCCGCGACCCCGGCGGCGGGGACGGGGGCGTGGTATTTCATCGGCACCTTGCAGCGGGCGATCAACCGGCTCGCCGGGTGGCCCGGTCTGCCGCACGACTTCGTCACGATCACCAATCATCTGACCGACCAGAGCCTCGACGCACTCGATGATCAGCTCGACACCATTTACGCGACCGCCCCGGTGGGTAGTCCGGCGCGGTGGCTTCCCGACCTCGTCAGCATCCTCAATCTCTTCGTCGAGTCAGCGATCCCCAGCTATACGATCAGTGACACCCTCAACGCCTGGGGTGACTTCCTCAACCGGATCGTGCCGCCGTTCACCATCTCACCGGGAGCGGGCACCTTTGGTGTCATCACCCAGTACAAGATCATGGGCGCGGCAGTGGTCGGGACCGCAACGGTGTTGACGGACATGCTCAATGGTGTGTATGACCCGGCCCAGTGGGAGATCGATGTCATCAAGGCGACGACCGGGGCCACGGTCACCAGAGCTGATCTCACGAACTCCACCAGTCTGGAAACCAAGATCGCCGCGGCGCAGGCTGCAGCCATTTTGACACTCGGCCTCAGCGACGGTGGCGCGTTCTACGAGCCCGAGCGAGCCTGGAACATCACGCTACCGACTTGGACTGCAGCACAGGTCAATCCGTTCACCGTCGTGACTTACGTCGTGCTGGTAGCCATGTACAAGCGGTTCCAGGAAATTGCCGTTCTGACGACTTTCACGACGAGCACGACGTACGACAGTTGGCTCTACACACTGAGTTTGGGCGGCGACAGCACTCGCTCCGAGTACGCGGCAGGCACGTTCCACGCGGTGGACCCCGACGGCAGATCGGTGGACTTCGGGACGTCGCTACTCGGGACGTACACCTCGGCGGGTGGCGGGCTGGTCACCATCAACACCAGTGACGGGGGATTCACCTACACCAATACGCTGCCCGGCAAGGCGTTCTTCCACAGAGCCACGTCGGAAAACGAGGCCGACAGATACGACACCGTGAATATCCCGGTGACGTCGGCGGACGGCGTCGAGTACACGCTCACCTTCACGATCCAGATCATCGACGGGTCGAACGCCAATCCCGCGTCGTCTCCCACGATGAGTGCCGCCGACGGGCTGGGCGTGGTGCGTGGCAGCGTCGGTGGCAGCGACTCCGACGGTGACACGTTGACGTACTCGCTGGTCGGCTCGTCGGTCAACGGCCTGAACAACAACTCCGGCTACACCAAGAACGGCGCCGGGAACGGCGGCATCGTCACCCTGAACCCGACCACCGGCGCGTTCACCTATGTTTCGTCGGCGACGGCCGGCGCTACGCAGAGCTTCCAGGTGCAGATGACCGACGGCCATGGCGGCACCACCATCGCCACGGTCACGGTGCCGAACACGACGTCGATCACTCCGGGCAATCTGAACACCTCGACGCCGTATGTCGTGACCGGGTCTGTGCCGGTTCCCAGCGGTGATGCCGGCCTCTTCACCAGTTATGCCCTGGGCGCCAGTCCGACGAAGGGCACAGTGACGTCCTTCAACCCCATCACCGGCGAGTTCACCTATACCTCGAGTGTGGGCCGTACCACGGCGAACAGCGATGTGGTCACCGTGATCGCCACCGACGCCAGTGGCCGCACGGTGACCCTGAAACTGGCCGTCACGCCTGCGGTGGTCAACTCGGCCCCGACACCCGGCGCGACCACGATCGACACCTCTAACCTGCAGGACAACCGCATCCTCGGCATCGGCACACTGAGGCAAACCACCACTGGCACACTGCATGCCAGCGATGCCGACAGCGACCCTCTGTCCTACACTGCGGGCACCTTCAGCACAGTCAACGGCGGCTCCGTTGTGGTCAACGCGGACGGCACCTTCACCTACGCCATCGACAAGGGGTATTCGTACTATCACGCCGCGGCTGAGATCGGGGCCACCGGCAACGCGGTCGGCGACAGTTTCACCGCGACGGTCAGCGACCCCTTCGGAAGCGCAACGACATACACGGTGGTCGTGCCGATATATGCGGCCAACACTGTGCCGTCCCTCTCCAGTGGCGTTCGCTGGCCCGGAAGCAACTTCCTCAACACTTACACGTATTGGACATCGGTCAACGGCAGCGACAGCGACAGCGATTCGATGACGTACGCGATCACCGCTCAACCGGTGCACGGCAGCGCCAGCTATGACTCGTTCCTGAACGTCCTCAGTACGTCTGGCACCCAGACCAGCGACACGATCATCCTCACGGTGTACGACGGCTACTATGTCGTGAACAACGGTGTGGTCAATAGTACGCCGGCCAGTTACTCGCTGCCCTTCACAGCCCAGCAGAATTTCTAGGCGGCAACCGGCTCGGCTGCTGATTTGTTGAATCCGACCCCCTGTGCAGATTCTCGGCATGCAATTCCGACCGGCCATTCAGATCTTTCGGCAAAGTCGTCGCGGGCGGTTCTGATGATACCGCGACCGTGAATGCCAATGGCACGCTGTCGTATTCGATCACCAAGGCCAACGTGTCGTACTACCACGAGGCGGCCAGGATCGGGGCGTCGGGGACCGCGGTGGCCGACTGGTTCAACGTCACGGTCACCGACGGATTCGGCGGAACTAGCACGGTCAAGGTGACGGTGCCGGTCTGGGCAGTCGACAGCGCGCCCGCGATCAGCGGCTACGGCAGCCCCACCTGCGCCTTCTACCTCTGCACGAGGGGCTCGATGACGGTCGATGATACCGATGGCGACAGCATTCCCAACAACGCGACAACCCCCGGTACCGGCGCCGGCTACAGCCTCGCCACCGGATCTGTCACCGTATGGGGCTCTGGCGTGACCACCATCTCGTGGGCCGCCGGCGGCACCTTTGGTACCACGGCGACTGCGAATACCTTCACCGTCTACGACGGCTACTACACGGTCACCAACGGTGTGGCCAACATCGGCACCCCCGCGAAGTTCTGGGTGCAATGGGCCGCCAATTCCGGCAACACGACCACCGGCAACTAGCACGACGCCGTACGGTCCGTCATTGACGTCCGTCATGCGGTGTTTCCACAGGTGACGCCGCCGGCGCGGTTGCGCCTGTCGTCAGCGGGACGCTTACTGTCCGGCCCGATCGTCATTTACGTACGCGAACATTTGCTGTATACACCGTGCTGTGCAACTACGTAGCGCCTTTTTCCGACACGACAGTGCATTTTTTCAATCAAACTCCCAGTTGGACGCATTTACTGAAAACTTGACTGAGACAAGCTTTGGCAAAACGCGGTAACTAGTGTTACGTTGCGGATCGGTTCAAGTGACGTTCGTCTCCGTGCACCCGCGTGTGCGGTCTACGTCACCCATCGGTCGCGTCGGGAGATTCGGTGAGTAAGAAGCGGGTGGGTCGCCACCGGAAGCAGGCTGCCCGCCACCGCAAACGCACGGCCAACAACGGTAGGCGTGCCGCTCAGAACGGAATCGTCGCGGCCGCGGTCGGACTGGGACTGGCGGTCGGTGTCGGACACGGCGTGGCTGCAGCCTCGACCGATGGCGGATCATCGGACTCTGGATCGGCATCGCATTCGGCGAGCAACTCCGGCAGCAATTCGAGCCAGTCCTCAGGCCCCAAGCGCACAACCGGATCCGCGGGCAGCGCGCGCACCCGCTCGACGGGCAAGGCCTCGGCTCCGGACTCCAACGGTGGGGCCTCGGTGACTGTGCGGTCGGTGGGCTCGGCCCGGATCCCCACCGCGACCGCCACGCCGTTGCCGACCGAATCATCGACGACCACAACAACTTCGACGGACACCACCACGACGACCGGTGCTACCGCGACGACTGACGTCGTCGACTCGACCACCGACGGCACGTCGACGGCGACGCCGACCACTCCGATCCGGAAGTCCACGTCCGCCAGGTCAGCCGTTGCCCCGTCTGCCGCTGCGTACTCGATGGACGGCGACCTCAACGCCGTTCAGGACGGCGCGGGTCCGATCACCACCCCGGCGCAGTACGACATCCAGACCACGCTCGATGCCTGGGGTGCGCAGCTCAATGCGTTCTTGGCTGCGCCGGCCACGGCGGCCAACGCCTGGCTCAAGATCCCGGTGCTGGTGGGGAGTACATACTTCTCCTCGGCCATCGTGGCTGACCGGTTCTCTTACATGATGAACGGCCTCGCCACCCTGCTCAACGAGTTCGTGCCCCCGTTCAAGATGGTGGACGGCGCCCCCTCGACGATCACGCAGGCTTCGGTGACGGCCGCGGTCCTCGCGGGAGCCATCGAGGTCTTCAACATCGTGCAGGACTGGGACTACATCAAGTGGGGGAACGCCGCGATGAGCCTCGGCGAGGGCATGATGGCACTCGCCCAGGGTGATCTGATCACCGCCGAACAGGATCCGATCATCGCGGCGGCCACCGGTGCGTTCCTGGCCCCGGCGAGCGTCCTGGACAAGACGATCGATCTCGGGAAGGCCCCGAACCCGCTTTCGTTCACGATGTACATCGCGGTGGTCGCGATCTTCCGGCGCTTCGCCGACGTCGCAACCGATCACCAGCCCGTCGTGACCGACATGCAGCAGACCAGTCAGCACCTGCCGAACGGAAGCGGCACCACCGTCTCGGGATACGTGCAGTTCTACGACGCCGACGGCGACCCGATCACCTCATACGGTTTCACCGAGCCCAACGACAGCCGGTTCACCGTCACCGTGGTCGACGGCACCAACGGGCGGATGAACTGGACGGTGTGGGACTGGAATCCCTTGTCCAGCGACAAGTCTCCGAAGACGTTGACGTTCACCATGACCGTGCTCGCCCAGGGCGACGGTCAGATCAGCGTGTCCAAGCCGTACATGCCGAACGGTAACGAGACGACGAAGACGGTCACCGTGACCGTCTACTACAACCAGGCCGTCGGGTCGATCACCAATACCGTCGGCAGCACCTCGGCGATGGGAGTGGTCCGCGGCACCGTCTCGGCCCCGAACAACCCGGACAACCCGATGACCTATTCGCTGGTCGGCGCCAGCGGGGGATCGGCGTACACCGCCAACGGCGGCATCATCAAACTCAACCCGACCACCGGGGCCTACACCTACGTCCCGAACCGGTCGTCGGGTGCGACGACGGACTCGTTCCAGCTGACGAGCACCGACAGCTTCGGTCACACCTATACGACGACGGTGTCTGTGCCGGTGAGTTCGGCGTCGCCCGTCACGACCACCAACCCGACGACGGGGACGGTCACCGGCAGCCTGAACAACGGCAGCGACGCCGGGTTGTTGACCTACGGCATCGGCACCGCCCCCAACCCGTTGCGCGGCACCGTAACCCTGAATGCCAACGGCGCCTTCACCTACACCCGCACGGCGGCCGGCCACACGCAGCCGACGCAGGACTCGTTCACGATCCTCGGAACCGACAGCAGCGGAAAAACGACGACCATCGCGGTGGTCAACGTCACGCCGGACATAGCCAACGCTGCGCCCTCCCTGGTCCTCACAACGGCGCCATACGCCGTTTCCCAGGCCCAGAACGCAAGCGGTAACACACTGGGGACTTGGTCTCTGAATACGAGCACGTGGACGCAAACCACCACCGGAAAGCTCACGTGGTCCGATACGGACGGGGACCAGCTCACCTATACAGTCAGCACCAACGGCCAAGCAGGCGAGAGCAACAACGGCGGCACCGTCACGCTCAACCCGGACGGATCGTTTTCGTACACGATCGCCAAGAACAAGGCCTACTACCACGCTGCGGCCATTTTCTCGCCGACTCAGGTACAGAACGCGGTCAATGGCACCTTGCCAAACGGTGCCAGCGCGGACTGGTTCGACGTCACGGTCTCTGACGGCTTCACCGGCGGCGCTGTCACGCAACGGGTCTACGTACCGATCTACGCGGTCAATAGTGCACCGACGATCTCGAATGGCGTCAAGATTGGTTCTGGCTCGGTAAGCAGCATTAACGTGAACGATGCGGACAGTGAAGACACTGGCGGCAACTTTGCATTTAGCGTCCCGAGCGGGTGGAACTTGGTATTCGGTGGCAAGAACGTCGCTACTACCAGCATCACGCGGTTGTCTGGCAGTGCGACAGCGTCGCTCACCGTCTACGACAGAGACGGCAGCGGCAACAGGTACTACAACGTCGATGCCTATGGCAGAACGACATCAACGCAGGGCACCACGAGGTCGTGGTAGGCCACGCCGTTTGCAGTTTCTCTGGAGTTCGTCCCCTCACCCAGTGAGCGGAAGTGCTGTGCTTCCTGGCGCAGTCGGGTCCAACTCTGTTTCCGGGAACAGTGTCGGGCCTCGTAGTAAGCCGCTACAACCCCGCCAGCTGGGGCAGGGTGGTGTGGGCGATCAGGAAGTAGATGATCAGGCCGGTGCCGTCGACGATGGTGGCGATCATCGGTGCCGACACGACGGCGGGGTTGACCCGGCACTTCTTCAGCAGCAGCGGCAGGACCGACGAGACCAGGGCCGACCACAGCACGATCGCGGCAGCGGCCATGGTCAGCGCGACAAGGAAGCCGGTCGACAACTCCTTGACCAGGATCCGCGGCAGGTCACGCAGCTGCACCTGGCCGGTGCCCATGGCCCGCACCAGCGTGGTGGCGATCTGGGTGCCGGTGTTGCCGCCGGTGCCGATCAGAAGGGGGATGAAGAAGGCCAGCCGCGACGACGGCCTCCATTTCGTCCTCGAACGCCCGCAGCGCAGTGCCGGTGTAGGTCTCTGCCACGAACAGCACGAGCAGCCATACAATTCGCTTGCGCCACAGTCAAAGTGGTGAGGCGCGAAGGTAGGGGACCTCGAGGGGTTCCGAGCCGCCCTGGCGTTCGGCGTCCCGCGTCGCCTGGGTCTCGAGGATGCCCGCTGCCGCGTCGGCGGTCGGCACGCCCAGCAGTCGGCGCTGATCGTCGACCAGCGACTGGGCGGCCTGCTCGGCGTCGACCAGCGGGCGGACCCAGACCGGATCGTCGCTGCTCAGTTCGGAGACCGCCTGGTCGGGCTGCCCCAGCACCAGATCCTGGAATTCCAGGAAACCGATCAGTCCGCGGTCGGCGTCGGTCACGTAGATCAGCGCGCGCTGCCTGGCCCGGCCACGCACCTGTCCACTCTGGGTGCGCACCACCCCCTCGGCTTCGGCGGCCGTGATCATGTCCGGGATAGTGAACACGTCGGGGAGCATGTGGGCGGCGACTGAGTCCGGTGGCCATCTCAGCACAGCGCGGAGCGTCTCCGCCTGCGGTTCACTGATCTGGTCGAGCAGCTTCTCACGGGCCGAATTGGTCAGTCGCCGAAGGATTTCGGCGGCCTCGTCGGTGTCGACCGAGCCGAGTAGCTCGGGCCCTGTGACGGCAGTGAGCAGCCGCACGAATCGGGCGAGCATCTCCCTGGACATTTCGGTCACCTGGCGGATTCGCTCGACCGATCCGGCGCGGCGCAACCACTCATCGACGGCCTCAGGCGAGTCCAATTGGGCGGCCCGGACCGGTAGAACACCGAGCACGCCGACATCGAGACCGGGACCCCACATCGCAATCCTCAGCGTCGCAACGTGCCGTCCTTGGACGTATGAGATCGCACCGTCTGCGCGCCGAGGTTGCCGAGGGGGTGGTGGCACCCAGAGTTCATCTCGGCCGTTCACCCCGCGGGTCCGTCCTGTCGCGTGCGTCACACCACCGCGGCTGGCCTGCAGATATTCGCCGCTGAGCAGGACGGGCAATAGGCGTCGGCCTCTGGTGGTTCATACTGAGTGTCAGGTGCATCGAGTGAGAAATGGGCAGGCGGCAAGGATGACGAGGCTGGACACCGTCGAACGGGCGGTAGCCGATATCGCGGCAGGTAAGGCCGTCGTCGTCATCGATGACGAAGACCGCGAGAACGAGGGCGACCTGATCTTCGCCGCCGAGAAGGCGACACCGGAACTGGTCGCGTTCATGGTCCGCTACACCTCGGGCTATCTGTGCGTCCCGCTGTCCGGTGAGATCTGCGACAAGCTCGGCCTGCTGCCCATGTACGCGGTGAACCAGGACAAGCACGGCACTGCCTACACCGTCACGGTGGACGCCAAAATTGGTGTGGGGACCGGTATTTCGGCGGCTGATCGGGCTACGACCATGCGCCTGCTGGCCGATCCCACCAGCGTCGCGGAGGACTTCACCAAGCCCGGCCACGTCGTTCCGCTGCGCGCCAAGGATGGCGGCGTACTGCGCCGCCCCGGTCACACGGAGGCCGCCGTCGACCTGGCCCGGCTGGCCGGTCTGCAGCCCGCCGGCGCGATCTGTGAAATCGTCAGCCAGAAGGACGACGGTTCGATGGCCCAGACCGATGAGCTGCGGGTCTTCGCCGACGAACACGACCTGGCCTTGATCTCCATCGCCGATCTCATCGAGTGGCGGCGCAAGCACGAAAAGCACATCGAGCGGATCGCCGAGGCGCGCATCCCGACCCGGCACGGCGAGTTCCGGGCGGTCGGCTACTCCAGCATCTACGAAGAGGTGGAGCACGTCGCGCTGGTCAAGGGCGATATCGCCGGGCCGGAGAACGACGGCCACGACGTCCTGGTGCGCGTGCACTCCGAATGCCTGACCGGCGACGTCTTCGGCTCGCGGCGCTGCGACTGCGGCCCGCAGCTGGATGCCGCACTCGCGATGGTGGCCCGTGAGGGCCGCGGCATCGTGCTCTACATGCGCGGGCATGAAGGCCGCGGCATCGGCCTGATGCACAAACTGCAGGCCTATCAACTGCAGGACGCCGGCGCCGACACCGTGGACGCCAACCTCGAACTCGGGCTGCCCGCCGACGCCCGCGACTACGGCATCGGCGCGCAGATCCTGGTGGATCTCGGGGTGCGCTCGATGCGGCTGCTGACCAACAACCCGGCCAAGCGGGTGGGCCTGGACGGCTACGGGCTGCACATCATCGAGCGGGTTCCGCTGCCGGTGCGCGCCAACGCCGAGAACATCCGCTATCTGATGACCAAGCGCGACCGGATGGGTCACGACCTGACCGGGCTCGACGATTATGACGAGGCGGTCCGGCTGCCGGGCGACCTCGGCGGAGCGCTCTAGATATGAGTGGAGGCGCGGGCGTCCCGGACTTTCCGGAGATGGACGCCTCGGGGTTGTCGCTGGCGATCGTGGCCAGCACCTGGCATTCGAAGATCTGCAACGCCCTGCTCGACGGCGCCCGCAAGGTGGCCGACGACTCCGGGGTGCCCAGCCCGACCGTCGTCCGTGTGCTCGGCGCCATCGAAATCCCGGTCGTCGCACAGGAACTCGCCCGCACCCATGACGCGGTCGTCGCACTCGGCGTCGTGATCCGTGGCCAGACACCACATTTCGACTATGTGTGTGATGCCGTCACCCAAGGCCTGACCCGGGTCTCCCTCGATGCGTCGACACCGGTGGCCAACGGCGTGCTGACCACCAACACCGAGGAGCAGGCGCTCGACCGCGCCGGGCTGCCCGGATCGGCCGAGGACAAGGGCGCGCAGGCCGCCGCCGCCGCGCTGTCGACCGCATTGACGCTGCGCCACCTGCGCGGGGCATGACCACCGCGGACAACGACTGGGATGTGGTGCTGCGGCCCCGCCTGACGCCGTTGGTCGCGTACGTCGCGGCCGCCATCGTCGCCACGTCGGGCATCGTCGTCGGGGTCCTGTTCAAGGTCCGCTACACCGGGGCCGTCATCCAGACCGCCGACCAGGTGTCGATGGCCATCCTCGGCGTGATTCTGGCCGCCGCGATCCTGCTGCTGGCGACCCCGCGGGTCCGGGTCGGCCCGGCCGGCATCGGGGTCCGCAACATCCTGATCGAGCGGGTCGTGCCATGGAGTGATGTTGTCGGCGTGTCGTTTCCACCAGGAGCGCGCTGGGCGCGGGTGGACCTGGCCGACTACGAATACGTCCCGATATTGGCCATCCAGGCGATCGACACCGAACGCGCGGTGGCATCGATGGACACCCTGCGCACCCTGGTGGACAAGTACCGCGTCACCGGATCGTGAGTCTCATCACCACTTCGCCCGCCGCGCCGCCGGTGGGCACTTCGGTGAATCCCAGCCGCTCGTAGACCGCGCGCGCGGCCGCGTTGTCGGGGGCCATCCGTAGCGTCGCCGTGCGCACCCCGCGCCCGCGTGCCCAGTGCAGCGCCGTGGCCACCAGGCGGCGGCCCAGCCCGCGTCCGCGTGCGCCGGGGTCGAGCCACAGCGAGTACACGTAAGCCGTCTCGGGGCTCTCCTGGTAGACGGCGACCATGCCGACGGCCTCGCCGGCCAGGACCGCCACGAACTGGGCGTGATCGCGCAGTCGCCTGCGCCAGTCGGCGGGGGAGTAGCCGGCCTCGGCGACATACTGCTGGTCCGTTGTCCCGAACGTGTCGGAGAGTGCCCGCAGCCGGAGTTCGGCGAATTGTTCCCAGTCCGACTCGGTGAGGCGGGTGATGCGCGCTGCTGGCACGCACACGACGGTAATGCCTGTCGGTGCTCGGACTAACCTTGTGGACGTGCCCGATCCGTCGACGTACCGCCCGGCGCCCGGGTCGATTCCGGTCGAACCGGGTGTCTATCGATTCCGGGATCCGCATGGCCGGGTGATCTACGTCGGCAAGGCGAAGAGCCTGCGCAGCCGGCTCACGTCGTACTTCCAGGACATCTCCGCCCTGCATCCCCGCACCCGCCAGATGGTGACCACCGCGGCCAAGGTCGAGTGGACGGTGGTCAACACCGAGGTCGAAGCCCTGCAGCTGGAATACAACTGGATCAAGGAATTCGATCCGCGGTTCAACGTCCGGTACCGCGACGACAAGTCCTATCCGGTGCTGGCCGTGACGCTGGGCGAGGAGTACCCGCGGCTGTTCGTCTACCGCGGCCCGCGGCGCAAGGGCGTCCGCTACTTCGGGCCGTACTCGCATGCCTGGGCGATTCGCGAGACGTTGGACCTGCTGACCCGGGTCTTTCCGGCGCGCACCTGTTCTGCGGGAGTGTTCAAGCGGCACAGTCAAATCGAGCGTCCGTGTCTGCTGGGCTACATCGACAAGTGCTCGGCGCCGTGCGTCGGCCGGGTCAGCGCCGAAGAGCACCGCAAGATCGTGCTGGACTTCTGCGACTTCCTGTCCGGCAAGACCGACCGTTTCGCCCGCGAACTGGAACAGCAGATGAACGCCGCGTCGGCCGAACTCGACTTCGAACGGGCGGCCCGGCTGCGCGACGATATCGCCGCGCTCAAGCGCGCGCTGGAGAAGCAGGCCGTCGTGCTCGGTGACGGCACCGACGCCGACGTCGTCGCCTTCGCCGACGACGACTTGGAGGCTGCCGTACAGGTGTTCCACGTCCGCGGCGGCCGGGTGCGCGGCCAGCGCGGCTGGGTGGTCGAAAAGCCCGGTGATCCGGGCGATGCCGCTGATGCTGCGCTGGTCGAACAGTTCCTCACCCAGTTCTACGGTGAGCAGGCCGAGTTGGGTGGCGCCGCAGATGAAGCCACCAATCCGGTGCCGCGCGAGGTCTTGGTGCCGTGCCTGCCGCCGAATGCCGACGAGCTGGGTGAATGGCTCTCCGGGCTGCGCGGCTCACGGGTGGCACTTCGGGTGCCGCAACGCGGTGACAAGAAGGCACTGGCCGAGACGGTACACCGCAATGCCCAGGAAGCGTTGCAACAGCACAAGCTCAAGCGCGCGGGTGACTTCACCGCCAGATCTGCTGCGCTGCAGAACATTCAGGAATCGCTGGGCCTGGCCGATGCGCCACTGCGGATCGAGTGCGTCGACATCAGCCATGTGCAGGGCACCGATGTGGTGGCCTCCCTTGTGGTGTTCGAAGACGGTCTGCCGCGCAAATCGGACTATCGGCACTTCGCGATCCGGGACGCCGCGGGCGAGGGCCGCTCCGACGACGTCGCCTCGATCGCGGAGGTGACGCGGCGGCGGTTTACCCGGCACGTCGCCGAGCAGCAGCAGACGTTCGAGGAATTCAGCGCTCGGTCTGATGTCGCCGGCCCGGCGGCTCTCCAGCCCGATGTCGCCGGCCAAACGGCTCCGCCAGGCAAGTCCCGCAAGTTCGCCTATCCGCCGAACCTCTATGTCGTCGACGGCGGCGCCCCTCAGGTCAATGCCGCCCAGGCCGTGCTCGACGATCTCGGTGTCGCCGACGTCGCGGTCATCGGGCTGGCCAAGCGCCTCGAGGAGGTGTGGGTGCCAGCCGAACCGGACCCGCTCATCTTCCCGAGGAACAGTGAGGGCCTCTATCTGCTGCAGCGGGTGCGCGATGAGGCCCACCGGTTCGCGATCACCTACCACCGCAGCAAGCGGTCCAAGCGGATGACGGCCTCGGCGCTGGACGCGGTGCCCGGGCTCGGCGACATCCGGCGCAAGGCGCTGGTGACTCATTTCGGATCGCTGGCCAGGCTGCGGCAGGCGAGCGTCGAGGAGATCACGGCGGTGCCGGGGATCGGCACGGCGACCGCGGCCGCGGTACTGGAAGCCTTAGGTGTGACAGTGGATTCGTCGGGATCGGCTGCGCGGGGCGAGCCGGTCCGTCAAGATCAGTCTGCTGAACAGGCGACGAGATGACAGATCACAGCACAGGCGAAGACATGCGCACCGGCCAGACCGGCGAGGAATCGGGAATCGACGTGGTGTTGGTGACGGGCCTGTCCGGGGCCGGCCGGGGCACCGCGGCCAAGGTGCTCGAAGACCTCGGTTGGTATGTGGCCGACAACCTGCCGCCCGAACTCATCGCCCGGATGGTGGAGTTCGGCCTGGCTGCCGGCTCGCGAATCACCAAGCTGGCGGTCGTCATGGATGTGCGGTCCCGTGGGTTCACCGGCGACCTGGACTGGGTACGCAACGAGCTTGCGACCCGCGGCATCCATTCGCGGGTGCTGTTCATGGAGGCTTCCGACGACATCCTGGTCCGCCGCTACGAGAACAACCGGCGCAGTCACCCGCTGCAAGGCAACCAGACCCTGGCCGAAGGGATCGCCGCCGAGCGGACGATGCTGGCCCCGGTACGGGCCTCGGCGGACCTGGTCATCGACACCTCGACACTGTCGGTGCACGGCCTGCGGGAAAGCATCGAACGCGCCTTCGGCGGCGAGGCCGTCAAGCAGACCAGCGTCACCGTCGAATCGTTCGGCTTCAAATACGGCCTGCCGATGGATTCCGACATGGTGATGGACGTCCGCTTCCTGCCCAACCCGCACTGGGTCGACGAGCTCCGGCCGCACACTGGGCAGCATGCGGCGGTCCGTGACTACGTCCTGAGCCAACCTGGCGCCGCGGAGTTCCTGCAGACCTACCATCAGCTGCTGAGACTCGTCGTCGACGGATACAGCCGGGAAGGGAAGCGCTACATGACAGTGGCCATCGGCTGCACCGGGGGTAAGCACCGCAGTGTCGCCATGGCCGAAGCGCTCGCCGGGCTGCTGGAGCACAACGAGCATCTGTCGGTGCGGGTGCTGCACCGGGATCTGGGTCGCGAATGACCCGAATCGTCGCCCTCGGCGGTGGGCACGGCTTGTACGCAACGCTGTCCGCAGCCCGTCGCCTCACCCCCCACATCACCGCGGTGGTCACCGTCGCCGACGACGGCGGATCGTCGGGACGGCTGCGCAGCGAGCTCGACATCGTACCACCGGGTGATCTACGAATGGCGTTGGCCGCCTTGGCTTCTGATAGCCCGCACGGCCGGCTGTGGGCGACCATCATCCAACACCGGTTCGGTGGCAGCGGTGCACTGGCGGGGCATCCGATCGGCAATCTGATGTTGGCTGGACTCAACGAACTGTTGGCAGATCCGGTGGCCGCGCTCGACGAACTGGGCCGCATACTCGGCGTCAAGGGCAGGGTGCTGCCGATGTGCCCGATCGCGCTGCAGATCGAAGCCGACGTGTCCGGGCTGGACGGCGACCCCCGAATGAGCCGAGTGATCCGCGGGCAGGTCGCGGTGGCGACCACCCCGGGGAAAGTGCGGCGGGTGCGGCTGCTGCCCGGCGATCCGCCCGCCACCCGTCAGGCGATCGACGCCATCATGACCGCCGATCTGGTCGTGCTCGGGCCGGGCTCCTGGTTCACCAGTGTCATCCCGCACGTGCTGGTGCCCGAACTCGCGGCGGCGCTGAAGGCGACCACCGCCCGGCGTGCTCTGGTGCTGAACCTGGCCGCCGAGCCGGGGGAGACCGCCGGCTTCTCCGCCGAGCGCCACTTGCATGTTCTCGCGCAGCACGCGCCGGGCTTCGTCATCGACGAGATCGTCGTGGATGCGGCCCGCGTCCCGTCTGACCGGGAACGTGACCAACTATGCCGCACCGCGAGCCTGCTCGAAGCTTCAGTTCGGTTTGCCGACGTCTCCAGACCTGGTACACCTTTACATGACCCGGCGAAGCTGGCTGCAGCGCTTGACGGTGTGCGAACCCGGAATACGATTCCTGCGCCTAGTACCCTTCCGCCGGCCGCGTCCATGCAGGCCGGAGCGACTCGACAGGGGGACGGGGTGCAGGAACCCAGTGGCAACGGACCGAGAGGTGACGACCCGTGGCGATGACGGCCGAGGTCAAGGACGAACTCAGCCGATTGGTGGTCAATTCCGTGACGGCCCGCCGTGCCGAGGTGGCCTCGCTGTTGCGCTTCGCCGGCGGCCTGCACATCGTGTCGGGCCGGGTGGTCGTCGAGGCCGAAGTCGACCTGGGCATCATCGCCCGCCGGTTGCGCAAGGACATCTACGACCTCTACGGCTACAACGCCGTGGTGCACGTGCTGTCGGCCAGCGGCATCCGCAAGAGCACCCGATATCTGGTGCGGGTCGCCAAGGACGGTGAAGCCCTCGCTCGGCAGACCGGCCTGCTGGACATGCGCGGCCGGCCGGTGCGGGGGCTGCCCGCGCAGGTGGTCGGCGGCAGCGTCGGCGACGCCGAGGCGGCCTGGCGCGGAGCGTTTCTCGCCCACGGCTCACTGACCGAGCCGGGGCGGTCGTCGGCGCTCGAAGTCAGTTGTCCCGGACCGGAAGCCGCGCTGGCGCTGGTGGGTGCGGCCCGCCGGCTCGGGGTCAGCGCGAAGGCCCGCGAGGTGCGCGGGACAGACCGGGTCGTGGTGCGCGACGGCGAGGCCATCGGTGCGCTGCTCACCCGGATGGGTGCCCAGGACACCCGGCTGACGTGGGAGGAACGGCGGATGCGCCGCGAGGTCCGCGCCACCGCAAACCGGCTGGCCAACTTCGACGACGCAAACCTGCGCCGCTCGGCCCGCGCCGCGGTGGCTGCGGCCGCCCGCGTCGAGCGGGCGCTGGAGATTCTGGCCGACACGGTGCCCGACCATCTGGCTGCCGCCGGCCGTCTGCGGGTCGAGCACCGTCAGGCGTCGCTGGAGGAGCTGGGCCGGCTCGCCGATCCGCCGATGACGAAAGATGCTGTTGCCGGCCGCATTCGGCGGCTGCTGTCGATGGCGGACCGCAAGGCCAAGCAGGACGGCATCCCCGACACCGAATCGGCTGTCACCCCGGACCTGCTCGAAGACGCTTAGCGCGTTTGGCCACCCTCTTCACCACCAGGGCCTTGAGCTCGGCTGACAACGCGTCGGCCGCCTCGAGTTGGGGCAGCAGGCTCGGATCCGACATCTTGGCGCGGTAGACGAGGCCGATCGTCACATCGTGGTCGGGCCGGTAGTCGATCTCGATGGTGTCCCCGGCGCGCACCGTTCCCGGTGAGATGACCCGCAGATACGCACCGGGTTTGCCGGCGTCGGTGAACGTCTTGATCCAGCCGTCGATGTCGAGGAACTTCGCGAAGGTCCGGCACGGGGTGCGCGGAGCCGAGACTTCGAGCAGCAGACCGTCGGTGCCCACCCGCCAGCGGTCACCGATGCGCGCCTGCGTGACGTCGATGCCGGACGTGGTGAAGTTCTCACCGAATATCCCGTTGGCCAGCGGGCGCGCCAGCCGGGTCTGCCACTCGTCGAGGTCTTCGCGTGCGTAGGCGTACACGGCTTGGTCGTCGCCGCCATGCAGCTTCTGATTGCCGATCGTGTCGCCGACCAGGCCGCTGCCCAGGCCCTCTCGCATCGGCCCCGGCGCACGCACCAGCACCGGCTCGGACGCGGGCACCTTGTCGATGCCGGTCGGTTTCGACGCGTTCGGGTCCGGATTCACCCGCACACGGGCCAGATTGACCGACACGATGCTAGCCACCCCAACAGCGTAATGGCGACCCGGCAGTCGAACCGACTCAGCCGCAATGCCGTTCTCCTATCATCGAACCGTTGACAGATTCACTGACACCCGCGTTGACCCGCGCGTCCTCACGACTGGCGCGGCCGGCGACCCCGGCTGTCAGCATCGTCATCCACGCGCTGGTGTTCGCGCTGTGGGTCACGTTGTTCCTGCTGGCATTCGGCCGCGGTGGCGTGCTGGCCTGGTCGGTCGGCCTGGCCTACCTGGGCTACGACGCCGCGTTGCAGGTGTTCACCGGGTGGCAGATACGGCGGATCGGCCGTAGCTCACCGCCGGCCGGCACCGATCCCGATCGGCTGACGCTGGTCGTCATCGTCGCCGCGCACAACGAGGCCACGGTGTTACCGGACGCCCTCGCCGCGCTGCTCAACCAGTCCGACCCGCCGGACGAGATCCTCATCGCCGACGACGGATCGACCGATGCTACCGCCGAAATGCTCTGTGTTGAGCACGGTTTCGCGATTCCTCGCGTTGGCCACGTCAGCGATCCGGTGCGGGTCGGCTCGACGGCGTTGCGCTGGCTGCGACTACCGCACGGTGGCAAATCGGCGGCCCTCAATGCCGCACTGTTGCGCACCTCTGCTGACGTCATCGTCACCGTCGATGCCGACACAGTGCCGGAGATCGGGGCGATTGGTGCAGTGCGCCAAGCATTTTCGCGCGAGCCGGAGCTGGCCGCCGTCACCGGCGTGATCACGCCGCGGTGCCCGGCCACCCCGCTGGGCCGCGTGATGCAGTGGTTCCAGACCTACGAATACATCCGGAACTTCCTGGGCCGCTACGCTTGGATGCGGGTGGACTGCCTGCAGCTGATCTCCGGGGCGTTCGCGGGTTTCCGCCGCCAAGCCGCAACCGACGTGGGCGGATTCGACGACGCCTGCCTGGTCGAGGATTACGAGCTGGTGGCCCGTATGCGGCGCTTCGCCGGAGAACAGCAGCTGGACTGGCGGTTTCGGGTTCTCGGCGATGCGCAGGCCCGCACCGAGGCGCCGGCATCGGTGCGCGCGTTCCTGCGTCAGCGTCGCCGCTGGTTCGGCGGTTTCCTGCAGACCCACTGGTGGTATCGAGGCATGGTCGGCGATCGCAGGTTCGGGCGGCTGGGCACCGTCATGTTGCCGGTCAAGGCCATCGACACGGTGGCACCGCTGTACGGGCTGACGGCATTCGGGCTGTTGATCTACTTCCTGGCCACCCGGGACGTGGCCGTGCTGGCGCCGGTGCTGGTGGTGATCGCCGGCAAGCTCGTCATCGACATGACGTGCGGGGTGTGGGCGCTGCACCAGTACCGACGTTGGGTGGGTGACCCCTCCCGGGCCAGCTTGCCCGCCGCGGCCGCGGCGCTGGTGATCGAACCGCTCACGTTCACCCTGCTGCTGCACGCCGGAGCGGTGCTCGGCTGGACGGCGTTCCTCGGCGGCGCCCACCGGTGGGGATCGCAGACCAGGAGCTAGCGTTTGTGCCATGGCTGAGGTGCTGCGCGTCGGTGCGGCTTTCCCGGACCCGCCGTTCAACTCTGACTCGATCCCCAGGTCGCTTCGCTCCTGCCCGCCGGTGCACGATTCCGGGCTGGACATAGAGCTCATGACCGCGATCGCCGACCAGCTCGGTGCCGAGGTGCAGTTCATCCGCTACGAAGGCCGCGATTTCAACGGCATCTTCGACGCGCTGGACTCCGGCGACTTCGACTGCGTCGCGTCGGGCACCACGATCACCGGTTCGCGCGCCCTCAAGGCGGCGTTCTGCGATCCCTACCTGATCTCGGGTCAGGCACTGGCCGTCGACGCCGGCCGGCTGCCCGAAGTCCGGTCGACCGACGACCTCGAAGGCCTGACGATCGGCGTGCAGCGGGGCAACACCAGCCAGCCGATCGCCAACCGGCTGCTGGCCGACGAAAAGGTCGCCAGGGTCCGGGTCTACGACTACGGCGGCATCCGCACCGCGCTGCGTGATCTGACCACCGGCCGCTGCGATGCGTTCATGAAGCTGGACCCGGTGCTGACCCGGTTGGCCGACGCGGTGCCCGGTGTGACCGTCGTCCAGCGCGGCATCACCACCGAGAAGATCGCGATCGCGGTGCCGACCACCGACACCGCGCTACTGGGCCGGATCAACGTCGCGCAGGCCACGCTCGAGCAGGACGGCACGCTGCCCGCGCTGCGGGAACGCTGGACCGGGTCGCCCCGAGCCGACCAGAGTGGGCCCCTGATCGGGGGACCGTCAGGGTGACCTTCCGGGCGGTCGCGCACACCGGTGAGCAGGCCACTAGGCTGGGCGCGGGTACTCGGAAAGCAACTAGAGGAGACAACGTGACCATCCGGGTTGGCGTTAACGGATTCGGCCGAATCGGGCGCAACTTCTTCCGGGCTCTTGACGCGCAGAAGGCGCTGGGCAAGAACACCGATATCGAGATCATCGCGGTCAACGATCTGACCGACAACGCGACTCTTGCGCATCTGCTGAAGTTCGACTCCATCCTGGGCCGGCTGCCCTACGACGTGAGCCTCGAGGGCGAGGACACCATCGTCGTCGGCGACATCAAGATCAAGGCGCTCGAGGTCAAGGCCGGGCCGGCCGAACTGCCGTGGGGCGACTTGGGTGTCGACATCGTCGTCGAGTCGACGGGCATCTTCACCAAGGCGGAGAAGGCCAAGGGTCACTTGGACGCGGGCGCCAAGAAGGTCATCATCTCCGCGCCGGCCACCGACGAGGACATCACCATCGTGCTGGGCGTCAACGACGACAAGTACGACGGCAGCCAGAACATCATCTCCAACGCGTCGTGCACCACGAACTGCCTCGGCCCGCTGGCCAAGGTACTCAACGATGAGTTCGGCATCGTCAAGGGCTTGATGACCACCATCCACGCCTACACCCAGGATCAGAACCTGCAGGACGGTCCGCACAGCGATCTGCGCCGGGCCCGTGCCGCGGCGCTGAACATCGTGCCGACCTCGACCGGTGCGGCCAAGGCCATCGGCCTGGTGCTGCCCGAGCTGAAGGGCAAGCTGGACGGCTACGCACTGCGGGTGCCGATCCCCACCGGTTCGGTCACCGACCTGACCGCGGAGCTGAGCAAGAAGGCCACCGCCGCCGAGATCAACGCTGCGATGAAGGCCGCCGCCGAGGGTCCGCTCAAGGGCATCTTGAAGTACTACGACGCACCGATCGTGTCCAGTGACATCGTCACCGACCCGCACAGCTCGATCTTCGACTCGGGTCTGACCAAGGTCATCGACGACCAGGCCAAGGTCGTCTCCTGGTACGACAACGAGTGGGGCTACTCAAACCGTCTGGTGGACTTGGTCGCACTGGTCGGCAAGTCGCTGTAACCATGGTCGGCACTCTCGACGACCTGCTGGCTGAAGGCGTGGAAGGTCGGGGCGTTCTGGTTCGCTCCGACCTCAACGTCCCGCTCAAAGATGGTGTAATCACCGATCCGGGCCGCATCATTGCGTCGGTCCCGACGCTGAAGGCACTCTCCGACGCCGGCGCCAAGGTCGTCGTCACCGCGCATCTGGGCCGACCCGAGGGCACACCCGACCCCAAGTTCTCGCTGGCGCCCGTCGCGGCAGCGCTCGGCGAGCAGCTGGGCCGGCACGTCCAGCTGGCCGGTGATGTGGTCGGCACCGACGCGCTGGCCCGGTCCGAGGGGCTGACAGACGGCGATGTGCTGTTGTTGGAGAACATCCGTTTCGACCCCCGCGAGACCAGCAAGGACGACGCCGAACGGCTGAAGCTGGCCAAGGCGCTCGTCGAATTGGTCGGTGAAGACGGCGCTTTCGTGTCCGACGGCTTCGGCGTCGTGCACCGCAAGCAGGCCTCGGTGTACGACGTGGCCACTCTGCTGCCGCACTACGCGGGCACGCTGGTGGCCGCCGAGGTCAAGGTGCTCGAGGCGTTGACCAGTTCCACCGAGCGTCCGTATGCCGTGGTGCTGGGCGGATCGAAGGTGTCGGACAAGCTGGCCGTCATCGAGAATCTGGCGACCAAGGCCGACAGTCTGATCATCGGTGGCGGCATGTGCTTCACCTTCCTTGCCGCGCAAGGGGTGTCGGTGGGTACCTCACTGTGCCAGGAGGAGATGATCGACACCTGCCGTCAGCTTCTGGAAACCTACGGTGACGTGATCCATCTGCCGGTGGACATCGTTGTCGCGGAGAAGTTCGCGGCCGACTCCGCGCCGGAAACCGTTGCTGCTGACCGTATTCCGGACGGCAAGATGGGTTTGGATATCGGCCCGGAGTCGGTGAAGCGGTTCACCACGCTGCTGTCCAATGCGCGGACGATCTTCTGGAACGGCCCGATGGGGGTGTTCGAATTCCCGGCGTTCGCCGCGGGCACCAAGGGGGTGGCCGAGGCGATCATCGGCGCCACCGCCAAGGGCGCGTTCAGTGTGGTCGGCGGCGGCGACTCGGCGGCAGCGGTACGCCAACTCGGGTTGCCCGAGGACGGTTTCTCGCACATTTCCACCGGCGGCGGCGCATCGCTGGAATACCTTGAGGGCAAGGAACTGCCCGGCATTTCTGTCCTCGAGAACTAGGAGACCTGCGTGTCCCGTAAACCGCTGATCGCGGGCAACTGGAAGATGAACCTCAACCACTTCGAGGCCATCGCGCTCGTCCAGAAGATCGCGTTCTCGTTGCCCGACAAGTACTTCGACAAGGTCGACGTCACCGTCATCCCGCCGTTCACCGATCTGCGGAGTGTGCAGACCCTGGTCGACGGCGACAAGCTGCGGCTGACCTACGGCGCGCAGGATCTCTCGCAGCACGATTCGGGCGCCTACACCGGCGACATCAGCGGTGCGTTCCTGGCGAAACTGGGGTGCACGTTCGTGGTGGTCGGCCACTCCGAGCGCCGTACCTATCACCACGAGGACGACGCGCTGGTCGCCGAGAAGGCGGCCGCCGCCGTGAAGCACGGGCTGACCCCGATCGTGTGCATCGGCGAGCAACTCGATGTCCGCGAGGCCGGCAACCACGTCGAGTTCAACGTGAATTCGTTGCGGGGTTCGCTGGCCGGGCTGAGCGATGAGCAGCTGGCAGGCGTCGTGATCGCCTACGAGCCGGTGTGGGCCATCGGCACCGGCCGGGTGGCCAGTGCCGCCGACGCACAGGAAGTGTGCGCCGCGATCCGCGGCGAGCTGGGCCATATCGCTTCCGCTGAGATTGCCGACGGAATCCGGGTGCTCTACGGCGGCTCGGTGAACGCCAAGAACGTCGGCGAGATCGTCGGGCAGAAGGATGTCGACGGCGCGCTGGTCGGCGGGGCGTCGCTGGATGGCGAGCAGTTCGCCATCCTGTCGGCCATCGCCGCAGGTGGGCCGCTGCCCTGATCACGCAGGCGAACAGGTAGTCTGGTCGGCATGGTTTTGGCTCTGCAGATCCTCCTGGTGGTCACCAGCTTGCTGGTGGTGTTGCTGGTGCTGCTGCACCGCGCCAAGGGCGGTGGCCTGTCGACGCTGTTCGGCGGCGGTGTGCAGTCCAGCCTGTCCGGGTCGACCGTGGTGGAGAAGAACCTCGACCGCCTCACGCTGTTCGTCACCGGCATCTGGGTCGTGTCCATCGTCGGCATGGCTCTGCAGATCAAGTACAGCTGAGCACTCAGGCCCGGCTCCGCCGGTCATCCCGGCCGGTCATCCTCATCGTCGCTGAATAGCCGCTCTGGGTGATGCACGTCGTTGACGCGCGGGGGACCGGTGCCGTCGCTCCACGCGATCCGGCCGTTCTCGGTGACGGTCGTCGTGTAGGTGCCCTCGGTCGCCATCGTGTGATCACAGCCGCAGCCGAAGTACAGGTTGTCGGCGTCGGTCGTGCCGCCTCCGCTCCACGGCGTCGCGTGATGCACCTCGCAGTGGTAGCCCGGCGCAAAGCAGTTCGGTTTCGTGCAGCCGCGGTCGCGGGCGTAGCAGATGATCCGATGATCAGCTGTCGCCAGGCGTTTGGCGCGGCCCAGGTACAGCGGCCGTTCCGAATGGTCTTCGAACACTGCCAGGTAGTGCACCGCTTTGCTCGCCATGCGGATCACGTCGCGCATGGGCAGGCGGCCCTTTCCGCCGGTGCGCGCCCAACCGGTCGCCTGCTCCAGGTCACCTAGCGTGGTCGTCACGATGACGGTGACGGGAAGACCGCGATGCTGCCCGAGCGCGCCCGATTCGATCCCGGCTTTGAGGCCGAGCTTCACACCGTCGTGGCAGCGCTGCTCAGGCGTGCGACGGTCTGGCCCCTCGGCGCCGTCCGGCATGTGCCGTCCTGGCCCGGCCGCGGCCGTCACCGCTTCCACATAGGCGCGGCCCTCCGGATCCAGCCAGCCGGAAAGACGGCTCATCCCATCCGGCCCTTGCGGACCCAGCACCAGACCCCGCCGGCGCGCCCGGTCCTCGTCGGTGAAAGTACCGTCCGGATTCAGCCAGTCCGAGATCTGTGTGCCGATCGCAGTGACGAACTGTGAATCCTGTTCCCGGGCGTGGTGAACCAACGCCCGCCCGGCGACCTCGCGATCGGCCGGCGCGACCGCTGACGGCAACCTGTCCAGCGCACGGCACACCGCAGCGGCATGGTCGTCGCCGATTTCGCCCGCCTCGACGGCGTCGGCCAGTGTCGGCAACTCGGGCGGCAATGGTGCCCCGGTCAACGATCGCCGCGGCCGGATCCGTGCCGCAAGCGCGAACCGTCGCTTGACCTCGGCGGCCGTCAACCGCAACCGGCTGGCAAGGACGTCGCGCACCTTGGGGCCGGCGGGCCAGGCCACCCCGTCGACCGGTTCGGCGATCTCGCCGAAGAACCGGTAGGACAGCCCGCGGTTCATCCGATTCTGGCTCTCCAGCCGTCCGGCGATCTCGATCCGAAAAGCATTGCCGGCCAGGTCGGTACAGATTGATCGCAGCCGGCCATACGCGGCGTCGATCAGGTCGAGCTCAGTGCGAACCCGATCATGCACCGCCTGGGCGGTGAGGGGTTCGCACGTCATCCCTCCACGCTATAGAACACCAGTTCGAATGCAATGCCGAAGAACCCCGCCTGGGGATGAAGTCGCGACTGTGGACAAACTCACGCCCTGCGCCGGATAGCGAGCGCCCCGATACTTGAGGGATGGCTGAAGTCCCCGAATCCCTGGAACCGATCGGCGCGGTCACCCGGACGAAGGTGGGGCGGGAGGCCACCGAACCGATGCGCGAGGACATCCGGCTGCTCGGGACGATCCTCGGCGACACCGTGCGCGAACAGAACGGCGAGGAGGTGTTCGACCTCGTCGAACGTGCCCGCGTCGAATCGTTCCGGGTCCGGAGATCCGAGATCGACCGGTCCGAACTCGCCCAGCTTTTCGACGGCATCGACATCCACCGGGCGATTCCGGTGATCCGCGCCTTCAGCCATTTCGCCCTGCTGGCCAATGTCGCCGAGGACATCCATCGCGAGCGGCGCCGGGCCATCCACGTCGCCGCGGGGGAGCCGCCGCAGAACAGCACTCTCGCGGCCACCTACGAGAAACTGGACGCCGCGCGCCTGAACGCCGGCACCGTGGCCGACGCGCTCCGGGGGGCGCTGGTGTCGCCGGTGATCACCGCACATCCGACCGAGACTCGTCGCCGCACCGTGTTCGACACCCAGCACCGCATCACCCAGCTGATGCGGGTTCGGCTGCACGGGCAGGACGAAACCGAGGACGGCCGGCCGGTCGAGGCCGAGTTGCGCAGGCAGATCCTGACCCTGTGGCAGACCGCGCTGATCCGGCTGTCCCGGTTGAAGATTCAGGACGAGATCGAAGTCGGCCTGCGGTATTACCCGGCGGCGTTCTTCGAGGTGATCCCGAAGGTGAACGCCGAGGTGCGTGATGCGCTGCGGACCCGCTGGCCCGATACCGAACTGCTGGCCGAGCCGATCCTGCGCCCTGGCTCGTGGATCGGCGGGGACCGCGACGGGAACCCCAACGTCACCGCCGATGTGGTGCGGCTGGCCACCGGCAGCGCCGCCTTCACCGCGCTGGGGCACTACTTCGCCGAACTGACGAGTCTCGAGCAGGAACTGTCGATGTCGGCGCGCCTGGTGAGGACCACCGATGATCTGGACGAGCTCGCAGGTGCCTGCAACGAGCCGGCCCGGCTGGACGAGCCCTACCGACGGGCGCTGCGCGTCGTGCATGCCCGGCTGACCGCCACCGGCCAGGCCATTTTGGACCGCACGCCGCCGCACACACTCGATCTCGGGATGGACCCGTACCACACGCCTGCCGAGGTGCGGGCCGACCTCGACGTCATCGACGCCTCGCTGCGGGCCAACGGTAGCACGTTGCTGGCCGACGATCGGCTGGCCAGGCTGCGAGAAGCCGTGGATGTCTTCGGGTTTCACCTGTCCGGCCTGGACATGCGGCAGAACTCCGAGGTGCACGAGGAGGTCGTTGCCGAGCTGTTGTCCTGGGCCGGGGTGCATCCCGACTACGCGTCACTATCCGAACCGGAACGCGTCGAGGTGCTGGCGGCGGAGCTGGCCACCCGACGCCCGCTGGTTCGCGACGACTCCGAGCTTTCGGAGTTGGCCCGCAAGGAACTCGACATCGTGTTCGCCGCCGCGCGCGCGGTCGCGGTCTTCGGCCCGGCGGCGGTGCCGAACTACATCATCTCGATGTGCCAGTCGGTATCGGACATGCTGGAGGCTGCGATACTGCTGAAAGAAGCTGGGCTGCTGGATGTTTCGGGTGACCATCCCTATGCGCCGGTCGGGATTGTGCCGCTGTTCGAGACGATCGACGACCTGCAGCGCGGGTCGGCCATCCTGGAATCGGTGCTGGAACTTCCGCTGTACCGCGCGATGGTGCAGGCCCGCGGGGAGAGCCAGGAGGTGATGCTCGGCTACTCGGACTCCAACAAGGACGGTGGGTATCTCGCCGCGAACTGGGCGCTGTACCGGGCCGAACTGGATCTGGTGGAGTCGGCCCGCAAGACCGGTATCCGGTTACGGCTGTTCCATGGCCGTGGCGGAACCGTCGGGCGCGGCGGCGGTCCGAGCTACGACGCGATTCTGGCGCAGCCGCCGGGAGCGGTGAACGGATCGCTGCGCCTGACCGAGCAGGGCGAGATCATCGCGGCCAAGTATGCCGAACCCCGCATTGCGCATCGCAACCTGGAGACACTGCTGGCCGCCACGCTGGAGTCGACGCTGCTCGATATCGAGGGGTTGGCAGGGCTCGCCCAAAGCGCCTATCAGGTGCTGGACGACCTCGCCGCCCGTGCCCAGCGTGCGTACGCCGAATTGGTCCATGACACACCGGGTTTCGTCGAATACTTCAAGGCGTCGACGCCGGTGAGTGAAATCGGCTCGCTCAATATCGGCAGCCGTCCGACATCGCGTAAACCCACCACGTCGATTGCGGATCTGCGGGCCATCCCTTGGGTGTTGGCCTGGAGTCAGTCGCGTGTCATGCTGCCGGGCTGGTACGGCACCGGCACCGCGTTCGAGGAGTGGATCGCCGACGGTGACGGGCGCCTCGAGGTGCTACAGGACCTCTACGTGAAGTGGCCCTTCTTCGCGACCGTGCTGTCGAACATGGCGCAGGTGCTGGCCAAGTCCGATATGGGTCTGGCCGCACGGTATTCCGAGCTGGTTGGTGACGAGGAGCTGCGGCAGCGGGTGTTCGGCAAGATCGTCGCCGAACACGACCGCACAATCCGCATGCACAAGCTGATCACCGGACAGGACGATCTGCTGGCCGATAACCCGGCGCTGGCCCGCTCGGTGTTCAACCGTTTCCCGTACCTGGAGCCGCTCAACCACCTTCAAGTGGAGCTGTTGCGACGCTACCGATCGGGGGACGACGACGAGTTGGTGCAGCGCGGTATCCTGCTGACGATGAGCGGGCTGGCCTCAGCGCTACGCAATAGCGGCTAACCGGGGACAACGGTGAATCGTGACCGTGACGACGCCGGCCGGCCCCGCAATGCCAGGGCCCGCGACACGCTCGGGCGGCCGTTGCCGCCCGGCGCCGAGGGCGTGCCCCGCATTCCCGACGATCTCGAGCTGCCACCGGCCGAAACCCTGAACTATGCACAGGATCTGCTGAACCGCGGTCTGGCCTTCAATGCCCACGAGGTCTTCGAGGCGGCGTGGAAGAACGGCCCGCACGACGAGCGGGCCCTGTGGCAGGGGCTGGCCCAGTTCGCGGTTGGTATCACGCACGTACAGCGCGGCAACCACAAGGGCGCGGCTGCGCTGCTGCGGCGCGCATCGGCCCTGCTCGCCGACGTCACCACGCCCGTGCCCTACGGCGTCGACACCGCGGGCCTGATCGAGGTGGCGGTGATGCTCGCCGACGAGGTCGGCGCGGGCACGGTGGTCGACCCGGCGCGATTGAAATTCCGGCTCACCAAATCGGGAACCGCCGAGCACCCGGTGACGTCGAAACCGTTATGACGCAACCAGAATGCTCGCTGGAGAACACCGCTGAACTGATCGGCCCGTTGCCGCTGGTCGCCCCACCCGTGCTGGCCGACTGGTCGGTCGCCGACCCCGACGACGGCTGGTGGTGAGGGTCAGCCGACGCCCACCGTCGCACCTCCGAGCGTGACCGGCAGGTGCTTGAACCCGCGCAGCAAGGTGCTGCCGTTGAGCGTCGGGGTGCCGGCCAGAGCCAGCTGAGGAAAGCGCCGAAACAGCGCTTCCAGACCGATGTTCAATTCCAGGCGCGCGAGCGAGGCGCCCAGGCAGACGTGGATTCCTGAGCTGAAGCTCAGGTGTTCGCGGGCGTTGGGCCGGGCGGTGTCGAACTCGTCCGGTCGCTCGAAGAGTGCCGGATCACGGTTGGCTCCAGCGATCAGGACGAACAGCGCCTCACCCGCTGCGACGGTGCTGCCGTCGATCTGCACGGCCTCGGTCGCCACCCGCACCCCGATCTGAGCCACCGAGTCATAGCGCAGCGTCTCTTCGACGGCGTTGGGCCAGCCTTCGGGCTGCGCCCGCAGACGGGCGAGCTGGTCGGGGTGGGCGAGCAGTGCGACCACCGCATTGCCGAAGGCATGGGTGGTGGTGATGAATCCGGCGCCGAGAATCAAACCGGTGAACATCCTGACCTCGTCGACGGTCAGGTCATCGTCCTGGAGCACGGCGGACAGAATGCTGTTGTCGGCGCCGCTATGCCGGAGCCGCTCGATGTGCGCGGCGATATAGGTTTCGAATTCGCGCAAAGCGGTGGCGGCGGTCCGGAAGTCGTCCCATGCGGGCACCGTGGTGGTCAGGAGTTTGGCGCCCGGGTCGGCGAACGCATGGAGCAGCGGTATCTCCTCCCGGGGCACTCCCAGCATCTCGGCGATGACTTCGATCGGGATTCGGGCGGCATACGCGTCGATCAGATCGCACTGCGTCTGGCCTTCGAGGTCGTCGAGCGCGGCATTGGTGATGTCCACGATGCGCTGGTGCAGTTCGTCGATCGCGCGCGGCGTAAAAGCCCGCGACACCAGACGACGCAGCCGCGCATGTTCGGGCGGGTCCACCACCAGAAGTGACGGTGGCTCCACCGGGTTCATCATGTCGGGGTCGGTTCGTGCGACCAGCCACCGAATGATACGAAGCGGCGACCGGTCCGCGGGCTTGATGGTTCGGAACCTGTCGTCGCGCAACACATCTCGGACAATCTGCGCGTCGGTGGTCACCCACGTGTTACTGAATCCCGCGGATATCCGGCCCCGCCCGCGGATCTGCTCGGCGAGGCGGTAGGCGTCCTGGGGCCTGCTGCTGTCGACGAGAAGCCGCGCAAACGGATCACCGCGGCGAGCGACCCGCTTGAGCACCCCGCGAGCAAGTCCGTATCCCAACAGCCAATGGGTCCGGGCCTTGATCTGCAGGTCCATGGCCAACCGCTACCGGCCCGCGCGTCGCACTGCGTTGATCGCCCCGCGAACCGCGGATTCGGTGGCGGCCAGCGGTGCTATCACCGCCTCGCCGACGCCGACGATGCGTTCGATGCGGTCGACGATCCCTTCCATCCGCTCGACGACTGCGTTGAGCCGCGGCGCGAGATCGTCGATGCGGGTCAGCGTGGAGTTGAACACGCCCAGGGTCTCCTCGAAGTACTCGAGGGTGCCGTTCATCCCGCTCATCGTCTTGTTGAGGTCGGTGAGGGCCCCGCCCATCTGAGTCAGGATGGTGTCGAGCTGATCCACGGTGACATCGGCGTTGAGCGCGGCCTGCGCCAGGGTCTTGATCCGGTCGCGACCCGTGCGGGGTGGTGGTGGCGGGGTGTCAACCATCGGCTCAGTCTTGCAGCTTGCTCGCTGCCTCGGTGTCGAGAAGCCAAACCGTGGCCTGGCGGCCCACCGCTCCCGCGGCGGGGACGTCGTCCGCGCTTGCGCCGCCGATCGCCTCGGCAACGGCGTCGGCCTTGGCCGCACCGGACACGACCAGCCACACTTCGCGTGAGCGGGTCACAGCGGGCAGCGTCAGTGTGATCCGCCGGGGCGGCGGCTTGGGGGAGTCCTCGACGGCGACCACCAGGCGCGTGGTCTCCGCGACGGCCGGGGTGTGCGGGAACAGCGAGTTGATGTGGCCCTCGCCGCCCATACCGAGCAGGTGTACGTCGAACGCCGGCGGCAGCACCTGCTCGTAGGCCCGTGCTGCCGCGTCGATATCGTCGCCGAACTCACCGTCGCTGGCGGCCATCGGGTGCACGTTGGCCGCCGGGATGTCGATGTGATCGAGCAGCGCCTCGCGGGCCTGCTTGTCGTTGCGCTCCGCGTCGTCGGCGGGCACGAACCGATCGTCCCCCCAGAAGATGTGCGCCTTGGACCAGTCGATCGCCGCTTCGTGCGCACCGACGTGCTTGAGCAGTCCGATACCCGTTCCGCCGCCGGTCAATACGATGAATGCCTGGCCCCGGGCCGCGATCGCGGACGTGATCGCCTCGACGAGCCGGTCGCCGACCGCGCTCACCAGTGCTTCGGTATCGGGATAGGTCTCGATGATCCTGGTCATACGTACTGCACCTTGTCGATACCCGCCAGCGCCTCGCGATAGATCTCGTCGGCATCGAGCCGGCGGAGATCCTCGGCCAGGCACTCCTTGGTCTCCCGGCGCGGCAGCGGAAGCAGCGCCTCGGGCTTGTCGGTGCGGGTGAGGGTGGCGGTGATGCCCTCCTGCGGACGACTCAACGTCACCGTCTCCGACGGCCGCACCAATTCGACCCTGAGGTCGCCGACGGCCCGCTTCACGGTGCCGTCGATACGGCTGGCCAGCCAGCCCGCCAAGATATCCAGGGCCGGTTCGGTTTTCAGCCCAGACACCAGCACCGACGTGATCGGTTCGTACGGGGCCTGATCCACCGCCGAGGCCAGCAGCGCGCGCCAATAGGTGATCCGGCTCCAGGCGAGGTCGGTGTCACCGCCGGTGTATCCCTGCAGCCGGCTCTTGATCGACGCCAGCGGGTCTTCCGCCGCCGTCGCATCGGTGATCCGCCGAATCGCCAAGCGGCCCAAGGGATCCTCGGCGGGAACCGCCGGAGCGGTACCCGGCCACCACGCCACCACCGGGGTGTCGGGCAACAGGAACGGCAACACCACGCTGTTGGCATGGTTGGACAGCGGCCCGGAGATGCGCAGGACCACCACCTCGCCGGCCCCGGCGTCGCCGCCCACCCGAAGCTGGCCGTCAAGGCGAGCGTCGGTGGCGAGCCGGTCTCGGGGCACCACGACGATGATGCGGCAGGGATGTTCCCGGCTCGCCGCCACCGCTGCCTCGATGGAGTCCTCGACCAGATCCTCGGTGTCAGGTGCGATCACCAGCGTCAGCACCCGGCCCAGTGTGATCGCCCCACCCTCCTCGCGCAGCGAGGTGATCTTCTTGTTGAGCGCGTTGGTGGTGGTGTCTGGCAGGTCGACAATCATTGTGCGCCGCTCCTCCTCATCGGTGGTGCCTCGCTCTGCATCGTCGCCGGCGTCATGGCCTTCTCCATTCACGGCCGGAACGCTGCAGCATCTCGAACGCCGAGTCAGGCCCCCAGGTACCCGACTCGTAGGGATCGGGCTTGCCATGTGTTGCCCAGTAATCCAGCACCGGATCCAGGATTTCCCAAGACAATTCGACCTCGGCATTGACCGGGAACAGCGACGGTTCGCCGAGCAACACGTCGAGGATCAGGCGCTCGTAGGCCTCGGGCGAGTCCTCGGCGAAGGCCGAGCCGTAGGAGAAGTCCATGTTCACGTCGCGGACTTCCATCGCGCTGCCCGGCACCTTCGACCCGAACCGCAGCGTGATGCCCTCGTCGGGCTGGACCCGGATCACCAATGCGTTCTTACCCAGCTCCTCGGTCATCGTCGCGTCGAACGGCAGATGCGGCGCCCGCTTGAACACCAGCGCCACTTCGGTGACCCTGCGGCCCAACCGCTTTCCGGTCCGCAGGTAGAACGGCACACGGGCCCACCGGCGGGTGTCGACCTCCAGTGCGATCGCGGCGAACGTCTCGGTGGTGGAGTTCTTGGAGAACCCCTCCTCGTCGAGCAGCCCGACGACCTTCTCGCCGCCCTGCCAGCCCGCGGTGTACTGCCCGCGCGACGACGTCAGATCCAGCGGCTTCGCCAGCGACGTCGCCGACAGCACCTTGATCTTCTCGGCCGTGACCTCGTGCGGATGAAAGCTGACCGGTTCCTCCATCGCGGTCAGCGCCAGCAGCTGGATCAGGTGGTTCTGGATCACATCGCGCGCCGCGCCGATGCCGTCGTAGTAGCCGCCGCGCCCGCCGAGCCCGATGTCCTCGGCCATCGTGATCTGCACGCTGTCGACGTAGTGATTGTTCCAGATCGGCTCGAACAGCTCATTGGCGAAGCGCAGCGCCAGGATGTTCTGCACCGTCTCCTTGCCGAGGTAGTGGTCGATGCGAAACACCGACTCCTCCGGAAAGACGCTGTTGACCACCTTGTTGAGATCGATGGCACTCTGCAGATCGTGGCCGAACGGCTTCTCGATGACCACCCGGCTCCAGCGACCTTCGTGCTGACGGGCCAGACCGGACTTCTTCAGCTGCTCGCACACCACCGGGAAGGCGTTGGGCGGAATCGACAGGTAGAAGGCGTGATTGCCGCCGGTACCGCGTTCCACATCAAGCTTCTCGAGCGTCTCGGCCAGCCGGGAGAACGAGGCCTCGTCGTCGAATGAGCCTTGGACGAAGCGGAACCCCTCGGCCAGCCGGTCCCACACCTCCTGGCGAAAGGGCGTACGAGCGTGCTGGCACACCGCGTCGTGGACGATGGCGCCGAAATCCTCGTCCTTCCAATCCCGTCGGGCGAAACCGACGAGGGAGAACGAGGGCGGCAACAGGCCGCGATTGGCCAGGTCGTAAATCGCCGGCATCAGCTTCTTACGGGCGAGGTCGCCCGTCACGCCGAAGATCACCACTCCGCACGGCCCGGCGATCCTCGGCATCCGCTTGTCCCGCTTGTCGCGCAACGGGTTGTGCCACGTGTCGGGGGCGGGCGCCGGCACCCCGGGAACGGGACGGTCGGTCATTTGGTTGCGGCGTCGAGCTGTTCCTGGGTGGCGTCGAGGAGTTCCTGCCACGACTTCTCGAACTTGTCCACGCCCTCGTTCTCCAGGACCAGGAAGACGTCGGTCAGATCGATGCCGACGGCCTCGAGCTTGTCGAACACCGCCTGGGCGGCGGCTGCCGTCCCGGTGATCGTGTCACCGGTGACCACACCGTGATCGGCCACTGCGTCAATCGTCTTCTCCGGCATGGTGTTCACCGTGTTCGGGGCGACCAGCTCGGTGACGTAGAGGGTGTCGGAGTAGTCCGGGTTCTTGACCCCGGTGGATGCCCACAGCGGCCGCTGCACCCGCGCGCCGGCGCCGGCCAGCGCGTTGAAGCGCTCACCGCCGACGAATACCTCCTCGTAGGCCGCGTAGGCCAACCGGGCGTTGGCAACGCCGGCCTGCCCGCGCAGCGCCAGCGCTCCTTCGTTTCCGGTGGAGGACGCTATCGCCTCGAGTCGCTTGTCGATCTCGGTGTCCACCCGCGACACGAAAAACGAAGCGACCGAATGGATCTTGGACACATCATGACCGGCTTGCTGGGCGGCCTCCAGCCCCGCAAGGTAGGCGTCCATCACCGCGCGGTGGCGCTCCACCGAGAAGATCAGCGTCACGTTGACCGAAATGCCTTCGGCCAGAACTGCGGTGATCGCCGGCAGGCCGGCCTCGGTGGCGGGGATCTTGATCAGCAGGTTGGGCCGGTCGACGATCTTCCACAGCTCGATCGCCTGCAGGACGGTTTTGTCGGTCTCGTGGGCCAGTCGCGGGTCGACCTCGATCGAGACCCGTCCGTCGATGCCGTCGGAGGATTCCCACTGCGGACGTAGCACGTCGCAGGCCTCTCGGACGTCATCGGTGGTGACGGTGCGGATGGTGGCGTCGACGTCGGCGCCGCGCTCGGCGAGCTCGGAAACCTGTGCGTCGTAAGCGTCCCCGTGGGAGAGCGCGGCCTGGAAGATCGACGGATTGGTGGTCACGCCGACCACGCTGCGGGTGTCGATCAGCTCCTGCAGGTTGCCGGTCTTCAGCCGGGTCCGGGACAGATCATCGAGCCAGACGGAAACACCGGCGGCGGACAGCGCCGCCAGGTTGGGATTCTGCGCCATAACGGTTGCCTCTTTCGTGTGGGTGGTCAGTTGTCGATTGCGCGTTCCGCAGCGGCCGCAACGTTCTCGGCGGTGAACCCGAATTCGCGGAACAGGGTCTTATCGTCGGCCGACTCGCCGTAGTGCTCGATCGAGACGATCTCGCCGGTGTCGCCGACGATCTTGTACCAACTCTGCGCCACGCCGGCTTCCACGGCCACCCGGGCCGACACGTCCGGCGGCAGCACACTGTCGCGGTATTCCTGCGGCTGCGACTCGAACCACTCGACACACGGCATCGACACCACGTATGCCCTGATGTCTTTGTCCGCCAACAACTTTTTGGCTTCGACGGCCAGCTGCAGTTCGGAGCCGGTGGCGATGATGATGACGTCGGCGTCGTCGGCCGGGTTGCCGCCGCCGAGTACGTAGCCGCCCTTGGCCACGCCCTCGGAGCTGGTGCCCTCCAACACCGGGATGCCCTGCCGGGTCAGGATGAAACCGACCGGGCCGCTGGTGTTCCCGCGAGCAATGATGCTGCGCCAGGCGTAGGCGGTCTCGTTCGCATCGCCCGGACGCACCACCGCCAGCCTCGGGATCGCGCGCAGCGCGGCCAGATGCTCGATGGGCTGATGCGTCGGCCCGTCCTCGCCGAGACCGATCGAGTCGTGGGTCCAGATGTAGATCGGGTCGATGTCCATCAGCGACGCCAGCCGCACCGCCGGGCGCATGTAGTCCGAGAACTGCAGGAAGGTGCCGCCGAAGGCGCGGGTCGGACCGTGCAGCACGATGCCGGACAGGATCGAGCCCATCGCGTGCTCGCGGATGCCGAAGTGCAACACCCGGCCGTACCAGTCCGCGGTGTAGTCCTCCGTCGAGATTGACGGCGGGCCAAAGGATTTCACACCATTAATGGTGGTGTTGTTGCTGCCGGCCAGATCGGCCGAGCCGCCCCACAGCTCGGGCAGCTTGGGGGCGACGTCGTTGAGCACCTTGCCGAACGCGGCCCGGGTGGCCAGCGGCTTGGAACCGGGCTCCCAGTAGGTGATATCGGCGTCCCAGCCATCCGGCAGCTCCTGGGCGAGCAGCCGGTCCAGCAGCGCCTTGCGCTCGGGTTCGCGCTGCGCCCAGGCGTCGAACTCGCCCTGCCACTTCTCGTGAGCCTCGCGGCCGCGGTCGACGAGCTTGCGGGTGTGCTCGATGACCTCGTCGCTGACGTCGAACTTCTTGTCGGGATCGAAGCCGAGGACCTTCTTGGTGGCGGCCACCTCGTCGTCACCGAGCGCCGAGCCGTGCACGCCGCCGGTGTTCATCTTCGTCGGCGCCGGATAGCCGATGATCGTGCGCACCGCGATGAACGACGGCTTGTCGGTGACCTTCTTGGCTTCCTCGATCGCCTTCTGGATCCCGACGACGTTCTCGCCGCCCTCGACGACCTGCACGTGCCAGCCGTAGGCCTCGTAGCGGGCGGGAGTGTCCTCGGTGAACGCGATGTTGGTGTTGTGCTCGATCGAGATCTCGTTGTTGTCCCAGAACACGATCAGGTTGCCCAGCTGCTGCGTGCCGGCGATCGACGACGCCTCGCTGGTGACGCCCTCCTCCATGTCACCGTCGGAGGCGATGACGTAGATGTAGTGGTCGAACGGGCTGGTGCCCGCGGGGGCGTCGGGGTCGAACAGGCCGCGCTCGTAGCGCGCCGCCATCGCCATGCCGACGGCCGAGGCCAGGCCCTGACCCAGCGGGCCGGTGGTGATCTCCACACCCTTGGTGTGCCGGAACTCCGGGTGGCCCGGGGTTTTCGAGCCCCAGGTGCGCAGCGACTCGATGTCGGAAAGCTCCAAGCCGAACCCGCCCAGGTACAGCTGCAGGTACAGGGTCAGGCTGCTGTGCCCGCAGGACAGGACGAACCGGTCGCGGCCGAGCCAATGGGTGTCGCTCGGGTCGTGCCGCATCACCCGCTGGAACAGCGTGTAGGCCAGCGGCGCCAGGCTCATCGCGGTACCGGGGTGCCCGTTGCCGACCTTCTGCACCGCGTCGGCGGCCAGGACTCGCGCGGTGTCGACGGCCCGCGAATCGACCTCCGTCCAGTCCTCGGGGTGGTGCGGCTGGGTCAGCACGGCGATCTCTTCGACAGTTGTCACTAACTCGCTCCTGGCGTCGTCAAAGGGGCAGGCAAGTTGGGGTGGTCCTCTTTACCCTAGTGCCGGTTGGCCCCCTGCTGCATAGTGCTGCGACCGGCGTTACCCGCGGGTGAAGCTCTATACCCGGAACTGTGTCATCACGATGTAATTGCCGTGAATCGACCCTTCGGTTCTGTTTGTCGATCGGCGCCGTCTACCATCCTGTGTAGTAGATCGTCGGCATTGCCGTTTTGTCAGGAGTCGGTTGCGTGAGAGTTCGCGAAGTGCACCTCGTCGACGGGGTGCCGATCCGATTCCGCGACAGGGCGCTGGGCTACCTTGCACTGACCAAGCCGCGCGTCATCGAGCTGCTGCTCGTTACCACCATCCCGGCCATGCTGCTGGCCGGTCGCGGCACCGTCGACCTCCCACTGATTTTCAACACCCTGTTCGGCGGGCTACTGGCCGCCGCGGGCGCCAACACGCTGAACTGCGTGGCCGACGCCGACATCGACAAGGTGATGAAGCGCACGTCCCGCCGGCCGCTGGCCCGGGCCACCGTGCCGCGCAGCCACGCCCTGGTGTTCGGGCTGGCGTTGTCGGTGGGCTCGTTCTTCTGGCTGTGGTGGACGACGAACATGCTGTCGGCGCACCTGGCCGGCGCCACCATCGCCTTCTATGTGCTCGTCTACACGCTGCTGCTCAAGCGCCGCACCTCGCAGAACGTGGTGTGGGGCGGGGCGGCCGGTTGCATGCCGGTGATGATCGGCTGGTCGGCGGTCACCGACACGATCGGCTGGCAGGCGCTGGTGATGTTCGCGATCATCTTCTTCTGGACGCCGCCGCACACCTGGGCGCTGGCCATGAAGTACAAGGACGACTACGCCGCCGCCGGTGTGCCGATGCTCCCGGTGGTCGCCACCGAGCTGCAGGTCACCAAGCAGATCCTGATCTATACCTGGCTGACCGTGCTGTCCACGCTGGCGCTGGTCCCGGCGGCCGGCTGGCTGTACGCCTCGGTGGCGGCGCTGGCCGGAGCCTGGTTCCTGGTGATGGCGCATCGCCTGCATGCCGGCGTCCGCCGCGGCAACCCCGTCAAGCCGCTGCGGCTGTTCCTGCACTCGAACAACTACCTGGCGGTGGTGTTCGTCGCGCTGGCCGTCGATTCGGTGCTGGCGCTGCCGACGCTCTTCTAGTAGTACTTTGTTAGGTCAGTGTGTCGCAACGGTTTTCGGGGTTGCCTCTGGGGAATCGGGGGGTTGGATGCAGCCGGTCTTATGCGTGTCGATGAGTCGTTGGATTCCTTTGTCGGCGAGGTGTTCTCATCGTTGGAGCGCAAGGATCGGCGAGCGACGGCGGGGCTGTATGTGCGGGGGTTGATGCGTGACGGCTGGCGCAAGTCGTTGCAGCCGATGGCGCAGCGGTTGCGGGTGGATCACCAGCGGTTGCAGCAGTTCGTGACCAATTCGCCGTGGGATGTGGAGCCGGTCCGTCTTACGCTCTCGCGTAAGGCGTGTGCCCTGATCGATCCGGATGCGTGGGTGATCGACGACACCGGGTTCGTCAAGGACGGGGATGCCTCCCCGTGCGTGGCGCGGCAGTACTCGGGCACCCTGGGCAAGGTTGGCAATTGTCAGATCGCGGTGAGCGTGCATGCCGCCTCCGATGCTGCCTCTGCGCCGCTGGATTGGCGTTTGTATGTACCCGAACGCTGGGACGCGCACTGCGCCGCAGAGCCTGCCGACGCGGCCGCGGTCGCCCTGCGCCGTCAGCGAAGCGCCATTCCCGAGGGCAAGCAGCATCGGCCGAAGTGGCAGATGGCCCTGGAGATGATCGATGAGTTGATCGGGTGGGGACGCACCCCGCCGGTGGGAGCTTGTCAAGGTTTTTGTGTAAGTAGTTGTGCTCGTTGGGGTTAGAGGTAGGGGTTGATTCGTTCTGGGTAGGCAAGGGCAAGTTGGGCGAGGGCCTGTTTCCAGTTGGTGGTGATCTGGCCTTCGACGAGGCGTGATTCGGCGGTGCGTTTTGTTCCTAGTCTGAGCCCGCGTTCCTTGGCGCGGTCGCGGGCCCGTTTGTCCTCGATGTTGCAGATCGCCAGCCACAGCAGTTTCACGACCGCCGCGTCGTTGGGGAAATGACCCCGGTTCTTGATGATCTTGCGTAGTTGGTAGTTCAGCGACTCGATCGAGTTGGTCGTGTAGATGACTTTGCGCTGCATCGGCGGGAACGCCAGAAAGGGGATGAACCGCTCCCACGCGTCGTCGAAGACGCGCACAGTGTTCGGGTTGGCTCGACCGATCTCAGAGGCCGCGAACGCGTCTAAGGCCGCCCGGGCCGCCTGGGCATCGCTGGCTTGATACACGGTCTTGAGTGCGGTGGCGACAGCCTTGCGCTGGGTGTAGGACACGAAACGCATCGCCGCCCGGATCAGGTGCACGACGCAGGTCTGCACCAGGGAGTCGGGCCAGGTCGCCTCGATCGCCTCGGGGAATCCGGTCAGGCCATCACAGCAGACGATCAACACGTCGGCGACGCCGCGATTGGCCAACTCCGCGCACACCCCGGCCCAGAACTTCGCACCCTCGGTGGCCTGAATCCAAATGCCCAGAACGTGTTTCACGCCCTCCATATCCACGCCCACGGCGATGTGAGCGGCCTTGTTGCGTACATGTGCACCATCGCGGACCTTCACCACGATCGCGTCGAGGTAGATCACTGGGTAGAACGATTCCAGCGGTCGACGCTGCCAGGCCATCACCTCGTCGAGGACCTCGTCGGTGATCTTGGAGATCGTCTCGCGACTGATCTCGGTGCCGATCGTCGAGACCAGATGATGCTCGATGTCGCGCACGGTCATCCCGCCGGCATAGAGCGAGACGATCATGTCGTCGAGTCCGCCCACCCGGCGTGAGCCTTTGGGCACCAGCGCCGGAGTGAACGTGCCATCGCGATCACGCGGAATCGCTAGCTCGACGTCACCGACGCTGGTGGCTACCGACTTGGCAGACGAGCCATTACGTGAGTTCGGGAACAACGCGGCCTCGGGGTCGCCCTTGTCGTATCCGAGGTGCTCGCTGAGCTCGGCCTGCAAGCCCCGCTCGAGTCCGGCCTTGATCAGCTGCTGGATCAGTCCGTCCTTGCCGTCGAGTTGCACCTCGCCGGCATCGATCATCGAGTACAGCTCATCGAGGGCACCCGAGGCCTCCAGGGCCTTCACGCCGGCCTGCTGCGCGCGCCGGCGTTCCTCACGGTCAAGCTTCTTATCCACCACACTCATCAGTGTCTCGGCTTTCAGTCAGGAGCACCGCACCTCACACAAACCATCTGACACGCCCCCCGGTGGTGACCGCGGACGCCGGATACGGCGAGACCACCGCATTCCGGCAGGGGCTGACCGACCGTAAGATCGGCTACGTCGTCGCCGTCAAGGGCGCCACCAGCGCCTATCCCGCAGACGCGGCTCCCGAGACCGCCCCCTACGCCGGACGCGGACGCCCCCCAACCCCGCGCTACCGCGACCCGCACCAGTCGTGTCGGGACCTGGCCGTGGCCGCCGGCCGCGGCGTCCTCAAAGCGGTGACCTGGCGACACGGCACCAAAGTCGATTCCGCCAACCCGGCCGCCGCGATGCGCTCCCGATTCCTGGCCCTACAGATTCGCCCGGCCAACCGCGACATCATCGCCGCCGAGGACCTGCCCCAAGCCTGGTTGCTCGCCGAATGGCCCACCGACGCCCAAGAGCCCACCGACTACTGGATCTCCACCCTGGAACCCGACACGCCCCTCAAGGACCTCGTACGTTGGCCAAGATCCGCTGGCGCATCGAACACGACTACCGGGAACTCAAAACCGCACTCGGACTTGACCGCTTCGAGGGTCGCTCCTGGACACCGGCTGGCACCACCACGCCACCCTCGTCACCGCCGCCCACCTGTTCATCACCACCCTGCGGCTGACCAACCCAAAAGTGGCTGGGCAGGGCTGACCCTCCACGGCATCGTGCGCAAACTCCAACGCGCACTTGCTCATCGGATCGGCACCTGCCCGCTATGCCACCACACCTTCCCAACCTAACAAAGTGCTTCTAGGGCAGCAGCACGATCGAGCCGGTGGTCTTGCGGCCCTGCAGATCGCGGTGCGCCTGGGCGGCCTCGGCCAGCGGATAGTGCCCACCGACGGTGATCGTGATCGAGCCGTCTGAGATCGCATCGAGGAGTTCACCCGCCCGCCAAGCGAATTCATCCGGGGTGCGGGTGAAGTGTGCGAGATTGGGCCGGGTCAGGAACACCGATCCGGCGGCGTTGAGGCGTTGCGGGTCGACCGGCGGGACGGGCCCACTGGAGGCGCCGAACAGGGCCAGCGTGCCGCGAATCGCCAGGCTGGCCAGGCTGGCGTCGAACGTGGTCTTACCGACACCGTCGTACACCGCGGCCACCCCGTGACCGTTGGTGAGCTCGCGGATCGTAGTGGCGAAATCGGCTGGATCATCCGGGTAGTCGAGCACCTCGACCGCACCCGCCTGCCGTGACAGCGCCGCCTTCGCCGGCCCGGACGCCGTGGTGATCACCCGAGCGCCCAGGCTTGTCGCCCACTGGGTCAGGATCAGACCGACACCGCCCGCCCCGGCGTGCACCAGCACGAAGTCTCGGGCCTGCACCGGATACACCGACTTGATCAGATAGTGCGCCGTCATGCCCTTGAGCAGTGCCGAGGCGACCGCATCCGAGGCGACGTTCTCGGGCACGTACGCGACGAAATCAGCTGGCGCCGTGCAGAAGTCGGCATAGGCGCCGGCCGCCTGCGCGGTCACCACCCGGTCGCCGGGCTTGATCGCGGCGACGTCGTTGCCGACGGCGACGACCGTCCCGCACACCTCGGTGCCCAGCACGAAGGGCACCTCCCGCGGATAGAGGCCCGAGCGGAAGTAGGTGTCGATGTAGTTGACGCCGATCGCGTCCGCTTCGATCAGCACCTCGGCGGGGCCGGGTTCGGGCTTCGGCTTCTCGACGTAGTTCAGGACCTCGGGACCGCCCGTCTCGACGACTTCGATTGCGTGCATGTCACTATCATCCCCGCTGTGACCCCACCTCCGAAGCTGGCACGTCCCGACGTCTTCCACCCGAGCATCGTGCTGGCCGGGTGCCCCCAGCTGGTCGAAGGTGACGGCGACGACGACGGCCTGGTCGGGGCGCTGCGCCGCCGCGGGCTGCACGCCCGGTGGCTGTCCTGGGACGACCCGCAGACGGAGGCCGCCGACCTGGTAATCCTGCGCGCGGCATGGGATTACGCCGAACGGCGCGACGAATTCCTGGCCTGGACCACCCGGGTGCGCAACCTGCTGAACGACCCGAAGGTGGTCGCGTGGAACAGCGACAAGCACTACCTGCAGGACCTCGCCGACGCGGGTGTGCCCAGCCTGCCGTCGTACTTCTTCTCACCCGGCGAGAAGGTGAAGCTGCCCAAGGGCGAGCTCGTCGTCAAGCCCGCGATCGGCGCGGGCTCGATCGACACCGGACGGTTTGTGGACCATGCCGCCGCCCGCGCCCACGTCGCGGCGCTCCAGGACTCCGGGCGGACCGCCCTGGTGCAGCCCTACGACGCCCGCGTCGAAGCGGGGGAGACCGCCCTGGTGTTCCTCGGCGGCCGGCAGTCACATGCCTTCACCAAGGGGCCGATGCTGCCGCCAGAAGGCGAGGAGACGCTGCTGGACGACTCGGGCACCTACGTCGCGGAGCGGCTGACTCCGGCCGACCCGGACTTCACGATGTGGGATGTCGGGGCGGCCGCGCTGGCGGCCGCGTGCGGCCACCTGGGCATCGACACGTCCGAATTGCTCTATGCCAGAGTGGATCTCATTGGCGGCGCGGACGATCCGGTGCTGCTGGAGCTGGAGCTGGTCGAGCCGGGCCTGGGTTGGCGGCAGCTCGACGAGACGACCCGCGACCTGCAGCAGCGGACGTTCGCGCTGGCGGTCGAGTCAGCTCTCGAGCGTCTTGGGCTCGGTCCGCTGTCGCATCGACGCCCATAGCGCCGCGGTGGCCGCGGTGGCCGCCGCCGCACCCGCGACGTGCAACGCCACCAGTGCGGCAGGCACACCGGTGAAGAACTGCACGGCGCCGACCAGCCCCTGGGCCAGCACCAGACCGACAAGCACCGCCAGCCGCCGCATGATGAAGCGCGGGGCGTACACCGCCTGCAGGCCCGCAGCCAGCCCGACCAACAGCGCGAGGTAGGCGATCAGCAGCGTCGAGTGCATGTGTACGAGCGTGAGGATCTCCACTTCGAGTCGCGGCACCGTGCGCTGCGGACTCTTGTCGCCGGCATGCGGACCGGCACCGGTCACCAGCGTTCCGGTGACCAGCGTCGCGGTCAGCGTCAGCGCACCCAGCAGGGTCAGATGCCGCAACGGCTTGGGTACCAGGACGGTCGGCAGGCCGTCGTCGGGCTCGCCGATCTTGACATAGAGCAGGGTGGCCAGCCACACCATCGCCATCGACACCAGCAGGTGAATCGCGACAGTCCACCAGGCCAGCCCGGTCAGCACGGTGATGCCGCCGAGCACCGCCTGCAGCACCGTCGAGGCCGGCATCAGCCAGGCGTAGACGAGCACCTCGCGGCGGCGCCGGGCGCGAGTCACGGCCAGCACGGCCAGGATCGCGGTGATGACGACCAGGAAGGTGATCATCCGGTTGCCGAACTCGACCGCCTGGTGGATGCCGGGCACTTCGGCGTGCGGGACGGGAACGAAACTGCCGGGGAAGCATTGCGGCCAGGTCGGGCACCCCAGCCCGGATGCCGTCACCCGGACGATCGCGCCGGTGACGGCGATGCCGCCCTGGGTTCCGATGACCGCGGCGGCGATGATGCGCTGGACGCGCAAGCTTGGCAGTGGAAGCAGGTCCACCAGCCGCAGGAAAATCCGTCCGACGGGCACGGCCCGATCGTAGAGGACGACTAACTACGCCCTGTAGTAGGGCCTGGCGCGACGAAGGGAACCAGGACCTCGTCGACGAGACGCGCGACGAGGTCCTCGTCGATGGGGTCGCCGGTGATCAGCAGCCGATGCCACAACACGCTCTGGCCCAACTCGCGGGCGATGTCCACCGGAACGTCGGCGCGGACATCACCGCGGGCGATCCCGCGGGCCAGCAGTGCCGCCATCTCGTCCTTTCGCCAGCCGATGACCCCATCGCGGAACGCACGGGTCAGCTCGTCGTCGTGCGCCACCGCGGCGACGATCGCACGCATCGCGGCGGCACCCCGGCCGGTGAACAGCGCCGCCCAACCACGCAGGATGGCGAGCATGTCGGTGCGGTAGCTGCCGGTGTCGTCGTGCGGGATGGCCGTCGTCGCCGTCTGCAGCAAGGTGGCCCGCAACAGCGCGGCGCGGTCCGGCCAGCGCCGGTAGAGCACCGGCTTGCTGGTGCCCGCGGTTACCGCAACGGACTCCATGGTCACCGCATTCGCGCCGCCGGTGATCAGCAGTTCCCACACCGCGGCGTGGATCGCCGCCTCGAGCTCGGTGCCGCGCCGGCGTCCCATCGCACCTCCATAAGAAACGCTTGCGTATCTAATTTGAAGAGCATACATTCCTGACATGACCACGCTGACACCCGCCGCACGCCCGGTCATCTATCCGCTGCGGACCGTCGACACCGCGACGGTTCGATACGCCCACGCGCCACATCACCGGCGCCGGGTCACGATCGTGCACCGCCCACTGGCCGGAGTCACCCCGGCGATGCTGCTGGACTGGTTCACGCACCTGGGCGGGACGATGAGCTATGGAGGCGTCGTCATCGACCGCTACCTGGCGTGGCATCCACTGGATCACATCCGTTGGGAACTGGCCCGGCCGGCACCGGGCGGCGGAGCTGCGGAGGGTGCCCGCTTCCGTATCGTCGAGCGGTTCGGCGGGCGCCCGGAGTATCACGTCGACGTCGTCGACCGGGTCGAGAAACTCGACGACACCGGCATCCGCCTGGTGCAGCGCCTCGCCGGCGCGGTGATCTTCCAACTCGAACACACCTGGTCGCCGGGCCCGGAAGGCGCGCACTACGTCAGCGTGATGGACGTCGGTGCGCGCAGTCCGCTACTGGCGCCGGTGAACCGGGTGCTGGGCCACCGCTTCGGAGACCACATGCTGAAGGCGTGGGTCCGGCACAACATCGAGGAAGTCGGCCAGCTCGAGTACCTGTTGCCCCAGCTCAGGTGAAACGGAACCAGCGCAGCGCGCCGAGCGCCGACACCGCACCCCACACCGCCAGCACCGCGACGCCGAACCAGTCCACCGACAGCGACATCGCCTGAGTCAGCGTCTCGGTCAGCGCCCCCGATGGGGTCAGCCGGGCCACCCACGCGACCCCGCGCGGGATCGCGTCGGTCTCCAGGGTCAGCGCGCCAAGGCCGGCGAAGATGAACCACAGCAGGTTGGCCACTGCCAGCACGATCTCGGCGCGTAGCGTTCCGCCCAGTAGCAGGCCCATTGCCGCGAATCCCGCAGTCCCCAAAGCGATCACGACCGCCCCCAACAACAGTCCGGCCGGGTGTGGTCGCCAGCCCAAGGCGAGGCCGATGCTGCCGAGCAGCAGCGCCTGCAGGAACACCACCGTCACCACGGCAAGCGATTTGCCTGCGATGATGCCCCATACCGGAAGTGCGGTGGCACCAAGGCGTTTCAGTGCTCCGTAGCGGCGGTCGAACGCCACGGCGATGGCCTGGCCGGTGAACGCGGTGGAGATCACCGCCAGCGCCATGATCGCCGGGACGAACACCGCAACGCGCTGCGGACCGAACGAGCCCAGCGGCAAGAGGGTGAGCCCGACCAGCAGAGTGATCGGGATGAACATCGTCAGCAGCAGCTGTTCGCCGTTGCGCAGCAACAGTTTCAGCTCGAGGCCGTACTGGGCGGCCAGCATCCGCTGCACCGTGCTGGGCCGTGGATCGGGGGTGAACGTCCCGGGTGGGAAGAGCTCAGTGCTCATGACCGCAACTCCTTACCGGTCAGCTCCAGGAACACGTCCTCGAGGCTGCGCTGCTCCACCCGAACGTCGGTGGCCAGCACGTTGAGCCGCGCGCACCAGGCCGTTACCGTCGCCAAAACCTGCGGATCGACGGCGCCCTCGACCAGATACTCGCCAGGCGAATGCTCTTTTGCCGCATAGCCTTCCGGTAACGCGGCGATCAGCAGCGACAGGTCCAGCCGGCGCGGTGCGGTGAACCGCAGCTGGCCTTCCGCGCCGTTCTGCATCAACTCCGCGGGCGTGCCGGCGGCGACGGCCGAGCCGTGGTCGATGATCACGATGCGGTCGGCGAGCTCCTCGGCCTCGTTGAGCTGATGCGTGGTCAGCACCACGGTCACGCCGTCGCGGCGCAGCGCCTCGATGAGTTCCCACACCACCAGGCGCGCGTGTGCGTCCATCCCCGCGGTCGGCTCGTCGAGGAAGACCAATTCGGGACGACCGACCAGGGCGCACGCCAGGGCGAGGCGCTGCTGCTGGCCGCCGGAGAGTCGGCGATAGGTGGTGCGGGCGGCGTCGGTGAGCCCAAGGGTGTCCAGCAGCCAGGCCGGATCCAGCGGATTGGCGGCATACGAGGCGACCAGCTTGAGCATCTCGCCGGCGCGGGCAGCCGGATATCCGCCGCCGCCCTGCAACATGACGCCGATCCGCTCACGCACCCGGGCGTTGTCGGCCACCGGGTCCAGGCCGAGGACCTCGATCGTGCCCTCGTCCGGCCGGACGAACCCCTCGCACATCTCGACCGTCGTCGTCTTGCCCGCCCCGTTGGGGCCGAGCAGCGCCAGCACCTCGGCGGCGTGCACCTCGAGGTCGAGGCTCGACACGGCCGTCGTCGTGCCGTAACGCTTGGACACCCCGCGCAGTCGCACGGGGATTTCGTGGCCGGAACTCACGGGGACTCAGCGTAAGCGCCGGGCGCCGGACGTGGCGCCGGTGGCTCTTCTAGTGGGTCGGGCTCCTGGCCGCTGAACGTCTCGCTGGTGCCGGGCACGGTGCGCCACGGCAGGTGATTGAACGTCATAGCGATCAGCAGCAGCACGATGACCAGACTGGCCAGGGTCGCGTCGAGGATCTGGAACAGCGCGAAGCGGTCACCGTTGGCGGTGGGCCCGAAGATGCCGACGACGAGACTGGTCGCGATCGTGGCGATGCGGAAGCCCGGCCGGGTGGCCCAGGCCGCCAGCGGGATGATCGCCCACAGCAGGTACCACGGCTGCACGACGGGAAACAGCAGCACGGTCGCGCCCAGCGCGACGCCGAGCCCGCCGACCGGATGCAGCCGGCCCCGGAACACCGCGAGCAGCAGCCAGGTGACCGTGATCATGATGATCAGCACGCCGATCGCGCGGGTCAGCGACAACACGGCCGTGGTGTGATCGCCCAGCCCGAGCAGGATGCCGACCTGGCCGGTGCCCAGCGCCAGCAGGGTCGGCGGCGACATCCAGCTGCGCACCACGTTGGCGGTGCCGAGGGTGAAGACCCAGCCGAAGCCCAGCCCGCTGGCCCAGCCGACGATCGCCATCACCACCAGTGACAGGGCCGTCATCAACGCAGTGGCCTGTATGAACGCGGTGAACGTCGCGCCCCAGCGGTAGGCCAGCGCCATGCCGACGAAGCCCAGTGCCAGCAGGCCCGGCAGCTTCACCTGCGAGGACAACGTGATCAGCACCGCACCCGTGATCAGCATGGTCAGCGGCATCCAGGCCGCCCACTGGGCTCGCCCGCGCGGCCAGTGCAGTGGGCGCGGAATCAGCGACCCGGCGGAGTCCACCCCGCGCAGGGCGAACTCCGTGCCGGTCAGCATCAGGCCCAGCATCAGCGCCTCGTTGTGGATGCCGGCGACCAGGTGCATCAGCAGCAGGGGATTGGCGGCACCCAGCCACAGGGCGGTGACTTCGGCGACGCCACAGCGCCGGGCCAGCCGCGGGACGGCCCACACGATCATGCCGACGCCCAGCAGCACGACCACCCGGTGGCTGAGGACGGCGGCGACGATGTTCTCGCCGGTCAGTGCCGAGATTCCGCGGCCGACCCAGAGGAACAGCGGCCCGTAGGGCGCCGGCGTATCGCGCCATAGCGTCGGCACCGACATCGTGAACACGTGATCGAGCCCTAGGCCGGGGGCCGGGCCGACCTGGTAGGGGTTCAGGCCGTCGCGGGCGATCTGGCTCTGCGCCAGATAGGAGTAGACATCCCGGCTGTACATCGGCGGTGCGATCAGCAGCGGCACCACCCACAACAGCAGAGTGTGATCAAGCTGACTCCGCGACATCCGGCGCCTGCCCAAGGTGAACCGGCCCAGCATCAGCCAGGCCAGCGCCATCATCACGGCGCCCGTCGTCGTCATGGTCAGCGACACCGTCTGGATGCGCGACGGCAGGTTCAGCAGCCGCACCCCGAAGGTGGGGTCCTGCACGACCGGACGGGCGCCCGCACCCAAGGCACCTATCGCCATCAGCACTGTTCCGGTCGCACCGAACATTCTGGTGCGGTACATCGCGCGGAGTTCGGCGGCATTCAGCGGCGAGCCCACCGTGCGTTCATCGCCGTGCAAGCGGGCGATTGACGAACTCAACGAATGTTGGCGGGCTGCCACCACAGCACTCTAACTGCCGGGGCTGTTGACCTCGTGGCTGCTAAGGGTGCCCTTCCTAGACCTGTTCGGGGAATTGCGTAACACTGGTGTTGTGAAAATCCCCCACGACGGTCAGACCCGGGGTGCCATTGTGCAACTCCTGGTCGAGTCGGGGTCTATCACCGCCGCCGAGATCGGTCGCCGGCTGGAAATCTCCGCTGTGGGCGTGCGCCGGCACCTCGACGCTCTCATCGAGGCGGGGGATGCCGAAGCCAACGCCGCGGCGGCATGGCAGCAGGCCGGCCGCGGCAGGCCCGCCAAGCGCTACCGGCTCACTTCGGCGGGGCGCGCCAAGCTCGAGCACACCTACGACGACCTGGCTTCGGCCGCGATCCGCCAGCTGCGTGAGATCGGCGGTGAGGAAGCGGTGGAGACGTTCGCCCGGCGCCGGATCGATGCGATCCTGGCGGGAGTAAAGCAGGGTCCCGACGATGTTGAATCCACTGCTGGGCGGGTAGCCGATGCGTTGACGCGGGCCGGCTACGCGGCGACGACGACGCGAGTGCGCGGCCCCCTGCAGGGCATCGAGATCTGCCAGCACCACTGCCCGGTTTCGCATGTCGCCGAGGAGTTCCCGGAGCTGTGTGAGGCCGAGCGGCAGGCGATGTCCGAGGTACTCGGCACCCACGTTCAGCGCCTGGCGACGATCGCCAACGGCGACTGCGCCTGTACCACCCACGTGCCGCTCACCCCGGCACACCGCTAGAGGAAGAACCACTTCGGTGCTCAGCCCGCACCGAAGCCGCCACGATCGAATGAGGAGCGTCGCCATGACACTCACCCCGGAAGCCACGTCGGCACAGCCGCTGACCCAGGAGCAGACCATTGCCTCCCTGGGCAATTACGGCTATGGCTGGTCGGACTCCGACGTTGCGGGTGCCAGTGCCCAGCGGGGCCTGTCCGAGGCGGTGGTGCGCGACATCTCGGCCAAGAAGAGCGAACCGCAGTGGATGCTCGACATGCGCCTGCGGGCACTGCGCACGTTCGAGAAGAAGCCGATGCCGAACTGGGGATCGAACCTCGAAGGCATCTTTTTCGACAACATCAAATACTTCGTGCGCTCGAGCGAGAAGCAGGCCGCCACATGGGACGACCTGCCCGCCGATATCAAGAACACCTACGACCGGCTGGGTATCCCGGAGGCCGAGAAGCAGCGCCTGGTCTCTGGTGTGGCCGCGCAGTACGAGTCCGAGGTGGTCTACCACTCCATCCGCGAGGACCTGGAAGCTCAGGGCGTCATCTTCCTGGACACCGACTCGGGTCTGCGGGAACACCCGGAGCTGTTCAAGCAGTACTTCGGCACGGTGATCCCGGCCGGTGACAACAAGTTCTCCGCGCTGAACACCGCGGTGTGGTCGGGTGGTTCGTTCATCTACGTGCCCAAGGGTGTCCACGTCGACATCCCGCTGCAGGCCTACTTCCGGATCAACACCGAGAACATGGGTCAGTTCGAGCGCACGCTGATCATCGTCGACGAGGACGCCTATGTGCACTATGTCGAGGGCTGTACCGCGCCGATCTACAAGAGCGACTCGCTGCACTCGGCGGTGGTGGAGATCATCGTGAAGCCCGGTGGCCGTTGCCGATACACGACCATCCAGAACTGGTCGAACAATGTCTACAACCTGGTGACCAAGCGCGCGCGGGCCGAGGCCGGCGCCACCATGGAATGGGTCGACGGCAACATCGGCTCGAAGGTGACGATGAAGTACCCGGCGGTCTGGATGACCGGTGAGCACGCTAAGGGTGAGGTGCTCTCGGTGGCGTTCGCCGGCGAGGGACAGCACCAGGACACCGGCGCCAAGATGCTGCACCTGGCCCCGAACACGTCGAGCAACATCGTGTCGAAGTCGGTGGCCCGCGGCGGTGGGCGGGCGTCCTACCGCGGCCTGGTTCAGGTCAACAAGGGTGCGCACGGATCGCGTTCGAGCGTCAAATGCGATGCGCTGCTTGTTGATACGATCAGCCGCAGCGACACTTACCCCTACGTCGACATCCGCGAGGACGATGTCACGATGGGCCATGAGGCCACCGTGTCCAAGGTCAGCGCCGATCAGCTGTTCTATCTGATGAGCCGCGGCATGACCGAGGACGAGGCGATGGCGATGGTGGTGCGCGGCTTCGTCGAGCCGATCGCCAAGGAACTGCCGATGGAATACGCCCTGGAGCTCAACCGGCTGATCGAGCTGCAGATGGAAGGCGCGGTCGGTTAAGTGAGCAATCTGACTGGGGCAGTGGAGGGTTCGCGACTCACTGCCATCAACAAGGGCGAGCAATTCAGCTCGTTCGACGTCGACGCCTTCGAGGTGCCGGGCGGCCGCGACGAGGTCTGGCGGTTCACGCCGCTCAAGCGCTTGCGCGGCCTGCACGACGGGTCGGCGCCGGCCACCGGTACTGCGCAGATCAGTGTCAGCGAACAGCCCGGCGTGACGGTGGAGACCGTCCGTCGCGGTGACGAGCGGCTTGGCCAGGGCGGCGTTCCATCCGATCGGGTTGCCGCACAGGCATTCTCGTCGTTCAACTCCGCCACCGTGGTCACTGTCGCGCGTGACACCGAGGTGGCCGAGCCCATCGAGATCACTGTCGACGGCCCCGGTGAGGGCGCAGTGGCCTACGGGCACCTGCAGATCCGGGTGCAGGAGCACTCCCGCGCGATCGTCGTCGTCGACCTGCGCGGCAGCGGAACCTACGCCGACAACGTCGAAATCATCGTGGGTGACGGCGCGGGCCTCGGCGTGATCTGGATTGCGGACTGGGCCGACGACACGGTGCACGTCAGCGCGCATCATGCGCTGGTGGGTCGCGACGCCGTGCTCGGGCACGTCAACGTGACGCTCGGCGGCGACGTCGTGCGCACCACCGCGACCGTGCGATATGCCGGCCCCGGTGGCGAGGCGCAGCTGCTCGGCACCTACTTCGCCGACGACGGCCAGCACTTCGAATCTCGGCTGTTGGTGGACCATGCTCACCCGAACTGCAAGTCGGATGTGCTGTACAAGGGTGCGCTGCAGGGCGACCCGACGTCGGCCAAGCCCGATGCTCACACCGTCTGGGTCGGCGACGTGCTGATCCGTGCAGCGGCAACCGGGACCGACACCTTCGAGATCAATCGCAACCTCGTGCTGACCGACGGTGCCCGCGCCGATTCCGTGCCCAACCTGGAGATCGAGACCGGCGAGATCATCGGTGCCGGACATGCCAGCGCCACCGGCCGTTTCGACGACGAGCAGCTGTTCTATCTGCAGGCCCGCGGCATCCCGGAAGAGCAGGCCCGCCGGCTGATGGTGCGCGGCTTCTTCGGCGAGATCATCGCCAAGATCGCCGTCCCCGCCGTCCGCGACCGCCTCACCGAAGCCATCGAACGAGAACTAGCAATAACGGAATCGAGAACCACACAGCCATGAGCACTTTGGAAATCAAGGACCTTCACGTCAGCGTCGCGAACGAGGACGGCACCGAGAAGGAGATCCTCAAGGGCGTCAACCTGACCGTGAACTCGGGGGAGACCCACGCGGTCATGGGCCCCAACGGATCCGGTAAGTCCACGCTGTCCTACTCGATCGCCGGGCACCCCAAGTACAACGTCACCTCGGGGTCGATCACCCTCGACGGTGCGGACGTGCTGGCGATGACCGTCGACGAGCGGGCCCGGGCCGGCCTGTTCCTGGCGATGCAGTATCCGGTCGAGGTGCCCGGCGTCTCGATGTCGAACTTCCTGCGCACGGCGGCGACCGCGGTTCGCGGCGAGGCGCCCAAGCTGCGGCACTGGGTCAAAGAGGTCAAGGCCGCGATGACCGACCTGGAGATCGACCCGCAGTTCGCCGAACGCAGTGTCAACGAAGGCTTTTCGGGTGGCGAGAAGAAGCGCCACGAGATCCTGCAACTGGGCCTGCTGAAGCCGAAGATCGCCATCCTCGACGAGACCGATTCGGGTCTGGACGTCGACGCGCTGCGCGTGGTGTCCGAGGGTGTGAATAGATTCGCCGAGGCCGAGCATGCCGGCGTCCTGCTCATCACCCATTACACCCGCATCCTGCGCTACATCCGCCCCGAGTTCGTGCACGTCTTCGTCGACGGCCGGATCGTCGAATCCGGCGGTCCCGAGCTGGCCGACGAGCTCGAGGAGAACGGCTACGTGCGCTTCACCCAGGCGGCGGCGGGAGCCTGACATGACCGCCTCGGTGGACTTGGACGTCGTGGGCGTCCGCGCCGATTTCCCGATCCTCAATCGGGTGATGCGGGGCGGACAGCAGCTGGCGTACCTGGATTCCGGGGCGACATCGCAGAAGCCGCTGCAGGTTCTCGACGCCGAACGCGAGTTTCTGACCACTTCCAACGGCGCGGTGCATCGGGGTGCGCACCAGCTGATGGAGGAGGCGACCGATGCCTACGAACAGGGGCGCGCCGATATCGCCGCGTTCGTCGGTGCCGACACCGACGAGCTGGTGTTCACCAAGAACGCCACCGAGTCGCTCAACCTCGTGTCGTATGTGCTGGGGGACAAGCGGTTCGAGAACGCGGTCGGCCCCGGCGACGTCATCGTCACCACGGAACTGGAACACCACGCCAACCTCATTCCGTGGCAGGAACTGGCCCGGCGCACGGGGGCCACCTTGACGTGGTACGGCGTCACCGATGACGGCCGCATCGACCTCGACTCGCTGGAACTCGACGAGCGAGTGAAAGTCGTCGCGTTCAGCCATCATTCAAATGTCACCGGTGCGGTGGCGCCGGTTGCCGAGCTGGTGTCGCGGGCCAAAGCAGTCGGTGCATTGTCCGTTCTGGACGCCTGCCAGTCGGTGCCGCACCAGCCGGTGGACTTCCACTCTCTGGACGTCGACTACGCCGCGTTCTCCGGCCACAAGATGCTGGGCCCCACCGGGATCGGCGTGCTCTACGGTCGGCGCGAACTGCTCGCCGCCATGCCCCCGTTCATCACCGGCGGATCGATGATCGAGACCGTCACGATGGAGGCCACCACCTACGCGCCCGCGCCGCAGCGATTCGAGGCCGGCACGCCGATGACCTCGCAGGTGGTCGGATTGGCCGCGGCCGCACGCTATCTCAGCGCGCTGGGGATGGCTGCCGTCGATGCACACGAGAATGAGCTGGTGGCCGCCGCGCTGCAGGGGTTGGCCGAGATTCCGCAGGTGCGCATCATCGGCCCGACCACGCTGGAACGCCGGGGTTCGCCGGTGAGCTTTGTCGTCGACGGCGTGCATGCCCACGATGTCGGGCAGGTGCTCGACGACGTGGGCGTGGCCGTGCGGGTCGGGCATCACTGCGCCTGGCCGCTGCACCGCCGGTTCGGAATCGCCGCCACCGCACGGGCATCCTTCGCGGTCTACAACACCGTCGACGAGGTCGACCGGCTGGTGGCGGGTGTCAAGCGGGCGGTGGAGTTCTTCTCGTGAAGCTCGAGCAGATGTATCAGGAAGTGATCCTGGACCACTACAAGCACCCGCACCACCGTGGGCTGCGTGAGCCGTTCGGTGCCGAGGTGCACCACGTCAACCCGACCTGCGGCGACGAGGTGACGTTGCGGGTGGCACTGTCCGAGGACGGCGAACACGTCGACGACATCTCCTACGACGGCCAGGGATGCTCGATCAGCCAGGCGGCCACCTCGGTGCTCACCGATCAGGTGATCGGGCTGACGGTCGGCGACGCGCTGAAGACGGTCGCGGCGTTCAGCGAGATGGTGTCGTCGCGGGGGACCGTCGAAGGTGACGAAGACGTGCTGGGCGACGGTGTCGCGTTCGCCGGCGTGGCGAAATATCCGGCGCGGGTGAAATGCGCGCTGCTGGGCTGGCTGGCTTTCAAAGATGCGGTGGCGCAGGCGTCGCAGCGAAAGGACTTGGAGGAGAAGCGATGAGCGATCCGGAGGGCAGGAGCGAAGCGACCCGGGAGGGTGCTGCAGTCTCGGAGGAATTCCTGGCCGATATCGAGGAAGCCATGCGCGACGTGGTGGATCCCGAACTCGGCATCAATGTCGTCGACCTCGGACTGGTCTACGGTCTCAATGTCGAGAAGGCCGACACCGGCACGGTGGCGATGATCGACATGACGCTGACGTCGGCGGCGTGCCCGCTGACCGACGTGATCGAAGACCAGACGATGACCGCACTCGTCGGCGCCGGGCTGGTCAACGAGGCCAAGATCAACTGGGTGTGGAATCCGCCGTGGGGGCCGGACAAGATCACCGACGACGGCCGCGAACAACTGCGGGCGCTCGGATTCACTGTCTAATGTGAGCTGATGCTGACCGTCCCGGCCTTCGTCTGGCGCGGCAACGCGTTCTGGCGGGCGGTGGTGGTCGGCCTGGGCGCCGGCGTCTTCCTCGGCTTACTGGCATGGCTGGACTCGGGACTGTGGTTCGTCCCGCTGATCGTGCTGGCCATTATCACGGTGGTCTACGGCATCTGGCTGGGCCGGCGGATGGTCCGGTACTGGCCGGGCGCCTCGGCGCTGACCGGCGAACAGCGCGAACGGGTCGCCGGAGTCACCCACTGGGGTGGGCGGATCGGCGATCCCGCGCTGGCGCAATCGGTGGTCGACTTCGCCGACGGCATGCACCGCGCCGAGGAGAAGGGCCGCCCGTTCCGCTGGGTCATTCCGGTGGTCCTCGTCGTCGGCATCGGGACCGCGGTGTGGGACTCGGTCTTCGGCTCGACCCGAGACATGATCTCGTCACTGGTGTACCTCGCGCTGTTGGGGGTCGAACTGTTCTGGTGGCCGGGCCGGCGAGACCGCTTACTGGACAATGCCGATCGCGCCAAAGAACGAGCATTGGCACTCATCGAAAGCGCCGAAGGAAGGTCGCAATGACCTCACCGGCCACGGTCGTGGCGACCCGCCGCCAGCTGCACGCCGTCGCCGAGAACTTCATCGCCGGACCGCAGTACCGGGCAACGGGAACCATCCGGCTGGCGGTCCGCCCGGACGGCTTCAGCGCGACCACGCTGGCGATCGCGGTACACGGGACCACGCTGACGTGGCCGGGCGGCAGCGCTGCGCTGGCGGGTCCGGTGCGCGGGCTCGTGCGCGCCAGCGGTCTCGACGTGAGCCCGCCCGTCGGGGCGTACGAGTCGGTGACCGCCCTGGACCCGGAGACCGTCCTCGACCTGGACGCCGGCGCCGCCGACGCCATTTATCGATGCTTGTACGCCGGCGGCTTCGCCATCAATGCTGTTCTCCCGGAAGGGCATCCGGTGCTGTGGCCGGAACACTTCGACGTCGCGGCCAGTGCCGACGAGGTCAACTATGGCGTTTCGGCCGGCGACGATTTCCACGAACTGCCGTACGCCTACGTCGGGCCGTGGGACTTCGCACGCTCACCGCGCACCGGGCCGCTGTGGAACGCGCCGTTCGGGGCCGTACACGATCTGGATCTCAATGCGAATCTCGACGTCCTGGCCGGCGATATCACCCAGTTCTTCCGGCACGGAATCAACGCGCTGCACGGCGGTGTTGCAACCGGTCATGGATGATGTTGGGTGCGCGACGGCAAGCTCGACGGGTTCGGCGGTTTCGACGCGGCCCGTGCGCTGGGCAGTTTGTATTGAGACCGACAGGGAACACACAGCGAAAATCGGACGTTAGGACTGACGTGGCTACCCAAGACCTGACCGCACAGAACTTCAACGACACCATCACCGGCAACGACATCGTGCTGGTCGACTTCTGGGCGTCGTGGTGCGGACCGTGTCGCGCGTTCGCCCCCACATTCACGGCCTCCTCGGAGAAGCACCCGGATGTCGTCTACGGCAAGGTTGACACCGAGGCCGAGCAGGAGCTCGCGGCCGCCGCCGAGATCCGGTCCATCCCCACGCTGATGGCGTTCAAGAAGGGCAAGCTGATCTTCAACCAGGCCGGTGCCCTTCCACCCGCCGCGCTGGAAGACCTCATCTCGCAGGTCAAGGCCTTCGACGTCGACGCGGCGGTCGCGTCTCAGTCCGAGGACGCCTAACGGCCCTGACGGGTTACCGTGCAACGGTGATTCGTGACTCTGGTTTCGTCCTCGTCGAGCAGCCGCAGCCCAACATCGCTCTGGTCACCCTGAACCGGCCCGAGCGGATGAACTCGATGGCGTTCGACGTCATGCTGCCGCTGCGGGAAGTCCTGACCGAACTCAAGTACGACAACTCGGTGCGCGCGGTCGTGCTCACCGGTGCCGGGCGGGGCTTCTCCTCGGGTGCGGACCACAAGTCCGCCGGTTCGGTGCCGCACGTCGCCGGACTGACCCGGCCGTCGTTCGGGCTGCGGTCGATGGCGGTGCTCGACGATGTGATCCTCGCCATGCGCAAGCTGCACCAGCCGATCATCGCCGCGGTCAACGGCGCGGCGATCGGCGGCGGGCTCTGCCTGGCGCTGGCCGCCGACATCCGGGTCGCGGCCAGCGGCGCGTACTTTCGGGCCGCCGGGATCAACAACGGGCTGACCGCCAGTGAGCTGGGCCTGAGCTATCTGCTGCCGCGTGCGATCGGCTCGTCGCGGGCGTTCGAGATCATGCTGACCGGTCGTGACGTCGATGCGCAGGAGGCCGAACGGATCGGGCTGGTGTCCCGGCAGGTGCCCGACGAGGAGTTGCTGCCGGCCTGCTTCGAGATCGCCAGCCGCATCGCGGCGTTCTCCCGCCCGGGCACGGAATTGACCAAGCGGACGCTATGGAGTGGACTGGACGCCGGTAGCCTGGAAGGGCATATGCAGGCCGAAGGTCTCGGGCAGCTCTATGTGCGCCTGCTCACCGCCAACTTCGAAGAGGCGGTTGCTGCGCGCGCTGAGAACCGCGACCCGGTCTTCACTGACGACAAGTAGTACCCGAGGAGAACTGCGCCGCACATGATCACCGCAACGGACCTTGAGGTCCGCGCCGGCGCGCGCACACTGCTCCTCGCCGAGGGTCCCGCGCTGCGGGTGCAGCCCGGCGACCGCATCGGTCTGGTCGGACGCAACGGCGCCGGCAAGACCACAACGATGCGGATCCTGGCGGGGGAGGGCGAACCGTACGCGGGCACCGTCGTGCGCTCCGGTGACGTCGGCTATCTCCCGCAGGATCCCCGGGAGGGCGATCTCGACGTGCTGGCCCGCGACCGGGTGCTCTCGGCACGCGGTCTGGACACACTGCTGTCCGATCTGGAGAAGCAGCAGGCGTTGATGGCCGAGGTCGTCGACGACGCCGCCCGCGACAAGGCGGTGCGCCGCTACGGCCAACTCGAGGAACGCTTCGCCGCCCTCGGCGGATACGCCGCTGAAAGCGAAGCCGGCCGCATCTGTGCGAGCCTCGGTCTGCCGGACCGGGTGCTCACTCAGCCGCTGCGCACCCTGTCCGGCGGACAGCGCAGGCGCGTCGAGCTGTCCCGGATCCTGTTCGCCGCCAGTGATACCGGCGCGGGTTCGGCCACCACCCTGTTACTCGACGAACCCACCAACCACCTCGACGCCGACTCGATCGGCTGGCTGCGGGGCTTCCTGCAGAACCACAGCGGCGGACTCGTGGTGATCAGCCACGACGTCGATCTGCTCGCCGACGTCGTGAACCGGGTGTGGTTCCTCGATGCCGTGCGCGGTGAGGCCGACGTCTACAACATGGGTTGGCAGAAGTACCTCGACGCCCGCGCCACCGACGAGCAGCGGCGCCGCCGGGAGCGCGCCAACGCAGAGAAGAAGGCTGGTGCGCTGCGCGCGCAGGCCGCCAAAATGGGTGCCAAGGCCACCAAAGCCGTTGCAGCACAGAACATGTTGCGCCGCGCCGAGCGGATGATGGCCGAATTGGATGCCGAGCGGGTGGCCGACAAGGTAGCCCGGATCAAGTTCCCGACGCCGGCGCCGTGCGGGAAGACACCGCTGGTGGTCAAGGGGTTGACCAAGAACTACGGTTCGCTGGAGGTGTTCACCGGAGTCGACCTGGCGATCGATCGCGGTTCACGGGTCGTGGTTCTGGGCCTCAACGGTGCGGGCAAGACGACCCTGTTGCGGCTGATCGCAGGCACCGAGACTCCTGACGCCGGCGGACTGGAACCCGGGCACGGGCTCAAGATCGGTTATTTCGCACAGGAACACGACACTCTCGACAACAACGCGACGGTGTGGGAGAACATCCGCCACGCCGCACCCGACACCGGCGAGCAGGATCTGCGCGGCCTGCTCGGCGCGTTCATGTTCACCGGCCCCCAGCTCGAACAGCCGGCCGGCACCCTGTCCGGTGGTGAGAAGACCCGGCTGGCCCTGGCGGGGCTGGTGGCATCGACGGCCAACGTGCTGCTGCTCGACGAGCCGACCAACAACCTCGATCCCGCGTCGCGCGAACAGGTTCTGGACGCGCTGCGCAGTTACCAGGGCGCGGTAGTGCTGGTGACCCACGACCCGGGCGCGGCCGAAGCGCTCGATCCGCAGCGCGTCGTGCTGCTTCCCGATGGCACCGAGGACTTCTGGTCCGACGAGTATCGGGACCTCATCGAGCTCGCCTGACAACTGGCATAAACGATTTCGGTCAAACCGGCCAAACCGCGCGGATGCGCTCCTACTCTGTGGGCTATCGGCGCCGATCGACCGGGGAGGGTGATCATGAGGAAGCCCAGCGAAGCTCATGACCAGTTGTTGAACAATCTGCGGAACGCCTACGAGGGCGGCGCGAGTATTCGCACCCTGGTGGCGTCGACGGGCCGTTCGTACGGTTCGATCCACGCGCTGTTGCGCGAGTCGGGCACCACGATGCGCAGCCGCGGTGGGCCCAACCACGTGACCCGGCGCTAGCCGTCGGGCCCTTCCGCGCGCACTGACACCTCCACCAGATCCAGCACCGCCGAGAGGCGCTGCGGGTCTTCGCCCGCCGCCAGCCGCGCCACCAATCCGTCGAGTACCAGATCCAGGTAGCACTGCAGCACGTCGCTGGGCACATCGTCGCGCAGCCGGCCCGCCTGCTTTTGCCGCCGCAGCCGGTCACTGGTCGCCGCCGACAGTTCGGCCGAGCGCTCCACCCAACCCTGCTGGAACACCGGGTCATTGCGCAGCTTGCGGGCGATCTCCAAACGGGTGGCCAGCCAATCGAATTGATCGGGCGCGGCCAGCATGTCCCGCATCACCTGGACGAGACCCTGGCTCGAGGCGACCTCGGCCATCCGCTCGGCGTCCTCGCGGGCGAGGGCGAAAAACAGGGTGTCCTTGTCGCGGAAGTGGTGGAAGATCGCACCACGCGACAGACCGATGGTGTGCTCCAGGCGGCGCACGGTTGCCTTGTCGTAGCCGTACTCGGCAAAGCAGCGCCGTGCGCCGTCGAGGATCTGGCGACGGCGGGCCGCCAGATGATCCTCGCTGACCCTGGGCACGTCCGGCTAGCCGGCCGCGAGCATGTGGCGCAGCACGTACTGCAGGATGCCGCCGTTGCGGTAGTAGTCGGCCTCACCGGGGGTGTCGATGCGCACCACGGCCTCGAATTGAACCGTCGACCCGTCTTCTTTGGTGGCTGTGACACTGACCGTCTTCGGCGTCTTGCCGTTGTTGAGCTCCTCGATCCCGGTGATGTCGAAGACCTCGGTGCCGTCCAGCTTCAGACTGGCCGCCGACTCGCCGGCCGGGAACTGCAGCGGAATCACGCCCATGCCGATCAGGTTGGACCGGTGGATGCGTTCGAAGGACTCGGTGATGACCGCGCGCACGCCCAGCAGGCTGGTGCCCTTGGCCGCCCAGTCGCGCGATGAGCCCGACCCATATTCCTTGCCGCCCAACACCACCAGCGGAATGCCCGCCTTCTGGTAGTTCTGCGAGGCGTCGTAGATGAAGGCCTGCGGCCCGCCGTCCTGGGTGAAATCACGGGTGTAGCCGCCGGACACATCGTCGAGCAGCTGGTTGCGCAGTCGGATGTTCGCGAACGTGCCACGGATCATCACCTCGTGGTTGCCGCGGCGCGACCCCAGCGAGTTGAAGTCCTTGGGCTCGACGCCGTTGGCCTCCAGATACTGTGCGGCGGGGGTGCCCTTCTTGATGGCGCCGGCCGGGCTGATGTGGTCGGTGGTGACCGAATCGCCAAGCAGCGCAAGGACCCTGGCCCCGGTGATATCGCTGACGGGCTCGGGCTCGGCGGGCATGCCGTCGAAGTACGGCGCCTTGCGCACATAGGTCGACGCGTCGTCCCACGCGAAGGTGTTGCCCTCGGGGGTCGGCAGCGAGCGCCAGCGGTCGTCGCCCTTGAACACGTCGGCGTAGCTCGCGGTGAACATGTCCCGGTTGATCGACGACGCGATGGTCTCCTCGATCTCCGCCGTCGTCGGCCAGATGTCGGCGAGGAACACGTCATTGCCGTCGGTGTCCTGCCCGAGCGGGTCGGACGCGAAATCGAAGTCCATCGTGCCCGCGATGCCGTAGGCGATCACCAGCGGCGGCGATGCCAGGTAGTTCATCTTGACGTCGGGGGAGATGCGGCCTTCGAAGTTGCGGTTGCCGGAGAGCACCGCGGTCACCGACAGATCGTTGTCGTTGATGGCGGCCGAGATCTCGTCGGGGAGCGGACCGGTGTTGCCGATGCACGTGGTGCAGCCGTAGCCGCCGAGGTAGTAGCCGAGCTTCTCCAGGTACGGCCACAGGCCGGCCTTGTTGTAGTAGTCGGTGACGACCTGCGAGCCGGGTGCCATGTTGGTCTTCACCCACGGCTTGGAGGTCAGGCCCTTCTCGACGGCCTTCTTGGCCAGCAGTGCGGCACCGAGCATCACCGACGGGTTCGAGGTGTTCGTGCACGACGTGATGCCCGCGACCACGACGGCGCCGTGGTCGAGCACGAACTCGCCGCGATCGGGCGACTTGACCGTGACCGGCTTGGACGGCCGGCCCTCGGATCCGTTGGCCGCCGACGGACGCGCATCGACCGCGCCGTCGTCGGCGAAGGACAGCGACACCGGGTCGCTGGCGGGGAAGGACTCTTCCACCGCCTCGTCGAGTTTGGTCTCCGGAGTCGGGTGGTTCTCCTCGACGTAGTTGTGGATGTCCTTGCGGAACGCGTTCTTGGCGTCCGACAGCTCGATCCGGTCCTGCGGCCGCTTGGGCCCGGAGATCGACGGCACCACCGTGGACAGGTCGAGTTCGAGGTACTCGGAGAACGTCGGCTCGCGCTCGGGGTCGTGCCACATGCCCTGCGCCTTGGCGTAGGCCTCCACCAGAGCCAGCTGCTCGTCGGTGCGCCCGGTCAGCCGCAGGTATTTGATCGTTTCGTCGTCGATCGGGAAAATCGCTGCGGTGGAACCGAATTCGGGGCTCATGTTGCCCAGGGTGGCGCGGTTGGCCAGCGGCACCTCGGCCACGCCCTTGCCGTAGAACTCGACGAACTTGCCGACCACGCCGTGCTTGCGCAGCATGTCGGTGACGGTCAGCACCACGTCGGTGGCGGTCACGCCCGGCTTGATCTCGCCGGTCAGTTTGAAGCCGACGACCCGGGGGATGAGCATCGAGACCGGCTGGCCCAGCATTGCGGCCTCGGCCTCGATACCGCCGACGCCCCAGCCCAGCACGCCCAGGCCGTTCTCCATCGTGGTGTGGCTGTCGGTGCCCACGCAGGTGTCGGGGTACGCGACGCCATTGCGCACCATCACGACGCGGGCCAGGTACTCGATGTTGACCTGGTGCACGATGCCGGTGCCGGGCGGGACAACCTTGAAGTCGTCGAACGCGCCCTGGCCCCAGCGCAGGAACTGATAGCGCTCGCCGTTGCGCTCGTATTCGAGTTCGACGTTCCGCTCGAATGCGTCGGCGGTGCCGAACACGTCGAGGATCACCGAGTGGTCGATGACCATCTCGGCGGGCGAGAGGGGGTTGACCTTGTCCGGGTCGCCGCCGAGTGCCGCGACGGCCTCACGCATCGTGGCCAGGTCGACGATGCAGGGCACGCCGGTGAAGTCCTGCATCAATACGCGCGCCGGAGTGAATTGGATCTCGATGCTCGGCTCGGCCGAAGGGTCCCAGTTCGCGATCGCCTCGATGTGCTCGGAGGTGATGTTGGCGCCGTCCTCGGTGCGCAACAGATTCTCGGCGAGCACCTTGAGGCTGTAGGGAAGTTTTTCGGTTCCGGGCACCGCGTCGAGGCGGTAGATCTGGTAGCTGTTGTCGCCGACCTCGAGGGTGTCGCGCGCTCCAAACGAATTAAGTGAATCGCTCACATCAACTCCCGGCGTAGTCATCGATGCCGACGGGCTGTGTCGGCATCCGTCTCGAATACTAACAGTACGCTTGTCCTGCTAAGCAGTCGGATCGTTTCCGTGCGCGGCCAACGGTCCTGGGTTCCAGTCTTGTCTTCCTCGGCGCGTGGTGCCACCCCGGGGCGGAGCCAAGGGGTACGGTTTGCGATCGTGACGAATCCGCACGCCCCGACTTTCATCCCGGTGGAGGTGTGTAGCACCGCGGGCCTGGCCCCGTCGACTCCGGTCGAGCAGTGCCTGGCGGCGGTCAAGGCGGACGTGGCCTCCGACGGCGTCGCCGCTCCGGCCGCCGATGTCGCGGGTCTGCAGAAGATCGTGGCCTCGGCTCAGGAGCGCGGCATCGACCTCAAGGTCGTCGTGATGGAGACCAGCCCGCCGATCGACACCCCGCTTCGCGATATCGCCACCGAGATCGGTGCCGCCAACCCCGGTGCCACGGTGCTGGTGCTGAGCCCGGGGTGGGCCGGCACCTACAGCACCACCTATGACCGCGTGACCCTCGAAGCGGGCCAGGACGTGGCAAAGGCGGCCCCCAATCCGGTCGTCGGCACGCAGGCTTTTGTCGATCAGTTACAAACGCCCGACTTTCCCTGGATGGGATTAACGATCACGCTCGTGATCGGGGTGGCTGCGGCGGCTGTTCTGACCCGAGTTCTGCAACTTCGGGGACGCCGCTCGCAAATTAGCGATACCTCTGCTGAGCAGGTCAAATAGCCTTATCTGGCAAATCGATAAGATTACTTTTCGGCAACATCCCGTAAATGACAAACATGTAATTCCTGCCGGAAGTTTCCTCTGCGACAAATGTGACGTACGGTGCAACTGTCGCCATTGTTATTGATGTGACTGATGTGACATCTGTTACTGGCGTGACTGCACGTGGAGCAGAGGAGACCAGGGTCGAATGAGACGTTCCCATCGCGGCTCTCTCGTCCGCCCGTTGGCACTCAGCGTCGTCATGACGCTGAGCATGCCGGGGCTGGCCCAGGCCGAGCCGGGGCCGGGCCCCAACACGATCGCCGGACTGATCGCCGACGTCGCCGACGCCAACCAGCGTCTGCAGGACATCGGCGCCAAGGTTCAGGCCGAGCAGGAAAGCGTCAACAAGGCGATCGTCGACGTCCAGACCGCTCGCGATGCGGCGGCGGCCGCCCAAGAACAGGTCGACGTCAGCGCGGCGGCGGTCAAGGACTCCACCGCCGCAATCGCCGAGGCGCAGAAGCGATTCGACGAACTCGCCGTCGCCGCCTATATGAACGGACCGTCGTCGTCGCTGTTGATGGCGACGACGCCCGAGGACATCATCTCCACCGCGTCGGCCACCCAGGCGCTGACGCTGAGTTCGCAACAGGTGATCACCGACCTGCAGCGGGCCCGCACCGAGCAGGTCAACAAGGAGTCCGCGGCGCGGCTGGCCAAGGAGAAGGCCGACCAGGCCGTCGCCGACGCCGAAGCCAGTCAGCAGGCCGCCGTTTCGGCGTTGACCAAGGCGCAGAAGACGTTCGGTGACCAGCAGGCCGAGATCGACCGGTTGGCGGCCGAGCGGAAGACGGCTCAGGAGAAACTCGACGCCGCCCGACCCTTAGTTCAGCGGTCGGCGCCCGCGAATTCGCCTGCCGCCGTGCCGCAGTCGGCGGCGACCGGCCCGGCGACCCCGGGGGATCGCTGGGACCCGGCCGCCCCTGGCTCGCCCAGGGCGCCGGGTGCGGGGACGGTCCCGCCGTACGGCAGCGCCTCGGAATGGGACGTCACGCTGCCGATGGTGCCCAGTGCCTTCGTCTCCGGCGATCCGATCCAGATCATCAACGCGGTGCTGCAGATCTCGTCGTCCTCGCTGAACGCGACCAAGCAGATGGGCAAGAGCTTCCTGCAGAAGCTCGGCATCCTGAAACCCGACGACACCGGAATCACCAACGGCGCGATTCCCTACGTGTACGGCGCGCAGGCCTCCGAATACGTCATCAAACGCGCCATGTCCCAAATGGGTGTGCCGTACTCCTGGGGTGGCGGCACCGCCACCGGTCCCGGCCGAGGGATCGACAGTGGTGCCGGCACAGTCGGATTCGACTGCTCCGGGCTGATCCTCTATGCGTTCGCCGGTGTCGGCATCAAGCTGCCGCACTACTCGGGTTCGCAGTACAACATGGGCCGAAAGATTCCGTCGTCGCAGATGCGTCGCGGGGACGTGATCTTCTACGGCCCGGGCGGCAGCCAGCACGTGACCCTCTACCTGGGCCAGGGCCAGATGCTCGAGGCTCCCTACACCGGCTCCAGCGTCAAGATCTCGCCGGTGCGCACCAGCGGCATGACACCGTTCGTCGTCCGCTACATCGAATACTGACGGAGTTGTCCCCATGTCTCGCAACACTTCTCGACGGCTCTTCGTCGGGACGATCCTGACGGCACTGACACTTGGGCTTGGCGTTGCCGGCCCGGCGAATGCCGATCCGGGCGAGTGGGATCCGACGCTGCCCAAGATCCTGAGCGCGGGCGCTCCCGGTGATCCGGTGGCCGTAGCCAACGCCTCGCTCCAGGTTGCCCAGCAGTCGGCGCAGGCAACCATGGATCTGGGCCGCAGGTTCCTGGCCGGCCTGGGCTTCGGCGGTTCGCCATCGGCGATCCCCGGTGGCCGGGTCAGGGGACCGCAGGCGATCGAATACGTCATCGCCCGCGGCGCCTCGCAACGCGGGGTGCCCTACTCCTGGGGCGGCGGCGCGATCAACGGCCCCAGCGCCGGTGTGGAAGAAGACGCGGGCAAGGTCGGCTACGACTGCTCGGGCTTCACCCGCTACGCCTTCGCGGGGGTCGGTGTGCAGATTCCCAAGTACTCGGGCGACCAGTACAACGCCGGCCGGCACATCCCGCCGTCGCAGGCAAAGCGTGGCGATCTGATCTTCTACGGCCCCGGCGGGACCCAGCACGTCACCATCTATCTGGGCAATGGCCAGATGCTCGAGGCGTCCTCGGCGGCGGGTCAGGTCACCGTCAGCCCGGTGCGCACCGCCGGGATGACGCCGTATCTGACGCGGATCATCGAGACCTAACGGCGCCGATTCTCGACGCGCCAGCGAACGGGGCACGTCGACGGATCCCAGAACGCCTGGAATAGTTGTGTCAGGGCACGGGCGTGCCCTGCAAAGATCTTGGGAAACCAACAGCTGTGGAGGAAGTCGATGACGTCACCAGGTGGGCCGCCCGCAGGCCCCGGAGGACCCGGCGGTAACGGTCTGGCCGGCGAGGTCCACACCCTGGAGCGGGCGATCTTCGAGGTCAAGCGCATCATCGTGGGTCAGGATCAGCTCGTCGAGCGCATCCTGGTCGGGCTGCTGGCCAAGGGCCACGTGCTGCTCGAAGGTGTCCCCGGTGTCGCCAAGACGCTCGCGGTCGAGACCTTCGCCAAGGTGGTCGGCGGTACCTTCGCCCGCATCCAGTTCACCCCCGACCTGGTGCCCACCGACATCATCGGTACCCGCATCTACCGGCAGGGCCGCGAGGAGTTCGACATCGAGCTCGGGCCGGTCGTGGTGAACTTCCTGCTGGCCGACGAGATCAACCGCGCGCCGGCAAAGGTGCAGTCGGCACTGCTCGAAGTCATGGCCGAGCGCAAGATATCCATCGGCGGCAAGACCTATGAGCTGCCCAAGCCGTTCCTGGTGATGGCAACCCAGAACCCGATCGAGAACGAGGGCGTCTATCCGCTGCCGGAAGCCCAGCGCGACCGCTTCCTGTTCAAGATCAACGTCGACTACCCCTCGCCCGAGGAAGAGCGCGAGATCATCTACCGGATGGGTGTCACCCCGCCGGAGCCCAAGCAGATCCTCGAGACCGGCGACCTGCTGCGGCTGCAGAACGTCGCCGCCAACAACTTCGTCCACCACGCGCTGGTCGACTATGTGGTCCGGGTCGTCACCGCGACCCGGCGGCCCGAGCAGTTCGGCCTTGGCGACGTCAAGGCGTGGGTGGCGTTCGGCGCCTCGCCGCGTGCGTCGCTGGGCATCATCGCCGCCGCCCGCGCCCTGGCGCTGGTGCGCGGCCGCGACTACGTGATCCCGCAGGACGTCATCGACGTGATCCCCGACGTGCTGCGCCACCGCCTGGTGCTGACCTACGACGCGCTCGCCGACGACATCAAGGCCGAGACGGTGATCAGCCGGATCCTGCAGACCGTTGCGCTGCCTCAGGTCAATGCCGTTCCGCAACAAGGGCATTCGGTGCCGCCGGTGGTTCCCGCCGGGGCGGGTGCCAACGGTCGGTGAGTGACTCGCAAACCATCCACCCGCCGTCTTTTCAGCGCGGTGAGATCGGTGACGCCAAGCTCTCGGCGGCGCTGCGAACCCTCGAGCTGACGGTCAGGCGCAAGCTCGACGGAGTCCTGCACGGTGACCATCTCGGCCTGATCCCCGGCCCGGGTTCCGAACCGGGGGAGTCGCGGCTGTATCAGCCCGGTGACGACGTGCGCCGGATGGACTGGTCGGTGACCGCCCGTACCACCCACCCGCATGTGCGGCAGATGATCGCCGACCGCGAACTGGAGACCTGGCTGGTGGTCGACATGTCGGCGAGCCTGGACTTCGGCACCACCGGGTGCGAGAAGCGCGACCTGGCGGTCGCCGCGTCTGCCGCGATCACCTATCTCAACAGTGGCGGCGGCAACCGGATCGGCGCGATCATCGCCAACGGCGACGCGATCACCAGGGTGCCTGCCCTGTCCGGCCGGATGCATGAGCAGACGCTGCTGCGGACCATCGCCACCATGCCGAAGGCGCCCGCGGGTGTCCGCGGTGACCTGGCCGCCGCCATCGACGCGTTGCGCCGGCCCGAACGGCGCCGTGGCATGGCGGTGGTGATCAGCGACTTCCTCGGCCCGATCAACTGGATGCGGCCGCTGCGTGCGATCGCCGCCCGCCACGAAGTGCTGGGCATCGAGGTGCTCGACCCGCGCGACGTCGAACTGCCGCCGGTCGGTGACGTGATCCTGCAGGACACCGAGTCCGGCGCCACCCGGGAGTTCACCATCGACGAGCAGCTGCGCGACGACTTCGCCCGCGCCGCGGCGGTGCACCGCGACGAGGTGGCGCGCACCCTGCGTCGCTGCGGCGCTCCGCTGATGACCCTGCGGACCGACCGTGACTGGATCGCCGACATCGTGCGGTTCGTCGCGTCCCGTCGCCGCGGCGCGCTGGCAGGTAGCCAATGACATTGCCGTTGCTCGGGCCGATGACACTGTCCGGCTTCGAACACCCGTGGTTCTTCCTCTTCCTGCTCGTCATCGCCGGTCTGGTCGGGCTCTACGTGATCGTGCAGGCCGCGCGGCAGAAGCGGATCCTGCGGTTCGCCAACATGGAGCTGCTGGAAAGCGTTGCGCCCAAACGGCCTACGCGCTGGCGGCACCTGTCGGCCATCCTGCTGATCGCCTCGCTGGTCCTTCTGACCATCGCGATGGCCGGCCCGACCCACGACGTGCGCATCCCGCGCAATCGCGCCGTGGTGATGCTGACCATCGACGTCTCGCAGTCGATGCGCGCCACCGACGTCGAGCCCAGCCGGCTGGCGGCCGCACAGGAGGCCGCCAAGCAGTTCGCCGACCAGCTGACCCCCGGCATCAACCTGGGTCTGATCGCCTACGCGGGCACCGCCACCGTGCTGGTGTCGCCGACCACCAACCGCGAGGCCACCAAGCAGGCGATCGACAAGCTGCAACTCGCGGACCGCACCGCCACCGGCGAGGCGATCTTCACCTCGCTGCAGGCGATCGCGACCGTGGGCGCCGTCATCGGCGGCGGTGACACCCCGCCGCCGGCCCGCATCGTGCTGATGTCCGACGGCAAGGAAACCGTGCCGTCGAACCCGGACAACCCGAAGGGCGCGTTCACCGCCGCCCGCACCGCCAAGGATCAGGGCGTGCCGATCTCCACGGTGTCGTTCGGCACCCCGTACGGCTACGTCGAGATCAACGACCAGCGCCAGCCGGTTCCGGTCGACGACGAGATGCTCAAGAAGATCGCGGATCTCTCCGGCGGCAATGCCTACACCGCGTCGAGTCTGCAGCAGCTCAAGGAGGTCTTCACCTCACTGCAGGACCAGATCGGCTACGAGACGATCAGGGGTGAGGCTGCCACCGGCTGGCTGCGGCTGGGCGCGCTGGTGCTGGCTCTCGCCGCGCTGGCCGCACTGCTGGTCAACCGCCGCCTGCCCGGTTGATCGCCGGTGGGCGATTTCGGTGCCGCCGACGGCAGGCACTAAGTTGACAACAATGAGCGAAACTCCCACCGCCGGCAAACCCGAGTTCGTCTCCCGTTCGGTGCTGGTCACCGGTGGCAACCGGGGTATCGGCCTGGCGATCGCGCGCCGGCTGGCCGCCGACGGTCACAAGGTCGCCGTCACCCACCGCGGGTCCGGTGCACCCGAGGGATTGTTCGGTGTCGTGTGTGACGTCACCGACAGCGCGGCCGTCGACCGGGCCTTCACCGAGGTCGAGGAGCATCAGGGTCCGGTCGAGGTGCTGGTGTCCAACGCCGGCATCTCCCAGGACGCGTTCATGATCCGGATGACCGAGGAGCGTTTCGAGGCGGTCATCAACGCCAACCTGACCGGGGCGTTCCGGGTGGCGCAGCGGGCTTCGCGCAGCATGCAGCGCAAGCGGTTCGGCCGGATCATCTTCATCGGCTCGGTTTCGGGCATGTGGGGCATCGGCAACCAGTCCAACTACGCGGCCGCCAAGGCCGGCCTGATCGGGATGGCCCGTTCGATCTCCCGGGAGATGTCCAAGGCCGGCGTCACCGCCAACGTCGTCGCGCCCGGCTACATCGACACCGAGATGACCCGCGCGCTCGACGAGCGGATCCAAGAGGGCGCACTGGAATTCATCCCTGCCAAGCGGGTCGGGACAGCCGAGGAGGTCGCGGGGGCGGTCAGTTTCCTGGCGTCCGAGGATGCCGGCTACATCGCCGGCGCGGTGATCCCGGTCGACGGCGGCATGGGCATGGGACATTAGGAAAGGGACATTCGCTGTGACACTTCTTCAAGGCAAGCGGATCCTCGTCACGGGGATCATCACCGACTCCTCCATCGCGTTCCACATCGCCAAGGTGGCGCAGGAGGCGGGCGCCGAACTGGTGCTCACCGGCTTCGACCGGATGAAGCTGATCCAGCGGATCGCCGACCGGCTGCCGAACCCGGCGCCGCTGCTCGAACTCGACGTGCAGAACGAAAAGCACCTGGATACGCTGGCCGACCGGATCACCGAAGTGATCGGCGAGGGCAACAAGCTCGACGGCGTGGTGCACTCCATCGGCTTCATGCCGCAGACCGGCATGGGCATCAACCCGTTCTTCGACGCGCCCTACGAGGACGTTTCCAAGGGCATCCACATCTCCGCGTACTCCTACGCCTCGCTCGCCAAGGCCGTGCTGCCGGTGATGAATCCCGGCGGCGGCATCGTCGGCATGGACTTCGACCCCACCCGCGCGATGCCGGCCTACAACTGGATGACGGTCGCCAAGAGCGCGCTGGAATCGGTGAACCGGTTCGTCGCGCGCGAGGCCGGCAAGGTCGGTGTGCGGTCCAATCTCGTTGCAGCAGGGCCTATCCGCACGCTGGCGATGAGCGCGATCGTCGGCGGTGCGCTCGGCGAAGAAGCCGGCGCGCAGATGCAACTGCTCGAAGAGGGCTGGGATCAGCGCGCTCCGCTGGGCTGGAACATGAAGGATCCGACGCCGGTTGCCAAGACGGTGTGCGCCCTGCTGTCGGACTGGCTGCCGGCCACCACCGGAACGATCATCTTCGCCGACGGCGGCGCCAGCACCCAGCTGCTCTAGAGTGCCTCCGTTTGATGCGCTGTTAGTGCTCTCATTCGGAGGTCCGGAGGGCCCCGAACAGGTGATGCCGTTCCTGGAGAACGTCACTCGTGGCCGGGGCATCCCGCCCGAGCGGCTGGCCGCAGTCGCCGAGCACTACCTGCATTTCGGTGGCGTCTCACCGATCAACGGCATCAACCGCGCCCTGATCGACGAGATCCGCGCCGAACTCGCCGAGCGTGGCGACGAGCTGCCGGTGTACTTCGGCAACCGCAACTGGCATCCCTTCATCGAAGACACCGTTGCTGCAATGGCTTCCGCTCAGGTGCGGCGCGCATTGGTATTCACCACCTCGGCCTGGGGCGGCTATTCCGGCTGCGCCCAATATCAGGAGGACATCGTCCGGGCCCGCACCGCCGTGGGCGCCGGGGCCCCGGAACTGGTGAAGTTGCGGCAGTTCTTCGACCATCCGCTGCTGGTGGAGATGTTCACCGATGCTATCGCCGAGGCCGTCGCAACACTGCCGCAATCGGTGCGCGCCGATGCCCGACTGGTGTTCACCGCCCATTCGATCCCGCTGCGCGCCGCCGACCGGTGCGGGCCGGATCTGTATGCCCGCCAAGTCCGTTATGCAGCCGGGCTGGTGGCCACCGCGGCCGGTTACGCCGACTACGACGTGGTGTGGCAGTCTCGCTCGGGACCGCCGCAGGTGCCGTGGCTGGAACCCGATGTCGCCGACCATCTCTCGGTGCTGGCCGCATCTGGCGTCAAGGCCGTTGTGGTGTGCCCGGTCGGATTCGTCGCCGACCACATCGAGGTGGTGTGGGATCTGGACAACGAACTTGTCCAGCAGGCCGGTGAACTCGGGATCGCGCTGGCCCGGGCTTCGACACCCAATGCACAACGCCGCTTCGCCCAGCTGGTGCTCGATCTCGTCGACGAGGTGCGCGACGGCCGCGAGCCGGTGAGAGTGGTTGGCGCCGAGCCGGTTCCGGGCTACGGTGCCAGCGTCGACGGCCGGTTCTGCACACCCGGCTGTGAGCCGAACCTCAGTGCCAGGCCGAGTGCAGGATCGCGGTGACCGCGGCGATCCGCGCCGAGCGCACGATCGATGCCAGCGGCCGCAGTGCGTCATTGGCGATCTGAGCTTCCGACGCGCTCTGGGTGCCGATCGGCATCAATCCCGAGCTGATCGAGATGATCGCGTCGACGTGCGCGGCGTTCTCCAATACCCGAAGTGCGCGTGCCGGAGCATGATCGGGGGCGCGGTGGTGTCTGCCGGATTCCAGCACCTGCTCGACGAGCCCGCGCGGGTCGTCGATACCCCCCGCGGCGCCGAGCTGCAGAGCGCCGAGGGCATCGGCGGCCGACCGCACGGCCGATCGCAGGGTGTACTCCGCCTCGCCGAGGTCGAGGTGGTCGACCACTGGGATGGCGGGCAAGGAATACACCGTCCAGGACAGCGCGCACAGCTCGGGCACCCGGTCGCAGTCTGGCAACTCGTCATCGGTGTCGTCGTACTCGAAATCGGGGACCAGGCCGATGGTGTCGCCGGCTGGGCTGGTCACGATGATCGCCTCGCCGGAGGCCAATGCGTCGCGCTGGAACTGGGTGCCGGCCGCCAACCCCCGGACGTCGCCGGGGACGGGCAGGGCGACGCTGATCGCGGGGGGCCGGGCATCCACCGAGCGGCCCGCGACGGTCCGCAACGTCTGCAGCAACGACACCGCACCGGCGTCGTCGACATCCGGCCAGGGCAGTCCGGTATGGCCCGCCGCGACCGAATCGTAGGCGGTCACCGAATGCGTTGGTGCCCAAGCCGATAACGCGTCGAGGACGTCGTCGGGCGCGGCCTGGCCCGCGAGCCAGGCGTTGGCCCACACGGATAGCGAAACACTCGGGCACCACATGATGCTCGCAGTGTAGTGGGTGGACCTTGAACCGGCTTTCTCCCAACCTGTCGGGCCCGGCCGCGATATCCTGACCTCATGCCCGCGGCGCTGATCTGGCTCGTGTTTGCCCTAGGTCTTGCCGGTGCCGAGGCTCTCACGGGCGACATGTTCCTGCTGATGCTGGCCGGCGGCGCGCTGGCCGCCGGCGGTTCGAGCTGGCTCTTGGACTGGCCGGTGTGGGCCGACGGCGCGGTGTTCCTGGTGGTTTCGGTGCTGCTTCTGCTGCTGGTCCGCCCCGCGCTGCGCCGGAAACTCACCGCGGGCAAGGGGCTGCCCGAACCGGTCAAGGCGCTGGAAGGCAAGAGCGCGCTGGTGCTCGACCGGGTGGCGCAGCATGAAGGCCAGGTGAAACTGGACGGTGAAGTCTGGACTGCCCGCCCCTACAACGACAACGATGTCTACGAGCCGGGCGACCACGTCACCGTCATGCATATCGACGGTGCCACCGCGGTCGTCTGGAAGAACGGGTAAGGAGAACCCTTCATGGACGGTGCCATAGCCGGTCTGGTCTTGCTCGCGGTGCTGGTGATCTTCGCCATCATCGTCGTCGCCAAGTCCATCGCGCTGATCCCGCAGGCCGAGGCCGCCGTGATCGAGCGGCTCGGACGCTATAGCAAGACCGTGTCGGGTCAGCTCACGCTGCTGATTCCGTTCGTGGACAAGGTCCGCGCCAGGGTGGACCTGCGCGAGCGGGTGGTGTCGTTCCCGCCGCAGCCGGTGATCACCGAGGACAACCTGACCGTCAACATCGACACGGTGGTGTACTTCCAGGTCACCAACCCGCAGGCGGCGGTCTACCAGATCAGCAACTACATCGTCGGTGTGGAGCAGCTGACCACCACCACGCTGCGCAACGTCGTCGGCGGTATGACCCTCGAGCAGACGTTGACCAGCCGCGACCAGATCAACGGGCAGCTGCGCGGCGTTCTCGACGAAGCCACCGGGCGCTGGGGTCTGCGCGTCGCCCGCGTCGAGCTGCGCAGCATTGACCCGCCGCCGTCCATCCAGGATTCGATGGAGAAGCAGATGCGCGCCGACCGCGAGAAGCGCGCGATGATCCTCACCGCAGAGGGCAGCCGGGAGGCCTCGATCAAGCAGGCCGAAGGCCAGAAGCAGGCCCAGATCCTGGCCGCCGAGGGCGCCAAGCAGGCCGCGATCCTGGCCGCCGAGGCCGACCGGCAGTCCCGGATCCTGCGCGCTCAGGGCGAGCGGGCCGCCTCCTACCTGCAGGCGCAGGGTCAGGCCAAGGCCATCGAGAAGACGTTCGCCGCCATCAAGGCGGGCCGGCCGACCCCGGAGATGCTGGCCTACCAGTACCTGCAGACGCTGCCGCAGATGGCCAAGGGCGAGGCCAACAAGGTGTGGCTGGTGCCCAGTGACTTCGGTTCGGCGCTGCAGGGATTCACCAAGATGCTCGGCGCGCCCGGCGAGGACGGGGTGTTCCGCTACACGCCGTCTCCGGTCGAGGCCGACCTGCCCAAGGCCGAGGACGACTCCGACGAGGTCGCCGACTGGTTCGACACAAAGACCGACCCCGCGATCGCGCAGGCGGTGGCCAAGGCCGAGGCCGAGGCGCGCAACACGGTGCCCGCGGTAGGCGCGGCCCCGGTGCCCTCGTATCCGCCGCTATCCGAGCAGCAGGCTCCGCCGGCCGACCCGCAGTACGCCCCGCGGCACGGCAACGTGCAGTAGTTCATGGATGCCCTCACGTCACCGCGCACCTACACCGCACTCGCCGTATTCCAGGCCTTCGACGCTGTGGCGTGCGGGATTCCGGTGGGCTACATCGAGCGGTCGCTCGACACGCTCGAGGTGCCGCCCCGTATCCGGTGGGTGCTGCCGACGGTCAAAGCCGCATCGGTGATCGGCCTGCTCGCGGCGCGCCGTTTCCCTGTGCTGGCGAGGCTGACCACCTCCATGCTGACGGTCTACTTCGTCCTTGCCGTCGGTGCGCATGTGCGGGTGCGGGATTCCGTGATCAGCACGGTGCCCGCAGCGGGCTTTATGGCGCTGTATGCGGCGATGACTGTGCAGGGGCCGTCGGTTCGTCGTTGATCGCGTCGTGGTGGCGCCGGTGCGCGCGCACCTCGTAGGCCAGCCCGGCGATTCCGACGGCCGCGGTGCACACCGACACCAGCACCAGTAGCGGGCTGATATTGCCGGTCAGCGCATCTCCGAGGAACACCACGGCGGTGGTGCCGGGAATCAGCCCGGCCAGCGTCGCCCACAGGTACGGCAGCACCCGCACCGCCGAGGCCCCGACGGCGTAGTTGAGCACCGAGAACGGGACGGCGGGGATCATCCGCAGCGAGAACACCGCCGGCCAGCCGCGGGCGCTCAAGCGCGCGTCCACCGACGCAAGAGCGGGATGGCTGACCAGCTTGCTGAGCTGCCAGCCCAGCGCCCGCACCAGCAGCAACGCGATGAGCGCGCTCACGGTGCTGGCGACCACGGCGATCACCACACCCAGGCCGGGGCCGAACAACAGCCCCGCCGCCAGGGTGAAGGCGGTGCGCGGGAACGGGAAAACGGTGACGAGGATGTGCGCGCCGAGGAAGGCCAGGGGGAACCACGCCCCGAGCGATGTTGCCCAGTCCCGCAGCTGTACGGCCGTGGGCAGCGGCACCAGCAGCACGATTGCGACGAGAATCACACTGACGACAGCGGTGAGGACAATGCGGGTCCGGGACACCTGGCGCGCCGTGGAGACCATCGCTGAGCTCACGCTGCGCAGCGTGTTGCGGGTCTTCGACGTCACGTTTACCAAGATTACGGGCCTGCCTACTCGGCGGCGTGACGTGTGAGTCCATCATTTAGCCTGATGGTCTGATGGCGTTCCCGGGGAGGGGCTGCCACGAGCTGCGACAACAGGAGTTGCCGGTGTCGGTAGTAGAGGTGGAGGAGGCCCGCGCCCGCTGGCGCACCGCGGTGGCCGGCGTGCTGGCCAAGAGCAGCCGGAAAGAGCCGGCGGATCTGCCCGCTGAGCCCGAGTCGCTGCTGGACTCGCCCACCTACGAGGGCTTTCCGATCCGGCCGCTCTACACCACGCTCGATGCCCGGCCCGAACCGCCGCTGCCCGGCACCTGGCCGTTTGTCCGTGGGGCCGACGCACGCCGCGACGTCATCGCCGGCTGGAAGGTCGCCGAGATATTCGGCGCCGGCGGCTCCGTTGCCGACGGCAACGCCTCGGTGCTCGCCGCCCTCGGCGACGGCGTGAGCGCGCTGGTGTTGCGCATCGGCGACACCGGCATTGCCCCCGCCGATCTGGACCGGCTGCTGGAAGGCGTCTACCTGGAGCTCGCGCCGGTGATCCTCGACGCGGGGACGCAGTTCGTCCCCGCCGCGGACGCGGTGCTGGCCCTGGTGGCCGGTGCCGACGATGCCCAGCGCGGGGGACTGTCGATCGACCTGGGCGCCGACCCGTTCACCGCGCCGCTCAGCGGCTTTGACGCTCCCTCCGTCGAGGACGTGACCCGGGTCGCCGGGAATCTGTCCGGTCGCGCCGGGGTGCGCGCCATCACCGTCGACGGTCCGGCATTCCACAACCGCGGCGCCAACGCGGCGTGGGAACTCGCCGGTGCGCTGGGTGCCGCCGTCGAGTACGTGCGGGCGCTGGTGGACGCGGGTATCGGCGTCGCCGATGCGCTGCGCCAGATCAGCTTCCGCCTGGTGGCCGACGACGACCAATTCATGACGATCGCCAAATTCCGGGTGGCCCGCCAACTCTGGGCCCGGATCGCCGACGTGCTCGGCCAGCCCGACGCCGGGGCGGCGACGGTACACGCGGTCACATCGCTGCCGATGATGACCCAGCGCGACCCCTGGGTGAACATGCTGCGCACCACGCTGGCCGCATTCGGCGCAGGCGTGGGGGGAGCGGACACGGTGGCGGTGCTGCCGTTCGACGTGGCGATCCCGAGCGGATTCCCCGGCATCAGTGCCGGTTTCGCCCGGCGCATCGCGCGAAACACCCAGTTGTTGCTGCTCGAAGAGTCGCACATCGGCCGGGTTCTCGATCCCGCCGGCGGCTCCTGGTATGTCGAAGACCTCACCGAAAACCTTGCCACGCAAGCCTGGTCGCACTTTCAGGACGTCGAGTCCCGGGGCGGCTTCGTGGCGGCCCGCGACCACATCGTCGAGCAGATCGAAGCGGTACGGGCCCGCCGGGCCGACGACATCGCCCACCGCCGCACCGCGATCACCGGTGTGAACGAGTTCCCGAACCTGTCCGAAGCGCCGCTGCCGCACTTCGGTTCGTCGGATACCGTGCGGCGCTACGCGGCCGGTTTCGAGGCGCTGCGCGACCGCTCCGACGCCTACCTCGACCGCACCGGTTCACGCCCCTCGATCCTGCTGCTGCCGCTGGGGCCGCTGGCCGAGAACAACGTCCGGGCCACGTTCGCGGCCAACCTGCTGGCCTCGGGTGGCATCGAAGCGGTCAACCCCGGCACCGTCGACGCCGCCGGGACGGCCAAGGCCGTTGCCGACGCGAACGCGACGGTTGCGGTGATCTGCGGCACCGACGCCCGCTACGGCGCCGATGCCTCCGACGTGGTGGCCGCGGCACGCGAGGCCGGGCTCGATCAGATACTGCTCGCCGGCCCGGAGAAGGCCGTCGACGGCGCCGCGGCCAAACCCGATGGTTACTTGACCGCGAAAATCGATGCGGTCGAAGCGCTTTCGTCCCTGCTCACCCGATTGGGGGCCTGACATGACTGCCAGCACGAGCACGGTACCCAGCTTCGCCGACGTCCCGCTGCACGGCGATCGGTCGGTACCGGCACCCACCGAGGCCGCCGTCACCGACCACGTCGTCGCCGCTGCCTCGGCGCACGGCTATACCGCCGAGCAGCTCGAGTGGCAGACCCCCGAAGGGATCGCCGTCAAGCCGGTCTATGTCGGCGCCGACCGCGACGCCATCGCCGCCGCCGGGTATCCGCTGGACAGCTTCCCGGGTGAGCCGCCGTTCATCCGCGGGCCGTACCCGACCATGTACGTCAACCAACCGTGGACCATCCGGCAGTACGCCGGGTTCTCCACCGCCGCCGAATCCAACGCGTTCTACCGGCGCAACCTGGCGGCCGGCCAGAAGGGCCTGTCGGTGGCCTTCGACCTGGCCACCCACCGCGGCTACGACTCCGACCACCCGCGCGTCGCCGGTGACGTCGGAATGGCCGGTGTGGCAATCGATTCCATCTTGGACATGCGTCAGCTGTTCGACGGGATCGACCTGGGCACGGTCAGTGTGTCGATGACCATGAACGGCGCGGTGCTGCCGATTCTGGCGCTCTACGTCGTCGCGGCCGAGGAGCAGGGGGTGCCCCCGGAGAAGCTGGCCGGGACCATCCAGAACGACATCCTCAAAGAGTTCATGGTCCGCAACACCTACATCTACCCGCCGAAGCCGTCGATGCGGATCATCTCCGACATCTTCGCCTACACCAGCGCCAAGATGCCGAAGTTCAACTCGATCTCGATCTCCGGCTACCACATCCAGGAAGCCGGGGCCACAGCCGATCTCGAGCTCGCCTACACGCTGGCCGACGGTGTGGAGTATCTCAAGGCGGGCCGCGACGCCGGCCTCGACGTCGACACGTTCGCACCGCGGCTGTCGTTCTTCTGGGGCATCGGGATGAACTTCTTCATGGAGGTGGCCAAGCTGCGTGCGGGCCGTCTGCTGTGGAGTGAGCTGGTCGCCGAGTTCGGCGCCAAGAATCCCAAATCGCTCTCATTGCGCACCCATTCGCAGACCTCGGGTTGGTCGCTGACCGCCCAGGACGTGTTCAACAACGTCGCGCGGACCTGCGTCGAGGCGATGGCCGCGACGCAGGGCCACACCCAGTCGCTGCACACCAACGCACTCGACGAGGCGCTGGCACTGCCCACCGATTTCTCCGCGCGCATCGCGCGCAACACCCAGCTGCTGTTGCAGCAGGAATCGGGCACGACGCGGCCGATCGACCCGTGGGGCGGCTCGTACTACGTGGAGTGGCTGACCCATCAGCTGGCCGAGAAGGCCCGTGCGCACATCGCCGAGGTCGCCGAGCACGGCGGCATGGCTCAGGCCATCGGTGAGGGCATTCCGAAACTGCGCATCGAGGAAGCGGCCGCGCGCACCCAGGCGCGCATCGATTCCGGTGCCCAGCCGTTGATCGGGGTGAACACGTACCAGGTCACCGAGGACCAAGAGATCGAGGTCCTCAAGGTCGAGAACAGCCGGGTGCGCGCCGAGCAGATCGCCAAGCTGGCGCAGCTGCGGGCCGACCGCGACGAGGCGGCCACCCAGGCGGCGTTGGCCGAATTGTCCCGTGCCGCAGAGGCTTCCGGGCCCGTCGGCGACGACGGCTTGGGTAACAACCTGCTGGCACTGGCGATCAACGCCGCCCGAGCCAAGGCCACTCTCGGCGAGATCTCCGACGCGCTGGAGAAGGTGTACGGCCGGCATCAGGCCGAGATCCGAACCATCGCGGGTGTCTATCGGGATGAGGTCGGAAAGGCCCAGAATGTGAGTGCCGCAACCGAATTGGTGGAGAAGTTCGCCGAGTCCGATGGCCGCCGGCCGCGCATCCTGGTGGCCAAGATGGGTCAGGACGGCCACGACCGCGGCCAGAAGGTCATCGCGACGGCCTTCGCCGACATCGGCTTCGACGTCGACGTGGGTTCGCTGTTCTCCACCCCGGAGGAGGTCGCACAGCAGGCCGCCGACAACGACGTCCACGTCGTGGGTGTGTCGTCCTTGGCGGCCGGGCACTTGACGCTGGTGCCGGCACTGCGTGACGCACTCGCCGCGGTGGGGCGTCCCGACATCATGATCGTGGTCGGTGGGGTGATCCCGCCCGGTGACTTCGACGAGCTCTACGCCGCCGGGGCCACCGCGATCTTCCCGCCCGGCACGGTGATCGCCGATGCCGCGGTGGATCTGCTGCACAAGCTCGCCGAGCGGCTCGGCTACGACCTCACCTGATGTCAGCCGACGTCGAGGTGCTGGCCGAGGCGATCCGCGCCGGTGATCGTGCGGCTCTGTCGCGGGCGATCACCCTGGTCGAGTCGACCCGCGCCGATCATCGCGATCAGGCCCAGCGCCTGCTGCTGGAGCTGATGCCCGACGCGGGGAAGGCCGTCCACATCGGTATCACCGGAGTGCCCGGGGTGGGGAAGTCGACCACGATCGAGGCGCTCGGCATGTACCTCATCGAGAAGGGCCACCGGGTCGCGGTGCTGGCCGTCGACCCGTCGTCGACCCGCACCGGCGGCTCGATCCTGGGCGACAAGACCCGGATGGCGAAGCTTGCCGTACACCCCGATGCCTACATCCGCCCGTCGCCGACGTCGGGAACCCTTGGCGGCGTGGCAAAGGCGACGAGGGAGACAATTGTGCTCGCCGAGGCCGCCGGGTTCGACGTGATCCTGGTGGAAACCGTCGGCGTCGGGCAGTCCGAAGTGACGGTGTCCAACATGGTGGACACCTTCGTTTTCCTCACCCTCGCCCGCACCGGAGATCAGCTTCAGGGCATCAAGAAGGGGGTGCTGGAGCTCGCCGACATCGTGGTGGTCAACAAGGCCGACGGTGCCCATCTCACCGAAGCCAAGGGGTGCGCACGCGAGTTGGCAGCGGCGATCAGGTTGATCTATCCGCGTGAAACTCTTTGGCGGCCACCAGTTTTGACGATGAGTGCGATCGAGGGCACCGGACTGGCCGAGCTGTGGGACACCGTGCTACGGCATCGTGACGTGTTGACCAAGGCCGGCGAGTTCGAGGCCCGCCGGCGCACGCAACAAGTCGAGTGGACGTGGTCGATGGTGCGCGACGCCGTTCTGGACCGCGTGCTGAGCCACCCGGGCGTCCGCGCCCAGCGCGCGGAGATCGAACGTCAGGTTCGTGACGGTGAGTTGACCGCCGCGCTGGCCGCTCAGCGAATCCTGCAGGTGGCCGAACAGTCAACCTGACGGCCCGCGTGTCAAGTTAACGTTTTGGCAACAATTAGCTGCAGATGTGCTTAGACCCGTTAAATTCCCATCTGTGACACAGGCGATGCGCGAACGCGACACCCTGCCCCAAGGGCTGCAGGGTGCCGCCGACCCGAACTTCGCCTGTGCACTGCGAAGCTTCGCGGCGATGTTCCCGCATCCGCGCTTCGGCGGCGGCGCGCTGGCGGTCTACCTCGACGGCAAGCCCGTGGTCGACGTCTGGGCCGGCTGGTCGGACCGCCGGGGACGCCAGCGCTGGTCCGCGGACACCGGTGCCATGGTGTTCTCGGCGACCAAGGGCGTGGCCTCGACGGTCATCCACCGGCTCGTCGACCGCGGCCTGATCGACTACGACGCGCCGGTGGCCGCGTACTGGCCGGAGTTCGGCGCCAATGGCAAGGCGGCGATCACCGTCCGCGACGTGATGCACCACCGCGCGGGTCTTGCGCATCTGCGCGGCGTGCGCACGCGCGACCTGCTCGACCACCTGGTCATGGAGGAACGCCTCGCGGCCGCACCGGTCGGCCGGTACTTCGGTAAGCCCGCGTATCACGCACTCACCTACGGCTGGCTGCTGTCCGGCCTGGCCCGTTCGGTCACCGGGCTGGGGATGCGCGAGCTGATCCGTTCCGAGGTGGCCGAGCCGCTGAACACCGACGGGATCCACCTCGGCCGGCCACCCGCGGGCGCGCCGACGCGGGCCGCCAGCATCATCGGACCCCAGTGGACCATCCCGAATCCGATCTTCAACACCATCGCGCCCCGCATCGCGGCGTTCGAGGTGTCCGCGATCTTCGGCTCCATGTACTTCCCCGGCATGCGGTCGACGGTCCAGGGCGCCATGCCGCTGCTGGACAGCGAGCTGCCGTCGGCCAATGGTGTGGCCACCGCGCGCGGTCTGGCCCGCATGTACGGCGCGATCGCCAATGGTGGCGAGATCGACGGCCGGCGCTACCTGTCCGCGGAGCTGGTCGCCGGGCTCACTGGTCGGCGCGATCTGACCTGGGACCGCAACCTGGTCCTGCCGCTCGGCTTCCACCTGGGCTATCACTCGCTGCCGATCCCGGGCCTGTTGCCGGGCTTCGGGCATGTGGGGCTGGGTGGTTCGCTGGGCTGGGCGATTCCGGAGTCGGGATTGTCGTTCAGTTTCATCCATAACCGGTTGCTGACTCCATTCGTGGTTGCGGATCAAGCCGGATTTGTCGCCACCGCGGCATTGATCCGGCGGGGCGCCGCGGCGGCCCGCAAGCACGGTTTCGAGCCCGTGACCGAGTTCGGTGCCCCCTTCGGACCGCTGCCGGCCGGGGTCGTCGCAGGGTAGTTCGGCCCTAGATCGCCCGTGCCGGCTCCTTGCTGGCCCAGCCCGCGGCCGGGCGTGTTGCCTGTTCGCGGGGCTTCTTGCAGCCACGGCTGACCTCGCCACATGCGGTGACTACGCCCTCCAGCAAACTTTCACAGCGAGTTCACAAGACGTCGCTAAAGGCGTGATAAATGTCACCGGGTGTGGTCCGAACCGTCCCGAAGTTCATCGTCGATGGAAAGTTCGCCAAATATCGACGAATAGCCGGTCATTTATCCTGTCGCGTTTGCTGACCCGTGTGGAGAAATATGGGAGAACCGGTAACCGATATCTCCGGATCATCCAGAATGTGGTCTGGATCACGTTTACTGCGCTTTGGATAGGGAAATCTCAGCCTACTCTCAGGTTAGTAGCCATCTCCTGTGGCTGAAGATGAAAGTCGCTGGCTACAGGGTTATCGGATGCTGAGGCGTGATAGCGGAAACTCTCAGGATGGCATCGTAATGCGGGTGTGAATGGTACGCGTGCGGGACGCCCTTGGACGCTATTCAATGACCCGCGCAATGCCATTTTCGGCAGTGAGCCGAGGTAATTAGGCGAGTTCATTACCGTTATTTGCTATAACCGCATTGATACCAATTTGTGTCGGAATTGCGATAGTAAACACCCTGCAACTTCCAGCTCGCTGCCACGAACGGGTCATCGGATGCTGTCCGAGTGCCTCCCGCAGCGGTCCTGTCTCAATAAATATGCTGGTAGAGACGTTTTTGCCGCTACATCTCAGGAGTGTAACGACGATCGCGGCGGGAACCGCCACCGGATCCGCAGCTATCGGTCAGGCGGCTGACCGGGCACGACGTTAGGGCCAAAGGTCACATTGCCCAATCCCTAATCGAAAACATCAAGCATTTCTCGCGGTCTTAACGAAAAACGGCTAAGCTACCGAGCACATTGGCAACTTCGACTTCGTAGCTACCTCTGCATGGTCGGGTTGGGTTGCCTTGCCCAGGTCAAGAAGTGAGGTGTGAGCGGACGTGCGTCAGACATCTGTCACCCCCATCGCCGTCGTCGGCATGGCTTGCCGACTACCCGGTGGTATCGACTCGCCCCACAAGTTGTGGGAGGCGTTGCTCGAGGGCGCTGATCTGGTCACTGAGATTCCCGCCGACCGCTGGGACGCCGACGACCTCTACGACCCCGAGCCCGGCGTGCCCGGCCGCTCGGTGTCGAAATGGGGTGCCTTCATCGACGACGTCACCGGGTTCGACCCCGATTTCTTCGGGATCAACGAGCGCGAGGCCACCGCGATGGACCCGCAGCACCGCGTGCTGTTGGAGACCTGCTGGGAAGCCACCGAACAAGCCGGCTTCACGCCGTCCTCGCTGTCCGGCACGTCGACCGGTGTCTTCATCGGCATGTCGCATGACGACTATGCGATGGTCACCAGCGACGCCGGCGCGTTCGATCAGGCCTATGCCTTCACCGGGGCGCCGTTCAGCATGGCGTCGGGCCGCATCTCGCACGCGCTCGGTTTGACCGGCCCCGCGGTCACCATGGACACCGCCTGCTCGTCGAGCTTGGTCGCAGTGCACCAGGCCTGCCGCAGCCTGCATGATGGCGAAAGCGACATGGCGCTGGCGGGCGGTGTGATGTTGATGCTCGACAAGCGCCTCTACGCCTCGTCCTCGGGGCAGGGGATGCTGTCGCCGACCGGACGCTGCCACTCCTTCGACGTCGCCGCCGACGGTTTTGTCCGCGCCGAGGGTTGCGGGATCGTCGTCCTCAAGCGCCTCGACGACGCCCAGCGCGACGGCGACCGGGTGCTGGCCGTCATCAAGAGCACTGCGTCCAACCAGGACGGCCGCACCGAGAACATCCTGACCCCGTCCCGCGACGCCCAGATTTCGGTGTTCCAGTCCGCACTCGCCGCCGCCGGTGTCGACCCCGACACCGTCGGGATGGTCGAGGCGCACGGCACCGGCACTCCGGTCGGCGACACGATCGAGTTCAACAGCATCTCGACCGTCTACGGCCACGCCGGCCCGACGGCCCTCACCTCGGTCAAGAGCAACTTCGGCCACGCCGAATCCGCGGCGGGTGTCCTCGGCCTGATGAAGGCCGTCCTCGCGGTGCACCACGGAGTCATTCCCCAGAACCTGCACTTCAGCCGGCTGTCCGACAAGAACGCCAAGGTCAAGACAGGGATGTTCGTCCCGACCGAGAACATCCCGTGGCCCAAGGAGGACGGGCCGCGCCGTGCGGGCGTCTCGTCCTACGGCATGTCGGGCACCAACGTGCACGCCATCCTGGAGCAGGCCCCCGACGCCCCGGTGGTCGTCGACGCCGACCAGGCCGAGCGCGCCGCCAAGGAGCTGTTGCTCTTCCCGGTGTGCTCCACCTCCGTCGAGGAACTCCGCAACACCGCGGCGAACCTGGCCGAGTGGGTCGCGAGCGCCGGCGACGACCTGTCGCTGTCGGACCTGGGCTACACCCTGAGCCGCCGGCGTGGACACCGCCCAGTGCGTACCGCGGTCATCGCCGAGGACCGCGCCGCGCTGATCGAGCAACTGCGCGCGGTCGCCGAGGGCGACGAGCCGTACCAGCCCGCCGTCGGTCACGACGATCGCGGGCCGGTCTGGATCTTTTCCGGGCAGGGATCGCAGTGGGCTTCGATGGGCACCGAGCTGCTGGCCACCGAGCCGGTGTTCGCCGCCACGGTCGCCGAGATCGAGCCGCTGATCGCCGCCGAATCCGGCTTCTCGGTCACCGAGGCGATGACCGCCGCGGAGACCGTCGAGGGTATTCACCGGGTTCAGCCGACCATCTTCGCCGTCCAGGTCGCGATGGCCGCCACGATGCGGTCCTACGGGGTCGCGCCGGGCGCCGTGATCGGCCACTCGCTCGGTGAGGTCGCCGCGGCCGTCGTATCCGGCGCGCTGTCGCTGGAGGACGGCGTCAAGGTCATCTGCCGACGGTCGCTGCTGTGCCTGCGGCTGGCCGGCGGGGGAGCGATGGCGTCGGTCGAGATGCCCGCCCAGCAGGTTCGCGAGGAGCTCGAGCGCGACGGCATCGAGGACGTGGTCGTCGCCGTCGTCGCGTCGCCCAAGTCGACCGTCATCGGTGGCGCCACCGACACCGTCCGCAAGATCGTCGCCGGCTGGGAGGCCCGCGAGATCATGGCCCGCGAGGTCAACGTCGACGTGGCGTCGCACTCACCGCAGGTCGATCCGATCCTCGACGAGCTCGCCGAGATGTTGTCCGACATCACGCCGATGGCACCCGAGGTGCCGTACTACTCGGCGACGTCGTTCGATCCGCGCGAGCAGCCGTACTGCGATGCCGACTACTGGGTGGACAACCTGCGCCACACGGTCCGGTTCTCGGCAGCCGTGCAGACCGCGCTGGAGGACGGCTTCCGGGTGTTCGGCGAGCTGGCCCCGCACCCGCTGCTGATCCGCGCCATCGATCAGACCGCAGGCACGCTGGACATCAGCGTCGCTGCCCTGGCTGGCATGCGCCGCGCGCAGGAGGTCCCCAACGGTCTCGGTGACTTCCTCGGCGCCCTGTACTCGGCCGGCGCGCAGGTGGACTTCTCGGTTCTGTACCCGGTCGGCCGGCTGGTCGACGCCCCGCTGCCCACCTGGACGCACCGCAGCCTGATCCTGATCGCCGACGGTGTGGACCAGGCCCGCGGCGCACACCTGGTGGCGGCCCACCCGCTGCTGGGCTCGCACGTCCGGCTGCTGGAGGAGCCTGAGCGGCACGCCTGGGCCGCAGAGGTCGGCACCGCCGCGCACCCGTGGCTGATCGATCACCAGATCAACAACGTCGCGGCGCTGCCCGGCGCGGCGTACTGCGAAATGGCGCTGGCGGCCGCGCGCACCGTCTTCGGTGATGACGCCGAGGTCCGCGACGTCACGTTCGACGCGATGCTGCTACTGAAGGACGAGACCCCGGTGCACGCCGTCGCCTCCGCCGGAGCATCGGGCGCCCTCGACTTCGTCGTCGAGACCGACACCGACGGCGAGCGGGAGCGTCGTGCCGGCGCGGTCCTATGCGCCGGCGAGGCCGGCGACAAGCCCACGAGCTACGACATGGACGCGCTGCGTGACGCGCATCCCAACCGCGCCGACGGCGAGGGCGTGCGCCAGTGGTTCGACGGCCGCGGTGTGCAGTTCGGCCCGGCGTTCACCGCACTGGTCGCCGTCAACGCCGCCGGCGAGAATGCCGACACCGTGCTGGCCGAGATCGGCCTGCCGTCCTCGATCCGCAACCAGCAGACCTCGTACGGCGTGCATCCGGCACTGCTGGACGCCTGCTTCCAGTCGGTCGCGGCCCATCCGGGGGTACAGGCCTCCGGCACCGGCGGCCTGCTGTTACCGCTGGGTGTGGACCGCCTGCGCGTACACGGCGCGACCCGCAACGCCCGCTACTGCCTGACCCGGATCGCCTCGCTCGACGGCTCTTCGGTCCAGGCCGACATCGACCTGGTCGACGACTACGGCACCGTGCTGTTCACCGTCGAGGGTCTGCGGATGGGCACCGGGATGTCCGAGGACCACGAGGGCGACCGCGTGCTCAATGAGCGGCTGCTCGGTATCGAGTGGCGCCAGCATCAGGTCGCCGAGATCACCCATGCGGTTGCCGCGACCTGGCTGGTGGTCAGCACCTCGGACGCCGCTGACCTGCTGGCCTCGGCACTCACCGACGCGCTCAAGCTCAACGACGCCGACGTCACCACGATGTCGTGGCCGCAGCAGGCCGACCACGCCGGCAACGCCGAGCGGCTCCGGTCCTACTTCGCGGAGGGCGGGTTCGCCAACGTCGTCGTGGTGTCCCCGGCCCGCGCCGCCGGCTGCCCCGAAGAGCAGCTGCCGCACCGCGGGGGCGAGCACGTACGCCATCTCGTCCGCATCGCCCGCGAGCTGGCCGACACCGCCGGCGAGGCCCCGCGCCTCTACGTCATCACCCGCAACGCCCAGACCGTTCTGGCCGACGACCGGCCGAACCTGGAGCAGGCCGGCCTTCGCGGTCTGCTGCGGGTGGTCGGTGCCGAGTACCCGCAGCTGCGGCCCAGCCAGATCGACGTCGACGACAACGTCGACTCCAAGCTGCTGGCCCGCGTCCTGCTGAGCGGCTCCGAGGAAGACGAGACCGCCTTCCGCGGCGGCGCTTGGTACACCGCCCACCTGTACCCGAGCCCGCTGCGGCCGGACGAGCGCTACACCACGGTCGTCGACCATTCCCGCGACGGCATGCGCCTGGAGATCCGTACCCCGGGTGATATGCAGACGCTGGAATTGGCCGCGTTCGACCGCATCCCGCCGGGACCGGGCCAGATCGAGGTTGCGGTCACCGCGTCCAGCCTCAACTTCGCCGACGTCCTGCTGGCCTTCGGCCGTTACCCGAGCTTCGAGGGGCTGCACCCGCAGCTCGGCATCGACTTCGCAGGCGTGGTCACCGCGGTCGGACCGCAGGTCACCTCGCACCGGGTGGGCGACCACGTGGGCGGCATGTCGCCCAACGGCTGCTGGGGCACGTTCGTGACCTGCGACGCCGACGTGGCGGTGACGCTGCCCTCGGGTCTGCGTGACGATCAGGCCGCGGCGGTGTCCACCGCTTCGGCGACGGCCTGGCACAGCCTGCACGACCTGGCCAAGATCTCCTCCGGCGACAAGGTGCTGATCCACTCCGCCACCGGCGGTGTGGGCCAGGCCGCGATCGCGATCGCCCGTGCCGCCGGCGCCGAGATCTACGCCACCGCCGGTACCGAGGAGCGCCGCGACGTCCTGCGCGGCATGGGCATCACCCACGTCTACGACTCCCGCAGCGCCGCCTTCGCCGAGCAGATCCGCAAGGACACCGACGGCTACGGCGTGGACATCGTGCTGAACTCCCTGACCGGCGCCTCCCAGAAGGCCGGCGTCGACCTGCTGGCCTTCGGCGGGCGGTTCGTCGAGATCGGTAAGAAGGACATCTACGGCGACACCCGCCTCGGGCTGTTCCCGTTCCGGCGCAACCTCTCCTTCTACGGTGTCGACCTGGCCCTGATGGCCACCACGCACCCCGAGCAGATCCGCGAACTGCTGACCACCGTCTACCGGCTGACCGCAGACGGCGTCCTGCCGCAGCCGGAGACCACGCACTACCCGCTGGCCGACGCCGCCACCGCCATCCGCGTGATGGGTGCGGCCGAGCACACCGGCAAGCTGCTGCTGTCGGTGCCGAAGGTGGGCCACAGCAATGTCGTCGTACCGCCGGAGCAGGCCAAGGTCTTCCGCCGGGACGGCTCGTACGTCATCACCGGTGGGCTCGGCGGGCTGGGCCTGTTCCTCGCCTCGAAGATGGCCGCGGCCGGCTGCGGCCGGATCGTGCTGAACTCGCGGTCGGAGCCCAAGGCCGAGGCGCTGGCCGAGATCGCCCGCATGCGGGCCGCCGGCACCGAGGTCGAGGTCGTCAGCGGCGACATCGCGCTGTCGGAGACCGTCGACCGCCTGGTCACGGTGGCCACCGCCACCGGCCTGGCCGTGCGCGGTGTCCTGCATGCCGCCGCCGTCGTCGAGGACGCCATCCTGACCAACATCAGCGACGAGCTGATCGACCGGGACTGGGCCCCGAAGGTCTACGGCGCCTGGCATCTGCACCGGGCCACCACGGCGCAGCCGCTGGACTGGTTCTGCTCGTTCAGCTCGGCGGCCGCCCTGATGGGCTCGCCGGGTCAGGGCGCCTACGCGGCGGCCAACAGCTGGCTGGACGGGTTTACCCACTGGCGCCGCTCGCAGGGGCTGCCGGCCACCGCGATCGCGTGGGCGGCGTGGGATGAGATCGGCGCGGGCAAGCACCTCGCCGCCACCGGTGACACCGCGATGATCAGCCCGGACGAGGGTGCGCATGCGTTCGAGGCGCTGCTGCGCCACGATCGCGCGTACAGCGGCTACGCGCCGATCATCGGGACACCTTGGCTGACCGATCTGGCGCAGCGCAGCCCGTTCGCCGAGGCGTTCCAAGCCAGTGGCGACCGGCCTGCCGACACCAGCAGCTTCCGGGCCGAACTGCACGATCTGCCGCGCGAGGAGTGGCCCACCCGGGTTCGTCGCCTGGTATCCGAGCAGCTCAGCCTGATCCTGCGCCGTTCCATCGACCCAGACCGACCGATTTCGGAGTACGGTTTGGACTCGTTGGGGAACCTCGAGCTGAGAACTCGTATTGAAACTGAAACGGGAATACGGGTTCGATCGATGGATATAACGACTGTCCGGTCGCTGGCCGAAGGCCTGTGCGAAACGCTTGCCGGCGTCATCACGTCAGCACGCTGATTAATAGGGTCGATAGGGGAATCTGACAGTGGTTGCACTCACCGCAATCCATGACTGGGTTGACGCGCCGGGCACGGTCGTGTCGTGGAGCCCTTCGCCGGCATGCCGGAAGAAGGTCCAGGATGCGCCGGTCAGTGAGGTGCCTGCGAGCTACCAGCAGGCCCAGCACATCCGCGGCTACCGCAACCACACGGCCAACGGGCTGGAAATGGCTCGGCTGCTGATCCCGGCGTGGAACATGCCCGGCAAGTGCGACGTCCGCGCGATGACCTTCGTCATCAATGCCTACCTGCGCCGGCACGACACCTACCACAGCTGGTTCGAGTTCGACGACACCGATCAGGTCGTCCGTCACACTGTCGAGAACCCGAACGACATCCAGTTCGTCGCCACCAAGCACGGTGAGATGAACTCGGCGCAGTGGAAGAAGCACGTGCTCGACACCCCGAGCCCGCTGGAGTGGGATTGCTTCCGGTTCGGCGTGATCCAGCGTGCCGACCACTTCACCTTCTACGTCAGCGTCGACCACCTGCACGCCGACGCGATGCTGATGATGGCGCTGTTCGTGGAAATGCACATGAACTACGAGGCGCTGGCCGGCGGTGGCGCCCCGCTGCGTCTGCCGGAGGCCGGCAGTTACCACGACTACTGCGTGCGCCAGCACGAGTACACCGAGCGGCTGACCATGCAGTCGCCGGACGTTAGCGGCTGGCTGGACTTCCTGAAGAACAACGGCGGCACGATGCCGACGTTCCCGTTGCCGCTGGGTGATCCGTCGGTGCACTGCAGCGGTGACCTGTTGACCGTCCAGCTGATGGACGACCACGAGTCGGACCGCTTCGAGTCGGCGTGCACCGCGGCGGGTGTCCGCTTCATCGGTGGCGTGTTCGCCGCCGCGGCGATCGCCCACCGCCAGCTGACCGGTGACGACGACTACTACGTCATCACCCCGACGACCACGCGCAGCACCCCGGCGGAGTTCATGACCACCGGGTGGTTTACCGGCGTCGTTCCGCTGTCGGTGCCCGTCGCCGCCCGCAACTTCGCCGAGGTGGCCCGCGCCGCCCAGGAGTCGTTCGACTCGGGGATGCCGCTGGCGAACGTGCCGATCGAGCGGGTCTACGAGCTGGCCGCGACCGAAGAAACGCCGCGCATCCGTCCCGCCGGACCAGGCGTGCCGATGCTGTCCTACCTCGACGTGGGCCTGCCGCCGCTCAACCCGGTCATCATGTCGCAGTGGTACGCGCAGAACGGGCACATCTACACCGACCTCGGCGCAGCCAATCAGGTCGGCATGTGGGTGAACCGGCGTACCGGCGGCACGATCATCACCGTCGCCTACCCGGACAACCCGATCGCGCGTGAGTCGGTTGCCGAGTTCGTCGAACTGATGAAGTGCATCTATCTTCGGGTCGCCGACGGCCGCTCCGAGCTGGTGTCCTCCTCGCGCTTGCCCGTTGCAACGGTCTGATGCCATTGGGCGATAGCCCTGGGTAGCGTAGGTTTCGACGAGTTCGGTCTCGTGACAATTCGGAAGGTGACATATGTCGGTTGATGCACGGCCTCGTCGGAGGTTTTTTCGCCGGCGTACCACCGAGACCGCGCACTCGGACAACCTGCTCAGCTACACCGACCAAACGCTGTTCATCGCAACCCGGGCCACCGATCAAGAGGCGATCATCCAGGCGACGTGGATCTACGAGCATCCCGTTGACTATGAGGCACTTCACCGCTTCTACGACAATTTCGGCTATGGCCTGGCCGGACGCCTGATCGAGCGGTCGCCGGTGCCGTTCGGTCGCCATCGCTGGGTGTCGTCGCTGGGTGCCCCCCTGGATATCGAGATTGCCGAGCCGAGGCCGCGCTCGGAACTCAGCGACTGGTGCGACGAGCGTTCTCAGCTGCCCGTCGACGCCGAGTGGGGCCCAGGCTGGCGCATCGGAATCCTGCCCATGACAGATGGTTCGACGGCGATCAGTATGTGCGGCTCGCATTGCCTGGGCGACGGTATCGCGGCGGCGATGCGAGCGTTCGAAGCGATCAATGGAATAACCCCGGATCTGGGCTACCCGCCGCCGCGGTCGAGGACACGATCGCAGGCGATTGTCGAGGACCTTCGGCAGGCGGCCAGAGATCTTCCTGTGACACTCAAGGCCTTGGTCGCGCTGATCGCATTGCTCTATAAGCGCAGGGCGGAACTCCGTAGGCCGAAATCCTCACCGCTCAAAGGGATCCCGGCATCCGAGCTCAAGCGCAATGTCCTGTTGCCCGCGGTCTCGCTGTCGGTCGACCTCACGGAGTGGGACGCACGCGCCGAAGCGCTGAAGGGCAATGGGCATTCACTGATCGCCGGCTTCGCAGCCAAGATCGCCGAGCACATCGGACGGGTGAACGCCCAGGATGGCACCGTCACGTTGATGACCCCGATCAGCGACCGGGCGCTGGTGGACACGGACAATCGCGCCAACGCGGTCGCGATCGCCAGCGTGAAGTTCGATCCGAAGGATGTGTGCACCGATCTGACCGGCGCGCGCGACGCCATGCGCACCGGTGTGAAGAACGCGCGCGCGGAAACCGACGAGGTTGCCGCAATTCTCCCGCTGGTGCCCCTGCTGCCCAAACGTCTCGTGGGAGCGATAGCGGGCGCGGCCCTCGGATTCAGCGCCGATCTGCCGGTGTCGTGCTCGAACGTTGGCGATTTGCCGGCGGAACTGTTGGGAATCGACGGAACTCAAGCAGAGTACTTGTTTTTCCGGGGCACCGACCGTCGGGTGACCCGCGAGGCCCTTGAGCGCCGCTCCGGGCTGTTGACGATCCTGGCGGCACGTATGGGTGGCCATAATCTCATCACCGTCGTCGGCTACCAGCCCGGTTGGGACAACACCACGCAAAAGCTCCGTGAGGTTGTGGAGCAGACTCTCAAGGAGTTCGACCTCCCCGGCACGATCGTGTGACTGGGTGACGGTGTCGTGACCGACCTGAAAAAGAGTCCGCCGTCGGACAACACGCTGGCATTTCTCGACCAGATCACCTTCGAGTTGTTGCGCGCCACCGGCCGTCGCCAGCTCATGCAGGCAGTGTGGGTCTACGACCATCCCGTCGATCTGGCTGCGCTGCAACGTTTTCACGAGAACCTCGGCTACGGATTCTTCGCGCGTCAGATCCAACAGTCTCCGCTTCCGTTCGGTCGTCCTCGATGGGTGCGGCGCATCGGACCGCCGGCCGGTATCGACATGTGGCACGAGCCGTGGCCCCGCGCCGACTACATGGCGTGGGCTGACGAGCATGCCGCCATGCCGATCGATCCAGAATTCGGCCCGAGCTGGCGGCTGGGGGTGGTGCCGCTCACCGATGGTTCGACGGCGGTCAGCATGGTGATCTCGCACTGTGTGGCCGACGGCGGTGGCGGCATTCTCGCGGTTGTCGAAGCCGCCACCGGCGTGAGGCGCGACCTCGGGCTGCCCAATCCGCCCGACACGCGTCTGCAAACACTCAAACGCGACATAGTCCAGAGCCTGAAGGATGCCCCGTCCGCGGCGCGGATTTTTTGGTCGGCGATCGTCGAGCGGATCAAATCTCGATCTGCGGCTGGCGACCCGACGCCGATGCCCGACGCGGATGGTAGCGAAAGTCGTTGCGTTGCAATCCCTTGCGTGGCGTTGTTCGTCGAGACCCAGCAATGGGATGCGTGTGCGGAGAGGCTGGGTGGAAACAGCTATTCGCTCTTGGCGGGGTTTGTCGCGAAGCTGAGCGAGGGACTGGGTCGCTCCCGCGCTTCGGATGGCGCGGTGACACTCGTCATCGCATTCAACGACCGAAAGAGCCTCGACGACAGCCGCGCGATTGCGATGTCCTTTGCGAATGCCGCCCTCGACCCCGCTGTTGTCACCAAGGATCTGACTCCCGCGCGGGAGGTGATCAGACACGCTCGCCAAGCAGCGTTCGGCCCCAATCAGGCTCTGGACATGGCGCCGTTGATCCCGTGGCTGCCGAGAAACGCGGTCAAGGGCATCGTCAATTCGTTGTTCGCCTACTCCGAAGACGTTCCGGTGTCGTGCTCCAACATGGGAGAGTTGCCTCCGGTAGCCGGCCAGATCGACGGCACCGACGCTGAGTACCTGTTGATGAGAGGTGCAGATCAGAACGTCACCGAGCGCGAGATGCAACGGTCGAATGGGCAACTCGTCATAGTGTCGGGCCGGCTCAACGGCAAGATCTCCATCTCGGTCGAGGGGTATCAGCCTGGGGCCGAGAATTCCAAGCAACGGCTACGAGAGGTCGCCGAGCAGACGCTGACCGAGTTCGGGCTCACCGGCGAGATCGTCTAGCCGGGCTCACAGGCCGTGCAGGCCGACCCCGATGAGGATGATGCCCACGATCGCAACGAACGCGCCGGCGTGCTTGCGGGTGCGGGTGCGGATCCATTCGTTGAAGCGCTGCACCCAGATTCGGGTCTTAGCGGGCGCCACCATGAAGCTCAGCAGCGGGATGACCGCGGCCCAACTTGCCAGCAGCAGGAAGGTCACCAGCGCCGAGGCCTGCTCGATCGGCGGGGTCTTGGACGCGATGATCAGTGCCAGCAGGGCCATGTAGTCGACGCTCGGCATCGCCAGCGCGGCCCCGATCGAGCCCGAGAACCAGGATGATTCGCCCTTGGCGAACCCACGGACCTTGGTGGACAGCCGCGCGAACCGGCCCGGCGGCGGGGGATCGGCCACCACGACGGCACTCTCACCGGTACCGCCGGGGTGAACCTCGACCATCTCTTTGCGGGCGAACTGGCGCAACGGAATGTTCGACGCCAGCAGCGCCCCCAGCAGGACGGCGACGACGCCGATGCCGATCTGGATGAGCGCCGGGTTGAAGTTGGCCTTGCCCAGGAAGGTGTGGTGGAAAACGAACAACACCGCGAAGCCGACGCTGAGGCTCAGCGCCAGGCCCGTGCAGAGGAAGACCAGCAGGTGCCGCGCCGGACGCGGCCGGGTCAGCAGGAGGGCGATCAATCCGATGCGTGCGGGCTCGATACTCACCGCGAGGCCGAGTAGCACCACGGTTGTCCACACGAGGCGAAATTCTACCAACCCGGGCTGCCGCGGGCAGCGTTGGCGTCACCCGTGGCGGCGGTTGCGGGCGGTCTGTTCGAGAAGGTCCGCTGCCGTGCCGACACTGCTTGCCGCCGGACTCATTCGGCCGGCGAGCAAACGGGCGCGTTCGGCTGTTTGCGGAGACAGCACGGCGCGTAGATCTTCGAGCAGCGAATACCGCGTGGAAGTTGAGAAGCGCCGTGACCTGCCGATCCCGAGCCGCTCTATTTGTTTGCCCCAGAGCGGCTGCTCGGCCGCGACCCACAACACCAGGGTGGGGACTCCGGCGCGGATGCCGGCCGCGGTCGTCCCGGCCCCGCCGTGATGCACCACAGCCCGACATGCCGGAAAGACGGCGGCGTGGTTGACCGAGGCGACGACTTTCACATGCTCAGCAGGCCCGGTGTCGTCGAAGTCCGAGAACCCGGCACAGATCAGCGCGCGCTCGCCGAGCTCACCGCAGACGTCGCTGATCATGCGCACCGCATCCGCGGGGGAGTCGATCGGCATGCTGCCGAAGCCGAAGTAGACCGGCGGTGGTCCCGCGGCGATCCAGGACTGGACTTCGCCGTCGACCGCGGTGGGCAGCTGCAGCGTCATGGACCCGATGAGTGGGCGCCGGTCGCCCCATTCGTCGGCCAACCCGGGAAAGAAGACCTTGTCGTAGGCCTGGATCTCCAGCGCCCCGGCGGCCACGATGCGGGCGACTGGCGGCGTGCTCGCCGGCGGCAGGCCCAGGGCGCGACGCTGCTCGGCCTCCGCAGGCTTCAGCAGCCGCCAGTGCAGCCATTCGCCCATCGAATACGCCGCGTTGACCAGGGGCGACGGCAGTCGCACCGGCAGGACCTGGGTGTTGGCCCGCACCGGGAAGTAGTGCACCTCGGCCAACGGCAGGCCGCGATATTCGGCGACATTGGCGGCGATCTCCTGGTAGGCGGTGCCGGTCACGATCAGATCGGCACCGTCGGCCAAACCCAGCAGTGCCTCACTCATGTCGGTCCAGCCCCGGGTGGCCGCCGCCCTGGCCTTGCGCAACGCCGTCAACGGGTTGCCAAGGCGCACCCAGTCCGCCGGGGCGGCCGCGGTGAGTGCGTCCGGCCGTTCGAAGACGTCGCCCTGCAATTGCTGCTGCGAATCGGGCCCGTAGGGGATCGCGGTCCGCAGGCCCGCGGATTCGACGAATGCGACGAGGTTGGGCGGTACGGCCATGCGCACGTCGTGCCCGCGCCGTTGGAGTTCGAGACCTACTGCCGCACAGGGTTCGACATCACCGCGCGTCCCGTGGATGCTCACCGCGAATTTCATCGATCCCCATTATCGGGATCCGCCGGTACGGGTGAACCACTTGGTCTTGATCCGCCACGAGTGCGCCGATGTCAGGGCGAAGCCCGCACCGCAGGAGCAGGCGAAGAACCAGACCAGCTTGCCGCCCTCCAGTTCCGCCAGGGGCGGGACGTAGGCGGTGATGATGCGAATCGTGCAGGCGATGATGCCGCTGGCCGAGGCCATCAGATAGATGTTCGCGATACGCCGCGACCGCGGATCCCGACGCAGGACGAGCAGCGCCCGTGAACCGTAGCCGAGCAGGTAGATCAGGGTCCCGCAGAGCAGCAGCCAGTAGGCGGACAGCCAGGGATCGGTGGGGACGGTGAAGAAGTCGGAGCGGTAGACCTTGGCGCCGTCACCCATCGAGAATGCGGCCAGCAGGAGCGGTATGCACAGTGTCGCGGGGCGCTCGACATACTGTTTGAAGGCGGTCTGCATGGCGTTGTCGTCCTGCAGCCGGCCCAGCGCGTTGTAGACGATCGCGGAGGCGGCTACGACATACAAGTCGTGACCGATGTAGTCCTCGAGATTCCATATTCCGGTCAGCGAGTGCAGCCACTGACCGATGGTTTCGGAGGCGAGCGGCGACATCAGCAGCACGGCGCCGGCCTGCAGGGCGATGTTGAGGGTGGCGGCGACTTCCCACCGGCAGCCCCACGTCAGCCGCCGAATCCACAGGCTCCACGCCATGCACAGCAGCGTGACCGTGATTACTACACCCAGACCCATGCCGTCGTCGCCTTACGCCCCCGAATTAATTCAGCAAATACTACAGCGGTGGAGCATCGAGTCGGGGTTTCATTTCTGAGAGTTTTACCGGAATGTGCGTCGCCGTTACGGTGTTAATTGTCGCCACCGTAAATGGCGAAGAATCCATATATTGCTGGAGCTCTTCGCGGCTCATGAGCCCGAACCGGACCTGCAGGTCGGGATAGCTCAGGCCGAAGCGCGTCGACACCAACCGCAGCTCCTCGGCATTGGGGTAGTCCCGCTCCTTGACCCGCCGATAATACGTGCTGCTAGACGTGCCGAGCGCGTCGTAGATGTCCTTCGCCTCGATGTCTCCGTCGAGGAGGTAGTCGAGCAGGGTTTTGAGCTGACGTCCATTTTCATCAGTCCTGGGCACGGGATCAGAATAACCCGGAACTCCCGGTAATGGGTACCGGCAACTGCATTCAGGAAATTGTTGAATTTATTGACATGGTCGTCACGATTGTGAGATTGCTCTCCCATTTATGGGACACGACCGCTACGGTGGGGGCATGGTTGCTCCTGTGACCTACCCGTCTAGCAATGTGCGGGTAGTTGACGATGAGATTCCCGGCCGGCCTCGACCAGAAGATCTGGTCCGTATGTCGGCGCCGCTGTCCCACGAACTGACCGCTGAACTCGATGGTGCCGTCGAGTACGCCGGGGTCGGTATCGAGGAAGTCCTCTTGGCCGCATTGGGCCGGGCGATCGCCCGGACGATCGGTGTCGGCTTCGTGACGGTCAGCGGTCTGACCACGGTGCAGCCGATCCGGCTGTGCTGTGCCGAAGAACGAGGCATGCCCGCCAACGCTTTGTTGGCCGAGGTTCGCCAGGCGCTGACGCCGGCCAGGCAGCTCAGCAATTCGCCGGCCGACGTGGTGTTCTCGTTCCTCGGTCTACCGCCCGATCCGTCGCTCGGGCCGCTGCAGCTCACCGACGGCCCGGCCCTCGGTGTGCTGGCCTACCGGGCCAAGGGCCAGCTGGAAATGGACTGGTGGTTCGACGGCCGACGGCTCGACCGCTCCACGGTCGAAGAACTGACGACCCAGTTCGGGCTCGGTCTGATCGGTTTGACGTCCGAGGCCGTCCCGGCCTGAGGCTAGAATCCTTCCATCGGCACCGATCCGGACATCACCGGGGAGCCTTCGGAAGAACAGCCCCAGCCGGGCCCAGTAGAACCGAACGGGCAGGCCCGTCACAGCCTGTGAAGAGCGACGCACGTCTGCGTGCGTAAGCGGGGTGGTACCGCGGCGCTCGCGCACCGGCGCGTCGTCGTCCCCGTGTCCAGGAAGCTGGCACAGGAGACGAGTACGCACGTGACCGAGAATGGCTATCCGAAGACCGCCGGTGGCTCACCCAATTTTCCTGCCCTCGAGCGCGAGGTGCTGGACTACTGGGCGGCCGACGACACCTTCCGCGCCAGCATCGCGCGCCGCGACGACGCCGACGAGTACGTCTTCTACGACGGCCCGCCGTTCGCCAACGGCCTGCCGCACTACGGACACCTGCTGACCGGGTACGTCAAAGACATCGTGCCGCGCTATCGCACGATGCGCGGGTACAAGGTGGAGCGCAGGTTCGGCTGGGATACCCACGGCCTGCCGGCCGAGCTCGAGGTGCAGCGCCAGCTGAGCATCACCGACAAGGCCCAGATCGAAGAGATGGGTATCGGGGCCTTCAACGATGCGTGCCGCGCGTCGGTGCTGAAGTACACCGGCGAATGGCGTGAATACGTGACCCGCCAGGCGCGCTGGGTCGACTTCGACAACGACTACAAGACGCTCGACCTGTCGTTCATGGAGTCGGTCATCTGGGCGTTCAAACAGTTGTGGGACAAAGGCCTTGCCTATCAAGGCGTCCGGGTGCTGCCGTACTGCTGGAACGACGAGACCCCACTGTCCAGCCACGAGCTGCGCATGGACGACGACGTGTATCAGAGCCGCCAGGACCCGGCCATCACGGTCGGGTTCCGGGTCGATGAGCCGGGAGCCGAGCTGGACGGTGCCTATCTGCTGATCTGGACGACGACACCGTGGACGCTGCCGTCGAATCAGGCAGTGGCGGTCAACCCCGAGGTCACCTATGTGGTGGTCCGGGTCGACGACCGCCGTCTGGTGCTGGCACAGGCTCGCCTGGCTGCCTACGCGCGCGAGCTGGGGGAGGACCCCGAGGTTCTGGCCACGATGTCCGGTGGGCAGCTGCTCGGGGTGCACTACCTGCCGCCGTTCCCGTATTTCATGGACTCTGCCAATGCTTTTCAGGTGTTGCGCGGCGACTTCGTCACCACCGAGGACGGCACCGGCGTTGTGCACATGTCGCCGGCATACGGTGAGGACGACAAGGCCACCACCGACACCGTCGGCATCGTGCCGGTCACCCCGGTGGACTCCAAGGGCCGTTTCGACGTGACGGTTCCGGACTATCAGGGCCAGCACGTGTTCGACGCCAATCCGCAGATCATCCGCGATCTGAAGAACGGAACCGGGCCCGCTGCGGCCAACACCCCGGTGTTGATCCGCCACGAAACCTACGAGCACTCCTACCCGCACTGCTGGCGGTGCCGCAATCCGCTGATCTACCGGGCGGTGTCGTCGTGGTTCGTCAAGGTCACCGAATTCCGCGACCGGATGGTCGAACTCAACCAGCAGATCACCTGGTATCCCGAGCACGTCAAGGACGGCCAGTTCGGCAAGTGGCTCTCGGGCGCCAGGGACTGGTCGATCTCGCGAAACCGCTACTGGGGCACGCCCATTCCGGTGTGGGTCTCCGACGATCCGGCGTATCCGCGGATCGACGTTTACGGCAGCCTCGACGAGCTCGAGCATGACTTCGGGGTGCGTCCGGACAACCTGCACCGCCCCTACATCGACGAGCTGACCCGGCCCAATCCCGACGACCCGTCCGGCAATGCGACGATGCGCCGCATCGAGGACGTGTTCGACGTGTGGTTCGACTCCGGGTCCATGCCGTACGCCCAGGTGCACTACCCGTTCGAGAACGAGGACTGGTTCGCCAGTCATTTCCCCGGCGACTTCATCGTCGAATACATCGGCCAGACCCGCGGGTGGTTCTACACACTGCACGTGCTCTCCACTGCGTTGTTCGACAGGCCGGCGTTCAAAACGTGTGTGTCACACGGGATCGTGCTCGGCAACGACGGCGCCAAGATGAGCAAGTCGCTGCGCAACTATCCGGATGTCAACGAGGTGTTCGATCGCGACGGCTCGGATGCCATGCGGTGGTTCCTGATGGCCTCGCCGATCCTGCGTGGCGGCAATCTGGTGGTCACCGAGCAGGGGATTCGCGAAGGTGTGCGTCAGGTGCTGCTGCCGCTGTGGAACGCCTACAGCTTCCTGGCCCTCTACGCTCCGAAAGTCGGTACCTGGCGCACAGATTCGACGCATGTGCTGGATCGCTACATCCTGGCCAAGCTGGCCGAGTTGCGCGACGGGCTGACCGGGGCGATGGATGTCTGCGATATCTCCGGTGCCTGCGAGCAGCTGCGCCAGTTCACCGAGGCGCTGACGAACTGGTATGTGCGACGGTCGCGTTCGCGGTTCTGGGAAGAGGACGCCGACGCCATCGACACGCTGCACACCGTGCTCGAGGTGACCACCCGGCTGGCGGCCCCGCTGCTTCCGATGGCCACCGAGGTGATCTGGCGCGGGCTCACCGGCGAGCGTTCGGTACATCTGACCGACTGGCCGCAGGCCGGTGTTGTCCCCGCGGACCCCGCGTTGGTGGCGGCCATGGACCAGGTGCGAGACGTGTGTTCGACGGCGTCCTCGCTGCGCAAGGCCAACAAGCTTCGGGTGCGCTTGCCGCTCCCGAAACTCATTGTTGCGGTGGATAATCCGTCGGCGCTGGCGCCGTTCACGGATCTGATCGCCGACGAATTGAACGTCAAGGCCGTCGAGCTCACCGGCGATGTCCCTGCTTACGGCCGCTTCGAGCTCGCGGTCAACGCCAGGGCTGCCGGCCCGCGCATCGGTAAGGACGTGCAGGCTGCGATCAAAGCCGTGAAGGCCGGCGACTATTCGCTCAACACCGACGGCACGCTCACCGCAGGCCCGGCGGTGCTCCTCCCCGAGGAGTTCACGTCCAAACTCGTCGCCGCCGATCCGCAGTGGACCGCTGCGCTGCCCGAAGGCGCCGGCCTGGTGGTACTGGACGGCACCGTCACCCCGGAACTGGAGGCCGAGGGCTGGGCCAAGGACCGCATCCGCGAACTGCAGGACCTGCGCAAGTCGACCGGGCTGGACGTCAGCGACCGCATCAAAGTCGTGATGTCGGTGCCCGCCGAGCGGGCCGAATGGGCAACGGCCCATACCGATCTCATCGCCGGCGAGATCCTGGCCACCAGCTTCGACTTCGGCGACCCGGCCGACGGCGTGGAGATCGGCGACGGCGTGCGGGTGGCGATCACCAAGGCGCAGAAATCGTGATCGGCGGGAACTGCCGAACGATCTCTCCGATCCACGCGGGTATGACCAAGAGCGCAGGCAGCACGTAGAACGCCAGGATGGCGGAACCGAGGAACCCGGCGACGAATAGGACGGGGGCGAGGGCTCCGCCGAGCGGTGTGCGCCACAATAAGTCGAGCCCCCATGGCGGGATGAGCGGCAGGGCCGGCGAAGCGGTGGCCGTACTGGTGTCGAGAATCGACACAAAGCCCGACGAGGTCCTGATCACGGCAGTGCGTCCGTCGCCGAGTAGCGATATCTTCGCCGTGCCAGGGAACGTCACGGCGTTCCCGGCCAACGAGCCGTCGGTCGTGTTGACCACGGTCACCCGGGTAGAAGGCCAATTGTCCGGGCCCTGGATGGTGGTGGTGACGATGGCGCGCGTGCCGCCAGTGGTCACGGTCGGCGCACTCTCTGCATAGCCCTGGATCGAGATCGTTCCTGCCACGTCGCCGGTGGTCGCGTCGAGCACCGTCACCGCAGTCGACGTCCCACCCAGCTGGGAAACGGTGATCAGCACGCGGGTGCCGTTGGCATTCCAGACCGGTGCGACAAACGGGTAACCGCCGAGATTGACGACTCCGGTTTGGGTACCGGTCGTCGTATCCAGTGTGGCGACCCAGATCCGAGAGGTGGACGCCAAGAAGAGGGTGACCACGGCGCGGGTGCCGTCGGGTGCGAATGACGTGAACATCGGTGAGGCGTCGGAGTATCCGAGCGTGTTGCCGATCTGCCCTCCGACCGTCATGTTCATCACCACGGCGGAGGTGTCGATTTTGTCGGTTGCCGGATTGTGGAACGTCGTGGTGATCAGGGCGCGTTTGCCGTCGGAGCTCAGCACCGGTGTGCCCGCTGAACCGTCGAGAGTGACCGTCGATCCGACCGGGCTGTTGGTGGCGGAATCGACAACCGTCACCGACGTGTTGTCCGTGACTTGGTCGTAGACGATGTTCAGGTCGTTGGGCGTGGCCGGGGTCGCTGCCGCGGCCTTCGTCCGCCGTGGGTCTGTTGTGCCGGATGCGGCGTCGTTCGTGTGCGTCGGTACTCGCCTGATCGAGCCAACGGTGTTCGTGTGCCGGGGTCCCCTCGCCGACTTGGCCGTACCGGCGGAGGCGCTGTGCGCAGACGGAGATGACGCATCGGCGGATGCCGTCGGCGTGCCGAGCCATACCGCCGTTCCGACCCCCAGCGCCACCGCCAATCCGCCGACGTAGCCGATCAGATGCCCGGTGTTCATGTCATTGATCGTGCGCCGTTCGCGGTGCACCGGCATACGTATCGCGCTACTGCATTGAAGTCGGCGAGCACGTCGCGGACGAACCGCACCCGCCGGTAGGAGATCGCACCCAGGAGTGGTCCATGATCCAGGGCGACCACGACCGTCGCGCCGATCGCCACGCACCACCTTGCTCAGCAGTTGGGCGCCGTCGCCGCTTTCGCCGAGTTGAAAGCGTCGCACCGACGCAATCAGTGGTCTGCGGACAGGGTCGGGAATCGCACATAACCGGTCGAATTCGATGGCGGCGTCCACGCGGGCATGCGCCGCAGCGTTGCGTTCAAAATGGTCGACCCAGCGGCCAAACGGCATGGCCGCCAGGGTAGCGACCTAGCATCGTGAGTCGTGGAGCGCTGGGTCTTGCATTTCGACATGGATGCGTTCTTCGCATCCGTCGAACAGCTGACCCGCCCGACTCTGCGCGGCAGACCGGTCCTGGTCGGCGGGCTGGGCGGCCGCGGTGTGGTCGCCGGGGCAAGCTACGAGGCCCGGGTGTTCGGCGCGCGCTCGGCGATGCCGATGCACCAGGCCCGCCGCATGGTCGGGGCTGCCGCGGTCGTGCTCCCGCCCCGCGGCGTGGTCTACGGCCTCGCCAGCCGCCGCGTCCTGGACACCGTGCGCGCCATGGTGCCGGTCCTGGAGCAGCTGTCCTTCGACGAGGCGTTCGGCGAACCGGCCGAACTGGTGGGGGCCAGCGCCGAGGAGGTCGAGGAATTCGCGGTCCAGTTGCGCAGGCGCGTCCGCGAAGAGACCGGTCTGGTGGCCTCGGTCGGGGCCGGGTCGGGCAAGCAGATCGCCAAGATCGCCTCGGATCTGGCCAAACCCGACGGGCTGCGGGTGGTCCGCCGCGACGAGGAGCGCATCCTGCTGGACGGGCTTCCGGTTCGCCGGCTGTGGGGGATCGGCCCGGTGGCCGAGGAGAAGCTGCACCGGCTCGGCATCGACACCGTCGGACAGCTGGCCGCCCTGTCCGATGCCGAGGCCGCCAGCATCCTCGGCGCCACCGTCGGGCCCGCGCTGCACCGGCTGGCCCGCGGTATCGACGACCGGCCGGTGGCCGAACGGGCCGAGGCCAAGCAGATCAGCGCCGAGTCGACGTTCCCGGCCGACCTGACCACCCTCGAAACGCTGCGGGACGCCATCGGCCCGATCGCCGAGCATGCCCACCGGCGCCTCGAGCGTGACGGCCGCGGCGCGCGCACCGTCACGGTCAAGCTCAAGCGATCCGATATGACGACGCTGACCCGGTCAGCCACGCTCCCGTACGCGACCGGAGACGCCGGCACGCTGAGCGCCACGGCCCGCCGGCTGCTGCTCGACCCGCGTGAGGTGGGCCCCATTCGCCTTCTCGGCGTTGGCTTTTCGGGACTGTCCGACGTCCGCCAGGAGTCGCTGTTCCCCGATCTCGAACAACTGGAGGCAGAGGTTGCCGGCACGCTGGACACCCACGTGCCGGTGGCCGAGCCCGCACCCGACGCGGGCGGTTGGCGCATCGGCGACGACGTCAGCCATCCCGGCCTGGGCCACGGTTGGGTGCAGGGCGCCGGTCACGGCGTGGTCAGCGTGCGGTTCGAGACCCGCGGCAGCGGGCCCGGCGTGATGCGGACCTTTGCGATCGACAACCCCGAGCTGACCAAGGCCAATCCGGTCGACAGCCTCGACTGGGGCGACTACCTGGCCCGCTCAGCGCAGGCGGCCGATGACGTCGACCACGGGTAGCCCCAGACTCAGCGCCACCATCAGCAGCACCCTGGCCTGGCTGCTGCGCAGTTGCGGCACCATGACCGCACCCGCCTCGACCAGGTCGTGGCCCGGCCCGTACAGCGCGGCGGTGCGACCGAGCGGCACCCGGGTGGTCACCACCACCGCCACACCGCGGGCGCACGCGCGCCGCACCGCCTCGACCACCGCAACGCCGGCGTTACCTGCCCCCATCGCCTCGATGACCAGGCCGCGAGCCCCGGCTGCGGCGAAGGCGTCGATCGCGGACCCGTCGGCCCCCGGATAGGCCGCCACGATGTCCACCCGCGGAACGTCAGCGACGGCGCCCACATACGCCCGCTGCTTGGTACCGGTCATCGAGAACATCCCGGCGCTCACCGCGCCCACCGGCGGACGTCCGCCGAACAGGCCAGGGCCGCCCACTTTCGTCGTGCCCAGTGGTGCCCGCACCGTCCCGGCGAAGCAGATCAGCACGCCCAGCTCCCGTGCCGGCGGGCTGGCTGCCACCGTGAGCGCGTCGCGCAGGTTGCCCGGCCCGTCCGCGTCGGGGGCGTCGGCGGGCAGTGCCGCCCCGGTCACCACCACCGGCACCGACCCGTCGTAGGTGAGTTCCAGCCACAGCGCGGTCTCTTCCAGGGTGTCGGTGCCATGCGTGACGACGACACCGTCGGCATCTCGGGCGGCCTCGGTCACGGCGGCGCCGATCCGCAGCCACTCGGCGGGGGTCAGCTGCGAGCTGTCCACAGTGAACAGGTCGATCACCTGTGCATCCAGGCCCGACGCCAGCTCCGCGCCGTGGTGCACGGGCCGCAGCACGCCGGCGCTGTCGGCACTGGTGGAGATGGTCCCGCCGGTGGTGACGACGACAAGGCGCGGCATGGGAAACAGACTAGGGAATGATAGGGGCGTGCCCGACGAATCCAAGCCCGCTACCGAGTCGCCGCGGCGGCGGCTGCGGCTGTTGCTGTCGGTCGCCGGCGTTGTGCTGGCACTCGACGTCATCACCAAGGTGCTGGCGGTGCGCTGGTTGACCCCGGGACAACCGGTGTCGATCATCGGTGACACCGTCACCTGGACGCTGGTGCGCAACTCCGGTGCGGCGTTCTCGATGGCCACCGGCTACACCTGGGTGCTGACGCTGGTCGCCACCGGCGTAGTGGTCGGCATCTTCTGGATGGGCCGACGGCTGGTGTCCCCGTGGTGGGCGCTGGGGCTGGGGATGATCCTCGGCGGCGCGCTGGGCAACCTGGTCGACCGGTTCTTCCGGTCACCCGGGCCGCTGCGCGGCCACGTCGTCGATTTTCTGTCCATCGGCTGGTGGCCGGTCTTCAACGTGGCGGACCCCGCGGTGGTCGGCGGGGCGATCCTGCTGGTCGCTCTTTCGCTGTTCGGTTACGACTTCGACAGCACCGGACGGCGGAAGACTGAACCGGCCGAGACAGCCTGATGGCGGAACGGTCGATGCCGGTCCCCGAAGGTCTGGCCGGCTTGCGTGTCGACGCCGGCCTGGCCCGGCTGTTGGGACTGTCCCGCACTGCCGTGGCCGCCATCGCGGAGGACGGCGGCGTGGAACTCGACGGCGTGCGGGCCGGCAAGTCCGACCGCCTCGAAGCCGGGGCCTGGCTGCACGTGCAGATCCCCGAGGAAGCCCCGCCGCCGGAGAACACGCCCGTCGAGATCGAGGGCATGACGATCCTGTACTCCGACGCCGACATCGTCGCCGTGGACAAACCACCGGGCGTGGCCGCGCACGCGACGGTCGGCTGGCACGGTCCCACCGTCCTCGGCGGGCTGGCCGCGGCGGGATTCCGGATCAGCACCTCCGGGATCCACGAACGCCAGGGCATCGTGCACCGTCTCGACGTCGGCACCTCCGGGGTGATGGTGGTCGCCCTGTCCGAACGGGCCTACACCGTGCTCAAGCGGGCCTTCAAGGCGCGCACCGTGGACAAGCGCTATCACGCTGTGGTGCAAGGTCATCCGGATCCGTCCAGTGGCACCATCGACGCGCCGATCGGGCGACATCGCGGCCATGACTGGAAATTCGCCGTCACCGAAACCGGGCGGCACAGCATCACTCACTACGACACACTCGAAATGTTCAGGGCGGCAAGTCTTCTCGATATTCACCTGGAGACCGGCCGCACTCACCAGATTCGGGTGCATTTCGCCGCGTTGCATCATCCGTGCGCGGGTGATCTGACCTACGGTGCCGACCCGGTGCTGGCCAAGCGGCTCGGCTTGGACCGGCAGTGGCTGCACGCGCGTTCGCTCGCGTTCACCCATCCCGCTGACGGCAGGCAGTTCGAGGTCACCGCCCCGTACCCGGCCGATCTGCAGCATGCCCTGGATCTGCTGCGCGACGAATCGTGACCGCCGGTCAACAGGAGACCAAGCCCGGCGGGCTGCTCTACGGCATCGGCGCGTACGGATCCTGGGGGTTGTTCCCGGCGTTCTTCCCGCTGCTGAAACCCGCAGGCGCACTGGAGGTTCTGGCTCACCGGATCATCTGGACGACGGTGTTGATGACCGGTGTCGTGGTCGCCATGCGCAAGCTGCCCGAACTGAAGGCGATCACCACCCGCACCTGGCTGCTGCTGCTGTGCGCCTCGGCGCTGGTGTCGGCCAACTGGGTGATTTTCATTTACGCCGTCACCAACGGCCACGTGGTCGACGGTGCGCTCGGTTACTTCATCAACCCTCTGGTCAGCGTGCTGCTCGGGGTGGTGATCTTCTCCGAGCGGCTCAATCGGGCTCAGCTGGTGGCCGTGGTGATCGCGCTGGCGGCGGTGGTCCTGCTGGCCGTCGAGGTCGGCGGCCCGCCGTTCATCGCGCTCGGTCTGGCCCTGACCTTCGGCCTGTACGGCGTGGTCAAGAAGGTGGTGCCGACCGATCCGCGGGTCAGCGTCGGCGTGGAGGCCGCACTCGCCGCGCCGTTCGCCATCGCCTACGTCGTCGTGCTGCAGGTCTCCGGGCACGGCGAGTTCACCAACAACGGCCCGGCTCACATGGTGTTGATGGTGCTGTCCGGCCCGATCACCGCGATCCCGCTGCTGTTCTTCGCCGCCGCCGCGCAACGTCTGCCGCTGGTGACTCTCGGGCTGCTGATGTATCTGAATCCGGCCATGCAGATGACCTGGGGAGTGCTGGTGGCGCACGAGCCGATGCCGCCGGCCCGCTGGGTCGGCTTCGCGCTGATCTGGCTGGCGCTGCTGGTGTTCAGCGGGGATGCGCTGCGTCGGGCCCGTCAGCCGGCGGCGACACCGAGCTGACGGCGCAGCGCGCTGTACTCGATCTGGAGTTGGTCCCGCAGCTTGTCCACAGCGGCGTGCTTGATCGACCTGATGGTGGCGGCGTCCGAAAGCGAGCTGAGCACCCGGTCGACGACGGCGGCGCCGGTCACCTCGTCGGTGCGGATCAGCGATCCCTCGTCATCGATGGACAGGGCGAAATCGCGGCACTTCGGTTGGTACTCAAGCGAAATCACCGGGGTGTCGGACAGCGCGGCCAAGATCCCGGCATGCAGCCGGCAGACGATGGCCGCCGAGCAGCGCGCGAACTCCCTGGCTGCCGAGGCGGCGTCGGGCGGCAGCAGGATGTCGGCACGCACGTCGGAGAACGCCACCTCCACCCACTTGCGGTCACCCGGGTTCATCAGGATGCCGACGAACCGGTGGCCGCGAGCCGCCAGCTCCCGCACCGCGACGCCGACCTGTTCGGCGACCCCGGCCGGGTCGTGCCCCCAGAGGTCGTCGCCGTAGCCGAGGTTCACCCCGATCAGGCCGTCCTCCACCGGTACGTCGGGTCGCGGCAGGATCAGCGCCGGATCCCCGGTCACCCCGGCCGTCAACCCGATCTCGGCGAGCAACTCGACGCTGCGCGGGCCCCGCACCGACACCGAGTCGAACCCGGCGAGGATTGGCTTCCACTTGGTCAGCTCGCCGCGCGCTGATCCACTGCCGCGACCGCCATACCCTGGGTCCTGGACGCCGACGCCGATGGCGTATTTGCCGATGTTCCTGGTGACCGCCAGCCCCATCCGCGCCAGCATCCGGAAGTAGCGCACCCCGACCAGCGTCCCGCCACCCATCACCAGTGTGCTGGGCCGCCGCGCCCGCCGCAGCGCGGCGCCGGGCGGCAACACGAATTCGTGGGCCAACCGTGGGACGTCGTTGAACGCGACCCCGGGTAGCTGTGATTTGACGGCGTCATAGATCGCGTCGTCGCCGAGGTTGTCCTTTTCGTGGAAGCCCAGATAGGCGACCGTCGCGTCTTGGCTCACTGAACCGACCCTATACTCATCGGATGCCGGACATCGCGGTCACCACCGGCGGGCGGCGTGGCTTCTTCGTCACCTTCACGGTGTTGCTGGCGGTATGGGCCGCCGTGTTGCTGACGATCGCGCTGACCGTGATCCCCGACGGCTACTGGTATTCCTACTTCGCCATCGACTACACCGTGGGTTTCATTCGGCGCGGACTGGCCGGCGAGATCCTGGGCCTGTTCGGCTCGGCGCACTACTTCGGTGGGCTGGCCGTGCTGCGCTGGGTGCCGACGGCGTTCTTCGTTCTGGGTCTCGCCGCGGTGGCGAGGTCGGTGGCGCTGAAGTCCGGTCGCTCGCAACGACGGCGGCTGCTGGCCATGCTGATTCCCGTCCTGCCGTTCGGGTTCGCGTTCGGGTTGTTCTCGGCGCGCACCGACCTGCTGGGCGGCGCGGCACTCGCCGCCTTCGCCGTGGTCCTGACCAAGGTCACCACCACCCGCGCGACCCTGGCCGCCAGCGCCGTCTACGGCGCGACGCTGGCGGTGCTGACGCTGATCCACGAGGCGACGCCGTTCCTCTTCGGCCTCGGTGTGCTGGCGGCGCTGGCCGTCCTGGCGGACCGGCTGTGCGCCAGAGGGTTTCGGGCCAGTGTCGTGCTGTCGCTCGGGCCCGCGGTAGTGGTCGCGATGGCCCTGGCCGCATTCGGCCGGCGGAAGGTGTCGCCCCAGCTGTGCGAGCTGGTGCAACACGGGCCGATGAACCATCCGCTGGCCGGCAAGCCCACCATCGGCCAGCTGCTGAGCGGCTTCCACTACTACGTCGACTACCACGACTGGTTCTGCCGGGCGTTCCTGCCGCTGTTCGACATGAATTTTTCCGAAGGCGTGCGCTTCGTCGGCAGCATCGGCGTTGTGGCGCTGGCCGGCTCGACGGTCTACGGGATCGTGACGCTGATCATCAGCATGCTGGCCATCGGCCACGTCTCGGGTGTCCCGGTCCGGCGGTTCACGGCGCTGCTGCGTTCCCGTCCCCTGGCGATGCTCATCGGCCTGGTGATGCTCCTGCCGGTGTTCGCCACCGGCGTGGACTGGGTCCGCTGGTGGGTCATCATCGCGTTCGATCTGGGCATCGTATTTTTGCTGTACACCCGCGATCAGCCCGAAATCGATGAGCCACCCACCCGCCGCACCTTGGTCGTGTTCGCCGTCGGCGCCATCTTGCTGGCGGTGATCCCGATCGGCATCATTCCCGGCTTCGGCGCGCCGGTTCCGATGTAGGCCAACAGAACCCAGATCGAGGAGCGCATGTCACAGACCCCACGCAACCGGAAAATCATGATCGCCGCCGTCGCCGCGCTGGCGTCACTGGCGATCGTGGTGCCGCTGATCGCCGTGCTGCTCACCCCGGGCATTCTGTTCAATCGCCAGGACCCGATGGCGGCGCTGACCACCACCACGACCACCCCGCCGCCGCTGACCATCAAGCCGCTCCAACTGCGGTCGGTCAACGAGATGTACGTCATCCGGCCAGGTGACTGCGACCCGAAGCCGCCCGTCCCGCCGGATCAGCCGCTGCGCATCTGCGACCTCGCCAAGACCGCGCTGTTCGATCTGGGGCCCGAGGTCCTGACGCTTCAGCTCACGGACGTGGACTCGTTCCTGAACCCATTGACCGCCAAGCAGATCGTGCAGGTCAGCATGACCCCAGAGTCGACGAAGGCGTTCGCCGAATACACCGGCTCCCACATCGACCAGCAGGTCGCGTTCGTGCGGTCCGGTGTGGTCGTATGGGCGCCGAAGATCACCGAGAAGATCGATGGCGACACACTGCAGCTCTCTGGTGAGGTGACGGAGGAGCAGGCGCGCGAGATGGCCCGGATGCTCAAGGACGAGGCCTAGAAGGCAATGCCGGGCTCCCGGTCGCTCGACGCACGAGACGTAGCTCCAAGACCTTCTCGACTGGGTTCGCGGCGTGTCGTCGGCCTGGTGTTTCCAACCAATGGCTTTGCTGGTTTGATGTAGTCCATTGACGAAGCCGTATCGCTCGGGGCATTTCAGCCGATGATTGGGGGGAACTGTGATGTATCGAGAGACGGTTGTCGGCGTCCGATTGTGTCCTGACCAGCGCGGACCACGGGAATCGACGTTATCCAGGTACGTCGGCCGCGTCGGCGCCCTGGCAGTTGCGCTCGGCATCGGCGGCGCGGTCACTGCGCTCTCCCCGATTGCCTGGGCCGACGAGACGGGCGGCGTCCGATCGTCTGGGGACTCGCAACACAGTTCGCCAGCGGGTCCAACCAGCCGGCGCAACGACTCCACCGGACGGCCCAAACGGGAGGGGCCGAGCACGCCGGTGAAGCGGCAGGCCCGCGCCACTCCTCGTCCGGTGGCACCACGACAAGCGGCCAGGGCCGCCGCATCCGTGACCGCGCCGGTGGCGTTCGCGGCCCCGCTCGGCCCCGGCCCGACCGCACCGATGGGGCCTCCGGTGCTGTCGGAGGTACTCGCCTGGGCGCGCCGTCAGTTCGGCGTCCCCTCGATCAGCAGATCGGGGGTGCCCGGGGTCGCCCACTCGGCGGCGGCCCTCCCGGCGCATGCCGAAGGCGAGGATCACCCGGGGCTGCCCGATGACCTCGAGCGCACCACCTTGGTGGACGGACTCAACGAGCCCACCGACTTTCGTTTCCTCCCCGACGGCACCATTCTCATCAGCGAGAAGACCGGGGCCATCAAGGTCTATCAAAACGGACAGCTCAACGACACGCCGCTGATCACCCTCACGACTCGGAACGACGTCGAGCGCGGGTTGGCCGGCCTCGTGGTCGATCCGGACTTCGCCACCAATCACTACATCTATGTGTCCTACACCGCCGCCGACAACCACGAACAACTGACGCGCCTCACCGTGACGGGCTACACCGGTGATCCGACCACCGAAACCCTTTCCGCCGGTTCGGAACACGTCCTGTATCGGGTGAGCGACGAAGCGGCGAACTATCACCAGGGCGGAGGTATGCAGTTCGGCCCGGACGGCAAGCTGTACTGGGGGCTGGGCGACAACTTCGACTTCTCCAACTCCCAGAGCCTGAGCACCCCGCACGGCAAGATCCTGCGGCTCGACGTGCGTAACCTCAATCCGGACGGCACCGCGAGCGCGCCCGCCGACAATCCGTTCGTCAACACCCCTGGCGCCCTTCCGGAGATCTACGCCTACGGTTTGCGCAACCCGTTCCGCTTCGTGTTCGCCCCGACGGGTGAGCTCCTGGAAGCTGATGTGGGCGGTGCGGCCTGGGAAGAGATCAACGTCATCACGGCAGGCGCCAACTATGGCTGGCCGCTGGCCGAAGGTAGTTGCAGCAGTTGTGCATTCGTCAATCCCCTGTACGTCTATGCGCACACCGGACCGCCGTCGTACGCGGGTGCGATCTCATCGATCCTCGTCTACACCGGCGACGCTCTCGGAGCCGAATACACCGGCAAAGTCTTCATCGCCGATTACGCGCAGCAATGGCTGAAGGACCTCAGCTTCGACTCGCAGTACTCGAGCTTCATCGGCGCGAACATGTTCGACGACGCCGGTGGTACCACAGTGCAACTGCTGGAGGGGCCGGACGGAAACCTCTACCAGCTCACCATCTACCCCGGCACACTGTCGGTGATCGCGACTGCCGGCGGCAACCGCGCGCCCACCGCCGTCATCACGGCGACCCCGCCCAACGGCTATTCGCCACTGACAGTTGGTTTTTCGTCGGTTGGATCCAAAGATCCCGAAGACGCCTCCCTGACGTACTCGTGGGACTTCGGCGATCCGAACAGCGCCACAGACATTTCCGCCGATCCCAACCCGACGTGGACCTACACCGCCAATGGCAGCTACACCGTCACATTGACAGTCAGCGACGGCGAGAAGACCGACCAGACAACCCAGAAGATCGTCGTCGGCAGCACTGCGCCCACGGTGACCATCACCTCCCCTGTCAACGAGTCCAAGTACGACGCCGGTGACAAGATCTCGTTCAGCGGAGTCGCCAACGACGCGGAAGATGGCACGCTGCCGGACAGCGCATACAAGTGGACGGTCGAATTCCATCACGCCGACCACATCCACCCGTTCGCCGACAACATCATCGGCCCCAGCGGATCGATCACGATTCCCACCGACGAGAGCAACGTCAACACCACCTGGTATCGCGTCATCTTGACCGTGACCGACAGCAGCGGTTTGTCGAGTTCGTCGTACGTCGACGTCAAACCGAACCTGGTCAATCTGACCTTCACCTCCACCGACCCCGAGGCCGTCTACACAATCGACGGAATCCCGCACAAGGGCACCTACACCGAGCAGGCTGTGGTCGGCGTCAAGCGGATTGTCAACGTGCCCTCACCGCAGACCACGAGCGACGGAAACATCGTCTTCGGCGACTGGTCGGATGGTGGCGCGCAAACCCATACGATCACCACCCCCGGCACCGACACCACCTACACCGTGGTGTTCGACGATGCGAGCCCGCATCCGGTACCGGACCCGCTGTCGGTGGTCCGCCAGCTGGTCAACAACGAGCTCGACGGCCTCGTGCGGATCGCGAACGCGATGCAGAAGGCGTCCTCGCCTCTCTTCGACACTGTGGGAGGCCTACCGATCGCCCTGTTGGGCGCCATCAACGAAGCGGTGGCGAATCCGGCCGAAGCCGCCGACATCCTGAACGGACTGAGTCACGACGTGGTGGCTGGTCTGGCGCAGGCGGCAGCGCCGCTCGTCAACGCGCTCACCGATGTCGTGGCGACGACTGCCCTGCGCACGACGGCCGCCGGTGCGGTCATGACAGCGAATCTCGTGCCGATCACCGCGGCGATGGTGAACGCTCCGGTGGCCATCGTCTCCGCGGTGCTGGACAGTGCGGGCCTGGTCCTGAAGTACCTCCTGAGCGTGGACAAACTCGGCGTCGAGTCCGCCTTGAAATATGCGCCGGAGTCCATCGGTGGCGAGATCGCGGCGCAAACGGCCAATCTGGAAACCGCGATCAACGATCTGCGCTACGGCCTGTTGGGCGCCCTGTCGATCGGCCTGCCGGACGAGGTTACGGACTCGCCGATTTCCGATGAAAATGCTCTTCTACCGCTTGAGGTTTCGTTGGCGAGGACCGCGCAGATCGCCAAGGTGGTCGGAGCCTCGGCCGGGAACATCGGGCAGGTCACCGGTGCCGGACTTCAGACGACGCTGAACGCGGCGGGAACGGGTCTGCAGAACTTCGTCACCGCCACGCTGAGCGGTCGGGATCCCCGGTCGGCGGCGATCGTGGCGTGGAGTGGGCTCGAACGGAAAGCCGGTGTCGGGCGGCGCGGGGTGCAGGACGCCGTCGAGGGCGTCCAAGACGCGCTCTGACCGTCGGCTCGGCTAGGGGTGGGTGTACTCGATCAGGATGCCCGCGCCGATGCCGACGACGACCACGACCATGAACGCGGTGGCGCCGGGGACCAGATAGCGCGACAGCGGTGTCTGCCCGGCCGTCACGGTGGCGCGCACCCGCTGATAGCGCTGCCGGACCAGCAGCAGGGCGGCCAGTGCGGCAACCGTCGTCAGCAGGACACCGGGCCACGGCGGGAACCGTTCGACGATGCTCCAGCGCAGCACCAGCGCACCGACGGCCAGCACGCCGATGACCGTGCGCTGCCACGCGAGCGCCGTCCGCTCGGCAACCCCCGTCGCGTCGAGAAGGTCTTGATCAGGATCGTCCATCTGCTCAGAATTCGGCGAGGTACACCAGGACCGCCGCGGCCACGATGATGATCCCGATACCGGAGACGATGATCCGGGGCATCGGGTCGGCCGGCAGGGACCGCTTCTCCCGCAGTGCCCGCTCGGTGCGGTCCCAGCGCACGTACCCCCCGATCGTGACCGTCAGCGACAATGCCAGCAGTAACACCGTGATCACGATCCGCAACGGCCGCGGGCCGAAATCGTGGACCAGGCTGGCCAGCGCCACCGCGCCGGCCAGCAGCGCCAGCCCGGTGCGCAGCCACGCCAGAAACGTGCGCTCGTTGGCCAGGGTGAATCGGTAGTCGGGGTCGGTGCCCACGCTGCGCAGCGGGGGTTTGGGCGCGAACATAAGGATCACCCTAGACACGTGCCGCGACACGCCGAAGGCTGTCGGTCCGCGGCCCTAGACTGACGGGCCTATGGGTAAGAACGACTCCTTCGTACACCTTCACAACCACACCGAGTACTCGATGCTCGACGGTGCCGCGAAGATCACGCCCATGCTGGCCGAGGCGCAACGCCTCGAGATGCCGGCCATCGGCATGACCGACCACGGAAACATGTTCGGGGCCAGCGAGTTTTACAACGCGGCCACCAAGGTCGGCATCAAGCCGATCATCGGTGTCGAGGCCTACATCGCGCCCGGTTCGCGATTCGACACCCGCCGCATCCTGTGGGGCGATCCGGGCCAGAAGAGCGACGACGTGTCGGGCAGCGGCTCCTACACGCACATGACGATGATGGCCGAGAACGCGACCGGCCTGCGCAACCTGTTCAAGCTGTCCTCGCGGGCCTCCTTCGAGGGGCAGCTGGGCAAGTGGTCGCGGATGGACGCCGAGATCATCGCCGAGCACGCCGAGGGCATCATCGCCACCACGGGCTGCCCGTCCGGTGAGGTGCAGACCCGGTTGCGGCTGGGGCACACCCAGGAGGCGCTGGAGTCGGCCGCCAAGTGGCGGGAGATCTTCGGCCCGGAGAACTACTTCCTGGAGCTGATGGACCACGGGTTGTCCATCGAGCGCCGGGTCCGCGAGGGCCTGCTCGAGGTCGGCCGTAAGCTCGGCATCCGCCCGCTAGCCACCAACGATTGCCACTACGTCACCCGGGACGCGTCGCACAATCACGAAGCGCTGCTGTGCATCCAGACCGGCAAGACGCTCTCGGACCCCAACCGGTTCAAGTTCGACGGCGACGGCTACTACTTGAAGTCGGCCGCTGAGATGCGGGCCCTGTGGGACGCCGAGGTTCCCGAGGCGTGCGATTCGACGCTGCTGATCGCCGACCGCGTGCAGTCCTACGCCGACGTGTGGACCCCGACCGACCGGATGCCGATCTTCCCGGTGCCCGACGGCCACGACCAGGGCAGCTGGCTGCGCCACGAGGTGCAAGCCGGTCTGCGGCGGCGCTTTCCGGACGGGGTGCCGCCGGAGTACACCGAACGGGCCAGCTACGAGATCGACGTCATCTGCGGCAAGGGCTTCCCGTCGTACTTCCTGATCGTGGCCGACCTGATCAACTACGCGCGCTCCATCGACATCCGGGTCGGGCCGGGCCGCGGATCGGCGGCCGGCTCGCTGGTCGCCTATGCGCTGGGTATCACCAATATCGACCCGATCCCGCACGGCCTGCTCTTCGAGCGGTTCCTCAACCCGGAACGCCCGTCGGCACCCGATATCGACATCGACTTCGACGACCGTCGCCGCGGTGAGATGGTGCGCTACGCCGCCGAGAAGTGGGGCAGTGACCGGGTCGCCCAGGTCATCACCTTCGGCACCATCAAGACCAAAGCGGCGCTGAAGGATTCGGCCCGCGTCCACTACGGCCAGCCGGGCTTCGCGATCGCCGACCGGATCACCAAGGCGCTGCCGCCGCCGATCATGGCCAAGGACATCCCGCTGTCGGGTATCACCGACCCGGACCACGAGCGGTACAAGGAGGCCGCCGAGGTCCGCGGTCTGATCGACACCGATCCCGACGTGCGCACCATCTACGAGACCGCGCGCGGGCTGGAGGGGTTGGTCCGCAACGCCGGCGTGCACGCGTGCGCGGTGATCATGAGCTCGGAGCCGCTCATCGATGCCATTCCGCTGTGGAAGCGGCCGCAGGACGGTGCGATCATCACCGGCTGGGACTACCCGTCGTGTGAGGCCATCGGCCTGCTGAAGATGGATTTCCTCGGCCTGCGGAACCTGACGATCATCGGCGACTGCATCGAGAACATCAAAGCCAACCGCGGTATCGACCTGGATCTCGACGCGCTGCCGTTCGACGATCCCAAGGCCTACGAACTCCTGGGCCGCGGCGACACGCTGGGCGTGTTCCAGCTCGACGGCGGGCCGATGCGGGATCTGCTGCGGCGCATGCAGCCGACCGAGTTCAACGACATCGTCGCCGTGCTGGCCCTGTACCGGCCCGGCCCGATGGGCATGAACGCGCACAACGACTACGCCGACCGCAAGAACAACCGGCAGGCCATCAAGCCGATCCACCCCGAGCTCGAGGAACCGCTCAAGGAGATCCTGGCCGAAACCTACGGCCTGATCGTCTACCAAGAGCAGATCATGTTCATCGCGCAGAAGGTCGCCTCCTACTCTATGGGTAAGGCCGATGCGCTACGAAAAGCCATGGGCAAGAAGAAACTTGAGGTTCTGGAAGCCGAGTATCAGGGCTTCAAGGAGGGGATGACCGCCAACGGCTTCTCCGAGAAGGCGGTCAAGGCGCTGTGGGACACCATCCTCCCGTTCGCCGGTTACGCGTTCAACAAATCGCATGCCGCCGGCTACGGGCTGGTGTCCTACTGGACCGCCTACCTGAAGGCCAACTACCCGGCCGAGTACATGGCCGGGCTGCTCACCTCGGTCGGTGACGACAAGGACAAGGCCGCGGTCTATCTCGCCGACTGCCGTCGGCTGGGCATCACGGTGCTGCCGCCCGACGTCAACGAGTCGGTGCAGAACTTCGCCTCGGTGGACGACGACATCCGGTTCGGACTCGGCGCCATCCGTAACGTCGGTGCCAACGTGGTCAGCTCGCTGATCGCCACCCGCACCCAGAAGGGCAAGTTCGCCGACTTCTCCGACTACCTGAACAAGATCGACATCGCGGCCTGCAACAAGAAGGTCACCGAATCCTTGGTCAAGGCAGGTGCTTTCGATTCGCTGAAGCATCCCCGCAAGGGGCTGTTCCTGATCCACACCGACGCCGTCGACTCGGTGCTGGGCACCAAGAAGGCCGAGGCGATCGGTCAGTTCGACCTGTTCGGCGGCGGTGACGGAGGTGACGCCGACGGTGCCGACGCGGCGTTCACCATCCGCGTGCCCGACGAGGAGTGGGACGACAAGCACAAGCTCGCGCTCGAGCGAGAGATGCTGGGGCTGTATGTCTCCGGGCATCCGCTCAACGGGGTGGCCCATCTGCTCAACGCACAGGTCGATACCCAGATTCCGACCATCCTCGCCGGTGATGTCGCCAATGACACCCAGGTTCGCGTCGGCGGCATCCTGGCCGGTGTCAACCGTCGCGTCAACAAGAACGGAATGCCCTGGGCCTCAGCGCAGTTGGAGGACCTGAGCGGCGGCATCGAGGTGATGTTCTTCCCGCAGACCTACACGCTGTTCGGTGCCGAGATCGCCGATGACGCCGTGGTCCTGGTCGGCGGCAAGGTCCGCATCCAGGACGACCGGATCTCGCTGATCGCCAACGAGCTTGTGGTACCGGACTTTTCGAATGCCCAGGTGGACCGGCCGGTGGCGGTGAGTCTGCCCACCCGGCAGTGCACCATCGACAAGGTCACCGCGCTCAAGCAGGTGCTGGCCCGGCATCCCGGCACCTCGCAGGTACACCTGAGGCTGATCAGCGGCGACCGCATCACCACGCTGGAACTCGATCAGTCGCTGCGGGTCACACCGTCCTCGGCACTCATGGGCGACTTGAAGGCGCTGCTGGGCCCCGGTTGCCTAGGCGGCTAGTGGGTCTCGGGCACGATCGGCAGGTACTCGCCGTCGTATCGGGACAGCACTACTTCAAGTCGTGAGACTCGCGCGGTCAAATCGCCTCGTACCCGAAGCGCGTTGCTCACGTCATTGGGCCAGAGGTAGCGCCACGCGGTGTAGCTGTTCTTGAGCTCATAGACATGGAAGCCGGCGTCGATGAAGGGGCGCAGCACGTCGATCGGTTTCAGAGCCTGGTCCGGCCACCATTGCGGCGACAGTTCGACGACGATCTCGGCATCCGGGCGAAGCGATCCGATCAGATGGCTCATCCCCGCCAGGACGTCGGGTTCGCCGCCCTCGACGTCGATCTTGATCAGCCGAGTCGACGCGATCTCGTCGACCGTCAGCATCTGATCGAGCCGCAACGCCTCGACGTTCGATTCGGCGTTCAGGCCGCGAGTCGCCAGCGTCGTCGACATACCGGCGTTACCGGGCGGACCGGCGAACATCGTCAGCGTCCCTGGTTCCGCCGCAGCTGCCTTGTTCACCAGGCGAACGCGTTTGCCGAACTCGTCTGCTGAAACGTTGCGCCGCAATTCATCGAACATCGCCGGGGATGCCTCCACGGCGACCGAGTGGCCGCTGGCGCCCACCGAGCGGGCCGCCAGCAGGGTGTAGTAGCCGATATTCGCTCCAACGTCGACAAAGACGTCGCCCCGGCCGATTCGGCTCGCGATAAAGCGTGTCAAATCCGGTTCCCACTCCTGAAATACCCAGATGTAGGTCCCGATGATGTCGGGGACTCGACACGGCAGTTTGGCGCCAAAGCTTGTTCGGCCCAACAAGGGGATCATCCGGCCCATCCACGTGCGGGCCCGCAGGGACAGGGACAACGCTGCGAAGATCGGAATGAGAAGGGAAGTGCGACAGACTTTCTCGCCGAAGGACACGTGTGCCTTCGGCGTTTGCAACAGTTGTGCAACCGAACGCAACGCCAGCGCGCAACTCGCCGCCCGGTCGGTGGGGTGTGACAGCTTGGTGCCCGCGTCGAGGACCTCCGCACGACTGACCAACGTCGCCCCAACTCCGAACGTCAGCGCCTCCGTGCGGGCTCCGAACCAGTCGTAGGACTGTGTGCCCGCCCTCGAAGGATGACGACGCCTTTGCAAAAGGTTCATTGCTCACAGCCCCCCGGGTAGATGTACAAGCAGATCATCAGGATCTAGCAAGCAGATCCTCAGGATTCTAATCAGATAATTGGCTGAGGAGTAAATATCACCGATTGTGTTCACTACGCACATCCGCAGCAGGTGGCCGCCGCAAATTGCAGTAGTCGTAAGTCTTGTGCGCAAGCTCGTGTTGAACTAGCGGGCCGCACGCTGTCGGCGCGCGAGGGGCCTTGTCGGCAACGCTGAGCGACACCTACGGCCGCGGGGCCCCGTTGTCACGGGCGTCAGTTGTTCACAGCGGGTCCGATTTGTCGGGGGACGCGCGGACGTAGCGTGGAGCCATGAACGATGACGCGGCAGTCGACTCTCAGCACATCAGCGCGTGGATCAATCGTTCGGCGATCGACGTCTACCGCTACGCGGCCGACCCGGCGCATCTGCCCGAGTGGGCGGCCGGCCTGGCGCGCAGCGAGCTGACCAGGGTCGGCGACACCTGGGTGGCGACCTCACCGATGGGGGAGATCGCCATCGAGTTCACCCCGGCCAACGATCTGGGGGTGCTCGATCATGTCGTCACCCTGCCGTCCGGCGAGCCGGTCTTCAATCCACTACGTGTGGTGCCGGCCGGCGACCAGTGGTGCGAGGTGGTGTTCACGCTGCGGCGCAGACCGGACATGTCCGATGACGACTACGCGGCCGACGGCGCGGCGGTGGCGGCTGACCTGGCCACCCTGAAACGGATTTTGGAGCGTTAGCGGCGAGGACGGCGGAAGCCGAACACCAGCCAGATCACGGTGGAGGTGCCCGCGGCTACCAGCACCGCGGGCGCGGCATTCGCCGTCACCAGCCCGACGACGCCGAACACGATCAGGCCAAGGACCAGCGCGACGAGCTTGTACAGCGGCCACGGCACGCCCGCGATCTGCACCTGATGCATGCTCGTCATGGGTCGACGATAGCATTTTTTCGGGTGCCCGAAACTGAGGCTTCGGGCCCTGATGTTTTCGGCTGGGCGGGCAGTACTGCCAGCACAAATACCGCACCCGCGACGCAGACCGCGGCCGCCGTCAGGCAGCCTGCCTGCATGCCGGCCAGGAACGCGTTGTCGACGGCACTGCGCACCGCACCCGCGATCGGCGGCGGCGCCTGAGCCGCCACGGCCAGCCCCTGGGCCAGGCCGTCGGCGGCGGCGGACTGCGCGCCGGCCGGCATGGCGCCCAGCGCCTGGCTGTCGGCCAGGCGCCGGATGTAGAGGGTGGAGAAGATGCTGCCGATCACCGCGACACCCAGGGTGCCGCCGATCTGGCGGGTGGCATCGTTGACGGCCGACCCGGCGCCGGCCTGTTCGGGACGCACGACGCCCATGATCGAGTCGGTGGCCGGCGCCGTGGTGAGCCCGAGCCCGCCGCCGAGCAGCACCATCTGCGCGGCCATCGTCGCGTAGGTGACCCCGAGGTCGCTTGCGGCGATCCACCCGAACGATGTGGCGAGCAGCAGAAGGCCAACGAAGACAACCGCTTTGGTGCCGATCCGGGTGACCGAAAGCCGGGTGCCGAGTATCGAGCCGACGGCGATGGACAGCGCGACGGGCAGCATGCGGACCCCGGTCTCCAGCGGGCTGAATCCCTTGAGTAATTGCATGAACTGGGTGATCAGGAAGACGAAGCCGAAGAGGGCGAAGAAGGCGACGGTCACCGCACCGCTGGCGGCGCTGAACCGCAGGTTGGCGAACAAGCTGATGTCGATCAGCGGATCTTCTCGGCGCCATTCCCACCACGCGAAGGCCACGGCGGCGATCAGCGCGACGACGAATCCGACCAGCGTCGGCGCGCCGGCCCAGCCGCGGTCGGGGGCTTCGATGATCGTGTAAACCAATGCCCCCAGCGTGATCACCGACAACGCAATTCCGCCGCTGTCCAGCCGGGTTTGCCGGGCAGCGGACGACGCCGGAATGACGAGCGGAGCGGCCAGTGCTGCGACGAGGGCGATAGGCGCGAGCGCGAGAAACAGGCTGCCCCACCAGAACGCCTCCAGCAGCGCGCCGCCGAGGATGGGACCGAGAGCTACGCCCAGGCCGGTGACACCGCCCCACACTCCGATGGCGGCCGCCCGCTGCCGCGGATCGCGGAACGTGTCGGTGATGATCGCCAGCGTCGTGGGAAAGATCAGCGCCGCGGCCATACCCATCGCCAGCCGCATGGTGATCAAGGCGCCTGTCGAGGTGCACAGCGCGGCGCCGACGCTGCTGAGCGCGAACAGGACCAGCCCCGTGATCAGGGTTCCGCGACGGCCGAACCGGTCGCCGATCGTGCCGCCGGCCAGCACGAGGGCGGCCAATGCCAGGTTGTATGCGTCGACGATCCACTGCAGTTCTTTCGTGGAGGCGCCCAGTGCTGAGTTCAGTGTTGGCAGAGCGACGTTGACGATGGTCGCCTCGACGGTGATGGCCAGAGTGGCTACCAGGACGACCGCGAGGATGGCAGCGGGCCGGACGCGCTGCGGAGTGCTGCGCAGCGACGCGGTGTCGACGGTCATGGGCGAACCTCTATGTTGACGGCGCTAACATCCGCGAGCATGCCAGCGGAGGTTAGCGCTGTCAACATACGGCTAGCGCAGGCCCGCACCGATGACGTCGAGCAGCCGGTCGGTGATCAGCTGCCGGCGATCGGGGCCCACTGTGCGCAGTGGACCGTCGATGAACAGCGTCGCCGCACCGTGGACAGCGGCCCAGGCCGCCTCGTCGAAACCGTCCCTGCGGGTGTTGTCGAGCATGCCGACGCTGACCAGCTCGTCGAGGCAGCAGCGCAGGATCAGGAACGGGTGGCGGTCGGCGGGCACCGCCTCATCGGTGGATTCGGTACCGTCCGGCGCGGACGCGGTGCGAAACAGTCCCGGCTCGGACACCGCGAAGTCAATGTAGGACTGGCCGCAGGCGCGAAACCGCGCCAGCGCGCGATCCTCGCGGGACTCGCCGGCGCCGACAGCGTCCAGCGCCGCCGCCATCGCCGCACCCATCTGGGCCGTGACGTGGGCTTTCACCGCGCCCAGCAGCGCTTGCCGGTCGGCGTAGTGGCGGTAGGCCGCGGAGTTGCTCACCCCCGCCAGGCGCTGGACGTCACGCAACACCACGGCGTCGGGACCACCCGCGCGGGCCAGCGCGACCCCGTGGTCGAGCAGTGCCTGACGCAGGTTGCCGTGGTGATAGGAGGCGCTCGCCATGTTGACAAGTCTTACATCGCCTGCCGAGTTCTCACATGCGCGGCCCGGCCGATGTGAGCGCGGTTTATCTTTGCGATAACGCGTCTCGAAACTTGCCCGTAATGTCCGCCGGGCACGGTAAAGCCGTGGCTGTCGGGAATGACTGCGCCGACCACATCCGTACCGCGTGCTCGTATTGCGGGGTCGGATGTGGCATCGACGTGCGCACCAAGCCCGGCCCTCATGGCCCGGTCATCGCCAACGTCGTCGGTGACCGGCTTCACCCCACCAACCTCGGCCGGTTGTGCACGAAAGGTGCCACCCATACCGAACTCATGGGCAGCAGCGAGGGCCGCGCGATCGAAGCGCTGATCCGTCCGGCTCGCGGTGAGGAATTCGTCTCCGCCCCCGTCGACGAAGCCGTCACGACGGTGGGGACCCGGCTGCGCGAGATGCTGGACCGGCACGGCCCGGACTCGATCGCACTATACGTCTCCGGCCAGATGTCCATGGAAGCCCAATACCTGGCCACCAAACTGGCCAAAGGGTTCATCCGCACGGTCAACATCGAATCAAACTCGCGGCTGTGCATGGCCAGCGCGGCGACCGGATACAAGCAGTCCCTCGGCTCCGACGGGCCGCCCGGCTCGTACGACGACTTCGACTGTGCGGACCTGTTTTTCGTCATCGGCGCGAACATGGCCGACTGCCACCCGATCCTGTTCCTGCGAATGGCCGACCGGCTGCGGGCCGGGGCCAAGCTGATCGTCGTCGACCCGCGGCGTACCGCCACCGCCGACAAGGCCGACCTGTTCCTGCAGATCCGGCCCGGCACCGACTTGGCGCTGCTGAACGGCTTGCTGCATCTGCTGGTGGCCGCCGGCGCCGTCGACACCGACTTCATCGCCGAGTACACCGAGGGCTGGGACGCGATGCCGGAATTCCTCGCCGGCTACCCGCCGGCGAAGGTGGCCGAAATCACCGGCCTGGCCGAAGCCGACATCCGCACCGCGGCAACGATGATCGGCGAGGCCGGTGAATGGATGTCGCTATGGACGATGGGCCTCAACCAGAGCACTCACGGCACCTGGAACACCAACGCCATCTGCAACCTGCATCTGGCCACCGGCGCGATCTGCCGGTCCGGCAGTGGCCCGATGTCGCTGACCGGCCAGCCCAACGCGATGGGCGGTCGCGAAATGGGTTATATGGGGCCTGGTTTGCCCGGGCAGCGCTCGGTGGCGTCCGCGGATGACCGGGCTTTCGTCGAAGCGGTGTGGGAACTGCCGCCGGGAACGATCCGGGCCGATACCAACCGGGGCACCATCGACATGTTCGAGCAGTTGGCAGAAGGGGACATCAAGGCCTGCTGGATCATCTGCACCAACCCGGTGGCCACCGTGCCCAATCGCACCACCGTCATCACCGGCCTGGAGACCGCGGAGCTGGTCATCACCCAGGACGCCTACCGCGACACGGCCACCAACCGGTACGCCGATGTCGTGCTGCCCGCGGCGCTGTGGGCTGAATCCGATGCGGTGATGGTGAATTCCGAACGCACGCTCACTCTGGTGAGCCAATGTGTTTCCCCGGCAGGTCAATCCCGCCCGGACTGGAAGCTGATCTGCCAGGTGGCCGAGGCCATGGGATTCGGTGCCCACTTCGGCTATGAGTCCAGTGAACAGATCTTCGACGAGATCCGCCGGTTCGCCAACCCCAAGACCGGCTACGACCTGCGCGGCATCACCTATCAACGACTGCGGGAAACGCCCGTACAGTGGCCCTGCCCACCCGACGACGAGCAGGACCGTCACCCGATTCGGTACCTCAACGACGGTCGGCTCAGGTTTGCCACCCCGTCCGGCCGGGGTACCTTCCACGCGCGGCCACACCTGGATGCCCGCGAATTGCCCGATGGTGACTACCCTTTTGTCTTGAACACCGGCCGGCTGCCCCACCAGTGGCACACCATGACCAAGACCGGCCGGGTCGCCAAGCTCAACAAGCTCAACGGAAAGCCCTTCGTCGAGATCAACCCCGACGACGCTGGGACGCTTGGCATCGTCGACGGTCAGGCCGTCGAGCTGCAATCGCGCCGGGGCCGGGCCGTGCTGCCCGCCGTGGTCACCGACCGGATCCGGCCGGGCAATTGCTTCGCGCCCTTTCACTGGAACGACGAGCACGGCGAGTACCTCGCGATCAACGCCTTGACCAGTGATGCCGTCGACAGCGACTCGCTGCAACCAGAACTCAAGGTGTGCGCCGTGAGTCTGCGCTCGGCCAAGACGGTCGACACCCAGCTCCCGCCGACCGCCACCGACGACGAAAAGCACTACCTGTCAGGATTTTTCGCCGCGCTCACGGGAGACGTCATCGGCGTCCCTGTGTTGCCGGCGAGCGCACCGGTCAGCAAGCCGGTGCGCTTGTGGATCGACGGCCTGCTGGCTGGAACCTATTCCCGCGCTACCGACACACGCGCCGTTGCCGAGCCGGCTGCAGGGCCGTGGGTGTTGTGGGCGTCGCAGACCGGCAACGCTGAGGAACTCGCCGGCCGGCTCGTCGATCAGCTCGGTGCGGCCGGTCTTCCGGCCAGGCTGGTCAACATGAACGACTGCGCGGTGACTGATCTCGCGGCCCGCGACGTGCTGGTGGTGACCAGTACTTTCGGTGACGGTGATCCACCGGACAACGGCGCGGACTTCTGGGACCGGCTACAGGCCCCAGATGCCCCTGACCTGCACGGGCTTCGGTTCGCGGTGTTGGGAATCGGCGACCGGTCCTATGGCCAGTTCTGCGGCCACGCCCGATCACTCGACACCAGGCTGGCCGAACTCGGCGGTGCCCGCCTGCTCGACCGCAGAGAATGCGAGGTCCACGACGAGGATTCGCTGACGACGTGGGCCCAGCGCGTGATCGTCCTTGTCAGTGCGGGCGAATCGGCACCGGCGGTGGCCCACGCACCCACCATCTCTCGTCCCTCAGAGCCGTTTACCCGTGCCAGGCCCGTGCCCGCGCGGTTGGCGCGGAACACCAGACTGACCCCACCGTCGGCCGCCAAAGAGGTGCGTCAACTGGGATTCGACATCTCCGAGCATGGCGTCAGCTATGCCGTCGGCGACTCGCTGGGGGTGCTGCCCACCAACAGCGACGGCGACGTCGCCGCCTGGTTAGCTGCGACCGGTCTGTGTGGGGACGACGTTGTCGAGGTCGACGGGACGGAATGCACACTGCGCCAAGCGCTTACCGAACATTACGACATCTGCTGTATCACCCCGAACCTGATGGCCTTCCTCGCTGACATGATGTCCGACAAGGGGGCGGCCAGAGACCTGCGGGCCGCTCGCGCGCAACTGGATTCCTGGCGGTTGGGGCGCAACGGGATCGACATCGTTCGCACCTTCGGGGTCCGCGCCACGGCCGAGCAGTGGCAAGAAGTGCTCGTTCGCCTGACACCGCGCCTGTATTCGATTTCGTCCAGCCCGTTGGTCAGCCCCCATGAAGTGCAGTTGACCGTGTCGATCGTCCGCTACCAGGCGTCGGACGGCGCCGCGCGTGGGGGAGTGTGCTCGACGTTCCTGGCCGACCGCGCCCGCGACGTTCCGGTGTTCCTGCAGAAATCACCGCATTTCTGCCCGCCCGAAGATACGACCACGCCGATAGTGATGATCGGTGCGGGCACCGGGATCGCGCCGTTCCGTGGTTTCCTGCAGGAGCGCCGCGCGCTGGGCCACACCGGGCGCAACTGGCTGTTCTTCGGCGATCGGCACCGGGCCGAAAATTTCTACTACCGAGACGATCTGACCGATATGGTCACTGACGGCTTCCTGAACCGACTGGATCTCGCTTTCTCGCGCGACCAGCGCAGGCGAATCTATGTGCAGGACAAGATGATCGAAAAGGGTGCGCAGCTGTGGGCGTGGTTGCAGGACGGTGCGCACCTCTACGTCTGCGGTGATGCCGCCAAGATGGCCCGCGACGTCGACTCCGCGCTGGAGACCATCATCGGCACCCACGGTCACATGAGTGCCGAAGCCGCCCGCGATTTCAAGCGCGAACTGATCTCCGAGAAGCGCTACCTGCGCGACGTGTACTGAACCTCACCGGAGCGCAACAGCCAAAGTGAGAAGGTTGTGACACATCGATCACGGCGGGCAGCGAAGGCGAAATAAAGGATTCCTACCGTGAGCACATGCAGACTTCAACCACCCGCCGTGGCTACGACATCGACGACTGGGATGCCGAGGACGTCGAGGCCTGGAACAACGGCGGCTCGAAAATCGCACGCCGCAACCTGATCTGGTCGATCTTCGCCGAGCACGTCGGATTCTCGGTGTGGTCCATCTGGTCGGTGATGGTGTTGTTCATGCCGCAGAACGTCTATCACATCGACGCCGCGGGAAAGTTCTTCCTCGTCGCCGTCCCGACCCTCGTCGGCGCCGTGCTGCGCATCCCCTACACCTTCGCCACCGCCCACTTCGGTGGCCGCAACTGGACGATCTTCTCGGCCCTGGTCTTGCTGGTCCCCACCGCCCTGACGCTGTACTTCATGGCACACCCGGGCGCGTCGTACACGACGTTCCTTGTGGTGGCCGCCTTCGCCGGACTGGGCGGCGGTAACTTCGCCTCATCGATGACCAACATCAACGCCTTCTATCCGCAGCGATACAAGGGCTGGGCGCTGGGGCTCAATGCCGGCGGCGGCAATATCGGTGTCGCGGTTATCCAGCTCGTCGGGTTGCTGGTCATTGCGACCGTCGGTAATCGGTCGCCGCATCTGGTCTGCGCCGTCTACCTGGTGTTGATCGCCCTTGCCGCACTGGGTGCCGCGGTCTCCATGAACAACCTCACCAACCAGCGCAGCGACGCTCGATCGCTGATCGAGGTTCTTGCACACCGTGATTCGTGGCTGATCTCACTGCTCTACATCGGCACCTTCGGCTCGTTCATCGGGTTCGGCTTCGCCTTCGGCCAGGTGCTGCAGATCAACTTCCTGGCCGGACTGTCGCACGGCGGACCCGTCACCCCGGCGATGACCGCCCAGGCATCGCTGCACGCCGCCCAGATCGCGTTCCTCGGGCCGGTGCTCGGCTCGCTGTCCCGGCCGTTCGGCGGTTGGCTGTCCGATCGCTTCGGTGGCGGCAAGGTCACCCTGTACACCTTCGGAGCGATGATCGCCGCCGCGGCGTGGCTGGTCGCGGCCGGTGAGATCGACGACGCCGCAGCCGGACCCGCGTCGGGTGCCACGATGGCGGCGTTCATCGCCGGATTCATCGCCCTGTTCGTGTTGTCCGGCATGGGAAATGGCTCCACCTACAAGATGATCCCGTCGATCTTCGAGGCCAAGTCCAAGAGTTTGGAGCACCTCAGTGCCCAGGAGCGCAGCGCCTGGTCGCTGCGGATGTCCGGCGCGCTGATCGGCATCGCCGGGGCCATCGGCGCCCTCGGCGGGGTCGGCGTCAACGTCGCCCTGCGGGCGTCCTACCTGTCGCCGGCGAAATCCGCGACGATGGCCTTCTGGGTATTCCTCGGCTTCTACGTGTTATGCGCGATCATCACCTGGGTGGCCTACGTCCGGACCCCCAAGAAGGTGGGAGTCCTGCGCACCGACAACCCCGCGGTCGACAACGCCGCAGCCACAGCATGACCGCCGCGGCGCGGACCGTCGTCGTCGTCGGTCACGGGATGGTCGGGCACCGGTTCGTCGAGGCGCTGCGAGACCGGGACCGCGACGGAACGTGGCGGGTAGTCGTGCTGTGCGAGGAACCCACCCCGGCCTACGACCGGGTGGGGTTGTCCTCCTACATCGACGGTTGGGACCGCTCGACCCTGGCGCTGGCCGGAAACGATTATGCCGGAGATGATCTGGTGGACCTGCGGGTCGGGGAGCCGGCCGCGGCGATCGACCGGGAGGGGCGTCACGTCATCACCTCAGCGGGGGAGCGGATCGATTACGACGCCCTTGTGCTGGCGACCGGCTCGTACCCGTTCGTGCCGCCGATCCCGGGCAGCGATCTCGAGCGCTGCTTCGTCTACCGCACGTTGGAGGATCTCGACGCCATCCGGGCGACGGCGTCGGCGGCCGGCCCTGGCGCGGTCGGCATCGTGGTCGGCGGCGGATTGCTGGGCCTGGAGGCGGCCAACGCGCTGCGCCTGCTGGGCCTGACACCGCATGTGCTGGAACGCTCCCCGCGATTGATGCCGCTTCAGGTCGACGACGGCGGTGGCGCGTTGTTGAACCGGCTCATCACCGAACTCGGTATCACCGTCCACACCGACGTGGCCTCCACCGAGATCGTCGACACCGGCGATGGCATCACGGTATCGCTGTCCAACGACGAAGCGGTCGACGGTGCACTGCTGGTGTTTTCCGCGGGTGTGCGCCCCCGCGACGATCTGGCCCGCGACTGCGGTCTGCCTATCGCCGAGCGCGGCGGTGTGCTGACCGATATCAGCTGTGCCACCTCCGATCCGCGGGTGTTCGCCATCGGTGAGGTCGCCGCGGTCGAAGGCCGCTGCTACGGCCTGGTCGCGCCCGGCTACACGATGGCCGAGGTGGTGGCCGACCGGCTACTCGGTGGCACCGCCGAATTCCCGGGTGCCGACCTGTCCACCAAACTCAAGCTGCTCGGTGTCGACGTCGCCAGCTTCGGCGACGCCCATGCCAGCACGCCCGGCGCGTTGGAAGTCGTGCTCAACGACGCCGTCAACGCGACCTACGCCAAACTCGTGGTCTCCGATGATGTTTCGACGCTGCTGGGCGGAATCCTGGTCGGCGACGCCTCCGCGTACGCCACCTTGCGCCCCATGGTCGGCCGGCCGCTGCCCGCCGATCCGGCGACCCTGATCTCGCCGGCGGGTGCAGAGGTGGGGGTAGGAGCGCTGCCCGACGACGCGCAGATCTGCTCCTGCAACGCGGTGACGAAGCAGAGCATCTGCGGTGCCATTTCACAAGGCGCCCACGATGTTCCGGCCATCAAGTGTGCCACTGCGGCCGGAACCTCCTGCGGCAGTTGCATCCCGATGCTCAAGCGGCTGCTCGAAGCGCAGGGCGTGGCGATGTCCAAGGCCCTGTGCGAGCACTTCGAGCAGACTCGCGCCGAGTTGTTCCAGATCGTCGCGAGCACCGGTATCCGCACCTTCTCGGCCCTGATCGGCGAGTACGGCACCGGAGCCGGTTGCGACATCTGCAAGCCCGTGGTGGCTTCGATCCTGGCATCCACCAGCTCCGACCACATCCTCGACGACGAGACAGCCGGACTGCAGGACACCAACGACCACTTCCTGGCCAACATCCAGCGCAACGGCACGTATTCGGTGGTGCCCAGGCTGCCCGGCGGCGAAGTCACACCCGAGAAGCTGATGGTTATCGCCGAGGTGGCCCGAGACTTCAACCTCTACACCAAGATCACCGGCGGCCAGCGCATCGACCTGTTCGGTGCCCGCGTCGAACAGCTGCCGCTGATCTGGAAGCGACTGGTGGACGCGGGCATGGAATCGGGCCACGCATACGGCAAGTCGCTGCGGACGGTCAAGAGCTGTGTCGGCTCAACGTGGTGCCGCTACGGGGTGCAGGACTCGGTGGCGATGGCCGTGGACCTCGAACTGCGTTATCGCGGGCTCCGTTCGCCGCACAAGATCAAAATGGGCGTTTCGGGCTGCCAGCGAGAATGCGCGGAAGCGCGCGGCAAGGACGTCGGCGTGATCGCCACCGAGAAGGGCTGGAATCTCTACGTCGGCGGGAACGGCGGTGCCACCCCCAAGCACGCGCAACTGCTGGCCGGTGATCTGGACTCCGAAACCCTGGTCCGCTACATCGACCGCTACCTGATGTTCTACATCCGCACCGCGGACCGACTGCAGCGCACCGCGGTGTGGCAGGAGACCATCGAGGGTGGGCTTGATCACATCAGGGCTGTGGTGTGTGAGGACTCGTTGGGCATCGCCGACGACCTGGACGCAGCGATGGCGCGCCATGTCGAGGGGTACTCCGACGAGTGGGCAGGCGTACTGAACGATCAGCAGAAACTCTCGCGCTTCGTGTCGTTCGTCAACGCGCCCGGCGAGCCCGATCCGACGGTGGTGTTCGACGAGACCGGGCCGCGCAAGGTGCCGCTGCTGCTCGGCATCCCGAGCGTCGTCAACGCGGCGGAAAGCCGCCCGTAACAGTTGTGAAACACGACCCCTCTATCAAGGTCTTGGAGGCTTGAAACCATGACACTTCTTGCGGACACCCGCACCGGGCTCGACCTGGATGGCTGGACGCCCGCGTGCTCGCGCAATGTGCTGCTGCCCGGGCGTGGCGTGGCGGTGCTGCTGCCCGACGGCGCACAGGCCGCGCTCTTCCTGCTGGCCGACGGAACGCTGCACGCTGTCGGCAACATCGACCCCTTCGGTCGAGCCGCGGTGATGTCGCGCGGCATCGTCGGGGACCGGCGCGGCGAGCCCACTGTGGCGTCACCGTTGCTCAAGCAGGTGTTCTCTCTTGTCGATGGTCGGTGCCTCGACGACGAGTCACACGCGCTGCCGGTTTACGACGTCAGGGTGGTTGATGGATTCGTCGAGATCAGAAGCAGCTGACCCGTTAGCCGGCTTCACCGTCGGGGTAACCGCAGCGCGCCGAGCAGAGGAACTCATCACGCTCCTCGAGCGTCGTGGCGCCTCCGTCGTGCACGCCCCGGCGATCCGGATTGTGCCCCTCGTCGACGATGTCGAGCTGCGCCGGGTGACCACACATCTCATCGAGCAGCCACCGGACCTGGTCGTGGTGACCACCGGAATCGGGTTTCGCGGCTGGATCGAGGCCGCCCACGGCTGGGACGTCCCCGACGAGCTGACCACGGCGCTGGAATCCGTGCGAATTCTGGCTCGTGGGCCCAAGGCTCGCGGTGCGGTGCGCCAGGCCGGGCTGTGCGAGGAGTGGAGCCCGGAGTCGGAATCTTCGGTGGAAGTGCTGGAGCGCCTGCTGTCCGAGGGCGTGGACGGTCTGCGCATCGCCGTGCAGCTGCACGGTGCCGCCAGTGAGTGGGAGCCCGACACCGACATCTGTGATGCGCTGACGCGGGCCGGCGCCCACGTGGTCAAGGTCCCGGTCTACCGCTGGGAGGCGCCGGAGGATTCCCGCCGCGTCGATGCGCTGATCGCGGCGATCGTCGGTGCCGACGTGGATGCGGTGAGCTTCACCAGCGCACCCGCTGTTGCAGCCACACTGGAACGGGCGAAGGCCCTTGGCGCGCTGCAATGTCTGATCAATGCGCTGCGCAACGACGTCGCCGTGTTCTGTGTCGGCCCGGTCACCGCCACCCCGCTGACCCGGCTCGGCATCGACGCCCGCTATCCGCAGCGTTACCGGCTGGGTGCGTTGGCCCGGTTGATCACTGACGAATTGCCCTGCCTGGCGAAGAAGTACAGTGCGGGTGGGCACGAGATCAGCGTCCGCAGTACCAGTGTCGAGGTGGACGGCGAGCTCAAGGTGCTGCCGCCGGCCGCGATGGCGCTGCTGCGCAGGCTGTTGGTGGCGCCAGGACTGGTGGTGTCACGGGAGGAACTGCTGGCCCAACTGCCCGGCGGCGGCGACGACACCCACGCGGTCGAGACCGCGATGGCCCGGCTGCGCTCGGCGCTGGCCGCCCCTCGTGTCGTCCAGACTGTCGTGAAGCGGGGATACCGACTGGCACTGGACCCCGCCTCGACATGACACGACAACTGGTCCTGGTTGCCCACGGCACCCGAAATCCCTTGGGGCTGAACACCATCACCGAGATCGCGGCGGCCGTCGCCGAGCATGTCGGCCCGGTGCGCACCGCTTTCGTCGACGTGCTCGGGCCCAATCCCCGCGAGGTGCTTGCTGATTCAGCGACACCGGCAATCGTGGTACCCGCCTTCCTGGCGTCGGGCTATCACGTCAACGCCGACCTGCCCGCCCGGGTGGCCGAGAGCGGTCACCCGGATGTCACCGTCACCCCGGCGCTGGGGCCCGACCCGGTGCTTGCCCAGATCATGCTCGGGCGCCTGCTCGAGGCCGGCTGGTCACCCGGCGACCCGGTGGTGATGGCCGCGGCCGGCTCGTCGGATCCGGCGGCCCGGCGCGAACTGGTCCAGGCGGCCGAACTCCTGGCCGAACTGGTCGGCGAGGTGCACCTGGGCTTCGTCGCGACCGGTGCGCCGGCCGTCGGCGATATCGTCGGCCGGCTTAGAACGTCGGGGCGGCGGGTGTTCATCGCCTCCTACCTGCTCGCACCCGGGGTGTTCCACACCAAACTCGGCCGGTGCGGCGCGCACGCCGTGACCGAGCCGCTCGGCGCGCACCCCGATCTGGTGGCGCTGCTGGCCCATCGCTTCACGGCCGATTCCCTGATTCCCCGTGCAAGGTGGCACCATTGAGCGGTGTCCGCCGAACTGAGCCAGCATTCTCGAAGGGCGCCGCTTGCTACACCGATTTCAGCGGCTGACATCGATGAGGCTGCTCAGCGAATTTCCGGCGTGGTCAGCCGGAGCCCGCTGCAGCACAGCGACCGGCTCTCGCAGGCCACCGGCGCGCAGGTGTACCTCAAGCGTGAGGACCTGCAGAGTGTGCGGTCCTACAAGGTGCGCGGCGCCTACAACCTGCTGCGACAGCTTTCCGAGCAGGAGCTGGCCGCCGGGGTGGTCTGCTCCTCGGCGGGCAACCATGCCCAGGGGTTTGCCCTGGCCTGCCGGTCGATGGGCGTGCACGGCCGGGTCTACGTGCCGGCCAAGACCCCCAAGCAGAAGCGTGACCGCATCCGCTATCACGGCGGGGAGTTCATCGAGCTGATTGTCGGCGGCAGCACCTACGACCTGGCCGCCGACGCCGCGCTGGAGGATGTCGCGCGCACGGGCGCCACGCTCGTCCCGCCGTTCGACGATCCGCGCACGATGGCCGGTCAGGGCACCATCGCGGTGGAGATCCTCGACCAGCTCGACGGCGAGCCGGACCTGGTTGTCGTGCCGGTGGGCGGCGGCGGGTGCATCGCCGGGATCACCACCTACCTGGCCGAGCGGACGGCGAACACCGCGGTGCTCGGCGTCGAGCCCGCCGGTGCGGCGTCGATGATCGCGGCGCTGGCCGCCGGCGGTCCGGTCACCCTGGAGCACGTCGACCAGTTCGTCGACGGGGCAGCGGTCAAACAGGTCGGTGCGCTGACGTATCAGGCGCTGGCCGCGGCCGGGGACATGGTCTCGGTCACCACGGTCGACGAGGGTGCGGTCTGCACGGCGATGCTCGATCTGTATCAGAACGAGGGCATCATCGCCGAGCCCGCGGGGGCGCTGTCGGTGGCGGGACTGCTGGAGGCCGATGTCGAGCCGGGGTCGACGGTGGTGTGCCTGATCTCCGGTGGCAACAACGACGTGTCGCGCTACGGCGAGGTGCTCGAGCGGTCACTGGTCCACCTCGGGCTCAAGCACTACTTCCTGGTCGACTTCCCGCAGGAGCCCGGCGCGCTACGCCGGTTCCTCGACGAGGTGCTCGGCCCGAACGACGACATCACGCTGTTCGAGTACGTCAAGCGCAACAACCGCGAGACCGGTGAGGCGCTGGTCGGTGTCGAGCTCGGATCCGCGACCGGGCTGGACGGGCTGCGAGCCCGGATGGCCGCCTCCGGTATCCACGTCGAGGCGCTGGAGCCCGGCTCGCCGGCGTATCGGTATCTCACCTAGCCCGCGCGGGTAACCACCACCGAGTGTGCGGGCAGCCGCGTGCCGTGCGCGCCGGCCTCGGGTTCACCCCAGGCCAGCAGCACGTCACCGGCGGCCGGCACGGTCACCGGTTGCTCACCGAGATTGCAGGCGATCGCAATGGCGCCGCGGCGCATCACGATCCAGCGCTCGTCCTCGTCGTAGTCGATGACCAGGTCGGTCAGCCACGGGTCGGCCATGTCGGGTTCGTCGGCGCGCAACGCGATCAGTCCGCGGTAGAACGCCAGCAGCCGCGCGTGCTCACCCTCGCCGAGCTCGTCCCAGTCCAGCTTGGAGCGCAGGAACGTCTGCGGGTCCTGCGGATCGGGCACATCGTCGGCGTCCCAGCCGTGGTCGGCGAACTCCGCCTTGCGGCCCTCCGCGGTCGCTGTGGCCAGTTCTGGCTCGGGATGGGAGCTGAAGAACTGGAACGGCCGGCACGACCCCCATTCCTCGCCCATGAAAAGCATTGCGGTATAGGGCGATCCAAGAGCAAGTGCCGCCTTGACGGCGAGCTGGCCGAAGTCCAGATTCTGTGACGGCCGGTCGCCGAGTGCACGATTGCCGACCTGATCGTGGGTGGTGGTGTAGGCCATCAGCCGGGTGGCCGGAATGAGCGCCTTGTCCAGCGGCCTGCCGTGCCTGCGGTGGCGGAACGACGAGTAGGTGCCGGCGTGGAAGTACCCGTTCTGCAGTGTGGTCGCCAGCGTGGCCATCGAGCCGAAATCGGCGTAGTAGCCCTGCCGTTCGCCGGACACCGCGGTGTGGATGGCGTGATGGATATCGTCGTCCCACTGGGCGGTCAGGCCGTAGCCCCCGCGATCCCGCGGCGTGATGAGCCGCGGATCGTTGAGGTCACTCTCGGCGATCAGCGACAGTGGCCGGCCCAGAACTGCTGACAGCGCATCGGTTTCGGCCGACAGCTCCTCGAGGATGTGGATTGCGGTGTTGTCGACGAGCGCGTGCACGGCATCGAGTCGCAGGCCGTCGGCGTGGAAGTCGCGCATCCAGCGCAGCGCGCAGTCGATGACGTAGCGGCGCACCTCGTCGGCGTCCGGCCCGGCCAGGTTGACGCCCTCGCCCCACGGATTGCTCACGGCGGACAGGTACGGCCCGAACCGGGGCAGGTAATTGCCCGACGGCCCGAAATGGTTGAACACCGCATCGATCAACACCCCGAGCCCGCGGGCATGACAGGCTTCGACCAGGCGCACCAAACCGTCAGGGCCGCCATAGGGTTCGTGCACGGCGTACCACAGCACCCCGTCATAGCCCCAGCCGTGGCTGCCGTTGAAGGCGTTGACGGGCATCAGCTGGACGAAGTCAACACCCAGGTCCACCAGGTAGTCCAACTTTTCGATGGCGGCCTCGAAGGTGCCGTCGGCGGTGAACGTGCCGGTGTGCAGCTCGTAGATCACCGCGCCCTCTATCGAGCGCCCGGCCCACTGCTGATCGGTCCACCGCACGGCAGAGGCGTCCCAGAGTTGCGAGCGCTCGTGCACGCCGTCGGGCTGACGAGCCGACCGCGGATCCGGCAGGACGGCCGGATCATCGTCCAGGACGAAGCCGTACCGGGCATCCGGCGGGCAGTCGACGTCGGCGCGCCACCAGCCGTCGTCACCGGCAGACATCTCGTGCAGCTGCCCGCCGACATCGAGGCGCACGAGTTTGGGCAGCGGCGCCCACACCACGAATTCAGGCATCTGAGGACTCCAACAACACCACAGGCAGCTCGCCGAACACCTCACCGGCCGGCGTCGGGCCGCTGAAACGCGAACCGGTCAGCCGATCGGTCCACACCCGCTCGGGCAACGGCAGAATCGTGTCACCCCAGCCGTCGTGGTGCAGCCGGACCGTCCAGCGGGTGACCGCGATCAGCACGTCGGAACCCCGGTGGAACGCCACAACGTGCGGTGCCGCGGCACCGACCGCCAACACCGGCCGATACTCACCCGACAAGAACGCGTCGGGGCGGTCCCGCCGGGCGTGCAGCGCGGCCCGCACCACCCGAATCTTGGGATGCGACAAGCGTTCCAGCTCGCTGCCGCGCACGGAGTAGTCGACGGGTCTGCGGTTGTCCGGATCGACGAGGCTGTCCTCCCACAGTTCGGTGCCCTGGTAGACGTCCGGGATGCCGGGGACGGTGAGGGCGAGCAGCTTCTGCCCCAGCGAGTCGCTGTGCGCGTGCGGTTCCAGTTGGACAACCAGGCCGGTCAGCTCGGCGGCCACCGGCCCATCCACGATGGCGTTCAGCCACGCGTGGACGGCGTCCTCGAACTCGGCGTCCGGGTCGTTCCACGAGGTGCGCCACGCGGCTTCGCGGATCGCCTTCTCCGCATAGGCGTGCAACCGGGTGCGCAACTCGTCGGTGACCTGACCGTCGGCCGGCCAGACCCCGAAGATGTTCTGCAGCAAGAACAGTGCGGTCGCGGAATCGGGCGCCGGCGTGGTGGTCTGCCAGCTGGCCACGAACTCGGCCCACAGTGAGGGCACCTGGGACAGCACGCCGATCCGGGCGCGCACGTCCTCACCGCGCTTGGTGTCATGAGTCGACAGGGTGGTCATCGCGTGCGGCCACAACCGCCCCCGCACCGCCGCGCTTCGATGAAACTCGGCGGCGCTGACGCCGAAGCGCGCCGGCTCACCGCCGACCTCGTTGAGCGACACCAGGCGTGGGTCGCGGTAGAAGTAGCAGTCCTCCACCGCCTTCGCCGTCATCGCCCCGCACAGCTGCTGCAGCCGCGCAGCGGGCTCCGCCGAACACAGTGCTAGCGAAACCAGGTCCAGCGGTGCGGCCAGCGCAGGCTGCTCGCTGACCGTCTGCGCGATCGCGACCGACAACAGCGAGGACAGACTCAGGTAATCCGACCGGTACACACCGACATTCGTCAGCATCGCGACCACCGCGTCGGGCAGCTGCGGGTGGTCGGCACCCACGGCGGTGACGATCGAGCGACGCAGCCGGGCCAGCTCGCTGGCGAGTGTGGTGGTGGCCGCGCTGATCTTCAACTGACGCAACATCTCCGGCGCGTAGGCGTAGTCGAAGCCATTACCGTCGACCAATTCGGTCAACGCCGTTGCGCCGGTGGGATCGACGAAGACACCGCCCACCTCGCGCAGCACGTCGTAGCCGGTGGTGCCGTCGACGGGCAGCGACGGGTCCAGCGGCTCACCGACACCGAGGATCTTCTCGATCACGATCCAGGCCTGCGGCCCGATCAGATCGCGCAGCCACCTCAGGTATCCGGTCGGATCGGTCAAGCCGTCGGGGTGGTCGATACGCACCCCATCGACCAAGCCCTCGCGGAACCAGCGGGCCACCTCGGTGTGTGATGTCTCGAACACCGTCGGGTCGTCCTGGCGCAGACCGGCCAGCGAGGTGATCGAGAAGAACCGGCGATACCCGCACACGCCATTGCGCCACCCGATCAGCTTGTAGTGCTGGCGCTCGTGCACCTGCGGCCCGCTGCCGTCGCCGGTGCCCGGCGCGATCGGGAAGGCGAGGCCGCCGAGCCGCAATGTGTCACCGTCCACCGTCAGGTCGGCGACATCACTGTCAGAACCCAAGACCGGCAACAGGATTCGGCCATCGGGATCGGCCGTCCAGTCGATGTCGAAGAATGTCGCGTAGGCCGACTCGCGACCGTTGCGCAGCACGTCCCACCACCACGGGTTGCGATCGGGCCGGTCCACTCCGACATGGTTGGGCACGATGTCGACGACCAGCCCCAGGCCGCGCGCCTTGGCGGCCTCGGCCAGCCGGGCCAGACCGTCGGGGCCGCCCAGTTCGTCGGACACGGTGCTGGGATCGGTGACGTCGTAGCCGTGGGTGGACCCGGGCGCGGCGGTCAGGATGGGGGACAGGTAGAGGTGGCTGACACCCAGCCCGTCGAGATAGTCGAGGAGTTTCTCGGCGTCGGCGAAGGTGAACGCATCGCCTGCCGAAGGGCCGCGCAGCTGCAGGCGATAGGTGGACAGCACCGGGGAAGCCATAGCTGTGCCTGTTCCCGCTAGCCGGTCTTTTGAAGCACCAGAACCGATCGACCCGGCACCGTGATCGCCTCGCCCGTCTTCACCACCGTGCCGTTGGTGCCGGTGGCATCCCAGGTGTCGAGAACGGCTGTCCACTGTTCGGCGTAGTCGCCGTCGGGAGTGACGAATTCGATCGGCTTACTGTGGGCGTTGAAGCACAGCAGGAACGAATCGTCGACGACGCGTTCGCCGCGGGAGTTGGGTTCGGGGATGGCTTCACCGTTGAGGAACATGCCCACGAACTTGAAGCCCGAGTCCCAGTCGTCGTGGCTCATCTCCTGGCCGGCCGGGGTGAGCCAGGCGATGTCCCGGACCTGATCGCCGGTCCGGATCGGCTCACCGTCGAAGAACCGGCGGCGCCGAAAGACCGGGTGCTGCTTGCGAAGTGCGGTCACCTTCTTGGTGAACTCGAGCAGGTCGGAGTTGGTCGCGCGCAGGGTCCAGTCCATCCAGGACAGTGGCGAATCCTGGCAATAGACGTTGTTGTTGCCCTGCTGGGTGCGGCCGATCTCGTCACCGTGGGCGATCATCGGGGTGCCCTGCGAGAGCAGCAGGGTGACCAGGATGTTGCGCATCTGCTGGCCGCGCAGCGCCAGGATCTGCGGATCATCGGTCGGGCCTTCCACCCCGCAGTTCCACGACCGGTTGTGGCTCTCGCCGTCCCGGTTGTCCTCGCCGTTGGCCATATTGTGTTTCTCGTTGTAGGACACCAGGTCGTTGAGGGTGAAGCCGTCGTGGCAGGTGACGAAGTTGATGCTGGCGCCCGGGCGGCGGCCGGTGGCTTCGTAGAGGTCCGACGACCCGGTCAGCCGGGACGCGAACTCGCCAAGGGTGGCCGGTTCTCCGCGCCAGTAGTCGCGCACGGTGTCGCGGTACTTGCCGTTCCATTCGGTCCACAGGCTGGGGAAGTTGCCGACCTGGTAGCCACCCTCGCCGACGTCCCACGGTTCGGCGATCAGTTTGACCTGACTGATCACCGGGTCCTGCTGCACGATGTCGAAGAACGCGCTCAAGCGGTCGACTTCGTAGAACTCGCGGGCCAGCGTGGAGGCCAGGTCGAACCGGAACCCGTCGACGTGCATCTCGAGAACCCAGTACCGCAGCGAGTCCATGATCAACTGCAGCGTGTGCGGATGCCGCGGGTTGAGGCTGTTGCCGGTGCCGGTGAAGTCGCGGTAGAGCCGCAGGTCGTCGTCCATCAGGCGGTAGTAGGCCGCGTTGTCGATGCCGCGCAGGTTGATCGTCGGCCCGAGGTGATTGCCTTCGGCGGTGTGGTTGTAGACCACGTCGAGGATGACCTCGATGCCCGCCTCGTGGAACGAGCGCACCATCGTCTTGAACTCGGCGACCGCGCCGCCGGCGTGCCGGGTCGCCGCGTACTGGTAGTGCGGGGCCAGGAAGCCGAACGTGTTGTATCCCCAGTAGTTTCGCAGTCCCAGATCGATCAGGCGGTGGTCGTGCATGAACTGGTGCACCGGCATCAGTTCGATGGCGGTGACGTTGAGCGCCTTGAGGTGATCGATCACCGCCGGGTGGCCCAGCCCGGCGTAGGTGCCGCGCAGTTCCTCGGGGATGCCGGGGTGAGTTTGCGTCATGCCCTTGACGTGGGCTTCGTAGATGATCGTCTCGTTGTACGGCGTCCGTGGCGCGTGGTCGGAGCCCCAGTGGAAGAACGGGTTGATGACGACGCTGGTCATCGTGTGGCCCAACGAATCGATCATCGGCGGCGTGCCGCCGGAGGCCAGGTCGTCGGCCCCGAGGTCGTAGGAGTACAGCGCCTGGCTGAACTCGAAGTCGCCGTGGAAGGACTTGCCGTAAGGGTCGAGCAGCAGCTTGCTGGGATCGCATCGGTGGCCGGCCCCCGGGTCCCACGGGCCGTGTACGCGGAAGCCGTACCGCTGTCCGGGATTGATCGTCGGCAGGTAGGCGTGCCACACGAAACCGTCGACTTCGTCGAGGTCGATGCGGGTTTCGGTGCCGTCCTTGGCGATGAGGCAGAGTTCGACTCGGTCGGCCACCTCGGAGAACAGCGAGAAATTCGTGCCCGCGCCGTCATAGGTGGCCCCGAGCGGGTACGCGGCACCAGGCCACACCGTGGTCAGTGCGGGTTCGCTCGACGACATCTCTCGACCTTATCGACGTGGCGCGAACGTCGCGCAGGATGTCACCACCATGTGGTGGCCGCCCCCAGCTGCCGGCCCAGCTCGGGAATCAACGTGCGCATGTACGTCGCCGAGATGTGATGAGCATCGTGGTAAATCAGGACATTTCCCTCGACCGCGCGGCACCGGTCGGCACGGCACACCGCGTCGCTGAGGTCCAGGACCCGCATCAGCGGGAAGATCGGGACGAAATCGAGGGTCTGGTTGCGGCTGGAGAGCACCTCGGAACGGTCGATCCCGCACGACACCGCGTCGCCGCCCTTGGCCAGACAGTCGGTCGGGAAGAAGGGTTGGCCGTTGCGCACCAGCCACGGGGTGTCACGCATCGCCAAGATCGGAATCTTGTTGTCCGACAACGTTTGCCAGATACCGATGTAGGTCGCTGGCATCACATCGCCCGGCTTGATGTTCCATGGCCGGGTCGAGGTGGTGAACACGAAATCGGGGTGATCGCCGATCAACTTGGCCATCACCTTCTGGTTCCACTTGTGGCAGTTGGGGTAGGGCCGGTTGTCGCCCATCACCAGCGGTGATTCCTCGGTGGTCAGCGGACAACCCATCTTCAGATAGGTGACCACCTTGAAGTGGTGCATCGTGCCCAGCGCGTCCAGTGCGGTGATCCAGTGTTCGGCGTGCGATCCGCCGGCCAGCGCGATCGTCCGGGTCGCCGACTTGTCCCCGTAGGTGCAGTTGATGACGTCGGTGTTGTCGAAATCACTGATACAGCCGTCGTTGGTCGACTCGGGCAGGTCCTTCTGCGCCTCCAGCACAGTCGGCCGCATCGGCAGCTTGGGTACCCGGGCATGCTGGGTCAGTGCCCGCGCCCCCGGATAGCCGTCGGTGGACAGCGCGACCAATTCCTTGCCGTTGGCGCGCTGCACCGTGACGTGCTCGCGCCAGGTGAACGACGTCGCCGTCAGTGCCACCCCGAGCAGTGCCACGGCCGTCCCCAGCGCGATGGTCGGTCTGCGCAGGCGGGCGCGCCACGCGATCTGCGGCGCCGGTGCGGCTACCGTCCGCCGCCCGGAGCGCAGCGGCTCCTCGATGAAGCGCATCGTCAAATAGGCCAGTACGCCCGAGATCGCCAAGAGGATCGCCCCGTCGACGAAGCCGGCGCGCCTGTCGCCGGTGTAGGCGAGCCAGAAGATCAGCAGCGGCCAATGCCACAGGTACAGCGAGTAGGCCATCGCGCCGAGCGTCACCAGCGGCCGCGCGGACAGCGCCCGGTTCGGCAGCGGCAGCCGGTCGCGGGTCGACGGGCTCGCGTGCCGGTTCGCGGCCGCCAGGATCATCAGCACCGTCGCGCCGACCGGCACCAGCGCCCACGGGCCGGGGAACTCCCGCACCCCGTCGATGAAGGCGCCGCACGAGACGATCACCGCCAGCCCGGCCGCGGCCAGCACGGTGCGCAGCCACATCGGCCAGCGCACGAACGGAACCACCGCGCCGACGAGCGTGCCCAGCAGCAGCTCCCAGGCGCGGGCGAAGCTGTTGTAGTAGGCGGCCGTCTGGTCGGACAGATGCAGGACGACGGCAAAGCTGAAGGACGCGACAGTGAGCACGGCCAGCAAAGTCACAAGAGTCACACGCAGCCGATCGCCGAGCCGGCGGCGGAACACATAGGCAAACCCGAAGATAAGGGCAAGCATCGAAATGTAGAACTGGCCCTGAACGGACATCGACCAGATGTGCTGCAGCGGACTAACGGCCTCACCGGCGCGGAGATAGTTCGCCGCGGTCGCGGACAACTCCCAGTTCTGGAAGTAGCCCAGGCTCGCCAGGCTCTGGTCGGCAAACGTCTCCCAGCGCGTCTGCGGCTGCACCAGGACGGTCAGTACGGCGCCCGCGGCAAGCACGACGACGAGGGCGGGCAACAGTCGCCGCACCAATCGACGGATCTCGGGCCAGGGTGACAGCCGCGAGTCGGGATTCAGCGCGGTGCGCAACAGGGAACCGCCGAAGAAGAATCCGGACAGCACCAGAAAAACGTCGACCCCGCCGGACACCCGCCCGAACCACACATGAAAAACCGCCACGAGAGCGATCGCGACACCACGGAGCCCGTCGAGGTCGTGGCGATAGAACCCCGACTTTCGCTCCGCCGCTACCGTCGCCGGGGGTGGGGTCAGGGTCAGCATGATCGGAAATCAATCTACCCAACCCGGGTATGTCTCTCATCTCCAGCGAACCGCGACCGGGCGGCGTGTCGTCGTAGAGCAAAGGCGTGCCCGCGTCGGTGCGGCGCCCCGCTAGGCTCACACACCGTGTCGGCGTTGACTCCCCAACAGATCAGCGCGATCGACGCCGCGCATATCTGGCACCCGTACAGCACGATCGGCGCCGAGGCGCTGCCCCCGGTAGTGGCCGTCGGAGCCGACGGCCCGTGGCTGACCCTGGTCCGCGACGGCGCCCAGATCCGCGTCCTCGATGCGATGGCCTCCTGGTGGACGGCCGTGCACGGCCACGGTCACCCAGTGCTCGACGCGGCGATCACCGGGCAGCTTTCGGTGATGAATCACGTCATGTTCGGCGGGCTGACCCACGAACCGGCCGCGCGGCTGGCGCAGCTGCTCGTCGACATCACCCCGCAGGGCCTGGAGACCGTGTTCTTTTCCGACTCCGGCTCGGTGGCCGTCGAGGTCGCGGTCAAGATGGCCCTGCAGTACTGGCGCAGCGCGGGCCGGTTCGGCAAGCGCCGACTGATGACCTGGCGTGGCGGATATCACGGCGACACGTTCACCCCGATGAGCGTCTGCGACCCCGACGGCGGGATGCACTCGCTGTGGACCGACGTCCTTTTCCCGCAAGTGTTCGCGCCACAGGTGCCGTCCGACTACGACCCGGCCTACATCGCGGCGTTCGAGACGCAGCTGATGGACCACGCCGCCGAGGTCGCCGCGGTCATCGTCGAACCCGTGGTGCAGGGTGCCGGGGGCATGCGCTTTCACGACCCGCGCTATCTGAGCGACCTGCGGGCGATGTGCGACCGGGCCGGGGTGCTGCTGATCTTCGACGAGATCGCCACCGGATTCGGCCGCACGGGGGAGCTGTTCGCCGCCGACCACGCCGGTGTCAGCCCCGACATCATGTGTGTGGGCAAGGCGTTGACCGGCGGTTACGTCACCCTTGCGGCGACGCTGTGCACGCTCGAGATCGCCAGCACGATCAGCGGCAGCGAGGTAGGCGCCCTGATGCACGGCCCGACCTTCATGGCCAACGCGCTGGCGTGCGCGGTATCGGTGGCATCGGTGGAACTGCTGCTCGGCCAGGACTGGCGCGGGCGCGTCGCGGAGATCAGCGCGGGGCTGATCGACGGGTTGGCGCCGGCGCGCGCCCTGCCGGGCGTCGCCGACGTGCGGGTGTGCGGCGCGATCGGCGTGATCGAGATGGCGGCGCCGGTCGATCTGACGGTTGCGACGCCCGTCGCCATGGACAACGGCGTCTGGCTGCGGCCGTTCCGCAACCTGATCTATGCGATGCCGCCGTTCATCTGCACTCCCGACGAGATAGGCCAGATCACCTCGGCGATGGTCGCGGTCGCTCGTGCATTAACCTGAACGGTGTTCAAGAGCCCGGAAGGAGTGCCCGTGACCCGCGTAGGTGTTTCACCGCTGGCGTGGCTCGACGCCGTCGAGCTGCAGCGTCGGCAGGCCGGCCTGCGCCGTTCGTTGCGCACCCGACCTGCGGTGGCCACCGAACTCGACCTGGCGTCCAACGACTACCTGGGTCTGTCCCAGCATCCGGCCGTCATCGACGGTGGCGTGGCCGCGTTGCGCACCTGGGGTGCCGGGTCCACCGGCTCGCGGCTGGTCACCGGTAACACCGAGCTGCACGAGGAATTCGAGACCGCGCTGGCCGAATTCGTCGGCGCCGAAGCGGGTTTGGTGTTCTCGTCGGGTTACACCGCCAATATCGGCGCCACCGTCGCGTTGTCGGGGCCGGGCTCGCTCGTCGTGTCCGACGCGCTCTCGCACGCCTCGCTGGTCGACGCCTGCCGGCTGTCTCGGGCCCGGGTCGCCGTGTCCGCGCACTGTGATGTCGACGCCGTGGAGGCGGCGCTGGCTGATCGCGACGAGGAACGCGCGCTGGTGATCACCGAGTCGGTGTTCAGCACCGACGGCGCGCTGGCGCCGCTGCGCCGGTTGCACGAGGTATGCCGCAGGCACCGGGCCGTGCTGCTGGTCGACGAGGCACACGGGCTCGGCGTGCGCGGTGTCGGCGGGCGTGGCCTGATCCACGAGGCCGGTCTGGCCGGTGCCCCCGACGTGGTCATGACGACCACCATGTCCAAGTCGCTGGGTAGTCAGGGTGGTGTGGTGCTCGGCCCGGCCGCGGTGCGCGATCACCTGATCGACGCCGCGCGCACGATGATCTTCGATACCGGACTGGCTCCGGCTCCCGTCGGCGCCGCCCTGGCCGCGCTGACCGTGATGGCCGCCGAACCCGCACGGGCCGGTGCTGTCATCGGGCGGGCGCGCGAACTCGCCGCGATGTGCGACGTATCCGAAACGCCCGAATCTGCCGTGGTGTCAGTCATTCTCGGCGATCCCGAGGTCGCGGTGGCCGCCGCGACCGCCTGTCTGGATGCCGGGGTGCGGGTCGGCTGCTTCCGGCCGCCGACAGTGCCCGCGGGCACGTCCCGGCTGCGGCTGACCGCGCGGGCATCGCTGACCGATGACGAGATGGACACCGCCCGCCAGGTATTGACGACCGTTCTGGGTACTCACCCGCGATGAGTGTCCTGGTCATCACCGGAACCGGAACCGGCGTCGGCAAGACCGTTGTGACGGCGGCACTGGCCTGCTACGCCCGGGTGTCCGAGCATGACGTGGCCGTGTGCAAACCCGTGCAGACCGGCACCGCCGGTGGCGACGACGACCTGGCCGAGGTCGCCCGGCTCTCCGGAGTCACCGAACTCGTCGGTGTCGCGCGCTACCCCGATCCGCTGGCGCCCGCCGCGGCGGCCGAACAGGCCGGCCGGCCGCTGCCCAGCGCGGACGAACTGTTGGCGTCCATCCGCGGGGTGGACCGTCCCGGCCGGCTCACCCTGGTCGAGGGCGCGGGCGGCCTGCTCGTCGAACTGGCCGCCGGCGGGGCGACCCTACGCGATCTCGCAGTCGAGCTGGCCGCGCCGGTACTCGTCGTCGTCGAACCCGGGCTGGGCACCCTCAACCACACCTCTTTGACGCTGGAAGGGATTGCTGCCAAAGGCCTTTCGTGCGCCGGCTTGGTGATCGGCGCGTGGCCTGCGCAACCCGGCGCCGCCGAGAAGTCCAACCGCGAGGCGCTGGCCCAACTCGCCCCGGTGCGCGCTGCGCTGCCCGCCGGGGTTTCCGCGGTGTCACCGAACGACTTCGCGCTGTTCAGCGCGCGCGCATTCGATGCGGACTGGGTCGCCGGCCTGATCTGATATGGCGCACTCGATCGAACTGCTCCTCGACCAGCGCGCCGACACCGCCATCCGCCAGATGTGGCGGGCGCTGGCCGACGCCGGGCTGCCCAGCCAGTTGAGCGTCACCTCGCACACCAACCGACCGCACATCACGCTCGTGGCCGCCGAGCGGATCGCCCCGGACATCGACGAGGAGCTGAGCTGGCTGGCCGCGGAACTTCCCCGGCCCGCAGTCCTCGGTGCACCGCTGGTCTTCGGCGGTGACCGATTGACGTTAGCGAGGCTCGTGATTCCGTCGGACTCACTGCTGGCCGCGCACGAGCAGGTCTACGACGATTGCGTGCCATTCGCGTCGAATGTCTTCCCGCACAGCGCTCCCGGTCGGTGGACCCCGCACGTCACGCTGGGCCGCCGCTTCACGCCGGCTCAGATCGGTGAAGCGTTGACCATCGACGGACTTGCGGCCGACATCCGGGCCGGTGTGGTGGGCATGCGCCGCTGGGACGGCGACGCCAAACGTGAATATCTGATCAGTTGACCTGCGCCGCAATACTTTTAGGCACGCACATCTTCCAGCCTTCGATCACCAATTCGCGTACTTCGTCGAGGTCGACCGCATCCAGGTGGACGTGGATCCAGTTGTAGCGCATGTCTGACGGGCGCGGCAGCGCGAACTTCTCGGGCTCGGCGGCCACCGTCGCCGCCCGCTCTTCCTTCCAGAAGCCGACACCCATCAGCGTCTCGTCGCGGGAGAACTTCAGGAAGACCAGCCTGCCGACGCGAAACGTGATCCGGTCGCGGACAACCGTCTCGTAGGCCCGCGGCAACGCGAGCGCGATCGGCCGCACCTGCTCGACGGTGATCACACCGGCGCGGTCCGTCGCGCCGCGATGCCGTCGACCAGCAGCTGTACCCCGAAGCCGAACCGGCGGCTGGGGTCGGCGCCGAGTACGGATTGGTCGTCGGGGAGGTCTGCACCGGCGGCGTCCCACTGCAGCCGCGACTGCTCGTCGGCGGTGAAGCCCAGCACGTAGTACAGGACGGTGCGGGCAGCCACCGCGGCGTGCCCCGAATCCACGCCTGCCTCGGCGGCCGCGTCGGCCAACCAGGCGAGGATCTGCGTCATGGCCTCGGACTGGCCGGCGGCGAAACTGGCGGACACCAGCTCGGCACCGTCGGTGTGCGACAGCAGAGCGTCGCGCAGCTGGCCGCAGATCGCCGCGATGCGCCCGCCCCACTGCGCGGACACGTCGTCGACACCGGCCAGGATCCGGTCGGCGACCGCACCGAGCAGCTCCTGCTTGTTGGCGAAGTGCCAGTACAGCGCGCCGGGCGTCACCTTGAGTTCGCGGGCCAGCCGACGCATCGAGAGGTCGGCGATGCCGTAGTTGTCCAACAGTGTCGTCGCCGCGTCGACCACGTCGCGTTTGTGGAGCTGCACACGCGTAGCCTAGCCTGAACACTGTTCAAGTTGGCAGGCAATTCAGGAGGGTTGGCGGGTGACGCAGGCAGCGGTGGACGTATTGGCACTGGCGCGCGAGCAGGTGCTCGAGCGCGGCGAGGGGCTGACCCGCGATCAGGTGCTGGAGGTCTTGCAGCTGTCGGACGATCACCTCGAAGAACTCCTGGCGCTGGCTCACGAGGTGCGCATGAAGTGGTGCGGACCCGAGGTCGAGGTCGAGGGCATCATCAGCCTGAAAACCGGTGGCTGCCCGGAGGATTGCCACTTCTGTTCGCAGTCGGGTCTGTTCGCCTCGCCGGTGCGCAGCGCCTGGCTGGACATCCCGAGCCTGGTCGAGGCGGCCAAGCAGACCGCCAAGTCCGGTGCCACCGAGTTCTGCATTGTCGCCGCGGTACGCGGGCCCGACGAGCGGCTGCTTGCCCAGGTGGCCGCCGGTATCGAGGCCATCCGCAACGAGGTCGACATCCAGATCGCGTGCTCGCTGGGCATGCTCACGCAGGAGCAGGTGGACCGCCTCAAGGAGATGGGCGTACACCGCTACAACCACAACCTCGAGACCGCGCAGTCCTACTTTCCCAATGTCGTGACCACGCACTCGTGGGAAGAGCGCTGGGGCACGCTGGAGATGGTGCGTGAGGCCGGCATGGAGGTCTGCTGCGGCGGCATCCTCGGCATGGGGGAGACGCTGGAGCAGCGTGCCGAATTCGCCGCGAACCTGGCCGAGCTGGATCCGCACGAGGTGCCGCTGAACTTCCTGAACCCGCGACCGGGCACGCCGTTCGGCGATCTGGAGGTGCTGCCCGCTGCCGAGGCGCTCAAGGCGGTGGCGGCGTTCCGCCTCGCGCTACCGCGCACGATGCTGCGGTTCGCCGGTGGCCGGGAGATCACCCTCGGCGACCTGGGCGCCAAGCAGGGCATCCTCGGTGGTATCAATGCCGTGATCGTCGGAAACTATCTGACGACGCTGGGCCGCCCGGCCGAGGCGGATCTCGAACTGCTCGAAGATCTGCAGATGCCGATCAAGGCTCTCAACGCCAGCCTGTGATGGTCGACGAGCTGCCCGTGCCGGTAGGTGCCGGGATCTACAACGTCTACACCGGCGGACCCGCCGGAAGTGTGGTGCCGACCGCGGCCCAGCTTGGGCTCGAACCGCCGCGGTTCTGCGCGCAGTGCGGTCGCCGGATGGTGGTGCAGGTTCGGCCGGACGGCTGGTGGGCCAAGTGTGCGCGGCACGGCCGGGTGGACTCCCACGATCTGGAGGCGCAGCGGTGAAGTGGCGGGCGGCCCTGACCGTCGTCGTCGGACTGACGCTTGCGGGTGCCGTGATCGGCGGGATCTGGGCAGTGCTGGCGCCGTCGGCGCACGGTGTGATCGCGCTGACCCGCTCCGGCCAGCGGGTGCAGACTTATCTGGGCAGCGAGTCCGACCACCTGTTCGTGGCGGCCGCATTGCTCGTCGGGCTGCTGACGTCGATGGCGATCGTCGCCGCCGTGCTGGTGTGGCAGTGGCGTGCCCATCGCGGACCGCTGTTGGCGACGGCGCTGTGGGTGGGCCTGGTGGCTGCCGCAGGCGCGGCCGCGGGTGTCGGCGCACTGCTGGTGCACTGGCATTACGGCGCGGTGCCGTTCGACACCGCCCCGGTGTCTCCCGATCATCGGGTCTTCTACTACGCGGAGGCGCCGCCGGTGTTCTTCGCCCGCGGCGCGCTCCAGGTGGCGACGACGCTGCTGTTTCCGGCCGCGCTCGGCGCACTCACCTACGCCTTGATGGCTGTGGCGACGCCGCGGGACGATCTCGGCGCCCTGCCGCGGATGGACCGCACACCGCTGGGGGCCGGCGCCCTGAATTAGAGCTGGGCCCTCAAAGGGGGCGCAGTGGGACGCGGCCGCCGCAGACCACCCGGGCGACGATCCCGCCCAGGCGCATCATGCCCGCATAGGTCATCGGGTTGAGCAGCGTCGGCCACTTGGTCCGCACGATGTGCTCGTCGATCGGGCGGCCGTCGAAGCGGTCGGTCAGCCAGCGCAACGTCATCGGCGCCGACATCGGGTGCAGCAGCATGTGCTCGCTGAACATGTCGCGGTGGTAGGTCACCCGCGCGCCGCCGGCGGAGTAGGTGTGCGCCAGGTCGTCGATGTCCTCGACGGCGATCACCGAGTCGTGCACCGCCTGCACGATCAGCACCGGCAGATCGGGCACTGCCTTGCCGAGCTTGATGTTGTCGAACACGTACTGGACCTCGGGCATCGCCAGCACGTCTTCCAGCGGCGGGTGCACCAGGTTGTCCATATCGGTGCGGAACAGCCGGATGATGGCCTCGGCCGTCGTCATCGTCTCCAGCCGCCGCAGCATTGCCTTGCCGTCTTCGGTGGCGTGCTGCTCGATGACCCGGTTGAGGTCGGGGTAGGTCTTGGTCAGCGCGGATACCACCAGCGCGGGCAGCGCGGCCAGGTAGGAGCCGTTCAGCCGGCGGAACGTGTGGCCGAGATCGCCGACCGGCGAGCCCAGTACCGCGCCGACAATGTTGAGCTCGGGGGCGTACTCCGCGTGCAGTTCGGCCGCCCATGCGCTGGCCAACCCGCCGCCGGAATAGCCCCACAAGCCGATCTGGCTGTCGTCGGCGAGGCCGAAGCGCTCGAAACCCAAGGCGGCTCGCAGACCGTCGAGCACGGCGTGGCCGGGCCCGTAGGGGGCGCCCCACATGCCGTTGGGACCTTCGTGGTCGGGAACCGACACGATCCAGCCCTCGGCCAGCGCGGCCGCGATCAGGAGGTATTCCAGCTGTGCGATCGAGCCGAGTGATTTGGCATGGCGGCGCAGCGCATAGGACGGGAAGCAGCGTGCGGCCACCGCGTCGATGGCGCACTGATAGGAGACGACGTTGCGGACCTGGGTTGGGGTGTGGCCGGTCGGGATCAGCACCGTGGTGACGGTGGCCTCCGGTAGCCCGTTGTGGTCGGCGGTGCGGTACAGCAACTGCGTGGCCCGGACCCGCTGCGGGATCAGCCCGAGAAAGCCCAGCTCGACGTCGCGGGAGCGCAGGACGGTGCCGGGGTCGGCGTGCTCGAAGCCGGCGGGCGGCTCGTAGAACGGGTCATCGGCGGGCAGCAGGGGATGCGCGCCGCGTTCGAACTCCTCGTGCGGGGCGCGGCCAATCCATTCGGGGCTGGGCGCCCCGGCAACACTCACCGGATGCATCCAGACATTCTTACCTTAAGAAGGGTCTAAGAATCCAGCCGACTCACCCGGGCGGGCGCAATGCGGCAAACTCGTCGGTCACCCGGATCTGGGAGTCGGTGAAGCGGTACAGGGCCGCCGGACGGCCGCCGGTGCGGCCCGGATGGGCGGTCGTCCCGGTCGGTGTGATGACGCCGCGCCGGGCCAGCACCCGCTGCAGGTTCGTGGCGTCGACCTGGTAGCCGAGCGCGGCGCCGTAGATGTCACGCAGCGTCGAGAGTGCGAATTCTGTTGGTGCCAGAGCGAATCCGATATTCGTATAGGACAGTTTGGCGACCAGGCGGGTCCTGGCGTACTCCACCATCGGGGCGTGATCGAAGGCCATCTCGGGCAGTGCGTTCACCGGATGCCAGCGGGTGTCCGGCGGCAGCACCGGCGTGGCGACCGAGGGCACCAGCCCGAGGAACGTCGAGGCGATCGTGCGAACACCCGGCACCCGGCCCGGATCGGAGAACACGGCCAGCTGTTCCAAGTGGGCGATCTCACGGACGTCGACTTTCTCGGCGAGCTGCCGGCGCACCGAGCTGGTCAGGTCCTCGTCGTTGCGCACCCGGCCGCCGGGCAGTGCCCATTTGCCGCGCTCGGGTTCCAGGGCGCGTTGCCATAACAGCACGTTAAGGGCGGGTTTCCGGGAGTGGACGTCGCCAACCTGGAATACGACGGCGAGCACTTCGTGTTCGGTGCTAGTATGGGACACGTTTTCGATTATAAGTCGAAAACCTCGAAAGCAAGACAGGAGGCGGAAATGACCGTCTTGGATCGCGCCGACGCAGTCGATAGTGGGCTTGCCGCCCGCATCGCCGACGGGCCCGGGGGTTACACCGGGGTGAACGGTGACGAGGAATGGGCCGCCGAGGTGCGGCGCCTGGCCACCTTGCGCAACGCGACCATCCTGGCGCACAACTACCAGCTGCCGGCCATCCAGGACGTCGCCGATCACGTCGGTGACTCGCTGGCGCTGTCCCGGATCGCGGCCGAGGCCGCCGAAGAGACCATCGTGTTCTGCGGCGTGCACTTCATGGCCGAGACCGCCAAGATCCTCAGCCCCGAGAAGACGGTTCTGATCCCCGATCAGCGGGCCGGCTGCTCGCTGGCCGACTCCATCACCGCCGAGGAACTGCAGGGCTGGAAGGACGAGCACCCGGGCGCCGTCGTGGTGTCCTACGTCAACACCACCGCTGCGGTGAAGGCACTCACCGACATCTGCTGCACGTCGTCCAACGCCGTCGAGGTGGTGGCCTCGATTCCCGCGGACCGTGAAGTGCTGTTCTGCCCCGACCAGTTCCTCGGCGCGCACGTCCGGCGGATGACCGGCCGCACCAATCTGCACATCTGGGCCGGCGAGTGCCATGTGCACGCCGGTATCAACGGTGACGAACTCGCCGACCAGGCCCGTACCCACCCCGATGCCGAGCTGTTCGTGCACCCCGAATGCGGTTGCGCCACTTCGGCGCTGTACCTGGCCGGCGAAGGCGCCTTCCCGGCCGACCGGGTCCACATCCTGTCCACCGGCGGCATGCTCGACGCGGCCAAGGCGTCCAGCGCCAAGCAGGTGCTCGTCGCAACCGAAGTCGGCATGCTGCATCAGTTGCGCCGTGCCGCACCGGGTATCGACTTTCAGGCCGTCAACGACCGGGCCTCCTGCAAATACATGAAGATGATCACCCCCGCCGCTCTGCTGCGCTGCCTGGTCGACGGCGCCGACGAGGTCGACGTCGCTCCGGATACCGCCCGGCTGGCCCGTGCCAGTGTGCAGCGGATGATCGAGATCGGTCAGCCCGGCGGCGGCGAATGAACCGCCGCTTCGCCTGCGGTGTGGGTGCGGCGGGCGTTGATTGGCAGCAGCGCGCCGACGTCGTGGTGATCGGCACCGGGGTGGCGGGTTTGGCCGCCGCGCTGGCTGCGCACCGAACGGGTGGCCGCACAGTCGTTTTGAGTAAGGCTCCCGATACCGCGACGTTCTATGCGCAGGGCGGGATCGCGGTGGTGCTCCCGCACACCGATGACTCCGTAGACGCCCACGTGCGCGACACCCTGGCCGCGGGTGCGGGCCTGTGTGATCCCGACGCGGTGCGCTCGATCGTTGCCGACGGCTACCGGGCGGTGGCCGACCTGGTCGACGACGGCGCCCGGTTCGACGAGAGTGCGCCCGGACAGTGGGCGCTCACCCGCGAAGGCGGCCACTCCCGCCGGCGCATCATCCACGCCGGCGGCGACGCCACCGGCGCCGAGGTGCAGCGCGCGCTCGATCACGCGGCCGCAACACTGGACATCCGGCGCAATCACATTGCGCTGCAGATCCTTCACGACGGTTCGGCGGTCACCGGGGTGCTGGTGCGCAATGCCGACGGGCTCGGCATCGTGCATGCGCCGTCGGTCATTCTCGCCACCGGCGGACTGGGCCATCTGTACCGCGCGACCACCAACCCGGAAGGCTCTACCGGTGACGGGATCGCCCTGGCGTTGTGGGCCGGCGTCGGTGTCACCGACATCGAGTTCGTCCAGTTCCACCCGACGATGTTGTTCGACCGCGACGGCTCCGGGAGGCGCCCGCTGATCACCGAGGCGCTGCGTGGCGAAGGCGCCGTACTGCGCGACGCCCGCGGCGAGTCGGTCACCACGCATCACCCGATGGGCGACCTCGCCCCGCGCGATGTGGTCGCCGCGGCCATCGAGGCCCGACTGCGCGAAACCGGGGATGACTGCGTCTATTTGGATGCGCGCGGTGTCAAGAACCTCGCGCGACGCTTCCCGACGGTGACGGCGGCCTGCCGGGCCGCCGGCATCGACCCTGCCCGGCAGCCGATCCCGGTCGTCCCCGGCGCGCACTACAGCTGCGGTGGTGTCGCCACCGATGTGTACGGCCGCACCGATCTGCCCGGACTGTTCGCCGCCGGTGAGGTGGCCCGCACCGGTATGCACGGCGCCAATCGCCTGGCCTCCAACAGCCTGCTGGAGGGCCTCGTGGTCGGCGGTCGTGCCGGGCACGCGGCCGTCGAGCACGCGCACAACGCCGGTGCGGTGATGGCGAAAGTCGAAGAGCGCCAACATACTGCGCTGGACCGGAAAGTCCTGCAGACCGCGATGACCGAACACGCCTCCGTGGTCCGCGATGCCGCCGGATTGCAGCGCCTCGCCGAGACGCTGACCGAGGCGACCGCCCGGCCGATGACCACCCGTGCCGCCGCCGAAGACGTCGCGCTCACGGTGACGGCCCGAGCCGTGGCCGCAGCAGCGTTGGCCCGCACCGAATCTCGTGGCTGCCACCACCGTGGCGACCACCCCGACGCCGATCCCGCCCAGGCGTTCAGCCGCATCCTGCATGGCGAGCACGCGCAGGCGTGTGTGCGATGAAGCTCACCGACGACGAGCTGGCCGAAGCTCGTCTCACGATCCTTCGCGGCCTCGACGAGGACCTGCGCTACGGACCGGACGTCACCACTGTCGCTACGGTGTCCGAGGGCGCCACCACCGTCGCGTCTCTGGTGTCCCGCGAGCCCGGTGTGGCCGCCGGCATCGACGTCGCGCTGCTGGTTCTTGATGAGGTACTCGGCGAGAACGGCTACGAGGTCGTCGACCGGGTCGACGACGGCACCCGGCTGGACGCCGGTGCGGTGCTGCTGCGTGTGCAGGCCCCGACCCGTGGCCTGCTGACCGCCGAACGGACCCTGCTCAATCTGGTCTGCCATGTGTCCGGGATCGCGACCGCCACCGCCGCCTGGGTGGACGCCGTCGACGGCACCAAGGCCCAGATCCGCGACACCCGCAAGACACTGCCGGGGCTGCGGGTGCTGCAGAAGTACGCGGTGCGGGTCGGCGGTGGGGTCAATCACCGGATGGGTCTCGGCGATGCCGCGCTGATCAAGGACAACCACGTCGCGGCCGCCGGATCGGTGGTCGCCGCCCTGCGGGCCGTTCGGGCGGCCGCCCCGGACCTGCCGTGCGAGGTCGAGGTGGACACCCTCGAGCAGCTCGACGACGTTCTCGGCGAGGACGTGCAGCTGATCCTGCTCGACAATTTCCCGGTCTGGCAGACCCAGATCGCCGTGCAGCGCCGCAACGCCAACGCCCCGGGCGTCCTACTGGAGTCTTCGGGCGGGCTGAGCCTGGAGTCCGCCGCCGAATACGCCGGCACCGGGGTGGACTATCTGGCCGTCGGGGCGTTGACGCACTCGGTGCGGGTGCTGGACGTTGGACTCGATCTCTGAACCCTCCGCCAGGTACAGCGCGCCGCGGTTCTACGGCTGGGGCTGACCGGGTGGGCCAGCGGTACCGCCGGTAGTTGTGCCGGTGCCGGCCTTGCCGCCGTTACCGCCGACACTGCCGGCACCGCCGTCGCCGCCGGGGCCTCCGTTGCCACCGAATCCGGTGCCGGAAGTGGTTGTGGCCGTGCCGCTGCCGCCGTCGCCGCCACCGCCGCCGCGGGAACCAGGACCGCCGCGGCCGCCCGGTCCACCGTTGCCGCCGCCGGCTCTGCCCTCGCCTGACGTGATGGAGCCGCCGTTGCCGCCGTCGCCTCCTCGGCCGGTCAGCGAACCGCCCTGGCCGCCTACGCCGCCATTGCCACCGAACGCGTTGTCGTAGCCCGAGTGACCGCCACCGCCGGCCCCGCCCGCGCCGCCGCTGCCCGCGAGATCCCCCGAACCGCCGTTGCC
>AGIQ01000003.1 GCA_000230935.2 Mycolicibacterium rhodesiae JS60
CGCAGCTGGGCGGGGTCGAGGTGGTCGGCGTCGTCGATGACGAGTAGGTGGCCTGGTGGAATGGTCCACTGCCCGTTGTCGATTCGGGCCCGGGTGGTGGCCGGGTCGGTGGATCGTTCGGCGTAGCGGTGGTGTTCGGCGAACGCGGTGGCGGTTGCGGTGGCCGGCATCGCCAGCACATGCCTGCCCTTGCCGGTCGCGGCCGCGCTGATCGCGGCCAGGGCGCGGTGTTTGTCGGCGTCGGGGCCCAGGGTCAGGACGTGCACCGACTGCATGCTGGCGGTGATCGTCTCCACGACAGCGCGGGCCGGTCCGTCCAACTCCTCCCAGGTCCGGTCCCCGGCCGGGGGCGGGTACACCGTGGCCGGGGACCGCGACCCCGCCGCCTCCACGAAATCCACCTCAACACGCAACACCATCAGATCGCGCTCGGTGGTCACCGTCGCCCAGCGGGCCTGCTCGCGCTCGCGCGCGGGATTTTCGGCGAAGGTCCGGGCAGTGCGCGCCTCGGCGCGGCTGAGTTGGTTGTCCAGCTCGCGCGCTTCGGCGCGGGCGGTGTTGAGGGCGGCGATGTCGGCGTGCACGGCCACCGCCCGGCGGGCTTCGATGTCCTCGGCGGTCACGACGCGATCGGGCCCACCGGCCAGCGCGTGCAGACGTGCGGTGGCGGCGTCACGTTCGGCGCGGGCACGCATGACCGCCACACCAAGGTCGGCTGCGTCGGCGGCCAGGTCGCCGCGACGTTCGCGGTAGGCCTGGGCGAGGTTGGGGTCGTTTTCGCTCTCGGCCCGGGTGATGAGCTTTTCCAGCTGGGTCATGCGGTTCTGCTGGCCCTCGTAGGCGGCTTCGGCGGCCACCCAATCGGCGTGGGCGTGCGCCAGATTGTGCTGGGCGGCCCGCTGCTCGACGTGGCGGCGGTGCAGCGCAATGAGTTCGGCAGCGGCGGCCTGTTCGGCCGGCCCACCGCGGGCGGAGAGCACCGCGTCGGCCAGCGCCCGAAGGCGCGCCTTGGCATCGACACTGCGAGCCCGCAGCTCGGTGATGTCAATGTCGAGATTCGGGGTGATCGCCGGGCGTTCGGTGAGCAGGGAGTAGAAGTCGAGGTCACCGAGGCTGTCGTCGTACTCAGAGACATAACCGAACTCGTCGTCGTAACCGGGATCGCCGCGATCGCCGAGGCCGGCCGGATGGGCGGGCGCCTCGCGCAGCGGGTCCCCGAGCCCGTCGGCGGGGTGGGGGATGTCGGTGTCGATGTCGGCGGCGTAGTGGGTGAGCAGCTCGACGCGGTAGGTCAGCACGCGGGCGTATTCGTCGGGGCGGATCGGGTCGTCGTGCAGCGCGTCGAGCAGGTATTCGGCGGCGGCGGCGAGCAGGTCGGCCGGCGGCCAGTCTGAGGCATTGACCGCGGCGACCAGCGCGGGCCAGGCAGGGTCGCCGGTGATGGTTTCCGCGGCCGTGCTGCCCAAGATGCGGTGCAGCTCGGCGGTCCAGGGCGGGCGTAGCCGCTCGTTGGCGGTGTCGAGCATCGCCGGGGCCAGCGTGCCGGCCAGCCGCCACCACAACGCGGCGGCGGGCAGCTCGTCGGGCAATGCCCCATGGCGGGCCATCGCCTCCTCGACGAGCGCGGTCACGTCGGCGCCGGCGCGGGCGGCCTGATCGAGATGGGTGGACAGCCGGGGCCAGAACGGGTCGGCGGTGATGTTCGGGTCGACGTTGTCGGCCAGGGTGCGCCACCGGGTGGCGCCCTGTCCACCGCTGATCAGCGCGGTGTCGAGGCGCTGGTGCAGCAGGGCCTGGAAGGACGCGGAGCGGTTGGCGTGCTGGGTGGGTCCGGTGATGCGGGTGTCGGCCGGGTCGACGTCGTGGGCGGCGCGGAACACCGCGATTTCGGCGAGCAGTCCGGGTCGCTGTCCAGCCAGCGGGCGCGCCCACACCGGGGCGGTGGCCGAGGTCCAGGCGCGGGCCTGTTCGCGGATCTGTTCGGCGACCTCGTCGACGAGCTGGGCGCGCGCGGCGAGGTAGCGCGCCCATGCCGAGTCATCCTGCAGGACGGTGGGAATCGAGGGCAGCCAGCGCAGTGGCCCGACGATATCGAGAGCGCTGTCAACGGGGGTGGGCAGGCGCCAATCGAGCACCGCGGCGGGGTCGCTGGCGTTACCCAGCGGGCGTTGCGCGGCGTGTGCCAGCGCCTGCTGGGGGTCGTGGCCGTCGAGGGCCAGCAGGGCCAGGTTGCGCCGCAGTACCGGCCATGCTTCGGCGCTGGTGAGTTCGGGACGCAAGGCGGTGGCGGCGGCGTCGATACGGGCCATGGTGTCGGTGCCGGCGAGCTGCTCGGCGGCACTGGACAGCGCGTCGGTGTACATGTCGGCGGCGCGGGCCAGGCGGGTGAACGGATCGCGCTCGGCGCGCTGCACGCCGTGCGCGGAGACCTGTGCGCCGTCGCGGCGCAGGATGCCCGAAAGGATGTCCACCGCGGTCGGGGGGTGGGTGGCTTTGGGGGTGAGGATGGCGTGCGGGTCGGCCTCGCTGGTGGAGAAATAGATGTGGTTTTCGGCCTTGCCGCGGGTGAGCGCAACGTAGAGCTGTTGGCGCGTCATCGCGTCGGTGCCGACGACGTGGCATTCGTGCCGCGCAGTCCATCCTTGGGCGCCGTTGATGGTGCGCGCATAGCCCAACGTGGTGTTGGTGGCCACATAGCGGGCGGGCAGCCGAATGACGGATTCGGTGTCGTCCCCGGTGAGCCGGGACACCGAGATCCTGCCTCGGTCGTCGATGTCTTTGATGATCCAGAGCTGACCGTTTTTGACCCAGCCACCGCTGGGCAGGCGCAGCCAACGGGCGTTGTCGCGGGTCAAGATGCGGTCCCCGACACTGGCGGTCAACCCGTCGGAGAGGGTGACGGTGCGGGTGTTGTCCGGGTGCGGTTCGCGGCGCAGCCGGTCCAGGCGGGCACGTTCGTTGAGTTCGGCGACCATCGGGTTGGTGGGCGCGATCAGCAGCGCGTCGCGGCCCACGGTGACCGCGTCCGACCATGCCTGATACGCCATGTCGGCGGCGGCCCGCTCAGCCCCGACATGGACCCGGCCGTGGTCGATGTAGAAGGCGATGCCGGTGGGGTCGCCGTCGCGCAGCGCGAGGCTTGCCGCACCTTCGGCGGCTCCGATGACGGGGTCGGTGAAGCGCACGACGTCCGACAGCGTCAGCGCCCCGTGTTCGGCCACGATCTCGCGCAGCACACCGCCTGCGGACACCGAGGCGAGCTGCTTGTCGTCACCGATTCCACGCACGCTGGCCCCGGTGGCGTTGGCGATGGTGGTGATGGCATCCAGGCCTGCGGTGGAGGCCATACCGACCTCGTCGACGATGATCAGCGTCTGCGGTCCGATGCTGTCGAACCACGCGCGCGCTGGGTCATCAGCGGCCGGCGGGGGCCCGTCTCCGAGGCCGGCTAGGTGCATCAGTTTGTCGATGGTGTCGGTCGGTGCGCCCAGGTCGGCGGCCAGGATCTCTGCCGCTGATGCGCTCGGCGCGAGGCCGATGACGTTGCCGCCGCTGTTGATCCACGCGGCGGCCAGCGGGGCCATGGAGGTGGTCTTGCCGGTGCCGGCGGGGGCGATCGCGAACTGCATGCGGGCACCGGAGGTGGCCATCTCGCGCAGCAGGGTTTGTTGTCCGTCGTTGAGTTCGACGCCGTGCTGGGCGTGGGCTTCCAGCAGGGCCAAGCCAATGCTGTCGTCGTCGACGACGTGGCCGCCGAACTGCCGTGCGGTGTGCAGGATTCGGCGCTCGGCGGCCAGGATCTCGGCGCTGGTGTAGACGGTGGTGTCGTGGCGGGTGTAGACGCTGGCGCCATCGCGGCGGCGCAGCACGTCGGGCTCGTTCATCTCGGTGTCGGCAGCACTCGTCAACGCAATGCTGTGGGTGCCCAGCGCGGCATCAATGATGCGTTCCGCCACCTGTGGCGCATCGTGGCAGTCGGTGTAGCGCAGTACCCGTGACACCTCGGCGCGAACGTGGTTGATCTGCCATGTCGAGCGTGACGCGGAGACCGTGGTGATGACCGTGGCGGCCTGCTCGGCGACCCACTGCTCGGTGACGGTCACGCGTTCGCGCGGGGCCCGCCCGGAGGTCAGGGCCGCGACCATGGCGTCGAGCTGGCGGTGGCCTCCCAGAGCCTCGATGGCCTCGGTCCGCCACTGGTGGCGCTGCTCTGCCAACGACCGTGGTTCGTGCTTGGCGGCCCGGGTTTCCAGCGTGGCTTGCTGCGAGAGGGCCAGCATCTCCACCGAGCTGGGCTCACGTCCGTGGACCTGTTGGAAGTCCTTGGCGAGCTGCCCGACGCGGTGCTCGATGGCCGCCCGCCGCGACGACCACACCTCGATCAGTTCCGGTGACATGCCGACGATTTCGCGGACCGGCCGCTTTCCCGGTTCGGGGGTGTCGTTGGCGAAGCTGACCCCGAGTTCGGCGATCAGATTGGCCTCGCACAACGTGTTGTACAACTCCGAGGCCGACACCTTGGCTTTGTAGAGAGGCTGGCCGTCCAGGGCCAGCCAGCGGGGGATGCCGTCGGGGCCGATCGCGCACACTTTGTTGCTCACCGCGACGTGGGTGTGCAGGTTCGGGTCCCCCGCGCGGGAGTCGCGGTGATCGAACGCGGCGGCGACGAATCCGCTGGCGTCGACCTGGGCCACACCGTTGGTGCCCATGCGCGAGAAGCAGGCTTGGGATTCGAGGAACGCCAGGGTGTCGGCGACCGCTTTGTGGTGGCCGTCCTCGATGGTTTTCGCCAACTCCAATGGTGCCAGCGCCCACAGCGCGGATACCGATTTGACGGGGGTGAACGTGAGGTCGTAGCCAGCCACGGCGGTGGTGTCCAGGCGCGAGAGGCGGGCGATGAACCCGGTGAGTTCCCGGTCGTCGAGGTGGGCGCGACCGTAACGCTCGGTGAACATCTCCGCAGCCACAGTGGTGCGGAGTTCGGCGCGCACTTCGGGATCCAAGGGGGCGTTGGTGGCGCGGCCGATGGTGTCGTTGTAACTGCTGTAGGCGCCGCGCAGGCGGTGGGTGAAGTCGTTCTCGTTGGCGCCCAATCGGAATGGGCGTCCGAGTTTGGCGGCGGCGTGCGCGCCGTCGACCCACACACCGATGCCGGTGAGGTGTTCGGTGATCTTGGTGGCGTTGGGGTGCAGGCCTTCACCGAAGAGTGCCTTCATCTGTTCTTCGGTGACTTCGGAGCCCTCGGGCACCCCCCAGAGTTGTTCGACGAGGGGGTTGTCGGGGTCGCGGCTGACCGGCCGCCCGAGTGCGGTCAGGCCGCTGCCGACCCAGCGGCCGGGGGTCTCGCCCTTGGAGGAGTAATAGTCACCAAGGCTGGCGCGGCCCAGGTCGGTGCCATCGGCGACGGCGACCTGCCGGAGCAGGTAGGTGTACCCGTCTCCGGCGGTTAATTTGTGTAGGCCCATCACCGCGCGATCACCCCGAAAACGCTAGGGCGCGATAACCGCTAGAACACCGCCCCAAAATTCTGCACTCGGTGCCGTTATCGTTTCGTGACCTGAATGCACTAGGTGTGATGGGCTGAAAAGGGCGACCGGAGGTCGCAGGTGAGGGCGGGGCGGGTGGTGCCTGAGGCGGTCGGTGGTAGCCGATGTTGGTGGGGGCGTGGGGATGTGGGCGAAAGCGGCGGTATGTGAGTGGTGTCGTTGGGGCGGTGCTGTAGGGGTGGTGGCGGTTTTAGGTTGAGCGCCATGGCGAACAAAGTGTCGAAATCGAAGTCAGCGGTGCGGGCCGCCCGCGAAGCGGTGAAGGCCTCGCAGAAGGAAGTGCTCGAACGGGCCGCGCGCAATGCCGAGGACCTGGCGGTGTTCTTCTCCAGTCGGGAACGGCTCGACGCGGTGGATGAGTGGCTGGAAGCCAAGACCGCCGGCCTCAAAAGGCAGGCCGAGGGCAAGCGCGCCGAGCATCGCCGGACGGCCGGTCTAGCGGTCGTCGCGTTGCGCGATCGCGGAGAAACGCTGCGCGACATCACCCGACTGACGGGGGTGAGCGAGAAGGCGCTGCGCGAGTTGATCCGGTTCGCCGAGCAGAGCGCCACGGCCTCGCCGGGTGAGGCGGTCGGTGACGGCGGTGCAGCGGTGATCGGGGTCGGCGCCGAAGGTGCCGACCGGGAACCGACGGCCGCTGCGGCTGCCGGTCTCCCGCCGGTGGCGTCGGTCGGCGAGCCCACCGCGGCGTGGTCGGCGACGGGTTAGCGTGTCATCACGGTGAGCAGAGGTCGGCGACGGTCGGAACCACTACAGCTGGTGGTGGACCCGGTTCGTGATGCCGACGAGATCGCCCGGTTCGACCGCGCCGTGGTGCGCGGTCCGACGGCCGAGGACTGTTGGCTTTTCACCGGCGCCATCGGTGGTGACGGGTACGGCCGATTCTGGGTTCGCCGCGACGGTCGCCGGATCATGCTGCGCTCCAACCGGTATGCGCTCGCGCTAGCCCGCAGGGGCGCGCCGCTGGAGCCGTGGGAGCGGTCCTTGCATGGCTGCGATGTGCCGCTGTGTGTGCGGCCGAGCGTCGCCGACGAGCTGGGCCGCCCCCGGCACGTGTACGCGGGTACCCAGAGGGACAACATGGAGCAGATGGGCCGGTCCGGTCGCGGCGGGGGCCGGGTGGCGGTGCGCCGCGGCAACGCCGGCCTGCTGGCGCGGCGTGAACGGTCGCTCGCGCTGCGGGAAGCCGTGCGTGATGGTTGGGACGCGCAAGCGGTCGCCGATGCGTTGGCTGGGGCCCATCCGACGCTGTGGTGAACGCGGCGGTGCCGGCGCACGCCAGTGGCAGGGATGTGATCCCGCGCTGCGCGGCCGGCACCGAGTGGGTACCGGACGCGCGGGCGGCGTGGGGGCCGGTGTTATCCGGCGGCGTAGGCGGCGTGTTCGAAGCGCGCGATGAGGCTCAGTGCGGTGTCTAGGTCGCTGTCGGTGAGGGTGGTGGTGTCGGCGTCGACGGTGAGCTGCCAGGTGTCGGCTCCGACGGTGGCGGCCAGGACGTAGGTGTGGCGGCCGTGGGCGGCGAAGGTGTGGTCGGTCCGGCCGGCGAACATCAGTCCGGCGGCGCGGAAAGCGATGATGCGAGTGGCGGTCTGATCGGTGTCGGCGGTGGTGGTCGCTTCGACGGCGGCCAGGACGCGATCGTTGTCGGCTGCCCAGAGGACGATCTGGCGGCTGCTTTCGGCGGTGGCGACGAGCTGCAGTGCGCCGTAGGCGTGGTCGTCGACGATGTGTGTTCCGTGCGGTGCGTGGCCGACGAGGTCGGCCGCGTCCGACAGGAGGGCGGCGGCGAAATCGAAGTTGTTCTCGGTCATCGTTGTTCTCCGTTTCAGAAGGTGTTGAGTGCGCCGGTTAGCGCTGGGGTGCGGGGGAATCGGCTGAGGGTGGGCCGTCAAGGGCGGAGAGTCCGGTGGTGGTGCCGGCGGATGTGTGGCCCGCGAGCGGCAGCGAGCTGATGGGGCCGCACATGTCCTCCGCCGCCGGCACCAGCACCGGGCGTCCCTGGACGGGTCGGGCCCCCGGCCGATTACGCTGCGACCCCTGCTAACGGCAATAGGTGAGTGGCGCCAGTGAGCCCGCCCGGAGGGTGGGCTGTCCGTCGGTCGCACCTAGTGCGCCGACGTCTACGAGACCGGCGGCCGGAAGAAAAGGGGGGCCCGACCGACCACGGCCGAAGGTGAGCGTCCCGGCACGGGTGGGTACCGGAACGCTCACGATCGAGGTGTTGAGGTGGTCATGGTGTTGCCGCGGTAGACGTCGCCCTCGATGTAAGTGAGGAGGTCGCCGTTGGGGTCTGCGAGACACCAGTAGTAGGGGGCGTCGTAGCGGACGATCTTCCATGTGCGTACGGGCCTGTACCAGTGCAGTTTGTCCAGGAGTTGGTTGTCGCCGCCTGATCCGGCGAAGAAGGCTTCTCCACTGGAGGGCTCGAAGTGTTCGTTGAGGATGGTGATGACGTCCTCAACCGTGTCGGCCTGGGCGCAGCGGTCCAGGGCTGCATCGACATTGGCCCAGAAGCCTTTTGGGTCAGTGGTCATGGTTGTTCTCCGTTTCAGAAGGTGTTGAGTGCGCCGGTTAGCGCTGGTGTGGGTGCAATGGGGTGAGGGTGGGCTGTCCAGGGCGGAGAGTCCGGTGGTGGTGCCGGCGGATGTGTGGCCCGCGAGCGGCAGCGAGCTGATAGGGCCGCACATGTCCTCCGTCGCCGGCATCGGCGCCGGGCGTCCCTGGACAGGTCGGGCCCCCGGCCCATTACGCTGCGCACCCCTGCTGATTGCTCAAAGGTGAGTGGCGGCAGTCAGTTCCGCCGTAGGCGGGACTCTGCGTCGGTCGCACGGGGTGCGCCGCGACTACGGGGCCGTTGGCCGGAACAAAAAGGGGGCCTCGCCGACCACTCGGTGGTGAGTAGTCAACGAGGCCCCACGGTGGCGCGTTAGGACGGTGGCAAGGCGTCGAGGATCAGCTGTGCGAGTTCCTCGCCGTTGGGTAGCGGGAGTCCATCGGCAGCGGCGCGGATCGCGTCGCATTCGGCGGAATCGCAGGCGCATTCGGTGTTGGTGGCGCTCTCGTCGGATTGCGCGCTGTCGAGGGCGGCTCCGTCCACGGTGGCGGCGTCGACGATCCAGCTGGTGCGGTCATCGGAGAGTCGCAGGTATACCCGGACGGACTGCTCGATGTAGTGGGTGCCGTCGTTCGGCTCGTAGGAGTAGCGAGGGGTGTGTCCGTCGCGACGCTGGGTGGGCACGGGGTTGGTCATGATGTGTGGTCCTCTCTGGACGGGGGTGGTGGGTGAATGGGTGTGGCCGGCCACCTCGGGTGTGAGGCGGCCGGCCACGTGTTGGGTTGCGCGGACTGGTCACTCGGCGGGCGGCTTGGCGGCGAGTTGGGCGAACAGCTGGCGGAGCTTGGCCGGCGGGAGCGCGGCCTTCACAGCGGTGTCGAGCAGGATGACCAGGGTGGTGTCGGGTTGCCCGGCGTCGGCTGCGGTGTGGTGCGCGGCCTCGAGTGCGATGGCGGCGCGCACGGCGTCGTCGCTGCAGTAGAAGCAGGCAGCAGCGAGGGCAAGTGCTTCGACGCGGGCTCGGCCGCGCAGCTGGCGTGCCAGGTGAGTCCATACGGTGGCGCCGGTCTGGGGGTGCTCGGTGCTGACGATGAGCAGGGCGTCACGGTGGGTGATGTTCGCGGTGATGAGCAGGCCGGCGTTGGCGGCCAGTTGCGGTGTGAGGGTGGCGGGGTCCTCGAACGCGGTGGACATGCCCTGGACGGTCTGGGTAACGAACTCGGCGGCATCGGCGTCGACGTCGGGTGCCGGTGCCTGTTCGGTGGGGGTGAACTCGCCGGCGATGTCGTCGCGGGTGGCGCGCACGATGCGGCCATGTTCGACGGCCATCAGCAGGCCGACCTCGGAGGTGCGGTAGTCGACGGTGGTTCCGGTGTCGCCGGTGTCGATGTCGGTCCAGGTGTGGCCTGCCTCGACGTGCGGGGTGTGCAGCCGCTTGAAGATGCTGGCACCGTGGGCGGTCATATGACGCTGCGCGGCGTCGAGGTGATCGCCGGCGTGCTTGTCATGCTCGGAGTCGGCGATGGCGATGAGCAGAACGAGCCGCATGCCCCCGCCGGGTTGTTGCAGGGGAAGGGTGTTGGCCAGTTGGGCGGCGGCCTCGAGGGGTTCGGCGATGTCGTAGCGGGCGCTGACGTAGACGGTGTGTCGATCGCCGATGTTGTCCAGGACGATCGCGACGATGCTGTTGGTGGGAACGAAGCCGAACAGCGTCGGGGTGGCGGCGAGGATGTCGGTGTTGGAGCTCAGGTTGATGCGCATGGTTGTTCTCCCGTTCGGGTGGTGTTAAGTGCGCCGGTTAGCGCTGGGGTTGGGGGGACCGGCGGGGTGGCGCGCGCAAGCCCGAAGAGTCCGTGGCGGACGGAGCAGGGCTTTCGTCCCCGGGTCAATCCCCGCGCGCAGCGCCTGGGGATTGACCACGGTTGGGCCGAAAGGGTCACTCGTCCTGCGTAGTTCGGCGCGGGCGTGGCTGGCGCGTGACGGGGCCTTGTCGGTCATACTTAGGGCCCAGCTGAACGGTTAAAGGTGAGGGGCTACGGATACGGCCACCGGCAGGTGGCCATCCGCGCCGCAGGCGCGCTCGGCGGTGGGCCAGTCGTCCCAGCGCGCGATTTCGCGGCCGGACGAAAAAAGGGGCCCGCCTGGCGATTGCCAGACGGACCCCCTGTCCAGGGTGCTAGACGGTATGGGTGACCCTCGGTTTTGAGTTGGGGGTTGCGGGCCGGGGCCCCACTCACCCATGTTCGTGGGTTACCGAGTAGGGAGTCGCCTGCCCGGTCTATCCGACAGTGGTGGGAGGCCCCGGTGTTTACAGAGCGTACGAGTGTTGGGCTGGACGTGCACGCACGTTCGGTGGCGGCAGCAGCCATCGACAGCGTCACTGGTGAGGTGTTGCAGGCCCGGTTGACCCCGTCCCACGAGCACATCCGGTCCTGGATATCGGAATTACCGGGCCCGGTGGCGGTGGCCTATGAGGCCGGTCCGACCGGTTTTGGGTTGCAGCGGGCGTTGACCGCCGTCGGGATCCGGTGTGAGGTCGTGGCGCCATCGAAGCTGCAGCGACCGTCCGGGGATCGGGTCAAGACCGATGCCCGCGATGCACTGCATCTGTCGCGGTTGCTGCGACTCGACGAGATCACGTCGGTGTCGATTCCGAGCGAGAGTCAAGAAGCGGCCAGGGATCTAGTGCGAGCGCGTGAGGACTGCCGCGGTGATCTGATGCGGGCACGGCATCGGCTCTCCAAGCTGCTGCTGCGTCACGGCATCGTCTACTACGGGGGTGCGGCCTGGACCGGTGCCCATGACCGGTGGCTGCGTAGTGTGGCAGCGCCGCAGTTGACGGCGCCGGCGACCAAGATGGCGTTCGACGCCGATTATGACCACGTGTTGACGATGCAGGCTCGGCGCGGGCGCTTGGACTCGGCGATCGAGGACATCGCCAGAGACGGTGAGTTCAGCCCGATCGTGCGACGGGTGTCATGCCTGCGGGGCGTGAGTACCTTGACCGGATTGGCGTTGGCAGTGGAGATCGGTGATTGGGATCGATTCACTGGCAACACGATTGGATCCTTCATCGGGTTGGTGCCCTCGGAGTACTCATCGGGTTCCTCGCGGGTCCAGGGGACGATCACCAAGACCGGCAACAACCACGTGCGTCGGTTGCTGGTCGAGGCGGCGTGGCATCACCGGGCCCGGTATCACGTGGGTGCGGTGATGCGGTCGCGGTGGGAGCAGGCCTCACCGGCCGCCCGAGCTCGCGGGGACGAGGGCAACCGCCGCCTGCATGGCAGGTGGGTGGGCTTTCTGGAACGCCGCAAACGTCCGGTGGTGGCCAATGTGGCGATTGCCCGCGAGCTGGCCGGTTGGTGCTGGTCTTTGGCGGTCATGCAGGACTGACCGCCACCTTTGGTCTGCTCCCTCCTCGAGTTCGGTGGTGGCAGCGCGTGGATCGACCCGCGAAACACCTATGAGCAGCACTTCGTGGCGACGCTCGATGCTAGACAAGCGGATGCGATCCAGCCGAAACCCCGTCCTGCGGTAGCCAATCCGCGCATATCAGTCTGACCGCGCGTCGCCAATGACACGCTCACCACACAGGCTCGGTGAGGAAGCAACGAGGCGCCGTCGGGGTAGCTCCCCGGCGGCGCCTCACCCTGCCCTCTTGACAAACTTCTCTACATATCAGGTGTCGCTCGGCGGCGGATCGGCGTCGAGCCCGAGGCCGGCGGAATTGATGCGGGCTTGGATGGCATCGAGGCTGATCCAGCAGTCGCTGTAGTCATTCTCGTGGTAGAGCAGCGCCCAGTCTTCCCAGCCGTCGAGGGCGGCATCGACGGCGTCCTCGTCGACGTCAGCTCGGCTGATCGGGATTTCGTGGAAGTTGTCGGGCCGGCTGTCGTCTGCGATGGCGGCGACGAGTTGGCCAGTGCCGTCGAAGGTTCGGGGGTCGCCAGCCGGGGCGAAGTTCATCCGGAACCGCAACTGGCGCGGCTTGCCTGCGGCGTCGATGAACTGCCAGGCTGATGCGTAGTCCTTGTCGACCATGGTGGTGATCCTTTCTGTGGTGAGGATAGAGGGTTTGATCTGTTGCCGGGCCACCTGGGTGCGGCGGCCCGGCCAGAGTTGCTGGGATGGAGGGCTATTCGACGGGCGCGATGGCGGCGATGATGGCTTCGGCGTCGGCGAGGTAGTACTCGGCGTATTCGCGTTCGCTGGGCTGGCTGGTCGGCTCAAGGAGGACGGTGATGGCGTTGTCGCGGGCTGAGAGGGCGTACTGGCGGCGACGGTGGGTGTCGTCGGCGTTGACGGCGCTGTGGATGTCGGCGCGGGCCCTGGCCAGGCTGTGTGTGGTGCTCAGGGCGACGGCTTCGGCGGCGAGGATGGCGGTCATGGTTGTTGTCCGTTTCAGAAGTTGTTGAGTGCGCCGGTTAGCGCTGGGGTGCGGGGGAATCGGGTGAGGGTGGGACGTCAACCCCGAAGAGTCCGGTGGTGGTGCCGGCGGATGTGTGGCCCGCGAGCGACAGCGAGCTGATGGGGCCGCACATGTCCTCCGCCGCCGGCACCAGCGCCGGGCGTGGGTTGACGTCTCGGGCCCCCGGCCGATTACGCTGCGACCCCTGCTAACGGTTTAAAGGTGAGGGGCTGCGGACGGTGGCCGCCGGGAGGCGGCCAGGTGCGCCGCAGGCGCGATCTCTGACTGCAGCCGGTCTGGGGATCGCCAGCCATGGGATCGCCGGGCTGCAGTGAGGCGCTGAGGGCACCGCGCGGAGCGGGCCGCGGCGGTCATACTGGGCTGATGGAATCCGAACTGGTGCGCGCGCTCGTCGAGGGTGGCGGGACCGCGGCGACGCGGTGTCTGGCGTGGTTGGTCGACGGCGCCCCGGCTGGGGCCGGGGCGTGTGTCGACGTGGTGTGGCCGGCCGCGCCAGTGGAGTTGTGATCGCTCAGGTGAGAATGTCCAGCGCGGCGCGCAGGCTCGCGAAGCGGCCGTAGCGGCGGCTGGCGTCGGCGCTGGTCTTTTCACCCAGCCAGATCCCGATGATGTGGGCCTGGCCGTCGTCGTCGGTCACCCAGACAGGGCCGCCGGAATCTCCGGGGACGCTGGCGGGCATGTCGGTGGTCATGAACTGATCGTCGCCGTAGCTGTACGCGACGGTGCCGCAGTGCCGGCCGCTGGAGACACCGAGATGGCAGACGGTCTGGCCAACCTCGATGAGCGGGGTTGGTCCGCCGGCCGCGAAGGTAACGACGTTGGCTGCGGGCCGGGTAGTCACCCGCGGCCCGAAGTCGATCAGGCCGTAGTCGGGTCCGCCTGAACGTGGTGGTGCGACCACGGTGTTGACGAATCGTCCGGTGGCGCCCGAACTTTCCTGAACGACGCGACCTGATTCATCGGTTTGACAGTGCCCTGCGGTAATCGCGTACGCGTGGCCGTTGGTGCCGGTGTAGACGTATCCGGTGGTGCAAAAGGATGCTGAGCCGTCGTCGGTCACGTAGTCGATGCGGTCGCCGGGACTGATCGTTATTGGCATGGCCGCCGCGGCGGGGGCCTGGACGAGCAATGAAGCGGCAACCGCGATGGCGGTGGTGACAACCGTGGTCGGTTTCATGGTGACCAGTTCCTTCTCGCCGGAGATACGTGCGGTGACCTGGTGGTCAGGCCGAGCGAAGATGCCGTTCGGCGCTGCGTTGTTCAGTGCTTCTATCCAGGCGGCGGCCAGAACTGCCGAATGGCCTTGGTGCTGGATGCGGCCGGCAGCGGCGGCACCAGCCCGTTGGTCGAGCGTGCCGGCGGACAGAAGGGCGCGGCGCAGGATCATCGGGCACCGCCGGTGGACAGCTTGGCGGCGGCTTCACCGCGGCGCCACAAGTCGGCGAGTTCTTCGCGGATGAGACCAAATTGGTCGGTGAGCTCGGCACGGTCGATGTCGGTTTCGGCGAGCTGCTGCATGCGTTGACCGAGTACGCCGAAGGCACGCCGGTACGCGTCGTCGAGGACCTGGCGGGCCAGGCTGCTGGCCAGCGCGGCACTGATGTTCTGGGTGTAGGCGTCGACGAGGTACAGCGCGAGCTGCTTGAGCCGTGTATCGGTGGGCGGCTCGTCGGGGCACAGGGCGTGGCGGGCGGAATGGCGTTTGCCGGCGGCCAGGACGCTGACCGGGTCGGGCTTTTCCTCGTCGTCGACCAGGCGGCGGATCAACTCGTAGGCCCAGCGGGCGACGGGCTTGGCGATCGCGGTGTCGGGCACGAGATCCAGCAGCGGCCGCGCATCGTCGGCCGACAGGTAGAGCAGTGCGCCGATGAACTGGTGTTCGGGCTGCCATTGCTGCACAACGCTTTCGGCGAGGAACGCATCGGCTTGCTCGGGCGTCTCGGCCAGTGAGTCGGCGGCGGGGACCAGGTGCAGGGTGTGGCGAAGGGCGGCGGTCATGACGCGGCAGCTCCCGTCAAGTTGTTGGTGGTTGGGGCGACGGTCACCGTCGCAGTGATGGTGGCGGTGCCCACGCACCTCGGTGGGCCGCCGCCGGCGTCGAGCCGGACAAGGGTGATGACGGCCGGATTCGTTGCGCTGCAGAGCTGGTCGCTGGTGCGGTGGTCGCCGTGCAGGTAGAGATCAGCCTGGATCGCGTAGTCGAGCAGTGCGCGGCCGGCCTGAGCGGGATCGGCGTGGGAGGTTGTGCTCACGCCCTCGTCGGTGGCGATCGTGAGCTGATACATGGCGGCTTCCGGGATGTCTGGTTGGTTCAGGCGGCGGTCAGGCTTTTGAGGGCCTTGAGCCGGTCGGGCCGGAATCCGGCGAAGTGCTCGTTGGGCCCGGCGTACACCACGGGTGCCTGCAGGTATCCCAGAGACATGACGTAATCGCGCGCCTCATTGTCGGCCGACAAGTCGATCTTCTCGTACGGAATGCCCTCTTTATCGAGGATTCTGAATACGGCATTGCACTGCACGCAGGCGGGTTTTGTGTAAACGGTGATGGCGTTCATATCCGTCTCCTTATCGGTGCTGGTCATAGGTCAATTCTATATTCTGTTTTAACGGTCAGCAACGCCTCTGCAAAATATCATTGGGCAATTTTCGCGTGTTTTGTACCGGTTTTTACCGATGTCGTGCTATCGAGTTTCGCCCCGGCTAGAGGCTTCTTTGTGCTCTTCCTTCAGGAAGGCGGTATCGATCGTTTGGTGTCATTCTGCTGACCATTATTTTGGCGCTTCTCGACGCATTGTCAGTGACCGGATATAAACCGCAGTGCATAGGTCCGGGCGAAAAATTTCCTTTCCGCGTTAGTCGGGCTCTACGAACAGCAGCGGGAAACTTTTCGAGCCGTTCACGGCGGTCACGTGGCCTTGCGCGTAGGTTCTTTCCGGTCAATGATGGAATGTGCGAGAAGCTCACGTCGCTACCATTTCTCCGTCCGCCGGCGGTGTTGCGCGCGGGGTGATTCGGGAGTGGTGGTGGGGCCAGGTCTGGGCCCCACCACCCGGTGCGCTCAGCTCTCCTGGGTCGCCTCGACGTAGACGGCATCGGCGGAGCGCTGGCCGACGATGACCTTTTCAATTTCACTGGGCTGGTAGCCGCTGCCGATGAGGAACTGCAGGTAGGCATCCGAGCCCACGGTGGACGCGATGTAGGACGCGGTGCCGGTGATGCCGGTGCGGGCGTTGCGCCAGGCGTTCTTATCGGTGCGGGCCTCCAGTGCGCCCAGGACCACGGCCAGGCTGATCACCTGGGCGCGTGCGTCGATGTTGGTGGAGAACTCGTTGACCAGCGCGCGCACCGCACGCTCGTCCTTGACGCCGAGCAGCTCGGCGGTGAGGCTCGACCCGTGGTTCTGGCTGAGGATGTAGGGATCGCGGGTTAGGCAGTGCGCCACGAACGTGGCGGCTCCCTTGGGGGCGGTCTTGCGGGCCAACAGCTTGACCACGTAGTCGCGCCGCACGCTCTCCGCGGCATCGCCGAGGCGGTTGAGCACCAGCACCTTCCGTCGTTCGCGGCGTTCGACTTCCTGCTGTGCGGCTTCGCGCTCAGCGATGGCCTCGGGGGAGTCGTCACCGCCCACGGTCGCCGGTGCGCCCTGGCGCGAGGCAACACCCTGCAGTGACCGGGACAGAGTGAGACCGGCTCCCACGTAGTCCACGCAATACCATTCCGGGACGATCACGGTCTTCTCGGCGACGGTCGAGTAGTGGCGCAACCCTTCGGCAGCCTCGGCGTCCTCGTCGTACTCGGTGTCGGGGTCAAGTTCGCTGTCGGCGACTGGTTCCCCGGTCGTGGCGTCGACGTAGGCGTAGTCCTCGGTCAGGTACACCGCCCAGTGTTCGGGCTTCTTCTCCAAATCGGCGGGCAATTCGCCGTCGTCACTGGTGCGCAGGTAGGCCAGCGAGACTGCGGCCAGGTCCGACCAGCGGGGTCGATCCGGCAGGATTGTGTAGCCGCGTTCGGTGTACTCCTTCTCTGCCGTCGCGATGAGCGCATTGACTTCGCGCTCTGAGCGCAGGGTCGAGACTGTGTGCTCGAAGTTGTTGCCGCCGTAGTGAGCCGCGCGCAGAAGTCGCTCAACGGCATCGTCGTCATCTTCGAATTCGGCCAGCACTTCGGCCTGGGTGAAGTCGAGTTGACCGCCATCGAGTGCGTCGAGGGCTGCCGTCGATTTCGACACCGCGCCAGCGGCTTTGACGTCTTCGCGGCGCATGGACAGCTTCTTGGCGACCTTCGTGGCCGACATACCGGTGTCGAGCATCTGCTGGATGGCGCGGGCGCGCTGGGAGTTTTTCAGCCCGTGCCGTTGGTCGTTGGCGACCATCTGCTGCACGATCCGCTCAACGGTGGCGGTGTCGTCGTTCGTGGCCCCGGCGGGCAGCACGTAGACCGGCACGCTGGTCAGCCCGACCTCGCGGGCTCCAAGGGTGCGGCACTGGCCTTCGCGGACGTAGGTGCATCCTTCGGCGTCGCGTACGGCCAGGATGGGGACGATGACGCCCAACTCGCGCAGGCTGGCCAGGAAGTCCTTGTCCAGCTCGACGTGATCGCGGACGTTGTCTTCGAACTCCAGGACCTGCGGATCGATGTACTCGACGGACCCGGCGACCTGCTCGGTGGTGTTGTCGGTGGTGGTTGACATGGTTGGTGACCTTCCTCGCTAACGCGGGCACCCCGGGTCGGGCCGCCCGTTCTTTTGCCGTCTGGCGAAAACGAATTGGTGGCCAGTCGCGCAGGTGAGCGGGAAGGTCTCGGGCGCAGAAGTTTTCCCGTGAGCGCAGCGAACACGCGTGGGAAAAGTTCTGCGAGCCCGCAGGGCCCGGAGCGCAGCGGAGGCCGATGGCCTTCCGCGGCCAAGCCACGGACACAAAATGAGTGGGCCAGAAGGCAAAACAATGGCGTTGTCAGTCACGCCGCAGGCGTGTCCACCGCCCTGTAGGTTCTCAAGTTTGACTGCACTTTCTCAAGTTCGTCTGCACCATTGCTGCACTTGCGCAACGAACTTGAGACACGTCGGATCAGATTCGCGGCGGTAGAGCCGGTGCCACGTCGCGTCAGCCCGGAGCGTGCTCGCGAGCGAAGCCGCGGACGCAGGCGACGACGTCGCTTCCGGCCTCACACGGCAACATGTGTGTCGCTTCCGGCCACAAGCGATGCCCCCACGACGGCGCGACGCGACGCATCCGGTCGATCCCCTTCGCAGGGTCGTGAATAGTGTTTCCTGCCAACAGAACCTGCACGGGAAGATCGACCGAGTGAAGCAGGGACTCAGGCATGTATCGGGGAAACGGCGTGCCGAAAGAAGCGAATGCGGAGCCGGCAGCCATCACCAGCTCCATCACGCTATCGAGGAGGCTGCCCGGTGCTGGGTGGCCGAGGATCTCGGCCACGGTGCGCTGCTTGCGCTCAGCACCTGGAAGTAACAGCAAGGCTCCCGTGCGCCAGAACCCCGCAGACAATCGAGCGACTGTGTTGACTGGCTCGATGAGCGTCACCGATGTGAAACGCCCTGGTTCTGCCGGAGGCTCGGGCTATTGGATTTCGACCAGGGGTTGGTCGCTCCGTTGGGCATCGTAGAACGTGGCTTCGAACTCGGCGGGCGGGACGTCGTTGAGGTAGCCGTGTAAGCGGTTGGTGTTGTGCCAGTAGACCCAACTGAGGGTGGCCAGCTCGACGTCCTCGACGGTCTTCCACGGCCCGCTGCGGGCGGGACCGTAGATCAGCTCGGCCTTGTAGTAGCCGTTCACCGTCTCCGCCAAGGCGTTATCGAAGCTGTCCCCGATCGAACCTATAGAGGGGACCGCGCCAATCTCGGCGAGCCGTTCGCCGTAGCGGATGGAGGTGAACTGGGACCCAGCATCGGAGTGACATCTCACGCCCGCCAACAGGTTTCCGCGCGACCAGCGTGCCATCTCCAACGCGTCGAGGACCATCGAGGTCCGCATATGGCTGGCCACCCGCCAGCCCACGATCATCCGGGAGTAGGCATCGACGATGAAACACGCGTACGCGACGCCGGCCCAGGTCGGCACGAATGTCAGATCCGTCACCCAAAGCTGGTTCGGCGCGGTCGCGGTGAACTTGCGCTTCACCAGATCGGGGTGCCGCGCAGCGCTGGCATCTGGCTTCGTGGTCTTGACCCGTTTACCGCGTCGCGCCCCGCAGATACCGGCAGCCCGCATCAGCCGGCCCACCTGATCACGGCCCACGTCATGGCCTGCCCGACCGGCGGCTTTCCACAGCTTGCGGGCCCCGTAGACGCGGTAGTTGTCCTCCCAGAGAGCCACCAGGACCGGACCCAGTTCGGCGTCACGTTGCGCGCGTGCCGACGGGGCGCGGGACTTGGCGTCGTGGTAAATGCTCGGGGCCCATCACCACGCCTGCTGATCGCAGGACGGTGATGATGGGCTCGACCCCGAACTCCTCGCGCTGGGCGTCGATGAAGGCGACTATCTCTTGTGTTGGCGGTCGAGCTCCGCCCCGAAAAGACTCGCCGCACGTTTCAGTATTTCGTTGGCGCGCTTAAGTTCTTGGTTCTCCTGCTCAAGCTCTTTGATCCGCGACGACTCCGCGCTGGACACTCCCGGAGCGTATCCGTCGTCGATATCGGCTTGACGCACCCAGGACCGCACCGACTCCACCCCGTACCCAAGCTGACGCGCCACCCGCGACACCGTGCCCTGCTCGGTACCCAACTCGGCACGCAGGGCCCGGACCATCCGCACCGCAGCGGCCTTCTCCTTCGGGCTGTAACGACGCGCCGTGGGCTTCCCGGCAGACTGTTCCTTCGGCATACCTGCATCCTCGTTTCCAAGGTCAGGAGCCTCCGGGATTTCCAGTGCGATTCAACTACCTAAGCTTCACCCTCTGGGGCGGGCCAAACTTGCGCTTGGAGAAGGAGGCCACCGTGGCAAAAGCTACCCAATACAAGATCATCTCTGGCGTTGGCCGAGTCCGAGTAGAATTCGATGGGCTCCTAATGAATCAGAACGACATGGCTTTCGCCTCGATCACGGAGGTTGACGCCCGCGATAACCCAGTTTTCGGATCGACTGTCATGAGGGTGAATAACGTCACCCCCCTTCAGAACAGGGTGATCGTCAGATGCTACATCGGTTGGTCCGTCATCCCTTTCCCCGTAGAGCGCGCGTGAGTATCTTGGTGCCCTGAGGTGGGAGTGCCGTGAGTTACTGCTCACAGCAACGGCTTTCAGCGAGGCTCGCGATCACGCCTATCTTCCCCACCTGGTGTAGGCTCAAAAATGAGGCCACATCCACGCTTTCCTCGGCCGCAACTTTTTGCGGGTCGCCCAACCTGTTTTGCGCACGTATCCGCTTCTCGTCATTCGTAGGCGGTCCGGCTGTCTTTGAACCACCCCGGGTTTGATGCACACCTTCTTTCGAGGGAAGGTTGTTTGCATCATGGCGAAGAAGTACGACGACGAGTTCAAGGCCCGCGCGGTCCGGTTGGTGACTGACCATGCTGAGGAGTACGACACCCGCACGGCCTGCATCACCGCGGTCGCCAAGCGGTTGGGGGTGTCTTACGAATCGCTGCGCCGATGGGTCAACCAGGCCGAGGTCGACACCGGGGTCCGTGACGGGGTGCCTACCGACACCACGCGCGAGTTACGTGAACTCAGGCGCAAGAACCGCGAACTTGAGGAAACCATCGAAATCCTCAAGGCCGCAACACGTTTCTTCGTGCGGGAGAGCGACCCGCGACACCACTGATCTGTGCGTTCATCGCCGAGCATCGCGCTCGGTTCGGGGTCGCTCCGATCTGCCGCGTGCTCACCGAGCACGGTGTGCCGATCGCCCCGAGAACGTTCTACGCCTGGCTGACCCGACCTCCGTCAGCGCGCGCCCTGTGGGACACCGTCATCACCGAGGTGCTGGCCGGCTTCTACGAGCCCGACGAGCACGGCCAGCGCAAGCCGGAGTCACTGTACGGGGCCACCAAAATGTGGGCTCACCTGCAACGTCAGGGTATCGCGGTGGCCCGCTGCACCGTGGAACGGTTGATGCGCGTCAATGGGTGGCGTGGAGTCACTCGCCGCAAGAAGGTCCGCACCACGATCGCTGATCCGGCCGCGGAGCGGGCCGCTGATCTGGTCAAGCGCCAGTTCCAGGTGCCCGCCCCCAACGTGCTGCTGGTCGCTGACTTCACCTACGTCCGGTTATCCAACGGGGCGTTTGTCTACACCGCGTTCGCCATCGACGCCTACGCGGGCCGGATCGTGGGATGGACCTGCTCAGCCAGTAAGCAGGACCGTTTTGTGCGCCAGGCGATCCGCCATGCCGCGCAACTCCGCGTTAGTGAGGGTAATCCGTTGTTGGGCACCACTATTCATCACAGCGATGCGGGCCCAATACACGTCCGTGCGCTTCGGTGAAACCCTGGCCCTGTCCGGACTGGTCGCCTCGATCGGCACGGTCGGGGATGCCTTCGACAATGCCCTGGCGGAGACGACCATCGGGCTGTACAAGACCGAAGCCGTCCGCGACGACTCACCGTTTCGGCGGGGGCCGCTGCACCGCCTGACCGACGTTGAACTGCTGACCGCCGAGTGGGCGCACTGGTACAACACCGACCGGCTCATGCACCGCCTGGGCCGCATCCCACCCATCGAATACGAGGCCGTCCACTACGCTACAAACGCGGCCCACTCAGAGGCTGCACACCAGTAACCGGTGTGCATCAAACCCGGGGTGGTTCAGTGGGAGGTAACGATGCAGCCACCCGTCTTTCGGGAACGTCTTAGCGACTTTCGGCCGACCAATCAGTGGCATGGATTAGCTGCGATTAGGTCGCCGCTATAGAGGAAGTCGCACAACGTGTTCCAGTTTGACAAGCAACGCCGAATCGATGCTGTTGGCGCATGGGTACGCGCGTACTCGGCAAAGGCGGTTTACAACGCGCCAACTTCGTCAGGGCGTTGGGCCTTAAATCAACAACTCGTTCAGGAACGCCGGCAACCAGGGTGACGATTGCGTCGAAATCCTGGCTGCAGGCCTTCATCGTGTGGAGTGACGGTTTGCGAATGGCTCGATCGGCGAGGAACTCCAAAAGCCATGCGGGGTACCCTGATTCCCCGTCGGCACGGCCGGAGGGCGGCGTCACGAAGTAATGGTCGCAAAAGCTCATGGATAACAGTGGTTATCCATGAAACTCGTGTGTCGTCTACACGCCGAGCGGGGAAGCGGCCCCGGCGTTCCGGAACTTACCCTGTGATGTGGATGGTGATCTGCGCGCAGTCGATCACCGGTGGAAACCCAACCACGATACCCAGCAGCCTGCGCCTCGCCCAGGCCAACACATCGCAGGCGAAGTCGGGATCTTAACCGAGGAGCGGGCGGCCCGGCACCGGTTCGTGAGTGGGACAGGGGCGGCGGCGGTCGAGTGAGCCGAAGTGCTGGCGCGGTTGGTGCCGTAGCCGCTAGAGGGCCGATCCGCCGACCTCCCGCACCGGCTGCGCCTGGAGCACCGCGAGGGTCGGGGCAGGGTTCCGCACCAGCTCCGCGAGCGACCGGAACCGATCGTGCACGTGTGAGGCGCTGCCGTGAATGCTGCGGACCGCATCTATTAGCTTCCAACGCGCTCGGAAGCCCACCGCTGGCAGGTGTTCCTTTTCCATCGCTTCCCAGTACCGATCTTGGGCCGCCCACAGGGCCTCATCACACTCGTGGTCCGCATCGGCGATCGCAGCGATGTCCGGGGTCCGCCGCATCAGCAGGTCCATGCGGCGGAGCCCGTCGCTGCAAGGCCGCCGGGCTTCCACCCGGTCGAGGTCTGCCATGTAGGAGGTGAAGGCATCTCGTGACGCCGGCGACTCCTCCGTGTCCAGGCTGAGCGGGACGGCGAGCGTCTGCAGGTGCGTGATCACCGACGGCACCACTGCAAGCGAGATCGACCCAGGATGCTCGTGCACGTTGACGTAACGCACCACCGGGAACCCCGCGTCGTAGAGGTTGCTGAGCCACACATTTCCCATGAAGTCGCTGAGCTCCTGGCCCAGCGGGGACACCTCCGCGGGTGGGCACGCAATGCGGACCCGGTGCAGATAGAACTGACTATCCGCGTCCGACTGGTCGCGCATGCGGCGGAACATGTTTTCGATCGCCGACTCAAAGGTGCCCAGGTGCGTCGCACTCGCTGACGACGACTCGTCGATCGGCGGCCAGTCCGCGCGGGTGCTGGTGTGATACCAGACCAGGCGCTCGATCTCGGCGGGATTCGTCGCGACGTCGGACGGGTCAGTGAGCGCTGGATATTCCTCTTGCGCCGAGACGTCGTGTCCTAAAGAGCAGGTACGCGATTCGCCGTTGGCACGGTCCTCGAACGTCATGACCACGCGGTCGCGGCACGCTGGACACTCGAACCAGCATGCTTCGTAGGAGAAGTCGACCGGCCGCTCGATCCCTCCGCCGTGGTTGCCGCTCATCGGGGAGGCTGTATGAACAGCGCCCGCGCGTGGCCGTCCGGATGATCGAATCGGTCCCATCCGAGTGACGCCCAGAACTCGTCTGCCTCCTCGCTGTAGGCGAACAACCTGCGCCCGCGGTGCCGTTTCGTCAAATCCTGCACCACCCGGGTGCCGATCCCGCGGCGAGCCGCGGTGGTGGCCACCTCGATCAACTGGATCTCAAGGCGCTCGTCTTCACCGAGATCAGGCACACCTGTGTACTCCGGGTTGATGCCACCGGGGTCATCGAGTTCCACCCGAGCCACCTCGGCGCCGTCCTCGAGTACCTGCACGAACCACGGCTCGTCTACGTAGTAATAGCGGACATCGTCCCACCACTGGTCGTTCTCGTAACCTACCGACCAGTCGAAGGGCGGAACCCACGAGTACTTGTCCGCCGGCCCGCGGCGGTGGTCGAAGAACTCCAGGCTCACGCCGCGGAGCCTACAACCACGCTCCGACACTCGGGCCTGGTGACGCTAGTCCCCCGGTGGGGGAGCAGCCAATACCATTGGGGCCCGCCATTCCCCAAAGGAACCAATGATCGGGAGCCGGCGAGGTCGCGGAGATGACCTGAATCCGCCAGTTGTACTGAGAAGCCCGCGACACTCCCGAACCCCGCCAGGTCTATTGCGTGCCTGCAGTTGTTATGTCGCTCAACGACATTGCTGACAGGTCGATGCCGCTTCCGACGGATGAGCGCAGCGATGGCGTCGAAGTCCTGGCGGCAGGCCTTCATCGTGGGTGCCGACGGTTTGCGGTGGAGCAAGACTGCCAGAAGCATCTCAGCTTGGTCGGGTTCGAGCTCGGACCACGGGACCATCACTGGAGATAGGACCTTTCATAGATGACTTCCATTGGGCGCGTTGTGGTTCGGCGCAGGATCGTCACGTGCACGCGCGGGATTTCCCCGGTCTGGATCGCCGTGTTGATGAAGCTTTTGGCGTTAGTGGTGCAGACAGATTCGGCGCCGGGGGCCGGGTAGCACACGTCGATTGCATCGGCCGGGGTGAACCGGCCACCGAGCCGATCTTGACCTTTGGCCCATTCGACACGGAGTTTCCACCAACGGTCGAGGGCGCTTTCGTGGGCCTCCTCTTGTTCGACATCGAGGCCGTACACCTCGACGTCGAAGTAGTCGTTGTCAGCGAGCTCGCGAAAGATCCTGGGGCCCTGCAGATGCCAGGTGAGAGTGCCCTCGATGACCACATTCTCCTTGAGGCTGGTGCACATCTCGCGGATGGCTTCAGCGAGGCGCACCGACTCCACATGCACGAGTGCGGACAATTCGCGGGGCGCGAGCCCACGCCCGTCTGCCAATGGCGCCATGGTCAGCAGGTGGTCGTAGATGCCATCAGCCATGGCCTGCCTGATGATGTGGTCCTTAATGATGTCGGCATCGATGATGCGGTACTCATCGAGGTTGGCGATCCGGGCCCGCAATAGTGCAGTCTTGCCGGCACCGGGTGGCCCCGCGGTGACGATGGCGGTGCGACCCCCGAGACGGGGATTGGCCTGGCTCAGATACCAGTCGATGGTGTCTTTCTGGAACCTGGCCCGGCCGAGGTCGCCGCGCGGGTACAGGCGTGCGGTGCTTTGGGCGGAGTCACGATGCAGAGGCGTTCCGGGAGCCGACAGTGCGGTGAGTTGGGCGGCGACCTGCGCACGCAGATCACGGGAGGGGTGCATCGCGTTGGCGGTCGGCCAACTGTTGGAATTCGTCGTCGCTGAGTTGACCGCGGTAGAAGGCCATCTCGATGGCGTCCCAATCGCCGGTCATGTACGCATCCGTGGCGACACCACCGATGCGGACCACATCCCCGACGGTGTACCGCCAGTTCATCAGCGTGTCCATCATCTGCTCGGTGGTGATCATTCCGGCGGTACGCTGGTCAATGATCTCGGAGGGCTTGGGTTTCAGCTGGCTAGGGTCGTCGTTGACGCGCCGCAGGATCCGCTGGATCGTAGCCTGGGACTGATTACCGACCAGGTCACTGATCTGGCGTTGACTGAGGCCCTGGACGGTCGCTGCTTCATAGATTTCACGCTCAAGTTCGCGCTCGGCGACCCGCCGACGGGCCGCGATCACGGCCAAGCGCTGCTCGGCCTGATGCGCCATGGTCTGGCTGACGGATTCAGTCGACATCCTTACACCTCCTGATTCATTATGAATCAAGAGGTGTAGGGCGTCAACGGCGGCAGGTGAAGTTGCCGCAGAAGCGTCCGGATAGTCCGTTTGCAGGAGGCCTCGTCGACGGAGAGCCCGTACAGCCACCCAATTGCTAGCCGCGCGCGGTTCGGTCAGGACCAACATGTCCAGGCGCCGTGGTCACGCACGTCGGCGAAGGGTCGCTCCGTGGGGTCTGCTCGTAGGTCACCAAGAGGCAGGAGCAGGTGCCTCGCTGCTAGTTGGCCCGTGGTCAGATGTTGAAGTTCGCGCACGGTCGTCGTCACCGCAGCGGCAACTGTATGAGCTGGGCGTTTCAACATGTCGGTCCATGTCAAGTTGGCGTAGAAGAGCGCCGAGAAGGCTGCTGCCGCCGAGTCTCGGATTGGCCAAAGCGGTGCAACGACTACCTTCGCACCCGCGTGCAAGAGGGCATCAGGCAACCGATGCGGCGGATGCGGTGCGTCGCTTCGATAGGCGACCGGGCACACCGTCAAGACGACGACCGGAGGGATCAACACCGTGGCCGCCAGCATGCCCACCGTCATCCAGTTTCCCGGGGCCAGCTCCACCGCGGGCTGACCATCGCGTTCGCCTCCGTGGGTTGCGATGTGTAATTCCTTGGGGGGTCTGACGTGTTGGGTAAGACGCTGCAAGACGTCGAGTTCACGCCGGGCACGCATCGATGAGTCGGGCGAGGATGGCTTGGTGGGGTGCGGCTGTAGCGCTGGCAGTTTTGGTGGCGGTGCAAACAGGGCTGTCGTCGACCGGGCCGTCGACGTTGGTGTCCGGGGCGGCTCTGCCGACGGTGACTGCGGGCGTTGATGTTCTCGCTGGAGTGCCGGTGGTGCCGGTCCGTGTGCGTCATGGGGATTATCGCCGTGCGGCGTTCGGGGAGGCGTGGACGGATGACACCGATGCGCCTGGTGGGCACAACCAGTGCGATACGAGGAATGACATCCTCGATCGCGATTTGATCGACAAGACGTATGTGGCGATCAGTCGCTGTCCGCGTGCGGTGGCCACAGGTGTGCTGCATGATCCCTACACGAGTACAATCGTAAACTTCCAGCGCGGCAACAAGACTGGTGCAGCCGTGCAGATCGAGCACATCGTGCCGCTGGCCTACTCGTGGGACCAGGGTGCGTGGGCATGGCCGGAACCGTTGCGTGTCCGGTTCGCCAATGATCCGGCCAATCTCCTGGCAGTGCAGGGACAGGCGAACCAGGACAAAGGCGATAATGAGCCGGCGGCGTGGATGCCGCCCAATGCCGCGTTTCATTGTCAGTACGCGATGCAGTTCCTCGCGGTGATGCGGGGCTACGGGTTGGCTATTGATGAACCGTCGGTGCCGGTCTTGCGTGATGCGGCGGCAACATCTCCGAGTGGCCGGTGAGCAAGGGCTTGTTGGTAAGTGGCGAGTTTGTGTCGAAGCGGAACAAAACCCGGGGAAGCTTCAGTCTCCTAGTTCTCGCCCACCATGCGTGCAACGTGTCGAAAATGTGGCGCGATCGGGATGGCGTAACGGCGGCATCGTGAACAGGTGCCCGCTCCGGCGGACGCCTCTCTCGGTGATGTCGTGCTCGTGCGGCAATGAGGTCATCGGACATCGATCCGGTTCAGTAGTCGCACGAGCTCTATGCGTTCGTCGGCGGACAGGTTGGCGAGTAAGTGTTCGCTGGATGTCCGAACGGCCCGGTCGGCGCGGTCGAACAGTCCTCGCCCCTTGGGGGTGAGTCGGATGGGCAGGCTTCGGCCCGTTGATACGTTGTCGGGTCTGGAGAGGGCGCCGAGGTCTTGTAGTTCTCGGACGACGGTGTTGATCGCTTGGGGGGAGATCGCCATGCGTCGGGCTAGTTCGGCGGTGGACGCTGCGGGCTGCTCATTGAGGTGGGTGAGGCACGCGTACTCGGGCATGCCGATGCCGAGGCGTTTGAGTTCCGCGGCAACGGGCGGGCGGAGCACCGTGGCGGCGTGATAGAGCAGAAACCCAATCGATCGTCTGCCATCCTCGGTCATATCAATCATCTTGCCATGGTGGTCGATATAGGACTGTTCAACAGGGGGTCTCGACAAGTAATCGTGAGTCAAGTAACTTGATACATAACAACCTGCTTGATGGTTGTTCGCGGTGTCCGCCACCTTGGGTTGGGGCCGGATGCCTTGGCCACGATGGCGATTTCTCGCTGGAACGGAAGTGCTGTGCATGTCTGAACGGTGTCGTATCGATTTCTGGTTCGATCCACTGTGTCCGTGGAGTTGGCTGACGTCGCGGTGGATCGAAGAGGCGCGGCTGGTTCGTGAATTCGATCTGCAGTATCACGTGATGAGCTTGGTGGTCCTCAACGAGGGCGACCTTCCGCACCAGCTCGATGATCCCGAGATGATGAGGAAGGTGTATGCGCCGGTCCGGGTCGTCGCTGCGGCAGAAAAGGTCCGCGGTCCTGAGATCATGGGACCGCTGTACACGGCCATCGGCAAGCGAATTCATCACGCCGGCAACAGGGGCTTCCAGGATGTTGTGGCCCGGGATTTCGACGTCCTGATCGCCGACGCGCTGGCTGAGGTCGGACTCCAGGCGGAGCTGGCTGACGCCGCCGCCGACCCATCCTTCGACGAAGCGCTGCGCCGCAGCAACGACGAAGGAATGGGTGTTCCGGGCGCCGGTATCGGCACACCGACCATCCACATCGACGATCAGGCGTTCTTCGGCCCGGTGGTCGGACGCCTCGTTCGCGGCGAGGAAGCGGGCCGATTGTGGGACGCCGCAGTCACTTTCGCGGCCTTCCCCGAATTCTGGGAGATCAAGCGAGACCGTGGCGATCTTGAGCCGGAATTCTCCTGACAACACGTCACAAGCACCGCAGAAATTGGAGATAACATGAGCGACAACAACATCAAGGTCGACTTCTGGTTCGACCCGTTCTGTCCCTGGGCGTGGATCACGTCCCGTTGGCTGACCGAGGTGCAGCAGTACCGCGACGTCACCGTTGACTTCCACTTCGCGGCGCTGGCAATCATCGACGAGGACGATCCGCCCAAATTCCTGAAGATCCCGGAGATCAGTTCCAAGGTCTGGTTGGCGCTGCGCGTCGTTGCCGAAACGGACCGGTCATACAGTTCCGCGGACCTGACGAAGCTGTATGCCGCTCTCGGCGGCAAGATCCACGGTGGCAAGAACCTCAGCATCATGGACATCCTGAACAAGGACATCGCCGGGTTCGTGGTCGACTCCGTCGCCGAAGCCGGTTTGCCGAGCAGCATCCTCGACACACCCGACTCACCCGAACTCGATGCCGCCATCCGGGCCAGCATCGATCGTGGACTGCGCGCGCCGGGCGCCATCGCAGGCGTGCCCACCTTGCACATCAACGGCGTGCCGTTCTTCGGACCGGTCCTCTCGGCCATCCCACGCGGCCATGCCGCGGTGCGGTTGTGGGACGCCGTGGCAACGGTCGCGGCACACCCTGACTTCTGGGAGCTCAAACGTCAGCAGCCAGACGACCTGGCCCCCATCACCAGCTAACGAGAAGCGAGAAACGCACTGATGACCATCACCCCAGCACGGCGCGACCGCACCGGAGCTCTAAGCCCCGGGGAGGTGGCCCGCGCGGCGGTGACGGCAGCGCTGTGCAGCGCAATCGCCGTCACGACCGTTGCGCTGCCGTTCGCGTTCGGGCTGACGATTCTCGGTGTCGTGCCCATGGCGCTTCTCGCCCGTCGTGAGCGGATGCGGGTCGTGGTGGCCACGGTGGTCGCCGCCAGCATCCTCACATTTCTCGGGGTCGGACTCGGCGGCCCGTGTGTGATCGCTGTCTGCGCGTATATGGGCGTCCTGATCGGCCGGTTGCAGCGGCGCGGCGAAGGCATTCTGACCACACTCACTGCCTTCGCCGTGTCGCTCGCCGCCAGCACTGTGTTCGCAGTGGCACTTACCGGTCTGCTGACCGCACTGGCTGACCTGCGCCACCTCGTCCTCGACGCGATCACCGTCTATACCGGGGGTCTCGCATCGGTGATGTCAGCAATTCCAGGTCTTGGCACCGCTGGAGCCGCCATCGCGCCGTTCACCGAGACGTTGATCGAGAATTGGCAGATCGTCGTGATCACCGCGTCGATGCTCGGCACCAGCGCAATGGCTGCCATCGGGTGGTGGACGCTCAAACGTCTTCCAGACCACGAAACGGCAACCGTTCGGCTCGAACCCGACAACGCAGACGAGGGCGCCGGTCCGATCGCCCCGACTCCCCTTGTCATGCATGCGGTTCGGTACCGATACCCCGGCGCCGACCACGATGCGTTGGGGCCGCTGACCGCGACGATAGACCGTGGCGAGCGGGTGGCGGTCACCGGGGCCAACGGCTCGGGGAAGACCACCCTGCTGCGACTTCTTGCCGGGCAGAAGCCGACCGGTGGCACCATTGGACGGGCCGGCGCCGTCGGACTGGGTCGGTGTGGCGGTACCGCCATCGTCATGCAGCACCCCGAGAGCCAAGTACTCGGAACACGGGTGGCCGATGATGTGATCTGGGGCCTTCCCGCCGACGTCGACGTCGATATCGACGACATCCTCGATCAGGTGGGGATGGCGGGCTTCGGCGATCGTGATACGACCGCTCTGTCGGGCGGCGAACTCCAACGACTCGCCATCGGCGCAGCACTCGCCCGCCGACCACAACTGCTCGTCGCCGACGAGATCACCAGCATGGTGGACCAACCTGGTCGCGAAGAACTTCTTCGTACCCTCCGCGAGGTCACCGAACGATATGACACGGCACTGGTGCACATCACGCACTATGACACCGAGGCGTCGGCAGCAGACCGAACGATCACCCTTCCCGGGGCACGCCCCCGCGGTGAACATCCGCAGGAATTCTCGACACTGCCGAACACCCCGGTGACCGATGCCGCACCCGGTGACCCTTCGACCCGCTCGGTCGTCCTCGAATTGCGATCGGTCGGATACGAATACGGGCTCGGCACGCCGTGGCAGTCCTCGGCACTGCGGGACATCACCTTCAGTGTCCACCAGGGCGACGGGCTGCTCATCCACGGTCTCAACGGCTCCGGCAAATCGACACTCGCGTGGATCATGGCGGGCCTGACCGAGCCCACATCTGGACAGTGCCTGCTCGCCGGGGCACCGGTGGCCGACCAAGTGGGCAAGGTTGCACTGTCCTTCCAGGCGGCGCGTCTGCAGGCGATGGGGAATACCGTTGCCACCGAGATCGCGGAGACCGCGGGTCTCGACTTCGATGACCAGACGCGGATCGGTGAAGCGGTCGGGTCGGTCGGGCTCGACGCATCGCTGCTGCATCGCCCGATCCGGCACCTCAGCGGCGGTCAGATCCGCCGGGTCGTTCTGGCCGGCCTGCTCGCCCGTCGGCCGCGGGTATTGATCCTCGATGAGCCTTTGGCTGGACTGGACTCGACGAGCACACACGAACTTCTTCGACTGTTGACTCGACTGCGGCACGACGGCCTGACGATCGTCGTCATCTCACATGACTTCTCGGGATTGGAAGCCCTGTGCACGCGCGCACTACATCTACGCCACGGCGACCTGACGACACCGATGGTCAACAATCAGGAGGGCCAACCGCGATGACCGAAACTGCGGAGGTTCGCCGACGTCGGCATCGACGCGCCCTCATCCTGCTTCGCCCGGTGCCGGGCACGTCGCCGATACACCGACTCTGGGCCGGCACGAAACTGGTCACCGTCGCGATCGTCGCCGTCCTGCTGACCTTGTACCCGGGATGGCCCTCGTTGATTCTCGTCGCTGCGCTGGCTCTGGTCAGCGCACGCATCGCCGGCGTTCCCCGAGGCGCTTTACCATCAATCCCACTGTGGCTCAGCATATTCCTCTTAGCAGGCGCCCTTATCAGTGCGGCCAACGCAGGTGCACCGTACATTGCGCTCGGGTCCATCAGCCTCGGCCTTGGCGGACTGCTCAGCTTCCTGCAGATCATCACCCTCGCTGCCGTCATGGCCAGTGTCTGTGCGCTCGTATCGTGGACCGCCCACGTCTCTGAGGTCGCACCCGCCGTCAACACCCTGGCGCGCCCACTACGAATATTGCGCCTGCCGGTCACAGAATGGACCACCACACTCTCACTCGCGCTACGCGCATTCCCGCTACTGCTCAACGAATTCCGCACACTGGCAGCCGCACGCCGACTCCGCCCCCCACGCCCGCACCGGAACTGGCTGCAACGCCGAACCGACACCAGCAATGTGCTACTCGAAATCCTCGCCACCGCACTGAGCGCCGCCGCACGCCGCGCCGACGAAATGGGCGACGCCATCACCGCACGCGGTGGCACCGGGCAGATCACCGCCACCCGCACGCGCCCCCACACCCGCGACGCCGTCGCGATCCTCACAGTTCTCGCGATCGCGGCGCTGGCGATCGTTCTGCAAAGCTAGCCGAGGTTCGAGTCCCACACCGCATCTATGTGTCAAGATACTTGATGTGTCGAGTTACGGTGATCAACCTCTGGGATTCCTGCTATATCAACTGCTGTCAGCACTGCGGCCGCACGTCAATGCGAAACTGCGGCCGTTCGGGATCGGTTTGGCCGAGTTCGTCTGCATGCGCAACCTGTCCATGTCACCGGATCAGTCCAACGCCGAACTAGCCAGACGGGCAAACGTAACTCCGCAGGCGATGAACTTGGTGTTGAAGGCACTTGAGGATGCGGGGTTGATCATGCGACCGGAAACCGTGTCGGTTGGCCGCTCGCAACCGGCTCGGCTGACGAGAAGAGGCGCCGCGCTACTCAAACGAGCGGAGTCGGCGGTTCTGGCCGCCGACGAAAGCGTACTGGATGCACTTACCCCGGCCAAACGCGATGACCTCAAAAGACTGCTGCACGAGGCAAGTTCGCAATGTCACAACCCCGAATCTGACGGCTGATCTCCCATGCGGGCGGGGGCGGCATCGCGATCATCAAGCTACTCGATATATATCAGGATACTTGATATATATCGGTAGGTCGGCGGCGGTGCCACTGTGTTCACCCGCCCCGAATCGTCACACCATCACCTGCGCGACAACAGAGGAGATCCGATGGCAGTCATAGGCATAACCGGTGCGGCCGGCGCCCTGGGCCGACGGGCGACCGAACACGTTCTGCGCTCGCACCCGCCCTCCGAGGTCGTGCTGCTAAGCCGCTCACCGAATGTGTTGCGCCGGCACCGCGATGCGGGTGTGACGGTGAGACACGCGGACTTCGACCGGCCCGACGGCCTCTCATCGGGGTTCGCCGGAATCGACGTGCTGCTGCTCATCTCCACCGACGCCGTGAGCCGGCGCCGGGTCCAGCACCTTACGGCAATCCGCGCAGCTACGGCCGCCGGCGTCAAACGCATCGCTTACACCTCACTGCCGAACGCCGACGGCGAGTTTCCCGCCAGGCTGCGCACGATGGCCGCCGATCATGCTTCGACCGAGAGCGCTCTGCGGGCCGAGGGCCCGGCGTGCACCATCCTGCGCAACGCCCTCTATATGGAGGGCTACGCCGACACTTGGCTGCTGATCGAGTGCGTCGACCAGGGCGGAGATCGATTCCATCGCCTGCTCGTACGCGATCTCTTCGGAGGTGGGTTCGCGATAGGACCTGGCCTCCTCCCACAGATCAGCCAGCAGGGCAACGTCGCCATCATCACCAGACCAGCCAGCTAGGGCGTGTCTGACAAAGGTTTCGGGTGTTGTACCTGAGGCTTGAGGTATGTCGCGGTTTCAGTTGCTCACCGATGCTCAGTGGTCGTTGATCGAGGATTTGCTTCCGGCTCGGACGGGTAAGCGGGGCAGGCCTTTTCAGAATGCGCGCTCGATGGTCGAGGGCATCATCTATCGGCACCGGTGTGGGATCGCCTGGCGGGATGTGCCCGAGGTGTTCGGGCCGTGGCAGTCGATCTGGACTTGGCATCGTCGGATGAGTGCTGATGGCACCTGGGATGTCGTGCTGTCGCGGTTGCTGGCCGCCGCCGAGGAGGCGGGCATCATCGACTGGGCGGTGGCGGTGGATTCCACGATCGCCCGTGCTCACCAGCACGCCACGAACGTCACCCGTGACACAGGGGGCTGGGTCGAATTACATGAATCTGGCGATCGAGCCGCCTGACCACGGCATTGGCCGCTCCCGCGGTGGGTTGACCAGCAAGATCCATCACCTCGTCGATGGTCACGGACGTCCGCTGGTGGTATTGGTATCGCCCGGTCAGGCCAACGACGCACCGGTCTTCGAGCATTTGCTGGCTCATCTTCGCGTGCCCCGCCAGGGCGGCGGTCGGGCCCGCACCCGACCCGATCGGGTTCGTGCCGATAAGGCGTACTCCAGCCGCGCTATTCGCACCGAGCTCCGTCGTCGCGGGATCGTCGCGGTGATCCCGCAGCCCTCTGATCAGATCGCCCATCGCCAGCGGCGTGGATCACGCGGTGGGCGGCCGCCGGCCTTCGATGCGGTTGATTACAAGGGCCGCAACGTGATCGAACGCGGCTTCAACACCACCAAGCAGTGGCGCGGACTGGCCACCCGCTACGACAAACTCGCCATCGTCTACCGCGGCGCGGCCGTACTACGCGCCATCACCCTCTGGCTAACACCATTGTCAGACACGCCCTAGGCCGGTGACCAGGTAGCCGTTGTTGTCGACCTCGATCCAGGGCTTGCCAGCGATGCGCGGGTCGTCGGGGGAGAAGGGGCCCGGTGGTAGATCAGTCGGCTGTGGGATGGCGGCGGCGCGGCCGTCGAGCTCGACCTGCGCGTCGGCGTACTCGTCGTCAGTGGGGTCGCCAAGGGCACTCAGAATGCTGTCTACCCACAGGTCGACGATGACGGGTTCGGTGCGGTGGCGGATAAGGTCTTTGTCGTCGAACACCGTGGATTGCAGTGTCTGGCGGACTCTTTCGGCTTCCCATGAGCCGGGACGGCCGGCCAGAATGGTTTCGATGCCGCCGGCGTTGGCGGCGGCGCCGGCCAGGGCGAGGGTCGCAAACTCGGCCCAGTCGATTGGTAGTGCTGCGCGCGGATCCGGGTTCGGCTCCCATCCACCCGAACCATCCTGGCGCATAGGCCGATTCGTCAGGTGGGTGGCCTCGGTAAGCACCGCGATGGCGTCGCGGAGGACCTCGCCATAGGGCCGTGGCTGCTCGGATTGCTCGGCGGTCAGGTAGCCGGTGTCAAAGAGCGCCGCGGAGAGCACTTCGCGGTATGGACGGCCGATAACGCCCGCTGCCGCAACGAGGTTGGCTCGATCCGGCAGTCTGCGGACCCCTTTGGTTCGCCACTTACGAAGGTTCTCCCGGGTGACGCCGATCCGCCGGGCAACCTCAGCCTCGCTGACCCCGTGAGCGCTGCGATAGTGATCGATCAACTCGACGAGGCGTGAGGTTGCCATACCGCCAAGTATCGTGCGACGATCTAGGGTAGTCAAGTGTGAGTATGCATATATGCCAACTGACACTGGATATCGGTGTTATCAAGAAGTGTCGAATTCACCCGCGCCTGTGCCTTGTGAGCCTCAAGTCGAGGTCGGCAACTGAAGCGTCGTCGGCTGCGTTGAGGTGTCGCTAGCGTTGCCGTGCCGGCTCGACCATGTCACTAGTTGGTTTGGATTGGTCCGGTGCTAATCGTGAGGATGATTTCATCGCTGAAGGGTGCCGTTGTTCCCTCGGGTGGTTTCGTGGCAACAACACAGTCGGGCGGCACTGTGCTTGAAACGACGTGAGCGCGTCTGGTGTGGGTGAATCCTGCCTGCTGAAGGATGTGTTCGGCTGTGTCGCTTGGCATCCTTCGCACGTTCGGTATCTGGCCGTGGCTTACCGGGTGTGCCGAGCATCCCGCGAGGACCAAGAGTCCCAAGATCAGTAATGTGGCCGATCGTGTCCGCGGATGTCTCCGCTGCTTCTTGTGGCGCATGCGATCTATTTATTCGTGTGCGCGTGTTGCGCGTCAACGCGTTGAGCGCCGGACATTCAGTTGGTTCGAAGATGTGACCTTGGGCGGTTGATGGCGGGGTAGGTGGCCATGGGTACTGCGGCGCGGGCGGCGTGGATGTTCATGACTTGGGTGGAGTAGCCGAGTAGGTCAGCCAGTGAGGCTGCGTCGATTTCTTTGGCGAGGTCATGCAGTGCTGCGTTGCGTGCGGCCGTGATGTCGATCCCCAGACTGCGCAATCGGTGCATGAGTGATTGCTCCGATATATGTTGTCCTGCAGTGTATCCCGGAAACAACCAAGGGGAGCGGTGGTTCATCGTTCGGCTGTTGGCCCGCTGTTCGAGGTGCTGGTGAAATAGGGGGAGTAGCGCCGGTGGGATGGGGGCGGGCACTGCGCCGAGGGCGATGGTGGTCCGTGTGGGAGTTGTGACCACGTCGTCGATGGTGAGGCGGCAGATGTGGTCGAGGGGCGTGCCGAAGAGCATCAGCAGGAGCGCGGCGATTCGGGTGGAGAGGAGGACGTGGTCAGCTTCGATGACGTGTTTGATGAGGTCGAGGTGCTGTCGTGTGGAGGCTAGTGGGGCGGTGCGGGCCACGCGGTAGCGGGTTTTGAACGGTGGTGCGATGCCGGCGCGGGCGCGCCACTGGATGAAGTTGCGGATGGCGGTGCGGGTCGTCGTGCCGTCGCTGAGGTAGGTGTCGAGCTGGCCTTGGGTGAGGTCATCGATGGTGGTGTCGTATTCGGCGAGCAGCCAGGTGAGGAACTTGGCGGCTTCGGTGATTTCTTGTTTGGCGCAACGGGTGGCGTTGTCCATGTTGCGTGTCGGGTCGTTGTTGTCGCGCAGGCGCCGCAGATGATGCCATCGGGCGAATTGTTCGATGGGGGTCGCGATCGTGGGGGTGTCGCGCAGCGTCTGTAGCCGTTGGTCGAGCCACCGTTCGAACCGGGCGAGGTATCGGTCGCCGCGGTCGGGCATCATGCGGTGCGCGATCAGCATTTCGCGTAGGTGCTCGAGTGCCTTCGATGGGGGCATCGCGTCGAAGGCGTCGTGACTCAATGGCAGTTGGCGGGTGCCGATCAGGTTGAGCAGTTCGGCGGTGGCCGGTTGGCGCATCCAGGTGATGATGCTTTCTGGGCGGGGGACTGCGGCGAGTTCGACGATGAGTCGTTTGAGGCGCATGTCGGGTGGCTGGTGCGGGGCGAGGATCTGTTCGAGGTCGGTGGTGACGATGCAGCGGGCGCAGTGTCCGCCGCGCAGCCGCTCGGCTTCGCGGCCGCAGTTGTCGCAGTCGAGGTTGGTGGTGATGCCGGCGCAGTTGCGGCATAGTGCTGCGCCGGTGGCTGTTTGGCCGGGCACGAGTCGCTCGGTGCCGCAGAATGAGCACAGGCCGTAGGTGCGGGCGGCGGTGGTGAAGCACGGTCCGCAGATGGCGCCCTCTGGCCAGTGCACCCGGATCTTGGGTACGAGGTGGTGGCATCGACTGCATTCGATGTCGCCGATGGTGCGGGGGCGTCCGCGGCGGCGGGGTTCAGTCATCGGTGATGATGCGGGCCTTCACCGGCCGGTAGGCGTTGAGCAGGGGAACGTCGCTGGGGGCGTTGACGGCCTTGGTGCGGGATTGGCGGGTGTCGGTGGCGGTGTAGGTGATCAGGTCGCCGGCCTCGATGCCGAAGATGTCACAGAGGGCGACGAGGACCTTGAACGAGATCCGGTCGGGTTCTTGGCCGACGATGCGGTAGATCTGCGATTCGGAGAGCGTGATGCCGCGTTCGCGTAGCGGCGCGACGAGGTCGCGGCTGTTCTTCATCCCGGCGCGGGCCATGAATTCCCTGACCCGCCAGTGGTATTGAATCTCTCGCCTCATCGGGACTCCCGTCGTCTGCTCTCACTCAGGTCGGCCTTGCTGCGGGTCAGCGTTGCGCTGAGGACCCGCTCCAACTCGCGGGCCCGGTAATCGGGGGCGGCCAGGGTGTAAATGGAGGTCGTGGCGGCGTGCTCGTGGCCCAGCTGCAGCTGCACGAAACTCACGTCGTAGCCGTACGCGGTCTGCAGATTGGTCGCATACGAGCGGCGAAACGAATGCAGGTCCAGACCTGCGGGAAACCCAAGCTCGTCGATAAGGTCCCGCATCCGCTGCCAGAGGTTGCGTTCGGGCACCAGCCCACCCTTCTCGGTGGGGAACAGGTCGGTGACTGGCTGGCCATAGCGGGGAAGTCCACGCTCGACCCAATCCGCGACCGCCTCTGCAGCCCAGTCGAAGACGGTCAACACGGTGCGCTGCTTGGGCGGCGAGTTGCGCATCGCCTTGCCGTGCCGTATCCGCACCAGACCCCAGTCGCCGAAGAACGGCGCTCGGGCGTTACGGGAGAAGTCGACGAGCTGCAGGTGCCGGACCTCGTTGCGGCGAAGGCCCCAGCCGTAGAGGGTCTTGAACGCCACCGCATCCCGCCACGCCGCCAACGCGCCCTTGCGCCCGGCGTGCAGGATCCGTTCGGGCTCCAGATCTGCCAGGTCGAAGAACTGTTGGAGCTCATCGAGGGTGAAGGGCCGCTTCACCGCCCGCGAGTCATCGACCTGCACGTGTTTGGCCCGGTTGAACTCGGTGATCACCTGACTGAACACCGTGCCAAACAGCCGACCGCAGTGCTCATTCCAGTCGTAGGCAGGATTGGTGGCGTAATCCAGGAACAGTTTCACGTCGGTCTGATAGGCCCGCACCGTGCTATGGGCTCGGTTGAGCACACCGCGCAGATGACCGAAGAAGTCATCAGCATCGGCGGGAGTCCACTGCCAGGGGAATGCGCCCACGAAGTCGGCCATCCGCAGCACCTGAGCATTGCGTCGACGGATCGTCTCGGTGGAGGTGCCCTGAGCCAGCTGCGCACGCCGCCAACCGGTCAGCACATCCTCCAGGAACGCCTCAGGATCCGGACCCGACGCACCCGCCGGCAAGTACACCAGCCGACCCATCGCATCGTCCATCCTGGACCTCCCAATTGAATGCATATTCTGCACTCAGGATGCAGATCATGCAGAGAAACGATGCAGAAACCCAGCTCACGCCAGCGGATCGTCGCCCTGACCACCAGCCGGGGCGCGTCCAAGCCTGCCTACCGGCGGTGTGCCCGAACGAGACGAAACATGCTCTGCCGCAATATCGCCGACCGCCGGTGGGGGTGTTATCAGAAACTGATCTATTCGCATGCCACGCGAATAACCAACTTACTAGTTGACATAATGTGGCTTATCGGCAAAACGTATACCGGGAGCTAGTCGGGCATCGCGCCCCGAGTCGGTTCACGACAGCGCCGACGACCGCCACCTATGCGAACGCTCTTGCGCCGAGTCGCCACCTACGGCATGCGTGCATCAACTGGCCACTCGCGCGGATGGGCGCGCGTCATGGTGCGCACTGACGAACGCCTCCAGGCCGCCCCGGTTCCGCTCCTGCCACCATCCAGCCCGACGTCCCCGATTCGTCACTGTGACGTTTATGCACTGGCCTGGGCCCCGCAACAACGCGACGCAACATCCCGCCCGGACTCTGACAGTCGGCGCGCGAACGTGATACCCCTACCCGGTTCCGGACTCACCCCTTCGACGGCTCTTATTACGTCACCTGACATAACCGCCCTCGCCCGGCGCTGGGACTCCTATTCCGATCGAGACGGACGAAAGACCCAGGCCTGCAACAGGATTCGTCACTGTGACGATTCCGCCGGGTCAGCAGGTGATCTGCAGGTCGATCCATTTCGCCTCGGCTCCGATTTCGAAGCCGTCCGGCAACGCCTCGCCGCCCTTGTCGCTGCGCGCATAGCTGATGTCGTGTTCTGCGAGAGCCGTCAACAGATCTTCCAGCGGGATGTTGTTGCGGTACTTGCCGGGCCCCTCCTGCGTGGACACCATCGCGGGAATCTCTCGCGGCAACACCTTCTCGACGAGGGTCTTGGACGTCGCGTTGTGGCTGCCGTGATGGCCGACCTTGAAGAACGTGGCACCGCGCAGCAGCGAGCGTGCCTTGTTGTTCGCGAGAATGCGCTTCCACGTTCCCCATTCAGCGTCGCCCGGCAACAGCAGACGGGCGCTGCCGATCTGTAGCACGAGCACCAGGCTCGTTGAGTTGATCATGTCGTCAACGGCCTTGGCGGCCAGCAGCGCGTCGGCCGAATGCGCGAGTCCCCGCAGGCGCTCGAGATCGTTCGCGGCGAGCGTCGGCGACGGATGGTCGTCGGGCACGCGCCATTGCACCGGGAACGGGGCCGGGACCTCCTGGCCGCGGAGGCTGGCGACCTGCAACATGAGCGCCTTGTAGGTCTCGTCGTCGCTGGCGGGATCGAGCTCCTCGATCTCGTCGGGATCACGCGGCGGCCCAAGGACATGCACCTTCATCCCGGCGATCACGTCGCTTTCAAAGGTCTCGGGAAAATCGTCGCTCTCGGGTAGGAAGCGGGGATCAGGTCGGTCGCGGTGCTTAAAGCCGTCGTGGAGCACGTCCAGCGCGCCCTGGTTGCTCCATGCCGCCAGCTCGGCGTCAGGCACGAGGCCGGTGATGTCGATCCCGGCGTTCCACAGCAGGAAGTCGAGTTCCGTGCGGTCCTCCGGCGAGAGCATGAAGCTTGGAGCCGCGTCGGCCAGCGCCATCGCGAACCCCTTCTGCTTCTTCCAGAGCTTCGTTGCATCCGGGTTGTCACGGTCTTCGACCCAGGGCATCCAGACCTCGCCGATCTCGACGTTCTTCCATTCGGCCGAGTTGAAAGCGAACACGTGATCCTGGTGCCGGTGCGTGGCGATCACGACGTCGATGCGGGCCTCACCGCTGTGCGCTTCCGCGTCCGCCGCGATCTGCTTGGCGAGATCGTTGGCGGCGAACGCCCCCTTGCCCTGGCTGTGAAAGCCGGCGTCCACGAGGATCGTCTTGTTATCGGGCAGCAATAGCAAGAACGAGTCCCCGAAGCCGACGTTGTACATGCGGATCGTCATCGTCGAGCTCATCGCCACCTCCGTGCGTCCATGGCCCGCGCCGAATATGCCGCGGAGATCCTGTTCGGCTCGGGATTTCTTGGCGCCCAGCCCATCCCGTAGGCGTCGTCGAACGCGGCGACGCGGTCGCACAGTGCTTGCTTCCGGTCCTCACGGAACGGCTTATGAATGTAGTAGCGGACCTGCCCGTCGATGTTGGCGACGAGTGTCAGCCCTGCGCGGTAGCGCAAGCCCCCGAGATCGTCTTCCAGGCTCATGGTTTGGACGATCTGCGCAACCATCTCGACGAGCAGCTCGCCCGTGGCGGCGATCCGGTGCACCGGATGGAAACCGACGACCGCCGCGGGAATGTCGGTTTCGAGGCCGAGCTTGGCGCGGTTCGCCTTCACCCAGGATCCAAGCCTCCCGCCCAGGCTGCGCCAATCGTCGTCCGGTTCCTCCGTCACGGGGATCTGCGCGTCTTCTCTCGGCGGCTCCGAGAGCGACTGATATTGCTGCGTGTCCCAGTCGGAACGGCTCGTCACCGAGCGTGCGCGTGGCTGCCGGTACGTGCTGGTGGACGTCGCCGGGCCTGTCGTCCGGCCGAGCTCGCGGGCACCAACCTCGACCAGGTCCGCGACGATCCTCGCCAGATCGCTGTCCTTCGGCGCGTCATCGGGCTCCGCCTCGAGCAGAAGCGATTCGACCGCCAGCGAGCCCACAGCCTGGGGCCGGATTCCGCGCAGGCGGAAGGCCTCGATCATCGAGGCACGCACGCCCGAGGTGTCCGTCCGGTTCAGCTCGAAGTCGGCTGTGATCATCGCCCGCAGGTAATCGCTGAACGTCGGATCGACGGGCGGCAGGTAGTCGGTGGCGCGGATGCACATCGACAGGACCGTCTGCGCCGTGCGAACGCACTCCCCTGCGAGGCGGTTCACGAGGTCGGGATGCAACTCCCCGTCCGGCAGCTTGCCGCTGCCGCCGGTCGCGATGCGAATGAGGTCGCGGGTGCGCCGCTCGTAGGTGTCGACGAAACCGTCGTAAACCGCCGATACGAGGATCCAACCGAGCGCGTGCGGCTCGGTGGTCGAGGTGACCTTCGACGGATCCCGCGTGGCTGCGATGCTGCGCAGCGCATGGCCCTTGCCGGCGGCGGAGCCGAACTGTGCGCCGATGTCCAACAACCGTCCCTTCGGATCCAGCAAGTTGTTGCGCGTCTCGCGGATCGCGGCGCTCACGACTTCTGGAAAGGTGAGACGTTGGAACAGCGCGACGATGTCGGCGAACGCTTCGTGTAGGGCAGGGACCTGCGCGTTCGTCGGCTCGTTGTACCGACGATGCAGCCGGCTCAGCGCCGCGTGCGCGACCTCGTGGGCCACGATGTCGTGCGAAAGACAGGTGAAGATCAGCTGTCCGGGGAGGTTAGGGCCGGGATCGTCGACGTCAGCGGAGAAGTAGCCGAAGAGCACGGCGTTCAGGTCGTCGTCGAAGTACGCGTTGCCGCCTTGGAAAGCGTGCGGCATGAGGCGCAGCCGCTCGCCGCCCCAGAATCGCAGGCGCCGGCCGAGCGCGCGGTCGAAGTTCTCGAGCACGCGCGAGGCGACCGCATACACCATCTGCTGGTGGAACTGGGGATCGGATTCCGACGGCTCGATGCCCTGCTGCATCGCGATCGCGGCATCATCGAGGTCGACGGCGCGGTAGTACACGTCGGCGGCCGCGTCGTAGTCCACGACCTCGAGCCGGTCGTCCCAGAAGGAACGCTCGATCCGGTCGAGCTTGCGATAGGGCACTTCGACGGTGACGCGATGGTCTCCCGCTCGCGAGATCATCGGGTCGAACGCGAATATTCGCAGCGCTCTACGTTCCGGGAATTTGCGCATCACGGACCTATCGTCGCGCCGACGTTCATCGCGGACATCAGTAATCGACTACTCCAATCTGAGTGCATTCCCAGACTCTGAGCAAGTAATGCCACGAGCGAAAGAGCCATACCCACCCCACGATTCGTCACTGCGTAACCATTCACCTGCGGATCAGTGGGCCGACCGCAGTCCTCGAGCCACACTTCGTCCGATTCCGAAGGCACCGTTGATCAGCCGCCCCAGTACATTTCGTGCGCCACGTCGACAATCCGCCGTGATGGTTGAACACCGACATGCGCGCCGGGGCGTTGACCGCGGACGACATCGACGCCGAACGCTGTCGGCGCAATCGCGGCGAATCGGTAGTCGATCAGCTACCTTCCAGGGATAGCCGACCGGCGGAAGGAATGGCCCACGTGTTCTCCGGCCCGATCAAGGATCGCCTCAGCATCCGGGAGCGGTTCGATCGCTACAGCGACGCCGTCACCCGCCAGGCGCTGGACGACTATCTCGACTGCTGGACCGACGATGGCGCGCGTTTCGGCGACGGCGGCGAGTGCCAGGGCATCGACGCCTTGCGCGCGCACTGGCATGGAATCTGGGATGCGCTGGCCCAGATGGCCTTCATGACCCAGATCGGGGCCATCGCCATCGACGGCACCACCGCGACCACGCGATCGTTCTGTCTGGAGACCCTGCGCTTCCACGACGGAACAACCCGCCAGCTCGTCGGCGCCTATGATGACCAGCTCCGTCGCGTCGACGGCGTGTGGCGATTCGCTGTGCGCCGCTACCGGGTGCTCGTCAAAGACATCTGACGTTGTCCAGACCGCGAATGCGACAGCACATTTGGGGCCGGATCGCGGCCGCGACGACTTTGGCTGCCACCGCTATTGGTTTCGGGATTCTCCATGCCGTGCCGCCGACCGGCATTGCCGTCGCAGGTTGCTTCCAGCGAGGCGGCTATAACCCCCCGCCGTGCCCCACGACGACTCCTTCACCGTCGCCGAGTTCGAGTCCGAGTTCGTCGCCCAGTCCGAGTCCGAGTGCCGACAACAGTCAGGATGCGAGTCCGGATGCGACGAGCTCACCGGACAAGGATCAGTCGGAGAATCCTCCAGCGGGCAGCACCCCCACAGATTCCGGCATCAACGCCTGCCAGAACCAAAGCGCCATGGCGAACTCCCTGGGCCTGCCACCGTCCACCTGCCGGGCGAGCCAGGGCCCGAACACCCCACCTGACTCGGGGATGACGGCCTGCCAGAACCAAAGCGCCATGCCCATCGCCATCGGCCTACTTCCCATCACCTGTCAGGGAACCCAGGGCCCGAACGCCCCACCGGACTCCGGGTCGACGGCCTGCCAGAACCAAAGCGCGATGGCCATCGCCATCGGCCTGCAGCCCATCCCGTGCCCGGGCACCCAGGGTGCGAGCACCCCGCCGGACTCCGGGGTGAACGCGTGCCAGAACCAGAACGCCATGGCCAATTCGCTGGGCCTGCAGCCCGCTATCTGCCCGCCCAGCTCGCGCGGCTAATACCAAGCCTCACAACGTCTTCCACCACGGCTTGAGCTGCATGTAGTACGAGATGGTCCTAGGCGCCCGGCTGGTCCCGCCGAACCAGCTGTTGATCCGGAACGCGGACAACTGATTCGGATGTAAGCCCGCCGGAATCGGCTTGTACACCACGGTATCTCCGTACCGCAGCGCGATGCCCTGGTAGTCGACGTGGAAGGTGAACTTCGCATCGGCCGGCACCGAGATGATCTCGTCGTCAGTCGGCATGATCCTGGCGGTGTCGAGGTTGTAGTACGGCCCGATCTCGAACATCTGGGTCTCGACGTTGTAGCGCCAGGCGACCATGATGGCGTCGGTGTCCGGACGCAAGAACGTGAATGAGATGCCGGTGAGCTTGTTCCAGTCGTACTGGTCGACGTTGTGTAGGTCGTAGACCGTGTCCTCGGTGAAAGTGGCATTGCCGGCGACCTGTTTGACGAAGAACACCGTCTGCAACGGCAGCGCCAGGTGAGTGTTCCTGACCGTGACGACCAGGTTGTGCAGCGGGTGGCGGGCCGAATCCGTCGACGACTCAGCGGCAGTGGCCCGCCCCTGTCGGCGGGCGCTGCCCGCGACCGCAGTCGGCTTGCGCGTCGCGTCGGCCACCCGTTTCGCGTTGTTGTGGGTTAGCCGGGCCGGAGCGCGGCGTAGCGCGGTGCTTTTGGCGGCTCGCGCACTGCTCGCTGGTCCGCTGTGCGAGCTGTCCGATGAAGTGGCCGGCGCGGCCGCCGCAGGTTGCGCACTGGCGGTACCGATGGCCAGTCCGACTCCGACGGCGATCGCGACAGCGCCCACGTACCCCAACAGCCTCGCCCCCGGCATCAGCACAGCGTATCCACGCGTCGCCGGCCGTGGGCTCAGTTTGCTGAGGCCAACTCCCGAAACCGGTCACCCGCGCTTTCGCGACTGCTTCGACAGGTTCAATTCCACCGCCGCCTGAATGAGCGCGGTCAGCGCCTCTTCATCAATTTCGTCGCCCTCGTGAATATCGATCGCACGGCGGGTGTTCCCATCAAGACTGGAATTGAACAATCCGGACGGATCCGGCAGTGACGCGCCCTTGGCGAACGTCATCTTGACCGCGTTCTTGTAGGTCTCCCCCGTGCAGATCATGCCGGCACGCGACCACACCGGGACACCTCGCCATTTCCACTCTTCGACCAGCTCAGGGTCGGCACGCCTGAGCACGCTGCGGATGCGCGCCAGGGTCTCGCCGCGCCAGTCATCGAGCTCGGCGATCCGGGCGTCGATCCGTTGCGAGGCGGTGCTGTCGTCGTGATCCATATCCCCATCTTGGTCACAGATCGTCGCGATTTTGTATTCCGCGCCATGGGGAGTATCTTTTCCCGCGGCCCAGAATCGTTCCGGAAAGCCTGAAGATGCGTACTCACTACAGAACTCGCGGCTTCTCTACCCGTCCGCAACGGGGTCTTCGCACCCATTCCCTATTGCGGCCGATGGCCGGGCAGTGCTTCGAGATCGAGATCCGATTCGACACCAATCGCTGGGTGATCCGGATTCCCGAGATCAACGATGCCACCGAGGCGACGTCGCGCGACAAGGTCGAACTCGCCGCCCGCGAATGCATTGCAACCCGCACCGGCATTCCCATCGGCTACATCTCCGTCTGGGTTCGCGACTGACCTCAATCCCGTTGCGCTGCAACGGTTAGATCCGGCCCGTCAGTGAGTGACCGGCCGGAACAACGGAATCCACACCCGGGTGTCTTCGTCACCTGAGAAGCCGGTCCAGTCTTCGAAGAACACCTCCACCTCGAGCCCGATGCGCATGCCCTCCGGTTCGACGTCGACCACATTGGTGGTCAGCCGGACATCGGGTTCCTCGGCCAGCTCGACGATCGCGACGATGTAGGGCGGTTCGAAACCGGGGATCCAGGGCTGCCGGTCCACGCTGAACGCGGCCACGCTCGCCCGCCCCGATACTTTCTCGGGAGCGACATCGGTACTGCGGCAACGCCAGCAGGCCGGTCCGGGCGGGTGAAAGAAATGGCCACACGCCCGGCATCGCGAGATCAGCAAATCGCCGTCGCGGCCGCCGGTCCAAAATGCAGTCGACTCGGGCGTGGGGCTGGGCGCCAGCCGCAGATCCGGTCTCTGATAGCTCATCGGCTGCTCACCAACATCGAACCGGCGACGGGACCCCCACCGACCCCGACCGCAACAACCTCGGGAGTGCTGGCGGCCTGACGTTCGCCCCCTTCACCCCACAGTTGCACGCAGGCTTCGTGCAGGAAGCCCATCCCGTGCAGGCGACCGCCCGACAGCTGGCCACCGCTGGTGTTCAACGGCAGCTCCCCATCCAAGGCGATCCGCTCCCCGCCCTCGATGAACTCACCGACCCGGCCGTGTTCGCAGAATCCCAAGGCCTCCAACCACATCACCGTCAGGAAGCTGAAGCCGTCATAGAGCTGAGCCATGTCGACGTCACGGGGCCGCAATCCGGTGTGCTCCCACAGGGTGGCGCCGGAATCGTGCGCGGCCATCGTGGTGAGGTCGAAACGCTGCTCCCACGTTGGTCTTTCGAACATCCCGGGCCCGACGGATTCCACCGTCAACGGATGGCGCGGTAGGCCGCCTGCGGCATCCCGGCGGGACACGATGACGGCGGTGGCCCCGTCACAGGGCACATCGCAGTCGTACAGGCACAACGGTTCGGAGATCATCCGCGCGTTCAGATAATCCTCCATCGTCAGCGGGTCGCGGTACACCGCATCAGGATTGCGGCCCGCGTTGCGCCGCGCGTTCACCGCGATGGCGCCGAGCTGCTCCCGGGTGAGCCCGAAGTCGTGCATGTAGCGCTGGGCGGGCATCGCCAGCCAGTTGGCCGCGGACAACGCACCGAAGGGGGCGGTCCACTCCATCTGAACGGGAAGCTTCCCACCCCCGCCGAGTAGCACCGACGCGTGACCGCCGCCGGACTGTTGCGCGGCCGTCGACTCCCACACCGACCGGAAGACCACTACATGGTTGGCCAGCCCGAGGGTGACCGCCATGCACGCTTCGATCACCGGACCGATCTGGCCCGCCGTCTCCAGCCCGGACATGTACCAGCGGCTGCGCAACCCCAGCGCCGTGCGTACCTCGGTGACCGTGGCCCCCGAAAAGCCGGGATTGCCGGCGACGGCACCCGGATAGCTGGCGATGCCGTCGACGTCGTCGACATCGAGGCCGGCATCGGCGATCGCCCTGAGCACGGCTTCGATGGTCAGCTCCAGACCAGTGCGGCCCAGCCGCCTCCCCACCTGCGACTTTCCTGCTCCCATGATCACGGCCTTACCGTCGAACGGTCCCCGATTCATCGCACCGATTCCGCGCGCCTGGCCTGTGCGGAAATCAGGTCCGCGAGCCGGGACACTTCGGCTTGCAGGCTCTCGATGTGCGCGACGGTGGCGGCCTGCTGGGCGCTGTCCTCGGCCGCCACCCGCTGGACGATCCAGCTCGCGATGGTGGCGGTGATGGCACCGACCATGCTGATGCCGCCGATCATCAGCAGTGCGGCGACGATTCGTCCCGCCGCGGTCACCGGGTAGAGGTCGCCGTAGCCGACGGTGGTGATCGTGCTGATCGCCCACCACACCGCATCGCCGAAGGTCTTGATGTTGGCGCCCGGCGCCGGCCGTTCCACCTGCAGCACCGCCAGCGACGAGGCGTAGACCAACAGCACCGCGGTGAATCCGGTGTACACCGCCACGCGGCCCCTGATCGCGTCGCCGACCGCCCGCTGCAGGGCACCCACCAACGCGACCAGCCGCAGCAGGAGCAGTGGCCCCATCAACGGCACGACGACGACCACGAAGCCGATCAGGTGACGGAAGAACCACCGGACGCGGCGTTCGGCCAGTATCAGGCGCGCGATGTAGTCGACGAGAAACGGTAGGTAGAGCACGACCAGCATCCCGTGGATGATGTTCCGGTTCACCCCCTGGGGCTCAGCCAGAACTTTGACCGAGAACAACGCCAGGAAGACCGCCGCGCAGGCCGCGAGCGGCCACTCGGCCAGGGTTTCCCACCGCTGCAATCGCGACTCGGGAGTCGTTGTCGGGCTGTCGGTTTCCGCTGCGATCGTCACGACGATCGGCTCTCCTTCTCACGAGTGGCCTGCCGGGCCCGCATGGTCTGGTCGGTGAGTCCCAGCGCGATCAAGATATCGATGGCGGTGATCACCAGTCCCCAGTAGTACATCCACCGCACTGTCAGGTCCGGTTGGACGGCGAAATACACGACAAGAAATATGGGCCCGACGATGCCGAACACGAAGCACATCGCCTGAATCTTCAGATACGCCAGGAACGTCTCCATGTCACTGCTCGCCACGTGCGACGGGCCTGCCCGGATCCGAGCTCCACTGTGACCAGGACCCCGGGAACAACGCGGCGTCGCGGCCGGCGGCGGTCAGCGCCGCGACGGCGACCGCGGCGGTGATGCCCGACCCGCAGTAGACCCCGATCGCGTCGTCGGCCCCGATGCCGCGCTCACTCAGGAGTTCCTCCACCGCGCTGCCGGCCACGAAGGTGTCATCGCCACCGAGCAGCACCGTGCTGGGCAGGTTCCGCGCGCCGGGGATGTGCCCGGCGACCGGGTCGACCGGCTCGACGTCACCGCGGAAGCGTTCGGGCGCGCGGGCATCGAGCAGGGGGCGACGGTCCAGTTCGTCGGCGGTCAGAGTCGGCAGGGCACCCGCGTACAGGTCGTCGTGCGCGATGATGACATCGCCGGGGGCCGGATCGACCGGGCCGGTCTCGATGCCGCCGCCGGCCGCCTTCCACGCCGACCAGCCGCCGTCGAGGATGCGGACATCGGGCACCCCGGCCGCCGTCAGCACCCACCAGGCGCGTGCCGACCCCGCCCGGTTCCAGTCGTCGTAAACGACCACGGGAACCCCGTCGCGAACACCCCAGCGCCTCGCGGCGGCCTGCACCGCGGACCCCGACGGCAGCGGGTGGCGGCCCCGGCCGGACACCGTGTGGTCGCTTAGGTCGTCGTCCAATGACACGTACACCGCGCCGGGAACATGGCCCTGCAGGTAGTGCTCCCGCCCGTCGGGCTCGCCGAGGGTCCAGCGCACGTCGAGCACTGTCACCGGCTGGCCCGCCGCCAGACCGTTGACCAGCGCTTCGGCCGGTATCAACACGTCCGCACGCCCTGTCATCGGATCTCCGTTCGTTCTCGCCCACACCATCGACGATCATGCCCCGCACAAGGGTCGGCCGCTGGTGCAGGTAGTCAACCTGAGAAATTCCTGAAATCGAGTAGTGCACTACGCGTGCGCGGGTAGGCAAAGGGCCACTACCTTTGCATTCAACATCAGTCGAAACACGGATTCCGATGGGGGCGCCGGGATCGCCTGATGGCTCACACCACGACCGGGGGGTGTGGTGCGAGCGCCAGGCGGCGCTGGGGAAGGCATCCAAGCCTTCCCCGGCGTCCGTGGTCTTTCTCGGGTAGAGCCCGATGCCGGCCGACAGTAGGGTCGGGCCGATGACATCTGGCGCGGCATTCACCGCCGACGGCCGGCCCCGTGCCCGCGGACTCGGCATCCCACTTCCCGGCGAACCGGGTCCACACAACGCGATCACCGACGTGCCCGGCGTCGAGGTCGGTGTCACCACACTGATCAGCGGCGACGGGACACTGACGGTGGGCCGCGGACCGGTACGCACCGGTGTCACCGCCATCCTCCCCCGCGGCCGGACCGGGCTCGGAGCGCCGTGCGCGGCCGGCTGGTTCTCCCTCAACGGGAACGGTGAGATGACCGGCACCACCTGGATCGAGGAGTCGGGCGCCTTCAATCTTCCTGTCCTGCTGTCGAATACGCATGCTGTGGGTGCATGCCACACCGGCGTGATCTCCTGGGTCAACCGCGTGAGCCCGGTCCTGGCCCGCCAATGGCTGCTTCCGGTATGCGCCGAAACCTGGGACGGCTACCTCAACGACATCAACGGCGGCCATGTGCGGCCCGAACACGCGGAGGCCGCGCTCGACAATGCCGCAAGCGGACCGGTGCCGGAAGGCTCAGTCGGCGGCGGGACCGGGATGAACTGCTACGACTTCAAAGGCGGCAACGGAACCGCGTCACGGCTGGTGCGCTACGGCAGCCACACGTTCACCGTCGGCGCCTTCGTCCAAGCCAATTTCGGTGCGCGCCAAGAACTCACCGTCGCCGGTCACCACGTCGGACCTCACCTTGCCGGGGACAATCCCCTGGACGGCGACTGGTTCGAACGTGATCTCAACCGCCCACCACCCGGTGCGGGTTCGGTGATCGCGGTGATCGCCACCGATGCACCGCTACTGCCTGGCCAGTGCAAGGCGCTGGCCAGGCGGGTTCCGCTCGGCCTGGCGCGCACCGGCACCACCGGCAGCCATTTTTCCGGCGATATCTTCCTGGCCTTCTCGACCGCCGAGGCGCCGGATCTGGCCAGCCGGTTCCCGATCGGCGCCGTCGGTGACGACGAGTTCGGCCGGCTGACGTTCGTGCCCTGGGGCCGAATGGATGCCCTCTACACCGCGGTCGTGCACAGCGTCGAAGAAGCCGTACTCAACGCGTTGGTGGTCAACGCCGACATGGTCGGCCGTGACGGGCACCGCTCCCCCGCGCTGCCACACGATCAGCTGCGCGCCCTGCTCTGACTCAGACACTCAAGGTCGGTATCGAATCAGGTGCGCTGAAGTCGATTTGAGCGGCCGGGTTGGCGATCGCGGTGACCAGTCCGGTGCCGAACGGGCCCGCATCGTCGTACAGCGTTCCGGTACCTACCGAGATCCCGTCGGCCACCCAGTGCGAATCACCCTCTACCCCAATGCTTTCCGACTGGGGAAGTCGGCACAGCGCCACGGTGAGGTCGCCGTTGATGTAGCCGATGCCCTTGGTGCCCATGTTGCTGACCAGGCTGGTCGCCTCGGCGACGATCACCGAACGGACGAACGGGGTGATGTCGTGGCCGGCCACCACGTCGATCGGGCTGTGATAGACCCGCTTTCGCGAGGTGTTCTGGTGGACGTCTCCGCCGGGGCTCCAGCCGACATCATCGCTGCCGATCACGAACGCGTGGGGTTCGGTCCCCGTCGGCGGGCTGAATGACGACGGCAGTCCGGCCCACTCCTCTCCCGGCGGCGGCTCGGACCGGCGGTACTGCACCAATGTTGCCCGGGCGACGATCACCTCACCCTGGACGACATCGCACTCGGCGTTGCGCACGCGGTGGCCGTCGCGCACCAGCCGGGTGCGGACAATCGTCGGAACCCGCTTCGCCGCCTTGAACAGGTCGACGGTGAGCCGGGCAGGCAAGAACTCCGGAACTGAAAACCACTGCTCCAGGTTGACCGCCGCCAGACCCACGACTGCCGGTCCGTTGAGCATGTCGGCACCCCAGCGGCTTCGGGCGTTCTCCGTGGGATGGAAGAAGCCGTCGGGGTCGGAAATGAAATGCGCCGGTCGGGTGGCCATCGGGGCATCCTCGCATAGCCGGATCCGGTGTCAGCCGGACGGTGCTTAGACGACATAATCAACGGGTGTCCGATCTCGAGGCCGCCCGCTCCGACGTCGGGTACCGCAGGCCCGGGCTTCTCGTGGCAACGCTGTGCGTGGTCGCGCTCACCGTCGCGGTGCTGCAGACCGGTGTCGTGCCGGTCCTCGGGGTGATCTCCCGTCAGCTGCACGCCTCCCCCGTCGACGTCAGCTGGGCGGTCACCGCCAACCTGCTGGCCGCCGCGGCCACCACACCGCTTATCGGCCGGCTCGCCGACCTGTACAGCAAGAAGCGGGTGTTGCTGGCCGTGCTCGCGGTCGTGCTCGGCGGATCGCTGCTGGCCGCGCTGACATCGTCGCTTCCGCTGCTGATCGTGGCGCGGGTGCTGCAGGGCGCGTCCTACGCCCTGTATCCGATCGGAGTGTCGATCATGCGGGAGGAACTGCCCGCCGACCGACTGATGCGAGCCATGGCCGTGTTGTCCGGATCGCTCGGGTTCGGCGGCGGTATGGGCCTGGTCGTCACCGGACTGCTGATGCGCGGCGATGCCGGATACCACCGGGTGTTCTGGTTGACCACCGGGTTCACCGTGCTGGTGATCATCGCCGTGCTGGTGGTTCTGCCGGCTCGGCCGCGCAGCACCGAAGGCACGGTGGACTGGGCCGGCGCCGCCGGCCTCGCGCTGGGGTTGTCCGCTGTGCTGCTGGCGATCACGCAGGGCAACGGCTGGGGCTGGGTTTCGCCCCGCACGATCGGATGCGTGGCCACCGGGGTGGTCGTGCTCGGTGTCTGGTGGTGGTGGGAACGTCGCTGCCGGCAGCCCCTGGTGTCGACGACGATGTTGTCGCGCCGCCCGATCCTGCTGACCAACTTGGCGACCGTGCTGGTCGGCACCGGCCTGTATTTCGCGTTCCTCGGCCTGACCGACTTCGTCGAGGCGCCGCAGAGCAGCGGCTACGGGTTCGGCGCGACGGTGCTGGGCGCCAGCGTGATGTTCCTGCTGCCCGGCGCGATGGCCGGTTTCCTGACCGCGGTGATCAGCGGCCGGTACATCGACCGCTACGGCGCCCGCGCCGTGCTGCTCGTCGGCGCTGCCACCGGCATCGTCGGATTCGTTCTGCTGGCCGTCTGGCACGACCAGCCCTGGCAGGTGATCGCGGCCGGCGTGCTGGCCAACGCCTACATCAGCCTGGCTTACGGCGCGCTGCCCGCGCTCGTGGTGCGCGAGGTCGACGCCGACGAAACCGGTGTCGCGACGAGCATGAACGCGATCGCGCGCACCATCGGCAGCGCGATCGCCGCGGCGATCGTCGCGGTGCTGCTGGCCCGGTCGCAGCATGGCCACACCCCGGAGAGCAGCTTCACGATCATCTTCGCCCTCGGTGCGATCACCGCGGGCGCGGCGATGGCGTTGATCGCCGTCACCCGCCCGCCGCTGCGGCCGCTGGCGTCCGACGACGTCACCCAGGCCCGCGCGATGAACCACGAATGGGGTTGAGCCGCAACCGCTATGCGGGTTGAATCGGCGCGGGCATGTCCCGGGCGCCGCTGCGGGCCGCGCCGATCCCCGCCATCACCACGAAACCGATGCCGACGATCGCGGCCGTACCGGGCACCTGGTGCAGGACGAGGAAACCGATCAGCAGCGCCAGCGCGGGCTCCAGGCTCATCAACGTCCCGAACGCGGCGGTGTTGAGGCGGCGCAGCGCCGAGAGTTCGAGGGTGAACGGCACAATCGGCACCAGTAGCGCCAGGCCCAGCCCGATCAGAATCATGTCCGGGGTCATCCGCGGCACCACGACCGGACCGACCGCCGCGGTCGCGACGAGGGCAGCCACGGGCATCGACACGCCCAGGCCCTGCAGCCCGCTCACCCGGTCGCCGACGCGCTGGGTCAGCAGAATGTAGACCGCCCAGCAGGCCGCGGCAGCCAGTGCGAATCCGACGCCCATCGCGTCGCTGCGGCCCTGCCACGGTTGAGTCAGCGCGACGACACCGACCGCGGCCAGCGCCGGCCACACCCAGCGGCCCCGGCCCCGACCGCTGACCACGGCCACGCCCAGTGGGCCGAGAAACTCCAGTGCGCTGGCGGTCCCCATCGGGATCCGGGCTATCGCGGCCATGAACAGCATGCTGATCAAGGCCGTCACGATGCCCAGCAGCACGCAGTACCCGAGGGTGGAGCGGGTGAACGCGGACCGCCGCGGGCGCACCACGATCAGGAACAGCACACCGGCCCACACCAGGCGCAGCCACGCGGCGCCCTCGGCGCCGATCCGGTCGATCAGCCCCACCGCGACCGCGAGGCCGAGTTGGACCGACACCATCGAACCCACGGCCAGGGCCGAGCCGAGGCGCGCCGGATGTGAGGCCATGGTTGGCATTCAACGACACCCACCGCACCTCGGAACCGCCGGGCTGGTATCAACAGTGCTGACCCTCACTAGGAACGGACGCGCTGTTGACTTCTTCGCCGAAGGACGAGTCATTGGACTTGATCAGCCGAACGCTGGCGCAGGTCGTGCGTCTGACGAGCAGCCGGTCCTTGTTCGCGCGGCAGGCGAGCGCGGCCGGGGTCGCCCTGACCCAGCCCTCGTACGCGTTGCTACGGGTTCTGATCGACGCGGGCCCGCTGGCGATGGGCGCATTGGCGCGTGCGGCCCACATGGATGTGGGGATGGCGACGCGGCAGGTGACCGCCCTGGTCGACGCGGGATTGGTGACGCGCAAGCCCGATCCGGCCGACCTGCGGGTGGCTCTGGTAGGGGTCAGCAAGCAGGGCAGGCGGGTCGCGGGAAAGCTGCAGGATATGCGCAGGGACCACCTGCAGCGCGCGCTGTCCGGCTGGACGAGCGCCGAGTTGGATCAGTTCGCCGAGTTCTTGGTCCGGTTCGTCGATGACTCGATCAGCACCCCGATCGACGACTGACGGAAACGCGTTGCGCCAGAACTCAGCGCGATAATTCTGAGCATTCTTCGCTCTGACCCCTGAATGCAATTGCTTGACTTTGTCAATCATTCGCTTCTAGCCTTCGACCATGGTCGGCACGCGGTTCTACTTCGACGTCGGCAACTACGTCACGATGCTGCGTTTGGTGCGCGCCGAGACCGACCAGACCCGCCGCCGAAAGCTGCTTGCGGCGTTCCTCATCGGAGTTCCGATGATGGTCGGTGTCCACGCGGTCTGCTTCGCGCTCGATCCGCTGTTGTTCCCTTCGCTGCGGCGCACCGAGGTCCGCGAACCGGTGTTCTCCGTCGGCCATGCCCGCAGCGGAACCACCTACCTTCACCGCCTGATGGCCAACGACGAACGGTTCAGCGTCGTGTTGATGTACGAGATGTTCTTCCCGTCCCTGCTGGAGAAGAAACTGCTGCGGCTGTTGTTCCGCGCGGACGAGACACTGTTCGGAAAGCGGTTGCGGCGAAAGATCGATGAGGTCGAAGAACGCACCTTCGCCGAGACGAACGATATGCATCGCACCGGCTTCTTCGCCGCCGAGGAGGACGACTTCCTGCTGACCTGGTCGTTGGGGTCGGGATTCTGGATCGTGCTGTTCCCTTACCTCGGACAACTGGACTTCTACCACGTCGACCGGTGGAACCAGCGCAAGCGCCGGCGGATGATGACGTTCTACAAAGAGTGTGTACGCCGGCAGCTGGCACTCAACGGCGGCGGCACTCACCTCAGCAAGAATCCGACCTTCTGCGGGCGCGTCGAGGCGCTCATCGAGACCTTTCCCGATGCGAAATTCATTGTGCCGATGCGCAATCCCTACGAGACCATCCCGAGTCTGCTCAAGATGCTGCAGACCAGCTGGGCACTGCAAGGCCGCGACGACCGGCTCATCCTGGAGTCACTGGCGATCTTGGCCGATCAGTCGTTCGACTCCTACCGCCATCCCCTCGATGTTCTGGCTCGGCATCCCGAAATCCGTTCGTGCGTTGTCGACTACCGCGATCTGATCGGGCAGCCGGCGGCCACCATGACCCGGGTGTACGAGGAACTCGACCTCGACATGCCACCTGCGGTGGCCGCCGCCATCACCGCATCCCGCGGGCAGGGTCACGAAACGACCCACCGGTACAGCCTCGAGGAATTCGGCCTCGACCCCGAAGCCATCCATCTCCGGCTGGCCCCGCTGTTCGACCAGTTCGGCTGGGCCGCTGACGGAGAAGAAGGAGGACACGCAGGTGTCAACTGATCACGGTGCCGGCGAACTGCGCGCGGCCTGGGACGATTTGATCGCCACGCTGGGCCGGGCCCGCGACGGCGTCGACTCCGAAGAACTTCACGCTCCCCCGGTCGACGAGCGCGGTCTGGCCGAGGGATACCGCTACCTGCTCGGGTTCACGTTCTCCGCGATCGAACGCTCCTTCTTCGAAGACCCGGCGTTCCCCTACTTCCGGCGCGCGATTCAGCCCGTCGACAAAGCAACCATCGACAACGCCGATGCGCTGTATCTGTCGGCGGCCATCGACGGCGAGGCGACCTACCTGATCCGCGGCAGGGTGCTGCCACGGGCGCCGCAGTACATCATCTTCGAGACGCACACCGCCTATGCCGGGGACTCGGGCAGTCTGATGGAGCTCAGCCCGGCCGTTCGCATGATCACCGGATCCCTGGACAGTGCGGCATTGCGGGTCGACGACGACGGCTCCTTCGAGATCCTCGTCGGCCCCGAACCTCCCGCCGGGTACGACGGCAACCATATATCCACCGACAACGGCACCGGGTCGGCGCGGTATCTGATCGTGCGCATGCTGTTTCACGATTGGGCCAATGAGGTCTGCCCCGATCTGAGCATCGTGCAGATCGGGCAGGACGGGCGCCATCCGGTACCGATCGACGCCGCCGGTGCCGCGGACCGGATGCGCCGCGTGGGGCAGATCGTCGAGGGCCAGATGAAATTCTGGAACGAGTTCTACGACGTGGTCCTGGAAGCCCACGGCGACCGAAACGGCGACGGTGTCACGTTCATGCCTCGCAACGGGTTGAACGCACCCGCCCGCGCCAACTTGGCCACCGGCGGGGGGCAGAACACCAACGTCTATTCCGGCGGGGTGTTCGACCTGGCGCCCGAGGAGGCGCTGGTCATCGAGGCGACGGTCCCGGTCGAACCCGCCTACAGCGGGTTTCACCTGAGCAATTCCTGGGGTGAATCGCTGGACTACGCCAATCATCAGTCCAGCCTCAACGGCTTTCAGGCCGAGCCCGATGGCGACGGTGTGGTGCGCTACGTCATCGCCGCCACCGATCCCGGCGTGCCGAACTGGCTGGACACCACCGGACTTCAGAAGGGCTTCCTGAGTTTCCGGTGGACCTACACAGAGGACCCCGCGCAGCTGCCTGAGATCACGGTCCGCACAACACCACTCGCCGAGGTGCGCGGGCTTCTGCCGGCCGGCACCCGCGAGGTGTCCCCCGACGAGCGCGCTGCGCAGATCGCCATCCGACAGGCGCACGTCCAGCGCAGGTATCGGCAGTACTGAACCTCAGCCGGTCACGCGGTCGACGAGTTCGCGGGCCAACGCGAATGCCGATGTGGCGGCCGGCGACGGCGCGTTGCGCACGTGCGAGATGTGACCGTCGCGGGAGATGACGAAGTCGTCGACCAGTGAACCGTCCCGACCGACCGCCTGAGCTCGCACACCGGCGTGCGAGCTACCGTCCAGATCGGCCGGCGTCAGGCCCGGCAGGTAGCGAGCCGCGGCGGCGACGAACGCCCGCCGGCTGGCGGCCATCCGGATCTCGTCGAGTCCCACGCGCCAGTACCGGCGCGCCACCCGCCAGGTGCCCGGCCAGGTCACTGTCTCCCACGAGTCTCGAATGCTCAATCGGCGCAACGTGTATGCGTCGCGGGCGCCGACCATCATGGCGGTCGGTCCCAGTGTGACATCGCCGGTGATGTGCTTGGTGATGTGCACCCCGAGGAAGGGCAATTCGGGGTTGGGCACCGGATAGATCATGCCGTTCAGCCGAGGCCGCTCGGTGGGCTTGAGCCCGAGATAGGCACCGCGGAACGGCACGATCTGAGGCTCGCGCGGCGCTCCGGCCCGGCGGGCGAGTCGATCGGCCCACAGGCCGGCGCACGCGATGACGGTGCGGGCCCGCACCGGTCCGTCGGTGGTGTGGACCACCGGACTCGAAGCACCGTCGATCGTGGTGACCGAGGTGCCGAAGCGGACCGTGACACCCGCTGCTTTCAGCTCGTCGACCAGCGCCCTGGCCACGGCGGGATAGTCGACGATACCGGTGTTGGGCGCGTGAAGCGCCTGCAGGCCAACGGCATTGGGTTCGATCTCCGCGATCTCGTCGGCTCCGACGCGGCGCAGCCCGGGCACCTCGTTGGCGATGCCGCGCGCCTGCAGGTCGTCGAGGCGCCCCAGCTCGTCGGGCGATACGGCGACGATCAGTTTGCCGCACCGTTCGTGGCTGATCCCGTTGTGCTGGCAGTACTCATACATCAGTCGCGCGCCCTCGACGCACAGCCGGGCCTTGAGTGATCCTGGCTGATAATAGATCCCGCCGTGGATCACCCCCGAGTTGTGGCCGGTCTGGTGATGCGCCGGCCCCGCCTCGCGTTCGAGGATGGTCACCGTGTCGTCGGGGCGGCGAATCATCCATTCCCTGGCCACTGCAAGGCCGACGATGCCCGCACCCACGACAACCAGGTCATGTACGGGAGTCGTCATCACCCTCGCTCGTCGCCACTGCCCGCATCATGTGGGCACGCCGTTGTTCGATCGTTCGGCCGAACTCCTGGAGTAACAACGGGTTCTCCCGCACGATCGTCTCGACCTGTTCACGCCCAAGGTAGACCATCGTCACCTCGCCCACCGCATATGACCAGCCGATTACCGGTTGGCGGGTCAACGTGCTCTGGCCGAGGAACGAGCCCCGTTCGTGGGTGCCGACCACGACCTCACTGCCGTCTTCCGCGAGCGCAGTCAACTGCACCTCGCCGGACAGAATGAATTTGATTCCTGCGGGCACCTCACCGGAGCGCTGAACGAGCTCGCCGTCACCATAGCGTTCCATGCTGGCGTGCGGAACCAAGCGCTGCTGCTCCTCGCGGTCCAGGCGCAGCGTCGGTGCCACCACCGAGCGGATCGCGGCGGCTACGCGTTCGGGAGTGGAGAACTCGTCGTTGGCCTCGTCGAGGTGCAAACCCGCCCGGCGTGCCGAATACCAGATCCACCGAAGGAACGTAGCTCGTGCCTTACCGTCGTCTGCCGGGCTGCGCAACGGGATCGTCGTTTGATACTCCTTGGCTCCCAGCGCAACCGCGGTCGGACCGCGGTCTGGGTCGCACTGCGGCAACTCCGAAGCCGCTTGCACCAGCATGGCACACACTTCGTCCGGCGCGTCGTCGACGGAGAAGACGCTCGTCACCGTGATGTTGTGCTTACCCGGGGGCCGGCTCAGGTTGGTGAACGACGCTCCGGCCAGCACCGAGTTGGGGGTGATCTGCAGACCCGTACCGGTCTCCAGATGGACGGCACGCCAGTTGACTTCGATGACACGGCCTTTGGCGGCCGGGGTGTCGAGCCAGTCACCGATCTTGAACGGCTGCTCGAAGAGCATCAGCAATCCGGAGATGATCTGGCCGACCGAGTTCTGCAGTGTCAGGCCGACCACAATTGACGTGATCCCCAGCGCCGTGAACAAGCCTTTGACGTTGGCGCCCCAGATGTAGGCGAAGATCATCGCGAGGCCGATCGCGATCAGCAGGAAGCGGGCGACGTCGAGGAAGATTCCGGGGATCCGCTTGCGCCAGCTGCCATCCGGAGCACCCTGGAACAACGCCGCATTGATCCCCGACAGCAGCAACACCAGGACGACGAACGCCACCAGCGTGCCGACCATCCGCACCGAGGTGGACCCGGCAGGCACGCGGCTGGCTTCGAGCATCAGCAGCAGCAGCGCACCCAACGGCAGTAGATAGTTGCGCAGCAGAGTCACCGGCTTGAGCAGGATGCTCTTCCTACGGCGCAGCGCATGCTGCCACTCAGTGAGGACGACGAGACCGAGCGGAAGCCCGATGGCGATCCCGACTGCCCAGTAGAACCACGCCGAGGTGAAGACATCGGTCATTGCTGATCCTCCGACACCTGCCAGATCGATTGTGCCGCACCATCGACGGTGACCGTTCCGGCCTCGATGAAGGTCACCGTGTCCCGTAGGGCCTCGTAGACCTTGGCGGTGACGAAGATGCCGGCTCGCGGTGAACCGTCCTTGACCTGATGGGCCAGGTTCACCGCATCGCCCCACATGTCATAGACAAGCGATGGGCTACCCATCAGGCCGCTGCCCACATCACCACTGTCGATCCCGGCGCGCAGCCTCAGGTCGATCCCGGCTTCGGAGTTGAACCGTTCGACGATCCTCTCGCATTCGATCGCGAAATCCACGGTGCGGCGGACGTTGTCCAACCTGGGCACCGTCAGCCCGCAACTGGCGAGATACCCGTTGCGGACTGTGTGGACGCTCTCGACACCCAAATCAGCTGCGGCGGCCTCGATCTGGCGGAGTAATTCGTTGCCCAGGGCCAAGTACTCGGCAGGACTCATCTCGGCCTGCAGCCGGTCGATGCCGAGCAGGTCGGCGAAGATCACGGTGACATTGTGGTGTTCGGTGGCGATCGTCTCTTCGCCTTGCCGGAACCGTTCGATCACCGTCTCCGGCATCAGCGACCTGAGCAGTTCATCGTTTTGCTGCCGTTGCTCTTTGAGAAGGTCGTCCTTGACGGTCAGACTGCGACTCATGTCGTTGAACGCCCTTGTGAGGTCGCCGAGTTCGTCGCGAGTCTCCACGGGTATGGCGACCAGGTAGTCGCCTGCGGCTATCCGTTGCGCACCGGCCTCCAATCGCCGGATCGGACGCACGAAAACCTGTGCGAGGTAGGCCGCCAGGACGCAGACGACGAAAATCATCCCGACCGTGCTGAGCACCATCGTTCGGGTGAACGAGGATTCCTTGGCGAACGCCTCGGCCACGTCCACTTTCGCGATGATCGACCACTGCAACCCCGAATTGTGGTCGGGCAGCGGGGCATAGGACTCCAGGGCACGATTGCCCAGATAGTCGACGGATACCAGCGTGCCTGTCTCCCCCCGGCGGGCGTTCGAGGTGGCTTGGGACGCGTCCGGCTGCACCAAGGTGGTGCCGCCGAGCAGGATTGCCTTGTCGGCGATCTCGGCGGGCGTTCCGGCGGCAGTCACCTCACGCTTGTAACGCTGCGGGTCCTCGACGAATACCCGCGAGTCCGAACGCATCAGGCCGTCGGGACCGACCAGGAACGTCTCCCCGGTGGTACCGAGGCCGGCATCCTGCCATTTTCGGTCGAAGGTCATCAGCTGGTTGATCTTCGAGATCGGGAACTGCAGCGCCAGCACGCCCTCGGTCCTACCGTTCGGTGCGATCGGCGCGACCATCCACGCGGTGGGCTGCATCTGGGCGGGCTGATAGAACTCGAAATCGGTGAGGCCGACGTAGTCGACGGAATTGGCCGACATCGCCTTCAGGTAGGCGGCGTGCAGTTTGGAGCCGGCGTAGGGCCCGTTGACGATATTGGTGCCCAGGTCGACGCCCTTGTAAGCGCTGTAGACCACATTGCCCCGGCCATCGAGGAGCAACGCGTCCTGGAAACCGAACCGCGTGGCGATCTGCCGGAAGAAATCCTGATACCGCGCGTTTGCCGCCGACCACTTGCTGCCGTCGCCGGCGTCGCCCATCGCAATCGCCGCGTCATCGGTTGGCAGCCGCGCGGTGTAGTTGGCCTGCAGATAGCGCTGCGCCGGAGTGGTGGGCAGCAGCGCCGCCGCGTCCAGTTTCGTGCCACTCTGCTGGGCCGTCTGCGCGATAAAGGTGTCGTAATAGTCGACCACGCCCTGCCATTGCGGCGGGCTGACGGCAACATTGGCGAGGTCGTCGAATCCGGCGGTGAAGGCCGTCAGCGCATCGATAGTGCTTGCGCCGCGGGTATAGATGACCAACGAGTTCTTCAAGTCCACGAACTCACCCTCGAGAGCTCGCGACTGGGACTCCCGAATCTCGATCAGCCGGTTGAACACGGCGGTGCGAAGCGAGGACCGGCCGACCTGAAAGGCGATGGCGCCAACCACCGCGGCGGCCAGCATGGTGCAGATCACCAGCATCAGGATCAGTTTCGATTGGATGCTGACCCGGGCCAGGACCCGGTCTCGCCGGAATCGGTCGACAAGTCTGAGCTTGCCAGGGCTCGACGCCGGCTGCGGCGCATCCTGATCAGCGACCTGCGTCATCGGCACCCCTTCGCAGTCCCCCGCAGCCGGGGTCTCCGGTGCAGATTAGCAGCACGAAGTGGCAAATGAGGCCAGTGGGACGGCTGATAATGGCTAGGAGTTGTGCCCGGTCGGCGGGACCCGGTGGTTGAGCCTGGCGGCCACGCGTGTTCGGATAGCAGCCGTGGATACGACTTACGAGGGCACGCAGCGCGAGATCTCCACCGAGAAGGGCGTTCTGCGCTACCACGAGGCCGGCGAGGGTCCGGTTCTGCTGCTTCTGCACGGCTCCGGGCCCGGCGTCACCGGCTGGCGCAATTTCCGCGGCAACCTGGGCTTCTTCGCGCAGCACTACCGCTGCCTGGTGCTGGAGTTCCCCGGTTTCGGCGTGAGTGACGATTTCGGCGGCCACCCGATGCTGGACGCGCAGGCCGCGGTGCCGGCGTTCGTCGACGCCCTGGGCCTGGACAAGGTCGACGTGATCGGCAACTCGATGGGCGGCGGCGTCGGCATCAACTTCGCGATCAACTTTTCCGACCGGATCGGCAAGCTCGTGACGATCGGCGGTATCGGCACCAACATCTTCAGCCCGGGTCCCAGCGAAGGCATCCGGCTGCTGCAGGAATTCACCGAGGACCCGACCCGGCAGCGTCTCGTCGACTGGCTGAACTCGATGGTCTACGACCCCGCACTGGTGACCGAACAGCTCATCGAGGAGCGTTGGTCGCTGGCCACCGACCCCGAGACACTGGCCAGTGCGCGGCGCATGTACGGCAAGGCCGCGTTCGCGGCGATGACGAAGATGATGCGCAACGCCGATTTCCCGCTCCCCTGGGCCACGATGCACAAGGTGAAGGCGCCGACGCTGCTGACGTGGGGCCGCGACGACCGGGTCAGCCCGCTGGACATGGCGCTGATCCCGATGCGCACCATCTCCAACGCCGAGCTACACGTGTTCCCCAACTGCGGGCACTGGGTGATGATCGAGGCCAAGCAGGCCTTCGAGACCACGGTGATGAGCTTCCTGCAGCGGGACTAGATCAGTCCGGCGCGGGACGCCTCAGCAGCTCGAAACCCTTGTATCCGGCGGCGGCGACCTCGGCACAGATGTCGTTGTAGGCGCCGAAGCCACCGATGAAGAGCATGAAAACCCGCGGTTTCCCAGGCACATTGGCGCCCATGTACCAGGAATTGGCCCGGGGAAACAGCGTGGTTGCCGCGCGCTGACTGAGTTCGGCGAGCCAATTCTCGACGGCCTCCGGTGTCGCCTCGATGCCGGCATAGCCGTGCGAGTCGAGATAGCCGATGGCCGCCGCAATCCAGTCCACATGAGACTCGGCGTGCAGCACCATGTTGGCCAGCACCGCGGGCGCACCGGGACCGGTGATCACGAACAGATTCGGAAAGCCGTCGTCACCCAAGCCGAGATAGCTGCGCGGCCCGTCGGCCCAGTCGTCGCGCAGCAGTTCTCCCCCGCGCCCGACGATGTCGATCTTTCCCAATGTTCCGGTGAGCGCGTCGAATCCGGTGGCGAACACGATCGCGTCCAGGTCGACGTGGGCGTCGGAGGTGTTGATGCCGGTCTCGTCGATCGATTCGATCGGCGTGCGGCGCACGCTGATCAACGTCACGTTGGGCCGGTTGAACGCCTGAAAGTAGTTGGAGTCGGTGCAGATTCGCTTCGCCCCGATCGGATGATCGTCGGGGATCAGCAACTCGGCGACCTGCGGGTCGTCGATGACCGCGCGGATCTTGCGCTCCCAGAACCGGCGGGCCTCGTCGTTGGCATCTTGGTTGGTCAGCTGGTCGGGAAATGTCTTGGAGTAGAGCACTCCGCCGAGTTGCCAACGCTTCTCGAAGGCCGCCCGCCGTTCTTCGGCCGACACCTCAAAGGTCAGTTTGGTGGTGCCGACATACGGCGAACCACCGCCGCTGCGAAAGGAGATCCGCCGGCGTTCGGGGTAGGTGGCCTTGACCTCGGCCACCTGCTCTGGGGTCAACGCGGTGTTGCCCGCCGGGATGCTGTAGTTGGGGGTGCGCTGGAAGACGTAGAGGTGCTCGGCCTGTTCGGCGAAGATCGGAATCGATTGAATGCCTGAGGAACCCGTGCCGATGACCGCAACCCGCTTGCCGGTGAAGTCCACGCTCTCGTGCGGCCAGTGCGCGGTGTGGTAGACCTCGCCGCCGAAACTCTCCAGACCGGCGAAGGCCGGTGTGATGGCCGATGACAATGCCCCGGTGGCCATCACGACGAAGCGTGCGGTGACGGCCTGTCCGTCCTGGGTCGTCACCGACCAGCGCAGTGTGGTTTCGTCCAGTACGGCCGACGCCACGCGGGTGTTGAAGGTGATGCCGCGGCGCAGGTCGAGTCTGTCGGCGACCCAGTTCAGGTAGGCCAGAATCTCGGCCTGCGCGGCGTATTTCTCGGTCCACGTCCATTCCTGTTGCAGTTCGTCGGAGAACGAATAGCTGTAATCGACGCTCTCGACGTCGCACCGCGCGCCCGGATATCGGTTGAAATACCAGGTGCCGCCCAACTCGGGCGCCGCCTCGAAGACTCGGACCGAAAGGCCCTGCTGGCGGAAGCGGTGCAGCGCGTAGAGCCCGGCGAATCCGGCGCCGACCACCACCACGTCGAGTGCCTCGCCCGCTGAGCTCATGCCCAGCAGCGTAGGTCGAGGCCCGCTAAGTTGCCCCGCTCATCGGGACATTGCCCGATACTGACCGTCTCGCGGGTTCAGGATGAAACCAACAGCCCAGACTCTGGACAAGGATGCGTGATGACCGCTTCGGTGCTCGACAAGACGATGGAGCTCGCCGACCAGCTGCGTGAGCAGGCCGTAGAGGCCGAGAAGATCGGCAAGCTCACCGACGAGACCGTCAAGGCGATGAAAAGCGCGGGCCACATCCGGTTACTCCAGCCGGCCAAGCACGGTGGTCTGGAAGTGCATCCGCGCGAGTTCGCCGAGACGGTGATGGCGCTGGCCGCGCTGGACCCGGCCGCCGGCTGGATCAACGGTGTGGTCGGCGTGCATCCCTATCAGCTGGCCTACGCCGACCCGCGGGTGGCCGAGGAGATCTGGGCCGACGACGTCGACACCTGGGTGGCCTCCCCCTACGCGCCGCAGGGCATCGCCCGGCCGGTCGACGGCGGCTACATCTTCAACGGCCGCTGGCAGTTCAGCTCCGGCACCGACCACTGTGAGTGGATCTTCCTGGGCGCCATCAAGAGCGACGCGGACGGCAAGGTGCAGATGCCGCCGCAGATGCTGCACATGATCCTGCCGCGCAAGGACTACGAGATCGTCGAGGATTCCTGGGACGTCGTCGGCCTGCGGGGTACCGGATCCAAGGACGTCATCGTCAAGGACGCGTTCGTCCCCGACTACCGGGTGATGGATGCGTTCAAGGTGATGGACGGCACGGCGCAGCGCGAGGCCGGGATGACCGACACCCTCTACCTGATGCCGTGGTCGACGATGTTCCCGCTGGGCATCTCCTCGGCGACCATCGGTATCTGCGAAGGCGCGCTCGCCGCGCATCTGGACTACCAGCGTGAGCGGGTCAGTGCCGCGGGCACCGCGATCAAGGACGATCCGTACGTGATGTACGCGATCGGTGAAGCCGCCGCCGACATCAACGCCGCCCGCCAGGAGATCCTGGCCAACGTGGACCGGATCTACGACATGGTGGATTCCGGCAAGGACGTCTCGTTCGAGGATCGTGCCGCCGGGCGTCGCACCCAGGTGCGTGCGGTCTGGCGTGCGGTCAGCGCCGTCGACGAGATCTTCGCCCGCTCCGGCGGCAATGCCATGCGCATGGACAAGCCGCTGCAGCGCTACTGGCGCGATGCCCACACCGGGATGGCGCACGCGATTCACGTGCCGGGGACCGTGTACCACGCCTCCGCGCTGAGCTCGTTCGGTGTCGACCCGCAGGGCCCGCTGCGGGCGATGATCTGACGGGAGCACACCGGTGAGTCTGTTCAAGAGCCTCGGTTACGTCACCATCCAGACCGCGGACATCGATCGCTGGCGCCACTTCGCCTTCGGTGTCTTGGGATTCGCCGAGGGAAAGGGACCCGATCCCTCGGCCCTCTACCTGCGGATGGACGAGCGCGCCGCCCGCATCATCATCACGCCCGGCGACGGCGACCGGATCGTCACCGTCGGCTGGGAGGTGCGTGACCACGCCGCACTGGAGCACGTGAAGGAAGTGCTCGACGGCGCCGGGGTCGCCTACAAGCAGCTCTCCCAGTCCGAGGCCGACGACCGTCGCGTCGAAGAGGTCGTCACGTTCGACGACCCGGCCGGCACCACGCTGGAAGTGTTCCACGGCGCGGTTCTCGACCACAGCCCCGTCGTCACCCCGTTCGGCGCCCGCTTCGTCACCGGCGATCAGGGCCTGGGCCACGTCGTCTTGCCTGCGATGGATGCACCCGGGCTGTTCGACTTCTACACGCAGGTGCTGGGATTCGTCTCGCGCGGAGCGTTCCGTGTCCCACTGCCCAAGGAGTTCGGCCCGATCCGGATCCGCTTCCTCGGGATCAACGAACGCCACCACAGCATGGCGATCGCGCCCGCGATGCACCAGCGCGACCCGGGCCTCATCCACATGATGGTGGAGGTCGACACCCTCGACGCGGTCGGTGAGGCACTGGACCGGGTCGAGAAGGCGGGCTTCCAGTTGTCGTCGACGCTGGGCAGGCACACCAACGACAAGATGGTGTCGTTCTATGTCCGGGCGCCCGGCGACTGGGACATCGAGTTCGGCACCGGCGGGCTGCGAGTCGACGAAAGCCATTACACCGCTGAGGAAATCACCGCGGACAGCTACTGGGGCCACAAGTGGGTGAGCGACTTCCCCGCCGCAATGCGGCCCTGACGTGAGCACCGACGTCCGCCCGGTTCCGGCCGCCTCGGTGGCGAGCTGGGATCACGAGGCCGATGTGGTGATCGCCGGTTACGGTGTCGCCGGTGCGGCCGCGGCGGTCGAGGCCGCTGGGGCGGGCGCCGAGGTGCTGGTACTGGAGCGGGCCGGAGCCTGGGGTGGCGCCGCGGCGTTGGCCGGCGGATTCATCTACCTGGGCGGCGGCACTGGGCTGCAGAAAGCCTGCGGTTTCAGCGATTCCGCGGACAATATGGCCGCCTTCCTCACTGCGGCGATGGGCCCTGGCGCGGATCTGGAACGTATCGCCGACTATTGCGAGGGCAGCGTCGCACACTTCGAATGGCTCGTGGGCTGCGGAGTGCCGTTCAAACCGGAGTTCTTCGGCGAGCCGGGCTGGGAACCGCTGGGCGACCAGGGACTGATGTACAGCGGCGGCGAGGACGCCTATCCGTTCAACACCATCGCAGAACCAGCCCCGCGCGGACACGTTCCGCAGATGCAGAACAAGAAGCAGGGTCAGGCCAGTGCGGGCTTCATGCTGATGAAGCCGCTCGTGGAGACCGCGACCAGCCTTGGTGTCCGGGCCGAATACGACGTGCGGGTGCAGTCGTTGATCGTCGAGACCGACGGCCGGGTGGTCGGCATCACCGCGCGCCAGTACGGCACCGACATCGCCGTCCGCGCGCGTCGCGGTGTGGTGCTGGGCACCGGTAGCTTCGCCTACAACGAGTCGATGATGGCCCGCTTCACACCCCGGATTGCCGGGCGGCCCGTTTCGGCGGTGGAACAGCATGACGGACACGGCATCCGGATGGCACAGGCGCTGGGCGCCGACCTGGCTCACACCGATGCCACCGAGGTCGCGTTCGTGGTCGATCCACAACAGCTGGTGCGGGGCATCCTGGTCAATGCGCGGGGCCAGCGCTATGTCGCCGAAGACACCTATCCCGGGCGGGCCGGTCAGCTCACGCTCTACCACCAGGACGACACGGCGTATTTGATCCTGGACGACGAGGCCCAGGAAGAGGCTCTGGCGTCGCAGACGCCGAGACTGATTCTGCGCAAACCGAAGTGGGTGTGCGAGACCGTCGCCGAACTCGAAGCCGAGATCGGCTTGCCCGTCGGAAGCCTGCAGGACACGGTGGCGCGCTACAACGCCGGTGCCGAACGCGGCGAAGACCCCTTGCTGCACAAGAAGTCTCGGTGGCTGCGGCCGATCGGCAGTCCGGTGGGAGCGATCGATCTGCGGCATGCCACCGGCGGATTTCCCCTCGGTGGCCTGCGTACCAACCTCTCAGCGCAGGTGCTGCACGTCAGCGGCGAGCCGATCCCGGGCCTGTACGCGGCCGGGCGCTGCACCGCGGGTCTGGCCGCCTGGGGATACGCGAGCGGAATCTCCCTGGGCGACGGGAGTTTTTACGGCCGCCGCGCCGGCCGTGCGGCTGCCCGGGCTTAGTCCTTCTCGTCGTCTCTCGGCAGAAACCGCTCGGGATGATGGAAGTCGTTGGTGCCGCCGCGCAGCGGTACGCCGGGAGGCGGCTGCCATTCCGTCTGCCCGTCGGGACGTTGGTGGGTGGTCCAGCCGTCGTTTTCGACCAGAAGGTTGCCGCACTTGCACGCCAGGGTGAGGTGGTCGATGTCAGTGGTGCCGCCGTGTTTCCAGTCTGTGGTGGCGTGGTGGATCTGGCTGTTGTAGCCGTTGACGGTGCATCCGGGCTCAGTGCAGCCACGGTACTTGGCCAACAACATGATTCGCTGATCCGCCGACGCCAACCGCCTACTGCGACCAAGCCAGAGCGAGCGGCCGGTCACACCGTCGAACACCGCAAGACAATTGTTCGAAGGGGCATTCATCCGGATCAGATCCGAGATCGGGATCAACGTGCCGCCCGCGGTAACAGCTTGCCCGGCGCCCTTCTGCAGGTCTTGCAAGGTCGTGGTGACGATCATGGTGACGGGTAACCCGTTGTGCTGGCCGAGTTTCGGATCACCCAATCGGTCGTGGACCAGTGCTTTGAGGGCGTCGTGCTGGCGTTGGGCATAGCTGCGCAGATCGTCGGGCTCGGGGGTGGCGAACTTCGCCAACCACGCATCCAACTCAGCCCGCAGTGCCGGGTCGGCGATGAGCTTCCCAACACTCATCCCGTCGGGGCGTTGTGCACCGCACCATTGGAAGCCCCGCTTGCGGGCCCGGTCCTCCTCGGAGAACTTCCCGTCGGGGTTGAGGTGGGTGGCCAGCCGATCGGCCACCTTCTCCAATTGATCGGGCCGCATCGTCTGGGCATGCTCGGCCAGGGTCCGTTCGGCCTTGTCCGCCTCGACCGGCCCGACATGATCGGGCAGGTCACGGAAGAACTTCTGGATGACCCGCACGTGCTCACCATCGAGCAGTCCGGCCTCCCACGCCTTCCCGGTTTCGGGGAGCAGTGCCGCAAGCGCGTCACCGGTCAAGGTGGTGCGTGGCGAGAGTTGTTCGGCATCCCGGATCCGGCGTTTGGCCGCGTTGCGGCTGATCCGCAACACGTCGGCCAGCACGAACGAAATCGGCGGGCAGCCCTCGTAGCGCTCCAGATGGGTGATCTGCTCATGCGATACCGCGACCTGGCGGCGCACCGCGCTTTCCAGCCGCTCGATGGCGGCGAACCGTTGCGGCGCAGGCAGCTCCTCGATATCCGCAGCAGCCACGAGCGCGACCGCGGCATCCAGCGCATCCAACGCCTCACTGATCGAACACATGTGTCAATCATACGATTCAACACCGACAGAAAGTGCGGCTCCCGGCCGGGCCTGTGGATGAACCCCGGTTTGTGGAAAGTTTTGAGCTACGGGGCTTTACGAGGTGCCGCCATCTTCTTTACGTCAAGTCCGCCGAGCGAATCTCGACCGACTTCGACGTTGTGCGAGTGGGCGAAGTGATGCAGGCCGAACACCGCGTCCATACCGTTGCGCAACCCCATCTGGTCCTCGCATTGGTTGACCGCTCGCTTCGCGAGTGCGAGACCGAATCTCGGCATGGTTCCGATGCGTTCGGCGATCTCGAGGGTCGCGGCTCGGAGTTCTTCGCGCGGCACGACGCGGTTGACCATCCCGATCTCGTGGGCGCGTGGTGCATCGAACGTGTCCCCGGTGAACAACATCTCCTTGGCAAAGCGTGACCCCACGATCCAAGGGTGCGCGAAATACTCGACACCCGGGATACCCATGCGCACGACAGGGTCTGAGAAGAAGGCGTCATCGGAAGCGACGATCAGGTCGCACACCCAGGCCAGCATGAGGCCGCCCGCGATGCATGCGCCGTGGACCATGGCGATGGTGGGCTTGGGGATCTCCCGCCAGCGCCGGCACATCCCCAGATACACCTCGACCTCACGGGCATAGCGCATATCGCCGCCCTCTTTGTCGACGTGGTCCCACCACAAGGCCGCCTTGTTGTCATACGAGACATCGTGATCGCGGCCTGGCGTGCCGATGTCGTGGCCGGCGCTGAAATGGTCGCCGTTGCCGGCCAGCACGATGACGTGGACATTGTCGTCCTCGACGGCGCGCTGGAACGCCGCGTCCAACGCGTAGGTCATGACCGAATTCTGCGCGTTGCGATAGCGCGGCCGATTCATTGTCACCAGCGCGGTTCCGCCGACGACTTCGTAGGTCACCACATCACTGTCGACTGCTGTCATCACATGCCTTTCGGTAGCCGCTGTGCCTAGCGCTGGTACTGCCGGCGTCTACCGGCAGGCTAACCGACGTGATGAAGCGGGCCTCGTCGGACGCCAGGAACAAACTGGCATTGGCCACGTCCACGGGTTCGACCCACGGCACAGGCAACAGGTTGCGTACCGTGAGCGCGACGATGACGTCCAGGCGACCCAACTCCGCGACGCCGTCATCGACCGCGGTGGTGAAATCCGCGAGGCTGTCCACGTCGGCCAAACCGGTGACGGCCCGCCTTCCCCGGTCTCGCACCAGCTGCGCTGTGTCTTCCAGATCGTCGGCGGCGTCGACATGATCAAGCATGATCAGGTCCGCGCCGACGTCCGCAAACCGCTCGCAATGCGCCCGCGCCGTTCCCCGGCCAGCACCGGTGACCAAGGCAACCGTGTCGCGCAGACCAAACATCTATCGACCCTTGACCAGATCAAAGCCCTTGTACCCGGCGGCCACCACCTCGTTGCAGATGTCGAGATAAGTTCCGAAGCCGCCGATGAACAACATGAATCCGCGCGGTTTCCCAGGCACGTTGGCACCCATGTACCAGGAGTCGGCTTTCGTGAACAGCGTCGCCTCGGCACGCTGTGCGCACTCGGCAACCCAGCTGTCGACGGCATCTGCCGTCGGTTCCATCGCGGCACAATCCTGTTCGTCCAGATACCTGATGGCGTCGGCAATCCAGTTCACGTGAGCCTCGGCATGCAGCACCATGTTCGCCAGGACAGCAGGCGCGCCCGGACCCGATACCAGGAAGAGGTTTGGGAACCCGTCGGTGCCCAGGCCCAGATACGTGCGGGGTCCGTTGACCCAGTCGTCGACCAATCGTCGGCCGCCACGACCTACGATGTCGATCTTTGCCAGCGTGCCGGTCATGGCATCGAAGCCCGTGGCCAGCACGAGTGCGTCAATGTCAAAGTGCGCGCCAGAGGTGTTGATGCCTGCCTCATCGATCGATTCGATCGGCGTCTTGCGGACACTCACGAGCGTGACGTTGGGCCGGTTGAACGTCTGGAAATAGTTGGTATCGGTACAGATTCGTTTGGTGCCGATCGGATGATCGGTCGGGATCAGTAGGTCAACGAGCTCGGAGTCGCCGACCACCGCGCGGATCTTCTCTTCGTAGAATTTGCGGGCTTCCTCGTTGGCGTCCAGCGAGACCATCTGGTCGGTGAAGGTTTTCGAGAACAACACACCGCCAAGCTCCCAACGCTTTTCGAACGCTGCCCTGCGTTCCTCAGGTGTCACGTCCATTGTCAGCTTGGGATGCGCAACGTGCGGTGAGCCACCGCCGCTTCGCCACGACATCCGCCGCCGCTCAGCATAATTCGCCTTCACGTCCGCGATTTCGTCGGCCGTCAATGGCCGGTTGCCGGCCGGGACACTGTAGTTGGGGGTGCGCTGGAAGACGTACAGATGCCGAGCTTGTTCGGCGATGATCGGAATGGATTGGACTCCCGAGGATCCGGTACCGATCACAGCAACGCGCTTGCCGCTGAAGTCGACGCCCTCGTGCGGCCAGTGCGCAGTGTGATAGATCTCGCCTTGAAAGGTCTCCAGCCCCGGAAAGTTCGGAGTCATCGCCGCCGATAGTGGCCCCGTCGCCATCACCACGAACCTGGCCGTGACGCTTTCCCCCGTGTCGGTGCTGACGGTCCAACACAGTGTCTCTTCATCGAGCACCGCCGCGGTGATGCGGGTGCCGAAGGTGATGTCGCGGCGCAGATCGAGCTTGTCGGCGACCCAGTTGATGTAGGCCAAGATTTCGCCCTGGGTGGCGTATTTCTCGGTCCACGTCCATTCCTGTTGTAGTTCGTCGGAAAACGAGTAGCAGTAGTCAACGCTTTCAACATCGCAACGCGCGCCTGGGTACCGGTTGTAGTACCAGGTGCCACCGACGTCGGGAGCGGCCTCGAACACCCGCACCGACAATCCCTGAGCCCGAAACTTATGCAGCGCATACAAGCCGGCGAATCCGGCCCCCACCACAACCACGTCGACCTTGGTCTTCGATCCACTGCTCACGGGCCGAACGCTAGGTGCTCCAGGGACGTCTGTACGACCTGCATCCCGGTCACCGGACGGCCGAATGCCACGTCCCGACCAACCGGCCAGAATGGGCGCTCATGAGCGACCTCGGCAGCAGCACAGCGGCAACACAATTCGAGAGCACAGACGCCGCGACCGCCCACGTCGACCTCTACGGAACGAGTCACCATCTGCGCTGGCCGCGACACGCCACGCTCGTCGACACCCTGATCGCCGCGGGACTCGACGTGCCGTACTCCTGCAGAGAAGGCCATTGCGGGTCCTGCGTGGCCACCGTGGTCGGCGGCGAGGTCGACATGGCGACATGCGACATCCTCGAGCCTGGGGACCTCGCCGACGGTCTGATTCTGAGCTGCCAGGCCAGGCCGGTCTCCGACAACATCCACATCGAGTTCTGAGCCGGACAGAGCAACACCTTTCCGCTGACCGGGAATTGCCGGCTCCGCCCGGATTGCAGCGGTACACGATCAGCGCAGCCAGCGACGATAGGACCAGACATGACTGAGCGGGTAATCGACCGAGTGCACGAGATCGCCGGGCGGCTGCGCGACCAAGGCCCTGACGCCGAGAAGATCGGCAAGCTCACGGACGAGACCGTGAAGCTGATGAAGTCCGCAGGCAACATCCGCCTGCTCCAACCGAAGGCCCACGGTGGGCTGCAGGTGCATCCCCGCGAATTCGCCGAGACTGTTATGGCCACCGCCGCACTCGATCCATCCGCCGGCTGGATCAACGGTGTCGTGGGAGTGCACCCCTACCAACTGGCCTATGCCGACCCAAGGGTCGCCGCCGAGATCTGGGCCGATGACGTCGACACCTGGGTCGCGTCCCCGTACGCCCCGCAGGGGGTGGCTACTCCGGTCGACGGTGGCTACATCTTCAGCGGCAGATGGCAATTCAGCTCGGGCACTGATCACTGCGACTGGATCTTCCTCGGCGCGATGCTGGGCGACGCCGACGGCAAGCCGCTGATGCCGCCGCAGATGCTGCACATGATCCTGCCGCGCAAAGACTACGAGATCGTCGACGACTCGTGGAACGTCGTGGGGCTGAGGGGCACCGGCTCCAAGGACGTGATCGTCAAGGATGCGTTCGTCCCGTCCTACCGCACGATGGACGCGACGAAGGTGATGGACGGCACCGCGCAGCGTGAGGCGGGCATGACGGACACGCTCTACCTCATGCCATGGTCGACGATGTTCCCGCTGGGCATCAGTGCGGCGACCATCGGTATTGCCGAAGGCGCACTAGCGGCCGCGCTCGATTACCAGCGCGAGCGCGTGAATACCAGCGGGGTGGCGATCAAGGACGATCCCTACGTCATGTACGCCATCGGCGAGGCCGCCGCCGACATCAACGCAGCCCGCCAGGAGCTGCTCGCCAACGCCGATCGCATCTTCGATCTGGTCGACGCCGGCAAAGACGTGACCTTCGATGATCGGGCCGCCGGCCGGCGCACCCAGGTGCGGGCGGTATGGCGCGCGGTGTCGGCGGTCGACGAGATCTTCGCGAGATGCGGTGGAAACGCCGCACGGATGGACCGGCCGCTGCAACGGTATTGGCGTGATGTGCACGTCGGGCAGGCACACGCCATTCACGTGCCGGGAACCGTCTATCACGCCTCCGCACTGAGCTCGCTGGGTGCGGATCCGCAGGGACCGCTTCGGGCGATGATCTGACGGGAGCGATCACGTGAGTCTGATCAAGGGTCTGGGTTACGTCACGGTCGCGGCCTCCGACATCGATCGGTGGCGCCACTTCGCCTTCAGTGTCCTGGGTTTCGCGCACGGCACCGGGCCTGACGAATCGGCGCTGTACTTGCGGATGGATGAGCGGGCAGCACGCATCATCATCGTTCCCGGCGGAGTCGACAGGATCGTGACCGTCGGCTGGGAGGTGCGCGACCACGCCGATCTGGAGCGGGTCGAGGCATCGCTGGACGCCGCCGGGGTGCCGTTCAAGCAGTTGTCGCTCGAGGACGCAGACGTCAGGCGAGTCGAGGAGGTCATTGCCTTCGAGGATCCGGCGGGTGGCTCGGTGGAGGTCTTCCACGGTGCGGTACTCGACCACTCCCCCGTCGTTACGCCGTTCGGTGCCAGGTTCGTCACCGGCTCGCAGGGGCTTGGCCACGTCGTGGTTCCGGCACTCGACGTCGACGAGCTCTTCGCGTTCTACACCGAGGTGCTCGAATTCAGCCCCCGAGGCGCGTTCCGCGTTCCGGCCCCGCCCGAGTTAGGACCGCTGCGAGTCCGATTCATGGGCGTCAACCAGCGCCACCACAGCTTGGCGATCTGCCCGGCACAGAATCTGCGGGATCCCGGCCTGATCCATTTGATGGTCGAGGTCGACTCGCTCGACGCGGTGGGCCAGGCCCTGGATCGAGTCAACGCGGCAGGATTCCAGCTGTCTTCGACCCTGGGACGTCACACCAATGACAAGATGGTGTCGTTCTATGTGCGCGCGCCCGGCGACTGGGACATCGAGTTCGGCACCGAGGGCATGCGTGTCGACGAAACGTGCTACACCGCTGAGGAGATCACCGCGGACAGCTACTGGGGGCATCAATGGGTGTCCGATCTTCCGGCGGCCATGCGTCCATGATCGCCGAGGATGACGTCACCCCGATCCCCGCCTCGTCGATCAAGCACTGGGATCACGAGGCCGACGTGGTCATCGTCGGCTACGGAATCGCGGGTGCGGCAGCTGCGGTGGAAGCAGCGCGCTCCGGCGCCGACGTCCTGGTACTCGAACGCACCGGATCCTGGGGCGGCGCCGCGGCAATGGCGGGTGGATTCATCTACCTCGGCGGCGGGACACCGATCCAGAAGGCCTGCGGTTTCGATGATTCCGTCGAGAACATGGCGGCATTTCTCAACGTGGCGATGGGGCCGGGAGCCGATGAAGCCCGCATTGCGGACTATTGCCGGGGCAGCCTCGACCACTTCGGCTGGCTCACCGATTGCGGTGTTCCGTTCAAACCGGAGTTCTGGGGCGAGCCCGGATGGGAGCCACCGGGCGATCAGGGACTGATGTTCACCGGCGGTGAGAACGCTTACCCGTTCAACACGATCGCCGAACCCGCTCCGCGCGGACACATTCCGCAGATGACCGGGAAAGTCGCCGGCGAGAAGAGCGGCGGATTCATGTTGATGAAGCCACTGGTCGAACCGCGACAGCACTCGGCGCGCGAGCCGTTTACGACGTGCGGGCACAGACGCTGATCGTCGAATCCGACGGCCGGGTGGCCGGAGTGCTGGCCCGGCAGTACGGCGAGACGGTGCGGGTGCGCGCCAGACGCGGCGTCATGCTGGCGGCGGGCAGCTTCGCCTACAACGAGTCGATGGTCAAACAATTCGCACCGGCCATCGCCGGACGCCCCGCGGCGTCGATCGAACAACACGACGGCCGCGCGATCCGCATGGCACAGGCGCTCGGCGCCGACCTCGCACACATGGACGCCACCGAGGTGGCCTTCCTGATCGATCCGCAACAGACCGTGCGGGGCGTGCTCGTCAATGGCCTCGGCCAGCGATACGTCCCCGAGGACATGTACTCGGGCCGTATCGGCCAACTGACGCTGTACCGGCAAGAGGACACCGCGTACCTGATCATCGACGGCGACGCCCAGGAAGACGCGATGGCGGCGACGTCAGCCACCCCGTTTCTCAAGAGGCCCGCGACGTGGGTATGCGAAACGATCGCCGAGCTGGAGGCCGAGATCGGACTGCCGGTCGGCTCCCTGCAGGCGACGATCGGCGCCTACAACGCGGCAGCCTCACGCGGCGAAGATCCCCTGCTGCACAAGAAACCCGAGTGGATCAAGCCGGTCGGCACCCCGGTCGGCGCCATCGATCTTCGGGCCAGCTGCGGGGGCTTCACCCTCGGGGGGCTGATGACCTCGTTGGACGGCGAGGTCTTGCACGTCAGCGGCCGCCCGATCCCCGGGCTTTTCGCGGCGGGACGCTGTACGGCCGGCCTCGCTGCGTGGGGTTATGCCAGCGGCGTGTCGCTGGGTGACGGCAGCTTCTATGGCCGACGCGCCGGTCGGGCCGCCGCCAGGGCCTAACCGCGGCAAGGACTTCCCCCGCTCCGCCATTACCCGATCCGTGTGGCGCTTCGTGTGACAGCGCCCACACCCATGTGCTACAACTATATGACTAATAGTCATATGCCTGGTTGGCATGCGCTGTAGCTAGGAGGCCCTCATGACAATGGCTGTCGAGAAGACCAGCGAGACGCCGAGCGCCGTCATCGACCGGATTTCGCTGGTCCTGGATGCCTTTGAGGGACCCGGGCGGCTGACCTTGGCGCAGATCGTGCGCCGCACCGGACTCCCCCGTTCGTCGGCACATCGCATGCTCGAACGCCTCGTGGCGTTGCGATGGCTGCGCCGCGACGGCCGCGACTACGAGTTGGGGATGCGCCTGGTTGAACTGGGATCGCTGGCGCTGCACCAGGACCGCATTCACCGAGCTGCCATTCCCTTGCTGCGGGATCTGCACCGGGCCACCGGGATGGTGGTCCACCTGGCGATTCTGGACGGCTCCGATGTGGTGTACCTCGAGAAGATCGGCGATCAGATGATGGCGATCCCCACCCGCATCGGCGGGCGCCAGCCGGCCCACTGCACCGCCGTCGGCAAAGCGATCCTGGCCGACAACGACGCAGTGGGCGTGAACCTGTCCAATCGCAAGACCCGTTTCTCGATCGCCACCGCACCGCAGCTGGCTGCGGAACTGGCCAAAGTCCGCGCACACGGAATCGCCTTCGAACGTGAGGAATCACTTCCCGGGATCGGCTGCGTTGCGGCCCCGATCGGCCCGGCCGGCCACGCTGTGGCCGCGGTCTCGGTGTGCGGCCCGATGAGCCAGATGGCGTTCGACAGCCGACTGGTCGCCCCGGTGCGGATGACCGCGATGGGAATCTGGCGCAGCGCTCACGACAGCCCCGATCGCGTGGCTCCCACGTTGCAACCGCTGCGGCCCCTGCGGGGCGGCCCCGGCCCGCGACCGACAGCGCTTCGGGATTCGGCGACCCTGCAGCCGGCGTGAGTCTCGATCCCCAGATCGCCGGGATGATCGAGACGCTCGACTCAGGTTTCCCGCCGGTCCACACCATGACCGGAGCGCAAGCCCGCGCCGCGATCCGCGCCCGCTTCGTCCCCAACCCCGATCCCGAGCCGGTGGCCCACGTCGAGGACCACCGGGTCAGCGTCGACGGCGGCAGTATCGGTGTCCGCGTGTATCGACCCGCGACGACTGAGCCCCCACCTGTGCTCGTCTACGCACACGGTGGCGGATTCGTATTCTGCGACCTGGACAGCCACGACGGATTGTGTCGCAGCCTCGCCAATCTCATTCCCGCCGTGGTGGTCTCGGTCGACTACCGGCTGGCGCCCGAACATCGGTGGCCCACGGCGGCAGAGGACGTCTTCGCCGCCACCCGGTGGGCGGCGACCCACGCAGCGGAGATCGGTGGTGACCCCACCCGGATCGCGGTCGGCGGTGACAGCGCGGGCGGCAACCTCGCCGCGGTCACGGCATTGATGGCTCGCGACCGTGACGCCGCGACCATCACCGCCCAACTGCTCCTGTATCCGGTGATCGCCGCGGACTTCGATACCGCCTCCTACCGATTGTTCGGCCGAGGTTTCTACAACCCGCGTCCGGCTCTGCAGTGGTACTGGGATCAGTACGTCCCCGCCCCGGAAGATCGTCACCATCCCTACGCCTCACCGTTGTACGGCGATCTGAGCGGGCTACCGCCGGCGATCGTCGTACTCGCCGGCCATGACCCGCTCTGCGACGAGGGCATTGCATACGCCCGTGCACTCCGCGACGCCGGCGTGCCGACGACCCGGTGCGACTTCGACGGCGGCATCCACGGATTCATGACGATGCCGATACTCGACATCGCCCACCGCGCACGCCGGGAGGCCAGCCGTTCACTGGGTCACGTGCTCAACCATGCCTGAGGTATTCGTCGTCGACCGGGTCGTGACTGCCCCCGGTTGTGCGCAAATCTTCATCGACGCCTATCTGTCCGGCTACGTTCCCGGGGCCCGTGAGCGTGGTATGGAATTGCGCGACATGCTGGTGAGCCCACCGATATTGGTCGACGACCGTCCCAATGTCGTGACGATCACGTGGTCGTTGCCGAACCCGCAGGCTTGGTGGCAGATAACGTGGCAGAGTCGGCCCGATCCGACGGTGGCTCGCTGGTGGGAGGGAATCGCCGACCTCGTCGTCGAACGCAACCGCAGCGTCGCGTCACGCGCCGGTGACGCCGAAGGCGCCGAGGCGACGACCGCGCTGCCTGATTCGACCGCCGGCACCGCTTCGGTGGGAGTCACGCGATTGGTCGATGTCGTCGAGTCCCAACGGCATCGCGTGCTGGGCGCTCTGCAGGATGCCGCACAAGCCACCGCACCACTGCGGGCTCTCGTTCAGCCCACGTTGCCGGGATCACGCAACGGTGGCGACATTCTCGTGCATTTGCGATTCGCAGACGAGATAGCGTGGAATGAAAGCGAATTCGACAGTGCACTGGATGACTCGGCGATCACGAACGTCAACGGCGTGAACTACCGGGGAACTCCGCTGCGCCGCGGAATCGGCACCGTGTACCGAACGTTGCTGCTGCGCGTCGCACCCGAGACATCCACCGAAGACGTTGCCTCATTCGAAAAAGATCTGGCGATGATGCCCCGCCATGTGCCGACGATCCAGGCCTGGCAGCTGAGCCGAGTCGACCAAGCGATCGGTGCGGCTCGCTGGACGCATGTATTCGAGCAGGAGTTCACCGACGTCGACGGCCTGATGGGCCCCTACCTGATGCACCCCGTGCACTGGGCTGTGGTGGATCGGTGGTTCGATCCCGAAACGACCGACACGATCGTCAGAGATCGTGTGTGCCACAGCTTTTGCGAGATGGAAGCGTCGGTCCTCTAGAGGCCGGCAGGCGCGATGTTGGGGTTCGACGTCGACGGCGGCTCCAACGGCGACAAGACGGTGAGCCCATCGAGCGAATGCACCGGAAGGTCCTGCGACCACGGGTAGTGCAAACTGAAGGCGACCAGACCCGTGCGGTGTTCGGCCGGCAGGTGACACATCGCCAAAACGGTCTCCGCCAGGTACTCCACCGGTTCGGTCGGAAAATTGTCCGGTATCAGCGAGGCGGCGCCCGGCGTCCGGACCGCCGTCGACGGACCGACGCAGTTGACGGCGATATTGGCGTCGAGCACCTCGGCGGCGACACCTTGGGTGAAGCGGTGCAGCGCGGCCTTGCACGACGCGTAGATCACGTCACCGGCGGTCTTGTTGTAGTCGCGGTACGGCCGGACCGGGGGCACACCGGTAACCGAACCGATGTTGACGATCCACCCGGCGCCCTGCCGGCGCATCTGTGGCACTGCGGCTTTCGTCAGTAGGAACGGAACCCTCAGATAGTGCTCGACAGTTCGGTCGAATGTCTCCATCGACATATCCTCGACCAGTCCGTAGTCGGCGAAGCCGGCATTGTTGACCAGGATGTCGATGCGGCCGGTGCGCTCCACCACCGCATCGATGAGGCTGTCGCGTGCCGCGGGTTCTTCGAGATCGGCAGCAAGTCCGAACGCGTCCCCACCCGCATCGCGGATGAGTGCGACCGTTTCCTCGATGGTGCCGGGTAACGCATTCGCGGCCCCCGACCGTATCGAAGGTGACGGGCTGTAGGCCCGGGCCGTCACGGCGACCGTCGCGCCCTCGGCGGCGAGCCGCTGGGCGATCGCGCGGCCAATCCCCCGGCTGCTTCCGGTCACCAACGCCGTCTTGCCGGCGAGTAGCTGACTCATCGTAGGACGAAGTCGTCTTCGGCGGGGCTGCGGTGCTGCTGCCACAAATCGACCAGCCGGTACGGGGTGGCAACGACGACGCGGCCGGACTCCGACCGGTAGTAGGTGTGGGCTTTGGGTGTGTGGCACCACACCGTGCGTTGCATCGCCTCGTCGATCCCCGCGACGTACGCGTCGAAGGCCTGCTGAGTGACCTCCATGATCGTCGCCCCGCGTAATGCCATGAGCTGCAGGCATTCCACGATGTAATGGGCGAGGACCTCCATCGAGAAGTTGGCTCCCGCGCCGTGGCCGGGACTGTAATTGGGCGCCGAGGTGATGAACAGGTTCGGGAACCCGGGCACCGTGCCGCCGCGGTACGCCCGTGGACTCGTTCCCCACTCCCCGGCCAGGGTCTTACCGTCGCGACCGCGAATGTCGACAGTGGACAGGAAGTCCAAGTGATACCCGGTGGCGTAGATGATGACATCGAGATCGATCTGGCGGCCGTCGGCGGTGATGATGCCGCCGGCGTTCACTTCGGCGGGTTCACTGGCTTCGACGTCGACGTGCTCCCGGGTCAGCGCGGCGTAGTAGCCGCCGGGATCGCGGATGATGCGCTTGCCGTACGGCGCGAAGTCAGGAGTGACCCTGCGCGCCAATTCGGTTCCCGCACCGAATGTTCGGTCGATGTAGTCCAGACACATCTGCAGGAGCACGTCGTTGGCCGGGGAGATCGACAGGTGCGTCTGCGCCCACTCCGGATCCTGCAGGATGACCGGGTAATTGTTGTCTGCGGTACCCCAGTACGACTTCAGCCGGTGCCACATCGAATAGAAGGGCAGTACCCGTCCCAGATAGCGGCGGTGCGCCGGCACCTCGTCGGAGAGCCGCTTGCGCGGGGCCACCCAGTGCGGTTGGCGTTGAAAGACGGTGAGGTGCTCCACGTCGTCAACACAGGCGTCCACGATCTGCACGGCCGTGCAGCCCGCACCGATCACCGCGACCTTCTTGCCCACCAGATCGAGTGTCGGGTCCCACCGGGCCGAGTGAACACTGACGCCGGCGAACGCTTCTCGTCCCTTCAGTTCGGGAAAGCGCGGCCGATTCAGGTAACCGGCGGCGGTGACGACGACGCTGGCATAGTCAAAGCTCACGGTGCCGTCGGCAGCCCGCGAGTGAATCTGCCACTGGCCGCGTTGCTCGTCCCACCACAGCGCTTCGACCTCCGTTCCGAATCGGATGTGGCGGCGCAGATCGTGCTTGTCGGCGAGCGCGACCAGATAGGCCTGGTATTCCGCGCCCTGCGGGTAGTAATTCGACCAGTCCGGATTCACTTCCCTCGACAGCGAGTAGTACGCCGACGGGGTATCCACTCCGATGCCCGGGTAGGTGGTGGTCAGCCACGTACCGCCGACTTCGTCATTGCGGTCGTAGATCTGAAATTTGACGCCCTCCTCGGCCGCGGCCAGGGCCACCGCGATGCCGGCGATACCCGCGCCGATGATCGCCATCGTCGTCGTGGACGGAATCGGGGTGGTCCGGGGCAGAGTGGGCTGCGAGGGCCGGAAGCCCCCTTGCTCGAGGAGCAAGTCGACCTGCTCGTCGTCGACGTCGGCACCCAGCGCAATGGGCAACAGCCTTGCGAACAGGTCACGGTCGTCGGCGGGGATTGCGTCCACCGGCCGCGGCCGGCCCAGCGCCGCCACAATCTCGTCGATCAGCGCCTCGGCAGTGTCGGGGTCGGTGGTACCCGCCCGCTCCGGAGGGTCGGGCAGGTGGTCGATCTTGGCGGCGTACCGGTCGATGACCGACACGTCACCGGTCATCTGCGCCAGAACGGCCACCAGCACACCCGGGTCGGCCTGCCGCAACTGAGCGCGCAAGGCGCGGGTATCGACGTCTGCGCTCAGTGCAACCTCGGCTGGTCCAATGCTCATGGCACCCGAGTATCGGTTCCCGGTATGGCACTGGCGGGCCTGCTGTCTACTCAGCGGGAGACTCGACCGCGGCGGCCACGGGCCCGCCTAGAGTTCCGGCCATGCAGCGCATGCATTACGACGATGACCATCTCGCCTTCGGCGCACTGGCCGGCGATTTCGCCGCCAAGGAGATCGCGCCACACATCGAGTCGTGGGAGGACGCGGGTATCGCGCCGCGCGAGGTGTTCGCGGCGGCGGGCGCTGTTGGCCTTCTCGGCTTCGCGGCTCCTGAACAGTTCGGCGGCCTGGGGATCAAGGACTTTCGCTACAACCAGATCCTCATCGAGCGGTGCATGGCGGCCCACGCGGGCAACGTCGGGCTGAGCTTCGCGGTGCACAATGACATCTGCCTGCCCTACCTTGTCGACATCGGCAACTCCGAACAGCAGCAGCGGTGGCTGCCCGGATTCGTCCGGGGCGATCTGATCGCCGCGATCGGGATGACGGAACCTGAAGCCGGTTCCGACGTGGCCGGTATCCGCACCACCGCCGTCGATGCCGGCGATCACTTCGTCGTCAACGGCGCCAAGACCTTCATCACCAATGGGCAGAACGCCGACCTCGTCATCGCCGCGGTCCGCACCTCGCCGGATCGGCACCGGGGCTTGACCTTGATGGTCATCGAGCGCGGTATGGCCGGTTTCGAACGCGGACGCAACCTCGACAAGCTCGGCCTCCACTGCCAGGACACCTCGGAGCTGTCGTTCGTGGGCGTGGCGGTGCCCAAGGCGAACGTTCTCGGAGAGGTGGGCCGGGGGTTCGAGTACTTGATGCGCAATCTCGCCCAGGAGCGCATGCAGATCGCGGTGGGCAGTCTCGGGCGGGCACGCGCGGCATTGCAGTGGACGATCGACTACGTGCGCGAGCGTGTCGCGTTCGGCAATCCCATCGGCGCCTTGCAGAACACCCGGTTCGCACTGGCCGACGCGGCAACCGAGGTCGCGGTTGCAGAGTCGTTTGTCGACCGCTGCGTAATCCAGCTCAACGCAGGACTGTTGACGGCAGCCGATGCGGCGAAGGCCAAACTATGGGCGACCGAGATGGAGTTCCGGGTGCTCGACAGCTGCCAGCAGTTGTTCGGCGGCTACGGCTACATGCGCGAATACCCCATCGCTCGCGCAGCCATCGACGCGCGGGTGACCAGGGTGTACGGCGGAACCTCGGAGATCATGCGGGAAATCATCGGCCGAGACCTCGCGCTCGACCCCACCAAGGCGTCGGCGTGAACCGCGACGATCTCATCCGCGCCGCGCGCGGTCACAGCTTGGGAGACATTCCGCGGCGCTCCGCGCGCCGCTACCCCGACAAAGTCGCCATCGTCGACGGCGATCTGACGTTGACGTTCGCCGAGTTCGACCAGCTGGTCGACCGGGCCGCGGCAGCATTGGCCGACAACGGATTACGGCCCGGCGACCGGGTGGCACTGCTGGCACGCAACTGTTGGCAGTACGCGGTGCTCGCATTCGCGACCGCTCGCGCGGCTGTCGTGCTGGTGCCCTTGAACTTCATGCTGACCGCCGAAGAAATCGGCTACATTCTGAGCCACTGTCGTGCAACGGGTTTCATCGTCGAGATTGATCTCATCGCCGTCGCCGAGGACGCGATGCGCCACGACGGCACCGTCACGACGCGGATGGCGATAGCCAGGGCGGAATCCGCTGTGCCACCGGGCTGGGCCGACTTCGAGCAGTGCCTGACCACGACGTCGTCCCCGCCATCGCCCGATGTCGCGGACGACCAGATGCTGCGGATCATGTACACCAGCGGCACGGAATCTCGGCCCAAGGGTGTCATGCACAGCAGCCGCAGCCTGATGTGGCAGTACGTGAGTTCCATTGCCGCGGGCAGCATGGCCGTCGAGGACATCGAAATTCATTCGCTGCCGCTGTACCACTGCGCGCAGTTGGACAATTTTCTCGCGACCGATGTGTACCTAGGCGCGACCAGCATTCTCCTCCCGCGTCCCGATCCTGAGACCGTGTTGCGAACGATCGAGCGCTACGCGGTGACGAACTATTTCGCTCCGCCGACAGTGTGGATCAGTCTGCTGCGCAGCCCAGTGTTTGATCAGGTGGACTTGTCCAGCTTGCGGAAGGGTTATTACGGCGCATCGGCGATGCCGACCGAGATTTTGCACGAGATCCGGCATCGACTGCCCAACCTGGCGCTCTGGAACTTCTACGGGCAAACCGAGATCGCACCGCTTGCCTCGGCGCTGGGGCCGGCCGACCAGGAAACTCATGCAGGTGCCGCCGGACGGCCGGTGCTCAATGTGGAAACCGTCATCCTCGACGAGTCCGATACGCCGGTCGCGGCGGGAACCGTCGGCGAGATCGCTCATCGCAGTCCACATCTCATGCTCGGATACCTCGACGACCCGGAGAAGACCGCAGAGGCGTTCCGCGGCGGGTGGTTCCATTCCGGAGATCTGGGCTTCTACGACGACGCGGGCTTCCTGCATGTCGTGGACCGGAAAAAGGACATGATCAAGTCCGGCGGTGAGAACGTGGCCAGCCGCGAGGTCGAAGAGGTGCTCTACCTACACGCCGGTGTCGAGGAGGCCGCGGTGTTCGGACTGGCGCACCCGGTCTGGGTGGAAGCCGTGGTGGCCGCGGTGGTCCCGCGCGCGGGCGCGGACATGACCGAAGGCGAGGTGCTCGCCCACTGTCGGACCCACCTCGCCGGTTTCAAGACTCCCAAGCACATCTTCTTTGTCAGCGAGTTGCCGAAGAATCCGAGCGGAAAGCTCCTCAAACGCGACCTCCGGCAGCGGTTCAGCCTGCCGGTCTGAGAATTCTTTCGGGTGTTCCACTCAACGGGCAGGGGCGTTCTCTGACCAGATCGACCCGAGTTGACTCACGCGTATGAGCAACGAGATCACCCTGTCCGAGGCCCAGGAATTCATCGCCGGATTCTGGTTCCACTACGACCAGGGTCACTTCGATGACGTCGGTGTCCGCCTCGGCGACGAGGTGGAATACCTCAGCCGGTCCGACTCGGGTAACTGCCCTTTCGAACATCTGCTGGCGGCCGAGCTGCACGGCAAGGCCGAAACGCTCGCCTGGCTGACCGCGCACCGCAACGAGAATCCGTACCCGTGCCGTCACCACGCCACCAACATCTTTCGCACCGGAGTCGACGGTGGCGTGACGTCCTTACGGTTCTATCTGTTCGTCAACCAGATCACCAACAACGTTCCGTTCGCGGTGTCCAGCGGAGTCGTCGATGTCGGCATCCGCCGATCGGCCGATGGACTCGTGTTCACATCGATGACCGTGGTGCTCGACGCCGAGGACTCGATACCGTTCGCACAGCACGCTGCCAACACGGCGATCAGCACCCAACCGGCGTGACCGCCCGCGATATCTTCGGCGGAGGCGTCGCGGTCATCACCGGGGCCGGCGCGGGGATCGGTACCGGCTTGGCCCGCCATGCCAGCGCATTGGGCATGACCGTGGTGCTGGCCGACATCGACGCCGCAGCGGTGGCTGCGCTGCGCGACGAACTCACTGCCGCAGGAGGATCGGCGATCGACGCGGTGTGTGACGTGCGCGACGCCGACGCCGTCCAAGCTCTGGCCGACGACGTATACCGCGATCTCGGCGGCGTACGGCTGTTGGTCAACAACGCCGGTATCGAACAATTCGGCTACCTCTGGGACACCCCGGTCGCCAATTGGCAACGGGTCGTGGATATCAACATCAGCGGCGTCTTTCACGGTATCCGAGCGTTCCTGCCCAAGATGATGGCCGCCGACGCGCCCGCGTGGGTGTGGAACCTGTCCTCGATCGGCGGCGTTGCGGTGGTGCCGTTACAAGCGCCGTACATCATGAGTAAGCACGCTGTGCTGGCCTTGACCGAGTGCCTGCATCTGGAAGTCCAATCCGCCGGTCATGACCACCACATACACATCCAAGCGGTGCTGCCGGGAGCGGTGGTGTCCAACATCTTCTCCTCCGCCGGCGGGGTGCAGTCGGGTGATACCGGTGCCGCCGAAGCGCAGCGAACCGCCATGCTCGACATCAAGGCCGAAGCCATGGATCCGTTGAGTGCCGCTGAAGTGATCTTCGACCAAGCCGCCGAAAACCGGTTCTATCTCCTCACCCAACCTGACTACGTCGGATCGGCGATGGCGGAACGGGCCCGGGTCTTGACGAATCAAGAGGCCCCGCAATTGCGTTCGCAGCGCCGGTTCGACCCCGCCCAGCACTGACATGCGAATCCCGCAGCTCGATCCAGACGCCGCCGCCCGCGTCGCCTCCTTCGGTGAGCCGGTCGCGATGCGAATTCGGGGGTTGGCCGCGGTTCGGGCCGGACTCGAATCCGCACCGCTGCCCGACATGCCGCCGATGGCCGACATCCTCGACCTGACAGCACCGGGCCCGGCGGGCCCGATCCCGTTGCGGCTCTACCGACCCACCGCCGAACCGGAACAACCAGTGCTGGTGTACCTGCACGGCGGCGGGCTCGTGATGGGCAGCAACCATTCGTTCGAACCACTCGCCCGCGAGCTGGCGCACGCCAGTGGCGCAGCCGTCGTCGCCGTCGAGTATCGGTTGGCACCGGAGTCACCGCCGCCGGCCCAGTTCGACGACGCCTACGCTGCTACGGAATGGGTTGCTGCGCAGGCGAACACCCTCGGCCTCGACGGGCGCCGGCTGGCGATCGTCGGTGACAGCGCCGGCGGTTCGTTGGCGGCCGCGGTGGCGCTGGCCGCCCGAGATCACGGTGGACCCCGGATCTGCGCTCAGGTGCTGCTGTATCCCGGTCTGGACCGGGACATGGGCGCGGCGTCCATCACCTCGATGCCGGACGCACCAATGCTGCGCCATGACGACATCCTGTACATGCACGAACTCGTCGATCGTGCGGGCGGCACCCCGCACGACTGTTACCAGATCCCGGCCTACGCCACCGATCTGACGGGTCTGCCCGCGACCATCATGGTCACCGGTGAGTGCGACCCGATTCGGGACTGGGGCGAGCGTTACGCGCATCGCCTGCGTGACGCCGGTGTGCAGACGATGATCACCCGGTACCCCGGCGTGTACCACGGGTTCCTCATGCGCTCGGACGCCACCGCCCGCGGCCGGTTGGCCATCGCAGAGATCGGGGCCGTGCTGGGTGCCAAGTTCTCCCATCTGCTTGCCGACGACCAGTCTCCCGATCACCGGACACTGAGCGACTCCCCCGCCTCGGCGGAGTTGACAATCGACAATCTCACCATCCAAGGAGATCATCATGCTGACCGATGAGCAGCGTCTGGAACTGTCCGACATCCTGCGGCCGGTGGCCCCGCCGCGCGAGATCACCGAGATCTACACCGAGGACCAACGACGACGGCTGTTGAATGTCGTTCACTCTCAGGGACCGTGGAAGCTCATCATCGCCCAGCATTTCGCCTCCGCCGACGAATTGATGGCCACGATGAGTGGCGCGTTCCCCGAGGGGTTCACTCCGTCGCTGGACCTGTTCCTCACCCCCACCTTCCGCGGCTATCTGGCCAATTACGGCACCGTGCTGTACCCGGAATTGCACGACTGCTTCTACAACGCCGGATTCATCGAGCAGGCCAAGAGTTACTGGAATGCGCACTACGCCAAGCCGGAGATGATGTTGTTCAACATCAACGGCCCGTGCGCGAATCGCGACCCAGGCCACCTCGACTCGCCCAGCTTCCGCGGCGTGCGCCACTCGAATGCCCCGACCTGGCTGTGCAGCGTGATGGGCAAGTCCGGGCTGTTCACCGATTACCTGATCAAGATGGCCCAGGTCATCACGTGGTTCTCCCTCGACGAAGGATCCGGCTTCACCTACTGGCCCGAAGGCCCGCTCAAACCGCCCGCCCGCGTCCTGCCGCCGATCAACAACCGCGGCGTCGTCGTGCAGAACGAGATGATGGTTCACCGTGGCGAGGCCAATGGCCCACTGGACCAACAGATTCCCGCTGGTTTGGCCTTCGACACCGTGTTCACCGGCGATCCCGCCAATCGCGATCTTTGGTTGCTGAAGAACGGTGACAGCGTCATTGCGCGACACCACACCGACGAGTTGAGATTCCTCGTGCATTGGTCCGCCGAGGTGTTCTCCGACTTCGACGAACTCAAGAAGAACATGGACGGGTCCGACGACATCACCATCGAGCGCGCGATCGGGATGATGGTCGACGATCTCAAAGCCAAGGGCATCACGCTCGACGTGCCGAGCGAGCCATTGCACGATCCCGAGTTCATCGGAGCGCTCAATGCCGCCTACGATCTGGGCGGACCGACCAACTATCCGGAGGAAGCGCCGGTAAGCGGCTTCCAGTTCGCATAATGCTGTGGTGGATTACTCTCTGAGGCAGTTGGTCGACGAGCGTGCCATCGAACGCGCGCTGATCCTCTTCGCACGGGCAATGGATGATCGCGACTGGGCGACGATGGAACGCATCCTTGCCGACGATGCCGAGGGTGACTTCGGTACCGGGCGGGTGACGGGGCGCTCCGCTGTCATCAACCTGGTCCGCGGCTATCTGGACAACTGCGGAGTCAACGCCTCGAATGACCCAGCGACGCGGATGTACACCCTCGGCGACTACCGCGACGCCTGGCGGCGGTCGGCGGATGGATCCTGGTCCCTTGTCGAACGGGTGAAAATCAATCGCGGATTCGTCGGCACCCTCGAAGTGTTCGAAGAGAAGTCGCGCTGAATCCCCACCACGCCAGCTCATTTCGATACTGTCACGTCCATCAGCGGAATGCGCTTCATGGCCGTCGCGCGCGGATCCGGCGCGGCGGCGGCTGCGGCGTGGTTTTCCTCCCCACGGGTATAGGTCCACACGCAGAAGGGTTCACCTTCCGCGAACGTGAAATCCTTGGGCGGCAGGTTGATTGCGAGCTTGCAGCCCGGGAAGAACGGTGCGGAGATGCGCTGTTCGAATGTGCAGTTCATCCACGCCCGCGCCGGCGGGTATAGGCCCTCGTCGGTGTACTTCTGCAGCACCTCGCAGCGGCGCATGTTCAGCACCACATGGTCCGGGTTGTAGACGATGTACTCACCGCCGTAACCCAGGGTGCCGTCGATGCTCAGGACCGCAAGCTTGAGGAAGTCCACGACGTGCACGGGATCGATCTTGAAGACCTTTGCCAGCTTGGGGTATTGGTAGTCGATGATCAGCTGGTACATGTCCGGGAGCCCGAGCCAGACCTCGTCCTCAGGGATGATCTTCGTCCACTGGTCGATGAAGTAGTTGTGCCCCTTGAGGTACTGGTCCCAGTACGTCTTGATGAGCCGGATCAATGCCGGCTTGGTCAAGTCCTCGGTCTGCACGTCGAACGGAATAGCCTGGTATTGCGCTTCTTTCCAATCCCAACCGGGAGGTGCAATAAACCTGCCCATGGGCATGACCTGCCGCAGTCCTGCTCTCGACACCTCCGCCGCGATATCCATGGCCGCGTTGATGCCCACCTTCTCGGAGTAGATCTTCACGTGGGCGTAGGGCATGAAGTTCAAGACGTCTTCGAACACTCTAGCCAACCCGACGAGGAAGTCGCGCGAGAAGTCCTCTATATTGCCGACCTTGCCCATGAAGTCATGGGTGTAGTCCTCATATTCCGTGGCGGTTGACACTCGATCCTCCTAAAAGCAGTCGACTGGTTGTCAGATTCAGTCTGTGTGTCAGAATCTGACAATCACGCTAGCGTTGACGGCAACCGGCTCTCTGCTCGATTCCCGATCAGCGGGAGAGCGACTTAGCATGAAGATGCTTGTCAGAGAAGGGGACGACAGCATGGCAGTGACCGGTAAACCGGCCACCCTGACCGAGCGGCGCGCCGAGGAATTGCGGCTCGAAGTCGCCGTGGCGGCCCGGGAGATTTTCCTTGCCGACGGGTCCTTCTCCGCCACCGTCGAGCGAATCTGTGAGGCCGTCGGGATAGCGCCTCGGACGTTTCACCGCCACTTCCCGGTCAAGGAAGACGTCGTCCTACCACTGTTCGGCAAGTTCGGCAGTTTGAGCCTTGACGTGCTGGCCGAGGCGAAATCAGACAGTGACCCCGTCGACGTACTGGTGCAGGCATTCGGCAGCGAAGTCCCCAAGCGCGGCCAATTCGAGGTCGACCGGGCATTCATGGCGCTGGTGCTGAGCGACCCACAATATCGGTTGCGTTGGCTGGACTGGGGTCAAGGCCTCGTCGGGCCCATCACCGACTTCCTCGAGGCTCGCTTCGACCTGGGAACCGACTCGTTCTCACGAGAGTTGCCGGCCCAGTTGGTGATTCAGGCATGCAGACATGCATACGCGCACTGGGTCGAACACGGCGATTTCACCAGCCTGCAATCCGCATTGAGGATCGCGATGGAGATGATCGTCGGATCGCTTCACTCAAAGAGTGTCGTCGACCACGGATAGGGTCCCCACCCGCACCGCATCCATGATGGAATCGCGCAGCGCCGAACAGGCCAAGAACAGACCGCGGCCGCTGCTGATGGCCAACTGCCCTGCCGTGCAACGCTCTTCGCACCGCTCCAAAGCGGAACCGGTCCACTGCACACTGGTCTGATTCCAGCTGCTTTTTCGGACCTGCACCCCGGCGCCACAACGCGCACAGGTCACCGGGACCATCGGCGCGTCGTCGAGCCGAATGTCTGGACGGACCGCCATCATCCCGCCACTGACCCGGATGGCGCTTTCTGGGTGGCCAGGTTGGCTTCCACTTCCTTCATCCACGCCGCGGTGGGCTGGGTGGTGTCGAGCTCGAATTCGAAGCGGTCCACCATATCTGGCGTGACGTCGGCGACGTCGACATAGAACTGCTCGTACCACCGGCGCAGCTGGTACACCGGCCCGTCCTCTTCCACCAGCAGTGGATTGTCGATCCGGGTCTTGTTGCGCCAGATCTCGACGTCCTGCTCGAAGCCCATTTTCACGAAGTCCCCGAGACCGATCGCCGTCTGCATGGCAAGGTCGTCAGGCAGCTCCGCCGACTTCTTGACGATGATTCCGTATTGCAGGACAAAGGAATTGGCGTCGATGGGATAGTGGCAGTTGATCAGGACGGTGTGGTGGTCGACGTCGGTGTAGTGGTAGGTCAAATCGTCGATCATGAACGACGGGCCGTGGTAGGACGCGACCGACGTCGTTCCCAGCATCTGTGTCTCGCCGGGCTCCCCGATATCGGGACGGCCTGCGCTGTTCATGTACTGCGTCGCGACGTGGCCCTCGAAGATGTTTTTGAAGTGGGTGGGCAGCGATCCGTGGATATAGAAGAAGTGCGCCATATCCACGACGTTGTCGATGATTTCCCGGCAGTTGGTGTGCACAACGGTGGTGTACCAGTGCCAATCGGTCCAGTCGTCGCTGCCGGCGCCCTCGATGCGGGGAATGGTCACCTCCGCCGGCGGCGCCTTGCGTTCCGGGTCATTCCAGACGAACAGCATCCCGTCCTGCTGCAGGGTCGGCCAGGACGCGGTGCGGGCCAACCGCGGAGTGCGCTTGCTGTACGGCACCAATTTGCATTTGCCGTCCCCGCCCCACCGCCAGTCGTGGAACGGGCAGGCGATCTCGTTGCCCTTCACCGTGCCCTGCGACAAGTCGCCGCCCATGTGGCGGCAGTACCCGTCGAGGACATTGATCGCGCCGTCGCCGCTGCGGAACACCACCAGCCTCTGGCCGAAAGCGTTGACCTGATGCGGCGTCCCGTCGTTGAAGTCGCGGACCAGGCCCAGGCAGTGCCATCCCCGGGCAAAACGGGTGGGCACCGATCCTGCCTCGATCAACCGAACATCGTCGGCCTCGGAATGCGTCGTCATCTTGCGTCCGTCCTTCGATCGATGAATTCGCGGGCTGATGTCACCATTGAACTTCGCAGAAATGCCGCCCGGAGGTCTGCGTTCCGCTCAAAGGGAGGCGGGATTCAAAAATCGCCGCTGCCGCCCTATCGTCACTGGTTGTGACCGCTACCAGCCACAACACCGTCCCGACCGGACTGGCCATCGCCGACACCGAGGTCGATCTCCTCGTGGTCGGGTCCGGCACGGGGCTCGCCGCCGCGCTGGCCGGCCACGAGCAGGGATTGTCGGTGCTGGTCGTTGAAAAGTCGTCGTACGTGGGCGGTTCGACGGCCCGGTCCGGCGGCGCCCTGTGGTTGCCGTCCAGCCGCGTGATCGAGGAATGCGGCGGTGTCGACTCCGCGGCTCGGGCTCAGACCTATCTCGACGCTGTCGTCGCCGGCTCGGCGCCACGCGAGCGGTCAGCGGCGTTTCTCAAGCGGCTGCCCGCGACGATCGACATGCTGCGCCGCACGACACCGATGAAGCTGTTCTGGGCCAAGGAGTACTCCGACTACCACCCGGAGGCTCCCGGCGGCTCGGCCGCCGGGCGGACCTGTGAATGCCGCCCGCTCGACACCGCCAGGCTGGGCGAGCACCTGCCCGATCTGCGCCCCGGCGTGATGGAGGCCAACATCCCGATGCCGACCACCGGGGCGGACTACCGCTGGATGAACCTCATGAGCCGGGTGCCTCGCAAAGGACTTCCCACCATCGTCAAGCGACTCGCGCAGGGGGTCGGTGGCCTTGCGCTCGGTAGGCGTTACGCGGCCGGAGGACAAGCCCTGGCCGCCGGATTGTTCGAAGGCGCTATCCGGGCCGGCATCCCGATCTGGCTCGACACCGCATTGACCGATCTGGTGACCGACGGCGCCGACGTCAGCGGGGCGGTCGTGGCACACGGGGGAAAGACCGTCACCATCACCGCGCGCCGCGGCGTCGTGCTCGCGGCCGGCGGTTTCGACCACAACATGGACATGCGGTGGAAGTTTCAATCCGAAAGCCTCGGCAACAATTTCAGCCTGGGCGCGGAGTCCAACACCGGCGACGCGATCCGAATCGCTGCGGACATCGGAGCTGACACCGCCCTCATGGACCAATCGTGGTGGTTCCCTGCTGTCGCGCCGCTACCCGGTGGGGCCCCTGCGGTGATGCTCGCCGAGCGGTCGCTGCCCGGGTCGTTCATCGTCGACCAGAACGGGCACCGGTTCGCCAACGAATCCTCCGACTACATGAGCTTCGGGCAGCGCATTCTGGCGTTGCAGGCGGCCGGGACACCGGTGGACGACATGTGGATCGTCTTCGATCAGCGTTACCGCAACAGCTACGTCTTTGCGGCCGAACTGTTTCCGCGGATGCCGATTCCCCAGCGTTGGTATGAGGCCGGAATCGCGGTCAAGGCAAACGATTTCACGTCGCTGGCCGCGAAGATGAACGTTCCCGCCGATCGATTGCACGCGACGGTGTCCCGCTTCAACGAACATGCGTTCGCCGGTGAGGACCCGGATTTCGAACGCGGCCGAAGCGCATACGACCGCTACTACGGTGATCCCACCGTCACGCCCAACCCGAACTTGCGGCCGCTGACCAAAGGGCCGTTCTACGCGGTGAAGATGGTGTTGAGTGATCTCGGAACGTGCGGCGGCCTGCGTGCCGACGAGCACGCCCGCGTTCTGCGTGAAGACGGAACCGTCATCAAAGGGCTGTACGCCATCGGCAACACCGCCGCCAACGCGTTTGGAAACACCTATCCCGGCGCCGGCGCGACGATCGCCCAGGGCTTGGTCTTCGGCTATATCGCCGCGCTTGATGCGGCGGCACGGACCTAACCGTCTTCGGCGTCGGCTCTGCGCTCGATCTCGTACCAGTAAGCCGGATCCGGCCACGGAATCTTGCCGCCCTCACCGACTTTCGGAAAGTTGGCCTCCGCTTCGTCGAGATCTTTGATCAATTTCAGCGTCAGTTCCCGCTCGGATGAGTAGTAGCGGTCGGCCCAGTCCAGCGCGATCTTGGCGTACGCCCAGGACGGATCCGCCGCGGCCCATTTTGCTTCCTTCGCCGCGTCGCGTTGCATGTCGTCGATGTAGGCGATGTGGTCCTGCAGCATCTGCTTGAGCGAGGCGGGATCGGTCAAATGCCCCAGCGTCACTCGCAGAATCGCCGGGTGCTTGAGCGAGGGCGGTTCCACCGGAGCTTCGCGCGCCCACCGCGTCACCGCGTCCATGCCGGAGGAGGTGATCTTGTACAGACGACGGTTGCGCGGACCGTCGCCGTCCACTCGTGAGGTGAGTAGACCCAACTTCTCGAGCTTCTTGAGCTCGGAGTAGATCTGACTGAACGCCGGGCTGCCGTAGTAGTAGCGCATGCTCCAGTCGATCCACTTGCGGATGTCATAACCGGACAGTTCGGTCTCATACGACAGCATCCCGAGCAGCGCCCACGCGGTCGCGGACAGCGACGGCTGGGCGGCAGACTCGGGTTCAGACACGGTATAAGGGTATCAACCCAGGTCACGGGCTCATGCGTACCAACCGCTGGGCGGGATGTCGCATTGCGCGACTAGGGCGATCGGCCGAAAGATGAGCGAGGTGTCCTCACCGCAGGAGAATGACGCGCCGGAGGCCCTCCTCGCATCGCTGACCGAGTCCGTTCGTCGGCTCGTCGAGGTGACCATCCGCAGTCAGGCCAGCGTCGACAGCATCGCCTCCGCGCAGGCCAAGATCGATGAAGCGGCCGACGAGCTCAGCCGGGATCTGATGCCCGGATCTTTCGGCGTCCAGGCGACGCCGGATGGGCGACCCCTGGCATGGGGCAATGCGGTCATCGGATTGCGCAACGCGTTGGCTCCCCCGCTCACCCTTCACCAGGAACCCGACGGCAGTGTGTGGGCGGACGCGACCCTGGGTGCGGCCTACGAGGGGCCACCTGGACACGTGCACGGCGGAATCTGCGCGCTCCTTCTCGACCACGTTCTCGGCGCCACCGCGCACAAACCGGGCCGGCCCGCGGCCACCGGAACGCTCACGCTGCGCTACGAATTGGGCACGCGTCTCGGACCCGTGCGGGCCGAAGCCCACGTCGACCGAGTTGAGGGAGTAAAGACCTACGCCGTCGGTCACCTGTCAACCCCGGACGGCGTCACGGTGCGCGCCGAGGGGGTGTTCATCCACCCGCGCAACTGAATCCGTCACTCACCGGGAGTCGTTGTTGCTTCGCACCGCATCACCGATCACAGTGGGTGCGACAAAGGAGGCCGATGAGCGCGCAGGACACCTCATTCGACGAGACCGTTGACGTCATCGTGGCCGGTTCCGGCGGGGGCATCACGGGCGCGTACACCGCCGCCCGAGAAGGTCTGTCGGTGGCGCTGGTGGAGTCGACCGACTTCTTCGGCGGGACAACCGCCTATTCGGGTGGCGGCGGCATGTGGTTCCCCTGTAATCCGGTGCTGCGACGAGCGGGCAGCGATGACACGATCGAAAAGGCGTTCAATTACTTTCACGCCGTCATCGGCGATCGCACCCCGCGAGAGCTACAGGAGACCTACATCCGCCGCGGCCCCGGCCTGATCGAATACCTGGAAGCCGACGCCGAGAACTTCATGTTCTCCGTGCTGCCGTGGCCTGACTATTACGGCACGGCCCCCGACTCCCGTGGCGACGGGATGCGCCACATCGTGGCCAATCCGATCCGCGGCGAGAAGCTCGGCCCCTATGCGGGTTTCGTGCGCGGGCCGCTCGACCACGACCGCCTCGGTGCGCCGGCACCGGACAAACTCTTCGGCGGGCGGGCGCTGATCGGCAGGTTCCTTGCCGCCCTGGCCGGTTACCCGAACGCCTCGCTGTACCGCAATGCGCAGCTGACCGAGCTCGTCACCGAGAACGGTCGCGTGGTGGGTGCCGTCGTGCAGCGCGACGGCAAACCGGTGCGGATCGGCGCCCGGCGCGGAGTGCTGTTGGCGGCAGGCGGATTCGAGCACAACGCCACGCTGCGGCAGACCTACGGCGTCCCGGGCGACGCGAAAGACAGTATGGGCGGACCGGGCAGCACGGGCGCGGCGCTGGAGGCGGGGATCCGCGCGGGAGCCGCCACCGACCTGATGGACCAGGCGTGGTGGTCGCCGGGCTTGACCCATCCCGACGGCCGCTCCGCATTCGCGCTGTGGTTCACCGGGGGCATCTTCGTCAATCAGGCCGGCGAGCGGTTCGTCAACGAGTCCGCGGCGTACGACCGGATCGGCCGCGAGATCATCGCCGAGATGCAGGCCGGCCGCCTCGACGTCCCGTTCTGGATGGTCTACGACAACCGCGACGGCGAGGTCCCGCCGGTCAAGGCGACCAACGTCTCGATGGTGGACACCGAGAAGTACCGCGCCGCCGGATTATGGCGCAGCGCAGGCACTCTGGCGGAGCTGGCCGAGCTCATCGGGGTGCCCGCCGACACGCTGGAACAGACGGTCGCCCGCTACAATGCGATGGTCGCGGCCGGCGCCGACACCGACTTCGGGCGCGGTGACGAGGCATACGACCGGGCCTTCTCCGGCGGCGAATCACCCATGGTGCCGATCGACACGCCGCCCTTCCATGCCGCGGCCTTCGGCCTGTCCGACCTTGGCACCAAGGGTGGTCTGCGCACCGACGCACGAGCCCGAGTTCTCGACGAATCCGGGCAGCCGATCCCGGGCCTCTACGCGGCGGGCAACACGATGGCAGCGGTCAGCGGAACGACATACCCCGGTGGTGGGAACCCGATCGGCGCGTCGATGTTGTTCAGCCATCTCGCCGCCCTCGACATGGCCGGTGACCTCAGGTCTGCTTGACCAACTTGAACGGCATGTTGATGAACAGCGCGAGGCTGCGCCCACAGGCGCCCGACTGACCAGTGGTCGAATCCTGGCCGACCAGCATGTTGGAGGACGGGTCGGTCTGATCCCCGCCCGGGCTGGATCCGTGGAACCGAAACACCTGCAGCCCAGGGGCACTCGTGCCGTCCTGGCAGGGCATCCAGTCCTCGATGACACGCTTGACGCGCCAGTCCCCGCCGGTCTGATAGATCGGCGCCGTCCAGCCCGCGTCACTGACGACGGTGCCGATGCACTCGGTGGGATAGCTGCACGTCGAGGAGATCGTCCAGATACTGCGAATGCTGCGCTCATCGTGGAAGACATCGTTGGTGGTGGCCCACTCGCCGTTGGACGTGGCGACGAACGTTCCGTTGAGCGCCCATTTGTCGTTGGCGACGGCGGTCGCGGGGTTCACCACACCGACGACCCCGGCAGCGGTCAGCGCCGCGACGCCGATCAACACCCGTGGTGTACGCATCAACCCTCTCCCCTCACCTGTGGTCATGTCGTCGGCAGCAGGTCCTTCCAGGACTGCTCGCCGCCGGACTGCACCAGATCGGTCTGGCGGAACACATTGCCGTCCGGCGTGGCGTACTGCCCCGTCGCCGGGTCGTACCGGGCGATCGCCACCGACGGGCCACCGGGCGAGCCCGGTGTGAAGGCACTCGGCGCGACGCCCGGGCCGCCGGGCTGATCGGTCGGCGCGATGCCCGGAATACCCACCGGCCCGGTGATTCCGCCGGGCGGCGGTATCGGGCTGGCCGGCGCCGGCGGTAGCGGACCGGGCGGCATCGGGGTGCCCGCAAGGGGCCCGTAGATATTGTCTCCGAACGTGACCCGGTCGTCCGGCGGGATGCCCTGCGCGACGAGGTTCGGGTCGATCGGGTACGGGCCGGTCGCGTGCTGCCGCATGGCCAGCGGCTCGTACGGCTTGTTGCTGTCGCAGATCTCCACCGTTGGTGCCCGCTTGCCGGGCTCACCCTGACACGGATAGTTGCGGGCGCCGCGCACGGCGATCGGTGAATCCTGCGGGAGCTTGCAGTACAGCCCGTCCGGGGTGTCGATATCTGAGGTGTCTTCCGGTGACCGCCACGAGGACGGCGGCAGGAAGCCGACCGTACAGGCCGGCGGGTCGTTCATCGTCAGCGTGAAGTCACCCAGCGTCATACCCGTCGGGTTGTTCAGCGGCGAGCCGACCGCCTGGATCGAGCCGATGTAGGGCGGCAGCAACACCAGTAGCTGTTCGAGGCCCTTGTGGTAAGTCACGCCGATCTGGCCCACTGTGGTGAGGCTGGCCAGCAGCACCGGCAGAGTCGGTTTCACCTGGTTCAACAGCGCGGACGCCTCATCGGCCGCACCGGGACCGTTCGCCAGGATGCTGCGCCACTGCGGGTCGTTGGTGTCGAGCTGACCGGTGATGCCCGCCAGGCTCTGCGCCCACGTGCGGATCGCGTCGGTGGAGGCCACCTGACCGTCGAGCAACGGCTTGCTGTCGTCGACCAGGGTCCGGGTCTGATCGGCGGTGGCACTGAAGTCGGCGGCAAGCTTCGAGGCGGAGTCGTTCAGCGTGGTGAGATCGTCACCGGCGCCGTTGAGACCCTTGTAGGCGTTGCTCAGCAGCTCGGTCAGGCGGTCGGTGGGGATGCTCTTGAGCAGCGCGTTGGTCTGGTCGAGCATCGGGCCGACGGCCTGCGGGAGGACCGCGTTCTTGACCGGGATCACCGAACCGTTTTGCAGGTACGGTCCGGAATCGGTGCTCGGCACCAGATCCACGTACTGCTCACCGACAGCGGACACGCTCAGCACCCGTGCCTGCAGGTCGGCCGGCACCTTCGGATTGCTCTCCAGTGACAGGGTGGCCACCGCGCCCGTGCGGGTCGGCACCACCTCGGTGACCTTGCCGAGCTGGACACCGCGATAGGTGACGTTCGAGAACTGGTAGAGCCCACCGGTTCTGGGCAGCTCGAGCTTGACCGTGATCCTGCCGATGCCGAGCAGGGTCGGCGCCTGAATGTAGACGACGACCATCACCGCGATGCCGACCACCGACGCGATGGTGAAGATGATGAGCTGATTTCGGACGAAGCGCGTCAGCATCAGTTACCCCCGTCCTCTGGTGTGGCTTGCGGGGCGGGACCGGGCAATGGACCGGTCGCCGGCCCGGGCGCGGGTTGGGTGGCGTTGGTGAGCGACGCCTGCTGACCGGGCGGCGGCGCCGGAATCAGCGGCGGGATGTCGGCCACCTGCGTCGGCGGCGGAGCCGGGCTGAACGGCGCGTTGAGGGGATCGTAGGTGTACGTCGCATACCACGGGTCTCCCGGTGCCGGAACGAGTTTGGCGTTCTCATCACCCCACCTGGTACCGAGCATCAGAGTCTTCTTCAGCCGGGGAACGGTGAAGTCGAAGATGATGTACTGGTTCAGGTAGTCGCCTCGGATGGCCCGGTCGATCACCTGCTGCGTGTAGGGGAACGTGGGCAAGTAGGCCAGCGCGGTGTCCAGTTTGGGACCGATGTCGGCCAGCGCCTTCAGCGTGGGTTCGAGGTTCTGCAGGTTCTTGACCAGATCGGCCTTGGTGTCGTCGATCAGGCCGGTCGCCAAATTCGAGAAATCGCGGAACTTCTCGAGCGCGGTCGTGATGCGCGGCCGCTCCTTCACCAGGACATCGAGCGCGGGCGGAATACGGTTGAGCGCATCGGTCAGGACTTCCTGCTGACCGGCGAAGGTACCCGCGAGCCTGTTCAGCGAGTTGACCGCCTCGTTGATGGCGTCGCGCTGCGTTGCCAGCAACCCGACGAAATCATTGAGCTGCGTGAGCAGGTCGCGGACCTGATCGGTCCTGCCGTTCAGCGCCGCGCTGAACTCGTGGATGATGTCGCCGATCTGCCCCAGTCCACCGCCGTTGACGACCACCGAAAGCGCCGACAGTGTCTGCTCGGTCGACGGGTAGGTCGAGGAGCGGTTGAGGCCAAGGGTGGCACCGGGTTTCAGCTCACCGCTGGGCGCCTGGCCCAGTGGCGGGTTCAGCGCCAGGTGCATGGAACCCAGGAGGCTGGTCTGCCCCACCGAGGCCACCGCGTTGGCGGGAATCACCACACCGGGTTCCACCGAGATCTCGACATCGGCATGCCAGTCGGTAACCGTCATCTCGCCCACACTGCCGACGACGACGTCGCCGACCATCACCGGTGAATTCGATTCCAGCTGACCCACATTGGCGATTTCGATGTGATAGGTGCTGGAACCCTTGCCGTGCCCGACCGTCCCCGGCAAAGGCAGGGAATTCAGGCCGCCGAAACTACAGCCGGTCACCGTCACCGCGACGCACGCCGCGGTCACCAGCAGACGCTGCACCGAACTGGTCATGATGGCGGATTCCCTTCGGCCGGAAGCAGCATGCCCTCCAGGTTGCTCGGCGGCTGGGCCGCAGGCCCGGACGGCACACCCGGTGGAATCGGCGCGCCGGGGAACAGCGCGGGCGACGGATCGGCGGGCAATCCGTTGGGTGCGTAGGCGCCGTGATAGGTGTTCGGCGGCCCGCCCCAGCCTGCCGGTCCCGGCACGTCGCCGTTGTAACCGGTGTAAGCCGACACCGTCGGCGGGATCTCGTAGCCCGGCGGGGTTGCGCCGGAGCCACCGGGAGCCAGCCCCGGCTCGGTGTAGATCAGCTTGTCCGGGCTGGTGGACTTGCCCAGGTAGGCGTTGAACGGGAACGGCAGGTAGTTGAAGTTGAGCAGCCGCAGAGCCGGCCCGAGGTATTGGGCGCACAACTTGCCGGTCTCGTCGGCGGTGGCGTTCTGCACGGCGCCGATCGCCGAGCAGATCACCTGGACGGGGTTGGAGAAGTTTGCCAACGCGAATGCGCCCAAGGCACTTTGGGAGTCGGGGTTGTAGATGTTGTAGGCGTTGCCGATCGCGTTCGGCGCGACGTGCAGCAGGTTCTCGACGACGAGCTTGTTGTCGGCGAGGTTCTTGGTCACGCTGCTCAACCGCTGCAGTTGCTCGGCGGTCTGGTTGCGCGTGCCCGCAATGAACCGCTGGACGTCCACGACCGCGCTGGACAGGTTGGTCAGCGCACCGTCGATATCCGACCGGCTGCCGTCGACCACGCTGGTCAGCGAGGCCAGTCGGTCCTGGAACTGGACGATCTGGGTGTTGCTGTCGCGCAACGCCGTCACGAACGTCTGCAGGTTCTTGATGGTGTCGACGATATTGCCGCTGCCGTCGGCCAGAGTCTTGCTGATGGCCGACAGCTGCGCGATGGTGTCGCGCAGCTTCTCCCCGTTGCCGTCCAGTGCGGTGGCAGCGGTGTCGATGAAGCGCCCGACGGAAGTGGCCTGCCCCTCGGTGGCCGGCCCGAGATCGGTTGCCAGGCGTGTCAATTGGGTCTTGATCTCGTCCCATTCGACCGGAATCGCGGTGCGGTCGAGACCGATCACCGCGCCGTCGGCCATGGTCGGCCCGTTGTCCTCGTACGGCGGGGTCAGCTGAACGTAGCGGGCCCCCACCAGGTTCTGCGCGACGATGATGGCCTCGGCATTGGCCGGGATGGGGATCTTCCGGTCGACGGCCAACACCAGCTTGGCCTTGGTCCCCTGGGCCTCGATCGACTCGATCGTGCCGACCTTCACCCCGGCCACCCGCACCTCGTCACCGGGGTAGATCGCGGTGGCGCTGGTGAAGTAGGCGGTGATGGTGTTCGGCTTGAAGAACGCGTAACGGACGAACCACCCGACGACGCCGACGAGCACCACCGCCACCAAAGCGATGACGGCGATCCTCAGCCCTCTACGAGACGTCACGGCTGCCCCCATCGCTCATAAGGCTGCGGTATTCCGTTGTACGGGAACGGGAATTCCGCACGCGGTCCGGCATTGTCGGCCGGCTGTCCCGCATCGATACCGCGGCGGAAGCCCAGCGCGTAGTCGAGGTAGGGCTGCAGCGTCTGCGCGGGCAACAGGTTGCCGACGAAGGCGTTGTAGTAGAAGCCGTTGTTGACCGCTTCGGCCTGAGTCAGCTGGAACTTGGCCAGGCCCTTCATGGCCGCGGTGATGTTGGCGTTGTTCTTCTCCAGCATCGCGGTCACCGCGTTGATCTTCTCCAAGGCCGGCGCCAATTCCTTTTCGTTGTCGGCCACGATGCCGCTCAGCTGCCGCGACAGCGCCGACGTGCTGGCGAGCAAGTTCACGATCGCGTACCGGCGCTGCTGCAGAACACCGATCAGGTCATTGGCGTTGAGCAGCAACGTGTTCACCTGCGCACTGCGCTGCGACAGGATCCCGGTGACATTCGCCGCGCTCTTGAGCAGGTTGGCCAGCGAGTCGTTGCGCTCGTTGATCATCCGCGACAAGTTGCTGATGCCGTCGAAGGTCGGGCCCAACTGCGGGGTGATGCGATCCAGTGTGTCGCTCAAGGTGTCCAGCGACTGGTTGATCGCCGCGGTATCGGTGTCCGCGGTATTGGCGGCCAAATCCGACAGCGACTGGGTCAGCGAGTACGGCGATCCGGTGCGGGACACCGGAATCACGTCGGCCGCCCGCAGGGTGCCCTTGCCGTTGGATTCCAGCGTCAGAATCCGTTGCCCCAGAAGTGTTCCGGTGCGGATGTGCGCGGACGTGTCCGAGCCGAGCCGGACCGAGCCCTTGACCATGAAGGTCACCAGCGCCTTTCCGCGCTGCAGGGACACGTCCGAGACGGTGCCGACCTTGACGCCGGACACCTTGACGTCGTTACCCGCCTGCAGTCCACCGGCCTCGGTGAACAACGCCTGATGTCGGATCGAGGTGGCAAGCGACACCAGCCGCTCGGGCTGTAGCCCGATGGTGATGACGAGCACGATCAGTGCCAGGCCGATGAAACCCGACCTGATCAGCGAGGACCCACGATATTTGAGCATTAGGGCTCCGCGCACCTTCCAGTGTGTTGGACGAGCCAGGGGAAGTAGGCGGTGCGGCCCTGCAGATCACTGACACGCAGCGACAGGCCACACAGGTACTGGTTGATCCAGCTGCCGTAGGACCCGAGCCGCACCACCTTGCGGTAGTTGGCCGGTGCCTTCTGGATCGAGATGTCCAGCAGCTCCTTGTCCTGGTCCAACAGCGGAGCCAGCCGGCTGAGCTGGTCGACGGTGCCGTTCAGGGGTGCGCGCGCCTGGGTGAGCAGGTCGGTGAGCGACGCGGTGCCGTTGTCCAGGGCGGTGATCGACTGCCCGATCGGATCCTTGTCTGCAGCCAGCCCGGTGACGAGCTTCTCCAGCTTGTCGACCGCACCGGAGAACTTGTCGCCGTCCTTGCTGATGGTGGCGATCACAGTGTTGAGGTTGTCGATCAGCTGTTGCACCGTCTGGCCGTTGTCGGCCAGCGTGGTGGTGAACGACGTCGTCTTGGAGAACAGCGACTCGATGTTGCCTTCCTGACCCTGCAGGATCTGGATCAGCGAGTTGGTCAGCGCGTTGACATCGTTCGGATTAAGCCCCTGGACAACGGGTTTCAGACCACCGAGGAGCAGGTCGAGATCCAGGGCAGGCTCGGTGCGGTCCAGCGGAATCTGGCTGCCCGGCGGCTGGATCTTCGCCGATCCCGGACTGTCGACCAGTTCCAGGTACCGGTCGCCGACCAGGTTCAGGTAGCGCACCGTCGCCTTGGTTCCCGAGGTCAGCACGATCTTGCGGTCGGCATCGAAGTCGACGATCACCTTGTTGTCGGGTTGCAGCGCAACATCGGTGACGGTGCCGACGCGGACACCGGCCACCCGCACCGAATCCCCGGACTTCAGGCTGGAGGCGTCGGCGAAGACGGCCGAGTAGGCGTTGTCCGAACCCGATCGGTACTGGCCGAAGATCGCGAACAGTGACGCGGTCAGCAGGAGCATCACCACGCCGAAGATGCCGACCTTGAGAAGCGTCTTCCACAGCGCGGTCATCCCGGTTGTCCGATCTGTGCGGTGTTGCGCGGCGGTCCGTCCAGCGGGCCGAACAGCGCCTGCTTGAGACCGTCGGAGTTCAGCAGGATGCCCTGGTTGCCGTACTGCGCGGGGTTGGCGCCGATATCGGCGACCACGAACGGCGGACTGGTCTCGAACGGCACCTTCGGCATGTCGGTGCACTGCGGGCCACCGGTCGCGGCCACCTTCGGCAAGTTGGACGGATACCGGTAGCGCTCACGGCCGAGGAAGAACGACTGCAGCAGGACCGCACCGGGCAACGGCAGGCCGGGCCCGGTGGCCAACGGAACCAGGCCGCCGATACCGCAATTCAGTGCCGCGTTGTACTGGTTCAACAGATCGGTGGTCGGCACCAGCAGATGCACGACGTTGGCCAGCGGATCCTTGTTCTCGCTCAGCACTTCCGTGCCGACGTCGGCCAGGCCGATGGCGCTGACCAGCAGGGTGTCCAGATTCTGATCCTGGTCGACGATCGTGTCGCTGATCTTGGCCGCGCTCTTGACGGTGGACACCAGGTCGTTGGAGACGTCACCGTAGGCGTCGAACACCTTTGGGGCGACTTCCAATTCATGGTTCAGGGTGTCAAGGCTGGGGTTGAGCTTGGCCAGAGCGGTGTCGAGGTCCACCAGGGTCTGACCGAACTTGTCGCCTCGACCGTCCAGCGATTTGGCGATCGCCCCGAGCGTCTGGTTCAGCTGGGTGGGTTCGATCTGCGAAAGGACCGAAACCAGCTGCTGGAATACGGTGTTGATCTCGACCGTGACGTGCTTGCCGTCGATGACCTGGCCGGCCTGGATGGACTTCGCCGACGCGTCCGGCGGCGGATTCAGCTCGACGAACTTCGAGCCGAACACCGTCGACGACGTGATGTCGGCGCTCACGTTGGCCGGGATGTCGTTGACCCGTGCGGGGTTCAGCGCCAGATGCAGTGCGGCTCTCCCGTCGGGCAGCAGGTCGATCGAGGAAACCTTGCCGACCGGGGCGCCGTTGAGCTTGACCTTCGCGTCGGGATACATGACCAGGCCGGCGCGCTGTGAGATCACCGTCACCGGAACGGTTTTGGTGAAGCTGTCTTGGAACAGACCAACGGCCAACGCGACAATCGCCACAAGGACCACCACGGTCGCCAATCCGGCGAGCGGGCGCGCGATACCTGATTTCATCTCGCTCCTCGGCTATCCGGACAGGTTGAAGTTGCCGTTGGATCCGTAGATGGCCAGTGAGACCAGCAGGGTGACGGAGACGACCACGATCAGGGAGGTCCGTACCGCGTTACCGACCGCGACGCCGACGCCGGAGGGTCCGCCGGTGGCGAAGTAGCCGAAGTAGGTGTGGATCAACAAGATCGTGATCGCCATCAACACCGCCTGCAGGAAGCTCCACAGCAGATCGATCGGGTTCAAAAACGTGTTGAAGTAGTGGTCATACAAACCGCCGGACTGACCGAACAACACCACCGTGGTGAACTGGCTGGCCACGAAACTCAAGATGACCGCGATCGAGTACAGCGGGGTGATCGCCACCATCCCGGCCACAATCCGCGTGGACACCAGGTATTCCACCGGGGGGATGCCCATCGATTCCAGGGCATCGATCTCCTCATTGATCCGCATCGCACCGAGTTGGGCCGTGACCCCGGCACCAAACGTGGCCGCCAACCCGATCCCGGCCACCACCGGCGCACTGATCCGCACATTGATAAACGCGGCCAAAAACCCCGTCAACGCCTCGATACCGATATTGCCCAACGAGCTATACCCCTGCACCGCCAGGGTCCCACCAGCAGCCAACGTCAAGAACCCGACGATCACCACAGTGCCGCCGATCATCGCCAACGTGCCCGCACCCATGCTGATCTCCGCGATCAACCGGATGATCTCCTTGCGGAAATGCAGCGCCGCATGCGGCGTGCCGGCAATCGCCCGCCCATAAAAAATCGTGTGATCACCAATGCGGCCGAACGTCCCCAACGGACGGCGCACCTGCCGCGCGATCCGCGGATACAAAGCCTGCAACGACGCCATCGCGATCTACCGCGCGCTCATCCGGATACCAATAGCCGTCACCACCACGTTCACCACAAACAACGCCATGAACGCATACACCACCGTCTCGTTGACCGCATTACCCACCGCCTTGGCCCCACCCCCGGTAATCGTCAACCCCCGATAACACGCCACCAACCCCGCAATCAACCCAAACAGCGCCGCCTTCACACACGAGATGATCACCTCAGGCACCCCGGTCAACAACGTGATCCCCGCCGCGAACGCACCGGGATTCACATCCTGAACAAACACCGAGAACACATACCCACCCAAAATCCCGATGATCACCACCAAGCTGTTCAACAAAAGAGCGACCAACCCCGAAGCCAACATCCGCGGAGTCACCAACCGCTGCACCGGATTAATCCCCAACACTTCCATCGCATCGATCTCTTCACGAATCGTGCGCGACCCCAAATCCGCACACATCGCCGTCGCACCCGCACCGGCCACGATCAACACCGTCACCAACGGACCCACCTGCGTCACCGCACCAAACGCAGCACCCGCCCCCGACAAATCCGCAGCACCCAACTCCCGCAACAAAATATTCAACGTAAAAGACACCAACACCGTGAACGGAATCGCCACCAACAACGTCGGCGCCAACGACACCCGCGCCACAAACCACGACTGCTCCAAAAACTCCCGCCACTGAAACGGCTTCCGAAACACAAACCGCACCGCATCAGCCGACATCGCAAACAAACCACCAATAGCCTGCATCGGCCCCGACATGCCGCTCAACGCGATGCCCGGTGACCAACGATCCGCTGTCCGATTTGCCATGGGTGTCTTCTGAACCTCCAACATCGTCGCGGTCATCGCCCCAGCGCCATGGCACAAACCGGTCCAAAACTGGAACGTGTTTCAACGACGCCAACGCAGATTAGTGCACTTAGCGCCCGCGCGGTAGCGAATCTCGGCAATCGGGACCTGTGACTGGTGGTGTCGGTGTTTCGTCGGGTCGCTTCGAGACGACTCACGCCGAAATGTCTCGTTCTCGACCGTGCTGTCGTCGACTCGGTTGGGACAGTCGGCATTCGGGAGCCCGCCCGCGCTGCAGTCATGCCTGGAAGACTGAATTGCACCCCGCCCGAGTCGACATCCGATTCCCGGTCAGCGGGATCACTCTCGCGGACCACCGATCACAACCCACGATGATCGAGGCCCACACCACCGACCCAGGAGCCGACCCGCGATGTCGATCTTGCAGCGTTACACCGATCGTCGAGTGCTGATCACCGGCGGCGGCTCCGGCATCGGGCAGGCCTGTGTACTGCGCATTCTCGCCGAAGGTGGTCGTGTGGTGGCCGCCGACATCAGCGAGTCGGGCCTGGCGGACACCACGGCCAAGGCCGCCGGTGCCGGTGACCGGCTGAGCACGATGGTCATCGACGTCGGCAGCGAGGAGTCGGTGAAAACCGGTGTCGATGAAGCGATCTCCACGCTCGGCGGCCTCGACACGCTGGTGAACGTCGCGGGCATCCTGCGGTCGGATCACTTCCTCGACACCACGCTTGCGGCTTTCGAGCAGGTACTGCGGGTCAACCTCGTCGGCACGTTCCTTGTGACGCGGCAGTCAATTCCGGCTCTGCGCGCGGGATCTGCCCCGGCCGTCGTGAATTTCAGCTCGACATCGGCCGCATTCGCCCATCCTTATATGTCGGCGTATGCCGCGTCGAAGGGCGGCGTTCAGGCCATGACGCATGCGTTGGCCGCCGAGTTCGCCAAGGACGGCATCCGTTTCAACTCGGTGCAGCCCGGATCGATCTCGTCGGGGATGACCGACGGCACCGGCGAGTCCAAGCAGAGCGTCGGCCCCGGACTGCCAGAGGATGTCGACTACAGCCTGTTCGGCCGGGTCGCACCCCTGCTGCCGTTTCCGAAGGGCGAGATATTCGCGAAGCCGGATGCGGTGGCCAACGTTGTCGCGATGCTGGGCAGCCCGGACGCGTACTTCGTGTCGGGCACCGAGGTCCGCATCGACGGTGGCGCGCACATGTGATCAGGCGTTGATGCCTGCGGTCAGGATGGCCGCCAACTCGCGGTAGGCCGCGGCGTCGTCCAGCCCGGTGGTTGACCGCACGGTCCCCTGCTGGATGCGCACCATCATGGCTGCGGCCAAGTCCGCGGCGAATGCGGCATGCACGTCCCGAAATTCCTGCGCGACAACCCCTTCGGCGATCAATTGGCTGACCCGGCGGGCGGCGATGGCGGTGTTCTGTTCGTAGACCGCCCGGGCCGGTGCGAACGCGTCCAAGTCGGCCATGAACCGATCGGAGGCGACTTCGAGTGCGGTGCCGACCGCGGTGAGGTACGCGGTGATCCGCTCACGTGCGCCATCGACCTCGCAGACCGTGTGTTCCACATCGTCGGTGGCGCGCCGGAAGAAGTGCACGGTGACTGCGTGAACCAGCTGTTCCTTGCTGCCGGCCAGCGTGTAGAGCGTCCCCTTCGAACAGCGCAACCGTGCGGCGATGTCGTCGAGGGTCAGGTGGGCGAACCCCTCGGCAAGAAAGAGCGCCAGCAGTGCGTCGAACAGCTCGCCGCGGCGCCGGGTCCCGAACGCCGCCGGGGAGGTGCGGGTGGCCATCCCCCGAATAGTACTGATAGATGTAAGTCAGTACTATTCTGAGTATCAATCGAGAGGCCCCGCTCATGCCCGTCGACCGACTCCTGCCCGACCAGGACGCCGCGGATCTCATCGCGCTGACCCGCGACATCGGCGACAAAGTGCTCAGCCCGATCGTCGACGAGCACGAGCGCGCGGAGACCTATCCCGAAGGGGTGTTCGCCCAACTCGGTGCGGCGGGGCTGTTGAGCCTGCCGCAGCCGCAGGAGTGGGGCGGCGGCGGTCAGCCGTTCGAGGTGTACTTGCAAGTTCTCGAGGAGATCGCCGCACGCTGGGCCGCGGTGGCGGTCGCGGTGAGCGTGCACAGCCTGTCGTGCCATCCGCTGCTGGCGTTCGGCACCGACGAACAGCGCGAACGCTGGCTGCCCGGCATGCTGTCGGGTGAGCAGATCGGCGCCTACAGCCTGTCCGAACCGCAGGCCGGGTCGGATGCCGCCGCATTGCAGTGCAAAGCTGTGTTTTCCGCGGCCGAGGCGGCTCCTGAATACGTCATCAACGGTTCGAAGGCCTGGATCACCCACGGCGGGCGGGCGGACTTCTACACCTTGTTCGCGAGGACGGGCGAGGGTGGCCGCGGCATCTCCTGCTTCCTGGTGCCTGCGGATCTGCCGGGTCTGAGCTTCGGCAAGCCCGAGGAAAAGATGGGATTGGCCGCCGTTCCCACGACATCGGCGTTCTACGACAACGCGGTCATCGACGCCGGCCGCCGGATCGGTGCCGAGGGACAGGGCCTGCAGATCGCGTTCAGCGCGCTGGACTCGGGCCGGCTCGGCATCGCGGCCGTGGCAGTTGGGATCGCACAGGCCGCCCTCGACGAGGCGTGCGCCTACGCCAACGACCGAACGACGTTCGGCCGCAAAATCATTGATCACCAGGGCCTGGGATTCCTGCTCGCCGACATGGCCGCCGCGGTGGCCAGCGCGCGGGCCACCTACCTGGATGCCGCTCGGCGGCGGGACGCCGGTCTGCCCTACTCGCAGCAGGCCAGCGTCGCCAAGCTGGTGGCGACGGACGCCGCCATGAAGGTGACGACCGATGCCGTCCAGGTGCTCGGCGGTGTCGGCTACACCCGTGACTACCGCGTCGAGCGCTACATGCGCGAAGCCAAGATCACCCAGATCTTCGAAGGAACCAACCAAATTCAGCGGCTGGTTATCGCACGCGGGCTCGCGACGGCCTGAACGGCGATACGATCCGTCCAAGGACGACCTTGAGCCACCCGGGTCCGTGTCGAAAGCCGTGCCTCGACCCCGGTCATAACGAGCGATTCCATCGAAGAATTCATATTTCGTTGCGGAATCGGTTGCGAAGAGCACGCAAATCCGCAATCGTTTAGGAGCGGGGTCGACAGGCTGCCACTTCTCGTCGGCCCGCGGGACTACGAGGAGGACGGGCCCTGACCGACACCGGCGCCACCGCCACCCAGCAGACCACCGGAAAACCCGGATCCAAGCGCACCACCGGCGCGCCTGTGATCGAGATCGACCACGTCGTCAAACGCTTCGAGGACTACGTCGCCGTCACCGACGCCGACTTCTCCATCGGGGCAGGCGAGTTCTTCTCCATGCTCGGCCCGTCCGGCTGCGGGAAGACGACCACCCTGCGCATGATCGCCGGTTTCGAACAGCCGACCGAGGGCGCGATTCGGCTTGAAGGCGTCGATGTGTCGCGGGTGCCACCGCACAAGCGCAACGTCAACACCGTTTTCCAGCACTACGCCCTGTTCCCCCACATGACGGTGTGGGACAACGTCGCCTACGGCCCGCGCAGCCAGAAGAAAGATAAGGCCACCGTCAAGAAGAGCGTCGACGAGATGCTCGAGGTCGTTCGGCTCACCGACTTCGCACAGCGCAAGCCCGCCCAGCTCTCCGGCGGGCAGCAGCAGCGCGTCGCCCTGGCCCGCGCGCTGGTCAACTATCCCAGCGCGCTACTGCTCGACGAGCCGCTCGGCGCCCTTGACCTCAAGCTGCGCCACGTCATGCAGTTCGAGCTCAAGCGCATCCAGCGCGAGGTCGGCATCACGTTCGTCTATGTGACGCATGACCAAGAGGAAGCGCTCACGATGAGCGACCGGATCGCGGTCATGAACCAGGGCAATGTCGAGCAGATCGGCACCCCGACCGATATCTACGACCGGCCCGCAACCGTGTTCGTGGCCGGCTTCATCGGTCAGGCGAACCTGTGGCACGGCCGTCAGACCGGCCGCGCCAACCGCGACTACGTCGAGGTGGAAGTGCTGGGCACCACGCTCAAGGCCAAGCCCGGCGACACCACCATCGAGCCGGGCGGTCAAGCCACGCTGATGGTGCGCCCCGAGCGGGTCCGGGTGTCGATGGAACAACCCACCGGAGATCTCGCGACCGTCGCCGCCAAGGTCGTCGACCTGACCTTCCAGGGACCGGTACTGCGACTGTCGTTGGCCGCCGCCGACGACTCCCCGATCCTGGCCCACATCGGACCAGAGCAGAACCTGCCCCTGCTGCGTCCGGGCGACGACGTGTTCGTGTGCTGGGCTCCGGAGGCATCGCTGGTCCTGCCCGCCGCCGACATCCCGACCACCGAAGACCTCGAAGAAATGCTCGACGATTCGTAAGTGATCTGCTGTTGAAGTCAACCGAACCTTCCCCCACCGAAAGGCACCACGGCACATGGCCACAGAGATCGACCCCCGGATCCTCGCTTCGCTGTCCTCCCGACGCCGGTTCATCGGTGGCGGTGCCGCCGCCGCGGCCGCGCTCGTCCTAGGACCGTCCTTCCTCGCCGCATGTGGCAAGTCCGACAACAAGAGCAGCTCCAGCGCGCCGGCAGCCCCCGCCGACGACGGCTCCCCCGCCACCGGAAAACTGCGGATCTCGAACTGGCCGCTGTACATGGCCGACGGTTTCGTCGCCGCCTTCCAGACCGCGACCGGCCTGACGGTGGATTACAAGGAGGACTTCAACGACAACGAGGAGTGGTTCGCCAAGAACAAGGAGCCGCTGTCGCGCAAGCAGGACATCGGCGCCGACCTGGTGGTGCCAACCCAGTTCCTCGCCGCCCGCCTCAACGCGCTCGGCTGGCTCAACCCGATCGGCGAAAGCCGTTGGACCAACAAGAAGAACATGCGCCCCGATCTTCTCGACGCCAAGGCCGACCCGGGCCGCAAGTTCAGCGCGCCGTACATGTCCGGCATGGTGGGCCTGGCCTACAACCGGGCGGCGACCAACCGCGACATCACCAAGATCGACGACCTGTGGGATCCGGCGTTCAAGGGCAAGGTCAGCCTGTTCGCCGACACCCAGGACGGCCTGGGCATGATCATGCTGTCGCAGGGTGGCTCGGTGGAGGACCCGACCTCCGACGCGGTGAACAAGGCGGTCGGCCTGATCAAGCAGCAGAAGGACGCCGGCCAGATCCGGCGGTTCACCGGCAACGACTACGCCGACGATTTGGCGTCCGGCAATGTTGTTATCGCCCAGGCATATTCGGGTGACGTCGTCCAGCTGCAAAAGGACAACCCGGATCTGAAGTTCGTCGTACCCGAGTCCGGCGGAACGACGTTCATCGACACGATGGTGATCCCGTACACCACCCAGAATCAGAAGGCCGCCGAGACGTGGATCAACTACGTCTACGACCGGGCCAACTACGCGAAGCTGATCGCACATACCCAGTACGTCCCGGTGCTGTCGGACATGACCGACGAGCTCACAAAGATCGATCCGGCGCTCGCCGCCAACCCGTTGATCAACCCGCCGAAGGAAACCCTGGACAGGCTGAAGGCCTGGGCCGCACTCACCGACGAGCAGACCGACGAGTTCAACAAGGCGTACGCCGAAGTCACCGGCGGCTGACGCATGGCGGGAGTAGCCAGTAGCAACCGGCAGCGGAGCAAACTTGCTCCCTACCTGATGATCCTGCCCGCGCTTGCGTATCTCGGGGTCTTCTATGTGGTGCCGTTCATATCGCTGTTCCGGACGTCACTGTCTGAGATGGGCGGCTCGATCTACCTGCCGGAGCTCACGTTCGCCTGGGATTTCGCCAATTACGGCGAGGCGCTGAGCACCTACCGCGAGCAGATCATGCGCTCGTTCGGCTATGCGCTGGCCGCAACCGTGCTGTGCATTCTGCTGGCTTTCCCGCTGGCATATGTGATCGCGTTCAAGGCCGGCAGGTACAAGAACCTGTTGCTCGGCTTGGTGATCCTGCCGTTCTTCGTGACGTTCCTGATCCGCACCCTGGCATGGAAGACGATCCTGGCCGACGACGGCTGGGTGGTTGACGCGCTCGGCACTGTCGGGTTGCTGCCGTCCGAAGGGCGCCTGCTGTCGACCGGCTGGGCGGTCATCGGCGGGCTGACCTACAACTGGATCATCTTCATGATCCTGCCGCTGTACGTCAGCCTGGAGAAGATCGACGCTCGCCTGCTGGAGGCCTCCCGAGATCTGTATGCCACCAACCGCAGAATGTTCGGCAAGGTGATCATGCCGCTGGCGATGCCCGGGGTGCTGGCCGGCAGCATGCTGGTCTTCATTCCCTCGGTCGGTGACTTCATCAACGCCGACTATCTGGGCAGTACCCAGACCAGGATGATCGGCAACGTCATTCAGAAACAGTTCCTGGTAGTCAAGGATTACCCGGCCGCCGCCGCGCTGAGCTTCGTGCTGATGGCGCTGATCCTGATCGGCGTCCTGCTCTACACGAAGGCGTTGGGCACGGAGGACCTGGTATGACCACCGAGGCCGGGGCCGCGATCGCCCAGACCATCGATCACGGCGGGCTGGTCAAGCCGGGCCGCAACATCCGGGGAACGTTCAAGCTCGGCGACGTGGCGCTGCGAGTCATCGCGGCCCTGGTGCTGTTCTACCTGTTCCTACCGATCCTGGTGATCATCGTCTTCTCGTTCAACAAGCCGGCCGGCAAGTTCAACTACACCTGGCAGGGGTTCACGCTCGACAATTGGGCCGACCCGTTCAAATACCCCGCCCTGACCGAGGCGTTGAAGCTGAGCCTGAACATCGCCGCGGTGTCGACGGCGATCTCGGTTGTCTTGGGCACGCTGGTGGCCATTGCCCTTGTGCGCCAACGGTTCCGCGGCAGCAAGACGGTGGACACCTTCCTGGTGCTGCCGCTGACCTCACCCGAGGTCGTCATGGGTGCGTCGCTGCTGACCCTGTTCCTCGACCTGGGCTGGGCCACCGGATACGCCACGATCGTGATCGCGCACGTGGCGTTCGAGATCAGCTTCATCGCGATGACCGTGCGGGCTCGCATCCGTGGCTTCGACTGGACCCTCGAGGACGCTTCCCTGGATCTGGGTTCGGGCCCCACCCGGACCTTCTTCAAGGTGACCCTGCCGCTGATCGTGCCGGGCATCGTCGCTGCCGCGATGCTGTCGTTCGCGCTGTCACTGGACGATTTCATCATCACCTACTTCGTCAGCGGCTCGACGGTGACCTACCCGCTGTATGTGAACGCTGCGGTGAAAGCCGCTGTGCCACCTCAGATCAACGTGCTGGCCACCGCGATCCTGGTGATCAGCCTGATCCTGTTGGGCCTTGGAACGCTGTACCGCCGCAAGCGCGACGGCTGAGGTCGACACGCGAAGACCGGTGGCAACTGCCGCCTAAGTGCCGTCGATACGGCATCCTTGGCGGGTGACGGTCGACGCGATACTGGAATCCATCCCGCCGCTGGCGGTGTACCTGGTTGTCGGGTTGATCATCGGCATCGAAAGCCTGGGTATCCCGTTGCCCGGCGAGATCGCGCTGGTGAGTGCGGCACTGCTGGCCTCCCGGCACACCCTGGACATCAGCCCGGTGTGGGTGGGCGCGGCCGCCACCGTCGGCGCTATCGTCGGCGACACGATCGGGTACACGATCGGCCGCAGGTTCGGGATGGGACTGTTCGAGCGGCTCGGCAAGCGCTTCCCCAAACACTTCGGCCCGGGCCACGTGGCGCTGGCCAAGCAGTTGTTCGCCCGGTGGGGCGTGTGGGCGGTGTTCTTCGGACGCTTCATCGCGCTGCTGCGCATCCTGGCCGGGCCGCTGGCCGGTGCCCTGCATATGCGGTACCCGCAGTTCCTGGCCGCCAACGCATCCGGCGCCATCTGCTGGGCCGGCGGCACCACCGCGGTGGTCTACTACCTGGGTATTGCCGCCGAGAAGTGGCTCTCGCGGTTCTCCTGGGTCGCACTCGTCGTGGCGATCCTCATCGGTGTCGGGATGACCATGCTGCTCAAGGAACGCACCGGGCGCCTCATTGCTCAACTAGAGGCCGAACACGACTGGGAGACGGTGCGCAAGCCGCACTGAAACGCCATGACAACCATCAGCACACCCCAGAGCGCGGTCCGCGCCGTCACCGACCACGCGAACCTGCCCGGCCGGCAGCGACGACCGGGCCGGCGATTTCGGCATCATGGGCCTATCCCGACCGCCCTGCGACTGGAAGAACGTGATCTGCAGGCAGGCTGGGCGAGCGCTACCGGGTCTACCGCGACAGCGTGCCGATGCTGATTCCGGGCCTGCATCCCCGACGGCCGACTCCTATCACGACAGGATGCCCAGTTCGCGGCCCTTCCTGATAGCCTCCCGCCGCCCGGCGACGCCGAGCTTGCCGAGTATCGCGGCCACATGGTGGTCCACTGTTCGGACCGACAGGTAAAGCCGCTCGGCCAGTTCGGCATTCGTCAAACCTTGGTCGATGAGACCCAGCACCTCGACTTGCCGGGCGGTCAGGCCCGCGGCGTTGCTGAGCGTGGCCGAGCGACCTTTGCCGGGGACTACGCCGGCGCCTCCCAAGCGCAGATCACGGCGAATCTTGGCGGCCACGGCCGTCGCTCCGAGGCGGTCGAGCACACCCAGACCGCGCCGAGTCAACTCGGCGTCACCGGCGTCGATGAGCGCGAGTGCAGCCTCATACGGCATCGAGCGCCGTTGGAACTCATCGGCCGCGGCTTCGAATTCGCCGTCGAGCAACAGCCGGTGCGGCCCGGTCGCCCGATCGGTGTCAACGCCGGGATCGAGTCGGTGCAACCACACGGCCAGATCGCCGATCGCCATGGCGATCCCGTCCGCGGCGCAGCTGTCCAGCAGAGTCCGGCACGACCCGATCCGGTCGTCGGCATTCCCCGTGAGCCAGGCTTGCTCGGCGATCGCGGCCGCGGGAAACAGCTGGAAATGCTCGCCGAATCCGCGGAAGATCTGCCACGCCTGGTCCAGCCCTGATGCGGCGACACCGTCACGTCGAAGCGAGATCAGGGCCCGGACGATCCACGGCCAAGTGCTCACCAACGGCCAGCTCACACCGGCCAGAACGGTGTCCGCATCGGCGACGGCGGCGTCCCAATCACCCACCAGCAGAGCGATTCTCGCCCGAGTCGCGAACAACCACGACCGACCGAACGGAGCGTCTCGCTCGAGGCACAGCGGGACGCTGACGTCGAGCAGTTCCGCGGTCTGGTCGTGGTTTCGCTGCTCGATGTCGATCAAGGCCAGGATCGAACAGCCGTAGGCGTAGACATCGTCGGCTACGTGCTCGGTCGCGGCCGTGATCCCCGAGACGATCGCCTCACGGGCTCCAGCGTCGCCCACCAGCCCGCCTCGGTAGCCTTCGACGATCGCGATCCGGCCACCGAGCACGGGATCGTCGGCCGCAGCGACGGACTCGCGCGCCCGCGCCAGCAGCAGTTCGGAACGTTCGATGTCGCCCGCAGAGATCGCGAAGTACGCCTGCGTCGTCAGGGCGTGACCGAGCAGCACGGGCTCGGATTCGCCGCCCGGCTCGATGAGCGCGGCCACCGCCTGCGCTCCGTGACGCTCGGCCGCCGAAAGATTCGCCTGGTATGACTCGTACAAGGCCAGAGCGTGATGATTCGCGCTGACTGCGGCGGGCTGCTTCAACTCCGCACGCAAGCGCAGCGCCCGGCGGCGCGCCTCGGTCGCCTCGTCGAGCCGATCGATCAGGTAGCACTCCTGCGCCAGCAGCTCCAGCAGCTCGGCCTCGCGTTCGGGAGCCAGCGCCCCGCCGTGGGTGAGCGCGATGTGGTAAAACTCGGCCGCCTGGGTGTGCGCACCGGCTCGTGCCGCGACCCGCCCGGCCTCGGATGCGGCGGACAACGTGCGTGGCTGGTCACCGGCACCGAGTGCGTGGTGGGTCAGGATCGCTGGATCGTGTTGGGCAGCAGCCTCATACGCTGCGATCATCCGGCGGTGCAGCTCAACCTCGGCGCCAGGCGGGATCACACTGGTGACCGCAAGCCGGCACAGGTCATGACGGAATGCCACACCTCGCTCGGTGCGCCGGATCAGCCGCGCTTCGTCCAGTGCGCGTAGTGCCGGCACAGTGACACCGAGGCCGGTGAGCAGAAAGTTCGGGATCACACCGGGTGCACAGGCCAGGACATTCAGCAGATCCCACTCCGCGACTTCGAGATTGACGGTTCGCGCCAGGATGGCGTCACGCACTGTCGTGGGGAGATCGTCACCGCCGTGCTCGAGCATCTCCCCGACGAAGAACGCGTTGCCACCTGTAATGTCATGCAGCCAAACCGGATCGACTGCGGTGCCAGCGGCGAGCTCGGTCACCGCCCCCAGACTCAGCGGCGGCAACGGCAACGTGGTGGCGGACACCGAGCGGGCCACGTCACCGAGCAGCGCGCGGATCGGGTGACTGAACCCGACTTCGTCGTCGCGTACGGTCCCGATCACGAGCGAGCGGGTGCGCCTGATCCGCCGCAGGATGAAGCGCAGCAGATCGATGACGGCCTGGTCGGCCCAGTGCAAGTCGTCGATCACCAAGACCGACGGCTGTGCTCTGAGGTCGGAGAAGACGGCGGTGAAGATCTCGTGCGGGTGATCGGCGGTACTCAACAGCTGCCGCGTGTCGGAGCCGAGTTGATCGGCCAGATCGTGGATGGGGCCCAATGGCCGCGGAGTCGACAGCGGATCGCATCCGCCCCACAGCACCCGGGTCCCGGTCGATCCCCGCTGCAGGAAGGTCTCGACGAACGACGTCTTTCCAGCACCGGATTCCCCGGTGACGATCACCAGGGCGCCGCCGGAATCTCTCGCCTCGGCCGCACCCGCGGCGAGAACTGCCAGCTCGTGCTCGCGCTCAGCGAATGCCACACCGGGATGTTACGGGCCGGCGCCCATCTCCAGGTAGGTATCGCCGCCCGTAGGTAGGTCTGGGGCGCGCACAAACATGGGCATCGGCTGCCGATGTTCATCGCACGCCGATCGCCGAGCGTGAAGTGCATGAAACGATTCATCATCGAGCGCGAGATGCCCGGGGCAAGCGATCTCACCGCTGCCGAAGTGGCCGAGTTCGCGAGGCAATCGAACAATGCCATGGCTTCACTCGGCGTGCCCTACCGATGGCTCAACAGCTACGTCACCGCCGACAAGATCTACTGCGTCCACGAGGCCGACGACGAAGACGTGGTCCGTGAGCACGCCCGCCGCAGCGGATTTCCGGCCGACTCGGTGTCGGTGATCGCCACCGAGTTCGGTCCTTACACAACCCGTTTGATGAACAGCTGAGGACGAACATGGCCACGAACGCATTCATCATCGCACTGACCGCGGGCTCGTTCGCTGTTGTCGGCGCCGCCTGCACGGCCACCGCTCACGCGGAGACCGACCCCGCACCGATTGTGATCGTCGGTGCCGCAAAGGATCAGAAGCCCGCAGACCGGCAGGCCAAGCGGACCGCTTCGACGGTGCCATCTGCCCTGGGTGTCGGGCAAGACATCGTCGGTTTCTTCATCAGCAACGGCGACGAGCCCGGCGAGAACGCCGGGTTGTTGATCGGCAACGGTGCCAACGGCGGCCTTGGTCAGGACGGCGGCCGCGGCGGCCTGCTGTTCGGTAACGGTGGCAACGGCGGGGTGGGCCTGCCCGGACAGGCCGGCGGCAGGGGTGGCGATGCCGGATTGTTCGGCAACGGTGGCCAGGGTGGCAACGGCGGTACCGACGTCAAGGTCGACACCGCCCCCGCAGCGGGCGGCCCAGGAGGAAAGGGCGGCAGCGGCGGCATCCTCGGTGGCACCGGCGGGACCGGTGGCGTCGGCGGGGCTGCATTCACCGAGCAAGGCAACGCGTACGCCGGTGCCGGCGGAACCGGGGGCGCCGCAGGCTTGTTCGGTAAGGCCGGCGAAGGCGGCGCGGGAGGCTATGCGAACACCCTGACCGGCACCGCATACGGCGGCCAGGGCGGCAGTGGAGCGAACTCGTCATGGCTGGGCCGAGCCGGCAATGGGGGGCGGGGCGGCGGCGCAGGCGGTGAGGCTGTGGTCCACGGGGGAAACGGCGGCACCGGCGGCCATGGCCAAGGGCTGGGCCGGCCCGGCGCAGGCGGCACCGGTGGTCAGGCGTCGAGCCAGATGACGGCCATCGGAGGCAACGGCGGGAACGGCGGAAACGCCGGGGTCATCGGGACCGGCGGCGCCGGTGGGAGCGGAGGCAACACCGCGACCAACAGCGGTGCCGCGTTCGGCGGCTACGGCGGCGGCGGCGGTCGGGGTGGTCTGGCCGGCCGCGGGGGCGCAGGCGGGGCCGGTGGCTTCGGCCAGAGCACGTCCGGCCAAGCCAGCGGCGGCAAGGGCGGCGACGGCGGAACCGGTGGCGCAGCCGCGCCCGGTGGCACCGGCGGACGCGGTGGCGGTGGTGTCTCCAACACGGGCGACGGCATCGGGGGCGACGGCGGAAAGGGCGGCACCGGAGGCGTCAGTGGCGCTGGCGGCAAGGGCGGCAACGGCGGCCAGGGCGGCACCACGACGGGCAAGAGCTACGGGGGTAATGGCGGCCAGGGCGGCAATGGCGGGCAGGGCGGTAGCGGCGGCGCCGGAGGGACCGGCGGCCCGGGAAAGACCAGCAATGGCAACAACGGCAGCAATGGACAAAACGGTTAGCAAGCGACAACACAGGAGGAAAGTCATGAACACCAACAACAAAGCAGCGATCAGCCTCTCCACTGGCCTGGAGGACCCCGAGAAAGTCACGGTGGCATTCCTGGTGGCTCTCGGCGCAGCCGAGGCAGGGCGTCCCACGATGATGTTTCTCGCGAAAGAGGCTGCTCGCCTTGCTGTTCCCGGCGTGGGCATCGGCACCGCATGCGAGGGTTGTCCCCCGCTGGCCGAACTCATCGAGCGCTACGAGCGCGCCGGCGGACGCTACCTGGTCTGCCCGTTGTGCGTACGGGCCAAGAACCTGGACACGGCCAACTTCATCGCCGGCGCCGAGGCCGGCGGCACGGTCCAGCTCTGGGAATGGATCGGTGACGGGGCCACGACATTCAGTTACTGACCCGCCCTCGACAGCCCTGGACCCCGCCGGCGTTTGCCGGCGGGGTTTCTGGGGGTAACTCAATTGTCATGGCCGACAACGCAGTGCACGGTGCCGTGCAAGCAGCCACGCACAGCAGGCCGTTCGAGTTCGCGGCGCGAGCCGGATACAGCATCAGCGGTGTCCTGCATCTGCTGATCGCCTACATCATCGTTCGACTGACGTTCGGCTCGGCGGGACATGCCGACAATTCTGGTGCGCTGGCGACCCTGGCAGCCCAGCCCGGCGGCGCGGTGGCTCTATGGTTCACCACCGCCGCACTGGTGGCCTTGGCGCTGTGGCGACTCGCCGAGACGATTCTCGGCTCGCATCCCAGCGAGCCGGGGCGCGAGCACAATGGCGCCTACGACGTATTCGACCGAGCCAAGTCGGCCGGCCTCGCCGCGATCTACGCGGGTATCGCATTCGCCGCGGTGCGGTTCGCCAACGGCGGCGGGCAATCCACCAGTGAACAGAACACCGGACTCACCGCTCGATTGCTCCAAACCGGCTGGGGCAAGGGAGTTCTGCTGATCGCTGCGGCCTCCATCGTCGGCGTCGGCGGATACCACGTCTACAAGGGACTATCGACAAAATTCGAGGAGGACCTCACGATCAGCGGGGGTGGGCCGCTGATCACCCCACTGGGCATCGCGGGCTACACCGCAAAAGGGATCGTGTTGGGCGGCGCCGGGATCCTGCTGGTCATCGCGACCGTGACGACCGATCCGGCGAAAGGCGCCGGGCTGGACGCCGCGGTCAAGAGCCTCGGCGAGGCACCCTTCGGGAGGGCACTGCTCGTTGCGGCCGCGATCGGCTTCGCCGCCTACGGCGCGTATTGCTTCGTCCTCGCCCGCTTTTCGCGGATGTAGACATAGGTAACCATTCGCCGGGCTCGAACATAGGCATCCGGTGCCGATGTTTCTCGCACCCCGATCCTCGAGTGTTGCACCCATGAGGACAATCCTGATCACCGCCCTGACCGCGGGCTCCCTCGTCGCAGCCGGAACCGGAAGCGCCGACACGAGTGCGGTCACGACCACCGCCACAGCGCTGACGGCACACCCGATGACCCTGCGCGCACCCAACACTCCCAACGCGCTCTACGCCGCGGCAGGAGCGGTCGTGCAATCCACCGCACCCGGGAGCCATCAGTTCGCCCCCACACCAGCCAGACCATCCCCTCCGCTGCTGCCGGAATCGGTTGTCAGACGGTCTGTTTCCACGCCATCTCGCCCACTACGCGTCGAACGCAGCACCGCGGCGGCCGTGCCGATCTCGTCTCACCGATCGCGGAAGGCTCCGTCAGCCTCCGCCGTCCTGCCCTCGGTGGACCTCGGGGATTCCCTGATCGGCTTCTTCATCAGCAACGGCAACGAGCCCGGCGAAAACGCCGGCTTGCTGATCGGCAACGGCGCCAACGGCGGCCCCGGCCAAAACGGCGGCCGCGGGGGCCTGCTCATGGGTAACGGCGGCAATGGCGGCCAGGGTCTGCCGGGACAGAAGGGCGGGAACGGCGGCAACGCCGGTCTGTTCGGCGATGGCGGCACTGGCGGCGCCGGTGGCACTGGCACAAGTACCGGAACCGGCGCTGCGTCCGGCGGGTTCGGCGGCAACGGCGGGGACGGCGGCCTCGTCATGGGGTCTGGCGGTGCCGGCGGCAAAGGAGCTGACGCGTTCGCCCAGAACGGCACTGCCTACGGCGGCTTCGGTGGTTCAGGGGGCGGTTCAGGGCTGTTCGGCAACTCCGGCGACGGCGGCCAGGCTGGGTCGGCTTTCTCCACCGGTGGCGCCGCCTATGCCGGCAACGGCGGTAGGGGCGCCGATTCGTCATGGCTGGGACAAGCCGGAAAGGGTGGCACCGGCGGCGATGCCACCAGCAAGGCCGGCGCCTTCGGCGGAGCCGGTGGCGATGGAGGCCACGGTCGTGGCTTCGGCACAGCAGGAGCGGGTGCGTCGGGCGGCAAAGCCACCACCGAACGGGGCGGCACCGGCGGTAAGGGTGGCAATGGCGGCAACGCCGGGTTTCTCGGGGATGGCGGCAACGGCGGCAACGGCGGACACAGCACCGCCGACGCCGAATTCGCGGTCGGCGGCTCCGGAGGCAATGGTGGAGGCGGGGGCCTATCCGGGCGCGGCGGCTTCGGCGGCAACGGTGGTTACGGACTGAGCAACACCGGATTTGCCACCGGCGGAAACGGCGGAACCGGGGGCCGCGGCGGACCAGCTGCGCCAGGCGGCAATGGCGGACTGGGCAACGGCGGTCAGTCCACCTCCGGTGCGGGTTACGGCGGCGCCGGTGGCAAGGGGGGCAACGGCGGATTCGGCGCGAATGGGGGCACGGGCGGCAGGGGCGGCAATGGCGCATCGACGACGGACAAGAGCTTCGGCGGAATCGGCGGAGATGGCGGCAACAGCGGCACAGGAGGCAAAGGGGGCGCCGGTGGAGCCGGCGGTCAGGGCAAGAACGAGAACGGCAAGGCCGGCACCACCGGCTCGGATGGTTGACATGCCATGGGCGTGATCACCCGGCTACCCCTCGAACCCCCGCAGCCGGGTGATCACGCCAGTCATTTTGTCTATCAATGACTTCGGCACTCACCGCGAGCATCATTGAGTTACCTCCCTTGCGATTTCGCCGATGACGCGTTGGCGATTGGCGAAATGGTGCGGCGAGACGCCAGGGATGGGGAAGCATTTCAGGTCGAGAGGCGTGATTCCTTGCACAATCCAAAGATTCGGCGCCAGATGTCCGGCGGCGCCGTGCTATTCGGCGAAGTACCGAACCCGGGTGATCTCACCGCCGCCATTGCCGATCTCGGCGATCAGCACTCCCGGTCGCGGCCCGCGCAGCGAGGCGGTCACCGACGAACCGGCGGCAATCACCTTGGTCCATGTCATTCCCGACAGTTCGTCACTGAACGCGCCGAATTTCATCGGGTTTCGCTCACCCCGGGTGATCAGCGCGCCCGGCCCCAGTGACCGCCAGGCCCGCAGTTGATCGCCTGCGGCGACGGCCTCGAGGAAGGCCCGTACCGTGCGCTTGCCCCGGAACCGGGCACCGCGAAAGCCGGTGGCGAAGCCCAGCGACCCGCGCAATCCCTGGTTGCGCATGAGCGCACGGCCCAATTCGAGAGCTTGCGGGCCGGCCGCCAACCCGTTGCCGGCGAACTGCACAACCATCGCCGGCAGTTCCCAGTACGCGCGCAGCCGCTCGATGCGCCACTCGTGCGACACGTCGCGAAGGTCGTAGCGCAGCACCGCCGGGATGCGCATCGTGACCGCCGGTCCCATGCCGACTTCGAGGACCACGTCCCGGATAACCGTTGTCTCCGAGACGATGTCGGCCTCATGATGAAAGACGATCTGGCGCGGTGCGATGAACGTGTCGTAGAACCGGCCGATGTGCAGCGCTCCGACATGCGGTCGCGAGCCCACCGGATCTTCAACCTGACCGTCGGCGGTGAACAAACCCACCCAGCCGGCGCGGTCATGCTCGCCCGCCATCAACGGGGAACGGTCGACGGCGTCGAGGAGGGCCGAGCGCGGCTGCGCCATCATGCGGTGTGGACCAATTCGACGCCGTTGCCGCGCATCTCCTCCAGCGCCTCGGCCGTCGATCCGGGCGCGACCCCAGCCGTAAGATCCACCAGCACACGGGTTTTGAAGCCGGCCCGAGTCGCGTCGCCCGCCGTCTGACGCACGCAGTAGTCGGTGGCGATGCCGGCGATGTCCACTTCGTCGACACCGTGGGCATGCAACCAATCGATCAATGAGGTGTCGTCGGTGGCCCCTTCGAAACCGCTGTAGGCCGCGGTGTAGGCCCCCTTGCGGAACACGGCTTCGACCGGTGCGGTGTTCAGTTCCGGATGGAAATCGGCACCGGTGGTTCCCGCCACGCAGTGCCGAGGCCACGTGTCGACGAAGTCGGGTTGATCGGCAAAGTGAGCGCCCGGGTTCACGTGGTAGTCCTTGGTCGCCACCACATGGTCGTAGCCGTGGTCGCCGGCGAGCAACGCATTGATCGCCCGCACCACCGCGGCGGCCCCGGTCACGGCCAGTGATCCCCCTTCGCAGAAATCGTTCTGCACGTCGACGATGATCAGCGCCCGCATCTGCCCACCGTACGACAGATCCGGTGCCGTCTACCCGCAGTACAGTTCGTAGCGAGATGACACTGTTCGACTTCTTCCAAGCCGAGGAACTACCGGTGCCGGCGATCACCGCGGCACAGGCCGGCGACATCGCCGGGACTCAGTTCGGGATCGACGCGCAGGTGCGCGCCCTGGGTAGCCAGCAGGATGCGAATTTCTTGTTGAGCAGCTGCGACGGTCATCCGGTCGGCGTGCTCAAGATCGCCAACCCGGCGTTCTCCCGCATCGAGCTCGAAGCCCAGGATGGCGCGGCGGCCCACATCCCAGCGACCGAGCCCGATATCCGCACTGCGACGAATATCGCCCCGTCCGGCGTCGCACCCATCGCCGAGCTGCGCGGCGAGGACGGCACCGTGCTCTACGCACGGATCATCGCCCATCTGCCCGGCGGCACGATGAGTGGCGAGCAGTACGTCACCCCGGTCCGGGCGGCCGCACTGGGCGCGCTGGCCGGGCGGACAGCGCGCGCCCTGGCCGGTTTCGACCACCCCGGCGTCGACCGCGTCCTGCAGTGGGATTTGCGCCATGCCCAGCGCACGGTCGAGGTGCTCGCCACGCACGTCACCGACGTTGATCGTCGCAACGCCGTCGAGGCTGCGACCGCCGCGGCCTGGCGGGTGGTCGCCGAGCTGGCCGAGGATCTGCCGGTCCAGGTGATCCACGGCGACCTCACCGACGACAACGTGGTGTGCTCGTCACCGGAGACGGGCCGAATCCCGGACGGCATCATCGATCTGGGTGACCTGACGCGATCCTGGACCGTGGGCGAACTGGCGATCGCGGTGTCCTCGTTGCTCCGGCATGAGGGTGGTGAGCCCGCCGCCACGCTGCCCGCCGTCGCCGCGTTCCATGCCGTGCGCCCGCTGGGTCCTGCCGAGATCGAAGCGCTCTGGCCGCTCGTCGTGCTTCGCGCGGCAGTCCTCGTGGTCAGCGGCATCCACCAGGCCGCGATCGATGCCGACAACGACTACGCCACCAGCGCCCTGGATTACGAGTGGCGGATCTTCGAACGCGCCGTCGAGGTGCCCAGCGAGGTCATGACGGCCCAGATTCGCGCTGCGCTCGGTGGCGCACACGCCCCTGATCCGCTTGCGGTCGAGGCCGCGCTACTCGGCGGGTTGGACCCGGCTGCCGTGACCCGGCTGGACCTGTCCACGGAATCCGATGCGATGGACGGTGGCCGCTGGCTGGCCGACGGCGTCGAGGACGACCTGGCCGTCCAGGCACTCATTCAGGGCGCAGATGCCGTCGTCAGCACGTTCGGCCAGCCGCGCCTGACCCGCTCGGTGCCACTGAGCCCGCTGTCCACGGCCACCGTCGGCACCGGCGTCGATGTGTGGCCGGGCGCGCCGATGCCGCTCAACGCGCCATGGGCCGGCGTAGTGGATGCCGTCACCGACGACAGTGTCACCCTGACCGGCACCGCAGGATCGCTGCAGGTGCGGGGAGCTCTGCGGGTCAGCGACCAGCTGCGGCCCGGACAGAGTGTGGCCGCGGGCAGCCCGTTGGGCACCGCGGACGGCCACCTGTGGATCCAGTGCCGCACGCAGCCCGAAGTGGTGGTACCTGAATTCGTCCGCGCCGAATACGCCGCGGGTTGGCTCAGCCTGGTCCAGGACCCCAGCGCGCTGGTCGGCCTTTCGCCGGTGACCCTCGCGGGCGACACCAGCGAGGGACTGTGGCGCCGTCGTGCGGACTCGTTCGCCGCCGTCCAGGAGCACTATTACCTCGACCCGCCCCGCATCGAACGGGGCTGGCGTGAGCACATGCTCGACAACGACGCGCGTAGCTACGTCGACATGGTCAACAATGTCGCGGTCCTCGGCCACGGCCATCCGGTGCTGGCGGAAGCCGTCGCCCGGCAGTGGCGACGGCTCAACACCAATTCCCGGTTCAACTACGGCGCGGTGGTCGCACTTTCCGAGCGGCTGGCCGCAACGCTGCCCGACCCCCTGGACACCGTGTTTCTGGTGAACTCCGGGTCGGAGGCCGTCGACCTGGCATTGCGGCTGGCGATGGCCGCGACCGGCCGCCGTGACGTAGTCGCAGTGGCCGAGGCCTACCACGGCTGGACCTACGCCACCGACGCCATCTCGACGTCGGTCGCCGACAACCCCAACGCGCTGGCCACCCGGCCGGACTGGGTGCACACCGTCCCCTCCCCCAATTCCTACCGCGGCGAGCATCGCGGAGCGGACGCTGCCCGGTATGCGCCCGAGGCCGTCGAGATCATCGAAAGCCTTGCCGCACAAGGAAAGCCGCCAGCGGCATTCATCTGCGAGCCGTTCTACGGCAATGCCGGCGGGATGGCGCTTCCCGACGACTATCTCGTGGCCGTCTACACCGCGGTACGCGGCGCCGGCGGGCTTGCCATCGCCGACGAGGTGCAGGTCGGCTACGGCCGCACCGGCCGGTCATTCTGGAGCTTCGAGCAACAGGGCGTGGTGCCCGACATCGTCACGGTCGCCAAGGCCATGGGCAACGGCCAGCCGCTCGGCGCCGTGATCACCACCCGGGAGATCGCCGAGAAATACCGGACGCAGGGCTACTTCTTCTCCTCGGCAGGCGGGAGCCCGGTCTCCTGCGTGGTCGGCCTGACGGTGCTCGACCTGCTGGAGTCCGAAGGTCTGCAGCGCAACGCCCTGATCGTGGGCGACCACCTGAAGGCCCGCATCGAAGAGTTGGCGACCCGCCACGAGCTGATCGGTACCGTGCACGGCAGCGGGCTGTACATGGGCGTTGAGCTGGTGCGCGACCGTCTGACGCTGGAACCCGCGGTCGAGGAGACGGCGGCGATCTGCGAGCGGCTGCGTGAACTCGGCGTGATTGTCCAGCCGACCGGCGACCGGCAGAACGTGCTGAAGGTCAAACCCCCGATGTGCATCACCGCCGAATCGGCCGACTTCTTCGTCGACATGCTCGACCGGGTGCTGTCCACCGGCTGGTGAGGTCAGGTGGGGAGGGCCGCGAGCCAGTCCCGCTGAGTGGACACGAATCGGGCGTCGACCACCGCACCGTGGCCGGGGACGTAGATCGCATCGGGCCCGCCCAGGGCGAGGATCCGGTCCAGTGCTCGCGGCCAGGCCGTCAGGTCCGAGCCGGCGTCGATCGCCGGGTCGGCGGATTCCTCGACCAGGTCGCCGCAGAACACCACCGTTGGCCCACCCGTCGACCTGGCCGGGACGACAACGACCAGGTCATGGTCGGTATGGCCGGGCCCGGGCGACTCCAGGTGCACGCTGCGACCGCCCAGATCCAGGTCGGCGGTGGTCACGATGTGGTCCGGTGCCCGGACCCCGGCGATCGCCCGGTCCAGCCGTTGCGGGTCGGCGCCGTAGCGCACCGCATGAGCGCGAACCTCACCGATTCGGGTGGTCAGCGCCTCGGCCACGGCGGCAGGTGCATATAGCACGGCCGTACCGAATCCCGCGGAGCCCAGAATGTGGTCGAAATGGTGGTGAGTCATGACGATGTCGGTCACCATGGCGTCGGTGAGATCGCCGACATCACCGGCGATCCGCGCTGCTTCGGAAAGCGTTGTGCCGCAATCGATCAGCAAGATCCGGTTGTCCCCTGCGACCAATCCGACGGTGACGTCGAGAAAGGGCAACCGGCAGCGGTACACACCGTCTGACAGGGTCTCCCAGCGGTAGTGCATATCCGTAGAAGATAGTCCCTGACATAGGGTGGGACCGGGCACTTGCGTTGCAGTATGTAGCTAAGCGAATTATAGTCCAGACACATGTCCAGACAGCTCGCTGACCGTGTCCGGTTTTGAACACGATGACACATGCGAGCCCGGCGCGGGGTTCGGCCGTATCGGTCATGGACGTTGCAGGAGTGTGAAAATGCGGATCGCGTTGCTGTCCTATCGCAGCAAAACCCACTGTGGCGGGCAGGGCGTCTACGTTCGGCACTTGAGTCGCGGGCTGGTGGAACTGGGCCACGACGTCGAGGTGTTCTCCGGCCAGCCCTACCCCGAGATCCTCGATCCTCGGGTTCGGCTGACCGAGGTCCCCAGCCTCGACCTCTACCGCGAGCCCGACCCGTTCCGGGTGCCCCGGCCCAGCGAGATCCGCGATCGCATCGACGCACTCGAGCTGGCCACCATGTGGACGTCGGGTTTTCCTGAACCCCGCACTTTCAGCCTGCGCGCCGCCCGGCTGCTGGCCGCTCGCCGCGACGAGTTCGACGTCGTGCACGACAACCAGTGCCTTGGTACCGGCCTACTGCGCATCGCCGACATGGGCCTTCCCGTTGTCGCCACCGTGCACCACCCGATCACCCGGGACCGGGTGCTCGATCTGGCCGCCGCCAAATGGTGGCGAAAGCCGTTGGTGCACAGGTGGTATGGCTTCGCACAGATGCAGAAGAAGGTCGCCAGGAACATTCCCGACCTGTTGACGGTGTCGACGTCGTCGGCCACCGATATCGCCGACGACTTCGGGGTCAGCCCGCAGCAGCTGCGTGTCGTGCCGCTCGGGGTGGACACCGACCTGTTCAAACCGTCAGAGGCGCCGCGAATTCCGGGGCGCATCATCGCGATCTCCAGCGCGGACCGTCCACTCAAGGGCATCGGGCACCTGCTGCACGCCGTGGCCAAGCTGCGCGCCGAGCACGACCTGGAACTGCAGCTGGTGGCCAAGCTGGAGCCCAACGGCCCGACCGAGAAGCTGATCGCGGAACTGGGTATCAGCGATATCGTGCACACCTCCAGCGGGCTGTCCGACGAGGAATTGGCAGGTTTGTTCTCGTCTGCCGAAATTGCTTGCATCCCTTCGCTTTACGAAGGCTTCTCCCTGCCCGCGGTGGAAGCGATGGCCAGTGGTACACCGATCGTCGCCAGCCGCGCCGGAGCGTTGCCCGAGGTGTTGGGGCCCGACGGCGAATGCGCAGACCTGGTGACGCCGGGCGACGTCGACGAGCTGATCGGCGCACTGGGCAGGCAGCTGGAATCCCCGGCGCGCCGGCAGTGGCTCGGCACCGCGGGCCGGCGTCGCGCACTCGACGTCTTCAGCTGGGAATCAGTGGCCGCGCAGACGGTGCGGGTCTACGAGCAGGCCATCGCACGCACCGGCCGCCAGATCACCACCTCCGTCGAGGCGGTGGACGAACCATGCTGACCGTCGACTACGACCGGCTTGCCGTCGGACCGGGAACCAAGGTCATCGACGTCGGCGCAGGCGCCGGGCGGCACAGTTACGAGGCATATCGGCGAGGTGCCGACGTCATCGCCTTCGACCAGGACGCCGCCGGGCTGGCCGAGGTCGACACACTGTTGCAGGCGATGGGCGAGGCCGGCGAGGCTCCCGCGTCCGCCAAGGCGCAGGTCGTGGTCGGCGATGCGCTGGCACTGCCCTATCCGGACGGCGAATTCGACTGCGTGATCGCCTCGGAAATCCTCGAGCACATCCCTGAAGACGACGCGGCGATCGCCGAACTGATCCGGGTTCTCAAGCCGGGCGGCAAGCTGGCGGTGACGGTGCCACGCTGGCTGCCGGAGCGGATCTGCTGGCTGCTGTCCGACGAGTACCACGCCAACGAGGGCGGCCACATCCGCATCTACAAGGCCGACCAGTTGCAGGCCAAACTGGTCCGCGGCGGGCTGATCTTCACCCACTCCCATCACGCGCACGCACTGCACTCGCCGTTCTGGTGGCTCAAATGCGCCGTCGGGGTCGAGAAGCCGGATCACCCGGTGGTCACGGCGTATCACCGGCTGCTGGTGTGGGACATGATGTCGCGGCCCGCCCTGACCAGAGTGGCCGAAGCCGCCCTCAATCCGCTCGTCGGTAAGAGCGTTGCCCTCTATTTCGAGAAGCCGATCACGAATGACGCGCCTGTCTGATCTCGAGGGTGTGCCCGGCGTCGCCGGCATCCTCACGCCGCAGCAGTGCCGCCAGACGGCGGAATCCATTGCTGCTGTGCAGGAGTCCTCGGGCGAGATCCCGTGGTCGGAGACCGGTCACACCGACGTCTGGGACCACGTCGAATGTGCGATGGCCATGACCGCGGCAGGCCTGCGCGAACCCGCCCGCGCGGCCTACGAATGGTGCCGCCGTGAGCAGCGGGCCGATGGCTCGTGGCCCATCCAGTATCGCCGCGGCGTGATCGAAGATGCCAACAGCGACAGCAACTTCTGTGCCTACATCGCCGCCGGGGTGTGGCACCACTTCCTGGTGACCGGCGATCTGGGGTTCGCCGAACACATGTGGCCCACCGTTCGCGCCGGCATCGATTTTGTCCTCGGCATGCAGGCCGGCACCGGTGAAATCTATTGGGCCCAAGGCCCGTCGGGCGTTCTCGAAGAAGCGCTTCTGACCGGTTGTGCCAGCATCCACCACAGCATCCGGTGTGCGATCGCGCTCGCCGAGCGACTCGACGACCCGCAGCCGGAGTGGGAGGTGGCGCTGGGCCGCCTCGGCCATGCGATCGCCGAACACCCCGACGCCTTCACCGAGAAGCCGCATCATTCAATGGACTGGTACTACCCGATTCTCGGCGGCGCACTGCGCGGCTCACAGGCGCGCGCCCGGATCGCCCAGCGCTGGGACGATTTCGTCGTCGACGGACTGGGCATCCGCTGCGTCGACGACCGGCCCTGGGTGACCGGAGCCGAAACCTGCGAACTGGTCATGGCGCTGGACACGCTGGGCGATCGGCGGCGGGCGCTCAGCCAGTTCGCCGCGATGCAGCACCTGCGCGAGCAGGACGGCTCCTACTGGACCGGGCTGGTGTTCGCCGACGGCAAGCGCTGGCCGGTCGAGCGGACGACGTGGACCGGTGCCGCGGTGATCCTGGCCGCCGACGCGCTGTCGGCGACCACCGGCGGCAGCGGCATCTTCCGTGCCGCCGACCTGCCGCGCGGCCTCGAGGGCGACTACGACTGTGAATGCGTCAGGCGCTGAGCGGATCCTCGCCCGCCGAACCGGCGGTGCGTTCCAGCACCCGCAGCGAACCGGTACAGCCGACCTCGGTGAAATGACCGGATTCCACAGCGCGGCAATAGATGTTGTACGGCGGGCGGCCACCGTCTCTGGGGTCGGGGAACACGTCGTGGATGACCAGCGCACCGCCCGCATCGACCCATTTGGCCCAGCCTTCGAGGTCTTGCTGCGCGGCGGCCTCGCTGTGCCCACCGTCGATGAACAGCAGTTGCAGCGGCGTCCGCCAGCCGCGCGCCACGACCGGCGACTTGCCCACCACCGCCACGATCGTGTCGTCGAGGTCGGCAGCGTCCAGGGTCCGGCGGAAGGTGGGCAGGGTGTCGAATCGACCGCTGACGGGATCGACCATCGTCGTGTCGTGGAATTCCCAGCCCGCCTGGTGCTCTTCGGATCCGTGATGGTGGTCGACGGTGTAGAGCACACTGCCGGTTGCCGCGGCCGCAGCGCCGAACATGACCGTGGATTTGCCGCAGTAGGTGCCGATCTCGACCGCCACCCCGCCGTCCAGGTAGCGCAAGGCCGCCTCGTAGAGCGCGCGGCCTTCGTCGGCGGGCATGAAGCCCACGATCTGCTCGGCCAATTCGAAAAGGCGGGAAGTTTGCGCGGCGAGGGTAGTGTCGGTGCGGCTCATGTTCCGAACCTAACCCGTCGGGACAGTCCATGGCCAGCGCGCACCTTGTCGCTGCAGATCGCTTGTAGTAGCGTCCGGACATGTGTCTGATCCGGTAGCTCGGGAATCGACGCGACGCCGATTGACAGCAAAGCAGGCCGCCACGGTCGACCGGTTGGGTCGCGCCGCGGTCGACGTGCTGAGCCGAGAGGGATTCTCCGGCCTGACGATCCGGATGGTGGCCGCCGAAGCCGGCGTCGGCGCGGCCACGGCCTACACGTATTTCTCGTCCAAAGAGCATCTGGTGGCCGAGGTGTTCTGGCGCAGGCTGGCCTCGACGCAGGTTCCGCCCGACGATTCTCCTGACCCGGTCGAGCGCGTGGTGGGCGTGCTGCGGCACATCGCATTACTGGTCGCCGACGAGCCGGAACTCGCCGGCGCCGTCACGACCGCGCTGCTGGGCAAGGATCCCGATGTCGAACACCTACGCTTCCGCATCGGCCGCGAAATCCACCAGCGGTTGACGTCTGCCCTTGGTACGCAAAGTGATTCGGACGTCGTCGAATCTCTAGAACAGCTCTATGCCGGCGCGCTGGTGCGAGCGGGCATGGGATATGCCTCCTATACCCAGATCGCCGCCAGGCTGGAGGCCTCGGCCCGGCTACTGCTGACCTGACGTTTCAACCGGCATTCGCCGGGGCATGCCAACCAGGTGGATGTCGACCATCCCGAGCTGGACCAGCGGTGGAATGCCGCGGCCCGGTCCGAGAGTGAGGCGCAGCGGCTGGACCGCAATTGGTACAGCTTGCTTCAGGAACTCCGGGTGACGCAGACCGGCGTCCAGCTGCTGACCGGATTCCTGCTGATCCTGCCGTTTCAGGATCGGTTCGCCCAGCTGAGTCCCGGGCTGCACGCTACCTATCTGGTCACGGTCGTGTGCTCGCTGGCGGCGACGGTGCTTCTGGTCGCACCGGTGGGCATGCACCGGCTGTTGTTCCGTCAGCACAAGGTTCGGCCGCTGGTGTCGGCCGCCCATCGATTCGCGTTGTGGGGGCTCCTGCTACTGGGTGCCGCACTTGCCGGCGTTGCCGTGGTCGTGTTCGGGGCAGTGGTCAGCGAGTCGGCCGGCGTCATCGCCGGCATGGTGTCCGCCGTGGCGATGCTGAGTGCCTGGGTGGCGTATCCGTTGTGGATGCGCCACCGAGGCGGCTGACGGCGAGGGTTTGACCTCATAGTCCGTAGGGAACCCCGCCGCCATGTTGATTCGCAGAGTTGCCCGGCCCATGTTGGCAGCGGTGTTCATCGGCCAGGGATTCGAGGCGCTGAGAAGCCCGAAGCCGGCCGCCGAAGCCGCCCGGCCCGCTCTCGAAGGTCTGCAGAAACTGCCCGACCCGGTCGGCTCGGGTGTGCCCAGTGACGCCGAGACGTTCGCGAAGATCAACGCCGCCGTCCAGATCGGCGGCGGGTTGCTGCTGGCGTCCGGACGGCTGCCCCGGCTCGCCTCGGCGGCGTTGGCGTTCACCGTGATTCCGGCCAACCTCGGGGCGCACATGTTCTGGGACGAGCCCGACCAACAGCTCAAGGCCGAGAAGCGCCGCGCGTTCCTCACCGACCTCAGCCTGGTCGGCGGGCTGATCATCGCCTCCGCCGACACCGCTGGAAAGCCGTCCCTGGGCTGGCGCGGGCGTCGCGCCGCTCGCAAGGTCACCGAGGCCGTCTCGGGCGGTTTGCCCGGATCGAGTCAGGGCCTGCTGGACAGCGACTTGCTGGACAAGGTGGGCCCGAAAGTCGGCCGTGGCCTGCAGGTCGGCGCGGAGCGCGGCCGCGAACTGGCGGTGGCCGCCGGAGAGCGTACCGCCCCACTTCTCGAGACCGCCCTCAAACGGGGTGCCGAATTCGCCGAGATCGCCCGCGAGCGCGGAGCCGAATTTGCCGATGCCGCTAGGGATCAGAGCAGCGATGTGGTCGACACCACCCGCGCCCGCGCGAAGAAGGCCAACAAGCAAGCGAAGAAACAAGCTAAGAAGTTAGCCAGGCACTGAGCCGTTCGGATCGCGCCGAAGCCAAGCCTCTGCGGAGTCACCGCGCCAAGGTAGATTGGGCCGGACTTACTTCAGCGGAGGGAGCGATCAATGACCACGGGTGACTACGACCCCAACGCGTACGGGCCGACCGGAGGATATCCCCCGCCGCCGCCGACCGGTCAGCCCGGCAGCTATCCGCCGCCGCCGTCCAACTACCCCCCGCCGCCACCCGCAGGTCCGGCCGGCGGTTACCCGCCGCCGCCCGCGCAGGGTGCGCCCGGTTATCCGCCACCCGAGCAGTTCGGCGGACCGGGTTACGGCGGCGGCTACCCGCCGCCGGTACCGGGTGCCGGCCAGCCGGGCGGGGTGTGGATTCGCCTCGGCGCCCGCGTCATCGACTGGATCATCACCGGCATCGTGGTGTTCCTGGTGTCCTTGCCGTTCTGGGGCAGTGACAGCTACAGCTTCATCGCCGGCGTGGTTCTGGCCCTCATCCCGTTCGCCTACTTCGTCGGGTTCGAAGTCAGCCAGGGGTGGACACCGGGCAAGAAGATCCTCGGGCTGCGCGTCCAGGGACCGGGCGGCGCGGCCAAGCCGACCGCCCAGCAATCGGCCATCCGCAATTCGTTCATGCTGCTGTCGATCATCCCGTTCGTCGGCCCGCTGCTCGGGTTCGTCGCCGAGATCGTCATCGGCGTGACGATCAACAACAGCCCGACCAAGCAGGGCAAGCACGACGAACTTGCCGGTGGCACGCAGGTCCTCCAGGGCTGAGCACTGCGCTCAAATCACCAGACTGAGCAGCAGGACGACGACCAGACCCGCCACCGACAAGATCGTCTCCATCAGTGACCAGGTCTTGATGGTCTGACCCACCGTGATCCGGAAGTACTGGTTGACCAACCAGAATCCGGCGTCGTTCACGTGCGAGAAGAACAGCGAGCCGGCCCCGACGGCAAGCACGACCAGTGACACCTGGCTCGTGCCGAGGCCACTCACCAACTCGAGCACCAGTGCCGAGGCGGTGATGGTGGCCACCGTCGCGGAGCCGGTCGCCAGCCGGATCAGCACGGCGAGCACCCAGGCCAGCACGATCACCGAGACGTTGGCGCCCTTGGCCCAGTCGGCCAGCAGGGTGCCGATACCGCTGTCAACCAGGACCTGCTTGAAGCCGCCCCCCGCGGCGACGATCAGGATGATGCCCGCCACCGGGGGCAGACCCGACTCCACGCATTTCATCACGGCTGCCCTGGACATCCCGGCCCCGCGGCCGAGGGTGAAGATGCCGACGATGACGGCGATCAGCAACGCCACGAGTGGCGTGCCGAGGACGTCGAAAGTGACTCGGAACCATTGGTTCTCGTCGTCGATGAAGATGTCCACCAGGGCCTTGCCCAACATCAGGACCACGGGCAGCAGCACGCTGAACAACGTCACCGGGAACGACGGGCGGCGAACACCGGTGTTCTCGTCGGGAATCACCTCGCCTTCGGGCCCCAGCGCTGCCGACCCCGACCCGAACGTATCGGGCGCCGCCACGACGACCCAGCGGCCGGCCAGCTTCCCGAACAACGGACCAGCCACGATGATCGTCGGAATCGCCACCGCGACACCCAGAGCCAGTGTCAGGCCCAGGTCGGCGTGCAGCAGACTGATAGCGGTCAACGGCCCCGGGTGCGGCGGGACGAAACCGTGCATCGCCGAAAGCCCCGCCAGCGCAGGGATTCCGACGGTGATCAGCGACAGGTTGGAGCGCCGCGCGACCAGGTAGATGACCGGCATCAGCAGGACAAGGCCGATCTCGAAGAACATCGGCAAGCCGATGATCGCGCCCACCAAGGCCATCGCCCACGGCAGGGCGCGCGGCGACGCGTGGCCGACAATCGTGTCGACGATCTCGTCGGCGCCGCCGGAATCCGCGAGAAGTTTGGCGAACATCGCACCGAGGGCGATCAGAATACCGACCCCGGCGGCGGTGGAACCGAAGCCGTCGGAGAACGATTTCAGCACCTTCTCCAAGTTCTCACCGGCGACGATGCCGACCGTCAGCGCGCCAAAGATCAACGCCAGGAACGGATGCAGGTGAATGAGCGTGATCAGGACGACGATCACCCCGATGCCCGCGAGGAACGCCAGGATGAGCTGCCAACCCGGCGCTACCGGTGCCGCAAGCTTTGGCGCCTCGGCCAATAGGGTGGCGTGCAGATTCATCGGCGTCCATCTCCTTCAACGCGGGATACGTAGGTGTCGACGATCGAGTCGATGCTCTGATCGACGTCGATGCTGATGCCGTGCTCGTCGGCATCGAGGGGTTCGAGGGTTTCGAATTGCGAAGCGAGCAATGCCGCGGGCATGAAATGGCCGGGCCTGCTTGCCTGCCGGCGGGCGATGACGTCGTGCGTTCCACTCAGGTGAACGAATGTGACGTCGGCGCAGTGTCGTCTGAGTTGGTCACGGTACCTGCGTTTGAGTGCCGAGCAGCTCATCACGCCGCCTGCACTGTGCCCGGCGAGCCACTCGCCGATGGCCTCCAGCCACGGATAGCGGTCGTCATCGTCCAATGCGTGTCCCGCGGTCATCTTGGCGATATTGGCAGGCGGGTGGAAGTCATCGGCGTCGGCGAATGGCACGCGCAGCCGCTGGGCCAGGGCCGCGCCGACGGTCGATTTTCCCGAGCCGGACACCCCCATGACGACGATGGGTGAGGCCCCGTCTTCCATGCCTGCGTCTACCCTGCTGTGCGCCATGCCACACAGCATTCATTAATAGTCTTACCTTTGCAAGATTTTGGCGTATTGAATCTGCTTTTAATGTCATTTGCGTTGCGTATGACAAGATGTATCCGTGACGTCCGAGCCGATGGTGAGCGAGTTGCACAGCAATGTGCTCACCGCGCTGGGTGAAGGCATCGTCTCGGGGCGCTACCAACCTGGCCAGGTGCTGACCCTCGACGGCGTCAGCACCGAGCACGGCGTGTCCCGTTCGGTGGCCCGGGAAGCCATCCGGGTGCTGGAGTCCATGCGGATGGTCGCGCCCCGGCGTCGGGTGGGTATCACGATCCAGCCGTCCACCAAGTGGAATGTGTTCGACCCCAGGGTGATTCGTTGGCGACTGGACGCCGGTGACCGCGCCGCGCAACTGATGTCGTTGTCGGAGTTACGACGTGGCTTCGAACCGGCGGCAGCCGCACTGGCCGCACGGCGCGCCGACCCGCATCACTGCCGCATCATGGCCGCCGCCGTCTCGGATATGGTGGTCCATGGCCGCTCCGGCGACTTAGAAGCATATCTGCTGGCGGACAAGATCTTTCACCGCACCCTGCTGGAGGCCAGCGGTAACGAGATGTTCCGCGCGCTCGACGACGTTGTCGCCGAGGTGCTCGCCGGGCGAACTCATCACGGCATGATGCCCACCCGGCCCAACCCGGCGGCGATCGAACTGCACGACGAGGTGGCGCGGGCGGTTCGGCTGCGCGATGAAGTGGCCGCCGAACGCGCCATGCGCGCCATCATCGACGAATCGGCCGCCGCGCTCGCCGAGGACCTCTCCCCTCGGCCGAGCTGAATCAGGCCGCGGGCTTGTAGTTGAAGTCGATCCGGTCACCTTTGACGGCGGTGACGGTCAAGGTGAAATCCTGGGTCTCCGAGCCGGCCACCACGGTGCAGGTGATGGAGTTTCCGACCTTGCCCTCCAGGTTGTCCGTGCAGTCGGCGGAATCCGGCCGGCTCCCCAACTGGGTGGCGAGCTGATCCAGCAGGGAGCTCTCGACCTGCGCTTTCTCGAGCACCGGCAGGACGTTGAAGTACATCATCAGGCCCTCGACCCGCGTGACGACGACGGTGCGCTTCGAGGTGACGCCGTCGGCCGTGACGTCGCAATGAGTCTCGGTGCCCTGCTTTCCTTCCAAGCCACCGTCGCACGTCACCGAGTCGACCGTGACGCTGGAGGCATTGGACAGGAGGGTGGACACACCCTTCTCCAGCTGCGTCTTGGACAGCGCCGGTTCCATGTCGTAGCTGACCGTCGTGCCCTCGACCTTGGTGACGGTGACAACGGGTTCAAAGCTGTTGTCGCTGCTCAGCACCACCTCGCAGCGCGTGGTCTTGCCGACCTCGCCCTTCAGATCGTCCTTACAGGTCACCGTCTGCGGCCTTTGACCCTCCTTCTCCAGGCGCTGGGAGATGTCCTTCTCGAGATCCGTCTTCGACACCGAGACACCGGTGCTCACGTTGAACGAGCAGCCGGCCAGCGCCGCACTGGCAAGGCCAACGGCTGCGAGCGCGGCGCCGAGCCGAGGGAACACCATCATCCGTCGCATCATGACCTCCCAGAATTCGCCTGGCGGCGCGGGTTTCCGCACGTCCGCGTGCAAGATACCAAGCGGGCGTGCACTAAGGGGTTCAGCTGTGGTGGTTGACTACCGGGGTGAGCAGATCACCTGAGTTGGCGCGCCGCTTCTTCGACCGCTACGAACCGGTTCACGGCATCACCTATTTCGCTCCGGGCGTGCGAACCGCGTTGGAAGCCATGGGGTTCACCAGCTTCTGGCGCGGCTACTTCGCCGCCCGGTCCGCACCGCTGGGCCGGGCGCCTGCCGAGGTGGTGGCGGCGGTCTTCTACAACTTCTCGGCCGAGCGGGTGCGCAAAGCGGTGCCCGCGATCTGGGATATCGCTACGCCGACCGACATGGTGGCAGTGCGGTCGGACACCGCGGTCGCGGCGCTGCGCGGCTATGGCCTGAGCGACGAGACACCGGGGCTGGCGGCGGCCGCCGAACTGGCCGGCGTGGCGGCCCGCAACACACCACCGGCCGGCCGGCCGCTGTTCGCGGCCAACCTGGCGCTGGAGTGGCCCGACACTCCGCTGGCAAGCTTGTGGCACGCGGCGACCCTGCTGCGCGAGCATCGCGGGGACGGCCATGTGGCGACCCTGGTGAGCGAGGGCATCAGTGGCCGCGAGTCCAACGTCTTCCACGTCGCCGCCGGGGCGGTGCCGGCCGATTTCATCAAACGCAGCCGGGACTATTCCGACGAGGAGTGGGACGCGTGCGTTCGCTCGCTCGGGGAGCGTGGATTAGTGACGCCCACATGCACTCTCACCGACGCCGGGCGTGCACTGAAGGAACACGTCGAATTGCGGACCGACGCTCTTGCACTAGGTGCGTTGAGTGCCCTCGACGATGCGGCGGTGGAGCGGTTGTTCCAGGCACTCACGCCGATCACCCGGCAGGTCATCGCCGGAGGCGATCTTCCGGCGACGACCCCGATGGCGCTGCGCCGAGACGAGCTCGACGACAACGCGGCGGGACTTTAGACGCCTTCCCGCGGCGTCGCATTCAGGTCCACGCCCGAATCCTGTGCGGCGTCGCGCAATCGCGAGATGTAGTTCCCTATCGCAACGTCGGCTTGGGCCAGCTGGGCCTTGGCGCGCCGTTGCCGTACGGTCTCGGTCACGGCGCCGATGACGAACAAGACGACAAATACCAAGGCGCCGTAGAGGTTTCCGAACAGGAACCAGGCTCGAGGTTGTCCGCCACGGTGTCACCCCCACATCGGCTGGTGACGGCAGCGTAAATCGAGCGTCTGAGAGCAGGCTGATATTTCCGTTATCTCCGAATCAGAGGTTGCGGTTCCACTCCACCCAGCCGACACCGCTTCTGCCGTCCGCGGTCTCGACCGTGACCCAGGACCGTGGAAACTGGCTGATCTGGCCGTCGGGGCCGACCAGCCGGACCGGTGCGTGACCGCGGACGTCGACCGTCGCCCGCACCGGTCCCGGCTCATAGACGATGGTCGTGGTCAGGGGTAATCCGTTGTCGGCGAACGTCGCATCTGCGGTGACGCTGGTCGCCTCGGTGACCGGGGCGCCGGGGCGCTGGAGGTAGCCGACGCTGACCGGCGAGATGCCCGGAATACGGATGTCGACACCGTGCAGATGCGTGCCGTCCTCGAGGTGCAGCGCACTCCAGACCCAGTCCATACTCCACCAGTCACGTACACCGTAGGAGTGGTCGCGCTGCCCCGGGACCGCCTCGAACTCGTGGACGCGGCCGTCGATCGTGACGGTCCCGGTTATCGTGCAAGGGATTTCGTAGCGCGTGGTGATGCGGTACGCATACGGGATGCCCACCGACGTCCAGGTCAGGTCCATCGCCAGCTCGACCGGCCGGCCGGGCTCGTCACGCAGCAGAGCTGATGGATCGTCGTATTCTGCTGCGGTGCCGCCGACTTCGACGCGGTAGGTCGCAAGCGGCGTGATCGCGCCGTGGCGCAGTTCGGCACCGTCGGCTTGGGCCAGTGCCGGGTCGGCGGGCAGCGGAGCCTCGAAGTTCACCAGCGCGACGGTCGGCACATCGGGCCCGCACACCAGCGCATTGATCCACGCCACGTTCTGATTGGGCACCAGGCCGAGCCGGATCCAGCCGCCGACGCCCTGCGCCGGATCGGCGAAATCCCAGTACCAGCTTTCGTTCCAGAGCGGCTCGTCGCCCGGCGGGTGGGCGCCCTCATCCGCGGGGTCGGGCATCAAGGCCTGCGGCGCCTCGGGTGCAGGCAGGATGTCGAGGGCCCCGGTGTCGAGCACGTGACTCGTGTGCCGGTCGAGCATGGTCAAGAACATCTCGTCCCCGCGATCGGTGCGCTCGACGAGCATCGACGACACCACGGCCATCATCACGCCGGCAAAACTCTGGCGGCGTACCCCGTCGCGCACGTCATCGAGCGTGAGCGACGAATCAGGGCCCAGCCCTTGGTGATACGCACGCAGCAGCTCGTCATAGTGGGCGCGGCGGTCCTCGACGGCGACCGCACATCCGATGAAGTAGGCGACGTCGGTCATGGCCGGCCCCCAGGTGACGGTCTGCCAGTCCACGACGGTGAGGTGACGCCGCGACCCGGGCCGGCCGAACAGCAGGTTGTCCAACCGATAGTCGCCGTGCACCAGACCCTTGATCCGGTCGGACACGGATTCTTCGGCCAGATAGGCATCGAAGCTCTCCACCAGCCGCTCGCACACCAGCCGCTGATCCGGGGTGATCGCATCGGCGTAGCGGTCGGCGAACCCGGCCCACAGCGAAGCGACCAAGGCCTGGTTGAGCGGCGCCGCACGGGTGAGCCAGTCGGCGTGCGCCACGTGATCGCTGCCGATCACGGGCGCGTGCAGACGGCCCAGCTCGGTCAATGCCAGCACGGCGTCTGCGACTGTGGCGCCCTGGATTTCGTTACCGACCTCGGCGGGAGCGGCGTCGTCGAGCAGGAGCGAGAAGATGCCCGTCTCGGGGTCGTATGCGCTGTGATAGCACTCGGCGACCGGGCCGCCGAGGCGCGGTGCAATCTCGGAGTAGAACTTCACCTCACGCTCGTAGAGCCCCAGTGCGAGGCCGGTCTGCCTGCTCGTCGGATCGGTGGCGGCGACCTTGAGAATCACCGAGGCCGGGCCGTCGGCGCTGTCGTCGTAGCTCAGTCCGACCCGATAGCACTCGCTCATCTGGCCGGTACCGATGCGGTCGATGGTGAATCCGGTCACCGGAGCCCCGATGGCGGCGGCGAGCCACTGCGCGGTCAGGTCACTGGGCCGTTCGATGACGATGTCATTGGTCTGCACGCGACCAACCTAGGACAGATCAGCGGCCCGACGAGGGGTTTTCCCGGCATTTCTTGACGGGTGTCAACTCACGCCTGGTCAGGCTAGCGGCTCGCGAGCGAGAACCCTTCCCACGCCGTGCGGCGATGAGCGTGGGGGTCGTACTCGACCCGGGTGCGCCGATCGAACACCAGCACCGGGCGCTCCGGATCGGTGTAGCGCGGCCAGTCGTCGCCCGGCACGCCCGTGCGGCTGAAGCCGCGCCACCTGGCCTGCAGGTCGCGGCTGACCGTGAGCGCCGAGCGGCGGTCCATGGCGGCGGTGAGCGCCGACCCGAATCGGGTGCGGTAGATGTCGAAGACGGCCAGCAGCTCAGTCGCGTGGGTGGCCCCGAGACCCGACCAGTGCAAGGTCCGCGGGGCGTAGTCGTAACGGTACATGTAGGTCGGTGCGTGCGCACTGTGTGCCTCGGCGATCTGCCAGGCGGCCGTCCCGAAGGCGAAGTCGCCGCCGAGCGCGACGCAGGCCGCCCGGCGCGGATAGCCCGGATAGGCGGCGGTGATCCGTTCTCGCGCTTGCGGATCGGCCGCCGACAGCAGTCGTTCGATCGCGGATTCGGTGGTCGGCAGCAACTTCAGGAATCGGGTGAACAGCTTTCCCTCATCGGCGTTGGTGCCGACGATCAGCGGCACCTTGTGCGCGATGCCTCGGCGCATCGCCGCGACCGGGTCGTCGGGCAGGACCTCATCACCGAAGGTCGGGCCCATCGAGAAGGCGCCATCCATATCGTCCAGGCTGCGAATTAGGAGGGTATCGAGTGCGTCGACCAGGTCCCTGGGCCGGGCCCGCATCACCGTCTCGGCACCGTCGTCGGCACCGGCCCCGAGTAGAGCGGCGAACTTGCCGGCGATCTTGGCGGCGGTCTCCGGGCCGCTCACCAGGCCGGAGGCAGGACTTTCGGAAATGGCTTGGGCGAAAAGGCCTTCGGCGTCCGGAACGGCCAGCAGGGTCGCAACGGCGTGGGCGCCGGCGCTCTCGCCGAAGATCGTCACGTTGGCAGGATCGCCACCGAACGCGCCGATGTTGTCGCGCACCCACCGCAAGGCCATCACGAGATCGCGCAGGAACAGGTTGCTGTCGATCGGGATGTCGGGCGTGGACAGCGAGGACAGGTCCACGGAGCCCAGCGCACCGAGCCGGTAATTCACCGACACATACACGCAGCCCCGGCGGGCCAGCGCGGCGCCGTCGTAGATCGGGGTCGCCGAGCTGCCCATCAGATAGCCACCGCCGTGGATGAAGAACATCACCGGCAGCGGTTCGTGATCGGGTTCAGCGCCGGCCCATTGCGGAGTCACCACGTTGAGCGTCAGGCAGTCCTCGCCCATCGGCTGATACTTGCCCACCCCCAACATCGTGTAGCGCCGCTGCTGGGGGGCACAGTTGGCGAAACCATGGCAGTACCGCACACCGCGCCACGGCTGCGGCGGTTGCGGCGCGCGGAATCGCAAGGCCCCGACCGGCGGGCGGGCATAGGGAATCGAACGCCACCGATTCACTCCGTTGCGGGTGAACCCCTCTACGACGCCGCTGCCCGTGGTGGCGCGGACGGTGTGTTCGTGCATCACACGACGGTAGCGAACATCTGGCTCCCCGACGCGCCTGACAACCCGGACGGGACAAGGCCGCTAGCCTGTCGGGATGCGAATCGCCGTGTTGCTCACCGCGTCGCTGCTGGTCGCGGGATGTTCCGGGTCGACAGGCGGCCAGGCGAAGCAGACCCAACTGACTCCGATCACACCGTCACGCTCTGCCACGTCATCGTCGGCGTCACCCTCCACCACGCCGACCACGTCGGCGATACCGGCGCCCGCGGCCGGCGCGCCGATCGCCGAGGCCATCAAGTGGATCGAGGCCGGACCGCCGATCGACGCCGCCCAGTACCACATCGCGTTGCGCGGCTCGGTCACCACCGAACTCGGCGACGACATCGCCTTCACGACACCGGCCGGCACAACCTGCATGACCGATGCCAACCATGGCTCGCCGGGGTTGGCCTGCCTGGTGGAGCTCACCGATCCGCCGCCACGCCCGCCCGATGTCTACGGACAGTGGAAGGGCGGCTGGGTCGATTTCGACGGCGCAGGAGTCCAGGTCGGTTCGGCGCACGGCGATCCCGGCCGGTTCACGTATGGGCAGGGCCGCGAATTGCCCTATGACACTTCGCTGTCGTTCGCCGACTACCGGTGCCGGACCGATGCCGATGCGTTGGTCTGCGTCAACTACGCCAAGCAGTCGGCGGTGCGACTGTCCGCAGACGGAGTCGACGCCTACGCCTGCGCGCGCCAGGTGACGCCGCCACCGGGAATCGGCATTCAGTACGTTTGTTAGTGCGTATGCGCCGGATAGGCGTGCACGACAGCGTTATCCAGTTTCGGGATCGCGTGACTGAGCGCATGTTCGGCGCCGTGGGCGATGCGGTGCGCTTCGGCCAGCGTGAGATCAGGATCGATGTCGAGTTCGGCATCGGCGTGCAGCCGGTGACCGATCCAGCGCATCCGCACGCTGCGCACCGACCGCACTCCGGGCCGAGCGGCCAGGGTGATCTCTGCGGTATCGATGAACGTGGGGTCTACGCCATCCATCAAGCGGCGGAACACATCCCGGACCGCGGTGCGCAGTACCGCCAGAATGGCCACGGTGATCACCAGCCCGACGATCGGGTCGGCCAGCGGGAAGCCGAGGGCGACACCGCCCGCGCCGATCACCACCGCCAAGGACGTGAAGCCGTCGGTGCGGGCGTGCAACCCGTCGGCGACCAACGCGGCCGACCCGATTCGGCGTCCGACCCGAATACGGTACAGCGCAACCCATTCGTTGCCGACGAAGCCCAACAATCCGGCCAGCGCCACCCAGCCGAGATGTTCGATCGGTCGCGGATTGATCAGCCGCCCGATGGCTTCGTACCCCGCGACGATCGCCGACACAGTGATCATCGCGACGACGAACATGCCGGCCAGATCCTCGACGCGTCCGAAGCCATAGGTGTAGCGACGGGTTGCGGCCTTGGTGCTGACCGCAAACGCGATCCACAGCGGTATCGCAGTCAGGGCGTCGGAGAAATTGTGAATGGTGTCGGCGGCCAAGGCGATCGACCCCGAGGCGAGGACCACGACGATCTGCGCGAGCGCCGTCGCACCCAGCACCAGGAGACTGATCTTGACTGCGCGAATGCCGGCAGCACTGGACTCCAGCGCGTTGTCGAGACTGTCGGCCGCGTCATGTGAGTGCGGGGCGAAGATTTCTGTGATGGCCCCGCGCAACCCCTTCGGATGATCGTGGTCGTGGCTGCGGCCCATCAGGCGCTCCCCCGGCCCGGCAATTCGCGAACGCCACGGTGGTGCGCGGGTGTCCCGCCTGCCGCGTGTTCGGCGTTGTAGACCGCGTCGGTGACGAGCTGACGGACGTGGTCATTTTCCAGTCGATAGAACACCTGGGTGCCCTCGCGGCGGGTGCGGACCAGTCGTGCCATACGAAGTTTGGCCAGATGCTGGGATACCGACGGCGCCGGCTTGGCGACGCATTCGGCGAGGTCGTTGACACTGAGCTCGCCGTCGATCAGTGCCCACAGCAGCTGCACACGGGTGGCATCGGCCAGCATGCGGAAGACCTCGACCACCAGATGCGCGTGGTCGTCAGCCAGCTGCTTATCTGCATTCATACGCAGATAGTAGCGGATGGTGAGGTCTCGGCCTCAGCGCCCGCGTTCAGGCGGCGAGCACGCCCTTGGCACGCAGCAGCGGGAAGACGCCCTCGGCGAACCAGTAGGCCTCCTCGAGATGCGGATAGCCGGACAGGATGAACTCGTCGAACCCGACCGTGTGGTACTCCCAGATCAGGTTGGCGACCTCTTCGTGGCTGCCGACCAGCGCGGTTCCGGCTCCGCCGCGGACCAGGCCGACGCCGGCCCACAGGTTCGGGTAGATCTCCAGATTGTCGATGCGCCCGCCGTGCAGGGCGGTCATCCGGCGCTGCCCCTCGGACTCCGAACTGGCATGCAGCGTGGTGGCCTGTGCGATCTGATCCGGCGTTAGCTCATCCACCAATTCCTGCGCGACCGTCCACGCGGCCTCCGACGTGTCGCGGGTGATCGTGTGCAGCCGGATGCCGAAGCGAAGATCGCGACCGCGCGCGTGCGCCAGCGTGCGCACCTCGTTGATCTTGGCCGCCGCGGCCTGCGGCGGCTCACCCCACGTCAGATAGACATTCACGTGCTCGGCGGCAATGGGCAGCGCCGCCGCGGATGAACCGCCGAAGTACAACTCCGGCAACGGGTTCGGCGGCTGCGACACGCGACCGTCGCGGACCTTGTAGTACTCACCATCGAAGTCGTAGGACTCCTGACTCCAGACCGATTTGACGATCTGCAGGAATTCCCCGGTGCGCGCGTAACGCTCGTCGTGGCCGAGCCAGTCGCCGAACCGCTGCTGCTCGACATCGTCCCCGCCACTGACCACATTGAGTAGCAGCCGACCGTCGGAGAACCGCTGCAGCGTCGCCGCCTGCTGCGCGGCAAGGGTGGGCGGCACCAGCCCGGGCCGGAACGCCACCAGGAACTTCAGTCGCTCCGTCTCGGCCAGCAGCGACGACGCCGTCAACCACGCGTCCTCGCACCACGTTCCGGTCGGCGTCAGCACTCCCTCGAAGCCGAGCCGGTCGGCCGCCCTGGCCACCTCGGCCAGGTACCGCCGGGTCGGCGCGCGGTACCCGTCGGGAATCGTGTGGTGCGCCGACGCGTGCGACGCCCCCACGATCGACCGGCTGTCACCGTTGGTGGGCAGGAACCAGAAGAACTTGGCAGACAAAACGATTCTCCTCTAGTTGGAGCTGATCAGAACGGGCTCCAGCTCGCTCGCGTAGCGGCGGTCGACCCACTTGGAAAAATCAGGGGCAGACTGGATCTGCCCCGATTTGGCGAACAGATCCGCGATCTTCTGCTCGCTTGCAACCACCTCGTCGCTCAGCGCCGTCGGCAGCCGCAGGCTCCGACTCTGCGCCACCTCGGCGGCCTTGGGATCCAATCCCACAGCGGCAGCATACTTTTCGGCCCACTCCTGCGGGTGATCCTGAGCCCACTTGGCGGCTTTGGCAAACCGCACGAGCAGGTCGGCCAGCGCGGTGTTGCGCTTCGGATCCGCCAGTGCGGCATCGGCGGCAACCCCGAACCAGTAGCCGTTCGTGACGCCCTTGGCCTGGGCGATCGACCGTACGTTCAGCTGCTGCTCGGCCTGCGCGGTGAACGGATCCCAGATGGCCCACGCATCGACCTGACCGGCCCGAAACGCCGACAGCGCGTCGGCCGGCTGGAGGAACACCAGATCGACGTCGGCGGGCGTCAGCCCCGCCTTGGCCAGCTGTCCGAGCACGTTACCGTGCGCGGAGCTGCCCTTGCCGACCGCGATGCTCTTGCCCCGCAACTGGTCCACCGAAGTGATCGGCGAGTCCGCGGGAACCAGGATCTGGTCGCCGATCCCGCCGCCGTTGTAGGCCGAGACCACCTTCACCTTCGCACCGGAGGCCGCGCCGAAGATCGGCGGGGTGTTGCCGGTGATGGCGAAGTCGACCTTGCCCGCGGTAGCGGCCTCGATCTGCGGCGGCCCGGACGTGAAGGTGGAGAAGGCGATCTTGTACGGCAGCTTGTCCAGCGCACCGGCGGCGCGAAGCAGTGATTCGGTACCACCCTTCTGATCGCCCACCTGCAAGGTCAGATCCGACAGCTCGCTCAGCGCGACCGTCGGCGGCGCCTGCGACGCGCCGGGGTTCTCCTGGCGCGATACGCAACCCGTCAGCAGGCCGAAAGCGGCCAACAAGACCATCACATGGCGAAACACTCTGGGATACACGCTTGCTCCTGTCAGATCTGAACGCCGAGCTGCTCGAGCAACTCGACTCGGTGACTCTCGTTGGTTGCCGACGGGGTTCCCGTCGGCAACCGTGGATCAGCAATCGCGGTCTGATGCACGACCCGGCCGGAATCCAGGACGAGCACTCGATCTGCTAGTGCCACAGCCTCATTCACGTCGTGGGTGACCAGCAGCACGCCGAACTGGTGCCGGCGCCACAGCTCCAGCAGCAGCGCGTGCATGGACAGCCGGGTGAGCGCGTCCAGCGCACCGAAGGGCTCGTCGAGCAGAAGCAGCTGCGGCTCGGCCACCAGCGCGCGGGCCAGTGATACCCGCTGAGCCTGGCCGCCCGACAGCGTCAACGGCCACGCGCCGGCCCGGTCGGCCAGGCCGACATCGGCCAGCGCCTGCCCGGCCCGCGCCGCCACCTCGTCGCGGGGCAGCCGAAATCGGGTCAGTCCGTACGCAACATTCGTCCGAACCGTGCGCCACGGGAACAACCGCGGCTCCTGAAAGGCCAGTGCCGGCGCGCCCGCGACCACCCGATCGCCGGTGTGATCGTCGGACAGATTCGCCAGGACTCGCAGGATGGTGGACTTGCCGGAGCCGCTGCGCCCCACGAGCGCGACGATCTCGCCGGCGCCGACGGTCAGCGAGACATCCTCCAGAACGCGGTGCTCGCCGTACCACTTGTCGATGTCGCGAAGTTCGGCGGCCAACCCGGTCTTGTGTTCGTGTGTCACGGTCATGACCGATACCTCAGGGCTCGGCGCTCAAGCGAGCGGACGATGGCGTCGGTCGTGATGCCCAGCAGCGCATAGACGATCAGGCCGAAGATGATGATGTCGATGCGCAGGAAGTCACGCGCGTTGTTGATCAGGTAGCCGATGCCTTTGTCGGCGTTGATCTGTTCGGCGACAATCAATGTCAGCCAGGCGATCGCCAGCGATTGGCGTAGCCCCACCAGCACCTGCGGGGCTGCGCTGGGAAAGATGATGTGGCTGAACCGCTGCCGAAATGAAAACCCAAGCACGTCAGCGGTTTCGAACAACTTCGGATCGACCTGCCGGATCGCCGAGAACGTGTTGAGGTAGAGCGGGAAGCTGACGCCGAGCGCGACCAACAGCACCTTGGGCAGCTCGCCGATCCCGAACCAGAGGATGAACAGCGGAATCAAGCCCAGATGCGGCAGTGCCCGCAACATCTGCATCGGCGGGTCGACCGTCGCCTCGGTCCAGCGCGACAGACCGACCGCGGTCCCCAGCCCGATCCCGATCACTGCACCCAGCACGAGCCCCTGGATCACCCGCAGCCCGGATACCTGTAGCGCGTCGGCGAGCTGGCCGTCGCGGATGAGCTCGAGCCCGGCCTCGGCGATCAGCGAAGGAGCGGGCAGGACTTCTTGGGAGATGATCCCCAGGGCGCTGCCCAGCTGCCACAACGCCAGCAGGACAACCGGAGTGACCCACCGCAGAAGAGTCCACTTCCGGTGCCGGCGTTGAGCCAGCGCGTGGGGTCCCGCCGGCAGGACCGGCGCGGCTGGCATCGTCACGGTGTGGGTCTCCCTGAGGTGGCGCGTAGGTGGCTGTAGGCGTGCGACATCGCAAAGTCGTCGCGTCCACCACCCTAGGAATCGGCCGCCACGGGGTTAAGGGTTTGATTCGCGGTGACGAAAAGAAGCCCGCCCGGGACGGGTGTCCCGGGCGGGCTCATTCGGAGCGGGATCAGCTCAGCCGCGTGTCGCCGTCGACCCGGATCGCCGTCACCGGAACGCCGTTGACGGTCGAGCGCCAGGTGCCCAACTCCAGCGGCGGGGCGGGCTGCAGCAGTCTGGCCAGACGGCGCTGGCGCACCTGGTCACGGAACTTCTGCTCGTTGGCCTGCACGAGGTCCGAGGTGTCGTCCTCGTCGGTCGAACGGAACTGCACACCGGTGATGGTGTTGTCGGGCCTAACCACCCAGGACGCGCGCACACCATTGGCCGCCGCGGTGTACATGGCCGACGGCAGAGCCACCGACGCGGCAGTGAACGTGTAGTCGACGTCGTTCATGGTCAGCTGCCCGACGACATCGGTGCCGTTGAACGACGCCTTAAGCGTGTCCTGGTATTTCGACGTGATGTCGAGCGCGCCGTCCTTCTGGGTGCCGAAGAACCACGCTTCGTCGGTGCTGCCGTCACAGGCGTAGGCGGCGATCTTGTCGCCCTCGACCGCCACGCCGATGGTCATCGTCTTGCCGTCGGACATCGGCATGTCGGCGATGTAGTGCGCCGACTGCGGGAAATCCTTGACGACCGCGGCGCTCGGCGACGGTGTCGGGGAATTCGCGGTGGTGTTGGATCCGCCCGAGCAGGCAGTGACGGTGCCCAGGGCGACCGTCGCGATCACGCCGGCCAACAGGGTGCGTAGGTGTTTTCTCATGCCACCAGCTTCGGGTAACGGCAGGTCCGGTACTTGGAGAATGTGTGGAGATTAGGGGGAGATCGCCAGGAACCGGCGAACTTCGTCGCAGAACACCTGCCAGGCCGGCTCGACCCCGGTCAGCAAGTGGTTGTTGCTGGCGAGTGCCACCAGCCGGGATCCGCTGATCAATTCGGCGAGTTCCTCACCGAACTGCATCGGCACCCGATGGTCGTTGCGTGAATGCATGATCAGCGTCGGGCATTGCACCTGCTTGGCGGCGTCGCGGACATCGATCGCCGCGAACTCGGTGAGGAATCGCACGGCGTTCTCCGGCGAGGTGGTGCGCCGCTGCAGCTGGTCGAAATCGGCCCAGTCCGAGCGGCTCCCGTCCGGCAGGAACTGCGCGGCGAACACCTGGCGAAATGCCGGGTCGTCCTTGCCCCAGCCGACCCGGGCCAGGTCCAGGTCCAGTGCCGCGGCGCGTTGTTCCTCCTGGCTGACCGCTCGCACGCCGCGCCCGCGCGCATACGCACTGCACAACACCAGGTGGCTCACCCTTTCCGGATGCCGCGCGGCGTACTCGATCGCCACCGCACCGCCCTGTGACACCCCGAGTAGCGGAAAGCGTTGCAGTCCAATGGCATCCACCACGGACTCCAAATCGGCCACCCAATCGGAGAAGGTGAACTCGCCTACCTCCCAGTCCGAGAGTCCGCACCCGCGTTCGTCGTAGCGGATGAACGTGTGCCCTTCGGACAGGTCGCTGACCCAGTGCCGCCACACCGGGCTTTCGATGTCGTAGGCCAGATGTGTCATCCAGTTCGCGGCCCGCACCAACGGCGGCCCGTCGCCTGCGGTCGCATACGCCAGCCGCACACCGTCAGCGGCCCGGCAGAACGAGATGTGCTGGGGTGGCGCCGCGGCGACCACCGGATCTGCCGACGACGCCAGCGTCCCGACAAATCGGTAGCCGCGGCCACGCACGGTCCGGATATAGGTCTGGGACTCCCCGTCGTCCCCCAGTGCACGGCGAGCAGCCTTGATCCGGCTGGTCAGCGCCGCCTCACCGACGAACTTGCCGCCCCACACCGAGTCGAACAGCTCCTCTTTGGTGACCACCCGCTGGTGATTGGCGACCAGATGCGCCAGCACATCGAAGACCTGCGGTTCGACCCGCACGACCGTGTCCCCGGAACGCAGTTCGTAATTGGGGGTGTCCAGCACGAAGTCGTCGAAGCGATAAACGCCCGATTCGGCGGGCACCTGTGGAGGTGACTCCGGGAGCACGTTCCGATCTTAGCTGCGAAAACCCTGTGTGCCCCGTCAGGCGTCATCGGGAAAGATGACGACGACCTTGTCGGCGGCGCCGGGCGTGGACGCCAGCCGCAGCGCCTCGTCGACGTTGCCGAACGGTACCGTGTGGCTGACTATCAGCCGATACGTCGCCCAGTTTTCGACGAGATCCCTTGTCACCTCGAATATTTCGTCGGGATATCCGATGGATCCGAGGATCGTGATCTCGTTGCTCATCACATTGATGAATTCGATGGGGACCGGCTCCTTGTGCACGGCGACGACACCGATGGTGGCGCCGCGCTGGGCGGCGGCCAGCGCGGTGTTGATCACCGCGGGCACTCCGGCCGCGTCGAGGTAGATGTGGGTTCCGGCCTTGCCTGCGAACATGGCGTCGCCGGCGCCGTGCAATTCGACGAGCTTGGCGATCACGTCGTCGTCGGCGGAGTTGATGACGGCGTCGGCACCGATCTGCAGCGCTTTGTCCAGGCGCGCCGCGATGAGGTCGGCGACCACGATGTGGCTCGTACCGAGCGCCTTGAAGGCCAGGACCGCACCGAGGCCGATGGGCCCGGCACCGAAGATGACGACTTTGTCCCCCGGCCTGGGTTTGCACCGGTTGGCGGCGTGGCGGGCGACGGCCATCGGTTCGTTGAGTGCGGCGACTTCCCACGGGATGTGGTCCGGAATGACCTCCACGCTGACGCCGCGGACGGCGTTCTCGATCAGCAGGTAGTCGGCGAGCGCGCCGCTGTCACCGCCGTTGCCGATGATGTTGGAGGCCTGGGCCATCGGATTGACGACGACGTGATCGCCGACCGCCAGACCGGTGACGTCGGCTCCGACTTCGACGATCTCGCCGGCCGGTTCGTGGCCCAGCGGCATGCGCCCCTGCCGGGGCGGCACACCGCCGATGGTGATGTAGAAGCCGTCGGATCCGCAGACACCGCAGGCCCGCATCCTGACCAGCACGTCGGCCGGCCCGACGTCGGGGCGCGGGACGTCGACGACTTCGGCTGTGCCGGGGCCGATGACGACCGATGCCTTCATCAGCGCCACCCGTCGGCGGCCTTGGCGGCCTGGACCAGCGCGTCGCACAGTTCCCGGAGCTCGTGGGCCGCCGCGCCCTCGTCGACCGCGGTTGCGACATCCTCGGCGGCGCAGCGCACCTGGTAGACCCGATCGGACAGCTCAGCGGCCTCGTCAGCGGAGAGCACGACGGCATCCTCCGGGATCGCGCTGCCCTTGACCAGGGCCCGCTGTTCGTAGGCACGCTGACGGCAGGACTGCCTGCAGTACTGCCTGCGGCGCCCCATCCCGACGTCAGCCACCTCGCGGCCACACCACCGGCACGGCTGGGAGCGGGTACGACGCGTCACGCCTTGTGACTGTAGACGGATCGGCGGAGCGATCCCGGTATCATGGTGGGTCGAGTCGGGAACCGCAGTGTGTGGTCTTGCGTTCACTATCTGCGACTTCGTAGAGGGGCCCCGGCCCTAGATAGACCCTGAGGGAGAGTTGACGATGGCTGATCGTGTCTTGAGAGGCAGCCGGCTCGGAGCCGTGAGCTACGAGACCGACCGCAACCACGACTTGGCGCCGCGTCAGATCGCGCGCTACCGCACCGAGAACGGCGAGGAATTCGAGGTTCCGTTCGCCGACGACGCCGAGATCCCCGGCACCTGGCCCTGCAAGAACGGCCTGGACGGCACCCTCATCGACGGTGACCTGCCCGAGCCCAAGAAGGTCAAGCCGCCGCGGACCCACTGGGACATGCTGCTGGAACGGCGTTCGGTCGAGGAGCTCGAAGAGCTTCTCAAGGAGCGTCTGGACCTGATCAAGTCCAAGCGTCGCGGCAGCTGATCTAGCGGACGACGCCGCGGGCGCGGTCCATGCGCCCGCTGATGCCCCACTGGGCGACCTTCACCATTGCTTCGCGGATATTCGAGCCGCTCATCTTCGACACCCCGAGTTCGCGCTCGCGGAACGTGATCGGCACCTCTTTGACAGTGAAACCGCTGTTGATCGTGCGCCAGGTCAGGTCGATCTGGAAGCAGTACCCCTTGGAATCGACGGCCGACAGGTCGATCTTCTCCAGCACCTCGCGCCGGTAGGCGCGGTAGCCGGCGGTGATGTCGTGGATGTCGACGCCGAGCAGGACCCGCGAATAGGTGTTGGCGGTCTTGGACAGCACCAGCCGCCGGTGCGGCCAGTTGCGCACCGTGCCGCCGGGCACATAGCGCGATCCGATCGCCAGATCCGCGCCGTTGTCGATCGCGTCCAGGAGCCGATACAACTGCTCCGGGGCGTGGCTGCCGTCGGCATCCATCTCGACCAGCACGTTGTACTGCCGGCCCAATCCCCAGGCGAACCCCTCGAGGTAGGCCGCACCGAGGCCGTCCTTGGCGGTGCGATGCATGACGTGGACACGGTCCGGGTCGGCCAGCGACAGGTCGTCGGCGAGCTCGCCGGTGCCGTCGGGGCTGCCGTCGTCGACGATCAGCACGTGGACGTCCGGGCAGGCCTTGTGCACCCGGCCGACGATCAGCGGCAGGTTCTCCAGCTCGTTGAATGTGGGGATGATCACCAGGGTGCGCTGGCTGGGCAGCTCGGCGCCCGTGTTGCCCCGGTCGGTCATGACTCTCCTTTGTCGTGCTGTCCGGCCAGAGCTGAGGATGATTCGCCCTGCTCCGGCGGGTTGTCGCCGCCGTCTCCGCCCCCGGACATGCTGTCTGCGTCCCGTTGCCGCTTTCTGCGGCGGAACGGACGCATGAACCAACCATTGTGCAGTATGACGGCCATGACAACGGCAAGGGCGGCTCCGACCAGCACCCCTTGCACCCACGGCCCCCAGCGGGTGGCCGGCGTCTGGCTGGTCTTGAGCCGCACGGCCATATCGAGGTAGCCCGGCGTGAAGAACTGGGTCCGGCCCAGCTCGTGGCCATCGGGCGCGATCACCGCGCTGATCCCGACGGTGCCGGCCACCACCACGTAGCGGTCGTGCTCGACAGCGCGGGCGCGGGCGAAGGCCAGCAGCTGCTCGCTCATGTTCTGGTCGAAGGTCGCGTTGTTGGTCGGAACGGCCAGCACCTGTGCACCGCCTAGGACCGACTCACGCAGCGCCCGGTCGAAAATGACCTCCCAGCAGGTCGCCACCCCGACTGGTACCCCTGCGGCGTGCACCACCCCCGAGCCGTTACCGGGCACGAAGTATCCGGCGCGGTCGGCGAACGATGACAGATGCCGGAAGAGGCCCCGCCACGGCAGGTACTCGCCGAACGGCTGGATGATCTGTTTGTCGTGCCGCTCCCCCGGCCCGGTGACCGGGTCCCAGACGACGACGGTGTTCGACGCCAACGGGTTCTCCGGCGTCCAGTCCGGGCGGGCCGCGACGGTGCCGACCAGGATCGGTGCACCGATCGCCTGCGCAGCGACGCTGATCTGCGCAGCGGCGTCTGCGTTGGTGTACGGGTCGATGTCCGAGGAGTTCTCCGGCCAGATCACGAACTGCGGCTGCGGCGCCCTGCCTGCGTGCACGTCGTCGGCCAGCTGGACGGTCTGGCGGACGTGGTTGTCCAGGACGGCGCGACGCTGAGCGTTGAAATCCAGCCCGAGTCGCGGCACATTGCCCTGGATCGCGGCGACGGTGACCGTCGGCTCGTTGCCTGCGCCACCGGCGGCCCGGCGCACCTGCGGGGCGGCCACCGCGGTGGTCAGAAGTACTGCGGTGATGCACAGTCCGGGCAGCAGCACGCCGGGCAGCGAGACGTGTTCTGCTGGCTTTTCAGTGCCGCCGCGCAGCATCCAGCGCACGATCTCGAGTGTCAGCGCGGCCAGCGACGTGCCGAGCAGCACGATCCCGAACGACAGCAGCGGTACCCCGCCGAGTTGGACCAGCGACAGGAACGGACCATTGGTTTGCCCGAAACCGACTACGCCCCAAGGGAATCCGCCGAATGGAACCGTCGCCTTCAGCCACTCCTGCAGCGACCACACCAGCGCCAGCCACAACGGCCAGCCCGGCAGCTTGCGCACCACGACGGCAAGCACGCCGAACAGCGCCGGGAACAAGGCCTCCATCGCGGATAGCGCCAGCCACGGCACCGGGCCCACCAGTCCGCTGATCCACGGAATCAGCGGGATGTAGAACGCGAGCCCGAACAAGAACCCGTACCCGAGACCGCCGACCGCTGTCGTCCTGGGGTGCACCAAAACCCAGCTGAACATCGCGAAGCTCAGCACCGCCGACCACCACCAGCTGATCGGCGGGAAGCTGATGCACAGCAACAACCCAGCGGTCACCACGACCAGCAGCCGCATCATCCGCGGCGGCAGTGCGGTGCGCAGCCATGTCACCAGCCGGCTAGCCATGAAGCACGACACCCCGGTGCACGGTCTGACGGCAGTGCGGCAGCGGATCGCCGGGATCCAGCCGCGGCAGGGCGGGCACCCGGGACCGCGCGTCGGTGGACCAGCGCTGCACGCTGTCGGCGGGAGCAGCGACCTCGGTCGGACCCGTTTCCCACACCGCGTACGACGCCGGAGCTCCTGGCACCAGCGTGCCGCTGATCCCGTCGCGCTCACCGCCGGCCCGCCAGGCACCCCGGGTGGCGGCGGCGAACGCCGCGCGCGCGGAAATCGCGCTTCCCGGGGTCTGATGATGGCTGGCCGCGCGTACAGTCGCCCACGGATTGATGCTGGTCACGGGGGCATCTGAACCGAACGCCATGGGCACGCCTGCCGATGCTAACAGCGAGAACGGGTTGAGCAGGGCGGCTCTGCCGGAACCGAGACGGCGGGCATACATGCCGCGCTCGCCGCCCCACAGCGCATCGAAATTCGGCTGCACACTGGCCGTGATTCCGCACTGGCCGAGCGTGGCGGCCTGCTCGGCGTTCACCATCTCGAGGTGCTCGAGCCGGTGCCCGCAGCGCGCGACCGCGGGCGCCCCGAACCGTTCGACGAGAGCGGCGACGGCGTCGATCACCGCACCCACTGCCGCGTCACCGATGACGTGGAATCCGGCCGTCACCCCCGCCTCGGTGCAGGCGATCAGATGCTCGGCGATGCCGTCGCGGTCCAGGTAGCAATTCCCGGTGGTGTCCGGGGCGTCGGCGTACGGCTCGCACAGCCAGGCGGTGCGCGAGCCGAGCGCGCCATCGACGAAAAGATCACCGGCCAGCCCGCGCGCGCCGGTCTCCTCGATGAGCGCCCTGGCCTGTGCGGCGCTGGACACGGCCTCACCCCAATAGCCGATGACCTCGACGCCGTGGGAGGTGGTGCGCAGCTCCTGCCAGTCGTCGGAGCCGCCGATATCGGGTCCGGCGCACTCGTGCGCGGCAACGATTCCCGCCGCGGCCAGCGCATCCAGTGCGGCCCGCCGCGCATCCGTGCGCTGCCTGGCGGTCAGCAGCCGGCGGGCCTGGCCTCGGACCAGGTGGTGGGCGTCGGCCGACAGCGGACGGTGCGGGTCGTATCCGGCGACCGCCGCCAGCCCGGGCACCAGGTCCCGCAGTGCCGTGCAGGCCACGGCGGAGTGCACGTCGACGCGGGCGAGATAGGCCGGCACGGCGCCGGTGACGGCGTCGAGTTCCGCAGTGCTCGGGGCGTCGTCGCGCGCCCAGCCGGTGTCATCCCAGCCGTGTGCCCAGATCGGCTGGCCCGGATGGGCCGCTACATGCTCGGCGACCATCCGCAGGCAGTGCTGCTTGGAGGTCGCCGCCGTCAAGTCCAGCCCGGTCATCAGCAGACCGGTCGACGTCAGGTGGATGTGACTGTCCACGAATGCCGGTGATACGAAGCCGCCCTGCAGGTCGACGATGTCGGCGTCGCCGAACTGCGAACGGCCCACGTCGTCGCTGCCCAGCCAGGCGACGACGCCGTCACGGACCGCCATCGCGGAGGCATCCGGATGCGACGGGCTGTAAATGCGCCCGCCAAGCAGCAGTGTGGTCACGGTGGAACAGTCTGCCCCGCAGCTGCGAGGTGCCGAGCGTCAGTAGCGCCGGACGATGTTGGCGTCGTGGACCCGGCCAGAAACCTGCTCTTCGACGATCTCGCCGTCGATGTAGTCACCGCGACCCGGATAGCCGGGAGCGGTCAGGTTGACGACAGTGACCCGGCGGGCGATACCGCGGGTGAGCAGCATCCCGGCCACCGGGCGTACCGCGCTACGGGTCGGCGGCAGCAGCATCAGCGCACCGAGCGCCGTGCTGACCAGCCCGGGGATGAACACTGCGACGGTGCCGAGCGCGACGAGCATGCCGTCGGCCACGGCGCCGTGCGGATCGGTGCGGGTGCGCTGCAGCTTGAGGATCTGGCGCTTGACCTGAGAACCGGCCAGCGCGACACCGACCACCGAGGTGGCCAGCAGGATCAGCAACGTCCACCCGAGCCCGACAGACCAGGTCAAGGCGGCCAGAACCGCGATTTCGACGAGGGCGTACACGAAAAACATCCGCAGCACCATGCATGGGCAACGAGTCGGCGCCACGGCGGGTTCCGGCCAGCCTGATAGCAGCCTGTGAGTTCTAGTGCGCAGTGATCTCGAGGGCGACGTGGACCTTGTCGATACCGCCCCGGACCAGGCTGTGCAGGTAGAACCACCACGAGTGCTGCCAGTAGCGACGTGGACCTTGTCGATACCGCCCCGGACCAGGCTGTGCAGGTAGAACCACCACGAGTGCTGCCAGTAGCGACGCAGCACCTTGTGGTAGACGTCGCGGGTGTCGGCGTCCGGCAGCACCCGGGCCGTTTCCTGCACCGCCGGCCCCTTGGGCTTACCGAGCGAATGGGACTCGGCGATGGTGACCCGCGGGGTGTTGTGAATCCGCTTGACCTTCCAGGACACCCGGTCGGTGATGACGAGCAGACGGTCGCCGTCGGGCACTCCCCAGATGGCCGTCGGCTTGGGGGTGCCGTCCTTGGTGAACGTGGTGAGCAACAGATACTTCGCCTGCGCGACGTCGTTGAAAGTAGGGGGCATCGGCGTCAGGCGGCTCGCAGTTCCAGGCCGATCGTGCGGTTGGTACCGCCGCGCAGCTTGCTGAAGAAGTTGAAGACGTGGCCGACGATCCCGTAGCGCTTGCCGATCGCCTGGTAGACGCGTTCGGTCTGCGACTCGTCGAGCACGCTTGCCACGCCCTCCACGGCTTCACTCTTCACGTTGCCCCGCATATCGCAGATCGCGACCGTCACCCGCGGGGTGTTGCGGATGCGCTTGACCTTCCACGCGTTCTTCTCGCTGATCACCAACGCGGTATCCCCTTCTGGGACAACCCACACCGGGGTCGGTTTGGGCCGCCCGTCCTTGGTGAACGTGGTCAGTGTGATGTATTTCGCCTGGACGACCTCAGCAAACGTAAGCGGCATCTCGCCAATCTAGCGTGCTTCGAGATCACCCTCAGTTTCCAGAAGCACCTGGCGCAGCCCATCGAGCGTCGCCGGATCGGGGTTCTCCCACATCCCCCGCCCGACGGCCTCAAGCAGCCGCTCCGACATCCCGTGCAGCGCCCAGGGATTGGACTCGTCCATGAACTTGCGGTTCTCCGGGTCCAGCACATAGGACTCGGTAAGTTGCTCGTACATCCAGTCGGCCATCACCCCCGCGGTGGCGTCGTAGCCGAACAGGTAGTCCACCGTCGCGGCCATCTCGAAGGCGCCCTTGTAGCCGTGCTTGCGCATCGCGGCCATCCACCGCGGATTGACCACGCGGGCGCGGAAGACGCGGGTGGTCTCCTCGGACAGCGTGCGGGTGCGCACGGCGTCGGGACGGGTGTTGTCGCCGATATAGGCCTCCGGCGCCCGCCCGGTGAGTGCCCGCACGGTCGCGACCATGCCGCCGTGGTACTGGAAGTAGTCGTCGGAGTCGGCGATGTCATGCTCGCGCGAGTCGGTGTTCTTGGCGGCGACCACGATTCGGCGGTACTGGGTGGACATGTCGTCTCCCGCCGGTTTGCCGTCGAGTTCGCGGCCGTAGGCGAACCCGCCCCACGCGGTGTATACCTGCGCCAGGTCGGCGTCGTCACGCCAGTTGCGGCTGTCGATCAGCTGCAGCAGGCCGGCCCCGTAGGTGCCCGGCTTGGAGCCGAAAATGCGTGTCGTGGCGCGCCTTTCGTCACCGTGTTCGGCGAGGTCGACCTGCGCGTGGGCCCGGACGAAGTTCTGCTCGACCGGCTCGTCGAGGCCTGCGACCAGGCGCACCGCGTCGTCGAGCATCGTGACGACGTGCGGGAAGGCGTCCCGGAAGAAGCCCGAGATCCGCACCGTCACGTCGATGCGCGGACGGTCCAGCTCGGCCAGCGAGATGGCCTCCAGGTCGACGACGCGACGGGAGGCGTCGTCCCACACCGGCCGGACCCCCAGCAGCGCAAGGACTTCGGCGATGTCGTCGCCCGAGGTGCGCATCGCCGAGGTGCCCCATACCGACAGCCCGACGGATCGCGGCCAGTCGCCGTGGTCGGCGCGGTAGCGCTCGAGCAGCGAATCCGCCATGGCCACCCCGGTTTCCCAGGCCAGCCGGGACGGGACAGCCTTGGGGTCGACGGAGTAGAAGTTGCGCCCGGTGGGCAGCACGTTGATCAGACCGCGTAACGGCGAACCGGACGGCCCCGCCTCGATGAACCGGCCGTCCAACGCGCGCAAGATCTGGTCGATCTCCGCGGCCGTGCCGGCCAGCCGCGGTACCACCTCCGTCGCCGCGAACCGCAGGATCGCCGCGACAGCCGCGTCGTCGGTCAGCTCGCCGACCCGGCCGGCGTCCCAGCCGGTGGCCTGCAGCCCGGCCAGCAGCGCCCGAGCCTGCTGCTCGGCTTCGTCGACGGCGGCCCGGTCGGCGGTGCCGTCCTCGGCCAGCCCGAGGGCCTGACGCAGGCCGGGCAGGTGCTGTTCACCGGCGAAGAGTTGGCGTGCCCGCAGGATGGCCAGCACCAGGTCGAGCTCGGCCTCACCGGCCGGTGCGGCGCCCAGGATGTGCAGGCCGTCGCGAATCTGGACGTCCTTGATCTCGCAGAGCCAGCCGTCGACGTGCAGGAGCATGTCGTCGAAGGAGTCATCCTCGGGCCGCTGCGCCAGGCCCAGATCGTGGTCCATCTTCGCCGCGCGCATCAACGTCCAGATCTGCTGGCGGATGGCAGGCAGCTTGCCCGGGTCGAGCGCGGCGATGTTGGCGTGTTCGTCGAGCAGTTGTTCCAGCCGCGCGATGTCGCCGTAGCTTTCCGCCCTGGCCATCGGCGGAATCAGGTGATCGACCAGAGTGGCGTGGGCCCGGCGCTTGGCCTGAGTGCCCTCCCCCGGGTCGTTGACCAGGAACGGGTAGATCAGCGGCAGGTCGCCCAGGGCCGCGTCGGTCCCGCAGGCCGCCGACATGCCAACGGTCTTGCCGGGCAACCATTCCAGGTTGCCGTGCTTGCCCAGATGTACGGCGGCGTGCGCACCGAACCCGTGCCGCAGCCACATATAGGTGGCCAGGTAGTGGTGACTCGGCGGCAGATCGGGATCGTGGTAGATGGCCACCGGGTTCTCACCGAATCCGCGCGGCGGCTGGACCAGGATCACAATGTTGCCGGATTGTATTGCGGCGACCACGATCTCGCCGTCAGGGTCACGGCTGCGGTCCACGAACAGTTCACCCGGCGGCGGACCCCAGTGGGTGATCATCGCCTCGGTCAGCTCAGCGGGCAGCGTGGCGAACCATTCCCGGTATTGCGCTGCGGGGATCCGGATCGGGTTGCCGGCCAGCTGACCGTCGGTGACCCAGTCCGGGTCTTGGCCGCCGCGTTCGATCAGCGAGTGCATCAGGGCGTCACCGTCACCGGCGTCGACGCCGGGAATCTCGCCGATGCGGTAACCGGCATCGCGCAGTGCGTGCAGCAGGGCGACGGCGCTGGCCGGGGTGTCCAGTCCGACCGCGTTGCCGATCCGCGAGTGCTTGGTCGGGTACGCCGAAAACACCAGGGCCAGCCGCTTGTCGGCGGGTGCGACCCGGCGCAGGGTGGCGTGGTTGACGGCCAGGCCGGCCACCCGGGCGCACCGCTCGGGGTCGGGCACATAGGAGATGAGCCCGTCGGAGTCGATCTCTTTGAACGAGAACGGGACCGTGATGATGCGGCCGTCGAACTCCGGCACCGCCACCTGAGTGGCTACATCCAGTGGGCTCAAGCCGTCGTCGTTGTCGGTCCACGTGGCCCGCGAGCTGGTCAGGCACAACCCTTGTAGGATCGGGACATCAAGGGCGGCAAGGTGTTTGACGTTCCAGCTGTCGTCGTCATGGCCTGCCCCGGCGGTCGCCGGTCGGGCACCGCCCGCGGCCAGCACGGTCACCACCATCGCGTCGGCGGTGCCGAGCAGCTCCAGGAGTTCAGGCTCGGGCGTGCGCAGTGACGTGCAATAGACCCCGAGTGCACGCCCGCCGGCCTGTTCGATCGCATCGGCTAGCGCCTCGACGTAGGCGGTGTTGCCGGCGAGCTGCTGGGCGCGGTAGTACAGCACTGCGATGGTCGGCCCGTCAGCCGCCCCACTCGCCCGCTCCAGCACTCCCCATGCCGGGGTTTGCGATGGCGGGTTGAAGCCGATTCCGGTCATCAGCAGGGTGTCGGACAGGAATGAATGAAGGTTCCGCATATTTTCAGTCCCGCCCTGGGCCAGGTAGACATGGGTCTGGACGGCGATGCCCGCGGGCACCGTGGAGCGCTCCATCAGGTCGGCGTCGGGGGCCTGCTCCCCGCTGACGACGATGACCGGGCGGCCGCTGGCCACCACCTCGTCGATGCCGTCCTGCCACGCCCGATAGCCGCCCAGGATGCGCACCACCACCAGGTCAGCGCCGTCGAGCAGCTCGGCCAGCTCACCGTCGATCAGTCGTGCCGGGTTGGCCCACCGGTAGTCCGCGCCGCTGGCTCGCGCGGTGATCAGGTCGGTATCCGACGTCGACAGCAGCAACACGGTGGAAGACACCCACCATTCGTACCGTATGGGCCGGGTGGTGCCCTATTCGGCTCGGGGGTTGGCGCGCACGAACGTCACGACCGCCTCGGCCAGTTCACGCCCCTTGTCCTCTTGCAGGAAGTGGCCGGCCCCGGCGATGGTCACATGCGACTGCCCACGTGCGCCAGGGACGTGGCCCCGCAGCACCGGCTCAGCAGCACCGGTAATCGGATCTGAGTCGGAAAATGCTGACAGAAAAGGCTTTTCGAAGCGACCCAGCGCCGCCCACGCCTTGCGGTTGGCCGGCGTCGCCGGGTCGTCCGGACTGATCGGGACGAGCATGGGGAATTGCCTGGCCCCGGCCTGATAGCTGGCGTCCGGGAACGGTGCGTCGTAGGCCGCGATCGTCTCCGCCGACAGCGTGGACAGGGATCCGCCGTTGACGATCTGGCCGGCCGGGAACAACGGCACTTCCTGACTGAACTTCTGCCACGCGAGGAACGCCTCACCGGGGTGATGATCACCCGTCGGCAGCATGGTGTTGGCCGCCACCACCCGGGCGAACCGATCCGGATGCTCGCCGACGAGGCGCAGCCCGATCAGGCCGCCCCAGTCCTGACAGACGAGCGTGACGTCGGCAAGGCCGATCTCCTCGATCGCCGCCCACATCCAATCCACATGCGCCTGATAGGTGTAGTCGTCGCGGCTGGTCGGCTTGTCGCTGCGCCCGAAACCGACGAGATCGATCGCCACCGCACGCAGTCCGGCCTCGACCAGTACCGGAATCATCCACCGGTACAGATAGCTCCACGACGGCTCGCCGTGCAGCAACAGCACCACCTCACCGTCGGACCGGCCCTCGTCGAGGTAGTGCATGCGCAACGTGCCGCCGTCGCCGGAATCGACCTCCACGTAGCGCGGCGCGAAAGGGAAGTCCGGCAACGCGGTGAAACGCTCGTCGGGGGTGCGCAATACATCCATGGGTGGTACTCCTTTGCACTAGCGGGTTGGTGCTGGTTGATCGGTCGGGGCGGGCTTCCACTTCCGAAGCTGCGCTCGTGCGACGTCGACCGCGTCACACATCGGGGTGATGTCGGCGCGTACCCGGCCGACCAGCATGCCGCCCTGCAGCGATGCGATAACGTTGGCGGCCAACCGATCCGGATCGATATCGGCGCGCAGATCGCCGTTGTCCCGCATCGTGCGCAGCCCGTCGGCAAGCAGTGCCACCCATCGGCCGAACGCGGCATCGATGCGCGGCCGCAAGGCCTGGTCGTCCATCAGCTCGGCGGCCAACTTGCCCAACGGGCACGCGAACGGCCCGCCGGGAGCCGAGTGCATCTGCACGATGCCGGACAGCCAAGAGTCCACCGTTGTCCACGACTCGATGTGCGTCAGCCCGGGCTGGGCGGCGAGCACGATCTCCAGCTGCCGATCGATGACGGCTCCGACGAGCTCGGCCTTGTCGTTGAAGTAGTGGTACAGCTGCGACTTTCCGCAACCCGCCACTGCGAGCACGTCGTCAAGACTGGTTGCGCGGACACCACGTTGGTAGATCAGCACCGCCGCGGCGTCCACGATCGCGGCACGAGCCCGCCGGCCCCGCTCGGTCACCGGCACCGGCTTGGCCGTTGCGCCCCTCAGCGCCGCGCCTTGGCGTGCTGGAGCAGTTCGTCGACGGACCATTGATCCCCGGCGTGCTTGCCGTACTTGGCGTCGATGACCGTGCCGGTGGTGTCGATCAAGATGTCGGCGGGCAGACCGAGATGGCCCCCGTTGGCACGATGCATCCCGGCCTTCAGGCGCAATTTGCCGGCCAGAGCGGGGTCAACCATGCCCTTGAAGATCGGCGCCACCGCGCGCGGATCGATTACCGATCGGACCGAGGTCTCGACGCCGAATCGTCGATAGAGCGTCCGGTCCGGATCGGCGACGAGGTCGAACGGCAGGTCATCGACATAGGTCTCCAACTCCTCGGATGTGGAGTGAAACAGCACCACCTCGCGGATGCCGTTTGCCGTGATCTCGTCGTAGCGCTTGACCACGGACTGCAGGTGTACATTGCAGATCGGGCAGCCCGCAAAGCGCCGAAACTGAAGGTGGACAACCTTTTCCGGGTCGGGAATGCTGACCGTGACGCCGTTGATGGTGGGCAATTCGTCGGCTTGGACGATGTCGCCCGGCTTGACCCGCATCGATGCTCCCGTCGTCGCGGCGCCGCCAGCCAATGCACCGTCGCTCCAGCCTTACCGGCCAGAACTGTACTGTCAAGTCCAGTTTTCTCGTGCGGATCCCTCGGCGCGCAGGAACGGGCTCAGCGCCAGGCCGATCACGGCCACGCCGGCGACCGGGGCGAGCAGCGGCAACCACGGCAGTCCGGCAGGCAGCGTGGTTGCCAACACCCCTAACGCGGCGAAACCGGCGATAGCCACGGCCGTCGGTCGGGTCAGCGCTGCGTGCATCAGCACCAGATACGCCGCGGCACACACGCCCGATACCGCCGCCGGCACCGGTTGCGGACCGGAGAGCGCGATGGCGCCGATCACCGCGAGCACCGCCACGGTGGCCGCCACCCGCAGATAGAGCCCGGCCAGGACCGCGATCAGGGCGACCGCCGCCACAACCATGCCGCGTTCGTCGGCGCCCAGGGCGGCCGAGCCGGCCGCCACCGCCCCGAAGGCAGTCGCCAGCAGCCGCCGCGACGTCATGAGATGCGCCGGGCTCGGTCGGGCACCAGGCTCATCGCCTGATCGAGGCTGATGTCGGCGGGCCACGACACCACGTCGACACCGATCACCTTCATGTCGCGGTACATCGCCGAGCGTTGCAGCGCCCACATTCGTTCGAGGATCTCCTCGTTGCCGTCGGCGAGCGGCCAGCCTTCGAGCACGTCGACCGCCACGACCGGGTGCCCGCGTTTGCAGAGGTTGATCAACGCGAGGGCGAATTCGGTGTCGAGCATGGTGGAGAACCCGACGACGACCGCGCCGGGCGGGACGGCCGCGCGCGGCGCCAATGTACCTGCGGTGTCCTGATATTCGCTGCCCACCCCGAGCGCGGCGTCGAGTATCCGGTAAAACTGCCTGCGGCCGATATCGGCGCCGAGCCACCGGGGCCGACGGCCGCCGAGCCCGACGATGCCGGCCCGGTCACCGTGGCGCAGCGCGGTCTGCACCACCTGGGTGGCGCCGCGCAGGATTCGCTCGGTGACCGCCGTGGCCGGTCCGGCCGGTTGTGTGCTCATGTCGACGAGCACGACGACATCGGCGGCGCGGTCGGTCAGCCGTTCGGTGACGTGCAGGCTGCCGCGGCGCGCGCTGACCGCCCAATTCACCGCGCGCAGCTGATCTCCCGGAAGGTAGGGCCGAATATCGGCGAACTCGACGCCGGGACCGATGTGCCGGGTCAGGTGGGTGCCGAGCCGATCGGGCAGCTCGGTTCGGGGAATGCCGGTCGGCTGCGGGGGTGCCACCGGGAAGACGAAAAGGTCGGCGGCGTCGATGATCGCGGTGCCGGTGAGCAGTCCGCCTGCCGCCACGACTTCCACCCGGGTGCGCAATGGGTAGCGGCCCCACCGCGGCGCCTCGGCCGACACACGTGTGCGAGTGCGATCGCTCTCGATCGTCTCGGACAGCAGTCCCGGCACCGCGCATACCGTCAGCGTCGCGTCAGCCGAGTCCCCCACCAACTCCGCGCTCAGCGGCATCCGTTCGTTCTCGAAACACCGCGTCAACGCCGGGCGCCCGACCACCGCTGCGGTCGCCGGCTTGCGCTGCCACCCGATCGAGGCGAGCACCCCGAGCATGGGCGCCACGAACGCGATCAGCTGCCACCGCGCCCCGATCACGGCAACCGCCAGTGCGGCACCGGCACACGTAACGATCGCCCGTGTCAACGGCGATGCACTCCAACGTAATTCGGCCTCGGTATGGCGGACGTCCGTCATCACTGTCCCTGACCACGCGCCCGCGGGACCGGCAGCCGCCGCAGCAGCTGTTCGACCACATCGGAGCCGTGCACACTGCGCACCCACATCTCCGGCCGCAGGCTGATCCGGTGCGCGATCGCCGGAACGGCGAGCGCCTTCACATCCTCGGGGATCACATAATCCCGGCCGGTCACCAGCGCGCGGGCGCGCGCCAGCTGGACGAGGTCGAGTTCGGCACGCGGGCTGGCACCCACCGCAACCTGCGGATGGCTGCGGGTGGCCGTCGCGATGGAGATCACGTAGTGCAGGACGTCGTCGTGTACCGATACCTTCTCCACCGATTCCCGCATGGCCAGAAGGTCTTTGGCGTCCACCACCTGGTTGATCGTCGCTTCCGCCGCCCCCCGCTCGATGCGGCGGCGCAACATCGACGCCTCCTCGGTCTCGGAGAGATAGTTCAAAGCGACCTTGACCGCGAAACGGTCGAGCTGAGCTTCCGGCAGCGGGTAGGTGCCCTCGTACTCGATCGGATTGTCGGTGGCCAGGACGATGAATGGTGAAGGCAGCTGGTGAGTTTCGCCATCGATACTGACCTGACGCTCGGCCATGGCCTCCAGGAGCGCGGCCTGGGTCTTGGGCGGGGTCCGGTTGATCTCGTCCGCCATCAACAGATTGGTGAAGATCGGGCCGGGGCGGAACTCGAAACGGCCCGATTGCATGTCGTAGATCGTGGAGCCGAGCAGGTCGGCGGGCAACAGGTCCGGGGTGAACTGGACTCGGGTGAAACGCAAACCCAGCGCGGCCGCGAATGAGCGTGCGATCAGTGTCTTGCCCATGCCGGGCAGGTCCTCGATCAACACGTGGCCGCCGGCCAGCACCGTGGTCAGGATCAACGTGAGCGCTGCACGTTTACCCACCACCACGCGTTCGATCTCGTCGAGTACCGCTTCGCAATAGGCCGTCATCGCCGGGGCCGGCATCGTCATATGTCCCCCATCCGTCGCAGAATCTCCTCGAGCGTTGCGTACCCGGGCCCGGGTTCGCGGCCACGGCCATGGACGACGTTGTTGGGATCCACCCAGCACCACAGGTCGTCGCCGAACACGATGCGCCCGGTCGCCTGCAATCCCGCCGGATCTCGCTGCCGGGTGGCGAGCACGAATTCACGCGCCAGCCGGGGCCGCAGATGCCGATCCCAGTCGCCTCGGGTGGCATCGGCCCACTGAATCGTCGACTCGGTGCGAGACCGCCAGCGCCGCAACGCTTCCGCGGGATCGTCAGCGCTCGGCTCAGCGGCGCTGCGATGTTGTGCCGCATCAATACTCAGCCGCGCGGCGAGCAGGAACACCACCAGCGCCAGCCCGGCCGCGGGCAGAACCCATTGCCGCGCACCCAGAACCACGGCAAGCACCTCTGCCCCCGCGACCAGGAACAGCCCACCGGTCACCAGGCGGATCACACCGGGCTCCGCAACTCGTCGAGAACGAGGCGCAGGGCGCGTTCGGCCGCTTCGCGATGACCCTCGTTCATCACGTGCGTGCTGAACCGGGCCTCGGCGAACAGGGCGACGAGTTCGGTCGCGCTGCCGGCGTGGATCGCTTCGTGCTCGACCGCGCGGGCAAGGACTTCCGACGGGGTGTCCGACTCCAGCGGTGCGGCGCCCGGAGCATTGGCCAGCGCGTGTTCCATCGCCGCATAGCAGGCGATGATGGCCTCGCGCGGTTCACGGCTGAGGTCGCCCACCTCGGCCAGACCCCGCTCGGCGGCCAGGGCCAGCGATCCCGGGCCTGGTGTCACGTGTTCGGTTGCGGCGTCGCGGGCGTCGAGCGGGATCACCGGTTCACGGCGGCGCACCCGCAGCACAACCATCCCGACGAGGACCACCACCAGCAGGGCAGCCATCGCGAACATCAGGTACCAGTAGACCGGGCCGGGGACGTCCGGCTCGGGCGCCGGTGGATGGGGGGCGGGTATCCGTCCGGGCGGCGCGGTGCCGGGGGGTGTGTCGCCTTCCGGGGGTGACGGCGGTCCGCCCCGTAGCTGTGGCAGGCGCACCTGTGCCAGCAATGCGGCGACCAGCAGCCAGGCCAGGATCGCGGCGACGATGATGAGAACGAACCGCCAGCTCCGCCGCTCCCTACCGCTCCCGGCACCCGGAACCTCGTAGCGGGCGGCCGGTTTGGCGCGTCGCGGGTCGCGCAGCGACGCCACGATCGAGACGATGATCACCAGCAGGCAGGCGATCACCAACGCCAGCATCCCCAGCAGGCCCGCGGTGTGGTCGACCGGTTGTTCGCGGTTAGCCGGCACAGCCCCTGGCAGCTGTCCACGCAACGCCACCCCGAGCAGCAGCACCAAAGCAACCAGTGCGGCCACCCGCACATGCGCCGCCCTGGTCCCAGACATCTACGGGCTGCGAACCTCGAAGTCGGTGGCAGCCGTCGCCATGGCCCGAACATACGCCCGTACGGTGGACGGGTGAAGCGTTTGCGCGACGACGACGCCTGCCCCGGTGCCCTGCAGGTGCACCAGGCGGCGGACGGCGCGCTCGCCCGGTTGCGGCTGCCCGGCGGAATGATCCGTGCGGCGCAGCTGGAAGCTTTGGCGCACACGGCCACCGAGTTCGGCAACGGCACTCTCGAGCTGACCGTGCGGGGCAATCTTCAGCTCCGCGGAGTACGCGACGCGGGTGCGGTCGCCGATGCCGCCGCGGCGGCCGGCTTGCTGCCGTCGCCCAGCCATGAGCGGGTCCGCAACATCGTCGCCTCCCCGCTGTCCGGCCGGCTCGGCGGCCTGGCCGATATCCGGCCCTGGGTGACCGAACTGGACGTCGCCATCCAGGCGGACCCCGCCCTGGCGCGACTGCCCGGCCGGTTCCTGTTCGGGCTCGACGACGGACGCGGCGATATCGCCGGTCTCGGGGCCGACGTCTGCGCGTGTGTGCGCGACGACGGTGTGGCGCTGTTGCTGGCCGGCCGCGACACCGGGATCCGCATCGAACCGGGTCAGGTGATCGCCGCGATGACCACCGTCGCCCGCCGGTTCGCCGAGATCCGTGGAAATGCTTGGCGGATAGCGGAATTGGATGATCCAGCGCTGTTGGTCTCGGATTTCCAGCCGACCGCCGCGGCCGGGGCGACCTACCCGCCGCTGCTGCGTCCGCCGGTCGGCTGGATCACTCAGGACGACGGCGAGGTAACGCTGGGCGCCGCGATTCCGTTGGGCGTGCTGGCGGCCCGGCAGGCGGAATTCGTCGCCGCCATCGGCGCACCCGTTGTCATCACCCCCTGGCGCTCTCTGTTGGTCTGCGATCTGGCCGAAGGGGTGGCCGACACGTCATTGCGGGTGCTTGCCCCGATGGGACTGGTATTCGACGAGAACTCACCATGGCTGGACATCAGCGCCTGCGTGGGCAGCCCCGGCTGTGAGAAGTCGCTGGGCGACGTGCGGGCCGAGGCGACCCGGGTGGCTACGGAGGAAGCCATCGGCGGGCACGTGCACTACGTGGGCTGCGAGCGGGCCTGCGGCAGTCCCCCGGGCGGTCAGGTGTTCGTGGCGACGGCGGAGGGATTCCGGCCGATCACGCGGTAGGTCGTAGGGTGTTGCAGTGCTCGACTACATTCGCGACGCCGCCGAGATCTATCGGCAGTCGTTCGCGACGATTCGCGCCGAAGCCGACCTGACCGCGTTTCCCGAGGATGTCGCGCGTGTGGTCGTCCGGCTGATCCACACCTGCGGGCAGGTCGACGTCGCCGAGCATGTGGCGTTCACACCCGGCGTCGTCGCCGCGACGCATGCCGCCCTGGTTGCCGGGGCGCCGATCCTGTGTGACTCGTCGATGGTCGCGGCCGGGATCACCGCCGCCCGCCTGCCGGCCGGCAACGAGGTGGTGTCGCTGGTTGCCGATCCGCGGGCGCCCGAGCTCGCCCGGCGCACCGGGAACACTCGCTCGGCGGCCGGGGTGGAGTTGTGGGCCGAGCGACTGGCCGGAGCCGTGGTGGCCATCGGCAACGCGCCGACCGCCCTGTTCCGGCTGCTGGAGCTGGTCGACGAGGGTATGCCGGCCCCGGTGTCGGTGCTGGGTGGCCCGGTCGGGTTCGTCGGTTCCGCACAGTCCAAGCAGGAGCTGATCGACTCACCGCGGGGCATGGAGTACCTAGTGGTGCAGGGTCGGCGGGGTGGCAGCGCGATGGCGGCAGCCGCAGTGAACGCGATCGCGAGTGAGCGCGAATGACTGCCGAGTCGACGATGCCGCCCGAGGAACGAGGGCGGAGGAGGAGCGAGGCGATCGGCACGGGGACTCTCTACGGGGTGGGCCTCGGTCCGGGCGATCCGGAGTTGGTGACGGTCAAGGCCGCGCGGATCATCGGCACGGCCGACGTCGTCGCCTATCACAGCGCGCGGCACGGTCGCAGCATCGCGCGGCGCATCGCCGAGCCGTACCTGCGGGCCGGCCAGATCGAGGAGCACCTGGTCTACCCGGTGACCACCGAGGCCACCGAGCACCCCGGCGGTTACGCAGGCGCGATGGAGGACTTCTACCGCGAGTCGGCCGAACGCATCGCCGCCCATCTGGATGCAGGGCGCGAAGTCGCGCTGCTCGCCGAGGGCGATCCACTGTTCTACAGCTCGTACATGCACATGCACACCCGGCTGACCGAACGGTTCAGCGCGGTCATCATCCCCGGTGTGACGTCGGTGAGTGCCGCGTCAGCAGCCATCTCCACGCCCCTGGTGACCGGTGACGAGGTGCTGTCGGTGCTGCCGGGAACCATGCCCGTACGCGAACTGGCCCGCCGGCTGGCCGACGCCGACGCCGCGGTGGTGATGAAGCTGGGCCGGACGTATCCGCAAGTACGCGAAGCACTTTCGATGGCAGGCCGCCTCGACGAGGCGTTCTACGTCGAGCGGGCCAGCACCGACGCGCAGCGGGTGCTGCCAGCCGGTGACGTCGACGCCGAATCGGTGCCGTACTTCTCGCTGGCGATCCTGCCGGGCGGAGCCGGAGGGTCGGCGACATCGGACATCAGCGAGCGGACAAAGCCCGTCACCAGCGGTGTCACGGTGGTCGGACTAGGCCCCGGTGACGTGGACTGGATGACACCGCAGAGCCGCCAGGAGCTCGCCGCGGCCACCGACCTCATCGGCTACGGACCGTACCTGGACCGGGTGCCCGGGCAGCCCGGGCAGCCCGGGCAGCGCCGGCACCCCAGCGACAACACCGACGAACCGGAGCGGGCCCGGTTGGCCTGCGAACTGGCCGAGCAGGGCCGCGCCGTCGCAGTGATCTCCTCGGGTGATCCCGGCGTCTTCGCGATGGCGACCGCCGTGCTCGAGGAGGCCAAGCAGTGGCCGAACGTCGCGGTGCGGGTGATCCCGGCGATGACGGCCGCGCAGGCCGTGGCCAGCCGGGTCGGCGCACCGCTGGGGCATGACTACGCGGTGATCTCGCTGTCCGACCGGCTCAAGCCGTGGGACATCATTGCCGCCCGGCTGTCGGCGGCCGCCGAAGCGGACCTGGTGCTGGCGATCTACAACCCGGCCTCGAAGAGCCGCACCTGGCAGGTCGCGGCGATGCGAGACCTGTTGTTGGAGCACCGCGAGCCGGGCACGCCCGTGGTGATCGGCCGCGACGTTGGCGGACCGCACGAGTCGGTGAAAGTCGCGCGGCTTGGCGATCTGAACCCCGCCGACGTCGACATGCGCTGCCTGCTGATCGTCGGTTCGTCGCAGACGCAGTGGCACGGCGACACGGTGTTCACGCCCCGGCGCTATCCTCAATAATTTCTTTGGGCTCATTCGCCACAGCGGTCACATTTCGACGATTCTTGTCGGCTGATCGAACTAGTGTTCGAATCATGTTGGACGCTTTGGACGACGTACTGACCGCCTGGGACAAGGTGGCTGCGTTGCCGGCCGCCGACATGGCCGCCCCTGAAATGCTGGTCGCGCTCGAGCGAATGGAACGGCTGCGCCGACTGCTGCCCGCGGTCGAACACACCGTCCTGACCCAGCTGCAATCACAAACGACACCAGTCGCCGTAGGCGCCAAATCCTGGCGCTCGGTGCTTACGCACCGCCTCGGGATCAGCAGTGCCGACGCCGGCCAGCGACTGGCCGAGGCCGCCGAGCTCGGGCCCCGGCTTTCCATCACTGGGGAGACCCTGCCGCCGGTGCTGCCCACGACCGCCGCCGCCCAAGCCCGCGGGGAAATCGGGAGCGACCACGTGGCGGTGATCCGGTCGTTCATGGACCATCTGCCCGCAGCCGTCGATGGGGCGACCCGCGAGCATGCCGAAGCTCAACTGGGAGGGCTGGCGGGCGGACTCACGCCGGAAGGACTTCGCAAAATCGCTCACCAGCTGATGGCCATGATCAATCAGGACGGCAGCCTCGAGGACGAACGCGACCAGGCCCGCAAGCGTGGGCTCACCATCGGGCCGCAACAGGTCGACGGCATGAGCCGGGTCACCGGCTGGGTCGACCCGGAACTGCGGGCGGCAATGGACGCCACCAACGCGAAACTCGCCGCCCCCGGCTACTGCAATCCCGACGACGAAACACCCTGCGTGGACGGCACACCCAGCGAAGCACAGATCACCGGCGACACACGCTCGGCCGCGCAACGCACCCACGACGCACTCAAGACGGTGTGCATCGCCATGCTTTCTTCTGGACAACTCGGCCAGCACAATGGCCTGCCCGTCACCATCGTCGCGACGACCACATTGGAACAGCTGACGTCGGCCGCCGGGCTGGCCCACACCGGCGGTGGCAGCTATCTGCCCATGCCGACGCTCATCCGGATGGCCGCCCGAGCCCACCCCTATCTGACGGTGTTCGAATCGCCAAGAGAGATCAAGCTTTACTACGGGCGCTCTCGGCGTACGGCGTCGCCCGGACAACGCCTTGCCCTCTTCGCAATCGACAAGGGCTGCACAAAACCCGATTGCACGGCACCCGCCTACCAAACCCAGGTCCACCACGCCAGCAGGGACTTCGCCCTCGGCGGCAACACCGACATCAACGAACTCACCCTGGCCTGCGGCTGCGACAATCGGATGGTCAACAACGGCCCCGCTGGATGGACCACCCGAAAACGCCGAAAAGACAATAGAACCGAGTGGATACCACCACCGCACCTCGATCGCGGACAAACCCGGGTGAACTACTACCATCACCCTGAAGAACTGCTATGCCGCGAGGCGCACTACCCAGTCGACAGCCTCGTCGACGGTGCCGACCGCGTGCACTCCGGCGGGTAGCGCCGGCCGGTCGATCATCACGACGATGACGCCGAGGTCCTTGGCGGCGGCTAGTTTGGCCTCCGTCAATGCGCCACCGCTGTTCTTGGTGACCAGAACGTCGATTCGGTTGTCCCGCAACAACGCACATTCGTCGGCGTAGCCGTACGGCCCGCGGGACAGCAGCAGTTCGTGGTGTCGCGGCAGCGCGTCCGGGTCCGGCGGGGTCACGACCCGGATCAGAAACCACGCACGACTCGACGTGAACGGACCCACCCCGGAGCGGCCGGTAGTGAGGAATATCCGGGAGAACCCCTGTTCGGCAACGACTTGTGCGGCCTCGACGTCGGAGGCCACCCGGATCGCCCCGGCGGGGTCCCACGCCGGTCGGGACAGCACCAGGTGGGGCAATCCCAGGTCTGCGCACACCTGCGCGGCGTGTGCGGTCATCGTCGCCGCGAACGGGTGGGTGGCGTCGACGACAGCGCCGATCTGGTTGGCGCCCAGCCATTCCCGCAGACCTGCCACCCCGCCGAAGCCGCCGATGCGAACCGGTCCGGCCGGCAGCGCCGGGTCGGGCACCCGACCGGCCAGCGAGCTGACGATGTCGTAGTCCGGGTGCAGCCTGGTCGCCAGTGCGCGCGCCTCACCGGTGCCGCCCAACAGCAGGATCCGCATCAGTGTCTGCTGCCGCGCGTTCGGCCCGAGGAATACAGGTAACTGTCGGTGAACCCTTCTGCGGCAAGCACATCGCCGACGATGATCACCGCGGTCTTGGTGATCTCCGCGTCGTGCATCTGCCCGGCGATATCGGCCAAGGTGCCGCGCAGCACGACCTCCCGGGGCCAGCTGGCGAACGCGACGACGGCGACCGGCGTGTCCGGCCGGTAGCCGCCCTCGATGAGCTGCGGGACGATCGCGTCGATCCGGTGCGCGGCCAGGTGCAGGACCAGCGTGGCGCCGGGCCGGGACAGGGTGATTAGGTCCTCGCCGTCGGGCATGGCCGTCGACAGGGTGGCCACCCGGCTCAGTGTCACCGTCTGGGCCACGCCGGGCACGGTGAGTTCTCGCCCGAGGGCGGCGGCGGCAGCGGCGAATGACGTTACCCCAGGCACGATTTCGTAGGCGATGCCGAGCGCGTCGAGATGCCGGCACTGCTCGGCCAGTGCACTGTAGATCGCGGGATCACCGGAATGCAGCCGGGCCACGTCATGTCCGGCGGCGTCGGCATCGGCCAGTTCGGCGATGATCTGCTCCAGGGTCAGCGGGCCGGTGTCGACGACCTTGGCATCCTCGGGGCACAGTGCGAGAAGATCCTCGGGCATGATCGACCCGGCATACAGGCACACCGGGCATCGTTGCAGCAGCCGCTGTCCGCGCACGGTGATCAGGTCGGCCGCGCCGGGGCCCGCGCCGATGAAATACACCGTCACTGCTTGGTCACCACCCATTGCGTGATCGGCCGCGCTGGGCGCCAGCTGGCGAAGTCGCCCAGGGGCTCGGCCTCGTAATGCTGGAACTTCCGCAGCTCGCCACCGAGCCGTGAATACCATTGGACAAGGAGCGCTTCGGATTCGAGGGTGACGGCGTTGGCGACAAGGCGCCCGCCGGCCGGCAGGTTCTCCCAGCACGCTTCGACCATTCCAGGCGTCGTCAGACCGCCACCAATGAAGATGGCCGAAGGGCGCGGCACGCCATCGACACCGCCCTCGCCGAGTCTGGTGTCGTAGAACGCCTTCGGCGCTTCGCCGCGCACGTCGATGTCGACGACGTGTGCTGAGGCGTTGACTCCGATGAACATTTGACGTTGCTCATCTCGTTCGAACGCCACCGCGCTGCAGCCCGGCCACGTGCGGCACCACTCGACCGCGACGCTGCCAGAACCCGAGCCGACGTCCCAGAGTCGCTGGCCCGGCCGGGGCGCAAGTGCCGCAACGGTCGCCACGCGGATAGGTTGCTTGGTGATCTGGCCGTCGTTGATATACGTGGCCTCGTCCGCCGGCCACACCCTGCCTTCGGGCAAGTAACGGACTGCGATCACGTGCAGGTCGTCGATGTCGGGCGGCGGGTCATCGGCCCATTCCCCCGCGGTGCCGTCCCGGCGACGTTCGCGCGGGCCGCCGAGCTGCTCGAGAAGGGTGAGTTCGGAATCGCCACGGCCATGGTTGAAGAGCTGGATCGCCAGCGCTCTCAGATCGGGTCCAGCTTTGGACAACACGATCGCCTGGCCGCCGCGGCGCACCGCCTTTCGCGCGTCCGCGGTCATCAGACTGATCACCTCGGTGTCCTGGACCGACCACCCGAGCCGGGCGCAGGCCAGCGTCACGCTCGACACATGCGGCAGCACCGTCACCCGGTCGGCGCCGCACATGCGGATGAGCACGGCACCGACACCGTGAAGCATCGGGTCGCCGCTCGCAACCACGTGCACGTCGTGGGTGATGTCGTCGCGGAGCTCGCGCACGGTATCCACGAGCGGCTTACCCCATTCCCGGCGTTGGGCTGTCACCGACTCGTCCAGTAGATCGAGCTGCCGCTGAGACCCGTAAACGGCTGTCGCCCGGCGTAATTCAGCAGCTGATGCCGGCGCCAACCCGGCCATACCGTCGGCACCGATACCGACGACGACGATGCGGCTCATCGGGGCATCCTTCGCCACACGAACCGCGGCGTCATCCGAAACGCGAAGGCCAACACCGCAAGGGGCGCGGGGACCCACACCGAGCCGCGGCCCTTGCGCAGGGCTCGGGCCGTCGCGTCGGCCACCTTGGCCGGCGTGGTGGACAGCGGTGCGGGGGCCATGCCCTCGGTCATCCGGCCGATCACAAACCCCGGCCGCACCAGCAGCAGCCGCACCCCGCTGCCGTGTAGTGCATCGGCCAGCCCGGAGGCGAAGGCGTCCAGCCCGGCCTTGGCCGATCCGTAGACGTAGTTGGCGCGGCGCGCCCGCACCCCCGCGATCGAGGAGAACACCACCAGGGCGCCTCGAGCGGCGGCCCGCATTGCGGCGGACAGGTGGGTCAGCAGGCTGACTTGAGCGACGAAATCGGTCTGCATGATCGCGACGGCGTGGTCGGCGTCGGCCTCCGCGCGGGCCTGATCGCCGAGGATTCCGAATGCCAGCACGGCGGTGCCGATCGGGCCGTGCTCGGCCACCAGCCGCTGGATCAGCGGGCCGTGCGAGGCGAGATCGTCGGCGTCGAATTCCACGGTGTGCACCGCCGTGGCCCCGGCCGCGCGCACCGCGCCGATCTGCTCGTCGAGCTGGTCGGCGCGCCGGGCGGCCAGCACGACGGTGGCGCCGGATGCCAATCGCTCGGCGACTTCGACACCGATCTCGCTGCGACCGCCGAAGATCACGACCGGACCCGTGTCATTCACGGCTGTGATTATCCACTGCGCTAGGTTGGACTCCGATGGGCAACTCAACGACCCGGCTGACCAGCGATGCACTGGCATTCCTCACCGAACGCCACCTGGCGATGCTGACGACCTTGCGCTCGGACAACTCACCACACGTGGTGGCTGTCGGCTTCACCTTCGATCCCAAGACCCACATCGCCCGGGTCATCACCAGTGACGGCTCGCAGAAGGCCATCAACGCCGACCGGGACGGGGCCGTCGGCGTGCTCTCCCAGGTCGACGGCGCCCGATGGCTGTCGCTGGAGGGTCAAGCCAGTGTCAATCGGGATCCCGCCGCCGTCCGCGACGCCGAACTGCGCTACGCCCAGCGCTACCGCACCCCGCGCGTCAATCCCAAGCGTGTGGTCATCGAAGTGCACGTGACCCGGGTGCTCGGGTCCTCGGACCTGCTGGACCGCAAGGCCTAGACGGGAACCACCGTCAGTTCGTGCGGGCCGTTGTTGACGGCCAGCGCACCGTCGGCGGTGACGATCACAATGTCCTCGATGCGGGCGCCCCACCGGCCCGGGAAGTAGACGCCCGGCTCGACGGAGAACGCCATGCCCTCGGTCAGGGTCAGGTCGTTGCCCGCCACGATGTAGGGCTCCTCGTGCACCGACAGTCCAATGCCGTGGCCGGTGCGATGCACGAAATACTCGGCCAGCCCGGCGTCGGCCAGGACGTCACGTGCGGCGGCGTCGACCTGCTCGGCGGTCACACCGGGGCGCACCGCCGCGACCGCCGCGGCCTGCGCACGCTGCAGAACTGCGTACTGTTCGGCGATCTCGGTGCTCGGCTCCCCGAGGCTGTAGGTACGGGTGCAATCGGAGTTGTAGCCGGGCGCATACGGCCCGCCGATGTCGACGACGACGATATCGCCGGCCTGCAGCACCCGATCGGAATGTTCGTGGTGCGGGTCCGCACCGTACGGTCCGGAGCCGACGATGATGAACGCCACCGCTGAATGCCCCTCGGCCACAATGGCTTTGGCGATATCGTCGGCGACGTCGGCTTCGGTGCGGCCGGGGACCAGGAATTCGGGCACCCGCGCGTGCACCCGGTCGATCGCCGCGCCGGCCCTGCGCAGCGCATCGATCTCGGCGGGATCCTTGATCATCCGCAGCGAGCGCAACACGTCGGTCGCCAGTATCGGCACCGAGCCCAGGAGCTCGGCCAGCGGCAGCAGGTGCAGCGCCGGCATCGAGTCCGTCACTGCGACCTGCGCGTGCCCGCCAAGCGCCGCGCCGACCAGCGCGTAGGGATTCTCGCCGTCCACCCAGTCGTGCACGGGCAACCCCAGGTCGACGACCGCGGATTCCTTCAGTGCGGCCAGTTCCAGGCGCGGCACCACCATGATCGGCTGACCGGATGCCGGAACCACCAGCGCGGTGAGCCGCTCGAACGTCTGGGCCGCCGAGCCGACGAGGTAGCGCAGGTCGTAGCCGGGTGTGATGACCAAGCCGGCCAGCCCGGCGTCGGCCGCCGCGGCTGCTGCGGCGGCGAGCCGGCGGGCGTAGACATCGCTGCTGAATCGGTCGGCAGTGCTCATGCCAGCCAGGCTAGCTGCAGGCATACGATGACGCGATGCTGCGCGACATCCGTGAGCTCGCCGACGATCCCGCGGCCTACGCCGCCGAACTCAACCGCCGGTGGGGTGGCCTGTTCAGCTATCGCTACCTGGGCCGCAGCTACTCGTCGATGGACATCGGCGCCCAGGACACCGTCGATGTCCGCCACGATATGCGCAATCCGACGGGCGGGCTGTTCCTGGCGGTGCTGGGCATCGTCTCACCGGACAGCGGGCTGGTGTCCGACCGCGAGGCGGTGCCCAACCCGGTGGTGATCTCCATCCAGGTACTCGACCCCGGCCGCGATGTGCGCCGCATCGAGATCCAATCCGAAGACCTCAAGCGCGGCAGGCAGATGTCCTACAGCCGGTCCCGGATCGTCGACGCGGACAACCCCTCTCGCGTGCTGGCGCTCAACGAGGGCCAGGGCATCGCCATCGGTGTTCCGCCCGAGGGTCTGGCGAAGATGGAGCTCAACCCGATCGAGGTCGTCGACTCCCCCGACCTGCCTCCGTTGTGGCAGGTGTTCGGTGCCGCCCGCCGGCCCGACGGCGTCTGGGCCCTGCCCGAGCTGTCGGTCGAGGTGGCGTCTCCCGATGCCGCGCTGCACATCGGTCCGCAGTTCGTGGTGCTGGAAACCGCCGCCCTCGATGCCGCGGCCGCCGCGACAGGCACCGACCAGTTGCAGGGACTCAGCTCGCATGTGATGTTCCTGGCGCGCGGCAAAGTCGGGCCGTTCCGCGTGGACGTGGAGCCGATCCGCGGCGCCGACCGGACCGTCGCGGTGCGCGCCACGATGTACGACGAGGGCGCCGGCGACAAGGCCATCATGGCCGCCTCGTACGTGTTCACGGATGGGCGGTAACCGATGTCTGCACCGGTGTTGCTGCTCGACGGCGCCAGCATGTGGTTTCGCTCCTTCTTCGGCGTTCCGTCGTCGATCACCGCTCCCGACGGCAGGCAGGTCAATGCCGTGCGCGGGTTCCTCGACAGTGTGGCCACACTGATCACCCGCGAGCGGCCGTCCCGGCTGGTGGTCTGCCTGGATCTGGACTGGCGGCCACAGTTTCGGGTCGACGCGATCCCGTCGTACAAAGCTCACCGCGTCGCAGAGGAAATGCCCAGTGGTGAAACGGATTTGGAAGAGACTCCGGACGAGCTGAGCCATCAGGTGGACATGATCACGGAGCTGCTCGACGCGTTCGGGATCGCCACCGCCGGCGCGGAAGGGTACGAGGCCGACGACGTGCTGGGCACATTGGCCACGGCCGAAAAGCGCGATCCCGTGGTCGTTGTCAGCGGTGACCGCGACCTGCTGCAACTGGTCGGCGACGACCCGGTGGCGGTCCGGGTGCTGTATCTGGGCCGTGGCCTCTCGAACGCGACGATGTTCGGGCCGGCCGAGGTCGCCGAGAAATACGGCGTGCCGGTGCATCGGGCCGGTGCCGCGTACGCCGAATTGGCTCTGCTGCGCGGTGATCCGTCCGACGGGCTGCCCGGAGTGCCGGGCGTCGGGGAGAAGACCGCGGCCACGTTGCTCGCCCAGTACGGCTCGCTGAACGACATCCTGACTGCCGCGCACGACCCGAAGTCGAAGCTGTCCAAGGCTTTTCGCGCCAAGCTGCTGGCCGCCACCGACTATATCGAGGTGGCCGGGCCGGTGGTGCTGGTGGCCCGCGATGCGCCCGTGAAACTCTCGAAGGCCGACGACCGGCTTCCGCTGGCGGCCGCCGACCCCGCCCGTGTCGCCGACCTGGCGCACGCCTATGGCGTCAGCTCGTCGATCGGTCGCCTGCAGAAGGCACTGGACGCGCTGTAACTAACGGCGAGCGTGCGTGTCGGTACACCGACACGCCGCAGGGGCGGGCATTTCGTGCACGCCCGCACGCCCAGCGGCTACTTGGGCCGGCCGACCTCATAGGTGCCCTTGTCATCCTGGAACGTCACCGTCACCTGGCGCTTGGTGCCGTCGATGCTCACCTCGCAGGTGAAGGTGTCACCCTTCTTGACCGTCGGGTTGGCGCCGTTGTTGCACTTGACGTCCTTGACGTTCTTGGCGCCGTAGCCGTTGGTCTCGTCGGTGAGGATCTGCTGCACACCCACCTGGGCCTTGGCGATATCGAGCTTGGTCGTGACGAAGAAGCCGGGCTTCCAGAAGCCCATCACCAGCACGACGGCCACGACGATCGCGGCCAGCACGCCGATGACGGTGAAGATCACTGCCGAGGACTTCTTGGCCCCCTCGCCGCCGTCCATCTGCGGGTAGGGGCTGTACTGGCCGGGCTGGTTGGGGTCGCCCGGCTGCTGCGGATACTGACCGGTCTGCGGGTATTGGCCGTACTGGGGCTGACCGTACTGGGGCGGCTGACCGTATTGGCCCGGCTGGCCGTAGGCGGCCGGGTTGTATTCGGTCGGCGCCTGGTAGGGCGGTTGCTGCGGGTAGCCCTGCGCCGGTTGCTGGCCGTACTGCGGGTACTGCGGCTGGGTGTAGGCGGGCGGCTGCCACGCCGGAGGCTCATTGGTGGGCGGCTGCCCCCAGGCCGGAGTCTCCGGCGCCGGCGTTTCCGGCGGCTGCCAGGCGGGCGTGGGCTGCTCGGAGCCGGGGGCGGGCTGATCCTGACCCTGCGCGGGCTGGCCCTGCCAGGGATTGGGGTCAGATCCCTGCGGTCCGCTCATCGTCTCTCCTTGATCTGGTAGCGATTCGCCGCTCCCACCGTAGCGTTTGCATCACCCTACCCGCCATCAACAGCGACGACGCCGCGCCGGATGTCGTCGATGGCACGTTTCGCGGTGCTGCGCAGGCCCGCTTCCGGCCCGGCATTGCGCACCTGGTCGAGCAGATCCAGCACCTGACGGCACCACCGTACGAAATCGCCCGCGGGCAGCGGTGTGCCGCCACCGGCGACCTCGGAAGCCGCCAGCGCGGCGGCCAGGTCGCCGGTCGTCGCCCACCGGTACACCGCGGCGACAAATCCTTCGTCGGGCTCGCGCGACGGCGAGATCCGGTGCCGGTTCTCGTCGGCGCGCAACTGCCCGGACAGTCGCCGCGTTTCGACGAGGGCGCGCCGCACGTTCGGGGTCGGCATCTCGATCGCGTGCGCCGGGGTCGGGCCGTCACTGCCCCGGGTCTCGAACACCATCGCCGAGAGCACCGCGGCCAGCTCGGCCGGTGCCAGCCCCTTCCAGATCCCGGTGCGCAGGCATTCGGCGACCAGGAGATCGCTCTCGCTGTAGATCCGCGCCAGCAGCCGCCCGTCGGCCGTCACCCGCCTGTCACCATCGTGTTCTTGAACGAAGCCACGCTCGGAGAGCAGCCCGACGATCCGGTCGAACGTACGCGCCAGCGAATTGGTTGCGGCGCTGACCTTGTTGCGGATCTGCTCGTTGTCCCGCTCCACCCGCAGATAACGCTCACCGATGCGCACCTTGGCCTCCCGGTCGGACAGACCGTGCGCCGAATGTTTGCGCATCGCCACGCGCAGCGCCGCCAATTCCGGGTCGATATCGGCGGTTTCGTCGCTCTCACCGCGCCGCCTCCGGGCCGAGGGCACTGTCAGCCCGACCGCCGCAGACCGCAGCGCCGACGCCAAATCCCGGCGCACCCGCGGCTGGCGATGCTCGACCCGCTTGGGCAGCGACATCGACCCGAGCGGTGCCGCGGCCCCGGTGAAATCGGCCGAGGAAACCCTTCCGGCCCAATGGTGTTCGGTCAGCACCAGCGGGCGCGGATCGGATTCTTCGTGGGCGGCTTCGAGCACGACCGCCAACCCGCCGCGGCGACCCTGGGTGATGTTGATGATGTCGCCCTTACGAAGCGCGCTCAGTGCCTCAGCGGTCGCCTGCCTGCGTTGCAGCCGCGAGGCCCGGGACTGCGCACGCTCCCGCTCGCTGATCTTGGCGCGCAGCCGCACGTAGTCGAGGATCGGCGGCTCGCGGTCGGGGTTGGCGCGGCGATCCCAGCCCAGTTCGGCGGCGATCTCGCCCAGCATCTTCTCGCCGCGCTCGACGCCGCGGACCAGCCCCACGACCGACCGGTCGGCCTGGTACTGCGCGAACGACCGCTCCAACAGCGCATGCGCCTGCTCCGGGCCCATCTGATTCACCAGGTTGATCGTCATGTTGTACGACGGCGCGAAGGAGCTCTTCAGCGGGAACGTGCGCGTCGACGCAAGCCCGGCGACCTCCGCGGGTTCGACGTCTGGGTGCCACAACACGACGGCATGACCCTCGACGTCGATACCGCGCCGCCCCGCGCGCCCGGTCAGCTGGGTGTACTCCCCCGGCGTCAGCGGCATGTGCTGTTCGCCGTTGAACTTGACCAACTTCTCCAGCACGACGGTGCGGGCCGGCATATTGATGCCCAGCGCCAGCGTCTCGGTCGCGAAGACGGCCTTCACCAGGCCGGCGGTGAACAACTCCTCGACGGTGTGCCGGAACACCGGCAGCATTCCCGCGTGGTGGGCGGCCAGTCCCCGCAGCAGCCCCTCCCGCCACTCGTAGTAGTCGAGCACCACCAGGTCGGAATCGGCGAGATCGCCACAGCGCCGGTCGATCACCTCGGCGATCCGCTTGCGCTCCTCGTCGTCGGTCAGCTTCAACGGGCTGCGCAGGCACTGCTTGACCGCGGCATCGCAGCCGGCGCGGGAGAAGATGAACGTGATGGCCGGCAACAGCCCTTCACGGTCGAGCGAGGCAATCACGTCGGGCCGCGACGGCGGGCGGTACAGGCCCGACCGGCCGCCGGGTCGGCCCGGGCCGCGGCGGCGCGGCTCCCAGTCGGTGAGGCGTTCGGCCTCGCGCCGATGGGCGATGTGCCGGATCAAGTCGGGGTCGACGAGGTGTTGCTTTCCCTCGCGGTCATAGTCGAACAGGTCGAACAGCCGCTTGCCCACCAACACGTGCTGCCACAACGGAACCGGCCGGTGTTCGTCGACGACGACGGTGGTGTCACCACGCACGGTCTGGATCCAGCCGCCGAACTCCTCGGCATTGCTCACGGTGGCGGACAAGCCGACCAGCCGCACATCCTCGGGCAGATGCAGGATCACTTCTTCCCACACCGCGCCCCGCATCCGGTCGGCCAGGAAGTGCACCTCGTCCATCACGACAAAAGACAGCGCACGCAATGTTTCGGCACCGGCGTACAGCATGTTGCGCAGCACCTCGGTGGTCATCACCACCACCGGCGCGTCGCCGTTCACCGACTGGTCGCCGGTCAGCAGACCGATGTTCTCCGCGCCGTAGCGGCGCACCAGATCGTTGTGCTTCTGATTGCTCAGCGCCTTGATCGGCGTGGTGTAGAAGCACTTTCGGCCCGCCGCCAGTGCGAGATGCACCGCGAACTCACCGACGACGGTCTTGCCCGCCCCGGTCGGTGCACACACCAGCACGCCGTGGCCGCGCTCGAGGGCCTCACACGCCTGCACCTGGAACGGGTCGAGCCGAAACGTCAGCAGCTCACTGAACTCCGCGAGCTGGCTAGGTGATGTCGTCATGCTGTGCCGCGAACGTGACCGGAGCGGTAACCGGAGCCGGCGCCTCGATGGGGGCGGCCTGGTCGTCGGGAATCTCGGCTTGCGCCTCCCGCTTGGCTTTTCGCCGGTCGTGCAGTCGGGCGATCTGGATCGCGAACTCGAGTAGCAGCGTCAGCGCCAAACCGAGTGCCAGCATCGAGAACGGGTCGGAGCCGGGCGTGGCGAACGCGGCAAAGACGAACACCCCGAAGATCAGGCCGCGGCGCCACGCCTTGAGCTTGGCGTACGGCAGCACGCCGATCAGGTTCAACATGATGATCAGCAGCGGGAATTCGAAGCTGACGCCGAAGATCAGCAGCAGGTTGATCAGGAAGCCGAAGTACTGGTCGCCCGACAGCGCGGTGACCTGAACGTCGCTGCCGACCGTCAGCAGGAAGTGCAAGGCCTTGGAGAGCACGAAGTAGGCCAGCACGGTGCCGGACACGAACAGCAGTGCGGCGAAGAAGACGAAGATCGACGCGAATCGGCGCTCGTTGCGATAGAGGCCGGGGGTGATGAACGCCCACAGCTGGTGCAGCCAGACGGGGCAGGCCAGCACGATACCGGCGGTCAGGCCGACCTTCAGCCGTAACATGAATTGGTCGAACGGCGCGGTCGCCAACAATCGGCAACCACCGTCGGCGCTGATATCGGCGCGCGCCGACTGGGGCAGCGAACAGTAGGGCTCGCGCAGCCATTCACCGAGGCTGTCGATACCGAGGAAACCGTGGCTGTACCAGAGGAAGCCGACGATCGTCGTCAGCGCGACGGCGGCCAGCGAGATCAGCAGCCGGGTCCGCAGCTCCCGGATGTGGTCGACCAGGGACATCGTCCCGTCGGGATTGGTGCGGCTGCGGCGTTGTCGTGGATCCAGCCGCGACAGGAATTTAGGGGCGCGCACGGCAGCGTCTGACTACAGCGCACGAGCGCCTGGTCGTTGTGGGGTTCAGGCCGGTTTGGCGTCGGTATGGCTCTGGGCCGGTGGTGTCACCGGTGCCTCGACGCGCTCGGACTGAACCTGGGTGGGCGGCTGCGCGGGCGTGACGGGAGTGTCCGCCTTGTGCTCGCTCTGCAGCTCCTTGACTTCGGACTTGAAGATGCGCATCGACTTGCCCAGCGAACGGGCCGCGTCAGGCAACCTCTTCGACCCGAAGAGCAGCACGACCACCGCGATGAGAATCAGCCAGTGCCACGGTTGTAGAGCACCCAATTTGGTCACCTCCAGACGTTGGTTCGATGCTACCCCACCGGGCCCCTGACAAGCCGGGATGCACGTCAGCCGGTCAGTTCAGCGTAGGCGGCCAACGCCGCCCGCGCGCGGGTGTGCACCCGCTCCACCAGCGACTGCGGCTCCAGCACCCGGACGTCGGCGCCGAATCCCAGCAGGACCCGTGCCATCCACTCTTCGGAGGCGTAGGTCATCACGGCTTTGTGGTGGCCGTCGGGCAGCTCTTCGAGGATCCGCATCGGGTAATACTCGAGCATCCACGACGCCGCCGGGGCCAGCAGCAGGGTCGCGGCAGGTAAGGCGGGGTCGGCGTCGAACAACGAGGTGTCCGGGCCGGCCTGTACGGCGGGCTCCGGCGGGACTGCGGCCTGGTCGAGCACGGTCGCCTCGACGATGCGGTCGAACCGGAACAGTCGCACCCCGTCGGCGTCGCGCGACCACGCGTGCAGGTAGCTGTGGTCGCCGACGAGGACCACCCGGATGGGGTCGACGACGCGGCTCGACAGCGCATCCCGCGAGGCCGAGTAGTACTCGATGCTCAGGGCGCGGCCGTCACGCACCGCCGCGCGCACGGCCGCGGCGGTGTCGCTTTCGATGGGCGCCCGTTCCTCCACCGCGCCGACGGCGTGGGTGTGGTCATGGCTGACGGTGCCCGCCGCCGACTCGATCTTGGCGATCGCGCTCAAGGCCGCCTGCGGGTCGACGACACCGGGAATGTCGATGAGCGCGCGCAGCGCGACCAGAAGGCCGGTGGCTTCCGGCGACGTCAACCGCAGCGGTTCGTCCATGCCCGCCGAGAACGTCACCTTGATGGTGTCCCCGGAGAATTCGAAGTCAATCAGGTCGCCAGGCCCGTAGCCCGGCAGACCGCACATCCAGAGCTGGTCGAGGTCCTGCTGGAGTTGTTTGCGGCTCACGCCGAGGTCGGCGGCGGCCTCCTCATAAGTGATGCTGGGGTTGGCCTTCAGGTACGGCACCATGTTCAGCAGCCGCACCAGCCGGGTCGAGACGGGAGTCACACGTCCTCCCCTGCCTGTGCCCGCAGCCGCTCCATGACGTCGTCGCGCAGCGCTTCGGGTTCCAGCACCAAGGCGTCGGCCCCGTAGCCCGCGACCTCGCGGGCCAACCGGTCCCTGGTGCCGATGTCGATTTCGATGACCTCACCGGCGCGTCCGCCGATGCTGCGCGCGCCTACCGATTTGCCGTTGCGGCGCAACGACATTGCCCGCCCGTCGGCCACCCACACCGACGCTTGCACCCCGCTGGGCGCCTCACCGATGACGCGAGCCACGATTGCCCGCAGGTCGACGCCGGCGGGCCGGGTCACCGATCCCGGCGCGCCGACGGTTTTGATGTCGGCACCGATGCGGGACAACCGAAATGTCCTGGTGGCGTTGCGGTCCCGATCGTGGCCGACCAGATACCAGCGACCCCGGTCGGTGACCACACCCCACGGCTCCACGGTGCGCTCGGTGTAGGGATCGGTGGGCAGCGAGCGATGCCGGAATTGCACCGCCTGACCGGAATCGATGGCCGACAACAGGTTTCCCAGCACATCCTCCGACCCGCGCAGCCCGGGCAGTCCCGCGGCGGTGGTGATCGCGACCGCGGCATCGGGGTCGACGTCGACGCCGGCGGCCCGCAATTTCAGCAGCGCACCCTGGGTCGCCGTGATCAGCTCCGGGGACTCCCACAGCTGGGTGGCGATGGCGACGGCACCCGCCTCCTCATTGGTCAGCTCGATATCGGGCAGCGCGTAGGCGTCCCGGTTGATCCGGTATCCCTCGGTGGGATCGAAGGTCGACACCCGTCCGGTCTCCAGCGGGATACCCAGATCGCGGAGTTCATTCTTGTCCCGTTCGAACATCCGGGAGAACGCCTCGTCGCTGGGGCTGTCGGCATAGCCGGCGACGCTGGCACGGATGCGATCGGCGGTGATGAAGCCGTGGGTGGACAGCAGCGCGATGACGAGATTCATCAACCGCTCGACCTTGGATGTCGCCACTTTGAGAACCTTAGCGCGACGACGATGCGGCGCGCGGCGAGGGGCTCACATGCTGGCGATGAGCCGCTTGACCCGCTCGTCGACCGAGCGGAAGGGGTCTTTGCACAGCACCGTGCGCTGCGCCTGGTCATTGAGCTTGAGGTGCACCCAGTCCACGGTGAAATCGCGGCCGGCCTCCTGCGCGGCGCTGATGAACTCGCCGCGCAGCTTGGCGCGCGTGGTCTGCGGCGGGGTGTCGACCGCCGCCTCGATCTCCTCGTCGGTGGTGATCCTGGTCGCCAGGCCCTTGCGCTGCAGCAGGTCGAACACGCCGCGGCCGCGCTTGATGTCGTGGTAGGCCAGGTCGAGCTGGCTGATCTTGGGGTCGGAAAGCTCCATGCTGTAGCGGTCCTGGTAGCGCTGGAACAGCTTGCGCTTGATCACCCAGTCGATCTCGGTGTCCACCTTCGCGAAGTCCTGGCTCTCGACGGCGTCGAGCTGGCGGCCCCACAAGTCGACGACCTGGTCGATCTGGGTGTTGGGCTCGCGGGTCTGCAGGTATTCGACAGCGCGGGCGTAGTACTCGCGCTGGATGTCCAGGGCGCTGGCCTGCCGCCCACCGGCCAGCCGCACCGGCCGCCGGCCGGTCAGGTCGTGGCTGACCTCGCGGATGGCGCGGATCGGGTTGTCCAGCGAGAAATCGCGGAACGCCACCCCGGCCTCGATCATCTCCAGCACCAGCGAGGCGGTGCCGACCTTGAGCATGGTGCTGGATTCGCACATGTTGGAGTCGCCGACGATCACGTGCAGCCGACGGTACTTCTCGGCATCGGCGTGCGGCTCGTCACGGGTGTTGATGATGGGCCGGGACCGGGTCGTCGCGCTGGAGACCCCCTCCCAGATGTGCTCGGCGCGCTGCGACAGGCAGAACGTGGCGGCCTTGGGGGTCTGCAACACCTTGCCGGCGCCACAGATCAGCTGGCGGGTGACCAGGAACGGCAACAGCACGTCGGAAATCCTGGAGAATTCGCCCGCGCGCACGATCAGGTAGTTCTCGTGGCAGCCGTAGGAGTTCCCGGCCGAATCGGTGTTGTTCTTGAACAGGTAGATGTCGCCGCCGATGCCCTCGTCGGCGAGGCGCTGTTCGGCGTCGATGAGCAGGTCTTCCAGCACTCGCTCACCGGCGCGGTCGTGGGTGACCAGCTGCGCCAGGTTGTCGCATTCGGCGGTGGCGTACTCCGGGTGACTGCCCACGTCGAGGTACAACCGCGCACCGTTGCGCAGGAACACGTTCGAGCTGCGGCCCCACGACACCACCCGGCGGAACAGGTACCGGGCGACCTCGTCCGGACTGAGCCGACGGTGGCCGTGGAACGTGCAGGTGACACCGAATTCGGTTTCGATGCCCATGATTCTCCGCTGCACGACACCGAGCCTACTGGTTCGTTTGCGCCCGTGGTGCGCAAGCGGTCCGCGAAACGCGTTCGCAATCCCTGTGGATCGCGGAGAACGCGGGACCGCCGCGCATGCCAGCATGAGCCGTGCCCGAGCCGGTCGCCGTCGATCCCGCCGCGTTCGGTGCGCTCGTGGGCCGTCTGACCCGCACCGCTGACGACCTTTCGACGATCCCGATTCGTAGCCTCGACGCGTTACCGGGTTCTGCGCTGGGCAGTTTGGCGTTACCCCGGCGTGTCACCGCTGAAGTGCGCCGACTCGGCGCAGCGGTACAGGATTGGGTTTGCTCGGCCCGTGACTCGGTGGACGAACTCGCTGCCGCCGACGACGCCGGCGCCCAAGGTCTGCGGCCGAGGTGACGCACCCGGGTGTCGCCCAGGTGCTCTCCTGGCGACCCGAAGCACTGAGCGAAGTCGCCGACGCATGGGTCAGTGCAGCGGGACGGTTACAGGCGCAGGCTGACACGGTCGACGACGCGATGGCCGGCACCCCGGGCGCGTTCAGCGGAGCCGCGGCGGGTGCGGCCCGGCATGCGATCGGTCCCACGGCCGCCGGATTGCGCCGGATGTGCCAGGCGCTGATTCTGGCGGCTGCCGAGGCGCGCGATGCCGCTGACGTCATTGGCCGCGGCCGGGGAAGGGTGCTGGCCGTGCTGGCCGATGCGCGCGACGAGGGCTGCTCGGTCGCCGACGACGGAACAGTGGAACGCCCGCCCGCGCCCTCGCCGCTGCTGGTGGCCGCCAGCGGAGGATCCGGCTCGACGGCCCTGGCCATGCTCGATGTGCGGGCGGCCGAGCTGACCGGGGCGCTGCGGGACGCGCTGAGCGCCCTTGGCGCGGCCGACGCCGAAGCCGCCAGGGCGATCGACGCGGCGTTCGACGCCGCGTCGGCGTCGAACGCCGCGGTCCGGCCGGCGGCAGCCGCGGGCGACCCGGTCGCCGACTGGCCGCATATGAGCCAGGACAGCATCGCCGCACAGATCGCGGCCATGCCCCAATCCGAACAACAACGACTGGTCGAACAGAAGCCCGCCGAAGTCGGCAACACCGATGGAGTTCCCTGGCAGCTCCGCATCGCGGCCAACCGCATCAACATCGCCAATGCGATCCTCGACGAGCGCCGCACCCTCGATGCCCCAGAAGAGGTGAAGTTGCGCGCCGCCGTCGCCTCCACACTGGACCCGGCAGACGCCGAAAGACTGTGGGCCACACTGCATGTCGATCCCGTTCTGCGAGCCGCGGCCGTCTCCGCCTACGACCGCGACGCCCAGCGGCGCATCGAGTACTACGAGACACTGCTCGCCGACGTCCCCGATCCGCTGGACCGTGATCGCAGGGTGCCGCGGCAGATTCTGGCGTTCGATCCCGACGGGCAATCCCTCATCGAGTTGTCCGGCGACCTCGGCCGGGCCCGCGCGCTGGCGGTGCTCGTCCCCGGTCTCAACACCACATTCGAGGGCTCGACCGACGATGTCGCCACCGCACGACGGTTCGTCGCCGGGTCCGGTGGCGACGTGGCGATGATCAGCTATCTCGGCGGGCGCTTCCCCACCGGCCCGTTGCTCTCCGGTGTGGCCGACGCCGCCGACCCCCGCTACGCGCTGCAAATGGCGCCTCGGCTGGCGGCATTCAGCGAGGACGTCGACCGGCAGGCGGGGACGAGACCGGTTACCTACCTCGGACACTCGTACGGCGGGTCGATCCTGGGCACGGCGGAGAACTTCGGCCTGACCGCCGACCGGGTGGTCTACGTGGAGGCCGCCGGAGCTGGTGTGGGCGTGCACGATCGGCGGGACTGGCACAATCGCAACCCGGCGGTGATGAGGTTCTCCATGACCGCGCCCGGTGATCCGATCGCCCTGGTGCAGGGCATCCCGTTCGGACCGCACGGCGCCGATCCGGACCTGATGCCCGGTGTGCTGCAACTGGATAGCGGCCGCCGCCTGACCGGCGAGCCGATGGCCGGCCCCTCGGCGCACAGCGATGTCCTCAACGAACCATCAGACGCCTGGCACAACATCCTCGCGGTGATCACCGGCGACCGCGAGCACATCCGGGTCAAGAACTAGCGGATGGCTCCCCTCGCCGGCAACCGCATGGCCACCGGCCCGCCCGGCGAGGCGGCTCGGCCATTAAGGTGCAAAGGCGTCAATTCTCACTGTGGGGACGGAACGAGCAAACAGGGGGCATCGTGGCCGACGAACACCGGGCGGTATCGAGGCGAGATCCGCTGATCTGGCTCGGGGCAGGTGTGGTGACTCTCGGGGTCGGCACGGCGCTGCTGGGCGGGGCCGGTGTGGCGACCGCCGACACCGGGTCATCCCCGACGAACGGCCATCCGACGAATGCAACCGAGAAATCGGCACCGACGGGCCCGCCGGGATCGCGCAGCGGCCGCGGCGTCGCGCGTCCGACGGCCGGCATCACCGGCACATCCAAGCCGGTAGGAGCCACCCGCACCGCACAGCGGCCCACCGCGCTGTCGAGCCGCACGCGCGACACCCCCCGTTGGCAGGCCACCTCGCTGGCCGTCGCCACCTCCCTCGGCGCGGCGAAGCCCGACGCCGACGCTGTCACCACCGTCGCCTCGGCCACCGCGGCCGCCAGCCCCTGGGACACCATCACCGGTGCGGTCAACGGATTCGTCTCCGGCGTCAAGAAATTCGTCGACGACACGGTGGTCACGGTCAGCAACACCGTACGGGTCACGTCGGTGGTTGCCCTCGGCGCGGTGATCCCCCGGCTCTCGGTGATTCCGGGGCTTTCCCAGCTCGCCGACGCCGTGGCCCAGTTGGGACCGTCGACTCCGGCGTCGCGGCTGTACCGCACGCTGCGCTATCTCACGGCCACCGACGCGGACGGCATCGTCGTCAACACCGTCACCGGCGCCGACAATCAGGAGCGGCTGGTGGTGTACCTGGGTGGGACCGTGCCGTTCAGCAGCACCAATCAGCCGGCCGTCGACAATCTCGTCGGCTGGAACGGGTCGGTGAAAACCAATCAGCTCAACGTGGTCCTGACCGCACTACAGGGCGACAAGACCAAACCGGTGATGCTGGTGGGCTATAGCCAGGGCGGAATGGACGCCCAGAACCTCGCGCAGGCCCTCGCGGGTATGGGGTACAACGTGAAGGCGGTCGTCGGGTTCGGATCGCCCATCGTCCGCACTCCCGGCACCGGGTACGAATCGGTGTTTCTCGCCGACATCCTCGACCCGGTGGCCGCCTTGCGACAGGGCGGCGTGTCGGTCGCACGCGACCAAGTGTTCACCGGGATCTCGTCCAGCGCACTCAACCCCGGATTCGGAAATCTCAACGTCCACGCCCGCATCACCACCTATGAACAGATCGGGCGCCAGTTCAATTCGGCGGCAGGGTATTCCGACGTGCGGCGGATCATCCGGCAGTTCGAGGATGTCAATGGTGCGGCCACGCCTGCCTTCACCGAATGGCTGGGCACCTGGAGCGCGGGCGGTGTGAAACTGCCCGCCTACGTGGTCTTGGTCAGCACCGATCCGGTGTACGGGATGATCTCGGTAGGAGGCGGCCAGTGCGTTGCGACGTGGAACGAGGCGGAGCGGATCTCGAACACCGAGCGGTACGTCAACGCTGATGTGACCCAGGGCAGCTGTGTCGACAATCAGTGGCACGTGACGATGTCCGGCAATCGCATCAGCGGAACCGACGCAAGCGGTGCGAACGCTTCCTTCAGCGTCAAGCGACGCTGACGAAAAATCTCCGGCTGCCGGTCACCGGGCCGGCTGGGTCAGGAGTTTTCCTCAGCGGGCGGCCCATCGGCCGGCGCGCTGTCTGTTTTCGGCAGCAGCGCTTCCAGCGCCGAGCCGGTGATCCGCCGGAACGCCCGGCGCGGCCGCTTGGCGTCCAGAATGGCCACCTCGAGTGTGGCGGGGCCGAGCACCCGAGGCTCGGCGGGCGGCGTACTGCTGCCGCTGCCATTGATGCCGGCACGCAGCGCCTCGAGCGCGATCCCGACCGCATCACCGAGCGCGGCGTTCTCCGAGTAGGACTCCTTGAGCGCGGTGATGATCGGTTCGGTGGTGCCGCCCATCACGACGAAGTGCGGTTCGTCGGCGATCGAGCCGTCATAGGTGATGCGGTACAGCTCAGGGGCTTTCGTCTCGCCGTAGTGCGCCACTTCGGCCACGCACAGCTCCACCTCGTACGGCTTGGCCTGCTCGGTGAAGATCGTGCCGAGCGTCTGCGCGTAGACGTTGGCCAGCTGACGACCGGTCACGTCGCGGCGGTCGTAGGCATAGCCGCGGGTGTCGGCGAACTGGATGCCACCCCGGCGCAGGTTGTCGAACTCGTTGAATCGGCCCACCGCGGCGAAGCCCACCCGGTCGTAGAGCTCGCTGATCTTCTGCAGTGACCGCGACGGGTTCTCGGCGACGAACAACACCCCGGAGTCATAGGCCAGCACGACGACACTGCGGCCCCTGGCAATACCCTTACGCGCGAGCTCCGAACGCTCACGCATCGCCTGCTCAGGCGATATGAAATATGGGAAGCTCACTTAGTCCACCCGCGGGGCTTCGTTGCCGGGACCGTTACCGGGCCCGAATGTGTTTGTTCTGGACCGCTTTTCGATCACCTCGCGCGCCAGCGCCGAGATCCGCGCCTCGGGCACGTCGGCCGCACCTTCGGCCTCGATGGTGACGGCGGTCGGGAAGATGCCACGCACCAAGTCCGGACCACCGGTCGCGGAATCGTCGTCGGCGGCGTCATAGAGCGCCTCGACAGCCGCCCGCAACGCCGAATCGGCATCGCTGACACCGGAATACAGCTTCTTGATCGATGACTTCGCGAAGATCGAGCCGGAGCCGACCGATTGGTAGCCCTCTTCCTCGATGTTCCAGCCGCCTGCGGCGTCGAACGACACGATCCGGCCCGCCCCCTCGGCATTCGGATCGTCGAGGTCGTAACCCACCAGCAGCGGCAGCGCGACGAATCCCTGCAGCGCCGCACCAAGATTGCCGCGCACCATGGTCGAAAGCCGGTTCACCTTGCCGGGGAACGTCAGCGGGACGCCCTCGACCTTCTCGTAGTGCTCGAGCTCGACGGCGTACAGCCGGGCGAACTCGACGGCGATGGCCGCGGTGCCGGCGATGCCGGTGGCCGTGTAGTCGTCGGTGATGTACACCTTCTGCACGTCGCGGCCGGCGATCATATTGCCCTGCGTCGAGCGGCGGTCACCGGCGATCAGGACGCCGCCCGGATACTTCAGCGCGACGATCGTGGTGCCGTGCGGCAGCGCATCACCGGGCAGCGCTGCGCCGGTCCCGGTCGGGGTCGGCAGCAGCTGCGGGGCTTCGCGCCGCAGAAAATCGGAAAACGAAGAAAGATCCGTCAGGGGTGAACTAGTGGCCAAGCGATCAGAAAACGGCCAGGTCACTGTCCGCCCTTTTGAACATATGCACGCACGAAGTCCTCGGCGTTCTCCTCGAGGACATCATCGATCTCGTCCAACAGATCGTCGGTCTCCTCGGCGAGCTTGTCGCGACGCTCCTGCCCGGCGGCACCGTTGCCAGAGAGGTCGTCGTCCTCGCCGCCACCGCCACCGCGCTTGGTCTGCTCTTGAGCCATCGCTGCCTCCTGCTCGTTATCGGCGACTATGTCGTGCCATTCGGCCGGGCCGCCGGTTCCTCCACACTACCGGTCGCGACCGGTATTGCTCCCTCTAACGATCGTCAGGTCGTGAGTTGTTCCACGAGTTGCACTGCGCTGTCGACCGAATCGAGCAGCGCGCCGACGTGGGCTTTGCTGCCCCGTAGCGGCTCGAGAGTCGGAATCCGGACGAGCGAATCACCGCCCAGATCGAAGATCACCGAGTCCCAACTCGCCGCCGCGATATCGGCACCGAACCGGCGCAGGCACTCGCCGCGGAAGTACGCCCGGGTGTCGGTGGGCGGGTTGTCGACGGCATCGATGACCTGTTGTTCGGTGACGAGACGTTTCATCGACCCGCGCGCGACGAGCCGGTTGTAGAGGCCCTTGTCGAGCCGCACGTCGGAATACTGCAGGTCGACCAGATGCAGACGCGGCGCCGACCAGCCGAGGTTCTCCCGCTGCCGGAAGCCTTCCAGCAGCCGCAGCTTCGCCGGCCAGTCGAGCAGCTCGGCACACTCCATCGGGTCGCGTTCCAGCAGGTCAAGAACGTGAGCCCAGGTTTCCAGGACGTGTGAGGCGCGCGGATCGGGGTCACGGGCGTCCACCAGTTTCGCCACCCGGTCCAGATAGATGCGCTGCATGGCCAGCGCGGTCAACTCCCGGCCGTCGGCCAGCGCCACGGTGGCCCGCAGGGACGGATCCCGGCTGATCACGTGCACGGCGTGCACCGGCCGGGCCAGCGCCAGATCCGAGAGGTCGAGGCCGTATTGGGCCCCCTCCTCGATCAGGTCCAGCACCAGCGACGTCGTGCCGACCTTGAGATACGTCGAGGTCTCAGCCAGGTTGGCATCGCCGATGATGACATGCAGTCGGCGGTATTTGTCGGCGTCGGCGTGCGGTTCGTCGCGGGTGTTGATGATGCCCCGCTTGAGCGTGGTCTCCAGGCCGACCTCGACCTCGATGTAGTCGGCACGCTGGGAGAGCTGAAATCCGGGCTCGTCGCCGGATGGGCCGATGCCGACGCGGCCGGAACCGGTCACCACCTGCCGCGACACCATGAACGGCGTCAGACCCGAGATCACCGCCGAGAACGGCGTCTGCCGGCTCATCAGGTAGTTCTCGTGCGTCCCGTAGGAGGCGCCCTTGCCGTCGACGTTGTTCTTGTACAGCTGAAGCTTGGCCGCGCCGGGCACGCTGGCCACATGCCGGGCCGCCGCCTCCATCACGCGCTCACCCGCCTTGTCCCAGATCACCGCGTCCATCGGATCGGTGACCTCGGGAGCCGAATACTCCGGGTGCGCGTGATCGACGTAAAGCCGGGCGCCGTTGGTCAGGATCATGTTGGCGGCGCCGACCTCGTCGGCGTCGACCACCGGCGGCGGTCCCGAGGCGCGGCTCAGGTCGAATCCGCGGGCATCGCGCAGCGGGGACTCCACTTCGTAGTCCCACCGGGTGCGCTTGGCCCGCTGAATGCCCGCGGCCGCGGCGTACGCCAGCACCGCCTGCGTCGAAGTCAGGATCGGGTTGGCGGTCGGATCGGACGGCGATGAAATGCCGTATTCGACCTCGGTCCCGATGATCCGTTGCATGGCCGCCAGCCTACGGGGCCTGGGACAGGCGGTGGCGCGCGCCTCACGGGTGCACACGGCGACTTCCCGCTAGGGTGACCTCACCCCAGATGCCTCCACACCGGAGTCGCGCAACGATGACAGCACCCGACCGCTACGCCGAAGAGCGGTGGTTTCTGGTTCGAGGGCTGCCCGCCGTGGTGCGCCGCGGTGCCCTGCTCCGGCGGGTGTGGGGCCGCTCGGCTCCCGCACTGGCCGGGCTGGCGGTCGTAGCGGCCAACTCCATCCTGGTGGTGGCGTTGTCGGGCAAGCACACCATCGACATCGACGGCCGTCCGACGGTGACCGAGGGTTTCGTACTCGCCCTGGTGGTGCTGGTCATGCCCGTCGCTGGTCTGGCCGGCTGGCTGGTGTCGCGGATCGAAACGCCCCTCAAGCGCGTCGTGGCGGCGAACGTGAGCCTGGCGGTGATCGTCCTCGGGTGCATTTTCGGCGGTCCGAGCCCCAGGGAATTCGTGAATCTGGTCATGTCGGCGATCGCGATCGCCCTCATCCTGGTGGCCACCGCATCGGGCGTCGGCTCGATCCTGGGCTGGGCGGCGCGCGACACGATGTCGAACCTGGCGCTGGCCAGCGGCATGTTCGTCCGCGCACTGCCGGTCGTGCTGCTGACGTTTCTGGTGTTCTTCAACACCTACGTCTGGTTGATGGCGGCGATCGTGAGTCGCGAGCGCCTGTGGCTGGCCATCGGATTCCTGTTCCTGATCGCGTCGGCCTTCTTGATCTCGAGCACCATGGAGCGCGTGCGCCCGATCCTGGAGGCGGCCGATCCCGCGGTCGAAGACCAGGATCGCCTGGCGGCCACGCCGTTCGCCGGCATTGCCGACGAACCCGGTGCCGATCCGTTGTCCCGGACCGAACGCGCCAACGTGGTGTTCGTCGTCGCCGCCTCGCAAGTGGGTCAGGTGCTGACAGTCGCGCTGGCCACCGGCGCGATCTTCGGAGTGCTCGGCCTGATCGTGCTCAGCCCGCCCCTGCTGGAGTCGTGGACCCGCGGCGCGGGCAGCAACGACGGCCACATCCTCGGCATGATTCTGCCCGTTCCCGATCCGCTGATTCAAACGACGATGATGCTCACGGCCATCACCTTCATGTATCTGGCGGCGAAAGCGGTGACCGACAAGGAATACCGCGCCCAGTTCCTCGACCCGCTGCTGGCCGACCTGCGGCTGACGTTGGTGGCGCGGGATCGCTACCGCTCGTCGCACAGGGGGCGCTGAGATGAGCACCGACACCCGCGATGTCCACGAGTGGTTCCTGGGCCGCGGCCTGCCCCTGGTATTGACCCGCCGGGTGCGATCACGAGCCCTGATCGTGCGCTCGGCGCCGGTGGTCAGCGGTATCGGAGCGCTGATCGCGCTGACCGCGCTGGTCGCCGATTTCAGTGACGGCAGTGCGGAAGTCGGCACCGTCGTGCGACTGGGCGCGATGGCCGTGCTGCTGATCGCGGCGCCGTTCGTCCTGTACCTGCTGCACCAGGCCGGCACGACCCGCAGTGAGGCCGGGCGGCGCACCGCGGCGCTGTTGGTGATGGCACTGTTCGTGATCGGCTTTCCGCTGGCCGACAGCGGCTGGACCGGTCTGGCCGCGGCCGAAGTGGCCGGTTTCGGCTTCGTCGCCGTGCTCGCAGTGTGGCTGACTTACCTCGGTATCGGTTCGATTGTCTTGTGGGCGTTCCGGTTTGCCTGGGTCCAGTTCGGCGCGCTCGGGACGTTGATGAGTCGCGCACTGCCGCTTCTGATGCTGACCGTGGTGGTGTACTTCACCGGCGAACTGTGGCAGCTGTCTGCCCGGATGACCCGCGAACGGCTCTGGCAGACAATCGGTTTCCTGTCGTTGGTAGCCATCGTTTTCATGGTGGTGACGATTCGCGACGAGGTGAAGGCCCTGCGCGAGGACAGGTCTGGTCAGCGCAACACCGCAGCCCTGCTGGCCGATACACCGCTGGCAACCGAATCCGACCCGGAACGCACGCCGCTCTCGCTGGCCGAGCAGGTCAACGTCGTCGCGGTGATGGTAGTGTCCCAGGCGATTCAGGTGGTGTTCTTCACCACGGGGCTGTTCGCGTTCTTCCTGGCGCTGGGGACCATCGCGGTTCCCGACGACGTGACTGTGCTGTGGTCGGGCGAGCAGTCCTGTCCGGTCGGCGAACCGCCTTGCGCCGGAACGTGGTTCGGCATCCACGTCCCGGTTCCACAGACTGTGGTGCACACTTCATTGTTCGTGGCGGTGCTGTCCGGGCTGTACTTCACCGTCAGCACCAGCGTCGACCCGCTGTATCGGCAGCGGTTCTTCGACCCGTTGATCGCCGACGTCGCCGTGAGCCTGGCCGGCCGCGACGCGTATCTGCAGATGGAGGTAAGCGATGACCGAGCGTGACGACGTATTCGACAAGCGGTACGGGGAGGTGCTGCTGGTCAAGGCGGGCGACACCGGGCCCGAAGCCACTGTCTACTGCAGCTTTCCGCTCAACGACTGCCCGGCCGAGCTGTGGGACAAGCTCGACGCCGAGGCGATCGCCAAGGAGCATGGGGCGGTCGCGGCCCTGTTGAACGGGCCGCGGCACTGGCTGATGAGCAGCATCGAGAAGGATGCTCAGGGCGAGCCGGACACGATGACGTTCGGCGGTATCGACATGATGCGGCAGGCCACCGTCAAGCTGTCCTCGATGAATCCCGCTCCCTACAGCGTCAATCACGTCGACCGGAAGACGGTCTTCAACTTCGACGCCGGGCGACCGGTGTTCGAGCTCGTCGACCCGCAGGGGCAACGTTGGGTGATGCAGACCTACAGCCAGGGCGTCGACCCCACCCTCAGCCTGGCCGGTCTGCCGGACCTCGGCGCCCGCCTGACCCTGCCCGACGGCTGGCGCTACGAGACCCGGATGCTGACCGAGCGGCTCAGCGTGGACACCACGACCCGCGATGCGCACGTCACCCAGGACAACTTCGCGAACAGCTACTCGCTGGAGTTCTGAGCGGGCTGGTTTCCGCCGCCGTCGCGGCCGCTCAGCACCTCTGCTGACGTGATCGCGCGCGGCTACAGGTACTGACCCAGGTTCGACTCGGTGTCGATCGCCCGGCTGGCACTGCTGCTCTTGCCGGTGACCAGCGTGCGGATGTAGACGATCCGCTCGCCCTTCTTGCCCGAAATCCTGGCCCAGTCATCGGGATTGGTGGTGTTGGGCAGGTCCTCGTTCTCGGCGAACTCGTCGACGATCGAGTCGAGCAGGTGCTGAATCCGCAGACCCTTCTGCCCGGTCTCCAGGACTGACTTGATCGCGTACTTCTTGGCCCGGTCGACGACGTTCTGAATCATCGCACCGGAGTTGAAGTCCTTGAAGTACATGACTTCCTTGTCACCGTTGGCATAGGTGACCTCCAGGAACCGGTTGTCGTCGATCTCGGCGTACATCCGGTCGACGACCTTCTCGATCATCGCCCTGATGCACAGCCCGCGGTCGCCGCCGAACTCGTCGAGATCGTCGGCATTGACCGGCAGGTCCTCGGTGAGGTACTTGCTGAAGATGTCAAGGGCGGCTTCGGCATCCGGCCGCTCGATCTTGATCTTGACATCCAGGCGGCCGGGCCGCAGGATCGCCGGATCGATCATGTCCTCGCGGTTGGAGGCGCCGATGACGATCACGTTCTCCAGCCCCTCCACACCGTCGATCTCGGAGAGCAGCTGCGGGACGACCGTCGTCTCCACGTCCGAGCTCACGCCCGTGCCGCGGGTACGGAAGATCGAATCCATCTCGTCGAAGAACACGATCACCGGCGTTCCCTCGGAGGCCTTTTCGCGGGCCCGCTGGAAGATCAACCGAATGTGGCGTTCGGTCTCACCGACGAATTTGTTCAGCAGCTCCGGGCCCTTGATGTTGAGGAAGTACGACTTCGCCTCGCGTGCGTCGTCGCCACGAACCTCGGCCATCTTCTTGGCAAGTGAATTGGCAACGGCCTTGGCGATCAATGTCTTTCCGCAGCCGGGCGGACCGTAGAGCAGCACGCCCTTGGGCGGGCGCAGGGCGTACTCGCGGTACAGCTCCTTGTGCAGGAACGGCAGTTCCACGGCGTCACGGATCTGCTCGATCTGCCGGGTCAGGCCGCCGATGTCGTGGTAGGCGACGTCGGGCACCTCTTCGAGCACCAGATCCTCGACTTCGGCCTTCGGAATGCGCTCGAATGCATACCCGGCCTTGGTGTCGACCAGCAGCGAGTCGCCCGGGCGCAACTTGCGTGGACGCAGATCGTCGTCGAGCGCCTCGGCGACGTCGACGGGCAGGTCCTCGATGGCGACCAGGGGTTCGGCCAGCCACACGATGCGTTCCTCATCGGCATGCCCGACCACCAGCGCACGGTGGCCGTCGGCGAGGATCTCGCGCAACGTGCTGATCTCGCCGACGGATTCGTAGGTGCCCGCCTCGACCACGGTCAGCGCCTCGTTGAGACGGACGGTCTGGCCCTGCTTGAGTTCCTTGGTGTCGATGTTGGGAGAGCAGGTGAGCCGCATCTTGCGGCCGGAGGTGAACACGTCGACGGTGTCGTCGTCATGAGCGCCCAGGAGCACGCCGTAGCCGCTCGGCGGCTGACCCAGCCGGTCGACCTCCTCGCGGAGCGCCAACAGCTGCTGACGGGCCTCTTTGAGGGTGTCCATCAGCTTGGCATTGCGCGCGGCAAGGGAGTCGATACGCGCCTCGAGCTGATGCACATCGCGCGCGCTGCGGGCGCCGCCCTGCCCAATGGCGTTCTCGAGCTGCTCGCGCAGGACCGACGCCTCGCGGCGTAGCTCCTCAAGCTCGGCAGCATCCTCGCTCGACAGTTGGGGGTCTTGTGCCTCACTCATGTTGCGCTCCTTTCCCACACCGAGAGTTGGTGCGGTGGATACCTCAACGCTACCGGCCCAACCTCGATCATGTGCGTTCGGGGAATTTCGACACACTGGCAACACTGTTAATCTTTCCCATGAGTCGGGCAGATCGAGAGGACAGCCGTGACCCTGAAACTCCTAGCCACGGGCGTTGCCGCCGCCGCGATCGTCGGCGGTGCCGCTGCCGGTGTGACGTCGGTTGCATTCAGCTCGCCGGTAGCCCCGGCCGTGCAGCCCGTCGTCTTCGGCGCACCGCTGCCGCAGACCCCGGCTCCCGAGCTCCAGAGCCAGCTCGTCGCCACCCTCGACGGCCTCCAGGGCGGCGGGTCGTTCTCCGGCAGCAAGGCCTCCTACATCCAGTTCGGCCTGGGCCGGATTGAGGGCATTGCCGCAGACCGGGCGTTCAACAACGCCTCGGCCAAGGGACTGTTCCCGCTGAATTTCGTCGTTGCCGACATCGACCAGGAAGGTCCGACCGCCACGGCGAATGTCACCGCGACGGCGCCGAATGGTCAGACCGCCACGCAGAGCATCCAGTTTGTCCAGGGGCCCAGCCCGTCGGGCTGGCAGCTGACGAAGCAGTCGGCGCTCGCGCTGATGCAAGGCGCCGGCTAGTCGCTGGATGCGTCACCCGCTGTTCGGAGTTCTGAGCGCCGCCACAATTGTGGCGGCGCTCAGCCTCTCTGGGTGTTCTGAGCACGCCGAGCCGAAGTCGGCGCAGAGCCCGTTCGAGCAGTCGTCGACCACGCTGGCGCCGCCGGAGACCACGGCGGCGGCCCTGCCGACCCCCGAGGTTCTGACCGACGTCCTCTATCGGCTGGCCGACCCGGCGGTCAAGGGCGCCGACAAGCTGCAGCTCGTCGAGTCCACCACGCCGGACGATGCCGCGACCATCGACAAGTTCGCGGCCGCACTGCGCGACGGCGGTTTCACCCCGCTGACGTTCACGGCCACCGAAATCCGCTGGTCTGATCGCCAGCCCGGGGACGCTTTGGCGTCGATCAACGTCACGACGTCGAACCCGGCCAACCCCGGCAACTTCACCTTCCCGATGGAGTTCCGCCAGGACAAGGCGGCCTGGCAGCTGTCCCGTGAAACGGCGAACATGCTGCTGGCCTTCGGCAATGCCAGGGGCGGCGCCAACCCGGCAAACCCCGCCAGCCCCACCCCGACACGCTGAATGTGGATCGGCTGGCTGGAGTTCGACGTCCTGCTCGGTGACGTCCACTCGCTGAAGGAGAAGCGGGCGATCGTGCGCCCGATCGTTGCCGAACTGCGGCGCCGATTCACCATCTCCGCGGCCGAGACCGGCTCCCCCGACCTCCACCGGCGCGCGGGCATCGGCCTATCCGTGGTGGCCGGGGACCGCGCGCACGTCGTCGACGTGCTCGATGCCGCCGAACGGTTGGTGGCCGCGCGTCCCGAGATCGAGCTGCTGTCGGTCCGCCGTGGGCTGCACCGCAGCGACGATTAGACCTGGCGCTTGCGGCGCAACGGGGTCGGCGTGACCGTGTCCGGGGCCAGCCGGCGCGCAGAGACCAGGAACGCGGTGTGGCCCCGCATGCTGTGTTGCGGACGCACGGCCAAGCCCACGACGTCCCAGCCGCGCTGCAGCGACTCCCAACTCCGGGGCTCGGTCCAGCACTGCTGTTCGCGCAGCGCCTCCACAACCTTGGACAACTGCGTCACGGTCGCCACGTAGACCATCAGCACCCCGCCTGGGATAAGCAGCCGGGCGACGGTCGCCAGCACCTCCCAGGGCGCCAGCATGTCCAGCACGATCCGGTCGATCGAGGCGTCGGCGAGGCCGGAGTCGACCAGGTCGCCGATGATCAGCTGCCAGTTCTCGGGTTGCTGCCCGAAGAAAGTCTCGACGTTGCGCTGGGCGTGCACGGCGTGGTCGTCACGCACCTCATAGGAGATCACCTCGCCGGTGGGCCCGACCGCACGCAGGAGGGAGCACGTCAGCGCCCCGGAGCCGGCTCCGGCCTCCAGGACCCGGGCGCCGGGAAAGATGTCGCCCTCATGGACGATCTGGGCGGCATCCTTGGGGTAGATGACCTGGGCGCCGCGCGGCATCGAGAGCACGTAATCGATGAGCAGCGGCCGCAGCACCAGGAACGCGTCGCCGTTCGACGACTTGACCACGCTGCCTTCGGGCAGGCCGATCACGGCGTTGTGCTCGATCGCCCCGCGATGGGTGTGGAACTCGCTACCCGGGTTCAGGACCATCGTGTAATGACGGCCCTTGGGGTCGGTGAGCTGCACGCGATCCCCGATGACGAAGGGACCGGTCCTTCGCGCGGCTTGTGCAGGGTCGTCGGTCACAGCCGTTCAGCCTGCCATACCTGCCATATCGGACTCGCCGCGCGAGCTGCCCTCCGCTGTCGGCGCACCGTCCTAGGCTTCGGTCATGTCCGATCAGGCGTTGGAGATGCGTCGCCCCGCGCTCTCGCCGTCGCGGGCCGCCGATTTCAAGCAGTGCCCGCTGCTCTACCGCTTCCGGGCGGTCGACCGGCTGCCGGAGCCGCCGTCGACGGCCCAGCTGCGCGGTTCGGTGGTGCACGCCGCCCTCGAGCAGCTCTACGGTCTGCCGGCCGCCGACCGCGGCCCGCAGACCGCGTTGTCGCTGGTCGACCCGGCCTGGGAGAAGGTGCTGGCCGAGCACCCTGACCTTGCCGACGGCTTCACCGACGAGCAGCGCGGCCAGCTGCTGACCGAGGCGCGGGCCTTGCTGACCGGCTACTACCGGCTCGAAGACCCGACGCGGTTCGACCCGCAGAGCTGTGAGCAGCGCATCGAGGTCGAGCTCGCCGACGGCACGCTGCTGCGCGGCTACGTGGACCGCATCGACGTGGCCGGTTCCGGCGAACTGCGGGTGGTCGACTACAAGACCGGCAAGGCACCGCCTGCCGCCCGCGCGCTGGCCGAGTTCAAGGCCTTGTTCCAGATGAAGTTCTACGCTGTGGCGCTGCTGCGCTCACGCGATGTGCTGGCGACCCGGCTGCGCCTGATCTACCTGGCCGACGGCCAGCTGCTGGACTACACCCCCGAGCTCGACGAGCTGCTGCGCTTCGAGAAGACGTTGATGGCGATCTGGCGAGCCATCCAATCCGCGGGTGCCACAGGCGATTTCCGCCCGAACCTTTCGCGGCTGTGCAATTGGTGCAGCCATCAATCGCTGTGCCCGGTCTACGGCGGCACGCCACCGCCCTACCCCGGCTGGCCCGAGAAGCCCGCCGCGTGAGCTGCTACTACCGGCGACTCGGCCCTGATCTGTTCGCATCGACCGACCAGACCCGCAGCAATTGGACACCTGAAATTCAGCACGGCTCACCACCTTTGGCGTTGTTGACCAAGGCCATCGAAGAGATCACGAGCGACGGGATGCGCATCGGCAGGCTGACCCTGGACATTCTGGGCGCCATCCCGGTCACCGAAGTGCGCGTGCAGGCCAAGGTCGACCGGCCGGGCAGTCGCATCGCGATGCTGTCGGCCGAGATGTCCGCCGAACGACAGGACGGCCCACAGCGGGCCGTGGCCCGGGTCACCGCATGGGCACTGGCCACGTCCGACACCGCCGACGCCGCCACCGACCGCTATCCCCCGCTGACCGAAGGGCCAACAGCGCAGGAGGAACTGCACTGGAAAGACGCCGGCGGCTACATCGATTCGGTGGACTGGCGCCCGCAACAGGAGAAGACAACAGGCACGGTGTATTGGATGTCCCCCGAGGCGAACCTGGTCGACGACGAGCCGACGACCGCACTGCAGCGCCTGGCGATGGTGGTCGATTCGGCGAATGGCATTGGCGCGGCGATAGATCCGGAGAAGTTCATCTACATGAACACCGATACCACCGTGCATCTGCACCGGGCGCCCACCGGCAGTGATTTCGCCGTGCGGGCCCGCGGTTCGATCGGGCCGGACGGTGTCGGCGTGACCACGGCTGAACTATTCGATCGCGACGGGTTCATCGGGACGTCCGCACAGACGCTGCTGGTGCAACGCCGCTAATATTTGCTTGCGCCTATATAGATCAAATGCAATACTTGCAAGGTGGACGTCTTTGAGGCGATTGCCGAACCCAGTCGCCGGGTGCTGCTGGACACACTGGCGACCGGGGACCGCACCGCCGGTGAACTCGTTGCGGCACTGCCGGATTTGACCCAGCCCTCGGTGTCACGGCACCTGCGCATCCTGCGTGAGGTCGGGCTCGTCGAGGTGCGGCCAGACGCCCAGCGTCGGATCTATGCGCTGCGCGCCGACGGTCTGGTCGCCATCGACAGCTGGATCGAGCGCTACCGCCAGTTCTGGACCGGCCACCTCGACGCCCTCGAACGACACCTGAACAAGTCCAGGGAGGATTCATGACGAGTCGCGAGGGCCAGATCAGTATCAAAGACGAACGGGCGGTGCTGACTTTCGAGCGCCGGTTGCCACATCCCATCGAACGGGTGTGGGCGGCCATCACCGACCCGGCCGAACGCGGTCAGTGGATGGGCGACACCACGATCGACGGCCGCGCGGGCGGGACGATCGAGATGGTGCCCGCCGCACCCCCGATACCCGCCGACCAGAAACGCATGAGCGGACGGATCCTGGTTTGGGACCCGCCGCATGTCTTCGAGCACGAATGGAATCAGCGGATCGTCGAACCGGGCGTCGTGCGCTACGAGCTACAGCCCGACGGCGACGGAACCCTGCTGAGGTTCACCCACCGCGGCCTCGGGGTGCGTAACGCCAACGGTTTTCGGCCGGGAACCCACGCCTACCTGGACCGCCTCGAAGCCCACCTGTCCGGGGCCGAGATCCCCGACTGGCAACAGCGCTACCGCGAGGTGGCCGAGAGCGCATACGGAGGACAGCAATGGTGACACCGCAGATCGTGGTGGCCTATCACTCAGGGTTCGGCCACACCGCCGCCCTGGCCCACGCCGTGGCGCGCGGTGCCGAAACAACCGGTGCGACAGTGCATCTGATCGCCGTCGATGCCGTCGGCGACGAGGATTGGGCCGAGCTCGACGCCGCTGACGCGATCATCTTCGGCTGCCCGACCTACATGGGCAACGTGTCCGCGGGCTTCCAGAGCTTTGCCGAACGCACCGGCAGGCGCTGCATGGAAGGTACCTGGCGAGACAAAGTCGCCGCCGGGTTCACGAACTCCGGCTCCAAGGCCGGCGACAAGCTGCAGACCCTCAGCGCGCTCACCGTCTTCGCCGCCCAGCATCATATGCACTGGGTCAACCTCGGCCTGCCTCCCGGGTGGAATACCAGCGGTGCAAGCGAATTCGAGCTCAACCGGCTCGGGTTCTGGCTGGGCGCCGCCGCCTCGACCGATGTCGACGCCGACGCTTCGGCGGTGCACGACGCGGACCTGCGCACCTGTGAACACCTCGGGCAGCGCGTCGCCACGGTCGCCGGGCAACTGCTTGCCGGGCAGGCTTTGGCCACCTCTAGGTGAGTGGGGTCATCTCCTGCAGCATGGTCGGCACCAGTTCGCTGACCGTCGGGTGGATGTGCATGGTGCGCGAAATCGCGGTGTAGGGCTTCTTTGCGGACATGATATCGAGGATCGAGTGGATCACCTCGTCACCGCCCACCCCGAGGATGGCCGCACCGAGGATCTCCTCGGTGTCGGCGTCGACGACGACCTGCATAAAGCCTTGTGTCTCACCCTTTTCCACCGCTCGGCCGACTCTGGTCATCGGCCGCTTGCCGACCAGTGCCCGCCGCCCGGAGGCGCGCACCTGAGCGACCGTCATCCCGGCCCGGCCCAGTGGCGGGTCGATGTAGAGGGCGTAGGTGGGCACCCGATCACTGACCCGGCGCGGGTCGTTGTCGAGCAGATTGGCGGCCACGATCTCGTAGTCGTTCCAGGAGGTGTGAGTGAACGCGCCCCTGCCGTTGCAATCCCCCATCGCCCAGATGTGCTCGACGCTGGTGCGCAGTTGGTCGTCGACGACGATGTAACCACGGCCGTCGACCTCGACTCCGGCCAGGTCCAGGCCCAAGTCGTCGGTGTTGGGCCGGCGGCCCACCGCCACCAGCAGGTGCGAGCCCGCGATCGGCTGCGCACCGTCGGTCGCGACGACCTCAAAGCCGTTGTCCCGCTTGGCGAATCGCAGACCATCGGCGCCGGTGATGACGGTGATGCCCTCTCCCGCGAGGATCTCCTCAATGGCCGCGGAGACATCCTCATCCTCACGTGGGGTCAGCCGCGGGCCGCGTTCGAGCACGGTGACGCGGGCACCGAAACGGCGATACATCTGGGCGAACTCCAGCCCGATGTAGCTACCGCCGATGATCACCAAATGCTCGGGCAGCGTGTCGAGTTCGAGGATGCCGACATTGGTCAGATAGTCGATCTCGGCCAGGCCCGGCAGGTCGGGCACCACCGCGCGGCCGCCGACATTGAGAAAGATCCGGTCGGCCGTCAGCACGTCGTCGCCGACGCGGATGGTGTGCGGATCCTCGAAGCGGGCGTGGCCACGGATCAGCGTTGCGCCGGGCATACCCTCGATCCACGACTCGACGCCGCTGCGGTCGCCCGACACGATTCCGTCCTTGCGCGCCTTCACTTTTGTCATGTCGACGGACACCTCGCCGGTGAACACTCCATAGTCGGCACCGCGGCGCGCGGCGTGTGCAGTGTGCGCGCTGGCCACCAGAGTCTTGGTCGGGATGCAGCCGGAGTTGACGCACGTTCCGCCGACGAGTTTGCGTTCGATCACGGCGACGGTCTGACCGGCGGCGGTCAACCTGCCTGCCAACGGCGGTCCGGCCTGCCCCGCACCGACGACGATCGCGTCGAGGTGGGTCACAGGACGCTGGTCAGATAGACGACGAGGAAGCCGCCGCCCACCGCGATGACGTCCTCGACCAGCGCGACGGGCAGATCACGGCCACCGTTGGCTTTGACCAGCCGCGACCGCGCCTCATAGCCGCCGAGGGTTCCCAGCACAGCGCCGACGACGCCGGCACCGAGACCGCCGAGCGTGTAGCCCCATGCGGTTCCGATGGCCGCGCCGGCGAAGGCGCCGGTGATGAGGCGGGTGGCGAACTGCGCCGTCGTCTTGCGACTCGGGGTCTTGGGCAGCTGATCGGTGATCAGTTCGACGACCAGCAGGATGGTCAGGACCGTCACGGTGATCCAGCTCGCCATCCACGACGCCCAGGTGCCGGCGAGGTTGATCCAGCCAAGGAATGCTCCCCACGCCACCACCGCGGGGGGTGTCAGAGCGCGCAGACCGGCGACCACACCGATCAGCAGAGCCAACAACAAAACGAGAACGTGTGTCATGGCGGTCCTTTAGGCCGGCGGCAACTAAAGGGACGCTAACACGCACCTGCGCCGTGCACCGGGCCAAGCTCAGAAGCGGCAGAACCTGATGTCGGAAGCCAGAATCGCCTTGGCCCCGATGGCCGCGAGCTCGTCCATGATCGCGTTGACCGCACGCCGCGGCACCAGCGCACGCACCGCCACCCAGTCCGGGTCGGCCAGCGGCGCGATGGTCGGCGACTCGAGGCCGGGAGTGATCTCGGTGGCACGGTCGAGCACCGAACGCGGGCAGTCGTAGTCGAGCATCAGGTACTGTTGGCCGAAGACCACACCCTGCACGCGCGCCGCCAATTGGTCGCGCGCGGCCCGGTTTTCGTCGTCGCCGTTGCCGGCCCGCTCGATCAGTACCGCTTCCGAATCACACAGCGACTCACCGAAAGCCACCAGGTCGTGCAGTCTCAGGGTCCGCCCGGAACCCACCACATCGGCGATCGCGTCGGCCACACCGAGCTGCACCGAGATCTCCACGGCGCCGTCGAGCCGGATGACCGTCGCCTCGATTCCTCTGCTCGCCAAGTCTTTCCGGACCAGGTTCGGGTAGGCGGTGGCGATCCGCTTGCCGGCCAGATCCGCGACCGTCCAGTCCCGTCCGGCCGGCGCGGCGTAACGGAAGGTGGAGGATCCGAAGCCGAGCGCCAGCCGTTCGTCCACCGGGGCGTCGGATTCGGCGGCCAGGTCCCGGCCGGTGATGCCGAAGTCGAGCTGACCGGAGCCGACGTAGATCGCGATGTCCTTGGGCCGCAGGAAGAAGAATTCGACGCCGTTGGCCGGGTCGATGACCGTGAGGTCCTTCGGGTCGGTGCGCCGTCGGTAGCCGGCCTCCGACAGGATCTCGGCGGCGGACTCGGACAGTGCCCCCTTGTTGGGGACGGCAACGCGCAACATGTCAGCCACCTAGAGCTTGGAGTAGATGTCGTCGAGGGTCAGGCCACGGGCGAGCATCAGCACCTGGGCCCAATAGAACAGCTGGCTGATCTCTTCGGCCAGCGCCTCGTCGGACTCGTGTTCGGCGGCCAGCCACACTTCGCCGGCCTCTTCGAGGATCTTCTTGCCGAGGGTGTGCACGCCGGCATCGAGCGCGGCGACGGTGGCGCTGCCCTCGGGGCGGGTGCGGGCACGCTCCCCCAGTTCAGCGAACAGTTCCTCGAAGGTCTTCACGGCCTGCGATTGTTCCATGCGGGCCGATGCGCCGTCACGGCGGTTTCCGCTCGGCTACTAGGCTGGCGTCTCGTGCGAGCATCCCGGACATCGACGGTCGTGGCCGCGACTGTCGTCGCACTGACCGCTTGCTCGAACCCGATCGTCATCACCAACGACACCAGCCAGCAAACGACACCATCAGCCCCTGCTACGGTTTCGACCCGACCCAGCAATGACAAATTGGTCAATGCGTTCGACTACTACCTCAGGATCGACGACATCCGCTCGGGCTACTACTTCACCAGCCCGAGCGGTAGCTGGCGCTGCGTGATCGTCCCTCGCACCTGGGCCGGCTGCCAGTCGAGCACCGGTACCGGACGCATCGGCGTGACGGGTGCCCCGCAGACCGTGATCGATGACACCGGGCGCCCCGTCGTCCCCAATTCGATCGTGGTGCGCACCCAGGATGACCCGCAGTTCGCCGCGGTGCCGGTCGATCAGGTCAAGCAGCCGACAGGAACGGCGAAGACCTTGCCGTTCAACAAGATCCTCGCGGCCGCGGGTTTCCGCTGCAACGCTCAGCAGGAAACCGGCATCTCCTGTGTGAGCGAGGAGACGGGCAAGGGCTTCACGTTCTCGAACACCGGGGTGAACTGGCAGTACACCGACATCCCGTGATCAGGCGGGCTTGTCCTCGTGCAGAAGCTCGGCGTGCATGTCCTCCAGCGAGACGCCCTTGGTCTCCATGACCCACTTCCACACGAACAGGCCGGACAGGATCGCGCACAGCCCGTAGAAGCCGTAGGCGAGCCCCAGGTGCTCACGCAGGCCCGGGAACGTGACGGTGATCAGCCAGTTCGCGGCCCACTGCCCGGCCGCGGCCAGACCCAGCGCGGCGGCGCGGATGCGGTTGGGGAACATCTCACCGAGCAGCACCCACACCACCGGACCCCAAGACATCCCGAACGCCACCACGAACAGGTTGGCGGCGATCAGCGCGATCACCCCGGAGGCACCGGGAAGGTTGGGCTTGCCGTCGACCAGGGTCGCGTTGGCGAAGATGATCGCCATGGTGATCAGGGTGACCGCCATGCCGGACGAACCGATCAGCAGCAGCGGCTTACGGCCGATCTTGTCGATCAGGGCGATCGCGATCAGTGTCGTCGCCACATTCACCACGGACGTGATCACGGTGTAGACAGCCGACTGATCGGCATCGAATCCGACGGCCTGCCAGAGCACATTGGAGTAGTAGAAGATCACGTTGATGCCGACGAACTGCTGGAAGATCGACAGTCCCAGACCCACCCACACGATGCCGTAGAGACCGCCGGTCGGCTTGCGCAGATCCCGCCACGACGGCTTGTCCTCACGTTCCAGCGTCTGCTGGATCCGGCTGATGGTGATCTCCAGGTTCTTCTCCCCCAGCAGCATGGTCAGCACGCGACGGGCTTCGGGAATCTTGTGGCTGGCCACCAGATACCGGGGCGATTCCGGAATCGTGAACGCAAGCGCCCCGTACAGCATCGCGGGAGCCGCCATCGCCAGGAACATCCAGCGCCAGGCGTCGAGTCCCAGCCACAGTTCCTTGTTGGGGCCACCGGCTGCATGCTGCAGAAGCCAGTTGACGGCAAAGGACAGGAAAATGCCGGACACGATGGCCAGCTGCTGCAGAGATCCCAACCGGCCCCGGATGCGTGGCGGCGACGTCTCGGCGATGTAGGCCGGCGCAATCACCGAGGCGATACCGACGCCGATGCCGCCGACGATCCGGAAGATGACGACGGTGGTGACATTGGGCGCCAGCCCGGTGCCGAAGGCGCTGACGAGGAAGAACACCGCGGCGATCTTCATGACCGAGATGCGGCCGATCCGGTCGGCGATCCGCCCGGCCGACATCGCACCGGCCGCGGCACCGAGCAACGCCGACGCGACGGCGAAACCCAGCTCGGCGTTACCGATGCCGAAGTCTTCCTGGATCGAATCGACTGCGCCGTTGATGACCGCGCTGTCATACCCGAAGAGCAAGCCGCCGAGCGCCGCCACCGAGGCTATCCGGACAGCCGTGCCGCCCGAATTGAACTCCTCGTCCTCGAGTCCGGTTGGTGTGTCGCTGGTAGGGCCTTGGCCGGCCATGAGGCGTCCTTTCCGCAGCACTGCGAAACCTGTTGGCAACTACGATTGCACAGTCAGCGATGCGGCAGGGCGATATCGGCCAGCAGTTCAGGCCGAGCGTTCGTCCAGCTCGAGCTGCAGGTCGGCGTAGATCTGCCGCAGCTGGGGAATGCCCAGTGCGGCCAGTGACGAAGCGCGGTGCCGGCGGTGCGTGACAGGCACCTCTACCTCGTTGGGCACCACCAGCACTGGGCACCCGGCCGCTTCGGCGGCCGCGGTGCCGGTAACCGAATCCTCGATCGCCAGACAATCCCCCGCGTCGAGGCCGAGCAGTTCGGCGGCCCGCAGGTAGATGTCTGGAGCGGGTTTGCCCTCGGGCACCTCGTCACCGCATACCGTCACCGAAAAGTAGTGCCTGCCAATGCTATTGAGCGCATTCTCGGTCAGTTCACGGCGGGTGTTGGTCACCAGCGCCATCGGCACGTCGGCGGCCAGCAGGGCATCGAGTAGTTCCCGTGCGCCCGGGCACCACGGCAGCCCGGTGGTGAACAGTTCCCCGACGTAGTCGTGCATCCAGTCGGCGATCTCCGCCATGTGCCCGGGATCGGGGTCCAGACCCAGATCGTCGAACACGATGCGGATCACACCGTCGGCCGAGCCGCCCACCGTCGCGTCGCGGACCTCGGGCGCCAGCACCCGGCCACGACGGGTGTACAGCTCATTGATCGCGACATCCCATAGCTTTTCAGAGTCGACGAGGGTGCCGTCCATATCCCACAAGACCGCTCGCACGCCCACGATTGTGCCATGCAGCCGGCCATGACTTCGAATCCACGGGAGCCCGAGCAAACAGGTCACTAGGGTGGCGACTATGCAACTCGGAATGGTCGGCTTGGGCCGAATGGGGGCGAACCTGGTTCGACGGCTGATGCGGGACGGACATCGTTGCGTGGTCTACGACGTCAACCCCGCGGCGGTCAGCGACCTCGAGGCCGACGGTGCGACCGGCGCTGCCGGCCTCGAAGACTTCGTGGCCAAACTGGACGTCCCGCGCGCCATCTGGCTGATGCTGCCCGCCGCGATCGTCGAGGAGACCCTCGATGCGCTCGTCCCGCTGCTCGGCCCTGGGGACACCGTGATCGACGGCGGCAATTCGTACTATCGCGACGACATCACCCGGGCGCAGAAGCTCGCCGAGAAGGGGCTGCACTACGTTGATTGCGGTACCAGTGGCGGCGTATGGGGCCTGGACCGCGGCTACTGCCTGATGATCGGCGGGGAGACCGACGTGGTGACTCGCCTCGATCCGATCTTCAAGACCATCGCGCCCGGGGTCGGCACGGCCGAACCCACCCCCAGCCGGCCGGCCGACGCTGTCGGCACCGCACCCGAGGGTTACCTGCACTGTGGTCCGAACGGCGCCGGGCACTTCGTGAAGATGGTGCACAACGGTGTCGAGTACGGGATGATGGCCGCCATCGCCGAAGGCTTGAGCATCATCAAGCACGCCGACGCCGGACAATCGGACCGCGCCAACAAAGAAGTCGACGCCGAAACGACTCCCCTGCGCGATCCGTGGGCTTACCAGTACGACATCAACGTCGGCGAGGTCGCCGAGGTTTGGCGCCGCGGATCGGTGGTGGGCTCCTGGCTGGTGGACCTCATCGCCGATGCCTTCGCCGCCTCGCCCGATCTCGACCAGTTCTCCGGGCGGGTGTCCGATTCCGGTGAAGGGCGATGGACGGTGCTGGCCGCCGTCGATGAGGGCATCCCCGCCCCCGTCATCACCACCGCACTCTACGAGCGGTTCCAGTCACGGCAACTCGGCGAGTTCACCGACCAGATTTGCTCGGCGATGCGCAGCGAGTTCGGCGGCCACGCGGAGAAGAAGTGAAACCGGTGAGCGTTCAAAAACCTGCTCCCGCTGATGTTCTGGTGATCTTCGGCATCACTGGTGATCTGGCCAAGAAGATGACCTTCCGGTCGCTGTACCGCCTGGAGCGCCGCAAGCTGCTCAACTGCCCGATCGTCGGTGTGGCGATCGACGATTGGTCCGTCGACACCCTGCGCGAGCATGCCCGGGCCGCCATCGAGGGCACCGGCGAGCCGGTAGACGACGCCGTCTTCGCCCGATTCGCCGCTCGGCTGTCGATGGTGTCCGGCGACTTCGCCGACGCGGCGACCTACGACAAGGTGGCGGCAGCGATCAGCGGACGGGCGCATCCGGTGTTCTACCTGGAGATTCCGCCGTCGTTGTTCGGCCGCGTCGTGGATGGCCTGGCCGGCGCCGGCCTGACCGGGAACGCCAGGGTCGTGGTGGAAAAGCCGTTCGGACACGACCTTTCGTCGGCCAAGGCACTCAACGATCAATTGAGTGCGCACCTGCAGGAGTGGCAGATCTACCGCATCGACCACTTCCTGGGCAAGGAACCGGCGATGGACATCCGCTACATCCGGTTCTCCAACTCGATCGTCGAGCCGCTGTGGAATCGCGATCGGATCGAGGCTGTGCAAATCACGATGGCCGAGAACTTCGGCGTCGAGGATCGCGGCCACTTCTACGACCCGGTCGGGGCATTGCGCGACGTCGTGCAGAATCATCTGCTGCAGTTGATCGGACTCATCGCCGCCGAACCGTCCAGCGGCGGGCCGGATGGCTTCCGGGACAAGCGGGTCGAGCTGTTCAAGAGCATCCGTCCCGTCGACCCCAAGCACTACGTACGCGGCCAATACGCCGGCTATCTGGACATCGACGGTGTCGCGCCCGGTTCGCAGACCGAAACCTTCACGGCGCTGAAGTTGTATATCGACAACTGGCGCTGGTCGGGTGTGCCGTTCTTCATCCGGGCGGGCAAGGCTCTTCCGGTGCGGGCCACCGAGATTCGGGTGATCTTCAAGCGGCCGCCGGCATTGCCGTTCCTGCCGAAGATCGGCGAACAGAACGAGTTCATCTTCCGGATCGACCCCAATCCCGGCGTGGATTTCGTGCTGCAGGCCAAAGAATCTGGCGCCGACAAGACCCGTGCCGTCAACCTCTGCCTGGTGTTCAGCGACGAAATGGCCGAAGCACCAGAACCTTACGAGCGCCTTCTCGGGGACGCCATGCGCGGCGACGCCAGCCAGTTCATCAGGGAGGACGGTGTCGAGGAGACCTGGCGGATCGTGCAGCCGCTGATCGAGGCCCCGCCACCGGTCGAGGTGTACCAGCCGGGCTCGTGGGGACCCTCGGGCGCCAACGCGCTGGTGGCCGGATACCCGAGCTGGCGTCAGCCCTGGCTGCCGGCGCATCCGTGAGCCGGCGGGCCCGTCAGTCCTCCGGGTTGTAGCCCAGGTTGGGAGCCAGCCAGCGCTCAGCCTCCTGCAGCGTCCAGCCCTTGCGCCTGGCGTAGTCGGCGACCTGATCCTGGGCCAGCCGGCCGACCACGAAGTACTGCGACTGCGGGTGCGAGAAGTACCAACCGCTGACGGCGGCGCCGGGCCACATCGCCATCGACTCGGTCAGCTCGATCCCGGTCCGCTCCTCGACGTCCATCAGCGTCCAGAGCGTCGCCTTCTCGGTGTGCTCCGGGCACGCCGGATAGCCTGGAGCAGGCCGGATTCCGACGTACTTCTCACCGATCAGCGCATCGTTGTCCAGCTGCTCGTCGGGCTGATAACCCCAGAATTCCTTGCGGACCCGCTGATGCATCCGCTCGGCGAACGCCTCGGCGAGCCGGTCGGCGAGTGACTCCAGCAGGATCGCGCCGTAGTCGTCGTGATCGGCCTTGAACTCCGCGATCTTCTCACTGCTACCCAGCCCGGCGGTGACCGCGAACGCGCCGACGTAGTCGGCCAGACCGGTGTCTTTCGGCGCGACGAAATCGCCGAGCGACCGGTTGGGGATGCCGTCGCGGTGCTCGCCCTGTTGACGCAGGTTGCGCAGCGTGGTGCACACCTCGGTGCGGCTCTCGTCGGTGTAGACCTCGATATCGTCGCCGACGGCGTTCGCGGGAAAGAACCCGATCACCCCGTTGGCCGTCAGCCACTTCTCCTTGATGAGAGTGTCGAGCATCTCCTGGGCGTCGTCGTACAGCTTGCGGGCGGCCTCGCCCGATGCGGGATTGTTGAGGATGTCGGGGAAGCGGCCCTTCATCTCCCAGGCGTTGAAAAATGGCTGCCAGTCGATGAATTCGCGTAGCTCGGCGAGGTCGTAGTCGCGAAACTCGCGCACGCCGAGGCCCTGCGCGGGCACCGGCGGCCGGTAGCCGTCCCACGCGATCGGCGTCCGGTTGGCGCGGGCCTTCTCCAGAGTCAGCATCGGCCGCTCGTTCTTCTGGGCGTGCCGCTCCCGCAGGGATGCGTAATCCTTCTCGGTGGCCTCGAGCAGGGCGGGCCGTTGCTTGTCGTCGAGCAGGGCGGCAGCCACCGGCACCGAGCGGGACGCATCCTTGACCCAGACCACCGGGCCGCTGCGTCGCGGCGAGATCTTCACGGCCGTGTGGGCGCGCGAGGTCGTCGCGCCACCGATCAGCAACGGGATCTCCAGCCCCTGACGTTCCATCTCGACCGCGAAGTTGGACATCTCGTCCAGCGACGGGGTGATCAGCCCGGACAGCCCGATGATGTCGGCGTCGTGCTCCTTGGCCGCGTCGAGGATCTTCTGGGCGGGCACCATCACACCGAGGTCGATCACTTCGAAGTTGTTGCACTGCAGCACAACTCCGACGATGTTCTTGCCGATGTCGTGGACGTCGCCCTTCACCGTGGCCATGATGATGGTGCCGTTGGTGTCCTTGGAGCCGACGGTGCCGTTCTCTTCCTTCTCGGCCTCGATGAACGGCAGCAGGTAGGCCACCGCCTTCTTCATCACCCGCGCCGATTTCACGACCTGGGGCAGGAACATCTTGCCGGAGCCGAAGAGGTCGCCGACGACGTTCATACCGTCCATCAGCGGGCCCTCGATCACCTCGATGGGGCGCCCGCCGGCCGCGGCGATCTCGGATCGCAATTCCTCGGTGTCGGCATCGACATGCGCATCGATGCCTTTGACCAGGGCGTGTGTGATCCGCTCGTGGACCGGCAACGATCGCCACTCCGCAACCTGTGAGTCTTCGGGTCCGTCCGACTTGTTGAACCGCTCCGCGATCTCCAGCAGCCGCTCGGCCGCGTCCTCGCGCCGGTTCAGGACGACGTCCTCGATGCGGTCGCGCAACTCGGGGTCGATCGAGTCGTAGGGCACCAGCGCGCCGGCGTTGACGATGCCCATGTCCAGGCCGGCCTTGATGGCGTGGAACAGGAATACCGCGTGGATCGCCTCGCGAACGGGGTTGTTGCCCCGGAACGAGAACGACACGTTGGAGATACCGCCGGAGATGTGCACTCCCGGCAGGTTGGCCTTGATCCAGGCGCAGGCCTCGATGAAGTCGATCCCGTAGGTCGCGTGCTCCTCGATACCGGTCGCCAGCGCGAAGCAGTTCGGGTCGAAGATGATGTCCTCGGCCGGGAAGCCGACCTGTTCGGTCAAGATCCGGTAGGCACGCCCGCAGATCTCTTTGCGGCGCTCCAGGTTGTCGGCCTGCCCCTGCTCGTCGAAGGCCATCACGACGACGGCGGCGCCGAACTTGCGGCACAGCCGCGCCTCGCGGATGAACTTCTCCTCGCCCTCCTTCATGGAGATCGAGTTGACGATCGGTTTGCCTTGGACGCTCTTCAGGCCGGCCTCGATGACCTCCCATTTGGAGGAGTCGATCATCACCGGCACGCGGCTGATGTCCGGCTCGGCCGCGATCAGCTTGGTGAATCGGTCCATCGCGGCAACGCCGTCGATCATGCCCTCGTCCATGTTGATGTCGATGACCTGCGCACCGACCTCGACCTGCTGCAGGGCTACCGACAACGCGGTGTCGTAGTCCTGCGCCTTGATCAGGTTGCGGAAGCGTGCGGAGCCGGTGATGTTGGTGCGCTCACCGATGTTCACGAACAGGGAGTCCGCGGTGATGTTGAGCGGCTCCAGGCCCGAAAGGCGGGTGGCGACCTCGATCTGCGGGACGTCGCGCGGCGGCTTGCCCTCGACGACCTTGGCGATCTCGGCGATGTGCGCCGGCGTGGTTCCGCAGCATCCGCCGACCATGTTGACCAGACCGGCCTCGACGAAGTCGGCGACGTAGCCGGCCTGACGCTTCGGGGACTCGTCGTACTCGCCGAAGGCGTTGGGCAGACCGGCATTCGGATAGCAGGACACGAAGATGTCCGCGATCCGGGACATCTCGGCGAGGTAGGGCCGCATCTCCGGCGCGCCCAGGGCACAGTTGAGACCCACCGCGATGGGCTTGGCGTGCCGGATCGAATTCCAGAACGCTTCGGTGACCTGACCGGACAATGTCCGCCCGGACGCGTCGGTGATGGTGCCCGAGATGATCACCGGCCAGCGGCGGCCCCGCTCCTCGAACAGTGTCTCGATGGCGAATATCGCGGCCTTGGCGTTCAGCGTGTCGAAGATCGTCTCGACGATGAGGAGGTCGGCGCCGCCGTCGACCAGGCCGTTGGCCGCGGTGAGGTAGGCGGCGACCAGCTGGTCGTAGGAGACATTGCGAGCACCGGGGTCGTTGACGTCGGGCGAGATCGACGCGGTGCGCGTCGTCGGCCCCAGTGCCCCGGCGACGTAGCGGGGCCTCTCGGGGGTGCTGAACTCGTCGCAGGCCTTGCGGGCCAGGGCGGCGCCGGCATAGTTCAGCTCGTAACTGAACTCCTCCATGCCGTAGTCGGAGAGCGAGACCGCGTTCGCGTTGAACGTGTTGGTCTCCAGGATGTCGGCGCCCGCCTCGAGGTACTCGCGATGGATGCCGAAGATGATGTGTGGCTGGGTGAGGGTGAGCAGGTCGTTGTTGCCGACGAGATCGCTCGGCCAGTCCCGGAACCGCTCACCGCGGTAGCCGGCCTCGTCGGGCCGGTCCCGCTGGATCGCGGTGCCCATGGCACCGTCGATGACCATGATCCGCCGGCCCAGTACTGCCGTCAGTGCTTCGGTGCAGTCAGGGCGGATGTTCGGCACGAATGTGTTCAACTCTGGGGAGCTCACGTACGTTCCTTCCATGACGGAAGGCGTCCTTAACTCTGCCGAGCGTGGCGGATTCCAGCAGGCCCCAAGGCCCCCGGATAACCGTTGCAACGCCTCTCGACCGTGACAGTCTACGTGGTCAGCCGATCGACGTCTGGATGCCCGACCCGTCGCCTTAACCACGACGGTTAACGAGATTGCGGCCGAAGGTATTTCACTTCGAGACCACCAGCGGCCGGGAACTCGCGGCCCATAACACGAGACACCACGCCCACGGTAGTCAGACCGACATGGCTCATTGGGGCGGAGCAGGCCTTACGCTGAACTTGTGACCCCGTCGAACTCCAGCGGCGCGAAAGGCCCGGATCTGCCCGAACTGCACAACACGATCATTGTTGCGGCGTTCGAAGGCTGGAACGACGCCGGTGATGCCGCCAGTGACGCGCTCGAGCACCTGGACGCGATCTGGGAAGCCGACACGATCATCGAGATCGACGACGAGGCCTATTACGACTACCAGGTGAATCGTCCGGTGATCCGACAGGTCGACGGCGTGACGCGCGAGCTGGTGTGGCCGTCGATGCGGATTTCGCATTGCCGGCCGCCCGGTTGCGACCGTGACATCGTGCTGATGCACGGGGTGGAACCCAACATGCGGTGGCGCACGTTCTGCGCGGAACTGCTGGCCATCGCCGACAAACTGAACGTCGACACCGTCGTGATCCTCGGGGCCCTGCTGGCGGACACCCCGCACACCCGGCCGGTACCGGTGTCGGGAGCTGCCTACTCCCCCGAGTCGGCCAAGTTCTTCGGCCTCGAAGAGACCCGCTACGAGGGGCCGACCGGCATCGCCGGCGTGTTCCAGGACGCCTGCGTGGCGGCGGGTATTCCGGCGGTGACGTTCTGGGCCGCGGTGCCGCACTACGTGTCGCAGCCGCCCAACCCGAAGGCCACGGTCGCGCTGCTGCGCCGCGTCGAAGACGTGCTCGACATCGAGGTGCCACTGGCCGATCTGCCCGCCCAGGCCGAGGAATGGGAACAGGCCGTCACCGAGATGACCGCCGAGGACGAGGAGATCGCCGAGTACGTGGCCTCCCTCGAACAGCGCGGTGACGCCGACGTGGACATGAACGAGGCGCTGTCCAAGGTGGACGGCGACGCACTGGCCGCCGAGTTCGAGCGCTACCTGCGCAGGCGCGGTCCCGGCTTCCGGGGCTAGGCGGCACCCGCGTCGTCTGCTGGCGGGTCGCTGTCGTTTTCCAATAGTCGTTCGCCGGTGGTGGTAGTCGTTGGTGCCGCCGCGCAGGGGGACGTCGGGTGGTGGGGTCCAGTGGGTTTGGCCGTTGGGGAGTTGGCGGGTTTCCCAGCCGTGGTTTTCGACGAGCAGGTTGTCGCATGTGCAGGCCAGGGTGAGGTCCTCGATGTCGGTCCTGCCGCCGTGTTTCCAGTCTTGGGTGGCGTGGTGGACCTGGCTGTTGTAGCCGTTGACGGTGCAGCCCGGTGCGCTGCAGCCCCGGTATTTGGCCAGCAGCATGATCCGCTGATCAGCCGACGCCAGCCGTTTGGACCGGCCCAGCCACAGTGATTGCCCGCTGACACCGTCGAACACCGCCAGATACTTGTTCGCGGGAGCGTTCATCGCGATCAGATCCGAGATCGGGATCAACGTCCCACCCGCGGTCACGGCGTGGCCGGCACCGGCCTGGAGGTCTTGCAGGGTGGTGGTGACAATCATGGTGACCGGAAGACCGTTGTGCTGACCGAGTTTCGGATCGCCCAGCCGCTCGCGCACCAACTGCGACAGCGCATCATGCAGGCGTTGGCTGTGGCTGCGCAGATCGTCGGGTCCCGCGGCGGCGAGTTTGGCGAACACGGCATCCAGCTCGGCCCGCAATTGCGGGGTGGCCACCACTTTCCCCACACTCATCCCGTCAGGGCGCTGCCCGCCGGTCCACAAGAAGCCACGCTTGCGAGCGCGGTCCTCCTCGGAAAACTTCCCGTCGGGGTTGAGGTGGGTGGCCAACCGATCGGCCACCTTCTCCAGCTGATCGGGCCGCATCGTCTGGGCATGCCCGGCCAGGGTCCGTTCGGCCTTGTCCACCTCGACCGGCCCGACATGATCGGGCAGCTCCCGGAAGAACTTCTGGATGACCCGCACATGCTCACCATCCAAGTGGCCAGCATTCCAGGCCTTCCCCGTCTCGGGCAGCAGCGGTGCCAGCGGCTCACCGGTCAACGTCATGCGCGGCGAGAGTTGTTCGGCATCCCGGATCCGGCGTTTGGCCGCGTTGCGGCTGATCCGCAACACATCAGCCAGCACGAACGAAATCGGCGGACACCCCTCATACCGCTCCAGATGAGTGATCTGGGCATGCGAGACCGCGACCAGGCGGCGCACCGCGCCTTCCAGTCGGCCCAGGGCCGCGAACCGTTGCGGGGCAGGCAGCTCCTCGATATCGGCGGCAGCCACGAGTTCAACCGCGGCATCCAGCGCATCCAACGCCACATCGATCGAACTCACCCTTCGAACACTAGTGCGAACCACCGACAAGAATCGCCGTCAACGGGTGGTCCTGCCGACTGGTTGGTAGGGCTGCGCTAACGTGCAGTGGATACCGCCGAGTAACAACGAATTGAGGTTGCGCTCGTGAAACTGGCACTGAGCGACGAGGACGCGAAGTTCCGCGACGAGTTGCGCGAGTTCTTCACCACACAGATTCCCGCCGACATCCGGGAACGGGCCCGCACCGACAGCCTGAACTTCCCGGATGACGCGATCACCACCCAGCGCATCCTGAACAAGGCCGGCTTGGGCGTGCCGAACTGGCCCGTCGAGTGGGGCGGCAAGGACTGGACGCCGCTGCAGCGCCAGATCTGGGCTGACGAAATGCGCCTGGCGTGCGTCCCCGAACCGCTGGCCTTCAACGCCAGCATGGTCGGACCGGTAATCGCCCACTTCGGGTCGCAGGAGATCAAAGAACGCTTCCTGCCCCCGACGGCGAACCTCGACATCTGGTGGTGTCAGGGCTTTTCCGAGCCCGAAGCCGGTTCGGACCTGGCGTCCTTGCGGACCGTCGCGATTCGTGACGGCGACGAGTACGTCATCAACGGGCAGAAGACCTGGACGACACTCGGCCAGTTCGCCGACTGGATCTTCGTGCTGGCCCGGACCAATCCCGACGCCCCGAAGAAGCAGGCCGGAATCTCGTTCATCCTCGTCGAGATGAACACCCCGGGCATCACCATCCGGCCGATCAAGCTGATCGACGGCAGCTACGAGGTCAACGAAGTCTTCTTCTCCGACGTCCGAGTGCCCGCCAACCAGCTTGTCGGCGAAGAGAACCAAGGGTGGACCTACGCCAAGTTCCTGCTGTCCAACGAGCGCACCGGTATTGCGCGGATCGGCACCACCAAGCTGTGGCTCGCCGACGTCAAGGAGCACGCCGCGCAGACCAAGGTCGGCGCGGGCAGTCTGCTCGAGGATCCGCTGTTCGCGGCCAAGGTCGCCGAGATCGAAAACGAGTTGCTGGCACTGGAACTCACCCAGTTGCGGGTCAGCGGTGACGAGGCGACCGGCAAGCCGAACCCGGCGTCGTCGATCCTCAAGCTGCGCGGTAGCCAACTGCAGCAGGCCATCACCGAGCTCGCGGTGGAGGTCGCGGGCCCGGATGCGCTGCCGTTCGACGGCGGCGCCGATATCGAATCGCCGCTCTGGGCACAGCACGCTGCGCCGAAGTACCTGAACTACCGCAAGACCTCGATCTACGGCGGCAGCAACGAGGTTCAGCGCACCATCATCTCGTCGACGATTCTGGGACTGTGACATGAACTTTGACCTGACCGACGAACAGGAACTCCTGCGCGACACCGCTCGCGAGGTGTTCTCCCGCACCTACGACATCGAGACCCGCAACAAGATCGTCGATTCCGAACTCGGCTGGAGCCGCGACGTGTGGCGGCAGCTGGCCGAAATCGGCATCCTGGGCCTGGGTTTCGAGCCCGAAGAGTCCGGCCAGATCGAGATCATGGTCGTGATGACCGAGCTCGGTCGACGGCTGGCACCCGAACCGGTCGCCACCGCCGCGCTGATCCCCGGCAGCCTGATCGCCGATCTCGGCTCCGATGAACAGCGCGCTCTGCTCGACGGCGTCGCCGCAGGCGAGAAGCTGCTCGCCTTGGCCCACGCCGAGAAAGGTCTGCGCGGGCTGGACGAATTATCAACCCGCGCAACCAAAGACAGTGACGGCTGGACCATCACCGGACGCAAGAACCCGGTGCTGGCCGGCGGCAGTGCCGACGTCCTCGTCGTCACCGCAAGCCTGCCCGAGGGCGGGGTCGGCGTCTTCCTCGTCGACGCCGCGGCGACCACCCGCCGCCCGTACCGGACCTTCGACGGGCACCGCGGCGCCGAGATCGACTTCACCGACGCTCCGGCACAGCAGCTCGGCGACGGTGATTCCAGTGAGCGCATCCATGCCGCCTTGATCCGCTATTCGTCGGCGCTGTGTGCCGAGGCGGTTGGCGCCATGGATGAATCGCTGCGCCTGACGACGGAGTACCTGAACGCCCGCAAGCAATTCGGCGTGCCGCTCAAGACCTTCCAGACGCTCACCCAGCGCGCCGCAGACATGTACGTCTCGCTGGAACTGGCCCGCAGCATGAATTACTACGCGGCGATGTGCATCACCGACGGCCGGCTGGACCCCGTGGTCGCGGCCCGGTCCAAGATGCAGATCGGACGTTCGGGGCGCCACATCTCACAGGAGTCGATCCAGATGCACGGCGGTATCGGTGTCACCGCGGAGTACCCGATAGCCCACTACGCCGCGCGGCTGACGGCCATCGACCAGACCCTGGGCTCGGCGACCGATCAGCTGCGGTTCCTGTGCGCACAGGTGGGCACCTACGGCGCCGTCTACCTGTAGGTCTTACAGCGGTACACCCAACAGAGCATCGACGGCGGATGCCAGGGCGGCGGGGGCGGTGTCGTCGTGCCCGCCGTACTCCAGCGCGTCGGCGACCCAACCATCAATGGCGGCAAGCGCCTTGGGGGTATCCAGGTCGTCGGCCAGGTACTGGCGCAACCGCCCGACGACGTCGGTGGTATCGGGTCCTGCCGGCAGCGCGGCGGCCGACCGCCAGCGATGTAGCCGGGTGTTGGCCTCGTCGAGCACCGCGTCGCTCCAGAACCGGTCGCTCCGGTAGTGCCCGGCCAGCAGTCCGAGCCGGATGGCCGCCGGGTCAACACCCTGGGCGCGCAAACCGGAAACCAGCACCAGATTACCGCGGCTCTTGGACATCTTGTGCCCGTCCCAGCCGATCATTCCGGCATGGACGTAATGCCGCGCGAATCTGCGCTCGCCCGTGACGCATTCGGCGTGCGCGGCGGAGAATTCGTGGTGCGGGAAGATCAGGTCGCTACCGCCGCCCTGAACATCAAACCCAAAGCCGATGCGGTTCAACGCAATCGCCGCACACTCGACGTGCCAGCCGGGCCGGCCCGGACCGAACGGGGCCGGCCAGCTGGGCTCGTCGGGGCGGGCTGCACGCCACAGCAGTGCGTCGAGCGGATCCGCCTTACCCGGGCGGTCGGGGTCGCCACCGCGCTCGGCGAACAGCCGCGTCATCGTGTCGTGGTCGTAACCCGACTCGTAGCCGAACTGCGTGGTGGCGTCGGCGCGGTAGTAGATGTCGGGGTACGCGGCGTCGTCGACGACATAGGCCGCACCCGAGGCCAGCATCTTCTCGACCAGCTCGACGACCTCGCCGACGGTGTCGGTGGCCGCGACGTAATCGTGCGGCGGCAGCACCCGCAACGCGGTCATGTCCTCGCGGAACAGCTGGGTCTCCCTGGCACCGAGCTCGCGCCAGTCGATGCCGTCGCGATTCGCCCGCTCGAACAGCGGGTCGTCGACGTCGGTGATGTTCTGCACGTAGTGCACCTGATGCCCGCCGTCGAGCCAGACGCGGTGCACCAGATCGAAGGCGAGGTAGGTCGCGGCATGGCCGAGGTGGGTCGCGTCGTACGGGGTGATGCCGCAGACGTACATCGTCGCGGTCTCCCCCGGCGAGGTGGGGCGTAGCTGGCGGTCGGCGGTGTCGTAGAGGCGTAGCGCCGGCCCCCTGCCGGGCAGCTGCGGGATGTCGACGGCCGGCCACGACTGCATGGCCTCGACTCTAGGGGGTTCGCTGTTCACTGCACTCCAGTGGTGAGGGGGCCGACCTTCTCGCCACACAGTGACAACCGGGCGGCCCGTTTGATTCCCGGCTAGCTGGCCAGCCACATGGCGTCGAGCAGCAGATCGGCGACTTCCGGCCGGCACATCAGGAGATCCGGAAGGTAGGGGTCGGGCTGGTTGTAGCGCAGCGGTGACCCGTCGATCCGGGTGGCGTGCAGGCCTGCGGCCTGCACCACGCCCGCGGGTGCGGCCGAGTCCCACTCCCACTGGCCACCGGCGTGGATGTAGGCGTCGGCGTCGCCACGGACGACGGCCATCGCCTTGGCACCCGCCGATCCGATCCGGAGAAACTCGATGTCGAGGCGGTCCCGCAGCCGCCACAGCACCGCGGGCGGGCGATTGGAGCTGGCCGTGATGCGGATGGGACCGGGCCGAGGTGGCGGCGGCGCGGTCACGGTGTCTGACCGGTAGACCTCGCCCATCGCCGGAAGCGCCACGGCGGCGTCCGTGATCGAGCCATCCGGTCCGCCGGTCCGCTGCCACAGCGCGACGTGCACCGCCCAGTCCGGGCGCCGCGGCATCGAGAACTCGCGGGTGCCGTCGAGCGGGTCGATGATCCACACCCGGTCGTTCTTGAGCCGTTTCAGGTCGTCGTAGGCCTCTTCGGAGAGCACCGCGTCGTTGGGTCGTTCGGCGCGCAGACGGCGCAGGATCTGTGCGTTGGCCCGCACGTCACCAGCATCACCGAGCGCGGGCGGGAAGTCGAAACCGACCTCCTCTCGCACGGCGAGCAGCAACCGGCCCGCCTCTTCGGCGAGGTCGGCGGCCAGCGCCGCGTCGGTCATGGTCATCACGTCAGTATCACTGGTCAGAACGCCGGCCAGGGAATCGGGCGGTGCCGATCGGGGCCGGGCATCACCGGTTCGCTCAGCAGCGTCCGGACCCGTTTGCGCAATGCATCGATCTCGGCGGGTGTGATGTGTTCGCGCAATTCGTCGGCCAGCGGGCCCGCCAACTGCTCGCCGAGGGCGGCGACCGACTCCAGCGACTCGTCGTCGACCGGCTTTCCGGCCCAGCCCCACAGCACCGTGCGCAGCTTGTCCTGCACGTGCAGCGACACCCCGTGGTCGACCCCGTAGACCCGGTTGTCCACGCCGCTCAGGATGTGGCCGCCCTTGCGGTCGGCATTGTTGACGATCACGTCGAAGATCGCCATCCGTCGCAGCCGCGGGTCGTCGGCGTGCACCAGCGTGACGTCATTACCGGCGTAGTCGTAGGCGCGCAACACCGAAAGATAGCCCGGGGGAATCGATCCCGGCGGGCACAGGTCGACAAGGTCCGGACCGGCCGGGCGGCTCTCGTCACTGTCGCCGGGCTGGTCGACCCACAGCTGCAGCATGCCGGGTCCGGCTGGCCCGTCGCGAATGATGGTGTACGGCACGATGTTCCAGCCCAACGCCGTCGACACCAGATAGGCGCCCACCTCGCGGCCGGCCAGTGTGCCGTCCGGGAAATCCCACAGCGGCTGCTCACCGGCAACCGGCTTGTACACGCAATGCACAGCGTGGCCCGACCAGGTCGCCTCACAGAGGAAGGTGGCGTTACTCGCCGAGCGGATACGCCCGAGAAGCGTCAGTTCGCCGCAGCGTAACGCCTCGCGGGCCGACGCCTCATCGGACCCCGTCACGACTCGAAATCGTCGTCGGTCTCGCCCAAGGCGCCACGCCGATATCCGTTGGTACGCACGCAGATGTGGCCGTCGGGGTCGAGCGGTTCGTCGCAGAGCGGGCACGGCGGACGGCCGGCCGAGATGACGCGGGTGGACCGGGAGGCGAACTGCCGAGCCGACTCGGGCGTCAGGAAGACCCGCACGGCGTCCGGGCCTTCTTCGGCGTCGTCGAGCACCACCGATGCGTCGAATTCGGTTTCGGAGACCGCGAGCAACTCGACGACGACGGTCTGCGCCTCGGCGTCCCAGCCCAGACCCATCGTGCCGACCCGGAACTCCGCGTCCACCGGTGTGACCAGCGGGCTGAGATCCTCGACGTCGGTCTCCGGCGGCAGCGGCGTGCCGAACCGGCGGTTGATCTCGACGAGCAGCGCGCCGATCCGCTCAGCCAGCACCGCGACCTGTTGTTTTTCCAGGATCACCGAGATCACCCGGCTGTCGTGGACGGCCTGCAGGTAGAAGGTCCGGTTTCCGGGCTGCCCGACAGTCCCGGCCACGAATCGGTCGGGTGTGCGGAAGACGTGAATTGCGCGGGGCATGTTGGTTCCAAAATACCGGCATCAGGAGCTGAGTCGTAATTCGGCGGGACGTCGAGTCTCAGTCCGTGGACCCGCCGACGACGGCATCGCCGGCGGATTTGTCGTCGGCGGTGGGCGGCGGCGCGGACAGCGCCGACGCGAGTTCGGCGCCGGTGTGGTTGACATGCACCACAAATGGGCGCATCGGCGTGTAGCGGATCACACTCATCGACGCCGGGTCGGCGGTGATCCGCTGGAAACTGTCCAGATGCGTGCCGAGCGCATCGGCGACGACGGACTTGATCACGTCACCGTGTGTGCAGGCGATCCACAGCACGTCGTGGCCGTGCTCGTCGGCAAGTCGGCGGTCATGCTCGCGGACCGCCGTGACCGCGCGTGCCTGCACCTGGGCCAGCCCCTCACCGCCCGGGAAGACGGCCGCGCTCGGCTGCTGCTGCACCACCGACCACAGCGGCTCCTTCATCAGGTCCTTGAGCGCCAGCCCGGTCCACTGGCCGTAGTCCACCTCGGCGAGCCGGTCGTCGATCAGCGGCTCCACGCCGAGTTCGGCGGCCAGCGGCTCCACGGTGAGCCGGCAGCGCAGCAGCGGCGACCGCACGATGGCCCTGATCGGCAGGCCCTTGACCCGCCCCACCAAGGCTTGCGCCTGGTCCTGGCCCTTCTCGTCGAGTTCGACGCCTTCGGTGCGGCCGGCCAGCGTGTGCGCGGTGTTGGATGTCGAGCGGCCGTGCCGCAGGAGGATGACGGTCACGCGGCCGCCACCACGCCCGAGGCCAGCAGGCCCATCACGACCAGCGCGAGCACCACCCGGTAACCCACGAACCAGTACATGACGTGGTGCGCGACGAACCGCAACAGCCAGGTGATCGCCGCGAAACCGACGACGAAGGCGATGACGACGGAGACCAGCAGCTGGGGACCGGTGGCGCTCATCCCCTCGGTCACCGGGTGGAATGCGTCGGGCAGCGAAAACAGCCCGGAGGCCAACACCGCTGGAATGCCAAGCAGGAAACCGAATCTCGCCGACAACTCGCGATCCAGACCCAAGAACAGGCCAGCACTGATCGTCGACCCGGAGCGCGACACTCCGGGCACCAGCGCCAGACACTGGGCAATGCCGACCAGCAGACCGTCCTTCCACGTCAATTGCTCGAGATGCCGGGTCTGCCTGCCGAAATACTCGGCGGCAGCGATCACCCCGGAGAACAGCAGCATCGCGGTCGCGATCACCCAGAGATTACGGACCTCGCCACGAATCAGCTCCTTGAACGTCACGCCGAGGATCACGATCGGCACCGTACCGATGAGGACGTACCAGCCCATCCGGTAATCGACGTTGTCACGGTGCGCCTTCACGACGAGCCCGTTGAACCAGGCCTTCAGGATCCGCCAGATATCTTTCGCGAAGTAGATCAGGACCGCGGCCTCGGTGCCCAGCTGCGAGACGGCAGTGAACGACGCTCCGGCATCCCCGGTGAAGAAGACCCGGGACACGATCGCCAGGTGGCTCGATGACGAGATGGGCAGAAACTCGGTCAAACCCTGTACGACCGACAGTACGACGACCTGCAACCACGACATCGGCTCCACGGGCCGACCGTACTGGATGGATCTGGAAGATCAGCGCGCGGCGCGAGCGACGGGCTGGGCGGCCGCCACGGCATCACGCACGGCAGCCGTCAGGCTGCGCTCGTCATCGATGTCGAAGTCGGTGAGGCTGCGGGTCGCGGTAGCCACCACGTCCTCTTCATGTGGCACCGGGCCGGCAAGCCGCGGGTGGTAGACCTCGACGAGTAGCTGACCGCGGTGAACCTGGAACGAGAAGCTGCGACCATCACCGAGGTGGCCGAATCCGTTGGCGAAAACACCAGTCGAAATGTCCTCGATAGCAAACTCGCGTCTGTCGGACTGCGGTGTCACGGCCAAGGTCATCAGGACACCATAACGCGGGTTACGGCCTGAGAAAAGACAAAGTGGTCAATTTGTCTCCACCCGGCACCTCTAGAATTCCTGATCGACAGGGGGCGACGTGATCGCCTGATCTTGAACACATCCGAGGGCTACCCGTTGCCAATGCGTGTAAACAGGGGCGGTTTGCGCAGGTCGACCGCCGTCTTGTTGGCGTTGGCGGCCGTCACGACCGGATGTTCGGAGAATCCACTCACCGCCGCGCCGCCGACGATCGAGCCCGCTGCTCCCGCGGTGTCCCCGCCGCCCGCAACGCGGCCGGCGGGCGAGTTGATGCCGCTCGGTGGCCGCCCGGAAGCGGCGATCTTTGACGAACGCAGCGGGTCACTGGCCGTCCTGGCGCCCGGGCCCGACCCGCAGTCACCGGCGACGCTGACCGTGTTCGCCGTTTCGGGCGGTACCCGCGAGCTCACTTTGCCCGGCCCGGCGACGGCGCTCGCCGGTGACGGGAAGGGCTCGGCATACCTGTCGACCCGGGGCGGCTACTTCACCGTCGATCTGGCTGCGGGCGCGGCGACACCGGTGTCGATCGCCGAGGAGGCTGACACCGATTTCACCGCCATCGCCCGGCGCGCCGACGGCCGGCTGGTCCTCGGCAGCGCCGACGGCACTGCCTACACCCTCGGGTCGGAGACCACGGTGGCCGAAAAGGTGAAGATCTTCGCGCGCGTCGACGCGATCGTCACCGAGGGGAACAACGCCGTCGTCCTCGACCGCGGACAGACGTCGGTGACGTCACTGAACAGCGACGGGCGCAGCCAGCAAGCGCTGCGCGCCGGCGAAGGGGCCGCCACGATGGCGGCCGACCCCACGGGCCGGGTGCTGGTGGCCGACACCCGCGGTGGTCAGCTGTTGGTGTTCGGTGTCGACCCGCTGATCGAGCGACAGGCCTACCCGGTTCCGCAGGCGCCCTACGGTTTGGCCGGATCGCGCAATTTGGCGTGGGTTTCTCAGACCGCGGCCAATATGGTTGTTGGTTACGATCTGACGACTGGCATACCCGTGGAGAAGGTGCGTTACCCGACCGTGCAGCAACCGAACTCGCTGGCTTTCGACGACACGTCCGGCACTCTGTATGTCGTGTCGGCGACGGGTGCCGGCGTGCAGGTGATCCGCAACGCGGCCGGTGCCCGGTGAGCACGGCGCACCGGGGCCGGATGCCAGCGAGCTGGGAAAACGAACTGTCGGACGACTACGAGTGGATCCCGCTTCGGCTGCCGCCGGACGTGACCCGCATCAGCGCTTCGACACGACTGTCCATCGAGGCCGAATACCGTGGCTGGGAGCTGACCAGAGTGCGCCTGTACACCGATGGAAGCCGCCGAGTTCTGCTGCGGCGCAAGAAATCTCGGCTCAACGGCCAGACCTCCGACCAGCCCGGGCTGTGATGTACGCAGCATTGCGGCGGGCATTCTTCCTGGTGCCGGCCGAACGCATCCACACGCTGGTGTTCGGCATGCTGCGCGCCGCGACGGCCACCGAGCTGACGCGCCGGCAGTTGCGCCGCCGGCTGGCGCCACAGGATCCGGTACTGGCCAGCACGGTGTTCGGGGTGCGGTTCCCCGGACCGCTCGGGTTGGCCGCCGGTTTCGACAAGGACGGCCTCGGCCTGAACACCTGGGGCGCATTGGGATTCGGCTACGCCGAGGTGGGCACCGTGACCGCTCAGCCACAACCGGGCAATCCCCAGCCGCGACTGTTCCGACTGCCCGACGACCGCGGGCTGCTCAACCGGATGGGATTCAACAACCACGGTGCCGGCCACCTCGCGCTGCAGCTGGCACGCAACCGTCCCGAGGCGCCCATCGGCGTGAACATCGGCAAATCCAAGATCACCCCGCCTGAACTCGCCGCCGACGATTACCGTTCCAGCGCACGGCTTCTCGGCCCGCTGGCCGACTACCTGGTGGTCAACGTCAGCTCCCCCAACACTCCCGGATTGCGTGACCTGCAAGCGGTCGAGTCGCTGCGGCCGATCCTGTCGGCCGTGCTGGAAGAGACGTCGACGCCGGTGCTGGTGAAGATCGCCCCCGACCTGTCCGATGACGACGTCGACGCCGTCGCGGACCTGGCCGTGGAACTGGGGCTGGCCGGGATCGTGGCCACCAACACCACGATCTCGCGGGCCGGCCTGCGCACCGCCGGGGTCGACGACCTCGGGCCGGGCGGAATCTCCGGACCTCCCGTCGCACATCGGTCGCTGGAGATCCTGCGCCGGCTGTACGCACGGGCCGGCAAAGATCTCGTGCTGATCAGTGTGGGCGGCATCGAAACCGCCGACGACGCATGGGAACGCATCACCGCCGGTGCGTCACTGCTGCAGGGCTACACCGGGTTCGTCTACGGCGGTGGCTTGTGGGCCAAAGAGATTCACGACGGCATCGCCACGCGGCTGCATGCGGGCGGCTTCGGTTCGCTCAGTGAGGCGGTCGGGTCGGCACACTAGCTCCTGCGTCAACAACGAGCATCCTTCGGCGGCAGGGCGAGGTCGATCAGATAGGCCGCCGCGTAATCGTCGACGCAGGCGTTGCCGTCAAACACGACAGTGTGTTGCGTGCCATCGAAGGTCAGCAACGCGCCCCCGAACTGCTCGGCCAGCTCGACACCGGCCTGGTACGGCGTAGCCGGATCGTGCGTAGTGGAGACCACCAACACCGGCGGGAGACCGGGCGCCGACACGGTATGCGGGCCGCTGGATGGCGACACCGGCCAGAACGCGCAGACGTCCAGCGGCGCATTGCCGGTGAACTGCCCAAAAGTGGCGAAGGGCGCTACCTGTCGCAGCTGCCGGTCTTTGTCGACGGCCTTTGCCCGGTCGGTGTTGGCCGGCGCATCAACGCAATTCACGGCGTTCTGGACGTCGTTGATGTTCGTGTAGTGGCCGTCACTGTCTCGGGTGAAGTACGCGTCGGCCAGTTTCAGGAGCACGTCGCCGCGACCCTGGTCCAGCTCGGACAGCCCGTAGCGCAGAGTCGACCACATCTTCGGCGAGTACAGCGCCATGATCGTGCCGGTGATCGCGTCGCTGAAACCAAGTCCCCGGGGATCGTCGGTGTCAGCGGGCTTGGTCACCAGCGGGTCCACCAACTGGTGGTAGACGTCGACGGCTTTGGCCGGGTCGGTGCCGAGCGGGCAACTGGAGTCGTGGACGCAGTCGGCGACGAAGTCGTTGAAGGCGTTCTGGAAGGCCGCCGCCTGGTTGATGCTGGCCTGGATCGGATCGACATTGCGATCGACAGCACCGTCGAGGATCATCGCCCGGACCCTGTCGGGATAGGCCTCGGCGTAGGCCCAGGCGATTTCAGTGCCATACGAATAACCCAGGTAGTTCAGCTTCTCCTCGCCCAGCGCGACGCGGATCCGGTCGAGGTCCCGGGCGACGTTGACTGTGCCGACATTGGCCAGGAAGTCGGCACCCATTTTGTCCAGGCAGCGTCCCGCGAACTGTTTCTCGATGTCCTCGATGTGGGCGACACCTTCAGCGCTGTAGTCGACCTGAGGATCGGCACGATTGCCGTCATTGTCCGCATCGGAGTTGCACCACAGCGCGGGAACCGACGCACCCACCCCACGAGGGTCGAATCCGACAAAATCGAACCGCCGGCGGACGTCCGGTGGCAGCGCACCCACCAGTTTGACCGCCGCGTCCACTCCTGACCCGCCCGGGCCGCCGGGGTTGACGACAAGTGAGCCGATCTTCTGGCCGGTCGCAGGAAACCGGATGAGCGCGAGACGGGCGATCGCGCCGTTGTCTTCGCCGTAATCCACGGGCACGTCGACCTCGCCGCACTCGGCACCGGCCGTGCGGCACGGCGACCACTTCACCGGCGCCGGCGGACCCAGTGCAGGCGTCGTTGCCTGGGGCTTCCCGCCGACTGCCGTACTACAACCGGCGACCAGCACGATGACGGCCAGCGCGCCGAGGAGCCTAATTTTGCTCGTACGTACCGTGAATGACCGCGCGCGCAATCGCGTTCATGAACAGGTTGAAGCCGAGGTAGGCCGGGCTGGCGTCCTCGGTGAGCTCCAGCTTCTCCACCTTGAGCGCGTGCACGGCGACGTAGTAGCGGTGGTAGCCGTGACCCTGCGGCGGTGCGGCACCGAGGAAGCGGCGGATGCCCGCGTCGTTGACGAGGGTCAGGGCGTCGCCGGGCAATAGCGAGCCGTCACCGACGCCGGACGGCAGTTCGGTCACGGTGGCCGGCAGGTTGGCGACGGCCCAGTGCCAGAAGCCCGACGCGGTCGGCGCGTCGGGGTCGTAGACGGTGACAGCGAAGCTGCGGGTCTCCTCCGGGAATCCCGACCAGCTCAGCTGCGGCGAGACGTCCTCACCGCCGGCCCCCATGATGCCGCTGACCTGAGCGTTCTTCCACGGCTGCCCGTCTTCGAAATCGGTACTGGTCAGCGTGAAACTGGGCAGCTCGGGGAGGAACTCGTAGGGGTTGTAGGGAAATGCCATGTGAGGGGCTTCCTTTCGATTGTCAGCAGTTCGTCAAGAAATGTTCGAGCACGCGGGTGCCGAAGTGCAGCGCGTCCACCGGCACCCGCTCGTCGACGCCATGGAACAGCGCCGCGAAGTCCAGCTCCGGCGGAAGCCGCAGTGGGATGAATCCGAAACACCGGATACCTAGGCGGGCAAAAGCTTTCGCATCGGTTCCGCCGGACAACATGTAGGGAACGGTCCGGGCTTCCGGGTCGACGGCCAGCAGTGCATCGTTCATCGCGTCGACCAGGTCACCGTCGAATGTCGTTTCGTACGAGGGCAGGTCGCGCTCCCACTCGCGGGTGACGTCGGGGCCGATGAGCTCGTCGATCTCGCGCTCGAAGGCCTCCTTGCGCCCCGGCAGCACCCGGCAGTCGATGACCGCCTCTGCGGTCTGCGGGATGACGTTGGCCTTGTAGCCGGCCTTGAGCATGGTCGGGTTGGCGGTGTCGCGCAGCGTCGCACCGACGATGCGGGCGATCCCGCCGAGTTTGGCGATCGTGCCCTCGAGATCCGGTGAGGCCGGGTCGAAGCTGTAGCCGGTCTCCTCGGCGACCGCGGTGAGGAACTGCTCGACGGAATCGGTAAGTACCAAAGGAAATTGGTGACGGCCGAGGCGGGCGACGGCCTCGGCGACGGCGGTGACGGCGTTGTCGTCGTGCACCATCGAGCCGTGGCCGGCCCGGCCGCGGGCAGTCAACCGCATCCAGGACAGACCCTTCTCTGCGGTCTCGATCAGGTAGAGCCTGCGCTCGCCACCGTCCTTGTGCGGCACGGTGAGTGAGAAACCGCCCACCTCGCCAATGGCCTCGGTGATGCCCTCGAACAGGTCGGGCCGGTTGTCCACCAGCCACTGCGCTCCGTAGGTGCCGCCGTGCTCCTCGTCGGCGACGAACGCGAACACCAGGTCGCGGGGCGGGACGATGCCGGCCCGTTTGAAGTGCCTGGCGACAGCGATCATCATGCCGCACATGTCCTTCATGTCGACCGCGCCGCGGCCCCAGACATAGCCGTCGGCGACGGCGCCGGAGAAGGGGTGCACACTCCAGTCGGCCGGCTCGGCCGGGACGACGTCGAGATGGCCGTGGATCAAGAGCGCGCCACGGCTGCGGTCTGACCCGGGAAGGCGGGCGAAGACGTTGCCCCGGCCCGGTGCGCCGGATTCGACGTACTCGGTGGCGTAGCCGACCGCACTGAGCTGCTCGGCAACCCAGAGGGCACACTCCGCTTCGCCCTTGGTGGTGGCCAGGTCACCCGTGTTGGAGGTGTCGAACCGGATCAGGGCGCTGACGAGCTCTACCACCTCGTCGACGGGTTCAGTCACAGTCCCCTTTCCTACCACTGGCGCGGCGAGGCCGGGGGCGCGGAGGTCGCGCATTATCACAAGATTCCCTCCAACCACTCGCGCAACACGCCGATATAGGGTTTGATTTACCGGGTGACCCCCCGCCTCCCCGCGATCGCGGCGCTGTTGTGCCTGTCGGTCAGCGGCTGCTCGGCGATCACCGCCGGTAGCGCGATGCCCACTTCGCCGGCACCGCTGACCAGCCCGGACGCCCTGCCGACCCTGTTGCTGTCGGCTCCCGATGTGGGCGCGGCGCTCTCCAGCGACGATGTCGTCGTCACCACCGACGTCAGCAAGGCCTGGAACGACAGCGCGCACTTCGCCGACGTGAATTGCCTGGCCATCGCCGGTGCGGCCCAGCAGGGCGTGTACGCCGGCAGCGGGTCGACGGCCGTGCACAGCCAGGTGCTGCGCGATCCGCCGACCTCGCCGGAGTGGTCGCACTACGCCGTGCAGGCGGTGGTGTCGTTCCCGACCGCGCAGGCAGCCGCGGACTTCTTCGCCGCATCGCAGCACGGCTGGGCGGCATGCTCCAACCGGCAGCTGGACTACGCGCAGCCGATCGGACCGCCGCAGGTCTGGTCGGTGGGCCAGACCAGCACCGACAACAACGTGCTCGCGGTGTCGCGGGTGCAGCAGAGCCCGCAGCGCTGGGCCTGCCAGCGGGCGCTGACGGTGCACAGCAATGTCGCGGTGGACGTCGAGGCATGCAGCCTGGAGGGCCCGACCGCGGCGGCCAGTGCCATCGCCGGACAGATCGCCGGACGGCTGCCCACGGCGTGAAGCGCCGAACGTAACGCCAGGGCGCGATTCGGCGGCGAACGTCACCCTGGCGTTACGCTCGGCGACGGATTCCCGGCCTCGGGGCTCATTTGGGACTCGGGTCCCTGATCCGTTAGCCTTAAGCGCCCCAAGCCTGGTCTCTGGGGCGAGGTCCGAGTGGCGGAATGGCAGACGCGCTAGCTTGAGGTGCTAGTGCCCTATTAACGGGCGTGGGGGTTCAAGTCCCCCCTCGGACACATCCAGCGACACGATTTAGGTCGGCCGTCGCCTTGGCTTGTCGCAGATGCGGGTCGTAATCGCGGCGGAGTCCCAGGCTCGCGTACACGTGAGCGCGTTCTGCCCCGGTTGCCACACCGAGGATTGCCGATAGTCCGCCCCGTTGCTCAACCAAACTCACTGATCTGGGTAGCCGACGTGACGTGGGGGAGGAATTGTCAAGACCCGTGGATTGGGGTTTTCAGGCGACCTCGGTTCCGGCTTGCTGGTCGCCGTCTGAGGGCGGATGCGGTGGGGTGATGTCGGTGGGCCGCTCGAGCAGTTTGCCTTTGCGGAAGACGGCTCCGGCACGCACGAGGGCGACCAGGTGTGGGCGTTGACGGCGCGCCAGCGGGCTTGTGCGGCGTCGATCCGCTTGTAGGCCATGGCAATCCCGGCCGCGCGTGATCCGGGGCCCTCGGTGACCTTGGTGCGCAGCCGCACGGTGGCGAAAGTGGACTCGATCGGGTTAGTCGTGCGCAGGATGAGTCGACTTCGGTAGTGCGGCAAGGACATTGGCCTGCTTGTGAAACCAGCAGCGTTGCCCCCGAGTGGCCGGAAAGACTTCCCGCATCGCTTTCCAGAACCCCAGGGCGCCGTCCCCGACGGCCAGCACCCGGGGGTCATGCCGCGGCGTTTGCAGTCGCGCAGCAGATCGGCCCATGACTCGGTGGGCTCCCGATAGCCATCGGTGAGCGCGACGAGCTCCTTGCGGCCATCAGCGCGCACTGGGGTTCCCCCGATGGACCGACACCGAGACCCCGGCTGCGTGCAGGTCTGCGGTGATGCGCGGTGAACGCGTCAAGTGGCTATCCCGGCGGCGCTACTCAAGCAAGCCGGGATAGACATTGGTTCCAAGGTCTATTTCGACATCGACGAAGACAACGAGACGGTGATCAGGATTTGGCCAGCTGACCACATAGCGCCTGCCGCACAGTGAACTCGGAGCCGAGCGGTAGAGGCGATTCACTCCGGAAGGATCGGCCGGGAACACCCCGGTCTCAATCACGGGGAACACGCCAAGGCACGGGTGGGTCAACTCCCGAGACCCTCAGAGGGTCAATTTTCAGATCGTTGAGTCACCATTCTTCGTTTACGCCACTCCATCAGATCGTGGCTCGGCAAAGCGGGAGGCTACGACCAAATTTCAGGCGCACCCTGCGCCGACAGTCGTTACCAACCCCTCAGCCGCCGCGCGAAGCTGGTCGCGTTGGACCAGCTTGACTCGCGGGCGACCCTCTGCCTCCCCAGCTGCACGCTCGGCTGCATCGATGCGCGACCAGCCAGCAACGCCGATGTCGGCGCCGAGCCGATCTTGGATCAGTGCCTCGATCGACTCGCGGCCGGCAACCGGCGCGGTGAGCTTGCCTGCCACGTAGTCTTCGAAAAGCGAGGCAACCGTGGCCTTAGCGCATTCCCTGTTTGTACCGATCAGGCCGCTCGGTCCCCGTTTGATCCAACCAGTGACGTACGCACCGGCAACCCGGCCTGAATCCGGTGCGACAACCCGGCCGTCCTCATTCGGCACGACGCCACGCTGCGCGTCGAATGGCAGGCCGCTAATAGGGGTGCCTCGGTAGCCGACGGAGCGTAGGACCAGGCCGGCCTCAAGTACAGATGTGCGCTCGCTTGGCTCCGCGACAACGGTGCCGTCCGCCCTGACAACGCGCTCATTGTGCACGACACGAATTCCTCGGACCCGGTCGTCGCCCAGGATCTCGACAGGCGACGCCAGGAATCGCAACGTGATCTTCCGGCCACCACCGTTCGCTGCCCGAGCAGCGATCGTGCGGGCGAGTTCGGCCTTGCGCTGCACGGCGGGGTCGGCGTCGGACACGCCGAGAACCGCGAGCGCGCTGGCGTCGAGCTCGAACCCTTCGAGGTCAACGGCCAGATCGATGTCGGCTCGATTCGTGAGTCCGATGAGTTCCGACGTCGTGAACGCCGCCTCGAGCAGGCTCCGCCGACCGAGCACCACGACTTCCCTGATCTTGCTGGCGCGCAGCGCCTCCAGTGCGTGGTCAGCGATATCGGTGCGGGCGAGACTTTCTGGGTCGCCGCACAGCGTCCGCGCGACGTCGAGGGCCACGTTGCCATTGCCGACCACGATGGCGCGTTCGACTCCGAGATCGAAGGTGCAGTCTGCGAAGTCAGGATGGCCGTTGTACCAGGCCACGAAATCGGTCGCCGGGTGGCTCCCGGGCAAATCCTCACCCGGGATGCCGAGCCGCCGGTCGGTTGCCGCGCCGACAGCGTAGATGACCGCGTGGTGATGGCGGAGCAGCTCCGCGTGGCTGATGTCCTTGCCCACTTCGACGCCGAGGTGCAGGTGGAGGTCAGGAGTGTTGCGGTCGTACGGGAACGCCGATACGACGTCCTTTGTCGCAGCGTGGTCCGGTGCGACGCCTGACCGCACAAGACCGTACGGGGTGAACAGCCGCTCGTATACATCGACCTCGACTCCGCGACGGCCCAACAGTTCCGCGGCAGCGTAGCTCCCGGCGGGGCCAGAGCCCACGACAGCTACCTTCAATCCGCAGACGTCGCTACTGGGCCTACGCGGCACTGGCGCTGTCCCGAACTCGCTCATCGGGTGGCATTTGTAGTAGTCGGCGTTGATCTGCGTGAACGGCAATGCCTCAGTGGTGAGGTCTTCTTCTGCATAAATGGCGTTCACCGGACAGACCTGCGCGCACGCCGAGCATTCGATACAGGTCTCGGGGTCGATATAGAGCTGCTCGCTGGTCATATAGCCTGGCTCGCCAGGAGCCGGGTGGATACAGTTGACCGGACAAGCCGGGACGCACGAGGCGTCGTTGCAGCATGTCCCGGTAATCACAAATGTCATCGCACAGTTCCAATCCAGTCAGTAATCCGAGAACGCGGCCATGGCAGCTGTCACCAGCGAAGCGTGAGCTGCTTGATTGATCGGAGGTCGGGGGCTGGGACGTATTCGATCGGGTCCGTGACCAGCTCAAGACGTTCACATCGGTTCGCCAGTGCGGTGAAGACTTCCTGAGCCTCGATTCGAGCCAACCACGCTCCCATGCACAGGTGGATGCCGTAGCCGAAGGCCAGGTGTGGGTTCGGCGACCTCGTGATGTCGAACGTGTCTGGATCATCGAAGCGCTCGGGATCTCGATTCGCCGAAGAGATGAACCAGCGGAGCCGGTCACCGGCCCGGATGGTCTTGTCCCGCAGCTGCACGTCGCGAGTTGCGACCCGCTCGACGCTTTTGACAGGAGGGTCGTAGCGAAGGCACTCCTCAACCGCCCCACCAACGAGGTGGACTGGATCTTCGCGTAGGCGATCCCACTGATCCGGGTTACGGACGAACGCCAGCAGCCCGTTGCAGATGAGGTTCATCGTCGTCTCGTGACCGGCGACGATGAACAGGATGATGTTCTGCAGCGCGACTTCACGGGTGAGCACACCCTCAGCCTCCGCCCGCATGACGATGCTGATGAGGTCGTCACCTGGCGTCGATCGCCGCTGGTCGGCGAGCGGCGCGACGTAGTCGTACATCTGACGCATGGCGTCAGCGAGCTCCCGAATCCGGGAGCGGCTCGCACGCGGACCGGTCAGGAGGTGTTCGGCGACTTTGCGCACCCAGGGCCGGTCCTCCTGTGGGATTGCCATCATCTCCGAAATGACATTCAACGGAAGTGGCACGGCAAGCTCACGCAGGACGTCCAACTCGCGGCGCTCACCGATCGCGTCGAGCAGCGATGCGCACGCCGAACGAATCATGTCGCGCCAGTTCTCTACCGCAGCCGCGGTGAAATACGGCTGCAGCGCGCTCCGCATTGGACGGTGGTCAGGCGCATCAGTGTGCGTGATCCGTTTGCGAAGGTTTGCCCGGACGTAGGCGAGCTCCGCCTCGTCCCCAGGCGCGATGGGCGGAAAGGCCGGCGCCCCGTCCTCGACGATCGCCGAGGAGAACACCTGCGGCTGGCGGAGCACCGAGGTGACATCCTCGTAGCTCGTGACGAGCCACAGATTGAGCTGCGGGTTCCAATGGACCGGGTCCTGTGAGCGGAGCTGCCCAAAGTAGGCATACGGATCGCCGATCGCGGCCGCCGAGAACAGATCGTCGTCGATCTCGGCATTTCGGATCGTGGTCACGAGCCTCTCCTTTGGTCAAATGCGATTGCGATACAAGTGAATACGTCGAGGTCCCACAACGCATCCGTAATCCCTACCTACACCCGCAGCGCCAGGTACTCATTGGGTAGCCGGATCTTGAAGTATGGGTAATCGCTACTCATGACACGCCACATCCCACCACTGTTCACTTATCCCCTAAACAACGCGCAGTGGTCCACGTACGCACGCTGCTCGGGATCGACGGACATTCGCTACGTCGCGCGCCGTCCATATCCGTTCGCTCAAGAATCGCTCAAGAATTCGGAGGTGTGGGGTGAGCCAGGAACCCAAGCTCGAAGTGGCCGTGGTGAGCCAAGAAGCGGGGCTTGAGGTGGTCGCGGACCGCGGCCGTTGCCTCGGATCCGGCAACTGCTTCTACTCCGACCCGGAGGTCTTCGATCAGTCGGAGCAGGACGGCATCGTGATCGTCGTGAACCCGAACCCGTCGGCCGAGCATCGCGACGCCGTGATCCTTGCTGCGAGTTTGTGTCCGGGCCAGGCGATCTCAGTCCGAGAGGTGTAGCGAATGCACCGAGGCGAGGCGGAGGAAGTGTAGAGCGCCCACCTTCCTGGTTGATTCGCCTCGAACGGATGCAGCTACGAATTCAAGATTAGAGAGTTCCCAGCGTGCTGCCGTTGGCCTTCCGATCCCACTCCGCTCTACTGCATACCCGGAGTTGAGGGTGCGCACGAGAACGGAGGCGTCGAAGGCGAAGGCGGCCGGTTCCGCCGCAACCAGTGCGTCCCGATGCCGGTGGTCGCATCGATCGAGCACCTGCATGTCCTGCTCGCCCGCCGCCGACGTCAAAGACGACCGTTGCAGCCGTTGTCAGCGAGCCGTTTGACGCTACGAACGATCACTGGACCTCACCCTGGAGGCAAGCTCACCGCGTCGGCTTCTTCGGGGGAACCCCAACCTGACTCGTCGCGAAGTGAGGTTCGGTGCGCTGAACGCTATTCAGCAGTCTTTCCGGCGGGGACACCGGCAATCAACATCACAACCTTGTGAAGCGAAGCGGCAGACTTTCTACCCGACGCACGACGCCATGCCCGACGAACGAGACCTCCTCAGGAGGTATGGCGAGCTCAATGTCACCTAAGCGGCTGAAGAGCTGTTCGCAGGCGATGCGGGCTTCCAGCCTGGCCAGCGGAGCACCCAGGCAGAAGTGATACGCGTGGCCGAATCCCGCATGGGACATCTTCGGGCGGTGGATGTTGAACTCGTCTGCGTCATCGCCGAACTGGGACGGGTCACGGTTGGCCGCCGCCCAACTGAGCAACACGCGCGAACCCTTGGGCACCTGCACTCCTCCGAGCGAAACACCGTCGCGCTGCACGACCCGCGGATTCCACTGAACGGGCGACTCCAGGCGAACCACTTCGTCCAACATCTGAGGAATAAGTGAGACGTTCGCTCTGACCTCAGCCAACTGATCTGGATGAGTCAGCAACAGGTAGAGGGCCGAGCCCAGCAGGCTCGATGTGCTCTCCGTCCCGCCCGCAATCAAGATTCTGATCAGCTCCAGAATCTCGGGCACATCGAGCGGTCGTTCGTCGTCGACTCGCGCATTGACCAAGTCGCTGATCAGGTCATCGCCTGGCTCGGCACGCTTGGCGTCGATCACTCCAGCGAAATAGTGTTGCATCTCGACCAGTCCCCGAGCGCATTCGTCAGCGCGCTCTCGGCCAACGATGCCCGACACCGAATCCGCAATCAGGTCCGCCCACCGACCGAAATTCGCTCTGTCCTCGGTCGGAACGCCCATGATCTGTCCAATGATGTTCGTAGGTAGGGGCATTGCAAACTGTGTGAGCAACTCGAACTCCCCCGCCTCGATGAAAGCATCGATCAGGCCGGTCACGGTTTCGCGAATAAGCGGTTCGTGCCGCGCGACTGCGCTGGGTGTGAACAGCTTGCTCACGAGCTTTCGGTAGCGCGTGTGCTCGGGCGGGTCACTCGTCACGAGCGCACCGACGGACGGATATCCAGTAGCCATGATGGCTTCCAACTCGGGATCGCCTTCTCCATACGGCGGCCGACGACTGGAGAACGACAGGGCGTCGCGGGCGGCTGCCAGGACATCGTCGAAGCGCGTGACAATGAAGGCATGTGCGTCTGCAATTTTGTATGCTGACGCCTCATTCCTGGCCGTTGTATAGAACGGGTAGGGGCACGCGTGATGTTCTGGAGAGCCGAATTCAGGAAGACCCCCCGCGTCCTTTTCAGCAGCAGTCATGACCAACTCCCTCAGCGATGATCGAAATGCGGGAATTCATGAGACGGTCTCGGCACATTCCGACGCGCTGGCGTCAGAAGCTGCCCCACGGGCCGACTCAAGGTTGAAGTCGTCCAGGTCGGCATGTCTGGTCATGCGCCAGAAATCAATGTTCCGGAACGGGTTTACGCCGACAACGCGACCTCTCGCATTGCGGTAGTAGGTAGTCATCGCGGGGTGGGTCCAGATCATTCGCTCATGCATTTCATCCACTGTGGCCGCGTAACTCTCGTATACGTCGTGACGAACTTCGGCAACATCGATTCCGCGCTCGAACATCTGCTCGAGCAGACTGACTGAGTAGTTCAGTTGCGCCTCAACGGTGTGAATCAAGCTCCCACCGTGCCCAGTCTGCGTGTTCGGCCCGTACACCGCAAAGAAGTTTGGGAACTCCGGCACGAAGAGACCGAGGTAGGCGCGGCAATCGTCGTCATCCCAGACCTCGCGTAGACGTCGGCCTCCACGCCCACGCACCTCGTAGGAAGAGATGAACCGCCCAACATCGAAACCTGTTGCCAGAATGAGGATATCGGCTTCGTGCAACACGCCGTCGCAGGTGACCACGCCCTCGGGGCAGACCTCAGCGATCGCGTCGGTGACGAGGTGAACATTTGGACGGGTCAGCGCACGAAACCATCCGTTGTCCGCAAGCATGCGCTTTCCGAAGGGAGGATAGTTGGGGACCACCTTCGCGAGTAGATCCTCATGGCCCACCAATTCGGACTTGATGTATTCCGTGAAGTACGCGCGATGGCCGTCGTTGATCGCATTGATGGCGGACGTCGAGTCGGCCCATGCGGGGTCACGCTGCAACGCCTTATACAACTTGTCGTGGTGGATCCAACTCATCCGCAGGCGGTACCAAGCACGAAACAGCGGCACCTGCTCGAACATCAACCGCATGGCGTCCGGAACCGCCTGCTTGAACTTCGGGAACGGTTGGGCCCATTGCGGTGAACGCTGAAAAATCGTGAGTTCCCGCACGGAGTCGGCGATTGCCGGCACGACCTGCATCGCTGAAGCGCCATTGCCGATAATGGCAACCCGCTTGCCCGCGAGATCAAGTCCTGCCGGCCATCGCGCGGTATGGAACGCGGGCCCATCAAAGGTATTGAGGCCCGGAATATTTGGCACGACGGGCGGGTGAAATGCACCGACGCAGCTGAAGATCACATTTGCGGTCTCGACCCGCTCTACGCCTCCGGCGTCGCGCACCCGCACTGACCACACTCGTTCGGCTTCATCGAACTCCGCGCTAACGACCTCGGTACCGAAGTGAATCCTCTTCCGCACATCGAAGTCATCCGCAATGCCGTCCAGGTAATCCTTAATCTCGTCGCCGGCCGCGAAATACCGGGACCAGTCGCCGTGAGCAAAGGAGTACGAGTACAGGTGGCTCGGAGTGTCCACGGCGACACCCGGATACAGGTTTTCCGACCAAACCCCACCGACCCGCTCGTCCTTCTCGAGGATGAGGTAGGGGATCCTAAGGCCGTCCAGCTTGATTGCGGCAAGGATGCCCGACAGGCCCGCGCCGATGATCACAGCTCGGAAACCCGCTGGAGTGTCCACGGACTCCGGCGAGGGAAGTCCCCCCAGCCCCGTCGCCAGTTCCTCAGCGAGGAACTGGCCGTATTCCGGCGGAACGGCCTCCCCCATCGACACGCTGAGCATACGAACCATGAGGTCCGGCGACGGTTCGGGAATGGCGATCGGCGCACCCGCACGCCAGGCCCTTATCGCCGCCAGGGCCGCCGCCCGCAACTCGGCCTGCAACGCCTCCGGCAGACCACCCGTATCATTGTCGGCAAAGCCCTTGGTTCGAGCGATCACGTACGGCGGCTCGAGCCAACGGGTTTCACCGGTCAGCTGGACGAGTACCAGAAGCAGCGTTGGAATGTTCGCAACCGCGATCGCGGCGTCCAGTGGGTCGCTCTTCACATTGCCGCCACACGCGGATGAATAGTCAAATGCCATTGGATGGGCTCTCTTTCAGAAAAAGCACGCTATGCCGGCTAACGACTCATGAAGACGGGCAGGGCCACCGGGCCCCTGGCAAACGCTGCACGGAACGCCACCTGATGGCCGGGCTCCAGCTCGAATCGCTGTAGGGCACAGATTGCCCTCATCGCAGCCTTCATCTCGAGACGCGCGAGATGGGCACCGAGGCAACGGTGGATGCCTGCCCCGAATGCAAGATGCGAACGCACATTTGATCGATGGATGTCGATGTTGAGCGGGTCCGCGAATTGCAGCGGGTCGAGATTGGCAGCGGCGAAGTTCAGCAGAAGGCGGTCACCAGCCTTCATCGGACACCCCTGAAACTCGGTGTCCTCGGTGACCGTTCGGCCTTCGGTCGGAACCGGTGACGCGAAGCGCAACACCTCCTCGACAGCGCGGTCCAAGGTCCGCTCATCCGCGTGACCCAGCTCCGTGCGAAGTTCCGGCTTGGCGGCCAAAAGCCATGCCATCGCTCCAAGGCCGCCCATCGTGGTTTCCATCCCGCCCATGACGGCAAGGTTGAGAATCTCGACACGTTCCCGCTCGGTGAGTTCGAAACCGTTCTCTCCGAACCCCATGTGAGCAATTGCGCCCGGCAGGCCATCGCGCCGACCTTCGGCTCGTCGGGTCTCCAACAGGTCAGCGCACCACGCAAGCAATTTCGGCGCAGTCGACACCGTCATTTCCGGCTTTGTGAGCAGAATGCTAACCAGAGAAATCAAGGCATCCGCCTGCTCAGCAGTTGTATCTAGGAAGCCAGGTCCGCGGAAGATCGCCGGCGGCAGCTCGTTGGTGAAGGATGCTACGAAATCAACGGGACCATCCTGATCCAGGCACTGATTGAGGAGCTCTTCTACCACTGCGGCGACCGCGGCGTCGTTCTCCGCCACCGCTTCTGGCGTAAAGAACGGATTCAGTGCTTTCCGCATCTGACGATGAATCGGGGGATCAGATTCAACTGGGAGTAGCCGGATGACGTCGAGTGGCATCTGCACGGACGAGACACCGCCCGCGCTGCTGAAGAGTTCCCAATCAATCGCAGCATTCATGACGGACTGGTAGTCATTGACGATCCACTGGCCCGGTTGCTCGGTGACGCTCCACAGCGCGGTGTTCCAACCTGCCGGACATTGTTCGCGTACCCGCGTATTGGCGTTCCAGAAGTCGTTATGCACCGCCGGGTCCAGCGGGAAGAAGTCCACTGTTTCATACGCAGTGGACTGCTCGTTCATTTCAGCTCTGCTCGTCACCGTCGAGTCCTCTCGATTTGCGACAACTTTGTACAGCGATCGTGCCTATTGGTCTGCATGCAAAAACTTTTCAAGCCTGAGTTGGTGTCGGCCAGCGCGCATGCGTTGCAGGAATAGCAGTTTCGATCGAGCGGAAGATCAATCGACCGCTGCACTGGGCGTGTATTGGGTCTCGATCCACTGGCGCAGTGCACGGAAGGACCGCACCTCGGTGGCGGCAAACGGCGGTTTCGCGATGTAGGTCATGTTTTCCCACACCGGGAAGTCCGCAACATGCTGACTGAACTGCTGATGGGCCCAGCGGTCGCGCACCTTCTCGTCGAGGGGACTACCATCCCCACGCACCCTCGGCACCCAGACGGTTGAGCGATGATCGGATCTGCTCTTGTCGATTGGCGTCGTGGCGGCCAGCGTGCGCACCTCATCGAAGGACTCGATATGCCCGGCAGCCAAACCCATGCCGTGGCACTCAGTAGTGATTGAGCCGTCTACTGGCCCTTTCGGTGTTGCCCAGGTCGTCGCAGCATGGCCACCCCAGGTTGCCTTATAACTCGTGCGGAACCAATGCTGCGTGCTCTCCCAGTCCTGGACCTCGGGCACGCCCGCAGCCCCATGGACGTACTGGAAGTGCGCGGCATCGCCGCTGTTTTCGGTTGCAACCTGAGGAGGGAACTTCATGTCCTTCCAGAGCTTGGCCGTGTGAGGAAAGATCGGCCAGTAATCCGTCTCGAGATCAATGTCCTCGGACAACAGGTGTGGCATCTCCCACGTCGGCGGTTCGCCGTGATCGCCATACCACATGAGCACCAGGCCGTCGATCTCGCGCACCTCCCACTGGCGGATCCGGAGGTTCATCCGCTCCGGTTCGCTGTACGGGATATCAACGTTGCGTCCATCCCCATCCCACTTCCAGCCGTGGAAAGGGCATACCAGGCAGTCACCCTCGACTTTGCCCGCCTTTGCCACCCAGCCGGACGGCTCCGGCGATTCCGACCCGTGCCCGTAACCGAGATGGCCACCCATGTGCGGACAGAAGGCATCGCTCAGATGCATGACGCCTGAGTTGTTCCGGTAAGCCACGAGGTGACTGTCGAAGTAGTGAAGGGGCACGACGTCACCAGGTTTGAATTCGCCACTCCAACCGATTTGGTACCAGCCGCTGGCGTAGCCATGGGGGAAATCGTGCATCGTTGGTGCTCCTCGACTGTAATGCGCGGTGTGCGCAAGGGGTGAGCCCACCTGCGCACTGACAACTGCCAGGCTGCCTGACAGTTGAACATATTTTGTTTGTATGTCAGCAGAGGCCAACGTCCCGACACGAAGGGCCAACGTCCCGACGGAAAGGGGCCAACGCCCGCCTGTCGGAGGCCACGAGAAACTGCTCCAGCGACGGCCGGGTAACTGCCTGCCGGCGGTTGGCTATGCCAACCGGAAGTGGCCCCAGGGCGACGGGGTGAAGGCCAGCGATCGTCGCAACACTGGTGGTCAATGAGCTTGTGCCAGTGCCTTATCGAGTCGCTGGTCCGGTGTTTGCCAATCCGGTGGCTTCACGGGGCCAGGTGTTGAGAGAGTCCGCGACCGCGGCGAGGACCACTGGCGGTGTGCACCAACAGCCGGCAACCGGGCGCGGACCGTTCGTCCGCGCGAACGGTGACCTTTGCCCCTGCTAGCACCCAGCATCACTCGCCGATGATGAGTTACAAGCTGAGCCGTAGGCGAGACCGATGCGCTACCAAAATCACCGAACACGAACCCGACGCCGAGATCTAGATCCAGCAGACCGGTGAACACCGCAACTTCTCGCGGCACTCCAGCGACTACTCAAGCGACCGAACTGGTCGGAGTGCGGAATGGGGCACACGTTGGTTGTGGACGATATCTGGCCTCTCGTCGGCCGAGCGGCGGAACTCGACCGCTTTGGTCGGCTCCTGCGTCGTGGCGAGGGGGGCGTGGTGATCGCGGGGCCGGCCGGGGTCGGCCGCTCGCGGCTGGGATCCGAGGCACTGGCTTTGGCGAAGGACCGGGGCGCTGCCGTGGCGCAGGTCGTCGGGACACGGGCGCTTGCCAGCATCCCGTTCGGCGCTTTCGCTCCGTTGCTCCGATCCGAAGGCCTTGAGGAACACTCTCGATCAGAGCTGCTCCGGCGATACCGGGAGATCCTCACCTCGATGGCCGGAGATGGACGCCTCGTCCTCCTTGTCGACGATGCCCACCTCCTGGATGATCTTTCCGCCGGTCTCCTTGAGCAGCTACTGACCGAGCGAGGGGTGTTCCTCATCGCGTGCGTGGACACGGGATCGGACCTCTCTGAACCAATCGTCCGACTCTGGAAGGACGACTCAGTCGAGCGGATTGATCTGGGAGCTCTCGATACGACCTCCATCGGAGCGTTGCTCGAGTCTGTTCTCGCAGGTCCGGTCGACCCGGCCGCTGTTCACGCGCTCGCCGGAGCGGCCCAGGGCAGCCTCGTTTTCTTGCGGGAGTTGGTCCGCTCCGCCATCGAAGAGGGCGTATTCACCGACGACATCGGCGTCTGGCGCGTCGTTGGTGCGCTCCCGTCGTCGAACAGGCTGGCAGAGCTTGTGCAGGCACGCCTCGTCGATCTCTCCTACTCGGAGCGCGACCTGTTGGAGATCGTTGCGTTCGGCGAGCCGCTCACCGTCGGCGAGCTGCCCGGGGCGGACCCCGCCACTCTCGAGGTCCTCGAACGGCGCCGGCTCGTCAGCGTCCGCGCCGACGGTGACCGCACCGAGGTCCGGCTCGCACATGCAGCGTATGGGCAGGTCGTTCGCGACCGAATGCCCCTGCTTCGGGCACGGCAGCTCGCTGGGCTGCTCGGTGATGCGGTCGAGGCGACCGGGATGCGCCGCCGGAACGACCTCCTTCGCGTCGCGTCCTGGCGTCTCGATGATGGGGGGGCACAGCCCGAGCTCATGTTTGATGCGGCGCTTGTGGCGCAGGGTCGCTGCGACCTCGGGCTCGCAGAGCGGCTCGCCCGACGCGCCCTGCACCTCGGCGGCGGATTCGACGCAGCGTTCCTCGCCGCGCAGCTCGCCGCGCAGCAAGGGCGGCGAGAGCAAGCCGAGGCGGAGCTCGCAGATCTCACCACGCGCTCCACGTCCGATCGCGAGCGCGGCCTCATCGCAACGGCGCGCCTGGACAACCTCGTCTTCTCGATGGGTCACGTCGAGCTCGGCCTGGAGATGGCTCTCAAAGCGGAGGCGGCGATCGAGGACCCGGCATGGCGCGCCGAAGTCGTCGCCAGGCGGGCTTGTGTTCTCGGCGGCGTAGAGGGACCGCGGGCCGCCGTCGAGGTTGCCGAACCGCTCCTCTCGCAGGCCAGAGGCCGGGCGCTGGTGTGGGCGTCAATCGCGGCCTCGTACGGCCTCGGCCGCCTGGGCCGCCTCGAGCAAGCGCGGGAGGTCAGCATCCAGGGACACGTGGCGCACGTGGGGCTGGAAAAGCCACTGGACTGGTTCCCGTGGCGGCATGTTTTCTTTGACGCTGAGGCGTTGGGCCACCTGGGGCGTTTGGACGAGTCGCACGAGCTTGCTGAGACCATGTACCGCGAAGCGGTTGAGGCCGGGTCGCTGGAAGCGCAGGCGTGGTTCGCGTGGCAGATGACGAAGTTCGTGACCGACCGTGGGCACGCCAAGACGGCTGCGACCTTCGGCCGACTGGCGGTCGCGCTCTTCCGACATATCGGCGCGAAGCAGTTTGAGCACTTCGCGCTCGGAGATTTGGCTGCAGCATTCGCAATCAGCGGCCTGCAACGGGAATCACGGGAGACCCTGCAGGTCATGCGGGAAGGACTCGGGCTGCCGGACACCCAGTACTGGGCTGTCAACGTCCTGCAAGCGCGAGCATGGACCGATGTCGTCCATGGTGATCTGCCTAGTGCCCTGCGCCTATTCCGCCAGGCGGCCCAGGTCGGTCAGGAGATCGGAGATCTCGTCGGGGCCGCATCCAGCCTGCATGCCGAAGCCCGACTGGGCTCCCCTCGAGGCGTGGAGGATCAGCTTGAGTCGTTGGCGCGCGAGATCGAGGGTCCGCTCGTGCGAGCCCGCCTCGAGCACGTCCGGGCGCTCACAGCCAAGGACGCCGTTGCGCTGGAGGACTGCTCGGCGACCTTCCGAGGGCTCGGAGCACACCTGCTCGCCGCCGAGGCGCAAGCCGACGCCGCGAACGTTTGGCGGGACCACGGCAACCCGCGGCGGGCAAGCGCCGCGACCCGACAGGCGACACACCTCGCCGCCGAGTGCGAGGGCCCCGCGACCCCGGCCCTTGCCGTCACCCGCACGACCGCCCGGCTCACTCCCGCCGAGCGGCGAGCAGCGCTGCTCGCCGCTGACGGCCGGACGAGCCGGCAGATCGCAGAGGAACTCGAGGTGTCGGTGCGCACCGTCGAGAACCACCTGCAGCACGTCTATCAAAAGCTCGGCATCCGCGGGCGCAGCGACCTGCGCGCGCTCGTCGACCGTCCCGAGGACTGAAGTGAACGCCCGTCGGTCCCGCGGTCAGCAATCGCGGCGCGAATGCGTCCCGTTGGAGCGTTCCTGAGCTCGGCTCTCCCGAAGGCAAGTTTGAACCGCCGCCTCGGGTTTGGCGCATCAAACCCGAGGGGAGCCGAGCACCGGATCGCCAACCCGGTTCCACCCGCGCGATCAGGCCCGCGATCTGGCACATCGACTCGTCGAAACACACCTGACCGCAACACATCACGACGCCACGCCGAATAGCGTGGACTCTGCTTGTCGTACTACGGCTTGATGCCGAACCGGGTGAGGCCGTAGCACTCGATCGCGTTTCCCCGAACGAACTGCCAGGCTTCGTGCTCACTCAACCCCGCATTGGCGACGAGCTTCTCGGCTGTCTCACGCGAGTGCGGGAACGTGGATTCGGCGTGCGGGTAGTCGATTTCGAACATGATCTGCGACATGCCGAGCACGTCTCGACTGGCGAGCGCGTGGGGATCATTCATGACGCAGCCGTACACCTGGTTCATATAGGAGCTGGGGCGCTCGGGTACGCGTTGCGCGAACTCCGGCTCCCAGGTGTCCGCTCGTTCCCAGACGTCGTCGACCCGCTCCAGGAGGAACGGCATCCATCCCATCTGACCCTCGTTCAGGACGATTCGGATGGCCGGGAAGCGCACGAGGACCCCTGACGTCAGCCAGTCCGCCAGGGCGCCCATCGAGCCGACATTCGTGAGCGTCATCGTGCACGGCAACGGCGCGTCGGCCGACGTGGTCATCACGTGCGAGGACGACCCGATATGCATGTTGACGACGGTGGAGGTCTCGCCACAAGCCTGGAACAGCGGATCCCAGTATCCGGAGTGGATGCTCGGGAGTCCAAGCTTTGCCGGGTTCTCCGAGAACGCAATCGCTCCGGCACCCTTTTCAGCGCAACGGCGCACCTCTGCTGCCGCCAACTCAGCGTCCCACAAAGGGATCAGAGTGAGTGGGATGAGGCGACCCGCTCCTGCGCCACCGCACCAGTCGTCGATCATCCAGTCGTTGTAGGCCTGCAGGCACACGAGAGCGAGCTCTTTGTCAGAGCGCTCGGCGAAGGTCTGACCACAGAATCGAGCGAACGTCGGGAAGCACAGAGCTGCTTCGACGTGGTTGATGTCCATGTCCTCCAGGCGATGGCTCTGTGCGTAGCAACCGGGGAGGAGGTCGTCGTAGGTGACCAGGGTGTGCGGGGCGAGATCCTTCTCGATCAACATGTCCTGGGCGTAACCAGCCAGCGTGGTCCATTCCAGGTCCTCGTACCGCCACACGTCGCACCAGCGTGCCCCCGGGGCATCCCCCTCGACGAACGCACCGCGATCCGCCTCCAGCAGCGCGGTCCCGAACCTGCGCTCCAGCCTCGGGGCCCGATCCCGGTAGCGCTGAGGGACTCGCTCGAACATGTTCGGCGGCTCAAGAACGTGGTCGTCCACTGAGATGATCTTGGGGAAATCTTGCATGTCAACCTCCAGTTTTGGTGATGGGCTGCGGCGCCGGCCCGACGGTCGGCACGTTTTCTGAGCAGGGGCGGCAGGTCTGCCTGCCGCGGACCAGCTGCTGTTGGCCTTGGTCGCTGAGGCGCCTCAGCCGACGGATTCTCGTGCGGATACCGAAACCGGAACGCTCGACCAACCCATCAGGTGGATGTCCTTGGTCCGAATGAGGCCCTCCTCTATGACCTCGAGGTCCGGCCACCGCGCGAGGATCTCACCGAACGCCGTTTGCACTTGGCGGCGGGCGAGGTGCATGCCAAGGCAGATGTGCGGGCCGAAGCTGAACGTCAACGGGACCAACGTCGTCAGGTCTCGCTCGATGTCGAACTCATCGGGGTTCGAGAACGCGCGGGGGTCGCGATTGGCAGCCCCAAGGAGCAGCAGCACGTTGGCCCCCGACGGAATCGTCACTCCCGCAATGGTGGTGTCGCTCACGCAGCGGCGGCCGAGGTACTGAACCGGCGACTCGAAGCGTCCGCCCTCCTCGAACGCGGCAGCGATCTTCATCGGGTCATCACGCAGCTTCTGCCACTGGACCGGGTGTCGCTGCAGCGTCACGAGCGTTGACGACAGAAGCCTGCTTGTTGTCTCAACGCCTCCGGCTGTCAGGAACAGCAGGAACCCGGTGAGTTCAGCGTCGCGCAATACCTGCTCGTTACCCTCTTCATCCACGTAGCTGCTTTGGATGACGTGAGACACGATGTCGTCGCCGAGGTGATCGAGCTTCCATTTGGCCAGCTCTCCGAAGTACGCAGCTAGCTCTTCGACCGCAGCCGCCCGCTTTGCCGCGGCTACTTCGTAGTCGACCCCCTCCTCGACGTGCATGAAGAGCTCGAAGAGCTCGACCAAGTGCTCGCGATCCGCGCTCGGCACGCCCATGAGGTTGAACATGACCTCGGCCGGCAAAGGCTGGGCAAAGTCTTTGAAGAAATCGAACGTCTTCCTTTCGAGCTGCGGCTCCAGGTATTTGTTGACCGCGCGTTGAATCGCATCATCGAGTCCAGCAACGGACTGGTGCGTAAAAGTAGGGGCCACGAGGCGGCGGAGGCGCGAGTGGTCGGGCGGGTCGTAGTTGAACACCGCGCCCGGAATCGACTGCGTAGCGAAGTCAGGGGTGTTCAACTGGTCGATGATCGTCCCGTGTGCGCTGCTAAAGGTCCTCCAGTTGGCACACGCAGCACGCACGTCGTCGTAGCGGGAGATCAAATAGAAACCGAGATCTTCGACGTACGCCACCGGCGCATCCTCGAGAAGCCGGTGGTAGAGATCCCACGGACGATCAAAGAACTCGTCTGAGAACAAATCGACCTTCATGAGCTATATCTCTCCTCGCGTAGCCCGCCCGAGTCGGGTTGCTGACCACCTTCTTAGGTGTTAAGTGAAGGGTCCTGCACCGTGGCGTGTCATGAGTAGTGGTTACCCATGGCTACCAACGGGCTACTTAACGGAGACCCGTTGCCATAGAGGGAATTACGGATCATGCGCGCCATTCGCCTGACCACCGTTCCGCTGCGGAGCCCGCTCCGGACCTAGTTCACCGCGGCTGCGGTGGAGAACTGGCGCAACACGATCTGTCGGCACGCGCATCGTTGCTCGACGCGATCGGATAGCGCCGTGAGGTGGTCGCCACGAGGAAGAACCCGAAGCCGCCCACTGTCGCGGCAGCAGGCCGATGACGCGCCCGCGCCCCGCGCTACAGGGCCGACCCGGTTCATCACCGCGGCGGTTGCCCCCTACGGGGTCTGACCTGACACAGTCTGTCGACTACCAGGCGACGATGAGACGGCGGGCTCCGTAGACCGCAGCTTCGGGCTTGAAGTCCTCAGGTCGGACCGCTTCGGCGAGGTGGAGGTCCGGGAAGCGCTCAAGTATCGACCGGTAGACAACTTCGAGTTCGATGCGGGCCAAGGCAGCACCGATGCATTGGTGAACTCCGTAGCCGAACGCCAGATGGCCTCGCGCGTCTCGCCGCACGTCGAGAACATTTGGTTCGTCGAATACGGCTGGGTCGCGGTTCGCGGTGTCCTGAGCGGCGATGATTCCGTCGCCGGCCTTGATCAGCTGACCACCGATCTCGACGTCTTCGATCGCGACCTTGTGGCGACCCCAATGGGTGACCGTCAGGTACCGAAGCAATTCATCAGTGGCGCGCGGGATGAGCGAGAGGTCCGATCTCAGAATCGCTAGCTGATCGGGATGCTCAAGCAGGGTGAGCACTCCGAGCACGATCATGTTGATGGTTGTGTCGAACCCTGCGATCAGGAACAGCTGCGCGATCGTGATGAGCGCTTCCCTCGAGCAGGCGCCACTCGCCACATGAACGCTGGCCATGTGGCCGAGAACGTCATCAGTCGGCGATGTCATCTTGTCGTCGATCAACTTGCCGAGATACTCGCGGAACTCGCCAAGCGCGCTCGCCGCCTCTTCGGCCGAACTAGTTCCGCCGAGGAACACCTCAACCAGTGACAGGAAGTACCCGTGCTCGGAGTACGGCACACCCATCAAGGCGCACGTCACGGTCGCTGGGAACGGGAACGCGAGTGAACTGACCAGATCGGCCGGTGGACCGGCAGCGAGCATGGCGTCGATCAGGCTGTCAACGGTCGCCTGCACCTCGGGACGTAGCCGCTCGACCCGCTTGACCATGAACTCCGGTGCGAGCATCCGCCGGTAAACGTCGTGCTCAGGCGAGTCCAAGTGGTTGATCAATCCCTCGGTGTACGTCGCAAGGGCGGCACTTACCTTGGGATAACCCTCCCGCCGAACATCGGCGCTGAAGGCCCGGCTCGCAAGGACAGCCCTGACGTCGTCGTAGCGCGTGATGAGCCACGGCGTCTGACCGTTCCACAGCTTCACCCGTGAGATCGGCTGCTCATCGAGGAGCCGGAGCATCTGCGGAGGGGGATCCAACGGCGAATCACGACGCATCGGGAACGTCGGCACCTCGGACTCGATAGCGATCTCGGTGGACATCAAGCAAACCTCCGTCAGTTCATCTCCGTGAATGAAGTCGAACACACGCCTCGGCTGTGGTCGTGAGTACGACCTACTCATGGCTTGCGGCTGACTTCGGCTCGTCAACCCCGACCATCAAACGAGCCCGATCTCGGTCTCATGACCCAACGCTGACCGATGCCGAGGTACCGGCTCGTGGTCAGCGACGGGATCACAGTCGAGGAGATCCGGGACTCGTTAGCGCCGATGCTGCTGCCCGCTCGTCGGCGCTTCGGCGACGATGGAACCTATGTCACAGCTCATCAGATCAGTGATCGCACGGGGCTGGATGTCGAGCTGCTGAGGCGATTTCAGCGTGCGAGCGGGCTGCCGTCGGCCGAGGATCCCGATGCTCCGGTTTTCATGCGGGCCGACGGTGACACGGCCGAGCACATCAAACGATCTCTGGACCTCGGTGTCGACGCTGAATTGCTGTTGACCGTGATTCGGGTACTGGCCGAAGGGCTTTCGCGCGCCGCGGAAGTCATGCTCCACGCGACAGTCGGCTCGGTGCTTCGCCCCTAGCTTCACCTCATCGTTGCTTGCCGACATGTCGGCTACGACAGCGTGTGAGCCACCGCGAACCGCTGGCTGTATCGACCGTCGCTATCCGCTTCTCGCCGATTATGAGCAGTTCTTCATGGGCACGGCATGGGCATGCAGACTGCGGGCGGCGCAGCGCCCTATTGGCGAACCGATTTGATCGGGTTGGACCACAACGCATTCCGTAACAAGACGCATGCCAGGTTGTCGATCTACAACCCGGTTACGAATCGATGCCGCCAGCACGGGTGGTGGCGGCCCGGACGGCGGACAGCGCATCCCCCAGCGTCCACACCGCGATACCGATCAGCGCGACGTCCTTGATCAGGAACTGACCGGTCGACGACAGCGCCGGAAAGCCGCCCGCCGATTCTTCCCAGATGCCAGGCGTGGTGAACAGGAAGCTGATCGTGGCGAGGAAGAGGCCGGTGGCCATCACGCTGCCGAGCACCGACAGTTTCGGTGACCACGGTTTGACGGCGAGCAGTATGGCCGTCGCCAGTTCCACGACGCCCAACACCGTCGAGAACGCATCCACCGACAAGATGCCGTAGATCCAGCTCATGAACGGGCTGTTGGCCACCAGCGGCTGGATACCCTGCGCCTCGTAGCTGGTGAACTTCAGCGCCCCGATCCAGCCGATGACGACCACCAGGCCATACCGGGCGGCCAGCGCACCGACGTGCGAAACCGCGGAAGCTGTTGCGCCGACGGGCGTCGACAATTGAGTGGCTGCCATGGTGAAACCTTTCTCGAGTGGGTCCGTACGACCGATGGGTGCGCAGGAGCCCGCCATGCGTTACAGCCGCCAGGCGGTGTAACGGTGCCGACCGAACTCCGCACCACCGGTTGGCACGACGAGGAGGAGATGCCAGATGAGCCACCCCGAACATGACTTCACCGGGCTGCGTGCACTGTTCATCAATTGCACGTTGAAACGTTCACCCGAGCCGAGTAATACCCAGGGCCTGATCGACATCAGCACGTCGATCATGGGCCAGCACGGCGTGGCAGTCGAGGTCCTGCGTGCCATCGACTTCGACATCGCCACCGGCGTGTGGCCCGACATGCGCGAGCACGGGTGGGCCATCGACGACTGGCCGGACATATTCGAAAAAGTCCTCGCCGCAGACATCTTGGTACTGGCCGGCCCGATCTGGCTCGGCGACAACAGTTCCGTGATGAAGCGGGTACACGAACGGCTCTACGGCGGATCGCATCTGCTCAACGACGCCGGCCAGTATCTGTACTACGGCCGCGTCGGCGGTTGTCTGATCACCGGCAATGAGGACGGGGTCAAGCACTGCGCGCAGAACGTCCTCTACACACTGCAGCACATCGGCTACACCATTCCGCCGCAGGCCGACGCCGGATGGATCGGCGAAGCCGGCCCTGGCCCGTCCTACCTCGACCCGGGCTCGGGAGGACCCGAGAACGACTTCACCAATCGCAACACCACGTTCATGACATGGAATCTGATGCACCTGGCCCAGATGCTGCGCAACGCCGGCGGTATACCGGCGTACGGCAATGTTCGATCGGGATGGGACGCCGGCTGTCGCTATGATTTCGCCAACCCGGAATACCGTTGAGCGGATAGTATTCCGTCCCGATGACCGGGACGGAGTTCGACGAGTCGACGTTGATCGCGTCGTTGCGGGCCGGCGACGAAGCGGCGTTTGCCACCCTGGTGGACCGCCACACCCCGGCCTTGCTGCGGGTCGCGCGGGGCTACGTCCGCACCAACGAGGCCGCCGAAGAGGTGGTCCAGGAGACCTGGATCGCGCTGATCAAGGGCATCGCGAAGTTCGAGGGCCGATCCTCGCTTCGCACTTGGCTTTTCACCGTGATGATCAATATCGCCAAGACCCGCGGCATCCGGGATCGCCGCATCGCCGATGCCGAGAGCTCGGCGTTCGGCGGCGGTACCGTCGACCCGACACGATTCCGGCCCGCAACCGACCCCGACTGGCCCGGCCATTGGCGGGACCACAGTGCCCCGACCCCGTTCCCCGATACCCCCGAAGGGTCGGTACTCGCAGCGGAGTTGATCGCCCTGGCCCGTCGCGAACTCGACAAGCTGCCCGACCGTCAACGTACTGTCGTGACACTGCGTGACATGTTGGGATTCGACTCCGATGAGGTGTGCGAACTCCTCGCTCTGTCCGTCGCGAATCAACGGGTCCTGCTGCACCGCGGGCGCGCGGCGATCCGGCAAGCGCTCGAGGACTATCTCCAGGAGACGCCGTGAGTAACGAACCGATGAATTGCAACGAATTGGTGGAACTCGTGACGGCCTACCTCGACGGGTCGCTCGACTTACCGACCAGGGCCCGATTCGATATGCACCTCCTCGAGTGCGACGGATGCGGGACCTACCTTCAACAATTTCGGGCCACCATCGACACGGTCGGCAAGATCGGCGGCGAGCAGCTCGATCCCGATTTCCGGACCAAACTGCTGGCCGCTTTCCGCGACTGGCGCTAAGTAATCCCCCGGCCGCGCGTAACGCCGCGCGGCGCACCCATCACTAAACATCGGACCATCGACAATAGGAGTCCGACGTGAAGATCCCCCTGACCGCCGCAGCGATCGGCCTGGCCGTCTGCGCCGCACTGTGTACGCCCGGCGTCGCCGGCGCGATCCCCACCAGCGATTCGGCCGCCGATGTCGTCGAGGCACTGCACAACCAGGGGTACAACGTGTTGTTCAACAGCCCGTCGACGATGCCGCTCCCCGCGTGCACCGTCAACGGTATCCACGGGCTGACGGTGATGATGATCCCCGACGGAAGCCTGATGCTCCCGACGAACCCGAATACCCCCGGTGTCGTCTACGTCGATCTCACCTGCCCGGACAGCAACAATTAAGTCAGCGGCGCACGGCCCCTGGTCTTGGCCAGGCTGGCCACCGTCGTCACCAGCAGCACCACCCCGATCACGCCGATCGACATGCCCGTCGAGATCTCCGGCACCGCAACGTGCTGGCCGTCGTTGATGAACGGCAGGCTGTTCTCGTGCAGCGCGTGCAGCAGCAGCTTGACGCCGATGAACGCCAGAATCAGGGACAGCCCGTAGGACAGGAAGATCAGCCGGTCCAGCAGACCCCCGATCAGAAAGTACAGCTGTCGCAGGCCCATCAACGCGAACGCGTTGGCGGTGAACACGATATAGGGCTGCTCGGTCAGGCCGTAGATCGCCGGGATCGAGTCCAACGCGAACAGCAGATCGGTGAATGCGATTGCGATGAGCGCCAACAACATCGGCGTGACGACGCGCCGGCCGTCGAGCGTCGTGAGGAACTTGTCGCCGGCATACTCCTCGGTCGTCGGAACGAACCGGCGGACCAGCGCGATGATCCGGCTGTCGCGCTTCTCTTCGACTTCCTTCTCGTGGCCGGCTTCCTTCGCAAGTTTGATTGCGGTGAGTACCAAGAAGATTCCGAAGAGGTAGAACACCCAGCTGAACGTGCTGATGGCTGCGGCGCCGACGGCGATGAAACCCGCCCGCATCACCAGCGCCAGTACGATCCCGATCAGCAGCAGCTTCTGCTGGAACTGTCGTGGTACCGCGAACGTCCCCATGATGACCGTGAACACGAACAGGTTGTCGACGCTCAGCGCTTTCTCGGTGACGTACCCCGCGAAGTACTCACCGGCGTATGAGCCGCCCCACAACCACCACACGACGAAGCCGAACACCACCGCCAGGCCGATGTACACCGAGGACCACGTCGCGGACTCTTTGAACGTCGGTTCGTGCGGCACGCGCACGTGCGCGTAGAAGTCGAATACGAAGAGCCCGAGAATCACGACGCACGTGACCACCCACACCATCAACGAAACGGTCATCACCCCATTATTCGGTATTAGCCAGGCTTGACGGCGAGCACAGGTTTTGGGCACTCCATCAGCAGTTGCTGCGCGACGCTGCCCAGGAGCAGTTTGCCGACTGGATTGCGGTGTTTGAGGCCGATGACCAACAGCTCGGCCTCGGGCCGCTCCATCGCTTCCAGCAGAGCGTCGGCGGCGTACACCCCGACCGGCTGCGAAAGCTCGTAACGCACGCCGGAGTTCTTCAGCCGTTCCTCGATGTCGCGCACCTGCCCCGGCTGGGCGAACGCGGCGTCGATATAGGAATCTCCGGGTGTCGAGTTGACCACCAGCAGGTCGGTGTCTCGTCGAGCGGCTTCGGTGATGCCGGCGTTCAGCGCCGCCATCCCGAACTGGTCGTTGGTGTATCCCACGACGATCATTTCTCCTCCCGCAAGCGCTCGTCGGTGATCATGTCGTCTGTGCCTTCTCTCTCTGGTCCTTGTCGTCCTCGACGATCAGCAGCGTCTCCTCGTCGCGATGCAGCAGGCGCAGCACCAGCGGCACGGCGAGCAGCACCGCCATGCACACGTACGTCACAATGGCGACCGGCTCGGTGAAGAGGCTCGACCAATCGCCCCCGCCGAGCTGCAGGCTCTGGCGCAACTGGCGTTCGATCCGCGGGCCCAGGATGACGCCGATGATCAGCGGCAGTACCGGAAGGCCGAACCGGCGCATCATCAGCCCGAGCAGTCCGAACAACAGCAGCAGAGCGAGGTCGAGCGGCTGGATGTTCACCGCGAACGCCCCGAGCGTGGCGAAGAACAGGATGCCGGCGTAGAGGTACGGCCGCGGCGTCCGCAGCAGCTTGGCCCAGAGCGGCGCCAACGGCAGGTTGAGCACCAACAACAGGAAGTTGCCGATGAACAGGCTGGCGATCAGTGTCCAGATCAGCAGCGGCTCCTTGCTGAAAAGTGTTGGGCCGGGCTGGATTCCATAGGAAACGAAAGCGGTGAGCATGACCGCGGCGGTGGCGTTGGTCGGCAGGCCGAGTGACAGCATCGGCACCAGAGTGCCTGCCGCCGAGGCGTTGTTGGCCGCCTCGGGCCCGGCCACTCCCTCAATGGCGCCCCGCCCGAACTCCTCCGGATGCTTGGACAGCTTCTTCTCGGTGATGTAGCTCAAGAACGTGGGCAGCTCCGCTCCGCCTGCGGGTAGCGCACCGAACGGGAACCCGAACGCCGTGCCGCGCAACCACGGCTTCCAGGACCGCCGCCAGTCGTCGCGACCCATCCACGGCCGGCCGACCGGGATCACATCGGCCGGGCGCCGGCGCAGGTGCGCGGCCACCCAGAGCGCCTCTCCCACAGCGAAAATCGCGACAGCGATCACCACGATGTCGATACCGTCGGAAAGCTGCGGGATGCCGAACGTGGCCCGTGGCTGGCCGGTGAGGAAGTCGATGCCGACGATGCCGATCGCCAGGCCGAGCACCAGCGAGATGGCGCCGCGCAGCTTCGACGAGCCCAACACCGCGGTCACCGCCACCAGGGCGAAGAGCATGATCGCCAGATACGACGGCGCGCCGAGGGTCACGGCGAACCGCGAGATCGCGGGTGCGAACGCCGCCAGCAGCACGGTGCCGATGGTGCCCGCGACGAACGAACCGATGGCGGCGGTGGCCAATGCCTGTGCGGCTCGGCCCGCTTTGGCCATCTTGTTGCCCTCGATGGCGGTGATCACCGACGACGACTCTCCTGGCGTGTTCAGCAGGATCGACGTGGTGGATCCGCCGTACATGCCGCCGTAGAAGATGCCGGCGAACATGATGAAGGCCGCACTGGGGCTGACGTTGTAGGTGATCGGAAGCAGCAACGCCACCGTCATGGCCGGTCCGATCCCGGGCAACACACCGACCGCGGTGCCCAGCAGCACCCCGATCACGGCGTACAGCAGGTTCATCGGGGTGGCTGCCTCGGCCAAGCCCTGCAACAGCCAATTGAAGTTGTCCATCTAGAGAACCCCGTCCAAGATGCCGGCGGGCAGCGGGATTCCGAGCCCGGAGTAGAACGCGTAGAAGCTGGCCAGCGCCAGCACAACACCGATGACGACGTTGCGCACGTAGTGCCTACTGCCCAGAATCGTTGCCGCACAGGCGAAGAACAGTGCGCTCATGATGACCCAGCCGAGCCAATTGACCAGCAGGATCATCGCGACGAACAAGGCGATCAGCAGGCCGACGGTGCGCCAGTCCCCCGGCGCCTCCGGGTCGATGTCTTCACCGGCGTCGGCTTCGCCCTTGCTGCCGCGCGGGATCGCAACGGCCAGGACCACCGCGAGTACCAGCGCCGCGGCGCCGATGATCGTCGGAAAGAACTTGGGTCCAACGGGATCCACCTTGGCGAAGCCTTCGTCCAAGGTCAGTCCGCTGTAGACCAGGAATCCGCCGACGAGTGCCAGGACAGCGACGACGATGTACTGCGCGTAGTCGGGCGTGCGGGCCTGCGCCCGCGGGTTGTCAATGCTCACAGCAGCCCCAATTCGGTCAGGGTCGTCGAAACCCGGTTGTCCTGGTCGGTGAGGAACTGTTCGAACGCCGCACCGGTAACGAAGGCGTCTGTCCAGCCGTTCTTGACCAACGCCTCTTTCCACTCACTCGTGCCGTGCATTTCTTCGAGCGCCTTGACCATCTCACGCTTGGCGTTGTCCGAAATACCCGGTGGCGCAAGGACACCGCGCCAGTTGGCGAACGTGAGGTCGATGCCGGATTCCTTGAGCGTCGGCGCGTCGATGCCTTCCACGCGTTCCTCGCTGGACACCGCCAGTACCCGCAGCTGGCCCGCTTCGATCTGGTCGATGAGCTCACCCGGGCTGGAGGTTCCCACGGTGATCTTCTTGCCGAGCAGCGCGGTCAATAGGTCGCCGCCGCCGTCATAGGTGATGAAATTGACCTGCTTCGGGTCGACGCCGACCTTCTTGGCGACCTCCATCGGGAAAAGGTGATCGGGGCCGCCCGGTGACGAGCCCCCGCCGATCGTGACCTTGCTCGGATCGGCTTTCCACGCCGCAACGAAGTCCGCGACTGTCTTGAACGGCGAATCGGCGGGAACGAAGATCGCCCCCGGGTCCTCGATCAACTTAGCGATGGCCGTCGCGTCGGAGGCCTTGATCTTGGACCCGTTGGTATAGGTGGCGCCGACGACGCCCAGACCCATCGTCATCATCAGGTCGTCGTTGCCCCGCTCGTTCATGAGCCGTGCCATCGCGACGGTGCCGCCCGCACCGAGCACGTTGAACACCTCCACGCGACCGGTGATGTCACGGTCCTCCATGATCTTCACCGCGGTCCGTGCGGTCAGGTCATAGCCACCGCCGGGGCTGTTGGGCACCATCATCCGCAGCCTGTGCAGACCGGACGGATCGTCACCGCGCGTCACACCGCAGGCGGTGAGCACCACCGCGACGGCCAGCGCCAGGGCCGCCGCCCGAAAGAATGGTCGTCGACTAGGCCGCAACATCGTCGTCCCCTTCGCATTGACGTGATGGGAAGCAATACTGGCGGATAGGGTGATGCAGGTCACTCTTTGGGACGTAAAGGAAGTTGTGGTCGTTGTGGTCATCACTGGCTCGTAGCAGCCGAAGCTTGGCGGGCCAGTTCCTGGCCTTTCAGATGCTGGTGGTGGCGGTCGTGTTGATCGCGGTGGCCGCGGTGTCGATCACTCAGTCGACCAAGGAGTTCCGCGACGTACGGGGGCAGCGGATGATCGCGGTCGCCGAGAATGTCGCCTCGACCCCGCTGGTCCGGGATCGCTACGCCGACCCGTTCGCCGCTCGCCTGCTGGCACCCGACGTCGACCGCGCGGTGGCCCTGTCCGGAGCAGATATGGCCGAATTGATCGATCCGGCCGGAGTTGTCCGGGTGTCGTCGGACCCCTCTCGGATCGGGCGGACCGTCGATTTCGGGCCCAGCCGGGTCGTCGAGGGCCGGGCCTGGTTCGGCGATCTGGATGTTGATGGCCACCACGCGCTGGTCGGCCAGGTTCCGATTCTGTCCACCGACGGTGCGGTGCTGTCGGTGGTGTCGGTGAGCGAACCGTATCCCTCGGTGTGGCAGTTGCTCAGCGGCGCGGGTGAGCGGTTGCTGGTCTACCTGGGCCTCGGCGCGGCACTGGGGTTGCTCGCCTCCTGGTTGCTGTCACGGCGCATCAAGCGCCATACCCGCGGACTGGAGGTCGCCGAGATCGCCGGACTGGCCGAGCATCGAGAAGCGTTGCTGCACAGCATTCGTGAGGGCGTGATCGGGGTGAACACCGACGGCGTGATCACCGTGGTCAACGACAGCGCCCAGGACCTGCTCGGGATCGGCGCCGAGGCCGTCAACGTACCGGTGCGCGACGCCGGCATCGATCCGGCCGTGGCGGCATTCCTGCTGTCCGGTGAGGACGATCACGACGTCGTCATCGCGACACCCAGTCGGGTGCTGGCACTCAACCGGCGGGCGGCCACCAGTCAAGGTCAACGTATCGGCACGGTCACCACGATGCGGGACAGCACCGAGCTGGCGTCGATGCAGGCCCAGCTGTCCTCGCACAAGAGTGTCACCGATACGCTGCGGGCGCAGACCCATGAGTTCGCCAACCAACTGCACACCATCTCCGGGCTGGTGCAGCTGGAGGAGTACGACTCGGTGCGCGATCTGGTCGGAACGCTGACCCGGCGCCGAGCGGAGATCAGTGATGCTGTCACCCAACGTATTTTGGATCCCGCCGTCGCCGCCCTGCTGATCGCCAAGACGACGCTGGCAGCCGAGAGCGGAGTTTCCTTGGAGCTGAGCGACGACTCCCACCTGGCGGCACTCAGCCCCGCACTGGCCACCGACGTGATCACGGTGCTGGGCAACCTGATCGACAACGCCGTCGCCGTCTCGGAGGGCACGACCGACTCTCGGGTCACCGTGCGTGTCGACGACGGCGACGGCCTCACCATCGAGGTCGCCGACTCGGGGCCTGGTGTGCCGGAAGAACTTCGGACACAGATCTTCGCCCGCGGCGTCACGTCCAAGCCGGATGTTCCCGGTGGTCGCGGCATCGGCCTTGCCCTGGTCCGGCTGATCGCCGCGCAGCACGGCGGCACGGCCGAAGTGCGCGACGCCGACGGTGGCGGTGCCCTGTTCGTCGCGCGGTTACCGCGGATCGAGTCGGTCAGCCATGCGTGAGGTACTGGCCTCGATTTTTCGTCCGGGGTGTTGTGGGCGGCGCGTGGTGGCGGGGTGGGCCCGTGAGCCGGTTTCGGCCGGGTCGGGGCATGTTGGGTTGTCCCGTGTCGCCGGGTGGTCGGGCTTTCCCAAGTGCCAGTGGGTCTTTCGTGTTCGGCGGTCAGGTGGTCCAGGGATCAAGTGAAGGCGGTGCGGATGCGTTGCCAGGCGGTCGTGATCGCTGGTGCCCATCGCCAGGTGGCGTCGATGCGTAGTCGGAGTTGGCGGGCGCCGCGGGTGATGCGGGCGGCGACGTGCAGGACCCGGTAGCGGAAGGTGGCGATCTCGGCGCGGGCCAGGCCGGGCTGGCCGGTGAATCCGATGAGCCGGGTCCAGGTGACCAGATCGGCGGCGGCCAGAACGATTTCCAGCCAGGCGGCGTTGGCCCAGAAGGAGTGGCACGGCAGGTTGCGCAGTCCGGTGGCTTTGAGTTCGCGGATGCGATCTTCGACGCGGGCGTGCTGGCGATGGCGTAGTTCCAGGCCGGCGACTTGGCCGGGCACGACACCGGGTGCGGTATCGGTGATGAACGCCGTCACCCGCATCCCGTCGGCGTCGGTGAACCGCAACTGGGCTCCGGGGTGGGGTCGTTCCTTGCGCAGGATCAGCCTCGTGCCGGTCGGCCAGGAGGCCAGGTTGACCAGGTCGGTGGCCTCGGCGACCCAGGCGCCATCGCGGATGCCGCCGCCGGAGTCGATCGCCGGGTACCAGGCGTCGCCGATGTTGAGGGTGTCCACCGCGTCCTGCACGCGGGTGTCGACGGGGTAGCCGAAGGAGAATCCCACCCCCGTGGTGCGGCACGCGTCGGCGAACCGGTGGGTGGCCCCGGCGGTGTCGCAGCGCACCAGCACCCGGGTCGTGGCGGGATCGTCGGGGTCGGGCCGCGACGCCGCGGGCAGGGACGCCAGCGCCCGTTCCAGGACGATGACGTGGTCACTGGCGGTGTTGGAGCCGGCGTTGCCGCTGCGCAGCAGCCCGGCCAGGGCTTCCCCACCGGCGATCTCCGGGCGGTCCAGGAACGCCAGCAGCGGGTGAAGACCGAACGTCTTCTTCCAGGTCGGGGTTGCGCCGGCTTTGTTGTCGGAGTGGTCGATCACCAGCGTGGCGTCGATGTCGATGTGCAGCCAGTCCCCGGCAGCGGGGGCGGCTCCGCCCTGCCAGGCCGCCGACCGCGCAGCATCGCGCGCGGCCCGCACCCCGGGCAGGTGGGCGGCGTCGATCCGCTCATCGACCAGCCGCCACATCGTGGTCGTCGAGGCCTTCGCCCCGAACACGTGCTCGCGGTCGCCGCACAGTTGCCCGACCCCGTCGATGCAGTCCGCCCCGTCAGCGACCGCGGCCGCCAGATCGGCGAACACCTCCCCGGGGGCATACACCCACGGGCCCCGGTAAGTGTCGGCCAACGCGGCGGTGACCTGCGCCGACAGGCCGGTCCGGTCGGCCAGTTCGCGCAGCATGCCCATCCCGGCATGCGACACGACGCCATGGCCGTCGGCGGACACTTTCACCCGAGATGCGACCGCGATATCCTTCACTTGCGAAGTGCCTTCCCGCTGGAACGATTGAACCCTGAAGAAGTCCAATTATTCCTTGTAGGACAGGCACTTTCGCGTATCTACACACCGCTCCACGCGACATTCCGCGAAAAATCCGGGCTGGTCGTCGACGACGACTTCATGGTCGCCGGGATTCACCGCCGCTTCGTCGACCGCATCGACGGGTTCCATACCGTCGACGTCGCCCATACCGGCGGGACCGCACTCGAAGCCGCGCGCCGGCTTCGCCCCGACCTCATCCTGCTCGACGTCTACCTTCCCGACATGACCGGCCTGCAGGTCCTGCAGACCTTGCGGGCCGAGGGCGACCCGGTGGGCGTCATCATGATCACCGCCGCGCGGGAACTGGACACCGTCAGCGGCGCCCTCGACGGCGGCGCCGCCGACTACCTGATCAAGCCGTTCGAGTTCGACCAACTGCGGACGAAATTGGCGTCATTCGCCGCCCGGGCGGACGCGCTGGGGGCCGACCACGGCATCGACCAAAGCTTCGTCGATACCCTGTTCGGGCGCTCTCCCGCGCTGGGTGAACAGGCGCAGATGCCCAAGGGACTCGGCGCCGAGACCGGGCGGATGGTGCTCGATGCCGTGCGTGGCGCCGGTGAGGTGTCGGCGGCCGAATGCGCCGATCTGGTGGGGATTTCCAGGGTCAGCGCGCGCCGCTATCTCGAGTATTTCCTGAGCACGGGCGCGGTGGCGCTTCGGCTGCAATACGGTGCCGGCCGGCCCGAACGGCGCTATCACACCGCGTGATCCTTCGCCGCGCGCCGGATCAGCCCGGCTGGCATGATCTGACGCTTATGACGGTGCACCACCTACCGGCGACGGCCCAGACGGTGCACTGGGGTTATTTCGACCCGCGACAGCCGCCCGCACTGACCGTCGAATCCGGTGACCTGGTGGCCATCGAGACGCTCACGCACCACGCCGGCGACGCCCCCGATCTGTTGATGGATGAGCACATTTCGCAGGTGTTCGCCGAGGTCGACGAGCGAGGGCCGGGACCGCACATCCTGACCGGGCCGATCGCGGTCAGCGGGGCGCGACCGGGGGACGTGCTGCAAGTGGACATCCTGGAGGCCACCCCGCGGCTGCCCTACGGCTCCAACCTCGCGGGGCACTGGGGCCACCTGTACGACGAGATACCGGTCGAGCGGGTCACCGTCTACGAACTCGACGTCGACGCCCTGCTGGGACGCGCGCTGTTCGGCTACGACTGGACGGCCACCCCGCTGGCCGACCAACCCGGCACCATCGTCACCCCCGACCCCGCGCGCCGCGAACCCGCGCTGACCGGTGTCGTCGTGCCGCTACGCCCCCACTTCGGCACCATGGGCGTCGCGCCGGCAGAGCCGGTGCGGGTCTCCTCGGTACCGCCCGGCGACCACGGCGGCAACGTCGACAACTGGCGCATCGGCGCCGGCGGCCGGATGTACTACCCCGTCCAGGTGCCCGGCGCACTGCTGTCGGTCGGCGACCCGCATGTCTCACAGGGCGACGGCGAGGTCAGCGGCACCGCGTTGGAATCCTCATTGAACGGGTTGCTGCGCTTGACCATTCGCCGCGATCTACCGTTCACCGTGCCGGTGCTGGAAACCGCAACCGAGCTGCTGGTGCATGGATTCGGGGACAGTCTGGATGCCGCGATGAAATGCGCGGCACTGCGCACGCTGGCGCTGTTGCAGCGACGCTTCGGGTTGTCTCGCGCTGACGCGTATTCGTTCATGTCGGTGGCAGTGGACTTCACCGTCACCCAGGTCGTCGATCAGCGTCAGGGTGTGCACGGCCGAATCGACAAGCGCTGCTTCCCGCACTGGCAGAATCCCGCTGCATGACCGGTATCCGGGCGTTCACGTTCACCCCGGCCGACGGCGTCCCGCCCGCGGTGGCGCCGTTCTCGCACGCGACCGCGGCCGGCCAGACCCTCTACGTCACCGGGCAGATGCCGACCGACCCGGCGGGCACGGTGGTCGGCGACGACGTGGCCACCCAGACCCGGCAGGTGCTGGCGAATCTGCTGCGGGTCACCGAGCTGTGCGGCGGCGGGCTCGCCGACGTGGTGTCGGTGCGGGCGTTTCTGCTCGACTGGAACGACTATGCCGCCTTCAACGGCGCGTACGCGCCGTGGTTTCCCGATCGGCTCCCGAGCCGGACGTGCGTCGGCACGACGGGGCTGGCCGTCGACGCACTCGTCGAAATCGACTGGGTGTGCTGGCGCGCGGACGGGTGGGGTCAGGCCTGATCGCGGTAACGGTTCAACCGTTCACCGATCGCGATGGCGCTGCGGCGAACCCGCCCGCCGAGCCGGGTGATCGCGGCCGAGTCCAAGGTGGCGAACGGTGCCGCGGTCACCGACATGATCACCGCACCGTCGGCATCGGTGATCGGCGCCGACACGGTGGCGATGCTGTGCGTGGCACCCGCGCCCAATTCGCTTGGCAGCACATCGATCACACTGAGGTCGGCGAACGCACGAGCCAACTGGGCGGTGATCGCGTCCACCTCGCCATCGCCGGACAGCGCCTGTAATGCCGAGTAGACGCGCAGATACTCGCGGGTGAGCCGCTCCACGACGAAGCCGCGGTCGCGGGTTTCGGTGAGGACAGCCGAGATTCGCGTCCGCAGCGCATCGCTGGGCTGACCGATCGCCTCAAGCCAGGCCCGCTGCGCCTCCGGATTCGACCACGCCACATAGTCGCGGCCGAACGGCGCGACGAAGGGCGTCCTGGCCCCCCGCCCGATCCGCGGTGCGGTCAAACTCTCCCCGGTGACGTCGATGATCACCAGGCTGTTGGCCTCGCGGCGGGCCAGATAGACCTGTGTACCGGTGGCCGCGGCCAGCTCCTCCAGCTCGCCGCGGAACAGGTCGGCGGGTTTGGCCAGGCTGGCGATCGCCGGGCCCCAGGCGTATCGGGCCGACCGCGGATCGCGGGTCACCCACTCGTGCGCGACGAGCGTCGCCAAGATGGCGTGCCCGGTGGCCCGGCTGATGTCGAGGCGCCGGGATATCTCGGCCAGCGAGAACTGCCGCCCCGGGTCGGCGCCGAGCATCTCCATCACGGCGATCACCCGTCCGGTGGGTGGCGAGGACGCTTGACCCGCCGTCTTGACAGGGTCTACGTTGAGCGTCATATTGCCGAACGGTACGTCGAATATTCGACAGGAACAAGACATGGCGACGCGGTCATCGATGGAGACCCTGAACCTCGACGACCTGACCGACCCCGTCCTGACCGACACCCAACGGCAGATCCTGGACTACACCGAGTCGCGGGAAGTCACCTTCGACCTCGACGCGATGCTCGCCGACGCGGTGGATCATGTCGGCGCCGACGACCTGGCCGACGACGACGGTTTCGCCGGCCGGCTCGCGGCGCACGTCGCGGCCATCGAATCCGACACCGGCCTGCGCCAGCTCAGCCGAAGCACCCTGCGCGCCAGAGTGGTTCGCAAACTGCGTAACCGGCTGTCGCTGACCGATCTGCTCAAGCGCTACCCCGAGATCGCGGCGATCCCGATCGAGCGGCCGCTGATCGTGGTCGGCATGCCGCGCTCGGGCACCACACACCTGGTGAACCTGATCGCGCAGGACCCGCGCCGGCGCGCACTGCCCTACTGGGAGAGCGAGGATCCGATTCCCGCGAACGGCCAGGGACCCGACGTGTTCGGCGTCGACCCCCGCTACGCCCGGGTCAAGGCCGAACACGAGGCGCTGATGGCCAGCACCCCGTACGTGGCGGCGATGCACGACCGCTTCCCCGAGGCCATCGAGGAGGAGGTCGAGCTGCTCGACCTCGACATGGCCGGTTACGTCCTCGAATGGCATGCCCGCGTTCCCGGTTGGCGCGACCACTACCTCGGCCTGGACCACACCCGCCACTATGCCTACCTCAAGAAGGTCCTGCAGGCGCTGACGTTCCTGCGCGGCCCGCGGACCTGGGTGCTGAAATCGCCGCAGCATGCCGAACAGCTCGGCCCGCTGATGACGACGTTCCCCGACGCCACCGTCGCGTTCACCCATCGCGATCCCGTCGCGGTCATCCAGTCGGCCATCACGATGATGGCGTACTCGGATCGCTTACGCCGCACCAGTATCGACCCGGACTGGCTGGTCGACTACTGGAGTGACCGGATCCACCGTCTGCTGAGTGCCTGTGTGCGCGACCGCGGGCTCGTGCCCGCCGAGCGCAGTGTCGACATCGGGTTCCACCACCTGAACGGCAACGAGATGCCGGTGCTGGCGGACTTCTATCAGCGCGCGGGTGTCGACATTACCCCCAAGGTGGCCAAGCGATTTCAGGCCTATATCGACAGCAATCGCCGCGGCGCCAAGGGCCGGATCCCGTATGACCTGAAACGTCACTTCGGTGTCGAACCGCAGGAGTTGCGCTGCCGGTTCGCCTTCTACTTCGACCGTTTCGACGTCCGCCCCGAGATCTAGAGGTCACCGTGCAACCCATCTACCGCAGCCGCCCCGGCGCCGACGCGATGGCGCCGGCCTCGGCCGAACAGGCCGAACAAGTCGCGCCAGGTATCTGGTGCTCACCGGGTCTGACCAATTCCTACCTGGTGACCACGTCGGACGGCCGCGTCGTCGTCAACACCGGCATGGGATTCGAAGGGCCCGTGCACCGTGCCGTCTTCGACGCCGTCGACTCCTCGCCGGTGCGCTATATCTTCATCACCCAGGGCCACTACGATCACGTCGGCGGCCTGGACACCCTGCGCGACGCCGATACCAAGGTTGTGGCGCAAGCTAATTGGGAGTACTGGCGCGACGACAACGAGCGGCTACTGCCTTACCGCGCCAGCCGCAGCGCCTTCGCCTTCTCCGGCCGACTGGCTGACGGCATCGCGCACATCCAGCAGCGCTTCGGCAAGAAACTCCCCGCGCAGAGCAGCGCCACCGCCGACATCGTCGTCGAAGACCGATTGTCGCTGACGGTCGGCGACCGCCGGTTCGAACTGATCGCGACCCCGGGTGGGGAAACCACCGACTCGATGGTGATCTGGCTGCCCGACGAACGAGTCTGCCTGTGTAGCAATACGTTCGGGCCGGTCTTCGGCCACATTCCGAACCTGGTCACGGTTCGCGGCGATCGCTACCGCGATGCGCTGACCGTCATCGACACCATCGAACGGGTCCGCACCCTGCAACCCGAGGTGCTGCTCACCGGGCACTTCGACCCGATTCGCGGGGCGGACCTGATCGACGCCGAGCTGACCAGGCTGCGCGATGCCGTCCGGTACCTGCACGACCAGACCGTCGCAGGCATGAACGCGGGCAAGGACGTTCGCACCCTGATGCGCGAGATCACCCTGCCCGACCATCTCGAGGTCGGTCAGGGCTACGGCAAGCTCGCCTGGGACGTCCGCGCGATCTGGGAGAACTACTCCGGCTGGTTTCACCACAGGTCGACCACCGAGCTGTACCCGGTAGGTCCGGAGGCCGTCAGCGCCGACCTCGTGGAACTGGCCGGCGCCGACGCGCTGACCGAGCGCGCCCGTGCGCATCTGAGCGACGGCCGCCCGCTGGAGGCCATCCACCTCGCCGAGCTCGTCACCCAGACCACCCCGGAGCACGCGGACGCGCGGGCAGTGCTCAAGGCCGCCCACGAACACCTGCTGGCGGGCAGCGTCAACTTCTGGGAGACCGCGTGGCTGACCAAGCAGATCGAGAGGTACACATGACCGGCCAGCTCAGCTTCGACTTCACCGGCACCAGAGCGTTGGTCACCGGGGCGACCAGCGGGATCGGGCACGCCGTCGCCGTGCTGTTCCGCGATGCCGGCGCCGACGTCATCGTCACCGGCACCAAACCCGCTGCCGCCGACTACGACAGCGACCTGTCCGGGATGACGTACCGCCAACTCGTGCTCACCGACAATGCATCCATAGACAGCCTGGCCCAGGACATTTCCGAGCTCGACGTCCTGGTGAACAACGCCGGCGCGAACTTTCCCGGCGGCCTTGACGAGTCCACCCCCGACGGGTTCGCCGCCTCCGTCGCGCTGAACCTCACCGGGCCCTATCGGCTCACCGTCGGGCTCAGACGCGCACTGAAGACCTCCACGGCCGTCGGCGGGGCCAGTGTGGTCAACCTCGCCTCGATGTCGGCGCTGCGTGCGGTCACCTTGGTCCCCGGGTACGGGGCCGCAAAGTCCGGCGTCATCAACATCACCCGCAACCTGGCGGTCACATGGGCCAGGCACGGGATCAGGGTCAACGCGGTGGCGCCGGGCACCATCGAGACCGCGATGACCGCCCCGATGCACGCCGTGCCGGAGATCGTCGAAACAGAGCTCGCGCACATCCCCGCCGGGCGGATGGGCACCGTCGGCGAGGTCGCGCCCGCCATCGCATTCCTGTGCACGGCGGCCAGCAGCTACATCAACGGCGCGGTGCTGGTCGTCGACGGCGCCTCGGACTGCATATAACGGGCGTCCTGCCGTACCGTGTTCAGGTGCCCCGCCAGGTCCTGTTCATCTACAACGATCCGATCGCGCCCGAGGCTCTGCTCGGGGAGACGTTCAGCGAACTCGGTTTCGACGTCGACACATTCGAGGTGGTGCCGGCCGAGCGGGCGTCCGACCCTGCCGTCGACGTCACCTTCCCCGACCCGACCCGCTATGACGTGATCGTGCCGCTGGGCTCGCGGTGGTCGGTCTACGACGAACGGCTGCCATGGGTGGCCGGTGAGATCGACACCGTGCGGCGAGCGGTCGACGCGGGCGTCGGCGTGCTCGGGGTGTGCTTCGGCGGCCAGCTGGTGGCCACCGCACTCGGCGGTTCGGTACAGCGGTCGCTTGCCCCGGAGGTCGGCTGGCACCGCGTCCACAGCAGCGACCCCGATCTGGTGCCGGACGACGGACCATGGTTCCAGTGGCACTTCGACCGGTTCACTCCCCCGCCGGGTGCCGTCGAGATCGCCCGAAATGACTGTGCCACACAGGCTTTCGTCCACGGCAACGCGATGGGCCTGCAGTTCCACCCCGAACTCGACCACACACTGCTGGAGCTGTGGATCGACGACGACCGCAACCGCGGCGGCGGCGATCTGGTCAAGCTCGGGCTGCGCGCCGACGACCTTCGGGCCGACACCACCACCCACGTCGACGATGCCGCGCGCCGGCTCCGGCGACTGGTGCGCGGCTTCCTGGACAAGGTCGCCGGCTAGGCCGTCATGGGCCCGGTCCGGTCCGGCATCGCAGCCACGCTGGCCGCGGTGATGGTGCTGACCGCATGTGGGCCGCCGAACAACCCGACGACGACCACACCCACCACCTCACCGAAGGCCGACGCGATCGCGAAGATCGTGCGCGAGACGATGACGCGGGCCCATCTCAGGTCGGTGCTCGTGCGGGTCACGATCGACGGCAAGGAGGTGGTGACCCGCACGGACGGCGAATCGATGACCGGGGTACCCGCCACCACCGCAATGCATTTCCGCAACGGGGCGGTGGCGATCTCGTACGTGGCCACCCTGCTGCTGCGGCTCGTCGACGAAAAGAAGGTCAGCCTCGACGACAAGCTCTCCCGATGGCTGCCCGACGTGCCCAACTCGGACCGGGTCACGCTGGGCCAGCTCGCACAGATGACGTCGGGCTACGTCGATTACGTGATCGGCAACGAACCGATGAACACCGCGCTCTACCGCGATCCGTTCCGGCAGTGGACAACCGACCAGCTGCTGGCGTATGCCGTCGGAAAGCCCCTGCTCTACGAACCGGGCACGAACTGGAACTACGCCCACACCAACTACGTGCTGCTGGGCCTCGCGCTGGAGAAGGCGACCGGCCAGGACATGCCGACGCTGCTGAGCCAGAAGGTACTCGGGCCGCTGGGCCTGACCAACACGGCGAATTCGTTCACCCCCGACATCCCGGGGCCGGTGCTGCACGCCTTCAGCTCGGAACGCCGCCAGGCCCTTCACATCCCGGCCGGCACACCGTTCTACGAGGAGACCACGTTCTGGAATCCGTCATGGACGATCACCCATGGTGCGATCCAGACCACCGATATCTACGACCTGGCGGCGACGGCCGAAGGGATCGGCTCGGGCCGGCTGCTGTCCCCCGACTCGTATCAGGCGATGATCTCCACAGCGCTGCGCGGTAAGACCACCGCACTGCCGGGCTGTACCACGTGTGCGGTCTTAAATGATTTCTACACTTACGGATTGGGCATCGTGATCTCCGGGAACTGGCTGCTGCAGAATCCGCTGTTCTCCGGGTACGCCGCCCTGGAGGCCTACCTGCCCAGCCGCCGCATCGCCATCGCCGTAGCCGTCACCTACGACCAGGACGCCTTCGACGCGCAGGGCGACTACGCCAACGAGGCCGACACGCTGTTCCGGCAGATCGGTGCGGAACTGGCCCCCGACGACCCACCGCCGGTGCGCCCCGCGAAGTAGGGCCGATTCAGCCGGCCCCTTACCCGCACCCAACCGTTCACCTACTCGCAACTTGAGATGACTAGCGTTCCCGCCATGTCCGCCGCCGCGCAACAACTGGACCGGCTACAGAGCGAAGTCGACGCTCTGCTGTCCACCCTCGCCGATGCCGAGGCCAGATGGCGGTCATGGACGGCTCCAGTAGCGGCCGAAAACGAGTGCAGTGCCATCAATTTGGTGCACTATTGGGCATTGCGCCAGATCGACCTCCGCGATCTTCAGGAACGGCTGACCGGTTTCGGGCTGTCCTCGCTGGGTCGCAGTGAGGCCCACGTGCAGGCGACCCTGCAATTGGTGTCAGCCGCGATCGCGGCGATGCGCGGCCACGGCTGGGCACCGGTCGAAGGTCCTTGCGTTGCGGTCGCGCAGGGCAGACAGCTGCTCCAGCGCAATGCCGTCGAGCTGCTCGGCCCGACCGCCGAAGATCGCGCGGCGCGGATCATGGTCACCCTGCCTTCAGAGGCCGCCGCCGATGCCGCCCTGGTGGCCACGCTCGTCGATGCCGGGATGCGGATCGCCCGGATCAACTGCGCGCACGACGACCCGACGGCCTGGAAAGCCATGGCCGCCAACGTCCGTTCGGCCGCCGCAGCGGCCGGACGCGCCTGCCTGGTGGCGATGGACCTGGGTGGCCCCAAGCTACGCACCGGCCCATTGGAACCGGGCCCGCAGGTGGTCCGCCTGCGGCCGACCCGCAACGCGCACGGTCAGGTGGTGGCGGCCGCCCGCGGATGGCTGACATCGGCGAAACGGCCGGGCCGTCCGCCTGAGCCCGGCCTGATCACTCTTCCGGTCGACCCCGAATGGCTGGCCCGCCGCGCCGAGGGTGACGAGCTCGTACTGCGCGATACCCGCGGATCGAGGCGGCGGCTGCTGCTCGCCGCGGCCGCCCCTGGGGGTTTCGTCGTCACCACCGAGAAGACGACCTATGTGGGCACCGGAACCGTGTTGAAGGCCACCGGCGGCAAAGACACCACCGAGGTCGGTGAACTGCCCGCCGTCGAGCAGGCCATCCGGCTGGCCGCCGGTGACGTCGTGCGCGTGACCCGCGACTGCTCGCCCGCCCCCGTCGATGACGACCGGGCGCCCCGGATCGGATGCACGTTGCCCGAGGTCTTCGACAACGCCGAAGTCGGTGAACGGATCTTCTTCGACGACGGCAAGATCGGCGGGGAGGTGATCGACGTGGCCGCCGACACCATTGACGTCCGCATCGACCATCCCCTGCACGGCACGGCAAAGCTGCGCTCCGGCAAGGGGATCAACGTACCGGACACCGATCTGCCCGTCTCGGCACTGACCGACAAGGACCTGGCCGATCTGGCCATGGTGGTCGAGCTGGCCGACTTCGTCCAGTTCTCGTTCGTCCGGGAACCCGCCGACGTCATCCGTCTGTTCGACGAGCTGGACCGCCTCGGCGACCACGATCTCGGCGTGGTGCTCAAAATCGAAACCCGCCAGGCCTTCGAACATCTGCCGCAGTTGTTGCTCACCGCGATGCGCCGCCGCCGGATCGGAGTGATGATCGCCCGCGGGGATCTGGCGGTGGAGACGGGTTACGAGCGGATGGCCGAACTGCAGGAAGAGACGCTATGGCTGTGCGAGGCGGCCCACCTGCCGGTGATCTGGGCGACCCAGGTGCTCGAGCAGCTGGCCACCACCGGACGGCCGTCACGCGCCGAAATCAGTGATGCGGCCATGGCCGAACGCGCGGAGTGCGTGATGCTCAACAAGGGGCCGTACATCGCCGACGCGGTGATCACCCTCGACGACATCCTGGGCCGGATGGCCGGCCACGAGTACAAGAAGAGCCCGCTGCTGCGCAGCCTGCACTCATGGCGGGGGGCGGCGCAGATCAACCCGGGCTAGGAATCGTGGCCCAATTGGTGAGCCAGAGCCTCGGAGATCGTCGGCTGGCGGAATCGGTGTCCCAGGGTCTGCAATGCGGTGGGCAGCACGCGCTGATCGGCCTCGGCCAATTCGCGGGCACCCTGTCTGCCGAGCAGGATTCGCGGGCCGATCGACGGCACGGGTAGCACCGCAGGGCGGTGCAGCGTGGCCGCCAGCGCCTCGGTATATGCGTTGTTGCGCACCGGGTTTGGCGCAACAGCGTTGACCGGCCCGGTGAGCCGGTCGTCGTAGGCCGCCCGGTAATAGATGTCGAGCAGATCGTCCAGACCGATCCAGGACAGCCACTGCCGGCCGCTGCCCAGCCGGCCTCCCAGACCCGCGCCGAACAGCGGCCGCATCAGCCGCAGGGTGCCCCCGCGGGCGGACTGCACGATGCCGGTGCGCACGCACACGGTGCGGACCCCGGCGCGGGCCGCGGGTTCGGCGGCCGCCTCCCAGTCGGAGACCACATCAGCCAGGAAGCCGTCGCCGCGGGCACTGTCCTCGCACAGGACCGCGTCCCCGCGGTCGTAGCCGTAGATCCCGACCGCCGAGGCACTGACGAACGCGCGCAACCCGGCCGTCGCGGCGGCCACTTCGGCCAGCCGCCGGGTCGGTCCGATCCGTGAGTCGCGGATCGCGCGGCGATGGGCCTCGGTGAACCGCCCGGCGATCGAAGCGCCCGCCAGGTGAATGACGGCATCGATCCCGTCGAACAGGTCGGCAGCGGGATTGCTTGGATCCCAACGTCGTTCATCGGGCCGGACGGGTTCGTTGCGGACCAGCCGGATCACCCGGTGCCCACCGGTGCTCAGCAGGGCGGTCAGCGCGGTTCCGACCAGTCCGGACGAGCCGGTGATCGCGACGGCCAATCCACTGGCACCCGCCTGCGCGGCGTCCCGGTGAGCAGCGAGATCATCGGCGAGCTGGCGATGCCGGTAGACGAAGGTCGCGCGCAGTGCCGCGCCGGGCACCGTGGTGTCGACCTCGTCGCGCACTTCCGTGGCGCCCGGACCCGCTTCGCTGAATCGGTGGGTGTGCCGCCACCACCCGATGATCCGCGGCGGCAGGGTCATCGGGCCGTCCGAGGACAGCACATCGACGAACTGATGCGGCGGGTCGAAGCCGGCCGGATCGTGCCGGGCGATCCAGCGCAGCCCGCCGGGCAGGCCCAGGACCGCGCGCCCGTCGGCCAGTGATTCGGTCTCGGTGACGACATGCATCGGTTGCCACGGCGGAACCAGGCGCCGCATCGCACCGGGACGGGTGTGCCAGGCGAACACCTCGTCGATGGGATCGTCGACGACGCTCGCGAATTGGATGCCCATGCTGCTCCTTTACCCCTACGGGTAAGAACTGAATATGGGCCCCAGCCCGGTGCAGAACGGAAATCAGCGCGAGCCGGACTCGTCCGGCTTCTCCTCTTCGGGCCCTGATTCGGCCTCGGGTTCGGGTTCGGCAGGCTCCTCGGCCTGTTCCTCGGCGACCGCCTCGTCATCGGGATAATCGGCGTCGAACGTCGAATAGGTGGAGTCGACCGTGTCGTCGGTGTCCGCATAGGCGGTGGTCTCGGCCGTGGCCGAGGACTCCATGGATTCGGCGCCCACCGCCGCTGTCACGGGCTCGGCGTCATCGACGCGCCGATGCTGCCGTTCCCGGATCGCGTCGACGATCAGCAGGATGACGCCGATCACGCTGGCCGCAATGCACACCCACGCCACGAGCTCATTGCTGGTGACGACAGCCGTGACCAGGGCCGCGAGGCCGATCACCGCCAGTACCAGCGCAACGATCAGCATCGATCAACCCTCCAGTCCGACAGGAGCTTAGTTATTGCCCCGGTTGAACTGGTTGAACCCGCCGGCATCGTTGTTGGCACCGGAATCGACCGGCGCGGCCGAACCGCGCTGCCCGAGCTCTTCGAGCTGAGACTCCAGGTAGGTCTTGAGCCGGGTGCGGTATTCACGCTCGAACGTCCGCAGCTGCTCCAGCCGTCCCTCGAGGACAGTGCGCTGCTGGTTGATGGTGCCCATGATCTCGGTGTGCTTGCGCTCGGCATCGGCCTGCAGGGCGTCGGCCTTCTCCTGCGCCTGCCGCAGCTGGGTCTCCGACCGGGTCTGCGCATCGCTGAGCATGGCGTCGGCGCGCTGCTTGGCGTCGGCGACCGTGGTCTCCGCGGTGTGGCGGGCCTCCGAGACGATCTGGTCGGCATTCGCGCGGGCATCGGCGACCAGCTTGTCGGCCTCGGCCTTCGCGGTGCCGGTCAACCGGTCGGCGGTGTCCTGGGCCAGGGCCAGCACGCGAGCCGCCTTGATGGCCTGCTCCTCGCTGGCGGCCGGGCTCGGCGCCGGGGCCGCCTGCGGAGCGGGAGCCGGCGTGGGCTCCGGTTCCGGCTCGGGCTTGTACAGCGGAATCGCCTGGGTGGGCTGCGGCACAGCGCCACCGGAGCGGGCGGCGGCCAGCTCCTGATCGAGCTCGGCGACCCGCTGGCGCAGGTCGGAGTTCTCCTCGATGAGACGGGTCAGCTCGTTCTCCACCAGATCGAGGAAGGCGTCGACCTCGTCCTCGTTGTAGCCTCGCTTGCCGATGGGCGGCTTGCTGAATGCCACATTGTGCACGTCGGCCGGTGTAAGCGGCATCATCTGCCCCCTCGGGTCTGGGCGGTCAAACCGGTTGCAAAGTTGTAGAACGCGTCCAGCGTTCGTTCCGTACTGTAACTGGCGTCCATCCTGTCACACCAGAACCGCCGGTTGCCTAATTAAGAGCTAATTTCAATTTTTCAGATACCGGTTCCACGGCGTGGCTAATCGCATTTCGCGGCCTCCTGGGGTACCTTGCCGCTCTCACGCCGCCGCGCCGAATGCCAGCTGCATCCCGATGAAGGCGACCAGCAGCAGCACCATGATCGACAGGTCGAACCGGACGGCGCCGATCGTCAACTGCGGGATAAGCCGACGTAACAGCTTCACCGGTGGGTCGGTGACGGTCATGATCAGCTCGAGGATCACCACGGTGAGCCCACGCGGATGCCAATCTCGGCTGAACGAGCGGATGAACTCCACGACGACCCGGGCGATCAGCAGCAGCCAGAAGACGAACAGCGCGAAGCCAAGGATTTCGAAGAACAGCGACAACTAGAGCCGGCCCTTAATCAACAGCGGATGTGACATTGACGACATCGCTGGATTGCACCAGCGCGACGCCGTCAGCCTACCTACTACTCCGGAACGGGAGCCGTCAGGCCGCTTACTGGTAGCTGTAGAAGCCGGCCTCGGCGATCCGCCGACGTTCCTCGGCGCTGACGTCGACGTCGGCCGGCGAGAGCAGGAACACCTTGGTGGCCACCTTGTCGAACGACCCACGCAGGGCGAACGCCAGACCGGCGGCGAAGTCGACCAGCCTCTTGGCATCGGCGTTGTCCATCGAGACGAGGTCCATGATCACGGGTTGGCCGTCACGGAAGCGCTCACCGATCGTGCGGGCCTCGCTGTAATCCTTGGGCCGCAGCGTGGTGATCTTCGACAGCGGGCTACCGGCCTCGAAGAGCTCGGCCATCCGGCGCGGGTCCATCGCCAGCGCGCCGCGGGTCGAACCGCGCAGCGAGCCGAAGCGGGACGCCCGCGGCATGTCGTGCGGGTGGTCGAACTCGCGCGGGCGGAACCGCGGCTCATCGCCGTACTGGGCACGGAAGCCACCGGTCGGCGCGTAGTCGGCCTCGCGCGGGTCCCGCAGATCCTCGTACTCACGAGCCAGCCGCGGGTCGTCGTAACGGCCCGGACGGTCGTACTCGTCGTCGGCGAAGCGCTCACGGCGGGAGTAGCCGCGATGAGCGCCGCGGTCATCGTCGTCGTAGTACTCGTCGTCGTAGTCGTCCGAAGGTGCCATGCCGAAGTAGGCCTTGACCTTGTGGAGAGTGCTCATCGCTGGACCCTTCTGAATGCGTGAAGTTCGGTGTCTGTGATGAAGATGTGACTGGAGTGACTACTCAGGGAGACGTTAGAGGACGTTGTCCCATAAGCGCGGTTCCGACACGCACACACGTCGAACCGTGTCGCACCGCGGCTTCCAGGTCACCGGACATCCCCGCCGACAGCTCTGTCGCATCAGGGTGGTTCTGCAATATCCGCCGGTGCTCGGCCGCCAGCGCCGCGAACGCGGTGTCGGGGTCGGCGCCCAGCGGCGGGATCGCCATCAACCCGGCCAGCCGCAACGCCCCGGCGCCGGCGACCTGTGCGCACAGGGTGTCGACGGCAGCGGGATCGCCGACGTCAACGCCGCCGCGCGAGGTGTCCCCGTCGAGGCTGATCTGGACGAACACCCGCACGGGCGCGGCCCGGCTGCCTCCTTCGATGGCGCGCGCGGCACCGCGATCCAGCGCGGCGGCCACCTTGGCCGTGCTGAGCGAGTGCACCCTATCCGCCCATGCCGCAACGGCTTTGGCCTTGTTGCTCTGGATCTGGCCGACCATGTCCCAGCGCACGTCCGAGGCGCCGGTAAGCTCGCCGAACTCCGCGATCTTGGCCGAGGCTTCCTGCTCGCGGGATTCGCCGAAGGCCCGGCAGCCCAGCCGCCACAGGATCGCGACGTCGGAGGCGGGGAAGAACTTGGTGATGGGCAGCAGCTCGACGTCGTCGACGTCGCGGCCGGCGGCCAGCGCGGCGTCCGACAGCCGGTCTCGCAACGCGGCCAGGGCCGTCGCGAGATCGGCTTCCCTGCCCGCCGCGCCCGTCATTCCATCCAGACCAGGCAGGCCAGCCGGCCGGTCGGGGCAGCACGGCGGTGGCTGAACAAATTCGTGTCGGCCACCGTGCACCGCGGGTCGGCGTCGATGGCGCGCACACCGGCGTCGATCAACTGGCGGGCGATACCGGCCCGCAGATCCAACCCCGGGGTGCCCTTCGCGGTCCGGGTGCTGCTACCGGGCAGGCGGCCTTCGACCTCGGCGGCCATCTCGGCGGGCACCTCATAGTTGGCGCCGCTGACGGCCGGGCCCAACAGCACCGAGATGTCGTGGGTGTGCGCGCCGTTGGCCACCATGGTCTCCAGGGTCCGCAGCACCACGCCGTCGGCGGCCCCCACCCGACCGGCGTGCACGGCCGCCACCACGCCGGCGCGGGCGTCGGCCATCAGCACCGGCACACAATCGGCGGTCACCACCGCCAGGGCCAGCCCCGGGGTGGTGGTCACCAGGGCGTCGGCGTTGTCGACGGCGTCGGTGCGGGGTTCGTCGACGAGCGCGACGTTGGCGCTGTGCACCTGGTTCATCCAGATCACGTGGTCGTCGGCGAGACCGATCGCGGCGGCCAGTCGGGCGCGGTTGGCCGCAACGGCTTTCGGGTCGTCGCCGACGTGGTCACCGAGATTGAAGGTGTCGAACGGCGGCGTCGAGACGCCACCGGCGCGGGTGGTGGTCACGCGGCGGATGACTGTCACAAGACCAGTATCCCGGCAGTGCAGGAAGCGTCAGTGCCGCATGAACGGCGGCACGTCGACGTCGTCGTCGGAGATTCCGCCGTCGTCGCCGCCACCGATGCTCACCGTCGCGCCGTTGGTGTGCGCCGGCACGCTGGTGGCATCGATCGGGTCGAACAGCGAGGAGCTGAGCTTGCCCGCCGCACCGGGTGCGATGGGCTGGGCGCCGGTGGTCGGCGCCCCGACGACGGGCTTGCGGCTCGGGCTGGCCGAGTCGAACCCGGCGGCGATGACCGTGACCCGGACCTCGTCACCGAGCGAGTCGTCGATGACCGTGCCGAAGATGATGTTGGCGTCCTGGTGTGCGGCGTCCTGCACCAGCGAGGCGGCCTCGTTGATCTCGAACAGACCGAGGTCGCTGCCGCCGGCCACCGACAGCAGTACGCCCTGGGCGCCTTCCATCGAGGCCTCGAGCAGCGGCGAGTTGATGGCGATCTCGGCGGCCTTGAGCGCACGGCCGTCACCGCGGGCCGAGCCGATACCCATCAGGGCCGTGCCCGCGCCGCTCATGACGCCCTTGACGTCGGCGAAGTCGACGTTGATCAGGCCGGGGGTGGTGATCAGGTCAGTGATGCCCTGCACTCCGTTGAGCAGCACCTCGTCCGCGCTGCGGAAGGCGTCCATCAACGAGACCTGGGCATCGCCCATCTGCAGCAGCCGGTCATTGGGGATCACGATCAGGGTGTCGCAGCTCTCACGCAGCGACTGGATTCCGTTTTCGGCCTGGTTCGAGCGGCGCTTGCCCTCGAAGGAGAACGGCCGGGTGACCACGCCGACGGTCAGCGCGCCGAGCTTGCGCGCGATGTTGGCCACCACGGGTGCGCCGCCGGTGCCAGTGCCGCCGCCTTCACCGGCGGTGACGAACACCATGTCGGCGCCGCGCAGCAGCTCCTCGATCTCGTCCTTGGCGTCCTCGGCCGCCTTGCGGCCGACCTCCGGGTCGGCGCCGGCGCCGAGGCCACGGGTGGAGTCGCGGCCGACGTCGAGCTTGACGTCGGCGTCGCTCATCAACAGCGCCTGGGCGTCGGTGTTGATCGCGATGAACTCCACGCCCTTGAGTCCCTGCTCGATCATTCGGTTGACGGCGTTGACGCCGCCGCCGCCGATGCCAACGACCTTGATAACGGCGAGGTAGTTATGCGGGGGGGTCATCGTCTGTCTTCCTCCCAGGTGGGGATCGGGTCTCTACGACTCTTCCGGCAAACCCTAAACCTCAACCAGAGACTTAGAGTTATGTCAAGTAGCGTCGTGCAACCAGAACGGTATGGCCGGTCGGTGCTGGATGTGGGAGGCGCGCCGACGTGTCGTCGGCGAATTTGTCACTTGACGGTCGGCAGGTCCGGGCTGGAGACGTCGTAGACCTTGCCCGGCTGAGTCAGTAACGCGGCCAGCTTCTCGGCCTTCTCCTCGGTGCGGTCGGTGGTCCCCCACACCACCGTGCGGCCGTCGGTCAGCGTCAGCGTCACCGACGCCACCGACGGCGCGGCCACCCGGCTGACCTGAGCCACCACCTCCGGGCGCAGGGCCGTCATCACCTCGAGCGCGGCCCGGGTCGGCGGATCGCTCGGACCCGGGTGGTCGACGTCGATGTAGGGCAGCCCGGGCGGCGGCGGCGCGGTCGCGAAATCCACCCCGTCGCGGTCGAACAGGTGCGGGCCGTCGGGATAGTCCTTCACCACGATCGGGATCCGCTCGACGATCGTGATCCGCAGCGTCGACGGATACTCCCGCTGCACACGCGCGCTGGCGACCCGCCGGATGCCGGCCACCCGGTCGGCCACGTGGTCGGTATTGATCTGCAGCAGCGGGGTGCCGATCTTGACCTTCGCGGCATCGACGACCTCGTCCCGGGTGATCGCGCCGATCCCGGTGATCACCAGCGACCGCGCCGACATGACCGGGGTGAAATAGAGGATCAGACCCAACGCAACGCTGACGATCGTGAGCACGATCAGCCAGGTGAGCAGCTTTAGACCGCGAACTGCGCTGCGACCCAACGCTTTCGGGGCATCGACAGGCTGGCCGCGCACCTTTCGTTTGGCCTCGCGGCGGGCATCTTCGATCGCGGTGGCGCGGGCCTGCGCGGCGCGGCGCTCGGCGCGCTCGCGGCGCTCCCGCATGCGGGGGCCCTCGTTGTCCTTCTCGTCGAGTTCGACGTTCGGCACGCCGTCACTCGCACTTTCGCTGCCATCTGTCGGTTTGGGCAGGATCGGGGGGTCCTCGGGGGGTGCCTCCGGCGGCCCCCCGCCCTCATCCTCGCTCATCGATTTGCCTTGGCATGCAACGCCGCCAGGATCTCCTGGCCGAGCATCGTCACATCGCCGGCACCCATGGTGACCACGACGTCGCCCGGCCGGGCCGCGGCGGCCACCTGCTCGGCCACCGCCGAGAAGTCGGGAATGTAGGTCACCTCCACGTTGACGTGGTCGGCGATCGTCGCTCCGCTGACGCCTGCAATCGGTTGTTCACGGGCACCGTAAACATCGAGGACGAAGACCCGGTCGGCATCGCTGAGAGCCTCACCGAACTCCCGCGCGAAAATCTTTGTCCGCGAATACAAGTGGGGCTGAAAGACGACGATGGCGCGACCCGCCCCCGCATGGGTCGTCTCGCCCTGGCGGGCCAGTGTGCGCAACGCCGCCAGAGCGGCGCGGACCTTCGTAGGATGATGGGCGTAGTCGTCGAAGACCCGCACGCCGTTGATCGTGCCCACCAACTCGAATCGTCTGCGCACACCCTCGAATCCGGCAAGCCCATCGAGGATGCCCTCGACAGAAGCGCCCGCCTCGATCGCCGCCAACAACGCCGCGAGTGCGTTCAAGGCCATATGCCGGCCCGGCACCGCCAGGCGCATCGCCCGTGGATACGGTTCGCCCGCGAGTGCGACGTGCGCCAGCGCACTGGTGCCCTGTTGCTCCCAGCTGAGCAGTGTCGCCGCCAGGCCCGGAACCGGGGCACCATCCGGCGAGCTACCGTAGCGCAACACCCGGATGCCTTGCTCCGCAGAACGATCGGCCAGTGCGGCAGCACCCTGGTCGTCGGCGCACGCGATCAACACACCTCCCGGCGCCAGTCGCTCGACGAATGCGTCGAAAACCGCGGTGTAGGCCTCGGCGGTGCCAAAGAAGTCCAGGTGATCGGCCTCGATATTGGTCACCACCGCGACGTCCGGCGTGTATTCGAGCAGGGAGCCGTCGCTCTCGTCGGCCTCGGCCACGAAACACGTGCCGCTGCCGTGGTGGGCGTTGGTGCCGGCCTCCCCCAGGTCGCCGCCGACCGCGAACGAGGGGTCAAAACCGGTGTGCTGCAACGCCACAATAAGCATCGAGGTCGTGGTTGTCTTGCCTGCCGTGCCGGTCACCATCAGGGTGCGATAGCCCGCCATCAGCTTGGCCAGCACCACCGGCCGCAGGATCACCGGGATCGCGCGCCTGCGGGCCTCGACCAGCTCGGGGTTGGTCTTCGGGATCGCGGCGTGAGTGGTGATCACCGCGGTCGCACCGCCGGGCAGCAGATCCAGGTTGGCCGCGTCGTGGCCGATGCTGATCGCCGCACCCCGCGCGCGCAGCGCCACCACCCCGCGGGACTCCTTGGCGTCGGAACCCGACACCAGGCCGCCACGGTCCAGCAGGATCCGGGCGATCCCGGACATCCCGGCACCGCCGATGCCGACCATGTGCACCCGCTGCAGTTCGGGTGGCAGCGCGTTCATCGTCGGCCCTTCCTCGCGACGTCGAGGGCCACCTCGGCGACCCGCTGCGCCGCGTCGCGATGGCCGACCAGTGCGGCGGCCGCCGTCATCGCCTGCAGCCGCCGGCCGTCGGTGAGCAGGCCGGCCACCTCACGGGCAATGTATTCGCGGTTCAGTGCGGCGTCCTCGACCAGCACTCCACCGCCGGGGTTGACCACCGGCAGCGCGTTGAGCCGTTGCTCGCCGTTGCCGATCGGTAGCGGCACGTAGACCGCGGGCAGTCCGACCGCGGACACCTCGGCTACCGTCATCGCCCCCGACCGGCAGATCGCCAGGTCGGCGGCGGCGTAGGCCAGGTCCATCCGGTCCAGGTAGGGGACCCCCACGTACGGCGGGTCACCGGGTTTCGGGGTAGGCAGGTCGAGGGTGTTCTTGGGGCCGTGGGCGTGCAACACCGAAATGCCCGCGGCAGCAAGGTCTTCGGCGGCAGCCGCCACGGCGCGGTTGATCGAGGCCGCACCCTGCGAACCGCCGAACACCAGCAGCACCAGGGCGTCGTCGGCGAAGCCGAAGTGCTCCCGCGCCTGGGCCCGCAATGCGGCGCGATCCAGCGACGTGATCGACGCCCGCACCGGCATACCGACCACCTCGGCATGCCGCAATCCAGAATCGGACACCGCCGAAAGCACTCGCCGGGCCGTACGCGCGCCGACCCGATTGGCCAGCCCGGCACTGGCATTGGCCTCGTGGACGACGACCGGCACCCGGCGCCGGTGCACCGGCCCACCGCGGGCGGCCAGATAGGCCGGCAATGCCACGTAGCCGCCGAAGCCGATCACCACGTCGGCGTCGACGCCGTCGAGCACGGCCCGGGTTTCGCGCACCGCGCGGCGCACCCGCATGGGCAGGCGTACGAGGTCGCCATTGAGTTTGCGCGGCAGCGGCACGGGCGTGATGAGCTCCAGGTCGTAGCCCCGGTCAGGCACCAGTCGGGTCTCCAGTCCACGCGGGGTGCCCAGCGCGGTGATCCGGATGTCCGCGTCCAGCGCCCGCAACGCGTCGGCAACCGCCATGGCCGGTTCGACATGTCCGGCGGTGCCTCCACCGGCAAGGACGACCGACACCGAACCACTCACCCGTAACGCTGACCTTCCAATGCGCGGGACCGCCGTGCGCGACTGCTTCCCTCATGCGGATGCTGCGCGCTGTTGCGCGGAGCGTCACCATGATGCCCTGAGCGCCGGGTGGGTCGCTGGGCCGTCCGGGTTTTGGCAGGTAGACCGGCACGGTCGCCGGTGGATTGGGTTTTTCGGGCCGGTTTCTTGGCGGGCTTTCGGGCGGCCGGCTTGGCGGGTTTGACAGCCTTGGCGGACTTCTCCCCCGGCTTGGCGCGCAGCCGGTCACGCAGCGCCTCCACCCGGGACGGCACGTAGGCCTCGGGCAGCGGCAGTCGCAGGACCCGGTTCATCCGGTCTTCTCGGCCGGCGCGCAGCGCGGCCACCGCCTCGGGTTCGTGGCGGGCCGCGTTGGCCATCAGCCCGATCATGAATAGTGTTGTGGCCGTTGATGTTCCACCCGCAGAGATCAACGGGAGCTGGATGCCGGTGACGGGCAGCAGGCCGATGACATAGCCGACGTTGATGAAGACCTGGCCGATCACCCACATGGTGGCGGCGGCGGTCAGCAGCCGCAGGAACGGGTCGGCCGAGCGCCGGGCGATCCGCATGCCGGTGTAGGCGAACAGCCCGAACAGCGCCAGCAGCCCGAACGCGCCGACGAAGCCGAGTTCCTCGCCGATGATCGCGAAGATGAAGTCGTTGTGTGCGTTGGGCAGATAGTTCCATTTCGCGGTGCCCTGGCCCAGCCCATCGCCGAAGACACCGCCGTTGGCCAGCGCGAACTTGGCCTGGCGGGCCTGATATCCCGAGCCCTGCGCGTCGGCGGAAGGGTCCAGCCAGGACCGCACCCGATCGGAGCGGTAGCCCTCCGAGATCGCCAGCACGGCGGCCGCGCCGACCGCGGCCAGCAGGGAGCTGACGAACACCTTCAGCGGCAGGCCCGCGTACCAGAGCAGGGCCAGCAGGATGATGCCCAGCGACACGGTCTGCCCGAGGTCGGGCTGGGCGACGATCAGCACCAGCGCGACGACCGCGGCGGGGATCAGCGGGATCAGCATCTCGCGCAGCGACGCCCGCTCCATCCGCCGAGTCGCCAGCAGGTGCGCGCCCCAGATGGCGAACGCGATCTTGGTGAGCTCCGAGGGCTGCATCGACATCCCCGCGACCACGAACCAGCCCCGGGTGCCGTTGGCTTCGTGGCCGATACCGGGAATCAGCACCAGCACCAGCAGCACGATGGTGACGGCGAACGCGGAGAACGCGGTGCGACGCAGGAAGCGCACCGGCAGCCGCAGCGCGAACCAGCAGGCGAACAGTCCGAGTACGGTCCACATCACCTGGCGGGTGAAGATCGCCCAGGGTGAGCCGTCCTCGTCGTAGGAGTGCACACCCGACGCGGACAGCACCATGGTCAGCCCGAGGGTGACCAGCAGCGCCGCGACCGAAATGATCAGGTGGAACGACGTCATCGGCCGCCCCAGCCAGGCGCCGAACTTGCGCGGAACCCCGAACCGGGATTTCGCGGCTGCCTCGGTGGTGGCGACGGGTTCGGTGGCGACTTCGGCATCGGCCGTGACGTCGCTGCCCTCGTCGGCGACGTCGGCGTCGGCCGCCTCGGCAGAGTCTGCGGTATCCGGGGTGTCCGCCGTGCCGCGTCGCCGCAGCCGGGACAGCATCTTGGCCACGGCGGCTACCGGGCGGCGGCGCGCACGGCGGCGGCGAACGTGTCACCACGGTCGGCGTAGCCGGCGAACTGATCGAACGAGGCGCCGGCGGGAGCCAGCAGCACGGTGTCCCCGGTTCGGGCCAGCGTGGCCGCGGCGGCGACGACCTCGGTCATCACCCGGGCACCCAGGCCTGGCGCGGAGGCGTCGACCACGCGAGTCTCAAGAGTAACGCCTGACTCATTGGTCTCATGCACCACAGCATCCTCCCGCGTCACAACCTGGATGACGGGGACATCGGGCGCGTGTCGCGATAACGCGTCGGCAACCACGGCGCGGTCCCGGCCGATCAGCACCGCCCCGACCAGCCGATTCGCGACGCGGGTGACCATCTCGTCGACCGATGCACCCTTGAGCAGGCCACCGGCCACCCACACCACCCGCTCGTAGGCCAGCAGCGAAGCCTGCGCGGCATGCGGGTTGGTGGCCTTGGAGTCGTCGACGTAGGTGACGCCGCCGACGACGGCGACCCGTTCGGCGCGGTGGCGCCCGACCTGGAAGTGGGCCAGCGCGTCGGCGATCGAGGCGGGTGCGACGCCGACCGCGCGGGCCAGCGCGGCCGCGCCGAGCGCGTCGAGGATGCCGACCGGGCCGGCGACCGGGATCGAGGCCACGGGCGCGAGGTCGAGATCGGCGGCGAAGGCCCGGTCGACGAGCATGCCGTGGCGGACGCCGAGTTCGCCGGCACCCGGCTCGCCGAGCCGGAAGCCGGTCTTGACGGCCGCGGCGGCACTCGGCGACAGGCCGGCCGCAACCGGGTCATCGAGTCCGACGACCGCGACGCGGCCGTCGAGCGCGCGGGCTTTGGCAGCGGCGTAAGCATCCATCGAGCCGTGCCAGTCGAGATGGTCTTCGGCGACGTTGAGCACCGCGCCCGCCTCCGGGCGCAGTGACGGCGTCCAGAACAGCTGGAAGCTGGACAGTTCCACGGCCAGTACGTCGGCCGGTTCGCCCAGCACGTCGAGCACCGGATCGCCGATGTTGCCGCACAGCACCGCGCGGCGGCCGTCGGCGACCAGCATCGCGTGCAGCATCGAGGTCGTGGTGGTCTTGCCGTTGGTGCCGGTGACCACCAACCAGCGCCGCGGCGGCCCGTAATGGCCGGCCGCGTCCAGCCGCCAGGCCAGCTCCACGTCGCCCCAGATCGGGATCCCGGCCGCTGCCGCCGCGGCCAGCACCGGCGCGGTCGGCGGGAAGCCCGGGCTGGTGACCACCAAGGCATAGTCACCGATCCCGGCTACCGCCCCGGCCGGCGTGATGGTCTGAATACCGTTGGCCGCCAACGCTTTCAGTGAATCGGCATTGTCGTCGCAGACCCGAATGCGGACATCCCAGGACGCCAGGGCGGCGACCACCGCACGTCCGGTGATACCGGCGCCGGTCACCAGGACCTGCGCCCCCGGGGTCAGCTCGGCCAGACCGGGGTGCACGTCAGGCCCCGATGGCCGACAGCCACTCGCCGTAGAACAGGGCCACCCCGAGCCCGCAGGCGATCGCGGTGAGCAGCCAGAACCGGATGATCACCGTCGTCTCGGCCCAGCCGACCAGCTCGAAGTGGTGGTGGAACGGCGCCATCCGGAACACTCGGCGCCCGGTGGTCCGGAACGCGAGGATCTGCACCACCACCGAGGTGACCTCGGCGACGAACAGCGCACCCAGCACGACGGCCAGCACCTCGGTGCGGCTGGTGACCGACAGCCCGGCGATCATGCCGCCCAGCGCCAGCGATCCGGTGTCGCCCATGAAGATCTTCGCGGGCGCGGCATTCCACCACAGGAAGCCGATGCACGCCCCGGCGGTCGCGGCGGCCAGCACCGCCAGATCCAGCGGGTCGCGGACGTTGTAGCAACCCAGCCCCGGCGCGGTGGCGCAGGCATTGCGGTACTGCCAGAACGTGATCAGCACGTAGGCGGCACTGACCATGGCCATACTCCCGCCGGCCAGCCCGTCGAGGCCGTCGGTGAAGTTCACCGCATTGGACCAGGCGCTGACGACGACCACGCAGAACAGCACGAACACACCGGAGCTCAGTGTGACAGTGGCGATCTCGCGTACATAGGACAGCTCCGCGCTGCCCGGTGTCAGGCCGTCGGCGTTGCGGAACTGCAGTACGAGGATGCCGAACAGCACGGCGGCGGTGAGCTGCCCAACCGTTTTGGCGGTCTTGTTCAGGCCGAGGTTGCGGGAGCGCCGGATCTTGATCAGGTCGTCGACGAAGCCGACCGCGCCCAGCGCGGTGGCCAGGCCGAGCACCAGCAGCCCGGAGGCCGACGGGCCGTCCCCGCCGAGCGCGACGCCGACCAGGTGGGTGCCGAGGTACCCCGCCCAGATGCCGGCCAGGATCGCGACGCCGCCCATCGACGGGGTGCCGCGTTTGGTCTTGTGGCTCGGCGGGCCGTCCTCGCGGATCTCGTGGCCGAGGCCCTGGCGGGTGAACAGCCGGATGAGCGCCGGGGTCAGCAGGATCGACACCGCCAGCGAGATGCCGACGGCGATCAGGATCAGTCTCATGAGGTGGCCTCAGTCAGCAGCGCCTCCGCCAGCGCACCCAGGCCCGCCGAGTTCGATGCCTTGACCAGCACGACATCACCGGGCGCCAGCTCGGTGCGCAGCAGTTCCAGGGCGGCGTCGGCGTCGTCGACCAAGGTGGATTCCGAACCCCAGGATCCCTCCATGACCGCCCCGTGGTGCATGGCGTTCATGGGCCTCCCGGTTCCGACGACGACGAGTCGACTGATATCTAAGCGCACGGCGAGTCGACCGATACGATCATGCTCGGTTATCGAGGAGTCCCCCAGCTCCGCCATCTCGCCGAGCACGGCCCAACTGCGCCTGCGCTCACCGGAGCGCGCCATCACCGCCAGGGCCTGCAGGCCGGCCTTCATCGAGTCCGGGTTGGCGTTGTAGGCGTCGTTGACGACGGTCACGCCGTCGGCGCGGGTGCGCACCTCCATGCGGTGCCTTGAAGCCGGGCCCGCGGCGGCCAACGCGGCGGCCACCTGTTCGGGTGTGGCCCCGCATTCCAGTGCCACCGCGGCCGCGCTGCACGCGTTGCCGACCTGATGTTCGCCGTGCACGGCCAGCTGCACAGCGGCGGAGCCCGCCGCGGTGACCAGCGTGAAGCGCGGCCGGGCCAGCTCGTCGAGTTCGACGTCCACGGCGCGAACGTCGGCCGCCGCGGACTGTCCGACCCGCACCACCCGCGCCGCGGTCCTGGTGGACATCGCCGCCACCATCGGGTCATCGGAGTTGAGGATCACCACCCCCGAGGCCGGAACCGCTTCTACCAGTTCACCTTTCGTGGCCGCGATGACCTCGCGGGAGCCGAACTCCCCGAGATGGGCGGTGCCGACGTTGAGCACGACCGCGATCGACGGCGGGGCGATGGCCGCCAGCGCGGCGATATTGCCGGGATGCCGGGCCGACATCTCCAGCACCAGATAGTCGGTGGCCTCGGTCGCCCGCAGCACGGTCCACGGGTGACCCAACTCGTTGTTGAACGAGCCCGGCGGGGCGACGACTTCACCCAGCGGGCGCAGCACGGCGGCAATCAGATCCTTGGTCGAGGTCTTGCCCGACGACCCGGTGACCCCAACGATCGTCAGCCCGCCCGCGACCAGTTCGGCAGCGACGGCGGCGGCCAACTTGGCCAGCGCGGCCAGCACGGCCGCACCGGAGCCGTCGACGTCGTGTTCGAGAACCCCGGCGTGCGCATCGGCGGCCGTTGCGGGCGGTACGACGATCGCGGGCACCCCGACCGGCCGCGCCGCGAGCACCGCGACGGCACCCGCGTCGATCGCGCCCTCGGCGAAGTCATGGCCGTCGGTGCGAGCACCGGGCAGCGCCAGGAACAAGCTGCCCGCGGTGACGGCACGCGAGTCGAACTCGACGGTTCCGGTGACGGTGCGCGAGGCCGCCTCGCCGGCGCTGATGTCGGCGAGCGTTCCCCCGACGATCTCGGCGATCTGGGCGACGGTCAGGGCGATCACCGGGCCGCTCCCCGCTCGTCGAGGGCGGCGGCGAGCTCCGCACGATCGTCGAACGGACGGGTCTGCCCGCCGGCGGTCTGTCCCGTCTCGTGGCCCTTGCCCGCAATCACCACGACGTCCCCGGCGCGGGCCCAGGCCACGGCGTACCGGATCGCCGCGCGCCGGTCGGAGATCTCTATGACTTCAGCGCCGTCGGCACCTCCGGCGCCGGCCACGATGGCGGCCCGGATGCTCGCCGGGGCTTCGTTTCGGGGGTTGTCGTCGGTGACGACGACGAGGTCGGCGAGCTCAGCGGCGATGCGGCCCATGGGTTCTCGCTTCCCGGGGTCGCGGTCACCACCCGCACCGAACACCACCGCGAGCCGGCCGTGGGCTGGCTTGAGGGTCTCCAGCACCGCCTGCAGCGCACCGGGCTTGTGCGCGTAGTCGACGACGGCGAGGAAGTCCTGGCCTCGTTCGACGGGTTCCAGCCGGCCCGGCACCGACGCGTCGCGCAGGCCGGGCGCGGCCTGTTCGGGTGACACCCCGACCGCGTCGAGCATGGCCAGCGCCAGCAGCGCGTTGGCGATGTTGTAGCGGCCGGGCAGCCGGATCCGCAGCCGGTGGTGCACACCGGCGGGGTCGACCGCGGTGAACTCCTGCGCACCGCCGTCGAGCACCACGACGTCCTCGGCCCGCCAGTTCGCGGGGTGGCCGGCGGCGGACACCGTGACCGCATCGGTGGCGCGCCGGGCCATGTCGCGGCCTGCGTCGTCGTCGACACAGATCACCGAGACGGCGGCGTGCGCGGGCGAGGCCGGGTCGAACAGCCGGGCCTTGGCATCGAAGTAGGCCGCCATCGTGGGGTGGAAGTCGAGGTGGTCGCGGGACAGGTTGGTGAAGCCGCCCGCGGCGAACCGGATGCCGTCGGTGCGGCCGAGTTCGAGGGCGTGGCTGGAGACCTCCATGACGGCGGTGTCGACGCCGCGCTCGGCCATCACAGCCAGCAACGCCTGCAGTGCCGGGGCTTCCGGAGTGGTCAGCGCGCTCGGCACGGCGGCCCCGGCGATCCGGACGCCGACCGTGCCGATCAGGCCGGGAGTGCGGTCGGCCGAGGTCAGGCCGGCCTCGATCAGGTGGGTCGTGGTGGTCTTGCCGGACGTGCCGGTGACGCCGAGGACCACGACACGGTCCGAGGGGTGTCCGTAGACCGCTGCGGCGAGTTCACCGAGCACCGCGCGCGGGGCCGGATGCACCAGGATCGGGACGGGCGCGGATTCGCCAAGCGTGCGGTGAATGACCGCCAGCCCTTCGGCGTCGGTGAGCACCGCGACGGCGCCGTTCTCGATCGCGTCGCGTGCGTAGTTGGCGCCGTGCGACGACGAGCCGGGCAGCGCGGCGAACAGGTCACCGGCCAGTGCGTCCTGGCCGCGCAGGGTGACGCCGGTGACGCGGACCTCGGGCGCGACACCGCCGACGGCGGGTACCGCGCCGACCCGGGCGGCCAGCGTCGGCAGGCTCAGCGCCGGGGTGGTGCGGGGCCGCAGGGCATTGGTCATCGGGTGCTCACCCTACCCAGCAACCGGGCTTGGCCGGCTACGTGGCCTGCAGGATCAGCGGCGCGCCGGGGTCGGCCGAGAGCGGGACGTTCTGCCGCTGCAGCAGCCAGGCGGCGATGTTGTGGAACAGCGGCGCGGCCGACGAGCCGGGCGTGCCGTCGGCGGCGCGGTGCGGGGCGTCCATCATGATGCCGATGACGTAGCGCGGGTCGTCGGCGGGCGCCATCCCGGCGAAGGTGATCCAGTAGACATCGCTGTAGTAGCAGCCGCAGGCCGGGTTGATCTGCTGGGCGGTGCCGGTCTTGCCGGCGATCTGATAGCCGTCGACGGCCGCCGCCGGGCCGGTGCCCTGCTGGTATCCCATCGGGTCGCGCTGCACGACGGCACGGAACATGTTGCGCACCGTGCGGGCCGTCTCGGGCGTGACCACCTGGATGCCGGGCGGCCGCGCCTCCTCGGTGCGGGTGCCGTCGGCGGCGATCGTGGCCTTGACGATCCGCGGCGGGATGCGCACCCCGTCGTTGGCGATCGTCTGATAGATCCCGGCCATCTGCAGCAGGGTCATCGAAAGACCCTGCCCGATCGGCAGGTTGGAGAACGTGCTGCCCGACCACTGGTCGATCGGCGGTACCAGGCCGGAACTCTCGCCGGGCAGCCCGACTCCTGTGCGCTGGCCGAGACCGAACTTGCCGAGCATGTCGTAATAGCGCTCGGGCCCGATGCGCTGAGCCAGCATCAGGGTGCCGACGTTGGACGACTTCCCGAAGACGCCGGTGGTGGTGTACGGCATCACACCGTGGTTCCACGCGTCGTTGACAGTGACGCCGCCCATGTTGATCGAGCCGGGAACCTGCAGCACCTCGTCGGGGTTAGACAGCCCGTACTCGATCACCGACGAGGCGGTGATGATCTTGTTCACCGACCCGGGCTCATACGGCGAGGTGACCGGGAGATTGCCCATCTGCTTGTCCTGCTGGCGCCCGATGTCCTGGCTTGGGTCGAACGTGTTGTCGTTCGACATGGCAAGCACTTCACCGGTTTTCGCGTCCAACACCACGGCAGAGACGTTCTTGGCGCCGGAGGCGTCCTTGGCCAGTTGCACCTGCTGCTGCACGTAGTACTGGATGTCGTCGTCGATGGTCAGCTGAACGGTGGAGCCGTTGACCGCGTCGTGCTTGTTGCGGTAGCTGCCGGGGATGACCACGCCGTCGGAGCCGCGGTCGTAGGTGATCGAGCCGTCGGTGCCCGACAGCTTGCCGTCCATCGAGTCCTCGAGGCCGAGCAGACCGTGACCGTCCCAGTCGATGCCGCCGACGATATTGGCCGCCAGCGCACCGCCCGGGTACTGGCGCAGATCCTGGCGTTCGGCGCCGATCTCCGGGAATTTCTTGGTGATCGCGTCGGCGATCGCCGGGTCGACGGCACGGGCGAGATAGACGAAGGTCTCGTTGCTGCGCAGTTTCTTCAGCAGGGTGGCCGCATCGGGCTTGTTGCCCAGCTTGCCCGCCACCTCGGTGGCGATCTGAGTGAGCCGCTTGTCGGGATCCGGTGCGGCAGGCGACTTCTCCTTGGCCTCGGCCAACTGCTTGCGGATCTTGGTCGGCTGGAAGGTCAGCGCCCTGGCCTCGATGGTGAACGCGAGCTTGTCGAAGTTTCGGTCGACGATGCTGCCGCGGACCGCCTTCTCCACATCGGTCACCTTGAGCTGGCCGGCGGCCTGGGCCCGCAGACCCGCGGCCTGCGGCACCTGGAGGTTGAACAGCTGGACGGCGGCGACCCCGAGCGCAAGAAAGATGACGATATTGCCCGCGCGGTGGCGAAACATGAATGACGCTGTCCGGCCGCCACTTTCGATCAGCTGACGGGTACGACGCGCCTTGGCGGACCGGCCCGGCCCCGGCTCCGGTTGGGTCGTGACGACCCGGGTGCGCCGCCGGGCCGCCTTGGCGGGTCCGGCGGCCTTGTCGGACGTGGTCCGACGACTCACTGACCCGCTCCGGCGGGCGCGACGGGCGCGACCGGCACGGCGGGAGCGACGTCAGGCGTCAGCGCCTGCGGGGCGGCGTCGACGGGGGCCGGCAGTGCTGCCGGGGCCTGGGCCGGCTGCGCCAGCACACCGGGTTGCGGTGCGAGCACCGGCGGGAGCACGACGCCGGGGACGGGCACTGTCGCTGGCTGGGGCAGCGTGCCGGGCGCAAGGACAGTTCCGGGCGGGAGCGTCGCGGCGCCGGGTGGCAAAGTCACTGCACCATTGAACGGCAGCGCGCCGAGCGGAGTCGTCGCGACACGCACGGGAACCTCGGGTGAACTTCCCGGCTTCGGCGCGACCGCGGCGGGCGGCGCGGGTGGGGCCGGCGATTGCGGCACGGCGTCTGGCAGTTTGTTGTTCAGCGGCGGCGGCGGGGCACCCTCGGCGGGCTTGGGCTTGCCGACGACGGTCCAGTTGCCCGTCGGGTCCTGCACCAGATGTGCAGTGTCCTTCGACGGGATCATGCCCAAGTTGCGCGCCGACTCGGCCAGCGCGGGCGCGGACTCGGCCTCGAGCACGTCACGTTCGAGCGCTTCCTTCTGCTGCGAGAGCGCTTCATTGGTGGACCGGGCATTGCCCAGCTGATAGGACCGCTGCGCGGCATCGGTGGACAGCCACAGCGTGACGGCCAACCCGACACCGAGCGCCCCGATGACCAGGACCACGAACGGGACCTTGGCCATCAGGGTCTGCGGGCGCAGGTCGATGCCGGCCAGCCGGGCGATCAGCCGCTCGCGTAATGGCGGCCGAACAACCTTGGGGGCCTTGGCCTTACGGGCCTTTGCCCGGGCTTTGGCCTGGCTGACGTTCTTGGCCCGCGCGGGGCGTTCGGCCGGCCGGGCGACGGGCGCGGTCTGCGGGCCCTGCCGCAGTGCGCGCGGCTCGTGCGGCCGGCGAGCCGACGCGCGTCCGGGTCGCGCCGGATTCTCGGCACCGCGCCGACGGGCCGTGGCCGTGCCGGTCTTCGACTTCTTGGCAGCCTTCTTCGGATCTTCCCTCTTGGCCCGCTTGACTTCTGCGCGATCTCCCGGACCCGCTGGCTTGCGCCCGACCTTCATCAGCCCTTCCCTCCCCGTCGAGGATTGCCCGGCGTCACGCGTTGCAGTGCCCGCAGCCGGACCGGCGCACTACGTGGATTACGTTCGATTTCGGCGGCATCAGCACGCTCGGCACCGCGGGTGATCGCGCTGAATTCTGGTTCGTAGCCGGGCAGTTCGACGGGCAGGCCCGCCGGCGACCGGGAGGCCGTCGCCGCGGCGAACGTGGCCTTGACGATCCGGTCCTCCAGCGACTGATACGACATCACCACGATGCGACCCCCCTCCCGCAGCGCGGCCAGCGCCGCGGGCAGAGCCGCCGACAGCGAGTCCAGCTCGGCATTGACCGCGATCCGCAGCGCCTGGAACGTCCGCTTGGCCGGGTGACCGCCGGTGCGCCGGGCCGGTGCCGGGATGCCGGCGTAGACGATCTCGACGAGCTCGCCGGTGGTCGACAGCGGCGCCTGCTGGCGGCGCTCGACGATCAGCCCCGCGATCCGGTGGGCGAATTTCTCCTCGCCGAAGCGGCGCAGGATGTCGGTGAGCTCTTTGCGGCCGTAGGTGTTGAGGATGTCGGCGGCGGTCAGCGGGGCGTCGGTGTCCATCCGCATGTCCAGCGGAGCGTCCTTGGAATAGGAGAACCCGCGCTCGACCTGATCGAGTTGCATCGAGGAAACACCGAGATCCAGCAGCACGCCATCGACGGAATCCGAAGGCGTGCAACCAGCTTCGGCCAGCGCGTCGGCGATGCCGTCATACCGCGTATGAACCAGGGTGACCCGGTCTGCGAACGGAGCCAGCCGGGCACCGGCGATCGCCAGCGCACCGGGGTCACGATCGAGGCCGATCAGGCGCAGTTCGGGGAACTGGGCCAGGAAGCGCTCGGCGTGCCCGCCGGCACCCAGGGTGCCGTCGACGAGGACGGCTCCCGGTCGGGCCAGCGCGGGGGCCAGCAGCTCGACGCAGCGCTCCAGCAAAACGGGGACGTGCCCGTGGTCGGATTCGTCAACCACGACGGGACCTCCGATTGGGACACGGTGCGCCCCTGGACCGAGGTCCCTGTCCGAGATCGCGAACCTGGCGTTGGGGAAGTACGTCAGGGTCGGTTCGGGCAGAGACCACGATGCAGGGACCACCTCCGGCTGGGTGGCCAGCTCAGATGATGTCGCTGAGGGCTTCATCGCTGGCCGCGGAGAAGTTCTCTTCGTGGGCTTCTTGGTATTCCTGCCAGGCCTGGGCGTCCCAGATCTCGAGGAAGTCGACGGCGCCGATCACCACACAGTCCTTGGACAGGTTGGCGTAGCGCCGATGGTCCGAGGACAGCGTGATCCGGCCCTGGGAGTCGGGGTGCTGCTCATCGGTGCCGGCCGCCAGGTTGCGCAGGAACGCACGCGCCTCCGGATTGCTGCGCGAGGTCTGCGTAGCCCGCCGGGCCAGCTGTTCGAACTCCGCGCGCGGGTAGACGGCGAGGCTGTGATCTTGGCTCTTGGTGACCATCAACCCTCCTGCCAGCGCGTCGCGGAACTTGGCGGGCAGTGTCAGCCGCCCCTTGTCGTCGAGCTTGGGCGTGTAGGTGCCGAGAAACATGCTGCGCACATCCCTTCACACCTACCGCCCCGGAGCCGTCGCTCCGTTGACCGCCACAATACCCCACAATCCCCCACTTTGCTCCACATAATGGGCCATTTTCCGACAGCATCCACCACTCTCTGCCACCCAAACCCGTTCCGGCCCCACACCGGCACCACAGTGAGCATCAAACGTCCAGGTCAAACCCAGGTGGGGCGTTGTGGGGGGACTACCGAGACAACGAAAAACGGGGCAGCCGAACGGCTACCCCGTGTGCGAGAACCTGCAGCTCACTCGTCGAAACGACGCCGGAAGCGATCCTCCATGCGGCTGGTGAACGATCCGCCGCCGCCCTTGGCCCTGCGCTGACGCGGCCCGGACGACGAAGACGGGCCGGACCTGTCTCGCCCGCCGGCGACGCGCGGGCCGGTGATCGCGAACACAACACCGCCGAACATGACGATGAAGCCGATGACCGACAGGATCGGGAAGCTGCCGATCATGGTGGCTTTGAACGCGACTCCGGCGACCAGCATCGCCAGGCCGATCACGAACAGACCGGCGCCCTGCAGCCGCCTCCGCGTGGAGGGAGCCCGCAAGGTTCCACCCCGTACGCTCGAGGCGAACTTGGGGTCCTCGGCGTAGAGAGCGCTCTCGATCTGATCGAGCATGCGCTGCTCATGATCGGAGAGTGGCATTCGTCCCTCCTTGCCGACACAGCCGGTCACGATTCCGATAAAACTTGGGTGCCCAGCGATTACCCGGGCAACTAACCAAATGATACGAGCTGAAGGTGCGCCGTACCACCTAGTTGGTCCACCTGATTGTAGCTGTGTCCAGGGGTTGTTCTGTTCCCGCCATCACCGCGTCAGAGGCCCGTCATCACCTCACCGGTGAATGCCGGGCCCGGACTGCACCGATAATGGCCCTACACCCATGACCGATCAGCAGACTCCGAAGGGCACCGAGGCGTTGGCGACTTTCCTCATCGATCTGTCGCCGAACGATATGGCGCAGCGCCTCCATGACGCCCTGACCGTGTACGTCGACGCCATGCGCTACCCCAGAGGCACCGAGGGCCAGCGGGCGGCGATGTGGCTCGAGCACACCCGCCGCCACGGCTGGAAGGCCGTCGCCGCCATTGAAGTCGACGCGACCGACGCTTTCGGCCCCAGCGCGGAGCAACTGTCCGCCGCCCCCCTGCTCGGCATCGCCTACGGCTACTGCGGCGCCCCGGACCAGTGGTGGCAGCAGCAGGTGGTGGCCGGCTTGCACCGGATCGGTATGCCCGCCGACGACGTCGGCCGGCTGATGGGCGACTACTTCGAACTCACCGAACTGCACATCCACCCGAGCGCGCAGGGCCGCGGCCTCGGCGAGGCACTGGCCCGGCGGCTGCTGACCGGCCGCAGCGAAACGAACGTGTTGCTGTCCACCCCGGAGATCATCGGCGAGGCCAACCGCGCCTGGCGGCTGTACCGGCGGCTGGGCTTCACCGACGTCATCCGCGGCTACCACTTCGCCGGCGATCCGCGCGCGTTCGCCATTCTGGGCCGCAGCCTCCCGCTTTAACGCGAATCTGGCACGATACCCACGTGCGCGACCGATCCCGCCGCCTGCGCCTGCGCGCCATGGCGTTGCTGCTGCTCCTCGTGGCGCCACTGGCCGTCGGCTGCGTGCGCGTGCACGCCTCGATCACGGTGTCGCCCGACGACCAGGTCTCCGGCCAGATCCTCGCTGCGGCAAAGCCGCGCGATTCCAGCGATCAGGGGCCGCAGTTCGACCTCAATGTGCCCTTCAGCGAAAAGATCTCGGTGTCGAAGTACGACACGGACGACTACGTCGGCTCCCAGGCGGTGTTCTCGAACCTCAGCTTCGCCGAGGTGCCGCAGCTGGCCAACCTCAACCGCGAGGCGGCCGGAGTGGACATCTCGTTGCGGCGGGCGGGCAACCTGGTGATCCTCGAAGGCCGGGTCGACCTGACCGGCGTCACTGACCCCGACGCCGACGTGCAGCTGACGGTCTCCTTCCCCGGTGAGGTGACCTCCACCAACGGCGACCGGATCGACACCGACGTCGTCGAATGGACATTGAAGCCGGGTGTCGTCTCGACGATGAGCGCCCAGGCCCGCTACACCGACCCCAGCACCCGCTCGTTCACCGGCGCGGCCCTGTGGCTGTGTTTCGGCGCTCTGGTGGTCTGCGGTGTGATCGGGTCGCTGGCGTGGGTCAGCCGCGACCGCTCGCCCCGGTTCGCCAGCACCGATCAGCCTGACGAGTTGAGCGGTCGATAGGCCTTCATACGACCGGGGCTCCCCCGACGCCTTACTCTGATTGCGCACCCACCCTCATACACAGAAAGGGGCGCCGCGCTGAGCGTCGAAGCAGCAGCCCCGTCGGCCGTCCAGCTGGCCGGCGCCGTCACCGATCAACTGCGGGAATACCTGGCGAGCCGCCGGGCCGACGCCGCGTACATCGGCACCGACTACGACGGGCTCATCGCCGCTCTCGAAGATTTCGTCCTGCGCGGTGGCAAGCGAGTCCGCCCGGCCTTCGCCTACTGGGGTTACCGCGCGGTGACCGCAGAGCCCGACGCGAGCGTGGACGACGGGATCCTGCTGCTGTTCTCGGCGCTGGAGCTGCTGCACGCCTGTGCTCTGGTCCACGACGACGTCATCGATGATTCGGCGACCCGGCGCGGCTGGCCCACCGCCCACGTCCACTTCACCGACCTGCATCGCGGCCGTGGCTGGCGCGGGAACTCCGAGCAGTTCGGCCGCTCGGCGGCCATCCTGCTCGGTGATCTGTCGCTGGTGTGGGCCGACGACATCGTCGCCGGGGTGGATCTGCCCATCGACGGCCAGCGTCGCGTCCACCGGGTGTGGTCCGACATCCGCACCGAGGTGCTCGGCGGCCAGTACCTCGACATCGTCGCCGAATCGAGCGGCGCCGAGTCGATCGAGTCGGCGATGAACGTCAACACGTTCAAGACCGCGTCCTACACCATTTCGCGCCCGCTGCAGCTGGGTGCGGCGGCCGCCGCGGACCGGCCCGATGTTCAGCGCATCTTCTACGAGCTGGGCACCGACCTCGGCGTCGCGTTCCAGCTTCGCGACGACGTCCTCGGCGTCTTCGGCGATCCCGCCGTGACCGGCAAGCCGTCCGGCGACGATCTGCGTTCCGGCAAGCGCACCGTGCTACTGGCCGAGGCCGTCGAGCGGGCCACGGCAACTGATCCGGCCGCCGCCGACCGGCTGCGCACCGGCGTCGGTAACGAGCTCTCCGATGCAGCGGTGCGCCAGTTGTGCGACGTCATCGAGTCCGTCGGCGCACTGGCCGCGGTCGAAAGCCGCATCGAACTGCTCACCAACCGCGCGCTGGGGCTGCTGGAGAGCGCCCCGATCAACGCGCCGGCCAAGGCCGGGTTGACCGAGCTCGCCAGATTGGCCGCCAACCGCTCGGCCTAGGACATGTCAGCTCTTCCCACTACTCCCCCCAAGCCCCAGGGCGGCCTCGCGCGGCTGGCGGCTTTCACCGTCGGCGACGAGGGCCGGCCGGCGCTGCTGGGCTTCCTCGGCGCGGTACTGATCACGCTCGGCGGGCTGGGCGCCGGGAGCACCCGCCAACACGATCCGCTGCTCGAGTCGATGCATCTGTCCTGGCTGCGGTTCGGCCACGGGCTGGTGGTCTCCTCGGTGCTGCTGTGGGGCGGCGTCGTGGTGATGCTGGTGGCGTGGCTGTGGGTGGGCCGACGGGTCGTCGACAAGGATGCGGGCGTCAGCGACTACACGATGATCGCGACCACCGGCTTCTGGTTGGCGCCGCTGCTGCTGAGCGTTCCGCTGTTCAGCCGCGACACCTATTCGTATCTGGCGCAGGGCGCACTGCTGCGCGACGGCCTCGACCCGTACGCCGTCGGGCCGGTGGAGAACCAGAACTCGTTGCTGGACAACGTCAGCCCGATCTGGACGACCACCACCGCGCCCTACGGACCGGCGTTCATCCTGGTGGCCCGCTTCGTCACCACCCTGGTCGGCGACCACGTGGTGGCAGGCACGATGCTGCTGCGGCTGTGCATGCTGCCGGGATTGGCGATGCTGATCTGGGCTGCGCCGCGGGTGGCCCGCCACATCGGCGCGAACGGCGCGGTGGCCCTGTGGATTTGCGTGCTCAACCCGTTGGTGATCATCCACCTGATGGGTGGCGTGCACAACGAGATGCTGATGGTCGGGCTGATGATGGCCGGCATCGCGCTGACGTTCGCCGGCCATCATGCCGCGGGCGCGACGCTGATCGTCGTCGCCGTCGCGGTCAAAGCCACCGCAGTGTTGGCGCTGCCGTTCATGGTGTGGGTGTGGATGCGGCACCTGCGTCAGACCCGCAACTTCGGTGCGATCAGGGCTTTCACGACCGCGTCGGCGGCATCGGTGGCGCTCTTCGTCGCGGTGTTCGCGGTGCTGTCCTGGGTGGCCGGGGTGGGATTGGGCTGGCTGACCGCGCTGGCCGGTTCGGTGAAGATCATCAACTGGCTGACCATCCCGACGGCGATCGCCAACCTCACCAACGCCATCGGCGGACTGTTCGTGCCGGTGAACTTCTACGCCGTCCTCGACGTCACCCGCATCGCCGGAATCATCATCATCGCGGTGTCACTTCCGCTGCTGTGGTGGCGGTTTCGTCACGACGACCGCGAGGCGCTGATGGGCATCGCCTGGGCGATGCTGATGGTCGTGCTGTTCGTGCCTGCCGCGCTGCCGTGGTACTACACCTGGCCGCTCGCGGTGATGTCCGCCCTGGCCCAGTCCCGCGCGGCGATCGCGCTGATCGCCGGGTTCTCGACGTGGATCATGGTGATCTTCAAGCCGGACGGCTCGCACGGCATGTACTCCTGGATCCACGTGCTGCTGGCCACGGCCTGCGCGCTGGCCGCGTGGTATTCGCTCAGTAAGCCATGGCCTGAGCGCGCCGGACCACCTCGCGAGCCTGGTGAGCGTGCAGCGCATCTACCGGACGAGCGTTACTGATCGACTCCCGTGACCCGTCGCGGGTCACCGTCAGCGACGGATCGGCGGTGAACAGCCAGCGCAGGATCTCGGTTTCCTTGTAGCCGCCGTCGCGCAACACGTCCAGCAGCCCGGGCAGGCTCTTGACCACCTCGCCGTGTGCGGTGAGAAAGGCCTTGGGAATCATCGGGACGCCGCCGCGCTTGACGGCGATCAGGTGGCCGTCGCGGAGCTGCTGGTGCACCTTGGTCACCGGGACTGCCAACAACTCGGCGACTTCGGGAAGGTTGTAGACGGGCTCGTCGGGATCCAGAACATCGTCACCGGCAGGAATGCTGCTCACCCGCCCCAGTCTAGAACTCCTTTGCCGCGACATACCATGTGTCGGTGACGTCGGACCCACTCAGCGGCGTGCTGCTGGAAGGCCGGTACCGCGTCGACACCAAGATCGCGACCGGCGGAATGTCGACGGTGTACCGCGGTCTGGACGTCCGTCTGGACCGCCCGGTGGCACTGAAGGTGATGGATGCGCGCTACGCCGGCGACAGCCAGTTCCTCACCCGCTTCCAGCGCGAGGCCCGCGCGGTGGCCCGGTTGAAGGATCCGGGGCTGGTCGCCGTCTACGACCAGGGCGGCGGCGGATCAAGCCGGGAGCCTCCCTTTCTCGTCATGGAGCTGGTCGAAGGCGGCACGCTGCGCGAACTGCTGCGCGAGCGCGGTCCGATGCCCCCGCATGCCGCCGCGGCGGTGCTGCGGCCGGTCCTCGGCGGCCTGGCCACCGCACACCATGCCGGGCTGGTACACCGCGACGTCAAACCCGAGAATGTCCTGATCTCCGACGACGGCGAGGTCAAGCTCGTCGACTTCGGCCTGGTGCGCGCGGTGGCCGAGGCCGGTATCACCTCGACCAGCGTCATCCTGGGCACCGCGGCCTACCTGTCCCCCGAGCAGGTCAGCAGCGGCGCCGCCGACGCCCGCAGCGATGTCTACGCCGTCGGGATCCTGGCCTACGAATTGATCACCGGCACAACACCGTTCACCGGTGACAATCCGCTCACCGTGGCCTATCAGCGGATGGACAACGATGTGCCGCTGCCCAGCACGGCGATCAGCGGGGTGCCACGCCAGTTCGACGAGTTCATCGCCCGCGCCACCGCCCGCAATGCCGACGATCGGTTCGCCGACGCCGAGGAGATGGCCGACGATCTCGACGCCATCGCCCACGAGCTGGCGCTCCCGAAATTCCGTGTGCCGGCCCCGAATAACTCCGCCCAGCACGCCGCGGCCACCGCCTTTCACAGCCGGCCCACCGACGACTATCGGGCCGCCCAATCCGCCCCGCCCGCGGCGGCACCCGCCAAGAATCCCACCCGGCAACTCGTTCGCGAGCCACACGACTGGGAGCCCGCCCCGGCGGAGGACGAAAACCCAGAAGTGGCAAGCCAATTCGCCGGTATCGACATCGGCGAATTCATCTGGGAACGCCAGCGCGCCCGGCGTTCACTGGTGTTCTGGGTGCTGATCGTGCTGCTGCTCACGGGTGGCGCGGCCGCGGCCGGCTGGACGCTCGGCACCAACCTCACCGCACTGATCTAGACAGATCCACCCTTGACAATCACTACACCCGTAGTGATACTCGAATTCATCCGATGATGAATTGTGGAGGTGATGGACATGACCGCACCCGATCTCGACGTCCTGATCGTGGGCGCGGGTCCGACCGGATTGCTGCTGGCCAACGAACTGACTCGGCACGGCGTCACGCCGCGGATCATCGATCGGGCCCCGGAACCGGCGACGACGTCGCGCGCCCTCGTTGTCCAGCCCAGGACCCTGGAGATCTTCGACGACCTCGGCGTGGCCGACCAGGCCATCGCGGCGGGTACCTCGGCGGCCGAGCTGACCATCACCTTCGCCGACACGACGGTCGACGTCGATTTCGCGGGCCAGCTGACCGGGCCGCAGAACCACACCGCCTACCCCGAGCCGCGCACGCTCTCGCAGCACGACACCGAACGCATCCTGACCGATCTCCTGGCCACCCGCGGGGTCACGGTTGACCGCGACGTCGCACTCACCGACCTCACCCAGGACGGCGACACCGTGACCGCGACATTGCGCCACGGCGACGGCTCGACCGAATCGGTGCGCTGCCGGTGGCTCGTCGGATGCGACGGCGCACACAGCGCGGTGCGCAAAGCCAGTGGGATCCCGTTCTCCGGCGACACGTACCGCGACGAGTTCATCATGGCCGACGCCGAACTCGACTGGAAGCTCCCGCACGGCGGGCTCTACGGGTTCCCCAGTCCGGCAGGTATTTTCGCGGCGTTCTCGATGCCGGGGCACAACCGCTATCGCATCTTCGGGAATTTCCCGCCCGGACCCGACGGCCCGAGCGCCGAGTACAGCGAGCCGACGCACGACGAGTTCCAGGCCATGGTCGATGAGCGAGTCCCCTTCCCCGCGACCGTCGTCAAGGAGTTCTGGGTCACCCGTTACCGGGTGCACAGCCGCACGGTGCCGCGCTACCGGGACGGCCGGATCTTCCTGGTCGGCGACGCCGCCCACGTGCACAGTCCCGCGGGCGCACAGGGCATGAACACCGGCATCCAGGACGCCTACAACCTCGGCTGGAAACTCGCGTTCGTGGTGCGCGGGCTCGCCGACGAGTCACTGGTGGACAGTTACAACGCCGAGCGGCACCCGATCGGCGTGCAACTTCTCAAGACCACCGACCGGATGTTCTCGGTCTTCGGCGGACAGAACCCGTTGGCGCGCTTGGCTCGTGGCCGGGTGGCGCCCGTGCTGGCCGGCCGGGTGCTCACCCGCGACTGGGTCCGCAGGCGCTTCATCGGCTTGTTGGCTCAGCTGCGGCTGCACTATCCGGACAGCCCACTCAACGCCGAGGACGGATCGGGCTGGCACGGTGCCCCCGCGCCGGGCGACCGGGCCCGCGAGGCCGATGTGTTGATCGACGGCCGGCAGGGACGCCTCTACGACGTGTTCCGCGGCACCCATCACACCGTCCTGCTGTTCACCGGGCTCGACGACAATGCCCGGCCGGCAGTCGAATTGTGCCGGCTCGCCGAACAACTCGAAGCAGCCCACCCCGGCTTGGTGAGGGCACGGGTGGTCAGCGCCGAGAGATTCGCCGATCACCCTGGGGCGCTTGGTGATCCGACGCGCTCGGCGCACCGCCAGTACGGCATGACCACACCGGGCGCATTCGTGATCCGGCCCGACAAGTACATCGGTTACCGCGGCAGGCCGGTGGAGCTAGTCGCGCAGCATCTCCGCGACCAGGAACGCCAGCTCCAGTGACTGCTGGGTGTTCAGGCGCGGGTCGCAGGCCGTCTCGTAGCGGCCGGCCAGGTCGGAGTCGGAGATGTCCTGCGCCCCACCGAGACATTCGGTGACGTTCTCGCCGGTGATCTCCACGTGTATACCGCCGGGGTGCGTGCCCAGCGCACGGTGCACCTCGAAGAAGCCCTGCACCTCGTCGACGATGCGGTCGAAGTGCCGGGTCTTGTAGCCGGTGGACGACTCGTGGGTGTTGCCGTGCATCGGATCGCACTGCCAGATGACCTGGTGGCCCGAGGCCTGCACCTTCTCGATGATCGGGGGCAGCACGTCGCGCACCTTGTGGTTGCCCATCCGGCTGACCAAGGTGAGCCGGCCGGGCTTGTTGTGCGGATCGAGCCGCTCGACATACTCCACGGCCAGTTCGGGCGACGTGGTCGGGCCGATCTTCACCCCGATCGGGTTCGAGATCGTCTCGGCGAAGGCGACGTGGGCGCCGTCGAGTTGGCGGGTGCGCTCCCCGATCCACACGTAGTGCGCCGACAGGTCGTAGAGCCGCGGCTCGGGCGCTTCGACCGGGAATTCCTCCGAAAGCCGCAGCATGGCGCGCTCGTAGTCCAGCACCAGCGCCTCGTGGCTGGCGTAGATGTCGGCAGTGTCGAGATTGCGATCGTTGACCCCGCACGCGCTCATGAACTTCAGACCGCGGTCGATCTCACCGGCCAGCTGCTCGTAGCGGGCACCGGCCGGCGACGTCCGAACGAACTCCCGGTTCCAGTCGTGTACCAGGTGCAGCGAGGCCAGCCCAGACGACGTCAAGGCGCGAACCAGATTCATCGCCGCGCTGGCGTTCGCGTAGGCACGCACCAAACGCGACGGATCGTGTTCGCGCACAGCGGCATCCGGGGCAAAACCGTTGACCATGTCGCCGCGGTAGGACTTCAGCCCCAGCGCATCGGTGTCCGACGAGCGCGGCTTGGCATACTGCCCGGCGATGCGGGCCACCTTGACCACCGGCAGGCTGGCGCCGTAGGTGAGCACCACCGCCATCTGCAGCAGCGTGCGGATGTTGGCCCGGATGTGCGGCTCGGTGTTGTCGGCGAACGTCTCGGCGCAGTCGCCGCCCTGCAGCAGGAAAGCCTCGCCGCGGGCCACGGCGGCCAGCTGGGCGGACAGCTTCTCGATCTCGGAGGGCACCGTGACCGGCGGCACGCTCTCCAGAACCGTCCGCATCGCCTGCGCCTGCCCGGCGTCCCAGCTGGGCTGCTGAGCGGCCGGCTTGCTCAGCGCGGCATCGAGCCGTCCGCGCAGATCAGCGGGCAGCGGCGGCAGCGACGGCAGCTGTTCGATGGGTACGTCAACGGTCCAGTTCACCCGACCATGGTAACCGGGCCACGCACCCCCATTTAACGCTGCGCGATAGGGGGGCTACCGCTGAGCAGCGGCAGCGCCGACGTCGACTCCGGTGGTCATCAGCACATAGCGCCGCAGGTTGTGGCGGGCGTCGACGAGCGCATCGTGGGTGTCGTGCGGCCGGGGTGGCATCCGGGGGCAGCCGCGGTCCTCCCAGAATTGGCGCAGCTCGCGGGTGAACCGCGGGATCTGCGGAGGCAGGCTGGTCATCGGCCCCCACAGCTGGCACAGCGCGACATGGTCGTAGGCGGCCACCCAGGCCCACAGCTCGATCGGTTCGTCACCGTCGATGTCGAAGAACTCCTCCAGCCCCTCCCGGATCTGGCGGCGCGACCGCCACAGCTTCGACGACGGGCTCGGCAGTTTCGGCAGCACGTTGTTGCGCACCCACTTGCCGGCGGACTCCGGGTCGAATTCGGTGGAGATCGCGTAAAACTCGCGCCCGTCCTCGGCCACCAACCCGATCGAGATCAGGTCGATGATCCGGCCGTTATCGATGAACTCGGTGTCGTAGAAGTACCGCACTGGCGCACACCCTATCCCGTCGCGTCGACGGGCTGTGGCGGCGGCGCGGCGTGGATCTCCCTGTCCAGCTCGGCGTCGACTTCGGCATCGGCCGGGAAGGTGGGCTCGCCGGCGATGATGTGCTGCAGCCACAGCTTCGCCTGGACCACCGGCCTACGCATATAGCGCTCCCGCTCTAGGGCTTTGTGCATCTTCTTGGGCTTGTCCTGGTAGTGCCAGCGCGCCCACGGCGCGTGCGGCCGGGACAGCCGGATCGCGCCGATGAACAGCAGTGGGGTGATGAACATGCCGACCAGGCCGGTCCAGACCTTGCCCTTGAGCAGCACGACCACCGCCAGTGCCAGGGTCATCGCAGCAAGGCCGACGACGGCCGCGCGTGCCCCGACCGAGTTGTCCGCGCGCCAGATCCCGATCTCGAAGAACGACAACGGGTTGAATCCCATGACCAGCAGGCCCGCGACGGCAATCGCGGCGAACACCGCGTCCACCGAGGTGCGGCCGTCCTCGGCCCAGTACACATCCTGCAGGTGCAGGATGAGCGCGAACTCATCCAGAACCAGGGCGGCGCCGATCCCGAAAATGATTGCCGCTGCGGTGAATTCACCGACTCCGCCCTCGGTGGCCAGCGTCACCATGCTGACCCCGGAGATCATCACCAGGACGACGCCGATCACGACGTGATGGATGTGCAGTCCACCGCTACCGGAGATGTTGCGTGGCTGCCACCACTTGCGGGGAGCATCGTTGCCGGCGTTGTGACGGATGTAGCGCACGATCGTCCGGGTCACGAAGAACGTGAGGATGAACGCGATCAGACACCACATCAGCGGTACGCGCCCCGGGGCGACGACGTCGAAGTGCAGTCCGAAGTTCACGGGGACCGAAGATACGCCGGATAACCACTGATGGGGGGCGGCACGGCCGGGATAAGGCCCGGCGCGTCGCAACGCACCGATAGTCTGATGGCGACATGAGGATGCGGCGGTTGCCCGAGCTGGGCAGTGTGGCGGCGCGGCCCTGGCTGACCGCGGGATGGCGCGTGACACAGGTCACCATCGTCGCGCTGCTGGTCAACGCAGGATGGTTACTGTTCGGCAAGATCCCCTACCGGATCGACATCGAGGTCTACCGCATGGGCGGGCAGGCCTGGCTGGACGGCCGGTCGCTGTACGCGGGCGACGCCACCTTCCACACCCTGATCGGGCTGGATCTGCCGTTCACCTATCCCCCGTTGTCGGCGATCCTGTTCAGCCCATTCGCCTGGATGCCATTCCCGGTGGCCAGCGTGACGATCACCGTGATCACGCTGGCGCTGGTGCTCCTGTCCACCTGGATCGTGCTGACCCGCCTGGCGGTGTGGCCGGCCTCGACGGTCACCAAGGAGCCGGCGTGGTTGCGGCGGGCCTGGCTTGCCGCGGGCATCGTGGCACTGGCGGTGATGTACCTCGAGCCCATCGACGCCAACTTCGACTTCGGGCAGATCAACGTCGTGCTGATGACGCTGGTGATCGCCGACTGCCTACCGCGGCGCACGCCCTGGCCCCGCGGGATGCTGCTGGGCATCGCGATCGCGCTGAAGCTGACTCCCGCGGTGTTCCTGCTCTACTTCGTCCTGCGCCGCGACGGCAGGGCGGCCTTGACCGCACTCGGCACATTCGTCGCGGCCAGCCTGCTGGGTTGTGCGCTGGCCTGGCGCGATTCGGTGGAGTACTGGACCACGACCATCCGGCACACCGACCGCATCGGCAGCGCGGCGCTGAACACCAACCAGAACATCGCGGGCGCCCTGGCCCGGCTGGGCCTGGACAAGACCACCCACTTCATTCTGTGGACGCTGGCCTGCTTCGCCGTGCTGGCCCTGACGATCTGGGCGGTCCGCCGGGTACTGGCCGCAGACGAGCCGACGCTGGCGCTGATGTGCGTGGCCCTGTTCGGGCTGGTGGTCTCGCCGGTGTCGTGGTCACACCACTGGGTATGGGCGCTGCCGACGGTCATCACCGGTGCGGTGATCGCCTACCGCAGCCGCAATCTCGCCCTGGGTCTCGTCACCGCCGTCGGGGTGGTGCTGATGATGTGGATTCCGCTGGAGCTGTTACCCAAGCATCACGAGGAGACGGCGTCCTGGTGGCGCCAGCTCCTGGGGATGTCCTACGTGTGGTGGGCGCTCGCGGTGATCGTGGTCGCGGGGCTGACCGTGGTGGCGGACCGCACTAGCCCGCGGCGCTCTCCGGGATCCGCGCCGGTGGCTGACCTGGTTCACCCGGCTTAGGTTTTTCGGGGTCGTTGTTCTTCAGCGTCGCGGCGTAGATGTCGACGTACTCCTGGCCGGACAGCTCCATCAGTTCGTACATGACCTCGTCGATGACGGCTCGCTCGATGAACCGGTTGCCCGCCAGGCCGTCGAATCGGGAGAAATCCATCGGCTTGCCGAAGCGCACCGTCACCCGGCCGAAGCGCCACATCTTCGAGCCAGGAGGGTTCACGACGTCAGTTCCGATCATGGCGACCGGAATCACCGGAACCTGGGTTTGCAGGGCGAGGCGGGCCAGCCCGGTCTTGCCCTTGTAGAGCCGGCCGTCCGGTGAGCGGGTGCCCTCCGGGTACATGCCGAGCAGCTTGCCCTTCTTCAGCAGTCGCTCGGCGGTGTTCAGCGCCGCCTCGGCGGCGTCGGCGTCGGTGCGGTCGATCGGCACCTGGCCGGCGGCCGTGTAGAACCACCGGGTGAACCAGCCCTTCACACCGGTACCGGTGAAATATTCGGACTTGGCCAGGAACGTGATCCGGCGGCTCACCACCAGCGGCAGATAGAAACTGTCCGCCACCGCCAGGTGATTACTGGCCAGGATGACCGGCCCGGAATTCGGAACGTATTCCAGCCCTTCGACTTTCGGCCTACCGAGCAAAGCCAACAGGGGTCCCATGAAGATGTACTTGAACAGCCAGTACCACATGGGGCCTCCGATCGGTCACGCGCTTTGGGCTAACTCTACCCAGCCCTGCGGACACCGACCACAGCTCGCGTCACTCCTCGACGCTCACCGGGATGTGTTGGTAGCGGGCCGGCCCGGGATCGGGCGAATCGGGACCGGGCTCATCAGGCGGTGCTCCGTCCGGCCCCGGCTCGGCTGGGCCGTCCTCGTCGATCATCGCCCGCAGCATCGTCACCAGGGCCACGCTGTGCTCGGCAACGACGGTCAGCAGCGGGTGCTGCTCACCGTTGACCAGTGCGGCCAGCGCACACACCGGGCACCACACCTGCTGGCATTTGCCCTGCGGGCTGCCCGCCGTCATCGCGACGCCGGCGCGGACGGCGGGGTCGAGCCGGTCCAGGATCGCCTGGGCCAGCGCGCGAAGTTCGGGACCCAGGTCGGGATGCGGTCCGGTCACGCGGGCCACACCTCCGGGTTGGGTCTAAAGCGCACGGTCAGCTCGGTGCCGCGCAGTGCCGCATCCACCACGATGCACCGCCGCAGGACCGACGCCAGTCGCACGCGGCGCCGCATTCCTGCCGCGCCGATGATCAAGTCGTCATCGACCCGGCCCAGCGTCAGCGTCCCCGGATCGATTTGCGGCAACTCTAACCGCATGCGGTAGATCGCATCGACTCCCGAGCCGGATTCGCGGTCCACCACCGGTTTCAGCGGCCCCGGCGGCGGTGAGCCGTCGCGCCTGCGCGCGCTGTCGAGCAGCTGGCCCAGCGCCTTGGCCCCGATCGGCTCGCCCGCCAGGTGCGGAGCCAGGACCAGTTGGACATCGCCGATCGCGGTGGTCAGCTCATCGAGCACCGCCTGCTGTTCGACGATCCGCTCCGAGTACCAGTCGAAGGCGGGATGCTCGGGAAGGTTGCGGTACTCATACGAATCATCTTGGACCAGAATCTGATTGACCAATAGCTCGGCAACCCGCACGCCCATCAGCACCAGCGAGCCCAGCGTGCGCACCGCCTCGGCGGCCACCACCCGTTCGGCGGTGAGCACCAGATGGGCGCTGACCCGCTGGCCGTCGGTGAGCAGTGCGGACAGCCCCTCGACGCCGCCGGCGATTCCCTCGATCACCGCGACGGTGACCGCACTGTGCGCGCTGTCGATCGCCGCGCTCAGCCGGCGATGCCGGGGCCAGGCCCGCTCGAGGTACATCGCGAACGTCGCCGGCAGTGTCAGCATCCGCATCGCGTCGGCGGTCGAGGCACAGTCGACGACGACGTAGTCCCACCGGCCCGAATCCGCCAGCGCGGCCACCTCGGCGAGGCCGAGCACCTCCTGAACACCGGGCAGCGCGGAAAGTTCTTCCGGGGCAACATCTTTGAGATCAGAGTTGGGGAACCGGTCGGCCAGCACCGGCGCGATCGCCCGCCACCTGCCCTCCAGCAGCGCCAGGGTGTCCAGGGCCAGGGCGTCGAGGTGTCCGCCACCGACGGCGTCGGTGCCCTCCTCGGTGAGAATTCGCACCGGCTCGCGTCCACCGGTCGGCGGTACCGCTACACCGAGCACATCGCCCAGCGAGTGGGCCTGGTCGGTGGACACGGCCAGCACCCGTTCACCGGCCAGCGCCGCCCGCACCGCCGTCGCGGCCGCCAGCGTCGACTTGCCCACGCCACCCTTGCCGACGAAGAAACTGATCCGGGCCTGGTCAGTCAGGCCCGCATCGGCGGGGGCGGCATCGGGGGTCACTCAGCCCTCGACCCATTTCTTCAGGTCCTTGAGCGCGGTGTCCGTGAGTCGTCGCTCGGCTTTGCGCTTGAGCAGCCCGATCATCGGGATGACCAGGTCAACCGAAAGCTCGTAAGTGACATCGGTTCCAGAACCCTTGGGAGTCAACGTATATGCGCCATCGAGCGCCCTCAGCAGCGAGCTCGAGACCAGCGACCAGCGCACCGACTTGCGGTCGGCGGGCCAGTCGTAGGACAGCACCATGGTGTCCTTTAACACTGCGGCATCCAGAACCAGCCGGGCGGTCAGCGGGTAACCCTGTTCGTCGGAATCGAGAACCTCGGTCTCCTTGTATTCCGAGACCCACTGCGGGTACGCCCCGATATCGGCGATGGCGTCCATCACAGTGCGAGGATCCGCGTCGATGTAGATGGTCTGCGCCGTCTTGTCAGCCACTGTTGCCAATTCCCGTCGCTTTACGCTGCCCGACCCGACAGGTCGCGCTCCCTCGGCCACAAACGGTACCCTCCCCGTCACACGTGTGACCCGATATCAGTGCCCGGGTGCAACCCCCACCGGTCGCCCCGCCTCCAGTGTGGATTTCACCTCGAACGCCATCCGTTTTCCCGCTACCCGACGCTGATGGTTCAGCTTGGGCAAGTTCATCTTGGCCAACTGCCAGGCCGCGACACCGGACGGCTCGGCGTGCAGAAAGTAGTGCAGGAGCACACCGTCGAGCACCGGCTCCAGCCAGATTTCCATCGTGCCGGTCAACGGACCGGTCAACGTCCAGCGCACACCCTTGTCGGCCCGGTCCTCGACGACCTCGAGCCGCAGATCCGGCCACCATCGCCGCCAGCTCGCCCGGTCGGCGACCGCACGCCCGACCGCCGCCGGATCGGCCGCGATGAACGTCTCGTCGGCGACCTGGATGCTGTTCATGGGCACAAGCTTCACATATCGGGCCCGTCCGGCCGCCGCCACCCGTTGACTAGGCTGGTCGGCATGCGTGAATACAGCGTTCCGGCGTCGTTCACCATCGGTGAACACGACACTGTGGCCAGCCCGGTCTATGAGCACGAACGCACCGATCCGAACTACGTGATCCTGCAGCGACTGGTCGAGGGCGCCTGGACCGACGTGACCTGCGCGGAGGTGGCCGCCCAGATCCGCTCGGCGGCCCTGGGATTGATCGCCGAGGGCGTGCAGCCCGGTGACCGGGTGGCGATCCTGTCGGCGACCCGATATGAGTGGGTCATCCTCGATTACGCGATCCTGTCGATCGGCGGGGTCACCGTCCCCATCTACGAGACGTCGTCGGCCGAGCAGGTCCAGTGGGTGCTGGAGGACTCCGGCGCCGTGCTGGCGTTCACCGAGACCGAGGCGCACGCCCAGATGGTCGCCGAGTTGCGCAACACGCTACCGGCCCTGCGCAAGACCCTGCGCATCGAGTCGATCGGCGAACTCGGCGGCACCGATTCCGCGGAACTGGACCGGCGCCTGGAACAGCTGCGCTCGAGCGACCCGGCGACGCTGATCTACACCTCGGGCACCACCGGCCGGCCCAAGGGCGTCGCGCTGACCCACGCCAATCTGCTGTCCGAAACCCGTGGCGCCACAACGTGTTTCCCGACGCTGCTGCGCCAGAACGAACGCCTCCTGGTCTTTCTGCCGTTGGCCCACGTACTGGCCCGCGCCCTGTCGATGACGGCGTTCGCCAACAAGGTCACCCTCGGCTACACCAGCGATATCAAGAATCTGGTGCCGATGCTGCAGGTGTTCAAGCCGACGATTGTGGTGTCGGTGCCCCGGGTGTTCGAAAAGGTCTACAACACAGCGGAATTGAACGCCAGCGACAGCGGCAAGGGCCGGATCTTCGAGCTGGCCGCCAAGACGGCGATCGCCTACAGCGAGGCGTTGGAAACCGGGTCACCGAACCTGCTCCTCAAGGCGGGCCACGCGGTGTTCGACCGGCTGGTCTACGGCAAACTGCGCGCCGCACTCGGTGGCGACTGCCACGCCGCGATCTCCGGCGGTGCGCCGCTGGGCAAGCGGCTGGGCCACTTCTACCGCGGCGTCGGATTGTCGATATATGAGGGCTACGGACTGACCGAGACCAGTGCGGCGATCACGGTGAACCGGATCGGCGAGCTCAAGGTGGGCACGGTGGGCAAGCTGGTGCCGGGTAACAGCATGAAGATCGCCGCGGACGGCGAGTTGCTGGTCAAGGGCGGTGTGGTGTTCGACGGCTACTGGCGCAACGAAAAGGCCACCGCCGAGGCGATCATCGACGGCTGGTTCCACACCGGCGATCTGGCCAGCGTCGACGCCGACGGCTTCCTGTCGATCACCGGCCGCAAGAAGGAGATCATCGTGACCGCGGGCGGCAAGAACGTCGCCCCCGCCGTACTCGAGGATGCGTTGCGGGCACATCCGCTGATCAGCCAGGCGATGGCCGTCGGCGACAACCAGCCGTTCATCGGCGCGTTGATCGCCATCGACCCCGAGGCGTTCGACGTGTGGAAGTCCCACCACGGCAAGGCCACCGGCGCATCGGTCGAGGAGCTGCGGGAGGATCCCGACCTGGTCGCCGAGATCGAATTGGCGATCAAGGACGCCAATCAGCATGTGTCACATGCGGAGTCGATCCGCAAGTTCCGGATCCTGCCGGCTGATTTCACGGAAGCGACGGGTGAGCTGACACCGACGCTGAAGGTGAAGCGCAATGTGGTGGCGCAGAAGTTCGCCGGCGAGATCGAGGCGATCTACTCCAAGTAGCCGCTAGGCCGGCCAGTCGGCGCCCAGCAGCGTGATGCCACCGTCCACGACCAGCAACTGGCCGGTGATCCAGGACGCGTCGTCGGACAGCAGGAATGCCACCGCTGCACCGATATCGTCAGGAACGCCAAGCCTTTTGAGCGGGTAAGTGGCGGCCACCTCCCCCTCACGGCCTTCGTAGAGTGAGGCGGCGAACCGGGTCTTGACGGTGGCGGGTGCGACGGCATTGACGCGGACGCCCGGGCCGAGCTCGGCGGCCAGCTGCTGGGTCAGGTACGTGAGCATCACCTTGGTGGCGCCGTAGAACCCGATGTCGGGGGCCGGCCGGATGCCGGCCACCGAGGACACGTTCACGACGGCGCCGCCATGCTCGCCCATCCAGGCCCGGTGCGCGTGCTGCACCCAAGACAGCGCGGCGATGCAGTTCACGTCAACGGTCTTCCTGGCGTCGGCGAGGTCGGTGTCCACCAAGGGCCCGTGGCAGTAATTGCCTCCGGTGTTGTTGACGAGCAGGTCGAGGCTGCCGAAGGCGTCGATCGCGCAGTCGACCACCGCGGCCTGGTGCCCGGGGTCGTCGGCGGACCCTGCCAACCCGACCGCGTGTGCGGGGCCGCCGAGGGTCCCGACGGCCTCGTCGAGGGTCTGCTGGGTGCGCGCCGTGAGGACGACGCGGGCGCCGCCCTCGATCAGGCGCTGCGCTACTGCCAGCCCGATCCCACGGCTGGCTCCGGTGACGACCGCGGTCTTGCCTTCGAATGTGCCGGCCATGTCCGCTCCCTCGCGCTGGTGAGCCTGTGCAACAGCCAGGCCAAGGGAATCGTGACGCCCAGAGTCAGAACGTACAAGCCCGTCAGCGACCCGGTGAACAACGGCCAGCCCAGTACCGCTCCCAGCACGACGGCCATCACCAGCACGTGCAGCAGGAAGATTTCGTAGGAGATCGCACCCAGCCACACCATCGGCCTGCTGCTCAGCAGCCGGTCGAACATCCCGCGTCCGCCCAGCGTCGGCGCCGCCACGACAAGCGTCGCGATCACGGCATACAGCAGCGCCTTGGCCACCGGCTGCCACAGCGGTACCGGACCCATCGTGATCGCGCCGGCGAGCGGGGTGGACACCACCAGATAGAGCGCAACGGCGGCGGGCACCAGAAGGCCGGCGCGCCAGCGCACTCCCAGGACGTGCAGCACAGCCACCGCCATGCCGCCGGCGAACGCGGCCAGCTGCGCGGGCAGCCACATCCCGGCCGAATTCGGCAGCCAGTCGCCTGCGTTGACGACGATCAGCCACACCGGACTGATCGCGGCCAGGCCCGCCAGGGCGGCCAGCAGTCTCGCCGGCCGCCACCGATCACCGCACAGCACCACCAGCAGCAGGTGGGCCAGCAACGGCAGCACCGCGTAGAACGCTGCCTCGACCGCCAGGCTCCACGTCTGCGACAGGCCGCGGTGCAGGTAGGTGAGCAGATAGTTGTCGGTGTAGATCTGGGTCAGTGTGAGGTGCCGGATCAGCCCCGACCAACTCTGACCGGGGTTGGGGCCGGTCGAATAGAAGGAGTAGACACCGTAGGCCAACAGGACGGTCACCACGTAGGCGGGCATGATGCGGCGCAGTCTGCGCCGGGCATAGGCCCGTGCCGACGGCGCCGCGGTCGCGCCGGCCGCCGCGACGACCCATGGGCGGAACAGCAGGAAGCCGGACAATGCGAAGAAGATCGATACCCCGATCTCCATCCGCGCCCAGACCAGGCCGATGTAGCCGTGGGCGAGCGTGCCGGTCGCGAACGCGGCGTGGGTGCCGACCACCAGCAGCGCCGCCAGCGCGCGCAGTCCGGTCAGTGAGTCCAGCCGGCCGCCGACCGACCGGGGTACACCGGTGCGAAGGTCGAGGTCAGGGCTTGCGAGCACCCCGGCGAGGGTACCCGTCAGATCAGGCCGGCCACGAAACCCGCCGCTTGATCGGGGTAAGGCGGCAGCTCGTAGTTGCTGTGCGCGGCGGCCAGGACACCGCCGAGTGCGGCGATCCGGGACAGGCTCATCGGCACATCGTCACACGGTGTGATCGGCCGCACGCAGGAGTTCGGAAAGCCTTGCGGTGTGGGCGGACCAGCTCCAGTCGGTCTGCACCCACCGTCGGCCCGCCTCTCCCATCCGCGCGGCCAGCGTCGAGTCAGCAAGGATGCCCGAGACCGCGTCGGCGATCTGCTCGACCGAACGCCCGTCGACGACCCGTCCGGTCTCGCCATCGACGACCGCCTCGGGGGCGCCGCCCGAGTCACCGGCGACCACCGGCACCCCGGTGGCCGACGCCTCCAGGAACACGATCCCGAGGCCTTCCACGTCCAGGCCGGAACCCCTTGTGCGACAAGGCATCGCAAAGACGTCGGCCATCGCGTAGTAGCCCGGCAATTCGGCGCCGGGAACCGCCCCGGTGAACACGACGTTCTTTTCGACCCCAACGGTGTCGGCCAGCGTGTGCAGGTCCTCGGCGTACGGGCCACCGCCGACGATCACCAGGACCGCACCGTCGATTCGGCGGCGGATCTCCGGCAGCGCCTTGATGAGCATGTCCTGTCCCTTGCGCGGCACCAGCCGGGACAGGCAGAGGACCGTCGGCCGCTCGCCAAGGCCATGACGGCCACGCAGTTCGGCCCTGGCCACCGGGTCCGGCCGGAACCGGTCGGAGTCGACGCCCGGCGGCAGGTGTTCCAGCGCGGCCGCCGGGCCGAACGCGGAGGCGATCCGGCCCCGGGTGTAGTGGCTGATGTACGTCACGACGTCGGTGTCCGTGCCGATGCGTCGGAGCGCCGAGCGGGCGACCGGCAGCATCGACCAGCCGACCTCGTGGCCGTGGGTGCTGGCCAGCACCCGGCGCGCACCGGCACCGCGGGCCCGGTTGGCCAGCAGCGCCAGTGGAGCGGCCGCACCGAACCACACCGTCTCGATGCCGTGCTCGGCGATCAGGGCGCGCATCCGGCGGTCCACCCCCGGCTCGGGCAGCATCAGCGTGCCGGGATGGCGCACGATGCGGTATCCGGCGGCCCGGTCGTACGCCGAGGCACCCTTCCACTTCGGGGCGTAGACGGTGAGCTGGTGTTCGCCGGTGTCGGCGAGCCGGTTGACGAACTGTTCGAGATAGGACTGGATGCCGCCACGGCGGGGCGGAAAGTCATTGGTGACCAGCAGGATCCGCGTCATCGCTTACCTACGCTAGCCGGTCAGCCAGCGCGCCCAGCGGGCGCGTAGCGCAGCGGTGTCGGTGCCGAGTGCGCGCTGCACCGCGGTCGCGAAGTCGCCGTGTCCGGGCCCGCAGGCGTCGAGGTAGAGCCGGCGCAACGCGTCGACGCCGTAGGTGTCGGCGACGAACCGGGTGAACCACCAGGCGCGGTCGTAGCCGCGTACGCGCTGCGGTCCGGCCACGTCGAGGTCGGCGTCGTCGGGCAGCGCGGTGTTCGCCGCGGCATCCGGGGGCAGCGGCTGCGGCGGTCGCGCAACGAAATCGGCCACCCCCTCGACCAGCCAGCGCGGCGCGTCAAGAGCGGTGTCGGCGCGGGCGGCGAGGTGAAACAGCTCATGGGTCAACACGATTCGCAGCGACACCTCGCTCATGTCGGCCGCGCCGGGGGCGAACACCATCCGCTGTCCGCTGGCGCGATGGTGTTCGAAGTCGACGTGGTCGGCGACCGATACCGCGGCGATGTCCTGCCATTGTCCGTTCGGCGCGAGGCCGGCCTGCTCGACGAACTGTGCCTGCGAGTCGGTGGCGATCACGACGATCTCGCGGTCCCAGTCGGTGCCCCAGAACTTTTCGACGGCGACGACGGCGTCGCCGATGTCCCCGGCGATCCGGGTGAGCAGCCCGTCGGTGGGGGTGCCGCCCAGGCTGATCAGCCGCACGGTACGGCCGTCGCCGACCACCAGGGGGGCCGGCGCGGGGATCGCTTCGGGCCGTTGCAGCGGCGGAGCGGCCGACGGCGTCGCGATCAGCGCCGACGCCACGAGCAGTTGGGCGACCAACGTAACCGTGAGAACAGCCCGCCACCGCGGCCGGTCAGTAGCGACGGACGTTGTAGATCGGGGCGTTGTTGACCGGGGAGATCATCACCGGCCGGCCGAACGTCGAGGCGTGCACCATCATCCCGTCGCCGATGTAGATCGCCGAGTGCGAGGCGTCGGAGTAGTAGTTGACGACGTCACCGGGCTGAATCTGGTCCATCGAGATCGGCTGGCCACCGTGGGCGAGGGCCTGGCTGGAGTGTGGAAGGAAGATGCCGGCCTGCTGGAAGGCCCACATGACCAGGCCGGAGCAGTCGAACTGGTTGGGACCCGAGCCACCCCAGACGTAGGGATCGCCGATCCGGGTGAGCGCGGCCTGCACGGCCACAGCACCCTGATCGCTACCAGGACCGGGGACCGCGGCCATCGGGATGACCTGGGCGGCGTCCGGCGGCGGCGCATCCGGCGGCGGCATACCCGGGGGCAACGCATCCGGCGGCGGCGCATCGACCAGCGGCGGCAGTCCTTCGGGCGCCGGCGCGGCCAGGATCTCGGCGGGCGGAGGCGGTCCGGGGGCGGCCAGCGCCGTGCGCTGATCCGGGGTCAGGGTCTGGTAGCGCGACTTCACCGCCGCGATCTGGATCTGCAGCTGAGACTGCTTGCGTTGCAGGTCGGCGCGCACTGCCGCCGCCTGCTCGGCGGCCGTCTTGGCGTCAGCTGCCGACTTCGCCGAGGCGGCCTCGGCCTGGCGAAGTTCGTCGTTGGCCCGGCGGTAGCTCTCCATCTGGGCGGACATCTCGGTGGCCATCGCGCGCTGAACGGTCAACTTGTCGATCAGGCCCTGCGGCGACTCGGCGGTCAGGATGGCGCTCAGGCCGTCCGTGCTGCCACCCATGTAGACCGCGACAGCAAATTTGTCGACCTTCTGCTGGTAGGTCGCCAGCTGGGCTTTGGCCACGTCCGCCGCGGCGAGGTCGTCGGTGTGCTTCTTCTCCGCAACGGTCTTGGCCTGCAGCTTCGTGTCGAGATCGAGCTGGGCGGAATGCATCGACTCGGTGAGCTGTTCTGCCTGTCGTGACAGTTCGTTCAGCTTGGCCACACCGTCTTCGGCGGGGTCGGCGTGCACCGATCCGGAGATAACGCCGGAGAACAGGATGAGCCCCGCGATACCACCTACCAGCGAGCGTTTGAAAACGCGTTTAGCCAGGTACCTGCGGTCAAAGCTCAAAATTGCGTTCCTTTAAGTGCCGTCGATGTTTTTGCATCGAGTGCCTTAGGTCTCGATCAGGTTACGAAATGGCATCGGCGTTGTCCAACCGGGGAGCCACTTCTCAAGAGACTCTCAGCCTCATCGGCCACACCGGCCACACCCTGCCAACCAACCTATCAGGCCACTAACTCGCCAGCCCGGAACCCCCGTGGCGGTGGATCGGCACCAGCTTCAAGCGCGGCGCAAGACCGGCTTCTGCGAGCACTTCCAGCGCAGCCCGCTCGTCCTCCAGCAAAGTCTCGGGCACACCGAGCAGCACGCTCACCACGCAGTCGCGACAGCCCGGCCCGCGCACTGCACAGTCGTCGCAGTCGATGACGACCGGTTCGGTCGAGTCTGTTCCCATCGCGGGACTCCCTTTCCTCGTGTTGGCCGCACGCTAACGCCAGCCACCGACAAGTCGGCGCGTTGCCGCCGTCCTGTCGGTGGGGCTGCCTACCGTGACTTGCTGTGGCGAGCTCACCGACTGACGTGCAGCTGAGCTTCGCCGACGTCGACCCGGCCGCCGATATCTCGCTGCGGGAAACCACCTTCGTGGTCGTCGACCTGGAGACCACCGGCGGGCGTGCCACCGCCTCGGCCGACGGGTCACGCGACGCGATCACCGAGATCGGCGCGGTGAAGGTCCGCGGCGGCGAGGTGCTCGGCGAATTCGCCACCCTGGTAGACCCGCAGCGGTCCATCCCGCCGCAGATCGTCCGGCTGACCGGGATCACCACCGCGATGGTGCACGATGCGCCCACCATCGCCGCGGTGCTGCCGATGTTCCTCGAATTCGCCCGCGGCGCCGTGCTCGTCGCGCACAACGCCGGCTTCGACATCGGCTTCCTGCGCTCTGCCGCCGAGCAGTGCGGCATCTCCTGGCCGCGCCCGCCGGTGCTGTGCACGGTGAAGCTGGCCCGCCGGGTGCTCACCCGCGAGGAGGCGCCCAGCGTGCGGCTGGCCACACTGGCCGCACTCGTCGGCTCTGCCACCCAGCCGACCCACCGGGCCCTGGATGACGCCCGCGCCACCGTCGACGTGCTGCACGCACTGATCGAACGGGTCGGCAATCAGGGCGTGCACACCTACACCGACCTGCGCGGGTACCTGCCCAACATCTCCAATGCCCAACGCGGCAAACGGGTTCTGGCCCGCAACCTGCCGCACCGGCCCGGGGTGTACCTGTTTCGCGGGCCGACCGGCGAGGTGCTCTACATCGGCACCGCCACCGATCTGCGCCGCCGGGTCGGCCAGTACTTCACCGGCGCCGACCCGCGCGGGCGGATGAAGGAGATGGTCGGCCTGGCCACCACGGTCGACCACGTCGAATGTGCGCACCCGCTGGAGGCCGGGGTGCGCGAACTGCGACTGCTGGCCGCCCACGCCCCGCCGTACAACCGCCGCTCGCGCTTCCCGCACCGCTGGTGGTGGGTGGTGCTGACCGACGAGGCGTTCCCCCGGCTCTCGATCGTCCGCGAGCCGCGCCATGACCGTGCGATCGGCCCGTTCCGGTCGCGGGCCGACGCCGCCGACACCGCTGACCTGGTGGCCCGGTTCACCGGGGTCCGCACCTGTACGGCCCGCATCGGGCGCGGTGCCGAGCACGGCCCGGCCTGCCCCGAACGCGAGGTATCCCCCTGCCCGGCGCCGCGCGGCATCACCGCGCCCGCCTACGCGGACGCCCCGCGTCGGGCAGCCGCACTGATCGCCGGACTGGACAACAGTGCGCTCGGCGCTGCCGTCGAGCAGGTGAGTGAGCTGGCCGGACGCGCCCGCTATGAAAGCGCGGCGCGGCTGCGCGATCACATCGCCGCAGCCGTCGACGTGCTGTGGCGCGGTCAGCGCCTGGGGGCGCTGGCCGCGCTCGAGGAGCTGGTGGCCGCCGCACCGGACGGCGCGGGCGGCTGGCAACTCGCGGTCGTGAGACACGGACAGCTCGCGGCAGCCGGCGTCGCACCCCGTCGCGTCCCACCGATGCCCGTCGTCGAAGCCCTGCAGGCGTGCGCACAAACGATCCTGCCCAGACCCGCGCCGCTGGGCGGGGCGCTCGTCGAAGAGGCTTCCCTGATCGCCCGCTGGCTGGCCGCACCGGGAGTCCGAATGGTCTCGGCCACAACAGGTTTGGCCTCACCACTGCGGTCAGCGGGCCCCTGGGCACAGTGGTCTGCGAGTGCCCGATCCGCTCGGCTCGCGGCCGGACAACTCAGCTCAGAGTCCTTGGGTGAACCGCACCCATCGCGCCAAGAGCTGCTCGGCCGCCCCGGAGTCGATCGCCTCGGCGGCACGGGCCAGGCCGTCCTCCCAGCACGGCAACCATTCGGCGTGGCTGGATAGTCCGCCGTGGGCGACCAGGGCGCCGGCCGCGTTGAGAATGACCGCGTCCCGCACGGGTCCCTGCGCGCCGCCCAGCACCTCGCGCGCCGACTGTGCGTTCTCCTCAGCCTCCCCGCCGACCAATTCCTCGATGCGGGCCCGCGCGAAACCGAATCCCAGCGGATCGAAGGTGAGTTTGTCGATGGTGCCGGCCTGCACCCGCCAGATAGTGCTGGTGGTCGTCGTGGTCAGCTCGTCGAGACCGTCGTCGCCGTGCACCACGAGCACACTGCTTCGCCGCGCGGCGAACACCCCGGCCATCACCTCGGCCAGATCACCGAAGGCGCAGCCGATCAGTCCCGCGCGCGGACTGGCCGGATTGGTCAGCGGCCCAAGCAGATTGAACACCGTAGGCGTGCCGATCTCGCGGCGCGGCGGCCCGGCGAACTTGTAGGACGGGTGAAACACCGGCGCGAAGCAGAACCCGATGCCGACCTCTTGCACACTGCGGGCCACCTCGTCGGGACCCAGGTCGATACGCACGCCGAGCGCCTCGAGCATGTCGGCGCCGCCGCTTTTCGACGAGGCCGCGCGGTTGCCGTGCTTGACCACCGGCACGCCTGCTGCGGCGACGACGATCGCCGCCATCGTCGAGAGGTTGACGGTGTTGGCGCGGTCGCCGCCGGTTCCGACGATGTCGACGGTGTCGGTGCCGATGACATCAGTGGGCACCATGCGCGCGTATTGCAGCATCGTGTCGGCCAACTCACGCACCTCGGCGGGCGTCGGGCGCTTCATCTTCATCGACACGCCGAAAGCGGCGATCTGAGCGGGCGTCGCGACCCCGGTCATGATCTGGTCCATCGCCCATCTCGCCTGCCCCGGGATGAGTTCAAGACTGGCCGTCAACCGGTCCAGGACCTGCGGCCATGACGAATTCGGCGCGTCGGCGCCGGGGACGGAAACAGGGTGAGTCACGCGCCGATATTCCCATGCCGCACGGGAACTCCACAGCCCGGTCAGCCGACAGTTCTGACTAATTCGCCCCCTGGCTGTACCTCAACAACTACAAAGCGTCATACTTCTTCATGTGACGAGCGCTGTTGGCACCTCGGGAACTGCGATCACATCGCGCGTACATTCGCTGAACCGGCCGAACATGGTCAGTGTTGGCACCATCGTGTGGCTTTCCAGTGAGCTGATGTTCTTTGCTGGGCTGTTCGCGATGTACTTCACTGCCCGTGCTCAGGCCGGTGGGGCATGGCCGCCGCCGCCGACCGAACTGAACCTGTATCAGGCGGTTCCGGTGACGCTGGTGCTGATCGCGTCGTCGTTCACCTGCCAGATGGGTGTGTTCGCGGCCGAGCGCGGTGACGTCTACGGCCTGCGCCGCTGGTATGTGATCACGTTCCTGATGGGTCTGTTCTTCGTCGGCGGCCAGGCCTACGAGTACTTCCACCTGGTCACCCACGGCACGACCATCCCGGGCAGCGCCTACGGCAGCGTGTTCTACCTCGCCACCGGCTTCCACGGCCTGCACGTCATCGGCGGTCTGGTTGCCTTCATTCTTCTTCTGCTGCGCACAGCGATGAGCAAGTTCACGCCCGCCCAGGCGACTGCCGCCATCGTCGTGTCCTACTACTGGCACTTCGTCGACATCGTGTGGATCGCCCTGTTCGCGACGATCTACTTCATCCGATGAGAAGGGGTTCGATGCTCAAGAGATCGGCGCGGGTGAAGGAACCGATCAGCGACAAGTCGCGGCGTCGGCTCCGTCGCCGCCTGACCGGAGCGGTGCTGCTGCTGGTCGGCCTCGGTGTCGCCGGCGGACTGGCCGCCACGCTGACGCCCACACCGCAGGTCGCGGTGGCCGACGAATCGCAGTCGGCCCTGCTGCGCACCGGTAAGCAGCTGTTCGACACCTCGTGTATCAGCTGCCACGGCGCCAATCTCCAAGGCGTACAGGGCCGCGGCCCCAGCCTGATCGGTGTCGGCGAGGCCGCGGTGTACTTCCAGGTCTCCACCGGCCGCATGCCCGCGATGCGCGGTGAAGCCCAGGCCCCGCGCAAGGACCCGATCTTCGACGAGGCCCAGATCGACGCGCTCGGTGCCTACGTCCAGGCCAACGGCGGTGGCCCGCTCGTTCCGCGGGACGCCAACGGTCAGATCGCCGACCATTCGCTGCTCGGCAACGACGTCGCCCGCGGCGGCGACCTGTTCCGGCTCAACTGCGCCTCGTGCCACAACTTCACCGGCAAGGGTGGCGCGCTGTCGTCGGGCAAGTACGCCCCCGACCTCGAGCCGGCCACCCCCGCGCAGATCTACACCGCCATGCTGACCGGTCCGCAGAACATGCCCAAGTTCGGTGACCGCCAGCTCTCACCCGAGGAGAAGCGGGACATCATCGCCTACGTGCGCATGGCCACCCGCGCGCCGGATCCCGGCGGCTACGGCCTGGGCGGCTTCGGACCGTCGTCCGAAGGTATGGCGATCTGGATAATCGGCATGGTCGCCTGCATTGCGGCGGCGCTGTGGATCGGAGCGAGATCATCATGAGTGACGTGAATCGGCCGAGCGACGAACAGCTCGCTGCGATGTCACGCGAGGAGCTCCTCGAGCTCGGCGGCAAGCTCGACGGCGTCGACATCATCCTCAAGGAACCGCGCTGGCCGGTCGAGGGCACCAAGGCCGAGAAGCGTGCCGAGCGTCTGGTCGCGATCTGGCTGCTGCTGGGTGGCCTGTTCGGCCTGGCGCTGATGCTGGTGTTCATCTTCTGGCCGTGGCAGTGGGACGGCTCCAATGAGTTGTCATTGACTCAGTTCGCCACTCCGCTGTACGGGCTGACGTTCGGTATGTCGATCCTGGCGATCGGCATCGGTGCGGTGCTCTACCAGAAGAAGTTCATCCCCGAAGAGATCACCGTCCAGGACCGCCACGACGGACGTTCCCCGGAGATCGAACGCAAGACCGTGGTGGCCAACCTCACCGATGCGCTGGAGGGCTCGACGATCAAGCGGCGCAAGCTCGTTGGGCTGTCGCTGGGGATCGGGCTCGGGGCGTTCGGCGCGGGCACGCTGGTGGCGTTCATCGGCGGCCTGATCAAGAACCCGTGGAAGCCGGTGGTTCCCACCGCCGAGGGCAAGAAGGCCGTCCTGTGGACGTCGGGCTGGACCCCGCGGTTCACCGGCGAGACCATCTTCCTGGCCCGGGCAACCGGACTTCCGGGACAGTCGCCGTTCGTCAAGCTGCGGCCCGAGGACATCGACGCCGGCGGCATGGAGACGGTGTTCCCGTGGCGTGAGAGCGACGGCGACGGCACCACCGTCGAGAGCCACCATCGGCTGGGCGAAATCGCGATGGGCGTGCGTAATCCGGTGATGCTGATCCGCATCAAGCCGGTCGACATGGGCAAGGTCGTCAAGCGCGCCGGCCAGGAGAGCTTCAACTTCGGCGATCTGTTCGCCTACACGAAGGTCTGCTCGCACCTGGGCTGCCCGGCCTCGCTGTACGAGCAGCAGACCTACCGCATTCTGTGCCCGTGCCACCAATCGCAGTTCGACGCACTGCATTTCGCACGGCCGATCTTCGGTCCGGCTGCGCGCGCGTTGGCGCAGTTGCCGATCACCATCAATGAGGACGGGTATCTGGTCGCCAACGGCGACTTCGCCGAGCCCGTCGGACCCGCATTCTGGGAGCGCACATCATGAGCCCGAAACTCGCCGATGTCATGGCCGCGCAGGGTGACGCGATCGATTCTCGCTACCACCCGTCGGCGGCGGTGCGACGGGGCATCCTGAACAAGGTCTTCCCCACGCACTGGTCGTTCCTGCTGGGCGAGATCGCCTTGTACAGCTTCATCGTCCTGCTGCTCACCGGCGTGTACCTTTCGCTGTTCTTCGACCCGTCGATGGCCGAAGTCACGTATCAGGGTGTCTACCAACCCCTTCGGGGCATCGAGATGTCCAAGGCGTACGCGTCGACCCTCGACATCAGCTTCGAGGTCCGCGGCGGCCTGTTCGTGCGGCAGGTCCACCACTGGGCCGCCCTGCTGTTCGCCGCGGCGATCATGGTCCACCTGGCGCGCATCTTCTTCACCGGCGCGTTCCGCCGGCCCCGCGAAGCCAACTGGGTGATCGGTTCGCTGCTGCTGATCCTGGCCATGTTCGAGGGCTACTTCGGCTACTCGCTGCCGGACGACCTGCTCTCAGGTATCGGCCTGCGCGCCGCGCTGTCGTCGATCACGATGAGCGTGCCGATCGTCGGAACCTGGATGCACTGGGCACTTTTCGGTGGCGACTTCCCCTGCGGCGGGGTCGGCTACCAGTGCAGCGCGGTCGGCACCATGCTCCCCCGGATGTACGCCCTGCACATCCTGCTGATCCCGGGAATCATCTTGGCGCTCATCGGTGCTCACATGGCGCTGGTGTGGTTCCAGAAGCACACCCAGTTCCCCGGCCCCGGCCGCACCGAGAAGAACGTCGTCGGCGTGCGCGTCATGCCGGTGTTCGCGGTGAAGTCCGGTGCGTTCTTCGCGATGACCACCGGCATCCTCGGCCTGATGGGCGGTCTGCTGCAGATCAACCCGATCTGGCAGCTCGGCCCCTACAAGCCGTCGCAGGTGTCGGCCGGTAGCCAGCCCGACTTCTACATGATGTGGACGGAAGGCCTGGCCCGTATCTTCCCGCCGTGGGAGCTCTACTTCTGGCACCACACCGTCCCGGCCGCGTTCTGGGTCGCGATGGCCATGGGCATCGTGTTCGGGCTGCTGATCGCCTACCCGTTCCTGGAGAAGAAATTCACCGGCGACAACGCGCACCACAACCTGCTGCAGCGCCCGCGGGACGCTCCGACCCGCACCGCGATCGGCGCAATGGCCATCTCGTTGTACATGGTGTGGACGCTGTGCGCGATGAACGACGTCATCGCGTGGAAGTTCCACATCTCGCTGAATGCGACGACGTGGATCGGCCGGATCGCGTCCCTGGTGCTGCCCCCGCTGGTGTTCTTCATCGCCTACCGGTGGGCGGTCGGCCTGCAGCGCAGCGACCGCGACGTGCTCGAGCACGGTATCGAGACGGGCATCATCAAGCGGCTGCCGCACGGTGCCTACATCGAGATCCACCAGCCGCTGGGCCCGGTCGACGACCACGGCCACCCGATCCCGCTGGAATACGCCGGGGCGGCGCTGCCCAAGCGGATGAACAAGCTGGGTTCCGGCGGCAAGACCGGTCACGGCAGCTTCCTCACCGCGGACCCGCCGGCCGAGGATGCCGCGCTCAACGAGGCAGCTCACGCCTCCGAGCACCGTGCGCTCACCGCCCTGCGCGAATGGCAGGACGCCGAGCACGGCAACGGAAGCGGCAACGGCCAGCACTGAGTACTGAACGACGAAGCCCCGGGTCTCCACGGCCCGGGGCTTCGTCGTTTTGGGCCCGAGATAGTTAGCCCTTGCGCTAACTATTGCAATGTTGAATAGTTAGCCTTATGGCTAACTATCTGGGAGAGCTGGACGGGGTGTTGACCGCGTTGGCCGACGCCACCCGCAGGGACGTCATCCGGCGCCTCGGCAGTGGGCCGGCCAGCGTCGGCGATCTCGCGCGTGAGTTCCCGATGACCCTGCCGTCCTTCCTCAAACACATTCGGATGCTCGAAGACACCGGGCTGGTCGACACCGTGAAATCAGGCCGGGTCCGCAGGTGTGCGCTGCGCCGCGATCGCCTTGTCCTGGTGGACAACTGGCTCAACGAACAACGCCGTATCTGGGAGGGCCGTACTGATCGGCTCGAAGTCCTGGTCACCGAAACTGAACAGCCAAAGGAGGATTCATGAATCCCGAGCTCGATCTGACCCTGCAGCGAGTGATCCGGGCACCGCGCGCGGCGGTCTGGCAGGCGTGGACCGACCCGTCGCGCTTCGAGCAATGGTGGCTACCCGCTCCCCTGTTGTGCAAGGTGGACGTCCTCGACGCACGGCCCGGCGGTGGACTGGTCACCCGAATGAGTGACGACGGACGCGATTTCGTCGCGCATATGGACGCGAGCTTTCTTCTTGTCGAGGAGCTGCAACGGATCGTGTTCACGAATGCGATCGACAGTCAGTGGCGGCCCGCCGATCCCGCCCCGGTGGCGATGACAGCCGAGATCCTGTTGAGCGACCACCCGGACGGGACCGATTACCGTGTGATCGTGCGCCACGGAGATCCGGCCGCACGCGAGCGCCATGCCGAACTCGGGTTCGCCGACGGCTGGGGCACCGTGACCGATCAGCTCGCCGAGGCTGCCGCGAACTAATCGGCGGGCACAGCCTCTTCCACCGCGCCGTGCAGCTGGCGCAGATAGGTCACCGGGACTGCCGGCATGGCGATGGTGATCACGGCAGACAGGCCCAGCGCGACCCAGGCGGCGGTGTCGTTGTCCACGGCCAGCAGGTAGGTCGCAGTCGAGACCCCGACCAGCGCCAGGCCGATCGCACCGATGAGCATCACGGTGCAACGCAGCCAGAGCCGGTCCAGCTCGGTGGCCGGGATCAGCGGATCGGCCCGCCGGGACGCCGACGACTGAGCGAAATCGGGCTGATAGCGCTCGTACGGGTCCACCGTCGAGCCGAACACCTTCAGCTTCTCCGTGGGTGCCTCAGTTCCGCGCACCGGGGCCACCGGCGGCGCGGCGGGGCGTTCCGACGGCGCCCTGGCCGGCTCAGGCGGACCCAGCCGCGCATCGGCCAGGGCGGTGCGCCGGGCCCGGATCAGCAGCGGGATCGCGCCGACGATGATCAGCGCCGACACCACGATGATGCTGTACAGCAACCACGGGGTGCGCGAGCCGTCGTTACCCGCGGTGTGGCCCCGGCTCATGTCGACCAACGCGACGATCGCGATCACCGTCACGGCCAACAGCACCAGCCAGATCGCACCGCACACGCCGACCAGCAGCCGATCCACCGTCTCCGGTGATCGCCGGTCCTCTTCGTCGATGGTCGTCATCAGCAGCTCGTCTGCGCGGCGTTGTTCTGATTGGACGACAAAACCACTCCGTCGCTGGTCGTGATCGAGCAGTTCAGCCTGCTGACCAGGAACAGGCTGGACGCCTGCACCGAGCCGACATCGGACTGCGAGATCGGTGTCACCGTCAGCGACCACGGGATGTAGACGTTGCGCTGCGTGCGCTGCCGGCCGGAGGCGTCCACGTAAGTCACCGAGATGATGTCACCGGGAGCCTTGGTGCCGGTAATCGAATAGGTCACCTGACGCGGGCCGGCCGGGGTGGTCGTGGTGGTCGTCGGGGGCGGTGGTGCCGTCGTGGTGGTCACAGGTGGTGGTGCCTCCGTCGTTGCTGGCGGGGGTGGTGGTGGCGGTGGTTCTGGCGTCACCGTCACCGTCTCGGTGGGCGGCGGTGGCGGCGGCGGCTCCTCGGTCGTCACCGGCGGGGGTGGCGGCGGCGGCGGGACGGTGGTGGTGATCTCGTCCTGCACCGGCGGCGGCTTGACCGTTGTGGTGGTCGCCGGGGTGGCCAGCTTGTCGGTGTCGGTACTGGTCACCAGCAGCGACACCGACACCACCAACGCGATGGCGGCCACGATCGCGGTGACCCCGACCACCCACGGCCACTTCGGCGGCCGCGGCTCGTCGACGTATTCAGTCCCCGCGTCATAGCTGTCGTAGTCGTAGAGCCCGGGATCGGGCGCGACGAAGGGGCCTGCCGTGTACTGCTCGGATTCCGGTGCGGAGTAGGCCTGAAAACCTGTGCCGGTGGGTGTCTCACCCACCTGGCCCGACTCCTCATCCGGCGGATTCGGCCCGCTCATGCTCGCCTGTCCTCTTTCGACTACATCACCGCGGCACGCGGGCCGAGGACCGGCTCGCAGCGTGCCGACGGCTCCCGTTGCCCTGGCAAGACACTACCCAACCGGGCGAGCCAGCTGCATGGCAGCACACCGTTGGCGCCAAGTGATGTCGCGATTGTGACCTTCGTGCCAGCGATCAGTGCTTCTCGGGGCCGATGTAGTACTCGAACACCAGCCCGCATACTGCGGCGATCACGAAGACCACACCGGCGGCGAGCAGCCACGGCAGCCACAGGGCGGCGCCGACGGCGGCGGTCGAGAACGACAGGGCGATCAGGATGGGCCACCAGCTGTGCGGCGCGTAGAAGCCCAATTCCCCTGCGCCGTCGCTGATTTCAGCGTCCTCGTAGTCTTCGGGACGGGTGTCGAGGCGGCGAGCCACAAACCGGAAGAAGGTGCCCGTGATCAACGAGAGGCCGGCGGTGAGCACCAGCGCGGTGGTGCCGGCCCACTCGATGCCGCCGTACTGGAACACGGCCGTCAGCGCACCGTAGACAATGGCGGCGAGAACGAAAAAGGCGGTCAGGATTTCGAAGAGTCTGGCTTCAATATGCATCTGCTCATCCCCTACTTACTCGCCTGCGGGATCACTTGCTCGCCCCGGCGCGTGTCGAACGGGTGGGTCGTGGTGGCCATCGGTGCCTGGTTGATCGACTGCAGTGCCTCGGCATTGGTCTTGCCGGCGATGCGCTGCTGCAGGTAGGCCTTGAAGTCGTTGGCCGAGACCACCCGGACCTCGAAGTTCATCATCGAGTGGTAGGTGCCGCACATCTCGGCGCAGCGCCCGACGAATGCGCCGCTGGTCTGGCCGTCCGGCAGTTCGATCTCGGAGATCTGGAACTTGTTCTCGGTGTGGTTGGCTTCCGGGTTCGGGAAGACGTCACGTTTGAACAGGAACTCCGGGACCCAGAACGAGTGGATGACGTCGGCCGAGGCGATCTGGAACTCGATGCGCTTGCCGGCCGGCAACACCAGAACCGGGATCTCGTTGCTGGTGCCCAGCGTCTCGACCTTGTCGAAGTTCAGGTAGGTGCGGTCCTGCGAGTTCAGGCCGCGCACCGCGCCGACCTTCTCCTCGCCGTGGGCGTCGACACCCTCGGGCTTGGAGACCATCGCCTCCTTGCGCGCCGGGTCCGCACCGTCGTAGTTGAAGGTGCCGTCCTTGAAGTCGACCTTCTGGTAGCCGAACTTCCAGTTCCACTGGAACGCGGTGACGTCGACGACGACCTCGGGATTGGGATCCCGGTGCATCATCTTCTCCTGCACCACGACGGTGAAATAGAAGAGGACGGAGATGATCAGGAAGGGAACGATCGTGAGCACGAGTTCCAGCGGCATGTTGTAGCCGAACTGACGGGGCAGCTCCTCGTCGACCGGGGCGCCCTTCTTCTTGCGGTGGAAGGCCATCGCCCAGAAGGTGAGGGCCCACACGATCACGCCGACGATGAGCGCGGCGATCACCGACCACACCCACAGATCGCGGTTGGTCTGGGCCTCAGGGGTGATGCCCTTGGGCCAGCCCAGGCCGAACACTTCCTGGTAGCTGCACCCGCTGAGAGCGAGTGCCAGCGCACCGAAGGTGACAGCTAACGCCAGTACCCGGAATCGGGAACCGCGGGTCTTCACGTTGGCGCCTCCTGCATCGGGACTGTTCTGGCCCACCCACACCACATTTTTCTCGTCGCGGGAACTTTCCGCGAATCGAATACTACGCAGCGTAGACCACGCCCGGACACCCAGCCCGGCACATCGGGGAGTTGCGGCATACTAGGCCCGGTGTGCGGACTGCTGGCCCTGGTTACAGACCCCGCAACTGCGGTAAGTCCGCCGCTCGTCGAGGCGGTGGCGGGCGCGTCGCATCTGATGCGGCACCGGGGTCCCGACGAGCCGGGCACGTGGTCGGATGACCGGGTTGCGCTGGGGTTCAACCGGCTTTCGATCATCGATATCGCGCATTCGCATCAGCCGTTGCGCTGGGGACCGCCCGATGAGCCCGACCGCTACGTGCTGGTGTTCAACGGCGAGATCTACAACTACGTGGAATTAAGGGAGGCACTGCGGTCCGATTACGGCGCGGCTTTTGCCACCGACGGCGACGGCGAGGCGATCGTCGCCGCCTACCACCACTGGGGTACCGCGGCGCTGAGCCGGCTGCGCGGCATGTTCGCGTTCGCACTGTGGGACACCAAGAACCGGGAATTGTTCTGCGCCCGCGACCCGTTCGGCATCAAACCGCTGTTCATGGCCACTGGGCCGGGCGGGACCGCCGTCGGCAGCGAGAAGAAATGCCTGCTGGGCCTGGCGGTCGATGTCGGGATCAATCTGGCCATCGACCGCCGCGCTGTGCAGCACTACACGGTGCTGCAGTACGTGCCCGAGCCCGAGACCCTGCATCGCGGTATCCGCCGGCTCGAGTCGGGCTGCTATGCGGTGATCCGCCCCGGCGAACAGCCGAAGATCAGCCGCTACTTCGTCCCGCGCTTCAGCGCTGTACCTTTTGCGACCCGTTCGGCTCCTGGCGGTGAACAGGCTCGCTACGACGAGATCACCGCGGTCCTGGAGGACTCGGTGGCCAAGCACATGCGTGCCGACGTCACCGTCGGCGCATTCCTGTCCGGCGGTATCGATTCGACGGCGATCGCGGCGCTGGCCATCCGCCACAACCCGCGGCTGATCACATTCACCACCGGGTTCGAGCGGGAAGGCTTCTCCGAGGTCGACGTCGCGGTGGCCTCGGCCGAGGCGATCGGCGCCCGGCACGTGGCCAAGGTCGTCAGCCAGTCCGAGTTCGTGGCCGCGCTACCCGAAATCGTCTGGTATCTCGACGAACCCGTGGCCGACCCGGCCCTGGTCCCGTTGTTCTTCATCGCCAGGGAGGCTCGCAAGCACGTCAAGGTGGTGCTCTCCGGCGAGGGCGCCGACGAACTCTTCGGCGGGTACACGATCTACCGGGAACCGTTGTCGCTCAAGCCTTTCGACTATCTCCCCGGCCCGGTCCGCAAGTCACTCGGCCGCGCGTCGCGGCCGTTGCCGGAGGGTATGCGCGGCAAGAGCCTGCTGCATCGTGGCTCGCTGACCCTCGAGGAACGCTATTACGGCAACGCGCGCAGCTTCTCCGACGAGCAGTTGCGCGCCGTGCTGCCGGCATTCGATCCGGCCTGGACTCACACCGACGTCACCGCCCCGATCTACGCCGAGTCAGCCGGCTGGGATCCGGTCGCCCGGATGCAGCACATCGACCTGTTCACCTGGCTGCGCGGCGACATCCTGGTCAAGGCCGACAAGATGACGATGGCCAACTCGCTGGAGCTGCGGGTGCCGTTCCTGGACCCCGAGGTGTTCGCGGTGGCCTCCCGGCTGCCGTACGAGGCGAAGATCACCCGCACCACCACCAAGTACGCGCTGCGCCGCGCCCTGGAGCCGATCGTGCCCGCGCATGTGCTGAACCGGGCCAAACTCGGCTTCCCGGTACCGATTCGGCACTGGCTTCGCGCGGGCGAGCTGATGGACTGGGCATACCGGATGATCGACGCCTCGCAGGCCGGTCACCTCGTCGACGTCACCGCGGTGCGGGCCATGCTCGATGCGCACCGCGCCGGCGACGGCGATCACAGCCGCCGGCTGTGGACGGTGCTGATCTTCATGCTGTGGCACGCGATCTTCGTCGAGGGAAGCATCGTGCCGACGATCAGTGAGCCGCACTACCCCGTGCAGCTCTAGCTCAAGGCAGCAGCAATGTCGTCGGCGGCCTCGGGGCCGTACGCGTCCTTGATCCGCGCGATCGCGGCGTCGCGGTCCCAGGTCCACTCCTGCGGGCCGGGTGCTTCCAGCACCAGGGTGGCGACCAGTGAGGCGAGCTGCGCGGCACGTTCCAGGCTCAGGCCGACACCACGACCGGTGAGGAATCCGGCGCGGAAGGCGTCGCCGATGCCGGTCGGGTCTTCCTTCTGCGTCTCGGGAACCACGTCGACATGGATGAACGTGCCGTCACGACCGACGAGGTCGACGCCGTTGGGGCCGAGCGTGGTGACGCGCAGCTGAATCTGGCTCATCACTTCGGCTTCCGACCAGCCGGACTTCTGCAGCAGCAGATCCCACTCGTAGTCGTTGGTGAACAGGTAGCTGGCGCCGTCGATGAGTCGGCGGATCTCCTCACCGTTCAGGCGGGCCAGCTGCTGGCTGGGATCGGCGGCGAACGCCAGTCCCAGCTCGCGGCACTCCTCGGTGTGCAGGAACATCGCCTCGGGATCGTTGGCGCCGATGATCACCAATTCCGGTGCACCGCTTCGCTCGACGAGGTCGGCGAGCTTGATATCGCGGGCTTCCGACATCGCGCCCGGGTAGAACGACGCGATCTGGGCCATGTCCTCGTCGGTGGTGCAGACGAAGCGGGCGGTGTAGGCGGTCTTCGACACCAGGACGTTCGAGGTGTCCACACCGTGAGCTTCCAGCCACTGCCGGTATGGGTCGAAATCTGAGCCGACGGCTCCGACCAGCGTCGGGTTGCCACCGAGCAGTCCCATGGCGTAGGCCATGTTGCCGGCAACCCCGCCGCGGTGAACCACAAGGTCGTCGACCAGGAAGCTCAGCGAGACCTTCTGCAGGTGCTCTGCCAGGAGCTGTTCGGAGAACCGCCCGGGAAAACGCATCAGGTGGTCGGTGGCAATGGATCCGGTCACCGCGATCGCCACGTTGTGTCCGCCCTTCATTTGCTAATGGGACTAGCCCCGCTGTCGTGCGCTAGCCTGCGTACAAGAGCCGACTATATGGCCCGGCGTCGGCCCCGTTGCGGCGGGTGCTTTAAGTTCCGGCCTGCACAGACCCCAGGGAGACTTGATCGATGGCCGGCCCGATTCCGCCGCACCAGCCACCCCCGTATTCCGAGCCCTACCCTGACGAGCCGTTCGGCCCGCCCGGCATGCACGCTCAGGGACCGTATCCGGGCGTGTACCCAGGAGCCCTGCCGCCCCCGGTGGCTTACCCGAAGCCGCGCCGGCGCGTGGGCCTGTGGCTGGGTCTGGTTGCACTCGTGCTGGTGGGCGCCGTGGTGGCGGGAGTCCTGATCATCCGCAGCGGACAGCCCAGCACTACGACGGCCGGCGGGTTCACCGAGGCATCGGCCAAGGCGGCGATCACGAACTACCTGACCGCGCTGTCCAAGGGTGATTCTGAGGTCATCGCCCGCAACAACCTCTGCGGTATGTACGACGGGGTGAAGGACCGCAAGTCCGATCTCGCGCTGGCGAAGCTGGCCAGCGACGCGTTCCGCAGGCAGTTCTCCGGGGCCGAGGTGACCTCGATCGATTCGATCGTGCCCTGGTCGAACTACCAGGCCCAGGTGTTGTTCACCATGAAGGTCGCATCGTCGGGCTCGCGCGGCACCCGCGGCGAGGAGCAGGGCGTGGCGCAGTTGCTACGCCAGGGCAATCAGCTGCTGGTCTGCTCGTATCTATTGCGAACGGCCGCCCAGTACTGACTGGACGGCCGTTACCAGGTCGAGCGTTGAGGCTTCGTTCAGTTGAACGAGTCGCCGCAGGCGCAGGAGCCGGTGGCGTTGGGGTTGTCGATCGTGAAGCCCTGCTTCTCGATGGTGTCGACGAAGTCGATGGTCGCGCCCTGGATGTAGGGGGCGCTCATCCGGTCGACGGTCAGATTGACGCCGCCGAACTCGCTGACCAGGTCACCGTCGAGGGTGCGGTCGTCGAAGAACAGGTTGTAGCGCAGGCCGGCGCAGCCACCCGGCTGAACGGCGATCCGCAGCGCCAGGTCGTCGCGGCCCTCCTGGTCCAACAGCGACTTGGCCTTCGCGGCCGCGGCCTCGGTCAGGACCGCGCCGTGCGTCTCGGTCGTGGCGTCGGTCGACTGATCGGAAACAGTCATTGCGTCTCCCTCAAAAGCAGATGTCTGTGTGGGTCCCGTGGGGATTGATCCCACCTCGTCAACGGTACCTTGTTCCGGCGCTATTCCCGAGTTGACCGCCCAGGTCGGCCGCGGTCCGGCGGGCCAGACCCGTCAACTGGTTGGCGGCGTCGTCGATGGCGACCTGCACCGACCCCGCATAGTCGGCGATGGAGTGGGCCGCGCCGATCCCCGCCGCGTCCAGCGCGGCGGGTTCCAGGGTGACCTGCCCGGCCAGTACCAGTACCGGTATTCCGCGGGCCCGGGCGCCGCCGGCCAATGCGCTGACCACCTTGCCGTGCAGCGACTGGTCGTCGAAGCGGCCCTCCCCGGTGACGATCACGTCGGCGTCGGCAATATCGCCGGCCAGCCCGGTGAACTCGGCGATCACCGCCGCCCCGGACTCCCGCCGGCCGCCCAGGGCCAGCAGCGCCGCACCCAGTCCGCCGGCCGCGCCCGCGCCGGGCAGCGGGCTGACCGTGGTACCGGCCAGCGCGTCGAGTTCGGCAGCCCACGCCGTCATGTGTTGCTCGAGGATCTCCACGGTCGCCGGGTCGGCGCCCTTCTGCGGTCCGAAGATCCGCGCCGCACCCCTCGGGCCCAGCAGCGGATGTTCGACGTCGGTGGCGGCGATCAGGTCGACGGCCGCGAGCTTCTGCTTGGCCAGGGCCAGCCCGCCCAGCGCCTCGATGAGCCCGCGCCCGCCGTCGGTGCAGGCACTGCCGCCCAGACCCACGACGATCCGGTGCGCGCCGGCGTCCAGTGCGACCTGGACCAACTGACCCACTCCGCGGCTGTGCGCGCCGATCGCGGTGTCGATTGTGGGCGGACCGCCCAGTAGCGCCAGGCCGCAGGCCTGGGCGCATTCGATATAGGCAGTGGCCGTCGCGCCGTCGTACACCCATTCGGCGTCGACGACGTCGGTCAGCGGCCCGGACACCGTGTTGTGACGGACCTCTCCGAGCCGGCCAGCCAGCACGCCGACGAAGCCGGGACCGCCGTCGGACTGCGGCGCGAGGACGATTTCGTCGGACGGCCGGGCTTGGCGCCAACCGGCGGCGATGGACTCGGCGGCTTCGACGGCGGTCAGGCTGTCGCCGTAGCAGTCCGGCGCGATCAGCACCCGCATTCGTGCAGGGTAACCTGGCAGGCGTGAAGCTGCTGGGCCGAAAGAACGACGAGAGCGCCGCCAAGGCCGAACCGGTCGAGGTCGACGAATCCGTCGCTTCGGCGGGTGTCACCGCACCCAAGGGCAAGCCCACCCCGAAGCGCAGCGACTCCGCCAAGCGCCGCGGGCCGGTTGCTCCGGCACCGATGACGTCGGCCGAGGCCCGTAAGCGCCGCAAGGAGATGAGGGCGACGCTGACCAAGGAGGAGCGCCGCGAGGAGAAGGCCAAGCGCCGCACCGCGATGAACGACCGGCGCGAGCGGATGATGTCCGGTGAAGAGGCCTACCTGCTGCCTCGCGACCAGGGTCCGGTGCGCCGCTACGCGCGTGACATCGTCGACTCGCGCCGCAATCTGCTCGGGCTTTTCATGCCCGCCGCGCTGGGTCTGATCTTCGTGATGCTGGCCGTCCCACAGGTCCAGTTGTTCATCTCCCCGGCGATGCTGGTGCTCATGCTGCTGATGGCGGCCGACGGAATCCTGTTGGGCCGCAAGGTCAACAAGGCTGTCGACGCCAAGTTCCCCGACAACACCGAAGGCTCGTTCAAGCTCGGGATGTACGCCGCGGGCCGGGCTTCTCAGATGCGCCGCATGCGCGCCCCCCGACCGCAGGTCGAGCGCGGCGCCAAGGTCGTCTGAGCCGACCAGACGCGGTGCGCACGCTGGTGCTCGGCGGAGTCAGGTCGGGCAAGTCACGTTGGGCTGAGGAGATCATGGCCGACGATTCCTCGGTCCGCTACGTCGCGACGGGCGCACCCGCCGACACCGATGCCGCCTGGGCGCTGCGGGTTGCCGCCCATCGCGACCGCAGGCCCGCTACGTGGACCACGGTCGAAACCGCCGAGGTGGCTGGGCTTCTGCGCGACGAACCACACACCGCGACCCTGGTCGACGATCTGGGCGGCTGGCTGACCGCCGCCCTGGATCACCGGGGCTGGACGGGCGGTTCGGTGACCACCGACGTCGACGAGCTGGTGAGTGCGGTCGACGGGTTCACCGCGCCATTGACACTGGTCAGCCCGGAGGTCGGCTTGACCGTGGTGGCGGCGACCGCGTCTGCCAGGCGCTTCACAGACGAGCTCGGCACACTCAACCAACGACTCGCCCAGTGCTGTGAGCAGGTGGTCCTGGTGGTTGCGGGACTGCCGGTCTGGGTCAAACCGACGAAGGCGTTGAACTGATGGATTTCCCCGCGGTCACACCGCCAGACTCCCGTGCCGCCGCGGCCGCCAAGCGCCGCCAGGACATTCTGACCAAGCCGACCGGCGCACTGGGCCGGCTCGAGGAGCTCGCGGTGTGGGTGTCGGGCTGCCAAGGGCTCTGTCCGCCAAAGCAATTCGAACGCGCGCGGGTGGTGGTGTTTGCCGGCGACCACGGCGTGGCCCGCACCGGCGTCTCGGCCTACCCGCCGGAGGTCACCGCGCAGATGGTGGCCAATATCGACGCCGGCGGCGCGGCGATCAACGTGCTGGCCGGTGTCGCGGACGCCTCGGTGCGGGTCGTCGACATCGCGGTGGACTGCGAGCAGGCGCTGACCGAGGCGATCGGCGCGCACAAGGTTCGTCGCTCCAGCGGCAACATCGCGCTCGAGGACGCGCTGAGTGCGCAGGAGGTTCTCGCCGCCCTGGACGCCGGCCGCCGGCTCGCCGACGACGAGGTGGACGCCGGCGCCGATCTGCTGATCGCGGGCGACATGGGCATCGGGAACACGACGGCGGCGACGGCCTTGATCGCCACGCTCACCGACACCGAGCCGGTGGCGGTGGTGGGCCGTGGCACGGGGATCGACGACGCGGCGTGGACCCGTAAGACCGCGGCCGTCCGCGATGCGATGTTCCGGGCCAGGCAGTTTCGTCCGGATCCGGTCGGGTTGCTGCGCACCTGCGGCGGGGCGGATCTGGCCGCGATGGCCGGTTTCTGCGCACAGGCCGCGGTGCGGCGCACGCCGGTGTTGCTCGACGGCGTGGTGGTGACGGCGGCCGCACTGGTCGCCGACCGCCTGGCACCCGGGGCCCGGGCCTGGTGGCAGGCCGGGCACCGCTCGACCGAGCCCGCGCACACGTTGGCGCTCGCGCATTTGGATCTGGTGCCGATCATCGACCTGGGCCTACGGCTCGGTGAAGGTACCGGCGCCGCGGTGGCGCTGCCGGTGCTGCGGGCGGCCGTCGCAACACTGGCGTCGATGGCCACCTTCGAAGGCGCCGGCGTCTCCGAGCGCGCATCGGACTGACCGTGTTTCGTTCGCTGGCAACGGCTTTCGCATTCGGGACGGTGTTGCCCGTCCCGCTGCGAGGGGCGGCGGTCGGCCGCTCGACGATGACGGCGCTGCCGCTGGTGGGCGTGGCACTCGGCGCGCTCGCCGCCGCGGTGCTGTGGGCCGGCGGATGGGCCTTCGGCGTGCACAACCCGCTGGCCGGGGTGCTGGCCGTGGCCGCACTGCTTCTGGCCACCCGGGGCCTGCACATCGACGGGCTGGCCGACACGATCGACGGATTGGGCTGTTATGGACCGCCGGAACGCGCGCTGCAGGTGATGCGGGACGGCACCGCGGGCCCGTTCGGCGTCGCGGCCGTCGTCGTGGTCGTGGCCGCCCAGGCGCTGGCGTTCGCCAGCGCACCGCCGGGCTGGACCGGACTGCTTGCGGTGGTGACGGCGCTGGCCGCCGGCCGGGTCGGCGCGGTGCTGGCGTGCCGGCGCGGGGTGCCCGCGGCAGGCGGCAGCGTGCTGGGTGAACAGGTTGCCGGCAGTCAACCACTCGGGATCGCGATGGCGTGGGGCGTGCTGGTCGCAGGGCTGGCGAGTGTGGCGACGCCGCGGATCTGGCAGGGACCGGTGGTCGTGCTGATCGCGATGGTAGTGGCCATGATTCTGGTGGCCCACTGTGTGCGTCGGTTCGGCGGTATCACCGGCGATGTCCTCGGTGCGGTGATCGAGCTGACGACGACGTTGACGATCATCGGTTTGGTAACCCGCGCCTGAGGCGGGGATCTGCCCGTATTGCGGCGCGATGCCGCATGGCGAATTAGATTCGGGCATGAGCGGGGGGTGTCAATGGGCAGGTCGGAGAGGACTCCCGATGCTCAGTGGTTTGAGCAGCTGGCCAACCACAGCGAGACGCTCTTCTACGTGCTGCGGGTGAAGCCGGATCTGGCCTTCGAGTACGTCAACGACGCAGTGGAGAGCCTGCTCGGCTGGACGGCCGACGAGGCGCTGAGCGACGCCCAGGCCGTGCTGGGTGCAGTCGACGCCGCCCACAGCGAACGGGTTGCCGAGGCGTTGGAACTGGACCCCGGCAGCGAGACGGTCGTCGAATACACCTGGCGACACCGGGACGGGCACTCGGTCCACGGTCAGACCTTCGTCCGATCGCGCCAACGCGAAGACGGTTCGGTGGTCCTGGAGGGCGCCACCCGCAACGTGACTCAGTTGCACGAGGTGGAGGCCGAACTCCACCAATCCGAGAAGCGCTACCGCCTGCTCGTCGAGAACGCCTGGGATGTGGTGTGGACGACAGCGGTCGACGGCAAGGTGACCTATGTCAGCCCCGCGATCGAGCGACTGCGCGGAGTCACCGCCGAGGAGAGCAAGCACCAGTCTCTCGACCAGTTCTATCCCCCGGATTCAGCCGAGAGCATTCGGAAGTACTTCCGCAGGGCGCTCGCTGCGGCCCAGAACGGGACCGAACTGCCGCCGTTTCGGTTGGAACACGAGTTCTTTCACAGGGACGGCTCGAGGGTGGCGGCCGAAATGCAGGTCATCCCCCATCTCGACGAGGACGGGCGGGTCCTGGAGATCCTCGGCGTCACCCGGGACATCACCGAACGCAAGAAGTTCGAGGCCGAACTGAGGCGGTTGGCTGTCACCGACCCGGTGACCGGGGTGTGGAACCGCCGTCACGGGGAGGAGCTGATCTCCGCCGACCTGAGCACCGCGCGCGAGGACGGCCACCCCCTGTCGCTGTTGATGCTCGACGTCGACAAGTTCAAGACCGTCAACGACACCCGGGGTCACCAAGCCGGCGACCGCGTCCTCGTCGAGATCGGCCGGCGCCTGGTGGCCGTCTGCCACGACACCGACATGGTGGCCCGCTGGGGCGGCGAGGAATTCGTAATCCTGTTACGCGACTGCGCATTACACGACGGCCTGACGATCGCCGAAGACATTCGCGCCACCATCGCCGGCACCCCCTTCATCGAAGCGGGTGTGGTGACCGTGAGCATCGGCGTCGCCGAGGCGCACCCCGACGACGACCTGACGTCCTGGGTCACGCGTGCCGACCAGGCGCTCTACGAGGCCAAGGGATCCGGCCGCAACACCGTGCGGGCCGGCTAGCCGCTGGCCCGCGCCTGAGGCGTGGATCTGCCCATATCGCGGCGCGAAGCGACGCGGCGAATTACATTCGGGCATAGGCAGGGGGTTGCCATGGGCAGGTCAGCGGGAACACCCGATTCGCACTGGTTTGAGGGTTTGGCCAACCGCAGCGAGACGCTGTTCTACGTCCTGCGGGTGAAGCCGGATCTGGCCTTCGAATACCTCAACGACGCCGTCGAGACGGTGCTCGGTTGGACCGTGGCCGAGGGACTCGCCGACGCCCGCACGTTGCTCGGGTCGATCAAACCCGCTCACGCCGACCGCATTGCCGAGCTACTGAATCTGGCCCCGGGCACCGAGGTGACTGCCGAGTTCAGCTCAAGACACCGGGACGGGCGCGCAGTCCACGGGAAGACCTTCGTTCGGTCGCGCCAGCGCGAGGACGGCTCGGTGGTGCTGGAGGGTGTCACCCGCGACGTAACCCAATTGCACGAGGTCGAGGCCGAACTCCACCAGTCTGAGAAGCGCTACCGCCTGCTGGTCGAGAACGCCTGGGACGTGGTATGGACGACGGCGGTCGACGGCACGCTGACCTACATCAGCCGCGCGATCGAGCGGATGAGCGGGTTCGCTGTCGAGGAGACGATGAAGCGGTCGCTCCATCAGATCTATCCCCCGGACTCGGCCGACAGCATCCGCAAGTACTTCCGCAAAGCGTTGACTGCGGCGGAGAACGGGACCGAACTGCCGCCGTTTCGGTTGGAACATGAGTTCTTTCACAAAGACGGCTCGAGGGTGGCGGCCGAAATGCAGGTCATCCCCCATCTCGACGAGGACGGGCGGGTCGTGGAGATCCTCGGCGTCACCCGGGACATCACCGAACGCAAGAAGTTCGAGGCCGAACTGAGGCGGTTGGCTGTCACCGACCCGGTGACCGGGGTGTGGAATCGGCGCCATGGCGAGGAGTTGCTGTGCGCTGACCTGCGGATGGCCTGCCGCGACGGGCACCCTCTGTCGCTGTTGATGCTCGACGTCGACAAGTTCAAGACCGTCAACGACACCCGGGGTCATCAAGCCGGCGACCGCGTCCTCGTCGAGATCGGCCGGCGCCTGGTGGCCGTCTGCCACGACACCGACATGGTGGCCCGCTGGGGCGGCGAGGAATTCGTAATCCTGTTGCGCGACTGCGCATTACACGACGGCCTGACGATCGCCGAAGACATTCGCGCCACCATCGCCGGCACCCCCTTCATCGAAGCGGGTGTGGTGACCGTCAGCATCGGCGTCGCCGAGGCCCACCCCGACGACGACCTGACATCCTGGGTCACGCGTGCCGACCAGGCGCTCTACGAGGCCAAAGCGTCGGGGCGGAACACGGTGCGAGCGGGCTAGAGGTTCGGCTTGATGATCGGGGCCGGAAGTCGTTCTGACCGAATTCCGGCACGATTGAATAAACCAATTTAGATTCACACACAGACATGGCGGATTGCACCCATCGTCAGCAGGGCGGGGGTTGTGATGGACACATCTGAGGGGCGTCCCGATTCGCAGTGCTTCGAGCAGTTGGCCAACAACAGTGCCACGCTGGTCTACGTGTTACGGGTGAAGCCGGAGCTGGCGTTCGAATATCTCAACGACGCCGTGGAAGCCCTGGTCGGGTGTTCGGTCTCCGAGGGGCTCGCCGACCCGACAGCAGTGTTGAACTCGGTCGACACTACTCATGCCGACCAGGTCAGCGAGCTACTGGCACTGAAGCCTGGCAACGAGACGACCCTCGAATTCACCTGGCGACACCGGGACGGTCGCCAGCTGTACGGCCGGACCTATGTCCGATCGCAACAACGCGCGGACGGGTCGGTGGTGATCATCGGGATGACCCGCGACGTCACCCAACTGCACCACATAGAAGCCGAACTCCGCCAATCCGAGAAGCGCTACCGCCTGCTCGTCGAGAACGCCTGGGACGTGGTCGGGACGAGCGCGGTCGACGGCACGATCACCTATATCAGCCCCGCCGTGGAGCGGCTGCGGGGTATCAGCGCCGAGGAGGTCATGCAACAGCCGATCGACCAGATCTTTCCACCCCACTCGGCCACCAGCGTTCGGCAGTACTTCCACAGCGTGCTTGCCGCCGTCACGAACGGAATCGAACTGCCGCCCTTTCGGATGGAGTACGAGTTCAGCCACAAGGATGGATCAACCGTGACCGCCGAAATGCAGGTCATCCCCCATGTCGATGACGAAGGGCGCGTCCTGGAGTTCCTCGGTGTCACCCGCGACATCACCGAGCGAAAGAAGTTCGAGGCCGAACTGCAGCGGTTGGCCGTCACCGACCCGCTAACCGGCGTCTGGAATCGGCGCCACGGCGAGGAGTTGCTGGGCGCGGACCTGAGCCAGGCCCGGGCACGCGGCCAGCCCCTGGCACTGCTGATGCTCGACGTCGACCATTTCAAAGCCATCAACGACACCCGGGGTCATCAGGCCGGCGACCGCGTCCTCGTCGAGATCGGCCGGCGCCTGGTGGCCGTGTGCCGCGACACCGACATGGTGGCCCGCTGGGGCGGTGAGGAATTCGTGATCCTGTTGCGCGACTGCGCATTACAAGACAGTGTGCACATCGCCGAAGAGATTCGCGCCACGATGGCCAACACCCCGTTCATCGATGCCGGTGTGGTGACCGTGAGCATCGGCGTCGCCCAGGCCAGCCCGCACGATGACCTGACTTCCTGGGTGGCACGCGCCGACAAGGCGCTCTACAAGGCCAAGCGATCCGGCCGCAACACCGTGCGGGCCGGCTAGCTGAGCCGGGCCATCCAGCCGTGGGTGTCGGCGAACGTGCCGCGCTGGATTCCGGTGAGCGTGTCGCGCAACGCCATCGTCACCTCGCCGGGCTGTCCGTCGGCGATGGTGAATCCGCCGTCGCCGTACTTGACGGTGGAGACCGGGGTGATGACGGCAGCGGTACCGCAGGCGAACACCTCGGTGATCTCCCCCGCGGCCGCGCCCTTGCGCCATTCCTCGACGTCGATCTTGCGCTCCTCGACGGCGAAGCCGGCGTCGCTGGCCAACTGGAGCAGCGAATCACGGGTGATGCCCGGCAGCAGTGAACCGGACAGCTCCGGGGTGACCAGCCGCGCCGACCCGCCGCTGCCGAAGACGAAGAACAGGTTCATCCCGCCCATCTCCTCGATGTAGCGGCGTTCGATCGCATCGAGCCATACCACCTGATCGCAGCCCTGGTCGGTCGCTTCGGCCTGCGCGAGCAGCGAGGCCGCGTAGTTGCCACCGAACTTCGCGGCGCCGGTACCGCCGGGGCTGGCCCGCACGTACTCGGTGGACAGCCACACACTGACGGGTTTGATCCCGCCCTTGAAGTAAGCGCCGGCCGGTGAGCCGATCACCAGGTAGCGGTATTCGGAGGCCGGTCGCACACCCAGGCCGGGCTCGGTGGCGATCACGAACGGCCGCAGGTACAGCGACGCCTCACCCCCGGCGGGCGGCACCCACTGGCCATCGACGGCGATCAGCTGCCGCAGCGATTCGACGAACAACTCCTCGGGCAGTTCCGGGATGGCCAGCCGCCGGGCCGAGGCGCGCAGCCGTCCCGCGTTGGCCTCGGGACGGAACGACACGATCGATCCGTCCGCCCACCGGTAGGCCTTGAGGCCCTCGAAGATCTCTTGTGCGTAGTGCAGGACGATCGCCGACGGGTCCAGCTCGATGGGGCCGTAGGGCACGACGCGGGCGTCGTGCCACCCCAGTTTGTCGGTGTAGAGCACCGAGACCATGTGGTCGGTGTGGAACCTGCCGAAGCCCGGATCGGCCAGAATCTGACCCCGTACCTCGTCGCTCGCCGGGTTCGCGTTGTGCTCAACCGTGAACTCGAGGAGGCCGTTGGTCATACGGAAATTGTAGACCCCACCGCTACCGAGTTTTGACCTCGACGAAGGGCGGCTTGACCACCTCGCACTCCAGCGGGCGGCCGCGGACGTCGACGTTGACCAACGCGCCGTCCTCGATTCCGGCGTCGGTGTCGATGAGGGCAAGGGCGATACCGACTTTCAGCGTCGGCGAGAACGTGCCCGATGTCGTGACGCCCACCGGGTGGTCGCCGCTGAGCACGGTCAGATCCGGGCGCAGCACGCCGCGGCCGGTCGCGCGAAGGCCGCGCAGCAGCCGGCGCGGTCCGGCCTCCTTCTCGGCCAGCAGGGCGTCGCGCCCCCAGAACGCATCCTTCTTCCAGCCGATCGCCCAGCCGCAGCGGGCCTGCAGCGGCGAAATGTCCAGCGACAGCTCGTGGCCGTGCAGCGGGTAGCCCATCTCGGTGCGCAGCGTGTCGCGCGCACCCAGCCCGGCGAGTTGCCCACCCGCACCCTGCACCTCGGCCACCAGGGCGTCGAACACCACCGGCGCGGACTCCCAGGGTGGCAGCAGCTCGTAGCCGTGCTCGCCGGTGTAGCCCGTGCGGCAGACCCGCACCGGCACACCGGAGTAGGCGGCGTCGGCATAACCCATGTAGTCCATGTCGGTGGGCAGGCCCAGCGCCGCGAGCACGTCCACCGAGCGCGGGCCCTGGACGGCAAGCACCGCGTACGAGCGGTGTTCGTTGGTGATCGAAATGCCTTGCGGCGCTGCGGCTTGCAGCGCATCGACCACCGCGGCGGTATTGGCGGCGTTGGGCACCAGGAAGATCTCGTCGTCGCTGACGTAGTAGGCGATGAGGTCGTCGATCACCCCGCCGTCCGGTGTGCAACACAGCGTGTACTGCGCCTTGCCGGGGCCGACCCGGCGCAGGTCGTTGGTGAAGGCGGAGTTGACGAACTCCGCGGCGCCGGGACCAACCACCAGAGCCTTGCCCAGGTGGCTGACGTCGAACAGTCCGACGGCTTCGCGGGTGGCGGTGTGCTCGCCGACCGTGCCGGCGTACGACACCGGCATCGACCAGCCCCCGAACGAGGCGAAGCTGGCACCGAGCTCGCGGTGCTGACGGTCGAGCGGCCCAAGCAACAGATCGGATGTGTCGGTCACGGCCAACAACACTAATCCCCCGCGATTAGGGTGAATCCCCGTGAGCACTGAAGCCGGCTACGCAGCCCCCACCGTCACCGTCGCGACCTCGTTGCCCAAGCGGGCGATGGGGGCCGTCTTGATCGTCCCGGTCGTCACCGGCCCGGGCGGGGAAGGCAGCGACGGCTCGCCGACGGTGGTCGGCTCCCCGTTCCTCGACGCCGAGGCCATCGGCGAGATCCAGGTCGGCCTGCGGGCGCTGGGCGCCAAGGCAGGTGCCGAGCAGGTCACCCGCCTGCACGTGCCGTCGATTCCGGTCGGCAGCGTGCTGGCCGTCGGCCTGGGCGCCGACCGCGACGAGTGGCCGGCCGACGTGATCCGGCGCGCTGCCGGGGTGGCGGCCCGGTCGCTGTCGGGTGTGGAGACCGTCGTCACCACGCTGACCGAGCTGCATCTGGAGGCGGCGATCGAGGGCCTGATCCTGGGCAGCTACCGGTTCACCGAGTTCCGCAGCGCCAAAACGGCACCCAAGGATGCGGCGCTCGGCAAGATCGTCGCGCTGAGCACGGCCTCCGGCGCCAAGAAGGACGCGGCCCGGGCCACCGCGATCGCGACCGCGGTGGCCACCGCGCGCGATTTCGTCAACACCCCGCCGAGCCACCTGTTCCCCGGCGAATTCGCCAAGCGCGCCAAGGCTTTGGGTGAAGCGGCCGGCCTCGAAGTCGAAGTCCTCGACGACAAGGCGCTGGCCAAGGCCGGCTACGGCGGCATCGTCGGGGTGGGCAAGGGCTCGTCGCGCCCGCCGCGGCTGGTGCGGTTGGCCTATCGAGGCGGCAAGGGCAAGAAGGCCAAGACCGTGGCACTCGTCGGCAAGGGCATCACGTTCGACACCGGCGGCATCTCGATCAAGCCGGCCGCCTCGATGCACCACATGACCTCCGACATGGGGGGCGCCGCCGCGGTGATCGCCACGGTCGTGCTGGCCGCCAAGCAGGGCATGCCGATCGATGTGATCGCCACTGTGCCGATGGCCGAGAACATGCCGTCGGCCACCGCGCAGCGCCCCGGTGACGTGCTGACCCAGTACGGCGGGATCACCGTCGAGGTGCTCAACACCGACGCCGAGGGCCGGCTGATCCTGGCCGACGCGATCGTCCGGGCGTGTGAGGACAACCCGGACTACCTGATCGAGACCTCGACGCTCACCGGCGCGCAGACCGTCGCGCTGGGTGCCCGCATCCCGGGCGTGATGGGCAGCGACGACTTCCGTGACCGGGTTTCCCGGATCTCGCAGGCCGAGGGTGAGAACGGCTGGGCGATGCCGCTGCCCGATGAGTTGAAAGACGACCTCAAGTCCTCGGTGGCCGATCTGGCCAACATCAGCGCGCAGCGGTTCGCCGGCATGCTCGTCGCCGGGGTGTACCTGCGCGAGTTCGTCGCCGACGGCGTCGAGTGGGTGCACATCGACATCGCCGGGCCGGCCTACAACACGTCGGGCCCGTGGGGTTATACGCCCAAGGGCGGCACCGGGGTGCCGACGCGGACGATGTTCGCGGTGCTGGAGGACATCGCCGCCAACGGCTGATGCGCACGTCGTTGACCGACCCCTCGCGGCGCCGGTTCAGGCTCTGCTCGTCGAACTCCCACCAGATCGGACTACCGGCTACCCGGTAGTCGAAGCTCAGAGCACCTTGCCGCGGGCGGTGCTGCGCAGCGCCTGCGGCGCGATCCTGGACGTGCTGTAGAGCAGGTACGCCTCGGGCGTGACGGGCCGGATCGGCCTGTTCTTCTTGACCGCGGACACAATGGCGGCGGCCACTTTGTCCGGTCCGTACCCGCGCAGGTCGAACATCTTCTCCAGTTGCGCCCGCCGGGGAGCGACGGCCGTGCGCTTGCTCTCGGAGGCGTGAAACGCGGTGGTGGAGACGATGTTGGTGTTGACTACGCCAGGGCAGATGGTCGTCAATCCGATTCCAGCGGAATCCAATTCGGCACGCAGGCAGTCGGAGAACATGTAGACCGCCGCCTTCGAGGTGCAGTAGGCGTTCATCGACTGCAGCGGGGCGTACGCCGCCATCGAGGAGACGTTGACGATGTGACCGCCGGTGCCGCGCTCGACCAGGCGGCGGGCGAAGGCCCGGCAGCCGTTCACCACGCCGCCGAGGTTGACGTCCACTACGCGGTCGAATTGCTCTGCGGGCGTGTCCAGGAACGCCCCGGCCGCCCCGATGCCGGCGTTGTTGACGACGATGTCGGGCACCCCGTGCGCCGCGGACACCTCGTCGGCGAACCGTTCGACGGCGTCGGCGTCGGACACGTCGAGCACATAGGAATGGGCGATCCCACCGTGTCCGGTGATCCGTGCGGCGGTCTCCTTGACGGCCGCCTCGTCGACGTCACTGACCACGACCTCGGCACCTTCGCGAGCGAACGCCAGCGCGGTCTCCCTGCCGATGCCACTGCCCGCACCGGTGACCGATACAAGCATGTCGCCGAAGCACTTTCGCGGCCTGCCGACCTCGGCGCGCAACAGCGCGCGGCTGGCCGGTTTGCCGTCGAGATGCTCGGCGAGTTCGGTGACCGCGGCGGCCAGCACCTGCGGATGAGTGAACGGCGACCAGTGCTTGGCACGAATGTCGCGGCGCCACAACCGTGGCACCCAGCGCGGGGTGTCGTCGTAGACGTACGGCCGCACGTACGGGTCGTCGAGGTTGACGATCAACTGCACGGGAACGTCGACCTCGCGCGGCTTCGGGGCATGAAGCAGCGTGCGAAAGAAGTTGGCGCGGTAGATCTTCAGACCGTTGGCCGCATCGTTGCTGAATGTCTGGCCGTGATGCCGCTGCTGGACGGGAACCCCGCGGCTGATCGTTCCCAGTAGCAACGTAGCGGCGGCGCGCATGGTTGCCGGGGCCAGCACCGGCACGGAGAACGCCGCCATGTAACTCAGGTGCGCGCCCGCAGAGAGCGCGTGGGAGAACGACTTCGGCCGGTACGGCCGCTTGAGGCCGTCACGGACATAGCGGCTGAAGTGGTGCGTGTTCGGCCCGGACACGGACGTGAAGGACGCCACCCGGTCGCCGGCGCCGGGGCGGGTCACGTACTCCCAGATGCTGGACGATCCCCAGTCGTGGGCCAGCACGTGTACGGGTTGGCCGGGGCTCAGTTCGGCGATGACCGCAGCGAAGTCGTCGGCGAGGTGAGCCATCGTGTAGGCCTGGTAGGACGCGGGCCCCGAGGAAGCACCCGCGCTGCGGTTGTCGTAGCGGATGATGCGGAAGGTGTCGGCGAGCAAGGGCACCACGCCGTCCCACAGCACATGCGAGTCGGGCCAGCCGTGGACGAGGACGACGGTCGGGCCTTCGGGGTTGCCCTCCTCGTAGACCGCCAGGCGGGCTCCGTCGCTGGTGTCGACATATTGCATGGTCATCAGGACCTCCGAGGCCGCCCGGGTAACTGTGACGATCGGTAGCTCATACCGTTGGTACCGACCAAAATGTGACCCTGCCCGCTCGGACGGGCGGGTGTCAAGACCGGCGCCGTTCGATCCGCTTGCGGGCGTCGTAGTCGCGCATCCGCTGCGGATACCCGACTTTCTGGACGTCGTAGACGGGGATCCCGAGCTGCTCGCCGAGCCGGCGGGCACCGGCGGCGCCACCGGCCGGACGGCGGGTCCACTCGCCGTCGGCGGCGACCAGCACGACGGTCATCTCAGTGACACTGGTCTGGGGCTCGACGAATGCCTCCACCCCGGTACGCTGCGCGGCCCAGTCCCGCAGATGTCTACGGTCGGCGCCAACATCTGATTCGCCACCGCGCCCGGCACGGAACCTGTCGAACAGTCCCAACTCCGACGCACTCCTCTCAGTGGTTCTTTCCATCGATGGTGCCAGAGAAATCACACGTCGCCCTGAGTGCATGTAGGCGGCCCGGCAATGACAGGATGGGTACACGACGCTGTGGTATGCCAGAAGTCCGACCCGCATGACTGACCGTTCGAGGGAGTCAACACAATGGCCGTCTCCGTCCAGATGCCGGCACTCGGTGAGAGCGTCACCGAGGGGACCGTCACCCGGTGGCTCAAGCAAGAGGGCGATACCGTCGAAGTCGACGAACCCCTGCTTGAGGTGTCGACCGACAAAGTCGACACAGAGATTCCCTCACCGGCGTCGGGTGTGCTGACCAAGATCGTTGCCCAGGAGGACGACACCGTCGAGGTCGGCGGCGAGCTCGCCGTCATCGGGGAAGCCGGCGAGCCCGCAGCGTCTGCGCCCGCCGCCGAGGAGAAGCCCGCCGAGGAGCCGGCCGCCCAGCCGGAGCCGGCCGCCGAGGAGGCCGAGCCCGAACCGCAGTCACAGCCCGAGCCCGCCGCCCAGCCGGCCGCGCAATCGTCGGGATCCGCAACGTCGGTCGTGATGCCCGAGCTCGGCGAGTCCGTCACCGAAGGCACCGTGACGCGGTGGCTCAAGAAGGTCGGCGATTCCGTCGGTGTGGACGAGCCGCTGGTCGAGGTGTCCACCGACAAGGTCGACACCGAGATCCCGTCGCCGGTGGCCGGGACCCTGATCAGCATCACCGCCGAGGAGGACGTCACCGTCCCGGTCGGTGGCGAGCTGGCCAAGATCGGCGATGCCGGGGCCGCGCCGCAAGCCGCCCCGAAGCCCAAGCCCGAACCCAAACCGGAGCCGAAGCCCGAGCCCACACCCGAACCCAAGCCAGAGCCCAAGGCCGAACCCGCGCCGGAACCCAAGCCAGCGCCCAAGCCGGCGCCCGCCCCGGCCGCGGCAGACGAGAGCGCCGGGTCCGACGGCAGCCCGTATGTCACCCCGCTGGTGCGAAAGTTGGCCGTCGAGAACGGGATTGATCTCGCGACCGTCAAGGGCACCGGCGTCGGCGGACGCATCCGCAAGCAGGATGTGCTGGCCGCGGCCGAAGCCAAGAAAGCGCCGCCCGCACCGGCCGCACCCGCGGCAGCCGCACCGGCCGCACCCGCGCCGGCGGCCGCGTCGGGCCCGTCACCGTTGGCCCACCTGCGCGGTACGACGCAGAAGGCCAACCGGATCCGGCAGATCACCGCCAAGAAGACCCGCGAATCACTGCAGACCACCGCGCAGTTGACGCAGACCCACGAGGTCGACATGACCAAGATCGTGGCGCTGCGGGCCAAGGCGAAGAGCAGCTTCTCCGAGCGCGAAGGCGTCAACCTGACGTACCTGCCGTTCATCGCGCGCGCGGTCATCGATGCCCTCAAGGCGCACCCGAACATCAACGCCAGTTACAACGAGGACACCAAGGAGATCACCTACTACGACGCCGAGAACCTCGGCTTCGCGGTGGATACCGAGCAGGGTCTGCTCTCGCCGGTGGTACACAATGCCGGCGACCTGTCGCTCGGCGGGCTGGCCCGCGCCATCCACGACATCGCCGACCGGGCCCGCAGCGGCAACCTCAAGCCCGACGAGCTTTCCGGCGGCACGTTCACCATCACCAACATCGGCAGCCAGGGCGCGTTGTTCGACACCCCGATCCTGGTTCCGCCGCAGGCGGCGATGCTGGGCACCGGCGCGATCGTGAAGCGTCCCCGAGTGATCGTCGACGAGCTCGGCAACGAATCGATCGGTGTTCGCTCCGTCTGCTACCTACCGCTCACCTACGATCACCGGCTGATCGACGGTGCCGATGCCGGCAGGTTCCTGACCACTATCAAGCGGCGGCTCGAAGAAGGGGCATTCGAGGCCGACCTGGGCCTGTGACGCCAATGGGCCAGCCAGTCGAGGGGCTCGTCGTTGCGATAGCCGGTTCATCCGGCCTGATTGGTTCGGCGCTGGTGTCGGCGCTGCGCGCGGCCGATCATCGGGTGCTGCGGATCGTGCGCCGGGCGCCGGCCAACAGCGACGAGCTGCACTGGAATCCCGGCAGCGGCGAGTTCGATCCCGCCGGCCTCGAAGGCGTCGACGCGGTGATCAACCTGTGCGGGGTGAACGTCGGCGAGAAACGGTGGTCGGGCGCGTTCAAGCAGAGCCTGCGCGACAGCCGGATCGGCCCCACCGAGGTGATCTCGGCAGCCGTCGCAGATGCCGGCGTGCCGGTGTTGATCAACGCGAGCGCCGTCGGCTATTACGGCGACACCCGCGACCGGGTCGTCGACGAAACCGCCCCTGCCGGAGGAGGTTTCCTGGCCCGGCTCTGTATCGACTGGGAGTCCGCGGCGCTGGCGGCTGAGGACGCCGGAGCCCGGGTGGTGCTGGCACGGTCGGGGTTGGTGCTCTCCCCCGGCGGCGGTGTGCTGGCGCGGCTGCGCCCGTTGTTCTCACTCGGCCTCGGCGCCCGGCTGGGCAGCGGGCGACAGTACATGCCGTGGATCAGCCTGGAGGACGAGATCCGCGGGCTGTTGTTCGCGATCAACAATGACGCACTGTCCGGTCCGGTGAACTTCACCGGACCGGCGCCGGTCACCAATTCGGAGTTCACCGCGGCACTGGGCCGGGCGTTGAACCGGCCGACGCCGCTGCTGGTGCCCGGATTCGCGTTGCGCACCCTGCTCGGCGAGTTCGCCGACGAGGGATTGCTCGACGGACAGCGGGCGATCCCCGCGGCGCTGGAGCGAGCCGGGTTCGTCTTCCACCACAACACCATCGGCGAGGCGCTGGCCTACGCCACCGCGTCCACCCAGGGGTAGTACCGTCGACTGGGTGCACGACTCCATCCGATCCAACTCAGCGGGCGTGCTGGTGCGTCAGCTGGGCACAGTCGACTACCTGGCTGCCTGGGACCTGCAGCGCGAGGTGGCCGACACCCGGGTCGCTGGTGGACCCGACACCCTGCTGTTGCTGGAGCATCCCGCCGTCTACACCGCGGGTAAGCGCACCGAGGCCCACGAACGGCCGTTGGACGGCACACCCGTCGTCGACACCGACCGCGGCGGCAAGATCACCTGGCATGGCCCCGGGCAGTTGGTGGGCTATCCGGTGATCGGCCTCGCCGAACCGCTGGATGTGGTGAATTATGTTCGGCGCCTTGAGGAATCGCTGATCCGTGTGTGTGCCGATTACGGTCTGGATGCCGGCCGGGTGGACGGCCGCTCCGGGGTGTGGCTGCCTGCCGAGGGCGCTCGCCCGGCCCGCAAGATCGCCGCGGTCGGCATCCGGGTGGCTCGCGCGACGACATTGCACGGGTTCGCACTGAACTGCGACTGCGACCTGGGCGCGTATTCGGCGATCGTGCCGTGTGGAATCTCCGACGCCGGGGTGACGTCACTGACGGCAGAACTGGGCAGGCGGGTGGCCGTCGGAGACGTCCGGGCCCGGGTCGCCGAAACGGTGTGTGACGCGCTCGACGGCCGCCTGCCCGTAACATCGACACCGTGAGCGTTGAACCGGCCGGCCGCAAGCTGCTGCGTCTGGAGGTCCGCAATGCGCAGACCCCGATCGAGCGTAAGCCGCCGTGGATCAAGACCCGGGCGCGGATGGGCCCCGAGTACACCGCGCTGAAGAGCCTGGTCAAGCGTGAAGGTTTGCATACCGTCTGCGAGGAGGCGGGCTGTCCCAACATTTTCGAGTGCTGGGAAGACCGGGAGGCGACGTTCCTCATCGGTGGCGAGCAGTGCACCCGGCGTTGTGATTTCTGCCAGATCGACACCGGTAAGCCCGCCGAGGTCGATCGCGACGAGCCACGGCGGGTGGCCGAGAGTGTGGCCGCGATGGGGTTGCGCTACGCGACGGTGACCGGGGTGGCCCGTGACGATCTGCCCGACGGCGGCGCGTGGCTGTACGCCCAAACGGTGCGTGCGATCAAGGAACTCAACCCTTCCACCGGCGTGGAGTTGTTGGCCCCGGACTTCAACGGTGAACCGCACCTCCTGCGCGAGGTGTTCGATGCGCGTCCGGAAGTGTTCGCCCACAACGTGGAAACGGTGCCGCGGATCTTCAAGCGGATCCGTCCGGCGTTTCGCTATCAGCGCAGCCTGGATGTGCTGACCGCGGCGCGGGCGGCCGGACTGGTCACCAAGAGCAATCTGATCCTGGGTATGGGTGAAACGATCGACGAGGTGCACACCGCGCTGACCGATCTGCACGGCGCGGGGTGTGACATCGTCACGATCACCCAGTACCTGCGCCCATCGGTGCGGCATCACCCGGTGGCGCGCTGGGTCAAACCCGAGGAGTTCGTCGAGCTGGCCACCTACGCCGAAGGGCTGGGATTCGCCGGGGTGCTGTCCGGACCGCTGGTGCGCTCCTCCTACCGCGCCGGCCGGCTGTATCAGCAGGCCGCGGCCGCACACAAGCTCACGCGGTGACCGCGGCGAAACGCCGATCGCCGTTCCGTATTCTTGGTAGTTATGGCGAAATCCCGTAGCGCTGCCGAGAACAAGGCGGCCAAGGCCGAGGCGAAGGCTGCCAGCAAGGCCGCGGCCAAGCAGCGCCGCAAACAGCTGTGGCAGGCATTCCAGATGCAGCGCAAGGAAGACAAGCGGCTGCTGCCCTACATGATCGGCGCATTCGTGCTGATCGTCGCCGCATCGGTGGTCGGCGGCGTGCTGGCCGGCGGCGGGTTCACGATGTACATGCTGATCCCGCTGGGCGTGGTGCTCGGCGCGCTGGTGGCGTTCATCATCTTCGGTCGGCGTGCGCAGAAGTCGGTGTTCACCAAGGCCGAAGGGCAGACCGGTGCGGCGGCCTGGGCCCTGGACAACCTGCGGGGCAAGTGGCGGGTGACCCCGGGTGTGGCGGCCACCGGCCATTTCGACGCGGTGCACCGGGTGATCGGACGGCCCGGCGTGATCTTCGTCGCCGAGGGTTCGCCGTCGCGGGTCCGTCCGCTGCTCGCACAGGAGAAGAAGCGCACCGCACGACTGGTCGGCGATATCCCGATCTACGACGTGATCGTCGGCAACGGCGAGGGCGAGGTGCCGCTCTCCAAGCTCGAGCGTCATCTGACCAAGCTGCCGGCCAACATCACCGTCAAGCAGATGGACTCGCTGGAGTCCAAGCTCGCCGCGCTCGGCACCCGGATGGGCCCGGCGGCGATGCCGAAGGGGCCGCTGCCCGCGCAGGCGAAGATGAAGGGCGTCCAACGCACCGTGCGGAGGCGCTGACGGGCTTTGGGGGGCCACCGTTTTGTGTACTGCGTGTGAGTGGGCGCCGCACTTCAGTGCCCTGGGGACTGGGGTAGGTCACCAGACCACGGACATCGTGTTCCGCAACGGGCGGATCTATACCGTCTCCGCCGCGCAACCGTGGGCACAGGCGGTTGCCGTGACCGCAAACACGATCTCCTATGTCGGGGACGACGCCGGTGCGATGGCGATGGCGGGCCCGGATACCCACGTCATCGACCTCAAGGGCAATCTGCTGCTGCCGGGCTTCGTCGAGGGCCACATCCATCCGTTCCTCGGCTCGTTCCTGAGCAGCGGTGTCGACCTTCAGGTACCCACCGCGCAGGACGCGCTGGCGGCCATCGCCGCGTACGCGAAGGACCATCCCGACGGGCCGGTGCGTGGATTCGGTTGGCGGGTGGACATGTTCGGGCCACAGGGGCCGACGCGCCAGGAGCTGGACCGGGTGCTGCCCGACCGGCCCGGCTTCTTCTTCGCGATCGACGGTCACAGCATGTGGGCCAACAGCGCGGCGTTGGAGAAGGCCGGTGTCGGCCGCGACACCCCGGATCCGGTTCCGGGTTTCAGTTATTACGTGCGTGACGAGCACGGCGAGCCGACCGGATATGTGCTCGAGATCGAGGCCGTGCTGAGCCTGGTCAACGCCGTCGACCCGATCACGCTGCAGTCGATGCAGGCGTTGCTGGAGACGTGGTTGCCCAAGGCCTCGGCGGCCGGCATCACGACGGTCTTCGATGCCGGGGTGCCACCGATCGGCGACGACCAGGGTGCACTGATCAGCCTGTACACGGATCTGGAGCGGCGCGGGAAGCTGCCGATCCGGGTGGTCGCCTCATACATGGTGAAGGGACCGCCGGTGGATGACGCGGTGGCCAAGCTGACGGACATTCGCAACCGGGTCTCCACGGAGCTGGTGAACGTCGGCGTGGTGAAGGTCATCGGCGACGGCACGCAGGGCGGATACACGGCGTGGCTGATCGAGCCGTATGCGGACAAGCCCGATTCGATCGGCGGATCGCCATTGAACGAAGAGCAATGGCACCAACTGGTCCGCGAGGTCGACGCCGCCGGGTTCGATGTGCACGTACATGCCTGCGGTGAGCGCACAGCACGCACGGCGCTGGACGCCATCGAGACGGCGATCGCGGCCAATCCGCCGCGCGACCGCAGGCATACGATCGCGCATCTGGTGTACGTCGAAGACCCGGACAGTCGGCGCTTCGGGAAACTCGGTGTGATCGGCCAGTTTTCGGCCAACTGGATGTCGGCCGATCCGGACACCATGCAGAATATGGCGGCGCGGTACGGCACGCCCCGGCAGGACCTGTTCTATCGCACACAGGACATCCTGCGTTCCGGCGGCCGCATTTCGCTGGGCACCGACTGGCCGGCGGCGGGGTACTTCTCGACCTACAAGCCGCTGGATTCCATTCAGATCGGGGTGACCCGACAGCTGATCGGGAAGCCGGATGCGCCCGTGCTGTCGCCGGCCGATCAGCGTCTGACGGTCGCCGAGGCCGTGCACGCCAACACGATGGGCGCCGCCTACCAGATCCGGCTGGACCAGAAGGTCGGCTCGGTGGAGGTCGGCAAGCAAGCCGATCTGATCGTGTTGGACAGGAACATCTTCGAGATCGACCCGCACGACATCCACCGTGCGACCATCACGATGACGATGATGAACGGTCAAGTCCGACACCAGGTTTAGGCGGCGATCACCTGCAACAACTCGCCGTTGAGGTAGATCTCGGCTTCGGTCATCGGCATTTTCGGGGTGCCGGGCATTGGCGGCGCGGCCGAGTGGTAGTGGGTTCCGGTCGGGGTGGTGAATTCCGCTGTGTGCGTGCCGTTGTCGTCGATAGCGGTGTTGACCTGCCAGCCCGGTGATTCCTTGGCGTAATTGCAGGCCTCACACAGACCCAACCCATTGACCGCGCTGGTGGCACCGCCACGCCGATGCGGTGTGGCGTGGTCGCGGTGCCGAACCGGGGCATCGCAGTAGGGGGTGCGGCAGCGCCGATCGCGCAACTCGATGAAGTCGGCCAAACCCTTGGGAAACAGCCGAGACCGCGATTCCAAGGCCACCAGCGCCCCGCTGATCGGAGTGGCATACAGCCGGCGCAACGTGGCCCGCGACCGCTCGTCAGTCACCACGTCCAGAATCATCTTCTGCGCCACCGCCGACGGGACCGAACCGTAGCCGGCGATCGCCGCCGCATCCTGCTGCGCCCCGAGCAGCGCCTGATCAGAGATCACGACGTTCACCGCCACCGGTATCGCCGCATCGGCCGGCCACCCGGTCACCCGCTCGACCATGGTGTCGGCCATGACCTGACCGCGCGAACGTCCGTCGCAGCAGACATCAGCTTCGCGTTTGAGGGCGGCATAGACCGAGACACCCTGAGCCATCGGCAGTAACGCCGTCACGTACGTCATGGTGTCCGGCGCCGGACGAATGGTCACCGTGCGCTCCGCCACCGCCTTGGCCGCCCGGTCCACGACAGCGTGCGGATCCAGCCGGTAGGCGATCGCCTTGGCAGCAGCGGTCAACGCGGCGTCTCCCACACCCGCCAGCGCGGAGATGTCCGAGCACAATTCCGCATCCAGCCGACGCCGATCCGCCACGTCCAGACAGGCCGACTCCCGCACCACGATCGTGGCCCGCCATTCCGAAAGCGCCCCACTCTCCAGCGCGGCCAGCGTGTGCGGCATCTCGTACACCAGCGCCTTGGCCAACCCCAGATGCCGGCCGCCCCGGGCCGGCGAATCCCGCCGGGCCAATGCCACCTCGGCCGCCACGCCCCGCCCCCGCTTCGCAGCAGGCACGCCCGCCGCCGCCTCAGCAGAGCGCCGCGCCGCATCCAGCGCGACAGCCAACCGAGCCTGCGCGGCCGAGGCCGCGGACTTCAGCCGCTCCAGCTCCGCAATCCGCTCGACCAGCGCCGATTCTCCGGCATCCAGGTCGATCATCACCAATTCTTCGAACATGCGTTCGAGTGTACTACCGGCGTACGACAGCCGTCGCGGTGGACTTGTCCTGCAGGCCACGGCCGTCGGCGTCGGTGAACAGGCCGGGAATTACCAGCGAAAGCAGCAGCCCGCGCACGATCGCCCGCCCGATCCCGACGTGCTGGCGGTTGTCGACCGAGATCACCATCAACCCGAGTGCGTACTGCCCCGGCGTGAATCCGAACAGCCGAACCGACAGCGCCCCCAGCACGAACCAGATCGCCAGCACGACCGTCGACAGCGTCGAGATGCTGACGATCCCCAGCGACATCCCCAGCGCGCCCAGCCCGTAGGCAATCAACCAATCGATCAGCAGCGCCAGGAAACGGCGGCCCATCCGCGCCAGCGAACCCGGCCCCGACTCGGGCAGGCCCAGCGCCTGGCCGGGCCAGGCAGCCTCGTCACCGGGCGTCACCGGTTCCGGTCCGGACAGCCAGGACCCAATCTCGCGCGCCATGGCCCCAGGATATGCGGGCACGCGACCAGGCCCCGCCACCTAGGATGCGTAACGTCGGCGCAACATGCGCTTGACGGGGGTGCAACATCAACTTCATAGCGTCAACCGCGGGTTAACAAACCCCTGTGCCGAGACCTGCGCAAAACCGGCTGCACCGAAGGAGTTAGTAAGTGGCAGAAAAGAACGCTGACGACCTGTTCAAGCTGATCAAGGATGAGAAAGTCGAGTACGTCGACATCCGGTTCTGTGATCTGCCCGGCGTGGTCCAGCACTTCTCCATCCCCGCCTCAGCGTTCGACGAGAGCGTGTTCGAGGACGGCCTTGCGTTCGACGGCTCGTCCGTGCGCGGCTTCCAGTCGATCCACGAGTCAGACATGATGCTGTTGCCGGACCCCGAGACCGCGCGCATCGACCCGTTCCGGGCCGCCAAGACGCTGAACCTGAACTTCTTCGTGCACGACCCGTTCACCCGAGAGGCCTACTCGCGCGACCCGCGCAACGTCGCCCGCAAGGCCGAGAACTACCTGGCCAGCACCGGCATCGCCGACACCGCCTACTTCGGTGCCGAGGCCGAGTTCTACATCTTCGACTCGGTGAGCTTCGACTCGAAGATCAACGGAACCTTCTACGAGGTCGACTCCGAGTCGGGCTGGTGGAACACCGGCGAGCCCTTCGAGGCCGACGGCTCGGCCAACCGCGGTTACAAGGTCCGCCCCAAGGGCGGCTACTTCCCCGTCGCCCCGTACGACCACTACGTGGACCTGCGCGACGAGATGGCCACCAACCTGCAGAACGCCGGCTTCACGCTGGAGCGCGGTCACCACGAGGTGGGTACCGCCGGCCAGGCCGAGATCAACTACAAGTTCAACACGCTGCTGCACGCCGCCGATGACGTGCTGCTGTTCAAATACATCATCAAGAACACGGCGTGGGCGAACGGCAAGACCGTCACCTTCATGCCGAAGCCGCTCTTCGGCGACAACGGCTCGGGCATGCACGCCCATCAGTCGCTGTGGAAGGACGGCAAGCCGCTGTTCCACGACGAGGCCGGCTACGCGGGTCTGTCGGACATCGCCCGCCACTACATCGGCGGCATCCTGCACCACGCGCCCTCGCTGCTGGCGTTCACCAACGCGACGGTGAACTCCTACAAGCGCCTGGTGCCGGGTTACGAAGCCCCGATCAACCTGGTGTACAGCCAGCGCAACCGGTCGGCGTGCGTGCGCATCCCGATCACCGGCAACAACCCGAAGGCCAAGCGCCTCGAGTTCCGTTGCCCGGACAGCTCGGGCAACCCGTACCTGGCATTCGCGGCCATGCTGATGGCCGGTATCGACGGCATCAAGAAGAAGATCGAGCCGTTGACCCCGGTCGACAAGGACCTCTACGAGCTGCCGCCGGACGAGGCCGCCGCGATCCCGCAGGCGCCAACCTCGCTGTCGGCCGTGATCGACAAGCTCGAAGAGGACCACGAATACCTCACCGAGGGTGGCGTGTTCACCGAGGACCTCATCGAGACCTACATCTCGTACAAGCGGGAGAACGAGATCCTGCCCGTGCAGATCCGGCCTCACCCGTACGAGTTCGCGCTGTACTACGACGTCTAAATCGGCGTAGCAGTCTGCTTGAGTCCACCCGTTCGCGCGGCCCAGTCCGCCGAGCGGGTGGACTCATGACTTTTTGGCGACCCTCGCATGAACCGATGTTGGCGGAGCGGCAACAGGTTTGGGTGCCGGGTGGTAGCACAATGTCGCGACCGACAGCTTCACAGGTATCTGTCGGCTGTTGCGCAGACAACCAGATCAGTAGGGTTGATCCCATGACGCAGAGACTTGACGCTCAACTCGATCGCAACGCACCTGCCGCCCTCAGCGTGTTCCGGATCTTCTTCGGACTGCTGTTCCTCTTCGAGGGACTTTCGAAAGTATTCGACTGGCCTCAGCCCTACGGCGTGGAGACCGGTTCATGGCCGATCTGGTACGCCGGAATCCTGGAACTGATTCTGGGAACCCTGATTACGATCGGACTGTTCACCCGGATCGCCGCCTTCATCGCCTGCGGGCAGATGGCCGTCGCCTACTTCACCCAGCACATCGAGAAGAGCTTCTGGCCCGTCGTCAACGGCGGCGAGCTCGCCGTCGCACTGTGCTTCGGCTTCCTGCTGCTGGTGTTCACCGGCGGTGGCGCCTACGCGCTGGACGCCGTCCGCGGTAAACGCTAGGCGTCCAGCGCCAGATCCTTGCGGAACCGCCGCATACCGTCGATCTTGTCGGCCAGCGATGCATCGGGTCCGGAGTAGAACATCCACGGCATCGTCACGATCCCGGTGATGCCCGCCGCGGCGGCCTTCTCGTAGTGCGGGATGGTGAATGCGTCGGTCAGCGGTGTCAGGATCTCGAAACCGTCCATCGTCAAACCCTTTTCGGCGCGCAGCTCACGCAACTTGTCCACCCGCAGGATGGCCGCCTCCAGGCTGATCAGGTCGCCGATCCAGCCGTCAAGACGGGCCGCGCGGCGCAGTGCGATATCCGAGAGTCCGCCGCTGTAGACCGGGATGTGCGGCGGCGTGGGCATCATTTCCAGCCGCGGAGTCTGGTAGAACTCCCCGTCGAACTCCGTCCAGCCGGGCTGCCATAACGCCCGCATCAGCTCGATCATCTCGTCGGTGCGCTTGCCCCGCTTGGCGAACTGTTGGCCCATCAGCGTGAACTCTTCTTCGCACCAACCCACGCCGATACCGAGCTCAACGCGGCCACCAGCCAGATATGCCGCGGTACCAATGGATTTGGCCGCCGAGTACGGGTCGCGCATCCCCGGGATGTACACCGTCGTCACGAACTTGATCTCGCTTGTGGCCTGTGCCAGCGCTCCCACCAACACCCACGGGTCGGGCCAGTCGGTGAACGGTTGCCAGCGCCGCTCGCCATCCTTGGTGTACGGGTACGGGGTGGCCAGCGTCTCGAGGTTCACCACATGGTCGGGAATGCCGAGCCCCTCATAGCCGAGGTCGTCTGCGGCCTTGGCGATCTCGACGATCTCACTGGTCTCCAGGAAGGCAACGCTGACATAGAACTTCAAATTCACGCTGAATCCCTCGCCCACGCCGGCATGATGAAAACCCCTTCTGCTTCGACAGTCGCTCCCTGAGCGTCGCTGAGAAATCCGCGCGCGTACGTCTTGAAACCTTCGGTCCGCTCCACCCACGCCTCGCCCCGCAACGCGCCGAGCGGCGTGCCGCGCAGATACTTCAGCGTGATGGTGCCGGTGAATTTGGGCTTGCTCAGCTGATGCGTGGCGACCTCACCGAGCAGCTGGTCGAGCAGCAGCGCGCAGATGCCGCCGTGCACCAGCCCGGGCGGGCCCTCGTACACCGGCCCGAGGGTGAACTCGGTCCAGACCCGGCCGTCCTCGTGATGGGTGTTCATCGGCGGTGCCAGCGGATTGTGTCGTCCCACAGCGGGATTGCGCCACACCACCGGCAGACCTGTCTCTTCGTGGCGCAGTACGCGCGGCCGATCGCTCAGCGTGCGCTCGAGCATCTCGGTGACCTCGTCGATGGTCTGCTGGGCCGCCATGATCGTGTCCGCGTCGGCTCCGCTGTGCAGGCTTGCCTCGATGAGTCGGCGCACTGACGCGGCCAGCGGCTCGTGCAGGGCCCCGATCCGGTCGTGCTCGTCGGCGCTGATCACACCAAATTCGAAATCCATCGCGCTAGCCTCCGAATACCTTGAGCACCACGGCTTTCGCGCGTCGGGTCACCCGCAGATAGTTGTCCAGGAACTCGCTGCCGTCCTCGTTGTGCCAGCCGGCGGCCACCGCCACCGCGTTCAGCTGACGTCCCGGGCCGGGCAGTTGGTCGGTCGGCTTGCCCCGCACCAGCACCAGCGCATTACGGGCGCTGGTCGCCGTCAGCCAGGCCTGACGCAGCAGATCCACATCGTCCTCGGCCAGTAGTTCGGCGGCGCCGATCGCATCCAGTGTGGCCAGCGTCGACGTGTTGTGCAGCGCGGAAATCTGGTGGGCATGACGAAGCTGGAGCAGCTGCACCGTCCACTCGACGTCGGCCAGTCCACCGCGGCCGAGCTTGGTGTGGGTGTTCGGGTCGGCGCCGCGGGGCAACCGTTCGGCATCGACGCGCGCCTTGATGCGCCGGATCTCCTGCACGGCCTCGGCGGACACCCCGCCGGCCGGGTAGCGCGTCTTGTCCACCATCAGCAGGAAACGGTGCCCGAGATCCAGATCGCCGGCCACCCGATGTGCCCGCAGCAGCGCCTGGATCTCCCACGGCTGCGCCCACTGCGCGTAGTACGCCTCATAGGAAGCCAGCGTGCGCACCAGCGGACCTTGCCGACCTTCCGGACGCAGATTCGCGTCGACCTCCAAAGGTGGGTCCGCACTGGGGGTTCCGAGTAGTGCGCGCACCTGTTCGGCGATCGTCACCGACCACTTCACGGCGCGCGACTCCTCAACGTCGGGGTTCGGCTCGCAGACGAACATCACGTCGGCGTCCGAGCCGTAGCCCAGCTCGCCGCCGCCGAGGCGACCCATGCCGATCACCGCGAGCTTGGCCGGGACCGCACCGACGTCAGGAGTGTTGGCGCGCACCACCGCGTCCAGTGCCGACTGCAGCACCGCCACCCACACCGATGTCAGTGCGCTGCAGACATCCCGGACTTCCAGTAAGCCCAGCAGATCCGCGGATGCCACCCGGGCCAGTTCGCGGCGGCGCAGCGTTCGGGCGGCCGCGATCGCGCGCACCGGGTCGGCATGCCGTGCGGTCGAGGCGATCAGGGCACGGGACACGGCGTCGGGGTCGGTGTCGCAGAGCTTGGGCCCGGCCGGACCGTCGGCGTACTGCTGCAGCACCTCCGGCGCCCGCATCAACAGCTCGGGCACATAGGCCGACGTGCCCAGCACTTGCATCAGCCGTTTGGCGACCGCGCCCTCGTCACGCAAAGTGCTCAGATACCAACGCTGGTCGGACAGCGCCTCGCTGATCCGCCGATACGCCAACAGGCCGCTGTCCGGGTCGGGGGTGTCCGAGAGCCAGTCCAGCAACCGCGGCAAGAGCACCGACTGGACCCGGCCGCGCCGCCCGCTCTGATTGACCAAGGCGCTCAGATGCGTCAGCGCGCTCTGGGGGCCTTCGTAACCCAGTGCGGCCAGCTGCCGTTCGGCGGCGGCCGGCGTCAGACCGGGCGAGAGCCCGACGGACGGGCCGACCGATTCGAGCAGTGGTTGGTAGAAAAGCTTGGCGTGCAACCGCGACACCCGGAGGTTCTGCCGCTTGATCTCCTCGCGCAGCACGCCGAGCGAGTCGTGGGTGCCGTCCGGACGCATGTGCGCCGCGCGGGCCAGCCAGCGCAGTGCTTCCTCGTCTTCGGCGGGGGGCAGCATGTGAGTTCGCTTGAGGCGCTGCAATTGCAGCCGATGCTCGAGCAGCCGCAGGAACTCATACGACGCGGTCAGGTTGGCGGCGTCGTCACGTCCGACGTAGCCACCGGCCCCCAGCGCTGCCAGCGCGTCGACCGTCGAGGCCACATGCAGCGACTTGTCGGTACGACCGTGCACCAATTGCAGGAGCTGGACCGCGAATTCGACGTCACGCAGCCCGCCGGTCCCGAGTTTGATCTCGCGGTCCCGGACATCGGCAGGCACCAGCGCCTCCACCCGCCGGCGCATGGCCTGCACCTCCGGCACGAAATCCTCACGCTCGCAGGCGGTCCAGACCATCGGCATCAGCGCGGCGATGTACTGCTCCCCCAGCTCCGCATCTCCCACGGCCGGCCGGGCCTTCAGCAGCGCCTGAAACTCCCACGTCTTCGCCCACCGCTGGTAGTAGGCGACGTGCGAGTCCAGGGTGCGCACCAGGGCACCCCGCTTGCCTTCGGGGCGCAGCGCGGCGTCGACTTCGAAGAACGTGTCCGACGCCAGCCGCATCATCTCCCCGGCAACCCGGGTGGTCACCGAACCGGCGTCCTCACCCACGAAGATGACGTCGACGTCGCTCACGTAATTCAGTTCCCGCGCACCGCATTTGCCCATCGCGATCACCGCGAGACGGGGCGGGGTGACACCCTCCTTGCAGACCGTCGCCACCGCCACCTTCAACGCGGCATCCAGCGCCGCGTCGGCGATGTCCGACAGGTGTTCCCCGATCGTGGAGAACGCCGGCACCGGTTCGTTCTCCACAGTCGAGGCCAGATCGAGTCCGGCCAGGATCAACAGCTGGTCGCGATACAGCGTGCGCAGCCGCGGCATGATTGTGGCTGGCGCGGTACCGAATTCGGCGATGCAGTCGTCGAATAGCCGGCGCAGTCCAGCCCGGTCGGGCAACGTCACGGCGCCTTCGAGCAGATGCCACGACGCCGGGTTGGCCACCAGATGGTCGCCCAGTGCCAGCGACGAGCCGATCACCGCGAACAACCGGCCGCGCAGCCCGCGGTCCTTCAGCAGTGCGGAATTCAGCTGCGGCCAGTCACCACCCAGCGCGTCGGCCAGCCGGCTCATCGTCTGCAGCGCGACGTCGGCATCGGGTGCCCGCGACAGTGACCACAGCAGTTCGACGTGAGAATCGGTGTCCCAACCCAGCCTCGTCAGATCAGCGGCGGCCGACGGCTCGACCAGACCAAGCCGTCCCACGCTGGGAACGCGTGGGCGCTGGGTCGCTGGTTTGGGCACGCGAACGACGGTATCGCACGCCGATCAAAGCGACAGATACGCCTTCAGTTCGTACGGCGTGACGTTGCTGCGGTACTCCTCCCACTCCGCGCGCTTGTTGCGCAGGAAGTAGTCGAAGACGTGCTCGCCCAGCGCCTCGGCCACCAACTCGGAGCCCTCCATCTCCTGCAGCGCAATGCCCAGGCTGGACGGCAGCTCCTTGTAGCCCATCGCGCGGCGCTCCTCGGGGGTCAGCATCCACACGTTGTCCTCGGCCTGGGGGCCCAGCACGTAGTTCTTCTCGATACCGCGCAACCCGGCGGCCAGTAGCACCGCGAAGGTCAGGTACGGGTTGCATGCCGAGTCGGGGCTGCGCACCTCGATGCGCCGCGAGGACGCCTTGCGCGGGGTGTACATCGGCACCCGCACCAGCGCCGAGCGGTTGGACGCGCCCCACGAGGCCGCCGTGGGGGCCTCGCCACCGTGCACCAGTCGTTTGTAGGAGTTCACCCACTGATTGGTGACCGCGCTGATCTCGCTGGCGTGCTCAAGGATGCCCGCAATGAACGACTTCGCGACGTCGGAGAGCTGCAGCGGATCGTCGGGGCTATGGAAGGCGTTGGTCTCGCCCTCGAACAGGCTCATGTGGGTGTGCATGGCCGAGCCGGGATATTGCGCGAATGGCTTGGGCATGAACGACGCCCGCACACCTTCGGCGAGCGCGACTTCCTTGACCGTGTAGCGGAACGTCATCACGTTGTCGGCCATCGAGAGGGCGTCGGCGTAGCGCAGGTCGATCTCCTGCTGACCGGGCGCACCCTCGTGGTGGCTGAACTCGACCGAGATGCCCATCTGCTCCAGCGCGTCGATGGCGTGCCGGCGGAAGTTGGGTGCGGAATCGTGCACGGCCTGATCGAAGTAGCCGCCATTGTCGGCGGGCACGGGCACCGAGCCGTCGTACGGGCCGGGCTCCAGCAGGAAGAACTCGATCTCCGGGTGCACGTAGCAGGAGAACCCCAGATCGCTGGCCTTGGCGAGCTGACGGCGCAACACGTGGCGGCTGTCGGCCCACGACGGCGAGCCGTCGGGCATCGTGATGTCGCAGAACATCCGCGCCGAGTGGTGCTGGCCCGAGCTCGTCGTCCACGGAAGGACCTGGAAGGTCGACGGATCAGGGCGGGCGACCGTGTCGGATTCGAAGACCCGCGCGAAGCCTTCGATGGAGGATCCGTCGAATCCGATCCCCTCTTCGAAGGCGCCTTCGAGTTCGGCGGGAGCGATCGCGACCGACTTCAGGAAGCCGAGCACATCGGTGAACCACAACCGGACGAAGCGGATATCCCGTTCCTCCAGCGTGCGGAGCACAAATTCCTTCTGGCGGTCCATGACGCGAGCGTATGCAGCGGGTGTTAATTCCGTGTTACGCAGGCGGTAAGAGCCGCATCACCAGGCCAATTGATGGCTTTGGTGGATACTGAGCCGATGAAGGCGGTCATTCCCCTTGTCCTCATCGCCGTCATCGTGATCGCCGCCATGGGGTTTTACATTCGCCAACTCCGCAAGGAACTCCGCGGTGTCAAAGACCCCCTGGTGTTCCTTTCGGCAAAAGAGCGCCGGGCATACGCCCGGGAACTGCTGGCCCGTGAGCGGGACCGCTACGAAGCCGAGCGCCAGGAAAAACTGAACGACATCATCTGGAACCGAGGAACGGAAGACACGTGAAGGGTCGAATCATCGCCATCGCCGCCGGTGCGGCGGTGCTCATCGTGGGCGGAGTCATCTTGAGCGGTTGCACCACCCAGGTGGGCGCGGGCACCACCGCCGTCAAGGTCGACGACTACTTCATGATTCCCACCGACCCCAAAGTGGAAGGCTGCATCAGCCCCGAAACCTCCGAGTTCAACCCCCCGGGCGGATTCAAGGTCTATCTCTATCCGTCGCGCCAGATCTCATGGGACGCCCTCGACCGGCCCGACGCGGAAGCCCCCGCGACGTTGGTGGTCTCCAACGCCTCAGCCCCGGCCGAGTTGAAGGTTCCCGTCTCGGTCACCTTCGACCTGACCAGCGACTGCGACAAGCTCAAGGAATTCCACCGCGAATTCGGCACCAAATACTCCGGCTGGCTCAACAGCGACGGGACGGTCAGTGAGGGCTGGGTGAGTCTGCTGCGCTATGTGGTCGGCCAGCCCCTGGAGAACACCCTGGTGTCCGTGGCCCAGAAGTACACCTGGCGGCAGATCTGGAACGACGAGGCGGTCCGGGTGGAGTTCCAGAACGCCCTGCGCGAAACACTGCCCCAAGCCACCCGGGCCCGCACCAACGGCCAGGAGTACTTCTCCAACTTTGCGGTGACAGTGATGAAGCCCGACCCGGTGGATCCGGGGCTCAAGGAGGCGATCGTCGCCGAACAGCAGGCCATCGCCCAGGCGAACGCGGCTCGGGCCAAGGGCGTCGCCGACGCGGAGGCCGCCAAGGCCAAGGCCGACGCGGACGTGATAGCCGCGAAGGCCCAGACCGAGCTGGCCCATCAGCAGGCCCTACAGAAGCAGGCTGAGATCGCCGGCTACCCGTCGGTCGAGGACTTTCTGAGGGCCAAGGCCATCGACGCCGGCCAAAACCCCTACCAGCCCACGTATGTGGTGCCGCAGGGTGGCCAGTGAGTCAGCAGGTCAAGTTGACCGGCGCCGTCTGGTCGACGAAGTAGTTCACGATCGCCGAGTCGATGCATTCGTCGCCGTTGAATACGGCGGTGTGCTGGGTGCCGTCGAAGGTGACCAGCGGCGCGTTCAGCTCGCGGGCGAGGTTGACCCCCGCCTCATACGGGGTGGCCGGGTCGTGCGTCGTGGACACGACGACGACGCTGCCGGGCGGCGCCGGGAGCGCCGGGTGCGGCAACGACGTCGGCGGCACCGGCCAGAACGCACACAGATCGCGCGGCGCGAAACCGGTGAACTGACCGTAGGCCTGGAACGGCGCCAGCTCGCGGGTGCGCCGGTCGATATCGGCCCACACCGCCGGATCGGTCGGAGTCGGGGAGTCGACGCAACGGACCGCGTTGAACGCGTCCTGCCCGTTGCTGTACTGCCCGTAGGGATTACGGCCGTCGTACTCGTCGGCGAGCATCAACAGGTCGCCGGCATCGGTCTGGCGCGCCAGGCCCAGCAGTCCGCTGGTGAGGAACTTCCAATACTGCGGCGTGTAGAGCGCGTTGAAGGTCCCGGTCAGGGCGTCCTGATAACCGAGCCCGCGCGGATCGGATGTCGGTCCGGGCTTGGCCACCAGCGGATCGACCAACTGGTGGTACCGGTCGACCCAATGCACCGGGTCGGTGCCCAGTGGGCAGCCGGCCGATTTCGCGCAGTCGGCGGCGTAGTCGTTGAACACCACCTGGAAGCCGGTCATCTGCTGGATGATCGAGTCAACCGTGTCCTGCGCCGGATCGATCGCTCCGTCGAGCACCATCGCGCGGACCCGGTCGGGGAATTTCTCCAGATACGCGGTGCCGATCTCGGTGCCGTAGCTGAATCCGAGATAGTTGATCTGGTCATCGCCGAGGACCTGGCGGACGGTGTCCATATCCATTGCGACCGAGGCGGTTCCGATGCCGGCGAGGAACGCGGTCCCCATCTTGTCGGCACATTCCTTGGCGTAGTCGGCGTTGATCTTCTCGATCGCGGCCACCCCGGCGGGGCTGTAGTCGACCATCGGATTCCGCCGCCACGCGTCGAACTCGGCGTCCGTACGGCAGCGCACCGATGGCGTCGAGTAGCCGACGCCGCGGGGATCGAACCCGATGAGGTCGAAGTGTTCGGTGATCGGGCTGCCGGCCAGCGCGTAGCCCATGCCCGCGACGGCGTCGACCGCAGAAGCGCCGGGCCCGCCGGGGTTGACGAACAGCGCCCCGATGCGCCGGCCACTGGCCGGGACCTTGATGACGGCCAACTGTGCTTGCGGCCCAGCGGGATCCGCATCACTGATCGGCACCGGGACGGTCGTGCACTGCGCGGTGGGGAGCTCACGGGCGTCGTCACCGAGGAAACGCTCACAGCTCCCCCACGTGACCTGCGGCGCCGACGTCTGCCCTGCCCCGGCGTTCGGCGTGGCAGCGGCCGACGGAGCCGTCACTCCGGCCGTCAGCACAACACAGAAGAAGAGCGCCGAGCCGATTCGACTCGCGCGTCCCATGGCAGCCATCGTCGCATGGCTGCGCACTACGCGCGGCGGCGCGCCGGTCACACTCCGATCTCAGATGCGTGCCGCCTGGGTAACGATTCTTGACGCCGACGTAGAAGCGTTGTGGCGCTGAGTATTTGGTGTCAGCAGGTGGCGCCGGGCGGGGGCAGCTTCAGGTCGACGAGATATGCGGCGGCGTAGTTGTCCACACACGTGTTGCCCTGGAACACCACAGTGTGCTGCGTTCCGTTGTACGTCAGCAGCGCGCCGCCGAGTTGCTTGGCCAGGTCCACACCCGCCTGATACGGCGTGGCGGGGTCGTTGGTCGTCGACACCACCAGCACCGGCGGCAGACCCGGCGCCTTGACGGTATGCGGCGTGCTCGTCGGTGGCACCGGCCAGAACGCGCACGTGCTCAGCGGGGCATGCCCGGTGAAGTCGCCATAACTCATGAACGGCGCGACCTCACGCATCTTCTTGTCTTCGGCGATCACCTTGTCACGATCGGTGATCGGCGGCTGGTCCACACAGTTGACGGCGATACGTGCGTCGGTGGCGTTCGTGTAGTGGCCCTGCGCGTCACGGCGCATGTACATGTCGGCCAGCGCCAGCATGGTGTCGCCGCGGCCGTTCGTCATCTCGGTCAGGCCCTGCGTCAGGTGGCGCCACAGGTTCGGCGAGTACAGCGCCATGATCGTGCCGATGATCGCGTCGCTGTAGCCAAGGCCACGCGGGTCGGAGGTCGGCAGCGGCTTGTCGACCAGCGGGTCGACCAGGTCGCGGTAGACCTCGACGGACTTGGCGGGGTCGGTGCCCAGTGGGCAGGTCGGATCCTTGGCGCAGTCGGCGGCGTAGTCGTTGAACGCCTGCTGGAAGGCCGCGGCCTGATCGATGTCGGCCTGGATCGGATCGGCGTTGGGATCGACGGCACCGTCGAGGATCATCGCGCGCACTTTGTCGGGGAACGCCTCGGCGTAGGCCGAGCCGATGCGGGTGCCATAGGAGTAACCGAGGTAGGTCAGCTTGTCGTCGCCGACGGCGGCGCGCAGCGCGTCCAAGTCCTTGGCGACGCTTTCGGTGCCAACGTTGGCCAGGAATTCCTTGCCCATCTTGTCGACGCAGCGCTGGACGAAGGACTTGGTTTCACCTTCGATGTGCTCGACGCCTTCGGGGCTGTAGTCCACCTGCGGGTCGGCCCGCAGCCGGTCGTTGTCGGCGTCGGAGTTGCACCACAGCGCCGGAGTCGAGGAGCCCACCCCGCGCGGATCGAAGCCCACCATGTCGAAGCGCTGGCGCACCGAGGTGGGCAGGTTCTCCACGATGCTGGCGGCGGCTTCGATACCCGACTCGCCGGGCCCGCCCGGATTGATGATCAGTGAGCCGATCCGCTGGCCGGTGGCCGGGAAGCGAATCAGCGCCAGGACGGCGACGCCGCCGTCGGGGTTGGCGTAGTCGACGGGCACGGCGATCTTGCCGCACTGGGCGCCGGCCGGGATCGGCAACGAGTTGCCACCGCCGCCGCCGGCAACCCGGCACGGACCCCACTGGATCGGCTGCCCGATCTGCGGCCCGGCGATCACGGCCGATCCCCCCACGACGGTGCTGCAGCCGGCGCTCACGACGAGTGCGGCCACGGCGGGGAGCACCAGAGCGGTGCGGACGGCGCGCGGTCGGTGGTAGAGCCTCATGGCAAACATGCTGCCATGCACGGCGGGGGTGCCTCGCACATCGACCCGCCGGGGCCGGTCATTTGGTGGCGTCGAGCAGTTCCGTCATCCCGACGGCGAAGTCGTCGGCCAGATCCCATAGGTCGGGTAGCAGTTCCGGGCAGGCGATCAGACCCACGTCGAGTTTGCCGTTCAGCGACATCACCGTGATGTTCAGACCTGAGCCGTGGAAGATCGGCCCCAGCGGGTACATCGCGGTCACTTCGGCGCCCAGGAAGTACAGCGGGATCTGCGGGCCGGGCACATTGGAGATCACCAGGTTGTGCACCGGCCGCGCCTCGGTCAGCTTGGTCCGGGCGTAGACCCGCATCGCGACGCCGAAGATCGCGGGCCCGGCGAATTGGCTCCAGTCCTGCAGCAGCGTCGCCCCGATCGCCGCGCTGTGTTCCTTGGCGGTGTTGTTGGCCTCGGCGATGGCCTTGATGCGCTCGGCCGGGTCCTCGATCTGGGTCTCCAGTTTGGAGAACATGCCGGACACCTGGTTGCGGCCGGGCCGGTCGGAACGGTCGTGGACCGAGACCGGGACCATCGCCACCAGTGACGATTCGGGCAGTTCGTCGCGGTCGAGCAGGTACTGCCGCAGCACCCCGGCGACCAGGGCCATCACCACGTCGTTGACCTTCACGCCGAAGTGGTTCTTGACCGTCTTGATGTCCTCGAGGTCGAGTTGGGCGAACGCGACGTTGCGGTGCGCGGTGATGCTGGCGTTGAACTTGGTCTGCGGCGCCGCGAACGGGGCCGCCATCGCTCGGCCGCCCAACGCGCGCTGAACGGTGTCGACGACCGTGCTGACCGTCGAGGGAATGACCTTGGTGGCCAGGTGCAGGGGCCGGGTGACGAAGTTCCCCAGCCCGCCCAGCGCGATCCGCAGCTGGTTGGTGGCGCCGAACTCGTCCTCGACCGGGTCCGGTGGCGGCGCGTCGGGTTCGGTGCTGCACAGCTGCGACATCAGGTTGGCGCCGGTCACGCCGTCGACGGCGGCGTGGTGGACCTTGGTGAGCACGGCCAACCGCCCGCCGTTGCGGGCATCGGTGCCATCGATGCCCTCGATGACCCAGGTTTCCCACAGCGGGTGTCGACGATCGAGCGGCAGCGAGGCCAGGTGACCGCAGATCTCGCCGAGTTCCGCGCGACCGCCCGGCGCGGGCAACCCGATGCGGTGCAGGTGGCGGTCGATATCGAAGTGCTCGTCCTCCACCCACACCGGATGGTCGAGGTTGAGGAAGCTGTTGGCGAGCCGCTCGCGGAAGCTCGGGATTGCCTTCACCCGCAACGCCAGTTCGTCACGCAGCCGTTCGAAGGTGTAGCCACCCGGGATCGTGGAGGCGTCGAGCTCCAGGATCGAGCACACATGCAGTGGCTGGGACGGAGTTTCGAGATAGAGGAAGCTGGCGTCGAGTCCGCTCAGTCGCTGCAGGTGTTGAACCATGCGGCCGATGGTATGTCGGCGGCCTCATGGCGGGTGTGAGAAAGTCCACTTCAGGAGTTCGTTCACCTTTGCCACCCGCGGTGGCAGACTTGAACGCGTCAGACGAACCCGGGGACCCCGATGGGCCTCGAGGATCGACAGAGACGAAATCTAGGGACAAAGATGTCTGAACAGACTGTCTACGGCGGCGCCAGCGTGCCCGCAGCTGCGCGCACCAAGGTTCGCACCCACCACCTGCTGAAGTGGAAATCCGAAGGCCACAAGTGGGCCATGCTCACGGTCTACGACTACTCCACCGCCCGGGCCTTCGACGAGGCCGGGATTCCCGTTCTTCTGGTCGGCGACTCGGCCGCCAACGTCGTCTACGGCTACGACACCACCGTGCCGATCTCAGTCGACGAGCTCATCCCCCTGGTTCGCGGTGTGGTCCGCGGCGCCGAACATGCGCTGGTCGTCGCAGATCTCCCGTTCGGCAGCTATGAGGAAGGCCCTGTGCAAGCCCTCCGAACCGCCACCCGGTTCATGAAGGAGACGGGTGCGCACGCGGTCAAGCTCGAGGGCGGCGAGCGCGTCGCCGAGCAGATCGCCACGCTCAGCGCCGCAGGCATCCCGGTGGTGGCCCACATCGGGTTCACCCCGCAGAGCGTCAACAGCCTCGGCGGATTCCGGGTTCAGGGCCGCGGTGATGGCGCCGAGCAGACCATCCATGATGCGATCGCGGTCCAGGAGGCCGGCGCCGTCGCCGTCGTCATGGAGATGGTGCCCGCCGAGCTGGCCACCCAGATCACCGGCAAGCTGACGATTCCGACCATCGGCATCGGCGCCGGGCCCAATTGCGATGCACAGGTGCTGGTTTGGCAGGACATGGCCGGGCTCACCAGCGGCAAGACCGCCAAATTCGTCAAGCGCTTCGGTGACGTCGGCGGGGAATTACGCCGCGCGGCAACGCAATACGCCGAAGAGGTGGCGACCGGCGCGTTCCCGGCCGAGGAGCACAGCTTCTAGCTGAATTCGGGCGCGCGCTTGTTCAGGAACGCGTCGATCCCCTCCCGGCCGTCGGCGCTGTCGGCGCTCGCCGCGATCAGCCGGCCCTCCAGGTCCATCTGCTCCTCGAGCCCGTTGCCGAACGTGGCGAGCATCAGCCTTTTCACCGCGCTGCTGGAACCCGCTGCCGCAGAAGCCATCTGCTCAGCCAGCGCCTGTGCACGGGAATCCAGGTCGGCGGCCGGCACCACCTCGGTGACCAGTCCCCAATCGGCAGCCTCAGCCGCGCTCAGGGTCCGGTTGGTCAGCATCAGCTCCTGTGTGCGGCGCACGCCGATAAGCCGCGGCAGGAAGTACGAGGAGCTGCCGTCCGGGCTCAGGCCGGCCTTGGTGTAGGCCATGGTGAATGACGCGGTGTCGGCGGCCAGCACCAGATCTCCGGCCACCGCAATGCTGAAACCGGCGCCGGCGGCCACCCCGTTGACAGCGGTGATCAGCACGGCATCCATCCGGGCCAGCGTCAACACGGCGCGGTGCAGGTCGTCGGCGATCCCCTTGACGAACCGGCCGGGACCCAGCGGGGAGGCCGCCATCGCCTTCAGATCTCCCCCGGCGCAGAAGAACCTGCCGGACGCGGTGAGCACGACGGCCTTCGTGTCGGCGTTGTTGCAGCGCGCGGCGACGTGCGCAAGTTCGCGCAGTAAGACATCGTTCATGCCGTTGGCGGCATCCGGCCGATTCAGCACGATCCGCGCGATGGGGCCGGCCTGCTCGAAGATCAGGGTCTGGTAGTCGCTCACGGCCGGTACGTTAGCAATGCCAGCCCAGGATCCGGAGGGCGGCATCGGCTATTACCGTCGGCGTCTCGGGAGTGCACTCCTCGTTGTCGGACCGGCGGTTGATCACCGACTCCACCAGGCGGAACGGCAGGTCGTCGGCGTCGGGAATCCCGTCGCACTCCGCGATCACCTGGGCCGCCAGCCGGCGGTACCGGCGGCGCAACTCCTCGCGGTTGGCGCGGAACTCGGCGAAGCGCTCGACGCGCAGTTCCGGCAGCAGGTACAGCGCGCCGAGGTTCCAGCGACTGCCGCACAACTGCGAACAGTCCGCGACCACCAGTGCATGCAACCGCTCACCGGCCGAACCGCCCCGGGCGAGCAGCTCACCGGCCAGCCGCAGCGCTTCGTCGACGGTCCCGGCCAGCAGTGCGTCGAGGATGTCGTCCTTGGTGGCGAAATGGTGGTACAGCGAGGCCTGGCGCATACCGACCGCGTCCGCGATCCGCCGCGTCGAGGTTCCGGCGTAGCCGATGGTGGTGAACAGCTCGGCGGCGGCGTCCAGGATCTCCTCGCGGGCCGTGTTGCCCGGTCGACGGGATTGTTCGAGCCGGGGACGGCCCCGCCCCTCGTGGCCCGCGCTTCGCATAGGTCATTCAAGCATTCGCCAAATACCTGTCATTTGATCGAAATGCAGTCAACCCAGTCGTTACACCGGCGACACCCGGCGGGAACGGCGCTTGACAAAACTTTCACTTGACAGTTAATCGGGTCCGGACAGGAGTGACCACATGACCACCGCGTCCACCGACGGCGCCCGCTCGCACGCGCGATCCCAGGCGAGCGGCGCCAGCATGCGGGTCCCGGCACTGCCCGACGGAATCGACGGCGCCCGGCTGGTCTGGGCCGAGGCCGTGCCCGCCGAGTCCTACGTCTCCCGGGTGCTCGGACGGGGCACCCGGCTGCGGCTCGCCGACCCCGACGGTGGCGCCTGCGCGCACCTGTTGCTGTTCCGGGCCGACGCCTCCTGGGAGCGGCTCAATGTCGCCGACACCATGAAGGTGCCGTGGCAGGCCTACCTCGGCGTCGGCCACCCGCTGCTGTCCGATCAGGGCCGGCTGCTGGCGACGGTCGTCGCCGACACCTCCGGCCGCCACGATCTGCTGTGCGGTCCGCCGCCGGCCGGCCGGCAGAAGATGCTGCTGGCCGCCGGCAAGCACAACATGGACATTCGCGATGTCGCGCCGTCGGCGACCCTTTTCAAGGGCGTGCGGGTCGAAGACAACGGCGCGCTGACATTCACCGGCTCGGCGGGACCCGGCGCGGCGGTCGACCTGCTGATCCATCTGCCCGTCGTCGTCGCCGTGGTCAACACGGCCCATCCATTGGACCCAGAACCCGCAACCACCGGGCTGGACATCGTGGCCTGGCGAGCCGACGAAGAACTCCACGTTCCCGTCAACACCGACCCGGAGTACTCCCGGGCCCTGTTCAACACCGAATCCACTTGGGCGGCAGCACAATGATCTCCGACGACGTCGTCGCGGCCTGCGCACCGTGGTCGAAAATCCTGCGCACGGGTCAGTCCCTGCAGATCATCGACCTGCACGGCAATCAGGCGGTCGACACCCTGTTCTACGCCGTCGACGGTGATCGGGTCGACCCGACCGGGCGCTACAGCGCGCAGGCCACGATCGCCGCCCAGCGCAACATCTTTCTGACGACAGGCTCGGTGCTGCGCGCCGCCGACGGCCGGGCGCTGGTGACGATCGTCGCCGACGAGGTGGGTAACCACGACACCATCGCCGGGGCCTGCTCCAAGGAATCCAACACCCTGCGCTACGGGCACCACACCGTGCACCAACACGCCTGTGCGGAGAATTTCCTCGCCGAGGCGGCGAAGTGGGGAATGGGCAAGCGCGACATCGTCTCCAACATCAACTTCTTCATGAACGTGCCGGTCGAGGCCGACGGCACGCTCGGCATCGTCGACGGCCTGTCGGCGCCGGGCAAGTCGGTGACTGTCCGCGCCGACACCGACACCCTGGTACTGGTGTCGAACTGCCCGCAGATCAACAACCCCTGCAACGGATTCGACCCCACCCCGGTGCGGATGGTGATCACCTCCTCATGACGACCGTCGAGGTGATGCGGCCGGGAATGCTGACCACCGTTCAGGATTGGCCCGGCCGCGTCGGCTACTGGCATATCGGGGTGCCCCCGTCGGGCCCGATGGACGATCTGTCGTTCCGGATCGGCAACCGGGTGCTCGGCAACCCCGAGGGCGTCGCCGGCTTGGAGTGTACGAAAGCCGGTCCGGCCCTGCGGTTTCCCTACGGCGGTCGGGTGTGCGTCGCCGGCGCGGCCGCCCCGGTGAGCCTCGACGGCACGCCGGTGCCGATGTGGCAATCGATCACCGTGCCCGCCGGCGGCGTACTGGACGTCGGGATGGTTTCCGGCCCTGGCATGCGCTGCTACGTGCTGGTTGCCGGTGGGCTGTGCGAGGCCGAATATCTGGGCAGCGCAGCGACATTCACTCTGGGCTGCTTCGGCGGTCACGACGGCCGACCGCTGCGTGATGGCGATGTGCTGGCCACGGGTGCCGACCCCGGCCCGCAGTCCGTGCGCCCGGCCCGCGCGGCCATCGACGAACAGCCGGCCATCGGCCACCGCTGGCAGGTCGCCGTGACCGAAGGCCCGCACGGCGCACCGGAGTTCTTCACCCGCGCCGATATGGCGGCGATCGTCGGCACCGACTACACCGTGCACTTCAACTCCGACCGCACGGGTGTACGTCTGATGGGACCCAAACCGCAGTGGGCCCGCACCGACGGTGGCGAGGCGGGCCTGCACCCGTCGAACATCCACGACAATGCTTACTGCGTCGGCACTTTGGACTTCACCGGTGATACCCCGATCCTGCTCGGCCCGGACGGGCCCAGCCTTGGCGGGTTCGTCTGCCCGGTCACCGTGGTGCGGGGCGATCGGTGGAAGCTCGGCCAGATGGCCCCCGGCGACACCGTGCGCTTCGTGCCGGTGCGCGCCGACCGGGCACCGTCGCTTGGCACGATCGCCGCCGATCGGCGGGCGTCGATGCCGCTGGTGATCTCCACCTCCAGCGACGCCGACGACGGCGTGCTGACCCGATTCGTCGGCGCCGAGGGCACCGATGTGACGGTGCGCCGCGACGGCGACGGCGGCGTGCTCGTCGAATTCGGGGCGATGGTGCTGGACCTGGCGATGCGTGCCCGGGTCCATGTGCTTTACGAATCCCTTTTGGCCAGTGCGGTTCCCGGTGTCACGGAGCTGACTCCAGGCGTTCGTTCGCTTCAGGTGCAGTTCGATCCCGCCGTCGTGAGCACACCGGAGTTGGTGGACCTTCTGGCCCGCACCGAGGAGTCACTGCCGGCCACCGACGAACTCGTCGTGCCCAGCCGCATCGTGCGCCTGCCGCTGTCCTGGGACGACCCGGCCACCCACGAGGCGATCCAGCGCTACATCCACGGGGTCCGCGCCGACGCGCCGTGGTGCCCGTGGAACATCGAATTCATCCGGCGCATCAACGGTTTGGCCAACGTCGAGCAGGTGCACGACATCGTCTACGACGCCCAGTATCTGGTGCTCGGGCTGGGCGACGTCTACCTCGGCGCACCGGTGGCCACTCCCCTGGATCCGCGCCACCGGCTGGTGACCACCAAGTACAACCCCGCGCGGACGTGGACACCGGAGAACGCCGTCGGCATCGGCGGTGCGTATCTGTGCATCTACGGCATGGAAGGACCGGGCGGCTACCAGTTCGTCGGGCGCACCACGCAGGTGTGGAACCACCGGCATCCGCAGGACTCCCGCTCCTTCGAACCGGGAACCCCGTGGCTGCTGCGCTACTTCGACCGGATCGGGTTTTACCCGGTCAGCGCCGAGGAGCTCCTGGACCTGCGGGCCGACATGGCCGCGGGCCGCGGCGACGTCGACATCACCGAGGGCACCTTCTCGATGGCCGGCTACGAGCAGTTCCTGGCCGACAACGCGCACGGTATCGCCGAATTCCGGGCACAGCAGGCGCAAGCGTTCACCGCCGAGCGCCGTGCCTGGGACCAGGCCGGCGAGTTCGCGGGCCAGCTCGCCAGCTGACAGGGTGGGTCAGCTCGCCCACCATCTCGGCGAGAGGTCGTGTTCACTTGGGTATGACACCCTGTCCGGCACTGCATACCGCTGATGATCGTCGCGAGCGAAGGTGAACATGGGTTCTGGAAACCGCCACGTCGAGGTGGAGAAGAAGTTCGACGTCCCCGCGGGCACGGTGTTCCCGTCCTTCGATGGGCTCGCCACGGTGGCCCGAGTGGAGCGGCAGCCCGCGCAGTCACTGGACGCCGTGTACTTCGACACGCCCGACCGGGACCTGTCCGCCCACAAGATCACGCTGCGCCGCCGTACGGGTGGGCCCGACGCCGGCTGGCATCTCAAGCTGCCCGCCGGGCCTGATGCCCGCACCGAGGTCCAGGCGCCGCTGGACAGTTCCGGCGAGGCGGGTGACACGACGGTGCCCGAGGAGTTGCTCGACATCGTCCTGGCCGTCGTGCGGGACCGCCCGCTGGCACCGGTCGCGCGGATCGCCACGACCCGCAATGTGGTGATGCTCTACGGCTCCGACGGCAGTGCCCTGGCAGAGTTCTGCGACGACGAGGTCAGCGCGTGGGCCCTGGGATCGGGCGACGGTGAGGCGGGCGAGGAACAGCGCTGGCACGAGTGGGAGCTGGAGCTGTCCGACGGCGAGATCGAGGGCGGGCGGGACTTGCTCAAGCGGCTGGGCAACCGGCTGCTCGACGCCGGCGCGGCGATCGCGGGCCACGGGTCCAAGCTGGTGAAGGTGCTCGAGACCGCGGGCTCACTGCCGGATGCGCCCGAAGATGCCGAGGAGTCCGCGGATCCGGTTCACCGGGCGGTTGCCGAGCAGGTGGACGAGTTGTTGGTGTGGGACCGCGCCGTGCGGGCCGACACCTACGACTCGGTCCATCAGATGCGGGTGACCACCCGCAAGATCCGCAGCCTGCTGCAGGCGTCGGAGGATGCGTTCGGCCTCACCGACGACGCGTGGATCCTCGACGAGCTGCGTCAGCTGGCCGCCGTACTGGGTGTGGCCCGCGATGCCGAGGTGCTCGCCGAACGCTACGAGGCGGCCCTGAAGGGCCTGCCCGACGACCTGATCCGTGGCCCGGTGTATGAGCGCCTGGTCTCCGGCGCCAAGCGCAGCTATGAGGCGGGTCTGCGGCGGTCGCTGGCCGCGATGCGCTCGACGCGCTACTTCCGGTTACTCGACGCGCTGGAGGCGCTGGTGGCCGCGCAGGCGCCGGAAGCCGCACCAGGTGAGGAGCCGAAACCGGTCAGCATCGACTCGGCCTACAAGCGGGTGCAGAAGGCTGCCAAGAACGCCGCGGCGGCCACCGAGGACCGCGATGAGGCGCTGCACCGAATCCGCAAGGGCGCCAAGCGACTTCGCTATGTTGCTGCCGCGACCGGTGAGCCCAAGGTGTCGGATCGGGCCAAGACGATCCAGACCCTGCTCGGCGATCACCAGGACAGCGTGGTCAGCCGCACCCACCTGGCTCAGCAGTCGCTGGCGGCGCACGCAGCCGGCGAGGACACGTTCACCTACGGCCTGCTCTATCAGCTGGAGGACGACTTGGCCAACCGGTGCCGCGAACAGCTCGACGACGCGCTGAGCGCACTGCACAAGACGTTCAAGAAGACGCACTAGCGCCGCGGGTATCCGAATGACATCTGACGTGGCGATAAGGTTGGCGACCCGGAGCGACATTCCCGACATGATGGCCCTGGAAGCGCGCTACTACGTCGGTAATCTCGACCCGTCGGAGCGCGCCGATGGCTTCATCTCCAGTCTCCAATCGCAGGACTGGTTCACCTGGGCGGTGGACTCCTCCGGAGTGCACGTCGCGGTGACCGATGAGGGTCGCGTCGTCGGTTTCATCGCCGTGACCGATCCGCCCGCCCGCTCACAGGCGGGCTTGTCACCGATCATCCAGCGAGTGCTCGATCTCGCTGCGTCACTGGAGTTCAACGGAAAACCGATCGCGCAGCAGCGCTTTGCGTTGCGCGGGCCGGTGTGCGTCGACGCGGCCGCCCGAGGCCGCGGCGTCTATTCCGCGTTCAATGCGGCCACCGGAGCGGCGTATCGGGAGCGCTTCGACCTGGGCGTGCTCTTTGTGTCTGCGGACAATCCCCGGTCGCTGCACACCGCCACCACGAAACTCGGCGCGCAGTCCCTGGCCGTGTTCGAGGTCAACGCCCGGCAGTACCACTTCTTGGCGTTCAGTTTCTGAGGCCAGGGGCGAACGAGTTGGCCTGTAAGCCGGAAAATGGCTCTTGGTATTTCCGCAGCTCAGCGCGATTTGGTGCTACTGGTGACACACAGTGGCCAGCGAGCCATATGCACAGCTCAGGTGCAATTTTTCGACTCTATTCAGGCCACCACCAGTGGAGGCCGAGTGCTGCTGTGCGTAGCGCCTGCGTAGCGAATGAGACAGGGACCGCCCTGGTGGGCGCACCATTGGTCCAGCTTTAGGGGTCTTTTGATTCTGACGCGCTAGCTTCCAGCTCGCGCAGCGTGCGCGCCTGTTGCCGCAATGCCGCAGCCAACGAATCCAGTCCGTCCGCGTCGAGTACCTTGCCGTCCGCGTCGAGCCACGCCCGGATCTGCACCTTGCCGCGCTCGTCGGCGTACTGCGCGCCGCCGATCATCACTGAGATTCCGGCGGCACTCAGGCATGGCCCGCCGATGCCGCGCATGACCCGCATTGATGGCTGCTCTAGACACCATTCGTCTACCTGCGTCGCCCACGCGGGCGGGGCGGGGCGGTGGTATCCGCCTGCGAGCGTCGCAAAGTCGTGTTCATACTGGTCCGGCAGTTGCGTCATGGCCCGGAATGTTCCCACGGTCGCGCGTGTCCGTCAAGACATAATCAATTGCCGCACAACGTATTTAGAGTACATGGGATGTACTTTGCTAACTTTCGTGACGCCATGGAAGTAGTAGAGTTAGCCGCCATGAGCGACACAAATCCGACCCCAGAAGAGGCGGCAGCTTATGAGGCTTGGCTAGAAAACGAGTATGAACCGGGCGAAGGTATCGAAGGTTTCGGCACGGGTCGGCCCGATGAGGCTTCCTAAGGTCTCACCGGGACCGAACCGTTGGCCGCGCATGACGCCGGGCAACTACCCCCAGCACACGGCCCCGCCTGTCACATACTTCGTCAAGCTGCAAGCTTGTCAACGGTCACTGCCCATAGGGATCAGTCGTTGATTTACTTGCGCGCCGGGCATGATTGCCCGACACGTTTGGCAGGTGCACCCCGGCTTAGCTAATGGCCGTTTCACCCCTTGGAGAGTTTGACTACCAGGGTGCCCATACCACTGCCGCGCAGTTCAAAAAACCGCTCGGCCCACCCGGCGAACCGGGTGTAAACCTATGCGCTACAGCGCTCTAACCCTGTAGCGGTTGAGAACGCAAAGCTCCCATGTCGTCCAGCCGTCAACGGTCTGGTAGGAGGTTGAGAACGGTCCCATTGTGCGATCTGTGACGGTTTGCGTTGGATCGGTGAGCCGCCGTGCCGCAGCGGTCAGGATCACGGCCCGGATATCGTCGCTATCCGGTTCCCCCGCCGTGAACCCAACCCCACGGGTGTAGCTCGCGGCCAGCGCCGAGACAATCTGTAGGACTGCCCCGGCCTGGTCTGCGTTGATTTCCCGGCCCATGAACGCCGCCAGATCATCTGCTGTCGGCGCTGCCATCGCTTAGGCCTCGGTTAGCAGCGTGACGGCCTTAGCCTGCAACAGGCCTACGTCGTAACGGGTGACAACACGGATACCCACGCTGTCGTAGTCGCCCCACGTCTGATCCAGAATCTTGACCTCGGCGTCTAGATCGCGGGCCACGGCCACCTTGGAAAAGTCCACCAGGGCAACGCGATTCTTCGTCGATACCGCAGGAATGTTATCGGTGATGATCACCGGCAACCCGAACAGCCGGAACGCTGATCCGTCCTGAATGGTGGACGGGTCGAAAATGTACCGGGCATCGCTCGTGCCAACCTTCAGCTTGCGCAGCTTGGCGAAACTGGCTGCGGTCATCACCCAATGCGTTGGGCTGACGTGATTGCCCTGCGCCGTCGCCATGCCATCAATGAGGCTGTCAGCGTCGGTCAAGTCCAGCGTGCCGGTAGCGATACCCGACTGCCGGAAAATGCCCTTGATCGTGTTCGACGTGCCCGCGCCGTCCCACAGTGCTGCGTCCAGCGCCTCGGCAACGTTGGTGACAAGCGTCGTCTTAAGCGTTGCGTCGAGAGCCACAACAGACTGCCGCGCCATCTCGTTAGAGAAACGGACCAGCACCTTAAGGCTCTTCAGCGTGGACGGCAGCAACGTGACCTCATCAAAGCTCACGTCACCATCGGTGATCTGCGCGCCCTCACCGACAAAGCCAGCCGTAACACCGGACGCGACGCGCGGAATGCGCAACTGGTCGCTGGTGTCGAAAACCTGCGGACCCGCCGCCAGAAACGTTGATTCCTGCGCGAGCGGATTAACGAGAATATCCGCAACCTGCGACTGCAATAGAGTGGTATTACCACTAGTGACTTCAATAGCCATATTAAGTTATTCCTTATTCGATTTTGAGTTTCAGTTATTACCCGCCACCAGGGCGGGGTGAAAATATTTAGCGCGCCAGGCGCCTAGCGGACACCCTTTAGCATTTCCAGCAGATTCACACCGCCATCAGCTCCGCCGCGATTGCCCTGACCCGCGTCACCCCTAACGGCACGCTTAGCCATGTAAGGCCGATCGACCAACAGCGCATCAAGCGCCGCCTTCAGCTGCTCCTCGTCATCCAAATGCGTGGCGTCATAGGCCAGATCACCAGCATTTTCGAGTCGATTCGTGGCTGTCACTAGAGCCGCGTGCAGCCTGCGCGCCAGCTTGTCGGCCTGGTCTTCAGCGACCTTGGCACGATTGCGGTAGTCGGCGTTCTCTTTGCGAAGGTCTTCCACGTAGGAACGCGGAAAGGTATCGCCGTCAGTTGGCTTATCCGTATCGCCTAGCTGCGCGCCTGGCGCATCATCGGGCTTGTCCACGGTGCCGGGATTAGTCTCGGTCGTTTCGTCAACCTGCGGGGCTCCTAGCCCCGAAATTACGCCGCTCATGCCGCTTCCTTCATAAATTCACTGACACCTTTTCTGAATTGGGCATCAGCCGAGAATTGTGAGTTGTATTCCATGAGGGCCGGGTCTGCCTTGGCGTGAGACTCCGATTGCATTTCGTTGTAGATCTCGTCTCGAATCGCCAAAATCCGATCATCGGAATAGCCCAACCGGCGAAGCGCCTCGCTCTTGGAGATCGCGTTCAGCGTCAACAGCTTGCTAACCGCGTCGGCTTCAGCAGCGACAGATGCGCTCGACGGGTCACGCCACTGCACCTTGACCGTCACCAAATCAACGTCAACGTGATCACGGATAGCGACCATCAGCCGCGCAACCTGTTCCCAGCCGCGACCAAACACCGCCTGGCGCTGCTCAGCACGCGCAGTTAAAGCGCTTTCACTCGCGCGAATAGCCTCTGAGCTACTCGGGTTCTCGGTGGTAATCCCGACCATATGGGCCGGTAGAGCACTCACGGCCATGATCTGCTGTAGCCAGATGCGAGTAGCCGCCTCGTAGCCCGCAAGGTCTGCGCCGGGAAGCTGCCCGAACTTCGCTTGGTCGCTCTCAGCCAGCATGGCCCGGTTGCCTTCGGGGATCGGATTAACCGTCTCCATCACGGGATTGCCGTTGCCGTCGAGCACCGGGTTACCGTCAGCGTCGAGCTTAGGAACCTCTACCAGCTCGATACCCGTAGCCCAGCGCCGAGGCCGCGCCGTGAACTCTTGAGCCACAGCAAGACCGGCAAGGGTCGCATTCAACCCGTCGCATAGCGGAATCAAGTCGTCTAGCTCAGAGCGTCCACACCCGAGGATGCGCGCCGCATTGCAAAAGTCGACAACCGGCACAACGCCAAGCGGATTGGGCAACGTCTCGACAAGCCCGAATGCTGACGTAGCCGCGCCAGCAGTGTTCGCGCGCCACCGCTCGATCCGGTCTGGCAAGTACACCATTGCAAATGTCTGCGTCTTGGTCCGCCAGCGCTTAACGGCGCTTTGGACCTCCCGCGTGGCCGGGTCTTTAATGACCGCGACCTGCTGCGGACTTTCAACAGTTACCAGCGGTGAGCCACCAGGCTTAGCCCAACAGATCGCGTAAGAGTCACCGAAAGTTAGTGCCTCCCGGTGCAACACGGTGCTCAGCTGATCCAGGTCGTTCGCTAGCCAGTCGTCCCACACATCAGCCCCGCGAAACCCAGTAACCACCAGGCGTTCCGCGAGCGAGGTAACGGCAAGGCCGGGAATGTTCGAGACGATGCGATTCAGCGCCGGTAGCGCAATCCGCGCCTCCGGGCTCAAGTAAGCGAGCGCCTGCCGACCAGACGCATACCGGTCCAGCTCCGCATAGCGGTGCTGCGGCCCGTCCAAAGCCTGTAGAAGCTCGACCAACAAATCGGAACTCATATATTCAGTTGTCTTTCTCCACGCCTAAGCTGCGAACGACACCGTTCGCCTACGCGGTTTCTGTTGTGAGGCAAGCCAAGTCGCCCGAGAGTGCGCCATCATCAACGCCGTAGCTAAGTCAATCTTCGGCGCGTGCCTAGACCGAGACGCCTTAGCAAGCCTTAACCCGTGATCCGTCTCCAGGACTGTCGCCTTAAGGACATGCCGCCTCAAGTCGGATTCTCCAGAATGGGTCAGCCGCCCGTTAACCAATGCGCTATGCAAATCGTTCGTCGCTGCGGTTTGCCGGGCCGGGGACTGACGGAACTCCACCAGCGGCAACCCCTCGGCCTGCAACACCTGCGCACTGCGGGTCCACAAGTACGGGTCGAACGCAATCTCTCGGACGTGGTACCGCTTGCACGCATCCCGGATTACCTGTTCCACGTCGAGCACCGGCACCCGCCAGCCATCGTCACCGGCAGGTTTCTCCCACACGCCGAGCTTGTCGAAATGTGGCACCGCCGCAACCGTCCCAATGACCAGCGCCGTCGCATCGTCTTTGAGGCTGCCGTCCAGGGCGATAACCACATCGGCACCGTCTGGGATGGACCGGGCCGCGTCGAGCACATCCCACGTTTCAGCGTCCACGAGAGCGTTCTCAACCGGCCCGATAAATTGACACAAACGCGCGCGCCGGAAGTGCGCTTCGGTCATCTTCGGCGGCAACAAAGCCCGCAACGCATCCCGATGCAAATAATCATCGAGCGCCGGATTAGCTAGCTCCCAACAGTGTTCACACGACGACGCATGATCCTCAAACCCGGCAGCGCTGAACTCCCGGTACACCTGACTGCCATCCTCGGGATGGTCAATCGAGTAAGCCCGCAAGCGAGTAAGAACGTTGTCGTCGGTGGGTCCCGGTGTGCCGATACCGATAAGCGTCGAGCGCTCCCGCTTACCCTGCGCCAGGGCGATAACTTCCCACGTTTCCGGCGCTACCCGGCCAATCTCATCAACGATTGCCAACGAGTAGTCCAAACCCTCAAGACTGGCCGGTGACGCCGGTAAGCACGTAAACGAAGCACCCCGCGACGGCACCACAAGTCGATCCTTGAACACCTGCACACGGCTAGACAGCGCGTCATTCAGTTCGACCATGCGGGCCGCAACACCGAAAACGATGCCCGCCTGGCGCTCATCGACTGCCGCGACGATTACGGTTGCGCCCTCACCGCCGGTCATCAGCTCATACACGCCGAGAGCGGCAACTAGCGTCGATTTTCCCTGCCCTCGCGGCAGGCACCACCCCGCGACGCGGGGCTGAGGCTCAGCGTCGAGCACGGTCCCGACCAACTCGCCCTGCCAACGGCGCAACCGCAAGGGCACGTTCCGGCGGGACTCCCGAACCTGAATGAACTTCTCGCAAAACGCGGCGAACGCCGCCGAACCGTCCGACCGTGGCCGAAACGGCAACACACTGTCATCAACGGCCCCTTTAGGGCCAGCACGCATGAAATACTCCTTAGTTATGTCGAATGCGACCGCTTTTACACAAATTGCGCCGTGGATCGCGCTAGCCTTTGGATTCGGGTACTTTTTGCATAGCGCGAGAGCATCTGTGAGGAATAGACAACGCGACTTGCGTCAGAAATTGCGCAAGACTCTGCGGCAGAATTATTTGCATTGCCGATCAGATATCTCAACAATTGAGTCTCGAAACAATCCCAACACTTACCCCGTGGAATTGGCACCGGAAATAGGCGTGCCCAGGCCACCACGACTTCCCATTGAATACATCCAGTCGGCCGCGCGTCTAGAGAACATCCGGCTAGAAGGGCTGTCTTCGCCCAACGCGAGCCATCTCGAATATATCCAGGTTCACCTTCAAGTTGTCTATAGCCACTGGGCCATAGTTACTGACAAATCGGTTACGGCACCGGGCGAACCCGAGCTAATGATGTGGCTTCGGACCACGCAACGAGAATTAGAGCGCTACATTCAGGCGACCGCGAAGATTGACGACGGATCGTATTTGACTTATTTGCGATACAAGTACCGAAACCAGGAGATGAAGCTGAAGCCAGTCGAAAAGTAAAAAGTAATCGCCTCTGCGCTGGCTGATCAAGGAGAGGGACGCGAACCGATCGGGACTCCCCCCAGGGAGGCGCTTACGGGCGCCTGTAGGCGCGCCTCGGCGTGGTGGTGCAGCACTTGTCAGACGGTCGTCGTAGCGTTTGGGTCATGACAGTTCGATTGCGGCGGCGGGCGACTGGTGGCTACTGCCAGCGTGGCGCTCGGGTGTTTGATCGTCTTGAGTTTCAGGGTCGCGAGCCGACGAGTAGCACGCCGGTTACACGTTGGTGTTGTGCCGCGTGTGCGGCTGAGGCAGTGCGTTAGGGATGGCCGATAAGTTGCCTGCTGATCTTGAGCAGCTACTTGATCTCGTTGCCCAGACGGCGCACGGTTACGGCAACCGTCTGCAAGCTCACCAGGTCGCCAAGCTGAAGGGCGACATGATGAACAAGTCCGGACGTTGGTCCGTGGATCGTGCACCGGTTGCACTGGTTCGGGCGAAACTCACCGAACTCGGCATGGCGCCGCACGACATTGAAACGGTGATTGACCTGCTTAAGAAGCGGCAGGCTGGTCGTCGGCTGGTACCAGACCGATTCCACAAAGACTTCGCGTTCGCGTTCCCCATTCATTAGTCCAAGCCGATGAATGACAACACCAATCCTTGGATTGCTACCTCGCGGCGTTGCGACTTGTGCGGCAGCTATCTTGAGGAATTCACTTCCAACGTATTGGCGGTCACGAATTGCCGGTGCACGAGACTGGACTGCGAAAACCGTCGCAGTCGTCCTGCTCGGTATTACGACGATACCGAGGACTGACGGCTAGCGCGTTTGGCTATTGCGTCTAGCACGTGTTGACGTTCGGCGTCGGTACACCTGTCACCCCGCGCTGAGTTACAGGTTCGACACCAGACGCGCAGGTTCAGTTCCTCGTAAACAAGGTCAGGGCGCTCGGCTGGGGTGATGACGTGGTCAACGGTTAGATCGGTTGTCGCGAAGCACTTTTCACAGAACGGGCTAAGCCGTCTTAGTCTTGCGCTTAGCTTGCGCCATCGCCAGTCTGAGGCGGTGCGGCCCTTGCGTCCGCGTTGGTAATGGTTGTTTAGCGGGCGTTGGCAGTCGGCGCACCGTGAGCCGGATGGAACCAACCGTGAACAGCCCAGGCATGGCCGCGCTATCACGTCTGCTCCTCAAGTAGGTCAACGATCGCGTTACACACGGCGATAGCGTCGCGTCTGGTGAACGAGACGCTATTGACGCGCCCCGCATTCGAGGTGCGACCAAGATGGACATGGTCAGCGTCCAGTCTGAGTTTGTAGTTCCGGCCTCGCTGGGCGGGGATCGTGACTGTTGTGCTCATCGCGGGCAGCAGTCGCACGGTCGCGGCGGGCGCCAGCATTTGGCCGGCTCGCGGCGCGGTGGTGGTTCCGGCTTAGGCTCACGCCTTAGCTCGATGCGCCTGCGTAGCAGCGTGATTGCCATGATTCCCCCTTGAGATGGCGAATGCCCGGACCTCCGCACAGGATGGGGCGGGGTCCGGGCAACGCCGGTCTGTACGTTGTGTCGGTTAAGCAGAAGTGAGCTTTGACCAATCCCGTGCAGGACGGCCCGCGAAGTAGTCGGCATGCGCAATAAGCTGCGCGCCAAGTTCCATCAGATCGTCAGTCGACAGCACCGGAATGGTCACTGAGTCGACGCCGAGTAGTCGCTGCGGATGCCAATCGGGCGCGTCAAGGTCCTGTTCTGTCCCGTTGAATCGAAGGGCGAAACCGCACACGTCACCGCCCGGCTGATGTAGTACCTCAAACTCAAGGCTCGTCGGCATCAACGTCAGGTTTGCGTTGTGCATACCGATATTTCTCCTGTCGCAAATTGTTGTCAGCCAGCCTTGCTGGCGGGTGGTATGTAGTCGGGGTCCCACTTGGCGACTCGCCGTAGTGGCTTGTGCACCATGCGGTGACGCATTGGCGCGTCTATCCGTTCGCCCATGATTGGGTCAGGATGCATAGCCCCGCTGTGTGGCTGATAGGTGCCGCCGCGCGAGGGCCTGTTGAATTGCCTTAACGCCACGACTTCGGACACCAGGAGATTCCGGATAGTTGTGCGCCACTTCATGTTCGGCGGTAGGGCGGTTGCCCACGCCAGGTTTTCTGTCGCAAGATTGCTGGGGTCGCCGTCTAGGTGCTTCACCCATGCGCCGACCCAACCGTAAGGTGGGGACCCTAGTACCTCGTACGCGATGACTTCTGCTGCCCGCCATCGCCGGTCATACACGATGCCCCGGTTCGTCTCAGTAGGGTCGGCGTCGGGATCGGCCAGGTAGGCGCCCGATATTGGCCCGCCGTACGCGGTCGGCACCGGCCCCGCGTAGTCCTTGCCCAGATTGATCAGGTGACCGTACTTGCCGCTGAGTTGCACCGGATGGCGGGAACGATAGAAACGCCCGGCATCGTTAAATTGCAGCCCGGATGCGCCGGTTACGTCTCGGCGCTTACTGCGTTTCTTAGGTCCATTCACGTACCGGGGTGACACACTCGACTGGTCTACTAACCTTTCTTCTATCTTGAGCATATCGGCGCAGGCCTCAAATTGCGCATTAGCATATTCTGGGAGTTGGCGACCTGCGGTTTTACCCGCAGGGCCACCCATTCCAGCATCCAATTCAGGCCATCCGGTAGCGCTTGCGCGGTGTCGCCTTAACCGTTCGCTTAGCAGGCTCATCACCACTATCTTGGCCGATTAGAGCCACACCAACGGCGTGGGCCGCGTAGTCGGGCAACACGTACGCGTCGCCAACTAGCAGGCCATCATCGTTAGTCCAGCGCCGCTCCAAGTGGGCAAAGCCGGACTCATCAGTCCACACCAAATAAGTCTCGCTACCTGCAAGAATCTCCGTTGTGCTTACCGTCATGATCTTTCCCCCGATGTCTTAAGCTGCGAACTGGGACTCTAGCCAGGCCTCGATGTCGGCGCGCTTCCATACACGCCTACGGCCCAACTTCGCAGATGGCGGCAACTTGCCCAGCCGCTCCCAATACCTGACAGTTTCGATGCTCCGACCGCAATAAGTTGCGATCCCGGCAGCGTCGATAAACACGCTGTTTTCTGACATGATTGCCTTTCGGCATTGCGGCATAGTTAATCCTGCCGCTTAGGATTGCCAGGCAGCGTGCGAATTGCTTACTGGACCCCGGAAATATTGCGTCCACCCCTGACTATTGCAAGGTTAACACCGGTGGTTGTCAGCGACTAGCGATGTGGAGGCGCGGTCTTTAGACGCGGCGCTACTCAGGCGCGAAGCACCGAGTCAATCGCATCCCGTGTGCGGTCGTCCGAATCCGGCCACAAGTGCGAATAGGTGTCCAACGTCTCCGAAGCCGACGCGTGGCCCAGGCGGGCTTGCACCGTCTTGACGGACTCCCCGTATCGGATAAGCAGGCTGGCGTAGTAGTGCCTCAGGGTGTGGATGCCAGAGCGGGGCGGTAGCTTCGCTGCCTGCGCCGCTGCGAGCCAGTGGTAGCCAAAGGTCGAACGTGGAATGGGCTTGCCGTCCCATGTGAACACCAGGCCATCAGGTCCGGGCGGAAACTGTTTCAGATGTTCCTTTAACGCCGCGACCACTACGCCGGGCAGCGGAATCGTCCGGTAGCTCGCCCGCGTTTTCAGCGGTCCCAATTTGGGGGGATTCCCCCGGATGAGTTGCTGGTCAACCTTGACTGTGCCGGTGCGGTCGCCGGGCTTCTCAGGCAGATAGAGCCGGTCTACAACCAGGCCGAAGCACTCACCTTGCCGCATCCCGGTACCGGCTGCGAACGTCGCCAACGCTTGCCACTCAACCGGTAACTTGCTCCGCACTATCTCGACTTGTTCAGTCGTCGGCGGAACAATCTGCCTGTGTTCCGCCTTTGGAAGCTTGGTGCCGTCACACGGATTCGACGCTATGCACTTGTCGCGCACCGCATCCCGAAAGATGCCGAATACCATGCCGTGTAACACGCCCACACTCGACGGTGCCAGGTCAATCCGGGCAACCCACGCCTGTACTTCGCTCGGGAGGATGGACGATATTGGGCGGTCGCCGAGCACGGGATAGGCATGGAGCCGTAAGCGGCTCTCCGTGTGGTCAGCCGAACTGTCTCGATGGACCTGCCGCTTACGCCATTCCTCCGCGTAGTCGCGGAACGTGACCTGCCCCTTCGCGGGGTCAATGTAAGTGCCGGTATGCAAGTCGGAACCAAGTTGCCTGACATGTTTGTCTGCGTCGGCCCGCTTGTCGTACGACGTTGTGAGTTCCTTGCCGTCCGGGCCAACCCACCGGACACGCCACCGTCGACCCCTGCCGTGCAACTTGGTGCACACCTGCGTACCGGTCTGCTTGAAGTGTGTGCGGTCGGTACACCACATAGGTCCGTCTGCGTTGTCAGCCGGGTAGAACACCTGCTCACCTTTACGGGGCGCCCGGTGCCACTGATCCTCTACGCCAGCCCGTTCGGAGCGCTTGATACGTGGAGCGTTCATAACGGGATCGTACGCTGCTCTGCGTAGCCCCTGCGTAGCAGCAGGGTCAGATAGCTACATATTGCCAGCTAAATAGCTATGGGCGAACGAGTTGGCCTGTAAGCCGGATTCTGTCCCACCCTGCCCCGGGTAACCGTGGCAGGGCGGCGGCGACCATCCATCTGGGCACACCGTCGCCGGGTGCCTCGAGCGGCCTACCCGCAGGCTCGGGCGAGCAGCCCTCGAGCGCCTGCGCAGCCGCACCAGGTGCGGCCTCTTGGCCTTGCTTCGGGTGGGGTTTACCGAGCCACCCCGGTCGCCCGGGATGCTGGTGCGCTCTTACCGCACCGTTTCACCCTTACCGCCCTGACGGACGGCGGTCTCTTTTCTGTGGCACTGTCCCGCGAGTCACCTCGGATTGCCGTTAGCAATCACCCTGCTCTGTGAAGTCCGGACTTTCCTCGACTCACATAGAGCCGCGGCCGCCCGGCCAACTCGTTCGCCTGAACAAACTAGCTCATTTGCGCCGCAACTGGATCACATTGTCGACCAGCGTGGCCTGTTGACCGTCGGGCCCGACGGCATCGCGCTCGACCGGACCGAGCCGTACCGTCTCCCATTGCGCGTCGTCGAGGGCGAGGCCGGCCAGCACCTCCTCGGCGGGCGGGAATTGGTGGTGGTGCACCTCCTCCGACGCCCAGGGTGGGGCGCCGCCGTGGTCGACGATCAGCAGGGTTCCGCCCGGTGTCAGGGTGGCGGCGGCCCGGCGCAGGATCGCCAGCCGGTCCATCTCCAGGGTGGTGTGGAAGAAGTGCGCCGACACCAGATCGAAGGGCCCCTCGGGCAGGGTCTTGGTCAAGTCGTGCTGCTGAAAATCGATGTGCGCCAGCACTCCTCGGGCCTCGGCGTCTTCGGCGGCGCGGGCCAGCGCGGTGGTGGAGACGTCGACGGCCACGACCTGCCAGCCGTGTTCGGCCAACCACATGGCGTCACCACCCTCACCGCAGCCCAAGTCCAGTGCGCGCGACCCGGTCAGCCCGCCGACGATCTCTTCGAGGCGGGCGTTGGGCCGTCCGCTCCAGATCCGTGGCTTCTCGGCGTAGCGGGTTTCCCAGTGGGTGTGGTGATCGGTGTCCATGCGCCCAGCTTGCCGTCGCCGGGGCCGTAGTGGCAAGGTCATTTGCCATGCAGGCAAACGACGACGTCGATTCCAGGGTGCGCAGGCGGCTGCGCGAACTGCGCGGCCGGCTCGGGCTGACCCTTGAGGACGTCGCGTCCCGGGCCGGTATCGACGTCTCGACGCTGAGCCGGCTGGAATCGGGCAAGCGCCGGCTCGCCCTGGATCACCTGCCCAGACTGGCCGCGGCGCTCTCGGTCAGCACCGACGACTTGCTCGGCGCACCGGAGACCGTCGACCCCCGGGTACGCGCCCCGTCGCACACCCGGCACCTGGTCACGTACTGGCCGCTGACCCGGCACACCGGCGGCGGACCGCAGGCCTTCAAGATCCGCATCAGCGCGCGGCGGCGCACCCCGCCCCCCGAACTGCCCACCCACGAGGGCCAGGAATGGCTGTACGTGCTGTCCGGTCGCCTCCAATTGATCCTGGGCGACCAGCATTTCGTCATCGACCCCGGCGAGGCCGTGGAGTTCAGCACGTGGACACCGCACTGGTTCGGTACGGTCGACGGCCCGGTGGAAGCCATCATCCTGTTCGGCCCGCACGGCGAACGAGTTCACCTGCGACAGTAGGCCTCAGCCCAGATACGAGGTCTGGTTCACCAGCCGCACCGACGACCCGCCATCGGGATAGAACTCGGCGATGCTCAGCGACGCGAGATCCAGATGCAGCCGGTGCAGGATGCTGGTTCCCGCGTCCAGCGCCAGGCGCAGCATGGTTTTGATCGGCGTCACGTGCGAGACCACCAGGACAGTGTTGCCCGGATACTCGGCGATGATCCGCGACCGCAACCGCTGAATCCGTTCCTGCACATCATCGAAGCTCTCCCCGGCCGGCGGACGCAGGCTGGTGTCGCGCAGCCAGTGCCCGTGCAGGTCCGGGTCGCGTTGGCGGGCTTCGGCGAACGTCAGCCCTTCCCAGGCACCGAAATCCGTCTCGATCAGATCGTCGTCGACCGTCACGTCCAGGCCGAGCGCCTTGGCCGCGGCGGACGCCGTGTCATAGGCGCGGCGCAGCGGCGAGGAGATCACCGCGTCGATGCCGCCGCGTTCGGCCAGGTACCGCGCCGCGGCGTCGGCCTGGCTGCGTCCGGTCTCGGTCAGCTCCGGATTACCGCGGCCCGAATAGCGCCGCTCGCGCGAGAATTCGGTCTGCCCGTGCCGCAGCAGCAGCATGCGGGTCGGCGCCCCCTGGTTGCCGGTCCAGACCGCGGGCGGCACGGCGACCGCCGCGGCCGGCGTTCCTGCGGCGGCAGCATCCATCGCTTCGTTGGCCAGGCGGTCGGCATAGGAGTTCTGCTCGCGCGGAATCCACTCGTAGGTCACCGAATCAAATGTCGACGCCAGCGCACGGGCCTGCTGCTGCAACTCGGCCATCGCGGGATGCTTGACCTTCCAGCGGCCGGTCATCTGTTCGACAACGAGCTTCGAATCCATCGACACGGCAACCTCATTGGCGCCCAGCGCCCGGGCTTCTTCCAGGCCTGCGATGAGCCCGCGGTATTCGGCCACATTGTTGGTGGTGACCCCGATCGCCGTGCCGTGCTCGGCGAGCACGGTCTGGTGATCCGCCGACCAGACCACACAGCCGTAGCCGGCCGGGCCGGGGTTGCCCCGCGATCCACCGTCGGCCTCGACGAGAACCTTCATCACGATGCCCCGCCCAGGCGCAGCAGGATCGCCTGGCACTCGGGGCAGCGGACCACCTCGTCCTCCGGCGCGGCCGAGATCCGGGCCAGCTCACCGCGATCCAGCTCGATGCGGCACGCGCCGCACCGCCGGCCCAGCAGCCTCGCGGCACCGACACCGGAGGCGGCCCGCTGCCGTTCGTACAGCTGGGCCAGGGCCGCGTCCAGCCCGGCCAGGATCCCGTCCCGTTGGGCGGTGCGCTGTCCGCGCTGCTTCTCGATCTCCTCCAGCGCCTCGTCGCGGTTGTGTCCGGCGGTGGTCAGATCCGCTTGCAGCGCTTCGGCTTTCGCGCGTTCCACAGATTGGTCACCGGTCAGCTGTTCGACGCGTTCCATCACCTCGAGCAGCGAATCCTCCAGGCTGGCCTGTCTGCGCTCCAGCGTCTCCAGCTCGTGCTGCAATTCCTCGAGCTGCTTGGGATTGACGGTGCCGGAGTCGAGCAGCTTGCGATCGCGGTCCTCGCGCTGGCGCACCCCGTCGATCTCGGTTTCGAACCGCGCCACCTGGGCGTCGACGTCCTCGAGGGCGATGGCCAGCGCGGCCAGCCGATCCCCTACCTCGCGGTGGTCGGCCTGCACCGTCTCGAAGGTCTGTTGCTCGGGCAGGTTGGCGGCCCGGTGCGCGAGCCGGGCCAGCTCGGCATCCAGCTCGGCCAGCTCCAGCAACGAACGTTGCTGTGCCAATTCAGCTTTCACGACATGCCTTTCGAAAGTTCGATATTCCACGGGTCGGTGCGCAGGTCGCAGACCTCGACCGGCAGCGCGGCACCGAAATGAGTGCGCAGCAGCGACGCGGCCTGCGCGCACCACGGGTACTCGCTGGCCCAGTGTGCGACGTCGACCAACCCGACGCCGCTGGCGCGGCGGTGCTCGTCGGCGGGATGGTGCCGCAGATCGGCCGTCAGATAGGCGTCCACGCCCGCCGCGGCGGCCGCACCCAGCAGCGAATCGCCCGCGCCGCCACAGACCGCGACCCGCGTCACCGACGCGTCCGGGTCACCGCTCGCACGCACACCCCACGTGGTCTGCGGCAGCACCGCAGCCGCCCGCGCGACGAAGTCGGCGAACCGCAACGGCTCGGCGAGCGTCCCGATCCGCCCGATGCCCACACCGGCAGGCAGCGCCGCCAGCGGTATCACGTCGAACGCCGGCTCCTCGTAGGGATGTGCGGCGCGCAGCGCCGCCAGCACGTTGGGGCGCAACCGCGCCGGGGCGACCACTTCGACCCGGTCCTCGCTGACCCGTTCCACCGATCCGCCGGTGCCGGTATCTCCCGCACCGGCAGCGAACATGGCCGAGCGGACCGCCTCGGCCTCGCCGGCCGGCACGAAGACCACCCACTTGTCGGTGTCCTGGCCGGCGGCCGGGTCGAGCACGGCCTCGACGGTCAGCCCGAGCACCTCGGCCAGCGCGTCGGACACCCCGGGGTTGGCCGAGTCGGCGTTGGTGTGCGCGGTGAACAGCGCGGCACCGGCCCGGATCAGCCGGTGGATCAGCGCGCCCTTCGGGGTGCTGGCCGCGACCGTGTCCACCCCGCGCAGCAGCAGCGGGTGGTGGGCCAGCAACAGCCCGCGAGAGCCGACCGTCGCCGCGACCTCTGCGGTGGCGTCGACGGCCACCGTCACCGAATCGACGACGTCGTCGGGGTCGCCGCACACCAGGCCGACCGAGTCCCAACTGCGCGCGAACGCGGGCGGGTAGGCGGCGTCCAGCACGTCGATGACCTCGCCCAGTTTCACGCCCACCACGCCAAGAACAGTAGTGCGCGGCGATCAGCAACAATGGACCGGTGACAAGCACGGCCTCCGACACCCGCCCGCAGTTGGTGATCTTCGATCTCGACGGCACCCTCACCGACTCGGCCGACGGCATCCTGGCCAGCTTCCGGCACGCGCTGGCCGCGGTCGGCGCCGAGGTGCCCGCCGGTGACCTGGCCACCCGGGTCGTCGGGCCGCCGATGCATCTGACCCTGTCCGGCCTGGGCCTCGGCGACCGCGCCGACGAGGCGATCGCCGCCTACCGCGCCGACTACACCAGCCGCGGCTGGGCGATGAACAGCCTGTTCGACGGCATTCCGCAGCTGCTGGGTGATTTGCGCGCGGCCGGGGTACGGCTGGCGGTGGCCACCTCCAAGGCCGAGCCCACCGCGCGGCGGATCCTCGATCATTTCGGGCTGGCCGAGCACTTCGACGTGATCGCCGGCGCCACGGTCGACGGGTCGCGCTCCAGCAAGTCCGATGTGCTCGCCCATGCGCTGAGCCAGCTCCAGCCGCTGCCCGAGCGGGTCCTGATGGTGGGTGATCGCGCCCACGACGTCGAGGGCGCCGCCGAGCACGGTATCGGCACGGTCGTGGTGGGTTGGGGCTACGGCGCGGCCGACTTCCTGGAGCCGCATCTCGCCGGGGCGGCGGCCGCCCACGTGTCGACGGTGTCGGCGCTGCGGGAGGTGCTCGGTGTCTGACTCGCAGTTGGTGCACATCACGTTCGTATGTTCGGGCAACATCTGCCGCTCACCGATGGCCGAGAAGATGTTCGCCCACCAGATCGAGCAGCGCGGCCTGGGCCACCTGGTCCGGGTCACCAGCGGCGGGACCGGCAACTGGCATGTCGGGGACGGGGCCGACGAGCGGGCCAACGCCGTCCTGCGCCGGCACGGATACCCGACCGACCACTCCGCCGCCCAGGTGGACGACGATCACCTGGGCGCCGACCTGGTGATCGCGCTCGGCCGCAACCACGTGCGGATGCTGACCCATCTCGGGGTGGAGCCCGAGCGGGTGCGGCTGCTGCGCTCGTTCGACCCGCGGTCGGGCAAGCACGCCGACGACGTCGAGGACCCGTACTACGGCGGCCATGCCGATTTCGAGGAGACGTTCACCGTGATCGAGGCGGCCCTGCCGGGCCTGCATGCCTGGGTCGACGAGCAGCTGGCCGCCGAGGGCCTGACCGGCTGATGAGGCGGTTGACGTTCCTGCTGCGCCCGGGCTGGATAGCCCTGGCGTTGGTGGTGGTGGCGTTCGCCTATCTGTGCTTTACCGTGCTGGCCCCCTGGCAGCTGGGCAAGAACACCAAGACCAACCGGGAGAACTCGCAGATCGAGAACTCGCTGAAGGCCGATCCGGTTCCGGTGACAACGCTTCTGCCGCAGCAGGATTCGTCGGCGCCGGATTCGCAGTGGCACCGGGTGACGGCCACCGGCCACTATGTGCCGACCGCTCAGGTGCTGGCCCGGCTGCGGGTGGTCGGCGGGTCACCGGCCTTCAACGTCCTGGTGCCCTTCGCCGTCGACGGCGGGCCGACGGTGCTCGTCGACCGGGGCTACGTGCTTCCGATCCAGGGCAACGAAGTCCCCGAGGTCGCGCCGGTGCCGGCCGGCACGGTGTCGATCACCGCGCGGCTGCGCGATTCGGAGACCGCGCCGGCTGACAAGCCGCCGTTCCGCGAGGACGGCTTCACGCAGGTCTACGCCATCGACACCAAAGAGGTGACGGCGGCAACCGGGGTGCCGCTGGCCGGTTCGTATCTGCAGTTGGTGGAGAACCAGCCCGGCGTTCTCGGCGTCGCCGAGCTGCCGCATCTGGACCCGGGGCCCTTCCTGTCGTACGGCATCCAATGGATCGCATTCGGCATCGTGGCCCCGATCGGACTGGGCTACTTCGCCTATTCGGAGATCAAGGCCCGCCGCCGCGATGCCGCGGCCGCCACTGCGAAGAAGACCGCCCCGGTCACCGTCGAGGACAAGCTCGCCGATCGTTATGGCCGACGACAGTGAGACCGATCGCGACGACCGCCGCGGCGAACTGAACGGCCCGCGACAATCGCACCGCCCGGCGCAGGTCTTCGATACCGGGGATGTGGCCGTCGCCCAGGGTGGGCCGGATTTCCAGCTGATGGTGGTATTGCGTCGGGCCGCCGAGACGCACCCCCAAGGCGCCGGCGAACGTTGCCTCCACCACGCCGGCATTCGGGCTGGGGTGCCGCGCCGCGTCGCGGTGCCAGGCCCGCAGCGCGCCGACCGGAGAGCCGCCGACCAGCGGCGCGCAGACCACCACCAGAACGCCGCCCACCCGGGCCGCGACGTAGTTGGCGGCGTCGTCCAAACGTGCTGCCGCCCAACCGAACCGGGTGTAGCGCGGGGATTTGTGCCCGATCATCGCGTCGAGCGTGTTGACGCCCCGGTACACCATGACGCCCGGCACTCCCCCGACCGCCGCCCACAACAGCGGCGCAACGTGGGCGTCGGAGGTGTTCTCGGCCACCGATTCCAGCGCCGCCCTGACCAGCCCGTCGGCGTCGAGTGCCGACGGGTCCCGGCCGCACAGCGACGGCAGCACCGCCCTGGCGCCGTCGATGTCACCGGCGGCCAGCAGATCGGCCACCCGCTCACCGGTGCGGCCCAGCGTCGTTCCACCCAATGCCGACCACGTGGCCGAGGCGGTGGCCAACACCAGTCCGGGACCGCCCCTGCCGCGCTCCGCCAGCGCACCGGAGACGGCCAGCCCGCCCAGCAGCACAGCGGTGTGCAGCGCGCCGGCGGCGCGGCTGTCACGGTAGGTCAGTTTTTCGAGTGCGGCTGCACACCAACCGAACCCCGCAACGGGATGACCACGTACCGGATCGCCGAGAGCTACGTCGGCCAGTTGGCCCGCCAGGATGCCGACACCCCGCCACGGTCTGCGCGCAAACACCCCGGCACTCTCTCACACGTGATGTACTGCCCGAATGAGGCCGCGATGATGCGCCATCCGAAGCGGGTCTCCGACCTGCTCAACCCGGTCGCCGCGCTGGCACCCGCGGCCAACGTGATCATGCAGCTCGCGCATCCCGGTGTGGGTTACGGCGTGCTCGAGAGCCCGGTGGACAGCGGCAACGTCTACAAGCATCCGATCAAGCGGGCCCGCACCACTGGCACCTATCTGGCCGCGGCCACCATCGGGACCGATGCCGACCGCGCCCTGATCCGCTCCGCGGTCGACACCGCCCACGCGCAGGTGCGTTCGACGCCGGCCAGCCCGGTGTCCTACCACGCCTTCGATCCGCAGCTGCAACTGTGGGTGGCGGCATGCCTGTACCGCTATTACATCGACCAGCACGAGTTCCTCTACGGCCCGCTCGACGAGGCCGCAGCCGACGCGGTGTACGCCGACGCCAGCCGGCTGGGCACCACGCTTCAGGTGCGGGAAAGCATGTGGCCGGCCGACCGCGCCGCGTTCGACGAGTACTGGAAGAACGCGCTCGACGAACTGACCATCGACCCGCCGGTGCGCGAACATCTCAAAGGCGTTGCGGCCATGGCCTTCATGCCCTGGCCGGTGCGCGCGACACTCGGCCGGTTCAACTTGTTTGCCACGACCGGTTTCCTGCCGCCCGAGTTCCGCTCGATGATGCGCCTGCGGTGGGGTGCCGAACAGCAGCGCCGCTTCGAATGGCTGCTCGCCGCGCTGCGCCTGGCGGACAAGCTGATCCCGCATCAGGCATGGATCTTCGGCTATCAGCTGTATCTCTGGGATATGCGAGCCAGGGCCCGCCGCGGACACCGGATCGTCTGATGTCGACGAAGATTCTCACAGCGGGGACCGTCATCACGATGGATCCGGCACAGTCACGCGCGGAGGCCGTTGCGATAACGGACGGGCGCATCGCCGCGGTCGGCTCAGTCGCGCAGTGCCGGGCGGAGCACCCCGACGCCGAGCTGATCGACACCGGTGCCGCCGCACTGCTCCCGGGATTCGTTGAGCCGCACAGCCATCCGATCATGAGCGGAATCGCCACCCAGGCACCGGCCCGCTCGATCGCGCCATGGGACGCGCCGGCCTGGTCAGATATCGAGGCGATCTTCGCCGACGCGAAAGCCGCCACCGACCCCGGCACCCCGCTGCTGTTCGCCGGCTTCGACGCGTTGCTGCACAAGCGCCCGTCGCCGAAGGCCCCCGAACTCGACCGCATCTTCGGCGAGCGGGTCGCGGTCGTCACCGACAACTCCGGCCATGGTGTGTATTTCAACACCGCGGTCATGAAACAGCACGGCTGGGACGTGAACCCGCCGACCGATCCAGTCGGCGCTCATTTCGGCCGGAATCCCGACGGCAGCCTGGACGGGCAGGGGTTCGAGACGGCGGTGCTACTCGCCGTCGCCGGGCCCGTGTTGGCCCAACTGGGCAACCCGCTGGTCAGTGCCGCCGAGTACTACGCCTGGATGTCCCGGGGCGGCTACACGTCGACCTCGGACATGACCTACGACCCGAAATTCAAATCCGCCTACGAGGCACTGGCGGCGGCGCCGTCCTGCCCGCTGCGCGTCAGCATGTGGGAGATGTCGACCACCGACACCTATAACGCCGCCGAAAGTTTCAGTGTCGCAGAACAATTGCTGGTCAAGCAGGGTGTCAAACTCTGGACCGATGGATCACCGTGGATCGGGAACATCGCGATCTCGTTTCCGTATCTGGGCACCGAGGCCACCAGAACAGCAGGCATCGACCCCGCGGTGGCGGGCGGCATGCAGTCGATGAACTACACCCGCGAGCAGCTCGACGCCGTCCTCGATGTTGCGGCACCCACCGGCTGGCAGATGGCCTTTCACGCCAATGGTGATCTGGCCGTCGACCTGGCGCTGGACGCGTACGAGGATGCGCTGCACCGCTACAACCTGCTCGGCACCGACCATCGTTGGCGTCTGGAACATCTCGGGGCTGGTACCCGCAAGCAGTTCGACCGGGCTGCGAGTCTGGGCGTGCACGTATCGATGGCACCGTTCCAGTACTACTACTGGGGTGATCTGCTGGACGGACAGATCTTCGACCACGAGCACGGCAGCCAGTGGGCGGCCTTCGCCGACGCGGTGGCGTCCGGGGCGGTGGTCTCGTTGCACAACGACGGGTCGGTATCGCCGCCGACGCCGGTGCTCAACATCCAGACAGCGGTGACCCGGCGGACCCGGGCCGGCACTGTCCACGGCGCCGATCAGTGCATCACCCTCGACCAGGCACTGCGTGCGCACACCATCAATGCCGCCCGAACCCTGCACCGGGACAAGCTGATCGGATCGATCGAGATCGGCAAGCTGGCCGATTTCACCGAGCTGACCGCGGATCCGTACGCCGTGGATCCCGCCGAGTTGGCCGACAGGGCCCTCGTGAGCGGCACCTGGCTCAGCGGCGAGCGCATCGATCTGTCCGCGTTCGTCGGCGCAGTCAGCGGCTCAGATACCGGCCGGCATGCGCACCTGGCCGAGCATCAGCGTCAGGCGTGCTGCTGAACCCGCGCTAGGCATTTCCGCCTGGAGAGTGCCGCACGTCGCACGTCAACTACGAAGCAGTGCACTGTTTTCCACAGTCTCAGGTTCATCCCCAGGTCGTTTTCGCGGGACATTTTTTGTCGGTGTTGAATCGTATGATTCACACATGTGTTCGATCGTTGAGGCGTTGGATGCGCTGGATGCCGCGGTCGAGCTCGTGGCTGCCGCCGATATCGAGGAGCTGCCCGCACCGCAACGCTTCGCGCCCCTGGAGCGGCTGGAAGGCGCGATGCGTCGGCTGGTCGCGGTGTCGCAGGCCCAGACCACGCATCTGGAGCGGTATGAGGGGTGCCCGCCGATTTCGTTCGTGCTGGCTGGACGTGTTGCGGATCAGCCGCAACGCGGCCAACCGCCGCATCCGGGATGCCGAACAACTCTCGCCGCGCATGACGTTGACCGGTGAGCCGCTGGCACCGCTGCTGCCCGAGACCGGGAAGGCCTGGAATGCCGGACTGCTCGATGGTGAGCATGTGCGAGTCATCCAGAAGTTCTTCCGCGACCTGCCCGATCACGTCGGGCCGGTCGAGGTGGACAAGGCCGAACGCGCCCTGGCCGAGCACGCCCAGACGATGCGGCCCGATCAGCTGGAAAAAGTCGCCGACCGGTTGGCCACCCACCTCAACCCCGACGGGAAGTTCTCCGAGGAAGACCGGGCCCGCAAACGTGGCTTCTGCTGGACCGGCGGGCAGCGCCCCGACGGGATGAGTGTCGGGAAAGTGGTGGCCACCCCACAATTGCGGGCCGAGTTGGATGCCGTGTTCGCCAAACTCGCCGCCCCGCAACCTGACGATCTGCGCAGCCATGCCCAACGCCAGCATGATGCTCTGTCGCAGCTGGTGCGTGACCGTCTGGGAGATCCGAAACTGGGTCAGCACAACGGCCTTCCGGTCACGATGATTGTCACCACCACCCTGCAAGACCTCCAGGCCGGTGCCGGCCACGCCGTCACCGCCGGTGGGACGTTGATCCCGATTTCGGATCTGATCCGGATGAACGCTCCCGCGAACAAGTATCTGGCGGTGTTCGACGGGGTCAGCGGGCAATCACTGTGGCTGGGCCGGTCCAAACGGTTGGCGTCGGCTGATCAGCGGATCATGCTGCTGGCCAAATACCGGGGCTGCAGCGCACCGGGCTGCACCGTCAACGGCTACAACAGCCAGGTCCACCACGCCACCCAAGACTGGAAACACGGCGGCAGGACCGACATCGAGGACCTCACCCTGGCCTGCACATGCGACAACCTGCTCGTCGAAAACCACGGTTGGGAAACCCGCCAACTCGCAGGCGGCCAAACCCACTGGAGCCCACCACCCGACGTGCCCCTGCGCGGCGGCACCAACACCTACCACCACCCAGAACGACTACTCCCCAAAGACGACGAAAAGGATTAGGTGGGCTCGTCGGCCCCTTGCTGAATTGCGTCCCCCCGATGGAGTGGTGTCGGACATAATCGGACGAATCGAAGACAAGGACGCGCCATGACATTTCCCACCCTTGCCCACGTCGCGGTCACGGTGCGTGACCTCTCGGTCAGCGTGCCGTGGTATCGCGCGCTCATCGGCTCGGATCCGGTGCTCGACGAGGACACCGACGCCGGCTTCCACCATTCGGTGTTCCTGCTCGACAATGGCACCCTGTTCGGCTTGCACCAGCACACCACCGCTCCCGCAGAACAACCGTTCAACGAGCACAACATCGGCCTGGACCACGTCGGCTTCGGCGTGGCCAACCGTGCCGAACTGGAGCAATGGGAGGCCCGACTCAACGAGCTGGGCATCGCCCACGGCGGAATCGTGGACGCGCACTACGGTTCCGGATTGAGCTTCCGCGATCCCGACGGCATCACGCTGGAGTTCTTCGCCGGCGCTTAGGGAAGCGTCGTCTTCATCAGCGCGACGTTGTAGTCGCCCCAGATTGACAGGTTCCAGTAGATGTCCTGGCCGGTCGACCACGGATCCATCATCGGCGCGTACAGCCCCGGGTATTGCAGCGAGGTCACCAACGTGGTGGGCGCCGACCAGGTGCCCTGCGGGGTGTCGGCGGTGCGGATGATCACGCTGCCGACACTGCTGGAGTACATCGCCACGTACTTGTTGAGATAGGTGTTGTACTGCACGGACATCTCGCTGACATGTCCACTAGGGCCGCCGACCCCGAAGATGCCGGCCACCCAGCTGCCGAAGAACAGTCCGAGCTGGCCGAGGATTCCGCCGGCGTACTGGTTACTGCGAGTTGCCGGCAGGATCGGCACCGCCGCGCCGGGCTTGCCCGCCACCCAGGTGTCGCCGTCCCAGTACTCGTACTTCGTCAGGTCCAGGATGTCGGCCTCTTTGACCCGGGATACGTAGGCCGAGCCCAGCCGGCCCGACGGGGTTCCGTAGGAGAAGACGTATCCGGCGTCCTCGGAATCGGCTGGTGGCTTGACGAACGCACCCTGCTGAAAGTTCTGGTTCCCGTAGACGAATGGTGTGCTCGACCGCAGCCAGCTGGCGGCCCTGATGGTCTGCGGTGCGACCGTCCAGTTCTGGCCGTTGTCATCGGAGTAGGCGATCGCCGAGTAGTTGGTGGTCCATGCGCCGCCGAAGTCCCAGGACCGCACCGACATGAAGTTCACATATTGCCGTGCGCCGTACTGATTGTCGTAGGGCACTGAGATCGCGGCAGTGGGAATAATGGTCACCTCGGAGCCGAATGGGCCGAGATTTCGTGCGCTGCCGGCGATCACCTGCTTGGACATGCCGGCCGAACTCAGCGGCGAACCGGCGAACGGGTTGGTGGTCGAGCCGGGCGCAAAGACCCGGCTGATCGGATCGCTGGTCCGCAGCAGCACGTTCGAGCGCCAGACTCCCCTCATACCCGCGGCGCTGAAGGTGTCCCCGAAGATCATCAGCACCTGGCGGTTGTCGCCGGTCATGCCGTTGTCCCACATGATGCCGACGTCGGTGCCATAGATACCGAATCGGCTCGGCGTCAGGGTGTTCGGGCCGGTGACCCAGCCTTCTTTGGTGGTGACAGGCGAACTGGCGACGGCGGCTGTCGTCGCCGTAGCCTTGGGCCGCGCCAACGATATTCGGGAGATGTTGTCGGATAAGGGTTTCGCAGTCTTCGGCGCCGTGGCGGTCTTGGGTTTGGGCCGCGGTGAACGGCCGACGCTGGCGTGTGTGCTCGACGTCGAGTGACGCGCCGACGATCCGGAATCGGGCGCGTCGGCCGAGGCGACCCCGCAGCCCGCAGTCACCGCGGCACCCACGCCGAGTGCCACGGCAAAACCACCAACCCCCGCTATACAGGCCGCTGTACGCATGGCCACCCCCCGCTACTACTGCCCGGGAGTCTACGACGTCCCCCGATCGGCGGATGCGCAATTCGCCCGTTACACGGTCCGCTTGGCGGACAGACGCGCCGCGCGGCAGGGCGCAGTATTCGTCTCGTGCCTCGCTCAGCCAGGGCAGGCCCAGAATCTCGGAGGACACCATGACTGCACAGATCACCAAGCGTGCCGCAGGACTTTTCGCCAGTGTCGCCGCCGCCGGCGCGCTGGCCCTGGGCCTGAGCTTCGCTCCCACCGCAAGCGCAGCCGACGGCTGCGGAATCGGCTTTCACCTGGAGGGCCCGAACTGCGTGCTGAACGAGCCCGGACCCAATGCACACTTCATCAGCCCCAACTGCTGGATCAACATCAACGGCGACGAGCGCTGCTACGCCCCGTAACACCCCACAACCGCGTACCTCACCACCGGCGGCACGCGTCCGTTCGACACCGGGTGGTTCGTCGCGCCGACCGTGTTCGCCGACGTGGCCAACGACACCCTGATCGCTCGAGAGGAGATTTTCGGGCCGGCTGCCCGACCCGACAGCGCCGTTCGGCGGTGTGAAGGCCAGCGGCCTGGGGCGTGAACTCGGACCCGACGGGTTGGCCGCCTATCTGGAGACCAGATCGATCTATCAGCCGGCAGGCTAGATCTTGAGCGAGATGCCGTCGAGCAGCTGATCCAGCCCCGATCGGAACTCGCCGACATGGCTGTCGTCACCGTCGTCGAAGGCGCCGGCCTCGAGCGCGGACGCCAGCGCGGGGAACCGATCCGAGTCGATCACGCTGCGCAACAGGCCCGGGTAGTCCGGACCGTCCGCGGGCGCCTCGATTGCCAGGGCCGCGGCGCCGCGGGCGAAATGCAGTATCGCCAGGACGGCGGCCAGCTTGTCGCGCTCGCTCATCCGAGTCCCGCCGAGCGCGGCCAAACCGGCATCCAGCCAAGCCAATTGGCCCGGGTCGGCGGGCGGCCCGGCGGCCGACGCCGCCAGGATCCATGGATGCCGGTGGTAGACATCCCATAGCCCGAAGGCCCAATCGGTAAGGGCGGCACGCCAATCCGCGCCCCGGGCCGCCACCGGCGGCGGTCCGGAGGCGGCCGAGAGCATGCACACCACCAATTCGTCCTTGTTGGCGATATGCCGATACAGCGACATGGTGCCGCAGCCCAGCCGCTCGGCGAGCCTGGCCATCGATAGGGCGCCGAGGCCGTCGGCATCGGCGTGCTCGATCGCCGCCGTGACGATCCGGTCGCGGCTCAGGCGCAATTTCTGGTTGGGCATCGGGGCCAGCCTAAACGACCGACGCCGCAAATGCGTATAGCGTACGCTTATGCGTATGCCATACGCAAAAATCCTCTCTCTGGTGGTCGCGGTGTTTCTCGTCTTCTCCCTGCCGCCCTATCTCACCGGCCACACCCGGGTGCCGGCGACATTCGCGCTGCACTACCCGCTGCTGGTGGCACACGTGATGTTCGGCGCCGTGGCGATGGTGATGGCCGTCGCCCAGATCTGGCCTGGACTGCGTGCCCGGCGACCGACACTGCACCGCCGCTGCGGTCGCATTTACGTGGCCACCGCCATCCCCGCCGCGCTCAGCGCGCTGGTCATCGGGGCCGCGACCCCGTTCGGGCCGTTCCTGGCCGTCAGCAATGTGACGCTTGCCTGCGTGTGGTTGTGGTTCACGTCGACCGGATACCTGCTCGTCCGCCGGCGCCGGTTCGCCGAGCACCGCCGTCAGATGGTCCTGTCCGCCACCCTCGCGCTGTCGATCATCACCAACCGGATCTGGACACCGATCATCTTCATCTCATTGCAGCCGTTGCAGGACAGCGTCTTTGACGGCAATCGGGACCACTACCTGTGGTTGGTCGCGGGTCTCGGTGCATGGTTCGGCTGGACGATACCGTTCTTCACGGTGCGGCGGTGGCTGAACCGCCAGCCGGCTATCGTGTCCTGACCGGCAGCCGCGCCCAGCCCCGCACGCTGGATGTCCTTCCCCTGCTGGCATTTTCGTAGTCCACATCCCAGTCGGTCCATCGTTTGAGAACCTCCTCGAACGCCACCCGGGCTTCGAGCCGGGCCAGCGCCGAACCGAGGCAGAAGTGGATGCCCTGACCGAAGCTCAGATGCCCGCCGCCGCGGTGGATGTCGAAGCGATCCGGGTCGGCGAAGTGCGCGTCGTCCCGGTTCGCCGAGCCGTTGAGCAACAACATGTGCGACCCCTCGGCGACAGTCTGGCCGTACAGTTCGACATCGCGCGCCACGTACCGCGCCTGGACGGGCGACGGCGGCTCGTAGCGCAGCGTCTCCTCCACCGCGCCCGCGATCAGCGACGGGTCCGCGGCGAGTTCCTGCCGTTGCTGCGGGTGTTCCCCCAGCAACTGGCCCATGAATCCGATGAGCCGGGCGGTGGTTTCATTGCCCGCACCGGCGATCATCGCCGTGTAAGCGAGCACTTCGTTGCGTTCCAGCCGTCGCCGGGTGCCGTCCGGTTCCTCGACCTCGGCGTTGAGCAGGTCGGTCATCAGATCATCGGAAGGATGGGCCGACCGCCACTCGATGTACTCGGCGAACTCCGCGATCGCATCCTGGAAGATCGTCGGGCTGACGTCGCCGGCGTCGGCGGCGACACTGATGCGGTGGTCGTTGCGGTCGCGAATCGCTTCCTGACTCTCCTCGGGAATGCCGAGCAGGTAGCCGATCGTCCGCATCGGCATCATCGCGCCGAGATCGACGACGAAGTCGAAACCGTCACCGTCCATGAGCGGTTCGAGCGCCCGGGCACAGAAGCCCCGCACCAGATCCTCGACCGCCAGCATGCGCCGCGGGGTGAAGACGCGCGACAGCAGCCGCCGGTGCAGATCGTGCAACGGCGGATCTTCGAACAGCAGAATGCCCGGCGGCACCTCGATGCCGCTGGCCAAGATGTCCAGGGTGGTGCCCCGACCGGATCGGTACGTCTGCCAGTCCGGAAGTGCCCGCGCCACATCGTCGTAACGGCTCAGCGCGTAGAAGCCGTGCTTGTCGTTGAAGTACAGCGGCGCCTCTTCGCGCATCCACCGCCACACCGGGTACGGATCGTCGTCGATCGCGAAATCAAAAGGGTCGTAGTACATGTGTTCTCGGCTGGCCTATCTGGGTTGGTTCGGGACACCTGGGAAGAGCTGCTCGGTCGGGCCGACGGTCACGTAGCCACCCAGCTTGGTCGCGAGGTGAGGTGCGAACACCGCCCCGTACAGAAGGTGTCCCACGACGACGACCGCCACGATCGAGAGCACCGCCGATCCGACTCGGCTCGACGATCGGGTGTCGGCCCACACTTCGATCGCGTTGCGGCCCTGGTCGTCGGTGCGGCCGAGCAGATAGGCGAACACCATCATCTGCACACCCATCGCGATGGAGTCGTAGATCGGGTACTGGTGCTTGGTCCCCTCGAAGATCGCCAGCCCCGGAATCACGTAGCCGTAGTAGAAGACCCCGAGCTGCGCGCCGACGACCGCGTTGAAAAACAACGCCCAGCAGAACCCGACTCCGAAGCCGGCGATCAACAGGGTCTGCGGGCGCCGCCACCCGAACCGCTTCACCAGCCACCGGCCGACGGCCGCACCGATCAGCGCCGGGAAGACGAAGTAGGAGATGTATCCGATGGGCACCGAGGACGGCAGTCCGCCGCCCCAAGTCATGTTCATCGGCCACCAGGACGGCATCCGCGGGAGCGCAGGCGGGAACTGGGCGTACATCGCCCAGTCGTAGGGCGCCTCGATCCACGAGAACGAGATGGCCGAGATGGACACCAGCAGCAGCGGGTGGATGCGACCGCGTCGAATGCTCAGGTACACACCGACAAGCAGGAACACCACACCGCCGACGTAGGCGAAGGTGAGTCCGGCGATCATCACCGGCGTCAGCGGTGTATTCATTTATCCCGCGCTTCCGGATCGAAGTAGATGACCAGAGCGAAGATCAGCACGATCAGACCAAGCAGCGTGCCGAGCATGATGAGCGCACCCATGAAGGTTCCGTTATCCCCCAGGACCGTTCGGCCACTTGAGCAGTGAGCCGGCATCGACCCGGATCTGCTGCCCGGTGATGTAGCGGCTGTCGTCGCTGGCCAGGAACACGCCGAGGTTGGCCATGTCCTCGGGCTCGATGTACGGGATCGGCATCGCCTGGAAGAGCGTGAACAGCGGCTCGGCGTCTTCGCGGCTGGCCTGCTTACCCGCCTGGGTCAGGTCAGGCCGGAACATGCTGTACATCCCGTCGTTCTGCAGCAGATGGGTGTTGCAGTTGGTCGGATGGATCGCGTTGACGCGGATCATCCTGTCCGCCAACGCCAGTGACATCTCCTCGACGTATTCGATGATCACCCGCTTGCTCCAGCCGTACCCACGGCCGCCCGGTCCCATGTTCGGGTTGTCGGTGGTGCCCCGGATCATGCCTGCCGTCGAGCCGGTGATGATGACCGATGATCCGTCTGCCAGGTGCGGAACCGTCACCGCGACGGTGTTCATCACCCCGAGCAGATCCACGTCGCTGGCGTCCACGAACGACATCGCGTCGTGCGGGCGGCCCATGGCCATCGGCAGGATGCCGGCGTTGGCGACGACGATGTCGATCTTGCCGAAGTTCGCCACGCCGGCCTCGACGGCCTCACGCAGTTCGTGCCGCTCCCGGACGTCTCCCACCCGGGCGAGGACCTGGCGGCCGAGCTCCTTGACCGAGCGCTCGGTCTCCGCCAGGTCATCCGGTGTGGCCAGTGGGTAAGGGTTGGACGGGATGTCGCGGCAGATGTCGACGGCGATGATGTCGGCGCCTTCCCTGGCCATCGCGATTGCATGCGCCCGGCCCTGCCCGCGAGCCGCGCCGGTGATGAAAGCGACCTTTCCTTCCAGCTTTCCGCTCATCGGCTCTCCTCGAAGGTGATGTGTAATTCGCTGAGCCCACGCATGATGAACGTCGGCTCGTATCGGTAGTGCCGGTTCTCGGCGGGCCCGTGGTCGGATTCGGAAATTCTGATGTCGTGCATGCGATCCAGGATGCGGTTCAGCGAGATTCGGCCCTCAGCCCTGGCCAGCGGCGCGCCCGGACAGGAGTGCGCACCGCGGATGAACGCGATGTGCTCGCGCACGTTCGACCGGTCGGCGCGAAACTCGTGCGGGTTCTCGAACTTGGCGGCGTCCCGGTTACAGGCGCCCGGAAGCAGCATCACTGTGGTTCCGGCCGGGACGGTGACATCTCCGATCGTCGTCGTGGTGCGCGCCATTCGGAAGTGGGCCTTGACCGGGCTCTCCATCCGGAGCGTCTCTTCGAGGAACGCCGGGATCTTGCTGCGGTCGTCTCGTAGTTGCCCTTCGAATCCCGGGTTGTCGCCGATGAATCGGACCGCAGAGCTCACCAGCTTGGTCGTCGTCTCGCTCCCGGCGGCGAACAGGAACGTCGACAGGTTCACCACGTCGTCGAGGTCGGGGGTCGACCCGTCGTCGTATTTGGCCAGCGCCAGTCCGGTCAGCACGTCGCCGCGCGGCGTGCTCCTGCGTTCGTCGAGGTAGCGGTAGAACCGCTCGTTCAGCCACTCCAGCGGGTTGTGCGAGGTGGGCGTGTCCTTGCCGAGCTCACCAACGGTCTCGTTGTCGAACACCGCCTTGAAATCCTCGTGATCCTCGGCGGGTACGCCAAGCAGATCGGCAATCACCAACAGTGAGAAGGGTTTTGCGTAGTCGGCCAGGAACTCGCACTGTCCTTTGGCCAGGAAGGTGTCGAGCTGCTGGTCGGCCAGCCGCCACATGAAATCTTCGTTTTCCTTGAGCCGCTTGGGTGTGATGAGGGTATTCATCAGACTTCGGGTGCGGGTGTGCAGCGGTGGATCCTGTGACGTGATGTGTTCGGCCATCGGTACATTGGCGCAGTGCTGCTCGATCAGTTCGCTGACGTCGTCGCTCTCACCCGGGGTGATCGGCATGCCCGAGAACGGTCCCGCCACCGAGACGCAGGACGAGAACGCCGGATTCTTGTACACGCTCAATGCCGCGTCGTATCCGGTGACGGCCAGCACGTTGAACGCGGTGGCCGGCGTCACCGGGCATTTCGAACGCAGGTGGTCGAAGTAGGGATACGGGTCGGGAACCAGCGTCTGGTCGGTGAAGAAGTCCACCAGGTCGTAGTCGGTCAAAAGATCTGTCCTCAATTCGCTGGATAGGCAACCGATTTGATCTCGGTGTATTGGTCGAATCCAGCGGTGCCGTTCTGCCGACCCACACCACTGGCCTTGTATCCCCCGAACGGCGTATCGGCACCGTAGCCTGCGGTGCCGTTGAGCCCGATGAACCCGGCCCGCAGTCGGCGGGCCACCGACAGTGCTCTGTCCAGAGTGCCCGCCATGACATTGCCGGCCAGACCGTAGGGGCTGTCGTTGGCGATGCGCACGGCGTCATCCTCGTCGTCGAACGGGATCACCGAGAGCACCGGGCCGAAGATCTCTTCCTGGGCGATCGTCATCGAGTTGTCGACGTTGACGAAAAGCGTTGGCTTGACGAAATATCCCTTGTCGAGCCCTTCGGGCGCCTCGGCTCCGCCGACGAGCAGCGTTGCACCCTCCTCGACACCTTTGCCGATGTAGCCGCGAATCCGGCTGCGCTGCCGGTCGGAGATCACCGGGCCGCACAGCGTGCCCGGGTCTTGTGGGTCACCGGCGGCGACACCGGAGTAAATGCCGCGCAGGATCTCCACCCCTTCGTCGTACCGGGAGCGGGGCAGTAGCAGGCGGGTGGGGTTGGCACATCCCTGGCCGGCGTGCATGCAGGGGGCGATGCCCATCATGCAGCCGATCGCGAAGTCCGCGTCCTCCAGAACGATGGTCGCCGACTTGCCGCCGAGTTCGAGGAACAGCCGCTTCATGGTCGCGGCGCCCTTCTCCATGATCCGCTGCCCCACCACCGTCGATCCGGTGAACGAGATCATGTCGACCTTCGGTGAGAGCGTGAGTTCCTCGCCGACGAAGTGATCCGACGCGGTGACGACATTGACGACGCCGGGCGGGATGTCGGTGTTCTCGGCGATCAGCCGGCCCAGCCGGGTCGCGTTGAACGGCGTGTTGGGCGCCGGCTTCAGCACGACGGTGTTGCCGGTCCCCAGGGCCTGGCCGATCTTCTGGATGGTGACCTCGAACGGGAAGTTCCACGGCACGATCGCGCCGACGACACCGACCGGTTCCCGCCAGACCTTGCGGGTGGTGTTGACCCCGGTGACCGACACGACGGTGTCGCCCAACGAGGTCTCCCAGGCGTATTCGTCGATGAGTTGAACCGGGTAACGCAGCGCGTCCGCCAGCGGGGCGTCGAGCTGCGGCCCGTGGGTGATCGCGCGCGGACAGCCGACCTCGCGGATGAGTTCCTCGCGAAGTTCTTCCCGCTCGCCTTCCAGCGCGTCCTGCAGCTGCAACAGGCACATCTGCCGGAAGGCGTGGTTGGTGGCCCAATCGGTGTCGTCGAACGCGCGCCGGGCCGCGTCGATGGCGCGGTGCATATCGGCCTTCGACGCGTCGGCCACCTCACCGATGACCTCTTCGGTCGCCGGATTGATGTTGGCGAAGCTGCCTGCCTCGCCGTCGACGAGCTTGCCGTCGATCATCATCTTCGGCTCGAAGCGTGCGTCAGCCATTGTTTCTGCCCATCGGGTCTTCGACCTAACTTTTGTTCGGACCCTACCCAGTCGGATAGCCGTCGTCAACGATAGAGTGGCCTGTGCCTGACCGGCGTTCTGCTACCTTTTACCAAACATCTGGTCAGCTGGGCGGAGGTGCAATGGTACGACGCACCGAGATACTGCAGTCCGCCGCCGCGCTGATCGCCGTGTCCGGGCTCCGAACGTCGTTACAGGACATCGCCGACGCCGCGGGTATCCAGGCGGGCAGCCTGTACCACCACTTCGACTCCAAAGAAGCGATCCTCGTCGAGCTGCTGCGGCGCTACCACGAGGATCTCGACCGGATCGCCGCGCAGGCCGAGAGCCGTCTGGACGACCCGGGCACGTTGTCGGCGTTCGACCGCCTCGTCGATCTCGGTTCGGCGATCGCCCAGTGCGCGGTGACTCATCGGGCCGCACTGCAGATGACCTTCTACGAATTCCCGTCGCCGGACCCGGAGCTGACCACGCTCGCCCAGCAGCGGCCGGCCGCGATCTTGGCGGCCACCGTGCAGACCCTGCGGGTCGCGAGGTGGAGCGGCTACATCGGATCGCACGTCCTCCTTCCGGTCTTCGCCGACCGGTTCGTGCAGACGATGCTGCACGTCGGCCTGGATGTCATCCGGCACAATGCCGGCGCCGACAAGCTCGCCGCCCTGTTGTGCCGGATTCTGTTGGAGGGGCTGGCCACCGAGATCGTCACGGACGCCGAACTCGATGCCTCGCCCGCGTACTGCGCCGCCGACGAGGTGGTGCAGTCCTGGCCGGAGGCGACCGATCCCGACGACGAGGGCGGACGCATCCGGGCGGTCGCCCGTACTGAGTTCGGCCGCAAGGGCTTCGAGTTCACCTCGATCCGGGACATCGCCTCGGCCGCCGGCCTCGGGATTGGCACGGTGTACCGGCTGATCGGCTCCAAAGACCAACTGTTGGCCGACATCATGCGCACCTTCGGCGAGAAGATCGCGCCGGGATGGACCCGCGTGCTGCAGTCGAGCTCCTCGCCACTGGAGAAGATCGACGCGATGTCATGGATTCACACCAACGTGCTGGACCGTTTCGGTGACGAGTTCCGCATCCAGCTGGCGTGGATGCGTCAGTGTCCGCCGGACACCCCGAGTCCCGGCTGGCTGTTCTCGACTCGCGTCGAGCAGATGAAATCACTTCTGGCCGAGGGCATCCGGTCTGGCGAGATCGGCATCGACTGCCCGTCGAACGAGACGCTGGCTCGTGCCGTCATCGGAGTCGGCTGGATCCCGGAGAACATCCTGCGTGATCTGGGGACCAGAGCCGCACAGATCCACGTCCGCGACACGTCATTGCGTGGCATCGCGCGGCGCCGAGATTCGGCCGACGGCAACCGGTAGCCTGTTCAATCCCGCATAGTCAGCTTGTCGATCACCTCGGCGACCGACCGAACCTCGACCAGCTCACCAACACCCTGCCCGGCGTTGATCGGCGCGACAGAGTAGTTCTCGGCCGCGATCGCCTGAGCCAACTCCTCGGCAGCACCCGAATCGACACTCAACGCGGCCTCGTCACCGTCCCAGCGATCACTGAAGCTGTTGCACAGCACCCGTTCTGGCAGCTGCGCCGGCCACGGGTACCCCAGCGCGATATCGAAGACCCGCGTGGTCACCGTTCCGGTCTCCCCCGCCGCCAGCATCACGTCACGCGCCTTATCGGACAGCAGCGATTCGCGGCACGCGCAGAACGCCGTTCCCACCCACGCCGCCGAGGCACCGGCGGCGAGCACCGCGGCCAGCCCCCGCGCGGACGAGATGCCGCCGGCCGCCAACACCGGCACCGATACGCGATCGAGCAGTGCCGTCAGCAGCGGCAGCGTGCCCACGAGCGGCTGACCGTGACCACCGCCTTCGGCCCCACGGGCGATCACCACGTCGATACCTGCGGTGACCGCACGCTGCGCACTGGCCAGATCACTGACCTGGGTCGCGGCGATCACGCCCGCGTCGTGCGCGCGCGGCACCCAATCCCAGGTGTCGCCGAAACTCACACACAGCAGCGTGGGGCCCGCGGCCAGCGCCGTATCGATCAGGCCGGGCCGGCTGGCGACCACCCAATCCACGAGGCCAATCCCGAAGGGGCCCTCCAGATTCGACACGTGCTCGAGCTCGGCGGCAAGCCGCTCGGCGGTACCGGAGCTGCCCATCCCGATCATGCCGAGGCCGCCCGCACCCGAAACCGCGGCGGCCAGTGCACCCCCGGCCACGCCGCCCATCGGCGCGTTCACGATCGGGACATCGATTCCGATCGAACGCGACCAGTCCGTGTTCACCGCGTCCCTCCTCGCTCAGACGTGGCGGTTGCGACCCGCCCGTCACATCATGGAGCGTCCCGAGCAGGAACGGGCCGTCACCGTCAACTTCCGGAAAAGGCCGATTTGAATTCAACATGAATTCCGTCGCGGCTGAATCCGCATTGCGGAACATTTCGCATTAAGTCCGCATTGCGGATCAAAATAACGGCGAGTCGGTTCCGACTTTCGCGCACGCAAATTCCTAAAATTGGTGCAACCTGTGAATTTGCTGTTTGCCGGAAGGGCCGCTCTGATGGATCAGTCCAGCACGTATTCCTGGCTTGGAATCGGCGCGCTCAGTCTCGGTGTGGGCGCGGCACTGGCCGGCGCGGCGCTGACCGGTGGGGCGGGTGTCGCCGCCGCCGACACCGCAACCGGCGCGACGGCGTCGCATGCGGCCAAGCCAAAACCCGCAACCAAAACCGCTGGGAAGAAACCGGTCTCGACAACACGGTCGGCCAAGAAGGCGGCAGCCGGCAAGCCCGCCGAAAGACCGGCCACTATCGTCGCCGAAAAGATCAGCACACCAAAGGCTTTCAAACTCCCCTCGGCCTCGGCGTTGCCGGTGTGGCAGCCGGGCTTGGTCGCCGGAGCCATCTATTCGATCTTCGTGTCGAACGGCACCGCGGATCACCCGAACGCGGGGTTGTTGGTCGGCAACGGCTACAGCTACAGCTCCACCGATGTGCAGTGCACCGGGATCGTGAAGTGCAACGGCGGCCACGGTGGCCTGCTGCTCGGGTCCGGCGGCAATGGGTACAACGGCGGCAACGGTGGGAATGCGGGACTGTTCTTCGGCAGCGTGTTCAAACCCGGTAACGGCGCCGGTGGCGCTGCGGGCTGCGTGGGTCCCGCCTGCGACGCCGGGCATGGCGGCAACGCGATGCTGTTCGGAAACGGCGGGGCCGGCGGCAACGGCACGGATGCCGTGTACGACAGCACAACCGGGTTCTTGGTATCGGCGGCCACCAACGGCGGGCGCGGCGGCAACGGCGGGCTGCTGGTGGGCAACGGCGGCAGCGGCGGATACGGCGGCGCCGACAACGGCAACGTGAATTGGTTCGGGGCGACGGCCGGTAACGGCGGCAATGGCGGCAACGCAGGCCTGCTCTCGGGTAACAGCGGCAACGGCGGAGTCGGCGGCTACGTCTCCTTCGCGGTGAACGGCTATGCCACCGGGGGCAACGGCGGCAACGCCGGCCTGACCGGACTTTTCGGGAACGGGGGCGCCGGCGGTGGTGGCGGTGCGGCCACCCAGAACTGGGACGGCATCGACGCCGACGGCGCGGCGGGCACCGCGACAGGCGGCAACGGCGGTAACGGTGGCCGAGGCGGCCTGCTGGCCGGTGCCGGCGGCGCCGGCGGAAGTGCTTGGGAAGGCGTGGTATTCAGCACCTACGGTGCCGCAGTGGCCGGCAACGGCGGGGCCGGTGGCGACAGCACGGTCGGCCCCGGCGGCAATGGCGGGACCGGCGGTGGCGGCGCCTCGGCCAACATCGGCGACGCCGGCCAGGGCTCGTCGGGAACGGGCACCGCCACAGGCGGTTCGGGTGGCCGGGGCGGTTCGGTGTTGTTCATCGGCCGGGCCGGCGACGGCGGCAACGCCGACCTGCCGTTCGCGGGCAACGGGGCAATCAATCAGGGCGAAGGCGTGGCGATCGCCGGTCACGGTGGCGACGGCGGCGACAGCGGCATTTTCGGTGACGGGATCACCGGCGGCACAGGAGGAGCCGGCGGCGCCGCCGGCTCGGCGATCGCCAATCAATCGGCAACGGGCGGGAACGGCGGCGACGGCGGTCGTGGCTCGATCGGTGCCGCGGGCGGCGCCGGTGGCGCCGGCGGCTACGCGGAGTCGTTGGTCAGCAGCACGGCAACGGCCACCGGCGGCGACGGCGGTGACGGCGGTCGGGCCGGCGCCCTCGGACGTACCGGCGGGGTGGGTGGCGTCGGCGGTGCCGCGAAGGCCGACGGCGCGGGTGCGGCGGCAGGCGGTACGGGCGGGCAGGGCGGCGCGGGCGCGCTGTTGGCCGACGGTGGCGCAGGCGGTTTTGGCGGCAACGCCGCCACCGGCTCGGCGAGCGGTGGCGATGGCGGTAACGCGACGGCCGGTGCCGGCGGTGACGGTGGTGCGGGCGGCGCATTGGCGACCGGCGGGGCCGGTGGATTCGGTGGCAACAGCAGTGTCTACACGACCGACGCCGGCACCAGTTCGGTGAGCACCGGCGGTAACGGCGGGGACGGCGGCGCAGCCGGCCTCGGCGGGCTCGCCGGTGACGGCGGCAACGGCGGCAGTGCCGGCGCCGCAGGATCCAGCGGCGCTGCCGTCACCCGCGTCGTCGGTGCGGGCGGAGCGGGCGGTGTCGCGGGGTCGACGTTCTTGGTGTCGACGATCGACGTCGGCGGCTTCCTGGGCGGGGTGGGCGCGGCCGGCGCCGGCGGCAGCAATGCGGGCAACATCTACCTCGCCGATTTCCTCGGGACACTCCCCTACATCACCCCCACCGGCAGCGTCGTCACCACCATCGCGGTGGGCAACAGTCCAAATGGCGTGGCGGTCGGCCCAACTGGTGACATCTACGTCACCAACAGCGGCGACAACACGGTGTCGTGGCTCGACTCCGACGGCAATGTCATCGACACCATCACCGTCGGCAACAGCCCAAGCGCGGTGGCGGTCAGCTCGACCGGCTATGTCTACGTTGCCAACAACATGGACGGCACCGTGTCGGTGATCAACCCGGCCGGCAACGTCGTGAACACCGTCACGGTCGGCGACAGCCCGAGCGGCGTTGCGGTCAGCGCCGGCGGCAATGTCTACGTCACCAACTACAACAGCGGCACCGTGTCGGTGATCAACGCCGCCGGCTCGGTGGTCGACACCATCACCGTCGGCGCCAATCCGCAAGGCGTGGCGGTCAGTTCGACCGGATACGTCTACGTCACCAACAGCGGGGCCGACACGGTGTCCGTGATCAACCCCGCGGGCAACGTCGTCGACACCATCACCGTCGGCGCCAATCCGCAAGGGGTAGCGGTCAGTTCGACCGGATACGTCTACGTCACCAACGGTGGGGCGGGGACGGTGTCGGTGATCAATCCCGACGGGGTGGTCATCAACAACATCGATATCAGCGCCTTCGCGTACGGGGTCGCGATCAGCCCCACCGGCGACAACGAAGGCAATGTCTACATCACCTCCCTGTCCGGGGTGGTGTCGGTGATCAGCGCATGAATCGAAGGGAAGACAGAATGATTCGCAGTAAGAGCGCGGTCGCTGCGCTGTTCGCCGGAGTGTTGGTGGCGGCCACCTCAGCGGCAACGCCGGCGTCCGCGGTGGTGCCGGTTTCGGTGGGCAACTCGGCACCGAATCTGAGTATCTTCACACCTCAGAAGGGCGGGATTTATGTTGGGGGCCAACTATTCTCGGTGGTCATCCCGCCGGGAACCACGTTGCAGACCAGCACCCTGCCGTGGGTCGACTCCGCGAGCAATTCGATTGTGATCGCCAAGCTGCCGACGGTGGCGGGGAGTGTGTCCGCCAAGGACATCGATCCGCGCGGCAGCGTCTTCAAGGTCACCTCGGACAAGAACTATCGCTACTTCAAAGGCAACGGTCTGCCCAGCACCCCGATGGGCAAATTCGGCCCCGTGCAATCCGGCACTCCGGCCTATCCGTATTACGCGGGCGCCCCCGGCGGTACCAACACGACACCGGGCACCCCCGGATTCGGCAAGCCGTATCCGAATGCCGCCGCTATCGGAATTTCGCCGTACAACCTCGACATCAAAGTGCCGATGGCGCCCAAGTACCTCAGCACGCCGCAACCGATCCAATACCTGATCACCGGCGTCACCCTGACCGGCACGGTGTGGCACGCCGAAATTGCGAATGCGTCCGCCAGTGCCTGGTACAACCCGATTTCAATTCTGCCGTTGGACCAATGCTTCGGACATCCCTACAGCCAGCAGTACCACCTGCATGCGTTCTCGTGGAAGTGCCTGCCCAACGGGACCAAAGGTCCGTCACCCCTGCTGGGCTATGCGCTGGACGGGTTCGGCATTTACGGCCCGCGGGGCGCCGACGGCAAGGAGATCACCAACGCCCAGCTGGATGAATGCCACGGCATGACGTCGCCGGTGATGTGGAACGGCAAGATCCAGAACATCTACCACTACGTGCTCAACAGCGAGTACCCGTACTCCGTGGGCTGCTTCCGGGGTGTGGTCGACCCGGCGAATGTGGCCAATACCGTGGTGCCGACGCTGGGCCAGCCGATGGCCGCGAGCATGCCCGGTATGGGTCACTAGTCATTCGTCGTAGTAGCGGGCCTCGATCACGTTGCCGTCCGGGTCCGGGAAGTACATGCCCTCTGGCCCCCATCCGCGAGCACCGAAGGTGGGGGCCAGCCGGTCACTGGTGTCGATGCCCTCGGCCTGCAGGCGCTGATCGAGGGCGTCGTATTCGGTCTTGGTCATCGCCACGCACACGTGGTTGACCCGGTGGCCGGCACTGCCGGCGGCGGTGTCGATGAGCGCCAGGTCGATGATCGAATCCTCGGAGACCCGCACACTGGGGAACGGCGCCTCGCCGGCTGCGAACTCCTCGAAGCGGACGGGCGCGAGCCCGACGACGCGGGTGTAGAAGTCCATGGCGGCGGCGGGATCTTTGACCCACAGGACGACGTGGTCGAGCCGCATGACGGGAGACCTTACCGATGGTGGGCGCGGACGGTATCGAACCGCCGACCGCTGGTGTGTAAAACCAGAGCTCTACCACTGAGCTACGCGCCCGTGCCCGGGCAGGTTACACGGCCCGCGCCGGTGCGGGGAAATCCGATTCAGGCGTCCAGCGCGGCCAGCGCCTGCACCCAGACCGCCTGATCGCGAGCCTCGCCGGGCTGCTTGCACTCGGCGAACCGGACGATCCCCTCGCGGTCGATCACGAAGGTGCCCCGGTTGGCAATGCCGGCGTCGGCGTTGAACACCCCGAAGGCATGAGCGACCGCGCCGTGCGGCCAGAAATCGGAGAGCACCGGGAACAGGAAGCCGCTCTGGGTCGCCCAGATCTTGTGCGTGGGCGGCGGTCCGACGGAGATCGCCAGCGTGGCGGTCTCGTCGTTGTCGAACACGGGCAAGTGGTCGCGAACGTAATCGAGCTCGCCCTGGCAGATCCCGGTGAATGCCAGCGGAAAGAACACCAGCAGCACGTTCTTGGCGCCACGGAACGAACTGAGCGTGACGGGCTGGCCGTTCTGGTCTTTCAGCGTGAAGTCGGGGGCACGTGATCCGACCCCAACCGTCACGAATGCCTCCCGGCCGCCTTCGATTTCGGCTGCACCAACCGGCTTGCGATCCAGTCGCCCAAATTCGCCGAGGACGTCTGCATCAGTCCCGCGGTGGGCGCCGATTCGGCGATCTCGGCGGGTTGTACGTGACCGGGCTTGCCGGTCTTGGGCGTCACCACCCAGATGATGCCGTCGTCGGCCAGCGGCGCGATCGCGTCCATCAGCCGGTCCACCAGGTCACCGTCACCGTCGCGCCACCACAACAGCACCACGTCGACGACTTCGTCGGCATCCTCGTCGAGCAGTTCCCCGCCGCAGGCGTCCTCGAGGTCGGCCCGAATGTCGTCGTCGGTGTCCTCGTCCCAGCCCAGCTCCTGCACGACCTGATCTTTGTGGACGCCCAGCTTCTGGGCGTAGTTCGGGGGGCCACCCTCCGCGACCACCGTCGGAACCTCCTTCACATCAGGGTCGGCTGTCTAGGCCCTATCGTCGCACGACAGTGACGATTACTCGCCGTGCGGTGGGAATCAATACGTCGCGTCGCACAGGCTCAGTGCATTCGACCTGGTGTCATTGAGGGCCTGGATGGTGCTGTTGAACTCCCCGGGACCCGCGTGAGCGAGGATCGCACTGGCGGTGGCGCGCGCACCGTCGACCCAGTCTTTGAAAGCGGCTTTCAGCTCGTCCGGGATCGCGTCGGTCACGCTGGCCGCGACCGCGTCGGCGCTGTTGTTCAGCGAATCCACCGCCGGGCCCTCGGTGTCCGACAGCTCGGGCGCACCCGAGTTGAACGCGCTGACGTAGGCGTTCACCGCGTCGATCGCGTCGGCACTTGACGTGGACAGCGTCTCGCAGGTGTCATGCATGGCCTGTGTGGTCAGTGACGCCTGACGCTCCGACTCGCGCTCGCTGGAGGAGGCCGCCGACTGCGAGATCGAGACCGACATCGAGGTCCGGTAGGCGGGCGCGTCGCCGGCGTTGACCCCCGCGTGGCCCCCGGTGACGGAGGTGCAGCCGACGACGACGCCCGTCACCGCGGCGGCGCCGCCGACCAGCAGACCGCCGATTCGCAGCCCGCGGGCAGTTCTGATCAGCACAGCACCGGAGGTTACCGGGTAACTGCCCTGCTCGGCGCGGTGCGAGAAATTCACCGATCCCCCGACTTTCACTACTCGTCGGTATGGCCCCGCGTGCGGCACGATAGGAGGTGGACGGTGCAAAACCTGCACCTCCTACTAAGGAGCTGAAGTTGACCACCGAGTTCGCGCGCCACGATCTGGCCCAAAACTCAAGCAGCCCAAGTGATTCTGATCGTGTCCGGGTGATCCGCGAAGGTGTCGCGTCGTATTTGCCCGACATCGACGGCGAGGAAACCGCCGAGTGGCTGGAGTCGTTCGATGAACTTCTGGCCCGTTCGGGCCCGGCCCGGGCGCGCTATCTGATGTTGCGCCTGCTGGAGCGCGCCGGTGAGCAGCGCGTGGCGATCCCCGCGTTGACCTCGACCGACTACGTCAACACCATTCCCACCGAGCTGGAGCCCTGGTTCCCCGGCGACGAGGAGGTCGAGCGCCGCTACCGCTCCTGGATCCGGTGGAACGCCGCGATCATGGTGCACCGCGCACAGCGCCCCGGCGTCGGCGTCGGCGGCCATATCTCCACCTACGCCTCCTCGGCCGCGCTCTACGAGGTTGGCTTCAATCACTTCTTCCGCGGCAAAGCCCACCCCGGCGGCGGCGATCAGGTGTTCATCCAGGGCCACGCCTCCCCCGGCATCTACGCCCGCGCCTTCCTCGAGGGCCGGCTCACCGCCGACCAGCTCGACGGCTTCCGCCAGGAGCACAGCCACCCCGGCGGCGGCCTGCCGTCCTATCCGCACCCGCGGTTGATGCCCGACTTCTGGGAATTCCCGACGGTGTCGATGGGCCTGGGCCCGATGAACGCGATCTATCAGGCGCGGTTCAACCACTACCTGCACGACCGCGGTATCAAGGACACCTCCGATCAGCATGTGTGGGGGTTCCTCGGCGACGGCGAGATGGACGAGCCGGAAAGCCGCGGGCTGATCCAGGTGGCCGCCAACGAGGCGCTGGACAACCTCACGTTCGTCGTCAACTGCAACCTGCAGCGCCTCGACGGCCCGGTGCGCGGCAACGGCAAGATCATCCAGGAACTGGAGTCCTTCTTCCGGGGCGCCGGCTGGAACGTCATCAAGGTGGTGTGGGGCCGCGAGTGGGACGCACTGCTGCACGCCGACCGCGACGGCGCCCTGGTGAACCTGATGAACACCACCCCCGACGGCGACTACCAGACCTACAAGGCCAACGACGGCGCCTACGTGCGCGACCATTTCTTCGGCCGCGACCCCCGCACCAAGGCACTCGTCGAGCCGATGACCGACTCCGAAATCTGGAACCTCAAGCGCGGCGGCCACGACTACCGCAAGGTCTATGCCGCCTACCGCGCCGCGATGGAGCACAAGGGTCAGCCGACGGTGATCCTCGCCAAGACCATCAAGGGCTACTCACTGGGCGCCCACTTCCAGGGCCGCAACGCCACTCATCAGATGAAAAAGCTTGCAATCCAAGACCTTCGGGATTTCCGCGATGCCATCCGCATTCCGGTCAGCGACGCGCAGCTCGAGGAGAACCCGTACCTGCCGCCGTACTACCACCCCGGCCCGGAGGCGCCGGAGATCCGCTATCTGATCGACCGGCGCCGCGCGCTCGGCGGCTTCCTGCCTGAGCGGCGCACCAAATCCAAGGTGCTGACCCTGCCGCCGCGCGACGTGTACAAGGCGCTGAAGAAGGGGTCCGGTAACCAGCAGGTCGCCACCACCATGGCCACCGTGCGCACGTTCAAAGAGCTGTTGCGCGACAAGGAGATCGGGCACCGGATCGTGCCGATCATCCCCGACGAGGCGCGCACCTTCGGTATGGACTCCTGGTTCCCGAGCCTGAAGATCTACAACCGCAACGGCCAGCTGTACACCGCCGTCGACGCCGAATTGATGCTGGCCTACAAGGAAAGTGAGATCGGCCAGATCCTGCACGAGGGCATCAACGAGGCGGGGTCGACCGCGTCGTTCACCGCCGTCGGCACCTCGTACTCGACGCACAACGAGCCGATGATCCCGATCTACATCTTCTATTCGATGTTCGGGTTCCAGCGCACCGGCGACGGCTTGTGGGCCGCCTGCGACCAGATGGCCCGCGGCTTCGTCCTGGGCGCGACGGCCGGACGCACCACGCTGACCGGCGAGGGCCTGCAGCACGCCGACGGACACTCGCTGCTGCTGGCGTCCACCAACCCGGCGGTGGTGGCCTACGACCCGGCGTTCGCCTACGAGATCGCCTACATCGTGGAGAGCGGCCTGGCCCGGATGTACGGGGAGAACCCGGAAAACATCTTCTTCTACATGACGATCTACAACGAGCCCTACGCACAGCCGGCCGAACCGGCCGACTTCGATCCCGAAGGGCTGTTGCGGGGCATCTATCGGTATCGGAAAGCGCAACAGTCCCGATCCAACGTCGCGCAGATCTTGGCCTCCGGGGTGGCGATGCCCGAAGCGCTGCGCGCGGCCGACATGCTGGCCGAGCGCTGGGACGTCGCCGCCGACGTGTGGTCGGTGACCAGCTGGGGTGAGCTCAACCGCGACGGGGTGGCCGTGGAGAAGGAACTGCTGCGCCACCCCGACCGCCCGGCCCAGGTGCCCTACGTGACGAAGGCGCTGGCCGATACCGCAGGCCCGGCCGTCGCGGTGTCGGACTGGATGCGTGCGGTGCCCGAGCAGATCCGGGCGTGGGTGCCGAACACCTACGTCACGCTGGGCACCGACGGGTTCGGCTTCTCCGACACCCGGCCCGCCGCACGCCGGTACTTCAACACCGACGCCGAGTCGGTCGTGGTGGCCGTGCTGGAGGCGCTGGCCCGCGACGGGGAGATCGACCCGTCGGTGGCGATCGCCGCGGCGCGGGAGTATCGGATCGACGACGTGATGGCGGCCGAGGTTTCCTACGTCGACACCGGTAGCGCGTAGGGGGCGGCTGGCTCGGCTCGGCGAGTGTGCATCCTCATCCGCCGGCGACGGCGTGTTGCGGATAAAACCGCACACTCGCGGCCCATGCCGAGCCCAGCGCCAGCGCGTTTTGGAGGAACATCCAGAAAACGGGCGTACATTTTAGGCGTGATCGACAACTCGCCCCTCGAACCGCCGCGTTCTCCCCTGGAGTTACTCGAGAACGTGCCGGAGTCGACGCTGCGGCGGCTCAAGCAGCACTCGGGCCGGCTGTCCACGCAGGCGGTACAGGCCATGCAGGAACACCTGCCGTTCTTCGGCGAGCTCGAGGCCTCCCAGCGCGCCAGCGTCCAGCTCGTGCTGCAGACCGCGGTGGTCAACTTCGCCGAATGGGTGCGCAACCCGCTGAGCAACGTCGGCTACACCGCCGAGGCGTTCGCGCTGGTGCCGCAGGAGCTGACTCGCCGCATCGCGCTGGCACAGACCGTCGACATGGTGCGCGTCAGCATGGAGTACTTCGAGGCGGCGGTGCCCGCGCTGGGCCGCAACGAGGAGCAACGCGTCGCGCTGTCGGTCGGCATCCTGCGCTACAGCCGCGACCTGGCCTTCGCGGCGGCGTCCTCGTACGCCGACGCCGCCGAGGCCCGCGGCTCCTGGGACAGCCGGATCGAGGCCAGCGTCGTCGACGCCGTCGTCCGCGGCGACACCGGACCCGAACTGCTGTCCCGCGCCGCGGCACTCAACTGGGACACCACCGCCCCGGCCACCGTGGTGGTCGGCACCCCGCCGGAAGGCCGGGAAGAGCTCGCCAGCGAAGACGTCCGCGAGATCGCCACCCGGCACGGCCGCTCGGCACTGGCCGACGTGCACGGCACGTGGCTCATCGGGATCATCTCCGGGCCGCTCGCGGTGACCGACAAGTTCTTCAACGACCTGATCAACGCCTTCGCCGACGGTCCGGTAGTCATCGGGCCGACCGCGCCGATGCTCACCGCGGCCTACCACAGCGCCAGCGAGGCGATATCGGGGATGAACGCCGTCGTCGGCTGGACCGGCGCACCCCGGCCGGTCCTGGCCCGAGAACTGTTGCCCGAGCGCGCACTTCTGGGCGATGCGTCGGCGGTCACCGCGTTGCACACCGAGATCATGCGACCGTTGGCCGATGCCGGACCGGCGCTCACCGAGACCTTGGACGCCTACCTCGACAGTGGCGGCGCGATCGAGGCTTGCGCCAGGAAATTGTTCGTTCATCCAAATACGGTCCGCTACCGACTGCGACGGATCGCGGATTTCACCGGCCGCGATCCCACGCTGCCGCGCGATGCCTACGTCCTGCGGGTGGCATCCACCGTGGGCCGCCTGGGCTACCCAGCGCCAACCCACACCACGGCAAACAGTTCTGTTGCACAGCTCACACCGCCACTGGTCGGTACCGCAGGGGTTAATTAAGAGGGCTGCTAGATCGCAGCAAGGTATCGGTGAAGTCGCATCACATGCACTTTTGTGGGATCTCCACAAAAACCTAAGACAAGGTTCATAATCTCTTACACCGTGCAAATCCGGTTTCACAATGTTTTCTTAATGAGTGCCTCAAGAACCCGTGATCGCGCTGCTGGCGCCTGGCCAGGGATCGCAGACCCCCGGGATGCTCACCGAATGGCTCGAGCTGCCCGGCGCCGCCGAACAGATCAAGACCTGGTCGGATATCGCCGGTCTGGATCTGGCCCGGCTGGGCACCACCGCGACGGCTGACGAGATCACCGACACCGCGGTCACCCAGCCCCTGGTTGTGGCGGCGACCCTGCTCGCCAACGCGGAACTGGTCAAGCGCGGCACGCTGGCCGGGCGCACGACCGTCGTCGCAGGCCACTCCGTCGGTGAGATCGCGGCCTACGCGATTGCCGGCGTCATCTCCCCCGACGATGCGGTCAAGCTGGCCGCCGTCCGCGGCGCCGAGATGGCCAAGGCCTGCGCCATCGAGCCGACCGGCATGTCGGCCGTCCTGGGCGGCGACGAGGCCGAGGTGCTGGCCCGCCTCGAGGCCCTCGACCTCGTTCCGGCCAACCGCAACGCCGCCGGCCAGATCGTGGCCGCCGGAGCGGTCGCGGCCCTGGAGAAGCTGGCCGAGGATCCGCCGGCCAAGGCCCGGGTGCGCCAGCTCGCCACCGCAGGCGCCTTCCACACGCACTACATGGCCTCCGCGCTCGACGCCTACGCCCAAGCCGTCACGACTACTTCAGCTTCAGCGCCGACGACCACGCTGTTGAGCAATTCCGACGGTCGGCCGGTATCTTCTGCGGCGGACGCGATGGAGAAGCTCGTCGCGCAATTGACCCGCCCGGTGCGCTGGGATCTGTGCACCGAAACCATGCGGCAGCTCTTTGAGAACGCAGAGGGCTCGGCGATCGTGGAATTCCCGCCCGCAGGAACTCTGGCCGGGATCGCCAAACGAGAACTTCGGGGGGTCGCCAACCGTGCGATCAAAACACCCGCAGATCTGGACGGACTCACCGAACTTTGAGGAGTCGGCCGTCCAGGACAACCACATATCACGCGTAACACCCAGTAACACAACCAATTACGAAGGAGCCACTGTGCCCGCCTCTCAGGATGAAATCATCGCCGGCCTCGCCGAGATCATCGAAGAAGTGACCGGTATCGAGCCGTCTGAGGTCACCCCGGAGAAGTCGTTCGTCGACGACTTGGACATCGACTCGCTGTCGATGGTGGAGATCGCCGTTCAGACCGAGGACAAGTACGGCGTGAAGATCCCGGACGAGGACCTCGCCGGTCTGCGCACCGTCGGTGACGTCGTCTCCTACATCCAGAAGCTCGAGGAAGAGAACCCCGAGGCTGCTGCCGCCCTGCGCGAGAAGTTCGCGGGCGAATGAGCAGGCCTTCCACGGCTAACGGCGGCTTCCCCAGCGTCGTCGTGACCGCCGTCGAGGCCACCACGGCGCTCGCCACGGATATCGAGAGCACGTGGAAGGGCCTGTTGGCAGGCGACAGCGGCATCCGCATTCTCGAGGACGAGTTCGTCGACAAGTGGGACCTGCCGGTCCGTATCGGCGGGCACCTCGTCGAGGACATGGACAGCCACCTCACCCGCGTCGAACTGCGTCGCAATTCCTACGTGCAACGCATGTCTCTGGTGCTGGCCCGACGGCTGTGGGAGAACTCCGGTAAGCCCGAGGTCGATCCGGACCGCTTCGCGGTGGTGATCGGCACCGGTCTGGGTGGCGGCGAGAAGATCGTCGAGACCTACGACGCGATGAACGAGGGCGGCATTCGCAAGGTGTCGCCGCTGGCCGTTCAGATGGTCATGCCGAACGGTGCGGCCGCGGTCGCCGGCCTGGAACTGGGCGCCCGCGCCGGGGTCATCACCCCGGTGTCGGCGTGCGCGTCCGGGTCAGAGGCCATCGCCCACGGGTGGCGGCAGATCGTCATGGGTGACGCGGACTTCGCGGTCGTCGGCGGTGTCGAGGGCACCATCGAGGCGTTGCCGATCGCTGCGTTCTCGATGATGCGCGCCATGTCGACGCGCAACGATGACCCCGCCGGGGCGTCGCGCCCGTTCGACAAGGATCGCGACGGGTTCGTCTTCGGCGAGGCCGGCTGCATGATGATCATCGAGACCGAGGAGCACGCCAAGGCCCGTGGCGCCAAGCCGCTGGCCCGGGTCATGGGTGCGGGGATCACCTCGGACGCGTTCCACATGGTGGCTCCGGCGCCGGACGGCCTGCGTGCCGCCCAGGCGATGAAGCGGGCGATGGAGACGGCGGGCTTGTCGCCGGCGGACATCGACCACGTCAATGCGCACGGAACAGCCACCCCGATCGGCGACACCGCCGAGGCCAACGCGCTTCGGGTCGCCGGGTGCGAGCAGGCCGCGGTCTACGCGCCGAAGTCGGCGCTGGGCCACTCCATCGGCGCCGTCGGCGCCCTGGAATCGGCGCTCACAGTGCTCGCGTTGCGTGACGGCGTCATCCCGCCCACGCTGAACTACGAGACACCGGATCCGGAGATCGATTTGGACATCGTCGCGGGCGAACCGCGCTACGGCGACTACCAGTACGCGATCAACAACTCGTTCGGGTTCGGCGGGCACAACGTGGCGCTGGTCTTCGGTCGCTACTGAGCCGTTCAGGGGGAAAGGATTAGCAGGAAGCAATGGCAGGGTTGACACAATTGTCAACGGGGAATGGCTTCCCCAACGTGGTCGTCACCGGCATCGCGATGACGACCGCCCTGGCATCCGACGCCGAAGGCACCTGGAAGCGGGCGCTGGACGGTCAAAGCGGCATTCGTGTTCTCAACGACCCCTTCGTCGAGACCTACGACCTGCCGGTCCGCATCGGGGGGCACCTGCTCGAGGATTTCGATGGTGAGCTGACGCGGGTCGAGCTGCGCAGGATGTCATATCTGCAGAAGATGGCCACCGTCATCGGCCGCCGCGCCTGGCAGCACGCCGGGTCACCGGAAGTGGATTCCAAACGGCTGATGGTGGCTCTCGGCACCGGGATCGGTTCGTCCGAAGAACTGCTGTACGCCTACGAGGCGATGCGTGCCAAAGGCTTGCGAGCGGTGTCGCCGCTGGCAGTCCAGATGTACATGCCCAACGCGGCCGCGGCGGCCGTCGGGCTCGAGCTCAAGGCGAGGGCCGGGGTCATCACCCCGGTCTCGGCTTGTGCCTCAGGCTCGGAGGCCATCGCCCAGGCCTGGCGACAGATCGTTCTCGGCGAAGCCGACATCGCGATATGCGGTGGCGTCGAGACCAAGATCGAGGCCGTGCCGATCGCGGGCTTCGCGCAGATGCGAATCGTCCTGTCCACCACCAACGATGACCCGGCCGGCGCTTGTCGGCCGTTCGACAAGGACCGCAACGGGTTCGTCTTCGGTGAGGGCGGCGCGATGATGATCATCGAGACCGAGGAGCACGCCAAGGCGCGCGGGGCCAACATCCTCGCGCGCATCATGGGCGCAGGCATCACCTCGGACGGCTACCACATCGTGGCACCCGACCCCAACGGTGAACAGGCGGGTCACGCGATCACACGGGCAATCCAGCTCGCGGGTCTGCAGCCCTCCGATATCGATCACATCAACGCCCACGCGACGGGCACCCAGGTGGGTGATGTCGCGGAAGGCAAAGCGATCAACAATGCTCTCGGCACTCATCGCCCGGCGGTCTACGCGCCCAAATCGGCGCTGGGCCACTCGGTGGGTGCCGTCGGCGCGGTGGAGTCGATCCTCACCGTGCTCGCGCTGCGGGACGGCGTCGTGCCGCCCACGCTCAACCTGCGCAACCTCGATCCGGAGATCGATCTGGACGTGGTGGCCGGCGAACCCCGGCCAGGCAACTACCAGTACGCGATCAACAACTCGTTCGGATTCGGTGGTCACAACGTGGCGATCGCCTTCGGGAAGTACTGACAACACCACGTGTGTTGACGGTGCCGACTGAAACCCCGTGCGCATATAGGAGGTTCAGATGACGACCATCGCCCCTGAGACTGTCGGCGAATCGCTCGACCCGCGTGACCCGCTACTGCGGCTGTCCACGTTCTTCGACGACGGCTCGGTCGAGCTGCTGCACGAGCGTGACCGCTCCGGAGTGCTGTCGGCGGCCGGCACCGTCAACGGCGTGCGCACCATCGCGTTCTGCACCGACGGGACCGTCATGGGCGGCGCGATGGGAGTCGAGGGCTGCCAGCACATCGTCAACGCCTACGACACCGCCATCGAGGAGCAGAGCCCGATCGTGGGCATCTGGCACTCCGGCGGTGCCCGGCTGGCCGAGGGAGTCAAGGCGCTGCATGCGGTCGGACTGGTCTTCGAGGCCATGATCCGCGCGTCGGGCTACATCCCGCAGATCTCGGTCGTGGTCGGCTTCGCCGCCGGCGGCGCCGCCTACGGTCCCGCACTGACCGACGTCGTCATCATGGCGCACGAGGGCCGGGTGTTCGTCACCGGACCCGACGTCGTGCGCAGCGTGACCGGCGAGGACGTCGACATGGCCTCCCTCGGCGGCCCCGACACCCACCACAAGAAGTCCGGTGTGTGCCACATCGTCGCCACCGACGAACTCGACGCCTACGCGCGCGGTCGCCGGTTGATCGGATTGTTCTCCCAGCAAGGTCATTTCGACAAGAGCAAGGCCGAGGCCGGCGACTCCGACCTGCATGCGCTGCTGCCCGAGTCACCCCGTCGCGCCTATGACGTGCACCCACTGGTGGAGGCACTGCTGGATGCGGACACCCCGTTCGAGGAATTCCAGGGCAAGTGGGCGCCGTCGATCGTCGTCGGCCTTGGCCGGCTCTCCGGCCGCACCGTCGGCGTGATCGCCAACAACCCGCTGCGCCTGGGTGGCTGCCTGAACTCCGAAAGTGCCGAGAAGTCAGCACGTTTCGTGCGCCTGTGTGATGCCTTCGGCATCCCGCTGGTGGTCGTCGTCGACGTTCCTGGTTACCTGCCCGGCGTCGATCAGGAGTGGGGCGGGGTCGTGCGCCGCGGCGCCAAGCTGCTGCACGCCTTCGGCGAGGCGACCGTCCCCCGGGTCACGCTGGTGACGCGAAAGATCTACGGCGGGGCCTACATTGCGATGAACTCGCGGTCACTGGGCGCCACCAAGGTGTTCGCCTGGCCGGACGCCGAGGTCGCTGTGATGGGCGCCAAGGCTGCTGTCGGCATCCTGCACAAGAAGAAGCTGGCCGCCGCGCCGGATCACGAGCGGGAAGCCCTGCACGAGGAACTGGCCGCCGAGCACGAGCGGATCGCCGGCGGCGTGGACAGCGCAGTCGAGATCGGCGTTGTCGACGAGAAGATCGACCCGGCGCACACTCGCAGCAAGCTGACGCAGGCACTCGCCGAGGCTCCGGCCCGTCGTGGGCGGCACAAGAACATCCCGCTGTAGTTCCCAGCGCGAGCAATATTGGTCTAGATCACCGCGCGCTGAGCACCTTCGGCGCGGATGCGCATGGCGTCGCGCCCCGGCGGAACGCCGAACAACCGGCGGTACTCACGGGTGAACTGCGAAGGGCTGTCATAGCCGACGCGATGCCCGACGCCTGCGATGTCGCCGGGCTCGCTGACCAGCATCGAGCGGGCCTCCTGCAGTCGAATGCGCTTCTGAAACTGCAAGGGGCTCATGGCGGTAACGCCCCGGAAGTGCCGATGAAACGTCGACGGGCTCATCCCGGCCACCGCAGCCAGCTCCTCGATGCGCATCGGTTCGGCGTAGTTCTCCCTGATCCAGCCGATGGCCCGGCTGACATAGGACAGGTTGCTGTCGGCCAGTCCGATCTGCCGCACCGTCTCCCCCTGCGGCCCGGTCAGCAATCGCCAGACGATCTCACGCTCGATCAGTGGCGCCAAGATGGTTGCATCCGAAGGTTTTTCGAGCAGTCGCAACAACCGGACCCCCGCATCGAGCAACTCGGCATCGGCGTCAGATGTCGACATTGCCGAATTCGCGGTCCCGCCGCGAGCCCACCGTCCCGCCGGCGCCTGCAACACCAGACCGGCCACCACCGCGGGCCGCAGCACCAGCGCCATCCCCAATGACGGCCCGTCCCCGGTATCGATGAAGTGCCCGGTGACCGGTAGATCGGCGGTCACGACCAGACACTGCCCCGCGCGGTACTCGTGGACCTCGTCGCCGAGCAGCAGGCGCTTGCCGCCTCGGGCCATCACGACGACCAGCGGTTCGGTCAGCGAGTAGTCCGGTGTCGCCGATGCCGCCACCCGCGACAGCAGCAGCCCGTCGATCGAGGTCCGCAGGTCGGCCCTGGCGTGGGCCGCGATCAAGTCGCACATCTCCGCCAGCCGACTCTCGCGGTCCATGTCCAGATCTCATCAAAATTGATCGGATCATGCAAGAGCTGGATCGCATCGGTCTACCTCTGTGCTTGTTATTCGCCTTTGATTGACATGTCAGACACACCCATTAAGGAGCGTTTCATGCCACTCGATCACTACGTCACCCTGGGCCGGTCCGGTCTGCGGGTCAGCCCGTTCGCCCTCGGCGCGATGACGTTCGGCGAAGACGCCGGCGGAGCAGGTTCCAGCGTCGAGGAGTCCGAGAAGATCCTCGAGGCCTACCTGGATCGCGGCGGCAATTTCGTCGACACCGCCAACTTCTACACCAACGGCCATTCGGAGAAGATCCTCGGCGATTGGTTCGCCGCCCGCCCGGGCCGGCGCGACCGGGTTGTGCTGGCCTCGAAGTTCTTCGCCAATCTGCACCCCGGCGATCCCAACGGCGGCGGTGCCGGACGTGGCGCGATCCTCGCGCAGCTGCGAGAAACATTGCGCCGCTTGAACACCGACTATCTGGACCTGTACTGGTTGCACAACTGGGACCGCAACACCCCGATCGAGGAGACCCTGCGCACGCTCGACGACCTGGTGCGCGCCGGCACCATTCGCTACATCGGGTTCTCCAACACCCCCGGATGGGTGACCGCCCAGGCGCAGACCACGGCGGTGCTACGCGGGTGGACGCCGCTGATCGCACTGCAGGTCGAATACTCGCTGCTGGCACGCACTGTCGAGGGCGAACTGGCGCCGCTGGCGCTCGACCAGGGCATGGCGCTGGTGCCGTGGAGCCCGCTGAAGAACGGCTTCCTGTCTGGCAAGTACCGCCGCGGGGCGACCGTCGATGATTCGGTGCGCGCCACCTACGTCGGCGGACCCAGCGAGGACGAGTTCGTGGTCATCGACGCGGTCACCGCCGTCGCCGATGAGATCGGCACGACGCCGGCCGCGGTGGCACTGGCCTGGCTGCGGGCCCGGCAGGGCACTGTCGTACCGATACTGGGGGCGCGGCGGATGGCGCATCTCGAGGACAACCTGGCGGCGGTCGACGTCATGCTGACTCCGGCGCAGCTGCGCCGCCTCGACGAGGTGTCCGCGCCGACGCTGAGCTACCCGGCCGACGTGAATGGCGCGACCCGCTCGATGCTGCAGTTCGCCGGCACCACCGTGGACGGCGAGCCGTCCACCGTCTATCCCCCGCTGACCCAGAGTGCCATCCGGTACTGAATCAGGCGCGCGCCAGCAGCTCCTCGGCCGCGGCCAGTGTCCGGTTGCGGTCGGACTCGACCAGCCCGATGCGGGTCCGCCTGTCCACGATGTCATCGGCGCTCAGCGCGCCTTCGTGCGTCACGGCGAACTCGAATTCCGCACGGGTGACGTCGATTCCGTCGGCAACCTGGTCGGTCGGCCGTTCGCATCGCGCCGAGGCGATCACGTTCGGCGCTTCGGCGCCGTATCGGGCGACCAGGGAGCTCGGCAGATGACTCGTCGTGCGCAGTGTGGCAACAGGATTGGCGGCGGCGCCGACCAGCGGCAGATTCCGGGTGCGGCACGGCCGGGTGGAGATCGAGCGGGCAGTCAGCGCGCGATCGACAGCATCCTCGGCCATGTGCCGGTATTCGGTGAGCTTGCCGCCGACGATGCTGAACATGCCCGAATCGGACTCGATGACCGCGTGCTCCCTCGAGAGGTCCGACGTCCGGCCCTCACCGGTATCGATCAAGGGGCGCAATCCTGCGTAGGAGCCCTTCACATCAGCGGTCGTCAGCGCGCTACCCAGCGCTGTGTTGACGGTGTCGAGCAGGAAGCTGATCTCGCCGGGAGTCGGTTCCGGCACGTCGGGAATCGGCCCAGGGGCGTCCTCGTCAGTCAGCCCGAGGTAGACGCGGCCGAGCTGCTCGGGCATCGCGAACACGAACCGGTTGATCTCACCGGGGATCGGAATGGTCAGCGCGGCAGTCGGATTGCCGAACGAGGCGGCGTCGAACACCAGGTGCGTGCCCCGGCTCGGCCGCAGCTTGATGGCGGAATCCACCTCGCCGGCCCACACGCCCGTCGCGTTGATCACCGCGCGCGCCGTCACGTCCAGGGTCTCGCCGGTCAACTCGTCACACAGTTGTACCGAGCTGCCGGTGGCGGCCACCGCGGACACCCGGGTCAGGACCCGCGCCCCGTGCTGCGCGGCGGTGCGCGCGACGGCGGTCACCAGCCTGGCGTCGTCGATCAGCTGGCCGTCGTAGGCGAGCAGACCGCCGTCGAGACCGTCGCGACGCACGGTCGGCGCCATCGCCACCGACTGCGAAACGCCGATCCGCCGTGACCGCGGCAACGTCGACGACTTGGTACCGGCCAGGATCCGCAGTGCGTCGCCGGCGACGAAACCGGTTCGTATCAAAGCTCGTTGGGTTCGGCCCATCGACGGCAGCAGCGGGACCAGCTGCGGCATCGGCCTGACCAGATGCGGGGCGTTGCGGGTCATCAGGATTCCACGCTCGACCGCGCTGCGCCGTGCGATGCCGACATTGCCGGTGGCCAGATAACGCAGGCCACCGTGGACCAGCTTGGAACTCCAGCGGCTGGTACCGAAGGCGAGGTCGTGCTTCTCGATGAGCAACACCGACAACCCGCGGCTGGCCGCGTCGAGTGCGATACCGGTGCCGGTGATGCCGGCGCCGATGACGACGACGTCGACGCGGCCGTCGTCACCGAGATCGGCCAGTTCGGCACTCCGCCGGGCGGCATTCAGGGCAGTGAGGTCACTCATGGGGCGAGGTATCCGTTCAGGGCGCGGGACAGTTCGGCGCTCAGCGCCTCGCCGTCGAGGATGGGTTCGACGATCTGCGCGGACTGGATGGCGGACTGCCCGATGAGCAGAACCATCGCCGACATCTTGTGGACATCCCCGGCACGGACACTGCCGTCGGCCTGTGCCGCGCGCAGTTCCTCGACGAACAGATCGATCAGGATCTGCTGGCTGGTCCCGAGGCGCCCGGCGATGTAGACCATCGCCAGGTCGGGGGCGGAGCGCAGCACCGAGGTGATGAGTTCGTCGTCGCGCAGGCGACGGGCCACCTCGACAATCCGCTCGACCAGACCGGCGCGGCCGGGGTGGGTCGCCGGCACGGCGCGCCAGGTGCCGGTGATCCGGTCGGTGAGCAGCGACGCCACGATCGTATTGGTGTCCGGCCAGCGGCGATACACCGTCGGACGGCTCACACCCGCCCGCCGGGCGATCTCGGCCAGCGTCACGCGCTCGACCCCGAAATCGCGGACACAGCTGGCCGTGGCGGCCAGGATCCGGTCGCCGACGTCCAGCGATTCGTCGTTACTGATTGACAACACCTGTAATACTGTAACGCATGAGCAATGATGCCCGCACCCTCGTTCCCCCGATGGCCTGGAACGCGTGGGGTGACCCCACGGCCGCCAAGCCCCTCTCCGACGGCATCCGGGCCCTGCTCGAGCAGGCGCTCGGGGTGACGGTCAGCGAGATCCCCGCCCCCTCCATCGACGAGGTCCAGGTGCGGCCGTCGTCGTTGGCAGACGTTCATCGAGATGCCCTCGCCGAGTTCGTGGGCGCCGACCACATCCGGACCGACGACCAGGGCCGGCTGCGGTACGCGGGCGGCAAGTCCACGCTGGACCTGTTGCGCCGCAAGCAGACCCACCAGGACGCCCCGGACGCAGTGCTGCTTCCCGGCAACGAGGACGAGATCGCGACCGTGCTGCGCTATTGCTCGCAGCACGGCATCGCGGTAGTGCCCTTCGGCGGCGGCACCAGCGTGGTCGGCGGACTCGACCCGATCCGTGGCGATTTCTCCGCCGTCATCTCGCTGGACCTGCGCCGCCTCGATGCGCTGCACTCGCTGGACGAGACGTCGATGCAGGCCGAGCTGGGCGCCGGGGTCACCGGCCCGGATGCCGAGCGGCTACTGGGTGAACGCGGCTTCTCACTGGGGCACTTCCCGCAGAGCTTCCGGTTCGCCACCATCGGCGGCTACGCGGCCACCCGCTCGTCCGGGCAGAATTCCGCAGGATACGGCCGATTCAACGACATGATCCGCGGGCTGACGGTGGTCACCCCGGTCGGCATTCTCGACCTCGGCCGCGCGCCGGAGACCGCCGCCGGGCCCGATCTGCGCGAACTGTTCTCCGGGTCCGAGGGCGTCTTCGGAGTGATCACCCGGGTGCGTCTGCGGGTGCACCCGGTCCCGGAGACGACGCGCTACGAGGCGTGGTCGTTCCCCGACTTCGCCACCGGTGCGGCCGCGCTGCGTGCGGTCGTCCAGATCGGCACCGGGCCGACGGTGCTGCGGTTGTCCGACGAGGCCGAGACCGGCGTGAACCTGGCGACCACCGGAAACATCGGCGAGCAGAGCATCACCGGCGGGTGCCTGGGGCTGACGCTCTTCGAAGGCAGTGCCGCACACACCGAGAGCAGGCACGCCGAAACCCGCGCAGTTCTGGAAGCCCACGGCGGCACCTCCCTGGGCGAGGCCCCGGCGCGGGCGTGGGAGCACGGTCGTTTCGACGCGCCGTATCTGCGTGATTCGCTGCTGGCGGCCGGCGCGTTGTGCGAGACGCTGGAGACCGCTACCACGTGGGCCAACCTGACCGCGCTGAAGACGGCGGTCACCGAAGCGCTGACGAACTCGCTCGGCGAAAGCGGCACACCGGCGTTGGTGATGTGCCACATTTCGCATGTGTATCCCACCGGAGCATCGCTGTACTTCACCGTGGTAGCCGGCCAGCGCGGCGACGTGGCCAAGCAGTGGATGGCTGCCAAAGTCGCTGCTTCCGAAGCGATTTCACGCGCCGGCGGAACCATCACCCACCACCACGCGGTCGGCGCAGATCACCGCCCGTGGATGGCCGGCGAGATCGGCGAACTCGGCGTGAAGGTACTGACAGCGGTCAAGCAGGCCCTCGACCCGGCGGGGATCCTGAACCCCGGCAAGCTGATTCCATGATTTCCCACGTCACCGTCCTGACGAATCCGAAGTCGGGCCACGGCAGCGCGCCTCACGCCGGCGAGCGGGCGGTGGCCCGATTTCAGGAACTCGGGATCGACGTAACCGGGATCGTCGGCCGCGATGCCGTCCACGCCCGTGAACTGGTCGACGATGCGCTCACCCGCGAGACCGACGCCCTGGTCGTGGTGGGCGGTGACGGCGTAATCAGGTTGGCTCTTCAAGCGTTGGCGCACAGCGACATTCCGCTGGGCATCGTTCCCGCCGGCACCGGCAACGACCATGCTCGCGAGTACCGGCTGCCGACCGCTGATCCGGTGGCGGCCGTCGACGTGATCGCCGCCGGACACATCGAGACCGTCGACCTCGGGCACATCAAGGGTGCCGACGGATCGAGCACCTGGTTCGGGACGGTCGCCGCGACGGGATTCGACTCACTGGTCAGCGATCGGGTGAACCGGATGACCTGGCCGCACGGGCGGATGCGCTACAACGTCGCGCTGGTCGCCGAGATTTCGCAGTTGCGGCCGTTGCCATTTCGGATGGTTTTCGACGGTGAGCGGGAGATCGTCGCCGACCTCACGCTGGCGGCGTTCGGCAACACGCGCAGCTACGGCGGCGGCATGCTGATCACGCCGGGGGCCGATCACTCCGACGGAATGCTCGACATCACGATGGTGGGCGCCTCGTCGCGCACGAAGCTGATCCGGTTGTTCCCAACGGTGTTCAAGGGAACGCACGTGAACCTTCCACAGGTCACCACTGCCCGGGTGCGCACCGTCACCGTCGACTCCCCCGGCATCAATGCCTACGCCGACGGCGACTATGTGTGTCCGCTCCCCGCCGAGATATCCGCGGTCCCGGGCGCCCTGAAAATCCTCTGTAACGCACCGTAGGGGTCGCACCACTGTGGGGCGGGACGTTGACGGCGTCCACCGAAGCAGACCCACTACAGCAAACGAGGAACCTCGCGCCATGAAGAAGATGACCATCGCCACCGCATTCGTCTGCGCACTGACAGCGGCCGCGCTCTGTCCGGCCGCCACCGCGGCCGCCGATTCGACCAATGCTGCAGACGTCGTCAAGATGCTGCAGGACCAGGGTTACAACGTGCAATTCAATATGCCATCGAATATGCCGCTGAACAGGTGCACCGTCACCGGGGTCCATGGCCTCGTGGTGATGATGATGTCCGACGGGCACCTCATGGTGATGACCGACCAGCAGAGTCCCGGCAGCGTCTACGTCGACCTGTCCTGCGCATCCGACAGCAACAACTGACGGGTCTAGCGCTCCAGCGCCTTCGCGCAGCCGTCCAGGATTGCGCGGAAGTTCCATGGCAGCAGGCGCGAGGTAAGCGCCTCCATCGGCTTACCTCCGCCGCGCGCCGGGTGCGTGTAGGTACTGACCCAGTCGACATGGGTGCCGTCCCCGGCCGGGGTGAACGTCAGTGTGCCGCCTTCGTGATCGAAGGCCGGAACCGATTTGACGATGAGATAGCGATAGCTGTGCGGCGGATCGTAGGCGGTGATCTCCTCACGGAACCACAGGCCGATCGCGAAGCCGGTCCGGATCGCCCCCAGGCCGGGCGGCGGCGAGTCCTTGGCCCAACCCGAAGTGACGATCAGCGGAGCCGCATTCAGGTTCACCGGGTCGGCCAGCCAGTCGAAGACCTTGTCGGTCGGCGCGAAGATCGTCTTCTCGACGTGCAGCTGGACCATGGGCTTCAGGCTATGTGCCGAGGCGCTGGGCATGAAGTAGACGCAGTCCGGTGCCGATCTCGCCGAGCGCGGTCACCACGATCACCCCCTGCACCGTTCCGCCGGCCATGATGAACATCGGCGAGGCCGACATTCCGCGGCGCAGGTGATCGATGACGTGCAATCCCCAGCCGGCCAGGAAGGCCCAGGCCGCTGGTCGTAGGAACGCTTCAGGAGATGTAGTTGACGGTGCCGTCATAGGAAACTCCCTAGATCTACTACAGCCGATAGTAGATGCGGGCCTTGAGTGCGACAAGGCCCGAGGCGTACCGAGATTCTTGTCGCACCCCAATGACATACTCGAACATATGTTCGACTACGTTGCTTCGATCGAGAGTGGCGCGCGGATGGCCGCCCAGGGCGAAGGGCGGCGGCTGGCGGGGATCGCAGAGTTGGTGCGCCAGCGCTGTGGTGACGACGAACGCGCATGGTGGGCCTGCGATGAGTGGGACGCCGCCGCGGCCGAGGTCTCGGCCATCTTGGGGGTGACCCACGGCCGGGCGTCGGCACAGATGCATTTGGCGTTGTCGCTGCGCGATCGGCTGCCCCAAGTGAATGCGCTGTTGATGGCCGGGACGCTCAGCTATCGGGTGTGCGAGGCGATCGCGAACCGCACCGACTTGATCCAGGACAGCGCCACCCTGGCTTTGGTGGACGCCGAACTCGCCGGGCACGCGGAGTCCTGGGGTCCGCTCTCGGATCTGAAACTGCAGCGCGCCATCGATGCGTGGGTGGATCGGTACGACCCGGGAGCGTTGCGCCGCAGCCGCACTCGCATGCGGGACCGCGACATCGTGGTCGATCTGCGTCACTCACGCGACGGGATGGTGGAGATCCATGGCGAGCTATCGGTCGTCGACGGTGCGGCAATCGATCGCCGATTGGCCGCCATGGCGCACGGGGTGTGCGAGGACGATCCCCGCACCGTCGGTCAACGCCGCTCAGATGCCCTGGGAGCGATCAACGCCGGCTCCGATCATCTAGCCTGCCTATGCGGCAATCCCGACTGCCCCGCCGCAGTACCCGACGGCCGCGCGGCCAACGTCGTGGTGCACATCTTGGCGGAGTCCGAAAGACCCACCGCCAGTGGGATACTCAGTGGCAATCGCGGGATCGTGCCCGCCCCACTGCTGGCCGAACTCGTCAAGGCCGGCGCCAAGGTGCGAGAGTTGCGCCGCCCGAGTGACGACCCCGAACCCGGTTATCGACCCTCGACCGCGTTGGACGAATGGGTCCGGATGCGGGACACGACCTGCCGATTCCCCAATTGCGATGTGCCCGCCGAGTATTGCGACGTCGACCACACCATCGCCTGGCCATTCGGCCCCACCCACGCCTCCAACCTGCGCTGCCTCTGCCGAAAACACCACCTGCTCAAGACATTCTGGACCGACTGGTCCGACCGCCAGCACCCCGACGGCACCATCACCTGGACCTCACCAGCCGGACGCACCTACGTCACGCAACCCGGCAGCCGACTCTTACTACCGCAGTGGAGCACCACCACCGCGACCTTGCCTGCACCGGTAGGCAAACCCCCACCGACCATCGGCATCATGATGCCCACCCGACGAAAAACCCGGGCAGCCCAACGGGCCTACCGCATCGCAGCCGAACGCAAACTCAACGACGCGCACGTCGCCGAACGAAACAAGCCGCCGCCGTTCTGAGTGAAATCCACCGCGCGCTCGGCCTAGCCGACTCCCCGGCTCAGCCAGCTGACCTCGCCGCCGTCACCGCCATCGCGATAGGGCTCGAGCGCCTCATCCCACGCCGTGCCGAGCACCGAGTCCAACTCGGCCGCCAGGGTGTCGGCACCGGATGCCATCAGGGTGCGCAGCCGCATCTCGCCGACCATGATGTCGCCGTTGGCGCTCATCGCCCCACTCCACAGACCCAGCTGCGGGGTATGGCAGAACCGCTCGCCGTCCACACCGGCACTCGGGTCTTCGGTGACTTCGAACCGCAGGACCGACCACGAGCGCAGCGCATTGGCCAGCCGGGCGCCGGTGCCCACGGGACCAATCCAATTGGTCACCGCACGCAGCTGCCCAGGCATGGCCGGCTGTGGGGTCCACTTCAAGTTCGCCCTGGCATTCAGGGTCGACGACAGCGCCCACTCGACATGTGGGCACACCGCTGCGGGAGAGGCGTGGACATACACCACGCCTGTCGTCGCATCGGCGAACTGGTTCGACGCACGCATCACCTTGCTCCTTCGGCTCTACGAGGGACGTCTTCCCCAACGACCTGGTGTTTCCGAAGATGCGATTGTGTCGTGCGTGTTTATTGTGCCTTGTGAGGCCCCTGTTGCGCTAGTTCGCTCCGTACACTCTCAGAACTTCATCAGAGAGCGCCGGCCACAGCGGCTTGGCCCATTCGTCGAAATCCCGATCGGTGAGCACGACCAGCGACAATGCCCGATCGGGGTCCACCCAGATGAAGGTGCCCGTCTGGCCGAAATGACCGAAGGTCCGCGCAGAGTTGGCAATGCCGGTCCAGTGCGGTGACTTGCCGCCGCGGATCTCGAAACCCAGGCCCCAGTCGTTGGGCCGCTGGACCCCGAACCCCGGCAACACCCCGCTCAGGCCCGGAAACTGCACGCTGATCGCACAATCGTGCAACGGCGCCGACACGGTCCGCGGCGCCAGCAGATCCCCCGCGAAGACCGCCAGGTCGGCCACCGTGGACGTCCCGCCGTAGCCGGCCGCCGCGGCGCCGCCCGCCAATCTCGAGGCGGCCATGCCGAGTGGTTCGAAGATCGCCTCGGCCAAGTAGCGGCTGAACTCGATGCCCGCCGCTGTTTCGATCGTCTCGGCCAGCACCTGGAAGCCGTAGTTCGAGTAGACCCGTCGCTTGCCGGGTTTGGCCATCACCTGCGCGGAGTGCATCGACAGCCCCGAGGCGTGGGCGAGCAGATGCCGAACCGTGCTGCCCGGCGGTCCGGCCGGGGTGTCGAGCTCCACCACACCCTCTTCGATCGCGACCTGGGCCGCTCGCGCCACGAGGGGTTTGGTCACCGATGCGAGCCGAAACTGCGCCGAGGTGTCGCCGTATCCGGCGATCACCCCGCTGGGGCTGACCACTGCGGCGGCTGCGGCGGGAACCGGCCAGTCGGCGATCAGGTCGAGTGGCGTCGGCACAGGGCGAGCCTAGTGCGGGCGCTCACTTGGTCGCGATGTAGTAGAGGTTGATCGGATCGGTGTCGATCTCGTGAACCGCGACCTCCGGGAAACCCGCGTCGGCGAGCATCGAGGTAGCGAGCTGCCGGCCCCACGCCGTTCCCAGGCCCGCACCGCCGTAGGCCAGCGACACCGACATGCAGTGCATCGTCGACACCGTGAACAGATACGGACTCAGCGGTACCCCGACGTTCTCTTCGAGCTTGCTCGAGGCCTTGATGTCCACCATCAACAACACCCCGCCGGGCCGCAGGGCCCGATGGATGTTGGCCAGGACGCGCGCGGGCTGCGCCTGATCGTGGATGGCGTCGAACACGGTGATGACGTCATAGGCGTCGACGACATCGAGAGCCGCGAGATCGCCGCGCACAAACGACGCGTTGTCCAGCCCGAGCCGGCCGGCCTCGGCCATTGCCGCCGCGACGCCTTCCTCGGAGAAGTCGATGCCGGTGAACCGGCTGTTCGGGAAGGCCCGTGCCATCACGTTGATCGCGTGACCGCTGCCGCACCCCCAGTCGGAGACCTGGGCGCCGGCGCGCAACCGCTCGGGCAAGCCGGGCGCCATCGGCAGGATCGCGTCCACCAGCGCGGCGTCGAACACCTCGCCGCTCTGCTCGGCCATCAAGGCGTGGAATCGGGGGTAGGCGGTGTAGGGCAGGCCACCGCCGTTGTGAAAGCAGCCGACGATCTTCTGTTCGATCTCGCCGAGAAGCGGGATGAACTGCGCCAGCCGGGACAGATTGTCCGGACCGGCCGCCCGCGTCAGCACGGCCGCGCGATGTTCTGGAAGCCGGTAGGTCGCCGAGCTTGCGTCGTAGTCCACGACACCGCCGGTCACCATGCCGCCCAACCACTCCCGCACATAACGCTCGTTGAGCCCGGCCGCGTCGGCGATCTGGGCGCTGGTTGCCGGCGGCAACTGGGACATCGTGTCGAACAAGCCGGTTTGGTGCCCGATGCTGGCCAGGATCACCACGCTGGCGGCATCGATGGCACCGATCATCCGGCCGGCGAACTCTTCGGTCGTCTCAGCTTCGAAGATTGGCTTTACCGATGGGGATTCATTCGTCGTCGTCATGGTCCGAGCCTAGGCAAATGGCACTGGCACTGGCATCGGCCAAATTATGCAAATTCAGCGATTTCCGGTCTGGCACAAATGATGCGAACGATCAACGCAGGCCGGGACCGAACTTCTCGTGCGCCCAGGCCGCCGCGGCGGTGCGAGAGGAGACCCCGAGCTTGGCGTAGATATTGGCCAGGTGACGAGCCACCGTTCGCTCGCTGATGAACAACGCCGATGCCACCTGCTTGTTGGTGTCACCACTCGCGATTGCCTTGATGATTTCAGTCTCCCGCTTGGTCAATTCGTCCGTCGTCGGTGCGCCACAGGTCGGTGCCGACTCGACCGACAACTGGCGGTAGATACTTGCCGCCGTCGCCTCGTCCGCGATCGCGACCTCGTCAGCGCCTAGGCCCCGATGGGCCAGCGCCATCCACTCGTATATCTGAGCGGTCTCGTAACGCGACTGCTGCACGCGATACTGCCGTAGCGCCGTCTCCAGCGATATCAGCGCATCCGCGTAGCGGCCGCAGCGCACCAGTAGCAAGCCCCGGGCATGGGCGGCCCATGCCTGAAAACCGGGGGTGCAAAACCTGGCCGCCCCAGCCGCCAGTTCGAGGCAATGCTGTTCAGCCTCATCGAAATCATCACGCGCCAGCGCGATCTCGACGGCGGCGCGCAACAGGCGCATCCGGCCAAACCGGTCGGAGGCGACCAGCGCCAGGCGGAGTTCCGTCCAGGCTGTTTCGACGTCGCCCAGACTGCACCGCAACAGAGCCTCGCCGGGCTGTGGTTCGATACCGTAGGCCCTGGCGTTGGCAAACGCCTGGAAGGCGCCATCCACATCGCCGCGCTGCCGACGCACCTCGCCGAGCTGGTAGTACCCCTCTCCGCCAGCCCACGTGTTCACTTCCGCCAGGCCACGACTCGCGGCTGCCAGCCGCTCTTCCAACAGCCGGTAATTCTCGCTGGCCGCCAAAATCTGTAACCGATGCACGTCGCAGACTCCGCCGTAGGTGGCGGCGTCGACGCCATCACACCACTGCTCCATCGAGCGCGTCCATGCACGCATCTGCGGCAGGTCTGCAATCCGATGGCAGTAGTGCAGCACGATGCAGTAGATCTCCCCCGCCCATTCCACCGGCACCTGATCGGCCAACAGCGGCAGCATCGCTTCATCGAACATGCCGTAGGCCTCCGCGGTCCGGCCCTCGAACAGGGCGGACATGCCTTGGGCCACCAAGCTCAGAGCCGTCAAAGCGGGCACGTCCGCGCGGTCGGCCACCGTGCGCAACTCCGCCGCCCGGTCCACCAGAACGCCCACGTCCTCACCCAAGACCGCCACCACGCTCTCGACGTAGATCAGGTATCCGTAGGCGGGACTCTCCGGCGAACCGGCAAGGAGGCGGCGCGCACGACTTGCCCATCCTTGACCGATGGCCAGGTGTCCCCGCATCAACCACGCCAAGGCGAGTTCAACGGCCTTCATCGCCGCGGCATTCGGATCGGTTCTGGTCAATTGGGTAAAGACCAATTCCGCTACCCGCACCGCTTCCTTGCCGTAGCCGATGCGCCACGCGGCGGACGCCATCGCGTCGAGGTCGTCAACGACAAGCGCACCGACACTGTTCGCTCGTTCGAACGCTCGGTAACTGGCGGCCCACTCCCCCCTGCGGTATGCCGCACGTGCGGATACCAACAGCTCACCAACGGGTTCGGTTCTCACGCTCACAGACGTTCACCGTATCCCGCAGACGGCCTGTTCGGCATTGAGATCGGGCAGTAAGACACTGTCACCGGCCAGCACCGCCGTCGCGCTAGGGTTTGACCCATGAGTCAGACAGTGCGTGGTGTGATTTCCAGGTCCAAGAAGCAGCCCGTGGAGTTGGTCGACATCGTGATCCCTGACCCAGGCCCGGGTGAGGTGGTGGTCAAGGTCATCGCCTGCGGGGTGTGCCACACCGACCTGACCTACCGCGAAGGCGGCATCAACGACGAATACCCCTTCCTGCTCGGCCACGAAGCCGCCGGCACCGTCGAGACCGTCGGCGCCGGGGTCACCAACGTCGAACCCGGCGACTTCGTGATCCTGAACTGGCGCGCCGTCTGCGGGCAGTGCCGCGCCTGCAAACGCGGCCGCCCCTGGTACTGCTTCGACACCCACAACGCCACCCAGAAAATGACCCTGACCGACGGCACCGAACTGACCCCCGCCCTCGGGATCGGGGCCTTCGCCGACAAAACCCTGGTCCATGAAGGCCAATGCACCAAGGTCGATCCCGAAGCCGACCCCGCCGTCGCCGGCCTTTTGGGCTGTGGGGTGATGGCCGGGCTGGGCGCCGCGGTCAACACCGGCGCCATCAGCCGCGACGACACCGTCGCCGTGATCGGCTGCGGCGGTGTGGGTGATGCCGCGATCGCCGGAGCCGCCCTGGTCGGGGCCCGCACGATCATCGCCGTCGACACCGACAACACCAAGCTCGGCTGGGCCCGCGAATTCGGGGCCACCCACACCATCAACGCCAAGGAATTGGACGCCGTGGAGACCATCCAGGACCTGACCGACGGGTTCGGTGCCGACGTCGTCATCGACGCCGTCGGGCGCCCGGAAACCTGGAAGCAGGCGTTCTACGCCCGCGACCTGGCCGGAACCGTTGTCCTGGTGGGTGTTCCAACCCCCGACATGCGCCTGGACATGCCGCTGGTCGACTTCTTCTCCCGCGGCGGATCCCTGAAATCCTCCTGGTACGGCGACTGCCTACCCGAACGCGACTTCCCTACCCTCATCAGCCTGTACCGCCAAGGCCGCCTGCCCCTGGACAAATTCGTCTCCGAACGCATCGGCTTAGATGAGGTCGAGTCGGCATTCCATCGCATGCACGCCGGCGAAGTCCTGCGCTCGGTGGTGATCCTGTGAGTGGTATCGAGCGGGTGGTCACCAGCGGCACCTTCGAACTCGACGGCGGCAGTTGGGAAGTCGACAACAACATCTGGATCGTCGGTGACGATTCCGAGGTGATCGTCATCGATGCCGCCCACAACGCCAAGGCCATCTCCGACGCTGTCGGCAACCGCCATGTCGTCGCGGTGGTGTGCACACACGGCCACAACGACCACATCACCGTCGCGCCGCAGCTGTCTGCCGACCTCGACGCCCCGATCCTGCTGAATCCCGCCGATGACATGTTGTGGCGAATGACCCACGGCGACAAAGAGTTCCGCACCCTCGAAGACGGCCAGGTGCTCAAGGCCGACGGCATCGAGGTACACGCCATCGCCACCCCGGGACACTCGCCGGGCTCTACCTGCCTCTATGCGCCTGCGCTGGGTGCCGTGTTCTCCGGCGACACCCTGTTCCAAGGTGGCCCCGGCGCCACCGGCCGCTCGTTCTCCGACTTCCCGACCATTCTCGGGTCGATCAAAGACAAGCTCGGGAAGCTGCCCGCCGACACCGTCGTCTATACCGGCCACGGCGACACCACCCGGATCGGCGACGAACTGGTCAACTACGACGAGTGGGTGAAGCGCGGCTCTTAAGGCGCCGTCACCGTGCTGCGGGGATCGACGAGGATCTTCGCGTGCGCCTCGGGATCCCCCAATGCCTCGAAGGCCGCGGCGACGCCGTCGAGCCCGACCTTGCCGGTGACCAGAGCGGACGCGTCGAGCTTGCCGTCGGCCAGCATGTGCAGGGTGTCGCGGAATTCCAGTGGCGTATAAGCGAAGACGAATCGGAGGTCGAGCTCTTTGGCGTTGGCCATCGCCGGGCGCAGCTGGTCGGCCGCCATGCACACGCCGGCCACGACCACCCGTGAGTTCAGCGGCGCCGCAGCGATGATTCCGTCGAGAACACCAGGTACGCCGACGCATTCAAAGATCACCGGCCGCTTGGGTCCTGCCGCGCCCAGCGCGTCGGCGACGCGGTAGACGTGCTGCCACCCGGGTAGCTTCCGCAACTTCTCCATGGCGCTCATGCCCCTCTCGTAGAGGGCCGGGGCGTCGATCGGCGCGGCCGCCCTTTCGTAGGGCGAGTCCACCTTCGGATCGACGACGACGTGGGCACCGCAGCGGGCCGCCAATGCTCGGCGGCCTGCCGAGAAATCACTGGCGACGATGGTCTGGACCCCGAGCGTCCTGAGTTGGCAGATGATCCCCAAACCAACTGGCCCGCAGCCGATCACGACGGCCGCGTCACTCTTCTTGATGTCGCTGCGTCGCACCGCATGCAGGGCGACGGCCATCGGCTCGGTGAGCGACGCGATGTCCAGGGACAGTCCGTTGGGCACCGCGAACGTCATCGCTGCCTGAACCACGACCTGCTCGGCGTAGCCACCAGGCGCCAGTGGGGACAGCCCGGTCAAGTGCACCCCGCCATTGGCCCGAATCAGCGGGAAGGACACCACCCGCGTCCCGACCTTGAAGGCCTTCGGAGTCTTTCGCCCACACTCGGCGACCTCTCCGGAGAATTCGTGACCCATCACCACCGGAGTGTCGCTGCGCATGAAGTCGCGGTAGCCCATCTCCTGCGTGTTGCTGCTCAATTCGTCGGCATGGTCCTTGGCATGCAGATCCGATCCGCAGATGCCACAACTGGCGACATCGAGTACCAGCTGGCCGTCCGCGGGTTGCGGCGCGGGCATCTCGACCACCGACAGGGTTCCGTGCACACAACTGACAGCCTTCACAACCACCGAGTGTAGGCGTGCTATTCGCCGAGGACCCTGCGTTTCTCCGCGTCGAACTCGTCCTGTGTCAGCGCACCGGAATCGCGAAGAGCAGCCAGGGTTTTCAGCTGCTCCAGGCGGACGCCCTGATCCGACGGCGTGTATTGGTGAGTCGGGGTGAACTGCTCCAGTGGCGCGTCGGCGACGAAGGCCACCGCTCCAGTTGTGGTGCGCCGCAGACGCAGCACCAACGACACCATCAGGTCCACTAGGCCCAGCGCGAACACCGCGCCGAAAACCCAGGGCAGATAGTCGGAGCCGCCGTCCTTGCCGAACGCCAGCCTCGGATTGATGTAGCCGTTCACCTGACCGTCCGTGCGAATCGTGTACGTGCCTGCGGCGGGAATGTCGGCAGTCCAGATCCGGACGTGAGCGTCGTTGTTGATTGTGGTCCGGCCGCCCTGGTTTTCGGTCAACACCGGATCGGCGACCCCCTCGGGCGGGATGATGCCCACCTTCAAAGGCGGTATCGGAAATCCTTTCGACGCCGACGTGTGAAAGCTGATCTGCGCCTGGCCAGCCGGCAGCTGCACCTGCCCCGAACCCGGGATGGGCACCTCGCCGTAGGCGTCGAAATCGTCGAGCACGAAGGCGTTGAGCATCATCGTGACGAAGAAGCCGATCGCGCCGACGATCATCATGAAAATGCCCGACGCCATCAGGAGGCGGGAGACGGTCTTGGTGCCGGCCATGGTGAGAAAGTGTGTCACGCCGGGCTCTGCGCCGCGGCTCCTATCAACCAGGTCGTCAGTCCGGTCCGCAGCGCGTCGACGAACCGCGCGTGCGGGTCGGGAAAACCGAGCTCCCCGATCACCTGAAGCACCGCTTCGGTGGGCACCGAGAACGGGTACATGCCGGCGACCAGGCTCAACGCGCCCTCGCCGAAGAACGCCACGAACTCCTCGGGAAGCCACGGCAGCTGCCGGCCCACCAGCTCCGAGAGCGCTGCGATGCTGCCCATGGCGCGCATCTTGAAGTCACGGGCGAACTCCCCCGCGATGTTGCGTTCCAGCACCCCGGCCATCGCCCCGAGCAGCTCGCACAGCAGCCGTCGCTCCACCAGAGTGTCGGTGAGAATGCCGGCCAGCCGAATCTCGTTGGCGAATCCAGATTTTCGCGCCCGTGGCGGCCCGAGCCGGGTCGACAATTCGGCCAGGAAATCCCGGCACTCCTCGTCGAGCACCTCCAGGAGGATCGCTTCCCTGGTGTCGAAGTAGCGCAGCACATTGGATTTCGCGAGCCCGACCCGCTCGCTGATATCGCGCAACGTGACCTCGTCGACGCCCCGCTCGGCCAGCGCGTCGCGGGCGGCCGCCAAGATCGCCGAGCGCCGGGCGGCGAACTGCTCGGGCCGCCGGGCGCGCTGAAACGTCGAGGTCACAGCAGACAATTTAGCAGACCAACGTTCTCTTGTTATCAGACCGTTGTTCTGTTAATGTCGCGGACATGACTGATCTCGCCCTCTCGATCCCCGACCTCTCCGGGAAATTCGCCGTCGTCACCGGCTCCAACAGCGGGCTGGGACTGGGCGTCACCAAGCGATTCGCCGCCGCCGGCGCCGACGTCGTGATGGCCATCCGCAACCGCGCCAAAGGCGAGGCGGCGATCGCCGATATTCGCGCGCACGTCCCCGACGCCAAGCTGACCATCAAGAACCTGGACCTCTCATCCCTGGCCAGCGTCGCTGCGCTCGGCGAGGAACTGAATTCCGAAGGCCGACCGATCGACATCCTGGTCAACAACGCCGGCGTGATGCAGCCACCGCAGCGCGACACCACGGCTGACGGCTTCGAGCTGCAGTTCGGCAGTAACCATCTGGGACACTTCGCCCTGACCGCTCACCTGCTGCCGCTGCTGCGCGCCGCCGGCGATGCTCGGGTGGTATCGCTGAGCAGCCTGGCCGCCCGCTTCGGCCGGATCAATTTCGACGATCCCAATTTCGAGCGCACCTACTCCGCCAACCTGTCCTACGGCCAGTCCAAGATCGCGACACTGATGTTCGCCCTCGAGCTCGACCGGCTCAGCCGCCAACACGGCTGGGGCTTGATGTCCAATGCCGCCCATCCCGGCCTGTGCAAGACCAACCTGCAGATCAGTGGGCCTTCGCACGGCCGCGAGAAGCCGACCGCACTGGCGCGGTTCTACCAGTTCAGCTGGCGCTACCTGCCATTCATGTGGCAGGAGGTCGACGAAGGCATCGTTCCGGTGCTGTATGCGGCGGCCGACCCGAAGGCCCGCGGCGCCGAGTTCTACGGTCCGCGCGGCTTCCAGGAGTTCGCCGGCGGCGGGGTCACCGAGGCGAAGATCCCGGACCGCGCCGCCGACGCGCAAGACTGCCGGCGCCTATGGCAACTGTCCGAACAGCTCACCGGTGTCAGTTATCCGACGAACTAGCCGACAGCGACTAGCGTCAACCTCCTACAGGCAAACGGGAGGTTGTCATGGCTCCAGAGGAAGTCACCAAGCCCGCCGGGGGTGCGATGCGGCGGTTCGCGCTGCGCTACTGGGTGGCGATCACCCTGCTGGTGCTGGCGGCGATATTCATCGCCCAGAACCGCACCCGTCAGCGGGTGCACGTCCTGTGGATCAGTGTCGAATATCCGATGTGGCTGTTGTTGACCGCGATGCTCGTCGTGGGCATCCTGGTCGGGCTGTTGCTGCACCGCCGCCGCAGGAACTGACATGCGCGAGTCCAGCATCGTCGTCCGCCCGCTACCGATAGACAGCCACACCTACACCGAGTCATCGCGCTTGCAGGCGGCCGGATTACGTCCTGCCACAGCCATTTTCGAAGAGGCAGCTCGCAACGTCGCCATCCCGAGGGCGCCGCAGCCCATCGCCATCGCCGACTACGGTGCGGCGACGGGCTACAATTCGCTGCTACCGATCAGCGCGGCGATCGCCGCCATCCGCAAGCGCACTCGCTCCGACCACGCCATCCTGGTCGCTCACACCGATGTGCCCGGCAACGACTTCACCGCGCTGTTCTCCACCCTGTCCGACGACCAGGACAGCTACCTCAAGAAGGACTCCACCACCTACGCGTCCGTGGTGGGCCGCTCGTTCTACACCCAGATCCTGCCGTCGGACAGCATCTCGCTGGGCTGGACGTCCTGGGCCATCCATTGGCTGCGCAAGGTCCCGATGCCGATCCCCGACCACGTCGAGATCTCCTACAGCGCAGACGAAGAGGCGCGCCGCGCCTACGCCCGCCAGGCCGCCGAGGACTGGCGCGACTTCATCGCCTTCCGGGGCCGCGAACTGGCACCTGGCGGCCAGATCGTTGTGCTGACAGTCGGGCTGGAACCCGACGGCCGATCGGGATTCGCGCCGGCGTACGACGCGATCATGACGGCGCTGAGCCGATTCGTCGCCGACGGCCTGATCACCGGCGACGAAATGCGCCGCATGTCGATCCCGTCGACCGGGCGCGACGAGGCGGCGTTTCGGGCGCCGTTTCACCCGTCGGGACGATTCGAGGGCCTCGAGATCGAGCACTTCGAGATGGTCAACGGTGAAGATCGGTTCTGGTCGCAGTTCCAGAGCGACAAGGACGAGCGGGCCTTCGGGACGAATTGGGCTGAGTTCCTTCGTGCTTCGATGTTCCCGATGCTCGCTGCCGCGGTGGACGTCGACGCTGACGCCAGCCGTGGCCGGGACCGGCGCAGCGCTCGGCGCAGGCAATTCGTCGACGACCTGACGGCCTCGGTCGGCGCTGCGCTGGCCGCGGCACCGGCGCCGATGCCCATCCCGCTGGCGATCGCGGTGCTCGGCAAGAGGCGCCGCTCAGCCTGACTGCGGCTGGATGAAGATCTGCGGCAGACCCGGAATCGTCGGGATCGGCGGAATCGTCGGGATGTACCGCGGCTGCTGAGGCGGCTGCGACGGGGACGGCTCAACGGTCGCCGTCTCCGTTTGAGTCACCGGCGGCGGCGTGGACACCTCGGTGCTGACGACGGTCGTCGTCTGCGTCTCGGTGACCGGCGCCGGGGGCGGGGGCGGCGGGGCCTGCACCACCTGGGTCTGGGTGACCGGCGCGGGCGCCTGCTGATACACCGTCCGCGGCGCCGGTGCCTGGGGCTCCTGCTGCACCGCCTGGTTCTGCACGGGTGCCGCCGTCGGGTCGCCGCTCGGGGCGGCGGGGGCCGGTGCGGCCTGCGGGGTGGAGGTGATGCTGGGGGTGGGCGTGACGGGAGCGGTGTTGCTGTCGGCGGTCAGCGCGACGGCCGTCCCGGCGCCGGCCAAGACGATGACACCCAGCGCGGCGGCGACCACCGGCAAGGGCCGGCGATACCAGGCCGGTGCGGCATCGTCGGCACGCGACGCGTCGGCGGGCTCGGGCTCGAATTCCATCATCGGGCGGGCGCTGGGCACCGGTACCGGCTCGACCAGCGGCGCCAGGTCGGGCACGTCGGCCGCCTCGGACCAGGCCAGCGCGACACCGGAAGCCGGGGCTTGTTCGACGGGCGCGATGGGCGCGGCAAGGGCGACCGGGGGTGCCATCGCGGTCGCGCTGTCGTCGGCCGGACCCCGCGACGCACGCAGTGCGGCGCCGATGGCTCCGGTGAGCGCCGGGCGCGGGGTGGTGATCACCGGAACGCGTAGGTGTTGGGACAGCGTCGTGGTGATGACCGGGATGGCAGCGCCTCCACCGATCGACGCGACGGCGGCGAGGTCGGCAGGCCGTACCCCGGACCGTTCCAGGGTGTCCTGGACGACGGCGACGAAGTCGGCGAGCGGGCGGGCCAGGACATCGTCGAGTTCGGTACGGGTGAGCCGCACGTCGCCGCGGAAGTCGGGCAGTTCGGCGGGCAGCGCCGTGACCGTGACGGTCGAGAGCCGCTCCTTGGCCGCCCGGCACTGCGCGCGCAGCCGGGTCAGCGAGCCGATCGCCGACGTGCCAGTGACGTCCAGCGCACCGCCGGCCGAGAGCTCGGCGACGACGTGAGCCAGCAGGCCCTGGTCGATCAGGTCGCCGGAGAAGTCGAGGTGCCGCACGGTCGGGGCAATCGGCTGACCGCCGTCGACCAGAGTGAGCGACGATCCGCTGCCACCGAAGTCGCACAGGGCGACCACACCGCGGGTCGGCAGCCCGGGATGGGCGGCCAGCGCCGTCACCGCGGCGGTGGTGTCGGGAATCAGCTGCGGCTCGCCGGCCGACCACTCGGGGATCCGCCGGATGGCGCGGCGCAGTGCCTCGACGGCGCCCGTGCGCCAGTGTGCCGGGTAGGTGATCGCGGCGGCCGGCGGCAGCGGACGTCCCTCGGTGGCGGCATAGGCGAGGCCCCGCAGCGCCTCGGCGAGCAAAGTCTCCGGGTGATGCACCGAGCCGTCGGCGGCGACGATCCCGACCGGGTCGCCGACGCGGTCGACGAAGTCGGCGACGACCACGCCGTTCGGCAGCGTGATCACGGGTGGTTTGGTGACCGAATTGTCCGGTGTGACCGCGGCCAATGTCGTCGCACCGACCGCGAGGCCGACCGCCGGCCGCGTTGGGTCTGTCATGTCGTCCAATCCGGGATCCCGCGGCATGCGGGGACCCCCAGCGCCGATCTACGGATTCACTAAAAGTGTCGATCCGAAACGGCGGGACGTTACTCAGCGAATGGTGCCGCGACCCGGGATCAGGGGCAGATCCAGCGGGGTGACCCACCCCGGCGGGAGGTCGTTGACGGCCGGTACGGCGTTGAGAGCTCGCAGGCCAGTGGACAAACAGCCTGCTGTGGCGGCATCGCGCCCGGAGCCGTCGGTGAACCGGAACGCGGTCTCTTGGAAGATGCTGGGGGTGCCCTGGATATCGACTCGGTAGACGTCGTCCTGGGTGCCCGACGGCCAGTCCGGGGCGGCGTCCTGGCCGATGCGGTTGACGTGTTCCAACTGGATCCGGGTCTCGCCCCGGTAGACGCCGTTGATGGTGAAGCGCACCGCCGCGACGTTGCCGGCCGGGATGACGCCCTTGACGGTCTTGCGCTCGGTCGGGGTCACCCACTTCTCCCAGGTCGTGGTGATCTCGTCGAGCTCGATGCCGGCCGCGTAGGCGATCATCGGCACCGTCGCACCCCAGGCGAATACCAGGATGTCGGAGTTCTCCAACAGCGGCTTGAACTCGGGTTCGCGGCCGATACCCATCTCGAACTCGTAGTCGCCCTCGTAGTTCGTGTAGTCCAGCAGCTCCGAGGCGCGGACCAGCTTCACCTGCGAGGTGAGTCCCATCAGTGTCATCGGGAACAGGTCGTTGGCGAAGCCGGGATCGATTCCGGTGGTGAAGCACGACGACTGGCCGGCCTCGCAAGCCTGGGTGATCGGGTCGATCCAGCTGGGCGGGTTCAGGTGCATCGTGGGCCACACCCACGGCGTCATGGCGGTCGAGCACACGTCGATACCGGCGCGCAGGAAGCGTGAGATCAGGTCGATGTTGGCGTCGGCGTGCGCCGCGGTCGGCCCATAGTGCACCAGCGCATCGGGCTTCAACGCGATCAGCGCGTCGACGTCGTCGGTGGCCGCCAGGCCGACGTCGCCGATGTCGCAGATCGTCCCGACGTCGACGCCCACCTTGGCCGGATTGCTGACCCCGACCCCGACCAGCTCGAATTCGGGGTGGGCCAGGACTTCCGGAATGACCATCCGGCCGACAAATCCAGTACCCCAGATCACGATTCGCTTCGCCATGGACGCAGCCTAGGCGCGGCGTCGCACGAGGTAGGGCGGTTGTCTCAGTGCGTGGGCCCGGGGTCGCGCAGCGCGTAGAGCCGCTCGGCGTAGGCCAGGTCGTCGCGCCACAGCCGGGTGGCCGCACGCCGCATCAGCTGGGTGATCAGCGGCGCCGCGCGCAGCGACTGCCGGAAGCCGGTGCGGTCGGACTGCGCGACGACGGCTTCGATCACCGCGGTCCGCGGTCGCCCGTCGAGGCCGGGCCCGAGCGGGGTGGCGTGGGTTTCGACGACGCTCCCGGCGCCCTCGCCGTCGACGATCCGCATGACGATAGTTCGCGGCTCCGGCGCGGTGAACTCGGCGATCACCGGCACACCGAGGCGCCCGATCCGGAACGTGACCGCCACCAGGAACCGATCGGCGTCCTCATGTGCGTCGACCGCGGGCGCGCTGAGCACGTCCAGCTGGGTGAACGAATACGGATGGAACCACGCGCCGTGCCAGGGGTCGAGCCGGTTGGCGATGATGTCGGACGGTTCGCACACACCGTCCAGCCGGGCCACCGTTGCCAACCGCGCCCCGCTGGGGCGGACGGGGATGACTGGTGCGTCCAGTGCCGGCTCCCCGCCGAGTTTGTCCAGCCGAACCCACGTCAGCACACCATCGTCGAACGCGGGCAACGGTTTCCAGCCGAACTCGCGGCCGCCGCCGAGCCGCAAGCCGTGCCACGGGCAGATCAGGCTGCCGCAGTCGACCTTCCCTTTCGTGAGGTCTGCTCCCAGGTGCGGGCAGGCCGCCGGCCCGACGTGCAACTGGCGCTGCTGATCACGCCACGCCACGATCTCGAACCCGCCGACCCGGGTGCCGAATGGCCGGCCCGCCCGGATATCGGTGCTGGCGCCGAAGACATACCAGTTGCCACTGGGCCGGGCCTCGGCGCGCTTGAGGGCCGCGTTGATCAATGCCGGCTGGGCATCTCGGTAGGTGGGCCGCTGGCGGGCCCACTGCACCTTCGGGATGACTTGCAGTGGAATGGTTTTCATCCGTGATCGCAGACTCATGACGCACGCCTTTCCCGGCCGGCCAGCCGCCGCAGTAGCGGAGAGCGTCCGTGCACCGGCACGGTGTGCAGGGTGTGCCCGGAAATCCCCCAGCCGGCCAGCAGGTGGTTGGCTGCCGCCCACCCGGTGGTGGCGGCACGCTCCATCAGCGCGACCGGCAAGTCGATGCGGATGCCGTCTCCGGCCAGCAGCAGGCCGGGAACCGGCGTGTCGACCGTCGGCCGGTTGGCGAAGGAGCCCGGTGAGAACAACGGGCAGTCGTCACGGACCAGCAGTGTCTCCTTGACGATGCCGGCCGCCGCGGTCTCCGGATACAGCTGATGCAGGCGGGCCAGCATGCGCTGACGAAGGGTCTCGACCGCAGGCGGTTCGCCCACCGAGTACGAATGCACCTCCACGACCGAACCTTGATGTGCGCGAGCCCATTCGGCGGCCTGGCTTTCGTAGCTGCTGACCACGCTGATGTTGTCCACCGGGTCCAAACCGCCGGTACCCAGAAAGGCCGGCCGGTCGGAATTCACCGGGCGGTCCAGCCACAGTCGCTGCACCATGAACGGCGGCGCGGTCTGCATCTGGACGACGCTGTGACGCCAGCCCTCGTCACCAAGGCCCGGTGACGCGGCCACGATCTGTTGCAGCGCGGCGATGTCGGTGGCCAGCACCACACCGTCGGCATCGATGGTTCGCCCGGTCGAGTCGTGCACCTGCAGTCCCCGGGTTCCACCGATGCCGATCACCTCCGCGGACACCGCGGTGCGCAGTCGCACCCCCTGACCGATCAGGTACTGGCCCAACGGTTCCCACAGGGCGGTGTCGAAGTTCGATTCGGCGACGTCGAACACCAGACCTTCGCTGGACCCGAGGAAGTAGATGTGGAACATCGTCGCCAGCTCGGCCGCCGAGAGCCGTTCGGGTCTGGCGAAGAAACTACGCGCGAACACCTCGAACGCGAGGTGGCGGGCGGCCGCCGGAAAGTTGATGTCAGTCAAGAATGTCTCGGCATCGAGGTCGTCGAGACGGGTGTAGATGTCGGGGACCGACACCGCGGCCAGCGGTGCGGCCGCAACGGCATTGAGCCGCACCAGGTCACGTACCCGGAACGTGGGACTGCGCAGCGCGAACGCCAGCGCGTTCCACGGCGGGGTCTTGGGCAATCCCCGGAAGGTGTCGCGTCGGCCGTGCCCATCGATCAGCGGGTAGTCTTCGACGGCCCGCAATCGCTCGAGCTCGGGGTCGGCGCGCCGCAGCAGCGCCCGCAGGTTGTAGTACTGGCGGAAAAAGGCGTGGAAGCCGCGGTTGTTCGCCACGGATGTGCCGTCGGCGAGCTGGTCGGTCCAGCCACCGACCCGCCCACCCAGATAGTCTTGCCGCTCCAGAAGCTCGACGGAGACGCCACGTTCGGTGAGTCCGGTCGCCGCCGCCAGGCCCGCGATGCCGGCCCCCACCACAACGACATGTGGCTTGCGCGGCAGAGTTCTGGCGTGCGGCGCCCCGCCGGGCGCCGGATGGGTGACGCGGCGGCCGTCGATCATCGCGGCCTATCCGCCAGGAACGTGTGCACGATATCGCGTTGCCAACCACCCATCGTCTCGCTGTGCACACCGGTGAAACCCGCTGCTACCAAGCGCCGTTGGAACGCTGCGGCACCGTCGAACGCGTTCACGCTGCGCCACAGGTGCCGGTAGAGCGCGCTGTCCCGAGTCTGCCGCCAGCCCGACGGGATGATGATTCCCCAGCAGACCGCATTCCAGATGGCGGTGGCCGCACGCGAATCGCGCACCGAGTACTCGTGCACCGCCAGCGTCCCGCCCGGGCGCAGCAGCTGATGGAATGCCCGCAGCTGTGCGTCGGGGTCGGTGAGGTTGCGCAATAGGTAGGCGGCGAAGATGCCGTCGAACGGGCCGTGCACACCGGCGCCGGCGATGGATTCGATCGGGCTGTGTACAAAGCGGACCGTGTCGGGCCACGACTTTGCGTTCGCCTCGGCCAGCATGCCCGCCGAGGCGTCGACGGCGACGATCTCGGCGCGCGGAGCGGCCTCCAGCAGAGCGGCCGTCGACGCACCCGTTCCGCACCCGGCGTCCAGGAGGCGCATCCCGCTGCCGCCGTCCCGAATTCGCATTCGCCGAGCCGAGATTCGCAGATGCTCGTGATAGCCGGGATTGGCGCCGACCAACTTGTCGTAGGCGTGCGCACCAGTGTCGAACGCGCTGGGAACGTCTATGGCCATGGCTGGTCCCGATCCTTGGGCCGCTGCTTCTCCCACAGCAGCAGTACGGCCGTGACCATCGCCCAGCCGAACAGGAAGTCCTCGACGGGGATGTCCCACGGGAATCGGACCCCGCTGCTGTGCTGCTCGTTGTAGATGACGATCGGCGCGGACAGCTTGGTCAGCCATCCGTCGACGACTACCTGGAATGCGATCACGATGGCAAGAGAGATCCAGTATTCGACCTTGCCGAACAACCCGGTGCGCAAGGCGGTCAACTCCAGCGCGACGACCACGACGACGGCGAGCACGGCCGGCAGGGTGTAGCCGAGCCCGGTCATCGTCGGCCCCGCAGCGTGGCGAGGATCGCGCTCACCGCCGAATAGGTCAGCAGGCCGCAGATCGGGATGACGACGAAAAAGAGCAACTCCTCCAGCGGAATCGAGAGCCCGACGTCGATCCCGCTGATGTAGCGGGGGTTGTACGTCCACACGTGCCCGGCGATGGCGATGGCGTCCCAGATGACGAACACGGCCGCCACGGGGCCGACCGACAACAGCAGCCGTCGCGGTTGGCGGTACACCCCGGATCCGAGGATCTCCAGCGGCGCGGTGATCAACAGGCAGGCACCGAGCACGATCAGATACTGCCAGTGATCCATCAGGCCGCACCGCTCCGTCGCGCGCGGTGGGCCCGGATCAGGCCGGCGGCAAAGACCTGCAGGCGGCGTCCGAGGCCCACCGAGGCACGCTGGCTGAACACCGCGAAGTCGATGGCCTCGATCCGGTCGAGTATCTCCGAGTACAGCGTGAACGCCGTTGCCACACAAGGTCTCGACTGCGGGGCCAGCAGCGCGATCCCCTTGTGGGCTTCCCGATAGACGGCGCGGGCGATGTCGTGCTGGGCGGCCAGCGCCCGGCGCACCTTGTCGTCGGTCTGACGGTGTTGGTGGCACCAGGTCAGCACGTCGCGGTCGACGTCGAATGCGGCCAGTTCGTCAGCGGGCAGGTAGACCCGGTCGCGTTCCAGGTCTTCGTCGATGTCACGCAGGAAATTGGTCAACTGGAAGGCCTGGCCCAGCGCCTCGGCGTATGGCGCGGCTTCATCGGCGGACCCGACCGTCCCGAGAATCGGCAGCATTTCCAGGCCGATGACGGCCGCCGAGCCGCGCATGTAGCGATTCAGGGCCGCGCGGTCCGGATAGTCGGTGACGGTCAGATCCATCCGCATCGAGGTCAGGAAGTCGTCGAACAGCTCCAGGGGAATCCGGTAGGTGCGGGCGGTGTGCAACACGGCTGCCAGGACCGGCTCCGTCTCATCGACAGTGCCGCTGAAGAAGTTGGCCGACAACTGATCCAGCCGTTGTTCGCGCTCGGCGGTGCTGGCCTCGGCGTCCATGTCGTCGAGAATGTCGTCGGCGTAGCGCGCGAAGCCATACAGCGCGTGCACCGCCGGCCGCTGCGATGGCGCCAGGAGCCGGGTGGCCAGGAAGTAGGTTTTTCCGTGCTCGGCGTTGAGACGCCGACAGCAGCGGTAGGACTCGCACAGTCGAGGATCGTCGATGCCGGCGGCGTGTAACTCGGTGTGGATCATCACTACCTGCTTTCCGAGCTGACGATGGTGCGCTTGGCGCAGCGGTCGCGAACAGTTCCGGTGACGCGATCGGCGGCCAACCGTCCGGAGATGAGTGCAGTGGGTATGCCGACACCCGGCACGGTCGACCCACCGGCCAGCACAGCGTTGTCGATACCCCAAATCATGTTGGCGGGCCGAAACGGTCCGGTCTGGGAGAACGTGTGCGCCAGCGCGAATGGCGTGCCCGCCGCCATCCCCTGCCGTGCCCAGTCGGCGGGTGTGACGACGTCGAGAACCTCGGCGTCGACTCCTGGTATCAGCCGGTCTGTCGCGGTGGCCACCACTTCGCGGGCGTAGCTCGGCCCGACCGTATCCCAATCGACAACGCCCACCTGAAGATTCGGTGCGGGCGCAAGGATGTAGAGCAGGTCCCGTCCGGGCGGTGCGAGGCTCGGGTCCCCCGCGGTCGGCCTGGTCACCAGCAGCGACGGATCGCTCATCAGCACCCCGTCGCGGATGATGTCGTCGAACGTGCCGGCCCACTTGCCCCCGAAGCTGATGTTGTGATGCGCAAGGCGGGCGCCGACAGCGGGGACCCCGACGTGGGCGACGACCGCCGACGGCGCGGGACGCATCCTGATCGGCCGCCGGGGTGTGCGTCCGAGCAACTCGTAGGTCAGCGGCAGTTCAGTGGTGAGAATGACTGCGTCACAAGCAATTCGATCATTGTCGGTGCGCACCGCCGTCACCCGCGAGCCGTTGCGCTCCAGCGCGGTCACCGTCGACCCGTAGCGGAATTGCACACCGGACGCGGCGGCGGCGGCCGCCATCGCCTCGGGGACCGCGCGCATGCCGCCGCGCGGAAAGTACACGCCGGCAACGGTATCCATGTAGGCGATCACCGCGTAGGCAGCCAGTGCCTGCTGCGGCGGGACACCGGCGTAGAGCGCCTGGAAGGTGAAAATCCGCCGCACGCGCTCGTCGGAGATGAACCGGCTCACCATCGGCTCCCAACCGCGGAAGCCACCGATGGCGGCCAGCCGGGCCAACTGCGGGGTCAGCAGTGACAACGGCGAGGCGAAGTTGGCCGCGATGAAGCCGTCGAACTCCAGCCGGTACAACCGGGTGAGCCAGTCGCGCAGCCGCAGATAGCCCGCGGCCTGTTCGGGGCCTGCGAATTCCTCGATGGCGGCGGCCATGGCCGCGGGGTCGGGGTGGACGTCCAGCGAGCTGCCGTCGGCGAAGGTGGCCCGGTAGGCCGGTTCGACGGGAACCAGGTCGAGATGGTCGGACATCGACGCACCGACCGCGGCGAACGCGTCGGAGATGATGTCGGGCATGGTCAGCACGGTCGGACCGGTGTCGACGCGATAGCCGGCGATATCGGCCTGTCCCATGCGGCCGCCGGGAAAGGGATGGCGTTCCACGACGGTGACCGAACGTCCGCGACCGGCCAGCTGCAGCGCGGCCGAGAGCCCGGACAACCCGGCACCGACCACGACGACATGGTCGGCGGCGCCCGGGACGGTACGCATCAGTCTGGCGGGCACCAAGGGGCGATACCCAGCCGAGCGCCGGTGCAATCAGCGCGCGTCACGGGGGCGTCCAGCGAGCGAACGACGGTAACCATGACCCCTCCTGCCCATGACCCGCGCCGATTATCGCAGCTCGACGTTTAGGACATCAGCGGTTCCGGAAAGTCGTCGACCGATGAGAAGACCAGCGGCGCTCACCGCTGTCCTCGTGGTTTTCCTGATCCTGATGGCGTGTTCGCAGTCCAGATCACCGAATCCCTTCAGGCGCATCGCAACCCGACTCGCCGGCAGGCCCGGCAGCGAGCCGACCGCACATTGCTTGCCGTACCCCCGGCACGACCGGCCGCAAGCTGACATGCTCGTTGCGTGAGAACTCTCGCCGTCATCCACCAGCCCGAGCCTTCGACGGTCGCCGGTTCGGTTTCCACCACCGACAGCGTGGTCGTCGCCGGCTCGGTCGCGACCGTCAACAGCGCCGTGGTGGCCGGATCCATCGCCACCAGCGGCAGCGCGGCGGTCAGCGCCTCGATTGCCACCGCCGGCAGTGCCGCCATCGTCGGCTCGATCGCCACCGCGGGCAGCGCCCTCGTCGTCGGCTCGGTCGCCACCGCGGGGAGCGCCCTCATCGTCGGCAGCGTGCTGTCGGTTCTGTCGGTGCGATTGCGCAAGTGCGTCGCGTGCGCGGCCTGCGTCGCGTGCCGGCGCTGCACGGCGTGTCTGGGCTGTGTGAGATGCACCGACTGCGTGGGGTGTGTCGGGTGCTACAACTGCTCGGGACTTCGCAACGCGGTGGGACTGAGGGACGTACACGTCTGACCCACCGGAGAAAGGGTCGGGCAATGACGCAGCTGGACGGCAAGGTCGCGCTGGTGACGGGCGCATCGTCGGGACTCGGCGCTGCCACGGCACAGTTGTTCGCCGAGCGGGGCGCGACGGTGTTCGGCATCGCCCGCGACGCCGACCGGATGGCGACGGTGTTCGAAACCGTCCCCGGCGGTGCGTACGCATCGGTCGACATCACCAATGCCCAGGCCTGCCGGGACGCGGTCGCACAGTGCGTCGAACGGTTCGGCCGGCTCGACGTGTTGGTGAACGCTGCGGGTTTCCACCAGATGCGCAACACCACGTCGGTGACCGACGACGACTGGGACTACGACCTCGCGGTCAATCTCAACGGGCCGTTCTACCTGATCCGGGCGGGGCTGCCGCACCTGTTGGAGGTCGGCGGCAACATCGTCAACGTCGCCTCGATCGCCGGCATCGAGGGCGAGGTCTATTCAGCGGCGTATTGCGCCGCCAAGCACGGACTGGTCGGGATGACCAAGGCCTTGGCGATCGAGTACACCAAGGAGCAGCTGCGAGTGAACGTGATCTGCCCGGGCGGGATGCTGACCCCGCAGGTGACCGAGTTCAAAACCCCCGATGACGCCGACTGGAACCTGATCATGCGGATCGCCGCGCCCCGCGGGATGATGGCGCCGGTCGACGTCGCGAAGGTGATCGCATTCCTGGCCAGCGACGATGCCGTCACCATCCACGGCGCGGTGTACAACGTCGACAACGGCAAGACGGCAGGCTGACGGCGGGCGACCCGGGGAACTAACCCGTCCGCTCGAAGTGCCGGCGGATACCGCTCAGCATCTCCTTGTGCGCTTCGACCGCTTGGCGCACGGTGACCGACCGCAGCGGCCACGGCGCCGTGAACCGGATCCGTTCGGTCAGGCGGGTGCCTGCCGGTATCGGATCGAAGGAGACCACCGAATCCAGCCGAACCGCCGGGAACTGGCGGGCATGGGTGAGCACCGGGCCGGCCGACGGCACCTCCAGCCGCGCGGTGTAAGTGATCGGCAGCGTGAAAATTCCTAGTGGGATGCGGTCACGCACGCGGTAGACCTGCACGTAGCCGTCGCCGGTGTCGGTTCGCGACAGACTCTCCACCGACACCACCAGCGGGTGCACGTGGCGGATATTGTTCAGATCGACGTAGTGGGCCCGAACATCCGCGGGTGAGCCGGGCACGTCCTCATGCAGGACGCGATCGACCGGACCGGCCATCGCGAACTACTGGACAGCCGCCCGCTGAAGTACACCGACCTGATCCGGGCAGTAGGTGGCGATCGCCGCGCCGAGGAACTGGATCGCCTGGCCCTGCGTGCTGTTCAGCGGCAGGTTGGTCAGGATGAACTTGGCGGACGAATAGGTGTCTTTGTCCAGGCCGGTGGCCAGGCGCTTGCAGGTGATTTTGCCGATCCAGGCGTTGTAGTCGCGAGGCCCGTAGATCCCGAAGGTGTGCAGCTGATTGGCGAAATCAGTGTCGGGATCGGCGTGCGACGGCGCGGCCAGGACAATCGGCGCCGCAACGGCCGCAACGGCGGCCATGGCAAGCCTCGTAACGTTCATGGCACAAGATTGTAGGACAGCTAACCACCGCGGCAAGAGCCATCCCGCACATTTACCCCTCTGAAGGGCGAATCTCATTGCGAGCCCGGTGTGAGCTCGGGCACGAATGCCAGTGGGGAATCGAATGCCGACGCTACCGCGGGGTATCGTCCGATCACTTAAGTGAGCTAACCTCTTACGTTAAATCAGCTGAGCTGTCGCGACGCGACAGGAAAGAAAATGGGGTTGAGATGAGACGGACGGCCGCGCTCACGAACGGCGCTGACGGAGTCATCGCGCTGTCCGTGCCGGCGTCATAATCTCGTCGGGGAATCCTATGGTCAAGGCACTGAGGCGGGCATGGATACCGCTGGTCATCCTCATCGTTGTCGCCGTCGCCACGTTCGGCGTCGTCCGCCTGCACGGCGTCTTCGGCAAGACAGAGCTCACGCGGCCCGGCAGCGGCCTGGCCAATGACACCAAACCGTTCAATCCCAAGCAGGTGACGTATCAGATCTTCGGCCCCGAGGGCGCGGTGGCAACCATCAACTACCTAGACCTCGACGCACAGCCGCAGATCGCGCGTGACATCACGCTGCCCTGGTCGCTGACGCTCACCACGACCGCACCGGCTGCCAGCGCCAATATCGTGGCTCAGGGTGACACCGATACCATCGGCTGCCGCATCCTGGTCGACGGTGTGCTCAAGGACGAGAAGACCTCGACCGGTGTCAACGCCCAGACCTTCTGCCTGGTGAAGTCCGCATGACCGATCTCCAGAGCCCACCCAAGAAGAACCCGCTCATCCCCCGTTTCGTTCGGGCGTTCTCGGTGCCGATCGTGCTGCTGTGGCTCGGGCTCGTCGTGGTCCTCAGTGTGGCCGTGCCCTCGCTGGAACAGGTGAGCCAAGAGCACACGGTGTCGTTGGCGCCCGAAGACGCGCCGTCGATGAAGGCGATGAAGCAGGTCGGCAAAATCTTCCAGGAGTTCGACTCCAACAGCAGCGCGATGGTGCTGCTGGAAGGCGACCAGCCGCTGGGCGCCGAGGCACACCACTACTACGACGATCTGATCCAGAAGCTGCGCGCCGACACCAAGCACGTCGAACACATTCAGGACTTCTGGGGCGATCCGCTGACCGCCGCGGGCTCGCAGAGCGCCGACGGCAAGGCCGCCTACGTCCAGCTCTATCTGGCCGGCAACCAGGGTGAGGCCCTGGCCAACGAGTCGATCGACGCGGTCACCAAGATCGTGAATGCGAATCCGCCGCCGCCCGGAATCAAGGTCTACGTGACCGGACCGACGGCGTTGAGCCACGATCAGCACAACGCGGGCGACTCCGCGGTCAAGTTGATCGAGGGCATCACCATCGCCGTCATCTTCGTGATGCTGCTGTTGGTGTACCGGTCCATCACGACGGTGATCCTCGTGCTGGCCATGGTGTTCACCGAACTCTCCGCGGCCCGGGGCGTCATCGCCTTCCTCGGCAATTACGAGATCATCGGTCTGTCGACCTTCGCGGTGAACCTGCTGGCCACTTTGGCGATTGCGGCGGCCACCGACTATGCGATCTTCCTCATCGGCCGCTACCACGAAGCGAGATTGGCCGGCGAAGACCGTGAGACGGCCTTCTACTCGATGTACCACGGCACCGCACACGTGATCCTGGGCTCCGGCCTGACCATCGCGGGCGCGACCTTCTGCCTGCACTTCACCCGGCTGCCCTATTTCCAGTCGCTGGGCTACCCGCTGGCCATCGGCATGTTGGTGGTGGTGTTCGCCGCCCTGACGCTCGGCGCCGCCGTCATCGCAATCGGCGCCCGGTTCGGCCTGTTCGAACCCAAGCGGAAGATGAACACCCACACCTGGCGGCGGGTCGGAACCGCCGTAGTCCGCTGGCCCGGACCGATTCTCGTCGCCTCGATCGCGCTGTCCCTGATCGGACTCTTGGCATTGCCGTCGTACAAGACCAACTACAACGACCGCTACTACCTGCCCGCCGACATTCCCGCCAACCAGGGTTACGCGGCTGCCGATCGGCACTTCCCGCAAGCCCGGATGAACCCCGAGTTGCTGCTCATCGAAACCGACCACGATGTGCGCAACCCGGCCGACATGTTGGTGGTCGACCGGATTGCCAAGACGGTCTTCCATATTCCGGGTATCGGCCGGGTACAGACCATCACCCGTCCGCTGGGCACTCCGATCGAGCACACCTCGATCCCGTTCATCATCAGCATGCAGGGCACCAACCAGACGATGAACATGTCCTACATGCAGGACCGCATGAAGGACATGCTGAAGATGGGCGACGAGCTGCAGGTCACCATCGACACCATGGAGCGCATGCTGGCGCTGACCAAGGAGATGGTCGGGATCACGCACAGCATGGTCGGCAAGACCAAGCAGATGGTCGCCGACACGAACCAGATCCGGGACCAGATCTCCAATTTCGACGATTTCTTCCGGCCGATCCGCAACTACTTCTACTGGGAACCGCACTGCTACGACATCCCGCTGTGCTTCTCCTTCCGGTCGATCTTCGACGCCCTGGACGGAATCGACACTCTCAGTGCCGATCTCGGCGCACTGGTCGTCGACATGGACAAACTCGACGTGCTGATGCCGAAGATGGTCGAGATCATGCCGCCGATGATCGCGACCATGAAGACCATGAAGTCGACGATGCTGACCATGCAGTCGACGATGGGCGGCCTCCAGGATCAGATGGATGCCATGCAGGCCAACGCAACCGCGTTGGGGCAGGCGTACGACGCGTCGAAGAACGACGACTCGTTCTATCTGCCGCCCGAGGTGTTCGACAATCCGGAGTTCAAGCGCGGCCTGAAGATGTTCGTCTCACCGGACGGAAAAGCGGTGCGGTTCATCATCTCCCATGAAGGAGATCCCGCGACGCCGGAAGGCATCTCGCACATCGACAAGATCAAGAACGCCGCTTTCGAGGCGATCAAGGGCACCCCGCTGGAGGGCTCGAAGGTCTATCTGGGTGGCACCGCGTCGGTCTACAAGGACATGCAGCACGGCGCCGACTACGACCTGATGATCGCCGGAATCGCCGCCCTGTGCCTGATTTTCGTCATCATGCTGGTGATCACCCGAAGCGTGGTGGCGGCGGCGGTGATCGTGGGCACGGTGGTGCTCTCGCTCGGCACGTCGTTCGGACTCTCGGTCCTGCTCTGGCAACACATCCTGGGCCAGCCGTTGCACTGGCTGGTCCTCGCCATGGCGGTGATCATCCTGCTGGCGGTGGGCTCGGACTACAACCTGCTACTGGTGGCGCGGTTCAAAGAAGAGATCCACGCCGGCTTGAACACCGGCATCATCCGGGCGATGGCGGGCAGTGGTTCGGTGGTGACATCGGCCGGCCTGGTGTTCGCCTTCACCATGGCCTCGATGTCGATCAGCCCGCTGCGCGTCGGCGGTCAGGTGGGAACGACGATCGCACTGGGCCTGTTGTTCGACACGCTCGTGGTCCGTTCGTTCATGACGCCGTCGATCGCCGCCTTGCTCGGCAAGTGGTTCTGGTGGCCTCAGCGGGTGCGTCAGCGCCCGGTGCCGCAGCCGTGGCCCGAACCGAAGGAGTCGACGGATCGCCCGTCGGTGGACGCGAGCACGCCGCCACAGTCCTGACGGGCGGTCGGCTGTTCGAAACCTGTTCAGCCGCCGTTCGCACAGCGGCAAGTCCGGCCATGACGTTGCTGTCATCCTTGACGGCAGCCCTATGAGCCGGCGTCCAGGAAGGATGCACCATGACCGATATCAACCCGACAGGGTCGGCGGGCGCCCAAGGTCTCGCGTACGTCACCATCAACTGCCGCAAGTAGTCTCAGCGACTGCGTTGCAGCGCGGCGACGGTGTCGAGTTCGGCCAAAGCCGTCACCGCCCGCCGGAGGCCCTCGAGCGCCACGCCGTCGTCCTGCATCCCACCGAGGCCGGCGGTGGCCAGGCCCGAAACATACGGGTGCACAACGGCTTGCCGATAGCGCGTGAACAGCTCGTCGCGATCCAGTTGCGGGCCGCCCTGCGCGGCCAGCGCGCTGCGATAGGTGTCGAGCAAATCACGTTCGATACGTGACCGGTCGCCGATCGGAGTTCCGAGCACGATCGCATAGGCGAGGTCGCGGGACGGATGGCCGCGCCGGACGACCTGCCAGTCCAGCAGCCCGGCCCCACCGTCACGGAAGTACGTGTTCCCCGGATGGGAATCGCCGTGCAACACGGTGTGCGGGCCGCTGTCTATCGCAGCGGTGGCGGCGTGAAAGTTCTCCCAGATGTAGCGGCCGGCGTGTACCGGTATCGACGTCCTGGCGGCCAGCCGACGCGCCGACAGCCGCATCACCGCAGGCGTCATGAGATTGGCCGGGTCATCTGCGGGTGCCATCAGCCAGCCGAATCGCCCACCACCACCGGACTTTTGCGGCAACCGGCCCCAGAACGTCGCGTGCAGACCGGCCAGTACCCCGACGAGTTGTGCCATCTGATCGGCCGCCAGCGGATGCAGCGTGTCCGGGAATTGACATGGTGTGGTGGACATGTCCTCGAGGACGATGACGAAGCGGCCGGTCATGCTGTCGAACGCCGAACCGTACGAACGCGGAACGCCGGCGCCAAGTTCGGGCGCCAGCTCGCGGTAGAACCGCGCCTCGGTCTCGCCGAGACCGGCCAGCTCCCCCAACATCCTGATCCCGGCGCCGGCGGCCGACATCTTCACGAAGACCGATGACGGCACGCCCTCGCCGCGCAGCGCGAGGCGGGCGCGGCTAGAAGTGCCTGCCGCGCCGTCGAGGTGGGTCACCGACTCGACACGCCGACCCAAGATCGCCGACAGTGCCGCGGGTGTGAGGTCGCCGATCCGGCGCGGAAACGACCGTCTACCACCCAATGCACTGTCAAGGGCAAGGCGCCGCACACCGCGGCCAACGTGGGCGCCGAAGCGCACAACCGAACGCACCGTTGGACCATACCCTCAGCCGACGCCCCGCAGTTACAAATCTACGCGAATGTGTAAACTTCCCACACAGCAGACAAGAAAGGCAACGCAATTGGGCATCGTGACCACGAGCTCGGAGACGGCCTTCAGCCAGTCACCCGAGACGCTGTATGACTTCGTCACCAATCCGGCCAACTGGACCAAGACGTATCCCGGAAGCAACTACGTCGGCAAGCTCGACTCGCTGCCACTGGCGGTGGGCGACACCTGGGAAGAGGGCGGCCCCGATTCCGACCGCATCTTCACCTGGCACCTGGCCATCGCGGTGCGACCCAAGCTGTGGGTGTTCAACTCAGTGGGCCGGCTCGGTCATGATCGCGAGGGAAACGGCGGCATGGACGGCAGGATCACCGTGCAGTATCACTTCACGACACCCGGTGAAGGCATCACGTTGTTCACCCGCACGATGACCATCGAAGCGCCGAAGGACTCTCCGATGCCGGACGGGTTCTTCCGAATCGTCAACCCCGCCAACATCGACCGCTATCACGCCGCGATCGCGCGGGAGCTTACGACGTCCCGTTGAGTCCGTGATGGTGGTTGCCGCCGGACTCCGTCGGAGCCGGGGGTGCGACCACCGACGGCGAGAACTTGTTGCCGTCGGTCGGGCTCATCACCTTCTCGGTGGGTGTCGCCGGCGGACTGCTCGTCGTCGTCGGCGCGACCGTCGAGGTCGAGGGGGACGGAGCCTGGTTCTCGGTCTTGCTGCACGACGACACAAACGAAGCCATGGCAATGAGGGCAGCGCCGCCGATAACGGCGGCAATACGGGCACCAACAATGGGCGAATTCATGAGATTCCTCTTCAAAGTGGCGAACTCGCCCTCGCCGGGGGCCTTAGATAGGCCTGAATGCCTGTTCGAGAAAGAGATCATTCCAGGGAATCGTCGAAATGGCAATCCCTTGGAGTTTCCTCATCTCCGAGTCACGGTCGCGTCACGATTCGCCGACGTCTCACCCCGATCGCCGTGATCGTATCGGCGCGCTGGCATCTCGCAACCGCTTGAGCGGGGAATTTGTTTGCGCACTCGTGACGAGAGTGAGCCATGAGGTTTGCCAGATGCGGTACCGTCAGCTCATACCAAGGGGAGATGGTGATGAGTTCGACGAATAGTGCCTCGGCGTATGTGGGTCGCCTCGGCGGCCTGGCGGTGGCCCTCGGCATCGGAACAGCAATTCTCAGTGGAGCCGGAATGGCCTGGGCCGAGACGGCCAGCGATTCGGGTGCCTCGGCAGACAAGTCGGCGACCGGCTCGTCGGCTCCGGCCAAGCCCAAGTCAACCGGCACCTCGGCGCGCACCCCGAAGAAGACCACCGCGCCCAGCGTCGCCGGCACGGCCGGCTCCACCAAGGCTGTCGCGGCCGCGGTCAAGCCCAGCCCGGCACGGGCGGCGAACCGGCTGCTGTCTGCGGTCGGCCTCAACCTGGTCGGTACCGGGCTCGCAACATCGGGCCGGCGCGAGATCACACCGACGGCCGCAGCCAGCGTCTCGTCCGCTGCCGTGGTGACCGCCGCGGCGCCCACCACGATCCCGTCGTATCCGGTCGGGTGGGTGACGGGCCAGTCCAATACCGCCTACCCCGGCATCGGCTGGCCACAGACCAACAACACCAAGGGGTTCGGGATCTGGGGCACCGATCTCGGGATCATGTGGGAGAACGGTCTGACCGGCAATATCCAGCTCGCCTTCGGTGACACCTTCAGCGGGCCGAACATGACCGGCAACTGGCGTTCGAACGTCTTGCTGCTCAGCCAGGACAACAACCTGACCAACGGCCTGAGCCTGTTGCAAACCGGCTACGCCTACCAATTCATCCCGCGGAATTCGGGTGTCCTGTTCCCGTTCTTCGGATCCGAGGTGACGGTCATCCCCACCTCCGCCATCTCGCTGAACAACGAGCAGTACGTCAACTACATGTCGGTCAAGTCCTGGGATACCCCTGGCCGGTGGACCACCAACTACTCGGCGATCTCGATGTACGACCAGGACACCGACAAGTGGGTGCTGGTGCCCTCGACCATCCGCTCGGCGAGCTGGTTCGGCTCGACCAAGCCGTATGTCCCGGGCAACCAGAACTTCCAGCAGGCGGCCTACGTCCTTCAGCCCGCCGACCAGGTCGCCGAGGGCGAGACTCAGTACCTCTACGCATTCGGCACACCGTCGGGACGCGCAGGCTCGGCCTACCTGTCCCGGGTCGCCGTCGACGATGTCAACAACCTCGCCAAGTACCAGTACTGGAACGGCAACGACTGGGTGACCGGCAAGCCCGTCGCGGCCACCCCGATCGTCGGCGATTCCACCCGTTCCGCAGGACTTTTCGGGCCCATCATCGACTGGGCCAACAACCCCAACGTGTTGGGTGGAATGCTCGGCGGACTGTTCGGTGCCAAGACCGGCGGCAACGTCAGCGAGATGTCGGTCCAGTACAACGACTACCTCGGCAAGTACGTGATGATGTACGGCGACGGCAACAACAACGTCAAGTTGCGCTACGCCGACGAGCCCAACGGGCAGTGGTCGGCGCCGATCACGGTGGCGACCTCGGCGACGTACCCGGGTCTGTACGCGCCGATGATCCACCCGTGGTCGGGCACCGGCAAACTCGTCGACAGCAACGGCGATCCCGACGAGAGCACCCTGTACTGGAACATGTCGCTGTGGGGCAACTACAACGTCGTGCTGATGAAGACCGACCTCACCTCGCTGAAGGCCACGCTGGTCTGACCGTCCCGAGCGTCACGAGTCACGGCAATCAGCTTGACCGATAACGGAATCGGGCACCCACAGCGGTCAGAACACCCCGAAGTTCGCGAACAGCACCCGGGCCGGATCCCGAAAGTATCGCGCACACAACACTTTTCGGACCCGTCCGGTGGATGCGCGACTACGACATGCAGTACCTGGCCGGCGCAGCGCTCGGCGATGTGTTCTACCCGAGGGTGTTCCTGCGCCGCGGGCGGATGCTGCCCGCGGGCACGGTCTCGCTGAGACCTACTTCCACATCGACGGCGCCGAGCTGGCCGCACAGATCTGGGGCCGGTACAGGACACTACTGGCGACAAGGCACCAGATCGTCCACTACAAAGACTAGGTGGCCGAAAACAACGATCCAGCGGTTGCCCGCCGATGGCCTCACATCCTGCGGCTCGCGCTGTTTGTCGCATTCCTGCTCGGCCTGTTCTACCTGGTAGCGGTGTCCCGGATCATCGACGTGGAACAGATCCGCGATGCGGTGGCCTCGACCGGGCCGCTGGCTCCCCTGGTGTATCTCGCGGCTTCGGCTCTGCTGGCCGCGGTGTTCGTCCCCGGCCCGCTCTTGGCCGCCGGCAGCGGAGTGTTGTTCGGTCCGGTGCTCGGCACGTTCGTGACCTTGGGGTCGACGGTGTCGACGGCGATGATCGCCGCCCTGCTCGGTCGGCGCGCCGGCCGGGACAGCGCCCGGCTGCTGATCGGGCCGGACTGGTCGGCGCGTATCGACGGGCAGATCCAGCGCCGCGGCCTGTGGGCGGTCGTGGGTCAGCGGTTCGTGCCGGGCATCTCCGACGCGCTGGCGTCCTACGCGTTCGGCGCGTTCGGAATGCCGTTGTGGCAGATGGCGATCGGCGCTTTCATCGGATCGGCACCGCGGGCGTTCGTGTACACCGCGTTGGGGGCGTCGATCTCGGATCTGTCCTCGCCGCTTGCCTACGTCGCCGTCGCGATCTGGTGCATCACCGCGATCATCGGAGCATTCGCCGCCCACCGCGGTTACCGTGGCTGGCGTCGGCGTGGCCGACACGAGAATGGCGGTCGAGCCTCATTGCGGCCCCCCTCACGTGATACTGAGTCACATGGCTGATCGCAATGTGCTCGGCGGTCCCCTCGAACCCTGCGGTACCGACCCGATGACCGGGTTCTATCGCGACGGGTGTTGTTCGACCGGCCCGGAGGACGCCGGCCGGCACACCATCTGCGCGGTGGTGACCGCCGACTTCCTCGAACACCAGCGTTCGATCGGCAACGACCTGTCGACTCCGATGCCGCAATACCGGTTCCCCGGCCTGACGCCCGGCGACCGGTGGTGCGTCACGGCACTGAACTGGTTGCGCGCCCACACCGATGGGCATGCTGCGCCGGTGGTGCTGGCCTGCACCCACGAGCGGACGTTGGAGGTCGTCCCGTTGGAGACATTGCACGAGTACGCCGTCGACGTGCCCGACGACATCGGCAGTCTGTGACCTAGAAGTAGCCGTTGGCCTGCGGCCACACGCCGTTGACGACGTAGTTGCCGTCCGGTGCCGACAAGTGCCTGCGGCGCCGCTGCACTCAGCGATCGGAAGAACCCCATTACCTCGCCTGACAAACAAGACGCAGCGTCTGGTAAAACTGTCTAAGTAAATTGCCGGACGTCGAGCCAAGGGGGCTTGGTGAGCACGCCGACCGTAGAGCGCGAGGTCAGCGCCGACCGGCCGCAGCGGTCGTTTGTGGCCAAGTGGATCCGCCGGCTGGCGGTGCCGATCATCCTGGCCTGGATCGGCCTGATCATCGTCCTGAACTCGGTCGTTCCGCAGCTGGAAGAGGTCGGCAAGCTGCAGGCCGTCTCGATGTCCCCCAAGGACGCGCCGTCGGTGATCGCGATGATGCGCTCGGGCAAGGTCTTCGAAGAGTCCGACTCCGACAGCTCGGCGATGATCGTCCTGGAGGGCGACAAGCCCCTCGGCGAGGACGCGCGCCAGTTCTACCTCGACATGATCACCAAGCTGCGGGCCGACACCACCCATGTGCAGCACATTCAGGACTTCTGGGGTGATCCGCTCACCGAGGCAGGTGCGCTGAGCTCCGACCAGAAGGCCGTCTACGTACAGGTCGCCCTGGCCGGAAACATGGGCGAGACACTCGGCAACGACTCGGTCGAGGCGGTCCAGAAGATCGTCAAGGGCCTGTCCCCACCCCCGGGCGTCAAGGTCTTCGTGACCGGTGGTCCGGCCCTACAGGCCGATCAGCAGCTCGCCGGTGACAAGAGCATCCGGATCATCGAGATCACGACCATCGCCGTCATCGTCATCATGTTGCTGTTCTTCTACCGGTCGATCGTCACCGTCGGGCTGGTTCTGGTGATGTTGATTCTGGGTCTGACAGTGACCCGCGGCGCTGTGGCGTTCCTGGGCTATCACAACCTCATCGGTCTGTCGCCATTTGCGACCCAGCTACTGGTGACATTGGCGATAGCCGCGACGACGGACTACGCGATCTTCCTGATCGGCCGATATCAAGAGGCCCGCTCGATCGGGGAAGACAAAGAGTCGGCCTACTACACGATGTATCACGGCACCGCGCACGTGGTGCTGGCCTCGGGCATGACGATCGCCGGCGCGACCTTCTGCCTGTCCTTCACCCGGTTGCCGTACTTCAAGTCGCTGGGCGTGCCCCTCGCGGTGGGCATGGTGGTCGCGGTGGTTTCGGCGCTGACGCTCGGCGCCGCGATCGTCACGGTGGCCAGCCGCTTCGGCCTGCTGGAGCCCAAGCGGGCGATGCGGATCCGGTTCTGGCGCAAGCTGGGCGCACTCGTGGTGCGGTGGCCGGCCGGCATCCTGTTCGCGACGATCATGATCGCGCTGGTGGGTCTGATCACCCTGCCGGGCTACCAGCCGAACTACAACGACCGCAAATACCTGCCCGCCGACCTGCCTGCCAACGAGGGGTTCGCGGCGGCGGAGCGGCACTTTCCGATCGCCCGGATGAACCCCGAAATGCTGTTGCTCGAGACCGACCAGGACCTGCGCAATTCATCGGACTTCCTGATCATCGAGCGCATCAGCAAGGCCATCTCCAAGGTCCCCGGCATCGGCCGGGTCCAGTCGATCACCCGCCCGGCCGGAAAGCCGTTGGAGTACAGCACGATTCCCGCTCAGATCGCCATGGGCGGCACCGGGCAGACGATGAACCGCTCCTACATGCAGGACCGCATGGCCGACATGCTGGTCCAGGGCGAGCAGATGCAAGACACCATCAACACGATGACGCAGATGATCAACTTGATGGAGAAGATGACCGGCACCATGCACGACATGGTGACCAAGATGGACGAGATGTATCTCGACATCGCCGAGCTCCGCAACCACATCTCCGAGTTCGACGACTTCTTCCGTCCGATCCGCAATTACCTGTACTGGGAACCGCATTGCTACAACATTCCGCTGTGCTGGTCGACGCGTTCGGTGTTCGACACGCTGGACGGGGTCGACACCATGGTCGACGACATCCAGGAGCTGCTGCCGGACATGCACCGGCTGGATGCCATTATGCCCCAGATGGTTCCGCTGATGAAGTCGTCGATCGAGTCGATGAAGCGGATGCGGATCATGATGCTGACCCAGCAGGCCACCCAGGCCGGCCAGCAGGATCAGCAGGCCGCGTTGAGCGAAAACCAATCGGCAATGGCTTCCGCGTTCAACGACGCGCTCAACGACGACACGTTCTACTTGCCGCCGGAGATCTTCGACAACGACGAATTCAAGCGCGGCATAAAGAATTTCATCTCCCCCAATGGCCACGCGGCGCGGTTCATCATCTCCCATGAGGAAGACCCGCTTTCGGCCGACGGCATCGACCGAATCGACGCGATCAAGGCCGCGGTCTTCGAGGCCATCAAGGGCACGCCGCTGGAAGGCTCGAAGGTCTATCTGGGCGGCACCGCGTCGACGTTCAAGGACATGCAGGAAGGCAACGAGTACGACCTGTTGATCGCCGGCGTGGCCGCGCTGTCGCTGATCTTCATCATCATGTTGCTGATCACCCGAAGTATCGTTGCGGCGGCGGTGATCGTCGGCACCGTGGTGCTCTCGCTCGGTGCGTCCTTCGGACTCTCAGTGCTGCTGTGGCAACACATCCTGGGCATGGAGCTGCAGTTCATGGTGATGGCGATGGCGGTCATCATTCTGTTGGCGGTGGGCGCCGACTACAACCTGCTCCTGGTCGCACGAATGAAGGAAGAAATACCGGCGGGCATCAACACCGGCATCATCCGCGCGATGGGCGGCAGCGGTTCGGTGGTGACCGCGGCCGGCCTGGTGTTCGCGTTCACGATGATCTCGATGTCGGTCAGCGCCATGGTCGTGGTCGCCCAGGTGGGCACGACGATCGGACTGGGCCTGCTGTTCGACACCCTGGTGGTGCGGGCATTCATGACACCGGCGATCGCCGCAATGATGGGTCCCTGGTTCTGGTGGCCGAAGATCGTGCGGCCCAAGCCGCTGTCCACGCGACCGCACGGCGAGCTGCTCCGCTGATCCGGATCTGATCGACGTCCCCCCGGACGCATCGCGATCTGCTATGACTGTCGCCGTGGGGACTGATACCGAGGCGCCGCACAGGCGGGATGAGGTCTCCGCTGGTCAGCCGCCGCGATCGGGGGTGGCCACCTGGATTCGCCGGTTGGCGATCCCGATCATCCTGGGCTGGCTCGTCCTCATCGGCATCCTCACCGTGTTTGTCCCGTCGCTCGACGTCGTCGGCCAGGAACGCGCGGTGTCGGTGTCGCCCAAGGACGCTCCGGCGGTGATCGCGATGATGCGCTCGGGCAAGGTCTTCGAGGAATCCAGCACCGACAGCGCGGCGATGATCGTCCTGGAGGGCGACAACCCCCTCGGCGAGGACGCGCGCCGTTACTACAACGACTTGGTCGCCAAGCTTCGGGCCGACCCCATCCACGTCAAGCACGTCCAGGACTTCTGGGGTGATCCGCTCACCGAGGCCGGCGCGCTCAGCGCCGACGGGAAAGCGGTCTACGTACAGGTCGCCCTCGGCGGCAACATGGGTGAGTCGCTCGGAAACGAGTCCGTCGCAGCGGTCCAGCAGATCGTCAAGGGACTGCCCGCACCGCCGGGCGTCAAGGCCTACGTGACCGGGGGCTCGGCCATGCAGGCCGACCAGTTACTGGAGGGCGCCAAGAGCATCCAGGTGGTCAAGATCGCCACCGTCGCGGTGATCATCTTCATGTTGCTGTTCTTCTACCGCTCGGTCGTCACCGTCGGGCTGGTCCTGGTGATCCTCGTCATGGGCCTGTCGGTGACGCAGGGCGTCGTCGCATTCTTGGCCTGGCACAACGTGATCGGCTTGACGACGTTCGTCACGCAGATCCTGGTGCCACTTGCGCTCGCCGCCACCACTGACTACGCGATCTTTCTCATCGGCCGTTACCAAGAAGCCCGCGCCGGTGGCCAGGACCGAGAGTCGGCCTATTACACGATGTTTCGTGGCACCAGCCATGTGGTGCTGGCCTCCGGCATGACGATCGCCGGCGCGACCTTTTGCCTGTCCTTCACCCGGCTGCCCTACTTCAGTACGCTGGGCGTCCCACTGGCCATCGGCATGGTGGTGGCGGTGGTCTCGGCGCTCACGCTCGGCCCGGCCATCGTCACGGTGGCCAGCCGCTTCGGGCTGCTGGAGCCCAAGCGGGCCATGCGGATTCGGTTCTGGCGCAAGCTGGGTGCACTTGTGGTGCGCTGGCCCGCGGGTGTTCTGTTCGCGACGGTCATGATCGCACTGATCGGCCTGGTCGCCATCCCCGGCTACCAGCCCAATTACGACGACGCCAAGTATCTGCCAGCCGACATGCCCGCCAACCAGGGACTCGCGGCGGCGGCGCGCCACTTTCCCGCCGCCCGGATGAATCCCGAGATGCTGCTCATCGAGACCAACCAGGACCTGCGAAACTCGGCCGATTTCCTGGTGATCGACCGGATCACCAAGGCGGTCACCAAAGTGCCCGGCATCGGCCGTGTCCAGTCCATCACCCGTCCTGACGGGAAGCCGCTGAAATACAGCACAATTCCGGCCCAGATGAGCATCAGCGGCTCACTGCAGACGATGAACCGCTCCTACATGCAGGACCGAATGGCCGACATGCTGGTGCAAGGCGAGGACATGCAGAAGACCATCAACACGATGACGCAGATGATCACCTTGATGGAGCAGCTGAGCGGCACCATGCACGGGTTGGTGAGCAAGACCGACGAAATGGCATTGGACATCGCGGAGTTGCGCAACCACATCGCCGACTTCGACGACTTCTTCCGCCCGATCCGCAACTACCTGTACTGGGAACCGCACTGCTACAACATTCCGCTGTGCTGGGCGGTTCGGTCGACCTTCGACTCTCTCGACGGGGTCGACACCATGAGCGACGACATCCAGAAGCTGCTGCCGGACCTTCATCAGCTTGATTCCATTATGCCGCAAATGGTTTCGCTGATGGAGCCGACGATCGAGTCGATGAAGCGGATGCGGATCATGATGCTGACGCTACAGGCCAGCCAGTCCGGGATGCAGGATCAGATGGCGGCGTTGAACGAGGACTCCTCGGCCATGGCTGCGGCATTCAACGACTCGTTCAACGACGACACGTTCTACGCCCCGCCGGAGATCTTCGACAACGACGTCATCAAGCGGGGTATGAAGAACTTCATCTCCCCCGACGGCCGCGCGGCCCGGTTCGTGATCTCCCACGAGGACGACCCGATGTCGGAGGCGGGCATGAGCCGTATCGACGCGATCAAGGCCGCGGTCTTCGAGGCCATCAAGGGCACGCCGCTGGAAGGCTCGAAGGTCTATCTGGGCGGCACGGCGTCGGCCTTCAAAGACATGCAGGACGGCAACTCCTACGACCTGCGGATCGCCGGACTGGCGGCGCTCTCGCTGATCTTCATCATCATGCTGCTGATCACCCGCAGCCTGGTCGCGGCAGCGGTGATCGTCGGCACCGTCGTGCTGTCCCTGGGAACGTCGTTCGGGTTGTCGATTCTGCTGTGGCAGCACATCCTCGGGATGCCTTTGCAATTCGTCGTGATCGCGATGGCGGTCATCATCTTGTTGGCGGTCGGTGCTGATTACAACCTGCTCCTAGTCGCCCGGATGAAAGAGGAGATACCGGCCGGAATCAACACCGGCATCATCCGCGCGATGGGTGGCAGCGGTTCGGTGGTGACCGCGGCCGGTCTGGTGTTCGCGTTCACGATGATGGCGATGTCACTGTCCAGCATGATCGTGGTGGCCCAGGTCGGGACGACGATCGGACTCGGCCTGCTGTTCGACACGCTCGTGGTGCGGGCATTCATGACACCGTCGATCGCCGCGCTGATGGGACCGTGGTTCTGGTGGCCGAGGATCGTGCGGCGCAGGCCGCTGGCCGAGCGGCCGCACGGCGCCTTGCTCAGGTAGGTCCCGCCAGCTTCGCCTCGATCAGCACGGCCAGATCACGGCCGGCACGCTGCAACGGGATCGGCGAGCGAGCCGCGATCGACATGATCACGGCGCCTTCGATCGTCGCGACGACGGTGGTGGCGAGATCCTCGGCAGACTCCGGCCCGAGTCCGGCCCGTTCGAGTGGACCGGCGATGAGCCGTATCCACTCCGCGAAGGCACTCGCCGCGGCCCGGGCGGCCGCAGGCGCCTCCGCACTGCCCAAGGTGGCAGCAACCATCGGACATCCGGCGCAGAAATCGCCCTCGGCAAGGGCGCCCTCCCACGCCCGCACGAACGCATCGACGGAGGCGATCGGATCACCTTCGGCGACCATCTCTTCAAGCATCGAGGTAAACTCAGCCGCGGCGGATTCGGTTGCCGCGGCTATCAATTCGGGTTTTCCATCGGGGAAGTTCAAGTAAAGGGTCCGGCGCGCCAGACCACTGTTCTCCAGAATCTGCGAGACGCTCGCGCTGCCCACTCCGCGCCGGCGCACGAGCGCGACCGTGGTCTCGATCAAGCGTTGCCGAGCAGACATCTACGCCCTCCGTCCGTTGCACTATACCAATCAGTCTACTATTGTCACATCATAGTAGATCGATCGGTCTACTCGATCGAGAGAGGACACCATCATGAGCACGGCCAATAAGACACTGCGAAAGTTTCGCCGCGAGCGCTTCGTCGGCCGCTACGTCGCCAATCCGGCCGTGGCACTGCTCGGTCGCCTCGGGCTGCGCACCACGTTCGCCACAGAATTGCAGACAATGGGCCGCAAGACGGGCCGCTGGCGGCCGGTGCCCGTGTCGGCTCGCTTCGACGGAACCGGAGCGTGGGTGATCTCCCAGCACGGGCGCCGGTCCGGGTGGGCGCTCAATGTTGCCGACGACCCCAACGTCCGCATCTGGCAGGGCGATCGATGGCGAAGCGGTACAGCACGTTTCGTTCCCGACGACGACCCGGGCGCGCGCGCACGGACCTTTGCTACGTCCCCGATGTTGTCACCTCTCGTGACCGCCACGATCAAGGCACTGCAAACTGACCCGATCAGCGTGCGGATCGACTTCACCGACTGACCAGAGTGGGGCCAGGGTGACTCAAGCGGACTCCTGAGACACTTGGGGCAGACGTTTCTCAACCAGCTCACGACACCCCCGCACGCGCGTCGTCCGATGTCCCCGCGATCACTTATCTTGGACCGTCCGACCAACTACATCGAGGGGGAAACGGCGTGGACGACGACATCACCTTGTCGGCCGCTGACCTCCTCGAAATCAATCGCGACATCCAGGGCTCCCCCACGATCCGGCTGCTGGCCACACTCAACCTGGGCGGTTACGCCACCCTGATGGAGCGCCACCTCAGCGAAGGCGTGATCGGTGAGACCGAACTGGTGGTGCGCCTGGAACGCGACCTCGACGACCTGAGCCGGCCCGGCGGCGAACAGTCCGGCCTGGGCCTGATCAAGAGCTGGGCGAGCCAGGGCTGGCTGCACCGGGTGGCCGATCAGCGCAGCGGCGTCGAGCGCAACCTCTGCTACCTGACCCAGGACGCACGTCGTGCCCTGGACTTCCTGCGCGGCCTGCGCCGCCAGGACACCATCGCCACCGGCGGGTCGATCAACGGCATCGCCGCCCGCCTCAAGCAGATCGCCCTGCGCGTCGGCAACGACCCGGTCCGCATCCGCGCCGGCATCCGGGCCGAGATCGACGCGTTGCAGGCCGAACTGGACGCGCTGGAACGCGGTGAGGACCTCGGCGACCGCTCCGCCGACGTCGACATGACCGACATGTACGACGAAGCCCACGCCATCGCCCTGCAGATGGAACGGCTGATCACCGACATCGGCCAGTACGGGACGATGATCGAGCGGGCCACCGCCGCCCTGGACGAGCCGATCGACTCCAACGTGGAGTACCGCGACCGGCAGCGGCAGATGTACACCGACTACCAGGCCGCGTGGGACTCGCAGGGCCGCGACTCGCACCGCGCTTTCCTGCGGATGATCAACGATCCCGACCAGCGCGCCGAGTTCGAGGCCGACGTTCTTGCCGTCGCCCACGCCCTGCCCGCCCTGGACCCCGCGCTGCGCAAGGTGATGGCCGGCTTCTTCGAGCTCGTCGGCCAGCAGATCGACGAGGTGGAGCGCATCCAGCAACGCTGCGCTCAGCGGGTCAAGCGGTTCACCGCGTTCGGGACCTTGGAGCAGAGCCGCGGCGTGGCCCGTCAGCTGGGCGATGCGATCGGCGCGGCCCGCGCTCTGCTCAAGAGCTCGCTGACCGACTCGCGCCTCGACATCGAACTCCCGCTGGCCCGGCACACCATCAGTTCGGTTGGCGCACTGAGCTTCCGGATCGGTGATCTCACGCCGCCCAAGCCGGCTCAGGCTTCTGAAGGCGAGCTCGACCTGTCCAGCTTCGCCGCGCTCACCACTCAGGTCGACGCACCGGCGATGTCGGAAATGATCAACACCGCGATCGACGGCGGCGGACGGCTGTCGCTGCCCGACGCGCTGGAGATGTTGTCCGCCCAAGGGCACGGAGCTTATCTGGGTCATGTCATCGTGTTGTGGTCCTGGGCGCTCAAACAGCCGGATGCGGCAGCGTCGGCCGAGTCGGTCACCGTGCGGTTCCAGTCGCTGGACGGCCGCGACCGCGAGATGGAGGTTCCACACCTGGTGTTCACCGAACCGATCTCCAGCCTGTTGGGAGCCAGCGCATGACGGACATTTCCGATGTCGATCTCACAGCCTTCTCCGCGCTGCCCCAGGTCGATCAAACCGCCCGCACCCCGCACCAACGCCGGCCGCGCTTCGATGGCGATGTCAGCGAGCTGCCCGACCGCGCCTGCTGGGCCTTGCAGCAGCTGCTGACTCGCCGCTACATCAGCGCCGAGGCCGACCAGGACCTCTACAGCTGGGTGCTCGAATACCGTGCGCAGCTGTCGGTGCGGCTCTCCGAGCTCGACCTCATGCTGCGCATCGTGGACGGCACCGACATCGCCTTCATCGAGCAGGCTCGCTACGAATCCGCCAGAGGCGTCAAGCTTTTGCGCCGCGAGCCGCTGGGCACCTACGACTCCATCCTGGCTCTGCACCTGGCACAGATGACGCGCGCAGCGGGCGGGCAGGCGGTGCTGATCAGCCGCGACGAGATCCACGGGCTGTTCTCCGGGGTGCTCAACGATGTCGACCGCGACACCGTCACCTTCACTGCCCGCATCGACGCCGCCATCGCGCGCCTGGCCGGGCTGGAGATCCTGCGCAAGACCCGCGACGACGAAGACAGCTACACCGTCAGCCCGGTGATCAACGCCGTGATGACCGCTTCGGTGATCGCCGAGTTGCAGCAGCAGTTCGAACTGCTGCTGTCCGGCGGCGGCGCACCGGAGCGCGAGGACCAGGAGAACCAGCTTGATGGCTGAACAGTTCCACTTGTCGCGACTGCAGGTCATCAACTGGGGTGTGTTCGACGGGTATCACGACATCCCGTTCAGCGAGGGCGGCGCACTGATCGCCGGCGCCTCCGGCAGCGGGAAATCGTCGCTGCTCGACGCGATCTCGCTCGGTTTCCTGCCGTTCAACCGGCGGAACTTCAACGCCTCCGGCGACAACACTGCCGCCGGTTCCAGCGCCGGCCGGCGCACCGTCGACAAGTACGTCCGTGGAGCGTGGGGGCAGCGCAGCGACGGCGGCACCAGCAAGGTGATGTACCTGCGCGGGGAGGGCACCGCGTGGTCGGCCATCGCGGTCAGCTACACCTCCAACACCGGACGCACGGTCACCGGCCTGGTGCTGAAATGGCTGACCGGCGAGTCCCGCTCGGATTCGTCGAGCCGCTTCGTGCTGGCCGACGGTGAGCGCGACATCGAGGACGTCTGCAACCGTTGGGCGGCAGGACGTTTCGATTCCAGCGTATTCAAGGAGGGAGAGTGGCGGTTCTCCACCAAGGTGGAATCGCAGTACCTGGCACAGCTGTACGCCACGATTGGCATCCGCGCCTCCGACGCCGCCCAGCAGCTGCTCGGTAAGGCCAAGTCGCTGAAAAGCGTTGGCGGGCTGGAACAGTTCGTCCGGGAATTCATGCTCGACGAGCCAAGCAGCCTGACCCGGTTGCCCGACGCACTCAAGCAGATCGACCCCCTGGTGGAGGCCCGCGAGCTGCTGGCCGTCGCCCAGCGTAAGCGCAAGATCCTCGGCGACATCGAGAAGATCCAGCAGCGCTACGCCTCGGAGTCTTCCGACCTGGGCATCATCGACCTGGTCGACCAGCCGATGGTGCGGGCCTACACCGACCATGTCCGGCTGGCGCAGTGCGCCCCGCAGATCGCGTCGCTGGACACCACCATCGACCAGCTGGGCAACGAGTACGAGGACGTCACCCGGCAGCTGAATCTCGCCAAGGCCGAAGGCGATTCACTCAACGCGCAGATCAGCGGATCGAGCGCCAACCTGGGCCCGTTGCAGTCGCAGGTTGCCGGCGCCGAGGCGCAGGCCGAGCAGGTGGAGCGGCGGCGCGCCGCCTACGAGTCGATGTTGAACGCACAGGACATCGAGGTCCCGGACACCGCCGACGAGTTCTGGAATCTGCGTGAGGAACTCAGCACGCAGGTGACCGAACTGCTGGCCAAACTGGACCGGGGCCGGGAGGCCTCCACCGACGCCGAATACGCGCAGAAGGCCGCACGGATCGCCCGTGACGATGCGGCCAAGGAACTCAAACGCGTCGAACAGGTCGGCTCGGCCCTGCCCGAGTTCGCGATCACCATGCGTGAACACATTTGCGCCGCGGTCGGAATCGACCCCGGCGAGCTGCCCTACATCGCCGAACTGATGGACCTTCGGCCCGATCAGAGCCGGTGGCGGGTCGCCGTGGAGAAGGTGCTGCGGGGCGTCGGCTTGCGGCTGCTGGTCCCCGACGAGCAGTATGCGGCGGTGCTGCGGTTCGTCAACGAGACGAACATGGGCGGCCGGCTGCAGCTGCATCATGTACGGGCCTCGCTCGTCGGCGCGGACCCGGTCGAAGCCGACCCGAATACGTTGGCCGGCAAGCTGTTCCTGGTCGATCCGGCTCACCCCTGCGCGGCCGAGGCCGCCGATGTCATCGCCACGGCCGGCGACCACATCTGCGTGGACACCCCGGATGTGTTCGCCCGCTTCCGGCGCGCAGTGACCGACGCCGGGCTGTACAAGGATTCCGACCGGCTGGCCATCAAGGACGACCGGCGTCCGCTGCGGCAGTCCGACTACATCTTCCAAGGTGAGGTCGCCGCCAAGATCGACGCGCTGACGGTCGATCTGGCCAATGCCGAGGAGGCCTACCAGCAGGCGCGGCGGGCCGCGGATGAGATTGCGGCTAAACGGCAGCAGTGGCGGGATCGGTCCGCGGCGTGCAAGGCGATCTGCGACCAGTTCCCGCAGTGGAATCAGGTCGACAGCGAAACCGCCGACGGGCATGCCGATCGGCTGCGCGAGCAGTACGAACTGCTGCTGGCCGACAATCCCGACATCGAGGCACTCAACGCCCGCGCCGACGAGGTATGGGAGGACATCCAGACCTTGATGACGCGCCGCGGCGCGATCCAGACCCGCCGCGACGATCTGGACGCCCGGCGCACCCAGCTGCTCGATCTCCAGGACCGGCTGGCTCCCCCATTCGTGTCGGAGCCGCTGACCGAGCTGCTGAATCGCTACGCAGCCGACGTGCCGGTGTCGCTGGAGGTGCTCAATCCCGAGCCGCACCGCGAGGCGGTCTTCAACACGATCCGCAGGGAACGCGAGCAGCTGCGGGAAAGTCGCAGGCGCTCTTACGACGAGCTCGCGCGCATCCTCAACACCTTCGACACTGCATTCCCCGACGCTATCCCCAACGACAGCGAAGTTTTCGACGAGCGGGTGCACGACTATGTCGCGCTGTGCCGGCACATCGACGAGCGGGAGCTGCCCGAGGCCTACGAGCGAATGATGCGGTTGGTCACCGAACAGGCACCCGACGCGATCCTCACCCTGCACCGGGTGGCCGAGCAGGAGGCCCGTCGGATCAGTGAGCAGATCGACCGGGTGAACACCGGTCTGGGTGCCGTCGAGTTCAATAACGGCACCCGGTTGACCCTGCGCGCGACGCCCCGCAGCCTGACCGCGGTCGCCGAGCTGACCGAGATCGTGCGCGCGATCTCCCGGCGCATTGCCGAGGTCGGCTTGGGTGACAAGCAGGCGATTCTCGATCAGTACGCCGACATTCTCCGGCTGCGCAACAGGCTGGCGTCGACCGCACCAGAGGACAAGGCGTGGACGCGTGACGCGCTGGATGTCCGCAACCGGTTCACCTTCGACTGCGCGGAGTGGGACGTCCGCACCGAGGAGCTGATCCGCACGCACAGCAATGCCGGCGACAACTCCGGTGGCGAACAGGAGAAGCTGATGGCCTTCTGCCTGGCCGGGGCATTGAGCTTCAACCTGGCCAACCCCGAGAGTTCGGACAACAAGCCGGTTTTCGCCCAGCTGATGCTCGACGAGGCGTTCTCCAAATCCGATCCGCAGTTCGCCCAGCAGGCGCTGCAGGCGTTCCGCAAGTTCGGCTTCCAGCTCGTCATTGTGGCGACCGTGCAGAACGCCACCACGATCCAGCCCTACATCGACAGCGTGATCATGGTGTCGAAGACGGAGGCGACGAGCCGCAACGCCCGCCCGGTGGCCACCGTTGCGGCCAAGACGATTTCGGACTTCACCTCGTTGCGGGCCGAGATGCGCAGCTCGGCGGCGCGGGAGCGGGTACCCGCAACCGTCTAATCCGCCCGGTTGCCGGGCTCGTCGGTCGTACTATTCGCCACAGGGCGGTGGGAGCCCGGCGGGAGGTGCGCGATGAAGCTGCCAAGCACGCGCGTTCCTCCCACCGATGTGGTGATCGAGCTCGACTCCATCGACGAGCTGTTCTCGGTCGATCCGCGCGATCTGATATCCGGTGCGCATCGCATCGACAGCGGGATGGACGAACTGGTGGAACGGTTCCTGGCGCAGCGGCGGATCATGCCCGAGCAGCGCATCGTGCTGAACGTCGCCGATGAGGTCCGCGAGGAAACGGCTGCAGCCGTCGTCTTGGCCGTGCGCCGTTACTGCCAGCTGCGCATGCGCCGGGCCATCCGCGAACACAACCTGATCTGGCGGCAGGGCAAGCGGGCGCTGTTCAGCGGCTCGCTGCTGTTCATGATCGGCATCGCGCTGTCGTACGCCTTCACCCGACCCATCATGGGCGACGTCGTCGAGGGGCTGCTCGGGAACGGGGTGTTCCTGGTCGTGGCGTGGGTCGGGCTCTGGTATCCGCTCGACCTGTTGTTCATTGCCCGGGAACAGGCCAAGCGCGAGATTCGCGTCCTCGGCAACATGCTTGACGTGCCAGTTGTCGTTCGGGCCAAGGACCGGACGATGCCGATCCCCGTGACGCCTCACCCACCCCTGAGCCAGGCGTTGCCACCGAGCTTGAATGCGCGGTTCCGCCGGTTCCGGGGGCCGTCGAAGTCGGGGATCTAGCTCTTCCACGAGTGTGCAGTTTCATACGCAACACGCCGCTACCCGCGGATCAGACTGCACACTCGCTGAGCGCCTAGACACGAAAAGGCCAGGGGCGCAAAGCCCCTGGCCTTCGTCGTCAGACTTACTACTTCAGTTCGGGCAGAGCCGACTCGATCTGTGCGACCTGGGCCTTGCCGACGGCCTCGGCGTAGTCCTTCGGCACCGGGTTGAGATCGCCGGGGGCGCTACCGAACACGATCACCGCGACGGTCCGGTCGACGGTGAACAGCAGTGCCGCCATGGCGGACTTGCCGTCCGGCGAGGTGCCGATGGTGACGGTCGCGTCGGGGGTGACCCCCGGCAGCGGCTCGGCGGTGCCGGTCACCTGGGACGGCACGCTGTTGGCGGCGCCGGTCAATGCCGTGGCGGCCTGTGCGGCGTCGGCGGTGATGATGATCGAGACGTTGATGGCGTTGGTGCCCGACGAGAAGGTCTGGGTGACATCCGGCGGCGCGGGGTCCAGGGTGGTCTTCGGCGCATCGCCGGTCCACGGTGCCTCTCCGACCTGCGGAATGTCCGCGGCCTTGATCAGCAGCGACTCGTAGTTGGCCGCAGCCGCGGGCGTCGAAGCCGCAGCGCTGGTGGTGGTCTCCGTCGACGTGCTCGTCGACGTCGAGGTCGAGGTGCTCGTCGACGTGGAGGTCGACTTCTCCTCATCCTTACCGCAACCGGCCACGACCAATCCGAGCACCGCGGCGGCCGCCGTGACTCGGACGATTGCTCGCGTGCTGACAGGACTCATAACGGCGCGCTCCATTCTGGCCACCCCCTTCTGGAGGGCCAGAGTGAGCGTAAACGACGAGGTGGGCGAAACGCCCTGTTTCCTGCCGGATCGATGACTACCCGGCCACCGCGGCACGGCGCAACTGCCTGCGTGACGTGATGCCGAGCTTGGCGAAGACCTTGCGGAGATGCCATTCGACGGTGTGCGCGCTGATCACTTATTCATCCTGCGGGGTGACGAGGAACTTCTCCCCGGTGGCCCGCTTCACGTATTCGTTGAAGGCGTCGGGTTGGAGCATGCCGGCCAGCGACACCTCGCGGGTGTAGTTGCTCGCGAAGGTGGTGGTGAGTTCGGCGGCGACCCGGGCGCGCAGCCGCGCGATGGTCTCGGCCCCGGCGGTGGCGAGGAACGGGGTCAGCAGCCAGCCGCCGATGCCCCACGCCATGCCGAAGTTCCTGGTGAGGACGGTGGGGCTGGTGTCGAGTGCGCCGTAGATATAGACCTGTTTGTGGACGTTCGAGCCGTATCGGGAGTATTCGGCGGCGGTGGCATTGGCCGCCTCTTCCATGGCGTTGAGGATGTCGCTGGCGAGCGTGCCGCCGCCGGTGGCGTCGAAGGCCAGGGTGGCTCTGGTTGCCGTGAGGGCCTCGACGAGGTCGCGTGCGAAACTCGGTGACGTCGAGTTGAGGACATGCTCTGCGCCGAGTTTCTTCAGCAGTTCTTCTTGTTCGGGTTTGCGGACGATATTGACCAGTGGGATGCCGTCCTTGCCGCAGAGCTTGACCAGCATCTGCCCGAGGTTCGATGCCGCGGCGGTGTGCACGAGGGCTGAATGTCCTTCGCGGCGCATGGTTTCCGTCATTCCGAGGGCCGTCAGCGGGTTGACGAATGATGACGCACCGTCGCGGGCGGTGGCGCCGTCGGGCAGGACCAGACATGCTCTGGCGTCAACGGCCCGGTATTGCGAATACATCGCGCCACCGGCGATGCCGACCGTCTTACCGAGCAGTGCTTGGGCCGCTTCGGACACCCCGGCGGCCACTACGGTGCCCGCGCCCTCGTTGCCAACCGGAAGGGACTGATCGAGGCGAGCCCTGAACGCTTGCGGTGTGTCGATCGGGGCGGTGACGACGGGCCGGTCCTTCGTGCCGCTCACGGTCGCTGTGGACATGTCGGCGCTTGCGACCAGCAGACCCAGGTCGGAGGGGTTGATCGGCGCGGCCTCGATGCGGACCAGCACTTCGTTGCCGTTGGGGGTCGGGACTGGCACCTCGTGCAACGAGAGTTCGAGGGTGCCTGCCGAGGTCACCAGCGAGCGCAGTTCGAGGGCCTTGTCGGGGAGTTCTGCGGTCATCGTTGACGCCTCGTTCCTGTTCGTGGGTGATGTGTTGGAACAACCCGCGATGTCGGATGAATTCTTCCCTGGGGTATGTGGCAAGACGAACAGCACAGCAAGACGACCGCCACGCCGATGAGCGTGAGAACACAGCTCTGAAGTAGGGCGGGCGGGGCTCGAACCCGCGACCAAGGGATTATGAGTCCCCGGCTCTAACCAACTGAGCTACCGCCCCTAGCGCGCTTGTCGCGGCCACCATGATTCCACGTGGCGCAAGTGACATCATGGACAGGGTGCCCGCCGTGTCCAGCGCTTTCGCCTCCGACAACGCCGCCCCCGCACACCCGAAGGCCCTCGACGCGATCCTGACCGCCAATGACGGCACCACGACGTCCTACGGCGACGACCCGATCACCGAGCGCGCCATCGAGCGGGTCAAGGAGACCTTCGACTCCCCCGGCGCCGACGTCCTCTTCGCGTTCACCGGCACCGGGGCCAACATCATCGCGCTGGCCTCCGCCGTCCGGCCCTTTCACGAGATCCTCTGCAGCGATATCGCCCACAGCCTGCTCGACGAGGCCGGCGGCCCCACCCTCGTCTCCGGCGCGAGCCTGCTCGCGCTGCCCAGCGACGACGGCATCATCGACCCCGCCCTGCTCACCCACCGCATCACCCGTCGCGGCGACGTCCACCACTCCCAGCCGCGCATCGTCACCATCACCCAGTCCACCGAGAACGGCCGGCTGTGGCAACCCGACGCCATCGCCGAATTCATCGACCACGCCCACGATCTCGATCTGCTGGTGCACGTTGACGGCTCCCGCGTCGCCAATGCAGTTGCCGCCCTTGATGTCCCACCGGCCCAGGCCGTCGGCGACGCCGACATCGTCACCATCGGCGGCACCAAGAGCGGTATGCTGTTCGGCGACGCCATCCTGGTCCGCCGCCCTGAACACTTCGCCGGCATCGAATTCGTCCAGAAGCAGATCGGCCATCTGGCGAGCAAACACCGTTACGTCTCAGCGCAATTCGATGCCATGCTCGCCGACGGCACCTGGCTCGACGCCGCCGCCCATGCCAATTCCATGGCCGCCCGCCTCAGCACCGGCATCACCCACCTCGGCCTGCACCTGAGCACACCGACCGAAGCCAACGAGGTGTTCGTCGACCTCCCGGCCGAGGCCCTGGCCGCCGTGCGCGAGCACTTCGCCGTCCACACTCCCGACCCGCACAAGCCGGCGGTAAGGTTCGTGTGTTCGTGGGCCACCACCGACGACGACGTCGACGCCGCTCTGCGAGCGCTGTCGCAAGCCCAGGACCGCATCATCTAAGGAGCGACGGGATGCCAGTGACCACAGTGTATCTGGCACGACACGGCCGCACGGCGTTCAACGCCGAGGACCGCATGCGCGGATTGAGCGACCCGCCACTCGACGAGGTCGGTGTTGTCGAGGCGCAGAAGCTGGCCGCTGCGCTGGCCTCCAACCGACCGACAGCAGTGATCAGCAGTCCGTTGCAGCGGGCGGTCGTCACTGCGCAATCGATCGCAGACGCCGCCGGCGTACCGGCGGCAATCGACATCCGGCTCAACGACCGCGACTACGGCCCGCACACCGGCGCCAAGCGCGCCGAGGTGATCGCCCGCTACGGCAGCATCGACAACGCACCGGGTGTCGAACCACTGGAGGCGGTCCGGCAACGGGCACTGGCCGCCTTCACCGCCCTGGTCGACGAACACGACGGCGGCCCTTTGGTTCTCGTCTCGCACGACGCCTTCAACCGGGCACTGCTCAGCCAGATCGACACCACCTTGACCGACGCCCCGCAGCGCACCGCGTGCTGGAACAAGCTCAGCCGGGCCGACGGTGTCTGGCGCGTCGAGGAATACGACCAGAAGCCGGATTAGAGCTCGGCGAAGACCGTCTGGCCGTCCGCATCGATGACGTAGCGGTCGGTGCCCTCGGCGACACGGGCCTGGTCGGCCTTCAGCGACACCGCGATCTTGTTGCTGGCGTTGCGCATCACGTCCAACGTCAGCTCGCGGGCCTGCTCGTGCGAGAAGTGCTCCCGCACACCGGAAGCCACCGCCGGGCTGATCCGCGCCGGTGACCAGATCAGCGCATCGGCGTAGCGCAGCGCCGCCTTGTGCGCATCGCTCAGCAGCTCGGAAGACTCGAAGTGCTCGATGTCGCCGTACATCGACTCACTACCGCCGGCATCCAATGCGGTGCCCTCGCGCAGGGATTTGCACAGCCGGCAGTTGTGCGCGACCGCCCCACGCAGCCGCACCACCTCGGTGGTCACCGGGTCCAGCGACTTGAGCTTCGCCACTCCGGGCAACAGCTGGTTGAACAACACATCGGCGGCGTCGATGTTCGGGTCCCACACCGGATTCTCGGGCACCCAGCCCACCGGCAAACCCAGCACCTCCAGCCCGCTGCGCACCCGCGGCAGGAAGTCGGCGAAGAACATCTGCGCAACGGCACCGAACGTCCCCGCGCCCAGCGCCGTGGTCAGCGACTCCCGCTGGCGATCGGAGATCGCCGACACATCGACGCTGAACTGCTCGGCGAACTCGGCCACCACCTTCTCGGCGTCGGTCTCCGGCGCGCGCACCGGCACCTGCGCGGGCAGCGGCGTCAGCGACAACGTCGCACCACACGTCGCGCGGATCAAACCCACCAATCGCTGCTGGTCAGCCGGGGACTGCACGACCAGCTGGGTGACGACTGCGTCAAGATCATCGGCCATCTGCCGATTATTGCGCTTGGCTCACCGAGGACATGTGGAAGTCGGGGATTCGCAGCGTCGGCATCACCGCACGAGTCGCCCAGTCGCCCCACTCGCGGGGCAGCGTCTGCTCGGCGACGCCTGCCTCGGTGGCGCGCCGCAGCAGATCCAGCGGGCTCTCGTTGAAGCGGAAGTTGTTCACCGCGGCGGTGACTTCGCCGTCTTCGATCAGATAGACGCCGTCGCGGGTCAGCCCGGTCAGCAGCAGCGTGGTGGGGTCGACGGTCCGGATGTACCAGAGCGTGGTCAGCAGCAGGCCGCGTTCGGTGGCCGCCACCATATCGGCGAGTTCGGCACTGCCGCCGGTCATCAGCAGGTTGTCGGCCGCGACCGCCACCGACGTCCCGAACTCGGCGGCCGCGGCCCGCGGGTAGGCCAGCGCGTTGATGACACCGTCACGGATCCAGTCCACCCGCCCGATGTCCATCCCGTTGTCGAACACCGACACCGTTTCCGAGCCGCTCGCCGCCGCGACGAAGGGCGCGCACTGCAGACCCGTCGCAAATGGATCGGAGTACATGGTCAGCGGCAGGTCGGTGAGTCGCTCCCCCACCCGGGTTCCGCCGCCGGGTGCCGACAACGCGCTGCGGCCCTCTTCGGCGCCGCGGCCGTCCATCGACCAGCCCAGGTAGATCATCATGTCCGCGACCGTCGACGGCGGCATCAGCGTTTCGTAGCGACCGGCGGGCAGCTCGACGGTCCGCTCGGCCCAGCCCAGCCGCAGCGCCAGATCATCGAGCAGAGCATCGGTCTGCACGTCGACGAACCAAGGCGTGCTCACTCCCGCCCACGCGCTGGCGCCGTCGCGTTTGGCGTTGACCTCCACGGTTCCGGTCGGCTGGGTGAAGCGCCGGCGGATCCCGGTGGAGGTGGCCAGGAACGTCGTCTCGACGACGTGATGCGCGTAGCCGTACAGCCGGTCGGTGCGCCCGAATCCGCCCGACAGGGATTCGGCGACGTCGGCGAACACCGCCGCACCGGTCTCGGGCACCGGGGCGTTCCAGTCGTCGGGAATTCCGTTGCCGCTCAACAGCGGTGCGCTGTCGCGGGCGTCGGGGGCGGCGTGCGCGGCGTGTTCGGCGGCGGCCACCAACACCGGGATCGCGGCCGGGTTCACGTCGCTGCTGCGGACTGCGCCGGTATGCGAGGTATCGCCTTTGCGCACAACGGAAATCACGGTGGTCGTGCGGGTGGTCGAGACGCCGTTGGTGGTCATCGAGTTGCCGGCCCACCGCAGCGATGCCTCGGCGGTGTCGGTGACGATGACGATCGTCTCGTCGACGGTGGCGGCCTGCAGCGCCAGTTCGACGACCTGCTGGGCGGGGATCATCGGCGCAACCCCGATTTGGCCTCTTCGCTGGCGCTCATCGACCGGCCTCCTCACGCGTGTTGAGGACATTGACACCGCGGAACAACGCCGACGGGCAGCCGTGGCTGACCGCGGCGACCTGACCCGGCTGGGCCTTGCCGCAGTTGAACGCCCCACCGAGGCGCCACGTGGACGGCCCGCCGACGGCTTCCATCGAATTCCAGAAATCGGTAGTAGTGGCCTGGTAGGCGACGTCCCGCACCTGACCTTCCAGGCGCCCGTGTTTGATCCGGTAGAACCGCTGGCCGGTGAACTGGAAGTTGTAGCGCTGCATGTCAATCGACCAGGACTTGTCCCCGACGATGTAAATGCCGTCGTCGACCCTGGCGATCAGATCATCGGTGCTCAGATCCTCTGCGCCCGGCTGCAGCGAGACATTGGCCATCCGCTGGATCGGGACGTGGTGAGCGGAGTCGGCATACGAGCAGCCGTTGGAGCGGGCCTGACCGAGTCGCGGTGCGAACACCCGGTCCAGTTGGTAGCCGACGAAGATGCCATCGCGCACCAGGTCCCAGCTTTGGCCGGCCACCCCCTCGTCGTCGTAACCGATTGTCGCCAAGCCGTATTCGATGGTGCGATCAGCGGTCACGTTCATCACCGGTGAGCCGTAACGCATCGTGTTCAGCTTGTCCGGGGTGGCGAACGAGGTGCCCGCGTAGGCCGCCTCGTAGCCGATCGCGCGATCGTATTCGGTGGCGTGCCCGATGGATTCGTGGATGGTGAGCCACAGGTTGGTCGGGTCGATCACCAAGTCGGTGGGGCCGGCGACCACCGTCGGCGCCTTGGCCTTGTCCGCCAGCAGGATCGGCAGCTCGGCCAGCTCGGCGCTCCAGTTCCACACGTCGTCGCCGGCGAGCACCTCCCAGCCGCGAGCCATCGGCGGGGCCAACGTGCGCATCGACTCGAAGCTGCCCGCGGCGGAGTCGACGGCCACCGCGTCCAGCGCCGGCATCATCCGCACCCGCTGCTGCGTGATCGACGAGCCGAAGGTGTCGGCGTAGAACACCTGCTCCTTGACGGCGTTGACCATCGCCGAGACGTGGTCGACCCCGTCGGAGGCCAGCAGCCGCCCGGCGTACTCGCCCAGCACCGCGATCTTGTCGGCGGTCGACACGGTGAACGGGTCGATGACGTAGTTCGACACCCAGGTCACGTCGGCGTAGACGGGCTCGGACGCCAGCTCGATGCGCTCGGCGTTCAGCACGGCCAGTGAGGTGGCCACCTCCACTGCGCGGCGGGCGGTGTCGGCGGCAACCTCGGGGGCCAGTTCGGCGTGCGAGGCGAAGCCCCAGGTGCCATCGACGATCACCCGCACTGCCATCCCGATCTCGCGGTCGGTGACCGCGCTCTGCAGCTCACCGTCGCGCAGCTGCACCACCTCACTGGTGACGGCGTGGATACGCAGGTCGGCGTAGCTGGCGCCGGCAGCCAGGGCGGCCGACAGGGCGGCGTCGGCAAGCGCATGGCGCGGCAGGGCCAAGAAGTCGGCGTCAACATCGCGGGAACTCACGCGCTACACCGTAACGCCCACGTTGGCGAACCCGCTTTAATGGCCAAGGTGACCACTCGGCGTGTGCGCTCCACCCTGCTGGCATACGCGCTGCTGGCGCCGAGCCTGTTCGGAGTGGTGTGCTTCCTGCTGCTGCCCATGCTGGTGGTGGTGTGGCTGAGCCTGCACCGCTGGGATCTGCTGGGCCCCATCCGCTATGTGGGGCTGGACAATTGGCGCTCGGTGCTCACCGACGCCAGCTTCGGCAACTCGCTGTCGGTGACGCTGGTGTTCATCGCGATCGTCGTTCCCGCCCAGATCGTGCTGGGTTTGGCCGCCGCCGCGCTGCTGGCCCGGGAACTGCCGGGCAGCGGTATTTTCCGCACCCTGTACGTGCTGCCGTGGGTGTGCTCGCCGCTGGCGGTCGCGGTGTTGTGGCATTGGATCCTGGCACCCACCGACGGCGCGGTGAGCACGCTGCTGGATCGCCGCATCGAATGGCTCACCGATCCGGGCCTGGCGCTGCCGGTGGTGTCGGCGGTGACGGTGTGGACCAACGTCGGCTACGTGACCCTGTTCTTCTTGGCCGGCATCCTGGCGATTCCGCCGCACATTCACGCGGCCGCCCGACTCGACGGCGCGACGAGCTGGCAGCGGTTCTGGCACATCACGCTGCCGATGCTGCGCCCGACGTTGTTCTTCGTCTCGGTCACCGGCATCGTCAGCGCGGCGCAGGTGTTCGACACCGTGTACGCCCTGACCGGCGGCGGGCCGGCCGGGCGCACCGATCTGGTGGCGCATCGCATCTACGCCGAGGCGTTCGGCGCCGCGGCGATCGGGCGCGCGGCGGTGATGGCGCTGGTGCTGTTCGTCATCCTGGTCGGCGCGACGATCGTCCAGCATCTCTACTTCCGCCGCCGGATCAGCTATGACCTCACGTAACGCACTGATCTACCTCGGCCTGCTGGCCGGTGCGCTGATCACCCTGGCCCCGTTCGGGTTGGGGCTGCTGACCTCGTTCACCTCCGCGCAGCAGTTCGCCACCGGCACACCGCTGTCGCTGCCCCGTCCCCCGACGCTGGCCAACTACACCGGCCTCGGCGACGTGGGATTCGGCCGGGCGCTGGCGGTCACCGCGCTGATGACGGCGATGATCACGCTGGCGCAGCTCACGTTCTCGGTGCTGGCGGGTTATGCGTTCGCCCGGCTGGAATTCCGCGGCCGCGACACGCTCTTCTGGGTATACATCGCCACACTCATGGTGCCGGGCACCGTCACCGTCGTACCGCTGTATCTGATGATGGCCGAGCTGGGATTACGGAACACCTTCTGGGCGTTGGTGTTGCCGTTCCTGTTCGGCTCGCCCTACGCGATCTTCCTGCTGCGCGAATACTTTCGCGGCATCCCCGCCGACCTGGTCAACGCCGCCCGCCTGGACGGGGCCAACACCCTGGACGTGATCGTGCACGTGGTGTTGCCGGCCAGCAAGCCGATCCTGGTGACGCTGACGTTGATCACGGTTGTCAGTCAATGGAATTCGTTCATGTGGCCGTTGGTGATCACCAGCGGTGGCAGCTGGCGGGTGCTGACGGTCGCGACGGCCGGGCTGCAGACGCAGTACAACGCGCAGTGGACGCTGGTGATGGCAGCGACGACGGTGGCGATCGTTCCCTTGATCGCGCTGTTCCTGGTGTTCGGCCGCCAGATCGTGCGCTCGATCGTCGTCACGGGTCTGAAATGAGCTGGCCGCCGCGGTTGTCCACCCGGATGCTGGCCGGGCTGATCACCGTCGCGCTGCTGCTGGTGGCCGGCGCACTGGCGCTGGGGCGCAGTGCCGACCCATCCGGCAAAACCGTTGTCACCGTGCGACTCTGGGATCCGGCGGTGGCCGCCGCCTACGCCGAGTCGTTCGCGGAGTTCAGCCGCAACCACCCTGGCATCGAGGTACGCACCGACGTCGTCGCGTACGCGAGCTACTTCGACACCCTGCGCACCGATGTCGCCGGCGGCGGCGCCGACGACATCTTCTGGATCAACAACGCCAACTTCGCCGAATACGCCGACAACGACCGACTGATGGCCATCGAACCCAGCGCCGACTGGGACCCGTCGGTGGTCTCGCAGTTCAGCAGGGGCGGCACGCTGTGGGGTGTGCCGCAGCTGACCGACGCCGGAATCGCCCTGTACTACAACGCCGACCTGCTGGCGGCAGGCGGCGTCGACCCCGCCGAACTCGACAGCCTGCGCTGGGATCCCGACCCGAACGTCGACACCCTACGGCCGATGCTCAAGCGCCTCACCCACGGCAGGCAGTGGGGCTACAACGCCGCCAACGACTTACAGGCGATCTATCTCAACTACATCGGCTCGGCCGGCGGGGTGTTCAACGACGGCGACCGGTTCGCCTTCGACAACCCCCAAGCCGTCACCGCGTTCAGCTACGTCATCGGCCTGATCAACACCGACCAGGTCGCGCCCCCGGCGTCGGACACCAACGACAACGGCGACTTCTCCCGCAACCAGTTCTTGTCGGGGCGCATGGCGCTGTTCCAATCCGGCACCTACAACCTGGCTCAGGTGGCAGACCATGCGACGTTCCGCTGGGGTGTGGCGATGTTGCCGGCCGGACCGGCCGGCCGGGTCAGCGTCACCAACGGCATTGTCGCCGCAGGTAATCCGGCCAGCCGCCATCCCGAGGCGGTGCGCGAGGTGCTGGCGTGGCTGGGCAGCACCCACGGCAATGAGTACATCGGCCGGCACGGTGCGGCGATCCCCGCGGTGTTACCCGCTCAGCAGGTGTACTTCGACTACTGGTCGGCCAAGGGCGTGGACGTGCGGCCGTTCTTCACGGTGCTCGACGGCCCGCGGATCGCCGCGCCGGGCGGCACCGGTTTCGCCGCCGGGTATCAGGCCATCAAGCCGTACTTCGACGAGATGTTCCTCGGCAGAACGCCCGTCGCCGACGCGTTGGCCGCGGCCCAGCAGGCCGCCAACACCGCGGCCGCGCGTTAGATACCGGCGAGCACCGTCGCCTGCAAGACCGCCGACACCACAATCACCAGGCCACAGATCGTCAGCACCACCCAGTCCGCACGCCGCGGACCCGAGGGTGCCGCCGAGATCAGGCCGGTGCCACCGCGTGCGGTGATCGCGTCGCCCATCTCATCGGCACGCCGCAGCGCCACCGTGATACCCGCGGCCATCAGGTCGACGATCTCGATCGCCCAGCGCCGGCGACGGGCCCGGCGGCTGGTCAGCACCGGCCGCGGCCGCAACCGCCGCGCAGCGTAGAGCAACCGGAATTCGTCGAGCAGCATCGGAAAGGCCCGCAGCGCCAACGCAAGTGACACTGCCCAGTCGTCGACCGGGATGCGGAAGACCTTGAACGGCCGGCCCAGCTTCGCCACCGCGGGCGCGACGTCGGCGACGTTCGTCGTCCATGACACCAACATGCCCAGCGCCAGCAGCACGATCGCGACAACCGTCACGCGCACGAACTTCAGCAGACCGCCGAGAGCGATGGTGTACGAGCCCAGATGCACTTCCGGTGCGCCCTCGCCCAGGGTCGCGGTGACACACCCCAGCAGCAGCAGAATCCACAGCCACATCGGCACCGACGGCACGACACCGCGCGGGATGCGTGCCATCCGGATCGCGACGCCGATGAGGATCGTGACCAGCGCCAGCGGCACCCAATCCGGGTAGAACGCCAGCAGCGCCGAGAACCCGAGGACGACAAGGATTTTGGTGCCCGCCCACAGCTCGTGGATGGGCGAGGTTCCGGGCACCGGACGCAGCAGCACCACCGGGCGGGCCTGCCGGGTGCTCATGACGGGCCCTCGGTCAGCACGCCGCCGTCCAGATGCAGGGTGCGCGGGCACAGCTCTTCCAGACCGACGAAGTCGTGCGAGATCACCACGACGGTCAGGCCGCTGTTGCGGCGCAGATCGCTGAGCAATCGCAGCAGCCCCTGCTGACTGGCGGCGTCCAGGCCTGCCAACGGTTCGTCGAGGATCAGTGCCTGCGGGGAGCGGGCCAGCAGGCCGGCGATCACCACGCGACGCATCTGCCCACCGGAGAGCTGGTCGATGCGGCGCCCGGCCAGCGACGCGTCCAATCCGACCTTCGCCAGCGCCGCGGTCACCCGCGCATGATCGTGGGGCGAAAACCCGGCCGCGGACGCGACTTCCAGGTCGACGCGGCTGCGCATCAGCTGCAGCCGGGCGGCCTGGAACGCGATCGCCACTTCACCCACGCATTCCGACGCGGGCCGTCCCCGCACCAGGCAGGAGCCGGTGGTCGGTGTGGTCAGTCCCGCCATGATCCAGGCCAGGGTGGACTTTCCAGAACCGTTGCCGCCGTGGATCAGCACGCCCTCGCCGTCGTGCACCGTGAAGCTGACGTCGTGCAGCGCAGGCTTGGCCCACGGTGTGCCGCTGGCATATTCGTGTCCGACATTCGACAGCTGCAGCACCGGCTCCGCGGCGCGCGGGGCGGCACTCACTGTCGCCGTCGGTGCAGCCGTGCTCTCGACCATATGCGCGTTGTCCTGCGACTCGCTGAGTTTGACGATGCGGTCGGCGGTGTCCGCCTCGTTGTTGTAGTGGGTGATCTGCACCAGCGCCATCCGGTGGCGTTCGGTCAAGCCTGACAACACGTTCAGCAGCGCCTCGCGCCCGCGCTGGTCGACCATGCTGGTGACTTCGTCGGCGATCAGCAGCGACGGCTGGCGCGCCAGCGCCGCCGCGACGGCCAGGCGCTGAAGCTCACCACCGGACAGGCCGCCGGTGTCGCGCTCCTCCATGCCACCCAGCCCGACCTCGGTGAGTAGCTCGGCGACGTCGGTGTCCGTTCCCGGCGGCAGGCCCCACACGACGTCGTCGGCGACTCGTGTTCCCAGCACCTGACTTTCGGGGTGCTGCATGATGACCGCCGTCCCGCCCAACCGACCCAGGCCGACCGCGCCGGGGCGTTCGATCGTGCCGGAGGTGGGCTCCCGCCCGGACAGCAGCAGCATCAGCGTGGTCTTGCCGGAACCGTTGGCGCCGGTGATCGCCACCGCCTCGCCGGCCTCCACGGTCAGGCTCAACGGCCGCAGCGCGTCGTGGGTGGCGTTGGGGTACCGGAACCGGGCGTCGACCAGCCGCACCGGAACCGGTGCGGCAGGCCCGGATTCGTCCGGTGTTTCGAGTTTGTGCACGTCGGGGATGCCGCTGAGCCGGTCCAGCACCCGCGACAGCGCCCACCAACCGACCAGGGTCACGATCATGATCGAGACGATCGCGTAGAACATCAGCAGCACCGGCCAGTACTGCAGGCCGAGCCCGAAGATATGCCTGGCGTCCTGGGCCGCCGGACGGAACGGCTCGAAGTGCGACACCACCGAGACGACACCGTCGAAGTTGGCCGTCATCGCCGAGAAGGTCAGCGTGCGCAGCCGTACGAGAACGGTCAGCGCGGCGATGATGAACAGCCCGAAAACCACTCCTGCCACCAGTCCCACGGCGATGACGGTCGGGGTGCCGCGCTCGCGGCGTTTCATGATGCCGGCCAGCCCGCCCACGTAGGCGCAGTTGACCACCACCATCAATCCGCTCACGCCGGCGATCAGGAACGCGACGACGCCTGCTGCGAACGTGGCGGCCAGCAGCACCCGGAGGCGGTAGCGGTAGCCGAGCAGGCCCATCGGAACCGTGGTCAGCAGTGACAGTCCCCCGGCGAACGGGACGACGACAGAGATGATGGACAGGGCGGCGGCGAGCGCGCCCATCACGGAGGCCTGGGCCATCTCCACTGGTGACAGCGAGCGGCCTTGACGGCGATCGATCGACGACCCTGGCGACGGTGGCGCAGGCGCCTCCGGTCTGGTCGCGGTCATCACCTGATTCTGCCAGCCGTTGCGACCGGGCAGGTTGTTCGACCTGGCCCCGCCAGCGCTCGGAGTGAACATCCTGTGAGATAAGCCACCCGCACCCCGGTCGGCAACATAGCATTTCTATGTAAATATGGAACGCATGAGTCCGACGCCCACCCAGGAACGACCCGGCGCCTCACCCGCCTTGGGATCCGAGCTGCTCAGCGTCATCGCACGGCTCAACCGACTGGCCACCCAGCGCATCCGGCTGCCGCTTCCCGGGGCGCAGGCCCGGCTGCTCGGCACCATCGATGACCAGGGCGAAGCCCGGATCTCCGACCTGGCCGAACTCGACCATTGCTCCCAGCCGACGATGACCACCCAGGTCCGTCGGCTGGAGGACGCCGGCCTGGTGGCCCGCACCCCCGATCCCGACGATGCGCGTGCCGTCCGCATCCGCATCACGCCCAAGGGCCAGACGATCCTGGCCCAGGTCCGCGCCGACCGCGCCGCGGTGATAGACCCGCGCATCGCGCGGCTGTCCGACGAGGACCGCGAAATTCTGTCGACCGCCGTCGGAGCCTTGCATCGCCTGCTCGACGACCTCGACACGTCACCGAAGTAGTGAGGAGTGAGCCACTCATGTGGCGCCAACCCAAGGCCGTCTGGGCCGTCGCGTTCGCATCCGTCGTCGCCTTCATGGGCATCGGACTGGTCGACCCGATCCTGAAACCCATCGCCGACAATCTCGACGCCACCCCGTCGCAGGTGTCGCTGCTGTTCACCAGCTACATGGCGGTGATGGGGGTGGCGATGCTGATCACCGGCGTGATGTCCAGCCGCATCGGCCCGAAACGCACACTGCTGCTTGGCCTGCTGATCATCATCGCCGGGGCGGGACTGGCGGGGATGAGCGACACCGTGATGGGCATCGTCGGCTGGCGCGCGCTGTGGGGCCTGGGTAACGCCTTGTTCATCGCGACCGCGCTGGCCACCATCGTCAGCTCCGCGCGCGGTTCGGTGGCCCAGGCGATCATCCTGTACGAGGCGGCGCTGGGACTCGGTATCGCGGTCGGCCCGCTGGTGGGCGGTGTGCTCGGCGAAATCTCGTGGCGCGGGCCGTTCTTCGGGGTGTCGGCACTGATGGCCGTCGCGCTGGTGGTGACGGCGGTGCTGCTGCCGGACACTCCACGCCCACAACGGTCCACCACCTTGGCCGATCCGTTCCTGGCGCTGCGGCACCGCGGACTGCTCGGTGTGGCGATCACCGCTCTGCTGTACAACTTCGGCTTCTTCACGCTGCTCGCGTTCACGCCGTTCCCGCTCGACATGAGCGCGCACGAGATCGGTCTGATCTTCTTCGGCTGGGGCCTGTGCCTGGCGTTCACGTCGGTGGTCGTCGCCCCGCTCCTGCAGCGCCGCTTCGGCACGGTGCGGGTGCTGGTGATCAACCTGCTGTGCTTCTCGGCGCTGCTGGTGGTGATGGCGGTGGCCACCGAGAACAAGGCGATCCTCGCGGCCTGCGTTGTGATCGCCGGGTTGTTCATCGGCATCAACAACACGCTGATCACCGAGACGGTGATGAAGGCTGCTCCGGCGGGCAGGAGCGCAGCGACCCGGGGATTGGAACCCGTCGAGCGCGGGGTCGCGTCGGCGGCCTACAGCTTCATGCGATTCGGCGGGGCCGCCGTCGCCCCGTGGCTGGCCGGGGTGCTGGGTGAGCGGGTCAGTGTGCACCTGCCGTTCTGGGTGGGCGCGGGTGCGGTGCTGGCCGGCGCCTTGGTACTCATGGCCACGAGCCGCCATCTGAGCGGTATTGACACAGAGCATGATGAGGTCGAGCAGGCCACCGCGGTGACCGTCGGCAGCGACAGCTGACACCCGGGGGCCGACCCGAGGAGAACGATGCAGTTCTGGTGCGGCACCCCGTTCATGAAGACCACGGAATCGCTGGCGGTCGCGCGCATGGTCGACGAAGCCGGCTACGACGGCATGATCTGCGCCGATCACCTGATCTACCCGCGCGAACTGCGCTCGCCGTATCCGTCGCCGACCGGCAAACCGGGCTGGGAGCCGCACACCGCGTGGCCGGACACCTGGGTGCTGATCGGCGCGATGGCCGCAGTGACCACACAGCTGCGATTCTCCAACGCCGTCTACGTCGCGCCGGCCCGCCCGCTGATCGAAGTCGCCAAGCAGGTGGCGACGGCGGCGTCGATATCCGAGGGCCGGGTGTCGCTCGGCGTCGGAATCGGTTGGATGCGTGAGGAATACGAGCTGCTCGGTCAGGAGTTCGGCAACCGCGGCAAACGACTCGACGAGATGATCCCCGCACTACGGGCGCTGTGGCAGGGCGGCTGGGTGTCCTGGAGCGGCCAGCACTACCAGGTGCCGGAGATGATGATCGAGCCGCACCCACCCCAGCCGGTGCCGATTCTATGCGGCGGCGAATCCGACGCCGCACTGCGACGCGCAGCGGCACTGTGCGACGGGTGGATCGGGACGGCCTACACCCTCGACGGCGCGGCGGCCTACGTTGCCAAGCTGGATGCGTTGCGCCGCGAATTCGGCCGCGCGGACCAACCTTTCGAAATCATGCTGGCACTCATCGATCCCCCGTCACCGGAGCTGTACAAGCGCGCGCAAGACATCGGCATCACGGCGGTGATGTGTGCGCCGTGGATGACCGACCCCGACGTCGCCGCAGGCGTCGACGCGGAGCGCTACCGCGCGCCGATCGAACAGTTCGCCGAAACCGTTGTCGCCGAATGCCGTTGAGCACTCACATCCAGACGGTTGCCTTCGGCCCTTCCCTGGGCTGAGCCAGCGGGTGCCCGGCACCCAGCAGGTTACCGGTGATGACGGAGCAGAACCGGTACATCGCAATATCGAAGATGCCGTTGCTCATCGGCTGCTCGATGAAATGACCGAGCCGTTCGGCGCCGATGAACACGGTCATCAGCAGCCCGCCGATGATCACACCGGCGAACGGATGCGTGGAGCCATCCAGCCTGCTGAAGGCCATGACCGCGAAGAACCAGGCCAGCGAACGGATGAAGATCTCGTACTGCAGCGGGATCGGCTCGTTGCGGATGCGTTCCAGACCGCTCTGGGCGGTGACCAGAGCGGTGTTGACGCTCACCAGCATCACCCGTGCCTGATTGTCGATGAGGCCATCGGCAGACAACTTCTGAATGTCGACGGCTTGATCGGTCATCAACTCGACGGCGTTGGCGTCGCCGGGATCCTCCGGCGTCAGGTCACGAACCCCCGGAAGCGCCGGGACTCCACGCAGGTCCGCGGCGAGCTGCCAGGCGTAGCGGACCTGGCGGCGGCGCATGCGGTCCAGAATGGCCGCCATCTCGGGTGTTCCGGAGTCGACCGAACACAGGGCGTTGTGGTCGGCGCGGGAGTTGATGATGACGTTGCCCCACAGCGTGCGGGCCTCCCACCAGCGGTTGTAGGCGGTGGTGTTGCGGAAGCCGATGAACACCGATGCGCCGATACCGAGCACCGACAGCACAGCCGAGGCGTAGTCGATCTGGGTGGGATCGGGAATCGGGATCAGCACGGCTGCCACCACGATGATCGCCAGCAGATCCCAGCGCATCTGCCAGCACACCAGACCCAACACCTTGAGCGGGCCCAGCTTTCCGACGCTACGAATCACCGCGTCAGCGTATTACCTGGCCCGGGCCAGTCGGCAGAGGCGGACGAATATTCGCTCCACGGGTCGGCTCACATCCATTCAGGTTTGCCCGTGTTTGCCACAACCGCGTTTATGGAAGGGGCGGCGGGGATACTTTCGGGTGATGACCACCACCGCGGAGCATCTGCGTAACGCACTCGACGGCCGCTGGCGTGACGTCAAGAACGCCGTGCGCGCTGAACTCTCCACCGAGGTCTTCCGGCCGCATTACACGCCCAACACCGCGATCGCCCGCGCGAAGGTGGCCGAGCAGCTCAAGATCATGGCCCACGCCGGGGCTGCCGAAGACGGTTTCCGAAAGGAGCACGGCGGCAACGGCGACGTCGGCGCCGCGGTCACCCGCATCGAGATGCTCGCGATGTCCGACCTGTCGCTGATGGTGAAGGCCGGCGTGCAGTGGGGCTTGTTCGGCGGTGCCATCGAGAACCTGGGCACCGAGCGCCATCACAAGGCCTACGTGCAGCGCATCATCGACCTGGACCTGCTGGGCTGCTTCGGGATGACCGAGACCGGCCACGGCAGCGACGTGCAGTCGCTGGAGACCACAGCCACCTACGATCCGGCGACGCAAGAGTTCGTGATCAACTCACCCACGCCCACGTCGCGCAAGGATTACATCGGTGGTGCTGCCGAAACAGCCCGGGTATCAGCGGTTTTCGCGCAACTCATCACCGAGGGCGAATCCCACGGGGTGCACTGCTTCGTCGTGCCACTGCGCGACGCGGACGGCAATGACCTGCCCGGTATCACCACGTCGGACTGCCTCTACAAGGGCGGGCTGCCCGGGGTCGACAACGGCCGGATCGTGTTCGACAACGTCCGCATCCCGCGGGAGAACCTGCTGAACAAGTACGGCGACGTCGCAGAAGACGGCACGTACTCCTCACCGATCGAGAACGTCAACCGGCGTTTCTTCACCATGCTGGGCACGCTGATTCGCGGCCGGGTCACCGTCGGGGGTAGTGCGGCCGCCGCAGCGCGGGTGGCCCTGGACATCGCAGTGCGGTATGCCTTGCAGCGCAAGCAGTTCAGTGCTCCCGGCGATGAGGGTGAAGTCCTGATCATGGACTACCTGGTGCACCAGCGCCGGCTGTTCCCGCTGATCGCCCGCTCCTACGCTTTGCAGTTCGCCCAGAACGAGTTGGTCGCTCGGTTGCACGACCTTCAGACCGCGGACGATCCCGATGCCGAAGAGCAGCGCGAGCTGGAATCCCGCGCGGCAGGCCTGAAGGCGGCCAACACCTGGCACACCAGCACCGCTATCCAGGAGGCTCGCGAAGCCTGCGGTGGCGCAGGCTATCTCGCCGAGAACCGGCTGATCGCGCTGCGTGCCGACACTGACGTGTTCACCACCTTCGAGGGTGACAACCACGTGCTGACCCAGCTGGTGGCCAAGGAACTGCTGACCGCCTACGCCGACGACATCAAGGGCATGAGCCCGGTGGAGTGGGTGCGCTTCGCCGCGAACTTCGCCGGTGACCGGGTGCTGAAAAGGACTGCGGCCGAGACGATCATGCAGAGGATCCTCGACGCACGCCAGGACAACGAGGAGGAAGGCAGCCTCTTCAACCGCGGCACCCAGGTGAAGATGTTCGAGGACCGCGAAGAGTATCTGCTGTCCTCGGTGGCGCGCCGGCTGCAGGGCAAGTCCAAGGAGATGTCGGCGTTCGACGCGTTCAACGCCGTGCAGGATCACGTGCTGCATACCGCCAAGGCGCACATCGACCGGATCGTGCTCGAGGCGTTCGTCGCCGGTATCGACGCCTGCGAGGACGACGAGGCCCGCAAGATCCTCGACCTGGTGTGCGACCTGTACGCGCTGTCGGTGATCGAGGACGACAAGGCCTGGTTCATCGAGCACCGCTTCCTGTCCACCGAGCGGGCCAAGGCCGTCACGGCCGGCATCAACGAACGTTGCCGGGCGCTGCGGCCGTACGCCGAAGCGCTGGTCGACGGCTTCGGGGTCCCCGAGCAGCTGCGCTACGCGGAGATGCTGCACCCGGAGCATCTCGACTAACCGTTTTGACAATTTTGACAAAACACCGGTGCTGACCCAGTAACGTCGCGGCCGTGGAATTGACGCTGCAACGCATCGGTGCGTGGTGCGGGACGATCATGATCATCCTGTACGGAACGAGTCTGTCGGGGATAGCGCGGATGTTTCCGCCGCTCTCACCGGTGGCATCGCCCGAGGAGATCGCCGACTTCTACGTCGACCACAAGATTTGGATCCGGATCGGCATCGCGGGTTGCCTGTTGACGTCGGTGATCGCCCTGCCGTTCCTGGCCACCATCGTGCTGCGCATCCGCCGCATCGAAGGCCAGTGGGGCATGTTGTCGATGACGCAGCTGTTCGCCGCCACGATTTTCGTTCCCGCCCTGCTGTTTCCATTCCTGATCATGGCCGCGGCAGCGTTCCGTCCCGAGAGCCGACCGCCGGACGTCACCCAGGCACTCAACGACGTGTTCTGGCTGATGTTCATCGGCATCGTGGGGACCATCATCGTGCAGAACATCACCCTGGCCATCGCGTCGTTCATCGACAAGACCGAGCCGCAAACCTTCCCGCGCTGGTACGGCTACCTCAACCTGTGGGTGGCGCTGCTGTCGCTACCGGGTTGCGTGGTCGTGGTGTTCAACGACGGACCGCTGGCCTGGCACGGGGTGTTCGCGTTCTACATTCCCGGTGCGGCGCTGACGATCTGGCTGTTCTCGACCACGTACGTGCTGAACCGCGGCATCAAGGCTCAGCAGCGCGCCGAAGCAGCATGACGGCGGGTTCGCCTTCCACCATCAGCCGCCGCGTCCCCGGCGAACAGGGCACCTGGGTATTCCTGCTCGGCGACATGCTGGTGTTCGCGGTGTTCTTCGCGACGTTCATGGTCGAAAGATCCAAGGCGCCAGATGTTTTCGACGCAGCACGCAAGACGCTGCACGTCAACATCGGCCTGGTGAACACGCTGGTGCTGCTGACCAGCTCGCTGTTCGTGGTGGCCGCGATGGGCGCCATCCGGACCGGCCTGGGTTCCATCGCCGCCCGGGCATTGCTGGTGGCGATCGGCTGCGGCGTGGTGTTCGTCGCGCTGAAGGTGACCGAGTACGTCTTGCTCGGCACTGCGGGCCACGGTCCGGGCGCCAATCACTTCTACCTGTACTACTTCATCCTGACCGGCCTGCACCTGCTGCATGTCCTCATCGGGATCGGAGTGCTGGTGTTGATGTTCACCCAGACCCGGCGGACCGAGCTGTCGGCCACCCAGCTCGCGGTGATCGAGGGCGGCGGGTGCTTCTGGCACCTGGTCGACCTGTTGTGGATCGTCCTATTCCCCCTCCTGTATCTGGTGAGCTGATGCTGCAACTGATGCGCAACCGCGCCGGCGTGAGCTGGCTGATCCTGGTGGTCTTGACGCTGGCGTCGTTCGCGGTGGGCGCCGATCACGGCACCGGTTCCCTGATCGCGGTGGGCGTCCTGGCGATCGCCGCGGTCAAGGTGCGGCTGGTGGGCCTAGATTTCATGGAATTGCGACACGCCCCGATCCCCTTGCGGGCGATCTTCGAGGTGTACTGCGTGGCGCTGTGGGCGCTGCTGTCGGGGTTGTATGTGTGGCTGTGAGACGTTCGACCGATATGCTAACGATTGACGTTAGTAACGTCCAACGTTAGCATTGTTGTGTGATCCGCTCGTTCAGGGACGGTGACACCCAGAAAGTTTGGAAGCTGCGACGCCCTAAAGGGATCAGCACTGCGCTTGCCAAGGTGGTGCGCCGCAAGATGCAGATTCTCGACGCTGCGGAGAACATCAGCGATCTACGGGTTCCACCGGGCAACCGGCTGGAGAAACTGCAACCGCCCCGCGAAGGGCAGCACAGCATCCGCGTCAACGATCAGTACCGCATCTGCTTCACATGGCGCGACGGCGGCGCCGATGACGTCGAGCTGACCGATTACCACTGGGAGGAGAACACCAATGGCTGACTTCGCACCCACCCATCCCGGCGAGATTCTCGCCGAGGAGTTCCTCACGCCGATGGGGATCACCCCTTACCGGCTCGCTCAGGAGATCGGCGTACCGCAGACCCGACTGAGCGAGATCATCCGCGGGCGACGGGCCATCACCGCCGACACCGGCCTACGACTGTCCCGAGCATTGGGCCTGTCCGACATGTTCTGGATCAATCTGCAGGCGCGCTACGACGCTGACGTGGTGCGTGCCGAGAAGGGTGCGGAGCTAAATCGCATTCAGGCGCTCGCCGCCGGCTGAGAGGAGTCCTTGCTCCCCCGGATGGACTCGAACTGTAATCGAATGGCCTGATCAGGGGCGTAGACCCCTGGTTTGCAGGCGAAACACTTCATGCAGGATCACGCCAGATATCTGTAACTGTGGGCAAAATGTGGGCACGGTGTGGGCAATGTGTAGAAACGGCCGCCCGGGCGCTGCTGATGACTTCTGAGCGGTGGCCACCGAGTCCGAATATGACTTTGATCACATTTATACCCCGCCGACATATCTATGCCGATGCGTCGTAGGTATGCGTATTTCCGCGAAATCGACTGTGGCATTTATGAATTCGGCCACCTACTCTTCCGATTGCGAGTACCCGACGCACCTTCGTCTCTCAGCGTGCTTTTGCACCGCTGCGGATGCATGTGCGCTCCCTCTTGGTGCATATGCGCGCTACACGTGCGCATTTGCACACCGTGGGTGCATTCGTAGCTAAACCCGTGCAAGAGGGTCGGATTCGCATTTTCGCGTGTTAGCTGATGTGGATCGAACATCCAGACCCAACCGGGAAGGCACCCAACATGAAAACCACCACCTATCGCCCCCCTGACAATCCAGCCGCCCCCGCGGCGGCAGCCCTTGACCTGATAGTGCAGTTGCCCAGAATCGTTGGCAGGAACTGGCCCAGCCTGATCGCTCGGCTGAAGGAGTTCGCGCTGGCCCTCGACGCCGCCGGCGCTTTCGAAGGGTTGTCGTGGCATGACGCCAAGCACGCGGCCGCGGTGATGGTCGTCGACTTGATCGAGGTCGACAATCCCGCCGCATTCATCCAGGCACGCGCCGACCGTGCGCTGGACGGATCCGACAACATGACGTGGGATGACCCGGTCGCGATGTCGCGGGCACTCACAATCGGAGCAAGGGCGTTGGGGCTGTGAGCGGCCGTCGCACCCGTGGCCGCCTGCCAGCGACGGTCATCAACTGGGAACTGCTCATCGACGAATACGGGGCGTGGATGGGCGGCGTTGGACGCTCGCGCACGACAATCCAATTGCGCCAGGGTCAACTGCGCCTGGCCGCTCGAGAGATCGGTGGGCACCCGAACGCCGTCACCGAGGACGACCTCACCACGTGGCTGGGGTGTTACCCGGACTGGAAGCCCGAGACACGTAAGAGCTACCGGAATACGTTGTGCGGATTCTTCGAGTGGGCCTACAAGTTCGGGCGCATATTGGACAACCCGGCCGCCGAACTGGAGCCGGTGCGCGCCTTCGCCGGACCGCCGCGGCCGGCTGATGACATCGCGTGGCAGGAAGCGCTCGCAGCCGCCGATCTACGGGTCACGCTGATGTTGCGCCTGGCAGGCGAGGCCGGCCTGCGTAGATCCGAGGTGGCATGTGTCCACACCCGCGATTTGGTCGATACCTCCGCTGGGGCGCAACTGATCGTGCATGGCAAAGGTGCCAAGAGACGCATGGTGCCGCTCAGCCAGGGCCTGGCGGATCTGATTCGCCAGGGGCCTGGCGGTCACACCCTCGGCCGAGGTCCACACGGCTATCTGTTCCCTAGCACCCACGGCGGGCACCTGGCCCCACCGTACGTTGGGCGCATGATCAGCCGCGTGCTGCCGGAGGGCCTGGCAATGCACACATTGCGGCACCGCTTCGCCACCCGCGCTTACCGCGGTAGTCGCAACATCCGAGTAGTCCAGCAGCTACTCGGCCACGCCTCAGTCGCCAATACAGAGCGGTACACCAAGGTCGAAGACGACGAGTTGCGTGCCGCCATGATGGCGGCCCTGTCGTGAGCTGGCCACCGACAGTTCACCTGTGGATGCCTAACCGGCGGTCGCTGTGTGATCGGCGACCGCATGTGCGCTACCCGGCGCCCTTTCCCAACGTCAGCGACTCGGAGTTCGCAGAGGTGATCGCCGAGCAAGCAGCGGCACCGGTGTGCGGGGCCTGCATCGTGGTCGCCTCTTACATCCGAGGTCGGGCGGCCGTCCTGTTGGCAGATACGCATTACAACGGACGGGATGTCTATCCGCCGATTCCAGCTGATGCGTATCGTGGGCTGTCGGAAACGTTCTGGTTCAACGAGTTCGATGATGAACCACCTTCTGACATGGACGATCCCGCCTATTACCGCACGAACATCACCGAGCTGATCGACGACGACTGGCTCAGGTCGGCAGCTGCGATGGAAAGCGATGCGCTCGCCAACTGGCGGCTGGAGATGGACCGGTGGCGCCGATCCCCACCCGCGCCCAGCAGGCCGCGGCCATGATTGGGGTATGAGCACCGATCCGACCGACACCGAAGCCTGGCTGGAAAGCCTCGAAGTCGATCCGAACAAGGCGCGCGATGCCCGGCACGTCCGCCGGATCGCCGCCGCCGCCAAGGCTGCAGCCGACGCCGACGCCGAACTCACTGCCGCGATCGCCGCGGCCCGCGCCGCCGGCGACAGCTGGGCCATGATCGGCACCGCGCTTGGCGTCAGCCGACAGGCCGCAATCCGGCGGTACGGCGAGGGCGCTAAGCAAGATCGTTGCGGATCGCCAGGGTGCCAACAATGAACGAACAAGAAGCCGTCGACATTCCCGAGCGCGTGTTAGCCATCGGCGCGACGATCGAGCCAAACACGCCCAATTGGCGACTTCAAGTTGCTGCGTTCGCGCACAAGTTCTTCAGCCTGCAGCACAGCGAAACCGCGGCGCGATGGATCGGTAAGACGTTGAAGCCCAACGTCGTTGATCCATGGGCAGTCATCGACTTCCTGCACTACCTCACTAAGATCGGCGTACGCACCGCCGGCGGCGGCGAGGACATCACCCCGATCTTGGGCGCCATGGAGCGTGCGGGGTTGCTAATAGCGGCGGGCTGGCATCCGGAGTTCACCCTGTTGGGTCAGCAATACATCAGCCAGCACGTTCCTTCGATTCAGAAGAACGGCGAAGGGGTCTTGTGGTTGTCCGAGGTTCTCGGCGCCGAGCTGATCATCCCCGAGTATCAGAAGGCGACGGCGCTGGTCTATGCTACCGATTCGGAAGGTCACCCAGCTGGCGGCGCCGGGACGGGACTCGTCCTCGACAGCAGGCACCTGATCACAAACAAGCACGTGATCGAAGAACTCGCCGCGCTGGGTGGCGGTATCGGGATCTACCTTCCGGGTGTCCGACCGGGTAGGGACACCGGCGCCCTCGAGCTCAGAGTCAAGTGCCACAACGATCTGGATGTCGCCGTCATCGAGACCGCCGCAGACACCTTTTTCCCCATAGATGGCCTGGCATTCCGCGATCCCGAGTGGTCTGACGAGGTCTACGTTTTTGGTTATCCACGCGTCCCGATGACGGCCGAGTCGGTCATCACCGTGCAGCGCGGCGAGGTCGTCAACCCCGCCACTGAGACGCCGGCGACGGTAGACGCAGCGCGGCAGAAGATCTTCCTGTACTCCGCCATCGCGCGGCCGGGCAACAGCGGCGGCCCGATCGTGGCGCACGACGGCTGTGTCATCGGTCTCGTCGTCGAAACCAGCTCGGCCTCAGCCAACTCATCCGTTGCGCGCTCGCATTCGCTGACTCAATCGCCCGAAGGCCGTGTCGGCGAGCTCGAGCGCAAGGTCGAAAACCTCGAAGCGCAGGTTTCTGCGGGCACCTTCTACCGCGGCATACCAGCAAGCGAAATCATGCGGGTACTAACCGATTTCGGAATAAGGGCAGCAGCCAAATTCGTAAACGTTGACCCACCAGACAAGGGGCCGAACGGAATTGCAACAGTCCACTTCGGTGAAGTCGCAGAGTAAAGCCTCACGACGAGAACAGCGCTGGCGGCCCGTTCCTGCTGACGCATCGGATTCCCGACGCCACTTCAAACCTTGCCACCGAATCGCCCAGGTGGAGCGGCCCGACGAGTTCCGACCAACACGTCACAACCGACCCCGGGCCGGGCTCCTTTGTGCCGATACGTCGAATGATCTCGAGACTCCGCAGATCCTCAGCAGACCAAGACGCTGTGATGCGGCGAGTCATCGGGTCGTCGGGGTCGGCATGAGGTTCACCGGGTTGTTGTTCGATCGTCATCGCTGCCTCATTAAGGGCGGGCGGCGGGTTGGGCGAGTCGCTCAGAGGCGTCTTGTCGTCTGAAACGAAGACAACCAGCTGTCGCAATACGGGGTCGACCTGAGCGGCCCAACCGTAGGCAGACCAGTATGTGCCCCCTGATCTCACCCTGAGATGGGCCTCCACGAGCTCCGGACGTATCGCCACAACATTTCCATCGATGCGATCAGACCTGCCCGGCTTGCGGCATCCTGCGGTAGCAGGTAACCGCGCCGCTGCTTGGCATGCATCAGAGCCGACCGCTCGCCGCCGTACATGTTCTGGTAAACCCACTCGGTCGGATCCGCTTCGCCAGCCGGCGCGAGCTTGGCAACAGGTACCAGTCCGTCTGCCGCCGCCAGCGCGGCTTTGAACCACTGCCCCTCTCCACCCTGCTGGTGCGGGTGAATATCGTCGAGCAGATATTCAAGTGCGAGAAAGAGATTCCGGTACGCGTCGAAAAGGTCAGCCGATGTCTTCGCCACGCGCATGAACCGGAACACATCTCGTGCTATCGGCGTCGGGGGCGGCGGCGGAGGCACCACCTTTCCTTCAGCATCGGTGACGGTAGCGGTGAAGTTAAGTTCCAGCCCCGGCATCGAAAAGACAATCGCCGCTTGCATGACACAGCCGCCGGCCGAATCGGGCCACCACACAATGCAATCGCTGGGCGCGTTGTCAATCAGGCTGTGCGTTTTGCCCGTAACGGACAAGTAGTCCAGACCCTGATTCGCTGCCATAAGCGCGTCCGAGAAGACTCCGTCGCGATCGGTCACGCCTGACGGGCCGTAGGTGACCACCGCCCGCACTCCGGCGACGACCGATGTCGTCCAGCCGTTCAACTCGACTACGGCGTCGCCTGAGGCGGGTCTACGGAGTAGGAACACTGCTCCTGCCCGGCAACTATCGGCAGCGTCTTGAAGTGGCACGCCCGCAAACTCCCCTACCGCCATGGCGGCAAGGGTACAAAGCCACCTCTTCTCAAGAGACCGGCTTACGAAATCTCCGGTCCGCGCAAGACTCGGCTATGCCCCCTCGCGCTGGTGCTGAACAGGGCAGACAGCACCATTGCGAGTTTTCAGCCCGCCCAAATAAAAAATGTCGCTACTCAGCGATGGAGTGGGAGACCCCCGCCCCCTGAACAATCTTGACGGGGGTGCTACCCGATGAGCGCGAGCTGGTCGCCGACACCATGCGCTGCCTCCCTGACGTTGCAGATCCAAGTCGCCGCGGATGGTGGATCGGATAGGTTTCGAGTATGGCGGTGGACTGGGCGACTGTGGCGACCTCGATCGTGACGGCGGGCACCGTGTCTGCGCTTGTGGGTGGTGCAGTTTCCTGGTTCACCGCGCGGCATGTCGCGGGTAGGCAGGAACGCGGCCGTTCAGTCGTCGAGGCGCGTCGGCGGGTTCGGGAGCTTGTCGATCCGGTGTTGACGCGCGTCCGGCAATACCAGGCGCGGGCACTGGCATCTATGGGTCGCGACGAAGAACAAGGTCTGCATGCGGATGATGTCGGGCTCTGCGCCCGCGTGATCAATGCATCCGCGGATCTGCCGTGGTGGCGCCGCCAGCTGGTCATGCGGCGCCTACGGGAGTTGTTCGGCCGCAACACTGTCGAGCTGTGTGGCATCCACGGGAGGGAGGCTGAGAATCCGCAGTTCATCGTTTCGCTCCTAATCCAGAGGCAAGCGATGGGACTGTTGCACCCCGAACACCAACTGCCGCAACCGGATCGTGGCTTCTTTGATCAGGCGCTGCGTTGCGCACCGACGTCGCCAGAAGTATCCCAGCTGATTCGATCGCTCGGACGGTTGAGCCGCGCGCATTGAAGGGTGGTGCCCCGGTCCGGAACCCACTGGATCGGGACGGGTTGGGTGCGGCGCCGGGCAGCGAAGAAGCCGTGACCTGTCCGTCTTCTCCCGATACCGGATGGCGCCGCACCCAACCCTGCGCGACACGGAACCGTATGCCGCGAGCTTTTGTTCAAAACGGTGCTGATGGTGACCACGGCCGGCGCAGCGGTCGGCCCGATGAGATCGGCGGCGACAGCCCGAGCCTGCAGCCGTTGGCGTGGTCCTCGGGTGCATACGAGCGTGTGCCGCAGGTGCATTGGCGTAGTTCGTGCGGCCATTCGGCGGCTTCCTCGGCTTCCTGGTCTTCGGCCATCAGTCGAACCACGCGAGCGCCGGGTCGGGCGCTGACTTGGCTTGCACCGGCTCGGGAAACCAGGCCAGTGGATCGGGCTGCGGCTGCGCCTCTTGTCGGGCCTTCGCACGCGACAGAGCCCTGGCAGCCCGCTGCTCGCTGTACAGCTGCTTCCACAGCCGCACATCCGGGTCATTGGCGATGGACATGGTCAGCCGGCGAGGCCGGTGAGCTTGAGGCACATGTGCGGCTTATTCACTGCCCATGCCGGTTGGCACCACGACTGGACCCAGTTGGTGCGCTTATGCGGATCCCGCCACGTCTCAGTGTCCAACGGGTGCTCGAAGCCGATCACTCCAACCTGCCCGCGCACCACCACGTAAGCGGACCCCGGCGTGATGAGCGGGTAGGCAAAGTAGCCGGTAATTCCGGCGCTGGCGAGCATGGCTTGCAACTTCTCGCCATAGCAGACACGCAGGCTGAAGAGCTCGTTTGGATGCAGCAAGCTCGTTTGGATGCAGCAAGAGTGTGTCGAACTTGACGCCCAGCCGCGCGGTTTCGCCGACCAGCTGGCATGCCGCGAGGTCAGCAGCGGGAAGGTCGGCGCCCTCGGACAAGCTGGCCTCGGGACCGACCGTGACGGCGCTCGACCAGTCATGTCCGGGGACGTTGTTGGCGCCGCCCGTCGCGGCGAGGGCTTCCTCCAGTGATGCCAGAGCCCGCTTGTTCAGCTTCTCGACGATCGTGTTCGCCAACTGTGTCGTCTGGTCGTTCATGTACTCGATGGCGTTGCGCTTGAGCTTGAGGTCATCGATTTCGAACTTGCCGCCCCAGTCCTCGACCATCGCGAGTTGATTCTGGGGGTCGACGGCGCGGACGATCGGGTACTCGGTGCCGGGCGCTCGCTGCTCGACGTCGTTCTCGGTGAAGAACTCTTCGATGCGAACGACGTTGAACAACATGGCTCCGCCGGTGACCGTCTGTCCGGTGGTGTGGAAGATCTTGTCGAGAATGATCTGATCTGCCGCCAAGGTGCTGATCCGCTCGGTGATGCGGGCTGGCTGCTGCATCATCGTACCGACCGTGAGGGTCTGATTTCCCGCGCTGATCTGGGGGTTCAGGAATCCGGCCATCAGTGATCACTCCCTTTTTGTGGTTCGAGCCCTTGCTTCGATCTCTGCGACGGCGAATCGCCAACGGCCGCCGACCCGTTCGGCCGATAGGCAGCCGCGGCGCCTGAGGTCGCGGACGGCGTTGGCGGTGATGCCGAGCACCTCCGCGGCCTCGGCGCTGCTGTACGTCGCATACGTCGAATCGTGCGCGCTGAGCGCTTCGAACCTCGAAATTCTGGCGTTTGCGCTGGCGTTGCTGGTGTGTTGAGCGGAATTGGCTGGTGAAGCACCAGCTTTGGCGATGGCGCGTCGAAGACTCAGAGTGACGATCCGGACGTTGGCAGGCAGCGTGAGCCGTGACGTACCACGCACCGAGGACGACTCTGCAATGAGGCGCTCATGATGCTCGAGAGCGGACAGGATGATGATCGCCGCTTGGGGCGACACCATGAATCCGGCCGGAACAGGCGAGATCACCTGCCTGGCCCATCGTCATCGAACCAACCGAGCTCCTCGCCGGCCTCGTCGAGCGATGCCGCTTGGTAGTTCTCCACGTCCCACGATGGGGCATCTGCGAGTGCCGCCGCGACGGCCGCGGCAAGCTGCGCCCACGCGGTTGATGGCAGCTCATCGAGCGGTGACAGGCGATCGGCGGCGTCGAGCACCGTGGCGCGAAAATGTCCTTCCGCGATGTCTAGATCGGCTTCCGTCAAGCTGGCGTCGCCGGCCCTACTGTGGACTTCCGCGATCCTGGCCGGCCGGTTGCGGAGTTTGGCGTCGAGGCGGTGCAGCGCATACCAGCGGGCCGCCGCCGGCGTAACATCATCGGTCGTCATGGGATACCCCTTCGCAATTGGCTGAGTCGAGTTGTTCAGTGATCAGACTGGTCATATCCGCGATCGCACAGCATCCAACCCGCGCGCGGACGTTCAGGAAGCTGGCGGCGAAGCCGGCCATCGGTCAGGTAAGGATGAGCCGTAGTGCGCGGGCGCCGATCTCGTTGCTGTTTGGTCATATCGCGGCTTTCTGTCGGAAGTTGGGATGTCGTGGGCAGTGGGCGTTAGGGTCGTCGGCCAACCACGGCCGGCCGTAGTCGTCGCAGTCGTCGCAGGCGTCGATCGCCTGCCGGATGGCGAGACGTTCACGCTCGGACCACTCAGCGGCGTCCTGGCGTTCGGCGTCGCGTTGCTCGCGGACCCGCTTGCAGTCGATGCACGGAGGGGGGCAGATGGTGTCGCGATGTCGCGCGCAGCGCGGTTCGTCGTCGAGCCGCCCACTCCCCCCGTCAGGAGAACCGTCATATAGAACCGTCAAGTCCGACGCCTGGGTGGCGGGATCGGTGTCCGTTTTGTCGGTATCGCCCCCCTGATTTGTCGGTATCGCCCCCTCCGATTCCGCCACATGGGTGTCGGTATCGCTCCCTACCGATTCCGCCACATGGGTGTCGGTATCGCTAAGGGCTTGAATCTCATAGATCGGAGCCGCCGCTCGGCCGTGGTTGTTGTTGAAGCCCGGCCGTACAACCGTCACGATGCCGGCGCGTTTGAGATCCTGGACAGCGCGCTCCGCGGTGCGCAGCGATGCGCCGTCGTACAGGGCGGCCCGGATGTGATCCCACCGAACGGAGCCCTGTCGGGTGTCGGTGAGCGCCTTCTCAGCGATGGCAATCAGCGCGTGGAAGCCGCGTTTCGATAGCCCGCGCGCTTGGAGCTGGTGCGATGCGGCGAGCACTTCACCGACGAGCTGGCCGCTCACCCGTCCGAAGCGGCAACGAGCTGGACGACAGCCCGGTACTCGCGTTTCGCGCGGCCGAGGTGGTCTGTCACCACGATGTTGATCGCGTCGCCCTCGGCAGTCACATCGACGCGGGAGTCAAAGTCGTCCGATCGCCGCAGCGGGAACACTTCGCTCGCTGCGGCGAGACGCGCCGCAATCTGATGCCCTTCGGTGCTCACGCGCCGACCCCTCGCGGATCGTCGGTGCGCTGGACCGTGTTGGCCTCGAGGTAGGCATAGACGTCAGCCCAGCGGTAGAGAACCCTGCGGCCATGCTTGATGAATCGAGGACCGATGCCGCGGTAGCGGTCCTGCGCCAGCGATCCCTCGGTTTGGTGCAAGAACTCTGCGACTTCGCGGGGGGTCGCGACCTCCGACTTGGCGTGCTGCGTCATGTCCGTTCTCCCATATTACGAGTAGTCCGTATTCGGACTACGTCTGAGTAGACACGTCAGTGCATCTCTTGTCAAGTAGATCGAATTCGGTCTAGTGTGTCGACGTGGCACCGAACGAACGTGAGACCGCGTCACTCGCCGTGGTAGTCGGTGCGAATTGCAAGCGCATCCGCACGGATGCTGGCGTCACCCAAAATGTGCTTGCCCGACATGCACGAGATGCCGGGTTGCGTTGGACCACAAGCAAAGTCGGCCAGTTTGAACGCGGGCAGTACACCCCGGCCTTCACGACCGTCTTGGCGGCTGTATCAGCCCTATCGGCCGCGACGAGGACCGATGTCCAACTGGCGGATCTTGTCAGCTATGACGGGTTCGTCGTGCTCACCGACACTCTGGACCCGGACGGGAGCGTCCTCCAAGCCCTCATCCGAGGCGAGCGGGAATGGAACACCCTTCGGGTGGAAGAGGTCGGCTACTTCTCGAAAATCTCGGCCGATCCGTCGTTCGGCGCGAAGCTCGTCGAGGGAGGTCTGAAGGCCATCCCGACCCGGTACCGCGACGTTCCCCTCGATCAGCTGGTGGACATTCAACGTCGCTCGGGCCTCGACGAGGAGCGAGTCGCGAAGCGCCTGGATGTCAATCTCGACGTTCTCTCATTGGCTTCCTGGACGCTGTGGCGTAGGTCGTTTTCCGATGAACGCGACAGCCGAGCCGGCACCGAAACGAACGCTCAAAAGCGCGGTCGCATCTCTCGGACATTGCAGGACGAATTACGGGAAGAGCTGGCGCGTGGCGACGATAAGTAAGTACCAAACATCCACTGGTGCAACGCTTTACCGCGTCCGCTACCGGACTCCGGAACGTGGCCAGACAGACAAGCGCGGTTTCAAGACCAAGCGGGACGCTGAGGCGTTCGCCGTCGAGGTCGAGAGCTCGAAGCTGCGCGGTGAGTACGTCTCCCCCTCGATGGGCCGGGTCACGATCGGCGAACTCGGGGCGGTATGGCTTGAGGGCCAGCGTGGCCATCTGAAGCCGAACAGCTGGCGTGCGCTCGAGGTGTCGTGGCGCGTACACGTCGAGCCGGCGTGGGGTCGCGTGGCGGTGTCGGCCGTCGCCTACTCGGCTGTGCAGGCGTGGGTGTCGAAGCTGGCTCAGCGGCGCGGTGCGAAGGTGGTTCGCGCAGCCCACGGAGTCCTGTACGGCATCCTGGAAGACGCTCGGCGCGATCGGCGCATCGCCTCGAACCCGGCCCGTGGCGTGAAGCTGCCGCCGATCACGAAACGACCGAACACCTATCTCACGGCCGACCAGCTGCACGCGCTCGCCCGACAGTCCGGCCGGTACGGGTCGCTGGTGCTGCTGCTCGGCACGGCCGGCCTGCGTTGGGGTGAAGCCGCCGGGCTGCGAGTCGGCGACGTCGACTTTCTGCGACGCAAGATCGTGATTCACCAGAACGCGACCGGCGGCACGGTCGAGACGCTGAAGGGCGGCGAGCACCGCACGCTGGTGATCGCCCAGTTCGTCATCGACGAGCTGTCGCAGACGGTCAGGGGCAAGTTCCGCGAATCGTTGATCTGGCCGTCGCAGACGGGCGGCTATCTGAAGCCACCGGCCACGCACGACTCCTGGTTGTCCGGTGCGGTGTCGCGCTGCCAGAAGGCGGCCGACCAAGCGCGCGCCGAGGAACTGAAAGCACGGCCTGACGACGAGCCCACGACGCCGGTGTTCCCGCGGGTGACGGCGCACGATCTGCGGCATACTGCGGCGTCGCTGGCCATCGCGAGTGGCGCGAACGTCAAGGTGGTTCAACGCATGCTGGGCCATAAGTCGGCCGCGATGACGCTGGACACCTATGCCGATCTGTTCGACGACGACCTCAACGCAGTTGCCGACAAGTTAGACGAAAGTGTGGGCAAACTGTGGGCACAGGGGGCGCGTTTGGGCACCTGACGAACGATGAAACCTCGTCTACCAGCACCTATTTCGTGTCAAGCCTTGCTCCCCCGGATGGACTCGAACCATCAACCGTCCGATTAACAGTCGGAAGCTCTGCCAGTTGAGCTACAGGGGACTATCTGCTTCCCGCGGGAGCGCGCTTGCGCCGATGCGGGCCGGAGAGTGACTCTAGCTTACTGGGCGCCCTCGACGCCAAACCGGTGGGCGGGCGCCAACCCGGTCGCGTCAGGCAGGATGGTAGGGCGGGGTTTTCGATGGAGGGAGCGCAGTGATCCGGTTTCTCGCCGCACTTGGCGTGGGCTATGTGTTGGGCACCAAGGCGGGCCGTAAGCGCTACGACCAGATCGTTGGCACCTATAAGGCGCTGACCGGTAATCCCGCCACCAAGACCGTGATCGACGCCGGGCGCCGCAAGATCGCCGACCGGGTATCACCGGACCCCGATCCGAAGATGGTCACACTGACCGAGATCGACGCGAACACCACCGTGGTCGAACCACAGCGGTCAGAGAACTAAGCACAACGAAATCGACCCTACGGTCGTCAATCGGAAAAATTCACAGCCGTCAGGTCGATCTCGAGAGAAGAAATCAGCCGATCGGAATGCTGATGGTTTGACCCGGCAGCAGCGGGCCGGTGCTGACACCGATACCGCCGCCGGGATTCGACCCGGCGTCAGGACCGTAGACGCCGATCTGCGGGGTGCCCACGCTGACGTTGTTGTTCGAGTAGCTCAGGCACTGCCCCTCGCCACGCGCACCGAACCACGCCAGGCAGGTGCCACCGGGTGACGCAGAAGCCGTCGGGGCAGTCAGTGCAGCCAGAGCGGGCACCGCAGCCGCGGCCACAGCAAGTGCGCCAACAGTGGCGATACGCCGGACACGGGTGTTCGCGGAAGTCATATCTGACCTTTCGCTCCAGACGGGCAGTGCGTTAACCATAGCGTGCCGGCAGTTATCACGCAGTGAGGTCGTCGCCGCTGGCCTGTTCCAGCAGGCTGCGCCGATAGGCCTCCAGCGCCACCAGGTCGCCGAACAGTGCGTGATATTCGTCTCCCTGCTCCACCGGCGACATCCGCTGCAGCTTGGACTTGACCTCGGCGACCTGCCTGCCGACCCAGACTTCCTGCAGCCGGGCCAGCACACCCCCGATGTAGCGGGGCATTTTCTCCTCGTCGTCGACCCGGATGCTCTCGACACCGAGCTCGGTGATCAGCCCTGCGGTGGCCGTTGCGCCGGTCTGTTCGCGCACCTTGTCGATCCACTCGCCGCCGGTGACCCCCGACGACGTCCCGCCTGCCGTCTCGATCGCCGTGCGCACCGCGGCATAGCCGGGATGGGTGAAGCTCTCGACGGTCAGCGAGTCGAAGACCGGTCCGGCCAGTGCCGGGTACTGCAGCGCGGCCTTGAGCGCTTCCCGCTGCGGCCACAACGTCGGATCCCGCGGATCGGGCCGACGCGCGCCGTCCGCGGGCGCGGCCTTGGGCCGCGCGGGCGTCGCGCGTCGGTTGTCGCCGCGACCCCCGGGCTTGTGGCCGGCTTCCTGCCGGACTCGGGCGATGACCTGGGCGACGTCGTCCCAGCCGACCCAGCCCGCAAGCTGACGGGCGTACTCGTCACGCAGCGTCGGGTCCTTGATCTGGGCGACCATCGGCACGCACCGCCGCAGTGCCGTCACCCGGCCCTCGGCCTGCTCCAGATCGTGCTCGGCCAGCGCGGTGCGGATGGCGAATTCGAACAGCGGGGTGCGCCGGGCCACCAGATCCCGCAGCGCCGCGTCGCCCTGTGCCAGCCGCAGATCGCAGGGGTCCATACCGTCGGCCGCGACGGCCACGAAACTCTGGCCCGCGAGGTTCTGCTCGCCGGCGAAGGCCTTGAGCGCTGCGGCGCGGCCGGCCGCGTCGCCGTCGAACACGTAGATCAGTTCGCCGCGAAAGAACTTGTCGTCCATCATCAGTCGCCGCAGCATCGACAGGTGTTCGTCACCGAACGCGGTACCGCAGGACGCGACGGCAGTGGTCACCCCGGCCAGGTGCATGGCCATCACGTCGGTATAGCCCTCGACGACGACGGCCTGGTGTCCCTTGGCTATATCCCGCTTGGCCAGGTCGAGGCCGAACAACACGTTGGACTTCTTGTACAACACGGTTTCCGGGGTGTTGACGTACTTGGCCTCGATCTGGTCGTCGGCGAAGATCCGGCGGGCGCCGAAACCGACGGTCTCACCGCTGGCACTGCGGATCGGCCACAGCAGCCTGCGATGGAACCGGTCCATCGGCCCGCGTCGACCCTCCCTGGACAGCCCGGCCGCCTCGAGTTCCTTGAACTCGAAGCCTTTTCGGATCAGATGCTTGGTCAGCGAATCCCAGCCCGCAGGCGCGAAGCCGCAGCCGAACCGGCGTGCCGCCGCGGCGTCGAAGTTGCGCTCGGTGAGGTACTGCCTGGCCTGTGCGGCCTCCTCGGATTCCAGTGCGGCAGCGTAGAACTCCGCCGCGGCGGCGGTGGCGGCGATCAGCCGGCTGCGGCTGCCGCGATCGCGCTGCACGCCGGTGCCGCCACCGCTGTAGGTCACGGTGTAGTTGATCCGGTCGGCCAGCACCTCGACGGCCTCGACGAAGCTGACGTGCTCGATCTTCTGGATGAAGGCGTAGACGTCACCGCCCTCACCGCAGCCGAAGCAGTGGAAGTGGCCGTGGTTGGGCCGCACGTGGAACGACGGTGACTTCTCGTCGTGGAACGGACACAGGCCCTTCATCGAGTCCGCCCCGGCCCGGCGCAGCTGGACGTAGTCGCCGACCACATCCTCGATGCGCACCTGTTCACGGATGGCGGCGATATCGCGTTCGGAGATGCGACCTTTTCGGTCGCCACCCCCGCTCACCGCACCGGTCATCGGCACAGTCTAGAACTCACGGACACCGGCGTTGTGCGCGTCGATGCGTTCCAGCCGGCCCTCGGTGAACGATGCGATCTGATCGACGACCACCCGCATCCGGGCCGCATCGTCGGTCGCCGAGTTGAACTCCGGGGCGAACACGGGGTCGAGCGTCGCAGGCGCGCCGTCCAGCAGCCAGTCCGCGACCTCGCGGATGCGTTCGCGCTGCCGGGCCTGCAGTTCGAGGTGGGCCGGATCGGACATGATGAACTGCAGCGCCAAAGTCTTGAGCACCGCGACCTCGGCCCGGACCGTCGCCGGCACAGCCAGCTCCGCCTCATAGCGGACCAGCGGCTGTGGCCCGGCGATCTCGTGGGTCAGGCTGACCGCCGCCGAGGCGAACCGGCCGACCAGTTCACTGGTCAGCCGTTTGAGCGCCACCGACGCCGCGAGAGTCCCGTCGTACTTGCCGACACCGGCAACGATCGGCAGCTGAGACAGCCGTCGCGCCGCGGCCTCCAGTTCGTCGGCACTCAGGCCGCGGCCGTCGATCGAACTGGACGCACCCAGGCGGCCCAACGTCGCCGCGGCGTCGTCGTCGGCCAGCACCCGAAGATCGATGCGGCCCGACACGACTCCGTCCTCGACGTCGTGCACCGAGTACGCGACGTCGTCGGCCCAGTCCATCACCTGCGACTCCAGGCACGGCCGCTGCGACGGCGTCGCGCCCCGTACCCACTCGGCCAGCGCCCGGTCGTCGTCGTAGAAGCCGAACTTGCGACCCCGCTCGCCGCGGAACCACGGGTACTTCGTCACCGCGTCCAGCCCGGCTCGGGTCAGGTTCAGCCCGACGCTACGGCCTTGTCCGTCAAGCACTTTCGGCTCGATCTTGGTCAGGATCCGGAAGTTCTGGGCGTTGCCCTCGAAGCCGCCGCAGGACGCCGCGAACTCGTCGAGCGCGCGCTCCCCGTTGTGGCCGTACGGCGGGTGCCCGATGTCGTGGGCCAGCCCGGCCATGTCCACCAGGTCGGGGTCGCAACCCAGCGGCACCGCCATCCCCCGCCCGATCTGGGCGACCTCCAGCGAGTGCGTCAGCCGGGTGCGGGGGTTCTCACTCTCCCGCGGCCCGACGACCTGGGTCTTGTCGGCCAGCCGGCGCAGGGCAGCACAGTGCAGCACGCGCGCGCGGTCGCGGGCGAAATCGGTGCGATGCTCCGTCGACGTGCCGGGTAGCCCGGCAGTCTTCGGCGCTTCGTGCACCACTCGCTCACGGTCGGCCTCGTCGTAGTGGCCGTGCTGATTCGTCGTCACCGAGGCATAGTCTGCCAGCCTCGCCCTACTACATTTGACGCTCATGCGCCTCGTTCGTGTGCTCAGCCTGCTCGCGGCCATCCTGACCGCCGCCACCCTGGTGGCGCCCGCCGCGGCGGCCGAGCCGCCCTTCCGGCTCCCGGACTATGTCACCGACAACGCCGGCGCCCTTGGCGACAGTCAGCTCGCCAGCGTGCAGCAGGCAGTCGACACCCTCTACCGCAACCGCCATATCCGGCTCTGGGTGGTCTACGTCGACTCGTTCGCGCCCAAGACCGCGATGGGCTGGACCGAGGAGACCCGGCTGACCAGCGATCTGGGCGACCAGGACGCGATCCTGGCGGTCGCGACCACACAGCGGTCCTATGCCTTTCTCGTCCCGTCCGCGGCGGCGGGCGGCGACTCGGCCGGGGTCGACAGCCTGCGCCGCGACAAGATCGAGCCCGCACTGCACGACAATGACTGGGCGGGTGCCGCGATCGCGGCCGCCAACGGGCTTGCCGCATTGGGCGCCAGCAGCGGTTCCGGTGGATTCTCGTTGATTCCGCTGTTGATCATCGTGGCCGTCATCGTGCTGGTCGTCGTGCTGCTGCTGTTGTGGAGCCGCCGACGCAAGCACAAACGGCACGAGGCCGAGGTGGCGGCGGCCAAGCGGCTGGACCCGACCGACCCCAACGCGCTGGCCGCCGTCCCCCTCGACGCTCTCGACGAGGTATCGCGGTCGATCGTCGTCGACGTCGACAACGCCGTACGAACCAGTTCCAACGAATTGGCCTTGGCAGAAGAAGAATTCGGCGACCAGCAGGCGCAGCCGTTCGCACGCGCCGTCGAGAATGCGAAGGCCACCCTGCAACAGGCGTTCAACGTGCGCCAGCAGCTCGACGACGCGGCTCCCGAAACGCCGGCTCAACGGCGCGATCTGCTCACTCGGGTGGTGGTCGCGGCCGCGCGGGCCAACCGCGAACTGGACGCCCAGACGCAGTCCTTTCACCAGCTGCGGGACCTGGTGATCAACGCCCCCGACCGGCTCGACGCACTGACCCAGAAGATGGTGGACGTCAGCGCCCGTATCGATCCGGCCCAGACCACGCTGACGCAGCTGCACAGCGAGTTCGCCGAGAGCGCGCTGGCGTCGGTGTCCCGCAACGTGAATGCCGCCAAAGAGCGGCTGGATTTCGCCGACCAATCGATCAGCCGGGCCCGGGAGCTGGTGGCCAAGCCGGTCGCCGGCGAGCAAACCGAACTGGTCGACTGCGTACGCGCCGCGGAATCGGCTCTGCAGCAGGCCAGTTCGATGCTCGACGCGATAAACAGCGCGGCCAGCGATATCAGGCGCGCCGTTGCCACCCTGCCGGCTGCGATCGCCGACACCCAGCAGGGCATCAACCAGGCCGTGGCCCAGCTGACCCAGGGGGGACTGTCCAACGCCGCCGAACTGACCAAGGCCCGCGATGCCGCAGTCAGCGCGGTGGCGGCCGCGCAGACCGACGGCACCGCGGACCCGTTGGGCGCGTTCACCCACTTGACCCAGGCCGACGCCGACCTCGACCGGCTGCTGGCCGGCGTGGCCCAGGAGCGCGAAACCGCTGAGCGGCTTGGCCGCTCGTTCGACCAGGCGCTGTTCACCGCGCAGTCCCGGGTGCGTTCGGTGTCGGACTACATCGACACCCGCCGCGGCAGCGTGGGACCCGAGGCGCGGACCCGGCTCAATGAGGCTGTGCGCCAACTGCAGGCGGCGCAGGCCAAACAGAAGTCCAACATCACCGAAGCGATCGCCCACGCCAACGGCGCATCGATGCTGGCCGCCCAGGCCCAGCAACTGGCCAACAACGACGTCCAAGCCGCCCAGCGCACATACATGAATCACTATGGCGGCGTGGGCGGTTCATCGAACATGGGCGCGGTGATCGGCGGGATCATCCTGGGCAACATCCTGTCCGGCGGGATGCGCGGCGGTGGCGGCGGCTGGACTTCGAGCAGCTACGGCGGATCCTCGGGAGGCGGCGGCGGTCTGCTCGGCGGCGGCGGCCGCTTCTAGCGGTCAGCCCTTGAGCCGGGTGGCCAGATAGTCGACGACCGAGTCGATACCGATGCGCTCCTGGGTCATCTCGTCGCGCTCACGCACGGTGACCGCATGGTCTTCGAGTGAGTCGAAATCGACTGTCACACAATACGGCGTGCCGATCTCGTCCTGTCGACGGTAGCGCCGGCCGATCGCACCGGCGTCGTCGAACTCGATGTTCCAGTATTTGCGCAACTCCGCGGCCAGGTCCTTGGCCTTCGGGCTGAGGTCGGCGTGCCGGGACAGCGGCAGCACCGCGGTCTTGACCGGCGCAAGCCGGGGGTCCAGCCGCAACACCGTGCGCTTGTCCACCCCACCCTTGGCGTTCGGCGCCTCGTCCTCGGCATAGGCGTCGACGAGGAATGCCATGAACGAACGGGTAAGTCCCGCTGCGGGTTCGATGACATAGGGGATGTAGCGGGTGTCGGCGGCCTGGTCGTAGAACGACAGGTCGGTGCCCGAATGCTCCGAGTGGGTCTTGAGGTCGAAGTCGGTGCGGTTGGCGATGCCCTCGAGCTCACCCCAGGGGTTGCCCTGGAAACCGAACTTGTACTCGATGTCGGTGGTACCCGCCGAGTAGTGCGACAGCTTCTCCTTGGGATGCTCGAACAGCCTCAGGTTGTCGCGGTTGATGCCGAGGTCGACGTACCACTGCAGCCGAGTCTCGATCCAGTACTGGTGCCACTCCGGCGCGGTGTCGGGCTCGACGAAGAACTCCATCTCCATCTGCTCGAACTCGCGGGTGCGGAAGATGAAGTTGCCCGGGGTGATCTCATTGCGGAAGCTCTTGCCGATCTGGCCGATGCCGAACGGCGGCTTCTTGCGTGAGGTGGTCACCACGTTGGCGAAGTTCACGAAGATGCCCTGCGCGGTCTCCGGGCGCAGATAGTGCATGCCCTCCTCGGACTCGATCGGCCCGAGGTAGGTCTTGAGCATCATGTTGAATTCGCGCGGCTCGGTCCACTGGCCCTTGGTACCGCAGTCCGGGCAGACGATTTCGGTCATCGCGACCGACTCGGGGTCCGCGATGCCCCTCTTCTCCGCGTAGGCCTCTTGCAGGTGGTCCTGGCGGTGACGCTTGTGGCAGTTCAGGCACTCGATGAGCGGATCGTGGAACACCTCGACGTGGCCGGAGGCCACCCACACCTCGCGCGGCAGGATGATCGAGCTGTCCAGGCCGACGACGTCGTCGCGGCCGGTCACCACCGACCGCCACCACTGCCGCTTGATGTTCTCCTTGAGCTCGACACCCAATGGGCCGTAATCCCAGGCGGACTTTGTCCCGCCGTAGATCTCGCCGGCTGGGTAGACCAAACCACGCCGCTTGGCCAGATTGACGACGGAATCGATGACGGACGCCACGATGGGTGCCACTCCTTGGTTGTCTGGGGATGGGCAACAGCCCATACAGCCTAACGACCCGCCAAACCTACTTTTGACATGCGTGATCGTGCATGGAAAAGTGGTCGACAAGTGGAAATCGTTTCCAATAACGCGGAGGTGATGGCGTGACCGCACCCACCCACGGGCGAGTCGACGATTTGGCATCGCCGAGGGCCGACCTCCTGGAACACGCCGGTGAGCTGTTGCGCGCGCTGGCGGCGCCGGTGCGCATCGCGATCGTGCTGCAGCTACGGGGATCCCAGCGCTGTGTGCACGAACTCGTCGACGCGCTCGACGTCCCGCAGCCGCTGGTGAGTCAGCACCTGCGGATCCTGAAATCCGCCGGCGTGGTGGCCGGCGAACGCTCCGGGCGCGAGGTGATGTACCGGCTGGTCGACGATCACCTAGCCGAAATCGTGGTCGCCGCGGTGAGTCACGCCGGCGAGGAGCATCCGTGACCGGGGCCGACGTCCGTCCGCGCGCCGCCGCGACCGGTGTCCGCGCCACCCGCCAGCGCGGCGCGATCATCGCCCTGCTCGACACCGTCGAGGAGTTCCGCTCGGCCCAGGAGTTGCACGACGAGTTGCGCCGCCGCGGCGAGAACATCGGGCTCACCACGGTGTACCGGACGTTGCAGTCGCTCGCGGCGGCCGACCTGGTGGACGTGGTGCGTACCGACACCGGCGAGTCGATGTACCGGCGGTGTGCCGGCGACGATCATCACCACCATCTGGTGTGCCGCAGCTGCGGTGCGACCGTCGAGGTCAGCGGACGCGAAGTCGAAGCCTGGGCCGCGGAAGTGGCTACCGAACACGGGTTTTCAGACGTGGACCACACGATCGAGCTGTTCGGCACCTGCGCCCAGTGCCGGGGCTGAGCGACTAGTCGACGATTGCGCGGCGGGCATCGGCCCCGCCGGCCAGCACCATCAGCACCAGTGTCTGCAGCGCAGCATCGGCCAGCCCCTGGCCGGGAAAGTTGTACCGAAGCATGGCGTCGCCCTTCTTGCCGGACTCGACGAGCGTCACGGTGCCCAGCATCGTCGAGGATGCCTGTGCTGCAACCCGTTTGCGAAGATCGGCATTCACCGGCAGGTCCCACGCCAGGACTTGGGTCACTGACACCATCTCGATGTCCTCGGCGATCGTCACCGTCCGCAGCGAGGCGAACGTGCCCTCATAGCGAACAGTCAGTGCGCCATCGGGTTCCACCTCGACGGGGACGACCGCGGTCAGCGCCTCAGCCAGTCGGGAGGCCAATTCCATGTCAGGCCCGGCCGAAGCGCCGGTTGCGCTCGGCGTACTCCTCGCAGGCCGCCCACAGGTCGCGCCGGTCGTAGTCCGGCCAGAGCTTGTCCTGGAACACGTATTCGGCGTACGCGGCCTGCCACAGCATGAAGTTGCTCGCCCGCTGCTCCCCCGACGTCCGGATGAACAGGTCGACGTCGGGGATGTCGGGCCGATGCAGATGCCCGGCCAGGGTTTCCTCGTTCACCCGTTCCGGGTCGATGCGCCCAGCCGCCGCGTCGCGCGCGATTTGCTTTGCCGCCTCAGCGATTTCGGCCCGCCCGCCGTAGTTCACGCAGTAGTTCACCGTGATGACGTCGTTGCCGACGGTCATGTTCTCGGCGATGTCGAATTCCTTGATGACGCTGCGCCACATCCGGGCCCGCGACCCCACCCAGCGCATGTTGACGCCCATGGCATCGAGGTTCTCGCGCCGCCGCCGCACCACCTCGCGGTTGAAGCCCATCAAGAACCGGACCTCTTCTGTACTGCGCCGCCAGTTCTCGGTGGAGAACGCGTACACCGACAGGTGCTGGATGCCGATCTCGATGGCTCCGCACGTGATGTCGATCAGCACCGCCTCGCCCATCTTGTGCCCCTCGGTGCGGCCCAATCCGCGCTGGGTGGCCCAGCGCCCGTTGCCGTCCATCACGACGGCGACGTGCTTGGGCATCTGGTCGGCGGGGATGGCCGGCGGCACGGCCTTCGAGGTGTGTTGGGGTGGGCGGCGCGGTCCCCCGCCCTGTGCCGGCGGCAGCTCGGGGAACACCACCGGCCAGACCGAGGTGTCGGGGAACACCGGGTAGTCGTCGGGCGCCGGGGGCAGCTGCGGAAATTGACCTTTCCGCCTGCGGTCAGCCCCCCGCCACGAGCTGGTTACCCGGTTCATTGCCATGGGCCTCATCCTGCCTGAACATCTCCTTGACGTGGTCAGTGGGCTGCCGGTAGACACGCTCCACCAGCGGCAAGGTACGCAGCTGGCGTTCCAGGTGCCACTGCAGGTGCGCGGCCACCAGACCGCTGGCGTGGCTGCGGTGGGCCGCCGACGACGCTTCGGCGGCCGTCCAGTCGCCGTCGTGCAGCGCCGCCATCAGATCCAGCACCGCCTGCGGCGGGGTGGTCGAGCCGGACGGACGGCAGTGCATGCACACACTGCCACCAGCAGCGATATGGAACGCGCGGTGCGGTCCCGGCGCCGCGCAGCGAGCACACTCGATCAGCGAGGGCGCCCAGCCCGCGATGCCCATGGCCCGCAACAGATAGGCGTCCAAGACCAGCTCACGGGGCCGTGTCCCGTCGGCCACCGCGCGCAGCGCACCGACCGTGAGCCGGTGCAATGCCGGCGCCGGGGCACGCTCCTCGCCGGCGAGCCGCTCGGCGGTCTCCAGCACCGCGCAGGCGCTGGTGTAGCGGCCGTAGTCGCTGACGATGTCACTGGCGAAGGCGTCGATGGAGACCACCTGGGTGACGATGTCCAGGTTGCGGCCGGGATGCAGCTGGACGTCGATATGCGCAAACGGCTCCAGCCGGGAGCCGAACTTGCTGCGGGTACGGCGCACCCCCTTGGCGACCGCGCGGACCAGACCATGGTCGCGGGTCAGCAGGGTGACGATGCGGTCCGCTTCGCCGAGCTTGTGCTGACGCAGCACCACAGCCCGATCCCGATACAACCGCATCAGAGAAGTTTCCCACCGCAATGCGACATAACCGCGGACGCGCGCCGTTAGTCTCGACGTCGCGATGACAGCTCATGCGAGTTTGGGCAGGCCGCCGCGGTTTCCCACCATCGGCGAGCAGCTCTATCAGCTGGCCAGCGGGACGGTGACCTCCACCGAACTGGTCCGTCGGTCGCTGCGCGCGATCACGGCCAGTCAGTCCACCCTCAACGCCTTCCGGGTGGTGCTCACTGAATCGGCGCTGGCCGAGGCTGCCGAGGCCGATCGCCGTCGCGCCGCCGGCGACCAGGCGCTGCTGCTGGGCATCCCCATCGCGGTCAAGGATGACGTCGACGTGGCGGGGGTGCCCACGTCATTCGGCACCGCCGGTCCCATCCGGCCGGCCACCGAGGACTCCGAGGTGGTGCGCCGGCTTCGGGCAGCCGGCGCGGTGATCGTCGGCAAGACCAACTGCTGCGAGCTCGGTCAGTGGCCGTTCACCAGTGGACCGGGCTTCGGCCACACGCGAAATCCGTGGTCGCGCAAGCACACTCCGGGCGGGTCCTCGGGCGGCAGCGCCGCGGCCGTGGCCGCCGGCCTGGTCGCGGCGGCGATCGGCTCGGACGGCGCAGGCAGTGTCCGGGTACCCGCAGCCTGGACGCACCTCGTCGGAATCAAACCGCAGCGCGGACGCATCTCGACCTGGCCGATCCCGGACCCGTTCCACGGCATCACGGTCAACGGGGTGCTGGCACGCACGGTCGCCGACGCAGCGCTGGTGCTTGACGCAGCATCGGGCAATGTCGACGAAGACCCGCACAAGCCGCCGCCGGTGCGGATGTCCGATTCCGTCGGCTCCGCGCCCGGCCCGCTCAAGATCGCCCTGTCGACGCGGTTTCCGTTCACGCTCTTCGGTGCCAAGCTGCATCCGGAGATCCAGAGCGCGCTGACGGGGGTCGCCGACCAGCTCGGCATGCTGGGCCACACCGTGATGGAGGGCAACCCCAATTACGGGCTGCGACTGCCGCTGTCATTTCTGCCGCGCTCGCTGGCCGGGCTGCTTGAGTGGGCCGACCGACTCGGCGACGACGTCATGTTCGACCCGAGGACCGAGGCCAACATGCGGATTGGCCGGTTGCTGTCGGGGACCATGTTGCGCCGGGCCAAAGCCTCCGAACCGCAGCTGCACCGCCGGGTCGGGGCGATCTTCCGGTCCGTCGACGTCGTGCTGGCGCCGACCACCGCTCAGCCACCCCCGCTTGCCCGCAAGTTCGACGACCTCGGTCCCACGGCCACCGACCGCGCGATGATCGCCGACTGCCCGGTGACCTTCCCGTGGAACGTGCTGGGCTGGCCGTCGATCAACATCCCGGCCGGCTTCACCGCCGACGGCCTGCCCATCGGGGTCCAGCTGATGGGCCCGGCCAACAGCGAGCCCCTGCTGATCTCGCTGGCCGCCGAGTTGGAGGCCATCAACGGCTGGGCCAACAAGCAACCCGAGATCTGGTGGAACACTCCACTGCCATCAGACGCGCGGTGAGGTCAGGTAGCTCTGCAGCGTCGGACCGATCCAGTCGACGACCTCATCGGCGGCCATGTCGGCGAGCGGCGGGAACGCCAAGACGTAGCGGCATAATGCCATTCCGAGCACTTGCGACGAAACCAATCCTGCTCGCTGGGGAGTATCGGGTGAGTTGCCTGTCGCGTTGGCGACAACCGGCCCCAACTGTTGGGCGAAGATCGTCCGCATCCGTTCTGCCACAGCCTCATTGGTGACCCCGACGCGTAGCAGGATGAGCAGCGCCCCATCGCGTTCCCAACGCTTGACGAAATGAGCGGCCAGCACTGTGCCGAGCTGGTCCACCGGCACGCCGGTCAGATCTGGTAGCTCGAGATCGAACTCGGCGGCCGCTCCGAAGAGTGCCTCTTTATTGCCGAAGTAGCGCATCACCATCGACGGGTCGATGTCGGCATCAGCCGCGATCGCCCGGATCGTGGCCTTCTCGTATCCCTCGGCAGCGAACCGATCGCGGGCCGCGGCAAGGATCACCGCCTTGGTCTCGCTTGCCGCACGCCTCATGCCAACGATTGTAGGCCAACACTTGTTGACTTTAATGCAGGGCCGGAATATTGTTGCCAACAACCGTTGGCCAACACACGTTGGCAAAGGCCTCCCCAAGGAGTTGACATGCAGATTTCAACCACCGACGTACTCATCGTCGGAGCCGGGCCGGCGGGCTTGACCGCAGCCGTCGTACTGACCCAGCACGGCTGCCAGGTGACAGTGGTGGACGCCCAAACCGAAGGCGTCAACACCTCGCGCGCAGCGGTGGTACACCCGCACACTCTCGAGCTACTCGAGCCGTACGGTGTCGCCGAGAAACTGGTTCAGCGCGGCGTACACACTCCGACGTTCACCATCCGGGACCGCGACGCCCTGCTGATCGCGGTGCCCTTCGACCAACTGGCCACCCGGTATCCGTACACCCTGATGATCTCGCAGGCCGACACCGAGGCCTACCTGCTGGACCGCCTCGAGCAACTCGGCGGCAAAGTCGTCCGCCCGGCATCCGTCACCGCCGTCGGTCAGGACCGGGATGGCGTCGACGTCACCTTCGCCGACGAGCACCGGATTCGCGCGCGCTACGTCGTCGGCGCAGACGGCATGCACAGCACAGTGCGGGAGCAGGCCGGAATCGCCTTCACCGGCGGCACCTACGCCGAAGCCTTCACACTGGCCGATGTACGGATGTCCGGCGGGGTCCCCGACGACGAAGTGATCCTGTACTTCTCTCCCGCCGGCCTACTCGTCGTCGCCCCGCTGCCGGATGGGAGATACCGCATCGTCGCGACGGTGACCGAGGCGCCGCGACACCCGGATGTCGCTTTCGTCCAACGGCTATTGGACGAGCGCGGCCCGCAAGCGCACCCCGTCGTTGTCGAAGACGTGATCTGGGGTTCCCGGTTCCGGGTCCATCACCGAGTCGCGGAAACCTTTCGCGACCGCCGCATCCTGCTCGTCGGCGATGCGGGCCACGTTCACTCGCCCGCCGGCGGACAGGGCATGAATCTGGGCATCGAGGATGCCGTCCTACTCGGCCAGGGCCTGACCACCGTGCTTGCCGGTGGACCGGATCGATCACTCGACGAGTGGGCCGTAGGGAGGCATCACACCGCCGAACATGTGGTCGCGCTGACCGACCGGCTCACCCAACTGGCCACCGTTTCGCGACGGCGACGGCCGGTCCGCAACGTGGCGATGCGACTGGCCGGGAAGGTACCCGCGGTTCGCCATCAGCTGGCGATGCGCCTCTCGGGGCTGGACCGGCGATGAGAATGCCGAATAGCCCTTACGGGTAATTGTTCGCCTATGAGCGCGTTGGTAGGACTGACGGATGACCGATACCAAGCACGACAGCGAGAAGCTCGTCCGCGACTTCCTCGGCTCCTGGGAGGACCAAGACCTCGAGGTCATCTGCAGCTGTTTCGCGGACGACGCGGTCTATCACAACGTGCCCGTCGCCCCGATCACGGGCATCGCGGGCATCCGTGCGATCTTTCAGGCGTTCCTGGACGCCTTCGACGAGTCCAGGCTCGACATCGTCACGCTGGCCGCGGAGCCCGGCCTGGTGCTCGTCGAACGCATCGACTACTTCACGATGACCGACGGCCGCAAGGTCGTGTTGCCGGTCAACGGCGTGTTCGAAGTGCGCGACGGCAAGATCGTCCGGTTCAGTGACTACTTCGATCTCGCCGATTTCGAGCGGCAGAGCGGGTTCAAGCTGTAGGACTTTAAAAGCCAAGCCGGCCAAGCTGTTTGGGATCACGCTGCCAGTTCTTGGCGATCTTGACCCGCAAATCGAGATACACCTTGGTGCCCAGCAGCTTCTCGATCTGCGTACGGGCCACCGTCCCAACCTCTTTCAACCGGGCGCCGCCCTTGCCGATCACGATGCCCTTCTGGCTGTCCCGCTCGACGTAGAGCACGGCGTGCACGTCGATCAGGGGATCATCCGCCGGACGCCCCGGCCGTTCTTCGATCTCTTCGATCACCACGGCCAGCGAGTGCGGCAGTTCGTCGCGCACCCCTTCCAGCGCGGCCTCCCGGATGAGTTCGGCCATGAGCACCTCTTCGGGCTCGTCGGTGAGCTCTCCGTCGGGATAGAACGCCGGCCCGGGCGGCAGCTGTCCGGCCAGCACGTCGATCAGGACGTCGACCTGGTCTCCCCTTGTCGCTGAAACCGGCACGATCTCGGCGGCGGTGTCGCCGACCAACTCGTGCACGGCGATCAGCTGTTCGGCGACCTTTTCCCTGGTCACCTTGTCGATCTTGGTGACGATCACGACGAGCGTGGTCCAGGGCGCCACCTCGCGAATCTGTTCGTAGATCCAGCGGTCACCCGGTCCGATCGCCTCGTCGGCGGGGATGCAGAGTCCGACGACGTCGACCTGCGAGTAGGTGTCGCGCACCAGGTCGTTGAGCCGCTTGCCCAGCAGGGTGCGCGGGCGGTGCAGTCCCGGGGTGTCGACGAGCACGATCTGGAAATCGGGGCGATGCACGATGCCGCGGATCGTGTGCCGGGTGGTCTGCGGCTGGTTGGCGGTGATCGCCACCTTGGCGCCGACCAGCGCGTTGGTCAGTGTCGACTTGCCGGTGTTGGGGCGGCCCACCAAACACACAAAACCGGAACGGAATTCACTCACTGCGGTGTCCCGGTGCGGTCGGTCACAATGATCGCGGCATCCGGTGAGAGTTCCCGGACGGCGGCGACACCCACGTCGTCGGCCGAACCGCCGACCAGTACCGCAGCCTCCAAACCCGTTGCGCCACTGGATACCGCGGCGGCGACAGCCGCCTGCAGACCAGTCAGCGGCAGAGCGGACAGGGCGACCGGCGCACCGGCGTAGGTGCGCCCGTCGAGGTCGCGCACGGCCGCGCCTTCTCCTGTCTCGGCGCGCGCCATCGCACCGCGTGCGAGTACCACCAGCTTCGCGTCTTCGGCGTCAAGCTCACTCATCGTCGTCGCCTTCCTCAAGTTCGGCCCGGCTGACCAGCACGGTGCCGATGCGCAGCCGACCACGATGATCCGGCCCGCCTTCGGCGCGCAGCCGCAACCCGTGAGACACCACTTCGGCACCGGGCAACGGCACCCGGCCCAGCTCGAGTGCCAGCAGGCCGCCGACGGTGTCGACGTCGAGGTCCTCTTCGAACTCGACATCGTAGAGTTCACCGACGTCCTCGATCGGCAGCCGCGACGACACCCGGAATTTGTTGTCGCCCAGCTTCTCCACCGGGGCGACCTCGTCGGTGTCGTACTCGTCGGCGATCTCGCCCACGATTTCCTCCAGCACGTCCTCGATGCTGACCAGGCCGGCGATCGCGCCGTATTCGTCGACCAGCAGGGCCATGTGGTTACGGTCGCGCTGCATTTCCCGCAGCAGCTCGTCGAGTGGTTTGGAGTCGGGAACGAATACCGCCGGACGCATGATGTCGGCCACCTTGGTGCCGTGGCCGCTGTCGGACGAGTAATAGGTGCGTTGTACGAGGTCTTTGAGGTAGACGACGCCGACGACGTCGTCGACGTTCTCCCCGATCACCGGAATGCGGGAATGGCCACTGCGCACCGCCAACGATGTGGCTTGGTTTGCGCTCTTGTCGCTTTCGATCCACACCATCTCGGTGCGCGGCACCATCACCTCACGCGCGGCAGTGTCGCCCAGTTCGAACACCGACTGGATCATCCGGCGCTCGTCGTCGGCCACCACACCGCGCTGCTGGGCCAGGTCAACGACCTCGCGCAGTTCGATTTCGGAGGCGAACGGCCCATTGCGGAAGCCGCGGCCAGGAGTCAGCGCGTTGCCGATCAACACCAGCAGCCGGCTGATCGGGGTGAGCAGCACCGAGATCGCCTGCAGGGGAACCGCCGACGCGAGCGCGATGGTGTAGGCGTTCTGCCTGCCGATGGTGCGCGGCCCGACGCCCATGGCCACGAAGCTGGCGACCGTCATGATCGCGGCGGCCGCCACCAGCCCCCAGGTCAGGCCGAGGTCATCCCACAGGAAGGCGACCAACAGCACCGTCGCTGCCGCCTCGCACGCAATACGCAGCAGCACAACAAGATTGATGAAGCGTGGCCGCTCGGCCATGATCCGGGCCAACCGCAAGGCGCCCGGCCGCTCGTCGCGCACCAGCTCTTCGACCCGTGCGATCGACACAGTACTGATGGCGGCGTCGATCGCCGCGAACAAACCACCGAGCGCAATCAGCGCGATCGCACCGAGAAGCGCACTCCAGCCGGTCACGGTTCGTCGAAGAACTGTGACTTGTCGAGCAGTCGGCGATCCTTCTCGGTCTGCCGATCCTGGTGGTAGGCCTGGACCTGTTCGCCCACCCACTCCTCGAGCAGCTTGCGCTGCAAGTCGAACATCTCTTTTTCCTCGTCAGGTTCGGCGTGGTCGTAGCCGAGCAGGTGCAGCACACCATGCACGGTCAGCAGAGCCAGCTCCTGACCGAGGCTGTGTCCCGCGGCGGCGGCCTGGTCGGCGGCGAACTGGGGGCACAACACGATGTCACCGAGCATCGAGGGGCCGGGCTCAGGCGCATCGGGGCGACCGCCGGGCTCGAGCTCGTCCATCGGAAAGCTCATCACGTCGGTCGGGCCGGGCAGGTCCATCCAGCGCATGTGCAGATCGGCCATCGCGTTGGTGTCCAGCAGCACCATCGACAGCTCAGCGGCCGGATTGACGTCCATGCGCCGAATCACGAAGCGCGCGACGCTGATCAGTTCCTCTTCGGAAACGTCGAGGCCGGATTCGTTGGATACCTCGATGGTCATGTGCGATGCCCCTAGCGCCGCGTCGAACGACGTTGGGAGCGGTTCATCAGCGCCGGCTGCTCGGCCTTGGCGTAGGCGTCGACGATCTCCGACACTAGCCGGTGGCGCACCACGTCAGCGCTGGTGAGTTCGGCGAAATGGATGTCGTCGATGCCGTCGAGGACATCCATCGCCGCCCGCAGACCGGACTTGGCGCCGCCGGGCAGGTCGACCTGGGTGATGTCACCGGTGACCACGATCTTGGAGCCGAACCCCAGCCGGGTGAGGAACATCTTCATCTGCTCGGCGGTGGTGTTCTGGGCCTCGTCGAGGATGATGAACGCGTCGTTGAGGGTGTTATGTGTCAGCAGGAAGTCCTCCGTGACATAGAGAGAATCCGCAGCAGCGACCCGAATGCACACCGCCTCTTCGACGCCAGCCGGTTCAATGCAATGTACGTAGCGCTTCGGATGGCCACCGCCGGTCGCGTCGTACTTCGTTATCTTCCGGGAAAGACGGAACGGGACAAGGCCTTCCGGCAACCGGATGTCCAGAATGTGCGCGTCAGATCTGTGGTGGACGGCGCGGCCACGCACCAGTCCCGGCTTGCGTCCCTCAGCCTTCCTGGTTCGGCGATAGGCGATCCCGCCCAACGACTGGACCAGGAATACAACGTCGTCGCGTAGTTGATCGGAAATGGTGGTGTATTGAATCCGACAGGTGCGACCTTGCTGTGTGACGGGACCGCCGTCGGTGTCGAGGAGGCCTTGCAGCACTGAAAGCCGAACATCAACGGTATTGAGCAGATAATCCATTGGGATGAACTTGTTGTTCGACCGCTTGCCGTCGAGACCTAATCGCCGCATCGCACCCGTTACCGGGTTCTCAATTGTGATCGCTTCACCAGGACTGGCGATCCTGCTCAAGACGTAATCTGCCTCAGTCTTTCGGCGCGCTTCAACGCCGGGAATGAGGTCGGTGAGTGCTTGAGCTAATTCAGGGTCGGTTGTGGCGAACGTGGGCGTGGCACTGCTGCTGAAACATCCATCGCCAATCAGGAGCCCCAAGGCATAGGGGTCCAGGGGCACCGGTCGCGTTGGGAATGCCACCGGCGCGGAAAGAAGAGGCAATTCGTAGCGGTGGTAGTGGGCCGCACGGAGGTTGCCGATCATCTCCTTCGTCTCCAGCACGCGAGCGGGCTTGCCGCGCCGACGATCGCTAGCCGTGTACACCGACCACAAGTGGTCGCCAGAAGCGAGCGTCGATGCACCGTCCTGGGTGTGGACTCGATAGATCTCCTTGAATCCTTGGGGATACACCCCGAGAACCTCGGTGGGATACCCATCGGCGCCGATGACGAAGTCCCCGATTACCAGGTCACCAATCGGACGGAAACCAGACGGCGTCAACACCTTAGTCGAGCGCGGTTGTGCACGGCCGCGCATGAAGGCCAGCGGCGCAACTTCGATCACCCCGGTGCTCAACAGGTTCGGGATGGCGGCGGGATCCATCATGTCGTGCAACGCGTCGTACAACGGCCGCAGGTACGGGTCGATCTTCTCGCTCAGTGTGCCGGGCAGAAAGCCAAGGCGCTCACCGGCTTCCACCGCGGGCCGGGTCAGGATGATCCGGGTGACCTGCTTGGTTTGCAGCGCGTTGACCGCCTTGGCCATGGCCAGGTAGGTCTTGCCGGTGCCGGCCGGGCCGATGCCGAACACGATGGTGTGGGCATCGATGGCGTCGACGTAGCGCTTCTGGTTCAGAGTCTTGGGCCGAATTGTCTTGCCGCGCCGGGACAGGATGTCCAGGGTCAGCACCTCGGCCGGGGACTCGTTGTCCGCGCCGGCGATCATCGCGATGCTGCGGCGCACCGCATCGGGAGACAACGTCTGACCGCCGGCCACAATGGCGATGAGTTCGGAGATCACCTGTTCGGCCATCGCGACATCGGCCGCATCACCGGACAGGGTGACGGTGTTTCCTCGGACATGCAGGTCGGCCGACAGGCTGCGTTCGAGTGCGCGCAGGTTTTCGTCGGCGGAACCCAGCAGGCCCACGACGAGGTCGGGCGGAACAGTCATGCTGCTGCGCACTTGCGAGGCAGCGGTCGTCTCGCGGGGCGTCACGTGGTTTTCGAAGCCTGCTTCCTGGTGGTCGGGCGAGTTTGCCGGTTGGTTCATCCTACCGCCGGGCCGTGACCCGGTGAAGTCGATAACGCCTGGGCGCTGGAGCACCTGCACGGTGACGGAGTGGCGATACTCACCACCCGGCTCTGACCGCTACTCCCGGGTGAACGCGTCGTGGGTGAGCGCCGAGTTCATGAAGTCCCGGAAGTGCAGCCACTTGCCGTCTCGCAGCGCGATGATGTGGGCGAATTCCGACTCCCAGGTGTGCCCGGTGGCGGTCCGCAGGAACGTCTGGTGGCCCCAGACCGCCAGATTGTCACCGTCTTCGATGAACAGCCACGGTTCCATCGCCGTGATCTGGATGTGGCTGCCGACGATGGAGAAGAACTCAATGGCCGCCTCGATGCCGTGGTAGTCACCGGCATAGGGGATGGCGTCGCTGCCGTAGTAGGTGATCCGGATCTCCGGATCCATATGGCTCAGCGCGGTTGCGAGGTCACCGGCGGGAACCGCCGCGTAGATCGCTTTGGTCGCGGCGATGTTGCCGCTCTCGGCGGTGGTCATTGAGCCAGCTGCAGCGGCAGGCGGACGAATCCGTGGGTGAGCAGGCTCGCGGTCTGCCGGACGCCCGGCTCCTCGGACAACCCGATCACCGAGTACCGGTCGAGCACGGCGTTGACGACGGCGGACACCTCCAGCCGTGCCAGCGGCGCGCCCAGGCAGAAGTGCAGGCCGTGGCCGAACGCCAGATGCTGACGAATGTTGGGCCGGTCGAGGTCGAGGCGTTGGGGTTCTTCGAAGACCGCGGGATCGTGGTTGGCCGATCCGAAGAACAACGCCACCCAGTCCCCCTTCTTGATCTGGGCGCCGTCGATCTCGACATCGCGGGTCGCGATGCGGAACAACCGCTGCGGCCCGGTGAGCCTTGCGACTTCCTCGATGAACGTGTTCACCAGCGACCGGTCCGCCCGCAGCCGGGCGGTGACGGCAGGTTCGCGCGCCATGGCGTGCAGGACACTGCCGATCAGGTAGGTCGTCGTCTCGCTGCCCGCGACCACCAGCGTCACGCAGAACCGGACCACCTGCTCCGGGGTCAGCCGCTGCCCGTCGAGCTGCGCCCGCAACAACGCGGAGATCAGATCTTCGGCTTCCTCGACGTCCTGCGAATCATCAAGGCGTGCACTGTGTTCGATGACCCGTTCGGTGAATGCCTGCACCATCTCCATGTTGCTGGCCATCCGCTCCTGCGGCGTCATCGTCGAGGAGAGCATGAAGGCGTTGGCCCAGTTCTTGAATCGGACGTGGTCGCCCTCGGGAAGACCGAGCAGCCGCACCATGGCGCGGGTGGGTACCTCGTCGGCGAACTCCATCACGTCTGGATCGCCGTCGTGGGCGCGGGCATCGAAATCGGCGAGCAGCACCGGCACCAGGTCGGCGAGCCAGTTCTCCAGCCGGCGGATGCGCCGCGGCGAGAACGCCTGGCTGACCAGCTTGCGTTCGCCGGTGTGCGCGGGCGGGTCGGTGTTGACCAACATCAGGCTCGGAGCCGACGACGCCTCCTGGATGGGGTCGCGCGACGAGAACGTCTCACTGTCGCGGGCCGCCGCGAAAACCTGGTCGTAGCGGAACAGCGCCCAGGCGCTGACCGGATCGTCGGCGCCGGGCACCGTCCCCGGGGGCCAGTCCTGGTAGCCCGGCACCGGCGAGGAATCCCGCAGTTGCTCGAAGAGCGGATAGGGGTTTGCGATCCCCTCCGGAGTGGTCAGCATGTGGAGCGCAGAAGCGGTCGTCGAGGTCATGCCAACAGCCTCATTGCTCCCGCGGGCACCGGTCGATCTCCCGATGGAGGTCAGTTGCGCTCCCGACCGGGCGGTTTTGCCACTACAGCCCCGGTTGCGGTGAGACGATCGGCTCACTGTGACCGCCACCACTGACTCGCTTGACGCCCTCCCGGTAACCGCACTGATCGACGGCAATCACCCTGGCTGGGCGTCCAAACAACCGCCGACCAGCGCGGTGACCCGCCGCTACGACGAGGCCTGCCGGCTGGGCATCGTCGAACGCGCCGACGACCCGATCCGGGCCGTCGCCGACACCGTCGACGCCAACGCCACCCTGGTGCGCGAGGCGTTGGAAGCCCTCGGCGACGAGAAGGCACTGACCGCACTGGAAGCGGTGCTCGACCTGTCCTTGCTGGAACGCCAGCTGATCGAGGACGCCGCCCGGCGCAGGACGCTGGCGCTGCTACGCGTACAGGAAGGACTGTCCAAACTGCGTGGCATCGACGAGGTCGCCAAGATCGTCGACCGCGCTCCGCGTGAACTCGTCGAGTCGTGCGGGTTCGACCGGGCCGTCCTCTTCCGGGTGCACGAGGGCAAGATGGTGATGGAATCGGCGTACTTCGGCGACGACGTCGAGGGTGCCGAGAAGATGGTCGCCTTCGCCCAGTCCGTCGCCCCGCCGCTGGACCACATGCTGCTCGAGACACAGATGATCCGAAGGCACGCACCGGAAATCGTCCGTGACGCCCGCAACGACCCGCGGGTGAACCGCCCGATCATCGACTTCTCGCTGACCCACTCCTACGTCGCGGCCCCGGTCATGCCGACCGGGCGGGTGATCGGGTTCCTGCACGCCGACCGGCTGTATTCCGGGCGCACCGTCGACGAGATCGACCGAGATACGGTGTGGGCGTTCGCCGAAGGGTTCGGCTACGCCTTCGAGCGCACGGTGCTGATGGAGCGGATGCGCCGCCAGCATGCCGAGGTGCGCAGCGCGCTGGCCACCGCAGAGCAGGCGGCCCAGGCCCTCCAGGACGCGGACCTGGAACTGCGCAAAGTCGAGCCCGCCGAGCGCAGCCCGGCCAGCCGCCGGCTGGCCGAGGTCGAGTCGCGAGTGCATGACATGCTGACCCGCCGCGAAGCCGAGGTACTGCGGCTGATGGCCGACGGGCGCACCAATCAGCAGATCGCCGACGAACTGGTGATCACCCCCGGCACGGTGAAATCCCATGTGAAGCGGGTACTTCGCAAGCTGCACGCCAGCAATCGCGCCGAGGCGGCGTCGATCTACGCGCGACTGGCCCGGCCCGAGCCGTCCTGACCCTCAGCCGATCGACCAGCGCGACGTCAGCACCCCGAGTGCGCCCAGCGCCACGGCCGCGGCGGTCGTCGTGCGCAGAACGGTCGGGCCCAGCCGGACCGCGGCTGCCCCGGCCGCCACCAATGCGTCGAGCTCTCCGTCGCTGATCCCACCCTCGGGACCTACCAGCAACATGATCGAATTCGCTTGCGCCACAGGAAGTTCAGCTAGCGGATGATCGGCCGATTCATGCAGCGCCAGCACCAGCCCGCCGGCTCTCACCCGATCCGCGACCTCAGCCACCAGCGCCTTGGTCACCAGCGGCCCGGCGATGTCGGGAATGTAGGCGCGCCGCGACTGGCGAGCCGCCGACCGCGCCACCGCACGCCAGCGGCGCAACCCCTTCTCGGCCCGCTCGCCGTCCCAGCGCGCGACGCACCGGTCCGCCTGCCAGGCGATGAAGTCGTCGGCGCCGGCCTCGGTGGCCAGCTCGATCGCCAACTCCGATCGTTCCGACTTCGGAATGCCCTGTGCAACAGTCACCGTCGGGGCGGGACGGGCCGCCGTCCAGCGTTCGAGTACCCGAGCTGAGAACCCGCGCTTGCTGGTCTCCTCGACCTCGCAGCGAGCCAATACCCCGTCGCCGTCGGACAGCACGAGCGCTTCACCCGGACGGATGCGCCGTACCGTGGCGGCGTGGAAGCCTTCGTCGCCGTCTACGACGGCACGCTCCCCGACCGCCGGAACGGCGTCGGCGTAGAACAGGGTGTCGGCCAACGCCTAGCGGCCGCTGAAGGTTTCGCGCAGCCGGCTGAACAGGCCGCCGGAGTTACCTGCCGCGGCGTGCGCGGACCTGACTTCGGGCTCGGCGTGGCTGCGCGTCTTGAACTCGGAGAGCAGTTCCCTGGCCCGCGCGTCGAGCTTGCCGGGCACCGTCACCTCGATGTGCGCGTGCAGGTTCCCGCGCACGCCGGAACGCAGGTGCGGCATACCGTGTCCGCGCAACGTGGTCACCGAGCCCGGCTGAGTGCCGGGCTCGATGGTGATCTCGGTCGGCCCGTCGAGAATGGCGTCGACGGTCACGGTGGTGCCGAGCGCGGCGTCGACCATCGGCACCGAGATCGTGCAGTGCAGGTCGTCGCCGTCGCGGATGAAGATGTCGTGCTGCTGCTCGTGGACTTCGACGTAGAGGTCGCCCGCCGGCCCGCCGCCCGGGCCGACCTCGCCCTGGGCGGCCAGCCGGACGCGCATGCCGTCGCCGACACCAGCCGGGATCTTCACGCTGATATCCCGGCGGGCGCGCACGCGGCCGTCGCCGCCGCACCGGTGACACGGGTCGGGGATCACCTCGCCGACACCGCGGCAGGTCGGGCAGGGACGGGAGGTCATCACCTGGCCGAGCAGGGAGCGCTGCACGGTCTGCACCTCGCCGCGGCCGCCGCAGGTGTCGCACGCGACCGGGGTGGAATTGCCGTGAGTTCCCTTGCCCTGGCAGATGTCACACAGCACGGCGGTGTCGACGGTGACCTGCTTGGTCACGCCGGTCGCGCACTCGGACAGGTCCAGCCGCATCCGCAGCAGCGAGTCCGACCCGGGACGCACCCGCCCGATCGGACCGCGCGATGCGCCGCCACCGCCGAAAAACGCTTCGAACACGTCACCCAAACCGCCGAAGCCACTGAAGCCGTTGGCCGCGCCGGCGCCCTCGAGCGGATCTCCACCGAGGTCGACGATGCGGCGCTTCTCCGGATCGGACAGCACCTCGTAGGCGGCGCTGATCTCCTTGAACCGATGCTGGGCGGCCTCGTCGGGGTTGACGTCGGGGTGCAGCTCGCGGGCCAGCTTTCGATAGGCGCGCTTGATCTCCTGATCGCTGGCGCCCTGGCTCACCCCGAGTAAGCCGTAGTAATCCCGTGCCACACTTGACCTTTCGAAAAATCCCGCCGGCTATCCGGCCCGGTGTCCTAGGACATCGCCGATGTACATCGCAACCGCCGCGACATTGGCAATAGTCCCCGGATAGTCCATTCTGGTCGGCCCCAAGACGCCCATGCCGCCGAAGACGGTGCCCGAACTGCCGTAGGTCGTGGTCACCACCGATGTGCCGGCCATCTGTTCGGCCTCGGTCTCATGGCCGATGCGCACCGTGACCTTACCCGCTTCCTGCTGGGCGGCCAGCAGCCGAAGCACCACCACCTGCTCCTCGAGGGCTTCCAGGATCGAGCGCAGCGAGCCGCCGAAGTCGGCGGTGTTGCGCGTCAGGTTGGCGGTGCCGCCCATCAACAGGCGTTCCTCGTTGTGTTCGACCAGGGATTCCAGCAGCACGGTCGCCGAACGCCCGACGGCATCGCCCAGCCCGCCGGATCCGTCGAGCTGCGCGGCGAGGTCCGCAACCGCGGCCGAGGCCGCGGCGAGGCGCTTGCCCTCGAGCGCTTGACCGAGCAGTTCACGCAATTGGGACAGCTGGTGATCGTCGATGGTGTCGCCAAGCTCGACCATGCGCTGGTCGACCCGGCCGGAGTCGGTGATGACCACCATCAGCAGCCGCGCGGGGGTGATCGCCACGATCTCGAGGTGGCGGACCGTCGACGTGGACAGCGTCGGGTACTGGACGATCGCGACCTGGCGAGTCAGCTGGGCCAGCAGCTTCACCGCACGGCGCAGCACATCGTCGAGGTCGACCCCGGACTCCAGGAATTGCATGATCGCGCGGCGCTCGGAGCCGGACAGCGGTTTGACGTCGTCGATGCGGTCGACGAACTCGCGATAGCCCTTCTCGGTGGGCACCCGCCCGGAGCTGGTGTGGGGCTGGGTGATGTAGCCCTCGGCCTCCAGCACGGCCATGTCGTTGCGCACGGTGGCGCTGGACACCCCGAGGTTGTGGCGGTCGACGAGGGCCTTGGATCCGATCGGTTCCTTGGTCGCGACGAAGTCGGCGACGATGGCGCGAAGTACCTCAAAGCGACGGTCGTCGGCACTTCCCATCTGATCCACCTCCACGTTGCGTTCATTTTACGGTCAGCTTCACTCGTAGTTAGCACCCATGCGCGCCGAGTGCCACCGCGCGCCGCGCGAACAGAAGTTCGCCCGGCGCTGACGTGCGGCGCGACAGCGACTAGCCTTGCTCCAATGGTGATGCGGAGTCGGGGGGCTGCGCTCGGGACTACGGCCCGATGATCTTCAAGGGCGTTCGGGAGGGTAAGCCTTATCCCGAGCATGGCCTGACCTACCGCGACTGGTCGCAGATCCCCCCGCGACAGATCCGCCTCGACGAATTGGTCACCACCACAACGGTGCTCGCACTGGATCGTCTGCTCTCGGAGGACTCCACGTTCTACGGCGACCTGTTCCCGCATGCCGTCCGTTGGCACGGCGTGATCTACCTCGAGGACGGCCTGCACCGCGCGGTGCGCGCCGCACTACGTAATCGCACCGTGCTGCATGCCCGGGTCTTCGACATGGACGGCGGAGTCAACGGGCAGTACCCGAGCTGAGTCAACCCCCCGGTCGCTTCGCTCTTGCCCGCCGAATCAGTCCAGCACGTCCCGCACCACGGCATCGGCCAGCAACCGCCCGCGGTCGGTGAGCACCAGCCGGTCGCCGGCCCGGATCAGCAGATCCCCTGCCACCGCATCGTCCGCGCGCCGCCGTTCGGATTCCGTGAGCGCCGCCAGCGGCAGCCCCGTGCGTAACCGGATGCCCAGCAGCACGTTCTCGATGTGCCGGGCGTGGGCGTCGAGGCGCTCAAACTCGGCGACCGGCGCCTGGCCGCGGGTGAGCGCTTCGGCGTAGGCGCTCGGATGCTTGACGTTCCACCAGCGGGTATCGCCGACAAAGCCGTGAGCGCCGGGACCCGCACCCCACCATTGCCCGCCGTTCCAGTAGCCGACGTTATGCCGGCATTCGCCACCGGGACGGCTCCAGTTCGACACCTCGTACCAGCCCAGCCCGGCCGCGGCGAGCCGCCGGTCGAGCAGCTCGTAGCGGTGGGCGAGGACGTCGTCGTCGGGTGCGTCGATCTCCCCGCGCCGCACCCGGCGGGCCAGCGCCGTGCCGTCCTCGACGACGAGCGCGTAGGCCGACACATGGTCGACTCCGGCGGCCAGTGCGGCATCGACCGAGCGCACCAGGTCGTCGTCGGACTCCCCCGGCGTGCCGTAGATGAGGTCGATGTTGAGGTGCTCGAAGCCGGCCGCCGTCGCCTCGGCGGCGGCGGTCAGGGCCCGGCCGGGCGAATGCGTCCGGTCGAGCACCGCCAGCACCCGCGGCGACGTCGACTGCATGCCCAGCGACACCCGGGTGTAGCCGGCCGCGCGGATCTGGGAGAAGAACTCCGGCGACGTCGACTCCGGGTTGGCCTCGGTGGTCACCTCCGCCCCGGCAGTCAGGGCGAAGGTGTCCCGCACCGCGTCGAGCACCTCGGCCAGCCCGGGTCCGCCGAGCAGCGACGGGGTGCCGCCGCCGACGAACACCGTGTCGACCGGCACCGCGCCCAGCAGGCCGGCGGCCAAGTCGAGCTCGGCGCGCAGCGCAGTCAGCCAGCCCTGTGGGGACGCTCCGCCGAGCTCGGCGGCGGTGTAGGTGTTGAAGTCGCAGTACCCGCAGCGGGTAGCGCAGAACGGAACATGGATGTAGATGCCGAACGCCGTGCCGGGCGTCAGGGCGAGTTCCGGTAGGGCGGCCGGTGCGGGACGGACCGACATCGCTCCAGTGTCGCAGAGCCGACTTTTGCTCACCGCGAGCCAAAATTTGGCCCGGTTGGAGCTATTGACGCGGTTCGTGGCAGAATGGCGCGCATGCCTGCCCCCCAGAACCTGCGCCGTGTGGCACTGGTGGCTCGGCGGCATGTCGATTTCAAGCGCGTCTGTACCTGTTGTTGTCTGGCTTGACGCCGTAGACCCGCCCACCTGTACTTCAGCTGGCCGACCGGATCTGCGCCGCCGGAAACAGCTCACCGGTGGATTCGCGCGATTCGAACGCCAGCTCCTTGCCATCGAGGAGCACATTTCATGAGTCAGCCGACCAAGGCGCCCAAGTCGCGCAGCGAGGGCCAGTGGGCCCTCGGCGAGCGCGAGCCGCTCAATCCCAATGAGCAGTTCAAGAAGGAAGACGACGCGCTCAACGTCCGGGCGCGCATCGAGAACATCTACGCCAAGCAGGGCTTCGAGAGCATCGACAAGACCGACCTGCGCGGCCGCATGCGCTGGTGGGGTCTGTACACCCAGCGCAAGCCGGGCTATGACGGCACCTGGACCGGCGACGAGAACACCGACATGCTCGAAGACGAGTTCTTCATGCTGCGGGTACGCAGCGACGGCGGCGCGCTGACCACCGCCGCGCTGCGCACCCTCGGCGGCATTTCGACCGAGTTCGCCCGCGATACCGCCGATATCAGCGACCGCGAGAACGTGCAGTACCACTGGATCCAGGTCGAGGACATGCCGGAGATCTGGCGCCGCCTCGATGAGGTGGGTCTGCAGACCACCGAGGCGTGCGGCGACTGCCCACGCGTGGTGCTGGGCTCGCCGCTGGCGGGAGAATCGCTCGACGAGGTCATCGACGGCACGCCCGCGATCAACGAGATCGTGAAGCGCTACATCGGCAAGCCGGAGTACTCGAACCTGCCCCGCAAGTTCAAGACCGCCATCAGCGGCCTGCAGGACGTGGTGCACGAGGTCAACGACGTCGCCTTCATCGGGGTCAACCACCCCGAACACGGTCCCGGTTTCGACCTGTGGGTCGGCGGCGGTCTGTCCACCAATCCGATGCTCGGACAACGCGTCGGCGCGTGGGTGCCGCTGGACGAGGTGCCCGACGTCTGGGAGGCCGTGGTCAGTGTGTTCCGCGACTACGGCTACCGGCGGTTGCGTGCCAAAGCGCGGCTGAAGTTCCTGATCAAGGACTGGGGCGTTGATAGGTTCCGTGAAGTTCTCGAAACCGAGTACTTGAAGCGGCCCCTGATCGACGGGCCCGCACCCGAGCCCGTCGTCCGCCCGATCGACCACGTCGGTGTGCAACGGCTCAAGAACGGGCTCAACGCTGTCGGGGTGGCACCGATCGCCGGACGCGTCTCGGGCACGATCCTCACGAAGGTCGCCGACCTGGCCGAGTCTGTCGGCTCCAACCGGGTCCGGTTCACGCCGTACCAGAAGCTGATCGTGCTCGACGTTCCCGATGACAAGGTCGACGAGCTGCGCAGCGGGCTCGACGCGCTCGGCTTGCCGTCAACGCCGTCGCACTGGCGACGAAACCTGATGGCCTGCACCGGAATCGAGTTCTGCAAGCTGAGCTTCGCCGAAACCCGGGTGCGCGCTCAGAGCCTGGTGCCCGATCTGGAGAAGCGACTGGAGGACATCAACTCCCAGCTCGACGTCCCGGTCACGGTCAACATCAACGGCTGCCCCAACTCGTGCGCCCGTATCCAGATCGCCGACATCGGCTTCAAGGGTCAGATGATCGACGACGGTAACGGCCCGGAGGAAGGGTTCCAGGTTCATCTGGGCGGCAGCCTCGGGCTGGACAGCGGTTTCGGCCGCAAACTGCGCCAGCACAAGGTGCTCTCGAGTGAGCTCGGCGACTACATCGAGCGGGTCGTGCGCAACTTCGTGAAACAAAGAAACGACGGCGAGCGTTTCGCCCAGTGGGCTGTCCGGGCCGAGGAAGAGGAATTGCGATGAGCATTGGGGTGGATCGAGTGACCGAGGCCGAGCTGCGCGAGCTGGCGGCGCAAGGCGCTGCCGAGCTGGCCAATGCCAGTGCCGTGGAGCTGCTGGAATGGACCGACAAGCATTTCGGCGGCGAGTATGTGGTCGCCTCCAACATGCAGGACGCAGTGCTGGTCGATCTGGCCGCCAAGGTGCGCCCCGGCGTCGATGTCCTGTTCCTGGATACCGGCTACCACTTCGCCGAGACGATCGGTACCCGTGACGCGGTCGAGGCGGTCTACGACATCCATGTCGTGAACGTCACACCCGAACACAGCGTGGCCGAGCAGGACCAGCTGCTGGGCAAGGACCTGTTCGCCAGCAACCCGACCGAATGCTGCCGGCTGCGCAAGGTGACTCCGTTGAGCAAGGCACTGCAGGGCTATACGGCCTGGGTCACCGGCATTCGCCGGGTCGAGGCCCCCACCCGCGCCAACGCGCCGTTGATCAGCTTCGACGAAGGCTTCCAGCTGGTGAAGATCAATCCGCTCGCCGCGTGGAGCGACGAGGAGATGGATGCCTACATCCAGGCCAACGGCGTGCTGGTGAATCCGCTTGTCGAGGAAGGCTATCCGTCGATCGGCTGCGCGCCGTGCACGGCCAAGCCGATCGACGGCGCCGACCCGCGCAGCGGGCGCTGGCAGGGCTTGGCGAAAACCGAATGCGGGCTCCACGTTTCGTGAGGCTTATCCTCACCGCACACGGCAGTGCCGATCCGCGCTCGGCTGACACCACGTATGGGGTGGCCGAGCATGTCCGCGCGCTGCGGCCCGGGCTCGACGTGCGGGTTGCGTTCTGCGAACAGAACTCTCCCAATCTGTCTGACGCGCTGCGCACCCTCGACGGCCCCGCGGTCGTGACGCCGCTACTGCTCGCCAGCGCCTATCACGCCCGCACCGACATCCCTGCGATGATTGCGGATGCCGGCGCCGACGTGATCCAAGCCGGCACGTTGGGTGAAGACCCGCGGCTGCTCACCGTGCTGCGGGAACGGCTGGCGCAGAGGCAAATTCACAACTTCGAGCGCGGGCTCGGCGTGCTGGTGGTGGCGGTCGGCTCTTCGCATCCCGACGCCAACGCCCGCACCTCGGCGCTCGCCGACACGCTTGCGCGCGGGACCCGCTGGTCCGGGGTGCAGGTGGCCTACGCCACGGGACCCCAGCCATCAGTCTTGGACGGAGTCGAATCGCTGCGCCGCACGGGCGCACGGCGAATCGTCGTGGCGCCGTGGTTCATCGCACCGGGACGGATCACCGACCGGGTGGCGGCAATCGCCGACGCCGAGGGCATGTCGATGGTCGCGCCACTGGGCGCGCACCCTCTGGTGGCCCAGACGGTGCTGGACCGGTTCGATGCGGCCGTGGCCGTCAGAACCGCTGCGGCCTAACGCGTAACGGCCTCGCTCGCCGCGACCTGCACTTCGCCGGCGATCGGCGGCACCCGGGTGGCCCGCACGTACACGGTGTCCCCCTCTTTCAATCCCAGCGCCTCGGCATCGCCGCGGGTGATCTGCGCCGTGAACGGCGCACCGTTGGTGGCGCTGGTCAACTCGACCCGCACCTCGAAGCCCAGGTAGACGACCCGGTCGATGGTGGCCCGCGTGACACCCGTGGACTCGGCGGTGCCGTCGCCCGCGGCGATGGCCATCTCGGGATTGCGGCCGACGCGAATATCGTGCGGGCGCACCAGGATTCCATTGAGCGACGAGACCGTGCCGAGAAAGGACATCACGAACGCGTTGGCCGGGCTGTCATAGACATCGGTCGGTGAGCCGACCTGTTCGATACGCCCCTTGTTGAGCACGGCGATCCGGTCGGCGACGTCGAGTGCCTCGGCCTGGTCGTGGGTGACGAGCACGGTCGTGACATGGACCTCGTCGTGCAGGCGGCGCAGCCAGGTCCGCAGATCGTCGCGGACCTTGGCGTCCAGCGCGCCGAACGGCTCGTCGAGCAACAGCACCTCGGGGTCGACGGCCAGCGCACGCGCGAGCGCCATCCGCTGACGCTGGCCACCGGAAAGCTGGTTGGGATAACGGGTTTGGAACCCGGCCAGTCCGACGACCTCGAGCAGGTCGTCGACCTTCGCCTTGACCTCGGCTTTCGACTTCTTGCGGATCTTCAGCCCGAACGCGACATTGTCCCGCACGGTCAGGTGTTTGAAGGCGGCGTAGTGCTGGAACACGAAGCCGATGCCGCGTCGCTGCGGGGGCACGTTGGTGACGTCACGTCCGTTGATGGTGATGGTGCCGGTGTCGGGCTGGTCCAGTCCGGCGATGGCGCGCAACAGAGTCGACTTACCCGACCCGCTGGGGCCCAACAATGCGGTCAGCGAGCCCGCGGGCACCACGAAATCGACGTTGTCGAGGGCGGCGAACTCGCCGTAGCGCTTGTTCGCCCCGGAGACGGTGATGGCATTGGTCATGAAAGTCGTTCTCCTAGTGGACTTACTCGCTGGCCTTGGCCTGCCGGGCGTCCAGGATCACCTGGACGACCAAGACCAGCACCGCGACGGCCATCAACAAGGTCGAGACGGCGTACGCGCCGTACTCGGCACCACGGCTGTAGCGGTCGGACACCAGCAGGGTCAGCGTCTGCGACGTGCCGGGCAGGTTGGAGGACACCATGATCACCGCGCCGTACTCGCCGAGGGTGCGCGCGACGGTCAACACGATGCCGTAGGTCAGGCCCCAGCGGATCGAGGGCAGGGTGATTCGCCAGAATGTCTGCCACCAGCTGGATCCCAGGGTCGCCGCCGCCTGCTCCTGATCGGTGCCGAGTTCGTGCAGGACGGGCTCGACCTCGCGTATCACGAAGGGAACGGTCACGAAGATGCTCGCCAGCACGATGCCGGGCAAGCCGAAGATGATCTTCAAACCGAGGCTGTTCTCGACGAAGCCGAACAAGCCCGCACTGCCCCACAACAGGATCAGCGCCACACCGACGACCACCGGCGACACGGCGAACGGCAGGTCGATGACCGCCTGCAGCGCGGACTTGCCGCGGAATTTGTTGCGCGCCAGCACCAGTGCGGTCGGCACCCCGAAGATCACGTTGAGCGGCACCACAATCGCCACCACGAGAAGCGACAACTGCAACGCCGAGATCGCGGCGGGCGTCGTGATGGAACCGATGAATGCACCGAATCCGGGTGCGAAGGTACGCCACAGGATCAGGCCGACGGGCACGAGCACCAGCACGAGGATGTAGGCCAGCGCGGCATAGCGGGTGAGATAGCGCACCAGCGGCGACAGGATCACGCCTCGAGCTCCTCTCGTTTGGCCGCACGCGACCCGACGGCCCGCAGGATGAACAAGACGATGAACGAGAGCACCAGCAGCACAATCGAAATGGCGGCCGCACCGGTGCGGTCGTCGTTCTCGATCAAGGTGCGGATCCACTGCGAGGAGACCTCGGTCTCCCCGGGTACCGCACCACCGATCAGGACCACCGAGCCGAACTCGCCGATCGCCCGCGAGAACGCCAGTCCCGCGCCCGACAACAACGACGGCAGCAACGCCGGCAGGATCACCTTGGTGAAGATTACGAAGTTGGTCGCGCCCAGCGATGCGGCGGCCTCCTCGACCTCCCGGTCGAGTTCGAGCAGCACCGGCTGAACCGAACGCACCACGAACGGCAGCGTGACGAACAAGAGTGCAACGCCCACACCCCATTTGGTGTGCTGCAGATGCAGATCGACCGGACTGTTCGGCCCGTAGAGCGCCAGCATGACCAGGCTCGCCACGATGGTGGGCAGCGCGAACGGCAGGTCGATCACGGCGTCGACCAGCCGCTTGCCGGGGAAGTCGTCGCGCGTGAGCACCCAGGCGACCAGCAGCCCGAATACCGCGTTCACCAGCGTGACGCCGATCGAGATCGTCAGCGTCACCTTGAACGACTCCAGCGCGGCATTGGAGGTGACCGTCACCCAGAAGGCCTGCCACCCACCCTTGGCCGACTGCCAGACGATCGCGGCCAGCGGCAACAGGACGATGACGCTCAGCCAGATCGACGCGGCGCCCACCCGGAGGGAGGTGGTGCCACGACGACGAGCCAGGAAGCCGGACGGTCCGCCCGAGTCACCACCGGTGAGCTCGGGCCGGACCGCCTGCGGGTTCGGTTCGATAGCTGCCGTCATCCAGTCGCCTGCTTGTAGATCTTCGTGATTGAACCATTGTCCTTGTCGAACAGGGCCGGATCCACTGTGCTCCAGCCACCGAGATCGGCGATGGTCCACAACTTCTGCGGGGTCGGGAAATCCGTCGCGAAATCGGCGGCCACCGCGGGATCGACCGGACGGAATCCGGCCTGCGCCCAGATCTTCTGGCCTTCCGGGGTGAACAGGTAGTTATTCAGCGCGGTCGCCTTGTCCACATGGGCGCTGGTGGTCACCACGGCCACCGGGTTCTCGATCTTGAACGTCTGCGGCGGGTTGATGTGCTCAACCGGCTTGCCCTGGCGCTCGGTGTTGATGGCCTCGTTCTCGTAGCTGATCAGAACGTCGCCGGTGCCCTGCAGGAAAACATCGGTGGCCTCCCGGCCGGAGCCCGGACGGGTCTTGACGTGCTCGCTGACCAGCTTGCTCACGTAGTCCAGACCGGCCTGGGCATCCTTGCCGCCGTCGCTCTTGGCGGCGTAGGGCGCCAACAGGTTCCACTTGGCCGATCCCGAGCTCAGTGGGCTCGGGGTGACGACCTCGATACCCGGCTGGAGCAGATCGTCCCAGTCCTTGATGTTCTTCGGATTGCCCTGGCGAACAACCAGTGAGACCACCGAGCCGAACGGGATGCCCTTGGTGGTGGACTTGTTCCAATCGGCGGATACCTTGTTGGCCTTCACCAGGCGAGTGACGTCGGGCTCCACCGAGAAGTTGACGATGTCGGCCGGCTTGCCGTCGACCACACCGCGAGACTGATCGCCGGACGCGCCGTAGGAGGTGGTCACCGCGACACCCTTGCCCTCCGGGGTGGCGGCGAAGGCCGGGATGATCTTGCTCCACCCGGGTTCGGGCACCGCGTAGGCAACCAGGGTGAGAGTGGTGTCAGCCTTCGGCTGGTCCCCGCCACCGACGACGTCGCTCGATCCACCACCGCAGGCGGCGAGCACCGTTGCGGTCGTCGCGAGCGCGACTGCAGCGCTCCACCGGCGAGCGGGGATGTGAATCTTGGGCATTGCTGGCCTTTCTCATTGCGGGGGTTACGGGCGAATCGAGCCCCGTCACAACGGAATGGCGATGCTGGACAACCGAATGCCAACGACCACCACCGACACCAGACCGCAGACGGGTAGGGGTGTCAGCGACAACAAGCGACATCAGCAACGGCCAAGGTACCGACGGCAATGAGGGCCAAGATGTGGCCCTCGCCGTAACCGGTCGCCGAATGCATGGCGGGAAGCTTAACAGAGATCTATCAGCCGACGAGCCGGGGTCTCAGCGGTTGATCAGCCACACCACGATGACGAGGATCAGCAGCGCCACCAGGGCCAAAGTCACGCGTGATCGCGGCATTCCGCTCACCGCAGCCGCCGGTCAGCGCCACGAAGACGGCGCACCACCCGGATTCCGTTGCCCAGGATCAGGTCGATGACGAGAGCGATCGCATAGGCGAGCAATAAAACCACGGGAATCACGATCACCGTTTGCAGCACGAATCCGAGTCCCGACAGCCAGAGTTCGACGCCGTCCCACCAACTCAGCAGTCCCTGCACGTCACCAGCGTATGCCGCGCTCGTCACCGGCTTGTCACCGGCGGTAACAGCAAAGCCACGGATCGGCGCATAAGTGGACGGCATGCGGCCGGGCGGTCGATGATGTCCCCATGGTTCTGCAAGCCCAGCCGGCCGGCGAGGACACTGAGAACGTGGCATTCAACCCAGCCCCGCCGACGCTGTCCGCAACCGCCCCGGTGCCGTACGCCTCACCGGCCGCGCTGCGAAACCCCTTCCCGCCGATCGCGGACTACGGCTTCTTGTCCGATTGCGAGAACACCTGCCTGATCTCGTCAGCCGGTGCCGTGGAATGGCTCTGCGTGCCGCGACCGGATTCGCCCAGCGTTTTCGGCGCGATTCTGGACCGCAGCGCCGGCCATTTCCGGCTGGGCCCCTACGGCGTCTCGGTGCCGGCGGCCCGCCGATACCTGCCCGGCAGCCTCATTCTGGAGACGACGTGGCAGACCCACACCGGCTGGCTGATCGTGCGCGAAGCCCTGGTCATGGGCCCGTGGCACGATATCGACACCCGGTCGCGGACACATCGGCGCACCCCGATGGACTGGGACGCCGAACACATCCTGCTGCGCACCGTGCGCTGTGTGAGCGGCACCGTCGAGGTGGTGATGAACTGCGAGCCGTCCTTCGACTACGGCCGGGTGAACGCCACCTGGGAGTACTCGGCAAATGCCTACGGCGAGGCGATCGCGCGGGCCCGAAAGGATCCTGACGCCAACCCCACGCTGCGGCTGACCACCAACCTGCGCATCGGTCTCGAGGGCCGCGAAGCCCGCGCGCGCACCCGCCTCAAGGAGGGTGACAACGTCTTCGTCGCCCTGTCCTGGTCGAAGCATCCATCGCCGCAGACCTACGAAGAAGCCGCCGACAAGATGTGGCAGACCAGCGAGGCGTGGCGGCAGTGGATCAACATCGGCGACTTCCCCGACCACCCGTGGCGGTCCTACCTGCAGCGCAGCGCGCTCACACTCAAGGGCCTGACCTATTCGCCGACCGGCGCACTGCTGGCCGCCTCCACCACATCGCTGCCCGAGACCCCACAGGGCGAACGCAACTGGGACTACCGCTATGCCTGGGTGCGTGACTCGACGTTCGCGTTGTGGGGCCTCTATACCCTCGGTCTGGACCGCGAGGCCGACGACTTCTTCGCCTTCATCGCCGACGTGTCCGGCGCCAACAACGGTGATCGGCATCCGCTGCAGGTGATGTACGCCGTCGGCGGGGAACGTGAGCTGGTCGAAGAGGAGCTGCACCACCTGTCCGGCTACGACAACGCGCGGCCGGTGCGGATCGGCAACGGCGCCTACAACCAGATGCAGCACGACATCTGGGGCACCATGCTCGACTCGGTCTATCTGCACGCCAAATCACGCGAGCAGATCTCCGATCAGCTGTGGCCGGTGCTCAAGGAGCAGGTCGAAGAGGCCATCAAGCACTGGCGGGAACCCGACCGCGGCATCTGGGAGGTGCGCGGTGAGCCGCAGCATTTCACCTCGTCGAAGGTGATGTGCTGGGTGGCCCTGGATCGGGGCTCCAAACTGGCCGAGCTGGTCGGCGAGAAGAGCTACGCCCAGCAGTGGCGGGCGATCGCCGAGGAGATCAAGGCCGACATCCTGACGCACGGGGTGGACGAGCGGGGGGTGCTCACCCAGCGCTACGGCGACGACGCCCTGGACGCGTCACTGCTGCTGGTCCCCCTGGTGCGGTTCCTGCCGTCGGACGACCCGCGGGTGCGGGCCACCGTGATCGCGATCGCCGACGAGCTCACCGAGGACGGCTTGGTCCTGCGCTACCGCGTCGAGGAGACCGACGACGGCCTGTCCGGCGAGGAGGGCAGCTTCACGATCTGCTCGTTCTGGCTGGTGTCGGCGCTGGTCGAGATCGGCGAGGTCAGCCGGGCCCGGCATCTGTGCGAGCGGCTGCTGTCCTTCGCCAGCCCGCTGCACCTCTACGCCGAGGAGATCGAGCCGCGCACCGGCCGCCACCTGGGTAACTTCCCACAGGCGTTCACCCACCTGGCATTGATCAACGCCGTCGTGCACGTGATCCGCGCCGAAGAGGAAGCCGACAGCACCGGCGTGTTCCAGCCGGCCAACGCTCCGATGTAAGCAGATGTGATCAGGCGAGGCGGTCGGCCATCAGGCCCGCCTCGACCCGCTGGAGCAGAGCCTTGGCTACCGCCGCGTTCTCGACGTCGCCGCCCAGCGCGCTGGACAGGTGCTGTGCCCATTGCCGCCGGAGCCGCGTGAGGTTCTCGGCGGCCCGATCGGTCGGGAACAGATTGATACCGCGCGCGTCGTGCGGATCGGCGCGCCGTTCGACGAAACCCCGGCGTTCCAGCCCCCGCAGCGCGGTCGACAAATTGCTGCGCTGCAGGCCGGTCGCCCGCGCGACATCGCTGGGCGTCACACCCGGATGGTGATCGATGTGCCGCATCACATGGGCTTCCTGTGCGGTCAGGTGCTCGACATCGGCATCGGTACGCATCCGGAGTTCTCGCCCGACCCCGAGGATCGCCTCGGCGAGATCGGCCAGCTCACTGTCCATGGACAAATCCTACTCCACTAGTTATGATTCAATAGTTATTAGTTCATAACTATTTGATCGAGGACTCTCCATGACCACCGTCGCCCAGCCCACTGACGCAGCGCACCGGGAGGCAGCCATTTCGCCATGGCTGCTCGTGGTGCTCGCCCTGCTGAGTGCGGTCGCGCCGGTGGCCACCGATCTGTACCTGCCGGCCTTCCCGGAGATGACAGCGGAATTGCAGGGCAGCGCCACCGCCGTGCAGCTGACCCTGACCGCATTTCTGCTCGGGCTGACCTTCGGCCAGCTGACGTTCGGCCCGCTCTCCGACCGGCTCGGCCGGCGGCGCCCGCTGCTCATCGGCGCCCTGCTGTGCGTGGCCGCCAGCGTGGTCGCGGCCACCGCGCCGAGCATCGGCATTCTCATCGCAGCCCGGTTCGCCCAGGGCTTCACCGGCGCCGCCGGAATGGTGATCGGCCGCGCGGTGATCTCCGATCTCACCGACGGCAAGACCGCCGGGCGCGCGTTCAGCCTGATGATGATCGTCGGCGGTGTCGCGCCGGTGGTCGCGCCGTTCGCCGGCGGCCTGCTGGTCGAACCTCTCGGCTGGCGCGGCATCCTCTGGGTGGTATGCGCGATCGCGGTGGCGATGCTGGTCTCGATCGTGCTCGTGGTCCGCGAGTCGCACCCTGCCGAACGGCGAGCTGAGCTCAAAGACGATGCCGCGCAGGGCATCTCACCATGGTCGGCACTGCACTCTCGAACTTACCTCGCCAACACACTGGCGTTCGGGTTCGGCTTCTCGGTGATGATGGCCTACATCTCGGCCTCACCGTTTGTCTACCAGGTGATGGTGGGCCTCACCCCGATGCAGTACGGCATCGCCTTCGGCGTCAATGCTCTGGGCATGATCACCGTCAGCGCGGCGTCATCTCGGCTGAACCAAACCATCTCCAGCGCCAAGCTTCTCGGCATCGGCTTGGTGCTGACCGTGGCCGCGACGTTGGTCTTGCTGACACTGGTCCTGACCGGGTCACCGGTGTGGCTGATCACCATCCCGATCTTCGTGGCGGTCGCCTGCCAGGGCCTGATCCTCGGCAATGCCACCGCTCTGGCGCTGAGCGCCGTGCCCCGCGCGGCCGGTGCCGGATCAGCAGGCCTGGGCGCTTTGCAGTTCGGACTCGGCGCCGCGGTGTCACCGTTGGTCGGCCTCGGCGGAGAACACACCGCTCTGCCGCTGGCCGTGGTGATGGTGACGGTGTCGGCGCTGGCACTGACGGCCTACCTCGCGGGCTGCCGGGTCAGCTGACCCACAGATCGTCACGGCGTCCAATTCTTGTCGGCGGTCGGGCGTAGTCTCCAATAATGAGTTCGAACATCTGTTCGAGTGACGAGTTGGACGCGCTCGCGGGTGACGCCGAGGCCTTGGGTGCGGTCGATATCGAGGCGTTGTCGCCGGCGCAGCGGTTTGTGGCGGTCGAGAAGCTCGAGACGATCCGGCGGCTGCTCGCGGCGGTGTCGCTGTCCTGGGTGTCCCGGTTGGAGCAGTTCGAGGGGTGTCCGCCGGTGGGGATCGCGTTGGCCGATGTGCTGCGGGTCAGCCCCAAGGAGGCCAGGCGGCGGATCCGCGATGCCGGGCAGTTGGCGCCGCGGACCACGTTGACCGGGGAGCCGCTGGCCCCGCAGCTACCGGAAACGTCGCAGGCCTGGCACGACGGGCAGCTCGACCCCGAGCATCTGCGGGTGATTCAGAAGTTCTTCAGCGATTTGCCCGACCACGTGTCGCCGGTTGAACGGGAGAAGGCCGAACGCGCGTTGGCCGAGAAGGCGGCGGTGCTGCGCCCGGATCAGTTGGAGCGGGTGGCGCATCGGCTGGCGTTGCATCTGAATCCCGACGGCACATTCTCCGATGAGGATCGGGCCCGCAAGCGGGGGTTCGTGTGGATTGGCGGTCAGCAGGTCGACGGGATGAGTGTGGGCCGGTTGATCGCGGATCCGGAGTTGCGGGCGGAGTTGGATGCCTGGATGGCGAAGTTCGCCGCTGCGGGGATGTGCAACCCCGCCGATCAGAATCCGACCACCACGCCGAGCGAGGAAACCGTCGAGCGTGATGTGCGTAGTTGTGGGCAGCGTCAGCATGACGCGTTGAAGGCGTTGGTGCGCGGCCAGTTGGGTGATCCGAAGTTCGGGCAGCACAACGGGTTACCGGTCACCGTGATCGTGACCGCGACCCTGCAGGACATTCAAGCCCAGTCTGGGCAGGCGGTGAGCGCCAGCGGAGTGGTGATGCCGATCGGCGACGTCATCCGGCTGGGCGCGCACGCCTACAATTATTTGGCGTTGTTCGACGGCGTCGACGGGCGGCCGTTATGGCTGGGTCGCACCAAACGGATCGCCTCTGCCGATCAGCGAATCATGCTGCACGGCAAGGACCGTGGCTGTACTCGGCCCGGCTGTGATGCACCCGGCTATCACAGTGTGGTCCACCACGCCGCCCAGGACTGGAAAAACGGCGGCAACACCGACATCGGCGACCTGACCCTGGCCTGCCCACCCGACAACCAACTCGTCGAAACCGGCGGCTGGAACACCCGCCAACTCCCCAACGGCGACACCGAGTGGATCCCACCACCAGACCTGCCCATGCTCAAAGGCGGCGTCAACGACTACCACCACCCCGAACGCCTCCTGGACAAGGGTGACGAAGCGGTCTAGTTGCCTTGATGCCCGCGCCTGAGCGAGGCGAGATCAGCCCACACCGGCAAAATCCGTACCGAATTAACTACCATACGACGCGAATTGAGCTTTGCGCTACTTCTTCGCCGCGTTCTCCACCATCTGCGAGGCAATGCTCTTGGCCTCGTCGTCGATCGAGTTGCTGCACGCCCAGGCTTCCACGACCACATTGGACACCGACGCCAGCGCGTGCTGGCAGCCCCATCCCCCGGCGTAGCGCTGCGTGGACTGTTGGGTCAGGATGTCGCCAGAAACGTTGGCCTCGCCGATCTTCCAGGTCGAGTGCACATCGGAGTTGTCGATGTCGATCGACGTGCCGCTGCACTTCTCCCACGATGCCCTGGATCCCTCGACGAACGCCCTCGCCTTCTCCGCCGACGGATAGAGCACCGCGATCTGTTCGACCCAATGCTCGTTGTCGGTGTCCGGCTCCTGCAGCACCTCATCACGTACAGCCGTCCAATCGCTGCCGCCGTAGACCAGTTCCTCGGCGCCGTAGATCGCGCCCAGGCAGTCGACGTCGGACACCCCATCGGAGTTGTCGCTCATGCTCCGCGCTGACGCGGTCACCCGAATTCCGGTGGCACCCATGACGCCGTTGACCTCACCGGAGCTGAGTAGAACCTGATCGAGATCGGACTCTTCGAGGCGAGGCACATCGGCGGGAACGGGACCGCCGGCCTGGCCGCGCAACGCCGTGCCGCCGACGGTGGACACACATCCGGACAGCAATGCACCGACCAAGACGGCGGTGCAGAACACAGGCGCGCAACGGTTCACGGACGATATTGTCCCCCGGCTGGGAGTTTCCTGTGTCCCCTACGGCGGATTAGCGTCCTCGGACGACCTTGTCTTGCATGGTCCTGACCAGGGTGACCGCCCGACCCGAGGACTGCCGCTGAGCCGGCGTGCCGCCGGTGACCGCGGCGTCGACGTCGACGACACAATCGGCGGCCAGACCGACGGCACGTTCGGTGGGAAATGCCGCGTCGCCCTGGTTGTCTGAGTTGATTACTGTCGCCGACAAGACCCGCCCGTCCACCGTCACATCGGTGATCTTCTGATACAGCTCGATACCGGCCTGATTGTGCAGCGGGGTGCGTACAGTTTTACCTTCGCACTCCTTCCACCGCGTGACGAAACCGTCGAACATCCGTTGTGCCTGCGTCTCAGAGCCGAGCTCGACGACACCTGCGTCCACGCTGGACACCGTCTGGCCGCCACCGAAATTCGAGAATTCCTGCCAGGCGGCACGACGGACGTCGCCGCCCTCGTAGACCACCCGCATGAACGGTGTGATCGGGCCGAGGCATTCGATGGGGTCGGCTCCGGCGTTGTCCCGAATTCCGTTGGGCAACACGTCAATTCCGCCGATTGTCGGGAAGTCGGTGTCGGGCAGGGGGTTTCCCGCTGCTTGACCGACCTCGGCGCTGGTGGGCAGGACGGCTGCGAGGTCACGCACCGAGCCGGCAGGGCCCTGGCGCGACGCGGTGCCGTCGACGCTGCTGGTACAGCCCGTCAGCATGACGATGCCGACAACGGCACCCACTATCGATCGCCCCCGAACGACGGGTTGGTCGCGTGCGATCGAGCCGCCCCCTACTACTTCTTCGCCTTGTCGCCGGCCTTGTCTCCGCCGGCGTCGGTGGACAGCGCGGCGACGAAGGCTTCCTGCGGCACGTCGACCCGCCCGATCGTCTTCATCCGCTTCTTGCCCTCTTTCTGCTTCTCCAGCAGCTTGCGCTTACGGGTGATGTCACCGCCGTAGCACTTCGCCAGCACGTCCTTGCGGATCGCCCGGATGTTCTCGCGGGCAATGATTCTCGACCCGATGGCCGCCTGCACCGGCACCTCGAACTGCTGGCGCGGGATCAGCTCCTTGAGCTTGGTGGTCATCTTGTTCCCATAGGCCTGCGCCGAATCCTTGTGCACGATCGCACTGAACGCGTCGACGGCCTCACCCTGCAGCAGGATGTCCACCTTGACCAGTGCGGCCTCCTGCTCGCCGGCCTCCTCGTAGTCGAGGCTGGCGTAGCCGCGGGTGCGCGACTTCAGCGAGTCGAAGAAGTCGAAGATGATCTCCCCCAGCGGCATCGTGTAGCGCAGTTCGACACGTTCGGGCGACAGATAGTCCATGCCGCCGAGTTCACCGCGCCGGGACTGGCAGAGCTCCATGATCGTGCCGATGAATTCGCTCGGCGCGATGATCGTGGTCTTCACCACCGGCTCGTAGACCTCGCGGACTTTGCCCTCGGGCCAGTCCGACGGGTTGGTGACGATCAAATCGGAGCCGTCGGCTGCACCCTCCACGATCACCCGGTAGACGACGTTGGGCGAGGTGGAGATCAGATCGAGGTCGAACTCGCGCTCGAGGCGTTCGCGGGTGATCTCCATGTGCAGCAGACCCAGGAAGCCGCACCGGAACCCGAAGCCCAGGGCCACCGACGTTTCCGGTTCGTAGGTCAGCGCGGCGTCGTTGAGCTGCAACTTGTCCAGCGCCTCACGCAGATTCGGATAGTCCGAGCCGTCGACCGGATACAGCCCGGAATAGACCATCGGCTTGGGTTCGCGGTAGCCCGTCAGCGCCTCGGTGGCGCCGTGGCGGGCGGTGGTCACCGTGTCACCGACCTTGGACTGGCGAACGTCCTTCACACCGGTGATCAGGTAGCCGACCTCGCCGACGCCCAGGCCGTCGCTGGGCTTGGGTTCGGGCGAGACGATGCCGACCTCGAGCAGTTCGTGAGTGGCGCCGGTGGACATCATCTTGATCCGCTCGCGCGGGTTGAGCTTGCCGTCGACCACTCGGACGTAGGTCACCACGCCGCGGTAGATGTCGTAGACCGAGTCGAAGATCATTGCCCGCGCGGGAGCGTCGGCGTCTCCGACCGGTGCTGGGATCAGCCGGACCACCTCGTCGAGCAGCTCGGGGACACCCTCGCCGGTCTTACCGGACACCCGCAGCACGTCATCCGGCTCGCAGCCGATGATGTGGGCGATTTCGGCGGCGTAGCGCTCAGGGTCGGCGGCGGGCAGGTCGATCTTGTTGAGCACCGGGATGATGGTCAGGTCGCGGTCCAGCGCCAGGTACAGATTGGCCAGCGTTTGCGCCTCGATGCCCTGAGCGGCGTCCACCAGCAGCACCGCACCCTCGCAGGCCTCCAGCGCGCGCGACACCTCGTAGGTGAAGTCGACGTGGCCCGGGGTGTCGATCAGGTGCAGGACGTAATCGGTGTCCCCCACTTTCCAGGGCAGCCGCACGTTCTGAGCCTTGATCGTGATGCCGCGTTCGCGCTCGATATCCATCCGGTCGAGGTACTGCGCGCGCATGTCACGGTCGGCGACCACCCCGGTGATGCCGAGCATCCGGTCGGCCAGCGTGGACTTCCCATGGTCGATGTGGGCGATGATGCAGAAGTTCCGAATCTGCGCCGGCGCCGTGAAAGTCTTGTCGGCGAAACTGCTGATTGTGTTTCTCCTGGTCGGGTGGTGCTTCGAGGGGCCCCTCGGGTCTGTCCAGGGTATCGACTAGGGCCCGTCGGGACACAATCGCCGGCAGCCGAGCCTCCGCGTTCCGCCTAAGCTGTCGAGAATGGCGTCGCAGTGGAAGACGTTCCAGAGGTTCGCAGAGCACCTCGTGTTCAACGAGGCACCCAAATTCATCCGGCAGCTGCCGATTCCCCCGGCCGTGCCGCGCACCATCCAGCAGGGTCTCAAGCTGGGTATCGAAGCGCTGGTGGCCGGTTCGGTGGCAACCGAGGAGCGGCCCGCCGCGATCACGGCCGGCCGGCCGGTCACCGACAACAGCGTGCCGACCGCGCACCGGGCCCGCCGGCTGGTCTACGCACCGGATCTCGACGGGCGCGCGGATCCCGGCGAGGTGGTCTGGACCTGGGTGGTCTACGAGGATGACCCGACCAAGGGCAAGGACCGGCCGGTGCTGGTGGTCGGGCGCGACCGGCACACGCTGCTGGGGCTGATGCTGTCCAGCCAGGCCCACCACGCCGAGGACGGCAACTGGATCGGTATCGGCACCGGTAGCTGGGACTACGACGGCCGGCCCAGCTGGGTGCGGCTGGACCGGGTGCTCGACGTGCCCGAGGAAGGCATTCGCCGCGAGGGCGCGATCCTGGAGAAGTCGACGTTCGAGCTGGTCGCCGCGCGGCTGCGCGCCGAGTATTCCTGGAGCTAGCCACCCTGCGTGATGTAGGCCTGCAACTGCTCCTGCTCGGCCTGCAACTGTTCCATCCGGTTCTTCACCACGTCGCCGATGCTGACGATGCCGACCAGCCGGTCGCCCTGCATCACCGGGACGTGGCGCACTCGGTTGTTGGTCATCAACGCGCTCAGGTCATCGATCTGGTCGTCGGCCGTGCAGGTCACCACGACCGTGCTCATGATGTCGGACACCGAGCTCCGTAGCAGCTCAGGCCCGTGATCGTGCAGCTTGCGGACCACGTCGCGCTCCGAGACGATGCCCACCACACGCCCGTCGGGGCCGACCACGACCATGGCGCCGATGTTGTGGATGACCAACTCGGCCAGCAGACCGGTGACGGTGGTCGTCTCGGTGACCGTGGCCACGGTCGATCCCTTGGTGCGCAGGATGTCGGCGATACGCATCGCCACCCCCTAGTGATGGATGTCTCACCAGGCTAAGACTTCCGCGCCTCCGCGGGAAGCAAACCGCGATGGTTGCGTTAAGACAGAACGGACGAAGGAGGTCGGCATGGGCACACTGCCTACGACGCGGTTGGGCGACGGACTGACGGTCAGTGCGATCGGTTTCGGCGGGATGGCGCTGACACCGGTCTACGGCGCTGTCGACGACGCGGAATCGCTGGCCACCCTGCATCACTGCCTCGACGTGGGCGTGACCTTCATCGACACCGCCAACGTGTACGGCGTCGGCGCGAACGAGAAGTTGATCGCCAGGCTGCTGGCCGACCGCCGCGACGAGGTTCAGCTGGCGACGAAGTTCGGCATCGACGGCGATCCGACCACCGGCAAGCGGATCGCCCGCGGCGACGCCGAGTATGTGCGCACATGTATCGACGAGAGCCTGGGCCGGCTGCAGACCGATGTCGTCGACCTCTACTACATGCACCGCCGGGATGTGTCGGTGCCGATCGAGGAGACCGTCGGGGCGATGGCGGAACTGGTCACGGCCGGCAAGGTGCGCCATCTCGGGCTCTCCGAGGTGACCGCCGACGAGCTGCGCGCCGCCGCGGCCGTGCACCCGATCGCGGCGGTCCAGAGCGAATGGTCGATCTGGAGCCGCGACGTCGAACGCAATGTGGTGCCTGCCGCTGCCGAACTCGGCGTCGGTTTCGTCCCGTATTCGCCGCTCGGGCGCGGCTTCCTCGCCGGCGCGGTCCGGTCGGCCGATGACCTGACCTCGGCCGGCGACCTCCGCAGCTACCTGCCACGCTTCGGCGCCGATGTGCTGGACGCGAATCTGGCTGTGGTGCAAGTGGTCACCTCGGTCGCCGAGGAGGTCGGCGCTACGCCGGCCCAGGTGGCGCTGGCGTGGCTGCGGCAACGGGCCGATGCGCTGGGGGTGGCCTCGTCGCCGATCCCCGGCACTCGCCGGGCCGCGCGCGTCGACGAGAACGCCGCCTCACTGTCGGTGACACTGACTGCCGACCAGATGGCGACACTGGAAACAGCAGGCGCCAAAGTGTCCGGCCACCGCTCGATGGACCCGGGCTGGGTGTCCTCGGCCCGCGAGTGAATGCGGCTCACTCCGATAGGGACTGGCTGACCCGCAACGCCATCGCGGCATCGTCGAATTGTGCGGCCTGACTACTGATCCGGCCGATTTCGCTGGGGCGCTTGAGTAGACCGCGAACCGAGATGACCGCGACCTGTTCGGCAACCCGGATCGCTTCGGCGACCCGGTCGCCTTCGTCGGTGTGCAAGCGGGTGCGCTTCTGAGCGCCCTCATCGAAGTTGAGTAGCAGGCCGGCCGTCTCCTCCCGATCGCAGTCGATGAACTTGCCTTCGGCGATCGCCGCGCCGATCAGGTCCGCCACCCAGGTTCTCAGCCGCTCGTAGTCCGTCCAGAACTGGTGGAATTCGGTGCGCTGGTCGTGAGCGATCCGTTGGATCTCGTTGAAGTCGATCGGCGACAACGCCAGCTGAATGGTGTCGAAGCGCAACAGCCGGTACAGCTTGACCGCAGGCGATCCGGAACCGGCACCGACGCCGGAAATGAAGGTCAGCGGCGCCCGGTTCACCAGCAGCGTCTCCCCCAGCAGCTGCTCCTTGTTGCGGAACCAGTAGTAGAGCGACGACTGCTGAAGCCCTGCGGCCCGCGCGATATCGCTCATCGTGGTTTGCGCGTAACCCTTTTCGGAGAACAGCCGGGTGGCCGCGTTGATGATCCCCGCGCGCGGCGACGTCGCCGCCGTCGACTCGGCGTCGTTGCGGGGTCGTCCGATCACCCGCACGGGCGAGCGGCCGGGATTCGGTGACGGCGATGTCATGGCAGCGGGGCGCATTCACGGTGCGCCCGGTCGACCACATCGCGGGCGGCAGCCACGACATCTCGCCACAGCTCCAGGCCGAACGCCTGCGACGCGCGCGACGGGAATCCGGTCACCCCGTTTGCCGAAACCTGTTGGACCGGATAACGGAACACCGTGCCCGCGGTGCGATCGGGATCGTCGGCGGTCAGCATCGCATCGGTGTCGACCAGTTCGGGCCGCACCACCAGCATCAGCGCGGTCTCGGCCGCATTGGCGTGCCAGTCGACTGCGTCCTCGGTGGCTCGGCGGGAGATGTCGGGCGTGAGATCCCACCACTGCATGACACCGATGCGGCGATCGGGGTGTATCCGCCGGAACGTGTCGCAGGCCAGCCAGAGGGGTGCGGAGTTGCCGACGTGGCCGTTGACGAACATGATCCGGCGCACCCCGGAATGCACACAGGCCTGCGCGACGCGCACGGCGGCCGCCGCGGTCTCCTCCCCGGTGAACGCGACCGTACCTGCGAGCTCGGTGCCGTGAAAGAAGCTGGCGCCGAAGGCCAGCGGCGGCAACACCAGCGCCACGTCACCGGCGGCGGCCTCGGCCACCGCGACGGCCATGATGGTGTCGGTGCCGACCGGCAGATGCGGGCCGTGCTGTTCGGTGGCACCGACCGGGATCAGGGCCACCGTGTCGGGGTCGTGGGCCAGGCGCGCTGCGATCTGGACCGAGTTCAGCTCCTCCCAGCTGTTGCCCATCAGAAGAACCGCAGATAGCGCTCTGACTCCCACGACGACACGTGGGCGTTGAACGAATCCCACTCCAATTTCTTCTCGGAGATGAACGAGTCGTACATCTCCGGTCCGAACACGTTGCGCACCAGCGGGTCCGCCTCCATCGCCTCGATCGCCTCACCGAGCGAACGGGGCAGCCAGCTGATCCCGCGGTCGATCAGGTCGGCTTCGGAGAGCCGGTAGAGGTTGTCGCGGTTGGGCTCTCCGGGGTCGAGCCCTTCGCGGATACCTTCCAGTCCGGCCGCCAGCATCAGCGCCCCACCGAGGTAGGGATTGTTGGCACTGTCGGCGGCCCGGCATTCGACCCGGCCGCCGCCCTTGGGGATTCGCAACATGTTGGTGCGGTTGTTGTCGCCGTAGCAGGCGAATACCGGCGCCCAGGTCAGTCCGGACATGCTGCCCTGCTTGACGAGCCGCTTGTAACTGTTGACGGTCGGCGCGATCACCGCGCAGATCGCCGGGGCGTGCCGCAGCACGCCTGCGATGAACTGATAGCCGAGTTCGGACAGGCCGCACCCGCGCGGATCCTCGGCGGCGGCGAACGCGTTCACCCCGTCGGGGGTTGCCAGGGACATGTTGTAGTGCGCGCCGCTACCGGTCCGGTCGGCGAACGGTTTGGGCATCCAGGACGCGAACAGGCCGTGCTTGCGTGCGATTTCACCGACCATCATCCGGAAGAATACGAAGCGGTCGGCCATCGAGACGACGTCGGTGTAGGTGAAGTCGGTCTCGAACTGCCCGTTGCCGTCTTCATGGTCGAATGAGTAGACATCCCAGCCCAATTCGTTCATCGATGTGACGATCTCGTCCACCACACCGAAGTTGTGCAGCATGCCCCTCAGGTCGTAGCACGGCTTGTCGAGGTTGTCGTCCATGCTGGCGGGCTCCGGTACGCCAGAGCTGTCGGAGAGCAAGAAGAACTCGGTTTCGATGCCGAGGTTGAACGTGTAGCCCAGCGATGCGGCGTCGGCGGTCACCCGCTTGAGGATCTGCCTGCTGCACGCCTCGAACGGTGTGGTTCCGATCCACAGATCGCCGGGAAACCACGCGATCTCGCGGTTGAACGGCATGATGATCGCGGCGCTCAGGTCCGGGTGCGGAGCGACCTCGTCGTCGTTGACATCCTGGGGCACCCCATCCAGCGCGGCGCCGGTGAACATCTCCGACCCGAGTGCGGCCTGGTGTAGATGGCCAAGCGGAACCATCTTCGCCTTCGGTTTGCCGTGCATGTCGACGAAGCTGATTGCCGCGTAGCGGACTCCGGCTGCGGTGAGCTTCTCGGCGACCTCGTCCACTTGCGCGCGCTGGGTCTTGCCGTTGAGCGTGGCGGTCATCGTTTCCCTTTCAGCCTGCGGAGGCGAGATCGTCTGTCTTGCCGATGATTCCGAGCTCGCGTCCGAGATAGCGGTAGAACTCCCAGAGCGGACGTTCCAGATGTGACAGGCGACCGGTGGAGCTCACCCCCGACCGGATCGCCCGCTGTACCGCCGCGCAGACGTCGAGGTCTTCGCGATGGATATCGCAGATCATCTTGATCAGCTCACTGCGACGGGCGTCGAGGCCCGGTGCGGCCAGCGCGGCCGGGGACATGCAGATGTCGAGGAACAGGTCGATCTTGCCGGCACCGACCGGAAGAACCTTGAGCCAGTAGAAATAGCCGGGCCCCATGGCGATCTGCAACAACGGGTAGGCGATGAAGATCAGTGACTTGTGCGAATGTTCGGGACTCAACGTGGGCGCGCCCGGCGACAGGAACGGCGGGTCCGCGGGATAGCCGGGCGCCTGCTGCGACCACATCGTGGTGAAGTAGTCGCCGACCTCGCCGGTGTAGCTCAGCGCCGCCGGGAACTGCTCCTCCAGCGAGCCGCGGTGCGGGCCCATGTGGTGGTAGCACTCCATGAAGTTGTCCACCATGATCTTCCAGTCCCAGTCGCAGATCCCCCACTCGGTCTGCTCGACGGTCTGGTAGTTCTCGAAATCGTAGGGATCGACGACCGGTTCGAGGGCCGCATACTGCTCGGCGACGGGGTTGGCCTGGCCGTCGATGTTGACGAACACGAAACCTTTCCACACCTCGTGACGGAACTGCTTGAGCGCCCAGTCTTTCCGCTCGAATCCCGCAGACTGCTTCATCTCCGGCGCGCCCGCCAGATGGCCGTCCAGGCCGAAGGACCAGAGGTGGTAGGGGCATTGCAGCACCCCGGCGGCGCCGGCACCGCTGCATACCTCCATCCAGCGATGGGTGCAGTTGCGGGACAGCACGCGGATGTCGTCGTTGCGGTCGCGGGTCACCACCAACGGCATGCCGAGGATGTCGATGCTGTAGTAGCTGCCCGGCGTGGCGAGCTGCTCGGTCCGGCACAGCGGAATCCAGCCACGCTTGAAGATGCGATCGACCTCGTCGGCGTAGAGGTCGTCGCTGCCGTAGGCCTCCGGCGGCAGGGTGATGGCGTTCTCAGGCGAGTCCACCGCGCAGGTGGTGGCGAGTCGGGAGTAATCGAATGACATTGCCGTTCCTCGTGTTGCGATGGAAAAGCGAGCGATGGCCGCCACAGGCGTCGTGACAGTGTCGACGGTACGGGCCGTCTGTAACTGTGCTGTTTCCGATCAGTGAATGACCTATTGAAACTCATACGCCGACCGAGTGATGATCACGAGGTTTAGCGACAAGTCCTGGCTGGAAGGCGTCAATTGGCTATTGAAAGTAGTGATCGAGGCCCTGGCACGGTACTAATAGGCGCATGATCGACATCACGCTACTGGGCACTGGAAGTCCGATGATCGACCCGAACCGCGCCGGACCGTCGACCCTGGTCAAAGCCGGCGAGCAACTGTTCCTGGTGGACTGCGGGCGCGGGGTGCTGATGCGGGCCGCCGCGGCCGGTGTCGGCGCGGCCAACGTCACCGCGCTGCTGCTGACCCACCTGCACAGCGACCACATCACCGACTTGTCCGATGTCATCACCACCCGCTGGGTGACGACGTTCGTGCCCACCCCGCTGCCGATCATCGGCCCGCCCGGCACCAAGGCCGTCGTCGACGCGACGCTGGCCGCGCTGGCACCCGACATCTCCTACCGGATCCACCATCACCCCGACATCACCGAACCACCGTCGATTCAGGTGCACGAGTACACCGAGGGCCAGGTATGGGACGACGGCGGTGTCCGGATCACCGCCGCACCCACCGACCACCGGCCGGTCGAACCGACGCTGGGCTTCCGCGTCGAACACGACGGCGCGACGGTGGTGCTGGCCGGTGACACCGTGCCGTGCTCGAGCCTGGATACCCTGGCGCAGGGAGCAGACGCCCTGGTACACACGGTGATCCGCGCGGACCTGGTCCAGCAGATACCGCTGCAACGTCTCCGCGACATCCTCGACTACCACTCGTCGGTCGAGCAGGCCGCGGCCACCGCGGCCCGCGCCGGGGTCGGCACGCTGGTGCTCACCCATTACGTGCCGCCGCTGGTTCCCGGGCAGGAGGATCAGTGGCGCGCGCTGGCGGCCGCCGAATTCAGCGGACCGGTGGAAATCGGCGACGATCTGCTCCAGGTGTCCATCGGGAACTAAACCACCGCCGCGCACGACTGATGTGCGATGACAACGACGGCGGAACCCTCGACACGACGCGCTGACTCCGCAGTGCTGCGCCGGATCTGGCGGCTGCACTTCTGGGTGGGGTTGTTCGCGGCCCCGGTCCTGGTGGTCCTGGCCTGCTCCGGGTTGGTGATCCTCTACAGCCAGCCGCTGGACGCCTGGACCAACAAACACCTGCTCGTGGTCGAGCCGGGACCGCAGACCGTGCCGCTGGACGCCCAGGTCGCCACCGCCAAGCAACACGTCAGCGCCACCGACACACTCGAGGCGGTCACCCCGCCTGACGGCCCGACCGGGTCGACACGCATGGACTTCGCGGCCGCCGACGCGCAGGGCTATCCGCAGGCCGAGGCCAACGTGATCCAGGTGTTCGTTGATCCGTACACCGGCGCGTATCTGGGCCAGCGCGATCAGCTGTCCGGTTTGGTCGGCTGGGCCAATCAGCTGCACCGGATGTTCGGCAACGACGGGCCGCACGTGCAGCTGCCGTCGCTGGGACACCTGATCAACCCGTCGGCCTATCCCGAGTCCACGATCCCGGTCGGGATCGGCAACCTGTGGATGGAGCTGACTGCCACGTGGATTCTGGTGCTGCTGGGCACCGGCATCTATCTGTGGTGGCCGCGGGCGATCGAGGCCGCCAAGCCACTGCTGAAAGTCCGGTGGCGACAAGGTGGCCGGGTCCGGTGGCGTGACGTGCACGCGCTGACCGGCGTGGTCATTGCCGTCATCCTGGCCGGCTACGTCCTGTCCGGGATGACCTGGACGCGCTACTGGGGTGAGAACTGGCGTGCGGTCACCGCCACAGTCACGCCCTCGACCGAGATCGATGCTCCCTCGACTCCGGCGAAGCTCGGCGACTATGACCGGCTGGGCCGGCGCATCGCCTGGGCGGCGACCGACGATCCGATCTATGCCTCGCAACCCGACGGCACCGGTGCCGCCCGGCTGTCCTACGCCGACATCGACAAGATCGCGAAGGACGAGCACATGGTGCCCGGCTACTCGATCTTCCCGCCGTCGGACTCCAGCGAGGCTGGCACGACGGTGTTCGGCAGCTACACCGTGGTCAACCGCTGGCCGCAACGGGTTTCCGAACAACGCACGCTGTATCTCAACCAGTTCAGCGGCGCGACGATCACCAACGCGACCGCCGCTCAGGACGGCCCGCTGTCGAAGTTGACCAGTTTCGGGATCGCGATGCACATGGGCAACCAAATGGGTTGGCTGACACGCATTTCGGCCACCGTCGCCTGCCTCGGCGTCCTGCTCAGTGCGCTGACGGGCCTACTGATGTGGTGGAAACGACGCCCGTCCGGACAGAGCGGACTGCCCGGTCCGGCCAGCGCGGCGACGCGCGCCAACACACCGAAGCGGGCCATGGTGACCGTTGCCGTCGTCGCGATCGTGCTCGGGATCTTGTTCCCCGCGTTCGGCATCTCGCTGATCGTGGTGCTCGTCGCCGAGGCGATCATCGCCGCCCGGCGTGATCACGCCAGCCGGGTGACCTCGACCACCACGTCCAAGTCGGTGGACCCCTCACCGGAGTAGATGCCCTTCAATGGGGTCACGTCGGCGTAGTCGCGGCCGACCCCGACGCTGATGTACTGCTCGTTGATCTGAGAATCGTTGGTCGGGTCGTAGTTCCACCAACTTCCCGTCCACGCCTGGATCCAGGCGTGACTCTGGCCGTCGACGGTGTCACCGACCTTCGCGTTGCGTTTGGGATGCAGATACCCCGAGACGTAGCGCGACGGAATTCCCATGCTCCGCAACAGAATCAGCGTCAGATGTGCGAAGTCCTGGCAGACCCCCTTCCCCTCGCGCAGGGCGTCGACGCCCGAGGAGTGCACACCCGTGGTGCCGGGCACGTAGTTCAGTTCGCTGTGCGCCCACTGGGCGGCGGCGATCACCGCCGGTTGCGGGTCGTTCTCCTTGACGATGCGCCTGCCGACCCGCTCGAGGCGCCTGCTCACCGGGGTGTAATGGGTGGCGCTGAGTACCTCGTCGAAGCGGTCCCGAACCGCCTCGGAAGCGAGCTCGTTCCAGGACACTTCGTTGGTCGGGGCTTCGTCCTCCTCGGTCTCGACCACCGACGATGCCGTCACCTCGAGTTCGGTATGCGGCGCGTGCAGGTCGAAAGCCGTTACCGCAGTGCCCCAATAGTCGACGTAGCGATAGGACCGGGTGGCCGGAATGGTCTCGACGCGGTTGAGGATGACGTTCTGCCGTGAGTCCGAGCGCGGCGTGAGCCGGGCTTCGTTGTACGAAGCCGTCACCGGCGATTTGTAGGCATAGCCCGTCGCGTGCACTACCCGCATCCGCCACATCAGCTGCTCCTCTTCTTCGTCGGCTCTTCGCCCGAGAGGCGCATCGCTGCACAAGCGCTCATCAACGTCAGATCTCCCCTTCTTCGATGACCAGCGCGCCGTGCTGTCCGGCATCCGACCACGCCACCCACGGCGCGGAGTGGAAGTACTGCAGCGCCACCGCTTCTCCGACATCGCGGCAGGTCTCCTGCAGGCTCGCGAGCCGTTCTTCCAGCGACTCGAGCAGCACGCCGGGTTGGATGAATTCCAGCTCGCTGCGCGCCCTGCCGAGCAGCCGCTGCGCCTCGGCGGTGGAGCCGACCCGGTTGTGCGCACGGTGCATGAGCTCGTCGAGGCTGTGCTCGGCCAGCTTGAGCGAGTAGTAGATCGACCGCGGGAAAAGCCGGTCCAGCAACATGAATTCGACGACCCGACTGGCGTCGAGCACACCGCGGTAGGTACGCAAGTAGGTGTCATGGGCGCCGGCCGAGCGCAGCACCGTCACCCATGCCGGCGAAGAGGCGCTGTCCCCGACCCGGGACAGCAAGAGCCGCACCGTCATATCGACGCGCTCGATCGCCCGGCCCAGCACGAGGAAGCGGTAGCCGTCGTCGCGGGACAATGTCGAGTCGGCCAGTCCCGCGAACATCGCCGCCCGGCCCTCGATGAAGCTGAAGAATTCGTGCGGGCCGAGCCTGCGAGCCGCGCGCTCACGTTCGGCCAGCGCATTGTAGGTGGTGTTCAGGCACTCCCACATGTCCGAGGAGGTGACTTCCCGTGCCGAGCGGGCGTTTTCACGCGCCGCCGAGATCGCATCGACGATCGAGCAGCCGCCTTCCAGATCCCGGCTGAACGCCACCAGATCGGTCAGCGACCACAGGTCGAGCTGATTTTTGGGCGGCTCGATGCCCAACACCTGCAGCAAGATCCGGGACGTCTGGTCGGGGTCGACACTGGAGTCCTCGAGGAGCTGGTGGACCGTGATGTCGAGAATGCGGGCGGTGTCGTCGGCCCGTTCCACGTAGCGGCCGATCCAGTAGAGCGCTTCGGCATTGCGGGCCAACATCAGTGCATCACCTGCTGTTGCTGTTGCTGGCCTTGCTGTTGCTGACCTTGTTGCTGCTGACCGGAGGATTCGGAACCCTTCTCGGCTACCGGGTTCTTGGCGGGTTTGGGAATCTTGCGGACGACCTCGGCCGCGCCGAGCTCGCGGGCCGCGACCGACGTCTTCGAGGCCAGCACCCAGGTGTCCTTGGACCCGCCGCCCTGACTGGAATTCACCACCAGCGAACCCTCGATCAACGCGGTGCGGGTCAGGCCGCCGGGCAGCACCCACACCTCCTCGCCGTCGTTGACGGCGAACGGTCGCAGGTCGACGTGCCGCGGCGCCAGCGCATCCCCGACCTTGGTCGGCACCGTGGACAGCTGCACCACCGGCTGCGCGATCCAGCCGCGCGGATCACCGATGACCTTCTTGCGAATCGTGGCCAGTTCCTTTTCGGAGGCGTCCGGGCCGAACACGATCCCGTACCCGCCGGAGCCCTCGACCGGTTTGATCACGAGCTCGTCGAGTCGGTCGAGGACCTCTTCGCGTTCGTTGTCGAGCCAGCAGCGCAGCGTGTCGACGTTGGCCAGCGACGGTTTCTCGCCGAGGTAGTACTCGATGATGGTCGGCACATAGGTGTAGACGAGCTTGTCGTCGCCGACGCCGTTACCGACCGCGCTGGAGATCACCACATTGCCGGCGCGCGCGGCGTTGAGCAGGCCCGCCACCCCCAGCACGGAGTCGGGGCGGAACTGCATCGGATCGAGGAAGTCGTCGTCGATGCGGCGATAGATCACGTCGACCTGGCGCTCACCCTCGGTGGTGCGCATGTAGACGACGTTGTCGCGACAGAACAGGTCGCGGCCCTCGACCAGTTCGACACCCATCTGGCGGGCCAGCAGGGAGTGCTCGAAGTAGGCGGAGTTGAACGGGCCGGGGGTCAGGACGACGACGGTGGGGTCGGCCTCGTTGGTTGCCGCGGCGTTGCGCAGCGCCCGAAGCAGGTGTGACGAGTAGTCGCCGACCGCGCGCACCCGGTGGGTGGCGAACAGGTTCGGGAAGACCCGTGCCATCGTGCGCCGGTTCTCCATGACATAGGAGACGCCCGACGGTGAACGCAGGTTGTCCTCCAGCACCCGGAACGTGCCCTGGGCGTCACGGACCAGGTCGATGCCGGCGACGTGGATGCGCACCCCGTTGGGCGGATTGATCCCGGCGGCCTGCCGATGGAAGTGCTCGCAGGACGTGATCAACCGGCGCGGGATGACGCCGTCGCGCAGGATCTCCTGGTCGCCGTAGATGTCGTCGAGGTACATCTCCAGCGCCTTGACCCGCTGGGTGATGCCGCGCTCGAGCCGGGACCATTCGGCGGCGGAGATGACGCGGGGCACCAAGTCGAGCGGGAACGGCCGCTCCTGACCGGACAGCGAGAAGGTAATGCCCTGGTCAATGAAGGCGCGGCCGAGCGCCTCGGCCCTGGCTTCCAGCTCCTCGGCGTCCGACGGGGCGAGTTCGGCGAAAATCCCCTTGTACGGCCCGCGAACGTTGCCCTGGTTGTCGAACATCTCGTCGAAGGCCTTGGCGTACGAGCCCATGTCGTTGTAGCCGCCGAAGATATGGTCGTGTTTACGCGGCTGTCGCGAACCGTTGCGTGACGACCGGCTGGCTTCCGAAGGCAGGGTACGAAGGCTCACCCGTCACATGCTGCCGCACTATCGCCGTTTCGGCAGGCCAGTGAGCTCCGCTTTGGGAGATTGACGTCCTCACTGGTACCCTGAACAGTCGCTGCCCGAGGGCCCGACGGCCCCGGCAAGACAGAGACCCCCAAGCTTGAAAACGAGGAACTAACGCGTGGCCAACATCAAGTCGCAGGAAAAGCGCATCCGCACCAACGAGCGGCGCCGTGTGCGCAACAAGTCGGTAAAGAGCTCGCTGCACACTGCGATCCGCGGGTTCCGTGAGGCAGCCGCCGAGGGCGACAAGGACAAGGCCGCCGAGCTGCTGGTGTCGACCAGCCGCAAGCTGGACAAAGCCGCCAGCAAGGGCGTGATTCACAAGAACCAGGCGGCCAACAAGAAGTCCGCGCTGGCTCAGGCCTTCAACAAGATCTGATTCAGTCCCGGCCGCTACCGGCGGCCAGGTGCGCGACCTTGCGCACCGCATCCTCAAGGGCGTAGTCGGCGTCGGCCGCTACGCCTTTGACATCTGCATTCAGCGCCGCCACCAGCCGGATCGCGGTCGCCACCTTGTCGCGTGACCATCTCCGCGACTGTTTCTGCGCCTTCTGGATGCGCCACGGCGGCATGCCCAGCTCGCCGGCCAGCCGGTACGGGTCTCCCGACAGCGGCGCCACGCGGGCGATCGTGTGCAACGCCTCGGCCAGCGCGTCGGCCAAGACGACGTGCGGGACGCCGGCCATCATCGCCCACCGCAGCGCTTCGGCCGACCCTGCGACATCGCCGACCACGGCCTTGTCGGCAATTTCGAAGCCGGTGACCTCGGCCTTGCCGCTGTGATAGCGCCGGACCGCGACCGCGTCGATCCGGCCGTCGGTGTCGGCGACCAGCTGCGAGCAGGCCGCCGCGAGTTCCCGGATGTCGGAGCCGACGGCGTCGAGCAGTGCGGTGACCGTGTTGTCGTCGACCTTGACCTTCAGCGCGCGGAACTCGGCACGGACGAAGTCGGCCCGTTCGGCGGGCTTGGTGATCTTGGCGCACGGGTGCACCTGGGCGCCGAGCTTCTTCAGCTGATCGGCCAGCGCCTTGGCCCGTCCGCCGCCGGAATGCACGACCGCCAGCACCGTGCCCGGCGGCAGGTCGGCGGCCGCGTTGGCGATCAGCTCGACAGCCTCCTTGCCCGCTTCGCCGGCCGACTCGAGCACGACCACCCGCTCGTCGGCGAACAACGACGGGCTAAGCAGTTCGGCGAGCTCGTTGACCGACACCTCACCGGCGCGCAGCCGGTCCACCGGGACGTCGGCGCTGCCGGCCGTGGCGCGGGCGGTCCGCAGCACCTCGGAGATGGCGCGGTCGACGAGTAGCTCCTCGTCACCCAGGATCAGATGCAGGCCCGCCGTCTCGCTCACCACCCGATCGTTTCACGACCGGCCGACACCGGCTGACACCGACCTTGAACCCGCGCCACAGCGCCACGGCGGCCAGTGCGGCTCCGGCGACCGTCACCACCCCGGCGAACCCGGACGGCACCGGCACCGAAGCACCTGGAAGCTCCGCGGCCGTGGACGCCACGCGCAGCAGCCACCACAGCTCCGGGCCGGTGAAGCGGATCAGCAGACCAGCGGCAGGCGGCGCGAGGCAGCAGACTGCCGCTGCCGCGGTGCCCAGCACGGTGATCGGCGGAATGACCACAGCGACAGCCAGATTGGCGAGCACGCCGACCACACTGAGCCGCCCGGAGATCGCCGCCACCAGCGGTGCGGTGACCAGCTGGGCGGCCAGCGCGATGCAGACCGCCTCGGCCAGCGGCTTCGGCCAGCCGCGTGCGATCAACCGCGCGGCCCAGCCTGGCGCCAAGACGACGAGTGCGGCGGTCGCCGAAACGGACAACGCGAAGCCGGCGTCGACCGCCAATTGTGGTGCCAGGATCAGCAATCCGAGCACCGTCGCCGAGAGCACCGGGATGGCCTGGCGCCTGCGGGCGCTCAAGATGGCGAGCAGCGCGATCGCGCCCATCACGGCGGCGCGCAGCACACTGGCGGTGGGCTGCACCACGACGACGAATGCCAGCAGCGCCAACGCCGCCAGGCCCACTGCTGCCCGCGGGCCGACGAGGCCCGCCGACAGCAGCACCGTCCCGCACACGATCGTGACGTTGGCTCCCGATACGGCCATCAGATGGGTCAAACCGGCGGTCCGGAATTGCGTTGTGGTTCCGGCACTGACGGTCGAGGTGTCGCCGAGCACGAGCCCGGGCAGGATCGCGGCCTGATCGGCGGGCAGCACGTTGCGCGCCTGAAAAGCGAAGCGTTCACGGACCGTGCGAGCCGCGCGCTGCAGCGGCGACGCCCGGCCCAGCGTCGGCTCGCCGGTGGCATTGAGCACGGCTACCGTGAGGTCGTGGCGGGTCGGCCGGGTGATACGGGCCTTGAACCGGGCGGGCTGGCCCGCGCTCAGCTCGGCAAAACCGGGCATCGAAGCGAAAACCACTACCCTGCCCGATATTTCGCCGCCGTCCAGCTCCGCCAGCGCGCCCCGAAACATCAACCGTCCGCTGCCCAATGCCCGGGGGTCTTCCGCCGGCGTCACCGTCACCGCGGCCACCGTGCCGAACCGTTGGGCGATCGGATGGTCACGCACCGCGCCACTGCGCAGTGTGGCCGCCAGGGCGAAACCCGCCCCGATCACCGCAGCGCCGATCACCGCGACGGCACCCGTACGCAGCACCGGCCGAGTATCCCCGCACCAACGGGCCAACCCCGCCCAGCCGATCCCCACCGCCGCACACGCCGCCATCAACACCGGCCCGATCGCCCAGGTGATACCCGCGGCGGTGACCACCCAGGCGGCCGTCGCCGCCGGCACCAGGCGCAGATCCAGCGCGGCCGCGTCCGTCACACCCGGACCAGCGCCCGCAGTTTCTCCAGCCGCGCCGGGCCGATGCCGTCGACATCGCCGAGTTGGTCCACGCTGCTGAACTTTCCGTTGGCGTCGCGCCAGGCCACGATCGCGGCGGCCGTCACCGGCCCGACACCGGGCAGTGCGTCGAGCTGTTCGACGGTGGCGGTGTTCAGGTCCACAGGTTCGGTGGGCGGGCCCTTCCCCGGCGCAGCCGGTGGCGTGGCGGCGGCCGGCGGTCCCCCGCTGACCGAGCTGCCGAGTGCGGTCGGCTGGCCTGCCGGAGTGCCGATACCGACGACGATCTGCTCGCCGTCGCTGAGGTGGCGGGCCAGGTTCAATCCCAGGGTGTCGGCCCCACCGATCGCGCCACCGGCGGCCGATACGGCGTCGGCGATACGAGCGTCGGGGGCCAGCGTCACCAGGCCTGGTTTGGCGACAAGTCCGACGACGCTGACGACGACGGGGCGGTTGGCGTCCGGGCTGGGCCGCGCGGACGCAGAGGACACCATTTCCACCGGCGGGAGTTTGGCCGACACGACGGGCGGTGGATCATCGCGCATCAGTGCGAACACCGTGATGAGCACGGCGACAACGGCGATCACCGCAAGGGCGATGCCACCGGCGCGGCCGGGGTCGGCCCGGATCGCGGCAACCCAGCCGCGGGAGGCGTTCCCGTCGGGAATCCAGCTGGGCACTTCGATCTCGTCGTCGGCCTCCTCCTCGGCGTCATCGGGTTCGCCGACACGCAGGCGGGCCAACGGCTGCTCGGTTCGCATGCCGCGAACGTAAGCCGCGCGGACCACCCGAATCCGCTGTGCGGGACGTCTGGTGGCGTACCTGTGGATGAATCCGCAACTGTGTACACGCAAGCGCCTAGCCAGGGAGGACCACCCATGACCGCCGTGACCGACCGCCCTATTCGCGTGATCCAGTGGACCACCGGCAACATCGGCCGCCGGTCGCTACACGCGATCATCAGCCGGCCGGACATGGAGCTGGTCGGGGTGTACGCCCACGGCGCCGACAAGGTCGGTGTCGATGCCGCCGACCTGTCGGGCTGGGCCCAAGAACATGGTCAGCCCACCGGGATCACCGCGACCAACGACATCGATGCGCTGCTGGCGGCCAAGCCCGACGCCTGCTGCTACAACCCGCTCTGGCCGAATGTCGACGAATTGGTCCGACTGCTGGAGGCCGGGGTCAACGTGTGCTCGTCAGCGGCGTGGATCACCGGCGGGAAGCAGTCCCCGGAGGATCTGGCGCGGATCCGAAAGGCTTGCGAGCAAGGCAATTCCACGATCTTCGGCAGCGGCGCGCACCCCGGGATGACGAACATGGTCGGCATGGTGCTCTCCGGCTCGTGTGAGCGTGTCGACGAGATCCGGATCACCGAGTCCGTGGATTGCTCGACCTACGAGTCGGCGGGTACCCAGTCCGCGATGGGCTTCGGCTGCGCCCCGGACACGCCCGGGCTGGAAGAGAGTGTGCGCCGCGAGAGCGAGGTGTTCGCCGAGTCCGCGGCGATGATGGCCGACGCGATCGGCGCCACGCTGGACCGGATGACGTTCGACGTCACGTTCACCACCGCCACCGGCGACAGCGACCTCGGATTCATGACGATCCCGGAGGGCACTGTCGGCGGCGTGTACGGCTATCACCGGGGCTGGGTCGGCGACCGCAATGTCGTCAGTGTCGGCTTCAACTGGATCATGGGCAATCACGTCGTTCCACCCAAACCGCTCGAGCACGGCCACGTCATCCAGGTATTCGGTGTGCCGAACATGCGCACGGTGCTGCATTGCCTGCCGCCGAAGAACTGGCCCGAGCCCGGCTTCATGGGCCTGGGCATGATCTACACCGCCCTGCCGGTGACCAACGCGGTGCCTGCCGTCGTCGCGGCCAAACCGGGCATCGTGACGCTGGCCGACCTGCCCCCGGTGACCGGCAGATTCTCCGCGACGTAGACCGACGGGAATTGATCCGGACTACAGTCCGTTTACTCCGGGGTGTAGCGCCGGGGACCGGGTCCGGCAGCACCGGATCAAGGAGAACCCCCGATGACCGCACCGGCTCAGACCACCGACCTCACCACTGGAACCTGGGCGATTGACCCAGTCCACTCGTCGATCAGCTTCTCGGTACGCCACCTCGTCGTCAGCAAGGTCCGCGGGACCTTCGGCACGTTCAGCGGTGCGGTGACCGTGGCATCCGACGGCACCCCGTCGGTATCCGCTGAGATCGACGTCGCGTCGGTGCACTCCGGCAACGAACAGCGCGATGCCCACCTGCGCGCGCCCGATTTCTTCGACGTCGAGAAGTACCCGACCGCCACATTCGTCTCGACGTCGGTGACCCCTGACGGCGAGAACTACCTTCTGGATGGCGACTTCACCCTCAAGGGCGTGACCCGGCGGATCAGCCTGGCGTGCCAGTTCAACGGCGTGAACCCCGGCATGGGGTACGGCGCGGTCGCCGGCTTCGAGGCTTCGGTTGTATTGAACCGCAAGGACTTCGGTATCGACATCGACATGCCGCTGGAGACCGGTGGAGCTGTCGTCGGCGACAAGGTCACCATCACGTTGGAGATCGAAGCACTCAGGCAGGCCTGATCGGTCCGGGCGGGGCGGGGTCGACGGCGACGACGACCCCCACCGCGCCGGCGCCGACGTGCACGCCGAGCACCGGGCCCAGGTCGGTGATGACGGCGTCGCCACAACCGGGCAGGGCCGCAGCCAGAGTGGCCGCCAAATCGGCTGCGACGTCCGGGTTGTCGATATGGTGGACGGCGAGCGACGCCCGCTGCTCGCCGACCACCTCGAGCACCTGCTCGATCATCGCGGCCTGGGCTTTGGATGCGGTGCGCACCCGCTGGGCCAGCACCAGCCGGCCCTGCTCGTCGATGCGCAGCAGCGGCTTGAGCGCAAGCGCGGTGCCGAGCCAGGATGCCGCGGTGCCGATCCGGCCGCTGCGGCGCAAGTTGTCCAGTCGCTGCACGACGATGTAGGCGCGCACCCGCGAAACCGCCGATTCCGCCTCGGCGGCAACGGTTTCGAGGTCGGCACCCGCGAATGCCGCCCGCGCGGCGGCGAGCGCCACAAATCCCGTGCCCATCGCCGTCGACTTCGAGTCGATCACTCGCACCGCCCCGCCGAACTCACGGGCGGCGTATTCGGCGGCGCCCAGCGTGCTGGAGAGCTCGCCGGAGATGTGGACGGCCACCACGCCGTCACCGCAGCTGTCGCGCAACGCATCCCGGTAGGCCCCGGTGAGTTCGCTCGGGGTGGCGCCCGCCGTCGTCACATGCCCGCGCTGGTACAGATCGGCGGGGACGGCATCGACACCGTCCCGCAGATCCTGGCCGTCGACCAGGATGTGCAGCGGCACAACGCGGATGTCGCAGGCCCGGACCTCATCTGTCGGCAGCCGAGCCGACGAGTCGGTGACCACGATGACGGCCATGGTCAGGCGCGCGGATTGTCGAGCGGAACACCGGCTTCGGCAAGCGCTTTCAGCATCAAATCCGCAACGCCCTGGTGCGCTTCGAAGTTCCAGTGGATACCGTCAGGATTGCCGCGGCCGGCCATGACCTCCTCGGCCACCGCCGCTTTCAGGTCGACCACCGGAATGTCGTGCAGGTGTGCCCATTCGCTGATCGCGGCAACCGTTCCGGCCCGGCCACGATGCGACATGCCGTAGGTGGGAGCGATGTGCACCGAAGGCACCGAGGCGACCATCGGAATACCGGGACGGTTGAAATCGATCGCGCCACGGGTCATTTCAAGATACTCGACCGTCACGTGCGGCGGCAGCGCCGGACGGGCGATCGGCGACAGCTTTGGTTGCGCCCAGCCGTATCCGTCGCGAACCCAGCGACGCAGCCAGGCCGGCCGTACATAGCGGATCAGTTCACGCAGCGCGGTCGGCAGCGGCGAGGGCAGCGAGTCCATACCGCTGGTCGCGAAGATCACCGCACCGGCCCGCGGCAGCGCGGCCCAGGCCCGTGGATCCTGAGTGGCGGCCCACCACACGTCGCGGCTGGTCCAGCCGATCCGGCCGATCAGTTCCACATCCCAGTCCAGTTGGTGTGCAACGATATTGGGCCAGATCCGCGGATCGTCGGAAGGAAGCCCGCCCTGCGGCCCGTAGTAGGACAGGGAATCGCAGAAGACCAGCAAGGTAGCCCGGCGGGCAGGAGCGGAGCGAACCGGGGTTTGATCCAGCGCGTCAGAGGACATCGTTGGCCACCTGAGCCGAGGCGTTCCACACGTCGAGGCGCCAGCGGATCGCGTCGAACGAAGCATCGTCGTCGCTGTGCCCGGACAGCTGCGCCCAGCTGGCGTTGCCCATCCCGCCCAGCACCGGCCAGTTCTCGACGGGCAGCCCGAGCAGGGCCGCACACAGCGCGGCGATCAGCCCGCCGTGTGCAACCAGCACCAACGGCCGGTCCGGGTCATCCAAACCCCATTCCCGTTCTCCGGCAACCAGTTCAGCGACCAGTGGCACGCTGCGCTCGGCGACGTCGATACGGCTTTCACCACCGTGTGGCGCCCAGGTGGCGTCGTCGCGCCAGGCCAGCCGCGCGCCTGGCGAGACGGCGTCCACCTGATGATGGGTGAGGCCCTGCCAGTCGCCGAGGTGAGTCTCCCGAAGCCGGGTGTCGACGTCCACGTGAAGTCCCGTGCGCTCCCCCAGCGCCACCGCAGTGTCGTAGGCACGGTGCAGATCCGAGGAGACGATCAGCAGCGGCTGGCGCTTGGCCAGCACCTCGGCGGCGGCGACAGCCTGTGCCCTGCCGAGGTCGGTCAGTTCGCTGTCGAGCTGACCCTGCATACGGCTGCCTGCGTTGTACTCGGTCTGGCCGTGCCGCAGCATGACCAGCCGGCGCACTCTCACAGCGTCTCCTCTGTCTCGACGTCGTCGAGGTTCACCGCAAGGAACGGACAGTCCCGCCACAACCGGTCCAGGGCGTAGAAGGTGCGCTCCTCCTGGTGCTGGATGTGCACCACGATGTCGACGTAGTCGAGCAGCACCCACCGGCCTTCCCGGGTGCCCTCCCGGCGCGCGGGCTTGTACCCGGCCAGTCGCATCTTCTCTTCGACCTCGTCGACGATCGCGTTGACCTGACGCTCGTTGGACGCCGACGCGATCACGAAGCAGTCGGTGATCACCAGCTGGCCGGACACGTCGATGACGACGATGTCCTGCGCGAGCTTGGCTGCGGCCGACCTGGCCGCCACGGTGGCCATCTGGACGGCTTCGTCGGACGCGGTCACGTGAGGGTCTCCTCGGTTGTCGGGGCGGCCAGCCGGCTCACCTGGCCGCCTCCGCTGTAGAGGCCGCGCTTGGATACGTATTGCACGACGCCGTCGGGCACCAGGTACCAGATCGGCCGGCCTCCGGCGGCGCGGACGCGGCAGTCGGTGGACGAGATCGCCAGGGCGGGCACCTCGACCAGGCTCAGCGCCTCTTCGGGCAGCTGGTCGAAGGCGGCCACGATGTGCTGACCGTTGAGTTCGTAGCCGGGCCTGCTGACGCCGACGAACTTGGCAAGGGCAAACAGCTCCTCCCAGTTCTGCCACGACAGGATCGAGGCCAGCGCGTCGGCGCCGGTGATGAAGAACAGGTCGGCGTCGGGGTTCAACGCACGCAGATCGCGCAGCGTGTCATTGGTGTAGGTGGGCCCGCCACGGTCGATGTCGACCCGGCTGACCGAGAACCGTGGATTGGAGGCGGTCGCGATCACCGTCATCAGGTAGCGATCCTCGGGGGGAGTCACCTCCCGCGACTTCTGCCACGGCTGGCCGGTCGGGACGAACACCACCTCGTCGAGATCGAAGAGGGCCGCCACCTCACTGGCGGCGACCAGGTGGCCGTTGTGGATGGGATCGAACGTCCCACCCATCACGCCGAGCCTGCGCCGAGCCGAGGAAACCACGATTGACCAGCTTACGGGAGGCGGCCGGGCGTTTCGCGACGCCGACGAACCGCCGCCTCAACTGTGCGCTGGCAAAGATCTCGGCAGGGAATCGTTCCGGTTCAGGTAGCATTTTCCCCTGAGTCGAGTTATGCCGATCAAGGGGAATTCAATGACGAAGTTCGGTAATCGACGCATGACCCTGCCTGTGACGGGTGTGGCCGCTGCGGTCGCGGCGGTCGCGGTGGGATTGACCCCGACGGTGTCGACCGCGCCTGTGCTCACCGCGGCGACGGTGGATTACCTCCGCGGGACCAACATCGGCTGGACGCCGACCGACCAGGAGTACCGCGATTTCATCTCACGGGTGCTCGACGGCACCGACACCCCCGCTGATGCACCGGTATCGAGCGGCAACATTCCCTACAACGCCGGCTTCTGGCCGGTGTCGAACAATTACATCTTCGATCTGACCTGGAACGACTCCGTTGCCCAGGGCGTGAAGAACCTCGAGGAGCGAAATCCCCAGGACGATGTCGTCTTCGGGTTGTCGCAGGGCGCCGTGGTCATCTCGCGCTACAAGGCTGCGCACCCCGAGGGGACGGGGAACACCTGGGTCCTCGTCGAGAATCCGAGCCGGCCCAACGGCGGGATACTGGAACGATTTGCCGGGCTGTACATCCCGGTTCTCGACATCAGCGTCAGCGGGGCCACTCCCGACAACGGCGACACGACGGTCGACGTCGCCCGCCAGTACGACGGCTGGGCGGACTTCCCGACGTACCCACTCAACATTCTGGCGACGGCCAACGCCATCGCGGGGATGATCCTGGTCCACGGGCAGACTCAGACCGAGCTCACCGCCGCCGATATCGAGGCGGCCAAGGCCGGTGGCAGCGCCTACTACCAGGAGCACGGCGACACAACGTATTACCTGATCCGGACTCCGTTGGTGCCAATCCTGATGCCACTCAAGGGCATTGTGCCCGACCCGATACTCGGTGCCATCGACCCGGTCCTGCGGACGTTCATCGAAATGGGGTACGACCGCAGCGATTACAGCAAGCCGACAAAGGCGCAGTTGCTGCCGGGCATCCCGCTGCTCCCCTCAGTCAGCCTGCCCAGTCTGCCCGCTCCCGCCGCCACCGCGCAGAAGACCGTCACCCCCGAGGCCGAGCCGACCGACAGCACCGCCGCAACGGCGAAGACACCTGCGGCGAAGGCCGGCACACCCAAGGCGAGTGCTGCCAAGTCCGGCGCTCCGAAGAAGCCCGCAAGCGCGAGCAAGGACGGCCCTAAGAAGGGCACCGGCGGCAGCGCGAGGCCGTCCAAGGCCGCCGACTAGTATCTGCAGCTCCCCGGTGCGTGCGAAGATCGGCCATGCCCACAGTCGTTCTCGCATTGGTCGCGATCATCGGCGCACTCATCCAGAGCCGCCGCCACTCCGACCGCAACCCGGCCGATGTCCATCTGGTGTGGTGGATGGTGGCTGTCGTCGGAGTGGCGTCGCTGCTGGGCGCCGCCTACCACATCTTCGACGGTCCGCAGACCGCCGAGCTGATCGGCTACACCCGGGGCAATGGTGGCTTCCAGTGGGAAAATGCCATGGGCGACACGGCAATAGGCGTGGTCGGCATCTTGGCCTATTGGTTCCGCGGCCACTTCTGGCTGTGCGCCATCATCGTGCTGACCGTCCAGTACATCGGCGACGGCGCCGGCCATGTCTACTACTGGTTGGCCGAGAACAACACCATGCCTTACAACATCGGGTTTCCGCTGTGGACGGACTTCCTGCTGCCGATCATCATGTGGGCGCTGTACGTCTGGTCGCGGCGCACCGGCGGCGACGCGGTGCCGAAGGCTTAGACCGGGAGCAGCTGGTCGATCACCGCGGCAAGCTGTTTGGCAGAACGGCATTCGTGCATGGTGATGACGTCCTCGTAGCGAGCGGTCGCCGAGTCGCCGCTGCCCCACAGATGCCGCGGCTCCGGGTTCAGCCAGTGCGCGTGGCGGCTCGCGCTGACCATATGGGCCAGGATGTCGACGGCAGGGTTGCGGTAGTTGGTGCGCGCATCGCCGAGCACCAGCAGCGAGCTGCGCGGTGACAGCACGTTGTGGAAGTTCTCGGTGAACGACACGAATGCGTTGCCGTAGTCGGAGTGCCCGTCGCGGGTGTAGACCCCCGCTTCCCGGGTGATGCGCTGAATCGCGACGGCGAGGTCGGCGTCGGGCCCGAACAGGTGGGTGACCTCGTCGGTGGTGTCGATGAAGGCGAACACCCGAACCCGGGAGAACTGCTGACGCAGGGCGTGTACCAGCAGCAGGGTGAAGTGGCTGAATCCGGCCACCGATCCCGAGACATCGCACAGCACAACGAGTTCCGGCCGTGCCGGTCGCGGCTTGCGCAGCACGACGTCGATCGGCACTCCGCCGGTCGACATCGACTTGCGCAACGTCTTGCGCAAATCGATCGCCCCGGCCCGGTGCCGACGGCGTTTGGCCGCCAACCGGGTGGCCAGCATCCGGGCCAGGGGCGCAACCGTCTTGCGCATCTGGCGCAGCTGATCGCCGGAGGCGCGCAGGAATTCGACGTTCTCGGCGAGCTGCGGGATGCCGTACATCTGTACGTGGTCGCGGCCGAGCTGCTCGGCGGTGCGCCGTTTGGTCTCGCTCTCCACCATTCGGCGCAGCTGTGCGATCTTCTGCGCGGCAAGCGCTTTGGCGATCTGCTCCTGGGTGGGCGTCGGGTCGTCGTCATGCGGCGCCAGCAGGCCGGCCAGCAGCCGGCCTTCCAGTTCGTCGAGTCCCATCGCCTTGAGCGCCTGATACGACGAGTACGACGGGCCGCGACTGGACGTGTAGCGGCCGTACGCTTCGACGATCTGGGCGATCATCGCGACCAACCGGTCGTCCATGTCGCCGATGTCGGGGTTGTCGGCCAACAGGTCGAGCAGCATCTGCCGCATCGCCTCGATGTCCTCGGGCGGCAACCCCTGCTGGCTGTCCTCGTCGGCGTCCTCATCGACCAGCACGGTGCGCCCACCCAGCGCCGACGGCCACCACAGGTCGAACAGCGCGTCGTAGGTCTGCCGGTGGTCGGCGCGGCGCAACACCGCACAGGCCAACCCTTCGCGCAGGGCTTCGCGTGACCCGAGACCCAGCACGGTCAGCACCCGTCCGGCGTCGACCGTCTCCGACGGGCCAACCGAAATGCCCTGGGCGCGTAGCGCTTCGACGAAGCCCACCAGATGTCCCGGCAGGCCGTGTGGGGCCAGCGGTTGCGGGGGGCGCACCCTGCGGACGGCCATCGGCTTAGTTCAGCCGCAGTTCGCCGGCGGCGCGCTGCTGATCGGACTGGTGCTTGAGCACCACGCCGAGCGTCGCGGCGATGGTGGCGTCGTCGATCGTGTCCATGCCCAGCGCCAGAATGGTGCGGCCCCAGTCGATGGTCTCGGCGACCGACGGCAGCTTCTTGAGCTGCATGCCGCGCAGCACGCCGATGATGCGCACCAGTTCGGCGGCCAGCGATTCGGGCAGCTCGGGCACCCGGGACAGCAGGATGCGGCGCTCCAGATCCGCGTCGGGGAAGTCGATGTGCAGGAACAGGCAGCGACGCTTGAGCGCCTCGGACAGCTCGCGGGTGGCGTTGGAGGTCAGCACCACGAACGGGGTGCGCGTTGCGGTGATCGTGCCCAATTCGGGGACGGTCACCGCGAAGTCGCTCAGCACCTCCAGCAGCAGGCCTTCGATCTCGATGTCGGCCTTGTCGGTCTCGTCGATCAGCAGGACCGTGGGCTCGGTGCGCCGGATCGCGGTCAGCAGCGGCCGCGACAGCAGGAACTCCTCGCTGAAGATGTCGGACTTGGCCTGGTCCCAGTCGTTCGAGCCGGACTGCATCCGCAGGATCTGCTTGGCGTGATTCCACTCGTAGAGGGCACGGGCCTCGTCGACACCCTCGTAGCACTGCAACCGCACCAGACCCGACCCGGTGGTCTGCGCCACGGCGCGGGCCAGCTCGGTCTTGCCCACCCCGGCCGGGCCCTCGACGAGCAGCGGCTTGCCCAGCCGGTCGGCCAGGAACACCGCGGTGGCGGTGGCGGTGTCGGGCAGATAACCCGTCTCGGCCAGCCGCTTGGCGACATCGTCGATGTCGGCGAACAGCGGTGCCGGACGCGCCGGGGTTTCAGTCATGGTTCTCCTGTCGTCGCCTAGGCAGGGCGGGTATGGCCGTCTCCCCAGACGATCCACTTGGTTGAGGTCAATTCGGGCAGACCCATCGGGCCGCGGGCATGCAGCTTCTGGGTGGAGATGCCGATCTCGGCTCCGAAGCCGAACTGCTCGCCGTCGGTGAACGCCGTTGATGCGTTGACCATCACCGCGGCTGCGTCGACACGTTCGGTAAAGAGCTGTGCCGCAGCAAGATTGGTGGTCACAATGGCCTCGGTGTGGCCGGTGCCGTAGGTGTTGATGTGCTCGATGGCGGCGTCCAGGCCATCCACGGTGGCGACCGCGATATCCATCGACAGGAACTCCGCGCGCAGCTCGTCGTCGGTCGGATTGTCGTGCACGGTCACGCCGGCCCGTTGCAGGGCGCCCACCAACCGCGGCAGGGCGACAGCTGCGACCGCGGAGTCCACCAGCAGCGTCTCGGCCGCGTTGCAGACACTGGGCCGCCGCGTCTTGGCGTTGAGGACGATCCGCTCGGCGACGTCGAGATCGGCCGCGGAGTGCACGTACACGTGACAGTTACCGACGCCGGTCTCGATGGTGGGCACCGTGGCGTCGCGCACGACGGCGTCGATCAGGCCGGCGCCCCCGCGCGGGATCACCACGTCGACCAGGCCGCGGGCCTGGATGAGGTGGGTGACGCTGGAGCGGTCGCTGCTCGGCAGCAGCTGCACCGCGTCTTCGGGCACGCCCTCGCCCGCCAGTGCGCCGCGTAGCGCGGTGACCAACGCGGCGTTCGAGTTCGCGGCCGACGAGCTGCCGCGCAGGAGGACCGCGTTGCCGGATTTCAGGGTGAGGCCGAACGCGTCGACCGTCACGTTCGGCCGGCCCTCGTAGACGATGCCGATCACGCCGAGGGGAACGCGCTGCTGCCGCAGTTGTAGTCCATTGGGCAGCGTGCGGCCGCGCAGGACCTCGCCGATCGGGTCGGGCAGCCCGGCGACCTGGCGCAGGCCCGCGGCGATACCGTCGATACGCTGCGGGTTCAGGGCGAGCCGGTCCAGCATGGCCTCGGCGGTGCCACCGGCGCGTGCGGCGTCGAGATCTGCGGCGTTGGCTGCCAGGATCTGGTGAGCGTGGGCCAGCACGGCATCAGCGGCGGCGTGCAGGGCCCGGTCCTTGACGGTCGTGGTCAGCGATCCCAGGGTGCGCGAGGCGATGCGCGCCCGGCGGGCAGCATCGAGAACCTCATTCTTCAGATCAAGCGACTCCGCCTGAACACTCATTCCCCCAGGGTATCGGTCTCCCCACCAACCGGCAGGTGGGGGCTGACCCAGGACTAATCTCAGCCGCGTGACACGGGTATGTGTAGTCGGCAGCGTGAACGTCGATCAGTTCTTTCGGGTCACCGCTCTGCCGCACGCCGGGGAGACGGTCCTGGGGTCGGCGGTGGCCACCGAACCGGGCGGCAAGGGTGGCAATCAAGCGGTGGCAGCGGCCCGCGCCGGCGCCGACGTGCAGTTCGTCGGAGCGATCGGCACCGACCCCGCGGGCGCCCGGTTGCGGGCGCACCTGAGCGCCGACGGCGTCGGCCTCGAGGGCCTGCAAGAACTGACCGTAGCCAGCGGCAGCGCCGTCATCCTGGTCGACGACCACGGCGAGAACATGATCGTGGTGGCGCCCGGTGCCAACGGCCACCTGACACTGAGTTCGGCCGCCGCGCGTGCGGTCATCGCCGACTGTGAAGTGCTGCTCGTCCAGTTGGAGGTGCCGATCGCGACGGCCGTTGGCGCCGCGCGCGAAGCCCGGTCCGTCGGAGCCACCGTGATCGTCAACGCCTCGCCGGTCAGCACCGACCCCGGCCTCGGTGACCTGGCGGACGTCACCGACGTGGTGATCGTCAACGAGGCCGAGGAACCGCACTGGGCCTGGCCGACAAGGCATTTCGTGGTCACCCGCGGCGCTCGCGGTGCCAGCTACCGAGGCCCCGACGGAGACGTCGACGTCCCCAGCCCCGAGGTCGAGGCGATCGACACCACCGGCGCAGGCGATGTCTTCGCCGGTGTGCTCGCTTCCGCCTGGGCGGCCGGACATGAGCGCGCTTTGCGCCGGGCGTGTGCGGCGGGCGCGCTGGCGACGCTGGTGTCCGGCGCCGGCGACTGCGCGCCGGTGGCCGAGTCCATCGATGACGTCCTCACCCAGTACTGAACGCCCTACGGTTGGGGCGATAGTCTCGCGCGATGACGCATAGCGACGCTCCGCGGCCGCCCGAGGGTGACTGGCTGGGAACAAAGTTCCTGAAGTTCACCCGGGAGGGCGGGTTCGGGGTGTGCACCCTGGATCGCCCCGCGGCACGCAATGCGATGACCCCGGCGATGTACTTCGGCATCAAGTACGCGGTCAACCACGTCGGGTCCGATCCCGATCTGGCCGGACTGCTGATCACCGGCACCGGGGACGTCTTCGCGCCGGGCGGCGACATGGGCGGCGGGGGCGAGGACAACTGGCTGACCTTCGGGGCGGCGCTGGGCATGGACGCCCTGCCGTTCGACACCTTGCGACAATCCGCCAAGCCGGTGGTGGCCGCCGTCAACGGGCTGTGCCAGGGCGGCGGATTGCAGATCGCGCTGTGCGCCGACATGGCGGTGGTCAGCGATCGGGCGACGTTCCGCGTCCCCGAGCTCTACCGCGGGATCGCCGACACCTACTACAGCCAGATGCTGGCCCGGCTGATCGGCCCGGTGCGCACCCGCGACCTGATGTTCACCGGCCGCACGCTCAACGCGCAGGAAGCCCTGGACTGGGGCATGGTCGCCCGGGTGGTACCGCACGACGATCTGGCCGGGGCCGCCCGGGAGATCCTGGCCCAATGCTGTCGCACCGCGCCCGGCGCCCGGTCGGTGGTGAAGTCCAGCCTGGACAACTATCTCGGTCTCTACGACCGGATCGGGATGCAGCGCAGCCTCGGCTCGCCGGAGTCGATCGAAGGCTTCATGGCCTTCAAGGAACGGCGCTCCCCGAACTGGGTGCACCCGGACCTGCGCATCGACGGCAGGCTGTAAGTTCAGCCTTTTCTGAATATCGACCGCCGCACAGGTTCAACCGGGTTCAAGGGCTAGCCTGGGCTGGATGGAACGAGATCAGGCAACCCATTCCAGCACCAGCCGGCTCTATGTCCCATTGATCATCGGCCTCATTCTGGGTGTAACCGTGGCGGCCGCAACCGACCAATGGTGGTGGTCCACTGTCGGGGTGCTGGCCGGCGCAGCCGTCGGCGGTATCGCGGAACTGGTCCACCGGGCGCGGCGGCGCTGATCAGTCCTCGGGAATTTCCCGTTCGATCTCCGCCAGCCAGATCCGCGCCGACATGTCCGACGGTGCCCGCCAGTCGCCGCGCGGCGACAACGAGCCGCCGTGAGAGACCTTGGGCCCGTTCGGCAGCGCCGAACGCTTGAATTGGCTGAACGAGTAGTACCGCTGGGCGAAGACCTGCAGCCAGTGCCGGATCTCCTTGAGCGAGTACGCCAGCCGCTTGCCCACCGGGAACCCGGGCGGCCAGCTGCCGCTGTCGGGATCGCTCCACGCGTGCCAGGCCAGGAACGCGATCTTGGACGGCCGGAAACCGTAGCGCAGTACCTGGAACAGCGAGAAGTCCTGCAGCGAGTACGGGCCCACCTTGGCTTCACTGCTCTGGATCTCTTCGTCCTCGCCGGTGGGCACCAGCTCAGGAGTGATCTCGGTGTCTAGCACGGACTGCAGGATCTCACCGACTTCGTCCTCGAACTGGCCGGACGAGATCACCCACCGAATCAGATGCTGGATAAGGGTTTTCGGCACGCCACCGTTGACGTTGTAGTGGGACATCTGGTCGCCGACCCCGTAAGTCGACCAGCCGAGGCCGAGCTCGGACAGGTCTCCGGTGCCCAGCACGATGCCACCTCGCTGATTGGCGAGCCGGAACAGGTAGTCGGTGCGCAGGCCGGCCTGCACGTTCTCGAAGGTGACGTCGTAGACCGGTTCGCCACGCCCGAACGGGTGGTCGATCTCGGTCAGCATCAGGGTGGCGGTATCCCGGATGTCGAGTTCGGCGAAGGTGACACCCAGGGCGCGAGAGAGCTTGACGGCGTTGGTCTTGGTGCGCTCGCCGGTGGCAAAACCCGGCAGGGTGAACGCCAGGATGTCGCTGCGCGGCCGCCCCTGCCGGTCCATCGCGTGCGCCGCGACGATCAGCGCGTGCGTCGAGTCGAGCCCACCGGACACCCCGATCACCACCTTGGGGTAATCCAGTGCGCGCAACCGCTGCTCGAGACCGGCAACCTGAATGTTGTAGCCCTCGTAGCAGTCCTGTTCCAGGCGGAACGGATCGCTGGGCACGAACGGAAAGCGTTCGACCTGCCGCATCAGGCCGATATCGCCGCTGGGCGGATCGAGCTGGAAGCCGATGCGTCGGAACGATTTCAACCGGTCTTGGTGATGACGGCGATTGTCGTCGAAGGTGCCCATCCGAAGTCGTTCGGAGCGAAGGAGATCCAGATCGACGTCGGCAACCGAGCGGCGCTCCCCTGTGGGGAACCGTTCGGATTCGGCCAGTAGACGGCCGTTTTCGTAGATCATCGTCTGACCGTCCCAGGCCAGATCGGTGCTCGACTCCCCCTCGCCGGCCGCGGCGTAGACATAGGCCGCCAGGCAGCGCGCCGACGCCGAGCGGGCCAACAGCTTGCGGTCCTCGGCCCGGCCGATGGTGATCGGGCTTCCGGAAAGGTTGGCCAGCACCGTCGCACCCGCCAGCGCGGCCTCCGCGCTGGGCGGCACCGGCACGAACATGTCTTCGCAGATCTCGACGTGCAGCACCAGGCCCGGCACGTCGTCGGCGGTGAACAGCAGATCCGGACCGAACGGCACCTCGGCACCACCGATACGGATCGTGCCGTGGAGGTCGTCGCCGGCGGCGACCTGGCGTCGTTCGTAGAACTCCCGGTACGTCGGCAGATAGGACTTCGGCGACACCCCGAGCACCACACCGCGATGGATCACCACCGCGGTGTTGTAGATGCGGTGCAGGTAGCGCAGCGGCGCACCCACGACCAGCACGGGAAACAGGTCGGCCGAGGCCGCGACGACATCCACCACGGCGTCCTCGACGGCGTCGAGCAGCGAGTCCTGCAGCAGGATGTCCTCGAGGGAGTAGCCGGACAGGGTGAGCTCGGGGAACACCGCCACCGCGACGCTGTCGTCATGGCAGGCCCGGGCAATCCGCAGCACCGATTCGGCATTGGCGGCGGGGTCCGCCAGCACCGTGCGGTGGGTGCAGGCGGCCAGCCGAACGAAGCCGTGCCGGTAGGCGGAGTAGAAATCCATGCCCTATTGTTGCCTGCCGTCCGCGGCCAAACCACCGAACCCGCTCTTCAGGCGTGTCCGCCCGCGCCGAGTGGGTAACCGCCGCACATGGCCGATACCGCGCTACTGGTGGTGGACATGCTCAATGCCTACCGGCACCCCGACGCCGAGGAGCTGGCAGGCAACGTCGCCGACATCGTGGAACCGCTGTCCGAATTGATCAGCCGGGCCCGCGATCGCGACGATGTCGAGCTGATCTACGTCAACGACAACTACGGCGATTTCACCGCCGAACCCAGCGACCTCGTCCGCGTCGCGCTGGAAGGCGCCCGTCCGGATCTGGTGCGCCCGATCGCTCCCGAGAAGGGCTGCCGGGTGATGACCAAGGTGCGCCACAGCGCCTTCTACGCCACCGCGCTGGATTACCTACTCAGTAGGCTCGAGGTCGAGAAGGTGATCCTGACCGGGCAGGTGACCGAGCAGTGCATCCTCTACAGCGCCCTCGACGCATACGTCCGCCATTACGCCGTGGTGGTGCCGAAAGACGCAGTGGCCCATATCGATACACACCTCGGCACGGCCGCACTGGCCATGATGGAGCGCAATATGGGCGCCGAGATCCTTCCGGCCGCCCGCTGCTTGACGTGACCTGGGTCACATAGCCACCTGCGTTGTGGCCCAAGGCTTTTGCGTGGTCTCGGTGCGGGTTTCGAGTATGGCTCTACGCGTTCGCATCCACGGCGACGGCCGTAGGTTTTCAGCCATGAGGCCGGACTTCGCCGGCCGCCCAGATCGGGGGATCGAAATGTTGTCAGTACCCGCTCCTGTCCAGCAGCAGCCGTCGACCGCTACGCCGCGCGTCGTCGACACCCGGCCAACGGTGCTGATCACCGAACACGAAGTCAAGCTGTTGACCGCGGCTGCCATTGCCACGGCGGCGCCGGCCAAGCCCGGCGTGTTCGCGCGGTGGATCGCGTCGCACCGGGAAGCTCGCGACGCCCGGCGCGGTCGGCAGCGGTATTCGCCGGCGCACTACGAGTTCCTGGAGCATGCGGCCATGGCCCGCGCGATGGAACGGCTGTGAGGCGCCAGCGCCGGTGACGCCGTAACGACGAAGCCCGCCCGCGCGATTACGCCAGCAGCAATGTCAAACGGGTCGGAGGAAACGTGCGACGTCGGTGGAAGACCCTGTGCGGCGCGTTGGTGCTGGTTGTCGCGACCCTGTTCGGTGAAGTCGCCACCGCGGCGGCTGACCCTGCACCCGCACCCGTCACCAAGGATTTCTCCAATCCGGCGATCGTCGTCCTCGGGTACGGCTTGTTGCCGGATGGCTCGATGCGGATGATCCTGCGCCGGCGGGTGCTGACCGGGCTGGCGGTCGCGCAGATGTACCCGCATTCACCGATCATCGTCACCGGCGGTAACCCGCAGAACGGGGTGACCGAAGCCGCGCAGATGCGCCGCATGCTGTTGATGTTGGGCTTTCCCGACCATCGGATCATCGTGGAGGACCGGGCCAACAGCACTGTGCAGAACGCGCAGTTCTCGGTCCCGCTGGCCAAACAGGCCGGCACCTCGGGCATCATCCTGGTGACCTCCTCGACGCATCAGGGGCGTGCCGACGGCGATTTCGTCGATGCCGGTGCCAATCTGCTGGCCACGGTCAGCTATCCGGACGGCAATCCGACGCTCAACATCACGCAGTTCGCCCAGGACGTACTCAGCCCGCTCACCAATTTCGGCTGACTACTCTGGAGTTCGTGGAAAGCCCCGAACTCGTCGCCCTCTTGGCGGGCCGACGTGTCGCGGTGCTCACCGGCGCCGGGATCTCCACCGACTCCGGCATTCCCGACTACCGCGGCCCGGACTCGCCGCCGGCCAACCCGATGACGATCCGCCAGTTCACCTCGAGCCGCGCGTTCCGGCAGCGCTATTGGGCCCGAAACCACCTGGGCTGGCGGCACATGGCCCAAACCCTGCCCAACGCCGGGCACCGGGCGCTGGCGCACTTGGAGCGGGCCGGGGTGGTGAGCGGTGTCATCACCCAGAACGTGGACCTGCTGCACACCAAGGCCGGCAGCCGCAATGTCATCAACCTGCACGGAACCTACGCGCAGGTGGTGTGCCTGGACTGCGGGTACACGATGTCGCGCGCGGCGCTGGCCGACGAACTCGAGGCGGCCAATCCCGGATTCGCCGAGCGCGCCGAACAAATCGGGGGCATCGCGGTGGCACCGGACGCTGATGCCGTCGTCACCGACACCGCATCGTTCCACTTCATCGACTGCCCGTCGTGCGCGGGGATGCTCAAGCCCGATATCGTGTATTTCGGAGAAAGCGTGCGCAAAGAGATTGTCGCGCAGGCTTATTCGATGGTCGAAGAATCGGAGGCGCTGCTGGTCGCGGGGTCCTCGCTGACGGTGTTCTCCGGCTACCGGTTCGTCCGGCACGCGGCCGCACTGGGCATGCCCGTCGCGATCGTGAACCGTGGCGGCACGCGCGGTGACGACCTCGCGACGGTCAAGGTGGACAGCGGATGTTCGCCGATGCTCGCGCTGCTGGCCGACGAACTGTCGGGCCAGATGTCGGCCTGACACCACGCCGATTGTGAATTCATAGCAGCACCACGGTCTTGGCTCCGTTCAGCACAATGCGGTTGTCGCGGTGCCAGCGAACCGCGCGGGCCAACGCCCGGCACTCGAGGTCCCGGCCCACCGCGATCATGTCGTGTTCGGTCATCGCATGGTGGACACGGGCAACGTCCTGTTCGATGATCGGACCCTCATCGAGGTCGGATGTCACGTAATGGGCGGTCGCTCCGATCAGCTTGACCCCGCGCTCGTGGGCTTGGCGGTACGGTCGCGCCCCTTTGAAGCTGGGCAGCATCGAATGGTGGATGTTGATGGCACGCCCCTTCAACAGGTTGCACAGTTTGTCGCTGAGCACCTGCATGTATCGCGCCAAGACGACGAAGTCGACGTCGAGTTCGTCCAACAGGTCGATGAATTGGGCTTCGGCCGCCGGCTTGCTCGCCGGGGTGACCGGGATGCAGTGAAACGGCACGTCGAACCGGTGCGCGAGATGTTCGAGGTCGGCATGGTTGGACACCACCGCCACAATGTCAATACCCAGTTCGCCCACCGAGTTTCGGAAAAGAAGGTCGTTGAGACAGTGTGCGAGCCGGCTGACCATGATGACCACACGCGGACGCACTTTCGGGTCCATCAGGCGCCAGCTCATCTGGAAGCGATCGGCAATCCCGTCGATGTCGGCACGCAACGCGGCATCGTCGAACAGGCCGTCCCCGACGCGGCTAAACCGAACGCGTAGGCAGAAGCGCCCGGTCTCGGGATCGCCGAACTGCTGACTCTCCTCGATGGTGGCGAAGCGATCGAGGAGCAAGCCCGAAACAGCATGGACGATGCCGGGCACATCGGGGCACGACAGTGTGAGTACTCGATGCTCAGGTGAGGCTTCCGCGGGCACCTCGACGTTCTTCTGGTTCGACGTCATCGCACGGCTCCCTCTCAGACTGGTGACGCGGGACCTTGTATCTGGCCGCGCCCTGATATCAGACCGCCACCAGGTCATCGGCGTGCACGGCGGGACGGCGCATTTCGGCCGGCAGATCCGAGGTGGACCGGCCGATCATCATCGTCAGCTCGGCGGCGTCGTAGGCCACCACCCCGCGCCCCACCATCTTTCCGTCCAGATCGTGCAGTTCGACGACGTCGCCGCCAAAGAACCGGCCCGCCACCGCAGTGATCCCGGCCGCCAGCAATGAGCGCCGCTGCTTGACCACCGCCCGCACCGCGCCGGCATCCAGCGTCAGCGCACCGGCGGCCTCCGCCGCATAGCGAACCCAGAACCGTCGCGCCGACATCCGGTCGGGTCGCGGCGTGAACACGGTGCCCACCGACGCATCGGTCAGCGCGGCGCCGGCATCGGCGGCCGCGGCCAGCAGCACCGGAACCCCGGCGTCGGCGGCGAGCAGCGCCGAGGACAGCTTCGAACGCATCCCGCCGGTGCCCAGCCGGCTACCCTGACCGGCCACCACGCCGTCGAGATCATCCGGGCCGGCCACCTCCGGGATGAACCGGGCGTCACCCTTGCGCGGATCGGCGTCGTAGAGCCCGTCGATATCGGAGAGCAGGATCAGCGCGTCGGCGCCCACCAAATGGGCCACCAGCGCCGAGAGCCGGTCGTTGTCGCCGAAGCGAATCTCGTTGGTGGCCACGGTGTCGTTCTCGTTGACGATCGCCACCGCGTGCAGGGCCCGCAGCCGGTTCAAGGTCCGCTGGGCGTTGGTGTGCTGTACGCGCATCGAAATGTCGTGCGCGGTCAGCAGCACCTGTCCGACCGTGCGGTCGTAGCGGGCGAACGCCGCACTCCAAGCGTTGACCAGCGCCACCTGGCCCACGCTGGCCGCGGCCTGCTTGGTCGCCAGATCCGTCGGGCGCCGGTTCAGTCCCAGCGGCTCGATACCGGCCGCGATCGCGCCCGAGGACACGATGACGACGTCGGAGCCGGCCTCCATCCGAGCCTCGATCGCGTCGACGAGCTGGGCCAGCCGGGTGGCGTCGAACAGCCCCGACTTTGTGGTCAGGGCGGTGGTGCCGATCTTGACGACGACGCTGCGCGCGGCGCGCACCGCGTCGCGGTACTGACTCACGCCTCGTCCTCGTGCTCCCGGCGCACCCGGCGGGCCTGTTTGCGTTCGGCGGCGCCGATCCGGTCGTTGCGCTCCAGCCGGACATCGGTACCGCGGCCGGTCGGGGTGACGTCGACCCCGGCGAGCGTCTGCGGCTCCCAGTCGAAGGTCATATCGCCGATCGTGACCGCACAGCCGGGCTTGGCGCCGCGGCGTAGCAGTTCATCCTCCACGCCGAGACGGGCCAGGCGGTCGCCGAGATAGCCGACGGCTTCGTCGTTGTCGAAATTCGTCTGCGCGATCCAGCGTTCCGGCCGGACACCGCGCACGATGAAGCCGCCGCGATTTGCCGGGTCGGGCTCGACGGTGAAACCGGTCTGGTCCACCGGAACCGGCCGGATCACCGGACGCCGCGGCACCACCTCGGGCTGCGCGGCCCGGTGGGCCTCCACCATGTTCCACAGCGCAAACGTCAGCTCCCGCAAGCCTTCACGGCTCGCGGTGGACACCTCGAACACCGGCCAGCCGCGCGCCTCGACGTCGGCGCGCACGAAGTCCGCCAGCTCCCTGGCCTCGGGAACGTCGATCTTGTTGAGCACCACCGCCCGTGGACGGTCGGCCAGGTCGCCCAGCGTCGAATCGCCTTGCAGCGTAGGACGATACGCGGCTAGCTCGGCTTCCAGCGCATCGATGTCGGAGATCGGGTCGCGCCCGGGTTCCAGGGTGGCACAGTCGACGACGTGCACCAGCAGCGCGCAGCGTTCGATGTGCCGAAGGAAGTCCAGTCCCAGCCCCCGCCCCTGCGACGCACCGGGAATCAGCCCGGGTACGTCGGCGACGGTGAAGGTGTGATCCCCCGCCGATACGACCCCGAGATTGGGCACCAACGTGGTGAACGGATAGTCCGCGATCTTGGGCTTGGCCGCCGAGATCACCGAGACCAGTGAGGATTTGCCTGCCGACGGGAAACCGATCAGGCCGACGTCGGCGACGGTCTTGAGCTCGAGGGTGAGCTCGCGCTCCTCACCCTTCTCGCCGAGCAGCGCGAACCCGGGAGCCTTGCGGGCCCGGGACGCCAGCGCGGCGTTGCCCAATCCGCCGCGACCGCCCTCAGCGGCGACGAAACGGGTTCCCGCACCGACCAGATCGGCCAGCAGACGGCCTCCTGCGTCGAGCACGACAGTGCCGTCGGGCACCTTCACCTCGAGGTCTGGCCCGTTGGCGCCCTCGCGGTTACTGCCCATCCCCTGTGTGCCGGACGGCGCCGCGACGTGCGGGTGGAAGTGGAAGTCCAGCAGGGTGTGCACTTGCGGATCGACGACGAGCACGACACTGCCGCCGCGCCCACCGTTACCGCCGTCGGGCCCGCCGAGTGGCTTGAACTTCTCCCGGTGCACCGACGCGCACCCGTTCCCACCACTGCCCGCGCGTGCGTGAATGACGACGCGGTCGACGAAACGGGGCATCGGAGAGTCCTTTCAACCGCCGAGTGTGAATCTGGTGCGAGTTATGGGTCTGGACCTCGCAGTGGTTTCACACTCGCGATGCAGACCTACTCCGGTCGTTCGGCGCTGACGATGTTGACGGTCTTGCGGCCGCGCTTGACGCCGAACTCCACCAGGCCGGCGGCCGTGGCGAACAGGGTGTCGTCACCGCCGCGACCGACGTTCACGCCGGGGTGGAAGTGCGTGCCGCGCTGGCGGACGAGGATCTCGCCGGCCTTGACCAGCTGGCCGCCGAAGCGCTTGACGCCGAGCCGCTGGGCGGCTGAATCGCGACCGTTGCGTGAGCTGGAAGCGCCCTTTTTGTGTGCCATGTCAGTTCGCTCCCTCGACTACTTGATTCCGGTGACCTTGAGCACGGTCAGCGGTTGACGGTGACCCTGCCGCTTGTGGTAGCCGGTCTTGTTCTTGAACTTGTGGATGCGGATCTTCGGACCCTTGGTGTGCTCGAGCACCTCACCGGTGACCGCGACCTTTTCCAGAGCCTTGGCGTCGGTGGTCACCTTGGCGCCGTCGACGACCAGCGCGACGGGCAGGGAAACGGAGCCACCGGCCTCGACCTCGAGCTTCTCGACCTTGACTATGTCTCCTACCGCGACCTTGTACTGCTTGCCGCCGGTCTTGACGATTGCGTACGTGACCTTATCGCCTGCCATCGTGGGTCCTTCGTTCTTGCTCTGCGGGCGCGCGCTAACCGAAGCTGCGTGCGCGGGTCTGGGGGTGCGGGATCTTGAGCCCGCTGCCACCGGCGTCGGACGCCTGGCGACAACTGCTCAAGGTTACGTGACCAGCACCGGGAGGGTCAAACCGCCACTCTATGCGGATGGCGGCCCTGCTGGGCGTGCGGCCGCCCGGCGCCGATGCCTGCCGGCCGACGCAGGCGCTGCCTGAGCCACGACTGGCTGGTCGGCGTCGTATTCGTCGAGGTCGTCCTCGTCGTCGTCGGCCCCGTCATCGTCATCGTCGTCTTCGTCGTCTTCGTCGTCATCATCGTCGTCGGAGTCGACATCGAGGGTGTCCTCGTCGAGGTCCTCGTCGTCTTCATCCAGGTCGACGTCGATTTCGTCGTCGTCCTCGTCGGACTCGTCCTCGTCCAGGTCGTCGTCGGACTCGTCCTCGTCGTCGAGATCCTCGGCGTCGGTGACCGCAACTTCGTCGGCGACCTGCTCGGCGATGTCGGCATCGTCCACGGCTTCGGCTTCCCGCTCGAGCTCGTCGGCCAGCTCTTCCTCGGCCTCGTCGTCCTCGTGCTTGCCGTTGGCCGCCGCCATCGCCTTGAACATCGGATGCTCGCTGGTGTGCTGCGGCACCTTGGCCACCGGCGCTTCTTCAGCGCGGCCGCGCTTGCCCCGCTTGCCGCGCCGGCCACCGCCGCCGCCGCCGGATTCGGACTTGCGCGCGGCGGCCTGCGTGGTGTCGACCGGATCGGCGTGCAGCACGATGCCCCGGCCGCTGCAGTGCGTACAGGTGGTGGAGAACGCCTCCACCAGGCCGGTGCCCAGTCGCTTGCGGGTCAGCTGGACCAGGCCGAGTGAGGTCACCTCGGACACCTGGTGGCGGGTGCGGTCACGTCCCAGAGCCTCGGTCAGCCGCCGCAGCACCAGGTCGCGGTTGGACTCCAGCACCATGTCGATGAAGTCGATGACCACGATCCCGCCGATATCGCGCAGCCTCAGCTGACGGACGATCTCCTCGGCCGCCTCGAGGTTGTTCTTGGTGACGGTCTGCTCGAGGTTGCCGCCCGCACCGGTGAACTTGCCGGTGTTGACGTCGACGACGGTCATCGCCTCGGTGCGGTCGATCACCAGGGTGCCGCCGGAGGGCAGCCACACCTTGCGATCCAGCGCCTTGGCCAGCTGCTCGTCGATGCGATGCACCGCGAACACGTCGGGCCCGTCACCACCGGGCGGGTCGTACTTCGTCAGCTTCGAAAGAAGTTCGGGCGCAACTGAATTGACGTAATCGTGGATGGTGTCCCAGGCGTCGTCGCCGGAGACGATCAGCCCGGAGAAGTCCTCGTTGAACAAGTCGCGGATCACCTTGACCAGCACATCGGGCTCTTCGTAGAGCGCGACGGCGGCACCGGCCTTGTTGCCCTTGATCCGCTCGGCTTCCTCGGCGATCGTCGTCCAGCGCTCCTGGAGCCGGGTGACGTCGCCGCGGATGTCGGATTCCTTCACGCCTTCCGAGGCGGTCCGGATGATCACGCCGGCGTCGTCGGGCACCACGTCGCGCAGGATTTCCTTGAGTCGCTGACGTTCGGTGTCGGGCAGCTTGCGGCTGATCCCGGTCGACGACGCGCCCGGCACGTAGACCAGGTAGCGCCCGGCCAGCGACACCTGGGTGGTCAGTCGCGCGCCCTTGTGACCGACAGGATCCTTGCTGACCTGGACGACGACGTAGTCGCCGGGCTTGAGGGCCTGCTCGATCTTGCGGTTCGCGCCGCCCAGGCCGGCGGCCTCCCAGTTGACCTCACCGGCGTAGAGCACACCGTTGCGGCCGCGGCCGATATCGACGAAGGCGGCCTCCATCGACGGCAGCACGTTCTGCACGATGCCGAGATAGATGTTGCCGACCAGCGAGGCCGAGGCCGCCGAGGTCACGAAGTGCTCGACGACGACCCCGTCTTCCATCACCGCGATCTGGGTGTAGCGGGCCCCCTCGTGCGGGGGTTCGGTACGGATCTTGTCGCGCACGACCATGACGCGTTCGACGGCCTCGCGGCGGGCCAGGAATTCGGCCTCGGACAGGATCGGTGGGCGCCGGCGGCCGGCATCGCGGCCGTCGCGGCGGCGCTGACGCTTGGCCTCGAGCCTGGTGGATCCGCTGATGCCCTGAATCGCATCCGGGTCGCGTTCGGCCTTGGCCCGCGGGGCGCGCTCGTGGACAACGGTGTTCGGCGGGTCGTCGACCGAACTGCCGTCCGCGTCGTCGCCGCCGCCACCGGACTTGCGCCGCCGGCGCCGGCGGCGACGCCGCGTCGCGGCCTCACCGCTGCCCGACTCATCGTCGCTCTCGTCGTCGTCGCTGTCAGAGTCGTCACCGGACTCGGCAGACTCGTCAGCACCTTCGGGCCGTTCGGACTCTTCGCCGTCGGGGCCGCCCTGCTCACCACGGCCGCGGCCACGGCCGCGGCGGCCACGCCGGCGACGCCGGTTGGCGGGGCGTTCGGACTGGTCGCCGTCGGTTTCGGCGGACGACTCGTCGTCTTCGTCCTCGTCGTCCTCGTCGTCGTCCTCTTCGGCAGCCGGACGAGCGGCGCGGTGCGGTTCGGCCTCGACGGGCTGGGGGGCGACGAACAGCGGCATGTACACCGCCTGCTCCACCGTGGCGGTCTCCAGGATCAGCCGCGATTCAGGCTCCTCGGTGGCCGCGGGAACTTCGGCGTCCACCGCTTCGGCTGTCTGGTCGACCTCGGGCTCGGGCGCATCCAGGGTCAGGGCTTCCTGCACCGCAGCCTCGTCGGCGCTGTCCTGGGGGCCGGCCGCCAAAACATCGCGGACCCGCACCGCATCGGTGCGATCCACGCTGGAATGCGGACTGCGCATCCGGCCGTCGAGCTCGCTCAAGGCGTCGAGCACGCGCCGGCTGGTGGTGCCGAGCACCCGTGCCAGCGAATGCACCCTCAGGCGGTCAGGCAGGTCGTCGCCCGCGGCAGCTGCCGCCGGGGGTCCCCACTGCGCTTGGGGCTCTGTTTCGGGTAGTTCCTGATAGAGGTCATCGTCGGCCACGTATTCTCCTCAAGCCCCCGGGCGCGTCACATCGACGCGGCCACGCGAGGGCTTCCGCTATGTGCCCGGGTTAAAGCGCCCGGACTTGTTTATGGTCTCGCTCCGAACGGTCCATGGAGAACGCGTCCGGTGCCTGGCTGAATGACGGCTGTGACGGTCGGCGCCTCACCAAGTGGTGGTCGCGCACGTCGTAAGTCTTCATCCGGATGCGCTTTGGGGGCACATCCGGAGCCAGTATCCCACACCACACGCCCTGTTTTGACGACAGTGGCCCGAGAGCGCGCTCAGCCGCCCGGAAACCAGAGCGCGATCTCGCGCTCGGCGGACTCTGGGGAGTCGGAACCGTGCACGAGGTTGAACTGCGTTTCCAGGCCGAAATCGCCACGGATCGTGCCCGGTGTGGCCTTTTCCACCGGGTCGGTGCCACCGGCGAGCTGGCGAAACGCCGCGATCGCGCGGGGGCCTTCGAGGATCGCTGCCACCACCGGGGCTGAGGTGATGAACTCCAGCAGCGAGTCGAAGAACGGCTTGCCGTCGTGCTCGGCGTAGTGCGCGCGGGCCAGCTCGTCACTGACCTGCTTGAGCTCCAGGGCAGCGATCGTCAGGCCTTTGCGTTCGATTCGGCTGATGATCTCGCCGACCACCCCGCGCTGGACACCGTCGGGCTTGATGAGAACCAGCGTCCGCTCAGTCATTAGCGCCATTCCTCCTCATCGCTTCGCTCTGCATCGTCATCGGCGCGGTCACGGCGCACAGCGTACCCGTCAGTCAGGTGGTCGCTGCTGGCCGGGGAGCAAGCCCCGGCGCTGCCTGCGCAGGACCTCAACGCGCAGGTAGGCGATGATCCCCCAGACGATCGCGAAGACCACCCCGACCATCCCCACGGCCGGGTAGACGACAAATCCGGCGACCAGGATGAGCTGCACACCCAGGTTCAGCCAGACCGCCCACGGCCTGCCCTGCACGCCGGATAGCAGGACCAGGAACACCGCGAACCCGACCAGGTACGACGTCGACCATGCGGTGAGCCCACCACCGACCATGCCGACCACGGGCAGCGCCAGCAGGACCACGATCGCCTCGAGGATCAGGGTGGCGGCCATGACGCCGCGGAAACTTTTCCACGGGTCGGGCGCCTGGATGTCGGGCGTGTCGCTCATTGCGGGTCCTTCCCGAACAGGGTGCGCGCCGCGCCCGCGGTCACCACGGATCCGGTGATGACGATCCCGGTGCCGGCGAATCCGTCGGTATCGGCCGCGGACTCCTCGACCAGCGCGGTGGCGGTCTCGATGGCGTCGGCCAGGGTTTCGGCGCGCAGCACCCGGTCCGGCCCGAAGATCTCCTCGGCCCGGATCGCCAAGGCGTCGACCTCGAGTGCGCGGGGTGAGCCGTTGTGGGTGACGACGACCTGGTCGAACGCCGGCTCCAGCGCGGTGAGGATGCCGGTGACGTCCTTGTCCCCCATCACCGAGAGCACGCCGACGAGGAACCGGAAGTCGAACTCGGTCGCCAGCGCGGCGGCGAGTGCGGCGGCTCCGGCCGGATTGTGGGCGGCGTCGACGAAGACGCTCGGCGCGCTGCGCATCCGTTCGAGCCGGCCGGGGCTGACCGCCGCGGCGAATCCGGCCCGCACCGTGTCGACGTCGAGTTGCCGGTCGGCACCGGCCCCGAAGAACGCCTCGACCGCGGCCAGCGCGACGACGGCGTTGTGGGCCTGATGCTCGCCGTGCAACGGCAGGAAGATGTCGGAGTACACCCCGCCGAGGCCTTGCAGCTGCAACACCTGTCCCCCGACGGCGACCTGGCGGCCCAGCACGGCGAACTCGGAGTCCTCGCGTGCGACCGCGGCATCGGAGGAGACCACTTGGGCCAGAATCACTTCCATCGCTTCGGGCAGCTGGCGGCCGATGACCGCGACGGTGTCGGTCTGGACCAGCTCGCCGCGCGGCGCGCCGATGATGCCGGCCTTCTCAGCGGCGATCTCGGCGACCGTGTCACCGAGGTACTCGGTGTGGTCGATTCCGATCGGGGTGATCACCGCGACGGGTGCGTCGACGACGTTGGTGGCGTCCCACCGCCCGCCCATCCCCACTTCGACGACGGCGACGTCGACGGGTGCGTCGGCGAAGGCGGCGAACGCCATCGCGGTGAGCACTTCGAACTTGCTCATCGCCGGGCCGCCATCTTTGACAGATTGCGCGTCGACCATGTGCACGAACGGTTCGATCTCGCGGTAGACCTCGACGTAGCGGGCCGGGCTGATCGGCTCGTTGTCGATGGCGATGCGCTCGACGGCGGACTGCAGGTGCGGGCTGGTGGTGCGTCCGGTCCGGCGGCTGAACGCCGTCATCAGTGCATCGACGATGCGCGCCACCGAGGTCTTGCCGTTGGTCCCGGCGATGTGGATGCACGGGTAGCTGAGCTGCGGTGAGCCGAGCATCTCCATCAGCGCCTCAATGCGTGCGGTGCTGGGCTCCAGCTTGGTCTCCGGCCAGCGCTGGTCGAGCAGGTGCTCGACTTGGAGCAGCGCGGCGATCTCGTCGGGTGTCGGCGGTTCGATCGTCATGCCAGCGCCTCGATGACAGCCTTAGGCGATCGAGTGTGCGTACAGGTCGAAATTTCAGCACTTTTGCCGTCCTGGATGCACACTCGAATACAGACTGGTTCGATCATGCCAGCGCAGCTAGCCGGGCGGTGATCCGCTCGACCTCCTCGTGAGCAACCTGCTGACGGCCGCGAATCTTGGCGACGACGTCTTCGGGTGCCTTGGCCAGGAATGCCTCGTTACCGAGTTTGGCTGTGGTGCCTGCCAATTCCTTCGCCGCGGCCGCCAGGTCCTTCTCCAGACGGCGACGTTCGGCGGCCACATCGACAGTGCCCGAGGTATCGAGTTCGACGCTGACGGTGCCGGACGACAGCCGCACCTCGATGTGCGCGCTGGCGTTGAAGTCCGCGCTCGCGTCGGTCAGCCACGCCAGCGCGGTGACCGGTGCGACCTGGCCGTCCAGGCCCGCCTGGCCGATACCCGATAGCCGGGCGGGCACCTTCTGCCGGTCCGCCAGACCCTGATCGCTACGGAACCTCCGGATCTCGGTCACCAGCTTCTGCACATCGGCAATCCGCTGGGCCGCGGCCGGATCCAGGGCAATGCCGGAGGGCTCCGGCCACGACGCGATCACCAACGATTCCCCACCGGTCAGCGCTTTCCACAGCGCTTCGGTGACGAACGGCATCACCGGGTGCAGCAGCTTGAGCAGCGTGTCCAGCACCGCGGCGAGCACGGCGGTGGTTTCGGTAAGCCCCTCGGCCAGCTGGACTTTGGCGAGCTCCAAGTACCAGTCACAGAATTCGTCCCAGGCGAAATGGTAAAGCGATTCGCAGGCCCGGCTGAACTCGTAGCTGTCGAGGGCCGAATCCACCTCGGCCCGAACCTCTTCCATGCGGCCCAGGATCCAGCGGTCGGCGTCGGTGAGGTCGGCGGCCGCCGGCAGCGGTGCCGGCGCGGCGCCGTTCATCAGTGCGAACCGGGTAGCGTTGAACAGCTTGGTCGCGAAGTTGCGTGAGGCGCGGGCGGCGTCTTCACCGATGGACAGGTCGCCGCCGGGGCTGGCGCCGCGGGCCAGGGTGAACCGCAGCGCATCGGCGCCGAAGAGCTCCACCCAGTCCAGCGGATCGATCCCATTGCCGCGGGACTTGCTCATCTTGCGGCCATGCTCGTCGCGGATCAGCCCGTGCAGGAAGACGTTCTCGAATGGCACCTGCGGTCCGCGCGCGCCGTCCAGCGTGATCGTCTCGTCGCCCGACACGAACGTGCCGAACATGACCATACGCGCCACCCAGAAGAACAGGATGTCGTAGCCGGTGACCAAAACGCTTGTCGGATAGAACTTCTCCAGTTCGGGCGTGCGGTCGGGCCAGCCCATCGTGGAGAACGGCCACAGCGCCGAAGAGAACCAGGTGTCCAGCACGTCGGGATCCTGCTCCCAGCCCTCCGGCGGGGTTTCGTCAGGCCCGACGCAGACCTTCTGGCCATCAGGGCCGTGCCAAATCGGAATGCGGTGACCCCACCACAGCTGGCGTGAGATGCACCAGTCGTGCATGTCGTCGACCCAGGCGAACCAGCGCGGTTCCAGGCTCTTCGGGTGAATCACGATGTCGCCGCCCCGGACCGCGTCGCCGGCCGCCTTGGCCATCGATTCGACCTTCACCCACCACTGCAGGCTCAGCCGGGGCTCGATCGGCTCACCGCTGCGTTCGGAGTGCCCGACGCTGTGCAGGTACGGCCGCTTCTCGGCGGCGATGCGGCCCTCTGCGGCCAGCGCCTCACGCACCGCGACACGCGCCTCGAAGCGGTCCATGCCGTCGAATTGCGTTCCGGTGTCGGCGATCCTGCCCTTGGTGTCCATGATCGAGGGCATCGGCAGGTTGTGCCGCATCCCGATCTCGAAGTCGTTCGGGTCGTGTGCGGGGGTGACTTTGACTGCGCCGGTACCGAATTCGGGGTCGACGTGCGCGTCGGCCACGATGATGATCTGCCGGTCCAGGAACGGGTGCGGCACGGTCTTGCCGACCAGGTGCCGGTAGCGGTCGTCGTCGGGGTGTACCGCGATCGCGGTGTCACCGAGCATGGTCTCCATCCGGGTAGTCGCCACCACGATGTGGGGCTCGGAGTCGTCAAGAGACCCGTACCGGAACGACACCAGCTCGCCTTCGACGTCGGAATATTTGACCTCGAGGTCGCTGATCGCGGTCTCCAGCACCGGTGACCAGTTGACCAGCCGTTCGGCCTGATAGATCAGGCCGGCGTCGTAGAGCCTCTTGAAGATCGTGCGGACCGCGCGGGACAGGCCATCGTCCATCGTGAACCGGTCCCGGCTCCAGTCCACCCCGTCGCCGAGGCGGCGCATCTGGCCGCCTATGGTGCCGCCGGATTCACGCTTCCAGTCCCAGACTTTCTCGACGAACAGTTCGCGGCCGAAGTCTTCTTTGGTCTTGCCGTCGACGGCGAGTTGTTTCTCCACCACGCTCTGGGTGGCGATGCCTGCGTGATCCATCCCGGGCAGCCACAGCACCTCGTAGCCCTGCATGCGCTTGCGCCGGGTCAGCGCGTCCATCAAGGTGTGGTCCAGCGCGTGACCCATGTGCAGGCTGCCGGTGACATTCGGGGGCGGCAGCACGATCGAATATGCGGGCTTGTCGCTCGTGGCATCGGCCTCGAAGTAGCCTGCGTCGACCCAGCCCTGATACATCCCCGTCTCTACCGACCCCGGTTCCCAAGACTTGGGCAGGGCGTCGGCACGAGAGTCGTCAGTGGTGGTCACCCGACAATTCTAGGAACGCGCGACGCGATGCTTCCGACCGCCCGACAGTCCGCGCTATTTTTTCCCGCCCAGCAGCCCGCCCAGAATGTCGCCGAGCGGGTTTGTCCCCGCCGCCGGAGCCTCCCGCGCCCCCACCGAGGATGCGGCCCAGCACGTCGCCGAGGCCACCTGGTCGGTGTCGTGTCCACCGAAGATTCGTGCGACGCCTTGCTCGCCGTGACCGGGGTCGCCGGCGGCGATGGCCGATTCGAGCTCGCTGGAGTCGATGTCGTCGGAGACGACGTTGTGCTGGATGCTGCCGACGAGGGTGGGCACCAGGGTCTGGATGGCCTGGTTCACTTCCCCTTCGGGCGCACCCAGCTTGCCGGCGATATCCGACACGGGAATCTGACTCATAAGATCATCGAGACCGGCCATGCTGTCCACCTTCATCGCTGGATGTGCGGCTCTGCCAGCCGACTCTAGTCGTCGAGGCGGACGGTCTGTAGAGAAATCTCGGCGGCCGGGAACCGGTCGAGCAGCGCGTCACCCATGGCCGCGGCGGGGGTGAGCACACCGCGCAGATCTGACAGCTTGTCGCGGTCGAGGGCCAGCGCCAGCCCGCATTCCCCGAGCATGACCGAGGTGGCCTTGTAGCCCGGATCCCCCTGCTGGGCGATGGTGGCGCGGTAGCGCGCGCCGGTCGTGGTGGTGGTGTAGGTCTCGGCGCGGTAGTAGCCGCGGTCACGGGTCTGCTCGCTGGGCCCGGTGCCGGGCTTGGGGGCGACGCGCTCGACCAGCCGGTTCGGCAGGAATCGGAAGAAGCGGCTGCCTATCGCGACCACACCATTGTTGGCGGCACTCGCCGCCGCCGACACCACCGGCGCGGCAACCGAGGCTCCGACGCTCATGTTCTCCGCGTAGCGGAACCGGCGGCCGTACGCGTAGTGCTGAAGTGCGTTGCTGCGCCGCACGATTCGGGTGTTGTACATCGCCATCACGAAGCCTGTGGTCCATACCCCGGCCAGTTCCGGCGCGATATTGGCACCGCGCCGCCACGGCAGGTCGGGCTGGGGACCGAGTTCGGGTTCGACGGCACGATCGTCCGTGAGCGTGTACGGGTCCTCGAGCATGCGCCGGGTGTTCGGGTCGTTCGACGATGCGCGGAACACTTCGATCATCGAGGCGACGGTGCCGCCCGACACCCCGCCGGAGAATCCGCGCAGCACGAAGTCGGTGTCACCGAGTTCGCCGGTGCCGTCGCGCTGGGCCTGCCGGTAGAGGGCGAACACGCTCATATCCGAAGGGATGGAATCGAATCCGCACGCGTGCACAATGCGTGCGCCGGTGTCGACGGCCTGCTTGTGATAGTCGTCGATGCTCTGCCGCACGAACATCGCCTCACCGGTGAGGTCGGCGTAGTCCGTGCCCGCCGCCGCACAGGCGGCCACCAGCGGAAGGCCGTAGCGGGTGTACGGGCCGACGGTGGTGATGACGACACGGGTCCGGGCAGCCATGTCGTTGAGCGACGACGGCGATCCGGCGTCGGCGGTCAGGATCGGCCAGGACTGGGCCGCCTCACCGAGTGTCGCCCGCACCGCGAGCAATTTGTCGGGCGAGCGACCGGCCAGCGCAACTCGGACACCGCCACCCGCGCGGGCCAGGTACTCGGCGGTGAGCTTGCCGACGAATCCGGTCGCCCCATATACGACGATGTCGAATTCCCGCTGCGCTGCCGTCATGAGCGCCAACATACCCGCCAGGTTCAGCCCAGGGTTTCGGGCAACCGCAGCTTCTCCCCCAGCACATGCTCGGCCAGGAACGTCGTCACCACCTGGTACCAGATCTTCGCGTGTTGCGGGGACAGCACCCAGTGGTTCTCGGACGGGAAGTACAGGAACCGGTGGGCCGTGGTGCCGTCGTCGGCGGCCGGCAACCCGGATTCGGTCAACAGCTCGTACCAGAGACGAAGCGCCTCGCCGATGGGCACCCGGTAGTCCTTGTCGCCGTGGATCACCAGCATCGGCGTGGTGATGTTGCCGACGAAGCGGTGTGGCGAATTGGCTTGGGCCATGGCAGGTGTCATCTCGCGGGCCCAATAGTAGGCACCGTCGGTGGTCGGGCCGAACTGGTCGAGCGCCCACAGGCTGGCGTGGGTGACGATCGCCGCGAAGCGGTCGGTGTGCCCGGCGACCCAGTTGGCCATGTAGCCGCCGAATGAACCGCCCATCGCGGCGGTGCGCCCGGCGTCGATCCGCGGGTCGGCCACCGCGGCGTCGACGGCTGCCATCAAGTCCTCGTAGGGCGGCCCGCCCCAGGCGCCCCAGCCGCGTTGGATGAACTGCTGGCCGTAGCCGGTGGACAGCGCGGGGTCGGGCAGCAGCACCGCATAACCGCGTGCGGCCATCAGCCAGGGGTTCCACCGCCACGACCACACATTCCAGCTGCCCAGCGGTCCACCGTGGATCCACAGCAGCAGAGGGGCGGGCTCGTCAGTGGAAGGCAGCACCAGCCAGGACCGCACCGGCGTGCCGTCGGCGGCGGTGGCGACGATCTCGGTGAGTTCACCGGGCAGCGTTGGCAATTCGATACACGGCAGTGCGGTGACCTCGCCGGACGGGTCGATGCGCACCGGGTGCGGCGGAGCGGCATAGGAGGTGCGCAACGCGTAGACGATGCCGCCGGGTGCGGCGACGACGTCGGAATAGCTGAAGTCGTCGAGGGTGACCTGCCGGACCTCGCCGTCGAGGCTGATCGCGAACACTGGGTGCCGGCCGTTGTCGTCGGCGGTGACCAGCAGCACCGAACCGTCCGGAGACCAGCTCACCGAAGCCGGCCAGCGGTCCCATCCGGTGGCCAGCTCCGCCCACTCCCCCGACGTCAAACTCAAGTGGCACAGCGTGATTCGTGGCGCCCGCTCCGGTGTCGACACCGTCTCACGGGTGAACGCCACCGCCGTGCCGTCCGGCGAGATGGCCGGATGCTCCAGATCCGCGACGGGGTCCTCGGCGAGGACGGCACGCTCACCGGTCTGCAGGTCGACGCGCATCAGAACCGAACGCAGCGCAGCGCGCGGGCCGGGCACCCGCCAGCTCGTGACGGCGAAGGTACCGTCCGGGCTCAGCACGAAATCGGTGTCGCCGAGCGCCTGGCCCGGCCGGCGGGTCAGGTCGGTGAGAGCACCGTCGGCGGCGACCCGGAAGAGGTGCGTCTCCTCCGGGCCCAGATCTTTGTCCCAGTGCCGCACCGGGTAGCCGGCGTGCAGAATCGCGCTGATCTTGTTGTCCTTGCGTAGTTTTCGCAGCCGGCGTTCCTCGTCGAGGGTGTCGGCCGACGGCAGCAACGGCGCCCCGATCACGACGACCGACGCGGCGCGCGCGGCCCGCACGCTGCCGATTCCGCCGGGCAGCTCGGCCAGCTGGGCGGCCTCACCGCCCGCGGCGGGGAGCGTCCACAAGGTCGCAGGCGGCTTGTCGTCGTCCTCGGTCGGCCGTACCGAGGTGAACAGCAGATCCCCGTCGGCGGTGAAGACCGGCGCGGATTCTCCCTTGGCGCCGCGGGTCAGCCGGCGCGCGGGTGCCACCCCGGCCGGGTCGAGCTCCCACACCGCGGTGATGAATTCGGTCTTGGCGGTATTGAGTTCGGCGATGGTGGTGACGACGCGTGAACCGTCCGCCGATACCGCCAAGCCGGAGACTCGCGGCAGAGCGAGGTAGTCGTCGAGATCGTCGAAGGCACCCGAAGTCATGAGCACACGTTACGTTCAGGAGATGGCCGACATCGCTGTCGTGGGAGCGGGCATCGCGGGGCTCGCCTCGGCTGCGGCACTGTCGCACCGGGGACATTCGGTCACAGTGATCGAGGACCGGACCGACACCGGCTCCGGCGCCGGCATCAGCATCTGGCCCAATGCCCTCGCCGCGCTCGACCAGCTCGGCCTCGGCGACCAGGTGCGGGCGGCCGGCGGCCGGATCGCTGCCGGCGCCATGCGCTGGAAGGACGGCACCTGGCTGCGCCGCCCCTCCGGCGAGCGGATCGTCACCGCGCTGGGCGAACCCTTGGTCGTTCTGCAGCGCGCTGCCTTGCGCGACATCCTGGCCGGGGCGCTGGCACCGGGCACCGTCGTCGATGGCGTCGCAGTTCGCGAGCTCAGCACGACCGCCACCGGCGTGCGCCTGCACCTCACGGATGGCGCCACCCGCGACGTGGAGGCTGTTGTCGGCGCCGACGGAACCCGCTCAGTGGTGGCCCGCCACCTCAACGGCCCGCTGCCGCATCGCTACGCCGGCTACACGGCCTGGCGCGGGGTGGCCGCCCTGGCGATCGACGCCGATCTGGCCGGCGAGACCATGGCGGCCGGGGCTGAGGTCGGCCACGTCCCGATGGGGCCGGATCAGACCTATTGGTTCGCCACCGAACGGGCGCCCGAGGGCGCCACCTGCCCGCAGGGCGAGCTGGCCTATCTGCGCGCCGAGCTGGCTTCCTGGGCCGCACCCATTCCGGCGATGCTGGCGGCCACTGATCCCGCCGGGGTCCTGCGCAACGACCTCTACGACCGCGCCACCGCCCAGCGTTGGGCCTCGGGGCCGGTGGTGCTGGTCGGCGACGCCGCCCACCCCATGCGGCCACATCTGGGCCAGGGCGGCTGTCAGGCGCTCGAGGATGCCGCCGTGCTGGGCGCGTTCGTCGACCTGGCCCCCGATCTGCCCCGCGCGTTCGCCGGATTCGCGGCGTTTCGAAGGCGCCGGGTCAGCGCCATCGTCGCCGAGTCGCGGCTGATCGGCCGGATGGTGAACTTACGGCCTGCGGCGCTCAGCGCGCTGGCCAGCCGGGCCACGGTGGTGCTGCCGGAATTCGCGGTGACCCGTCATCTGGCGTCGATCGCAGCCGGCTCGGCGTTTCGGCTGCCCGGTCGCCGCTAGCGCAGGCCGAGGGCGTTGGCGATGGCGCGGCCCGGGTCGTGGAAGGCCTGGCACATCTTGTTGAAGTCGACCGACTTGAACGGGCCGCTCAGCACGTTGGCGCAAGCGCCCTGGGCCGGGGCGGGGGCGCCACCGGAGACCGGGGTGGCGAACGCCGGGGTGCCTGCGGCCTTGCCGCAGGACGGCCATGCGCCCATGCCCTGCTTGCGGGCGACGTTCTCAGCGACCCGGATCTGCTCTTCGCGGGTGGCCTGGTGCGGGGCACCGACGCCACCGTTGGCGGTCCAGGTCGCCTGCTTGAACTGCAGGCCGCCGGAGAAGCCGTTGCCGGTGTTGGCGGTCCAGTTGCCGCCGGACTCGCACTGTGCGACCGCATCCCAGTTCACGCCGCTGTCAGCGGCGGCATTTCCGATGCTCAGAACGAATCCGGCCAGGGCCAGCGCTCCGGAGATGACTGCGAGGGTGACGATCCTGCGCAAAGTGCTCATTGGTTTTCCCTTCCCGACAAAGGGGGCACTGGTGTGCCGCTGTGATGTGAATCGCAGCTTGTGATGCACCTGTTACAGGTGTGTCGCTTGATCTTCCTGAGAATTTTGATAAGAGAGTTGCGCAAGAAATAAGGGTGGCGCCGGATCCGTAGATCCGGCGCCACCCTGAATAGAGCTGGCTCAGCCGCGACGGCCGCAGACCGGCCACGCGCCCCGGCCCTGGCTGCGCAGCACGTTCTCGGCCACGCGAATCTGCTCGTCGCGCGACGCGAGGTGCGGGGAGCCCGTGCCACCGTTGGCACGCCAGGTGCCCATGGCGAACTGCAGGCCGCCGTAGTAGCCGTTGCCGGTGTTGATTGCCCAGTTGCCGCCGGACTCGCACGCCGCGACCGCGTCCCAGTTCATGCCATCAGCCGAGGCAGTACCGGTGCCGACGATCATCGGGGCCACCACGGTGGCGCCGCCGATCGCGGCGATCCCGAGGGAGCGTACGAGTGTGGTGCGGACGTTCTTCAAGAGTTTTCCTTTCGCCATGCACGCGCCGAGTGCCATCCCGTCGCCGTCGGACGGGGTTCAGCCCGTTGCCAGGGCTTCCGGACTACGGGTCGTGCCGTCTCGGTCGGGCACGACAGCGCGGCCGACGGGAATCACCTCGGGGGTTGTTCACCCGGCGATCCACAGAAGGCCGTTGCGGCCTCCCGGCCCCGCTCACACGCAGGGTTCAATTTCTGGAGTTATCGGTGGAGATGTTTGCTCCCATAGGGACCGGGTAGGACCGTACAAAGCGGATTAGAGGAAGTCACATCAACGACACGCTTATCTCGGTTCGATAACAGGACGATCACGACCCGAACCTATGAGTGGTCTGTGCAGGTCATCCCGGCGTTTCGCGATCAGGCAATACATTGACACGCTCGTCAATTTTGTGATTTAAATCACGCACTATTTGTGGCCCCGACCACATGTTCTCGGCGGCGCAGCGCGCTTCTGCGGGGAGTCCGCGCCCCCGGCACAGACGATTTCGGCATCGCGAGCGCCGATGGACCAAGTTCGTTAGCTGCACGGTCCGCCGAGCTGCGCCAGGGGTTGACCCCAAAGCTCTTGTTGGCAAGGTACTTTCACCAACGCAAGGCAAGTCGGCGAATTGCACACCCGTCGGCCGCGAGGACCCAGACGCTGCCGGATCACCCAGAATGCCTTGCGCGCCAGGCACGTTCGAGGCATGCCTGGACCTCGGGCCCGAGCTGACAACCAAGGGCCCGGACGCCCCACCGGCACGATCGCCCCAGCAGTCCGCAGGCGCGCGAGGCGGAGGCGAACTGGCTGGATATCGGTCGCTTCTGAGAATGTCGCCGGCCGAGATGCGTTCCGGCCCAGCGGATCTAGCGTCTCAAAAACCAGCGATGAACGGACTATGTCGAATTGATAAATTGCAATTCGGCATCGACGACGAAATTGGACGCAATTGCCAATTTATTGGGCTATTTGCTGAAGGTCATCCGGAGAATTGACGTTGGCCAGCGACGGGCCTGCCGGTATCACGACCCGCTGGGTGACGACGGTTTCGGCCAGCGCTCGCATACTGCGCTCACCGGCGGCGACCAGGGTGTCGATGTGGTCGGCGAGGTCGGTGCGGTAGATGCCGGCCAGATAGTGATCCCGGCCGTCCCACGGCAGGACGATGTGGACGCCCCGATATGCGGTCAGCTCGTCGATGACATCGGTGGTCAGGAACGGCATGTCGACTGCGCTGACGAAGGCCCGCTCCAACCCTGCGGCTGCAGCTGCCCGCAGCCCGCGGCCGGTGGCCAGCAGCGGCCCCACTCCGCGAACCTCGTCGCGCAGGACCTCGGCTTGCAGCTCGGGAAACGCCTGACCAGGGGCAGCGATCACGAACACCGGCGCGCAGCGCGATCTCAGGACGCCGACGGTGTACTCCACCATCGTGGTGTCCTGATCGGGATGCTTCAGCGTGGCCTTGTCCCGGCCCATCCGCCGCGACGCCCCACCAGCCAGTACCACAGCGGCCAGCGGGGCGGGCGTGCTCACGATTGCGTCTGGGCTCGGCTAGTCAACGGTCCAGGTGTCGCGACCGCGCAGCAGTGACTGCAGCGCGTGCCGGTCATGCGGGGTGGCTTCACGCGCCATCCGGACCTGGTCACGGGCGGCGTCGTCGTAGGTCGGCCGGCTGACCTGGCGGAAGACACCCATCACGGTGTGCTCGAGATTCTGCTCACTCAACCGGGACAGCGCGAAGGCATAGGCCGAGTCGTCGATCGTCGCGTCGTGCACGACGATGTCGCTGGCCGCGACGTCCGCAGTCTTGGCGATATCGAGCCCGAAGCCGGTCTTGACGACGCAGTACTCGCCGTTGGCGCCGAACGTCACCGGCTCACCCTGGCGGACGTTGATGATCCGCTCCTCGGCGCCTTCCTTGCGCAGCAGATCGAAGGAGCCGTCGTTGAAGATCGGGCAGTCCTGCATGATCTCGACCAGCGCAGCTCCGCGGTGCTCGGCGGCGGCCTTCAGCACCTCCGACAGACCCTTGCGGTCGGAGTCCAGCGCCCGGCCCACGAACGTCGCCTCGGCGCCCAGCGCCAGCGACACGGGGTTGAACGGATAGTCCAGCGAGCCCATCGGGGTGGACTTGGTGACCTTGCCGACCTCGGAGGTCGGCGAGTACTGCCCCTTGGTCAGACCGTAGATCCGGTTGTTGAACAGCAGGATCGTGATGTTGACGTTGCGGCGCAGCGCGTGGATCAGGTGGTTGCCACCGATCGAGAGCGCGTCGCCGTCGCCGGTGACCACCCAGACCGACAGATCCGGGCGGGCCACCGCCAGGCCGGTCGCGATGGTCGGGGCGCGACCATGGATCGAGTGGAAGCCGTAGGTCTCCAGGTAGTACGGGAAACGGCTGGAGCAGCCGATGCCGCTGACGAACGCGATGTTCTCGCGGCGCAGACCCAGATCCGGCAGGAAGTTGCGGATCGTGTTGAGGATGACGTAGTCACCGCAGCCCGGGCACCAGCGCACCTCCTGGTCGCTGGTGAAGTCCTTGGCTTTCTGCGGCTCATCGGTGGTCGGCACCCATGCCGTCTTCGACACACCGGGTGCCAGCAGATCCGAGCCGATCAGGTCAGTCATCCGTTCACTCCTGCGCCAACTGTGCCGGTACTCACGGTAGCTGCCGCAAGCCGGGCGAATTTCGCTTTGTCGCTTTCCTTTTCGGCCAGCGTTCCGTCGAGGGCGGCATCGATGATGCCCTCCAGCTCGTCGGCCAGGAACGCCATGCCCTCCACCTTGGTCACCGAATGGATGTCAGCCAGGTACCTACCGCGCAGCAGCAGCGCGAGCTGGCCGAGGTTCATTTCCGGGACCACTACATTCGAATACTTGCCCAGCACCTCGCCGAGGTTGGCCGGCATCGGGTTGAGGTGGCGCAGGTGGGCCCGCGCGACCTTGATGCCGCGGCGGCGCGCACGGCGGCATGCTTCACCGATCGGTCCGAACGAACTTCCCCAGCCCAGGATCAGCAGTTCGGCGTCACCGGTCGGGTCGTCCACCTCGATGTCGGGCACCTTGACCCCGGCGATCTTGGCTTGGCGCAACCGAACCATGAGGTCGTGGTTCGCCGGCTCGTAGGAGATGTTGCCGGATCCGTTGGCCGACTCCAGCCCGCCGATGCGGTGCTCGAGTCCCGGTGTACCCGGAATCGCGAACTGGCGGGCCAGCGTCTCGGGGTCACGAGCGTAGGGCGCGAAATCCTCGCCGGCCTTGGCGAAGTTGGGCTCGATCGCCTCGAAGTCGGTGATGTCCGGGATCCGCCACGGCTCCGAGCCGTTGGCGATCGCGCCGTCGGACAGCAGGATGACCGGCGTCCGGTAGGTCAGCGCAATCCGGGCTGCCTCGATGGCCACCTCGAAGCAGTCCGAGGGCGTGCTGGCGGCCAGCACGACGACCGGCGACTCGCCGTTGCGGCCGAACATCACCTGCAACAGGTCGGACTGCTCGGTCTTGGTCGGCAGACCGGTGGACGGGCCACCGCGCTGCACGTCGATCACCAGCAGCGGCAGCTCGGCCATCATCGCCAGGCCGATGGCTTCGGACTTCAGCGAGATACCGGGGCCCGACGTGCTGGTCACGCCGAGCGCGCCGCCGTAGGACGCACCGATCGCCGCACCGACGCCGGCGATCTCGTCCTCGGCCTGGAAGGTCAGGATGTTGAAGTTCTTGTGCTTGGACAGCTCGTGCAGGATGTCCGACGCCGGGGTGATCGGGTAGGTGCCGAGCACCACCTGGATGTCGGCGAGCTGACCGGCCGCGATCACGCCGTAGGCCAGGGCGGTGTTACCCGAGATCTGCCGGTACTCACCGGGAGCGAGCTTGGCGGGGGAGATCTCGAAGGTGGTGCCGAACGCCTCGGTGGTTTCGCCGTAGTTCCAGCCCGCCTTGAGCGCCAGGACGTTCGCCTCGGCGACATCGGGCTTGCGGGCGAACTTCTCGCGGATGAACGTCTCGCTGGTCTCGATGGGACGGCCGTACATCCACGACAGCAGCCCGAGCGCAAACATGTTCTTGGCGCGCTGGCCGTCCTTTTTGGTCGCACCGATTGCCTCGACGGCGCCGAGCGTCAGCGTGGTCATCGCGACGGCCTGCACGACGTAATCGGACAGCTCGCCGCTGTCCAGCGGGTTCGCCTCGTAGCCGACCTTCGCGAGATTGCGCTTGGTGAATTCGTCGGAGTTGGCGATCACCAGACCACCGCGCGGCAGGTCGCCGATGTTGGCCTTGAGCGCAGCGGGGTTCATCGCGACCAGCACGTCGGGACGGTCACCGGCGGTCAGGATGTCGTAGTCGGCGATCTGGATCTGGAACGACGAGACACCGGGCAGCGTGCCCTGTGGTGCGCGGATCTCGGCAGGGTAATTCGGTTGGGTCGCAAGGTCATTGCCGAAGAGCGCGGCCTCCGAGGTGAACCGGTCACCGGTCAGCTGCATACCATCGCCGGAGTCACCCGCGAACCGGATGACGACCTTTTCCAGCTTTTGCCGGTTGCCCGAAGCACCGTTGCCGTTGGGACCCACGTCCCCGCCTTTCGTCCTGTCCCGCCGGGTGTGGATCCCGCGTCGCTGTCAGTATTGGACGCGCCGACGGAATCGACAGCCCAGGAGTTGCTGTCACTCGCAGTACCGATTATTGCACTTTCTTAGGCAACCCAGACCACGCCTGGTCGGTGACACGCCGCGACACCTGCGCAGAAGCCACAGCTCACAGACATGACCGACGGCTAGATGAGACAAAAGTGTGTCGTTCGTCACTTCCCGAGAATGGCATTCTCTAAGAGAAAAGCTACTCGCGGGTAGGCCTCAGTTACCGGCGCGCCTCCAGGCGTTTCTCCAGTTCACCGGCGACGAGTTCACTGGCCTCTTTGGCCGCGGCCCGTGGATCGGCCCCTGCCGCGCGATTTGCCACGTAGCAGGTGGTGAACATGTCCCCGGCCCCGGTGGTCTGCACACCCTCCACCCGCCAGGCCGCCGGCACCCGCACGCAACTGTCATCGGTATAGATGTCACAACCCTCGGATCCGTAGGTGACCAGGATCTCGGGCACCCCCAGCCGGGTCGCGGTCGTCTGGTCGAACGGCCCATCGGCGACGATGACGGCCTCGTCCTCGGCCAGCTTCAGGATGGACAGGTGCGCCAGCAGTTCCGGCGGGTAGTGCCGGTCCACGACCAGCGGTCCCAGCTGGTCGGCGCGCACCAGACCCTGACCGTCGTAGGCGAGGAGATGGCCGCGCCGCGCGAGAAGCGCCAGCGTCTCGGCGGGGAAGTCGGTGCGGAGCAGCGGCGCCAGATGCACCCACGTCGTCTCCGGGTCCGCGGCCGCCACTTCGGCGGCACCCCAGACCGGGCCGATCGCCTCCACCGACATCCGGCGGTGGTCGAGGTCCTCGTAGTCCAGGCGGAACGCGCTCGTGCGGTCCGCGGCCAGGATCCGGATCACCGACCCGAAGCGGTCCAACAGCGGGTCGAACAGTGCGTGGTCGTCGTCGGCGGCCAGCGCGACGATGCCGCCCGGTACGCCGGTGGCCTCCAAGGCGACGCCGGAGAACGCCGCACACCCGCCCGGGGTCTTCGGGCCGCCGTTGATCACGTCGATGGCCAGATTGCCCAGCACGGTCACGCCGGCAACGAGCTCGGCGCGCTGTTCTGGCACGGGTTGTCTCCTCTGGGCGTTTCGGTTCCTGGCGAATCTCAATCGTCGCCGTCGGCGCGAGATGCTAGTCGGGAATTCCACGAATCAACGACTCAGCGCGTTCAGCCGGGAAGGTTGTACGGGGTGACCACCTGGATCGGGACGGGCCGGGCGGGCTCGCTGGGCAGCGCCCCGTGCTGTTGCAGGATCAGTCGCATCGCGAACCGGGCGTCGGCGCGCAGGTCGTTGTGTAAGACGGCAGAAATGCGGCCCTCCCGCAGCAGTCGGCGGTTGTCGGCGTCGAGGTCGTGGGCGACAAAAACCCGGCAGACTCTTCCGATCTCGTCGAACGCCGCCACAGTCGCGGTGTTGCCGCCGCCGACCGAATAGACGGCCTCCACCTGCGGGTGTCGTTCGAGGGCGTCGAGCACCAGACGTTCGTTGGTGGCGTCGATACCGTCGCTGTCGCTGACCTCGACGATCCCGCGCCCGGACTTGCGCAACGCAGTCCGGAATCCGACCTCGCGCTCGGCTTCCCCGCGAAACACTGTGCGGCTCAACGTGATCAGCACGTCGGCGGGCGCCTCGCCCAGCCATTGGTCCATCAGGTACGCCGCGGTGACGCCGGCGCCGTGGTTGTCGATGCCGACATAGGCGCACCGTGAGCTGGCCGGAATGTCGGTCGCGTAGGTCACCACCGGCACCCCGGAGGTCACCAGCCGGTCGACGGCCTCGGCCACCTCGGGCTCGTCTTGCGCCTTGAGTACGACGCCGTGGCTGCCCTTGATCCGCGCGAGTGTTTCGGCCATCTGGGCGGTCGACCCGGACTCCCAGAGGTGGAAACGCGCCCGCAGCATCGCGGGCGCGAACGCGGGCAGCTCCGCTTCGACGGCGGCGCGAAAGGCGTCGGAGAACCGCTGCGGCGTCTGCATCACCACGTCGAACAGATAGCGACGTCCGTTGAGCCGCAATTGCGCTCGCTGCTTTTCCAGATCCTCGATCGCCTGCGTCACCTCGGCTCTGGTGGCCTCCCGCACACCGGGACGGTGGTTGAGCACCCGATCGACAGTGGCCTCGGACAACCCGGACTGCTGAGCGATCTCGCGGACCTTGAATCGGTGCGCCATGCCTTGCACCCTAATCCACTGATGGGTTTTTGATGGTTTTCTGGTGTTGATTGCGGGCTGAGTCACAGCAAGACTTTCCCCATGGTCGACGTGAGCGCGCGAGTGCAGCCGTGGTTGAGCGAGTCGGCATTCCAGCTCGACGACCTGCGGACGCTGACCGAGCGGGACACCGACCTCAGCGCCTACCCGCATGCCGCCGACGTCCGCCGGAACGTCTTGATCTACTCGGCCGCCGAGATGGCGCGCGTCGACCGGCGGGCGTTGCAGGCCGAGCTGATCACCGCCCTGGCCGACGGCCCCGGCGTCGTGGTGTTCACGGGCGCGTTTCCCGCCGCGGTCGTCGACGCGGCCAGCGCGGCGTTCGGTGACCTGATCACCGCCCAGCGACAGGCCGGTGGCACGGCGGGCGACCACTTCGGCGCGGCCGGCGCCAACGACCGCGTGTGGAACGCCGCCCAGAAACTCGCGCTGCACTCCCCCGACGTCTATGCCGCCTATTACGCCAACGACCCGCTGGCGCTGGTCTGCCAGGCCTGGCTGGGTCCGCGCTATCAGGTCACCTCGCAGGTCAATGTCGTCAATCCCGGTGGGGACCCTCAGGTTCCGCACCGCGACTACCACCTCGGGTTCGTCGCACCTGGCCAGCTCGCCGACTATCCAGCCCATGTGCACCGGCTCTCGCCGGCGCTGACCCTGCAGGGCGCGGTCGCGCACACCGACATGCCGCCGGAGAGCGGGCCGACGATGCTGCTGCCGTACTCGCAGCTGTTCGAGGGCGGGTATGTGGCGTTCCACCGACCGGAGTTCATCGACTACTTCGCCGCCCATCAGGTGCAGCTGCCGCTGCGCAAGGGCGATGCGGTGTTCTTCAATCCCGCGCTGTACCACGGCGCGGGCGCCAACACGTCGGCCGACGTGCGGCGGATGGCCAACCTGCTGCAAATCTCGTCACCATTCGGCCGGGCGATGGAGGCCCTCGACCGCACGGCGATGGTGCGCGCGGTGTACCCGGCGCTGCGGGCGATGAAGGCCGCGGGCCACCCCGCGACCGAACTCCTCAACGCGGTGGTGGCCACCGCCGAGGGTTATCCGTTCCCCACCAACCTCGACCAGGATCAGCCGATCGGCAGCCTGGCCCCGCCCAGCCAGGTCGACGTGGTGCTCGCCGCACTGGCCGACGATCTGACCCCCGAAGCCCTCGACGTCGCGCTGTGCGACCAGAACGAACGGAGAATCCCATGACCACACTCGGTGTCATCGGCCTCGGCCGAATCGGTGCGTTCCACACCGACACACTGAGCAACCTCGACGGTGTCGACGGCCTCGTCGTCACCGACGAACGCCCCGATGTCGTCACTGCGGTGGCCGCCAAACACGGCGTCACACCGGCGGATTCGGTTGAGCAGCTGCTGAATTCGGGCATCGACGGCGTGGTGGTCGCAGCCGCCACCCCGGCGCACGCCGAGCTCACCCTGGCCGCCGTCGCCAAGGGGCTACCCACATTCTGCGAGAAGCCGATCGCGGCCACCGCCGCCGAGAGCGCGCGGGTGGCCGAGGCGATCACCCGATCAGGCGTGCCGGTGCAGGTGGGCTACCAGCGCCGCTTCGACGCCGCGTTCGCCGCGGCCAAACACGCCGTCGACAGTGGATCACTGGGTGCATTGCACACCATCCGCAGCACCACGATGGATCCGGCTCCCCCGCCAATGGATTACATCGCCGGGTCCGGCGGCATCTTCCGCGACTGCGCAGTACACGATTTCGACATCGTCCGCTGGATCACCGGGCAGGAGGCCGTCGAGGTGTACGCCACCGGTTCCGTGCAGGGCGACCCGTTGTTCACCGAATACGGTGACGTCGACACCGCCGCCGTGGTGATCCGGTTCGACGGCGGCGCTCTCGGCGTCATCTCGAACGCCCGCTACAACGCCCGCGGCTACGACTGCCGGCTGGAGGTGCACGGCTTCGACGACTCGGTCGTCGCGGGCTGGGACCAGGGCGCACCGGTCCGAAACACCGATCCGCGCAACACTTTCCCCGAAGGCCCGGCGCACCACTTCTTCATGGACCGGTTCACCGAGGCATTCCGCACCGAGCTCAGCGGTTTTCTCGACGTGGTCAAGGGCGCACCGGTGCGCGGAGCTACCGTTACCGACGCGGTCGAGGTGGCCTGGATCGCCGAGGCCGCAACCGAGTCGCTGCGCCGCGGCGCGCCAGTTCGCGTCGAGGAGGTCAAGGCCCGATGAGCCCGATTCGCATTGCCGCTGCCCCAATTTCATGGGGGGTGTGCGAGGTACCGGGCTGGGGTTACCAGCTCGATCCCGAACGCGTGCTGACGGAGATGGGCAGAGCCGGACTGACCGCGACCGAACTCGGACCCGAAGGCTTCCTGCCCAGCGAGCCCGCCGAGCTGACCGCGCTGCTGGACCGGCACAACTTGAGCTGTGTCGGGAGCTTCGCGCCGGTGGTGTTGCACGACGCCGATTACGACCCGCTGCCCGAGGTCGCCGGCGTGGTGGAAGCCCTGGTGGCCACCGGCGCGTCGATGCTGGTGCTGGCCGCGGCCACCGGCACTGACGGGTACGACTCGCGTCCCGATCTGGACGACGAGCAGTGGTCGACGCTGCTGGCCAACCTGGATCGCCTTGCCGAAGCAGCCGCCGAGCGCGGTATCACCGCGGTGCTACACCCGCACGTGGGCACGATGGTCGAGAAGGGTGACGAGGTAGCCCGGGTGCTGGGCGGGTCGTCGATCTCGCTGTGCCTGGACACCGGGCATCTGCTGATCGGCGGCACCGACCCGCTGAACCTGGCCCGCGCGGTGCCCGGCCGGATCGCACACGCGCATCTCAAGGACGTCGACGCGGGGCTGGCCGCCCGCGTGCAATCCGGCGAGCTGACCTACACCGAGGCGGTGGCCCAGGGGATGTACACCCCGCTGGGCACCGGCGACGTCGATATCGCGGGCATCGTTGCGGCGTTACGGGACAACGGCTTCGACGGCTGGTTCGTGCTCGAGCAGGACACCATCCTCGACGGCGAGCCGCAGGGCGAGGGCCCACTGCGTGACGTCTTGGCCAGCGTCGCCTACCTGCAGCAGGTCGCGGGCGGCGTGCCGGCATGAGCCTGCGGATCGGCGTGCTCGGCGCATCCCGGATCGCCGAGCACGCCATCGTCGGCCCGGCCCGCGAGCTGGGTCACCGGCTGGTCGTGGTGGCCGCCCGTGATCCGCAGCGCGCCAAGCAGTTCGCCGACAGCTACGGCGTCGAGCGGGTCGCCACCGGCTACGCCGACGTCATCGAGGATCCCGAGGTCGACGTCGTTTACAACCCACTGGCCAATGCGCTGCACGCGCCGTGGAATCTCGCGGCGATCAAGGCGGGCAAGCCGGTGCTGACCGAGAAACCGTTCGCGCGCAACCACACCGAGGCCCAGGCCGTCGCCGATGCGGCGGCGGGCAGCGGGGTGAGCATGCTGGAGGGCTTCCACTATCTGTTCCATCCGGTGACCGGGCGGATGTTCGAGCTGGCCGGCGACGGCACGCTCGGCGAGATCCGGCACGTCGAGGTGCGGATGGCGATGCCGGCGCCGTCGGCCGGCGACCCGCGCTGGTCGCTGGCGCTGGCCGGCGGAGCGTTGATGGACCTCGGCTGTTACGGCCTGCACATCATGCGGCAACTCGGCGCCCGCGGGCTGGGCCGGCCATCTATCACCGCCGCCCACGCCTCCCAGCGCACCCCGGGCGTCGACGAGTGGTGCGATGTCGAGCTGGCCTTCCCGTCCGGCGCCACCGGGATGACCGCCAACAGTATGACCGCAGAGGACTTTTCGTTCACCATCAACGTGGTCGGCAGCAAGGGTGATGCGGTGGTCCACGACTTCATCAGACCCCACACGGACGACCGGATCACCATCCGTACCCCGGGCGGTACCCGGGTCGAGCACCTGGGTACGCGAACGTCCTACACCTATCAACTCGAGGCGTTCGCCGCGCACGTGCGTGACGGTGCACCGCTGCCGATCGGCATCGATGACGCGGTGCAGAACATGCAGTTGGTGGACGCCGCCTATCTCACGGCGGGCATGTCGCCGCGCTGAACGGGGTTCTGAGGCCGGCCGTCGTCGGGCACGATGGCGACATGCCGCAATCCTTTCCCGACGGCCATTGGGGCAGAGAAGACATCTCGCCCCTGTTCAAGCCCGTCTATACCTTCGCCTCTACCGCACTGGGTTCACGCGTCATCAAGGCCCTCGTCCCGCTGGATCGCCGGGTGCTGCGCGCCACCAGAGGCAAGTACACGTTGTTCGGTCCGACGTCGATGCCCGAGCTCCTGCTCACCACCACGGGACGGAAGTCGGGTCAGCAAAGGGTGGCGGCGCTGAGCTATCTGCGGGACGGCGAGCGGCTGTTGGTCCTGGGCAGCAATTTCGGCGAGCAGCGGCACCCGGCTTGGAGCCTGAACCTGATCGCCGACCCGCACGCGGTCGTTTCGATCAACGGCATCGACATCCCCGTGACGGCCACGCCGCTGACCGGCCCCGAACGGGACCGCGGGCTGCAGCGGTTCCTGGCCTACCCGATGTATCAGGCCTACCGCACCCGTACCGACCGGGAACTACGGCTGTTCGCGCTGACTGCCCGCTGACTCAGCGGCCGAGCTCGTGGCTGAGCGCCTCGAGCTCGTCGCCACCGGCCATCTGCTGGGTCAGGTGTTCCAGGGTGATCTCGTCGTAGGTGCAGTCGAGTTTTTGGCGGCCGCGGTTGAGCAACACGAAGTGGTCGCCGACCATGTGCGCGTGGTGCGGGTTGTGGGTGATGAACACGACGCCGAAGCCGGCCTCCTTGGCAGCGGTGATGTATTTGAGCACCACACCGGACTGCTTGACGCCCAGCGCCGCGGTCGGCTCGTCGAGGATCAGCACGCGCGCACCGAAGAACACCGCCCGGGCGATCGCCACACACTGGCGCTGACCGCCCGACAGCGATCCGATCGGCACGTCGACGTCGGGCAGGTCGATCCCCATCTTCGACAACTCGGTGAGAGTGGTGGCGCGCATCGCGTTGGTGTCCAGCGACCATGGGAAGCTCTTCTTGCGGATCTCCTGTCCCAGGAAGAAGTTTCGCCACACCGGCATCAGCGGAACGACGGCGAGGTTCTGGTACACCGTCGCGATGCCTTTGCCCAGGGCATCGGCAGGCGAGGTGAACTTGGTGGACTCACCGTCGACCAGCAAGTCACCATCGGTCTGCTGATGCAGCCCGGCGATGATCTTGATCAATGTCGACTTGCCCGCACCGTTGTCGCCGAGGATGCCGGTCACCTGACCGGCGTGTACCCGCAGCGAGATGTCTTTGAGCGCAGTGATGTTGCCGTAGCTCTTGCCGACGTTCTTCAGCTCGACGAGAGGCACCGGGCCACCGGACGGGGCTTCTTCAGTGGGACGATCCATGGTCGCGGTCACTTCTCTCTCACCTCTTGGCGGCGTAATTACGGAAGGCATTGTTGGCGATCACCGCGAACAGCAGCATCGCGCCCAGGAAGAACTTGAACCAGTCGGGGTTCCAGCCGGCATACACGATGCCCTGGTTGGTCATACCGAAGATGAAGGCACCGATGGCGGCTCCGACGGCGGTGCCGTAACCACCGGTCAGCAGGCAGCCACCGATCACCGCGGCGATGATGTAGAAGAACTCATTGCCGATGCCCTGGCCGGACTGAACTGTGTTGAACGCGAACAGCAGATGCATGCCCACGAACCAGGCGCAGAAGCCGACGAACATGAACAGCCCGATCTTGACCTTGGTCACCGGTACGCCGACCGCGCGGGCGCTCTCCGCGTCACCGCCGACGGCGAAGATCCAGTTGCCGATCTTGGTCTTGAACAGCACCCAGGTGGCGACCGCGGTGAACACCAGCCACCACACCACCGTGATCCGAATGCTCACACCGAACAGCGTGAACGACGAGGCGAAGACTCTCTGCGCGGAATCCCAGCCCTCCATGTCGTTGACGCTCTGCGTGGCAACCTGTCCCGCAAGGAGTTTGGTGACAGCCAGATTGATACCCGCGAGCATGAAGAAAGTGCTCAAGGTGATCAGAAACGACGGGATCTTGGTTTTCATCACCAGGAAGCCATTGAGGAAGCCGACCCCAAGCGCCAGGATCAGTGCCAGGCCGGCGCCCGCCCACAGATTGAGGTGCAGGTTGTAGGACAGCATCGAGGCCGCCAGCGAGCTGAACGTCACCGCGACGCCCGTCGACAAGTCGAACTCGCCACCGATCATCAACACCGCCACGCCGCAGGCCATGATCCCGATGGTGGAGCTGGCATACAGCACAGTCGCCAGTGAGGAGGCCTGCCGGAACGGCTCGGCCACGACCAGGAAGAATATGAAGATCCCGACGGCGCCGATTCCAGCGCCCATCTCGGGCCGGATCAGCAGGCGCTGCAGCCGGTTTCGTTCCTTGACGCGTTCGTCGCGAACGACTTTGTGGTCAGCGACCTCGAGATCTGCTTGTGTAGTCATGTCTGTCCCCAGGATCGCTATCGGGTTCCGCCCTTGGCCAATTCGGCCACGGCGTCGATATTGGACTTGTCGATGAAGGACGGCCCGGTCAGCGTCGGCTGATTGCCACCAATGATGTTCTTGTTGTTCAGGTAGAGCCACAGCGAGTCGACAGCCAGATATCCCTGCAGATACGGCTGCTGGTCGACGGCCCATTGCACGTCGCCCTTCTGGATCGCGTCGACCAACGCCGCGTTGGTGTCGAAGGTGGCCACCTTGGCATTGCTGGCCGCGTTCTTGACCGATTGGACGGCCGTCAGCGCGAACGGCGCACCGAGTGTCAGGATCGTGTCAATGGCCGGATCCTGTTGCAGCTTGGCGGTGATCGTCGACTCCACCGACGGCATGTCCTTGCCATTGACGTTGAGCACCTCGGTAGCCGGGAAGGTGTTCTTCACTCCGGCGCAGCGCGCCTCGAGGTCCACGTGGCCCTGTTCTTGGATCACACATATGACCTTCTTGGCGCCGTCGGATTGCAGCCGCTTACCGGCCTCCTGTCCGGCGATGTAGCCGTCCTGTCCGAAGTATTCCTTGACCCCCATTGCCTGCCAGGCGTCCAGCCCGGCGTTGAAGGCGACGACGGGGATCCCCTTGGATTCGGCGGCCTCGACGGCAGCCTTCATCGCGTCCGGCTTGGCGAGCGTCACCGCGATGCCCTTCACACCGCTGTCGATGGCGCTCTGGACGAGGTTCGCTTGATTGGGCGCCTCGGGATCGCTGGAGTAGCGAAGCTCAATGTTGTCTTTCTTCGCGGCCGTCTCGGCACCCTTGCGGACCAGGTCCCAGAACGAGTCGCCGGGCGCCTCATGGGTGATCATCGCGATGGTCATCCGGGGGGTGTCGACGGTGCCGCCGCCGGAACCTGCGCCGTTGTCCCGCGGCTTACCGCCGGTGGCCGAACAGGCAGCCAGCCCGATGACAAGCACTCCCGCGCTTGCCGTGGCCGCTAGCCGAGTGAACTTCATGACGACTCCTTGTCCATCGCGCACGACACGCTGATCCCTCGATGTAATACGGCTCACAGCCGAAAGTCAAGACTTTGTTCGGACATTAGGACCGCATGTCAAATGCTAGGGTGCTGCCATGAGCGGCTTTGAACTGGCGGTCTGCGCAGAGATGGTGTTTCGCGATCTGCCGATCCTCGAGCGCGTGCGGCGCATCGACGAGTTCGGTTTCGCAGTCGAGATCTGGAGCTGGCACGACAAGGACCTGGCGGCGCTGGCACACACCGGGGCGCGGTTCTCGTCGATGACGGGTTACCTGCACGGCGATCTGATCGATCCGGCAAGCGCGGACGAAGTGGTCCGGACCGCCGAATTGAGCATCAAAGCGGCTGAGACACTGGGTGTTCCGCGGTTGAATCTGCACACCGCCGAGCTCGTGGACGGCCAGGCTGCCCGCCCGCGACAGCGGGCTACCGGCCAGATGTGGCTGACGGCGCACCGCACGCTGGAGCAGATCGGCAAACTCGGCGCCGCCGCGGGCGTGACCTTCTGTGTGGAGAACCTCAACACGATCGTCGACCATCCCGGTGTCCCGCTGGCCCGCGCCAAGGACACCCTGGCGCTCGTCGAGGGAGTCGGCCATCCGAATGTCAAGATGATGCTCGACCTCTACCACGCCCAGATCGGCGAGGGGAATCTCGTGGAGCTGGTCCGCCGATGCGGTGAAGCGATCGGCGAGATCCAGGTGGCCGACGTCCCCGGCCGTTGCGAACCCGGCACCGGCGAGATCCACTACCCCGCTATCGCGACGGCACTACGCGAGATGGGCTACACCGGCCCGATCGGCCTGGAGGCATGGGCTTCGGGCGACAGTGAGAAGGCGCTGGCGGCCTTCCGCGCAGCGTTTTCCTAGCGCGAGCAGACAGAAAATCCCCCGACACGCCGAGCGTTCGGGGGAGTTTCCGTCTGCTCGCGGGAGGACCTCAGCGGTCGACGAGCGTGGTGTCGAAGTAGTACCGGGAGGCCCGATAGCAATGCGTACCGAACTCGACCGCACGTCCGGAATCGTCGAACGCGGTGCGATCCATGGTCAGCAGCGGGGCGCCGGGCTTCTCGTCGAGCAGCCGGGCTTCGCTGCGGGTGGCAGCCTTGGCGCCGATACGCTGGCTGGCCAGCCGGATGTGCACGCCGCGGGCACGCAACGATTGGTAAAGGCCGCTGCGCTCGAGTTCCTCGGCGTCCGGGGCGATCTCGACCGGGAGGTAGTTGATCATCAGGGCCAGCGGCTCACCGTTGGCGCACCGCAGCCGCTTGATACAGACGACCTCACGGTCTTCGGCCAGGCTGAGTTCGCGAGCGACGTCATCGCCAGGCGGGCCGACGTGATACTCCAGCAGCTGGGTAGTCGGCTCCTGGCCGGCCCGGGACAAGTCGTCGAACAAGCTGGTCAACTCGACGCGCCGGTGCACCGGATTCTGGACGACCTGGGTTCCGACGCCGCGCTTGCGAACCAGCAAGCCCTTGTCGACGAGCTCCTGGATCGCACGTCGGGTGGTGGGCCGCGACAGGGTCAGCCGGCTGGCCAATGCCAGCTCATTCTCGAATCGATCGCCGGGTGCGAGTTCGCCACTGCGGATGGCGGCCTCGATGGCCTGGGCAAGCTGATAGTAGAGGGGAACAGGGCTTGACCTGTCCAGTTCAACCGCCAACGGCACATCGACTCCGATCTCGAACTCGAAACCCCAACAGTAGCTGAAGTCTAACACCCATTGACCAAAAGATAGAATGTCAGGACAAAGTATTGACAAGCCCTGTGGCTCGGGGCACAGTCGTAACAAGTCCCCATCGAGCCCTGAAGAGAGCTGCCGTGACTGCTACCCCACCATTCGACGTACTCGCCATCGGGCGCAGTGGTGTCGACATCTATCCGCTCCAGGTCGGCGTCGGCCTCGAGCACGTGGAGTCGTTCGGTAAGTTCCTCGGCGGCAGCGCGGCCAACGTCGCCGTCGCCGCCGCCCGCCTCGGTGACCAGACCGCATTGATCTCCGGAGTCGGGGCAGACCCGTTCGGCCGCTATGTCCGCGCCGAACTAGACCGCCTGGGTGTGGACAACCGCTTCGTGAACATCCACCCGGAATACCCGACGCCGGTGACGTTCTGCGAGATCTTCCCGCCCGACGATTTCCCGCTGTATTTCTACCGCAAGCCCAGCGCACCCGATCTCCAGATCGACGCCGGCGAGCTCGACCTCGCCGCGATCCGCGACGCCCGGCTGTACTGGTCGACGGTCACCGGACTGTCCGAAGAGCCAAGTCGCAGTGCGCATTTCACTGCATGGGAGGCCAGGGGGCGCGCACCGCTGACGGTGCTGGACCTCGACTACCGACCGATGTTCTGGGACTCCCCCGCGGCGGCGTCCGCGCAGGTTCACCGCGCGCTGGCCCATGTCACGGTGGCGGTCGGCAACCGGGAAGAGTGCGAGATCGCCGTTGGCGAGACCAACCCGCACAAGGCCGCTGACGCGCTGCTGGATCTTGGCGTGCAGCTGGCGATCGTCAAGCAGGGGCCGCGCGGCGTGCTGGGCAAGACCAAAAGCGCATCGGTGACGGTGCCGCCAGTCGACGTCGACGTGGTCAACGGCCTCGGCGCAGGCGACAGTTTCGGCGGCAGCCTGTGCCATGGGCTGCTGCACGACTGGCCGCTGGAGAAGACGCTGCGTTACGCCAACGCCGCGGGCGCGATCGTCGCATCGCGGCTGGAGTGTTCGACGGCGATGCCGACGGCCGCCGAGGTGGCAGCACTGGCCGAGCAGACCGCAGTGGAGGCCGTCAATGTCTAGCCCCTGCAAGGATTACGCCGACGTCACCGAGCTGCGTGCGGCCGATCCCGCCGCGATCGCACGGGCGTGGCAGAACCGGACCACCCGCCCGGCGGTGCGCGGCAACGGACGGCTGATGATCGTCGCGGCCGACCATCCGGCCCGCGGCGCGCTGGCCGTCGGCTCGCGTCCCACCGCGATGAACAGCCGCACCGATCTGCTCGACCGGCTGCGCACCGCGCTGGCCGACCCCGGCGTCGACGGGGTGCTGGCCACCTCCGACATCCTCGACGACCTGCTGCTGCTCGGTGCCCTCGAGGACAAGGTGGTGTTCTCGTCGATGAACCGGGGCGGGCTGGCCGGCGCGTGTTTCGAGCTCGACGACCGGATGACCGCCGCCACCGCCGAGTCCACCGCCGCAGCGAAGATGAACGGCGGAAAGATGTTGTGCCGCATCGACCTCGACGATCCGGGCACGGTATCCACGCTGGCCGCGTGTGCACAGGCCGTCGACGCGCTGGCCGCACACGGACTGATCGCGATGGTCGAGCCGTTCCTATCCAGCCGGGTCGACGGCAGAGTCCGCAACGATCTGAGCCCGGATGCGGTGATCAAGTCCATTCACATCAGCCAGGGCCTCGGGTCCACCTCGGCCTACACCTGGATGAAGCTGCCCGTCGTCGCTGAAATGGACAGGGTGATGGACTCCACCACATTGCCAACCCTCCTCTTGGGCGGCGACCCCGCCGATCCCGACGAGGCCTTCGCCAGCTGGGAGAAAGCGCTGTCACTGCCGTCGGTGCGCGGCCTGATCGTCGGTCGGACCCTGCTCTACCCGGCCGACGACGATGTGAGTTCCGCCGTGGCGACCGCCGTCTCGATGGTGAGGTGAACCGGTGCACAGCAAGTACTACATTCCAGCGCGCAGCGCGCAGCTGCCGTTGACCGTCGACGTCACGCCGGAGTCGGCCGGCTGGGCCGAATCCTCCCTGCAGGTCCTCGAACTCGACGACAGCCAGAGCGCCGAGCTGCACACCCGTGACACCGAGGTGATGATTCTGCCGCTGGCCGGTGGGGGCACCGTCACGTGCGCCGGTCAGGTGTTCGAACTGTCGCGGCGTGAATCGGTCTTCGATGGTCCCGCCGACATGGTGTACCTCGGTATCGGCCAGGAGTACACCATCGCCGGCGAGGGCCGGTTCGCGATCTGCGGCGCCCGCGCCACGACTTCGTTCCCGAACCGCCGGGTGGCCGCCGCCGACGTGGCCGTGGAGCTGCGCGGGGCAGGCAACTGCAGCCGCCAGGTGCACAACTTCGGCACCGCAACGACGTTCGAGGCCGACTCACTGATCGCCTGCGAGGTGATCACCCCCGGCGGCAACTGGTCGAGTTATCCCGCGCACAAGCACGAGGAGAACACCGACGTCGAGACCCAGCTGGAGGAGATCTACTACTTCGAGATCGCCGACAGCCCGGCGGGCACCCCCGGTTTCGGCTACCACCGGGTGTACGGCACTCCGCAGCGCCCGATCGAGGTGCTCGAAGAGGTCCGCTCCGGTGACGTGGTGCTGGTGCCGCACGGCTACCACGGCCCGTCCATCGCCGCGCCCGGTCACCACATGTACTACCTCAACGTGATGGCCGGCTCCGGGCCGAACCGGGCCTGGCTGATCTGCGACGACCCCAACCACACCTGGCTGCGCGGCAGCTGGGAGCACCAGGAGATCGACCCGCGGCTGCCCATGGGCGGCCCTTCCCAAGGAGCCTGACCGTGGTATCCACCGCGCCGAAGTCGACCGAGAAACTGGCCGACTCCGAAGCCACCGTGCGACTCACCGTGGCGCAGGCCACGATTCGGTTCCTGGCCAACCAGTACGTCGAGCGTGACGGGCTGCGCACCAAGTTCTTCGCCGGGTGCCTCGGCATCTTCGGCCACGGCAACGTGGCCGGGCTCGGCCAGGCGCTGCTGCAGGACGAAATAGAAGCGGCCGAGTCGAGTCCGCGCCGCGAGCCCGGCCTGAAATATGTGCTGGGCCGCAACGAGCAGGCCATGGTCCACACCGCGGTCGCCTACGCCCGCCAGACCGACCGGCTCGAGGCCTGGGCGGTCACCGCCAGCGTCGGCCCCGGCTCCACCAACATGCTGACCGGCGCCGCACTGGCCACGATCAACCGGCTACCGGTACTGCTGCTGCCGGCCGACACGTTCGCCACCCGCGTCAGCTCGCCCGTACTGCAGGAACTCGAGCTGCCGTCATCGGGCGACGTGACGGTCAACGACGCGTTCAAACCGCTGTCCCGCTACTTCGACCGGGTGTGGCGGCCCGAACAGCTGCCCGCGGCCCTGCTGGGCGCCATGCGCGTGCTCACCGATCCCGTCGAGACCGGTGCGGCGACGGTGTCGATCCCCCAGGACGTGCAGGCCGAGGCACACGACTGGCCCGAATCGCTGTTCGCCGCACGCACCTGGTACGTCGGTCGCCCGCTACCCGAGCGGTCGGCGATCGCCCGCGCGGCGCAGATCATCGCCGCGGCGCGCCAGCCGCTGATCGTGGCCGGCGGCGGGGTGCACTACTCGGAGGCCGAAGAGGCGTTGGCGGCGTTCTGCGAGCGGACCGGTATCCCGGTCGCCGAAACCCAGGCCGGCAAGGGTTCGCTTCGCTTCGACCACCCGCAATCGGTCGGGGCCGTGGGGTCCACCGGCACCACCGCCGCCAACGCGCTGGCCGCCGAAGCTGATGTCGTCATCGGGATCGGAACCCGCTACAGCGATTTCACCTCGGCGTCGCGCACTGCGTTCAACAACCCGCACGTCCGCTTCGTCAACATCAACGTCGCGTCGCTGGACTCCGTCAAGCAGGGCGGGGTCAGCGTCGTATCGGATGCCCGCGAAGCACTCGAAGCGCTGGCGGGTGCTCTGGACGGCTATGCCGTTGGCACCGAATACCGTTCCCGGATAGCCGAACTGGCTCAGGACTGGGATGAGACCGTGTCCGCGGCGTACGCGTGCTCAGATGGTGACGCGGCGTTGAACCAGAACCAGGTCATCGGTCTGGTCAACACGCTTTCGGACCCGCGCGACGTCGTCGTGTGCGCCGCCGGGTCCATGCCAGGGGATCTGCACAAGCTGTGGCGCACCCGCGATCGCAAGGGCTACCACGTCGAATACGGCTATTCCTGCATGGGTTACGAGATCGCCGGCGGGATCGGCGTGCGGATGGCCGCACCCGACCGCGACGTGTTCATCATGGTCGGCGACGGCTCGTACCTGATGATGGCGACCGAGCTGGTCACCGCCGTCCAAGAGGGCGTCAAAGTCATCCCGATTCTTGTGCAGAACCACGGATTCGCCTCCATCGGAGGCCTTTCCGAGTCGCTCGGTTCGCAGCGGTTCGGCACTTCCTACCGGTACCGCAGCGGCGACGGCCGGCTCGACGGCGACAAACTGCCCGTCGATCTCGCCGCCAACGCCGCCAGCCTGGGTGCCGATGTCATCAAGGTCAGCACCGCCGCGGAATTCGCCGACGCGGTCAAGACGGCCAAGGCCGCCGACACCGTCACCGTGATTCATGTCGAGACCGATCCCCTGATCTACGCACCCGACAGCCAGTCCTGGTGGGACGTGCCGGTCAGCGAGGTCTCCAGTCTGGAATCCACCCAGACCGCCTACCGACGGTATGCGGACTGGAAGAAAGTCCAGCGCCCCCTTGTCAATCCGTCAGAACGCTAAGAGGACACCGTGAGCACCATTCTCGTCGGGTCCGCCCCCGACTCCTGGGGTGTGTGGTTCCCCGACGATCCACAGCAGACGCCCTACACCCGCTTCCTTGACGAGGTCGCCGCCGCCGGTTACCAGTGGATCGAGCTGGGCCCGTTCGGCTACCTGCCGACCGACCCCAAGCGGCTCTCCGATGAGCTGGCGGCCCGCAGTTTGAAACTGTCGGCCGGCACGGTCTTCGAGCATCTGCACCAGGATGATTCGTGGGACTCAGTGTGGAAGCAGATCGAAGATGTCGCGAAACTGACTGCCGCCGTGGGCGGTAAGCACGTCGTGGTCATCCCGGATATGTGGCGCGATCCGTCCTCGGGTGCGGTACTGGAGGACCGCACGCTGACACCCGGGCAGTGGCGCAAGAAGACCCACGGCATGAACGAACTGGGCAAAGCGATGTTCGAGCAGTACGGGGTTCGGGCGCAGTACCACCCGCACGCCGACAGTCACGTCGACACCGAGGAGAACGTGTACCGATTCCTCGACGGCACCGACGGCGAGTTCGTCAACCTGTGCCTGGACACCGGGCACATCTCCTACTGCGGCGGCGACAACATCGCGATCATCCGGCGCGCCCCCGAGCGCATCGGCTATCTGCACCTCAAGCAGGTCGACCCCGACGTGCGCGCGAAGGTCGAGGCCGAGGACCTGCCGTTCGGTGAGGCCGTCCAGCTCGGCGCGATGACCGAGCCCCCGCGCGGAATCCCGGATATGCCAGCGCTTCTCGCCGAGATCGAGAAGCTCGGTATCGACGTGTTCGCGATCGTCGAGCAGGACATGTACCCCTGCGAGGTCGACGCACCGCTGCCGATCGCCAAGCGCACCCAGAAATACCTGGGCTCCTGTGGCATCCCGTCCGTTCGTTTCAACTAGGAGACACGATGTCCGACCTTCGTATCGCGGTGCTCGGCGTCGGCGTGATGGGCGCCGACCACGTCGCCCGTATCAACAGCAGGATCAAGGGCGCCCGGGTGAGCGTCGTCAACGACTACGTCACCGAGAAGGCTGAGCAGATCGCGGCCGGCATCGACGGCTGCCGTGCCATCGCCGACCCACTGGACGCCATCGCCGATCCGGACGTCGACGCCGTGGTGCTGGCCACCCCCGGCCCGACGCACGAGAAGCAGCTGCTGGCATGCCTGGAGCACGGAAAACCGGTGATGTGTGAGAAGCCGCTGACCACCGATGTGGAGACGTCGCTCGAGGTCGTCAAGCGTGAGGCGGAGCTGGGCCGCAGGCTGATTCAGGTGGGCTTCATGCGCCGCTTCGACGACGAGTACGCCGCGCTCAAGACCATGCTCGTCGGCGGCGAGCTTGGTGCTCCGCTGGTGATGCACTGCGTGCACCGCAACCCCACAGTGCCACCGAGCTTCGACAGCGCGATGGTGGTGCGCGACAGCCTGGTTCATGAGGTGGACGTCACCCGGTTCATGTTCGAGGAGGAGATCGCCTCGATTCAGATCGTGACGCCGTCGGCGAACCCGGCCGCGCCGCAGGGCCTCGCCGACCCGCAGATCGCGATCCTGCGGACGGCATCCGGCAAACATGTGGACGTCGAGCTGTTCGTCACGACCGGTGTCGCCTACGAGGTGCGCACCGAGGTCGTCGGCGAAAAGGGCAGCGCCATGATCGGTTTGGATGTCAACATCGTCCGCAAGACAGCACCGGGAACCTGGGGCGGGCAGATCACGCCCGGCTTCCGCGAGCGTTTCGGCCGCGCCTACGACAGCGAGATCCAGCGGTGGGTCGACGCCGTCGCGGCCGGAGCCGGCTCCGCAGACTACACAGACGGCCCGGGCTCCTGGGACGGTTACGCCGCCGCCGCGGTGTGCGCGGCGGGTGTCGAGTCGCTGGAAAGCGGCCTGCCCGTTGAGGTCAAGATGGTCGACCGCGCATCCATCCCGGGAGCATGACGTGAAGATCGCCCTGGACCCCACCCCGTTCCACCACGACTACGAGCTGCTCGAATTCCCGCGGCTGGTGGCCGATCTGGGCTACGAATACCTGCAGCTGACCCCGCACCGGGATTTCATCCCGTTCTTCAACCACCCGCGCGCCGACGACGAGCTGGTGGCCAAGTTCCGCAAGGCCTGCGGTGACGCGGGCGTCGGGATCGCCTCGGTGCTGCCGGTGCTGCGCTGGTCGGCCCCTGACGAGGATGCCCGCGAGGCCGCGGTGCGCAACTGGAAGCGCGTCATTCAGATCACCGTGGACCTCGGCGTGAACGTGATCAACACCGAGTTCTCCGGGCGTCCCGAGAAGGCCGAGGAATCCGAGCGGTCGTTCTTCCGGTCGATGGAGGAGCTGCTGCCGATCATTGAGCGCGAAGGTCTGGACGTCCGGATCGATCCGCACCCCGACGATTTTGTCGAGGACGGTATGGAGGCGCTGCGCATCATCCGTGGGGTCAACTCCCCCAACATCGGCATGGTCTTCGTCGCCTGCCATAGCTTCCATATGGGCGGCAACATGATCGACATCATGCGCGCGGCCGCCAACAGGCTGCGCCTGGTGCATGTCGCCGACACCATGGACCATCACCGCAGCCACGGTCTGCGCTATATCACCAATCCACCAGGCAATCGGGTCCGCGTGCACCAGCACCTCAAGATCGGCGACGGCGACATCGACTGGGATGAGTTCTTCTCCGGCTTGGCAGAGATCGGCTTCTACGACCGGCCAGACACCGTCATGGTGTCCTCGGTGTTCGCCGAAGACGAGAACGCCCACGAGGTTTCGCGTTACCAGCTGTCGACGATGACGGACTACGTCAAGAAATACACGAAGTGAGAGAACCGATGACCAACACCATCACCCACTGGCTCAACAACGAAGCCTTCGCGGGCACCAGCGGCGCCACCGCACCCGTCACCAACCCGGCCACCGGCATGGTGACGGGCCAGGTCGCGCTGGCCAACGTCGCCGATGCGCAGAAGGTCATCGGCGCCGCCGCCGCGGCGTTCCCGACGTGGCGCGACACTTCGCTGGCGAAGCGGACGTCCGTTCTCTTCAAATTCCGGGAGCTGCTCAACGAGCGTAAGGGCGAGCTGGCCGAGATCATCACCAGCGAGCACGGCAAGGTCGTCTCCGATGCGCTCGGCGAGGTCAGCCGAGGCCAGGAAGTCGTCGAATTCGCCTGCGGCATTCCGCATCTACTCAAGGGCGGATTCACCGAGAACGCCTCGACCAAGGTCGACGTCTATTCGGTCCGGCAACCGCTGGGTGTCGTCGGGATCATCAGCCCCTTCAATTTCCCGGCCATGGTGCCGATGTGGTTCTTCCCGATCGCGATCGCGACCGGGAACACCGTGGTGCTCAAGCCCTCGGAGAAGGATCCGACGGCCTCGCTGTGGCTGGCCGACTTGTGGAGGGACGCCGGCCTGCCCGCCGGCGTGTTCAATGTCCTACAGGGTGACAAGACCGCCGTCGACGAGCTGCTGACCAACCCCAAGGTCGCATCGGTGAGCTTCGTCGGATCCACCCCGATCGCCAAGTACGTCTATGCCACCGGCACTGCGCACGATAAGCGGGTGCAGGCCCTCGGTGGCGCCAAGAACCACGCCGTGATCCTGCCGGACGCCGACCTTGATCTGGCCGCCGACGCGATGGTGAACGCCGGGTTCGGCTCGGCCGGTGAACGCTGTATGGCCATCAGCGCCGCGGTGGCCGTCGGCCCGATCGCCGACGACCTCGTCGCCAAGATCGCCGAGCGCGCGACGGGCATCAAAACCGGTGACGGAACCAAGGATTCGGATATGGGTCCGCTGGTCACCAAGGCGCACCGCGACAAGGTCGCCTCCTACATCGACGCCGGTGAGTCCGACGGCGCCAAGGTCGTCCTGGACGGCCGGACCGTACAGCCCAACGGTGCGACCGACGGCTTCTGGCTCGGACCGACCTTGCTGGACAACGTCACCCCCGAGATGAGCGTCTACACCGACGAGATCTTCGGCCCGGTGCTATCGGTGGTGCGGGTCGAAACCTACGACGAGGCACTGGAGTTGATCAACTCCAACCCGTACGGCAACGGCACCGCGATCTTCACCAACGACGGCGGCGCGGCGCGGAGGTTCCAGAACGAGGTCCAGGTCGGGATGGTCGGCATCAACGTGCCGATCCCAGTCCCGATGGCCTATTACAGCTTCGGCGGCTGGAAGGCCTCGCTGTTCGGTGACAGCCACGCCCACGGCATGGACGGCGTGCAGTTCTTCACTCGGCAGAAGGCCATCACCAGCCGCTGGCTCGATCCCAGCCACGGGGGTATCAACCTCGGATTCCCGACCAACTAACCCGTCGCCCGGTGTGCGAGGCCGATGCCGTGCCAAGATGCCTCAATGGAGACCAGCTTCCCCGCCCCCGCAGGTCCGCTCCCCGCGTATCAGGTCAGGCCGACCGGTGATGGACCGTGGCCCGGTGTCGTCATCGTGCATGACGCGATGGGCATGACACGCGACGCCAAACGCATCACCAGGCGATTCGCCGAGAACGGCTACCTCGCGATCACGCCGGCGCTGTACCACCGCGGCAACCGGCTGCTGTGTGTGGTGCGGACGCTGCAGGCGTTTCGCAACGGCCAAGGAACGGCCGTCGACGACCTGATCGCCGCCCGCGATCACCTGGCCGCAGATCCCCAGTGCACCGGCAAGATCGGCATCATCGGGTTCTGTATGGGCGGTGGATTCTGCCTGGTGCTCGGACCGAGTGGGGCGTTCGACGCCTCGGCGCCCAACTACGGCGAATGGCCGAAGGATCTTTCCCGGATTGCGAACTCGTGCCCGACCGTAGCCAGCTACGGCGCGAAGGACCCGATGCTCAAGGGCGCGGCCGCCAAACTCGAAGACATCCTCGCCGCGGGCGGCGTCGTGCGCGACGTCAAGGAGTATCCAGGAGTCGGGCACTCGTTCATGAATCAATTCCCGACCCCGGGGCCGTTGAAGGTCATCGAACGGGTCGCCGGGCTGGCCTACTCAGAGCCCGAGGCCGAAGACGCCTGGCAGCGCATCCTGGCGTTCTTCAGCGAGCACCTGAAGGGTGCAGCGTCGGCCGGTAGCTGAGCTCTTGGATATTGCCGTCCAGGGTTCGCGCTTCGATCAGCTCGAGGTCGAAGTCGGCCGCACCCGCGAAGAGCGGGTCGTCGCCGGTCTGACCGGTGATGACGGGGAAGATGGTCACCTGGACCACGTCGACCAGACCGGCGGCCATCAGCGCCCGGTTCATCGAGAGGCTGCCGTGCGAGCGCAACGGCACGTCGGATTCCTTCTTGAGCTGGGCGACGACGTCGACGGCATCGCCGCTCACCACGGTCGCGTCCGGCCAGTCCAACGGCGCCCGCAACGTCGTCGACACCACCGTCGCAGGCAGCTGGCGCATCCGGGTGACCCAGAGATCGTTCACCGACGCCTCGTCGCCCAGGTCTATGAGCTGGATGAACGTCCGATATGTATTGGCGCCGAACACCATTCGCTGCGGAGCCTGGTACAGGGCCAGTCGGTGGTCGAGCAACTCGGGGCCCTGCTTACCCCAGTAGCCGCCCCAGTCGCCACCGTTGACGCCGCCGAAGCCGTCGAGGCTGGCGAAGACGTCGAAGGTGTAAGTGGTTGTCATGCAGGTACAGACCGGCGCGCGCGCCCAAACTCATCGCGAGCCGGCGCTTGTTCGCACGCCGGGTGCTGCGGGTCGATCTAGTGGATGAAGATGGTGTCGATGAGCACGTAGCCGGCCACGGCGAACACCAGGTAGGCGAACCAGTGCTGTAGTCGTCGGGTGTCGAGTCGGATGCCGAGGTGCCCGGCGACCAACGAACCGACGATGGCGGAGCCGACGAACGCGCCGGTGATCGCCCAGTCGATGCCGCCCACGCTGACATGTGAGGCAACCCCCGCCGCCGAGTTGACGACGATGATCAAGAGCGAGGTTCCGATCGCGATCGGCATCTCCACCCCGAGCATCAGCACCAGGGCCGGAATGATCAAGAACCCGCCGCCGACACCGAAGAGTCCGGTGAGCAGACCGACAAGGAACCCGGCCGGGATGGATCTGGGGGCGCAGCGGCGCCAGTTGATGCCGGAATCGCCGACCTTGCATGCAGTGCCGGTGTCGCCGTTGTCTTGCAGCAGTCGAATCCCCGCGACCACCATGACCACGGCAAAGCCGATGAGCAGAACCGATTGGGGTAGATGTCGTCCGATGGCGGTGCCCAGGAAAGTGGCGGGGATGCCGGCTGCCGCGAAGATCGCGGCGAGCCGCCACTGCACCTGCCGGGCGCGAATCTTGGGCAATGCACCCACCGCCGACGCGGTGCCGACCACGATCAGCGACATCGGAATCGCCTGCTCGATTCCGAGCCCGAGCACGTAGACCAGCGCGGGAACCGCGAGGATGGACCCACCACCGCCGAGCAGTCCCAACAGGACGCCGATGACAGCGCCGAGGGCGAGGGCGACTCCGATGGTCATTCCCGGCCGGTCAGGAGTTCGCGGCGATCTTGGCGCGCACGTCAGCCATGTCAAGCTCCTTGATCCGGGTGATCAGGTCTTCGAGCGCCGCAGCCGGCATTGCACCGGGCTGGCGGTAGACGAGGACGCCGTCGCGAAATGCCATGATCGTCGGGATCGCCTGGATCCCCAGCGCCGCAGCGAGTTCTTGCTGCGCTTCGGTGTCGACTTTGGCGTGGACCACGTCGGGGTGCGACTCCGATGAACGGTCGAAGACCGGTGCGAAGGCGCGGCACGGGCCGCACCATGACGCCCAAAAATCGATGAGCACAACGGGATTCTCGGTCACCGTCATTTCGAAATCGGCGGCGGTCAGGTTGCTGATGGTCATTGCGATGTCCTTTCGTTTGTGTCGCAGTCGAATTGCTAGGCCAGGCCCTTGAGCATCAGATTCCAGTACATGAACGGGAGCCCGTACTTCTTCAGGTACCAATACGCCCGGTGCGGCGTCGTCGGATTCAGTAGGGGGAACGACGGTTCCAGCTTCAGGTCGTAGTCGAACTCGGCGAGCAGCATCGCGTGCGACGAGGTGACGATCGGGCACGACGAATAACCGTCGTACGACGCGGGTAGCGGCCGGCGGTTGAGGAACGCATCGATGTTGTCGACGACCACCGGGGCCTGTTTGCGGATCGCGGCACCGGTCTTGGAGTTCGGCGACGAACCGGCGTCGCCGAGGCTGAACACGTTCGGGTACCGCACGTGCTGCATGGTGTGCTTGTCGATGTCGACGTAACCGGCTGCGTCACCGGTCGACAACGGGCTGGACTTGATCCAGTCGGGCGCCGACTGACGCGGCACGGCGTGCAGCACGTCATACGGCAGCATCGCGTCGGTGCCGCCGGCCGCGACACTGGTGATGCCGACCTTGTTCGCCGCCGCGTCGACGGATGTCACCTCGGAGTTGGTGTGCAAGGTGATGCCGTAGTCCGCAATGACCTTGTCCAGGCTGTCGGCGATCGCCGGAATCCCGAACGGTCGCGCCCCCGGCATCACCAGGTGGACGTCGATGTCTTTGAGCACTCCCTGCCTGCGCCAGTAGTCGGACGCCAGGTAGGCGATCTTCTGCGGGGCACCCGCACACTTGATTGCGCCAGAGGGAACGGTGAAAACAGCTGTGCCCGAACGCATCGTGCGGATGAGCTCCCAGGTGCGCGGCGCGAGGTCGAACCGGTAATTCGACGACACCCCGTCACGGCCCAGGGCATCCTCGAGTCCTTCGGTGCGATTCCAGTCCAGCTGGATCCCTGGACATACGACGAGCACGTCGTAGGCGTAGGTCGAACCGTCGACGCACGTCACCGTGTTGCCTTCGGGATCAAAGGCACTGGCGGCGTTCTTGATCCAGGTTGCACCCTTGGGCATGACCGAGGACTCGTCACGCTCGGTGGTCGACGCCTTCGCCTGACCGCCACCGACCAGTGTCCACAGCGGTTGGTAATAGTGCTTGCTCGACGGCTCGATGACCGCGACATCGGTGTAGCCCTTGCGGAGCATCCGTGCGGCAACCGTGATGCCGGCGGTTCCGCCGCCGACAATGAGGATCTGGTGTTTGGCGGCAATGGTCATGATGGCAGTCCTCCTCGGGTAATCAGGCGTGCTGGTGGGCTTCGTCCCAGGCGCCGAAGCCGCCCAGGATGTCACTCACGTCGGTAAAGCCGTTCTGGCGCAACAGGCTTGCAGCGACCGAGGACCGGTAGCCGCCTGCGCAGTACACGACGGTCGGCTTTTCAGCGTCGAGCTCACCTAGCCGGGCAGGCAACTGGCCCACGGGAATCGGAATCGCGTTCGGGATTGACCCGGCCTCGACCTCCCCGGGGTTGCGGACATCGACGATCTGCAGGTCCGGAATGCGTGATGCCCGTTCATCGAAGGCCGAGGCTGTTAACCGCGACGCCACCTGGACGTCGTCCTGGTGGGCGAACATCACCTCGAAGGGCTTGTCGAGGTAGCCGATCACCCGGTCGAAACCGATGCGGGCGAGCCGGTTCTTACCTTCGAGTTCCTGGCCGGGCTCGGTCAACAACACGATGTCGACGTCGGAGGGAAGCACGGAACCGGCGAACTCGGCATAGCGACCTTCGAGTCCGATATTGATCGCACGGCGCAGATGTCCCTGCGCGAATTCCTCGGGGTTGCGCCCGTCCACCAGGACGGCACCGCCGTCGATCGCGGCACGGACCTGCTCGTAGGTCATCGCCGTCGGCATCTTGGTCTCGTCGAGCAGTTCACGGTCCCTACGGTTGAGGATCGCGTCGTAGACGAAGTAGCCGGGCGCCGGGGGCTGCCCCTCGGTGACGAGGCTCATGAACGTCGCCTTGTCCGGGGCCCGCAGGGCATAGTTCGTCGCCTTCTGATCACCCATCGTCGACCACAGGTCGGTCGACAGGTTCTTGCCGCACGCCGATCCGGCACCGTGCGCGGGATACACCCGGGTCGCGTCGGGCAGCGTCATCAGCTTGTCGTGCAACGAGTCGTAGAGCTTGTCGGCGAGTTCTTCGCGGGTGAAGCCGATCGAGGCAAGCAGGTCTGGCCGGCCCACGTCTCCGATGAACAGCGTGTCGCCGGTCATCACGCCGTAAGGAACGCTGTCGTCGGCGTGCTCGTAGACCACGATGCTCAAAGACTCGGGCGTATGCCCGGGAGTGTGCCGGAACTCGAGCGTCACATCACCCAACGAGTAGCGCTCGCCGTCGGCGACGCCCATCGACTCGAACTCGGTCTGCGCGACTGCGGAGTAGACGATCTTCGCGCCGGTGGCCTTCGCCAGCTCCAGATGACCGGACAGGAAGTCGGCGTGGAAATGCGTCTCGATGACCAATTCGATGGTCAGACCCTGTTCCTTCGCATCGGCCACATACTCGGCCACGTCACGCTGCGGGTCGACAACAACTGCGCGACCGGTGGTTTCGTCGCCAATCAGGTACGAAGCGTGGGACAGGCAGTCCAGGTAGTACTGCTGCAGGATCATCGTCGTCTTCTTTCTGTTCATAACGTGGTAGTGCCATCCTGGCACATACCCCTATGGGTATGTCAAGTACCCTATGGGGTATCTTATTCCGTCCTTGACAATACCCCTGGAGGTATGTCTATGATGCCATCATTACATACCCCCGGTGGTATCCACGCCTAGGGGCTTTCGTCACCACCGGCCTTCCGGAAGGACCCTTTCCCATGACCGCTCCCGCCACCATCGATTCGCAGGACCTGCGCGAACGCCTCAGCTCGGTTGAGCCACCGCGGGTCCTCGACGTCCGGACCCCGGGCGAGTTCCAGACCACGCACATCGCCGGCGCCTACAACGTCCCGTTGGACCTGCTGCGCGAGCACCGCGACGAGATCGTGCGCCACCTCGATCAGGACGTCGTGTTGGTTTGCCGCTCCGGCCAGCGGGCCGCACAAGCCGAGGAGACTCTGCGCGCCACAGGTCTGGACAATGTGCACATCCTCGACGGCGGCATCACCGCCTGGCAGGCGAAGGGATTCGAAGTCAACCGCGGTACGCAGCGCTGGGACCTCGAACGCCAGGTGCGCCTGGTCGCCGGCTCGATCGTGTTGACGAGCATCCTGAGCAGCATCGCGGTCCCGAAACTGAAGTGGGTCGCCGCCGCCATCGGCGGCGGGTTGACCGCGACCGCCCTGACCAACACCTGCGCGATGGGCATGGCCTTGTCCAAGCTGCCCTACAACCGCGGCGCCGCCTGTGACGCCGAGACCGTGGTGGCTCAACTCGTCGGCAACCCCACCAACCAGAAAGCCGAGTAACCGACATGATCGCCTTGACCGTTGCCCTCGCCGTGTTCGTCGGCATCGCTTTGGGCCTGCTCGGCGGCGGCGGATCGATCCTGACCGTCCCCCTGCTCGCCTATGTGGCGGGCATGGACGCCAAGCAGGCCATCGCGACGTCGTTGCTCGTGGTGGGCGTGACCAGCGCGGTCGGCGCCGTCTCGCACGCGCGCGCCGGACGCGTGCAGTGGCGCACCGGACTGATCTTCGGCGGTGCCGGCATGGCCGGCGCTTATCTGGGCGGCGTACTTGCCCGGTTCATTCCCGGGACGGTCCTGCTCATCGGATTCGCGTTGATGATGATCGCCACTGCCATCGCGATGCTGCGTGGCCGCAAGAACGTCGTCTCATCCGACATCGCACACCGCATGCCCGTGCCCAAGATCCTGGCCGAAGGACTCCTCGTGGGTCTGGTCACCGGGCTCGTCGGGGCCGGTGGCGGCTTCCTCGTGGTGCCCGCCCTTGCGCTGCTGGGCGGCTTGCCAATGCCTGTCGCCGTCGGCACCTCGTTGGTCGTGATCGCGATGAAGTCATTTGCCGGCCTGGGCGGATACCTTTCCAGCGTTCACATCGACTGGACTGTCGCGCTCGCGGTCACCGCCGCCGCCGTGGTGGGTGCCCTCATCGGCGCTCGCGTCACCGCCAAGGTCAACCCCGAGGCACTCCGAAAGGCGTTCGGCTGGTTCGTATTAGCCATGTCCTCGGTTATCCTCGCGCAGGAGATCCACCTAGCCGTCGGCGTAGGCGCCGCGGTGCTGACCTTGACCGCGGGCGCAATGTACGTCGCCTGCAACCGAGATGGATTCTGCCCGCTGCGCCGGCTCGTCCGCGAGCACCACGTCGCAGCGGCCGCGAAGTGACCAGGACCGCTCGAAACGCCCCCATTCGGCATCATCCGAGACCGGACGAACGAAGGACTTCAGATGAACGGTGACAACGAGGCGGCGACCGCGGTCTTGAACCGGTTGCGGCGCGCCCATGGACAACTGTCCGGGGTGATCGGGATGATCGAGCAGGGCCGCGACTGCAAAGACGTCGTCACGCAGCTCGCAGCGGTGTCGAAGGCGTTGAACCGCGCCGGATTCAAGATCGTGGCCACCGGGATGCGGGAGTGCGCCATCGGAGCAACCGATGACGGCGATCATCCGCCGATGACCGAGGCGGAATTGGAGCGCCTGTTCTTGGCCCTGGCCTGACAGTCTCGGATTCCCGCTCGCTCTGCGCACGATCGTGCGTACTTACGAGTTGCGCTGCGCGCCTTTGCCCCTGCGGAACCAACTCTTGCGCGCGGATGGAGCAGCCTCGCCGCTCGAATGGCCAGCGCACCACTGACCGGCAGGCACGGTACGCCGGACGGCGTCGACGTGCATCCCGCAGCCCGACCAGGTCGTCTTACCGCACAGGCGGCATCGGACGGCACGACACATGGGAACTCCCTTCAATTCGGACCTGGGTCTAAGCCAGGCTCAAGAACAGCTTCTCCAGCTCTTCGATGGTCAATGCTTGCGGGTTGGCGCCCCTGCCGTCGGCCGCGTCCATACAGTCCCGCAGACCAGAGGCGATGATGCTGAACCCGGCACGGTCCAACGCTTTTGACACCGCCGCCAGTTGCGTGACGACGTCTTTGCAACCGCGCCCCTGCTCGATCATGGCGATCACTCCGCCAAGCTGGCCCTGCGCACGGCGCAGCCGGTTGAGGGTTGCGGTCAAGTCCGCCTCGCACCGCGATCGTTGTTCACTCATATCCGCCACATCTCCCTGCGCCAATAGGCTCATGCCTCTGTGTATACCATACCCCCTATGGTATAGTCCCAAGTGCTGCCGCGTCGGTTGCATACCCCACCGGGTATGGTTTGGGACTGAAGGCCGATCGATCGCATAGATCGGATCGACCACCACATCTGAGATAGGGCACCAGTGATGAGCATGCAGTCGGTATTCGACTGGTTGAAGCGGTTCTGGGTGGTCGTGGTCGTACTTGTTGCACTGTTGGCGGCGGTGGCCGTCGTGGGCCGACTACGGACTTTCTTTGACACCGATCAGCCCCTCGCGCCCGAAGCCGGGCACGCGGACGCCATCGTCCCGTTCAACACCAAGAGGGTGACCTACGAGATCGTCGGACCGCAGGCAGCGAACGGCCGGGTCAGTTATCTCGATGTCAACGGGAAAACCCTGGAAGCCGGCTTCACCAGCCTGCCTTGGTCAGTCACCGTCACCACCACGGACCCCGGGATGCTGGCCAATGTGGTCGCCCAGGGCGACAGTGACGGACTGGGCTGCCGAATCCTGGTCAACAACACGGTGGTCGACGAGAACCACGCCGCGGGCCGCGACGCCCAGACCTTCTGTCTGGAGAAAGCCGCATGAGCGACCACGCCACGCGTCCATTCATCCCCCGCACGATCCGGGTGGCCGCGGTACCGATCATCCTGATCTGGGTAGCAATCACCGCCGCGCTCAATCTCCTTCTGCCGCAGGTCGAAACGGTCGGCAAACACAACGCCGTGTCGATGTCACCGCAGGACGCGCCCTCGGTCATCGCCGCCAAGAAGATGGGCGAGAGGTTTCAAGAATCAACGTCCGACAGCATTGCGATGGTTGTGCTGGTTGGCGACGAGAAACTGGGCGAACCGGCACACCAGTACTACGACAATCTGATCGGGAAGTTCGAACGGGACACCAAACACGTCCAGCACGTCCACGATTTCTGGGGTGATCTGATCACGGCTGCCGGTGTCCAGAGCAGCGACGGCAAGGCCGCCTACGTCCAACTCAATCTCGCCGGCGACCAGGGCAGCACCGAAGGCAACGAATCGGTGGAGGCCGTCCGCGGCATCGTCCATGACACGCCGCCACCGCCCGGCCTGCAGGTCTACGTCACCGGGCCCGCACCGCTGACGACGGACACCCTCGAAACCGGCGACAAGAGCATGATCAAGATGACGGTGGTCACCATGATCGTCATCACGATCATGCTGCTGCTGGTCTACCGCTCGATCAGCACCGTGCTGCTGATCCTGGCCGTCGTCGGCATCGAGATGGGATCCGCGCGTGGCGCGGTGGCTCTACTCGGGCACATCCGGCTGATCGACTTCTCGACATTCTCCGTGCCGTTGCTGACCGCACTGGCGATCGCGGCAGGCACGGATTACGCGATCTTCCTCATCGGCCGCTACCAAGAAGCGCGCCAGAACGGCGAAGACCCGGAATCGGCGTACTACACCGCATTCCACGGCGTCGGTCACGTGATCCTCGGTTCGGGATTGACCATTGCCGGCGCCGTGCTGTGCCTGCGCCTGACGCGGCTGGCCTACTTCAAATCGCTGGCATATCCATCGGCGATCGGGTTGATCGTCGTCGTCGCCGCAGCGCTCACCGTAGTACCGGCCATCATGGTGGTGGCAACTCGATTCGGCCTGTGGGAGCCGAAGCGTGCGATGAAGACCAAGGGCTGGCGGCGGATCGGCACCGCCGCGGTCCGCTGGCCCAAGCCGATCCTGGCGGCTTCGACTGCCGTCATCCTGCTGGGCATCCTCGCGATGATCGGCTACAAGACGAGCTACAACGATCGCTTCTACGTGCCTGCGGATGTCCCGGCGAACGTCGGCTATGCCGCGGCCGAAAAGCACTTCAGCCCAGCACGATTGAACCCGGACATCATGATGATCGAATCCGATCACGATATGCGCAACCCTACCGACATGATCGTCCTGGACCGGATTGCCAAGGCGCTGTTCCGGATCCGGGGGCTTGCCATGGTGCAGAGCATCACCCGCCCCCTGGGCTCGCCGATCGCGCACAGTTCGATCCCCTATCAGGTCGGCATGCAGTCGGTACCGATCACCCAGAACCTGCAGTTCCTGAAAGAGCGGGTGGGCGACATCCGGACGATGTCGGACGATCTCGGCGCCATGATCGCGTCCATGACCGAGATGCAGAACCTGATGAGTAGGTTCTCCGACGCGATGCACCGCACGGTCGACGATGCTCATGGAACGGTCAACACCGCCCACCGCACGGTCGATGACCTGAACACCATGAAGGCCTCGGTTGACCAGATGCGTGATCACCTGGCCGATTTCGACGACGCGGTGCGACCGTTCCGCAACTACTTCTACTGGGAACAGCACTGTTTCAACATCACGGCGTGCTGGGGAATCCGGTCGGCATTCGACGCCGTCGACGGTGTGGACGCCCTCAGCGGAAACATGGCCACGGTGGTCGGCGACATGGACGCGATGGTGCGGGGCATGGACGGTGTGGTCAACGGCATGGAGGAGATGGATACGCTGGCCCCGCAGATGGTCGCTCAGTTCGGGCCCATCATCGCCACGGCCACCACGATGCAGCAGACGCTGCAGACCATCCACAGCAGTTTCGGTGGCCTCATCAACCAGATGCAGCAGATGACCGACACCGCGACCGCGATGGGCGAGGCCTTCGACGCTTCCAAGAGTGACGACTACTTCTACCTACCGCCCGAAGTCTTCAGCAATCCCGACTTCCAAAAGGGATTGAAGCTGTTCCTGTCACCCGACGGCAAGGCGGCGCGCCTCATCATCACCCACGACGTCGATCCAGCGACCGAGGAAGGCATTTCGACCGTCGACGAGGAGGTCATCGCCGCGCACGAGGCCGTGAAAGGCACTTCTCTGGCCACCGCGAAGGTGTACCTGACCGGCACTGCGGCGACGTACCGGGACATCCAGTCAGGCGCGAAGTACGACACCATGATCGCCGCATTCGCCGCCCTGACGCTGATCTTCCTGGTCATGCTCGTCATCACCCGGGCCTTCGTCGCGTCACTGGTGATCGTCGGAACCATCGTGTTGTCGCTGGGTGCCGCGTTCGGTATCTCGGTGCTCGTCTTCGAACGAATCGCAGGCATCGAACTCAACTGGATCGTGCTCGCCTTCGCGGTGATCATCCTGATGGCCGTCGGCAGCGACTACAACCTGCTCCTCGTCTCCCGCTTCAAGGAGGAGATCGGTGCCGGCATCAACACCGGGATCATCCGCTCGATGGGGAGCACCGGCAGCGTCGTGACCGCCGCCGGCCTCGTGTTCGCCTTCACCATGGGATCCATGATCTCCGGCGACCTGCTCAACGTCGGCCAGGGTGGCGCCACCATCGGTATCGGGTTGCTCGTCGACACTCTGATCGTGCGGTCGTTGATGACCCCCTCCATCGCGGCGCTTCTGGGTCCATGGTTCTGGTGGCCACTGAAGGTGCGCTCGCGCCCCGCATATCGGCCGCGGAAAGCTCCGGCCGACCAGATCGAGTCGGCGATCCGAGTGAAAGGCGATGCGTGATGGAGATATTGGAAGTCGATCCGACCGGTGCGATGGCGCTTGTCGACAAGTCCGGAGCCATCCTGCTCGATGTCCGCGAGGACGATGAGTGGACCGCAGGCCATGCTCCCGGCGCCGTTCATGTACGACTCGGCGACCTGGACGCGCGCAGCTTCGAGGCCATGGTGCCGATCGTGGCAGTGTGCCGCTCGGGAGGCCGATCCAGCGCGGCGGCAAGCAGACTCGCGGCAGCCGGACTGACTGTCTACAACCTGGCCGGTGGCATGGGAGCGTGGCAACGGAGCGGACGACCGGTGATTCGCGACGACGGCGCGGCCGGCACCGTCATCTGAATCGGATCAGCCGAAGACGCGTTCGACGAACGCATCCGTACCCTGTTTCCAGGCAACGATGAAGTTGCCGACGTCGTCGCGGCTGATGGCCAGACCGGGACAGAACCAGTCGCCACCGTCCTCGGTGAAGAAATGCGGCGAGCCGACGACGCCGCGAGCGCGGCCCTCGTCCCAATCAGCCTGGACCGCAATAGCTGTGGCCTCCGCATCCAGGGGTGCGAGGCCGAAGCGAGCGGCTAGTGAATCGATGACGTCGGGCCGACCGATATCGAGCCCCTCTTCGAAAAGTGCAGTGCGCAGCGCCAAGCCGACCTCTTCAACCAGCACAGGATCGCCCGCGCGGTCCGCAGCAGCGGCCAGCGCATAGGCGGTCATCGACGTCTGCGGGAATGCATCGACGGAGAAGCCCCCGAACAGGTCGGGGCGCACCGACGCGCGAAGCGCCGAAATCTCGGCGGCAACGTGGTGGCGATCAAGCGGGCTGCCGTTGATCAGCTCGAGCGGCCAGGCCCGGATGCGCAGGCGCGGTTCGGTGAGGCCGCGTTCGGTGCGCCGGTCGACGAGTGTCCGTAGCCCGACGTGGGTGAACGGACACAGGACGTCAGCAAAGACCTCGACGGTACGCACCGTGCCATGGCCTGTCACGACGCCTGACCGCCGGTGCCGTCAGCGAACTCGCAGAACGCTGTGTAGGCACGCGCACCGTAGATCGTCGCCGGGCCGCCGTGCATCATGATGCTGACACCGATGACCTCGGCCGCCTCCTGCCGGGTGGCACCCGCGCGTACTGCGGCGCGCGCGTGCGAGGCGATGCATCCGTCGCAGCCTTGAACGACTCCGATCACCATCGCGATCAGTTCCTTGATCTTGGCCTCGACCGCACCCTGGCCCATCGCCGCCCGACTCAGCGCGCCGAACCCTTCGTATACCTCGGGAATCATCTGCCGCAAGGCCCGATGCTGTGGGTTCAGCTCAGCGAGTACATCGGCGTGGCGATCGTGTTCTGTCATGGCCGAAACATATGCCGCGAGAATGCCGTGCAGCAGGGACTTTCGGCCCCTGGTGTGGCCGATATGGAGGTCTTTATTCGGGGACCAAAGACGATGCCGGCGCCCCAGATATCTGAGGCGCCGGCACCGGCAATGCACAGCTATCTCACAGGATGTAGAGCATCTCCTGGTAGGTCGGCAACGGCCAGAGGTCGTCGGCGACAACGCCCTCCAGGGTGTCGGCGGCAGCACGCACCGCGTCCATCAAGGGCAGCAGGCTCGCCGCATGCTCGGCCTCCTCCTTACCGGTATCGCCGCCGTGGACGCCGAGCGCGGTCTTGAGCGCCGCCAGTGCCGCGGTCAGCTCCGCGATCGGCGCGGACACCGTCGCCAGCAGCGTGGTGTCCGCATCGACCCCGGCAGCCTTCAGCGCGGCGACATTCTGCGCCAGCTCGGTCTGGTAGCGAACGGCCGCCGGCAGGATCACCGTCGACCCCATCTCCAGCGTCAGCTTGGCCTCGACGTTGACGGTCAGCGCATACGTCTCGTAGCGAACCTCTTCGCGGCTGTGCAGCTCGCGCGCGTTGAAAACGCCGTACTTCTCGAAGACCTCGATGGCCTCCGGCGTCACCAGCTGTGGGATCGCGTCGAGCGTCGTCTTGAGGTTGGGCAGACCGCGCTCGGCCGCCTCGATCTGCCAGTTCTCCGAGTAGCCGTCACCGTTGAACACGACGGCGCCGTGCTCGGTGATGATCTCGGTGAGCAGCTTCTGGACGGCACCGTCGAAGTCCTCGCCATCGCCGACCGCCTTCTCCAGCACGGTCGCCATGTAGTCGAGCGAGTCGGCCATGATCGTGTTGAGGATGATCATCGGCACGTTGATGGTCTGGCCCGAACCCGGCGCACGGAACTCAAACCGATTGCCGGTGAACGCGAATGGGCTGGTGCGGTTGCGGTCGCCCGGATCGGTCGGCAGCTCGGGCAGCGTGTCGACACCGATGATCATGGTGCCCTTGCCCTTCGACGACGTGGCCGCGCCCTTGGCGATCTGGTCGAACACGTCGGCCAGCTGATCGCCGAGGAAGATCGAGATGATCGCCGGGGGTGCCTCATTGGCACCGAGCCGGTGGTCGTTGGTGGCCGACGCCACCGAAACGCGCAGCAGGCCACCGTATTTGTGCACGGCCCGGATCACCGCGGCGCAGAACACCAGGAACTGGGCGTTCTCGTGCGGGGTGTCACCCGGCACCAGCAGGCTGCCGAACTGCGCGTTGCCCATCGAGAAGTTCACATGCTTGCCCGAACCGTTGACGCCGGCGAACGGCTTCTCGTGGAACAGGCACTCCATACCGTGCTTCTTCGCGATGTTGCGGAACGTCGTCATCAGCAGCTGCTGATGGTCGGCGGCGATATTGGCCCGCTCGAACATCGGTGCGATCTCGAATTGGCCTGGCGCGACCTCGTTGTGGCGGGTCTTGGCCGGGATGCCGAGCTTGAACAGCTCCCGCTCGGTATCCATCATGAAGGCCAGCACCCGGTCCGGGATGGCGCCGAAGTAGTGGTCGTCGAACTCCTGGCCCTTGGGCGGCTTCGCACCGAACAGCGTACGGCCAGCATTGATCAGGTCGGGGCGCGCCAGGAAGAAGTGGCGGTCGACCAGGAAGTACTCCTGCTCCGGCCCGCAGAACGACACGATGTGGTCGAAATCCTTGTGGCCGAACAGCTTCAGGATGCGCTCAGCCTGGGCGCCCATGGCCTGCTGGCTGCGCAGCAGCGGCGTCTTGTAATCCAGCGCCTCACCGGTCATCGAGACGAACACCGTTGGAATGCACAGCGTGTTGCCGTTCGGGTTCTCCAGGATGTAGGCCGGGCTCGTGACGTCCCAGCCGGTGTACCCGCGGGCCTCGAAGGTGCTGCGCAGGCCGCCCGACGGGAAGCTGGACGCGTCGGGCTCGCCCTGGATCAGGGTCTTACCCGCGAATTCGGCGAGCGTTGCGCCGTCACCCACGGGCTCGAGGAAGCTGTCGTGCTTCTCGGCGGTCAACCCGGTCATGGGATAGAACACGTGCGCGTAGTGCGTCGCGCCCTTCGACAACGCCCAGTCCTTCATCACCGAGGCGACGGCGTCGGCGACTGCCGGGTCGAGCTTTGCGCCCTTCTCGATCGTCGCGACCACCGACTTGTAGACCGACTTGGGCAACCGCAACCGCATCTCCGCCAACGTGAAGACGTTCGACCCGAAGATCTCGCCCGGTGCCTCGCCCGGATCGAAGCTGATAGGAGGAGGCTCGTAGGCCTCGACATTGATGATCGCCTGGAGACGGGCCGCGTTTCCGCTCAACTGACTTTCCTCTTCCACCCAAGATGCCCACGTCTGAGGTGCGGGCATGTGACCGGCCCACGTTAGGTCGCGTTTATGCCAAACTCGTTACGCCCGCGTCAACGCCAGAATGCGGGGCTGATCGGCGATAAGTTCCCGCTAACTCAAATCGAGCAAACAATTGCGAATTGCTAAGCGCATCTCTGCATGTAAATACATCAAAACGCATCATGAATTTAATCTGTCATTTCTATCCAGCAAGGATCCATGAGTCGTATAACCAAGATTACGGAGGTGTTGGATTCAACTTTTTGGGGGCACTATGTTCGGTTCATCTGTTGTCGCACCCGTCGCGGTATGCACCGTCATCGCGGCGGGCGTACCGACACTCAATCCCGTTGATTCGCCGCTGTTCTCGCCGGCCGCCACGCGGACGAGCACGGTCCAGCTCACCAGTGTGGACAGCGTCCACTGGAACAACTCCCCACTGGCCTCGGCAGCTGCCGCCGCCGGCGGTGACGTACCGTTCGGCCTGCCCCAGATCCTGGCGATCATGACCGCGCTGGCCGCGTTCAATCCAGACTCTGCCGCGACGATGCAGTTCATCAACACGGCATTGCTCGACCAACTGGCTGAAGGCGTCCCGCTGGGCGAGGCAATGGTCAACGTCAGCCTGCTGCTGTCCCCACCGGTCGGCGACGGTCCCGGCTCGCCGGTCGCGCCGATTCTGGACCAGATCGGCCCGATGATCGCGTTGGCGCCCACCGTGATCGGCGGCGCGATGACGGTTCTCGCGGCCATTCCCGAGGCGGTGATACCGGTGGTGGGTGCGGTGGTGGTAGCCGTCTTCAACGCCGCAGCCGCAGCGGGTTCGGATGGATTCGGCGCCGCCGTCGAGGCCGGCCTCTACGACGTGATGGCCGCTGTGGGCAAGGGCATAGCCACAATGGTCAACGTGGTCCAATCGGTGCTGCAGTACATCGCGGGCGTGGCGACCGGCGCATCTGCCTCGAGTATCGCGGCCCCCGCTGCGGCCGAGCGCGTCCGCGCCTCGGGCGGTGCCCAGGCATCCGACAAGGCGGGCAAGACCGATACGAGCACGACGCGCGCAACCACCTCTGCCACCCGGACGTCGGGCGTCGCAGGCCCTCGTCCGAGGCACCCGGCTACTCACAGGGCCACGGTCGGCAGCAGTCGATCCGGCAGTTCGGCTCAGGCGGCCGCCACGCGCGCCGCCCACCCGGCCGGCACCAAAGGCATTGCCAAGTCGGCCCGCTGAATTCGCCTCAGGCGTAAGCAGACTCATTCCAGAAGCGGTCGAACCGGGCAGCGATGTCGATGTCCGTGGCCACCGCGGCCAGCGCTGCCGCGACGATGGAGGCCGGGGCGCGATCGAGCACGACCAGTCCGATCGCCGGGCTCGGTCCGTGCTTGACCATCGGCCGGGCGGTAAACCCTTGCGGCACACCGAGTTGCGGCAGCCATGCGGTGGAAGCGATGGTAGCCCGTCGCGAATGCGTCAGGTGCGCGTACAGCGCGTCCACCGAATCCGCCTCCACCGCAGGACGGTAATGGATGCCCTCGGCCGCCATGTTGGCATCCAGAATGCGGCGATTGCGCATCGTGGTCGTCAGCACACACAGCTCCAGATCGGCGGCATCGGCCCAAGCCACCTCCGGCCGGTCCATCGCCGGAGCATCGGCGGCCGCCACCAGAACGTAGCGCTCGCGGTACAACTCGACCGACCGCGTGCCGGGCAGCGCTTCGTCATCCAGATAGGTCAGCCCGGCGTCGATCTCGAAATCCGCCAATCGCCTGGCGATCTCCCGCGACGACAACGCCTCGATGCGCACCGACGCCGCGGGGTTGCGAGAGAGGAACTCGGCGGTGATGAACGGGCTCGCGGGCACCGCCGTCGGAATCGCACCCAGCCTTGCGGTCACCGTCAGTCGCCCCTGCATCCGCTCGAGGTCGGCGAACATCTCGTCACGTTCGGCGATGATGCGCTGGGCCCATGCCACGACCCGCTGCCCCTCCTCGGTGAACCCCTCGAAACGACGGCCGCGTTGCACGATCACGATGCCCAGGTCGCGTTCCAGTCTGCGGATCGCCACCGAGAGCGTCGGCTGGGTGATGTGGCAGCGCGCGGCCGCGCGGCCGAAGTGGCGCTCGGCGGCGAGGGCCAACAGGTAGTCCAGATGCCGCAGCAGCACGTCGTTCGCCACCGATCGACGATAGCTGTGAGCTATCACCGCATGTCAAATACCGATTACCAACCCCTGGTATCGGGTGTGGGCCGCCGATTCCGAGGTTTAGATTGGACAGATGGCGAATGCCAAAGACGTCCCGGTCCCCTACGACGAGCACGCGGTACACGTCGGCCCACCCAAGGATGAGGCCGCCGGCGTGAAGGCCGTCGTCGTCACCATGCAGCGTGCCCTCGAGCAGATGGGTCCCGCCAGGACCATGGCGACCCTGTCGCGGCTCAACCAACGCCACGGATTCGACTGCCCGGGCTGTGCCTGGCCCGAGGAGCACGGCGGCCGCAAGCTGGCGGAATTCTGCGAGAACGGCGCCAAGGCAGTGGCCGAGGAGGCCACCAAGCGGCGCGTCACCGGAGACTTCTTCGCCCGCCACACGGTGGCCGAACTGGCCGCCAAGCCCGAATACTGGCTGTCCCAGCAGGGCCGCCTCACCCATCCGATGGTGCTACGGCCCGGCGAGCAACACTACGAGCCGATCGGCTGGGACGCCGCCTATCGGTTGATCGCCGAGCATCTCCGCGGACTCGGCTCCCCGCACGAGGCGGTGTTCTACACCTCGGGGCGCACCAGCAACGAGGCGGCGTTCCTCTACCAGTTGCTGGTCCGCAGCTTCGGCACCAACAACCTGCCGGACTGCTCCAACATGTGCCACGAATCGTCGGGCACCGCGCTGATCGATTCCATCGGCATCGGCAAGGGCTCGGTGACCGTGGCCGACATCGAGTACGCCGACGTCATCGTCATCGCCGGTCAGAATCCGGGTACCAACCATCCGCGGATGCTGTCGGTGCTGGAGAAGGCGAAAGCCAACGGGGCCAAGATCATTGCGGTCAACCCGCTGCCCGAGGCCGGGTTGATCCGGTTCAAGGATCCGCAGAAGGTGAATGGCGTTGTCGGCCATGGGGTGCCGATCGCTGACGAGTTCGTGCAGATCCGCATCGGCGGGGACCTGGCATTGTTCAAAGGGCTGGGCCGGCTGCTGGTGGAGGCCGAGGACCGCGCCCCCGGCAGCGTGATCGACCGCGAGTTCATCGCCGCGCACTGCCACGGATTCGACGAGTACCTCGCCGATGCCCGCGCCGTCGACCTGGACACCGTCACCGAAGCCACCGGCATCGCGCGTGAGCAGTTGGACCGGGTCGCGGGCATGCTGGCAGGCTCACAGCGCACCATCGTCTGCTGGGCGATGGGCATCACCCAGCACACTCACGCGGTGGCCACGATCGCCGAGATGACCAACCTGCTGCTGCTGCGCGGAATGATCGGAAAGCCCGGCGCCGGAGTGTGTCCGGTGCGTGGTCATTCCAATGTGCAGGGCGACCGCACGATGGGGATCTGGGAGAAGGTTCCCGAGACGTTCTTGACCGCACTGGACAACCGGTTCGGGATCATCAGTCCCCGCAAGCACGGCTATGACACGGTCGACGCGATCCGGGCGATGCGCGACGGGCGGGCGTCGGTGTTCTTCGCCATGGGCGGCAACTTCGCCTCGGCCACCCCCGACACCGCGGTGACGGAGGCCGCACTGAGCAATTGCGCGCTGACTGTCCAGGTCTCCACCAAACTCAATCGCAGCCACCTGGTGCACGGCCGCACCGCGTTGATCCTGCCCACCCTGGGCCGCACCGACCGCGACCTGGTAAATGGCCGCAAACAGGTTGTCTCCGTCGAGGATTCGATGTCGATGGTGCACCTGTCGCGGGGCAGCCTGACTCCGCCGAGCGACGAGGTCCGCAGCGAGGTCGCCATCATCTGCCAGCTGGCCCGCACCGTGCTCGGAGCCGACCATCCCGTTCCGTGGGAGACTTTCGCAGGCGACTACGACACCATCCGTGACGCGATCGCCGCGGTGGTCCCGGGCTGCGCCGACTACAACACCCGCGTCCGTCAGCCCGATGGATTCCAATTGCCGCACCCGCCAAGGGATTCCCGCGAGTTCCCCACCGTCACCGGCAAGGCGAACTTCGCGGTCAACGAACTGAATTGGGTACCGGTGCCGCCGGGACGGCTGGTACTGCAGACATTGCGCAGCCACGACCAGTACAACACCACCATCTACGGGCTCGACGACCGCTATCGCGGGGTCAAGGGCGGCCGCCGGGTCATCTTCGTCAACCCCGCCGATATCGAGTCTCTCGGGCTCGCCGAGGGTGACCGCGTCGACTTGATCTCGGAGTTCACCGACGGCCACGGTCGGCTACAGGAGCGCCGCGCCGAGGACTTCCTGGTGGTGCCCTACTCCACCCCGGTCGGCAACGCCGCCGCCTACTACCCCGAGACCAATCCCCTGGTTCCGTTGGATCACGTTGCAGCCAAGTCGAATACCCCGGTTTCGAAGGCGGTCGTGATCAGGCTCGAACGCGGCGGACAGGAAAGCGGCACAGCATGGGACGGGTGACCTCGCGGCGGCGGGCCAGCCACGTCAACGACGGCGCCACCACCGAACGCGCCGAGACCCTGGTCGTCGAGGAGCCGCTGGAAATCCGGGTCAACGGCACGCCGCTGAGCGTCACGATGCGCACGCCCGGCTCCGATGTCGAACTGGCACAAGGGTTTCTGCTCACCGAAGGCGTTATCGCCCGCCGCGACGATGTGCTCACCGTGCGTTACTGCCGCGGCGCGGATGACAACGGCACCAACTCCTACAACGTGCTCGACGTGAAGCTGCACCCCGACGTCCCGATGCCCGAGGTCGACGTCACCCGCAACTTCTACACCACCTCGTCGTGCGGGGTGTGCGGTAAGGCCTCGATCGACGCGGTCCGGTTGACGAGCCGTCACTCCCCCGGCGACGACCCGTCGACCGTCACGTCCTCGGTGCTGACCGCGATGCCCGCGCAACTGCGTTCGGCGCAAAAGGTTTTCGCCAGCACCGGCGGACTGCACGGCGCAGCCTTGTTCGGCGTCGACGGCACGATGCTGGCCGTTCGCGAGGACGTCGGCCGGCACAATGCCGTTGACAAGGTGATCGGCTGGGCGTTGGAGGCCAATCGCGTCCCACTCGGCGGTACCGTCCTCCTGGTCAGCGGCCGGGCGTCCTTCGAGCTGACTCAGAAGGCGGTGATGGCCGGTATTCCGGTCCTCGCCGCAGTGTCCGCGCCCTCCTCGCTGGCCGTCGACCTGGCCACACAGTCAGGCCTGACGTTGGTGGCCTTCCTGCGCGGCGAGTCGATGAACGTCTACAGCAGGGCCGACCGCATCCAGCATTAGCGGCCGATCGTCAGTTGTCGCCCGGTATCGCGGTCGGCGCCGGTGGCGCCTTCACCGTCGGCGAGAAGCTGTTGGGCCCGCCGCCGTCCGAGCCCTTCTCGGTCGGGGCCGGCGGCGGTGCCACACTGCTGCTGGCCGGCGTCGTGGTGCTGGTCGTGGTCGACGACGGTGCTTCTTTTTCTTTGTTGCCGCACGCCGTCGTCATGCCGAACACGCCGACGGTCAAAACCAGTGCAGCCACGGCGGACCGATTGCGAAGTCTCTCCATACGGCGATGGTACTGCCCCCAAATCTCCACGAAATCTCCATGAAACCTCCAAGCCGGGCGAGCCCGCCGCGGCGAGCATCAATCCCGATCATTCACCGGACGATTGGGAGCACGATGGCGGAAATTCTGATTGCGGGACTGTCTGCGGCCGGGCACATCACACCGCTGCTGGCCATAGCCGGTGGGCTCGCTCATCGCGGTGACAAGGTCACCGTGCTGACCTCGGCGCGACACGCGGCGAAGGTCAATGCCTGCGGCGCCCGGCTTCACCCGCTGCCGCCCGAGGCCGACCTCGCCGACGGCCAGGTCGACGAATGCCCGGAACGCGCCGAATTGAGCGGCTTGAAGAAACTCAACTTCGACATCACCGAATTCTTCGTCGGCCCCATGCCCCGCCAGGCAGAGATCCTCACCGAACTGTTCGCACACAACCGCTTCGACGCCGTGATCGTCGATTCGGCCTTCCTCGGCATCGTGCCGTTCCTGGTGGGTTCTCGGGCCGGCTGGCCGCCGGTGTTGGCATTCACCCCGATGCCGCTGATGATCGCCAGCCGCGACACCGGACCCGCCGGGCTGGGCATGCTGCCCGCCGCCGGACCACTTGGCCGGGTGCGCAATCGGACGCTCACCGGGCTGTCCCACAAGGTGTTGCTGGGCCCGTCGCACCGAGCGGCCAACCGCATGCTGGATGCGATGAACGCACCACGGCTGCCGGTGTTCATTCTGGACGCCGGCCTGCTGGCCGATCGCTACATCGTGCCTACGGTACCGGCGTTCGACTATCCGCGCAGCGATCTGCCGGCGCAGGTGCGCTATGTCGGTGCGGTGCATCCGCTTCCGGCGCAACGCTTCCGGCAGCCGTCGTGGTGGCATGAGCTCAACGGCGATCGGCCGGTCGTTCACGTCACCCAGGGCACCGTCGACAACGCCGACCTGGGCCGGCTCCTGGAGCCGACCATCGAAGCGCTGCGCGGTGAGGACGTCGTCGTCGTCGCGACCACCGGGGGCCGCGACGTCTCCGATATCAAGATTCCGTTGCCGTCGAATACCTATGTCGCCGAATTCATTCCGCACGACGTCCTGCTGCCGAAGGTGGACGTCATGGTGAGCAACGCCGGATACGGGGCCGTTCAGCGGGCCTTGTGCGCCGGCGTGCCGTTGGTAGTGGCCGGTGACACCGAGGACAAGCCGGAAGTGGCCGCACGGGTGGGCTGGTCGGGCGCCGGCATCAACCTGCGGACCGGTACGCCGACACCCCGGGCGCTGCGCAACGCGATCGGTGCGGTGCTGCACAACCCGCATTACCGAAGCTGTGCGCGCAATCTTCAGACGGCATTCGCCCAACGGGACGGCGTCGCCGAAATCGCCGTGCTGGTCGACGAGGTGATCGCCGAGCGCGCGAGCGGACGCAAAACCCCCCGACACGCCGTGTCATAGGGGGCCTTTGCGTCTGCTCGCGCAGCAGAACTAAGCGGACTTGTCGCGACGCTCGGGGCGAGCCGGCTTGCGCGGCACGATCGTCGGCAGGACGTTGTCCTGGACGGTCTCCTTGGTCACCACGACCTTGGCGACATCGTCGCGGCTGGGGATGTCGTACATCACCGGCAGCAGAACTTCTTCCATGATCGCGCGCAGGCCGCGGGCACCGGTGCCGCGGTGGATGGCCTGATCGGCGATGGCGTCCAGCGCGTCGTCGGCGAACTCCAGCTCGACGCCGTCCATTTCGAACAGCCGGGTGTACTGCTTGACCAGAGCGTTCTTCGGCTTGGACAGGATCTGCACCAGCGATTCCTTGTCCAGGTTGGTCACCGAGGCCACCACCGGCAGACGGCCGATGAACTCCGGGATCAGACCGAACTTGATGAGATCCTCGGGCATCACCTCGGCGAAGTGGTCCTGGGTGTCGATCTCGGCCTTGGACTTCACCTCGGCACCGAAACCCAGGCCGCGCTTGCCGACGCGGTCGGAGACGATCTTCTCCAGCCCGGCGAACGCACCCGCGACGATGAACAGCACGTTGGTGGTGTCGATCTGGATGAACTCCTGATGCGGATGCTTGCGCCCGCCCTGCGGCGGGACCGACGCCTGCGTGCCCTCGAGGATCTTCAGCAGCGCCTGCTGCACACCCTCACCGGACACGTCGCGGGTGATCGACGGGTTCTCGCTCTTGCGGGCGATCTTGTCGACCTCGTCGATGTAGATGATGCCGGTCTCGGCCCGCTTCACGTCGTAGTCGGCGGCCTGGATCAGTTTGAGGAGAATGTTCTCGACATCCTCACCGACGTAGCCGGCCTCGGTCAGGGCGGTGGCATCGGCGATGGCGAACGGCACATTGAGCATCTTGGCCAGCGTCTGCGCCAGGTAGGTCTTGCCGCAGCCGGTCGGGCCGAGCATCAAGATGTTGGACTTGGCGAGCTCCACCGGCTCGGAACGGGAGTCCCGGTGCTTTTCCTGCGCCTGGATTCGCTTGTAGTGGTTGTAGACCGCAACGGCCAGCGTGCGCTTGGCGGTGTCCTGGCCGATCACGTAACTCTCCAGGAACTCCCGGATCTCGGCGGGCTTGGGCAGCTCATCGAGTTTGACGTCGTCGGCGTCGGCCAACTCCTCCTCGATGATCTCGTTGCACAGATCGATGCACTCGTCGCAGATATAGACGCCGGGGCCGGCGATGAGCTTCTTCACCTGCTTCTGACTCTTACCGCAGAACGAGCACTTCAGCAGGTCACCGCCGTCTCCGATACGCGCCATGGTGGTGGGGTCCTACTTTCCTTCGCCGGGTCTTCGATGTTGCCAGTCAGTCAGTGTCGGTGTCTGTCCCGACGCTACCCGCTTGCTCTGCCACGGTGCGACAGATAAAGCCGAATCGCGTCAGTGGTATTCGTGCGTGATGGTGAACATATCCCCTGACGCGGCTCACGTCGCCTCGGAACGCTTAGCTGTGTTTTTGGCGTGTCGCCGCCGTGACCATATCGAGCCGTTGAGCCAGGCCGAACGTAGAGTTGCGTCGTGGTGTTCGCCGTTCCCCACAATACCGTCCTGATTGCCGATGGCGGGCTGGCCACTGAGCTGGAAGCCCGTGGGCACGACCTGTCCGACGACCTGTGGTCGGCCCGGTTGCTCGTCGACTCCCCGGACGAGATCGTGGCCGTTCACGAGGCGTTTTACCGCGCCGGGGCCGATATCGCGACGACCGCTAGCTACCAGGCGTCGTTCGACGGTTTCGCCGAGCGCGGATTCGCCCGGCGCGAAGCCGAGCAGCTCCTGGTCCGCAGCGTCGAATTGGCCAGGACGGCGCGGGACAACGTCGACGCCGGCGGCTGGGTCGCGGCGTCCGTCGGGCCCTATGGCGCGGCCCTGGCCAACGGCGAGGAATACCAGGGTCGCTACGGCCTGAGCGTCGCCCAGCTGGCCGACTGGCACCGCCCCCGGCTGGAGGTCCTGGTGTCCGCGCAGCCCGACGTCCTGGCCCTGGAAACGGTGCCCGACATCGACGAGGCCGAAGCGCTGGCCGGACTGGTCCGCGAGTTCGGCCTCCCGGCGTGGCTGAGCTACACGATCGCCGGCGGGCACACCCGGGCCGGCCAACCGCTCGAGCAGGCGTTCGCGGTGGCCGCCGACGTCCCCGCGATCGTCGCCGTCGGGGTCAACTGCAGCGCACCGGCCGACGTGCTCGGCGCCATCGCGGTGGCCCGCCGCGTCAGCGGCAAACCGGTGATCGTCTACCCGAACAGCGGTGAACAGTGGAACGGCCCGCGCCGCACCTGGACCGGTACCGGCGCCTTCGACGCGAACGCCGCGACCCAGTGGGCCGCGGCGGGCGCGAACATCATCGGCGGATGTTGCCGGGTGAGCCCGGCAGACATCGCCGCAATCAGGCGTTCTGGGCCGACAGTTTCCGGTACTCCAGAACCGTGTCGATGATCCCGTACTCTTTGGCATCCGCCGCGGTGAGGATCTTGTCCCGGTCGGTGTCCTTGCGGATGACGGCCGCATCCTTGCCCGTGTGGCGGGCCAGCGTCTCCTCCATCAGGGTCCGCATCCGCTCGATCTCGGCGGCCTGGATCTCCAGATCGGAGAACTGACCCTGGATGACGCCACCCAGCGACGGCTGGTGAATGAGGATGCGTGCGTTCGGCAGGGCCAGGCGCTTGCCCGGCGTACCGGCGGCCAGCAGCACCGCGGCTGCTGAGGCGGCCTGACCGAGGCACACCGTCTGGATGTCGGCGCGCACGTACTGCATGGTGTCGTAGATCGCCATCAGCGAGGTGAACGAGCCACCCGGCGAGTTGATGTACATGGTGATGTCGCGGTCGGGATCCAGCGACTCCAGCACCAGCAACTGGGCCATGATGTCGTTGGCCGACGCGTCGTCCACCTGCACGCCGAGGAAGATGATGCGTTCCTCGAACAGCTTGTTGTACGGGTTGGATTCCTTCACACCCCAGCTGGAGTGCTCGACGAACGAGGGAAGGATGTAACGCCCCTGCGGTGCGAGCCGCGAATCTGTGTAATCAGGCATTGGACCCTCCGTTGAAGTGGGCGCGGGTGATGATGTGGTCGACGAAGCCGTATTCCAGGGCTTCCTGGGCGGTGAACCAGCGGTCGCGGTCGGAGTCGGCTTCGATGCGCTCGATCGTCTGGCCGGTGAACTCGGCGTTGAGCCGGAACATTTCCTTCTTGATGAGCGCGAACTGCTCGGCCTGGATCGCGATGTCGGCCGCGCCACCGGTGATGCCGCCCAGCGGCTGGTGCATCAGGATGCGGGCGTGCGGCAGCGCGTAGCGCTTGCCTTTGGCGCCGGCGGCGAGCAGGAACTCGCCCATCGAGGCCGCCATGCCCATGGCGTAGGTGGCGACGTCGCACGGCACGAGCACCATGGTGTCGAAGATCGCCATACCGGCGCTGATCGAGCCGCCGGGCGAGTTGATGTACAGCGAGATGTCTTTGGTCGGGTCCTCGGCCGCGAGCAGGAGGATCTGCGCGCACAGCCGATTGGCGATGTCGTCATCGACCTGGGAGCCCAGGAAGATGATGCGCTCGGCGAGCAACCGCTCATACACCGAGTCGGAAAGGTTCAGCCCTGGCATGCCCGAACGCATTTCAGTCACGACTTGATACCTGCTTTCTACGGACTTCGTTCTACCCGACCCTAACCAACGCAGCGCGCAGCGCACTCCCTGACGAGTGCGCTTTCGCTGTCGGCGTTACTCGGCCTTGTCGGCCTGCTGCTCAGCGGCCTCTTCGGCCTCGTCGGCCGTGTCGGCCGTGTCGCCTTCGATGGCCTCATCGTCCTCGGCGTCCTCGGCGTCCTCGGCCGGCGGGCCGAAGAACTCGGCGGTGTCGACGACGTTGCCGTCGGTGTCGGTGACGGTGGCGGCCTCGACCACCGCGGCCACGGTCAGACCGCGGCGCACGTCGGCGAACATGGCCGGCAACTGATTGTTCTGCTGCAGGACCTGCAGCAGCTGAGCCGGCTCGATGCCGTACTGCCGCGACATCAGGACCAGCCGCTCGGTCAGGTCGTTCTGGCCGACCTGGATGTCGAGGTCGTCGGCGATGGCGTCCATCAGCAGCTGGGTCTTGACGGCCTTCTCGGCGGCCTCACGGGTCTCGGTGTCGAACTTCTCGCGCGAGCTGCCCTCGGCTTCGAGCTGCTCGGCGAACTTGTCCTCGTCGTGGTCGAGGCCGTGGATCGCGTTGTGCACGGTCTGGTCGACCTGGGCCTGCACGATCGCCTCCGGCAGCGGCACCTCGGTGGTCTCCAGCAGCAGCTCGAGCGCGTTGTCGCGGATCTTCTCGGCCTGGTGGATGCGCTTGACCCGCTTCACCTGCTCGACGAGGTTCTCGCGCAGTTCGGAGATGGTGTCGAATTCGCTTGCCAATTGCGCGAATTCGTCGTCGGCCTCGGGAAGCTCGCGCTCCTTGATGGACTTGACGGTGACGGTGACTTCGGCTTCCTCACCGGCGTGCTCGCCGGCGGCCAGCTTGGTGGTGAACACCTTCGACTCGCCCTCGGCCAAGCCGACGATCGCGTCGTCGAGACCTTCGATGAGCTGACCGGAGCCGACCTCGTGGGACAGGCCCTCGGTCGCGGCGTCGGGCAGCTCTTCGCCGCCGACGGTGGCCGACAGGTCGATCGAGACGAAGTCACCGGTCTGGGCGGGACGCTCGACGCCCTTGAGGGTGCCGAAGCGGGCGCGCAGCGACTCGAGCTCGGCGTCGACCTCGTCGTCGTTGATCTCGATGGGCTCCACCGAGATCTTCAGGGCGCTCAGGTCGGGTAGCTCGATCTCGGGGCGGACGTCGACCTCGGCGGTGAAGACGAGTTCCTCGCCGTCCTCGATCTTGGTGACCTCGATCTCGGGCTGGCCCAGCGGGCTCAGCTCGGTGGCGACCAGGGCCTCGCTGTAGCGGCCCGGCAGCGCGTCGTTGACGACCTGCTCCAGCACGGCGCCGCGACCGATGCGGGCTTCGAGCAGCTTGGCCGGGGCCTTGCCGGGCCGGAAGCCGGGCAGCCGAACCTGCTTGGCGAGCGCCTTGTATGCGCGGTCGAAGTCGGGCTGCAATTCCGTGAAGGGCACCTCCACGTTGATGCGAACCCGGGTCGGGCTCAACTTCTCGACGGTGCTCTTCACTGCGGTACTCCTCGGGTCGATCGTCTTCTCGTCTGGGACGTTATTGGGCGTGTCGGGGTGACAGGATTTGAACCTGCGGCCTTCCGCTCCCAAAGCGGATGCGCTACCAAGCTGCGCTACACCCCGGTGCTGTCTTTCTCGCGCCCGAATCCTACGGGCAGGAGCCTGTTCAGCGGCAATCGACCCTCGACGATGCGCTTTCAGGTGGGCCGATTCGGATTTGCTGACGTCGGCCGGTACATTTGGGCTCGCGTAAGCACGCGGGCGTAGCTCAATGGTAGAGCCCTAGTCTTCCAAACTAGCTACGCGGGTTCGATTCCCGTCGCCCGCTCTCACGAACCGCCCAACGTGGGCGGTTTTTGCTGTTCAAGCCAGCGCCGTCCGGCCTCGGCGGCCCGGGACAACGCACCGCATTCGCCCAGGTACGAGGCCACCGCACCGACCGCGGGCAGCATCGCGATGTACCGGAACGGGGCCCGCGGGTGCGGCCGCTTCGCGAGCTCGTCGCCGATGGCGTCGAACACCGCAACCAGCTTCCACAGGGCCGAGGCGATCCCCCGCGGTGTGAATGCGATGCTCACGGGCGGATGCCCGTCGACGACGCCGGCCGACAGATCCCGCCCGCACAACACCGAGGCCAGCAGCTGGACCTGAAGCCGATGATCGGTGACACCCAATTCCCGGGTGACCGCGATCAGCACGATGGCCTGGCTGGCGAACCCGAGCAGATCCTGAATCGGCAGTCGCCGCCCGATGACGCCCAGCACGCCGGGAAACGCCACCACGACGGTGTTCAGCGCCCCGACCCGCCACACCCACCAGCTGATCCGCTCGTCGACGGTCAGCTCGTCCCACGCGAGGGTGCCCGGGATGTCGGCGGCGTTGAGCGCCCAGGAGACGGCATTCGGCGGGTTCTGCCGCTTGAGCCCGAACGGATCTGTCCCCCACAGCACGTCCAGCAGCGGATTGATCACCGCGACGGCCCGCCCCAGCGCGTCTTCGACATCGGAGTCGGCGAGTGCGACGTCGGGTGTGGGTAGCAGTTTCACCGTCCCATGATGTCCGATTCCGGTTGCGGCCAAACCGCCGAAGTCGTATTGACGAACGCGCAAGTGATGTCATGATCGTTGCGCCATGATGCGCTCAAGGTTGCCGAAGACAGCTGCTCGTCCGTATACCGCCGCCGCCTGCGCCGGCATCCTCACGCTGGGGTTGGTGACGGCGCCACCACCCGCACCGACTGTTCCGGTCCCCCGCGTCGAAGTGCAAGCGGTCCAGCTCTTCTCCGTCACCACCGCCGACCTCACCCCGGCGCCCACACCACCGGCAACGAACCAGACCGCCAACGACACCGCGCCCCCGGATTTCCTCGCATTCGCCGCGGAGATCCTCACATACTTGAACAGTCTCGGCCTCGGGGCCGGCCCCGGCCTTGCCGCGATCGGACTCAGCGGCCTCGTCGTCGCGTTCGCCGCGACCGCATACGCCTGGAACGGCTTCGCCGATACCGTCAATCCGGGGCTGAGATTCCTGCGCATCCCGCGAGTGCCGAAATTCCCGGTCTGCTTCGCGGGCCAGCAGTGCGCCAGCAGCGCCGCGTCGGTTCGGGCGCGGGTGGCCAAGCCTGCCAGCGGCCTCGTTACGCCGACCGGCCGTGGTGTGGCGAGCTCCAAGCGGGTCGCCGCCGGCAAGAGCACCACCACGGCGGCGAAAGTCCGCAGTACCGCGAAGTCGAGCCCGGCCGCTGCGGGTAAGGGCAGATCAGCGCGCTGACGGCGGATCCATCGGGGTCAGCGATATCGGCACCACATGGGTGCCGGGGCCTTCACCCGGGCAGCCGGCTCCCCCGACGACGAGGGTCCGCTCTCCGAAGAAGCTGCCATCCGGGTTCGGCATCCAGAAGTCCGAACGAGTGGCCTGCACAACGCTGTTGGGGTCGTTGCGGTCGCAGAAGTACGGATACTGACCGCTGGTCGCCCAGCGGTCACCGGTCCACCGGTAGTCGTAGGACATGGGCGCGGCCGGGTTGCGGGCATGGTCGTCGGAGTTGTCCATGGTTGCCACGCAGCCGTTCACATCGCAATGCGTGGTGAACGGGACCGGAAACGTGATCGGGTTCATCGGCGTGGGCATGCCATTGAAGGTCTGCTTCGAGAAGTCGATGGACAGGTTGTAGTAGCCGTACAGCGGCGGCGGTTCGGCTCGATCCGCATGAGCGACCGGCGCTAGCGACATGACGGTGGCGGCTACGGCGCTGACGAGCGCAGTTTTCCTCATCATGTGTACGTAACACGTCAGCCCGGCGGTCGTTGGCACAAACGACCAGTTATCCACCGATACCGTTGTCGAGACCGAGGTGGGTGAGGAAATACCAAGGGATGCCATACCACTGGACGATCCCGACGATGACGAGTGCGATCAGTCCGACGACCAGCCCGATGGCGCGGGTCCTGGGCTTGATCGGCCCGACCGCGAGGAGCAGGAAAAGAAGAACGAAGCCCCACTCCCCCCACATCAGCACCCGTTTGGGCACCTCGGCCGCCGTGTCGTAGTCGGTCAGATGCGAGTCGGGGAAACCGGTGAAGTACAGATCGTTCCACGCGATGACGGCGAGCAGCACTGCAGCGACCGCACAGATCGCGCAGCCGGTTCGCACGACGATTGTCCGCCCCATCACATACTGCGTTGCCAAGACCGGTACACGACGCGGTCCACCGCGGCGGGATCGGGCACGGGTGCGTTCACCGAGACATCCAGTCCCGAATGATCTTCCAGCGCAAGCGCTTCACGGAGAAGGGTCGCCACATCGCCCTCGGCGTCTCGGTCGGGATACTTGAAGTACTTGGTCTGCGGCACTCCCGGTCGCAGCCGCTCGGGCAGATTGCCACTCACCGCGATCTCACGGACACCCGGCCCGAACAACGGGCGCAGCACCCCGCCGAACCAATCACCGCGAATGCTGCCGCGACGCACCGGAAACCAGATGTTGGTCCAGCGAGTCACCGCGAACGGCGACTGCGCACCCAGCACACCAGCCGAGCCGTAATTCGCCGGCCCGGACTCGACCGCATCGACCGGCAACGCCTCCGATCGTGGTGGGCACCGGACCACCACACCCCTGCGAGTGAGCTTGTCGAACAAGTCATGTCGCCGACCGTCGGCCCGGCTCAGGCCGGCGAGAATCGGCGGACGGCCGACGAAGAAGTCGGCCATGGCCATCGGGGTCCCAATCGTGACGAAATCAGTGATGCGCCAAGGGTTTCCCTGCCCACGCAGATCTTGCCACAACTCGAACTGTGCGGTCTGGAACTCGTCGAGTGCGCCCGCCGAGTCCGGCTCGGCAACCACGCGATCCGCCGCCGCTTCGAGCCCCGCCAATGCACTCAGGCTGGCCGGCCTCTCGGCCGCTACCGCGCGCAGCTCGTGGGTCTCGGCCCAGGACGTCGTCAGTGCATCGTAGGCGATGTATCCACCAATACCGTGCCCCACCACGACAATCCGCGCATAACTGCCGTGTTGCAGCGTGTACAGCAGGTCGACGAGGCCGCCGCGGATCGCCCGGCGGACCACATGCGATTCCGGTGCCAGCAGATCGAAATACCGAGCGACGTTGACGAAGCCGGTCGTCAGAAAGCTGCGAATCAACGCCCGCGGCATCGTACGGAGCACGGCCAGTGCGACGGTCAACACCACCACGCTGGTGACCAGACCAACGATCCACCCAGCCACCCCGGTTTGCAGGAAGTAACCCCCGATGACCATGACGCCCAGCAACACTGCGAGCGGGACGATCAGGACCAGCCAGGCCAACCGCCAAATACCGAACAGCGGGTCCGGCACGTGGGCGGGCCGGCGCAGGAACATCCGCGCGAGAGAGGCAATGACGCCGGCGTAGCGAGGACCCGTCATCAGAAACGACCAGTCGTACTCGTAGAGGTCGACGCCGGCAGACGGCACGACGTAGCGGCGCGCCTCGTAGGAGTCGGTGATCTCAAGAGGTTGGGGGTAGTACTCCCATCGACCGTCGTGCGGGGCCAACACCGTCTTCACGAAATCGTCGAAGATGTCCATCGGCCGTCGTTCGATCAGACCGTGCACGAAGACCACGGCGGTACGTACGGTGGTGTCGGTGCTCAATCGTCCTCCCGGGACTGTGCGTCGAACGGGTTAACACTTTGCCGAAACGCCCACAGTAGGCGCAGGGCCAAGCGCACCATAAGCCATGGCCGATGTAGAGATCTGTGTGGTCGGCGCGGGCTTCGCCGGGCTGACTGCTGCACTGCGACTCAAACAATCGGGGCGATCGGTGGCCCTACTGGAAGCCCGCGACCGTGTCGGCGGGCGCACCTTCACTGTCGAAGGCCCCGAGGGCATTTGGATCGACCGCGGCGGTGCGTGGATCGGACCAGGTCAGGACGCCATCTACGGGCTCATGAAGGAGTTCGGCGTCGGTAGCTACAAGCAGTACATCGACGGTGAAGCGATGATGGTCGTCGACGGCAAGCAGTTCCGCTACGAGGGCACCATCCCGCTGACGATGAGCCCTTGGGCGGCACTCAACATGGGTGCGGTCTTCCTGGACTTGACGCGGCTGTGCAAGAACTTTCCCGTCGAGGCGCCCTGGGAAGCCAAGAACGCCGACAAGCTGGACCGCATCTCCTATGCGGAGTGGCTGGACAATCACACGCTGTCCAAGCCGGCACACACGTTGCTGGAAGCAGCGATTGCGGGCCTGTACACCTCGGCGGCCTCTGAGGTGTCGATGCTGTTCGTTCTGCGCCAGTTGGCCTCCGGCGGTGGCCCGTCGTTCGTGCTCGGGATCAAGGACGGCTCTCAGGACTCCCGCGTCGTCGGCGGCATGGGTGCGGTGTCGAGCAAGATCGCCGCCGAGCTCGGGGAAGCTATCCAGCTGAACACTCCGGTGCGCCGCATCATTCAGGACGACGAGGGTGTCACCGTCGAGGGCGACGGCACGACCGTGCGGGCACAGCGCGTGATCGTGGCCGTGCCGATCGCCATCGCCAGCCAGATTCTGTACGAGCCGATGCTCCCGGTGGATCGGTCCTTCCTGCATCAGCGCATGCCCAGTGGCGCGGTCGTGAAGATCAACATCGTCTACGACGAGCCGTTCTGGCGGAAGACCGGTTTGACCGGCCAGACGTTCGCACCCCACACGCTGGCGACACTGACGATCGATGCCTCCACCGACGCGCCGCGCCCCGGCGTCATGTGCGTGATCACCGAAGGCCCCGAAGGTCGCCGGTACTCGAAGATGGATCCCGGGGCCCGGAAGAAGGAAGTCCTGGACAACCTGGTCGACCGGTTCGGCCCACAGGCCGCAACCCCGATCGCCTACCTCGACCAGGACTGGACCGTCGAGCGCTACTCGGGCGGCGGCATGCTCAGCCACACACCGCCCGGTGTGCTCACTGAGTTCGGTCCTGCCATCACCGAACCCTGCGGCCGCATCCACTGGGCTGGCACCGAAACGTCGGGTGTCATGCACGGGTGGGTCGACGGCGCCGTGCGCTCCGGTGAGCGCGCCGCCAAGGAGGTCATGGCGCTGCAGCCGGCGTCGGTCGCCTGACCGCTAGCGCGGTGGATCACCCTTCCACTGAAAGCTGTTGATGTACTTGCCCAAATCCATGGCGAGCTGAAGGTTGGCGCCGGACGGCAAGCTGGGTCCGTCGCCGGGCCGGAACGGGTGATACGGGCCGATCGCGGCCCCGATCAACGTCAAGTCGTTCTTCACCGCGGCCATCACCACGATGCGGGTGCGCCGGGCGACCCCGCTGGTGCCCTGCGGATACACGTCCAGCACAGCGCCGTAGCCGAGCTGGTAGCCGACTGTCGCGTTCGGCAGCACGTAGGCCACCGTCGCATCGGGCTGCTTCTCGTGCAGCAGGTCGTCGACGACCTGCTCTGCCGTGCGGCCGTTGGCGGGAACGCCGAACAGTTCCATCGCGCCACCGTCGCCCCCGGTGAACACCGCGTTGACGCCGTCAGACTCCTTGGTGATGGTGTAGGCGGACCCTTCGCCCGGATAGGCCACCGACCAGGAGCCGTCGGCCGGCGAGAAACGCGGATTGGCTTGTACCGGAATGCCGGTCGGCGGCTTGCCGCAGTCCGGCGGGCAGGCGAACCGAACGGGCGGAGCAGCGGTCAGTAGCGAGGCCGCCGTCATCCCACCGGCGATCACAACGAGTCCGGCCGTCAAGAGCAACAGCAGCCGCCGCAGCGGCGTATACCGCACCGGCGTCGCCGTATACGACCCCGACAACACCGAGTAGCCGGGTGCCAGTTCGCGCGGCACGGCCGGCGCGCTCACCGCTGCACCAACTCGGTCCCCGGTTGCGGCCGATCCCGGCGGCGGGCCTCTCGCGAGCTGCGCGACGCGGCATGGGCGGCGACCCCGCACGCGGGGCAGAACGCCACATCGGGAACGACGTGTCCGCAGCCCGGGCACAGGATCGGCAGCTCGGGATGCGGGGGGTCCTGCGGTTCGTGCAGTACCGCCACTTGTATGCCCACTCGCAACGCCACCACCGCCGCGAGCGCCAGCGCCACGTGAACCAAAAACTGGAGTTCCGAAGCGATCTGCAGCACCTCGACCAGTCCGACGTTGGCGTAGGCCGCGGCAGCCACCACAAGGACCAACACGCCGCTCGCGAGATGGCGGACGCGGGACGCATCCGCTCGCCGGGTGTACCACAGCCAGATCCCGAACAGACCGCTCACGGTGGCCGCCGTGAGCGGCATCGTCAGACCTCGAACGCCCGCCTCGATCAACAGGTCTGGGACGGACTGATCGCTGAGCGTGATTCCGGCGTCGATCTCCTGGACCAAACGCACCATCGTCGCGGTCACCGCGAACACACTCGACCCGAGCACGCCGATGACGAAGCCGTACAACGACTCTCGGATCGGCGGACGCGTCAGTCTTACCAGCACGGTCGGCAGCTGCATCACCAGCAGCCCGCCGAACGGAATCACCAGGGCGTCGCGCACCAACCGCGCCGTCGGTACTTCGGTGCCCAGCCCGAGGCTGTACGACTCGGCGACGATAGAGGCGGTCAGCAGCGTCCAACCCACTGCGACCGCGACACCGAACACGACGGTCAACGCCCAGACCCGCCAGGATAAGTCGGCGATCACCCCGGTCTCGGTCAGGTAGATCACGAACAGCAGCAGCGGGGCGAACGTGGCGACCGCCACCATTGGCACATACCAGTGCAGCACGCAGAACACGACCAAAAGCGTTGCCACCAGCGCAAGTCCGACCCGGAAGGTGCCGTGCGAGCGGCGCGGCAGGTGCGGAAACAACGAGCTGACCAGCGACGGCTGCAGCACGTTCTCACCCGGTGCCGCGACAAAGGCATTGACCCGCAGCCAGTCTGGACCGCTGCCCTGTTCACGCACCAGTCGGGCACCGCACCGGCCACAGAATCTGCCTGCCGGCACGTCGTGCCCGCACAACCGGCACGGCATGGTCTCCAGCGGCGCGGTCATGCCATCCCCCGCTGCAGGTCGAGAATGTCTCGGGCCAGATTGTCGACGTTGGGGGTGCCTAGTCCAGTCACCATGTCATACCCGGGGCCCGCCACGGCGACGGCGTTGGTACCCAGGACGATGTCGTGGAACGCCGGGCGGGTGGCACCGGCCGCGATGCGGTACAGCGTCGGATTGAACTCACCCAGCGCCCGTCCACCGCTGTCGATCAGGAACTGATTCATCACCGCCGCGATACCGGCCCACAGCGGCGCCGCCTGCGATGTGCCGCCACCGACGACCAGTTTCTGACGCAGGACGATCACGGCGCCGGTGGCGGTGTCGGCGATGGCCGAGACATCGGGGGTCAGGCGGCGCAACGCGGTGTTGGGTGCCGCACTCTGCCATGGCGGCCGTTCGAACAGATTGGAGATTCCGCCACCGCTCCCCTGGGTCAGTGGCCCGTCGCTCCACCCGTGCTCGGCGAGCCACCGATAGTGCTCGTCGGTGGACAGCGATGTGCCCCCGACCGTCGTCACCTCGGGCAGCGAAGCGACCGCATCGAGTCCGACGTCGGACGGACCTGGTGGGGCCGACCAGTCATGGCCGCGTTTGCATTCCAGGCCGGCGAGGTCACCGCTGGCGTTGAACACGGTGGTGCCGCGGGATACCGCGTTGGCCACCGCTTCGCGGACCGGGGCGAGGTCGGCGGCAGTGATCATCCGGTCACACCCCCACCCGATCGACAGGCTCCACACCGCACCGGGGAACCGCCGGTCGACCTCCTGCATCATTTCGGCGATCTTGACGTAGGTGCCGCCACCCTCGACCGTCGGACGCGCGTTCACCAGGACCTTGTGCGCATCGGGTGCTACCGCGTGGGCGACTTGCAGGTCCATCGACGCCTCGTTGTTGCGCTGTTCGGGCATGCCGCCGACGACGTCCGGGGTGAACTTGGGCAGCCCATAGGTCTGGGCATACATGTCGAGGTCGGGTTGGTCGAAACCGTCGAACGCGAACACCACGATGTTGGTGTCCTTACCCGTGTATCCGGCCTGGGCCAGCGGCCGCACGTTGTAGATGGTGCGCAGTGCATCCGGCGGCAGGCTGTGGTCGGGCACGTCGGCCGGCAGCGGCCGGATCGACGGGCTGCTGGAGTGGTACGGGGTGTAGCTGAGGATCCGGCCCAGCTCCGACACCGAATCACTCAGCGCCGCAGGCACCGCCGGCTGCTCGGGTGAAGCGTAGAACTGTTCGCCGGACGGGTTGCGGTAGTCGTGCACCGGTACTCGCAGAGCCGCGGCAACTCTGGCCGGCGGGCCCTGCAGCACTGCCCATCCGGCACCCGGCTGCCAGCGCACCGACAGACCGTTGGCCGAAGCCCACCGCTGCAACCGATCCGGGGCCTGCTTGTCACGAAGTTGAGCGGTGAGCTGCACGGCCTGTGCGCGGGAATCACCGAGGTTGGCCGAGGCCTCCAGCAGCTGCGCATATGGTCCGGTAATCGCTTGCGCCACAGCAGAATCGGGGTGTGACCGCGCACCACATCCGGCAAGCGCGAGCACGCCCACCGATAACAGGGCCAATACCGTACGAGTCATGGGTGAACCGAACCATAGTGCACCGACGTGCGGTTTGCATGGACCTGCGCCGAAGACGCTAGGCGCGGACCTGACGGCGGTAGGTCACCTTGTCGAACTCCCTGCCGTATTCGTCGACGGCCGTGACGTCCATCTCGCTCATCAGGTTTCCCGGCCGCACGTCGACCCGAATGAAGGCGTAGTTGCGGAACCGGACCCGCGACCACCCGACGCCCTCGGTTTGCTTGTGGCCGTCGGCCGTCCAGACATAGCTGTTTCCCACGAAGGTGTCGGGCAACTCGTGCCCGCGGTAGCTCTCCTGCTCGCCGGGTTGGAAGCTGTAGCGACGCCGCCCGCCGGATCCCACCGTGTAGTAGACGGTCCCGTCGGACTCCGGGTAGACGATCGCGTTGTCCTCCGCGGCGCGGGTGGGCGCCCCGGCCCGGATCGGATCGGTGCGCTCGAAGGCATGGTTGTGACCCTGCAGCACCAGGTCGACCTGGTAGCGGTCGAACAGCGATCCCCAGGCCGCCCGCACGCCGCCGTCGCTGGCGTGGTCGGAGACGGTCGAGTACGCGCAGTGGTGGAAGAACGCGACGATGAAGTCGATGTCGGGGTTGGCCCGATGCGTCGCCAATGTCCTTTCCACCCAAGTATTTTGGGCACCGTGCGAGTAACCTTGGTTCGCGGGGATCTCGTAGGTGACGTCGTTGGCATCCAGCGAGAGCACCGCGACATTGCCGTAAGTGAACGAGTAGACCGACGGGCATCCCGCCGGCCCGTTGCCCGGGAAGTCGAGGCGTTTCAGATGCCCGCCGTAACCGTGCACCGGGTAGGCGGCTTCCATGTCATGGTTGCCGGTGGCGAACATCCACGGCGTCGTCGACGCGCTCGGTTCGATGGAGCCCAGGTACACGTCCCACACGTAGGGATTGAACTTGTCGAAACCCTTGGGCGGATTTCCTTTTCGGACGAACTGTGGCGGTCTGCCTTCCCCGCTGGGATCGGCGTAGGCAATATCGCCGGCCAGCACGTGAAAGTCGGGGCGCGAAGCGATGATCTGATCCAGCACGTTGGCGGCATGCGGGGCCGTCGGGTCGTTGTCGGGTTTGTACGAGTTGTCGTCATAGTCGCCGGGACTGAGACCCGGTGGGAATGAAGGCGTTTCGTTGGTGCCTTGGTCGCCCATCATGGTGAACCGGAACCAGCCCAGGGCATCGCGAGCACTGGGCATCGCGGTGGTCGCGCAGAGCACGTCACTGACGAAGCCGTCGTCGGTGCGCCACCGGTAGAAGTGCGGGGTTCGCCCGGGCAGTCCGTCCACTGGAACGTGGACGTAGAACTGTTCGGCCGAGAGCACTCCCCCGCTGCTGTCCGGGATCTGGGTCACCAGGTTGCGGACTTCGGCCTCGACCGTCGCCCCGAGGCCAGGCGTCGGGCCGTGGTCGACGAAGACCTTGGTTGCGCCCGGATTGCGCGACAGCTGGGCGGCCAGCCGTAGCTGGCTCGAGGCGTCCGAGCCGTATCCGACCCGCCGACCGGCCACCGCCAAGGGCGCGTCTTGGGCGTAAGCCCGGTGCCCGAACGGTGTGACACCCAGGCCGGCCACCGCCGCCGCCGCCGACCCGCGCAGGAAGGTGCGCCTCGACACCCGGTGGCGGCGCAGGTAGGTCTGATGCCATTCGTACTGCTCGGCCATCGTCATCCGGCCTGCCAGCGCCGACGGAATGCCCGTATCGGGAATCTCCACACTCCGATCGTGACGCACAGACCTGCGAAAGCGGGGAATCGGCAGGAAACTCCACGTGAACAGAATTTCGATGCGTCAGCGCTAATTACGACCTGGTTGCAATTGTGCTCCAATCGTCCTCACAACTTTGCTGGCTATCGTCGCCTCCGTAGATTTTGAGCTGACTTCCCGGCGGCCAGGAGGCGCGTTGAGCGACCACATACCCATCGGCGGCACCTGCGCCGCGGGTTTTGGCGCGGTTCGCGACGCGTTCGGGAAGAACTTCAGTGACGGTGACGAAGTCGGCGCCGCGGTCGCGGTGTGGGTCGACGGCAATCTGGTGGTCAATCTGTGGGGCGGCTACGCCGATGCTCGCCGCCGCCGGCAGTGGCGGCAGAATACGCTGGCCAGCATCTTCTCCGGAACCAAAGGGCTGACCAGCACCTGCGTGCACCTGCTGGCCGACCGAGGCGAGATCGACCTGCACGCCCCTGTCGCGCAGTACTGGCCGGAGTTCGCGCAGAACGGGAAGCACGACATCACCGTCGCCTCAGTGCTCGGGCACCGCTCCGGGGTGATCGGCCCGCGCACCCGCATGCATTGGAGTGACACCACCGACTGGGATCGGGTGTGTGCTGACCTGGCCGCTTCCGAGCCGTGGTGGCCGCCCGGGACCGCGCAGGGCTATCACATGGTGACGTTCGGCTTCATCCTCGGCGAGGTGGTCCGGCGCGTCACCGGGCGCACCATCGGCCACTACCTGCGGACCGAGATCGCCGAGCCGATGGGTATCGACGTCCACATCGGCCTGCCTGCCGCCGAACACCATCGCTGCGCGGAGATGGTCAACAAGCCGCACATCCGCGACGTCCTGGCCAACGGGCAGGCGCCGGGCCATCCGACCTCCCTCGACGAGCATCCGATGGCCGGTCTGTCGGTGGCGATGGGCTTCGTTCCCGACGACGAGCTCGGCTCCAACGAACTCACGCGCTGGCGCGCCAGTGAGTTCCCCGGCACCAACGGCCATGTCTCGGCGCTGGGCATGGCGACGTTTTACAACGGACTGGCCCAAGAGAAGCTGCTCAGCCGCGACCATCTGGAATCCGTGCGCATCTCGCAGGGCGGCTTCGACGCCGACGTCGTGCTCGGCGCCCGAGTCGCCGACCACGGGTGGGGTCTGGGCTACATGCTCAACCAACGCGGGGTCGCGGGCCCGAACCCGCGCAGCTTCGGCCACGGCGGATCGGGCGGCTCGTACGGCTTCGTCGACCTCGAACACCGCATCGGCTACGCGTACGTGATGAACTATTTCGACGCGACCAAATGCAACGCGGACCCTCGCAGCACGGCGTTGAGTGACGCGGTCTACCGCGCTCTCGGTGTGCTCTGACAAGCAAATTCTCGTTCTCCGGGGCAGTGTCACCGGATCGGTAGTGTGGACGCCATGAACGGTGTGCTGGTCGTGCTCATCCTGGTCGTCGTCATTGCGATCGTGCTGGCGGTGTGGAGCTCGTCGCGGGCCTCGGGCAACCGCAATGCGGCCTCTCTGGCCGACGCGAAGGCTGACGCGCGCAGGGTGATCGAACGCCTCGGCGGGCAGGTGCTCAACCTCACCGGCAACAACGACGCCTCGACCCAGGCGCTGGCCGATGCCTCGGAGCGGTTCACCGCCGCCTCGTCGCAGATCGACCAGGCCACCACCGCCAAGCAGGCCATGCTGGCCAAGGAAAGCGCGATCGAGGGGCTGTATTACGTGCGCGCCGCGCGCACCGCGATGGGCATGGACCCCGGACCGGAACTGGAGACGATGGCCGGCCAGAAGTCGGCGGGTGCGGTCACCGAGGACCGCAAGGTTGCGTTCGAGGGCCGCGAGATCCAGGCCTCCCCCGTGCCGAGTGCGCGCACTCCGAACTACTTCCCCGGCGGCCGGGTCGCCGGGCGACCGGTGCCAGCCGGCTGGTACTCCGAGCCGTGGTGGAAGACGGCGCTGGTCGCCGGCGCCTGGGGGGTGGGCTCGGTGCTGCTGTTCGACGCGTTGTTCTCCGGCATGGGCGGCGTTGACTACGGCGCCTCGGGCTTCGAGAACGGCTACGGCTCAGGCTTCGATCAAGGTTTCGACCAGGGCTACGACCAGGGTCTGGACGCCGGCCAGGACACCGGTTGGGGCGACAGCGGCGGTTGGGGCGACAGCGGCGGCGATTTCGGCGGTGGCGATTTCGGCGGCGGGTTCGGCGACTTCTAGAACCGGCTCTCCAGCCGCGAGGTCACGCCGGCCTCCTGCAGGTCGAGGCGCTCCAGCATCGCCCGCACCGCGTCGTCGTCGATGTTTCCGGCGTCGCGTTCACTGATCAGCGCGGCCCGCTGGGCGGCCAGCACATCGCGATAGAGCCCGGAGAACACCTCGGCGCGTCGGGTATGCGCCTCCGGGTCGGGCATCTCGTCGGCATCCTGCGAATGCCGGGCGATGGTGTTGCGGATTTCGGCCAGCACCCTGGGATCGAGCCCTTCGGGTGGGTTGGCCCGAAAGTCGGCGAGGACCTCGTCGGCGGCGTCGTGAACCACCCGCTCGGCCTTGAGCGCCTCATCGCGCTCGTAGCTCTGATCGTCCTGCTGCCCCGACAGTTCCAGGCGGCGGATCAACGGCGGCAGCGTCCATCCCTGCAGCAGTAGTGTCCCGACCGCGACCGAGAACGCGATCGCCTGGATAGTGGCCCGCTCGGGAAACGGCTCACCGTTGGCCATCGTCAGCGGAATACCGGCCGCGGCCGCCAGCGTCACCACCCCGCGCATACCCGTCCACGACACCACCACGCTCTCGCGCCAACTCAGTGAACGGTGGTCGATCATGGAGCGCCACTTACCATCTGGCTTGTCCCGCTTCTTCGTGCCCAGCGCGCCGCGCCCGCCGCCGGCCGGGACGGGCACCGACAGCGTGCGGTCGACGTGGCGCAGCAGGACACCACGGCCGAACATCAAGAACACCGACAGCGGCCGGATCGCCAGCACGATGAACAGCACGATCGCCGACGCGATCGCCACCTCGGCCAGCGACTCGTGCTGCTCACGGAGATCTTCGAGCACGAATCGCAGATGCAACCCGATGTAGGCGAACACGAACGCCTCCAGCAGTACATCCAGCGCGTGCCACACATACCGTTCCTGCAGCCGGGTCTGGTAGCCGGCGCCCAGCGTTCCACTGCCGACCACGAACCCCGCGACCACCACGGCCAGCACCCCTGAGGCGTGCAGTTCCTCGGCGGCGATGAACGCGGCGAAGGGCACCACCAGGCCCTGGATGGTTTCCAGACCGGGATTGTTCAGCCGCTTGCGGATCCACAACGTCACATAGCCCAGCGCGGCACCTACAGCGGGACCGACCATCGCGCTGTAACCGAACAGCAGCACCGGGTTCTCGATGAACGTGTGGGTCCCTGCCACCTGAGCCACGGCGACCAAGAACAGCGCCAGGGCGGCGGCGTCGTTGATCAGGCTTTCCCCGGTCAGGATGGCCATCACTCGTTTGGGCAGGCCGAGCTTGCGACCCACCGCGACCGCGGTGACAGCGTCGGGAGGTGCCACGATGGCGCCCAGCACCAGAGCCGTGGCGAAGGTCAACGGCACCACCACCAGCCAGGCCGAGACCGCCGCGACGGCGAAGGCCGTCACGAGCACCAGAGCCACTCCGAGGCCGAGGATCGGTTTGATGTTGCGGACGAACGTTGGGAACGAGAAATCCAACGCCGCCGAGTACAGCAGCGGCGGCAACACCACGGTCAGCAGGATGTGCGAATCCAGCTCGGGCGCTTCGAATCCGGGCAGAAATGATGCCGCGATTCCGACAACGACGATGATCAGCGCGGGTTCCAGACCCCGCTGATGCGCAATCGCGGTGACCATTATCGCACCGACGACCACGAGAATCAGTTCCATGAGGGCATTCTCGCGGCAATGCTCATACCTGGCAGGTCGGACACCAGAACAGGTTGCGGCCTTCGAGTTCGGCGGTCCGGATCGGCGTGCCACACACTCGGCACGGCTCCCCCGCCCGCCGATAGACGTAGGTGCGGGGACGGTCCGGCCGGTAGGACGGTGCGCCGTGATCATGTTCGGGGCGCACCACCACGATCTTGCCGCGGCGGACGCCGACCTTCATCAACGCGACCAGGTCGGTCCAGGCTTCGGCGAACTCATCGGCACCGACGTCGCGACCGGGACGGTACGGGTCGATGCAGTGGCGAAACAACAATTCGCTGCGGTAGACATTACCCACGCCGGCAATCACACTCTGATCCATCAGCAGCGCGCCGATAGGCTTGCGGGACTTGGAAATTCGCGCCCAGGGAAGCGACGGGTCGGCGTCCCGTCGCAGCGGGTCGGGCCCGAGCCGGGCCACGATCGCCGACACCTGCGCCTCGTCGATCACCTCACAGGCCGTCGGGCCACGCAGGTCGGTGCCGAATTCAGCGCCGACGACCCGCATTCGCACCTGGCCGACGGGCAGCGGCATCGGGACCGGCGCCTCGGTGAAGGTGCCGTACAACCCGAGGTGGATGTGCACGATCGGGCCGCCGTCGTAGTGATGGAACAGGTGCTTGCCCCACACCGACGCGCGGGTGAACACCCGCCCGTTGAGGATCGCGGCGTCGGCAAACCGGCCCTGCGGGCTCGACACGGCCGCCGGGGCGCCGGCGAAGCGACGCTGATGCAACCGGGCGAGCCGGTGAAGGGTGTGGCCTTCCGGCACGGGTCAGGCGGGGGCGCCGGGCACCGGCGGTGGCACGTGGGTGCGCTCGTACTCGTCGAGGATGTCGATACGCCGTTGGTGCCGTTCGGCTTTCGACCACGGGGTGGACAGGAAGGCGTCGACGAACGTCAGCGCGTCCTCGACCGGATGCATCCGGCCGCCGATGCTGACGACTTGAGCGTTGTTGTGCTCACGCGCCAGCGACGCCGTCTCGACACTCCAGGCGAGTGCGCAGCGGATACCGGGCACCTTGTTGGCGGCGATCTGCTCGCCGTTGCCCGAGCCGCCGATCACGATGCCCAGGCTGTCGGGGTCCGCCAGCGTCTTGGTCGCCGCGGAGATGCAGAACGCCGGGTAGTCGTCCTCGGCGTCATAGGTGTACGCGCCGCAGTCGATCGGCTCGTGACCACCGGATTTCAGGTGCTCGATGATGGCCTGCTTGAGTTCGTATCCGGCATGGTCTGAGCCGAGGTAGACACGCATGGCCGATACTCTACTTCGGCGTCGCCTCAGCCCACCGTGATGGCATCCAGTCGCTGTTTGATGAACGCCGACGACGTCACCGGCGCCAGCCCGGCCACCCGCCCGATCGGCGGCGCCAGCGGCGTGATCAGCGCATCGTGATTGGCCTCGTAGAAGTAGATCAGCGAGATCAGATCCTCCTCCGGGGCGTGCGGTTGCGGCGGCAACACCCGATGCCGGCCCGACGGCCAGCGCCGTCCGCTCCAGTACTCGAGGAGGTCGCCGATGTTGATCGTCAGCGCGGCCGGGTCGTAGGGGGCATCCTCCCAGCCGCCGGCCTCGGAAAAGACTTGCAGCCCACCGGCTCCGGGCTCACGATCCAGAATGGTCACGGTGCCGAAGTCGGTGTGCGGCCCGATCCGGAACTGTCCGGGTTCAGGCTCCCCGACGACGCTGACCGGCGGATAGTGGTTGATGTTCATCGTCCAGGTAGGCCGGTCGGCCAGGCTGGCGAACGGGTTGTCGGGCAGCCCGAGCGCATGGGCCATCAGCGCCAGCAGGTCGTCGGCCAGGCGATGCATGGCCTCGGTGTATTCGCGCACCAGCGCCTGCATTTCGGCCACCTCGTTCGGCCAGACGTTGGGCGCGAACCAGATCCGGTCGACCTCGGGATCGCCGACGGCGGTCTCGGCACCCAGGCTGTAGCTCTCCTTGAGGTCGGGCGGCGTCTCGGTGCCCTCCGCGTAGGCATTGGCCTCCGCACCGGGCGCGATCCAGCCGTGGCCGCCGACCGGCACCGAGTATCGCCGCTTGACGTCATCGGGCAAGTCGAAGAACGCGCGCGACGCGGCCCGCACCCCGGCCGCCAGCTCGGGCGCGATGCCGTGACCGGTGACGAGGATGAAGCCCGCTTGCTGCAACCCCTCGTCGAGCTCGGCGGCGACGGCGTCGGCTTGGGCTCCTCCGGCATACCAGCGGGAAATATCGACGGAGGCGATCACGTCTCGGCCACTCCGATGTCCTCGTTCCACAGTTCAGGATTCTCGGCGATGAACTCCGTCATCATGGCCGCGCAGCGCTCGTCGTCCAGCAAGGTGACGTCGATGCCGAATTCGGCCAGCCAGTCGTGGCCACCGACGAAGGTCCGGCTCTCCCCGATCAGTACCGCGCCGATGTTGAACTGCCGAACCAGCCCACTGCAGTACCAGCAGGGCGAGAGCGTGGTGACCATGATCGTCGAGCGGTAGTCCCGCTGACGGCCCGCAGCCCGGAAGGCGTCGGTCTCGGCGTGCAGTGACGGGTCACCCTGCTGCACGCGGCGGTTGCGCCCGCTGCCCAGCAGCACGCCGTCGGTGCTGAAGAGAGCTGCGCCGATCGGAATTCCGCCTTCCGCCAAGCCTTTTCGGGCCTCCTCGTAGGCAACGTCGAGCATTTCGTGAGGCGTCATACGTGTGCGCGTTCGGCGGCGATCTTCGATCGGCATAGCACAAGATAACTCGCGCCGGCGATGAGGAAACCCACGAAGAAGGTGATGTCGCCGAGCTGCGGCACCGCCCGCACGACGTAGCCGGAGAAGATCTCCTGGTTGCAGAACAGCAGCACCGACACCACCAAGCCGAGGGCGAACGACAGCAGGCCACCCCAGTTCGCATAGCTGCGGTCGTAGAGATAGCCCGAGATGGTCTGGCCGCGCCGCAGGTATTGGTCGGCGAAGACCACACCAAGCCACGGCCCGATCCAGTACGCGATGACCAGAAGGAACGCTTCGTAGCTGTGCGCGGCGTCGGGCAGCGCCCACCACGCGATCGCGAACCCGGCTACACCGAAGAACACCGTGACCAGGGCCCGGGCGATGTGGGCAGGCAGTTTGATCCCGATCGTCACGAAAGCCATTGCGCCCGAATAGATGTTGATCGAATTTGCCGCAATCGCACCAATCGCGATCGCCAACAACGTCGCCTTGGCCAACAGCGACGGCAGCTCACTGGTGAACGATCCCGTGGGATCGCCCAGGCTGGCCTCGCCGGTGGTCACCGAGGCAGCGCCGACGACTTCGAGTACGAAGCAGGACAGAAACAACCCGGCCGAGGCGTACAGGCCGGTGGCCGCCGTCGACACCGTCGACGGCAGGTAGCGGGTGTAGTCCGCCGCATACGGCGTCCAGCCAGCGGCGTACCCGAACGCGGTGCCGACCGTCAGCAGGAATCCGCCGAGACCGCCGACGCCACCGGTCGGCGCCGCCGCAGCGAGATCAGCATGGGCGAAGATCGCGACCGAAGCGGCCACGAACACCACGGCAAGTACCGGGAACGACCATCGCTCGAAAGCCTGTACCAGGTTGTGCCCGAAGAACGCGAACCCGGTCTGCAGCAACACGATGATGATCAGGCCGATGAGCGGCGAAAAGCCGAACAGCGTGCTGAGCGCAAACGCGCCGCTGACGCTGTTGGTGGCGAACCAGCCGACGCCCGCCGTGACCGACATCAGCCCCGCGGGCAGCGCGTTGCCCTTGAAGCCGAATGCCATTCGCCCAAGCACCATCTGCGGCACACCGTGCAGCGGACCGCGAGCGGAGAGGAAATAGTGCGCAATCGCACCCAGTCCGGTGCCGACGGCGATGCCAACGACGGCCTGCCAGAAGCTCATCCCGAAGGCCAGCACGGCCAGCATGCCGACGAAGATCGTCGCGAATTCGAGGTTCGGCGAGGTCCACGTCCAGAACAGCTGGTGTGGCTTGCCATGTCGGTCGGCTTCGGCGATGAACTCGTTACCGCCCGGTTCGACCGCCACGATCCGATCGCGGTAGGAACCGTCGGTGCTGGGCTCGGCGACTGACATGGACATACCGTCGCCTGCCGTTCGCGAACCCGCAACCGGAACGTGGCGGGGGAGAAAATCTAATCGAACTGCGGCGCTTCGGTCCGGCTTCGCTTGAGCTCCCAGAAGTGCGGGTACGACGCCAAAATCACCGATGCGTCCCACAATTTGCCGGCTTCCTCGCCGCGCGGGATGCGGGACAGCACCGGGCCGAAGAAGGCAACGCCGTTGATGTGGATGGTCGGGGTCCCGACGTCCTCGCCGACGGCATCCATGCCTTCGTGGTGACTCTTGCGCAGGGCGTCGTCGTACCTGTCGGTGCTAGCGGCCTCGGCGAGTTCGGCGGGCAGCCCCACCTCGGCCAGCGACTCCCTGATCACGACGTCGAAGTCATCATTGCCCTGGCCGTGGATGCGGGTGCCCATCGCGGTGTAGAGCGGCGAGAGTACCTCGCGGCCGTGCGCCTGCTCGGCGGCGATAGCGACCCGGACCGGTCCCCAGGCCTTCTTCATCATCTCGAGGTACCCCTCGGGAAGGTCGCGGCCCTCGTTGAGGACGGCCAGGCTCATCACCCGGAAGTCGACGTCGATATCGCGGACCTTCTCGACCTCGAGAATCCAGCGCGAGGTGATCCAACACCAAGGGCACAGCGGGTCGAACCAGAAACCAGCGACAGACTTCTCGGACATGAGGCTCCTCCCGGCGATGGACGCAGACCTTCAACTCAACTCACCCCGATAGAACACTGTTCCCGCTTGGCGGCGCCAACAACACGAAGTTGGGCACGGGGCCCGGGGCACGCATAGGTGGCAATTCTTGACCCAACCGTGGCGCAGTTGTGACCACTGTGCACCAGTGTTCCATGAGTGATTGGTGTGATTCGAGTAGTGACCGCCGCCGCGTTCGTCGCAGGCGCAACCGCAATGGCAGCGCCGGCCCATGCCGACCCTGTCGACGACGCCTTTATCGCCGCCCTCAACCAGGCCGGCATCCACTACGACAACGCCGACGCCGCCACGCAGCTGGCGAAGTCCGTCTGCCCGCAGTTGGTCGGGCCGGGCAAGTCGTTCGGGATGGCTGTGGCCAAGGTGCAGGGCGGTGGCGTCCCGCCCCAGATGGCGGCCTTCTTCGCCGGCATGGCGGTGAAGCTCTACTGCCCGGCGATGATGAAGTCGGTCACCAACGGAACCTTCTTCGACTGGATCCAGGCCCCGCACATGTAGCTGGGCGTGCCGCTAGGTTATTGATGTGGCACTTCCCAACCTCACTCGTGACGAGGCCATCGAGCGCGCTGCTCTGGTCACCGTCGGCAACTACCGGATCGTTCTCGACCTCACGACCGGCGAGACGACATTCCGGTCCACCACGACCGTCGAATTCGAGGCGCTCCCCGGCGCCGACACCGTCATCGACCTGGCCGCCGAGACCGTGCACAGCGCGGTCCTCAACGGCGTCGACATCGACGTGTCAGGGTATGACGAGTCCACCGGCATTTCGCTGGAGGGGCTGGCCAAGACCAACGTTCTGGTCGTTGACGCCGACTGCCGCTTCTCCAACACCGGCGAGGGCCTGCACCGCTTCGTCGACCCCGTCGACAGCGAGGTCTATCTGTACTCGCAGTTCGAAACCGCCGACGCCAAGCGGATGTTCGCCTGCTTCGACCAGCCCGACCTCAAGGCCACCTTCGACGTGACGGTCACCGCGCCGTCGCACTGGCAAGTGATCTCCAACGGCGCGACCGTCTCGGCCGAGGAAGAGGGCAAGGTCAAGGTCCACACCTTCGCCACCACCCCGAAGATGAGCACCTACCTGGTGGCGCTGATCGCCGGACCGTACGCGCGCTGGGACGACGTCTACACCGACGAGCACGGCGAGATCCCGCTGGGCCTGTTCTGCCGGTCGTCGCTGGCCGAGTATATGGATGCCGAGCGGCTGTTCACCGAAACCAAGCAGGGCTTCGGCTTCTATCACCAGAACTTCGGTGTGCCGTATGCGTTCGGCAAGTACGACCAGTTGTTCGTGCCCGAATTCAACGCCGGCGCAATGGAAAACGCCGGCGCGGTGACGTTTCTGGAGGACTACGTCTTCCGGTCCAAGGTCACTCGGTACAGCTACGAGCGCCGGGCCGAGACCGTGCTGCACGAGATGGCGCACATGTGGTTCGGCGACCTGGTGACGATGACGTGGTGGGACGACCTGTGGCTCAACGAGTCGTTCGCCACGTTCGCCTCGGTGCTCTGCCAGGCCGAGGCCACCGAGTACGACCAGGCATGGACCACGTTCGCCAACGTGGAGAAGTCGTGGGCCTACCGCCAGGACCAGCTGCCGTCGACCCACCCGGTGGCCGCGGACATCCCCGACCTGCACGCCGTCGAGGTGAACTTCGACGGCATCACCTACGCCAAGGGCGCCAGCGTGCTCAAGCAGCTCGTCGCCTACGTCGGGCTGGAGCACTTCCTGGCCGGCCTGCGTGACTACTTCGCCGCGCACGCCTTCGACAACGCGACATTCGACGACCTGCTGGGTGCGTTGGAGAAGGCGTCGGGCCGCGATCTGTCCGACTGGGGTCGGCAGTGGCTCAAGACCACCGGATTGAACACGCTGCGCGCCGACTTCGACGTCGACGCCGACGGCAAATTCACCCGCTTCGCGATCGCACAGGGCGGCGCCGCACCTGGGGCCGGCGAGACCCGGGTGCACCGGCTCGCGGTCGGTATCTACGACGACGACCCGACGACGGGCAAGTTGGTGCGGGTCCATCGCGAGGAACTGGACCTGGCCGGAGCTTCGACTGAAGTTCCTGCGCTGCAGGGACTTTCGCGTGGAAAGCTGATCCTGGTCAACGATGACGACCTGACCTACTGCTCGCTGCGGTTGGACCCGGACTCGCTACGGACGGCCCTGAGCCGGATCGCCGATATCGAGGAGCCGCTCCCCCGCACGCTGGTGTGGTCGGCGGCGTGGGAGATGACCCGCGATGCGGAGCTGCCCGCCCGCGACTTCGTCGCGCTGGTGATGAGCGGGGTCCAGGCCGAGACCGAGGTCGGTGTGGCGCAGCGGCTGCTTCTGCAGGCGCAGACCGCGCTGAACTCCTACGCCGACCCGGCGTGGGCGTGCGCCAACGGCTGGCCCGCGTTCGCCGACCGGCTGCTCGATCTGGCGCGTGAGTCGTCCCCGGGCTCGGATCACCAACTGGCGTTCATCAACGCGCTGTGCACGTCGGTGCTGCAGCTACACCACGTGGCGGTGCTGGCGACCTTGCTGGACAACGAGCCAGCCGAGGTGAACCTCCCGGGGCTGGTCATCGACACCGATCTGCGCTGGCGGATCGTCACCGCGCTGGCCGCCTCCGGTGACCTCGACGGTGACGGACCCGAGACACCGTTCCTCGACGCCGAGGCGCAGACCGATCCGACGGCTGCCGGTCGCCGTCACGCCGCCGCCGCCGCGGCGGCCCGCCCACAGGCCGCGGTCAAGGAAGCCGCGTGGCAACAGGTGATCGAGGACGACACCCTGGCCAACATCACCGCACGCTCGATCATCGGCGGGTTCGTCCAGCCCGGGCAGAGCGCCCTGCTGCAGCCGTTCACCGAGCGCTACTTCACGGCGATCCCCGGAGTGTGGGAGCGTCGGTCCAGCGAGGTGGCGCAGACGGTGGTGATCGGCCTGTACCCGTCCTGGGACATCAGCGAAGAGGCGTTGGCTGCCGCGGACACGTTCCTGTCCGGGGAACTGCCGTCGGCGCTGCGCAGGCTGGTCCTCGAAGGCCGGGCCGGTACCGAACGCGCACTGAAAGCGCGCGCCTTCGACGCCGGCTGACCTCGCGCTGCCATGATCACGCCATGGCGGCCAAGAACACCCGGCGAGCACGTGCGGCGCGCAGGCGCACCAGACGCGTCAAGGCCGTCGTCAACGATCTGACCGAGGAGCAGTGGACCGCGCTCAAAGATGCCTGGAACGGCTGCGCATATTGCGGGGCCCGGGGCACGCCGCTGCAGCGGGATTGCGTGATGGCGATCTCCCGTGGCGGTAGATACACCGTCGACAACGTCGTGCCCGCCTGCGCTGCCTGCAACGCCAGCAAGTGCAATGCCGAAGTCACCGGCTGGATGCGGCGCAAACGCCTCGACGAACGCGGCTTCCTCGAGCGGTACGTCAGCATCCGCGTGCAGCTTTTGTGATTTCGGCGCGTTTTCGTTCGCTGAGCGAACGTTTGCGCGCCGAAATCGCTGGGATCTACGGCCTGGAGATGGCCGCCGACATCACCCGCACGGCGCTGACCAGCCCGTCGATGAGGTTGCCCTCTTTGAAGGCCGACGCAGCCGCCGACACCCCCAGCGGGGCCGCCGACTCCGCACCCCGGCTGCGCACATCCGCGCCGTAGACGACCTCGATCGCCTTCTGGTCGGGCGACACGGCCAGCAGCACCGCGTTATTCGGTGTCGGCACGTCGGCGAGGATCTCGCGCGCCCGGGCTGCCGTGTCGCTGCCCAGATCGCCGATGTACACCGCGAAGCGGGCCTTGGACTGCCGGCTGCCGTACTTGAGCGCATCGTCGAGTTCGACCAGCTGGCTGATCGGGAACGGGTAGTGCACCGACAGCTCACCCGGCTCGGTGACACCCGAGACCCGGCCGCTGGAGGTCAGCGCATAGCCGTACGGCAGGTTGGCCGGATCAACGGTCGCGACCGTCCCATGGTCACCACTTGCCACTTGCTCCACCTCCCACGTTCACATCGCCGGCACTGTGGCCGTGATGGCCACCGCCGGGAACTACCTCGTCGACGGCCGCCCAGAGGATCGGCGCGTGCGTCCAAGGATCGGACATGTTGTAGGTCTTAGCGTGCTTGCTCTTGCCGGGGACGTACAGCAGATACAGCACGGCCGCGAGCCCGAACGGGATGGCCACGAACAGCCCATGAACGACAGCGGTATTCACGAGGCAAACCGTAGCAGTCTCACGCCGCACCCTCACCCAGGTAGCGCACCCAGGCCGGGTCGAGTTCCTTGATGGTGCACAGCAGCCGCCAGTGCTGGCCCTTGGGCGGCGTCGGCACCAGGCGCAGCGTCCAGCCCAGCTCGCTCAACAGCTTGTCGGCCTTGCGGTGGTTGCACCCCGCGCACGCGGCCACGCAGTTCTCCCACGAGTGCTCACCGCCGCGGCTGCGGGGCACCACGTGGTCGACGGTGTCAGCCTTGGAGCCGCAGTACGCGCACCGAAACCGGTCGCGGTGCATCAGCGCGGCCCTGGTCATCGGGATCCGGGCCCGGTAGGGCACCCGCACGAAGCTGCGCAGCCGGATCACCGACGGGACCACAATTGCCCGGGTGGCGGAGTGGATGACCGGGCCGGCGGGGTCGTCGTGAACCACGTCGGCCTTACCGCACAGCAGCATGATCACCGCCCGGCGCATGGGGAGCGCCGTCAGCGGTTCGTAGGTCGAATTCAGTAACAGCACCCGGCGACGTCCCCACACTGATCCGTCGGCCGGGCCGGGTATGTGAGGGTCTGAGTGCAGGCTTGAACTCGGCAGAGACCCGACTGGGCCCGCCGCGGCACGGTGGCCGCGGTTCCGTTTGCGCTGCGACATACGTCCTCCGGCAACCAGTCCACCACGGATCCGCCGCAATCGCACGACTATTTGTTCGGTGTTCGCTGGTCAAATCCGTGAACATCGGGTGACGTGGGTCGCGCCGGGGCCGACGTACACAATGGTGGGGTGACGGAAACTCAGGCCAACGGGGACGGGCAGACGTTCTACGACGCGGTGGGCGGAGCAGAGACGTTCCGCAAGATCGTGTCCCGCTTCTACGAGCTGGTTCGAGAGGATGAAGTGCTGCTTCCGCTCTACCCGCCGGACGAGCTCGACGACGCCGAAGACCGGCTGCGCATGTTCCTCGAGCAGTACTGGGGCGGTCCGCGAACCTACTCCGATCAGCGCGGCCACCCCCGGCTGCGGATGCGTCATGCCCCGTTCCGGATCGGCTTCATCGAACGCGACGCCTGGCTGCGCTGCATGCACACCGCGGTCGCCTCGATCGACTCGGCGACGCTCGACGACGAGCATCGCCGCGAACTCCTGGCCTATCTCGACATGGCCGCGCAATCGATGGTCAACTCCGCCTTCTAAAGGACGCCCGTGACCCAGACTGCTGCCGCCCCGTGGTGGGCGAATGCGATTTTCTACCAGGTCTACCCCCGCTCGTTCGCCGACAGCAACGGTGACGGTGTCGGCGACCTCGACGGGGTGACCGACCATCTCGACCACTTGAGCCGGCTCGGTATCGACGCCATCTGGCTCAACCCGGTCATGGTGTCGCCGATGGCCGATCACGGCTACGACGTGGCCGACCCGCGCGATGTCGATCCGCTGTTCGGTGGTCTGGCCGCACTCGAGCGGCTGATCGCCGAAGCGCACGCCCGCGGCATCCGGGTCACGATGGATCTGGTGCCCAACCACACCAGCTCCCAGCACGCCTGGTTCCAGGCCGCGCTCGCCGCCGCACCGGAAAGCGCTGAGCGGCAACGCTATATTTTCCGTGATGGCCTCGGCTCCGACGGGGCTACCCCGCCCAACAACTGGGTGTCGGTGTTCGGCGGGCCGGCCTGGACCCGGGTCGCCGACGGCCAGTGGTACCTGCATCTGTTCGACGCCGAACAGCCGGACCTCAACTGGGACAACCCCGAAACGTTCGAGGACCTGGAGAAGACACTGCGGTTCTGGCTCGACCGCGGGGTGGACGGCTTCCGCATCGATGTCGCGCACGGGATGGCCAAACCGCCCGGCCTGCCCGATATGACCAACCCCGACATCGAGATGCTCACCCTCGATGACGACGATCCCCGGTTCAACCACGACGGTGTGCACGAGATCCACCGCGGAATCCGTTCGGTGCTCGACGATTACCCGCATGCGGTGACGATCGGCGAGATCTGGGTTTTCGAGAACGAAGACTTCGCCAAGTACCTGCGCCCCGACGAACTGCACATGGGCTTCAACTTCCGTTTGGTACGGGCCGAATTCGACGCCGCCGACATTCACGAGGCGATCGAGAACGCGCTTGCGGCGGCCTCCCTCGCCGATGCCAGCCCGACCTGGACGCTGTCCAATCACGATGTCGAGCGGGAGGTCACCCGGTACGGCGACGGGCCTCGGGGGGTGGCCCGCGCCCGGGCCATGGCGATGGTGATGCTCGCGCTGCCGGGCGCGATGTTCCTGTACAACGGCGAGGAACTGGGCCTGCCCAATGTCGACCTACCGGACGAGGTGCTGCAGGACCCGGTCTGGGAACGCTCCGGGCACACCGAACGCGGCCGCGACGGCTGCCGGGTTCCCCTGCCGTGGTCGGGTGATACTCCCCCGTTCGGCTTCTCGTCGAACCCCGGCACCTGGCTGCCGCTGCCCGCGGACTGGGCCTCGCTGACCGTCGAACGCCAGCTGGCGGATCCGGATTCGACGCTGGCGTTCTTCGGCACGATTCTGCGGTTGCGGCGCAGCCATTTTCACTTCACCGATTACGACGTGGAATGGCTGCAGTTGCGCGACGACGCGTGCGCGTTCCTGTCCGGTGGCGTGCTGTGCGTGCTGAACACCGGTTCGGTTGCGTTGCCGCTACCGGCAGGCGAACTGCTCACCGCGAGTGCGCCGTTGGTCGGTGGCGAGCTGGCGGCGGATTCGGCGGCCTGGTTGCTGCCCGGTTAGATCCCCGCGGCGATCACGTTGACCACCGAAGCGACGATGATCGCACCGAACACGAACGACAGCAGTCCATGGCCCAGGGCGGTGGCCCGCATCCGCGTTGACGTCAGATTGGTGTCAGATATCGCAAAGCTCATCCCCACCGCGAAGGCGACGTAGAAGAAGTCCTTGTAACAGGGCCGGTCTTCGTCGCCGTCCGGACTGTTGAAATCGATGCCCCCGGGCTGTCGGGGATCGAAATAGTGTTTGGCGTAGATGAGGGCGAACAACGTGTGGATGGTCAGCCAGGCCAGCACCACACTGCCAACGGCCATCCAGGCCGCACCGGAATCGTCTTGGACACCCTTGGCGACTTCCTGGCTACGGGCGAGTAGAACCCCCACTCCGACCAGGCTGGCGACCGCGGTGCCGAGCACCAAGGTGACGACCACGACCGGTAACGGCTGCTCCTGCTCGGCATGCCCTTGGGTCTCGGCTGAATCGAACCGCCACAGCGCCAACCACGTCCACGTCGTGAAAACCATTCCCAGCGCCGTGCACCCGCCCAGCAGGGACAGCACTCCGTTGTCGCGCCACAGTACCGCCGTTACGACGGCGCCGAGGGTCACACCGACGGCGACTCGGGCGGCCGGGCTTCTCCAGAACGGCAGCTTGCCATGCAGCGTCTCAGACATCGCGGCTCCTAACGCAGTACCAGCGCGGGGTCCCCGCGTCGTCGGTACACCGATCCGAACCGGGCGTCGATCCGCAGCCACGTCGGCGACAGTCGCACCCGGACGATCTCGTCTTCGCCCGGCGGTTCGGGCACGAATCCCATGGCGGTCAGGGCGAAGACGCAGCGCATCGGCACGCCGACGGCCGTATCACCCGAACTCACCTGCAACACATCTTGATCCAGCAACGAGGCGGGCGGGCCGTGTGCGCTGCTGTGCTCTTTGGCCAGCCCGGCACCACGCTCGGCCAGGTCGGTGAGGATCGCGGCGGGCACGTCGTCGAGGTGGCTGAAACCGGTGTCCGGCGGAAGCCCACCCCGCCACGCGGAATCCATCGGGAAGCCGGGGTCGATGTGGCCCGAAGGGTCGGCCTCGCGTAATCCGCGAGCCAATTCGTCCGCTCCACAAGACAAGTCAGCCGGGTTGAGCTGGCCGGCCACGACCCGGACGGCGAGCACGTCCAATCCGGTGGCCACCCATGCGGTGACCAAGCCGTCGGAGCGGGCCCGCAGCCGGATCACCGCGGCTTCATCGAGGCGCAGTGCATGCTCGACGAACGCCGCAAGGTCGCTGCGCACGACGGCCTCCGGGATGACCAGGGTGCGCGTCATCGCTGCCAGCGCTGCAGGTACTCCCGGTGCTTGGGCGAGAGCCGAACCAGCCGTTGCTCTTCGATGTGCACGGCGGCCAGCTGCGTCTCCGCGATCACCGACGGCCGCGAATCCGGCTCGGCGATCAGCGAGCGCACCTCGTAGCCGATGGTGAAGTCCACAGCACGCAGCCGCTTGGTCCACATCGTCACCTGCAGCGGTGAATCCGCAAGCCGCAGTTGCCCCTTGTAGAGCACCTGCACCTCGTGGATGAGCAACCCGATGGTGGCGATGTCCTCAGCGAAGGGCTCGGCCAGGAAATCCACCCGCGCCTCTTCCAGGATCGTCACCATGGTCGCGTGGTTGATGTGCTGGTACATGTCGATATCCGACCAGCGCACGTGCACGCCGGTGGTGAATCCGTTAACCACTTGATCCTGTTCCGCTCGTCCTCGTCATGCTGCGGATCTGGCGTGCCGCCACCGAGAGGGTGGCCAGATCGCGTTCGTCGTCTTCGTAGATCTCTGCCAGCGTGCGACGGGCCCTCTCGACCCGCGATCCGTTCGTGTGCTCCCACTCGGCGATCTTCTCTTCGCCGGTCTCCTCCGGCTCGCCGACCGCCAGCACGTCAAAACACAGCGCGCGTAGCGACCCGTAGATGTCGTCACGGATCGCCAAGCGGGCCAGTGAATGCCAGCGGTCGTCACGAGGCAGGCCGGATACCGCGGTCAGCAGGCCGTCGGTACTCAGATGATCCATCAACGCAAAGTACGTGTCGGCGACCTCGGCGGCATCACGATCGACGATGTCGGCGATGTCGATCACATCAAGCAGGCTGTACTGATACAGCCCGCTGGCCACCTCGTAGGCCAGGTCTTCCGCGGCACCGTGCGCGGCGAACTCACCCGCTTCCTTGGTGACGATCGCCTTGTCGTCGCCCCGCAACCACTCCGGCATCCGGGGTGTCAGTTCGGCCAGCTTCGCTGCGAACCGGTTGATTTCGGCGCCGACCGCCAGCGGTTGCGGACGGTAGTTCAGCAACCACCGCGCCGCCCGGTCGAGCAGGCGGCGTAGGTCCAAGGTCATCCGGTCGGAGACGTTGACCGGCAGCTGATTGGTGCGGCCACCCTCGAGGATCCGCTGCCATATCTTGCCGATCCCGAAGATCGCGTCGGCGGCCACGAACGTTCGCACCGCGTCGACGTAGCCCACACCGGTGTCTTCGGCGACACGGTAGGCGAACGTGATCCCGCCGATGTCGACGACGTCGTTGACCAGCATCGTGGTGATGATCTCCCGACGCAGCTGATGGCTGCGGATCTCGGCGGTGAAGCCGTCGCGCAGCTGACTCGGGAAGTACCGCGGCAGCCGCGACGCGAAAACTTCCTGATCGGGTAGGTCGCTGGCCAGCACCTCATCCTTGAGTGCAAGCTTGACGTGTGCCATCAGGGTCGCCAATTCCGGTGAGCTGAGGCCGATTCCGACCTCCTGGCGGCGATGGATTTCCTTGTTCGACGGCAGCGCTTCGAGCTCGCGGTTGAGCCCGCGCTGTTCCTCGAGCTCGACGATCTGGCGGGCATGCACGTTGAGCAACGACGCGGCGTTGGCCCGACTGGTACCCATCAGGTCGTTCTGGTCGATGTTGTCGTTCAGCACCAGCCGCGACACCTCGTCGGTCATCGAGGCGAGCAGATCGGTGCGTTCGTCCGCGCTGACCTTGCCCGCGGTGACCAGCGAGTCGACCAGGATCTTGATGTTGACCTCGTGGTCGGAGCAGTCGACACCTGCCGAGTTGTCCATGGCGTCGGTGTTGATCCGCCCGCCGCACAAGTCGAACTCGATGCGACCCAGCGATGTCACGCCGAGGTTGCCGCCCTCGCCGATCACCTTCGCCCGCACCTGGTTTCCGTTCACCCGCACGGTGTCATTGGCGCGGTCGCCGACTTCGGCGTCCGATTCGGACTCGGCCTTGATGTAGGTACCGATACCGCCGTTGAACCACAAGTCCACCGGGGCTTGCATGATCGCCTTCATCAAAGCCGGTGGGGTCATCTCGTCGGCATCGCCCTGCAGGCCGAGCGCAGAACGCATCTGCGGGGTGATCCGAATCGACTTCTGCTGGCGGCTGAACACGCCACCGCCCTCGCTGATCAACGACGGGTCGTAGTCCTCCCAGCTCGAACGGGGCAGGTCGAACAGCCGCTTGCGCTCGGTCCAGGATCGCTGCGCGTCCGGGTTGGGGTCGATGAAGATGTGCCGGTGGTCGAAGGCCGCGACCAGCCGGATGTGGTGTGAGAGCAGCATTCCGTTGCCGAACACATCCCCACTCATATCGCCGACGCCGGCGACGGTGAAGTCCTCGCCCTGGGTGTCCACCCCCATCTCCCGGAAGTGCCGCTTCACGGACTCCCAGGCTCCCTTGGCGGTGATGCCCATCGCCTTGTGGTCGTAACCCACCGAGCCGCCGGAGGCGAACGCGTCGCCCAACCAGAAGCCATAGGAGTCGGCCACGTCGTTGGCGATGTCGGAGAACGTGGCGGTGCCCTTGTCGGCGGCGACCACCAGGTAGGCGTCCTCACCGTCGCGACGGACCACATCGGGCGGGGTGACGACGGCGCCGGTCGCCCGGTCGACGTTGTCGGTGACGTCGAGCAGCCCGGCGATGAACAACCGGTAGCATGCAATTCCCTCCTGGCGGAACGCATCCCGGTCGGCGGCCTCGTCACCGAGCGGTGCCGGCGGCTTCTTGACGACGAATCCGCCCTTGGCGCCGACGGGCACGATGACGGCGTTCTTGACCGCCTGCGCCTTGACCAGGCCGAGGATCTCGGTGCGGAAGTCCTCCCGGCGATCCGACCAGCGCAGCCCACCACGGGCAACGAAACCGAATCGCAGGTGCACACCTTCGACCCGCGGCGAGTACACGAAGATCTCGAATTTCGGCCTGGGCAGCGGCAACTCGTCGATGAGTTGCGGATTCAGCTTGAGTGACAAGACATTCTGGGCATGTGCCGAGTCACCGCTGGTCACGAAGTAGTTGGTGCGCAGCGTGGCCTGGACCATCGAGGCGAACGCCCGCAACACCCGGTCGGTGTCCAGACTCACCAGCGCATCGATATCGGCGGCGACGGCGTCCGCCGCGGCCAGGGCGTCGAGACCCTTGGCGGCCGAGTCCGGATCGAACATCGCCTCGAACAGTGCCACCAGGGAACGAGCGGTTCTGGGGTTCCCGTTCAGCACCGACTCGATGTGCGACTGGCTGTACGGGAAAGCCGCCTGCCGCAAGTACTTTGCGTATGCCCGCAGCACTGCCACCTGCTGCCAGGTGAGCCCGGCACGCAGTACAAGTTCGTTGAACCGGTCGATCTCGGCGCGCCCCTGCCAGATGGCGGTGACGGCGTCGGCGAACCGTTCCCCGTTGGCATCCAGCTCCTCCGGGGTGGTGGCGACGGGCATCGACGTGTCCGGCCGGATCTTGAACTGGTAGATCCAGACTTTCAGCCCGTCCGGGCGTACGACGGTGAATGGGCGCTCCTCGAGCACCAGCACCCCCATGCACTGCAGCATCGGCAGCAGATGACTCAGCGAGGCCGTGGACCCGCCCAGGTACCAGGTGAGGAACGCCTCGTTGGGTTCGTCACCCGCCTCGAACTGCAGCTTGACCGAATCCGGTTGCAGCGCTTCGATGATGCCGATATCGGTGATCGCCTCGGTGGAGGTGACGGCCTTCTTGAACTCCTCGGGCAAGGCGTCCGCGTAGTGCTCGGCGACCGCAAGGTCGATCTTGCCCTCCCGGGCGGACCCGAGCAGCCGGTCACCCCAGGTCCGCAGCGCCTCGGTCAGCAGCCCCTGGACGCGGGTGCGGTTGGCCTCGCTGTCGTCGATCGACTGGCGAGTGGACCCGTCAGGCAACCGGACCGTGAAATGCACGACTGCCCAGGGTGATTCACTCACCCTGGCGGTGTAATCGATGCTTTCCCCGCCGAACTCGCGCACCAGGATGTCCTGCATGTGCAGTCGCACCTCGGTGGTGTAGCGGTCACGGGGCAGGTAGACCAAACAGGACACGAAGTGACCGAGCTGGGCGGCCCGCAAGAACAGCAGTGCGCGGCGGCGCGAGCCGAGGTCGACGACGGTGCTCGCCATGTCGAGCAGCTGGGCAGCGGTCAGCGCGAACAGCTCGGAGCGCGGGATGGTCTGGACGATGTCGAGCATCAGCTGACCTGGGTGGCTGGGGTCATTGTGCGACAGTTCCAGAACGTCGCGAACCCGCCGCGAAATCAGGGGGATGTCAAGGACATTGGCGCTCATCGCCGTCGCCGTGAAAAGCCCCACGAAACGGTGTTCGACGTCGCCCGCGGGCGTGTGCTCGCGGATCACCACGATGTAGGGGTATGCCCCGTAGCGTAGGAAGCTGGGCATGGTGGCCTGCGCGAGCACCAGTAGATCACCCGGTTTGGTGAGCTCCGGCAGCACCTCGGTACGCAGCCGAGCCACCCCGAGGCGGCTGGACTCCACGACGGCGGCCGTCCCGTCGCCGACGGTGCAGTCCTGGCAGCCCAGCAGCACGAAGTTGCCCACCGACAACCAGCGCAACAGGTCGGCGACATCCTCGCGATCAGCGCCGGCGAATCGGGTTCCGGAGTCGTTGTCGAGCTCGCGGGCGAGGTCGTGCAGCGCGGCACTGAGCGCCACCGAGTCCAGGGCGACCTGCCGGGCGTCTGCCACCACCATCGGCAGCATCCGCTCGGCCTCGGCCACTGCCTTGCGGTTGACCGACGGAGAGAGCTGAACGTGGATCCAGGACTCCTCGAAGCCCTGCGAATCCGACGTCGCATCGTCGCTGAGCGGTCGCACGTCGACCAGCTCGCCGCTTGCGCTGCGCCGCACCCGGAACACCGGGTTCATCAACGCCACGTAGGCGACGCCGAGCCGGTGCAGCAGCACCGTCACCGAGTCCAGCAGCATGGTGGCCTGGTCGGTGACGATCTGCAGCGCGGGCCCGAAGCCGCCGGGGTCGTCGCTGGGATAGATCGCCACGAGCGTCTCTCCGACGACCCGGCTATGCGCCAGCCGTTCTTGCGCGGCGATCAGAGCCGGCGGTACCGCCCGATCGGCGGCCGCCGTCACCAGCGGACCGGTGTCGGTGGCGTCCGCGTCGGGCGCTCCCCCATGTGGACCGCGATAGGTGGCGAGGTAGGCCTCGCCCATCGACTCGGTAGTTCTGGGGTCAACCGTCATACCTGCCGCTCCTGATCAGCATGCGAACCGACGCTGGTCCGCAGCGCCACATTAGTCGCGTGTGAGCCTGCGGTGGGTGACCCTGTGCGGACGGGCCGCGTCAGCTCCCAATCTTTCGACTTTGTTCTCTTCGTAAGCGCCGAAGTTTCCTTCAAACCAGAACCATTTGGCCTCGTTGTCGTCGTCGCCCTCCCACGCCAGGATGTGCGTGCAGGTGCGGTCGAGGAACCAGCGGTCGTGGCTGATGACCACCGCGCAGCCCGGGAAATTCTCCAGCGCGTTCTCCAGCGAAGAGAGTGTCTCGACATCGAGGTCGTTGGTGGGCTCGTCGAGCAGGATCAGGTTGCCGCCCTCTTTGAGGGTGAGCGCCAGGTTGAGCCGGTTGCGCTCGCCACCGGAGAGCACTCCGGCCGGCTTCTGCTGATCGGGGCCCTTGAACCCGAACGCCGACACGTAGGCCCGCGACGGGATTTCGTTGTGACCGACCTCGATGTAGTCGAGACCGTCCGAAACGACCTGCCAGACAGTCTTTTTCGGGTCGATGCCGGCTCGGCTCTGGTCGACGTAGCTGAGCTTGACGGTGTCGCCGACCCGGACGCTGCCGCTGTCGGGCTGCTCGAGGCCGACGATCGTCTTGAACAGGGTCGTCTTACCGACACCGTTGGGGCCGATGACGCCGACGATGCCGTTGCGGGGCAAGGTGAACGACAGGTCTTTGATCAGGGTGCGCCCCTCGAAGCCCTTGTCGAGGTGTTCGACCTCGACGACGACGTTGCCCAGTCGCGGCGGAGCCGGGATCTGGATCTCCTCGAAGTCGAGCTTGCGGGTCTTCTCCGCTTCGGCGACCATCTCCTCGTAGCGGCCGAGGCGGGCCTTGTTCTTGGCCTGCCGGGCCTTGGCGCCGGAGCGCACCCAGGCGAGCTCCTCCTTGAGCCGCTTCTGCAGCTTCTGGTCCTTCTTGCCCTGCACCTCGAGGCGCTCGGCCTTCTTCTCCAGATACGTCGAGTAGTTGCCCTCGTAGGGGTATGCGCGGCCGCGGTCGAGCTCCAGAATCCACTCGGCGACGTTGTCCAGGAAGTACCGGTCGTGGGTGACCGCCAGGATCGCGCCCTTGTACTCGGCGAGGTGCTGTTCGAGCCACAGCACGCTCTCGGCGTCGAGATGGTTGGTCGGCTCGTCGAGCAGCAGCAGATCCGGCTTGGACAGCAGCAGTTTGCACAGCGCGACGCGACGCTTCTCACCGCCGGAGAGGTGGGTCACCGGCTCGTCGGGCGGCGGGCAGCGCAGCGCGTCCATCGCCTGCTCCAGCTGGGAGTCGATGTCCCAGGCGTCCTCGGCGTCGAGCTCCTCCTGGAGCTTGCCCATCTCTTCCATGAGCTCGTCGGTGTAGTCGGTGGCCATCAGCTCGGCGACCTCGTTGTACCGGTTGAGCTTGGCCTTGACGGCGACGCCGTCCTCGACGTTCTCGCGGACCGTTTTCGTTTCGTCGAGCACCGGCTCCTGCATGAGGATGCCGACGGTGGCGCCGGGTGCCAGGAGGGCGTCGCCGTTGTTGGCCTGGTCGATACCGGCCATGATCTTGAGGACGCTCGACTTACCGGCGCCGTTCGGGCCGACGACACCGATCTTGGCTCCGGGCAGGAAGGCCAGCGTGACGTCGTCGAGGATGACCTTGTCGCCGTGCGCTTTGCGGACCTTCCGCATGGTGTAGATGTATTCCGCCATTGCCGCGGTGTTGCCTTCCGTGTGGTCTCGGGAATTGCTCGCCGACCATCCTAGGCGGGCACGATGGAGCCCTCGCGGCCGCGCTGGCCAGGCCAGCGCGGCCACCGGAGCCCGCCTCACGCCGACAGCGGTAGACCCGTCGTCTGGTCGGTCTCGTCGGCAATGACGGAGTCCTCGGCCGACGGCTCGTCAGCTGCGGGTTCGGCCGGCCTGGGCAGCTGCTGTTCGTAGCGGATGATGGCGCGCGACAGGTCGGGGCCGACCGCGGTGGCCCGCATCTCCAGCGACGAGCGCCGCACGCCTTCCTTGTCGTCGTACTCGATGGTGAAGACGTCGCCGACGACGATGACGGGCGCGCCCTTGAAGAGGCCGGCGCCGACACCGGTGACCAGCTTGCCCCAGCAGTTGACGGTGATGAACAGCGAGTTGCCCGGTTCCCAGGTGCCGTCTCCGGTGCGGCGACGGGAATTGCTGGCCACCCGGAAGCTGATCAGCTCCTGGTCGCCGACGATTCGGCGGCGGGGGTCGGTCACGACGCGGCCGACGACGGTCAGATGAGTTTCGAACATGGCTGGGGTCCTTTCGTTGCGCGTGGGTTGTGCGCCTCCAGTGGGCTCTCAGACCCCGACAGCCATGCCCGCACGGCGGGGCGATCAACGCGGGCTGTGGAGGAAACGCAGACTGGGGATGGATCGCCTCAGGGGTGACTGGTCGCGAACGTAACGGCAGGGCGGCAGATCGGCGATTTCGCCGCCGTGGCGTTACGTTCGTGACGTCCTCAGCGTTCCCTTTCGCGGCGGGCCAAGTGGGCCAGCATCCTGTTGTAGGCCGCCAGGTCGGCGTCGTCGTCGCGTTCAGCGGCACGATCGAGCCGCTTGGCGGTGCGCCGGTCGCTACGAGTCCACTGGACCAGCAACGCGATCATCACCACTACGAGCGGGATTTCTCCTGCCGCCCAAGCGATTCCGCCGCCGAGATGCTGATCGTCAAGAAGGTCTTTATGCCAACTCAGCTGGAGCGACCGGTAGAAGCTCTCCCCCAGCACCCGCTGCTGGCCCATCATCACCACGCCGAAGAACGCGTGCAGCGGCAGCGAGGCGAACACCATCGCGATCTTGGCTATCGGCGGCAGTGGCCGCGGTGTGGGGTCCACACCGATGACGACCCAGTAGAACAGGTAGCCGCTCATCAGGAAGTGCAGGTTCATCAGCACGTGGGCACCGTGATTGCTCACCGCGGCGTCGAAGATTCCGCCAAAGTACAGCCCGTAGAACCCGGCGACGAACATGATCGTCGCGACGACCGGATGGGTGAAGAACCGCGACCACCTGCTGTGCAGCGCGTCGAGCAGCCACTCACGCGGTCCGGGCGGATTGCCCTTGCCTGCGGCCGGCAGCGCCCGCAGTGCCAGGGTTACCGGTGCGCCCAGCACCAGCAGGACGGGCACCAGCATCGACAGCAGCATGTGGGCGGCCATGTGCATGCTGAACATCGCGGGCATGTAGGCGCCCACGCCCGACGACGTGGTGAACAGCAGCACCGCACAGCCCAGCAGCCAGGCGATCGTGCGGCCCGCCGGCCAGGCGTCGCCGCGGCGGCGCAGCCGGATCACGCCGGTCAGATAGACCGCGGCGAACACGATCGCGGCGGTGCCGAAGGCCAGGTCGAAACGCCAGTCCAGCAGGACCCGCGCGACCGTCGGCGGGCCGGCGAAGTCGTAGCCGATCGCCACCTCGGCAGGCGACGGATTGGCCGACAGCGGCGCTGGCGGCGGGGTGCGACCCAAGCCGACCGCGATACCGAAGGTCAGCCCGAACACCAGCGCCTCGACGAAGGTCAGCCGGATCAGCGCGCCGCGCGCCTGCGGATCGGCCTGCAGCGCGGCGACCGGGCTACGGCGCTGCCGCCAGCCGATGCCGCCCAAGGTGCACAGCGCGACGATCTTGGCCACCACCAGCCAGCCGTATTCGCAGGTGAACAAGTCCGACAACCGCATCCGCACCAGGGCGTTGATCACGCCGGAGATCGCCATCGCGATGAAGCACCAGAGCGCCACCGCCGAAAAGCGCCGCGCCGCCAGCTCGGCATGCGCGCCGCCGCGGATCGCGTGGGCCAGCAGGGCCAGCAGGCCGCCCGCCCACAGCGCGCCGGCCAGCAGGTGAATCAGCAGGCTGTTGGTGGCGATGTCGTGCGCGCCGCCCGCCGACGAGTGCCCCGTCAGGCCCAGCGGAACCAGCGCGATCAGCGAACCGGCCAGCAGGAACGGCAACCACGACCAACGCAGCACCGCCCGGCCCGCGACCGCCACCAGCAGTGCGAGGAAGGCCGTCCAGCGCCACGCACCGGCGGTGTCGACCAGGTTGGCCACCGACCACAGCTCGACGGGGTTGAGGTGATCGCGCAGCGGCTGACCGGAGACGTCGGAAACGGTCAGCGGGATCAGCAGCGCCGCGCACACCGCCCACAAACCCGACGCCGCGACACCCGTCTTCAGCGCCCGATAACCCGCCACGTCGAGCACCCCGCTGTCCTGGGGCGGGGTGAGGAACGTCGCGAACAGGAATGCGCCGACGGCCACCACCGCGGCGATCTCGCCGGCGGCCCGCACGAATGGCAGGCCCAACGTGGTGACGGGTCCGGCATCCGGGAGCCCGGTCGCCGTCAGCGCGTCGGCAAGCGACAGCGCGCCGATACCCGCGGCGGTGATGCCGGCGAGCACCGCGACCATCCACAGCACCGGCCATACCGCGGTGTGGCGGTCGGCGGGCGCGGTCATGGACTCAGCGTATGGTCAGCCGCCCTGCGCACGTAATTTCAGCTCGCGGGCATAGAACTGCTCGCTGGACAGCACGCTGATGCGGTCCATATCGGCCAGGATGGCGCGCAGCTCGTGCAGGAAGGCCCGTCGGCGCTCCGGCAGATCCGGGCCCGCTTGCAGCAGTTGCTGGTCGGCGGCCACCTGGCGTGCGGTCGCGAACAACAGCGCCGACACCGACTCGTTGCTGCGGATCCGGCCCTGCGCCGCGTACTGAGCACCGACACCCAACGCCCGCTTGGTCAGTTCCTTCTCTTCGATATCGGCCGGCGCATCGCACAGCACGTCTGCGACTATCTGGTAGGCCTCGAAGAACGGCCGCAGCATCGCATGCGACATCAGCGGCTGCTTACGGCGCAGCAGGTCGTCCACGGCGTCGCCGCCGGCGGCGACCTGGACCTCCCAATCGTCCTGCCACGACATCTCTTCGGCGAGGTGCTCGCGGAAGGCCGCGGAATCGGCGAAGTAGAAATCGAACTTCAGCAGATCGCGCAACCGCATCGCCTGCTCCCAGAACACCGCCACCCGGTCACCGTCGGCCCGGCCGGCGTGGGCGAGCGCCAGCTCGGCGATCGCGGTCTCCAGAAACGCGTGAATGAGCGAGTTGCGGTAGAAGGCCGCCTCGTGTTCGTGCTCCGGGGCAATCCGCCACACCGGCTCGTGGCCGCCGTCCACCCGGGTCACCGGATGACCGTTGGACATGGCGTCGACCGCGGCCCGCACACCTTCCGGGGTGCGCAGTCGCAGGGCGCTGTTGGTGACCGGATTCTGCTTGCGCTCAAGGTAATCCAGCGAATCCTGCAACGTGTGATGCAGCTGGCTCAGCGTCAGCGCACGGCCGCGGGTCGTGAGCAGCAGCGCCGATATCAGGCCGGTGGCGTTGATCGGCGTCACCCGCAGGATCCGCCAGGCCACCTCGAACGCCATCTTCTGCATGGCCAGACGTTTGGCGTCAGGGTCCGAGGCGATCTCGCCACCGGGCTCACCGAGATACTGCCGCATCGAAACCGCTTCGGGGAAGCGGACATAGATCTTGCCGTAGTTACGCTCGCCCTGCGCCTTGATGAAGTTGAACAGCCACTCCGCGCTCTCCGGGGTCTTCTCCCCGCCACGGGCGTAGTTGGCGTACTCGGTGGTCTCGTGCAGCTGATCGAAGCTGATCGACACCGGCTGGAGCAGGATGTCCTCGCTGCGGCCGTCCAGATACGCGTCGGCGACGTAGGCCAGCAGACCGAGCTTGGGCGGCAACATCTTTCCGGTTCGAGAGCGAGTGCCCTCGATCGACCAGCTGAGGTTGAAGCGCTTCTGCACGATGAAGCCGACGAACTGGCGCAGCACGTACTTGTACAGCGGGTCGTCGAGCTTGCGGCGCAGGAAGATGACGCCCGAGCGGCGCATCAACGGACCCATGAATCCGAATGACAGGTTGATGCCGGCGAACGTGTGCGCCGGTGGCAGCTTGTTCTCCTGCATCGCCACCGGGACGATCACGCCGTCGAGGTAGGACCGGTGCGACCACAGCAAGACCGCCGGGTGGTCTTTCAGACCGCGCCGCATGGCTTCGATTTCCATGGTGTCGTAGTCGATTCGAGGATCGAAACCACGGCTGAAGATCGCGCGCCCGAGGTTCGGGATCAGATCGACCGAGAACCTGCTCCACCCGGTGGCCAACTCGTTGAGCATCTCCTCGGCCTTGGCCGGGGTGGCGCCGGGGATCCGCTCGAGGCCCTCCACGAAACGCGTGGACGCCATCAGCTCGTCGGTGATGAGTCGGGGCGATTTGTATTCCGGTCCGAGCAGCCGCAATTCCATCCGCTCGACCGCCAGCGCCGCGCGGCGCAGCACGAAGCGCGCGAAGTCGCGCGGGCTGTCGCCGACGGTGTGCTCCTGCCACTGCTGGCGCAGTTCGGACACCTTCGCGGGTTCGCCGGCGACGATGCGGGCGCGGGAAGGATCCTTGCGAAGGATATTGCGTTGCAACAGTTCCGGTGGCCGGTAGGTGTCGCGCCCGGACAGCAGGCCGACGATCTTGACCCGGGTGGGCAGGCCGCCGGGCACCCAGAAGACCCGTACCGGGACGACCAACCGGTCTTCTCCGCCGGCGAGCTCCTCGACGAGCGAAGCCACCACCCCGGGCGGCGGGTCACCGGCAGGCAGGCGCAGCACCTCGACCCTGGTGTCGGGGTGCGCGCGACGCTGTGCGTGCAGCCAGTCGTTGAGCAGCTCGAACTCGGCCTTCGAGGACACCGCCGCGAGCACCAGTGCGTCGTCGGTGGTGCTGAAGTCGGCCAAGTGATCACTTCGGGTCATTTGCGGCCCTTGGCATTCGGCGACTTCTTGGCCGCTGGCGCGGCCTTCTTCGTGGAAACTTTCTTGGCCGCCGCCTTCTTGACGGGCGCCTTCTTGACGGCCTTCTTCGCGGGCGCTTTCTTGTAGATCGGGTGCACCGGCACCTCGCCGACCGGCCAGTCCTTCAGCGTGTCCAGATACAGCTGACGAACCTCTTCGATGCGTTCCGGGAGATCTTCCAGCGTCCAGTCCTTCACCGAAAGGGGCGGATACACAACGATATCCACCTCTCCCGGATTCATGGTTGACGAGTCCCGGGAGGCGATGACCTCCGCGTTGCGAACCACGATGGGCACCAACGGAACACCGGCGGCCATGGCCAGCCGGAACGGTCCCTTCTTGAACGGGCCGACGGTCCGGGTGTCCAGCCTGGTGCCTTCGGGCGCGATCATGATCGACAGGCCCTTGCGCACCAGTTCCTCGACCTCGTGCATGGTTTCGAGGGCGGCCTTGGGGTCGTCGCGGTCGATGAACACGGTGTCGGTCAGCTTGCCCAGCGTGCCGACCACGGGGTCGTCCTTCAGTTCTTTCTTGCCGACTCCGGTCCAGTTGTCCCGGAGCAGCGACGCCACGATCACCGGGTCGGCGTTGTTGCGGTGGTTGAAGATGAACACCGCCGGGCGTTGCTTCCTGAGGTTCTCTTGGCCAAGGACGTTGAGCCGCACACCGTTTACGGCCAGCAGCATGTTCGGAAATGCGGTGGTGAAGAAGTTCAGTCCGCGCCGCCTGCTTCGGGTCAGCGCCCCCCACCAGATCGCGCCGGTCGCGGCGGGCACCAGGGCGCCGACACCGAGCAGGGTGCGAACCTGTCCCATCACTCCGCCGCCACCACGGCTGGAGAACTGCAGGATCGGCCAGCCGCGCCGACGGGCCACCGCGGCCATCTTGCCTTCGGGGTTGGTCGGGCGCGGGTTGCCGACCAGATACATCAGCGCGACGTCCTCGTCGCCGTCGGCGTAGAAGTAGGAGTGCTTGAGGTCAATGTCGTTGTCGGCGGCGAACTTCTGCACGGCATTGGCCTTGCCCGGTCCCCACAGGATGGGCCGGACCACCTCACCGGTCAGCACGTCGTTCTCGTCGAGCTCGAACCGGTTGGTCAGGGTGTTCTCGATTCCCAGGAATTTGGCGACCGGCTCGACCTGAAGGGTGAGCGCCGACGAGCTGAGCACCACCGTGTGCCCGCGCTCCAAGTGCGCGTGCACCAGCTCCCGCATCTCGGGATAGATCCGCTTCTCGATCTTCTGCACGAACAGCCGATCACCGATCTCGTGCAGATCACTCAATGCCCGCCCGCGCAGGGCCTGCGACGCCTTGGTGATCAGCTCCTCGAACTCCAGTCGGCCGAGCTGGTGGTTGAGACCGGCGGCGATCATCGTGATCAACTCCCCGATGCCCATGTCGCGGCTGCGGAAGCGTTCCCTGGTGAGGATGACGGCGGTGAATCCGGCCACCAGGGTGCCGTCCAGATCGAAGAACGCTCCGATCTTCGGCCCCTCGGGGCTGGCCATCACCTCCGCAACCGAGCCGGGCAGCCGCATCTGGATGTCGCTCATCAGAAGGACACCGATCCGTTCGTGGAGGGTTGGGCGGAGCTGCCGGCCTTGTCGGGGAACGACGAGGGCACCACTTGCGGCGGCGGATCGCCGGCCAACGCCAGAACCTCGTCGAATCCCTCACGCAGGCACCGGGCCCACAGCTCTTCGTCGGTGATCGAGGCGCGGTCGTACCGGGTGGTGACCGTCGCGAAGCCGCCGCGGGAGACCAGCACCACCATCATCGCCACCCCGGGGAGCGGGCCGATTCCGTACTGGCGCAGCACTTTTGCCCCGGCGATGAAAGTTTCGCCCGAGTAGACGGGCACGTTGCTGGCCTGTACGTCAGAAGCGATCACCGACCCGGTCATGGCCTCGAGCACCGCGTCGGGCAACAGGCCCACCACCGGCGCGACAGCGCCCATCAGATCGATGGCCGCCTCCTCGCGCCGGGACGTCATCTGCTTGCGGATCTTCTGGATACGCACGCCCGGATCGGCGACGGCGATCGGTGCGGCCAGGTTCACCCCGGCGAAGCGGTTGCCGCCGGCCGGGTCGGCCTCGGCCCGCAGACTCACCGGCACCGCCATCGGCAGGCTGTTGATCGGCACCCCGAGCGCCTCGTGATAGCGCCGCAGCGCCCCGCACAACCCGGCTAGGTAGGCGTCGTTGATCGAACCGCCGGCGGCGTGCGCGGCCGTCCGCAGATCGCTCAGCTTCATCTCGATGGCTTCACTGCGCGACGACAGGCTGCGGCGGCGCAGCAGTGGGGACGGTTCGGCGGCACGGCCGATGACGCGGCGCCCGGAGCGGGCATAGTCGACGGCATCCCACACGGCCGTTCCCGGGTTGCGCACCACGCGGCCGACCACCGACAGTCCGCCCGCGACCGCGCCGACCAATCCGCTGACGATGTTGCCGGGCAGCTGGTTGAACCCTTCGCGCATCAGATCGTTGGGCGTCAGGTCCTGCGGCACCGGCATCGGCGGCGCCGGCCGGGGCGCGGGTTCGCGTTCCAGGTCGTAGATCTCGGCGAACATCGCGGTCGCGCCGACACCGTCGGTGACCGCGTGGCTCAGGTGCAGCAGGGTGGCGGCCTTGCCGCCCTCCAGGCCTTCGACCAGGGTGGCGGTCCACAGCGGTCGCGAGATGTCCAGCGGCGACTGCAGGCTCACCTCGGCCAGGTCGAGGACCTCACGCAGCGTGCCGGGCTCGGGGACGCGCACCCGGCGGACGTGGAAGTCGAGGTTGAAGTCGGGGTCGACCACCCAGCGCGGCGCCGCCGTCGGCAGGGTCGGGACGACGACCCGCTGGCGCAACCGAAGCACCTTGCGGGAGGCGTTCTCAAACGCCGACCGGAACCGGTTCCAGTCCGGGGTGCGGTCGAGGATTTCCAGCGCCATGATCCCCGAGCGGGTCCGTGGGTTGGCCTCGCCGCGATGCAGCAGCATGTCGAGGGGGCCGAGTTCGTCCGGCAGACCATTCGCATCGACGGCTCCGCTCATCGACCGCTCCTCCTCGACACTGCCACTCCTCGTGTTTCCCCCCCGCAAGCCCGGAAACCACGCTAGTCGGCGCGCGCCGGTGGCGGGTCTCGATTGTGAGACGGCTTGGTATGCAGTGGAAGCGGTGTCAGCGTCACCGATGGAAAAGGTGAACGACCGTCACGAGGATGTCGAATGTCCGAGGCGATCGACTGCGCCGAGGCCGTCTAGGCCACACACAGCGGCGGAAGCAGCAACAGCACCGGCCACAGCAAGGCGGCCAGCACGTAAGAGCCCACCTCCGCACCGGCCGGCAGAATTCGGGCGAGCCCGACCTCCAGTTGCTGCACTGCCTCGACGTGGAAGAACGCCCACGTGAGCCCGATGATCAGATGTGGGATCGCCAGCCACATGGCGATCTCGATCAGCGTTTCGATGCTGACCTTGTAGCTCAGCACGCGACGCAATCTGGTGACCAAAGCGTCCATCACGCCCCTCCCCGAATTCTGCCAACCCAGGTTCTCACAAATTGCTGTCCGGGGGTACGGTACTGGCTACGATTGGCCCCACTCGGGCGGGAGGAAACGACGTGGAGTTGCTGACGAAGCTTCGCCAGATCCTGAACTACAAGCTGACGATCGCCGAACTGATCGGCATAGGGCTGCTGCTCGGCATCCCGTATCTCGCGGTCGGCCTGGTGTGGTCGTCGACCCACACCGAGCATCTGAATCAGCTGCACAGCGCCGACCTCGTCGTGTCGTTCCTCGGGTCCATCGCGTCATGGCCCGTGCTGCTGTTCGCCAACGTCTGCATGACGTGACCCCTCGCAGGATCGTCGCGGGCATGGCCGCGGTGACACTGCTGACGGTCGGTCTGTTGGCCCTGCGCTGGCCGGTATATCTGCCCGAGTTCGATCCCTGGGGCATACAAGTCAAGTGCGGCAGCGGTTTTAGCGCCGAGCTGGTTCAGGCGACGTTCGCCGGCGCGGCCGACCGCTGCCAGCACGCGTTGGCAATCCGGCGGTTGTGGGCGATCCCCATGGCGGCGGTGGGGTGGCTGATCGTCATCGTGCTGGTGGTGCCGTTGCTGCGACCGCGAGAGGACAGCGCACCAGGCTGACGCTCATCGATTGCCGGGCAGCACGAGATTCGCCATCACGAACTGCAGATAGGGCTCGTAGAGATCCCGGTCGTCGAGATGGCTTCCCATCAATACGCCCTCAGTGCTGGCCACCAGCAGCCGAGCCAGCGTCTCGGCGGGCATCCGGAGCTCGCCACCAAGGCGGGCAACGTGATCGATGATGTAGGTGGCGATCCACTGGATCATCCGTTCGCGTTGTGGCGCCAGACGCTCGCGCGCGTCCGGGTTGCGAAGCAGGTACAGCGAGAATTCGTAGTTGAGCGCGGCGTCAGCCCGGCTCGCGGTCGTGACGCTGCGCCAGCGCTTCACAAGTTCGCCGACCAATTGGTCGTTGAGCGCTTCGAACGAGCCGATGACGTCGTCGAAATTGGCCGCCAGACGTTGCAGCCGCCGCTCGACGACGGCCAGGAACAGGCCGTCCTTGGCTCCGAAGTGTGACGCGATGGCTCCGCGCGTGTATCCGGCCGCCTCGGCGATGTCATCGAGCGCGGCACCCGCGAAGCCGTGATCGGCGAACGCCGTCTCTGCCGAGTCGAGCAGCAGATTGCGGGTGTGTTCCAGCCGCCGCTCACGCGTCCATTTCTGCGCCATGGGTCGATCGTCTCAGATGGCTGGTGCGTCTTGTACGGCTCGCCCCCACCCGATATATTCGGCTCGGGATAATTTATGCGAAGTCGTATATACCTCGCTGAACTGCTACTACCGGTCAGCTGGCAGCAGTGTCGAACTCAGGAGGGGGAAGAGTTGCCCAAATCTCGCGAGGAGCACGCGGCGCACTGGGACTTGCGCCACGAGGACTTCAACGACAACGACTTTCTCTACGACGTGTACGACGTCATGCGCGCGAAGTCCGCGTTCGCCTATACCGACACACCCTTCCTGACCCCCGACGCCGGCGGATCGTGGGTCGCGGTGAGCTACAGCGCGTGCGCGGCGATCCTCAAGGACTGGGAGCACTTCTCGAGCAACCCGACACCGCAGGGCGCCGAGCAACTCCCCGGCGACATCGTCATCACCCTCGATCCCCCGCGTCAGCAAAAGTTCCGTAAAGTGCTCAATCCGTACTTCTCCCCCGGGCGGATGCAGCAGCTGCAGCCCGAAATCCGTTCTGAGACAGACAAATTGATCGACGAGTTCATCGAATCCGGAGCGGGCGACCTCGCCGAGGTGGCGTGGCGACAGCCGGGCATCGTCTTCTTCAAATACCTGCTGGGGATGCCGGTGGATGACGTCCCGCTGTGCATCGAACTGACCGACACCGCCCTCAACGGCGCGACCGAGGACGTGCGGGGCGCGGCATGGGGCGGGCTGTACCAGCACATCACGGATGCGGTCGTCGCGCACTCCGAGGCCCCGCCGAGCGACGACATGATCGATGTGCTGCTCAACGCGGAGATCGACGGCCAGAAACTGGCGTTCCAAGACGTGGTCGGCAACGCCATGCTGCTGGTGCAGGCCGGACTGGAGACGACCGCCAACGCGATGTCGTTCGCCTTCCATTACCTCGCCACGCATCCCGACGAACGCGACAGACTGATCCGTGAGCCCGAGATCATGCCCTACGCGATCGAGGAGTTCATTCGATTCGCGGGATCGATCCACGGCATTCCGCGAACCGTCACGCGTGACGTCGAGCTGGCGGGGCACACCTTCCACGCTGGCGAATCCGTGCAGGTGAACTACGCTTCGGCGAACCGGGATGCCGCCGAGTTCCCGCAGCCCGAGCGCTGCGCTCTTGACCGACGGCAGAACCGCCACCTCGGATTCGGTGCCGGCGTGCACCGTTGCCTCGGATCCAATCTCGCGCGCCTCGAGTTCCGCATCGGCGTCGAACAGGTCCTGGCCAGGATGCCCGACTTCGCGCTGGCCACCGACACCGAAGCGAAATTCCACGGGAACTCCGTCACACGCGGATACCGCACGGTCCCAGTGACATTCACGCCGGGAAAGTGCTCCTGCTGAGCCCCCAGAGCTGCCGCGGCCTAACGCGGCACCTCAGCGTTATCTTATATTTATCTTATTTTTCTTAGAGTTCGTGTACGATGGGGGCTTGCCGCAACGGAAGGAACCCGCCATGCAGCCACCCGCACGCGTTGTGTTGATCACCGGCGCATCCAGGGGCATCGGAGCCGAAGTAGCGCGTCAGCTTGCCGAGCCCGGCACCCACGTCATCGTGAACTACCGAGAGAAAACGAAACAGGCCCAATCGGTCGTCGACGCGATCCGCAGTGCGGGCGGCAGCGCCACAGCATTGGCCGCCGACATCTCCGACGCCGTCGAAGTGGCGGCGATGATGCAGTGCATCACCGCCCAATTCGGCAAGTTGGATGCGTTGATCCTCAATGCGTCGGGCGGACTCGAGATGCGGCTCAACCACGATGCGCAGCGCCGCCTCGCACTGCTGGCCATGCCGCTCATGAGGCCCGGCTCCCGGATCGTGTTCGTCACCAGCCACCAGGCCCACTTCTACCCGAACAAGGCGGTCCCGAAGGGGTATGCGGGCGTCGCCGCGAGCAAGCGAGCGGGCGAAACCGCGCTCTACGCAATGCGTTCCGCGTTCGACCACGCCGGGATCCACCTGACCGTCGCCTCCGGCGACGAAACCAGCATCGTCCCTGTCGAAGAATTCGCGACCGCGATCGTCAACGCCGCGGTCACCGCGAGCCCGTCGACCATCGTCTACATCGGTGGCGCCGACTACTTGATGACGGTGGCCTGAGGAGTCAGCTCGCCGAGCTGACCTCGACTGCCCCGCCGCCCTTGCCCGCGGCGACATGCCGTCCGTAGACAATGCCCAGGAAGCTCGCGACGGCCTCGGCCGCCAGCTGGCAGCGCAGGGTCGCGATGTGGTCGAAGGCGTGGTGGGCGTTGGGCAGCTCGGCGTAGGAGACCGTGCGAGGACCGGACTTTCGCAGTGCGGCAGTGAAAGCCCGCGCCTGCGAACTCGGGATGACGGCGTCATTCTCCCCGTGCAACACGAAGAACGGCGGCGCGTTGCGGTGGATCCGATGGATGGGCGACGCATCCCGGTACAGCGTGGGATCACCGGCGCGGCGGCGCTGCATCACGACGTGCTCGAGCAGCGGCATCATCAGCGGGTGCATGTTGTCGGTGTTGGTCAGGTCATAGACGCCGTAGTAGGGCACGGCGGCCTGCACGCTGGTGTCGGCGTCCTCGAAGCCCGGCTGCAACGTGGCGTCCTGCGGGGTGAGCGCCGCCAGTGAGGCCAGGTGCCCGCCGGCCGAGCCACCGGTGATGGCGATGAAATCGGGGTCGCCCCCGTACTCGGCGATGTTGGCCCGCGCCCAGGCGATCGCGCGCTTGACGTCGACGACGTGCGTGGGGAACGCGGCGCGCGGGCTGCGGCTGTAGTTGACCGAGACACAGATCCAGCCCAGCTCGGACATCCGGGTCATCAGCGGATAGCCTTGGCCCAGTTTGTCATTGACCGACCACGCACCGCCGGGCACGTGGATGAGGACCGGCGCGCGGTAGCCTTCGGGAAGGTCGGGCCTGCGCCAGATGTCGAGCAGGTTGCTGCGGCCGCCCGGGCCGTAGGAGATGTTCCTGGTCTTTGCGGCGTAGTGGCGGCGGTGCCGCATCGCGTCGAGGACTCCGGCCAGATTGGGCCGGCGAGCCGTGTACTCGTCGAGCGGGTGTCGTACGGCGGCGGTGTAGTTCTTGCCAAACGTTTCTTGCAGGGCCCGGTCGAGGACGGAGTCGGCTTTCTGGACAGCCAGCGCGGAAGCGATCTTCTCCAGCGGTGACGGCACGACCGAAAGCGCGTGGCCGGCGACGACCTGCGGGGCGAATTCAGCGGACAGCCAGCCGAGGATCCAGCCCGCGGCAGACGGCGAGCCCCGCAGCAGTAGCGAGCCAGTGTGAAGCGCCCGCGTGCACTGCGCGGTGACCTGCTCGATCGGGCTACTCATAAGCTGCAGACTCCCTTGTCCTTAGCTCGCCTAACGCCTTTGCCGGGCGTGTGTGCCGGTCGTCACACCATAACTCAACTTTGGTCAAACCTGAGGAATTCTCAGGATTGAATCCTGCGCAGATCCCATACCCGCAGGCCAGCGTTCAAGATAACCGGCGAACGCTGCCCGCTAGATCAGCCGCGCCGGTCGAAACCCGGCAAAGTGAATAGCCGCGGGCCTCACGTTGTCTGCCAACTTGCCTCCCAGGAAACGTCGGGCAAGCGCCATGGATGATGTGGCGATGCTGCTCGAGGATCCCCACGCCGTCGCTGCCGGCGGGCTGACCGCCCGCACCGAGTCGACGTGCATTCCGCATGCGCCCGCTCCCCTGGGCCGACGCTTTCCGCGACATCCGCAGACGCAGCCCTTTCATCCCAACGATGCGGCTCAGGCCAGAGTGTTCAGCGAGCTGATGCAGGCCGAGATCGACGATCTCGAGGACCTGATCATCGTTGCCGAGCGCCGGTGGTCGAGCCGGCTCGACGCCGGCTGGGGTGCCGAGCGGACGCCCGAACCAGTGCTGCGGCTGCGGGAGAAATTGAAGGAAGTGCGGCGGCTGCAAGCTGCGTTGGAGTCCCGGTTCGGCACCGATTGACGCTCCGGTCGGTCTGCGCTCAGTGAGATTCCAATTCACAGGAAGATACACACGCCCCAGCTGGCAAACGTGCACCGCTAGACTGTCCCCCGCGCTGCCTCCGTAGCTCAGTCGGATAGAGCAAGGGCCTTCTAATCCCTAGGTCGCAGGTTCGATTCCTGCCGGGGGCGCTGTTCAGAGGGTGTATTTAGCCCTACTGAATAACGTCAGTCGACGTTTATTCGCAGTTGTGCGACCTTCTCCCCCTGGTCATACGGCTCGGCTCGATCGGATCAGGTCGTATCTCAACTCGCACGTCGGCCCTGGGAAGGAACGGCCGCAGAGCCACCATGTAGGCCACGAACATGGTCGGCCCGGCAAAGATCGTCAGCCATGGCAAGTCGAGTGGCACGGATGCGATCAATACGGCAACGACGGTGAAGCACACGGCAGCAGCGATCGGGGATCGGCAGACTTGTCCGCGCTCGGTATGTCGCATCAGCGGCAGTGTCGCAGGCGCTCCAGACGTTCAATAATGTGAACGAACACCTCCCGCTCCGGCCAGCGTTCCTGCCCGCCGGCGGTGCGTGAAATGTTGTCAGGATCAACCCAGCGCCACAGGTCAAAGCTTTCAGTGACCGACCAGCGTTACGAGTTGGTCGTCGCCTCCACCGTCCGACGACAACTAACTGAGACACTGCCGGAGGCCGTGGCATTTGCAGCCGACGAGTTCATCACCGGACCGCTGCTGGACAACCCGTATCGGGTCGGCAAACGATTGCGGCCACGGCTCGAAGATCGTCACAGTGCCCGCCGGGGCACATACCGCGTGATCTACCGGATTGACGACGACCAGCGGCGCGTCACGGTCGTGGGTGTCTTCGGCCGCGCAGCTGCCTCAGCGGTGTCGATGTAGTAGCCCACCGACGACCGCTCCAGCTCCGAAATTGTCAGCATCACGTCGCCCACTCAAGGTGGGTAGCATCGACTCTTACTGCGCTACAACTACTCTCGCACCATCTGCGCAAATGCATCGACAGCTGCCGGAGAGATCCTTGGTGAGAATCGAAGGAGTGCAGTGATTTTGGCATGGAACGTCTCGACAACGTCCCACAGGTATTCCGGCAAGGCATTCATGATGTCGGCGAAACGATCTCGGAATGCGCCGATCTCAATCTCACAATGACGCTTCAGTAGCGGCCGGTGAACAACTCCGGCGCCCAGCCGGCCGCGATGTACCAGGGCGCGGAAGCACTGCACCGGCAACGGCGTCCGACTTGACCATTCGCCGACCGGCGCAGTCGGCCGGACGCGGACGAACGATGTAAGGACGCGACTCGGCCGTGAGTCGCCGCACCGCGTCGCGGGTTATCCCACGAGGGTTACCCCCAGCCAAGTGTCTGGCCAACCCCATTACCGAGCGGATCAGCCGCAATTAGCGTCATTGGTGTCGAAATAACAAGGCAATAAACAACTCTCGACACAAGGAGCCAACTGATATGAACCTGTACCTCATACCCGCGCTCGCCGTCGGCGCCTTGGCCACGGCCGCTCTCGGGTTCGCCCACGCCGCTGCCGCCGACGCCACCAGCTCGACCCAGGTCCAGGACAGGGTCCGGAACCTGGAGGCCAGCGGCTACCACGTCATCATCAATCGCATTGGGGCGGTGACACTCTCGACCTGCACCATCACCTCGGTTCGGCCAGGACAAACGTTCTCGACCGTTGACTCACGCGGTGGGTCCTCGCCCGCCGAAACCATCACCGCCAAGACGGTGCTGGTCGACGTGGCGTGCTGATCAACGATCAGTACCTGCCACGCCACGCTCAACCATCGCGATAATTGCTGTTCGAGAAGAGAATTCGTCGCCCCGACTGTCAGCCGGCCGTCATGTATCCATTGCGCTGGCTCGCCGGCGACGGCTCACGCGACTCGATCCTTCACCGCCCTAGCGGTGCGGATCAGCGCCGACGACGACGTTACCGCTATCGGAGCGCACCATCACCTCGGACGCCGCTGCGCCAGGATCGGTGGTCTCGGGCACCCGAACATCGGTCCTGTCACCCCCGGAGGCACGGACCAGGTAGGGGCCCTGATCCGGTAGGCCGACCGTAACGTCACCGCCGCGGCTTACGGCATCGATGGTCTTGGGCACGTCCGGGCCAAACCTGACCCTCACGTCGCCATCGCGGGTTTCGGCGTTGAACGACTGAGTGACCGAGATGGCCCGTGGGGCGACGATGTCGCCGTCCTCGGTGGTGACGTCGATGCGATGGGCGGTTCCGTTGAGCACGATGTTGCCATCCACGGTGCGGGCCGCCAGCCGGTCGAGACCGGCGTCGATGGCCAGTGTGCCGTCGTCCTGCCGGACGTTGACCGTGAGTCCCTCGGCGAGAGCGGGCGGCAGCGTGACGGTGACCTCCCCGGTGCGACCCCAGTCCATAAAGGCGGGCGAGGCGGGGGTCACCTCGATCCGGGTGCCACCCGGCTGGGAGGTGACTTGGAGCTGCTGCCTGCCGCCCCGCGTGGAGTTCAACATGCGCAGGGCGACGCGGGGGGACTCGGCGCTCGGATCGGTGGTGACGCGGACGGTGGCGTCGGCGGCGTCGATCGACAACGACGTCATCCCCTCGGGCAGCACCTTGCTGTCGGTGCTCACGCGCACCGAGTTGATGCCGAGGGCGATCGCGACCAGGGCCACCAGGGATCCCACGGTCAGCACCGTGGCCGCGATGACGAGCAGCACCCGCACCGCGCTGCGGCCGTGTGGCGTCAACGGCGGCGGAGCCGACGAACCAGTGGTAGTGATGGTGGGCGGTGGGGAGGCAAACGTTGTCATGTGTCAAAGCCCCTTCGATGGCTCAGGATTCGGGCTGGTCAGGACTCGAGATAGCGCAGGACGGCGAGGACACGGCGGTTCTCGCTCTGGTCGGGGGCCAAGTTCAACTTGGTGAAGATTGAGGCGATGTGTTTCTCGGCCGAGCCGACCGAAACGTGAAGGGCAGCCGCGATCGCCGAGTTCGCCTTACCCTCGGCCATCAGCTGCAGGGTTTCGACCTCGCGCGGCGTGAGCCCGTCGAGCGCTGAGCGCTGCGGTGAGCGGACCAGGATCTGGGCGACAACCTCGGGATCGAGGACGGTGCCGCCGGTGCCCACCGTGACCACGGCGTCCAGGAACGACGGCACGTCGGCTACGCGGTCCTTGAGCAGGTAGCCGAATCCCCTGGTGTCGGAGGCGATCAGATCGGAGGCGTAACGCTCTTCGACGTAGTGCGAAAGCACCAACACCGGTGACTCGGGGTTCTGACTGCGCAGCACCGACGCAGCACGGATGCCCTCGTCGGTGAAGGTGGGCGGCATTCGGACGTCCAGAATGCACAAGTCGGGCTTATGTTCGTTGACCAGGCGGAGCAGGTCGGTCGCATCGGCCACTCCCGCGACCACCTCGTGGCCGGCATCGATGAGGATGCGCTCAATACCCGCCCGCAGCAGCGCCGAATCTTCGGCGATCACGATCCGCATGGCAGCACCGCGGTCACGATGGTGGATCCCGTTGCCGGGCTGGACACCTCGAAGGTGCCGCGTGCGGAGCGGACGCGTTCGTCGAGCCCGCGCAGCCCGGTGGCCTCCTCGGAAGCCGTGGTGGACGCGCCGCCGACGCCGTCGTCGAAGACCGAGACCTGAAGCGCCTCGGTGGCTTCGTCGAAGCGGACGGTCACCACGGCCTGGCTGGCGCGGGCGTGCTTGGCGACGTTGGTCAACGCCTCGGCAACCACGAAGTAAGCGACCGACTCGACCTCGTCGGGGAGGCGTCGGGGCAGGAATATGTTCAGAGTCGTTGGCACCCCTGAGTTCTCGGTCCGTTGCACCACCGAGGACAGGGCTGCGTCCAGACCGCGGTCGGCCAGGATGGTCGGGGCGATGCCGCGGACCACGTTACGGAGCTCGGCGAGCGCACTTTTGGCGTCGTCGTGGGCTTCGCCGATCAGCTTCTTCGCCTGCGACAGGTCGGTGTCGAGCTTGGTCTGCGCCAGCCCGATGGTCATGGCGAGCGAGACCAGCCGGGGTTGGACGCTGTCGTGCAGGTCCCGTTCGATGCGGTGGCGTTCGGTCTGAGCCGATGACACCGCACCGCGGCGGGCGTCGCTCAATGCGCTCACCTCGTGCTGTAGTGCGGCGGTAGCCGACGGGGGGAGCAACCACTGGTCGATGGCAGCATCGAGCGCGGGCGCCACGATCACGATGGCGACGGCGGCGATTACCGCGACGACGGCCAGCAGCCACGCGAGCGGCGGGGAGATGAACCAGAGGTCTGCCTCGGCGTCGCTGCGGCTGACGGCGGTGGCAGCCGCGGGTCCCAGAAAGGCGAAGGCCAGAAGTGCCAGCGCGACGCCGGTCGCCAGCATGTCGTAGCCCAACCGCAGATAATGGTGTGCCGCGGCCTTCCAGAACCTGAGGCTGCTGACATCGAGCCACATTTGGTGCACCCAACGTTGAAATCCGCTGTACGGGGACAGCTTTCGTGGGGGTACCGGAATGCCGAGGCCGAAGACAGCTTCGCTGCGAAGGCGCTCTACCCGCTCGACGCCGCGCATCAGGTAGACGAAAACGACGCCGGCGGCCAGGAATCCGACGACGGACGGAATCGACGAGACGCCAAGGACGAGGATGGTGAGCGGAATCCAAAACCACACCGTGCCGATGGCGGCGCCCGTGATCATCGAGGCGGTGGGCACCACGCCGAGGTGTCGGCGGATCCGCGCGAGACGCTTCGGGCGGACGAGGAAGTCGTCGGTCGTGTCGACCGGGATGTCGGGTGTCACGGCAACCATGCCTCTAAACCTAGGGAGTCGTGACGCCTGTGGGTATGGCGTTTCCCCGAGACCCGTGCGGGGGTTAACCCCCGGGCGCCGAGGTGCAGCGCCGCGAGGGCGCAGGCACGCGGAACTGATCAGCCTGCCGCCTGCTGCTCCTCCCGAGCCGGCGGCTCCACCACGACGGCCGTTCCGCCGCCGACCCGCTTCGCGCGGTACATCGCCTCGTCGGCACGATGCAGGACGGTCTCGAGATCGAAGTCGCGGGCGTCGGCGGCCTCCCAGGTAACACCGATGCTCGACCGCAGCGCCAACCCCGCGGGATCGCACAGCGTCAACGCCTGGACCCGCCTGACAAAGCTGTCCAGGTCGTGCTCGTCGGAAAGCCCGGCGACGACGATGAATTCGTCACCACCGACGCGTGCGGCGATATCGCGGGCCCGGATCACCTTGCTCAGCTGATCGGCGACGGCGCGCAACGTGGCATCGCCGGCGCCGTGCCCGTGCGCATCATTGAGCTGCTTGAAACCGTCGAGATCGATCACGACGACGGCAAGGAACGAGCCTCCCGAGCTGCGTGCCAGCGTCAGCCCCGTCTCGGTGAAGAGCCCGCGCCGATTCAGCAGCCCGGTCAGCGGATCACGATTCGCCGCGTACGCGGTGGCACTCAAGCCGCGCCGGGTGCCTTCGATGACCATCGCCGCCACCGCGGGCATCACGACAACCGTGGCCATCGCCGGAAGGAAATACAGCGACAACACCGCCAGCGAGGCTCCGTCGAACTGAACACCCATCCAGGTGAACACCACGATCGTCGCGGTGGCGAAACCGCAGTGCAAGAACAACACCCGATACCCCAAGAGCACCGCCGCGAACACACCGATCAGGCACATGTAGACGGTGGCCGACAAGCGTGCCTCGGGCACCGCCAGCACGGCACCCGAGGCGGCCAGCGCGACATCACCCCAGACCGCGAACGCGATGGCAGTCCGGTGACCCGGCCACGGCCGAGTCAGCCAGCACGCGCCGATCGCCAGCGAGGACATCAGCAGCGTCAGGTGGATCGCTCGAGCCGGAACGCCGTGCGGACCAAGCGGCTGCACCGTGTGGAACTGCTCGAGGGCACTGAGCAGCCCCAGGCCGACGCACAGTACCCCGATGAGGATCCGGATGCGGTCGAGGAAGCCGGTGGCGCGCAGCACCGCAGTAGCGATGGCGAACTCGCGCTCACCCATGCGTCAGCCTTCGGGAATCATTTCTGGAGGGTATGTGTGACGGATAGTATCGGGCACCGCCGAGGCTGGCTAGAGCCCCTTCGTCACAGTCCTTCCGCGGCCGTGTAGGCCCGCCAGCCGCCGAACGCGGTGATCTCCCGCTGACCCTCGACCAGCGCGGGCTCGCCGATCACGCCCAGCACCGTCGACCCGTCGTCCAGCCGGACCTTCCCGATCGACAGACCGGGCGGCTCGGCGAGCAGGATTCCGGCCAGGCCCGCGGCCGGCACGTCCCACACCTCGACCGCAACCGCGACCCCCGAACCGTCGGTGACCCGGATCATCGCGGGATGGTCGTCGTTGATGGTCCACAGCCGGTATACCGACTCGGTGGTGGCCTCACGGATGAACGTGGCACCCGCAGCCGCCATGTTCGGCGAGAGCTTGAGTCCGCGCATCAACGTGCCATTGACGGCCAATAGCACTCCGCCGCTGTCACTTTCGTCATTGTTCGACACCGCGCCCACACTACCGACGATCCGGGTTCCCGACGTGCCTGCCAGGATCGCCGGGATCTCCTCGGCTGCCCCGATCACGCCGACGGCTCCGGGCGTCGCGGCCACGAAGTCGGCCACGGCCTCCACCTTGGGCTCCATCGAGCCTTTGCCGAACTGACCGGAGGCGATGTAGTCGCGGGCCTGCTCGACGCTGATGGTGTCCAGCCACGTCTCGGCCGGCGTGCCGAAGCCGATCGCCACCCGCGGCACCCCGGTGGGAATCATCAGCAGGTCGGCGCCCAGGTGGCGGGCCAGCAGGCCGGAGGCGATGTCCTTGTCGACGACGGCCTCCACCCCGACGATCGTGCCGTCCGGTTCGAGGGCCACGGGGATGCCGCCGCCGCCGACCGCGACGACGATCGCACCGCCGTCGAGCAGTCCGCGGATCACGTCGGTCTCCAGGATGGTCGTGGGCCGCGGTGACGCCACTGTGCGCCGCCAGCCGCGCCCGGCATCCTCGGCGATGGTCCAGCCCTGGCTGGCCGCCAGTGCCCTGGCCCGGTCCTCGTCGAGGAAGGAGCCGACCGGTTTCGTCGGGTTACTGAAGGCCGGATCGTCGAGGCTGACCACCGAGTGAGTCACCACCGCCACGACGGGTCGAGACATACCCCGGCGGGCGAGCTCGTTTCGCAGCGCTTTGACGAACATGTAGCCGATCGCGCCCTGGGTGTCGGCGACGGCATAGTCGACCGGAACCGGATCGACCTCGCTCTCGGCGAGTTCGCTGCGACGCAGGATGAACCCGACCTGTGGCCCATTGCCATGGGAGACGACGAGTTTCCAGCCCTGCTCCACCATGTCGATCAGCGGCGACACGGTCCGGGCGACCGTGTCGTACTGCTGCGGGATGGAGTCGTGCTCGGCGTCGGTGACCAGTGCGTTGCCGCCGAACGCGACGATGGCGGTACTCACGTCTGCAATCCTGACGCCAGCGCGGCCAGGGCGTCGTTGAAGCAGTCCATCGGCGCGGTGGTGATGCCCGCGCCGATCTGCCCGACACCGGCCTGCCGGTGCGCGATGCCGGTGTTGATGATGGGCAGTACCCCGGAGTCGACCACGAGGCGGGCATCGATTCCGGCCGGCGTACCGCCGAAGTTCAACGGCGGCAACGTGAATGCGGGGTTGGTACCGAGCGTGATGGACAGCATGCGGCGGCTGTTGGCCGTCGCGTCGGCCGGGGTGCCACCGACGAACTGGACGATCGCCGGTGAGGCGGCCATCGCGAACCCGCCGAGCCCGTTGGTCTCGGTGATCGCCGAGTCGCCGAGGTCGGCGGCCGCGTCGTCCACCGAGTAGCCCGGGAAGTACAGTCCGTCAACAGGATTGGCGGGCGCCTGGAACCACCGGTCACCGGTGCCGCTGAGCCTGATGCCGAAGTTCACCCCGTTGCGGGCCATCACGGTGACCATGCTGCTGCCCGGAACACCGGCCGCGGCATCCGACATCGACTTCGACGCGGCCATCGAGATGTTGAGGAAGAAGTGGTCGTTGCCGGCGACGAATTCCAAGGCCCGCCGCACCGCATCGGACGGCACGTCGGAGCCCAACAGCGCCAATGTCAGCCGCTTGAACAAGAGGCCTGATGCGGCAGCATTGCGGTTGTGCAGCTCGTCGCCCATGTGCAGCGCCTGAGCCATCAGCGGTTTGAGGTCGGGGTCGGCCAGCTCGCGCACGGCGATCTGCATGGTGGTGAAGAACTCGCTGCCCAGCCACCGCAGCCGGTCCAGCACCTCGGGAGAGTTGGCGCCGAACCGCAGCACCTTGCCGAGTCCCTCGTTGAGGTTGCAGAAGGCCCGGTTTCCCGCGGCGGTGTTCTCCACGACCCACACGGGCATCGACGGGCTGATGATGCCCGCCATCGGCCCGACGGCGTCGTGTTCGTGGCAGGGGTCCAATGCCACTTCCCCACTCGCAGCGAGCTTCTCGGCGGCGTCGAGGTCCTCGGCCCACCCCTCGTAGAGGATCGCTCCGGCGATGGCGCCGCGCTGCGGCCCACACATATCCGGCCAGTCGATCGGTGGCCCGGAGTGCAGGATGCGACGCTCGCCGGGGCCGAGGCCCGCGATGGCCTCGCCGGCATGAACCAGGTCGACGAGGCGCGGCTGCGCGGCCAGATAGCGCTCGAAGGCCGTCTGGTTGGCCGCTTCGATGCGCGGGTCACCGACCAGGGTGGCCAGCGCCCAGCCCAGCGCGGGGTCGGCGCCCGCGGGCGGCGCCCAGGTGATGTTGGTGACCTGGCCACCGGCGGCGGTGATGTTGGTGGCGAAGCCCTGCAGGCCGACGTTGACGACCTTGAGGTCCTGTTCGAAGAGCTTCTTCACCGCTGACCTCCCCGCGCCGCGATCACGGTGGCCGACCACAGCGCGGCCTCGGCGTTGCTGGCGGCGACCAGCGCCCCGGCGGACTGCAGGCCGGCGACGGCCCCGGCCCGATCCTGCGGATCGAGGTCGGTGCCGCATACGTAGCCGATGAACGCGACGGTACTTCCCTGCGCGCGGGCAGCTTCGATGATCGACACGAGTTCCGCCGTGGGATCGTCGGCCGATCCGTAGCCGAGCACCACGTCGAACAGCACGACGGCCGTCGTCGGGTCGGCGATCTCGTCGCGGATGCGGGCATCTTTGCCCGACGGATCGATCATGGGATGTGGTCTGCCCTGGGTGAATTCGTCGTCACCCATGTCGATGATGGTGTTCTGCAGACTGGTCCGAATATCGGTCAGTGCGGTGTTGCCCGCCACCGGGGTGTTGGAATGCGCGGTGATGCCGTGCGCGCGGTGCACCAGCTGCGCCTCGAAGCAGAACGTGCCACCGGAGAAGACGCCCCGCACATACTGCTGACCGGGAGCCATCGCGCCTGCGAGATCGGCAAGGGTGCGGTGCATTTCGTCGGAAATGACGATGTCACCCGAACGTGGCTCGACACCGCGGGCCAGCTCGACGGCCATGTCGGCGGCCTGGGCGAGGTAGGCCGCGCCGTACACCCCGTCGCCGGTGATCGTCGCCGGGTCAGCGCCGAGGAAGATGACGACGACGGGTTTGGCACTGGCACGTGCTGCGGCAAGGACTTTCGCGGCCACCGCATCCGACGGTGGCTTGGACACCAGGACGATGACCTCGGTGGCCGGGTCGCTGTCGAGGGCAGCCAGTCCGTGCAGCATCGAGATACCGCCGATGGCGTCGGCCAGGTCGTGGCCGCCGGTGCCCAACGCCTGCGACACCCCTGCCCCGTTCTGGTGGATCCGGACGGTGACCTCTTGGGTACCGGTGCCCGAGGCTCCCACCACCCCGATCGGCCCGCGCCGCACGACGTTGGCGAAACCCAGCGGGATGCCGTTGACGATCGAGGTCCCGCAGTCCGGGCCCATCACCATCAGGTCGGCCTCACGCGCGTACTGCTTGAGCGCCAGTTCGGCTTCCACACTGACGTTGTCGCTGAACACCATCACGTCCAACCCAAGTCGCAGTGCCTTCATCGCCTCGGCGGCCGCGTAGTCACCGGGCACCGAGATCAACGCGAGGTTCAGCGCCGGGTCCTTGGCCACCGCCATCTGGATGCTGGTGGTGGGTGTTGCAATATCGGCCAGATCACCGCCGTCGACCGGCGCCGCCGACAGCAATTTGTCGGCGACCGCCAGCGCTTCATCGCACGCTTCGTCGGTGCCCGACACGGCGACGACGAGATCGTTAGGGCGGACCTCGAACGTGCCCAGACCCGCCTGGGCCAGGTTGTCGACGTTGGTGGCCGAGGCCATCACCACCGATGCGGCCTCGATACCCGGGATCGACGTCACCCGCGCCGACACCGTCATCAAGGACACCGAGTCCTTGTACAGGTTGGGATAGAAGCGTGAACTGATTCCCATGCGTCAGGAGGTCGCGGCGATGAACGCGTCGGCGTCGGCCACCCAGCCGAAGATCGCGCCCTGCGCCTTGACCATCTCGAGCGCCACTCGGTGAAATTCCGGGAAGTAGGACGCACAGCAATCGCTGAGGACCAGGCATTCATACCCCCGGTCATTGGCCTCGCGGACCGTGGTGTGCACGCAGACTTCCGTCGTCACCCCACACACCACCAACGTCTTGATGCCGCGGTCGGACAGGATCTGGCCGAGATCGGTGGCATGGAAGCTGCCCTTGCCCGGCTTGTCGATGACGGGCTCGCCGTCGATGGGATAGAGCTGGTGGATGATGTCGTGGCCCTGCTCGCCGCGGACCAGGATGCGGCCCATCGGGCCGGGCTCGCCGATGAACGTCTTGCCGCCGCGGTTCAGCTTCGCGGGCGGACAGTCGGTCAGGTCGGGGCGGTGTCCTTCGCGGGTGTGGATGACCAGCATGCCGATCTCTCGGGCTTTCGTCAGCACCCGATCGATCGGTTCCACTGCGGCCAGCAGCAGCGAGGTGTCGTTGCCGAGCGCCTCACCGAATCCGCCGGGCAGCACGAAGTCGCGCTGCATGTCGATGATCACCAGCGCGGTGCTGGCGACATCGAAGTCCAACGGGAAGGGCTCCGCGCTGATCGTGGCCATCTGTGGTCCCTTCTGACACGGTGAATGACTGATCCATTGAAGCGCAACTCGCGTATGGGCGCGCGCGGCAAGATTTCGTAGGCGTAAACGATCTGAGGTGGCACGATCGAGCGCGTGGCAGATTTGGTCCTCTACGAAGTCATTGATCGCGTCGCGCTGATCACCGTCAACGATCCCGAGCGGCGCAACGCCGTCACCGACGCGATGTCGCAGCAGCTGCGCGAGGCGGTCGAGGCCGCCGAAGCCGAGGCGAACGCCGTCGTGGTGACCGGCGCCGGCAAGGCCTTCTGCGCGGGCGCGGATCTGTCCGCCCTCGGCGCCGCCGCCAGGGAAGGCCTCGAGCGCATCTACGCCGGCTTCATGGCCGTCGGCCGTTGCACCCTGCCGACCGTGGCGGCGGTCAACGGCGCCGCGGTGGGCGCGGGACTGAACCTGGCCCTGGCCGCCGACGTGCGGATCGCCGGGCCGCACGCCCTCTTCGATCCGCGATTCCAGAAACTCGGCATCCATCCCGGTGGCGGCGCGACGTGGATGCTGCAGCGCGCGGTCGGCCCGCAGGTGGCCCGCGCCGCGCTGCTGTTCGGGATGCGCTTCGACGCCGCGGCCGCCGTCGAGCATGGCCTGGCACTCACCGTCGCCGAGGATCCCGTCGCCGCTGCGCTGGAACTGGCCGCCGGGCCCGCAGCCGCGCCGCGCGAGGTCGTGCTCGCCACGAAGGCGTCGATGCGCGCCACCGCCATCCCCGGCTTCCTAGACACCAACCACCACGAAACCGCCAAGGACATCGAGCTCGGCCCGCAGGCCACCTCGATCGAATCCCCGGAATTCAAGGCCCGCCTGGCCGCCGCGCAACGCCGCTGAGGTCAGGCGGCGATCACCTGCAACAACTCGCCGTTGAGGTAGATCTCGGCTTCGGTCATCGGAATCTTCGGCGTACCGGGCATCGGCGGCGCGACCGAGTGATAGTGGGTTCCGGTGGGTGTGGTGAATTCCGCTGTGTGCGTGCCGTTGTCGTCGATAGCGGTGTTGACCTGCCAGCCCGGTGATTCCTTGGCGTAATTGCAGGCCTCACACAGACCCAACCCATTGACCGCGCTGGTGGCACCGCCACGCCGATGTGGTGTGGCGTGGTCGCGGTGCCGAATCGGTGCATCGCAGTAGGGGGTGCGGCAGCGCCGATCGCGCAACTCGATGAAGTCGGCCAAACCCTTGGGAAACAGCCGAGACCGCGATTCCAAGGCCACCAGCGCCCCGCTGGACGGAGTGGCATACAGCCGGCGCAACGTGGCCCGCGACCGCTCGTCAGTCACCACGTCCAGAATCATCTTCTGCGCCACCGCCGACGGGACCGAACCGTAGCCGGCGATCACCGCCGCACCCTGCTGCGCCCCGAGCAGCGCCTGATCCGAGATCACGACGTTCACCGCCACCGGCACCGCCGCATCGGCCGGCCACCCGGTCACCCGCTCGACCATGGTGTCGGCCATGACCTGACCGCGCGAACGTCCGTCACAGCAGACATCAGCTTCGCGCTTGAGGGCGGCATAGACCGAGACACCCTGAGCCATCGGCAGTAACGCCGTCACGTACGTCATGGTGTCCGGCGCCGGACGAATGGTCACCGTGCGCTCCGCCACCGCCTTGGCCGCCCGGTCCACGACCGCGTGCGGATCCAGCCGGTAGGCGATCGACTTCGCCTCAGCAGCCAGCGCGGCGTCTCCCACACCCGCCAGCGTCGCGACGTCCGAGCACAATTCCGCATCCAGCCGACGCCGATCCGCCACGTCCAGACAGGCCGACTCCCGCACCACGATCGTGGCCCGCCACTCGGAAAGCGCCCCACTCTCCAGCGCGGCCAGCGTGTGCGGCATCTCGTACACCAGCGCCTTGGCCAACCCCAGATGCCGGCCGCCCCGGGCCGGCGAATCCCGCCGGGCCAATGCCACCTCGGCCGCCACGCCCCGCCCCCGCTTCGCCGCAGGCACGCCCGCCGCCGCCTCAGCAGAGCGCCGCGCCGCATCCAGCGCGACAGCCAACCGAGCCTGCGCGGCCGAGGCCGCGGACTTCAGCCGCTCCAGCTCCGCAATCCGCTCGACCAGCGCCGATTCTCCGGCACCGGGACCGAACTCCAACAATTCTTCGAACATATGTTCGAGTCTAGTGCACAACACCACCCCCCGCAAGTGTGATGTCTCAGGACATCGGTGACGGTTGTCCGGTCTTGGGTTGGGGGCCGCTGGGTCGGCCGTTCCCGACGTAGCGGATGCCGGTCGCGGGTCGGGTGTGCTCGGCGAGGACCTCGCCGAGTAGGTCGGTGATGATGATGGCGTCGCCGGTCTTGTCGCCGGTGCTGACTACGTGGACCTGCTGGAACGCGAGGTCCACGTCGACTTTGTAGTGCACTTCATTGGCAGCCACCGCTTAAGCCTCGAGGCGGAACTGTCACCACCAAGACCACCGGAACTGTCACCGATGTCCCGATGCAGAACTGTCACCGATGTCCTGAGAGATGACAACCACCCCCCGCAAGGGGGTCGACTACCCGCGTCACCCACGGGGACTCTTGCAATAGGCAGGTAATTACCTGCATTATGATCGCGTGGAAGCGGACGCGGTCTTCAAGGCGCTGGCCGATCCCGGTCGGCGCCGCTTGCTCGACATGCTTCATGAGCGGGCCGGCCTGACACTGGGCGAACTCTGCGAGGGGCTCGACATGCGCCGGCAGTCGGTGAGCCAGCACCTCGAGATCCTCGAGGCCGCCAACCTGGTGACCTCGATGCGTGACGGCCGCCGCAAGCTCCACTACCTGAATGCAGTTCCGATTCACCAACTCCAGACCCGTTGGATCTGGAAATTCGAGGAGCCGCGCCTGGCGGCCCTTGCGGCGATCAAACAGCACGCGGAGGAAAGCGCCATGACTGAGACCATTCCCGACTACGTCTACACGACCTACATTCACGCCAGCGCCGAGCAGGTGTGGCATGCACTGACCGACGCCGACCTCACCGCGAAGTTCTGGGGTCATGCGCAGGTCTCGGACTGGCGCGTTGGCAGCCGCGTCGACCACGTCCGGTCAGACGGCTCCGAGATCGTGGACGTCACCGGAACCGTGATGGAGGTCGATCCGCCCCGCCGGCTGGTCTTCGGTTTCGGCGAGCCCAGCGACGACCCGACGGCCGAGGAGAGTGTGGTCACGTTCGACATCGAGCCGTTCCGCGACATCGTCAAACTGACTGTCACGCACACGAATTTCCAGTCGCCCGCCGACCGGGAATCGGTCGGGCAGGGCTGGCCCACCGTGCTCGCCAATCTCAAGACGCTCCTGGAGACCGGCGACGTGCTGCCGACGGCACCGTGGGAGTTCCACGCCGAGGAGTTCGCCGACAAGCGCTTAGAGGTCCAGTAGCGCCGTCTCCGGCGCCTCGATCAGGCCCCGCAGGTCGACAAGGAATGCCGCAGCTTGCGCGCCGTCGGCGATCCGATGGTCGAACGCGCACGTCAGCGTCATCGTCGGCCGGGCCACCACCGCGCCGTCGACTACCACGGCCCGCGGTTTCAGCGACCCCATGCCGAGGATCGCGGCTTCGGGGTAGTTGATCACCGGCACACCTTCGTCGAGCCCCAGCGCACCGAAGTTCGACACCGTGAACGTCGACCCGCTCAGTTGCGTGGGTGCCAGCGTGCCCGCCCTGGCCCGCTGCACCACGTCGTCGACGGCCTCAGCCAGTCGCCGGGTGGAGCAGTCCCGGGTGTCGATCACCGGAACGACCAGGCCGCGTTCGGTGGCCACCGCGACGCCGAGGCGAACATCGGGGTGCAGCCGAATCTCCGGTCCGGCTTCGGATTCCACCCAGGTGGCGTTCAGCATGGGATGGCGACCCAATGCGATGACCAGCAGGCGCAAGGTCAGGACGAACGGCGTCACCTCCAGCGTGTCCCGAAGCCGCAGCAGCGCAGAGCAATCCACCTGCACACTGGCGTGCGCGTCGGGGATCTGACTCCGCGACAACGCCATATGACTGGCCATCCGGGCGTGAACGCCGCGCACCGGGATGTTCTGTGATGCCGTGCCTGCGGCTTGCAGCACGTCGTCGCGGGTGATCACCCCGTCGGCACCCGAACCGGGTTGCAGCCCTTGAAGATCCACCGCCAGGTCGGCCGCGAGCTTGCGGGTCTTGGGTGCCGCACGGGCTCGCCGGCTGCGATCCATGCCGTCGTCGATGCCGTAGCCGACCAGCACCGGGGTGCGGGCCTCGGTTTCGATGCGCACCAACAGTGTTCCAACTGCCAGGGTTTCGCCTTCGGCGCCGCCGAGCGCCTCGATGCGCCCGGCATAGGGGCTGGGGATCTCGACTTCGGCCTTGTTGGTCTCGACCGTGCACAGGGTCTGGTTGAGTTCGACGACATCGCCGACCGCGACCGCCCAACTGGTGATGGTGGCGTCTTCCAGGCCTTCGCCGAGGTCTGGGACCAGGAAGTCGCTCATGGCCGTCGCATCGCTTTCTCGACGCAGTCCAGCAGCCGGTCGACGCCCGGCAGCCAGTGCTTCTCCAGCCGGGCCGGCGGGTAAGGCGTGTCGAATCCCGTGGCGCGCAGCACCGGTGACTCGAGGTCGTAGAACAGCTCCTCGGAGATCCGCGCCGCCAGTTCGGCCCCGAATCCGAGCGTGCGCGGACCCTCGTGCATGACGACCGCGCGGCCGGTCTTGCGGACCGATTCGGCGACGGTGTCGAAATCCAGCGGGCTCAGCGAGCGCAGATCGATGACTTCCAGGCTGCAGTCGGCGACCTCGGCCGCGTTCAGCGCCGCACCGACCAGCCCGCCATAGGTGAGCACGGTGACGTCGTCGCCGCTGCGCCGGACGACCGCCTTGCCGATCGGCGGTCCTGGCACGGCGAGGTCGACCGCGTCCCGGCCCCAGTAGCGCCGCTTGGGCTCGAGGTAGATCACCGGATCAGGGGAGGCGATCGCATGCCGAAGCAGCCAATAGGCATCCGAGGGTGTGGATGGCACAACGACTTTCAGCCCCGCAGTGTGCACCCAGTAGGTCTCGGTGGATTCCGAGTGGTGCTCCACCGCACCGATACCGCCGAACGACGGGATCCTGACCGTGACCGGCATCTCGACCTGGCCGCGGGTGCGATTGCGGTACTTCGCGAGGTGGCTGACGATCTGGTCGAACGCCGGGTAGGAGAAGCCGTCGAACTGAATCTCCGGGACCGGCACGAAACCGCGGATCGCCAGGCCCACCGCGACACCGATGATCGCCGACTCGGCCAGCGGGGTGTCGAAACACCGTTGCTCGCCGAAGGTTTCAGCCAGTCCCTCGGTGATCCGGAATACCCCGCCGAGTGCGGCGACGTCTTCGCCAAACACCAGCACCCGGTCGTCGCCGGCCATCGCGTCGTGCAGGGCACGGTTGATCGCCTGCGCCAACGTGAAAGTGGTGGGGCTGGGTAGCTGGGTAAGGATCGGACCGCCGGGCTCCGGTGCGCCCTCGCCACGCAATGGCGGCCGGTCGATGATCTGTGTCATCTCAATCCTCCTACGCCAGTTCGGCGCGCAATTGCGCACGCTGGGCCGACAATTCGGGGGTGATCTCGGCGTAGACGTGATCGAACAGTTCGCCCACATCCGGATCGGGTGCACCGACCACCGCATCGCGAAGCTCCGCACGCAACCGGACCGAGCGCGTTTCCACTCGCTGTTCGACTCGCTCGGTCAGGACCCCGATCTGGTGCAGATACGTGCGATACCGGGCGATCGGATCGCGGGCCGACCACTCGGCGATTTCGGCAGCGGTCCGGTACCGGGTCGCGTCGTCGGAGGTGGTGTGCGGTTCCATCCGATAGGTGACCGCTTCGATGAGCGTGGGTCCTTCACCGGCCCTGGCGCGCTGCGCCGCCTCGGCCATCACCGCGTAGCAGGCCAGGACGTCGTTGCCGTCCACCCGGATTCCGGGCATTCCGTACCCCATCGCCCGGTGGGCGATGGTGGGCCCGGCGTACTGGCGGCTGGCGGGCACCGAGATGGCCCACTGATTGTTCTGGATGTAAAACACACACGGCGCCTTCTCGACAGCGGCCATGTTCATCGCCTCGTGCGAATCGCCTTCGCTGGTGGCGCCGTCACCGAGGAAGGCGACCGTCAGCGAATCCTCGCCCAGCCGTTGGGCGGCCATCGCCGCGCCCACCGCGTGCGGTGCGTGGGTGGCGATGGGGATGGCGATGGGTGCACAGCACTTGCTGGTGAAATCCAGGCCACCGTGCCAGGCCCCGCGCCACAGGGCGGCCACCTGCGCAGGCGAGATACCGCGGACCATGAAGACGCCGAGTTCTCGGAATTGCGGGAACAGCCAGTCGGTTTTGCGCAGGCAGGCCGCCGCGCCGATCTGCGCGGCCTCCTGGCCGCGACACGAGGCGTAGAGCGCCAGTTCGCCCTGACGTTGCAGATTGACGAACTCGACGTCGAGATCGCGAGTGACAACGAGATTCTCGTAGAGCCAGACGAGGGTTTCCGGCGGCAGATCACGACGATATCGGCTTTCGGCCGTCGTCGTTCCGTCGGGCCCGATGAGTTGAACCGGCTGATCCATAACCGCCTCCTCTGCCGGTGCAGAGGCGGTCGGAGCAAACCTGTTGTAGCAGGCTCCAGCTAGCGGCCGGGGTCGGGCGCCAGCTGGACGATGCGCTCTGCTCGCCGAAGCACCGGGGCATCCACCATTATGCCCTCGAATTGGAAGACACCGCGTTCATTGCGGGCCGCCTCAAGCACGTGTCGCGCCCAACCTACCTGTTCAGGGCTGGGAAGGTAGCCCTCCCTAATCACCGCGATCTGGCTAGGATGGATTGCCACTTTGGCGTCGAAACCGACAGCGACGGCGTCGTCCACCTCGCCTCTCAGACCGTCCAGATCCTTGATGTCGAGGAACACCGAATCCAGGGCGAGCCGGCCGTAGGCCTTGGCCGCCAGCAAGCTCTGCGACCGGACATGCCTCGCCACTTCGCGGTACGAGCCGTCGGGATGGCGGTTGGCGGTGCCGCCCAGAACGGCGAACAAGTCCTCGGCACCCCACATGACGGCGAGCGCGTTGTCCACCCGGGAGGACTCGACGACATTGAGCGCACCCAACGGGGTTTCGATCAGCACCACGACATCCAGCGGCGCCAGGGCGGTCACCTGCGCGCCGAACTCGGTCTTGGCCAGCATCACTGTGGTGTACGGCGTGCGGGCCAGCGCCTCGAGATCGAGCGGATGATCCGGTGTGGTCGACGGATTGATTCGCACGACCGTGCGGCCGGGATCGAGCTGGGTGCTCACCAGCGCGTCGCGAGCGGCCGCGCGGTCCTTGGCGGCCACCCCGTCTTCGAGATCGAGTATCACGACATCGGCTGTGGCAGCGGCCTTCTCGAATCGCTCGGGACGATCGGCAGGGCAGAACAGCCAGGCTGGTCCTGGATTGTCGAGTGCCATCAGGCGGGCTTCTTTCGCACCATGGTCTTGCGGCTGGCGGTCGCGACGATATCACCATGCTGGTTGCGCGCGGTGTGCGCGAACGTGACGATGCCCTCGCCGGGACGACTCTTGGATTCGCGTTTGTCGGTGACGACGGTTTCGGCGTACATCGTGTCGCCGTGGAACAGCGGCTTGGGGAACGCGATGTCCGAGAACCCGAGGTTGCCGACGATGGTGCCCTGCGTCAGCTGCGTCACCGAAAGGCCTACTAGCGTGGACAGGGTGAACATCGAGTTCACCAGCCGCTGGTTGAACGGCGGCAACGCGTCGGAGAACGCCGCATCGAGATGCAGCGCCTGGGTGTTCATCGTCAACGTGGTGAACAAGACGTTGTCCGCCTCGGTGATCGTGCGTCCGGGGGCGTGCACGTAGCGGACCCCGATCTCGAATTCCTCGAACCACAAGCCGCGCTGGACGACGACCTTCTCCCCGGAGGATTCGCTCACCTACAGTCCCATCTGCCGAGCGATGACCATCAGCTGCACTTCGGTTGTCCCTTCCCCGATCTCGAGGATCTTGCTGTCCCGGTAGTGCCGGGCGACCGTGTATTCGTTCATGAAACCGTAGCCGCCGTGGATCTGGGTGGCGTCACGGGCATTGTCCATGGCGGCCTCACTGGCGATCATCTTCGCGATCGCGGCCTCCTTCTTGAACGGCTTGCCGGCCAGCATCAGGGCCGCCGCGTCGTAGTAGGCGGTGCGCGCCGCGTGCGCGCGGGCCTCCATGCGGGCGATCTTGAACTCGATGGCCTGGAACTTCCCGATCGGCTGGCCGAACGCCGCGCGCTCGGCGGCGTACTTCACGCTTTCGTCGACGCAGCCCTGCGCCGCGCCCGTCGACAGCGCGGCGATCGCGATGCGGCCCTCGTCGAGGATCCGCAGGAAGTTGGCGTAGCCGCGGCCGCGTTGGCCGAGCAGGTTCTCCGCCGGGACGCGAACGTCGTCGAAGGTCAGCGGGTGGGTGTCCGAGGCGTTCCAGCCGACCTTGTCATAGGCGGGCTCGGCGGTGAAGCCGGCCGTCGGCACCGGCACCAGGATCGAGGAGATCTCCCGGTTGTGCCCGGAGCCACCTGTGACCGCGGTGACCGTGACCAGACGGGTGATGTCGGTGCCCGAGTTCGTGATGAACTGCTTGGTGCCGTTGATGACCCAGTGCCCGTCGTCGAGGCGGGCGGTGGTCTTGGTCGCCCCCGCATCCGTGCCACCGCCGGCCTCGGTCAAGCCGAACGCACCGAGGGCCTGCCCGCTGGTCAGCTGGGGCAGCCATTCCCGTTTCTGCGCCTCGTTGCCGAATCGATAGATCGGCATCGCCCCCAGCGACACCCCGGCCTCCAAGGTGATCGCCACACTCTGGTCGACCTTGCCAAGCTCCTCCAGTGCCAGGCACAGGGCGAAGTAGTCACCGCCCATGCCACCGTATTCTTCCGGGAAGGGCAGGCCGAACAAGCCCATCTCGGCCATGCCGGCCACGACCTCGTATGGGAACGTGTGGTTGGCATCGTGTTCAGCGGATACCGGGGCGACAACGGTGCGCGCGAAGTCACGCACCGTCTTGGCGAGCTGCTCGTATTCGTCGGGAAGTGTTCCCGTGGACAGGAAATCAGTCATTTCAGCGCTTTCTATATCTCACTCTTCGGGGCGGCAGTGACCTTGGCCAGCAGCTGTCCCACCTTGACCTGATCGCCGACCGCGACGTGCAGTTCGACCACCCCGTCGACAGGTGCGGTCAGCGAATGCTCCATCTTCATCGCCTCGACGGCCACCACGACGGTGCCCGCAGCGACCTCGTCACCGCTGGAAACACCCACCGCCACAACCGTTCCAGGCATCGGGCTGACGAGTTCGGCGTCGCCGCCGACCTCGTCATCCGGGCGGACCGGCGCTTCGCGCACTTCTTCGAGCATCACCGTCCGGCCGGCGCCGGCCAGCCAGATCTGATGGCCATCGACCGCCACGGTGTAGATGCCCCGCAGGCCGTCGAGGGTGACCGCGAGCTCATCGCCCACCAACTGGGCTGACAGCGAACGGCTTTCACCGTCCTCGATGCGGGCCACCGCGCCGGCCGGGCTTCCGGTGATGTGGACGTGATCGGTGCGCTCGCCGCTGCGCAGCCGGATGCTCGTCGGTGCGGGTGCACCGATCCGCCAGCCCGAGGGCACATCCCACAGATCGGTCGACCGGGTGGGCCAGCGCTGCAGCCAGCGATACGCGGCCGCAGCGATGAACACCTCATCTCCGGCGGGCTCGCCGGTGAACACGGTGCGGTCGATCAGGCCGGTGTCCAGCCGGCCCGCTGCGACGTCCTCGTCGGCGAGCAGGAAACGCAGGAATTCGATGTTGGTGCCCACGCCCAGCACCGCGGTCTGCGACAGCGCCCGGTCCAGTGTGCGCAATGCGGCCGCACGGTCCTCCCCGTGGGCGATGACTTTCGACAGCATCGGATCGTAGTCGCTGCCGATCGTCATGCCTTCGGACAGGCCGGAATCCACCCTGATTCCGGCACCAACGGGCTCAATGAGCCCCAGCACGGGACCACCGGTGGGCAAGAAACCGGCGGCGGGATCCTCGGCGTACACCCGGGCCTCGATCGCATGCCCGTCCATGGTGATGTCGTCCTGCGTGATGGGCAGCTTCTCCCCCGCTGCGATACGCACCTGCCAGTCGACGAGATCGTGTCCGGTGACCAACTCGGTGACCGGGTGCTCGACCTGCAGGCGGGTGTTCATCTCCATGAAGAAGAACTCGTCGGGCCGGCCAGCGGAGACGATGAATTCCACGGTGCCTGCGCCGACGTAGTCGACGCTGCGGGCGGTGTCACACGCCGCCGCACCGATTCGCGCGCGAGTGTCGGCATCCAGCAGTGGCGATGGCGCTTCCTCGATGACCTTCTGATGGCGGCGTTGCAGACTGCACTCACGCTCGCCGAAATGCAGCACGGTGCCGAAAGTATCGGCGAGCACCTGGACCTCGATATGCCTGGGCCGCAACACGAATCGTTCGAGGAACAGGGTGTCGTCGCCGAAGGCCGCCGCGGATTCGCGCCGCGCCGCGGCCAGCGCGCCGGTTAGCTCGGCGGCATCGTCGACGCGGCGCATACCTTTACCACCGCCACCCGCCGACGGTTTCACCAGGATCGGGAAGCCGATATCCCCGGCGGCGTCGATCAGTTCGGCATCGGTCAGGCCCGGCCGCGCGATACCGGGCACCACGGGCACCCCGAACGCGGACACCGCGGTTTTGGCCTCGATCTTGTCGCCCATCGTGCGGATCGCGCCCGACGGCGGCCCGATGAACGCCACTCCCGCGCGTTCCAGTGCGGCGGCGAAATCGGAGTTCTCCGAGAGGAACCCGTATCCGGGGTGGACAGCCTGTGCGCCGGTGCGCACTGCCGCGGCCACCACCGAGTCGATGTCCAGGTAGCTCTGCCGGGCCGGCGGCGGTCCGATCCGCACGGCGACGTCGGCCTCGCGGACATGGCGGGCACCGGCGTCGGCGTCGCTGTAGACGGCCACCGAGCGGATGCCCATCGCCTTCAGCGTGCGGATGACCCGCACGGCAATCTCGCCCCGGTTGGCGACAAGGACACTGGTAAACATCGTCACATCCTGAAGACGCCGTAGGACACGGACTCGACGGGCGCGTTGGCGGTCACCGAGAGTGCTAGCCCCAGAACGGTTCTGGTGTCGGCAGGATCGATGACGCCGTCGTCCCACAGCCGTGCGGTCGAGTAGTACGGGTTGCCCTGATGTTCGTACTGGGCGCGGATCGGCGCCTTGAAGGCGTCTTCTTCCTCGGGTGTCATATCCCCGCGCACCGTGGCCAGCACCGAGGCCGCCTGCTCGCCGCCCATCACCGAGATGCGGGCATTGGGCCACATCCAGAGGAATCGCGGCGAATACGCCCGCCCGCACATCGAGTAGTTGCCCGCGCCGTACGAGCCGCCGATCACGACCGTGAGCTTGGGCACCCGGGCGCAGGCCACCGCCGTCACCATCTTGGCGCCGTGTTTGGCGATACCGCCGGCCTCGTAGTCGCGCCCGACCATGAAGCCGGTGATGTTCTGCAGGAACAGCAGAGGCACCATCCGCTTGTCGCACAGTTCGATGAAATGTGCTCCCTTGAGCGCGGATTCACCGAACAGCACGCCGTTGTTGGCGACGATGCCGACCGGGTGGCCGTGGATGTGGGCGAATCCGGTGACCAGGGTCGTGCCGTATTCGGCTTTGAATTCACTGAATTCGCCGCCGTCGACGATGCGGGTGATCACCTCGTGGACGTCGTAGGGCACCCGGGCGTCGACCGGGACGACGTCGTAGAGCTCCTGCTGGTCGGCGATCGCGTCCACATCGGGCAAGACGTCCCATGGTCGCGGTTCACGCGGGCCGAGCGTGGCGACGATCCGGCGGACGATGCGCAGCGCGTCGCGGTCGTCGTGGGCCAGGTGGTCGGTGACGCCGGAGGTCTTGGAATGTAGATCACCGCCGCCGAGCTCCTCAGCGGTCACCACCTCGCCGGTGGCGGCCTTCACCAGCGGCGGCCCGCCCAGGAAGATGGTGCCCTGGTTGCGCACGATGATCGCCTCGTCGCTCATCGCGGGAACGTAGGCGCCACCGGCTGTGCACGAGCCCAGCACCGCGGCGATCTGCGGGATGCCGGCCGCGCTCATGGTGGCCTGGTTGTAGAAGATGCGGCCGAAGTGGTCGCGGTCGGGGAACACCTCGTCCTGGCGGGGCAGGAACGCGCCGCCGGAGTCCACGAGGTAGAGGCATGGCAGCCGGTTCTGCAGCGCGATCTCCTGGGCGCGCAGATGCTTCTTGACCGTCACCGGGTAGTAGGTGCCGCCTTTGACCGTCGCGTCGTTGGCGACGATCATGCACTCCCGGCCGGAGACCCGGCCGATCCCGGTGATGATGCCGGCGGCCGGGCATTCGTCGTCGTACATGCCGTCGGCGGCCAGCGGGGCGACCTCCAGCAGGGGGCTGCCCGGATCCAGCAGCCCGTCCACCCGGTCGCGGGGCAGGAGCTTGCCGCGCGCCACGTGGCGCTCACGGGCGCGCGCCGGCCCACCGAGCGCTGCCGCGGCCAGCTTGCCGCGCAACTGCTCGACGAGCTGCAGGTGCGCCTCACGGTTGACGACCGCTGATGTCATCGTCGATGTCCCGTCGAATTGAGTTAATGACGACTAACTGGTGCTAGGTTAGTGTAGATTAACCGAAACGTCCAGACCTGTTGCCGGAGGACCCCATCGAAACGACTACCCGCCGAAGCAGGCAGAAATCGGATCGCCGATCTGCCCTGCTGGCGGCTGCGGAACGCCTGATGGCGGAGAAGGGCTTCCAGGCCGTCCGGCTCGAGGACATCGGCGCTGCAGCCGGGGTCAGCGGCCCCGCGATCTACCGGCACTTCCCCAATAAGGAAGCGCTGCTGGTCGAATTACTGGTCGGCATCAGCACCCGGCTGTTGGCCGGCGCCCGCGAGGTCGTGGCGCAGGCCGACGAGCCCGACTCCTCCCTGACCGGCCTCATCGAATTCCACCTCGACTTCGCTCTGGGCGAGTCCGATCTGATCCGCATCCAGGACCGCGACCTCGCGCACTTGCCGGTCTCGGCTCAGCGCCAGGTGAGGCGCGCCCAGCGCAGCTACGTCGAGATCTGGGTCGGGGTACAGCGCGAGGTGCATCCCGACCTCGACGAAGCCGATGCCCGTTTGATGGCACACGCGGTGTTCGGTCTGCTCAACTCGACCCCACACAGCATGAAGCCCCTGGCGGCCAAGCCGGCCGACCAGGGGCGTTCACGCGAAGTTCTACGGGCTATGACGATGGCGGCATTGTCATCCGCCGACCATCACGCCCGCGGCGGCGTCGGTCAATACCAATAGCGACGGCCGGCGACCGGGCGCCCCACGCTGCCCAGCAACCACAGGACCGCGCCGACCACCAGCAGGATGACACCGATGGTCCACAGGATCTGAATATTCAGGACGAACCCGAGGATGAGCAGAATTGCTCCGAGAACGATCATTGTTGCCTCCAGTTACTGACTTGCTGAACACTTTTCATCACTACTGACTGGGCTGCGGCAGATTGCAGCTGGCCACGGTGGGATTGACTCCCGCGTAGTTCAGCGGCCCGGCTATCACCGTCAGGGCTATGGACCCCGCTGTAGCGCAGTTGGTTTGGCTGTTGGAGAAGTAACCACGCTGCCAGGTAGCGAAGACTCCGATCAGTAGCCACACAATCACAATCGCGCCTAGGATTCCGCGGCCTCGCATGGTTCCTCCTTGTACGTCCGCAGTACTTGGCGCACAAGGTTTTACCCGCCCGAAAGTTTCCTAAACCTCCGGCCGGTCAAAGGCAGCAGCCAGCCAATCCGCGACGGCGCGGGCCAGCGCGGCGTGATTCTCGCGCTTGACGATTTCGTGACCGTCGTCGTCGAAAAGCAGATAGCGCACGGCGCGGCCACGCAGGCGCAATGCCTCGACGATTTGCTCGGATTCACTGACCGGGACGTTCGTATCGGTACCGCCGTGCACGACCAGCAGCGGAGCGACCAGCGAATCCACCCGCTGCAGCGGCGACAGCGCGTCGAGCAGGTCGCGATCGGCGATCGGATGTCCGTATTCCGGATACGACGCCGCCGCGATCCACGGCTCGGTGTTGCGATAGAACGTGCCCAGATCGCTCATCCCGCAGATGCTGACGCCGGCCACGAACAGATCAGGGTGGAAGGTCAGCGCGGCCATCGTCAGGTAGCCGCCGTAAGACCAACCCGCACAAGCGATCCGGCCCGGATCAGCAAAACCCCGGTCGGCCAGATAGTGGGCACAGTCGGCCACGTCGTCGATCGCGCCGAAGCGCTTCTCCTTGTCGTCGGCATGGACGAATTCGCGGCCCTGCCCGCCCGACCCGCGGACGTTCGGGGTGAACACAGCGATGCCCTCGTCGAGCAACCCCGGGAAGATCTCGCTGTGCGAGGGCCGGGCCTGGCCTTCCGGGCCCCCGTGCAGGTAGATCATCATGCCGGCCTGTTCAACACCCGGCGGCGGGCAGTAGAGCCAGCCGAACAGCGAACGGCCGTCGCGCGCAGTGACGGTGTGCAGACTGGGGCGCGCGGACACCGGGCCGACACTGGGTTTGCGGTCGATGCGCTCCCACTCCCGCGATCGTGGGTCGACCAGCTCCACGGTGCGCGGCATGTCCGCGCCCTGCAGTGTCAGGGCGACCATTGATCCACCCGCACTGATCGACAGCTCACCGGCCACCAGATTGGGCAGGACGATGGGCTCGGCCAACGTGTTGTCGGCATATTCGAGGATCTGTAATTCGCTGCAGCCGTTGATGTTCCACAACAGAGCGACCGTCGACAGATCGTCGCTGACCACGAATTCGTCGAGGTCGTAGCCGGGACGCTCGGCGACGACGTGATATGCCACCCCGTCGGGAGTGACGGTCACTTCGAGCAGACGGCTATGTGTGGCACCGTTATCGCTGCGGATCAGTGCGCGTACATAGCCGTCGGCGAAGTCCGGTCCGTAGGTGTATGCGGGGTGATACAGCGTGGTGTCCTCGCCGTCCGGCCCTGATCGCAGCCGTCGCGGATGGTGATCGTCGAGTATCACGCCCATATCGGTGTTGGATCCGGGATCCGAAGGCAGTAAAGCGATTTCGGTGAGTCCGGTCCGCATGATCAGCTCGCGATAGCCGCGCGGGCCGACGCGGATCAGCGCCGAGCCGGCCCAGGCGTCGACCAGCCGGCCGCCCGAGCGGCGATCCAGCACGGTCACTGTGCCGTCGGCCGGGTCGATCAGACTGGACTGACCGACGCCGTCCTCACCGGTCAGGATCGCGCAGACCCGGGTGCCGTCCCATGCGATCAGCTCGGCGGTGCCGGCCATGCCGTCGGAGCCCATGCCGTCGATTCGGCGGGCCATCCGGTCGTCGGGGTCTGTGGTGACCACCCAGATCTGGCTGCGGGTGCTGCCGTCGGGGGCAACCTGACAGGCCAACCAGTGCCCGTCGGCGGAGTGGATGACCTTGGTCACCGCGCCCTGCACCGGCAGTTCGACGTCGCGGGACGAGCTTGCCCGCCAGCCGCGCAAGAACCGTTGGACGGCGCGGGGGTATCCACCGTCGTCGACGATGTGGGCGAACGCCGTCGCGTCCGGCGACAGCGATGCGCCGTAGGTCGCACGAACGTCCTGTTCCACTCGGCCTCACATTCCGGTGACGATGACTTTCTTCTCGGTAACACGTTCCACGCGGGTCACCGGTGGTAAACACAACCAGAGCTGACAGGGACCGGACGGGGGCTGCCGCGCGCAGGTAGCCTGGGCAACCATGAGGTGGGCATGAACGATCCGCGTCGATCGGGGTGGTCTGACCCGACGCAGGCCGGAAGCGGCTATCCGCAGAACACCGATCCCGCCTACGCCGGCCAGTATTACGGACCCGGCTACGCAGCGCCCGGCTACGGCCAGGGCGGCACGCAACCCACCGAACAGCTGCCGTCGTCGTATTGGCAGCAGGGCGGGGGCTATCCGCCCAACGACCCGACTGCGCCGCCACCGGGACCTCCGAAATCACCGAAGTGGTTGTGGATCGCCGCCGCCGTCGCGGTGCTTCTGGTGGTGGGGTTGGTGATCGCTCTGGTGATCGTGAGCAGCTCCGCCAGGGAGACGACGGTGGTCGCACCGCTGCCGCCGCTGTCCGAGACGGCGTCGACGACGCCTCGGGCCACCACCTCGATCCCCAAGCCGACCGTGCCTTCGCTGCCGACGACGACCGGTGCACCGGGAACGCCGACGGTGCCAGGCGGGGGCACCACCAGCCCGACGGGAACCGACACCGTCGTCTACAACGTGCTGGGTGAGGGCCGGGCGATCAACATCACCTACGTCGACACCGGCGGCATCATGCAGACCGAGTTCAACGTGCTGCTGCCGTGGAGTAAAGAGGTCAGCCTGCCGGCGCCCGCACGCGCATCGGCCAGCGTCGCCGTGGTCAACGTCGGGCGCGACGTGGTGTGCAATGTGTCGGTCAACGGGGCGCAGGTGCGGGAACGCACCGGCCGCGGCCTGACGATCTGCACCGGGGCGGGTTAGCCCCGGCGTCCGTCGTTGGGCACCTTCACCAGCACCATGCCCACCAGCCCGACCGCCAGCACAACGCACAGCCCGCCCAGGCCGGCGCGGTCGGCGTGGAAAGCGTCCACGAACACGAAGAACAGCCACGGCGCCAGGAACGACGCCGCCCGCCCGGTGGTGGTGTAGAGCCCGAAGGCCACGGCTTCCTTGCCCTCGCTGACCATGCGCAACAGGACCGTGCGGGCCGAGGTCGTGACGGGTCCGACGCACAGCGCCAGCAGTAGGCCGCAGATCCAGAACACGACGGGTCCCGACAGCGACAGCAAGGTGACGCCGACCGCGATCATCACCGCCAGCGCGGCGACGATCACCGGCTTGCCCCCGATCCGGTCGTCGACGGGACCCGCGAGGACCGCGCCGAGCGAGGCCATGGTGCTGGCGATGACGCCGAAGATCAGCACGTTGGCCGGCGAGATGCCGTAGACACTGACGCCGAGCACCGCGCCAAAGGCGAACACCCCGGCGATTCCGTCCCGGAAGATGGCGCTGACGATCAGGTAATAGACCAGGTTGCGATCACGCCGCCACTCGTCGCGCAGGTCGTTCCAGAGCCGGCGATAGCCGCCAAGCAGGCCGACGCTCTGGGATTCCGGTTCGACCGCGGGGGCGAAGGTGTGCGCGGTGATCAGGAGCGGCAGGGCGAGCACAGTGAACCAGACCGCGGCCATCACCATCGCGGCACGCACATTCTGTCCGTCGGCGACCGGGACTCCGAAGAGGCCACGGGTCGGGCCGTCCCCGGCGATGAATGCGGCGTAGATGACCATCAGGAGCGCGACGCTGCCGAAGTAGCCGGCGGCCGCCCCGACCCCCGAGATGCGCCCGGAGTTCCCCCGCGTGGTCAGCTGCCGCAACATCGCGTTGTAGGGCACGCTGCCCAGGTCGCCGCAGGCGGCGGTCAACGACAGCAGGACCAGACCGATCGCGAAGTAGGCGGGATCGGCCCGGATCAGGCTCATCGCGGCGGTGGCCAGCACTGCCAGGGCGGTCAGGGTGGTCAACGCGGCGCGGCGTCGGTGCGGTGCCTGGACCAGCACGCCGGTGAGCGGCGCCAGCACTGCGACGGTCAGGCCGGCGATGGCCAGGGCCCGGCCCAGCCAGCTGGCCGGCGAGGTGTCGCCGGGCAGGTTCTGGCCGACCGTGCTGGTGAGGTACACCGAGAAGACGAAGGTCGTGACGATGGCGTTCATGCCGGTGGAACCGCAGTCCCACAACGCCCAGGCGACTACTTTCGACCGGCCGACGGTCTGGGCAACCGGCGGGGGGCTGGTCATGCGGGCCACCCTACGATGGCCGCATGCCAGTACCCGCACCCGCCCCGGACAGCCGAGCCGTCGTCACCGGTGCCTCCCAGGGCATCGGCGAGGCGTTGGCCACCGAACTCGCCGCGCGCGGCCACCACCTGGTCATCACCGCGCGCCGAGCCGACGTGCTGCACACGCTGGCCGCGCGGCTGACCGAGCGCTACGGCGTCACCGTCGAGGTACGGCCGGTGGATCTCGCCGACCCACAGGCCCGGATGGCGTTCGCCGACGAGCTGGCCGGGCGTGACATCTCGATCCTGTGCGCCAACGCGGGCACCGCCACGTTCGGGCCGGTGGCGAAGCTGGATCCGGCTGCCGAGCGTGCGCAGGTTCAGCTCAACGTGCTCGGGGTGCACGATCTGGTGCTGGCCGTCCTGCCCGGGATGCTGGCCCGCAAGGCCGGCGGCATCCTGATTTCGGGATCGGCCGCCGGGAACTCCCCCATTCCCAACAACGCCACCTACGCCGCGAGCAAGGCGTTCGCCAACACGTTCAGCGAGTCGCTGCGCGGCGAGGTCAAGAGCTCGGGTGTGCATGTGACCGTGCTGGCGCCGGGACCGGTGCGCACCGAACTGCCCGACGTGGCAGAGCAGTCACTGGTGGAGCGCTTGATTCCGGACTTCCTGTGGATCAACACCGAGTACACGGCGCGGATATCGCTGGATGGCTTGGCGCGCAACAAGATGCGGATCGTGCCGGGTCTGACGTCCAAGGCGATGTCGGTGGCCTCGGGATATGCGCCGCGCGGGATCGTCACACCGATCGTCGGGGCGGTCTACAAGAAGCTCGGCGGCGACTAGCGCCTCCGGCGGCGGCCCGTCCCGAAAATGCTGCGCGTGATTTCGCGGCCGATAACCGTTCCCGCCGAACGCATCGCGCTCTTGAATGCCGGGCTGTTCATCACCTGATCGAGCACGCCCGGTTCGGCCTTCTCCGGTTTGGGCATGGGCGGCAGGTCGATTCCGGTCGGCAGCAGCGGCGGTAGGTCGACCGGCTCCTCCGGCGGTGGCGCCAGTTTCGCCGCCAGCTTCTCATACGCGGACTCCCGGTCGATGGTCTGGCCGTACTTGGCGAACAGCGGACTCGACTCCGCGGCGGCCTTGATGGCGTCGGGCCCGATGGTGTCCATCAACGACTGCGGCGGACGAATTCTGGTCCACGCCACCGGCGTCGGTGCGCCACGTTCGGAGAGCACCGTGACGATGGCCTCGCCGATACCCAGCGACGTCAAATCCGTTTCCAAATCATAGAACTGGGTCTTGGGATAAGTTCGCACCGTCTTCGATAGGGCCTTCTGATCGTCGGGCGTGAACGCCCGCAACGCATGCTGAACGCGCGCACCCAATTGGGACAGCACGTTATTGGGTACGTCGGTGGGCAACTGCGTGCAGAAGAAGACGCCGACGCCCTTGGACCGGATCAGTTTGACGGTCTGCTCGACCTGCTGCAGGAACGCCTTGGAGGCGTCGGCGAACAACAGGTGAGCCTCGTCGAAGAAGAACACCAGCTTGGGCTTGTCGATGTCGCCGACCTCGGGGAGATAGGTGAACAGGTCGGCCAGCACCCACATCAGGAACGTCGAGAACATCACCGGCCGGGCCGCCTGATCACCCAGCTCGAGCAGGGTGATCACCCCGCGGCCCTGCGCATCGACGCGCAGCAGGTCCGCCGGGTCGAGCTCGGGCTCGCCGAAAAAGGTTGCGCCGCCGTCGGCCTCGAGATTGACCAACGCCCGCAGGATGACGCCCGCGGTCTGTGGCGAGACCCCACCAATGGTCTTGAGGACTTCCTTGCCCTCATCACTGGTGAGGTAGGTGATCACCGAGCGCAGATCCTTGAGGTCCAGCAGTGGAAGGCCTTGCTGGTCAGCCCAATGGAAGATCAGTCCAAGAGTCGACTCCTGAGTCGGGTTGAGCCCCAACACCTTTGACAGCAAGATCGGACCGAACGCCGAAATCGTGGCGCGTACCGGGACACCGATGCCGTCCGTGCCCAGAGACAGGAACTCGACCGGGAACGGCACCCCGGTCCAACCGTCGTCGCCGGTGTCCTTGGCCCGCTGCAAAGTACGGTCGCTGGACTCCCCCGCCCGCGTCAGCCCGGACAGGTCGCCCTTGACGTCGGCCATCATCACCGGCACCCCCGCGGCAGAGAGCTGCTCGGCGATCACCTGCAGCGTCTTCGTCTTGCCGGTGCCGGTGGCCCCGGCGACCAGTCCGTGGCGGTTCATCATCGCCAACGGGATTCGGACCTGCGCTGCCGGATCGACGACGCCGTCGACGATGACCGAGCCGAGATCGAGCGCCTGTCCCGTGATCGCGTAGCCGGCGGCGATCTGCTGGGCAGGAGTCGCTGTCGATTCGCTCGTCATCGGCTGGCCTCCGTCGTCACTCGGGTGATGGCCGCTACGACACTACTTGGCACATGGGGCTTAGGGTTGAGCGCTGTGCGCGAAGAATTGGTGTGGATCGACTGCGAGATGACGGGGCTCGACCTGCGGACCGACAAGCTGATCGAGATCGCCGCGTTGGTGACCGACGCCGAGCTCAACGTCCTCGGGGACGGGATCGACGTCGTGATCCACGCCGACGACGAGGCGCTGAACGGCATGATCGAGGTCGTCGCCCAGATGCACCACCGATCCGGGCTCACCGAGGAGGTCCGCACGTCGACCGTCGACGTGGCGTCGGCCGAGCAACTCGTCCTCGACTACATCCGCACCCACGTCAAACAGGCCAAGACCGCACCGCTGGCGGGTAATTCGATCGCCACCGACCGCGGCTTCATCGCCCGCGACATGCCGGCGCTGGACTCCTACCTGCACTACCGCATGATCGACGTCAGCTCGATCAAGGAGCTCTGCCGGCGCTGGTATCCGCGGATCTACTACGGCCAGCCGGAAAAGGGCCTCGCGCACCGGGCCCTGGCCGATATTCAGGAGTCGATCCGCGAGCTGAAGTACTACCGGGCGACCGCGTTCGTGCCCCTGCCGGGGCCGTCTACCAGCGAGATCGCCACCGCGGCCGCCGCAATCGACGGGCTCGGCGAAACGGATTCGGCTGTTGAGGCCGACAACGGCTAGTATCGACGACGCTGCTGCCGTCCCCAGGACGGTGTCCAGCGATGGTGGCTGTAGTTCAGTTGGTAGAGCACCAGGTTGTGATCCTGGCTGTCGCGGGTTCGAGTCCCGTCAGCCACCCTGCAGGTCAGGCCCCGTTTTCGGGGCCTGACTTTTTTCTTGGGTAAGAGCGCCGTGACGTTAGCGCAACGTTAGGCGTCGTCCACGAAGATGCTGTAGCGGCGCGTCGCGTTGTTCCGAAACCTACGGTCGGTGACGATTTCATTGGACGCGCCCCTCCTAGATCGAGATTGTGAGCGACGTCGATATGGATTGGCTGAAGTTGATTGCCGGGCCGCTAACTGGCGTGCTCGTGGGCGGATTGATCGGCGGCGGCGCGGCCATCGTCGGTCCTGGGACGTATCTAGGTTGGCGGATCAAGAAGCTTGCGGAGCTCATAGAAGCACTCGACGCAGAGCAGTTCTCCGCTCAACGAACGTCGATGTCTGCCGAAGTCGGACGCGTGGCAACGAAGCTGGCGGCCAGCTACAGAGTGCCTTCCGACTGGCTCATGACGATGGCGGGGCGCTCACTGGAGGGTTCGGCGTCGGCATCCTGGCTAGCTGGACCCATCAGGTGGCGAATGACCATCACGTCCCCGTTTGGCTGTGGTGGTCGATGCTCCCAGTTCTCGCCGTGCCACTCGCGTACCTCGGCTTGTGGGCATCCGCTGCGTCCGCTTACACCGCTTCACATCGGGCTGAGTTCATTAGGCAGGGGATGCCGGAATCGTACGAGTTGCCCCCGCGCCCAAGACCTCGTTGGTTAAAAACATTCGGGTTGCCTGTAGGCGCCTTGGACGCTGCCGAACGGACCGAGAGCCGCAGGTTGCGGGGCATCCGCTATCGACCGCTTGGCGGTTCCTAGATTGCGGCGGGCCGGGTTCAACGTAAACGACAGTAGGTTCGCTGGCGTCGACCGTGTTCATGTCACGCCGCTATCGACTTCGACAACTCCGCGACCTCTCCGCACGCCTACAGGGCACAGGTGAATTCTTACCGCTAGTCGTGTCAGTGGTTGGGCGTAGCCTGGCGCAGTGGCTCGAAAGCGCCTGTTCTGCGGTCGTGGACCGGTCACGTCTGAACACGTCTTCAGGCGCGCACTCCGCAAGAAACTTGGGCTGCCGGCCGGTAACCGTCGATTGGATCGGTATAGCCGCGATCAGCCGATGACGACACGGCCCGACCCGCTGTTCGAACTCACAGTTCGTCACGTCTGCGCTAGATGCAACAACGGCTGGATGAACCGGCTGGATCTGGCAGTCGAGGACTGGGTTATCGATCCACGCAACGAAACCTGTGACCCACACGACCTTAGACGCTGGGCGATCAAACTTGCGATCATGCTTTCACTAACAGGCCAACCAAGCGCCGTCTTGCCACCCAGAGACTATGAGCGGCTATTCGCCGGCGACGATCTCAACGAGTGGTCCGTGTTTATCGGTCAGAGCGGCTTTCGTGAGTGGCGGCACGCCCAAGTAGGCAAAGGACTTCTCTCCGAAGAGTCCGGTGAAATGGTGGACGGCATCACGCACGCCTCCTGGGTGGTTGGCTCATCGGTTGTAACCGCACTGCGGGCCCGCGGGTGAACGAGCGGAACGTTGGCTAGAGGCGTTTCGGCAATACAACATCATCGCTGGCGAGCCGTTCGCCGAAGTCGCCTGCGGTGCCGATAGTTTTCCAAACCTGGCGATGCACCGAAAGCTGGATTCTGGAGAGGCAACGTCCTTCTTTTGGTTTTCGCGGACCACCCTTCATCGCCCATATACGCACTGACCCGAGCTGGTTCCAGAAATCCGCGGAACGGTCCCCAAGTTGATAACGGAACGGACTAGCGCGGCCGATTGCCCGCGAAGGCGGTTTAGAGTAATCGGGAACTGAGTTGAATGAGCCAGTTCCGCCGGCCAGACTTTAGGGCCAATTGCTCGCAACTCAATGGGAGTGCAACGATTGGGGTTGGTCGGATTGTCGAGTCGCGGATGGGGGCCGTGGTCAAGGATCAAGTTGGAAGCATTGCAGGACTACCTCAACGCATTCACTATCGCGTCAGCGAAGACCCGCACGCTTTACCTGGACCTGTTCGCCGGCGCACCTGAGAACTTTGAGCGCGGTACAGGGAAGGTCATTCTCGGTTCCGGCCATCGCGCCCTGAGTGCTGATCCTCACTTCGACAAGGTCGTGCTTTGCGAACTCCAGCCAAAGACGGCTGAGAACCTCAAAAAGACGCTAGACACTGCCTTTCCGTCGCGCGATCTCGTCGTCCTTGCCGGCGACTGCAACATCGAGATGCCCAAGTACCTGCGGGGGTTATCGGTTGACTGGCGTCGTTACGCGGCGGTCTTCGCAATGGTCGACCAGTTCAGCGCAGAAGTCACCTGGGCAACATTGAAATATCTGTCAGAATGGCGAATTAATAAGCGCGGCTTCAAGGTTGAGCTCTGGCTGTATTTCGGTCATGGGCTGCTCCCGCGAGGTTTGAAGTTGACCGGTGATGAACCGGACCCTGAGTATGCAACGAGGGTCGACGCGATGTTCGGAACTGACCAGTGGCGTGAGCTTTGGTATGCGCGTCGTGACGACGTTATTGACGGCGCGCAATTTCGCGCGGAGCTTGTGAATCTTATGCGCTGGCGCTTAGAACAGGTTCTCGGATACCAGACGACGATTCCGCTTGAATTTACCAACACGACGGGGCACCCAATTTACACGGTCATTTTTGCCACGTCGAACGACACCGGCCTAAAGATCATGACGGATGTTTTCGCTAAACATGGCGTCGCCTTGGAGCGCATGAGGAAGGTTGCGAAGGCTGAGCGCCAGATCGCGAAGGAAGACCCCGGATTATTTGGCGCAGAAGAAGTCGCGGACATGCTCATGGACGGAGTGAGCGGTCGCGAGCCACTGTTACCGCCGATTGAACCAATGAGATACGAACCGAATCCTATGCAACAGCACTAGGCATCTCATCCCAGAGACGACCATCAAGCTCGCGCCCTTCAGCCTTCGGTGTACGGCCACCCCATTGCTTGAAGAAGAAGGCAACCCCTGCATCGGTGCAGGCGTCACGAATTCCGCGCGCCCAGTTGATGTCCATCGGCCGGTAGTTCGGTCCGGACTCGCCGCCGGCGATCACCCAGCTGATGCCGTCGAGGTTGATCCCGTCGAGAGGGCCTAACAGCGGTTCGCAAGAGAGGAACCGGACAGCGGCCGGGGCCTCACGAAGGTGGTCAACACGAGTGAGGACGCCAGCGCTCTCGACCGAGACCCCCATCCACAGATTGCTGGGCCAATCGAGTTTCTCTGCGACCCTCTTAAGGCGCAGGCTGCGTTTGGTCAGAACTTGGTAAGTGTGTTGGGGGGTATCTCGGCACACATCGAACACGTCGCGAATGAACCCGACGGGCACTCTTGCATGAAACAGATCGCTCATCGAGTTCACGAACACAACCCGCGGCGTCCGCCACTTGTACGGCTCGTCTAAGGCCTGAGGGTGGACGGTGATACCGAAACCTGGCCCCGATGTTCTGGCGTCGCCGTCGTTCTGATACTTCGCCGATCCCATTGCCTTCAATCGTTTCGCAAGAGTCATGGCATAGCAGTGATCACAACCTGCCGACACTCTGTCGCAACCCGTGACTGGATTCCACGTCGCTTCAGTCCATTCGATTGCTGATCGGTCAGCCATTCCCCAGCCTCTCAATATATCGGTATCGAATATCTGTTCGATTAATGTAACCCGTCGCGGGGACACTAACCGACCTGCTACTGGCATACTCGCAGGTCAAGCAGCGCGTTGCGTTGCAATTTGCACTCAAAATTGCACCAGATGGGCCATGGCGAGAGTTCTGACTGGAGTTCCCCTGTCCGTTGCCTCCCCAACGCCCGCGTGGCGACCCATCGACGTTCATGTTGAAGTCCCCGGAGCCGAGAAACAGGCAGGTCCGAGGCATTTTTTGGGGAAATCACATCGAGGAGAAAAGATCCTGACAGCGTCGCGGATGTCGCCGACGGCCCAAAGATTTGAACCGCCCCCTCCCCCAACGGAATTCATCAATTGACGATCCACAAAGTCTCGGAAAGTACTGCAGTGCAACGAAAATCACGGCAAGCTGGTTCACAAGTCGCTAACATCGTTCAATTCGAGCGACTTGCTCAATGCGGGCACTAGGCGACTGGATGCCTCGCCAGTCAGAAGATCGAGGAACCTAGACGTGGCCACGGACGAGTTCGACATCGCTCGCGGATTCACAGACGGCATCCAGCCGATCCCATGGGAACACGCCGTGAAGCGGGTCACCTCGTTCTGCTGCAACAGGCACAGCGGGTGGCAGTCGTACGACCTGGCCGGGGCCGCAGCCAGGGATGCCGGCCTGTTCGACACGGTTGCACCGTGGTCACTTCTATGGGCGGATGCACTGGCAGGCCGACTTTCGGTAGACGACCTTGACGGATTCACCCTCGAGCGGCGGAAGACTTTCGCCGAGCGCATCTCAGCGGTTCCCGCCGAAAAGGATCTTTCAGAGTTCGATGAGTCCGAGAGGGAGGCGGTTCACGACTTGTGCATGTTCGGTTACCCCGGTGTATGGGCGCCGAAATCGACCAAGGTGTCGTCCCTTTATCGCCCCCGCGCGGTGCCCATCCTCGACGGCTATGTCGCGATGGCATTCGGGTTCAGTCGCACTGGCTTCTCGGAAGGAACTATGTCTCGCCGTGACCGGATACGGCGAGTGGTCAACGCCCTCGCGACCTATCTGTCTGAGCGCCGAGACCAGATGGTCCAACTGCGCGAATCCGTCCGCAGTTCCGTGGGAGACGTAGACGTCGCGACAGATCTTCGCCTGCTCGACATCGTGGTCTGGTGCTCTCAAGACGACATGGACGAGCGAGCCGGGAAGAAACGGAACGCTTGGCTGGACGCTGCCCATCGCGCCTATGAACCGGACCCTGTTGCATCCGTTCCAGTGATCGCCAGCGCGTCTCAAACCTGACAATGGGCGTTCTGGGATGTAATCACCGTGAGTATGCCCAGTCCCAGCCCCACGGCGTGCGATATAAACCAGACACCGACCGCCATCGAGCCCAACAGTGTTCACTCCCCTTGTCCAGAACAGCAGGAACCTGAATCGGTGCGGTCTTCAGCGCTTAGTCCTTCGCCAAGCTAAGGCCGTAAGAACTGTTGACACAACGAGTACGACGGCTCCGCCTGTGTACCACCATGCAATTCCATCCGGTTTCTCGGAAAGGAAGTACAGCGTCATCATCAGCGCGAGCGCGGCTCCCGCGCATCCCACTGAGATCGTGGCAATTAAGCCCGCCAAAATTGAGCGGTACCGAAGCGCCTTCGCGGCCTCGGCTATGTCTCCGTCGTCAACAACGGTTCCACCTCGGGCCTTCGCCAGCCTGATTGCCGCAATCCCGAGGTCTGTCACGAATTGGTCGGATTCAGCGATCAATCGATCCATCGCAGGATCAAGGAACCGGTCCAGGTTCTCGCGCCTCAACTCGCGCCCGATTATGGCTGTCGGAAAATCGACTTCCGCCGCATCAAAATCACGGGGCTCATGGGATGGCACTTTCGCTTCGTGCGACACGGCGATTCCCCCTAGGTAAGCCTTTCGCGCAGCAAGGTCGTGCGCGCAGAAAGTTTCGCATCGAGTTCAGGCATCGGCGAGGCTTGACGCATCACAGGGACGCCCGCGCCTTTCCTCTCGATCAACAACACACGCTCTTCGACCAGCCTTTCATGGCGTTGTGCAGCCTCAGACTCTTCAACCGCTGAGACATAAGCGTCTGAGCCTGTCCTAACACCTTCGCGAATCAGCGCGTTCGACGCCGCACCGATGAACATTGAAGTTACGAGGAATGTCCCGCCTTCGGGAACACCTATCATCAAAGCGACGAGCGCTGCGAAGCACGCGACCAGTATGCTTGCAGCGCACCAGAATACGATTGCTCGACGCGAAATCGACACACGCTGCCATCGTTGATCGCGCTGCAACTTTCGGAGTCTGAGAACATCCAACGCGACGGACCCCGCTATCGCATATCCAGCAGACTCAAGTGACGTCAGGACCGTTGACACGGAGGCAGTCTATATTTCCGTCCGCGCATATATGGGAGTCTGAACAGGGCAATCCGTTCCTACGACGGTACGTCGGTCCGACGGCTGAAGCACGAGAAACGCTGCAGTGCCCGTCTCACAACTAAAGAATAGCGATGAGGTGCCGAGTGTCGTCGGCTGCCAACAAATCGCTGGGTGGACGATACGCAAAAGTCGCCGCAAAAGTCCATACGCAAAAGGATGATTAGCGATATTTATGCTACTTTGGTGAGATGACCGCACCGACGGCAGCGGGCCAGCTCATCGGCTATGTCCGAGTGAGCATCACGCACCAAACGCTCGACGCGCAGACCGACACGCTAACCGTCGCGGGGGTCGACCCCGACCGCGTGTATTCAGACAAGCTCAGCGGTACGTCCGCCCGCGAACAACGGCCTGGTCTGGCGGCGTTGCTTGACTATGCGCGAGCTGGCGACGTGATCGTCGTGGCGGGTATCGACCGACTCGGTCGCAATGCCGCCGAAGTGATGCTGACAATTCGCGAGCTAGGCGAACGCGGGATCGTGCTGCGTTCAATCCGGGAGGGAATCGACACCAGTACCTCTACCGGTCGCATGATCGCCGGCGTGCTCGCCAGTTTGGCCGAACTCGAATTAGAATTGGGCAAGGAACGGCGCGCAGCAGCTAGGGAAGCGCGGCGGGCGCGCAACCAGCCAATTGGCCGGCCAAAAGCGCTTAGCGCGGCCAAGCTGGACCAGGTACTCAAGCTCCACGCCGCAGGCGGGTCGGTGATGGAGATTGCCAAGGCGTTCGGCGTAGGCCGCGACACGATTTACCGAGCGATTCGCGACGCCGAGAATGCGGGTGACTCGTGACCAACCAGGACGAGCGGGAACGCTTCCAGCGAAAGATGTTGCTTGATGACGAAATCAGAGCATGTCGACGCTGTGACGACATGAACGAGGTCGGCGTGACCCAAGCTGCGCCGGGTTGGGGCAACCTGAGCTCGCCCGTCGCGATAATCGGCCAGAGCCTCTGCGAGCAGTGTATGAGACGCGAACCGCCCGAGCCGTTCTACGAAAAGAGCGGTACTTTGCTCGACCGCGCGTACACGTTGGCGGGCTGCAAGAAGTCCGACCTGTTCATTACCAACGCCGTGCATTGCCACCCGCGCGGCAACCGCAAATCAGAGTTCCACGAGATAGTGAACTGCGCTCCATACCTGTATCGAGAGTTGGAACTTGTTCGTCCTCGCCTCGTGATTGCCTTGGGCGACGACGCTCAGCGTGTTGTCTCGTTTTTCTACCCGACGGCCCGAGAAGTGCCGGCGCCCTTCGTGACACCGAAAAACATCAGGTCCAAGACGGTGCCGTGCCTCTATTTCACATGGCACCCGTCCTACGTCAAGCGTCAGCACAACGACGCACTCGCAACGGAATGGGTGAATGGGACGGCCGACGCGCTGGCATGGGCCATCGCAAAGGGGTCACTCCGGACTACGCCGGAATCGGCTGCGCCGGAAGGGCAGCCGTAAGCCATGGCACCCGGCTTCGTTGGGGAACGAATGTCAGCACGGTGTTCGGGTGGCTGGGGTACGCCGAAGACCCTGTGACGCTGATCGTCCACTCCGAACTGGTCGAGGGCGAGTCAGCAGAAGCCGAGAACCCCGCGCCTACGAGGCGAAATCAGTCAAGAATGTCGTGACGATACCCAGCCGGAGGGCTAACGCTCTATCGGCAAGCTGCAAGAAACGCTCTTCAACGGTGCGAATCCCGAAATCGTGCCGTTCAGTCGGTGATGTGCCGGATAGCATCGGACCTCACCTTGTTGCCGCTCGAAGGGAACGACGTTGGTCATGCCTACCGGAGGCGATGCGGATCTACCCAACCTTGGGTGGCAAAGTATGCGCGTCCAGAACTTACGTGGATTCCGCGATTCTCGGGAGATCGAGTACACAAGGATGACGCTCTTCTTCGGGAAGAACAGTTCCGGAAAGACGACGCTACTTCGTGCCCCGCTTCTGCTGAAGCAAGCAATGACTGCCCCGATCTCCAACGAAGCCGTTCTTTCGGGATCTGACGTCGATTTCGGCTCATATAAAGAAATGGTCTACAACGGGCAGGTGAGCCGAGATGTGGAAATATCGGCAACTATAGCCAGCGGCGGTGCGCGTCTGCCGCGAATGATCTACGACCATTTCCCCGCCATAAGCGACTTGTTTAGCCGAATGCGTGTCGATATTGCTATTCATTGGAATCGACGCAGTGCGTTACCCCAATACCAGTCAATCATCTTCAGAAATCCCGATACGCGTCGAAAAGTTCTCGTCTTCGACCGCAATGGTCCGGACGAATACGATGTCCACGACTCTAGGGGTACGCGCCTCGTCCGCGTTCCGTCTCCTCTTGCGCCTCAATCGATTCGGTATGCAGAATTTGCAGTCCGCCAGGAAACTAACGAAATTCAGGATCCCGCTGCGCTTTCATACGTGATGTATCAGTTGGCGTTGAGCGTGCTGAGAATTGGGGATTCTATCGTGCATATACCGCCTTTGCGAGAAATGCCCAGGCGCTCATACACCACGATTCAACCCTTTGCCGCCCAGTCAGGCACATCTGCAGTATCAGTTCTGAGGTCGGGTGAGGGCGTAAAAACTGTCAAGGCGGCGCTTGAGCAACTGGGAATGGCCAATTCGATCAATGTGAAAAAACTAGCGCCGGGCTTTGTCGCCGTCACGCTTCAAGACGGATCGGGAAGGCTCGATAACTTGGCAGACGTTGGTTTTGGCGTATCCCAAGTGCTTCCGATCCTCGTCACGCTTGCGACGGCTCCAGCGTATACAACCGTCTTGATCGAGCAGCCAGAATTGCACCTTCACCCCGACGCTCAAGGCCGCCTCGCAGACGTTCTGTACTCGCTGGCTACCCTTCGACGCCTAAAGCTAGTAATAGAAACACACAGCGAACACCTTCTGCTGCGACTTCAACGTCGCGTGGCGGAACAGAAGATCAAACCGAGTGAACTCGGCATCTACTTTGTCGACTCCGGCAAAGTAAAAAGAGCATCAGTTGACCAATATGGATCGATGGATAACGCAGCTATCCCCAAGGGTTTCTTTGACGACGACTGGGTAGACTTGATGTTAATGACCAAAGCAGCGGCTGAGGCAGAGGCACGGGCAGAGGCAGAGGCGCGTGACGATTAGTGGAATTGCCTTCGATTGCTGTTGGCTGATCGAGTTGGATTCAAAGAAGTTCGCCGAGAAGTATGCTGCCATGCAATTGGCGGATCGAATGGTCAAGAATAAGATTTCGCTGCTGATGGATCATGAGGGCCACTTGCATAGAGAGTACTCCAGATATATGCCTGGAATGGTCACGGGCAAGGCGATTCTGGAAATGCTGACGCAAAAGTGCGTGAGATACGTCTCGGGTAAGCCAAAATCTGAGTGTGCCACGTCTTTGACGACGAACGGTTTCGATCCCAGCGATATTCCGTACGTTGGCACCGCACAAAACGGCCTCGGCGTCCTTATTACGTCCGAAGAGAAACACTTAAATCCCGAGCGTTGTGCACTCATCGCGGATAAGTGCAACGTCCTCATCATAGGAAGCGAAGGTGTTCCGGGCCTGCTGTCCTAGCGCATGAGCCGGGCACTCGGCTGTACATTTGCGACCTCGCCGCAGCAAAGTGCATCCAGAGGTAGGCATTCGCATCGCTTATGTCACGCTGGCGAAGAATGCCGCGATATCACCACCACCACCAAAGACGCCAAAAGGTCGCGTCGAACCCATCACCCTTACGTGAATCTCATTACTTCCCTGCAACAACTGACGGCGCGGCGGGCTGGCTAGAGAGGCTGACCATGGGAAGCCTGGCGTGGTCGTTGTCCACGCAACCATCGAACAAACCCGCGGGCGCGCTGTCGTACGGCTCACCCAACGCGCCGCTACCGGATCTCAAAAGTTCTTCCCCATACTACGAATCGCTCGGCTCGGGACCGAACGGTTCCGGAATGCTTGGGTCACTGGAGGTTAGGAATTCAGTTACGTGCGCCTTCGGCGCGTGCGAAAGGTTGGGTGTGTGCTGGTCGGCATCGCAACCGACCGCGCACGGCGCGTTTCCAGTTTTATAGGTACCCCCCTCCCCCTTGGGAGGTAGTGACCGGGGCCGGCAACAATCAACGCCCACAACAGATCTCCGTCCAACTGGACCACCGCGGCAGTCGCCAACGTCAAGTGGAACCCGCGCACCTCGCTTACTCGGCGCACACGATCACGCAGGACTTCGAGGTCGGGTGCACTGGGGGCCATGGCTGGATGCTAGGTGGCCGAGACACAAAGGAGGGTCAATTACCCCTCGGCGTCCTGGCCCGGTATCGCCAGATTGCTAAGGGTCGGGCCGGGAAGCGGTGACGGCAACGCCTGCTCGTCGTCGGGGTGGTGGTAGACGTACTCGCTGGCCGAATGCACCGTGCTGTCGTTGATGAGCCTGGCCATCGCCGTGGTACCCGGCTCAGTCTCGTCGGCTTCACCCGCGCGCAATCGCTGGACCGGGATATTTCTCTCGGCGAATAGCATCGCGTCGCCCATTATTAGGCCGAGTTTGCGGGTCAGCGGGAACGTAATCAGTTGCGCCGTCATAAATCCCACCCCTTCCCACGGTGCGGTCCCCGGCTCGGGTACGAGCCCGACGGGGGAATCCGAGGTGACCAGCGGGCGGCGGTTGAACCGGACGAGGGTCCACGGCCTTCCGACGATGTACGGCAACAGCTTGTTGGCCGACTCGATGATCTGGGCGATGTGCGCGACGGGGTTTAACGTGATCGGCGGGCCTTCCGGCCGAGTTGCCCGGTTCCACAGTTTCTCGGCTTCGTCGTCATCCAACTCGACGCCGTAGCGGCTTTCAGCCCACCGCTGGACATTCTCGCGCCCGGTGTAGGTGACCTCTAACCGCATCATCTGCGCAGCGAGGTACTCCATCGTCCGGCGGTGGTCTGGCCCGCGCACGTGCTGCACCGCGAGGAAGGTACTGAGCGTCAGGCGTTGCTCGGCGGATAGCGGCCACTCGCCCTGAACGATGGTGCGCAGTACCGACGCCGCCCCGCCTTCGAGCTTGGACAGGGCTCGCTCGAAGGCGTCCGAGCCGTCGGGGTGGCCGTCGATGGAGTAGAAGTGGTTTATGGCGGCGGTGCTGCCGATCTTCTGGGTGAATCGGCTTTCGCCCGGCAGTTTCACGGTGGTGATGCGGTCATCATCGTTGGCGAACCCGCGTAGGTAGAACTCCGGCACGGTGTGGTGCAGTTTGGCCCCAGCCACTCCAGTTCCTTCCCACCGACTTCCGAGGGGCACGACGATCCCTTCGGCCAATCTGTCAATTGTGGGGTTGAGCAACGGCGCTTTGGTCAAGGACGCGCCATGCGGTCGGGACTCGGTTCGATGCAACGAACCATGCAACGCCGCCGTTGCATCGGCGTGAATCGGGATGCGCCCCGATGGAGACACGTTCTGTCCGCACCCCTGGTCAGTGGCATATTTGGGCGCCTCGACGTACCTGGATGCGGTTTGCACACGGGAGTTCGAGTCCCGTCAGCCACCCTGCAGGTCAGGCCCCGATTTCGGGGCCTGACCTTTTTCATGGGCCGTCACCCGTCACCCGAGTCATGTCGGGGCAACGCGCCGACCCTTTCGACTCTTGCATGCGAAACAATTGCGAATGTTTGCTGGACGAGAATGTACACACGTTTAATACAGGTAGTTCCAGTCAGCTCGTGCGGTGGGGATGTAACTGCCTGAACGAAGCCGGGCCTCGCGCCTCGCCGGTAATCCCGTTATCTGCGCCACCCACCCCTAGCTGCGAGGAAACCGTCAAATCCCGTCGACCGCATCGCCCTCAGCCTCCGATTTCACACAGCCAAACAGCGAAATGGTAAAGATTCTGTCTGATTCCGTCACTTAGGCGGGACAATTATTTGCGTGTACGTTACTGTCCAGTAATAGCTCCAATGGCTTAGCTGGGGAGGGCTGAAACATGGACGCCCATCGGACGAGAAGCGGACCCGCGGGGTTCGCTGAGGACTACGACCGCCTCGATATCTGGGTCGACAGGGTCGACGCCTTCCGACTGGCACTGGACGCGATCGACGCGGACGATCCGTTCGACTTCTGCGCGGAGGCCTGGGAAATCTGGCAGAGCGCTGTTGCCGCTGATCCTCCGCCCGAAAGCAGCGCCGCGGTGCTTGTCGCCCTCGGTGGGCTGAACGCCGTCGCACACGCCATGACGGCGGCCACACTCGACTACTACCGCGCGCCTGACGCCCGGGATCGCAAGACGCTGTCGTCTGTGCATGCTTCGCTCAAAGCTTGTCTGGGGAACCTCCGTCGCGAGTCCGCGCGGTGGTTGTCCGAGGGTTTGCCCGCTGCCGAAGAGATAAAGGCACGGAGTGCAACATTTGTGGAACGTCTTCAGGCGACAAATACTCCGGGCACCGCGCCGATTTCGAATACCGGAATTGTGTTCGACAAGGTGTGCGCTCTCACCGACACCGAGAACCGGCGGTATCGGGAGGCCTACGACCGGCTGCGGGCGATGCTCGGCCGGGAGTTGTTGCAGCACATCACGAATGAGAGCGAGGCACTCTCCGACGTGGTGACGGGGATCGTCCTGGATCTGCAGACCGGCCAAGGCTCCACCTTCGACGAGCACGTGATGGACGAGCGCCGGGGCAAGATCCAGTCGGCGCTGGCCGCCGTCACCGGCGCCCTGCACACCTACCAGGAACAATCCGTCAAGACCGCGGCCAAGACCTTCGGTTACGACAGCCGGCAGGCCAAGGCCGTCGCGAGACTCTTCGACGACGCCAAGCAATCGTCGTTCGAGTATCGCTGGCTGGACGAACTGAACGAGCCCCTGCAGCGCGGCGACAGCGCCGCCGTGAGATTCGAGTTCACCGCGCGGCGGCACGGTGAGTCGGGCCTGGACGTCCGGATGGATCGCGACTATATGGCTCAGTTCGCCAAGTCGAAGAGGAAGTGGCTGGGTCCTGACGAGCTGGTGGTGATGGCCGGCGATCCGAGCGTGCTGGACATGGTCAAAGCCATTGCGCCCAAAGTGAATTCACTACAAGGGCAGCTTGACGCGATCCTGTATCCGAACGTCGCCGACGATGTCGCCGCCGTCAAGGAATTGATCGCCCGATTCGGCGGCCAGAAAGGGCTCGACGCGTTGCACACCGCGCCCGGCGCCATAGACAAGCCGTGGATGCCGCCGCACCTGTCGCCGCGCGTGCTGTCGTTCGTCCGAACCTTCGAATAAACCCAACCAAGCTGTAACGCAACTCACCGTTAACTCAGCAAACACTTCTGATTGGAAGGATGGGTTGGCGGGTACAGGGCCGTATGCCGCGGAATTCCGCAGCACAATGGCTTGGCGTCCGGGGGGACGCAGTAGCGAAGGGACGTAGGGACATGACCGTTCGGCTACTGACAGACTCTGACGGCTCTCTTCGCCCTGACATCTGGGTCGATCGGCTGGACGTCTTCGTTGCAGCCCTCGGTGCAATCGACGCCGACGAACCGCTGACCTTCTGCGAGCAGGCCTGGGATATCTGGGACGGCGTCGCGATCTCGGAACTTCCGGCGGCGTCGCACCCCGCCATGCTGATCGTGCTGGGGGTGCGCCAAGCCCTGGCGAGCGTGATGGCCGCTGTCTACCGCAGCGCAGCTGAGGCCAAGAATCCGCTGACGCTCGAGGTCGTGCACGCCTCCCTGACCGAAGAATTGGCCGCTGTGCAGCGCGAGTGCGAGCGGTGGCGCCACGAGGGCCTACCGTCGGCCACTGAGGTCCGGGCGTGCAGCGCGGCCGCGGCGACTGGTCTGCATGTCGCCACCAAGCGATCGGCCTGACCTCACCGCCGGGGGATCTTGTCCCCGAACAGTTGCAGCGCATTCTCGCCGGCAACCTTGCGCCGGACGTCGTCGTCGACCTCGAGGTTTCGCAGGAACTCCGCGCCCGTCACGTTGTCGTCCATCGGGTAGTCCACCGAGAACATCAGGCGGTCGGGTCCCATCACATCCAACGCGCACGCGAACGCAACCGGATTGAAGTTGCCACTCGTGGTCACGTGGAAGTTGTCGCGCAGATACTCCGACGGCAGCCGCGCCAGCCGGCCGCCGTCGTCACCGCCGCCGAGGCCGTAGTAGCGGTCGATGCGGTACGCCGCGTAGGGCAACATCTCGCCCAGGTGCCCCAGGATCATCTGCAACCGGGGGAACGTGTCGAAGAGCCCCGAATAGATCAGGCGCAGCGCATGCGTGCCGGTCTCGGCCGCGAAGCCCCACGAGGCAAGGTGCAGGCCATCTTTCACATACGGGGCGAACCAGGCGTCCATCACAGCCGGGTGCGGCGTGGTCGGGTGCAGATAGATCGGCACGCCGAGACGCTGCGCGCACTCGAACAACCCGAGGTAGGCGGGATCGTCGAGATACCGGCCGTGGGTGTGCCCGTTGATCAGGCCGCCGACAAGGCCCAGCTCCCCCACCGCCCGCTCGAGTTCGGCTGCCGCCGCGTCAGGATCCTGAGGAGCCAGGGTGGCGAAACCACCGAACCGGTCCGGGGCGGCCCGCACCGTCTCGGCAAGATCGTCGTTGGCGCGCCGGGCGTTCTCGACCGCACGGGCCGTGTCGTCGTCGTCCTGGACACCGGGATCGAACAGCGACAGGATCTGGAAATCGATTCCGGCCGCGTCCATCTGCTCCAGCCGCAGCGGGCCGCGGTCGTAGAGCCGTTGGTATGCGGTGACATTGTGCGTCTCGAGCCAGCTGCCGACGACATTGCCGGCGCTGACCGGGCTCCATGCGTAATGCTCTTCGAGGGCGATCAACACAGTCGCGACTCTAGGCGTTGGCGTTGCCCGCTTTCCACTGCGGCCACGGAATGTTCCAGTCGCCGAGGCCATCCGTTCCCGGCAGCGTTGAGCCGACGGTGTTGTGGACCTCGACGATGTCACCGCGCTTGGTGTTGTCGTAGAACCACTTCGCATTGCTCGGGCTGGCGTTCAGGCACCCGTGGCTGACATTGGAGTAGCCCTGCGCGCCAACCGACCACGGCGCGGAGTGAACGTAGATGCCGCTGTAGGACATTTGCGTGGCCCAGTCCACCTCGGTGCGATAACCGTTGGGAGAGTTGGATGGAACGCCGTACGTCGAGGAATCCATGATCATGTGGGACAACCGGTCGCCGACGATGTACACGCCGTTGTTGGTCGGTGTGCTGTTCTTGCCCATCGAGATCGGGATGGTCCTCTCGACCACGCCGTTGCGGCGGACGATCAGCTGTTTGGTGTCGTCGTCGGCGGTGGCGATCACCTCGTCGCCGATGGTGAAGTGTGACGTCAAGTTCTGCTGGCCGAACAGTCCGTCCCCGAGATCGACACCGTAGGTGTTGACCGCGACGTCGACGGCGGTACCCGGCTTCCAGTAATTCTGCGGGCGCCAACGCACCTCGCGGTTGTTGAGCCAGTAGAACGCGCCCTCGACGGGCGGGTTGGTGGTCACCTTGATGGCGCGCTCGGCGGCCAGCCGGTTGGGGATGTTCTCGTCAAAGCGAACGGCGATGGGTTGCCCGACGCCGACGACCTCGCCGTCACCGGGCAACAGGTACGGCATCGTCAGGTTCTCCGGTGACTGCGTCTCGAAGGTGAGCTTCTCGGCCGTCACACCGCCGAGGCCCAGTGACTGCGCGGTGAGTGTGTAGCTCTTGTTGTAGTCCAGCGGCTCGCTGGTCGACCACGTCACGCCGTCGGGGCTGAGCTTGCCCTGCACCTGGTTGCCGGCCTCGTTGACCATCGTCACCGAGCCGAGCACCCCACTGGTGGCGCTGACCGTCACCGGCCGGTCAAGCGGGACGTCGACCGCACCGTCCTTGACCGACACCGTCAGCTGGGGAATCAGCAGGTCGCCGTAGGGGGTGCCCTTGTCGGCGATGACCTTGACCGGCGGCGGCCCCGCCGGCTCACTGCTGCAGGCACCGAGCCCGATCAGCAGAGCCGGAACGAGCGCGAGCGCAAGCAACCGACGCCGCGACCGCGGACGGAGTGCCGAGCCGGCCTGCCTCATATCGCTCACTATCTGGCTAGCTGGGGAAAAGCTGGGGATGATTGGCAATATTCTAAGGGAATCCCGGCAATGGTGGCGACTACACAGGTCAGCAGCCACCTGCGGGATTTCATGTTCGGCAGTGGTGTTTGTTATTGTCGCTTCCGCGGTTCACGCGCCGTTAGCTCAGTTGGTAGAGCAGCTGACTCTTAATCAGCGGGTCCGGGGTTCGAAACCCTGACGGCGCACAGCACAAGAGCCCCGGAGACTTCCGGGGCTCTTTGCCGTTTCGACGACTGATCGTCCGATCAGCGAAACCCGTCAGAGCGAGAATCCGCGCGCAACATCGCGATTCGACGGGTCAGCTAATCCTCAGCGCGATAGGGTGCGACGCATCATCCAAGTCGGATGGCCGGGGGGCTCGATGAAGCGTCGGACTGTAGCTGCCGCGTTGACCGCAGCGTTGGTGTGCACCGCCACCACGGGCAGCTATTCCATGGCACCTCCGACCACGGCACAGGGCCGGGTGTACACCATCCCCGTGGTGCTCACGGGCACCGTCGACGAGGCACCGACGACGCTCGGCGTCGCGGATTCGACGCTCTACACCCTGTCCGACGCCGATATCGACGTCACGCTGGATCACCTGAAGGACATGGGCGTCAACGACATTCGCATCGCGGTGCCGTGGGTCTACGTCCAGCCGCAGGACAACGAGAACTACAACTGGACCAAGATGGACTACGTCGTGCATGCGGCCAGCGAGCGCGGCATGAACATCGTGGGCGTCATCAGCGGTACCCCGACCTGGGCGGGCTTTCCCCTCAACGGGCATTCCGACCCCGCCGACTACGCGCGCTTCGCAGCCGCGGTGGCCGGCCGCTACAACGACACCAGCACCATCGGCGCGATCGACGACTACGAGATCTGGAACGAACCCAATGGTGCGCTGTTCTACAACCCGGTGGACGCTGCGGCCTACACGCGCATGCTGCAGGCGGCCTATCCCGCCATCAAGGCGAACAACCCCAACGCCGTGGTGATCGCCGGCGTGCTGGGTGCGGTCAAGACCGTCACCGGGCTGTCGCTGGCTCCGCAGCGCTTCCTCGAGCAGATGTATGACGCCGGCGCCGAAGGCTACTTCGACGCCCTGTCCTACCACCCGTACCACTACACATTGGCGTTCTCGTTGGGCACCGGCGTGGCCAACTCCCCGCTGGAGCAGGTGAAGGCCCTTCGGGCGCTGATGGACGCCAACGGCGACGCCGACCTCAAGATCTGGGCCACCGAATACGGCCTGCCCACCAACTGGCCGATCAGCCAGACACAGCAGGCCGCCTTCATTCACGACTTCGTCGTCTCGTGGCAGAACGTCGCGGGGGCCGGGCCGATGTTCATCTACACGACGCGGGACTCCTACACCGGCGGTTTCGACGACGAGCAGAACTTCGGCCTGTTCACGACGAACTGGACCCCCAAGGACGCGGCCGCGACCGTCGAGGAGCTGATTCACCAGCTCGCTACGGGGACTCTGCAACCGTTCGACGTCACCCCGTATGCGAACAAGGTCGACTTCTTCGGCGCCGCGGTGATCCTCATCCGCCAGTTCATCAACTTGGTGGCGATCGTGCCCAAAGCACTCTTCCAGCTGGCCAACTCGGCGGTCACCGTCATCACCCACGCCATCGGATCGCTGCTCGGGATCGTGCCCGCCGCCGCCGGGGCCAGCCCGGGGAAGTCGTCGAGCCGCACAGCTTCCGCGACGCCGACGGCGAAAGTTGCTGCCGCGCAGCCGGACCGCAAGACCGTCGCGCATCCGGCGCCGAGACCGAAACCCTCGGCGCAGCGCACGACGACACGCGGCGAATCCGCCCCCACCGCAACCGGGTCCGCCAAGACCAAGGCGAGTGCGGCGGCCGCGACGCCGTCAAAGCCCAAAGGCCACCACACCGGCGGACCGGCGCCACGTCCGGCGGCAAACTGAGACGTCAAGGAACCTCACAGAAATCCTTCCGCGCGACCTACCGGCGTGGCACAATCGGCACAGCCGTCAATTGGCTGACCAGCTCCCGGGGGGCACCCATGGTGCACGCCAAATATGTTGTGCGCATTGGCATCGTCGTCACCGCACTGATCTTCGGCTGGGCGCTGCTGTCCCAACCCGGCGTAGCGGTCGCCGACACCTCGTCGCCCAATTCCGGAGCAACGGGGTCGCACGCGCCCCGCACCGGCAAGGCCGCACCGCGGCCACGACCCCAGCAAGCCGCAGCCGCCCGCAAGGCGCCGGTCGCCGCAATCAGCAGCCCGCGTCCGCAGGCCCGCTCCGCGAAGACGGTCACGCGGGCCGCATCGGCGAACTCGATCGTCTCCGACGTGACCGCTTGTGCGTGCAATCTCCTCAAGACCGTGGCGACCTACACCGCCCTCTTCGTCTCGGAGCTCCGGCCACCCGTCGTCCCGCAGCCGCCACCCGATCCCTTCGGGGCGTGGATGGCATTGGCGTGGGTACGCAAGCAGGCCGACGACGCCGTCGCGCAGATTGCGGCGCAACCCGTGGTCAAGCAAGCGGTGCAGGCGGTCACCCAGTTCGCCGAACGGGCCTTTGAAGCGATCCTGACGTGCGGTTCGCCGCCCACCGGATCGGACGTATTCGTCCGCACCACAATCGCTTCGGGGTTGACCACCCCGACGGACTTCGTCCTCCTGCCGGACGGCCGCATTCTGATCACCGAGAAGGGCGGCGCGATCCGGCTCTATGAGAATGACGCGCTGAGCGACGACCCCGTCATCGTCCTGCCGACGCGGACCGAAGGCGAACGCGGGCTGCTCGGGATCGAAGTGGACCCGGACTTCGCCACCAACGGATACATCTACGTCGCCTACACCACGACCGACGCGCACTCTCGACTGTCCCGCCTGACGGTTACCGGCAACGTGATCGACCCAGGCTCGGAGCTCCCGCTCTTCAACTCGCCCACGACGGTGAACACCAATCATCAGGGCGGCGCCCTGACCTTCGGGCCCGACGGCATGCTCTATTGGGGCGTCGGCGACAACACCGACGCCGCGAACGCTCAGGACCTGTCGAATATGCACGGCAAGATCCTGCGCCTGAATCCCGTGAATGGGTCTGCGCCACCAGACAATCCGTTCGTCAACACAGCGAACGCCGAGCCGCTGATCTGGGCGTACGGCCTGCGCAACCCGTTCCGTCTGGAGTTCACCCCCGACGGCCGGCTGTTGGCCGGCGACGTCGGCCAGAACGCCGTCGAAGAGCTGGACCTGATCACCAAGGGCGGCAACTACGGCTGGCCGAACGCCGAAGGCACCTGCGCCAGCTGCACCTCGATCAACCCGATCTACACCTACGACCACTCCGCCGGGAACGCCGCCATCACCTCCGTCCTGTTCTACAGCGGTGATGCGTTCGGACCCGGCTACCACAACAAGGTGTTCATCGCCGACTACATCCGCGGCTGGATCAAGGTCCTGACCTTCAATTCGACGTTCTCGACATACCTCTGCTCCGTGACCTTCGACAGCGCGGCCGGCAGCACGGTCAAGCTGGCCCAAGGCCCTGACGGCAGCATCTACCAGCTGACGATTTTCCCCGGTGAGCTGTCCGTTCTGACCCCTGCTGACTAGCGTCTAGATCCATGCCCGACCTGGCGGCGCTCTTCTCCGACATCGTCGGCCCCACTCACCTGCTGACGGGTGACGCCATCTCCGAGGACTACGGCCACGACGAAGCGCTGACGATTCCGCCGCAGCGTCCCGCCTATCTCGCCAAGCCGGCCACCGCCGACGAGGTGGCCGCGCTGCTGAAGGCCGCCACTGAGCACCGCGTGCCGGTGACCGCGCGGGGATCGGGCTGCGGGCTGTCCGGCGCGTCCCAACCCGTCGCCGACGGCCTGCTGATCTCGTTCGAGCGGATGAACGCTGTCCTGGAGATCGACGCCGACAACCATGTCGCGGTGGTTCAGCCCGGCGTCACGCTGACCGAGCTCGACGCCCAGACCGCAACGGCGGGACTGAGTTACACCGTGTATCCGGGTGAGCTGTCCTCCAGCGTCGGCGGCAACGTCGGGACCAACGCCGGCGGTATGCGGGCGGTGAAGTACGGCGTCACCCGCCACAACGTGCTCGGCCTGCAGGCCGTCCTGCCGACGGGCGAGATCATCCGCACCGGCGGCAAGATGTCGAAGATCTCCACCGGCTACGACCTCACCCAGCTGATCATCGGCTCGGAAGGGACACTGGCGCTGGTGACCGAGGTGATCGTCAAGCTGGTCCCCCGCCTGGCCCACAGCGCCACCGTGCTGGCCCCGTTCGGCGACTTCGACCAGGTGATGGCCGCCGTCCCGAAACTCATCTCGAGCGGGCTGAACCCGACCATCGTCGAATACATCGACAACGCCGTCATGGCCGCGATCGTCAACGCCGAGAACCTGGAGCTGGGGATCCCCGAGGCGATCCGGGAATCCTGCGATGCCTACCTCGTGGTCGCGCTGGAGAGCAATCACGCCGATCGCCTCGATGAGGACGCCGCGGCCCTAGGTGGCCTTCTGAGCGACTGGGGCGCACTGGATGCTTATGTGCTCCAAGGAAATTCGGCGCGCAGGCTGATTGTGGCGCGGGAGAACGTGTTCTGGACCGCCAAGGCGATCGGTGCCGACGACATCATCGACGTCGTGGTGCCCAGGGCGTCGATGCCGGAGTTCCTGCGCCGGGCCCGCGACCTCGCGCTCGCCGAGGGCGTCGGCCTGAGCGGATGTGGGCACGCCGGCGACGGCAACGTCCACGGCGTGCTGTTCTGCAAGGATCCGCAGATCCGCAAGAAGCTGCTCACCGAGATCTTCGCGTTGGGTATGTCGCTGGGCGGAGCGATCTCTGGTGAGCACGGCGTCGGGCGCGCCAAGGCGGACTACTTCTGCGAGCTGGAGGATCCGGCCAAACTGGCGTTGATGCGCCGGATCAAGGACAGTTTCGACCCGGCGGGCATCCTCAACCCCGGCGCGGTGTTCGTCTAGCCGCGACCCTTGACCGGGCCTCGCCAGGGCTGCTAAACATGGCACCACCCCGATGTTTGAGCGATCGCTCAGCACGAATCGGGGCCGACATGGGGATGACACATGACGACTGCGAACGACACCGTCTACTACGACCCCTACGACGTCGACATCGTCGCCAACCCGTATCCGGTGTACGCCCGTCTTCGCGACGAAGCGCCGATCTATCACAACGAGCGCTACGACTTCTGGACGCTGGCCCGACACTCCGACGTCGAAGCGGCGCTGTCGGATTGGGAGACGTTCTCCAACAGCCGCAGCGACATCCTGGAGCTGATCAAGTCCGACTTCGCCATGCCCGGCGGTGTGATGATGTTCCAGGATCCGCCGGCGCACACCCAGCTCCGCGGGCTGATGTCGCGGGTGTTCACACCCCGCCGGATGGCCGAGATCGAAGACCAGATCCGCCGGTATTGCATCGGCTGCCTCGACCCGTGGGTTGGTTCCGGCGGCTTCGACATCATCGCCGAGCTGGCCTCGATGATGCCGATGCGGGTGATCGGGATGCTGCTGGGAATCCCGGAGTCCGAACAGATTTCGGTGCGCGACGCCAACGATGCCAATCTGCGTACCAAGCCCGGGACCCCGATGAAGGTCGCCGACCCCGACCGCATCGCCGACGGCCGCATCTACGCCGACTACGTCGAGTGGCGATCCCACAACCCGTCCGACGATCTGATGACGGCGCTGCTCAACGTCGAGTTCACCGACGACGAAGGCGTCACGCGCAAGCTGACCCGTTCCGAAGTGCTGCACTACACCCAGGTGGTGGCCGGTGCAGGCAACGAGACGACGGGCCGGCTGATCGGCTGGCTGGCCAAGGTGCTCGCCGAGCACCCCGACCAGCGTCGGGACATCATCGCCGACCGCTCGCTGCTGAACCGCACGATCGACGAGACTCTGCGCTTCGAACCCACCGGGCCGCATGTCGGCCGGTACGTGCTGAAGGATTTCGAGTGCTACGGCACGACCGTCCCGGCCGGCAGCGCCATTCTGCTGCTGTTCGGTGCCGCCAACCGCGACCCGCGCCGCTACGACGATCCCGACAGCTTCAACATCCACCGCGACACGATCAGCCACCTCACCTTCGGCAAGGGCGTGCACTACTGCCTGGGCGCCAACCTGGCCCGGCTCGAGGGGCGGGTGGCCCTCGACGAGCTGCTCAACCGGTTCCCGGAATGGGACATCGACTACACAGGTGCGAAGCTCGCGCCCACGTCGACCGTGCGGGGCTGGGAGCGGTTGCCGATCGTTCTCCCCTGATCGGGATGTGATGTTGCCCGAGGCCGCGGGGACACCGTCGACGGCTCGGCGTGAGATGCGTCGCTGAGAAACAGCTGAGCAACCCGTTAAGTCAGCTGGTTGACCAGCGTGTTTGCGCCCCAGTAGGTAACCGGCGGGCGGTTCTCGACCGAAAGACAGCGCATTATGCTGCAGTAATGTCGCGAATGGTGTTATGGTGGCCGTTAGCTGTATTGACCAACAGCAGGCCTCGGACAGACGTCCCGTGACACAGTGAGGACTTAGCCGCATGGCGCCGGAGAACTTAGTTCAACGCCCCGTAGGCGAAGTAGCTCCGCAGCCCTCCGCACCGGTCACCCCGATGCAGGTTCATAGCTGCAGCCGGATCGGCCTGGTTGCCAATCCCCCCGGTTTTCGTCTGTCACTCGGCGACTGGTTCCGCCGCCGCTAACCGCTATCCGTTGCGGATTCGGCGGATCACCAGCACGACCGTCACCACGCTGACGCCAGCCAGCGCCGCGGCCACCGGCGGTCTCTTCACGAAGCGCAGCAGCGCTGCCTTGACGTCCTCGGCGATGCGCTCCGGATTGGCGCGCACGGCCAGCGAGTCGACCGTCGCCGCCAGCCGGTCACGAGCCTGGTCGATCTCGGCCTTGATGACCTCGGGATCCCGGTCCGCCACTTCCGTCCTCCAAACTGCCGCCCTGCCGAACTACCCTAGAGCAACCCGGGCCAACCCCGATGCACCGGGAGATGAAGGGATCACCAGGTGACCGAGACCGCGCGCCTCGAAGTCGGCGACAAAGCACCCGCGTTCAGCCTGCCGGACGCCGAGGGTAAGACCGTCAAGCTGTCTGACTTCAAGGGCCGCAAGGTGATCGTCTACTTCTACCCGGCCGCGATGACCCCGGGCTGCACCAAGCAGGCGTGCGACTTCCGGGACAGTCTGGCCGAGCTCAACGGCGCCGGCATCGACGTCGTCGGCATCTCCCCGGACAAGCCGGAGAAGCTGGCCAAGTTCACCGACCGCGACCAGCTGACGTTCCCGCTGCTGTCCGACCCCGACAAGAAGGTGCTCACCGAGTGGGGCGCCTACGGCGAGAAGAAGCTCTACGGCAAGCTCGTTCAGGGCGTCATCCGCTCGACGTTCGTGGTCGACGAGACGGGCAAGATCGAGGTCGCACAGTACAACGTCAAGGCCACCGGCCACGTCGCCAAGTTGCGCCGGGATATGTCGGTGTAGTCCGATCGCAACATACGACAACGAGGGTCCAGAAGATCATCCAGCATGTTTCGGCCTAGCAGTTGGCCCCAGGTCGGGATGAGTGCAGCTGTTCCTACTGCATGCTAGACAGTGGCGTTGCAATGCCAATCCTGGCCGGTACAACCAGCGCCTGTGCATGTATAACCGAATACGCTGCCGCACCGACCACAGGTCCCGCTAATGGAATTTGGCCCGGTACCGGGATGAGCTGAGCTATGGCCACACCTCCCCACATAGTTCCCGCATGTTTTTCTGGTCGTCGTGATGTCGGATTTCTCAGCGGCCATTTCTGCCCCTTCGCCATCGCTCTGTCGGGTTGCGGCACCGATCGCCAGAATCTGCCGTGGAGTTGTGTGGCTGGTAGGGCCTTTCGGCCTCTGCTAACGGGGCTTGGGGCCTGAGGGCATTCGCCTTATTGTCTAGGCTCGAGACTCACTCGCCAACGATGGCTCGAAGTATGTTGTCCACGGTGCAGCGCAATCCAACATCAATGCCACCGGTCACGTCGCCAAGCTGCGCCGCGACATCTCGGTCTAAAGCTCACCCAGCCTCGCCAGCAGCAACGCTTCGGTGGTGGCAGCGCGCTCCAGCACGCCGAGGTGCAGGCTCTCGTTGACGCTGTGCGCCTGGGTGCTCGGATCCTCCACCCCGGTGACCAGGATGGTGGCCTCGGGGAAGGCGGCGGCGAACTCGGCGATGAACGGGATCGAGCCGCCCATCCCCATATCGACGACGTCAGAACCCCAGGCCTGCTTGAAAGCGGCGCGGGCGGCGTCGTAGACGGGTCCGCTGGCGTCGATCGCGTAGGGCTGACCGATATCACCCGGGATGATCTTGACGTGCGCACCCCAGGGGGCGTGCTGTTCGAGGTGACGACGCAGCGCGTGCAGATGTGCCGCGGCGTCGCCGCCCGGAGCCACCCGCATGCTGACCTTGGCGCTGGCGCGCGGAATGAGGGTGTTCGAGGCCTTGGCGATCGGCGTGGTGTCGATGCCGATGACGGTGATCGCGGGTTTGGCCCACATCCGTTGGGCCACAGGGCCAGACCCGATTTCGTGTACCCCGTCGAGCAGTCCCGACTCGGCCCGTACCCACTGCGGCCCGCGGTCCACGTCGGCGGCCGTCGTCTCGTACAAGCCCTGCACGGCGACGTTGCCGTCGTCGTCGTGCAAGCTGGCGAGTAGTCGCACCAGGACGCTGAGCGCGTCGGGCACCACGCCGCCCCACAGCCCCGAGTGCAGACCATGATCCAGGGTCGCGACCTCGACCACACAGTCGGCCAGCCCGCGCAGCGACACCGTCAGCGCCGGGATCTCGGTGGTCCAGTTGTCCGAGTCGGCGATCACGATGACGTCGGCGGCCAGCTTGTCCTTGTGGGCGGCCAGCAGCCGGCCCAGCGACGGCGAGCCGGACTCCTCCTCCCCCTCCACGAACACCGTCACCCCGACCGGCGGATTGCCGCCGTGTGCCCGAAACGCCGCCAGATGCGTGGCGATACCGGCTTTGTCGTCCGCGCTGCCGCGGCCGTAGAGCCGGCCGTCGCGCTCGGTGGGCTCGAAGGGCTCCGAATTCCATTGCGACGGATCACCTTCCGGCTGGACATCGTGGTGGGCGTACAGCAACACCGTCGGCGCACCGGGCGGGGCGGGGTGATGCGCGATAACCGCGGGCGCACCTCCCTCCGCGACGATCTCGACCTGTTCGAAACCGGCTCTGCTCAGCAGATCCGCGACGGCACGGGCGCTGCGGTGCACCTCGTCGCGACGGTCCGGGTCAGCCCACACCGATGGGATCCGCACCAGGTCTTCGAGATCGGCGCGCACCGAGGGAAGCACTGCCTTCACGCGTTCGACGAGATCGCTCATGCCGACGACCCTACCGAGCAGGGCGCCATCGTTGACATGCAAGTATTTGCTTGCCTATCGTGGAGGAGTGGGCGACGTCTTCAAGGCCTTGGCTGACCCCACTCGCCGGACGATCCTCGATGAGCTGACCGAGCGAAATGGTCAGACCCTCTTCGAAATCTGTGCCCGCCTGGCGACGAAACATGGACTTGGCTCATCGCGACAAGCGATCTCGCAACACCTCGACCTTCTCGTGGCCGCGGGCTTGGTCGAGACCCGGCGCGAGGGCCGATACAAATTCCACTACATCAACACCGCACCGCTCGAGCCGATCGTCAAGCGGTGGCTGAAGAAAGCTGAGGGCTGACCGTGCGCATCAACCTGACTAGCGTGCTCGTCAACGATCAGGACGCCGCGCTCCAGTTCTACACCGACGTCCTGGGTTTCACGACCAAGCACGACATCCCGATGGGCGAGCATCGCTGGATCACCGTGGTCTCCCCGGAGAATCCGGACGGCACCGAACTCGTCCTCGAACCGGACGGCCATCCCGCGGTCAAACCGTTCAAGGAGGCACTCGTCGCCGACGGAATCCCCTTCACCTCGTTCGCCGTCGACGACGTCCATGCCGAGTTCGACCGGCTGCGCGGGCTCGGGGTGCGCTTCACTCAGGAGCCCGTCGATATGGGGCCGGTGACCACCGCCGTCTTCGACGACACGTGCGGCAACCTGATTCAGATCGCCCAGCAGAGCTAACCGCGAGTCTCGAGGATGGCGACCGCGGCGGCTGTGTCGCCCTCATGCGTCAGCGACACATGAATGGTCACCTCGGCCAGATGCTTGGCGATGTCACCGGTGAGCCGGACCTTCGGCCGGCCCCACATATCGGTGATCACCTCGATGTCGCGGTGGATACCCTCCGGCAGAACCGGACGCTGCGCGAAGCGCGAGCCCGACCATGCCTTAATGACGGCTTCCTTGGCGGCCCACCGTGCGGCCAAGTGCCGCGCCGCCACCGAGCTCTTGTCGGCGGCGTCGCGGCGCTCACCCGGGGTGAACGTCTCGGCGAATACCGTGCCCGGCTGGTCCACCTGCTCGGCGAAGTCGGGAATGGAGACCACATCGATCCCCACGCCGACTATCGCCACGCCGGAGACCCTATCACCGGGTCCGCTGACCGCTTCTCGCCGCTCATCACGCGTAGATGTCGTCCTCACCCAGCCGCGACGCAGGGTTGAGCAGCATCGCCGCTTCCTGACGCTTCTCGGGCACATCATGGTCGAACCGGCGATCAGCGGGCTTTTCGTACAGCGGCCGTCCACCGGCGATGGCCGAAGCCAGTCGCCGCTGCCCCGCCAGCACCCGGTCGTTGGCCCGCTTGGTGTAGTCCGCCCGCTCCTGCTCGCCCAGCGAGGCCAGGAAGGCCTGCGGGTGCACCAGCGCGATCAGACCCGACACGTGACCGAAGCCGAGGCTGGTGACCAGACCCGCCTTGAGCGGGAACTTGTCGCCAAGGCGCAGCGTCTCCCGCGGCCACACGAAGTGCCCGGAGGTGGCCAGCTCGTCGTCGACGCAATCCAGGCTGCGGTTCGGCGGGATGACGCCGTCGCGCAGGATCTGGCAGAGCCCCATCATCTGGAAGACCGCCGCGCCGCCCTTGGCGTGGCCCGTCAGGCTCTTCTGGCTGACGACGAACAGCGGCGCGCCGGGGGCGCGGCCCATCGAGTCGGCCAGCCGCTCGTGCAGCTCGGTCTCGTTGGGATCGTTGGCCAGCGTCGAAGTGTCGTGCTTGGAGATCACCGCGATGTCGTCGGCGCCGACCCCCAGCTTGGCCAGCGAACGGGCCAGCTGCGAATCCTTGCCGCCGCGACCGGCACCCAGCGCGCCGAGTCCCGGAGCGGGGATCGAGGTGTGCACGCCGTCGCCGAAGCTCTGCGCGTAGCCCACCACCGCCAACACCGGCAGACCCATCTTTAGCGCCAGGTCACCACGAGCCAGCAGGATGGTGCCGCCACCCTGTGCCTCCAGGAAGCCCAGCCGGCGACGGTCGTTGGCGCGGGAGAACTTCGAATCGCTGATGCCCTTGGCCCGCATCGTCGCGGTCTCGGCGGTCGCCGCCATGTCACCGAAGCCGATGACCGCCTCCAGCGTCATGTCGTCGAAGCCACCGGTAACCACCAGTTCGGCCTTGCCGAGGCGGATCTTGTCCATGCCCTCCTCGACCGACACCGCCGCGGTGGCGCACGCGCCGACCGGATGGATCATCGAGCCGTAGCTGCCGACGTAGGACTGGATGACGTGCGCGGCAACGACGTTCGGCAGAACCTCCTGCAGGATGTCGTTCGGCTTGGCCTTGCCCATCAGGTTGCCGTGGTACATCGTCTGCATCGACGTCATACCGCCCATGCCGGTGCCCTGCGTGGAGGCCACCAGGCTCGGGTGCACCCAGCGCATCAGTTCGGTCGGGGTGAATCCCGAGGACAGGAACGCGTCGACGGTTGCGACGATGTTCCACAGCGCCACCCGGTCAATCGAGCTGGCCATATCGGGACTGATGCCCCAGACCGTCGGGTCGAAGCCGGTCGGGATCTGCGCCCCGACCTTCCGCGACAGCTTGGTCTTACGCGGCACGCGAACCTCGGTGCCCGCCTTGCGGATCACCTCCCAGTCCGAGGAGTCCAGCACCGGCCGAATGACGGTGTGCTCCGGGTCGTACTGCGCGAACGCGCGGGCATCGGCCTCCGAGGACACGACGAACCGGAAGTCCTTGTCCAGGAAGACACTGACCATCAGTGGTGACGCGTGGTCGGGATCGATGGCCCCGTCGTCGACGAATTCACGGATGCCGCAACGCTCCACGACCGCGTCGTGGTAGCGCTCGACCAGATCGGCCTCGTCGACCAGCTCACCGGAAGCGGTGTCGTACCAGCCCGGCTTGGGGTCGTCCTCCCACGTGATCAGGCCTGTGGTCCAGGCGAGTTCGAGCACACCGGCGGCCGACAGTTCGTTGTCGACCTCCATCTCGAAGCGGGTGCGCGACGACCCGTACGGGCCCAGTTCGGCGCCGCCGACGATGACCACCAGGTCGGCCGGGTCGACGTCAAGGTCGGCCCACGCCGGCGGCGTGTTCGCGACGTAGCCGCGCGGCGGCGACGGCAGGGCGGCAATGGTGCCCGCCGCCTCACCGGACGCAGCCGCATCCGGTTCGGCGGTCATCTCCTCGCGGGCCTTGGCGGCCAGCTCGGCCATGTCGAGCTGCACATCGCCGAGCCCACCGGTCAGGTCGACCTTCAGCGGAGTGTGCGCGGACGCGACCTTGGCCTCCACCGTGCACAGATCCAGCAGCATGGCTGCCATCTCTTCGGTGCTGTAGGTGGTGACGCCGGCCTCCTCGACCGCACCGACGATGGCGTCGTTGTGACCCATCAGCCCGGTGCCCTTGGTCCAGCCGATCAGCGCATGCGCGAAGCTGACCCGCTGCGCCCACGAGGTTTCCGCGTTCCAGCGGTTGACCACCGCGTCCAGCGCGGACTTCGACTCACCGTATGCGCCGTCACCGCCGAACATACCGCGGTTGGGTGAGCCCGGCAGGACCACGTGCAGACGCGAGGCGATGTCGCGCTCGGCGCCGATGGAAGACAGCCCGGCGACCAGCCGCTCGACGGCCCACAGCAGGACCTTCATCTCCATCTCCGAACGCGAGCCGGCCTCCGACAGGTCACCGGCCACCCGCGGTGCGGCGAATGGGAACAGCAGCGTCGGGGTCAGCGCATCCTTGAGGTGGATCGATTGCGGCCCAAGGCTTTCGGTCTGCTCGCTACCGACCCACGACACCAGCGCGTCGATGTCGGCGTAGGACGCCATGTTGGCCGGAACCACCCACAACGACGCACCGTAGCGGGCGTTGTCGCGGTAGAGCGCCTTGTAGAAGGCCAACCGATCGTCGTCCAGCTTGGAGGTCGTCGCCACCACCGTGGCACCACCGTCGAGCAGGGCGGCCACCACCGAAGCGGCGATCGAGCCCTTCGACGCACCGGTGACCACCGCGACCTCGTCGCTGTAGTGACCCTTGTTCGGATTCTCGGCACCAGCGGCGATCCGGCCGAACAGCGAGGCGTGGATGTTGCGGCCAGCCGCCAGGGCCCTGCCCTGCCACCAACTGGCCTGAGTTGCAACAACATTGCCGGCACCTTCGAAACGCTCACCGAGGCGCATCCAGTCGGCGTCGATATCGCCTTCGTCGGCCAGCCACAGCTTGACCAGGTCCTCACGGGCGCTGGCCCAGCGGTCGTCGAGCACGACCGCCTTCTTGGCGTCGAACGCGGGCGCGACCAGCCGAGGCCAATCCGAACCCAGCTCGGCGGTCACCAGGTCGATGAGCTCGGCGTCGGTGGCCGACGGCGCAGCCGACACCGGGTTGTCCAGGCCCAGCTGCCCAAGCACCATGCGGGCGGCCGAGGCCAGCACACCGTCGCGGCCGGTGACCTTCTCGGCGAACTCGGTCAGCGCGGCCGAGTCGACCACGCCGCCACCGCCACCGCCGGCCGACGGCAGCGACACCGCAATCCCCTTGCGGGCAGCCACCGCAGCGACCGCGGCGTCGATGGCCTTGTCCACAGATGCGGCGTCGGTCAGCGCACCGTCATGCAGGCCGCCGAGCGCACCACCGCGCACGCTGCTGCCCTCGCGGGTGCCCAGCGCCAGTTCGGCGGTGACGTGCTTGGCCCAACCGTCGCCCAGCTCCCAGGTCTTCTTGACCCGCTCGGCGATCGCGGCCGGACGCTTGCCCGACGGGCCGAGCACCGTGCGCAGCTGATCGTTGATCGAATCGGAGAGCACCGGGCCGAACGGCTTGTAGGTGCGGGCCAGCTTCGAGACCTGCCCCTTCAGCGATGCCAGGTCCGCCTCGGCGGCACCGTCGATGGCGCCCAGGTTCAGCTCGGAGCCGAGATCGACCAGCAGCTGGTTACGCCGCGAGGACGCACCGTCGGTGATCGACTCGATCGAATCCAGCAGCTCGATCTGATCGATACGCATCTTGGCGCTCAACGCGATCAGCGCCAAAGTGGCGTCGCCCGCGTCGAATCCGATGTCGTCGGGACGCGGAGCGCCGGCAGGCGCGGCCGCCGGAGCCGGTGCGGCCGGTGCGGCCTCGGCCGCTGCGGCTTCGGCAGGCGCCTCGGCGGCGGGGGCTTCCTCGACATCGTCGTCGGTGGCCGGATCCTCGTCGCTGGCGAACAGCACGGCGGCATCGCGCTCGGAGTTGAGCACTTCGACTGTGCTGTGGGCATATTCGGGCAACTTCAGGGTGTTGCTCGCCAGCCCGGCCACCGTCGGCGCCGACTTCACGCCGATCTCGACGAAACGCTCGACACCCAGTCCGCCCGCGGCCTCCTCGATGAACAGCAGGTCCTGCGTCTCGATCCAGCGCACCGGGCTGGCGAACTGCCAGGCCAGCAACTCGATAACCACCTTGCGGCACAACGCATGCGGCTTCTCGTTACGCCAGGTGTCGTAGTCGGCCAGCACCTCATCGAGGGGCTCGGCAGGCACCAGATCGCGGATCTCCTGGATGAAGTCGCGGTCCAGGGTGAACGGCCGCGGGACCAGGTTCGGGATGTAGCGTCCGACGATCAGGGCCGGATCGGCATCCTCGGGCATGACGCGCTCCAGCGCCCGGCGGAAGTCGTCGACGCCGACACGCAGCACATCGGAGTGGAACGGCACGTCGATGCCCGGGACCAGGATGAACGACCGCTTGCCCCCACTGATCTCGCGGCGCCGCTCGACCTCTTCCTCCAGCGCCTCCAGACCGCGCACCGTGCCGGCGATCGCGTACTGCGAGCCGCGCAGGTTGAAGTTCACGATCTGCAGGAATTCGTTTGTGCGCTCCGCGATTTCGGCGACGAATCCCTTGACGTCGGCGTCGGGCAGGTCGATCTGCGACGGCCGGATCGCGGCCAGCCGGTAGTTGGACCGGCCCATCTCGTCACGCGGGACGATGTCGTGCATCTTGCTGCCGCGGTGGAACACCACCTCCAGCAGAGCCTCCAGCTTGTACACGCCCGAGACACACGCCAGCGCGGTGTACTCGCCTACGGAGTGACCGCAGGCGATCGCGCCCTCGACGAACGCGCCCTGCTCCCGCATCTCGGCGACCTGAGCCGCCGCGACGGTTGCCATGGCGACCTGAGTGAACTGCGTCAGGTAGAGCACGCCCTCGGGGTGCTGGTAATGCACGCCGGAGGCGATCAGGCTGGTCGGGTTGTCCCGCACCACATGCAACACCGAGAAGCCCAGGGTGTCGCGGGTGAACTTGTCGGCGGTGTCCCACACCTTGCGGGCGGCCTTGGAGCGAGCCCGCACCTCCATGCCCATGCCTTTGTGCTGGATGCCCTGACCCGGGAAGGCGTACACCGTCTTCGGCGCCGCCAGCCGCGCGGTGGCGCTCATCACCAGATCGGTGCCGACCTTGGCGGTGACCTCCAGAACCTCTGCACCCAAGTCGATTCCGACCCGGTCGACGCGGAAGTCGATCTCGTCGCCCGGCTTGACCATGCCCAGGAAGCGAGCGGTCCAGCCGATCAGCTTGGCCGGCGGGACCGGCTTGCCGTCGGTCGCGGTGACCACGTGCTGGGCGGCGGCCGACAGCCACATGCCATGCACGATCGGCGAATCCAGACCGGCCAGCAGCGCGGCGGCACGATCGGTGTGAATCGGGTTGTGGTCACCGGACACCACCGCGAACGGTCGCATGTCGACCGGTGCGCCGATGGTGACGTCGCGGCGACGACGGCGCGGGGTGTCGGTGGCGTTCAACGACACCGCTCCCCCGGCCCGCACCGGGTCGGCGAGTTCCTCGGCACCGTTGCGGCCCAGGATCGCGAAGCGCTCCTCGAGGACCGCCAGGATCATTCCCCTGGCGTCGGTCACGTTGACCGTGACCGGCACGACGCGGCCGACCTCGGTGTCTGTTGCCACCGAAGCCGTTGCGGTGACGGTCAATTGGGTCGGTTCCTTGGGCAGCGGCTTGAGCAGCTGGGCCGCGTGGTCCAGGTGTACCAGGCTCAGCAGGCCCTCCACCACCGGGAAACCGGAATCGGTGACAGCGCCGCCGATCGCGGCGAACACCGCCGGCCAGCAACGGCCGACCAGCGCGTCGGGAACGGTTGTCAGCGTGGGCGCCAGCGGCGAACCGAACGTCGCCGTCACACCGGTGTGGTCGGCCACCCGCTCGGGATCCCACCCGACGGTGACGGTGGTGGAGCCGCCCGTCACCGGCGGCAGCGCGTCGGGGCCGTCGACCCCGGCGGCGATGGCCAGCACGGCGCGCATCGCGCCGGCGGCATCTTCGGTGCGCACCACGGGGGTGCCACCGTCGATCACCGCGGCCGGCAGTGTATAGGCGATGTCGATCCAGGTACCCGACAGCGGGACGCTCAGCACCACCCGGTCCGGCGCGGTGACCTCCAGCCGTGCTCCGGTGGAATGGTTTGTCGCGGAACGGTTGTCGTGCACCAGCCACTCCGAGGGGGCGGCGATGCGATGCACCGGGTTGGTCGCGGTGCGGCCGGCCCACAGCACGTCGGGCGAATCCAGCACGATGGCCAGCGGTCCGGCCACATCGGTGCGCACTCGCAGCCGCGCGGCAACCGGCTCAGGCTGTGCGCCCGAGGCGAGCAGCTGATCGACGGCGGCCTTCTCGAAGCGGTCGAGCAGTTCGCCCACCGGCTCGTCGACCCGGGTGATGCCCTCCACGGCCTGCGTGCCGGGGATGACGCAGACCTGGTCGGCGGTGTAGCGGGCGTCGTGGGCCTGCCACAGGGAGTCGCTGCGCCACCAACGGCGCACGTCCTTGTCGATGACCGGGACGAAGTTGACCGGCTTGCCCAGCGTCTTGCACAGCTGGATGAAGAACGGGACGTCAGCCGGGTGCAGCAGCACCGATTCGGCATCGGGGTAGCGGGACAGCAGGGCCGCGACGGCCTGGTCCGGGTTCTCCAGCAGCCACTCACCATCGGCCGACGACGCGTCGAACAGTGTCTCGATCGGGCCGGCATCTTTCGCGTTGAGACGGGCCTCGGCGCGCTGCAGCATCTCGGCGAAGCGGTCGCGCCAGGTGATGTCGAGCCACGGCGAGTCAGCGGACTTGGTGTCGGCGGTGGAGTCGTCGTCGCCGATCGCGAGCTCGATGTAGCGCTGCAACCATTGCAGGTAGCTCATCTCGGCGACGTCGCCGAAGTACGGCTTGGCGGTGACCGCCATCGCGGCGATGATCTCCTCGCGGCGCGCCGCGACGGCCTCGGCGTCGCCGGCGACCTCGTCGAGCAAGCGGCCGCAGCGGGAGGCGGCGTTGTCGATCTCGTGGATGTCGGCGCCGAGCTGGCTACGCCCAGAAGCCATGCCATTGACCGCTTTTCCGGCACCGACCCAGGTATCGGTGCCGACCGTGTCGACCAACAGCTGCTTGACCGCAGGCGATGTGGTCGCCTCCAGGCAGGCCATCGCGGCGGTGCCGACGAGGATGCCGTCGACCGGCATCAGCGGGTAGCCGTAGGCCGCCGACCACCGGCCGGACAGGTACTCGGCGGCGCGCTCGGGCGTGCCGATGCCACCGCCGACGCAGACCGTGATGTTGGCCCGACCGCGCAGTTCCGAGTAGGTGGTCAGGAGCAGATCGTCGAGGTCCTCCCACGAGTGGTGGCCACCGGCGCGACCGCCTTCGATGTGGACGATGACCGGTTTGGTGGGAACCTCGGCGGCGATCCGGACGACCGAGCGGATCTGCTCGACGGTGCCCGGCTTGAACACGACGTGGGCGATGCCGACGTCGTTCAGCTCGTCGATCAGGTCGACGGCCTCTTCCAGCTCGGGGATGCCGGCACTGACCACCACGCCGTCGATCGGTGCACCGGACTGGCGCGCCTTCTGCACCAGGCGCTTGCCGCCCAGCTGCAGCTTCCACAGGTAGGGATCCAGGAACAGCGAGTTGAACTGGATCGTGCGGCCCGGTTCGAGCAGCGTGGTCAGCTCGGCGATGCGCTTGTCGAAGATGGCCTCGGTGACCTGGCCGCCACCGGCCAGCTCCGCCCAGTGGCCGGCGTTGGCCGCCGCCGCGACGATCTTGGCGTCGACGGTCGTCGGCGTCATGCCGGCCAGCAGGATCGGCGACCGGCCGGTGAGCCGGGTGAACTTGGTCGACAGCTTCACCGAGCCGTCGGGCAGGCGGATCGCGGACGGCGCGTAGCTCGACCACGGCTTGGCCACCTCGGGCACGGCGCCGACGGTGAACAGGTTGCGCTGGCCGCCGCGGGTGGCGGCCGGCACGATGCCGATGCCCAGCCCGCGGATCACCGGCGCGGTGAGCCGGGTCAGGATGTCGCCGGGCCCGAGGTCGAGAATCCAGCGAGCACCGGCCTCGTTCAACGCGGTGACCTCTTCGACCCAATCCACCTGCTGGACGAGGATCGAGTCCGTCAGGGCGCGCGCGAGCTCGACGTCAAGGCCGACGGCGGCGGCCCAACGGCCCACGATGTCGATGCCGTCGGCGAGGCGCGGCGTGTGGAAGCCGACCTCGACCCGGACCGGGTCGAAGATCGGGTTGAACACGGCACCGCCGCGCACTTTGTTCTTCCGGTCGGCCGCTTCGGCCTCGGCGATCTGCTCGCAATACAGCTCGAAACGGGACAGCTGCTCGGGGGTCCCGGTGATGACGACCGAGCGCCGCCCGTTGCGGATCGACAGCACCGGAGGCAGCACCGTACGGACATCCTGAGCAAACTCTTGAAGCAGCTCGTAGATGCGCTCGGGCTCGGCGTTGGTCACCGACACCATCGGCGGACGGTCACCGAGGACCGAAATGCCGCGGCGACGGGCCACCAAGGTGCCCGCGGCGCCGATCAGCTGGGCCAGGGCCAGCAGCTGGACGTCCTTGGCGCCGGCGGCGCGCAGCGCCTCGACGGCCAGCACGCCCTGGGAGTGGCCTGCGACCGCCACCGGCGGCGCCGCGGCCAGATCCATGCCCTGGCGGGCCAGGGCGCGGATGGCGGCGATCTGGGTCAGCAGCACGCCGGGAACCGACACCGCCGCCGAGGTCAGCTGCTTGGCCGACGGCACGGTCTCATCGGCGGCCAGCGCGCGCACCCAGCGCAGCGGCTCGAAGCCGATCGGACGGACCACCACCAGTTCGTCGGCGACCGGCTCCAGCAGCAGCTCAGCCTCACCGGCGAGGGTTGCGAGCTCGGATTCGATGCCGGCCGAGGTGACCAGCTCCTCGAGGGTCTCCAGCCAGGCACTGCCCTGGCCGCCGAAGGCGACGGCGTAGGGCTCGCCGGCGTTGAGCCGGTCGACGAGGGCATGAGTAGAAGCCTGCTTGGCGCCGCCGCGCCATGATCCGTCGCCCGTGGACAGCCTGTCGTGCTCGTGGATCGTCACCTTGTGTATCTCCCTGTCGTGCTCGTCGTCGCGTCGTCGCGTATCGGCTTCGTATGTGTCGGCGTGTCAGACCTGCGCTACCTTGCGGAGGTGTCGTCGGCGATTCCCCGTCGAATCACGGCGTCCGCGCGATCCCCTCGTCTCGGGGCGGCGAACATCCCGGCTGTACTAAGAGTGGCATAAGAGCCAGCACCATTTTCCGCCCGATATTGGTTACTGGCGAGTTCTACGCACGGGTAACAGCACAGCGGGTAACACAGCGCCAAACGGCCGCCCAGACCATCCGGGACAAACGTCCTGCATGGAGGTGGTTACGGTTGAGTAGGTGCAATAGCGCAGATCAAGGCACGATTGTTATCGAATCGTTACTTACGAATTTTTCGTCAGCGGCCGTGCGTGGCGACGTCCAGCCAAGCACTTGCTCGGTTTTTCAGTCCACATTTGTTCACCAGAATGGCGTTAGGAAGTTTGCTGGCAAATCCTTACTAGCCAGTAAGTCTTACACTTTGAGTCAGTCCCACTGGCCGAATTGCGGCTTCAGGATGTGGTTCAGGTCCACCCCGACGCCGCCGACCTTGCGCTTGTCGATCTCGACCTGGTGCAGGTGCGCGGCGGGGTGCGTGTAGCCCTTCGGCGAACCCCAGTTGTGCTGCCAGAACCACGACCCGATGCCGTCCTGAAGCGCCCATTCGATGGTCTTCGAGTTTGCGTACACGCCCACCCGCTGGTGCCCGACCACCGATTCCCACGCCCGCAGATAGGGCACGACCTGCGTCTTGTACTGGTCGAGGCTGGGGTTGTCGTCGATCGACACATAGATCGGGGCAGCGACCGGGCCGCCCGCGGCGGTGTGCAGCGCCCAGCCGCGCTTGGCGTGCGTCAGCCCGGCCTGGTGCCCGCCGAGCCAGTCGGCGGTGTCCTGCTTGCCGAACTGGTAATTGGACACGATCTTCAAGCCGGCCTGATAGAGATCTCGGGCCTCGGTCAGCTGAATTGGCTTGCCCAGCATCCACTCTCCGCCGGGCCGCCGATCAGAGACGTAGCGGATTGCGCCGAGAGCGCCGGAGGCCTTGATATCCGCGGCGCTGATGACGCCTGCGGCGTAGTCCAACAGCACGCCGAGCGGGGTGGTCGTCGCGGTGGCCGGGGCCGCGGTCGCGGCGGGCGCCGACGCCACAGTCCCCAGACCCAGCGCGGCGGGGGTGACGGCGGCCAATTTCAGCACGTCGCGGCGCGACACCAACACGCGCCTCAGAATACGACAATTGCCTCAGCATCCTCATCAACGTCACCGGTCACATCTGCATCACCTTTTCGCCAATGACGTCTGCTCGCGATCATCCCGGTGTGGCTGGCACAGCGTTTCGGCGATGATCCGGCGCCGACCAGGGTCTGACCGGTCTCGGGAATCAATTTGCGTCGCCGCGAGATGATTGGTGAGGCGAATCGGCGAAAGGGTGATCGGCAGTGCGGGCCTGGATTGTGTGGTCGACGGGATTGTTGGCCTACATCGTCGCCGTCCTGGACCGGACCACCCTGGGCGTCTCCGGCCTGGACGCCGCCCACCGCTTTTCGGCCAGCCCGGGTGTGCTGTCGACGTTCGTCGTGCTGCAGGTCATCGTCTACGCCGCCGCCCAGATCCCCGCAGGCATGCTGCTGGACCGCTACGGCTCCAAGGTGATGATCCTGGCCGGCGGCACCCTGATGGTCGCGGGGCAACTGACCCTCGCGTTCACCGTCTCGCTGCCCACCGCGATCGCCGCCCGTGCGGTGGTCGGCCTCGGTGACGCGTTCACGTTCATCTCGGTGCTGCGGCTGGTTCCGCACTGGTTCAAACCGCGCCAGATCCCGTTGGTGACCCAGCTGACCGGCATCTGCGGGCAGCTCGGTCAGGTGTTGTCCGCGGTCCCGTTCCTGTCGCTGCTGGTCGGGTCGGGATGGACACCCGCATACACGGCCGTCTCGGCGCTCGGTGTGCTGTCGCTGGTGCTGACGCTGCTGCTGGTGAAGAACACCCCGAGCGGGGTCACCGTCCACGACCCGCCGACCAGTGTGCGCGAGACGCTGGCCAGCGTGAAGACCGTGTGGATGCGACCGGGCACCCGGCTGGGTTTCTTCACACACATGGGCACGCAGTTCTCCGTGACCGTCTTCGCACTGATGTGGGGTGTCCCTTATTTGACGGTGGCGCAAGATCTTTCGCGTGGCGCCGCGGGCACCCTTCTGACCATCTCGGTGGTCGCGGCGATCGTCTCGGGAGTGGTGATCGGGCTCGTCACCGGGCGTCACCCGCACCGACGCTCGCGTTTGGTGTTGGGCATCATCGGCAGCAATGCGCTGGTGTGGACCGTCGTGCTCGCGCTACCCTCGCCCGCGCCGCATTGGCTGCTGGTGGTTCTGATCGCGGTGATCTCGGTCGGCGGGCCGGGATCCATGGTCGGCTTCGACTTCGCCCGCACCTTCAACCCGCGGTCCACGCTGGGTACCGCCCAAGGCGCGGTGAACATGGGCGGCTTCCTGGCCTCGCTGCTGGTGATGCAGGCGATGGGCATGATCATCGGCGCGACCGGCGGCTACTCGTTCGACTCGTTCCGGCTGGCGTGGTGTGTGCAGTACCTGGTGTGGGCACTGGCCGCACTCGGCATCGTGATCACCCGGAAGAAGGCCCGGCGCACAATCGGCGATATCGAGGAGAGCCGCTACCTGCTCGAGTTCTTCAGCGACGCCGAACTGCAACCGGCGACCAGGCGGTAACGCGGGCCGAACGATCATCGATATCCCAGTCAGCCCCGAGCTGCCGTGCAAAACCCGACTCCGCGGCAGCCCGGGCTCCAACTTTCCTCAGCCCGTTCGCACGACGTTTGGTCACGGGGTACCGGAGGTATCACCCAGGCGTCGAAGGGACGCACGATGGGTCTGGACCTCACGCCGACGACGGCACAGCACGACCTGGCTCGCCGCACACACGAATTCGCCGAACACTGCATCCGCCCGGTTGCCGGCGAGTACGACCGACGCCAGGAATTCCCGTGGCCGGTTCTCGAAGAGGCGGCGGTCCGTGGCTTTTACAGTCCGCTGTTCTACCGGGACCTGATCGGTGACCCGACCGGCCTGTCGCTGCCGATGTTCATGGAGGAATTGTTCTGGGGTTGCGCCGGAATCGGTTTGGCGGTGGTGATGCCGGCGTTGGCGCTCGCGGCGATCGGTCAGGCCGCCACCCCGGAGCAGATGCTGACGTGGGCACCCGAATGTTTCGGCACGCCTGGCGATCTGAAGCTGGCCGCGTTGGCGATCTCCGAACCCGAGGGCGGTAGCGATGTCCGCAATCTGCGCACCCGCGCCCGCCGCGATGGCGACGACTGGGTCATCGACGGGCATAAGATGTGGATCGGCAACGGCGGCATAGCCAATGTGCACGTCGTCAACGCCGTCGTCGACGAGGAGCTGGGTCACCGGGGACAGGCGCTGTTCGTGGTGCCCGGCGGCACACCGGGTTTGGAGCTGGTCCGCAAGCTCGACAAGCTTGGATGCCGGGCCTCCCACACGGCTGAGCTGAAGTTCGCCGGCGTGCGCATTCCCGGCGAGAATCTGCTCGGCGGGCCCGACAAGCTCGAGCACAAGCTCGCCAAGACGCGTGAAGCACTGGCCACGGGCGGTCGGCGTTCGGGTTCGGCGACGCTGGGCACGTTCGAACAGACCCGTCCGATGGTGGCCGCCCAGGCTCTCGGAATCGCCCGTGCTGCTTTGGAATACATGACGACCTACGCGAATCGGCGGGAAGCGTTCGGCGCCCCGATCATCGACAACCAGGGCATCGCCTTCCCCCTGGCCGACCTGGCGACCGGTATCGACGCGGCCCGCTTGCTCACCTGGCGCGCATCGTGGATGGCCGCCAACAGCGTGCCGTTCGAGCGGGGCGAAGGTTCGATGGCCAAGCTGGCCGCCAGCGAGATCGCGGTGAAGACCACCGAGCGCGCCATCCAGACCATGGGCGGCTGGGGGTACATCACTGATCATCCCGTGGAGAAGTGGTACCGCGACGCCAAGTTGTACACGATTTTCGAGGGCACCAGTGAGATCCAGCGCGTCGTGATCGCCTCGGCTCTCGGCGCCGCCGACGGCGGACCGCCCATGCACGTCGAGCTCGACCCGTCTGGCGGGCCGCTCAACCGTTGGTTCGGCCGCGGCACCCCTGCCCGCGGCCGGGTCGCCAACGCGGCGTTGGCCATGCGCGACCGCGTTCCCGAACCTGCGATGCGCATGGCGATGAAGATCCTTGCCCCACCGCGCCGCTGAGGCCCGATATCCGGTGACTTCCGGCCCTGCTGCGGCCGTCGCCGAGCTGGGCACACTGAACTGCAAGGTTACGGAAGGGTCGGCGATGGCTGGGCAGCTCACGACATTGGACGCCGGATTCCTGCAGCTCGAGGACACCAACCCGCATGTCAGTCTCGCCATCGGTGGCGTAGCGGTGTTGGCCGGGCCGCCACCGGAATTCAGTGCGCTGCTGGACACCATCGGCACCCGTCTGCTGGCCAATCCACGAGCCACTCAGGTGTTGCGCACCCACCCGCTTGATCTGACGGCACCGGAATGGGCCGACGATCCGGCGTTCGACCTGACGCATCACGTGCGCCGCAGCGCACTTCCGAAACCCGGTGACGACGCGGCACTGTACGCCGAGGTCGCCACGATCATGGAGCGCAGACTGGATCGGGGGCGTCCGCTGTGGGAATGCTGGGTCATCGAGGGGTTGACCGAGGATCGCTGGGCACTGCTGATCAAGGTGCACCACGCACTGGCCGACGGGATCTCGGCAAGCAACCTGCTCAGTGGGCTCTGCGACGACACCGACGTCACTAGTTTCGCGACTGCCATCGGGGCCGCGAAGCACCCGCGTGCCGGTGCCGGGTTCCGACTTCCCAGCCTGAATCCCCTTGATTGGATCGGTGATTCGCTGCGATTCTCGGTCGGGGCCGGCAAGGTGGCGCTGCGCGTGACGGGTGGAGCCGCCGAGCTCACCGCCGGCCTGCTGCACCCCGCAGCCCCGTCCGCACTCAATGGGCCCGTGGGCGACCTGCGCCGCTACGGCTCCGCGGTGGTGAAGCTGCGCGACGTGGAAGAGATCGCCCACACCTTGGGGACGACGGTCAACGATGTCGCGCTGGCCGCGGTCACCGACAGCTACCGGGCCGCACTGTTGCGCCGCGGCCTGAAACCGCGCCCGGACTCGCTGCGCACGCTGGTCCCGGTGTCGGTGCGCGCCCCGGATGCCATGGATGTTCCCGACAACCGGGTGTCACTGATGCTGCCGCTGCTGCCCGTCGACGTCGCCGACCCGTTGCACCGGCTGCGGGCCGTACACGAGCGGCTGACGGCGGCCAAGTCCAGCGGGCAGCGGCAGGCCGGCAGCATGATGCTGTGGGCGTCGAACCTGATTCCGTTCCCCGTGACCGCGTGGACGGTCCGGCTGTTGTCGAGGCTGCCACAGCGATCGGTGGTCACCGTGGTGACCAATGTGCCCGGACCCCGCCAGCCGGTGACGATGATGGGACACAAGGTCCTTCGATTGCTGCCCATCCCGCCGATCGCCGCCGGCTTCCGCACCGGCATCGCCGTCTTCAGCTATGCCGACGAGCTGACGTTCGGGCTGCTGGTCGACTTCGACGCCGCTCCGGACGTGCACGAGCTCACCACCGGTATCGAGCGGGGGGTGCAGCGCCTGCACCGGCTGGCCAAGGCCAGCGGCCGCTCCCGGCGCAAGGGCGACCTACTGTTGCTGTCCAGCGGCTGACCTCAGCGCTGCCGTAGCCGGCCGCTGTGACTGAAACGTGCTGCGCGCCGTCCAATTCGGTGTTCGATACCCCGGGTCCGCAGCGGCCCGGTCAGATGCATCGGTTCGGCGTAGAACACCATTTTGGTGATCTCCACCAGCACCAGGTATGCCACGGTGAGTAGGACCAACGCGCCGTAGAACTGCCACGGCAGCGGGGTGAACCCGAGTGGGCGGGCGAGCGGAGAAATCGTCAACACGAATCCGATCGCGATGACCGCGAAGGTCGCCACCGTCAGCACACCACCGGGCCGGCTGCGCAGAAACGGCACCCTGCGGGTGCGGATCGCGAAGATGATGAGGGTTTGGGTGGCCAGCGACTCGACGAACCAGCCGGTACGGAATTCCGTTGGCCCGGCGTGTAATACACCGAGCATCAGCCCGAACGTCACGAAATCGAACAGCGAGCTGATCGGCCCGAAGGTCAGCATGAACCGCCGGATGAAGGCGATGTTCCAGTGCGACGGCGCATGCAGCTGCTCCTCGTCGACCCGGTCGGTCGGGATGGCCAGCTGCGAGGAGTCGTACAGCAGGTTGTTGAGCAGGATCTGGCTGGGCAGCATCGGCAGGAACGTCAGCACCGCCGATGCCGCCGCAGCCGAGAACATGTTGCCGAAGTTGCTCGACGTACCCATCAGCACGTACTTGATGGTGTTGGCGAAGATACGCCGGCCTTCGGCCACACCGGTGGCCAGCACACCGAGGTCCTTCTCCAGCAGCACCACATCTGCGGCGTCCTTGGCGACATCAGTGGCCGTGTCGACGGAGATTCCCACGTCGGCGGAGTGCAGAGCCAGCGCATCGTTGACACCGTCGCCGAGGAAGCCCACCGACCGCCCGGTGCGGCGCAGCACGGTGATCAGCCGCGCCTTCTGTTCGGGCGAAATCCGGGCGAACACGCTCGCGTTCTGGGCGGCGGCTTCGAAAGCGGCGTCGTCGAGCTCAGCCAGTTCGGTCCCGGTGACCACTCCCTTGGATGGTAAACCCAGGTCGGCGCAGACCTTTTCGGCCACCTGCGCGTTGTCCCCGGTCGCGACTTTCACCTCGATGCCGAGCTCGGCCAGCCGGGTCAGCGAGTCACGCGCGGCTTGTTTGGGCGGGTCGGCGAACACCAGAAAGCCGTCCAGGGTCAGACCGGTCTCGTCGACGGCGGTGATGGTGGACAGTTCCGGAGCCGGTCTGCTGGCCACCGCGACCACCCGCCGTCCCTGTCCGAACAGCCGGTCCAGTAACGGCTCGACATCGCCGGGCACCACCGCGCAATGGGTGAGTACCTGCTCGGGCGCGCCCTTGACGATCAGCAGCCGGCCATCTGCGTCGTCGATGAGCGCCGAGGTGGCGCGGCGGGTGTGATCGAACGGCAGCTCGCCGATGCGACGAGCGCCCCGGGTGACCACCCGGCGGCCGTCATCGCTGTCCCACAAAGCGGCATCGAGCTCGTTGGCGCTGGTCCCGCCACACTCCGGGTCGACATCGGTGGCCAGCAATCCCTTCCGCAGCACCGTCGCCGCGGTGACCCCGGACATGTCGACGGCTTCGATGAGCGTGATGCGCCCCTCGGTCAGGGTGCCGGTCTTGTCGGTGATCAGGATGTCGATGTCCCCGAGGTCTTCGATGCACACCAATCGCTTGACCAGAACCTTGAGCCGGGCCAGCCGCCGCGATCCGGTGGCCAGGCTGGTGCTGACGACCGCGGGCAGCAGCTGCGGGGTGATGCCGACCGCGATGGCGAGCGCGAACAGCACCGAATCGATGACCGGACGACGCAGTAGCAGGTTGGTGGCCAGGATCATCACGGTCAGCGTGATCGCCACCCGCAGAAGCAGATACGAGAACCGCCGCAGCCCGGCCTGGAAGTCGGTCTCGGGCTGCCGCTCCCCCAGTCCGGCCGCGATCTTGCCGAATTGCGCGTCCAGACCGGTGGCGTACACCACGGCTGTCGCATCACCGGCGCTGACGACGGTCCCCATGAAGGCCAGGTCCACGCATTCCGCCAGTGACGGATCGGGAGCTGTTGGTGTCGTGGACTTCTCGGTTGCTGTGGACTCGCCGGTAAGGATGCTCTCGTTGCACTCCAGCCCGTTGACGGTGACCAGCCGCACGTCGGCGGGAACCAGCTCACCAAGAGCCAGTTGGATGACGTCACCCGGCACCAGCTCGTTGACGTCCAGCTTGACGTAGTGGCCGTCGCGGCGCACGAGCGCGTTGTGCCGCACACTCGAGTGCAGCGCGGCGGTGGCCCGTTCGGCGCGGTATTCGTTGAGGAAGCCCAACCCGATGCTGACGGCCAGGATCACCCCGATGATCACCGCCTGGGTGGAGTCGCCGAGGAAGAACGACAGCACCGCGGTGGCCGCCAACAGCGCCAGGACGGCATTGTTGAGTTGTCTGCGGAGTACCGCCCAGGCGCTGACCCGATGGGTCCGAAGCGAATTGGGGCCGAACTTCGCCAGCCGCGCCACCGCCTCGGAACTCGTCAGCCCGTCCGTCGAGGTATCCACCCAGCCCAGCACATCGGCCAGCGGTGCGGCCGCGAGAGCCTCGGCCGTCAGGGCCGGCGAGTGTGCGTCAGTAACGCTTGCCGTCACCGGCCAGCGCCGATTCCAGGAGCAGACGGCGCTCGGCGGCCGCGACCGTACGGCGGGCGCGGTCGGCCGCGTCGGGATTCACTGAGATCGACGTGATACCCATCCGCACAAGATGTTCGGCGAAGGCAGGTTTGGTTGATGGCGCCTGACCGCACAGCGACGACGTTATCCCCAACCGGCGTGCGGTGGAAATGATGCGGCCGATCGCGTCCAGCACCGCGGCGTCGGACTCGTCGAACAACTCGGCACACAGATCCGAGTCACGGTCCACGCCGAGCATCAGCTGGGTCAGGTCGTTACTGCCGATCGACACCCCGTCGATACCCATGCCCACGTACTCGGGCAACCAGTGCACCACCGACGGCACCTCGGCCATCACCCAGCGATGCAGGCCACGCTGGCGGCCCAGTGGGCTGGCATCCACCAGCGACAGGCACTCCTCGAGTTCCCATTTCGTCCGCACGAACGGAATCATCAAGTGCAGGTTGGGGTTTTCATCACGTACGCGGGCCAGCGCGCGCAACTCCAGTGCGAAGACATCGGGCTCCTTGACGTAGCGGTAGCAACCCCGATAGCCGATCATCGGGTTGTGCTCGACGGGCTCGAATGCCTCGCCGCCCTGCAGGCCGCGGAACTCGTTGGTGCGGAAGTCGGTTGCCCGGTAGACCACCGGGCGGGGCGCGAAGGCCGCCGCGATCCGCCCGACCGCGGCTGCCAGCGCATCGACCAGGCTTTCCTGCTCGCCCCTGGCAATCAGGTCGCGCGGATGCCGGTTGCGCAGGGCGTCGGTGAGGATGAACTCCGCCCGCAGCAACCCGACGCCGTCGACGTCCTGGGCCGCGACACGTTCGGCGCTGTCCGGCATCGCGAGGTTGACGTAGATCTTGGTGGCGGTCACTTCCGAAGATTGGGCGACGGCAACCACCGGCGCGGCGGCCGGCACGCTCTGGGCTCCGCCGGTTGTGCGGCCGGTGAGCACCCGGCCGTGGGTGCCGTCGACGGTGACGACCATGCCGTCTTTCAGATCGGCCGTCGCGGTCCGCGCGCCCACGATGCAGGGCACCCCCAGCTCGCGGGCGACGATGGCGGCGTGGCATGTCATCCCGCCGGTGTCGGTCACCAGCGCGCAGGCCCGGCGCATGGTCGGCAGCCAGTCCGGATTGGTCATCTGAGCCACCAGCACCTCGCCGTCCTGCAGGCGTGCACCGTCGGCGACATCGGTCAGCACACGTACGACCCCGGATGCCTCGCCGGGCACCGCGGGCAGTCCTTGGGCGACGACGTCATGAGTCTCCGGAGCGGGTTTGCCCGCCCGGTGCAGCGTGGTGATCGGACGGGTCTGCACGATCCAGGTCTTGCCACCGGCGATCGCCCACTCGGTGTCCTGCGGGCAGCCGCTGTGCCGCTCACTTCTGACAGCGATGTCGGCGATCACGCGCACCTCGTCATCGGAGAGCACCTGCGCCTGCCGGTCCTTCTCGGACAACTCGACGGTTTGGTCGCTGCCGTCGGCACCGCGGATGATCTTGAACGACTTGTATCCGATTCGCCGCGACAGAATTTCACCGGTCTCCTTCGACACCACGTAGGTGTCAGGTTCCACCGAGCCGGACACCACGACTTCACCCTGGCCGAAGGCTCCCTCGATGACCACCCGGTCCTCGGCGTCGGTGGTCGGGTCGGCGGTGAACGCCACTCCGGCCCGCTCCGAGGCGATCATGGTCTGCACGACGACCGCCATCGCCGGGTCCGTGGTGAATCCGCGGCTGGCGCGATAGGCGACAACCCGGGGAGCGAACAGCGAGGCCCAGCAGTTTTGGACCGCGTCGAGCAGTTCGTCCTCACCGCTGATGTTGGTGAAGGTGGCGTTCATGCCCGCGAACGATGCGTCGGCGCCGTCTTCCCCGGTGGCCGAGGAGCGCACCGCCACAATGGTGTCCGAGCCCAGCCGGCGATAGGCGGCCAGCACGCTCTCGCGGACATCGTCGGCCATGCCCGCCTTCTGCACCAAAGTCTGCATCTGCCGGCACACCTCGGTCAGCCGGTCGGTGTCACCGACGAACGTCATGGCCTCGCGGTGTACGGCATTGAGCTCGTCGGCCACACCGGCGGCCTGTGTCGAAGCCAGGTAACAGTCGCGGAGCAACACGAACCCGGGGGGCACCGGCAGTCCCGCGGACACCATCTCGCCCATGTTGGCGCCCTTGCCGCCGGCCTCCTCTGCGTCGCTCATTCTCAGCGCGGCGATGTCCTCGACGTAGTGGCTCGGCATGTCAGGTCTCCTCGAACGGTGGTGGGTCAGATGCCCAGGATGCAGATTTCCCGGGCTTCGGCCACGGAATCGGCGTGCGGCCGGGTGGTGTCGAGGCGATGCGCACCTGCCCACACGCCCTCGTCCCGGTCGGCCAGGGCAGTGGTGATCTCCGGGGTCACCTGAGATGCGGTCTCGGTGCGTCCGCGTACCCGGGCAACGGCAGCATCCAACGGTGCGGCGCAGGCGAACTCGAGCGGCACCGCCACGTTGTCGGCGGCCAGTTGCCGAGCCTGTTCGCGATGGCGCCGATCCTGCCACGTGCCGTCGAGGACGACGCTGCGGCCTTCGCACAGCACCAGGTGAGCCCGGCGAAGTACACCGCTGTAGACCGCGTCGATGTTCTCCGGCGTGTACAGACCTCCGTCGAGCGTTCCTGGCTCGCCGGTGATTTCACCCAGCCGAACCATCTCGGCACGGACGTCGTCGGTGGAAATCACCTGTGCGCCAATCTCTTCGGCAAGCGAGCGGGCCAGCGTCGTCTTGCCCGTTCCCGGCCCGCCGCCGACCAGGATCAGGCGGACCGCGCCGGCGCGCAGATGATCGCGGGCGATCTCGAGATGACGCCGCGCATCCGCGGCGGCGCCGTCACACCCCTGGCTGTGACGCACGCAGTCGACCTTAGCGCGCACGACCGCACGGTAGGCGATGTAGAAGTCCCGCAACGAGACCGGCGCGTCGTCATCGGCCAACTCGGTATACCTGCGCAGGAACAACGCGGCGAGGTCGCGACGGCCGAGAAATTCCAGATCCATGGCCAAGAACGCGGCATCGTCGATGACATCGACGTAGCGGAGATGGTCATCGAATTCCAGGCAGTCCAGCAGCGCCGGACCTTCCTCGAGACAGAAGATGTCGTCGGCCAGCAGATCAGCATGACCGTCGACCATCTTGCGCGCACCGATTCGCGTGGCGAACAGGACCGCGCGTCCGGCGATGAAATCGTTTGCCAGCCGGTCGATTTCCACCACAAGACCAGGGTCCACACCCGGGACCCCGCCGTCGGCATAGCGCTGCAGCTCGGTGAGATTCTCCTGCCAACGCGCGGTGATCGCGTCCACCCGGCCCTGCGCATCCACCTCACGGCCGCGGGAGGCCGACGCGTGGAAGCGGCAGAGCACCAGCGCCACCGCGGACAGGTGATCGGCCACCGGCTCGCCGCCACGCACCATCGTCGACAACCGCAGCTCGTCGGGGTGGCGGACCATGACGATGACCGGCTCGGAATCACCGCCGGGCGCGTTGAAGTGGCCGACGCCCAGATAACTGTCGGGTGCCAGCCGGCTGTTGAGGGCGAGCTCGTGGGCGCAGGCCTGCTCACGGCGTTCGCGGGTGGAGAAGTCGAGGAAATCGGTGACGACGGGTTTCTTGATCTTGTATGCCCGATCGCCCACCAAGAACACCATTCCGGTGTGGGTTTCAGCGATCTGTGGCTGGGATCCCATAGTCCGATCCTCGCCCCGCAGCCACCGTGGCCACAGCGGTCCTCCGGCCACAACTGAAGTGACTTCCGGCCCCTGTCGCCGCGACCTCTCGCTCCTAGGCTTTATCCCAGGACAGAAAGCGGGTGATAGCCCATGGCCAAATCGGCACCCGACCCCCAGGTGATGGCGAACGCGGTGGAACTGGCCTGCCGTGCGCCGTCGGTGCACAACAGCCAGCCGTGGCACTGGGTGGCCGAAGGATCCTCGTTGAAACTGTTTCTCGAAGCCCACCGGGTTCCGCATGCCACCGACCTGTCGGGCCGGGAGGCGATCATCAGCTGCGGCGCGGTGCTCGACCATCTGAGGGTCGCCGTCGCGGCCGCCGGGTGGCAGGCGAACGTCGCCCGGTTTCCCAACCCCAATGCCCCCGACCATCTGGCCACCGTCGACTTCAGCCCGCTGGAGTTCGTCACCGATGCGGAGCGTGCCCGCGCCGACGCCATCCTGACCCGGCATACCGACCGGCTGCCGTTCGCTCCCCCACCCAACTGGACCGCTTTCGAGCAGGTGCTGTCCGACGTGATCGACGGCGAGCAGGCCGTACTGCACGTGCTGCCCGATACGGTGCGGCCACAGCTGGCCGAGGCGTCCCGGCTGACCGAGTCGTTGCGCCGCTACGACTCCTCCTACCATGCCGAATTGCACTGGTGGACAGCACCCTACGAGGTATCCGATGGCGTGCCCTACAGCACTTTGGTGTCGGTGGCCGAGCGCGACCGTGTCGACGTTGCCCGCGCGTTCCCGGCGGGCGAACTTCCCGATCGGCGGCCCGAGGTCGACCATGACCAGTCCACGATCGTGGTGCTGTCGACCTACGGTGACTCCCGCCGCGACGCGCTGGGCTGCGGCCAGGCGCTCTCGACGGTGCTCCTGGAAGCAACCCTGGCCGGCCTGGCCACCTGCACGCTGACGCACATGACCGAACTGGAGGCCAGTCGCGATGTCGTGCGGGCCCTGACCGGAGCCGACGACGATCCGCAACTGCTGATCCGCATCGGACTGGCCCCGTCGATCGCCCAGTTGCCGCCGGCCACACCGCGGCGTCCACTGTCGGACGTGCTGGAATTCCGCGGCTGACCTAGCGTGCGGCCTCCGCGCGGCGCTTGATGCCGAGCATCATTCCGCGGGTCATCAGCGCCACGACCGGGCCGGACAGTTCGGAGCCGAGCACCTCACCGGGCCGGCGCAGGCCCGAACGGCTGCGCACCAGAAGCCGGCAGCGATCCTCCCACCGTGGCATGACGTGAAACGACCACACGCCGTCCCACGGCATGCTGGCCGGATCGATCCGCAGCACGATCGACTGACCCTCGATGATCTGCGCCACCGGCAGTGCCAGCCCGTCACGCAAACCCATCCAGCCGCGGGGCACCAGTCGGACGACGTCGCCGACGGCAAGCCGCTGCCATTCGTCATGGATGCGATCGGCGTTGCGGATCTTGAGCCCCACGAGGTTCTCCAGGGCCTCGTAGCTGTACAAGCCGCCGCGATCCTGGCCCATCTGCACCAACCACGGCCACACCGCATCAGGGGGCGCGTCGATCCACACGCCCTCGGTGGTCTGGACGGCCGGGCGCGCGACCAGTTCGTCGCCGGGAAGCGGTGTTTCGCACTCCGCCTTGGTGGTGCCCCAATTGCGGTAGAAACGCCGGGCCCCATACAGTCCGGCCCCGGCGAGCGCCGTTGTGACCACACTCTTCCACATGCCTCCAGTCTTGCCGACAACCGCGGCGAACCGTAGGGCCTTCTGCCCACCGCCACAGGACTTCGGTCCCTACCGACGCACCGCGCCGGGTGGTCGGATCGAAGTGAACGAGGGGGACTGAAATGGAACACGACGAGACCAAGCATTCGACCGTGATGATCGCCGTCGATGAGGACGCCGACCGCACCCGGGCCACCGCCCATTTGTCCTGGCGGAGCACAACACTGGTGGGGATGGGCATCGCCCGCATGGACGCCGGCGACGCGCATGCAGTCGAACTCCGCGACGAAGTGGCCGTCGCGCGGGCGCTGTCCAATCTGGCCAACCAGCTCTTCGCCACGTCGATCTCGGAGATCGACGGTGCGGCCGTCTGGCGGCCGCCTTTGGCGGCATTTCAACGGAGGTAGACGATGACCAGGTCCACCGGGGTTCGCCGGCAGCAACCGCGCCGGGTGTTCAAGGACCGGCGGGAGGCGGGTCAGGTACTCGCCGGCCTGCTGCAGGCGTACCGGGGCCGGCCCGACGTCGTGGTGCTGGGCCTGGCCCGCGGTGGAATTCCGGTCGCCTATGAGGTGGCCAGTTCGTTGGGTGCTCCGCTGGACGCCTTCATCGTCCGTAAGCTCGGCGCGCCGGGCCACGAGGAGTTCGCCGTCGGTGCGCTGGCCAGCGGCGGACGGGTAGTGGTCAACGACGACGTGCTGCGCGGTTTGCGCGTCACCCCGCAACAGCTGCGGGAGGTCGCTGAACGCGAGGCACGCGAACTCATCCGGCGCGAGGCGGCCTATCGGGAGGGCCGGCCGCCAGTACGGGTCACCGGCAAGACGGTGATCATCGTCGACGACGGTCTGGCGACCGGGTCGAGCATGCACGCGGCCGTGCAGGCGCTGCGCGAATCAGAACCCGCCGAGATCGTGATCGCGGTGCCCGCCGCACCGGAATCCACCTGCCGGGAGTTCGCCGGGCTGGTCGATGACGTCGTCTGTGCCTCGATGCCGACGCCGTTCCTGGCGGTGGGTGAATCGTTCTGGGATTTCACCCAGGTCACCGACGACGAGGTGCGCGAACTGCTGGCACGACCCACCGAGGGCCGCCCCGTGCCGCCGGCCGGGGAGCGCGCCGCCGACGCCGTCGCCGCCGCCGCGATCGACTCACCCGGCGGGATGCCGCCGCGCGAGGTGCTGGACGAGCTGATCGGTGACGCGCGCGTGGTGCTGATCGGCGAGAGCTCGCACGGCACCCACGAATTCTACGAAGCTCGCGCCGAGATCACCAAGTGGCTGATCGAGCACAAGGGCTTCAATGCCGTTGCCGCAGAGGCTGATTGGCCAGACGCCTACCGAGTCAATCGTTATGTGCGGTGGTTGAGCGACGACTCGACGCCAGAAGAGGCGCTGCGCGGTTTCGAACGGTTCCCGGCCTGGATGTGGCGCAACACCGTGGTTCGCGATTTCGTCGGATGGCTGCGTTGGCACAACGGGCGGTGTGCGGCCGACGGCCGCAGGCAGACCGGGTTCTACGGGCTGGACCTCTACAGTCTGCATCGCTCGATGCAGGAGGTCGTCGCCTACCTCGACGCCGTCGACCCGAAGGCCGCGGCGCGGGCCAGGCACCGCTACGCGTGTTTCGACCACTCCACCGGTGACGACGGCCAGGCCTACGGTTATGCCGCGGCCTTCGGTGCCGGCGCGTCCTGTGAACGCCAGGCCGTCGAGCAGCTGGTCGAGATGCAGCGCGATGCACTGGCATACCTGGCCAGCGACGGCCGGCTCGCCGAGGACGAGCTGTTCTACGCCCAACAGAACGCGACGACGGTGCGCGATGCCGAGGCGTATTACCGCGGCATGTTCGGCGGCCGGGTCACCTCGTGGAACATGCGCGACGAACACATGGCGCAGACCCTGGGCGCGCTGCTCGCCCATCTGGACCGGCACGCCGGTGCAGAACCTGCGCGAATCGTGGTGTGGGCGCACAACTCTCACGTCGGCGATGCTCGTGCTACCGAAGTCTCCGCCGACGGGCAGCTGACCATCGGCCAACTGGCCCGCGAGCAGTACGGCGAGCAGTGCCGGCTGATCGGCTTCTCGACATTCGAGGGAACCGTGACTGCGGCCAGCGACTGGGGCGGCATCGCAGAGCGCAAGGTCGTGCGCCCAGCACTGCCGGGAAGCATCGAGGAACTGCTGCACGAGACGGGCAAGGCGGCGTTCCTGGTGCCCATGCACGACAGCTCACCCGCCGCGAGGGCGCTGGAGGTGGTCCGCCTCGGGCGGGCGATCGGCGTGATCTACCTCCCCAGGACCGAACGGCAGAGTCACTACTTCCACGTGCGTCCCTCCGATCAGTTCGACGCGATGATCCACATCGACAAGACCCGCGCCCTGGAGCCCCTGGAGCCGAACAGTGTGTGGATCGCCGGGGAGAACCCCGAAACCTACCCGAGCGGTTTGTAACCGATGAACGAACTCGCCGTCGCGGGGCATCGGATCGTCACTCTGACGATGAATCCCGCCCTGGACATCACCACGAGCACCGAGGTGGTGCATTCGACCGACAAGTTGCGTTGCGCCGCGGCGCGTTACGACCCGGGTGGCGGCGGAATCAACGTCGCGCACGTGGCCGAGGTGCTCGGAGCGGCTACCACCGCGGTGTTCCCCGCCGGCGGGCCGGCCGGTGAAATGGTGCACAACCTGCTCGTCGCCGAGGGGCTGACCGTGCGCAGGATCAAGATCGGCGGCTCGACGCGGGAGAGTTTCACCGTCGACGAGCGCTCCACCGGTAAGCAGTACCGGTTCGTGCTGCCCGGGCCGGAACTCGCCCTCGCCGAGCAGACCGAGTGCCTGCTTCAGTTGCGCATCGCGGCTGCCTCGGCAGCCATCGTGGTGGCCAGCGGCAGCCTGCCCCCCGGCGTTCCGCCGGACTTCTACCAGCAGGTGGCCAATGTGTGCGCCGATCTCGGCGCGATCTTCCTGCTGGACACATCAGGTGGCGGCCTGCGGCACGTCAACTCGGGGGTGTGCCTGCTCAAGCCCAGCCTGCGTGAGCTACGCGAATGCGTAGGGCGTGAGCTGGCCACCGAGGGCGAGCAGTTGGCCGCGGCCCACGAACTGATCGACCGCGGCTGCGCCGACAACGTGCTGGTCTCGCTCGGGTCGCAGGGCGCGCTGCTGGCCACCGCGCAGGGCGGGAGCCGGTTCCCGCCGGTGCGAGTGCCCGGGGGCAGCGGCGTCGGAGCCGGAGACGCGATGGTGGCCGGCGTCGCGGTCGGCCTGACCCGCGGCTGGCCGCTGACCAAGGCGGTGCGGCTGGGAATCGCTACCGGTGCCGCGATGCTGCTGACCCCGGGTACCGCGCCGTGCACCCGCGAGGACGCTGAACGCTTATTCGACCTGACCGACAATCCCGGCGACCTGAGTCGACCCACTTAGGGACTTTCTTCCCTGATAGACGCACTCCGGCAGAGATAACGTCGTCACAATAGAAAGCTGCCGTCCCCGGGGAGCTACCCATGCCCGAATCGTTCACACCGCCGTCGATCGTCGTCGGCATCGACGGGTCGAGGGGCGCCGTGCGAGCCGCAGTGTGGGCCATCGACGAGGCCGTCAGCCGCGATATCCCACTGCGACTGCTGTACTCGATCGACCCGCTCGGGCCCGATGGGGTCGCCCCCCAGGAGGCGGCGAGCCAGCAGGCCAGCGCCGAACTGGCGGTGCGGTATGCGGCCGACGCGGTCGAAGCCACCCAACGGCCGGTCAAGGTCGAGATCGACATCCTGACCGGCCGCCCGGTCGCCACACTGGTGGAAGCATCCCGCACGGCGGCGATGATCTGCGTCGGAGCGGTGGGGCTCAAGCACTTCGACCACGACCGCATCGGATCGACGGCCACGGCGCTGGTCACCGCCGCACACTGCCCGATCGCGATCGTGCGCGGCTCGGAGCGAGCCGCCGACCCGGGCCCGGGATGGGTCGTCGTCGATCTCGACGAATCACCCGACAGCGCGGCAGTACTCCAATTCGGGGTGCAGGAGGCCCGATTACGCAACGCCCCCCTGCGGGTGCTCAGTTCGTGGCAGTCGCGCTACACCGATGTGCACGACTCGCATGCGGTGTCCGACGGAAACCGGATGGTGCGCGCCCAGCTCGATCGCCGGCTGTCGCACTGGAAGCACCAATACCCCGACCTCGATGCGCGGCCGGTCGCGATCCACGGCAGCGTGCTGAACTATCTGGCCAAGCACGGGGAGCAGATCCAGCTGGTCGTGGTGGGTGCGCGCAACGCGGGCGGCATCGAGGAACTGTTCGGCCCGACCGGGTCGGCGGCGATGCACAACACCGACTGCTCGGTTTTGGTGGTCGACCGTCAGCGCTTGTTGTGACCCTTTGCCGCTGATGCCCGTTACTGTTGGCAGATGGTCAAGGTCTTTCTCGTCGACGACCACGAAGTCGTTCGCCGCGGACTGATCGATTTGTTGTCCACCGATCCCGAGCTCGAGGTGATCGGTGAGGCGGGGTCTGTCACTCAGGCGCTGTCGCAGATCCCCGCGCTGGCGCCCGACGTCGCGGTGCTCGACGTCCGCCTGCCCGACGGCAACGGCATCGAATTATGCCGCGACCTGCTCTCCAAGATGCCCGACCTGCGGTGCCTGATGCTGACGTCGTTCACCTCGGACGAGGCGATGCTGGACGCCATCCTCGCCGGCGCAAGCGGTTACGTCGTCAAGGACATCAAGGGTATGGAGTTGGCCCAGGCGATCAAGGATGTCGGTGCGGGCCGTTCCCTGCTGGACAATCGGGCGGCCGCGGCACTGATGGCCAAGCTGCGCGGTGCCGCCGAGCGCGCCGACCCGCTGTCCGGTCTCACCGAACAGGAGCGGGTGCTGCTGGGTCTGCTCGGCGAAGGCCTGACCAACAAGCAAATCGCCGCGCGGATGTTCCTGGCCGAGAAGACGGTGAAAAACTACGTTTCACGATTGCTGGCAAAACTCGGGATGGAGCGACGCACACAGGCCGCGGTCTTCATCTCCAAGCTCGACCAGAACCAACACACCGAAGACTGAAGCACCGCTACCGATCTGGTGGCAGCATGGTGCTTTGTGACCGATGACAACGTCGGGTCGGGGGGAAATCGCACACCGGCGCCGCCGCTGCGCGACACGCTTGGGCAGCTGCGGCTGCGTGAGCTGCTGGTGGAAGTCCAGGACCGGGTCGAACAGATCGTCAAGGGCCGGGATCGGCTCGACGGGCTGGTCGAGGCGATGCTGGTCGTGACGTCGGGCCTCGAGCTGGATGTCACGCTGAAGACGATCGTCGACACCGCCATCGACCTCGTCGACGCCCGCTACGGCGCCCTGGGCGTGCGCGGCGACGACGACGAGCTGGTCGAGTTCATCTACGAAGGCATCGACGAGGCGACCCGGGAACGCATCGGGCCGTTGCCGTCGGGCCGTGGCGTGCTCGGCCATCTGATCGACGAGCCCAAGCCGATCCGGCTGGACAACATCCTTCAACACCCGGCCTCGGTCGGGTTCCCGCCGAATCATCCGCCGATGCGCACCTTCCTGGGTGTCCCGGTGCGCATCCGCGACGAGGTGTACGGCAACCTGTACCTCACCGAAAAGGCCAATGGCCAGCCATTCAGCGAGGACGACGAGGTTCTGGTCGAAGCGCTGGCCGCCGCGGCGGGCATCGCCATCGACAACGCCCGGCTCTATGAGCAGTCCCGGACCCGGCAGTCATGGATCGAGGCGACCCGCGATATCGGCACCGAGCTACTGGGGGGCGCGGATCCAGCACAGGTGTTCCGGCTCATCGCCGATCAGGCACTCAAGCTCACGGCCGCCGACGCGGTCCTCGTCGCGGTGCCGACCGACACCGAGCTGCCCACCGATCACGTCAGCGAGCTGCTCGTCGTGGAGACCGCCGGGGTGATCGGTCATGCGCAGTCGATGGAACCGATCACGGTGGCCGGCAGTGTCATCGGCGAGGCTTTCGCGACTCGGACGCCGAGGCGCTTCGACAACATCGGCGACGACCTGGCGGCCATGCCCGGCGCGGGGCCCGCGATGGTCCTGCCGCTGCGCACCACCGAGACCGTCGCGGGTGTGGTGGTGATCCTGCGCCGCCGCGGCAAGCAGAGCTACAGCGACGAAAAGCTGGACATGATGGCGGGTTTCGCCGATCAGGCCACGCTGGCCTGGCAGCTGGCCACCACGCAGCGTCATCTGCGGGAGCTCGACGTGCTCTCCGATCGTGACCGGATCGCCCGCGATCTGCACGACCACGTAATCCAGCGGTTGTTCGCTGTGGGGTTGACGCTGCAGGGCACGATTCCACGGGCCAAGGTGCCCGAGGTGCAGGAACGACTGGTCACCACGGTCGACGAATTGCAGGGCGTGATCCAGGAAATCCGGACGGCGATCTTCGACCTGCATGGCGGGTCGGCGGGGTCCACCCGGCTGCGCCAGCGACTCGACGACGCGGTCGGCGCGTTCGCCGATTCGGACGTGCGCATCACGGTCCAGTACGTCGGGCCGCTGTCGGTGATCGAGGCGCCGCTGTCCGACCACGCCGAAGCGGTGGTCCGCGAGGGGATCAGCAATGCGGTGCGCCACGCGAACGCCGACACCGTGACCGTTACCGTCCGGGTCGAGGACGAGCTGGCGATCGACGTGGTCGACGACGGGTGCGGGATGCCTGCCGATGTGACTCCCAGCGGGTTGATCAACCTGCGCCGCCGCGCCTACGAGGTCGGCGGGGATTTCACCGTGGGCAACGCGCCCGATGGTGGTACCGCCTTGCGGTGGACGGCGCCGCTGCCCTGATCGCGCATCGTCACCGCGCGACTATCACCGGCATCCGCGCGCCGTGCACCACCGCGGTGCTGACCGAGCCGAGCATCATCCCGGCGAATCCGCCGCGGCCATGGCTACCGACGACCACGAGCTGACCCGACTCCGACTGCTCGACGAGCTGATGAGCAGGCCGATCGGCGACGACCACGCGGCGCACAGGCACATCGGGGTAGCGCTCCTGCCATCCCGCCAGCCGTTCGGCGAGCGTCTCCTCGCCGATGGATTGCATGCTCGACCAGTCGATGCCGGGAAATTCGAAGACGCCGGTATCGCTCCAGGCATGCACCGCGACGAGATCGACCCCTCGGTACGAGGCCTGCTCGAACGCGATCCCCAACGCCCGCTCCGATGCCGGTGATCCGTCGACTCCCACGATCACCGGCGCCTCCGAGGGGTGCGACGTGAGCGGATCGTCGTCGTGGATGATCGCCACCGGGCAATGCGCATGATGAACCAGCCCGGTGCTGACCGAACCGAGCAGACTCCGGGCGAGCGCACCGCGCCCACGGCAGCCGACCACGATCAGCTGTGCGTCCTTGGACAGATTCACCAGCGTCGACACCGCGGGACCGGAGACCATCTCGGTCGTGACCTCGACCGGGTGGTCCCCGGCGGCGTCCTCGACGAGCTTCGCTGCGCTGTCGAGGATTTCGCGGCCCGAATCCTCCTGCCATTGCAGGTAACCCGACGGTATCGGCACTTCGGGGAAGGTCATCACCGCGGGGGGAATGAGGACGTGGACCAAGGTGACCGACAATCCGCGCCGCGCGGCGTCGCGCGTGGCCCAGTCGACGGCCACCTTCGAGGCCGCGGAACCATCGACCGCTACCAGGACCTCGTATTTCGTTGCAGAAGTTGACATCTGATGCTCCTTCCGACTCATTGCGCGACCCATCGCCGGTACCGGTGTCACGGCAGCGTCGCCACTCACCACGCTAGGCCTGTCAATCCTGGTGATCATGGGGCGTTGGTCCCCTCCGCGACGGCCACAAGACCCTGATCGTGGGCGCGCGGATGTGGCAGCGTCGGTGCCATGGCGAGCGAACACCCGTTCGGTGGACCGGCCGGCAACATCGACCGGGACGGAACGGCCATCAGCTTGCCGGTCACCATCGATCCGCGCTACCACGACGCCGTGCTCTTCGACCTCGACGGCGTTGTCGCCGACACCGCGTCGCTGCACGAGGCGGCGTGGGCGGAGTTGTTCGCCGACTACGGCTTCACCGGTGCCGACTACCGGCACTTCGTCGACGGCAAGCCCCGCTACGACGGTGTGCACGACTTCCTGGCCGCCCGGGGGGTTTCGCTGCCGTGGGGCTCGCCGTCCGACGTAGGCGACGACACCGTTTGCGGGCTGGGAAACCGCAAGCAGGAGTTGTACCTGACCAGGATCGCCCGCGGAGTGCACGCGTTCGAGTCCACCGTGGCCCTGGTTCGTCGGCTCGATGAGCTCGGGGTGGGCACAGCGGTGTATTCGGCCAGTCGCAACTGCGGCACCGTCCTGGAATCGGCCGGCATCGGCGACTATTTCGCCGTGCGGGTCGACGGGGTGCTGGCCGAGGAGCTGGGCCTGCCCGGCAAGCCCGACCCCGCGACGCTGCTGGAGACCGCGAACCGTCTCGGTGCACGGCCCGGCCGGTGCGTCGTCGTCGACGACGCCGAAACCGGGGCGGCGGCCGGGCGCGCCGGCGGGTTCGGACTGGTGATCGGCGTGGATCGATCCGGAAACGCCGCCAAGGACTTGTTGCGATGCGGCGCCGACGTCGTGATCGGTGACCTCGCCGATGTCACCGTGCGCGCCATCGACCGGCGGATGTCCGTGCTGCCCGATGCCCTACGGTCCTTCGGCCAGGTGGCCGGGGTGGTCTCGGCGCGCCGGCCGGCGCTGTTCTGCGACTTCGACGGCACGGTGTCCGAGATCGTCGGCGATCCGGCGGCCGCGACCCTGGTGCCCGGTGTGGACAAGGCGCTGCAGACGCTGGCGACTCTGTGCCCGGTCGCTGTGCTATCCGGTCGAGACCTCGCCGATGTCCGTTCACGCATCAACATCCCCGGCCTGTGGTACGCGGGCAGCCACGGGTTCGAGGTGATCGCTCCCGACGGTGCACACCACCAGAACGAGGACGCCGCGTCGGCTGTGCCCGCCCTGGCCGATGCCGCTGGCGAACTGGCCGCCGAGCTGGCCAATATCATCGGAGTTGTCGTGGAGCACAAGCGATTCGCCGTCGCTGTGCACTATCGCAACGCGGCACCGGATGCCGGCGCCACTGTCGCGGCCGCCGTACATCGGGCCGGCAGTCGGCACGGGCTCAAAGTCACCGGCGGTCGCATGCTCGTCGAACTTCGCCCGAACCTGGACTGGGACAAGGGGAAAACCCTGGAGTGGATCGCCGATCGTATCGTCGGTCCGGAGCCGTTGCTGCCGATCTACATCGGCGACGATCTCACCGATGAAGACGCATTCGACGCCGTGCTTCACGACGGCATCGGAATCGTGGTACGCCACGAAGAGGATGGCGACCGCTCGACTGCCGCGCGGTATTCCCTACCCGATCCGGTCCACGTCGGTGAGTTCATCGAGCGACTGGTCGACCAGTTTGACGTGGACCGTCAAACACTTTCCAGCCCTTGGTCGTTCACCTTCGGCGGTTACCTGCCTGAACAGGAACAGCTGCGCGAGGCGCTGTGCACGGTCGGAAACGGTTATCGCGCCACCCGTGGTTGCGCCCCGGAGGCCGATGCCGCGCGGTGCCACTATCCGGGAACCTATGCGGCAGGGCTCTACAACCGTCTCACCGACGAGATCAAGGGCGTCACGATCGAGAACGAGAGCCTGGTGAACCTGCCGAACTGGCTGTCGCTGAAGTTCCGGATCGACGGCGGCGACTGGTTCGACATCGACTGCGCCGACGTCCTGTCCTACCGGCAATGCCTGGATCTGCGTCAGGCCGAACTCACTCGAGAGTTCCGCTTCCGGGATCCCGTGGGGCGTACCAGCAGGGTCGTCCAGCGCCGCATCGCCGCGATGCACCTCCCGCACGCGTGCGCGCTGGAGACCACCGTCTGGGCCGAGGACTGGTCGGGGACAATCGAATTCCTCTCAACCATCGACGGCGATGTTCGCAACAGCGGCATCGAGCGCTACCGCGACCTGGCCAGCGACCATCTTGTGGGCACCACCACCCGGGAGTTGTCGCCGAACGCCGCACTGCTGGTCTGCCAGACCAGCCAGTCCCGCATCCCGATCGCCGTCGCCGCCCGCACCTCGCTCTGGCGCGGACAGGACCGGTTGGCGGTCGACGGCACGTTCGTCGATCAAAACCGCCGCACCGGACACAGATACGTGGTGGCTCTCGCCGCAGGTGACTCGGTCACCGTCGAGAAGATGGCGACCATCTTCACCGGGCGAGACCACGCGATCTCCGATCCCGCCGATGCGGCCGCACGGCTGCTGAGCCGGCTCGGCCGCTACGCCGACCTGCACACCGGGCATGCCCGCGAATGGGCGCACCTGTGGGAGCGATTCGACATCGCCTTCGACGACAACCCCGACGCCATGCGGGTGGTGCGCCTGCATCTGCTCCAACTGCTGCAAACGGTGCCCAACCGTGCGGTCGACCTCGACGCCGGGGTGCCTGCGCGTGGATTGCACGGTGAGGCCTACCGCGGCCACATCTTCTGGGACGAGCTGTTCGTTTTTCCGGTGCTCAACCTCCGGGCTCCCGAAACCACCCGATCGTTACTGCGATACCGCTACCGGCGGCTTCCCGAAGCGCGTCGCGCGGCTCGCGAGGCCGGCTTCGCGGGCGCGATGTTTCCGTGGCAGTCGGGCAGCGACGGGCGCGAGGAGAGCCAGAAGCTGCACCTCAATCCGAATTCGGGACGGTGGAATCCCGATGCGAGCGCGCGCGCTCATCACATCGGAAGTGCCGTCGCCTACAACGTCTGGCAGTACTACCAGGTGACCGGGGACCTCGAGTATCTGATCGAGAACGGCGCCGAGATGCTCGCCGAGATCGCGCGATTCTGGGTCAGCCGCTCCGAATTCGACGAGACGAGGGGCCGCTATGTGATCCGCGGCGTGATCGGGCCGGACGAATTCCATTCCGGGTATCCCGATGCACCCACCGACGGAGTGGACAACAACGCCTACACCAACGTGATGGCCGTCTGGGTGATTGTGCGGGCCCTCGACGCCCTCGACGCCCTGCCGCTGCGTGACCGGCTGGATCTGATGGAGCGGTTGGGAATTCGCGGCCGAGAGCTCGACACCTGGGACGAAGTCAGCCGCCGCATGTACGTGCCGTTTCACTTCGCCGCGGGTTCCGGGCCTACGCCCGGCGGGGACGTCATCAGCCAGTTCGACGGATATGCCGAGCTGGCCGAACTCGACTGGCACGCTTACCGGGAGCGCTACGGCAACATCCAGCGGCTCGACCGCATCCTGGAAGCCGAGAACGACAACGTCAACCGGTACCGGGTCTCCAAACAGGCGGATGTGCTGATGCTCTTCTACCTGCTGTCCTCTGACGAACTGCGGGAGCTGTTCGCCCGGCTGGGCTATCGCTTTACCCCGCAACAGATTCCGAAGACCGTCGACTACTACCTGCACCGGACATCGCACGGGTCGACACTCAGCAGTGTGGTGCACGCCTGGGTGCTGGCGCGCGGTGATCGCGAGCGGGCGATGCGCTACTTCCAGCAGGTGCTGCTCTCGGATGTCGCCGACATCCAGGGCGGCACGACGGCCGAGGGCATCCACATCGCGGCGATGGCCGGCAGCATCGACCTGCTGCAGCGCTGCTTCACCGGCCTGGAGACCCGCGCCGACCGGTTGATCCTCTCCCCGATGTGGCCCGAAAGCCTTGGCGCCCTTCGGCTGCCGATCTATTACCGCGGCTATCGACTACACCTGACGATCCGCGGACGCAGTGCCGAGATCAATGTCGACCCCACCGACAACCCAGCCATCGAGATCGAGTGCCGCGGACAGGTCCAGCAACTCACGCCCGGATCGTGGGTGCGGTTCTCCTGAGCAGTTACCCCGACGGGGTCGCCGGAGCCGCCAGCGCATCGTCGCCGCGCCACTCTGCCACGTCGGACAGCGGTCGGCGGGGCGTCGCAGGCAGCGGGTCGGCGTTCACCGCTGCCCAGCCCACCCGCAGCATCATCTGAGGATAGCCACTGCTGCCGAAGACGTCGGCGCGCACGGCTTCTCGGGTTTCGGCGATCTCGAGCGGTTCGGTCACCGGGCATGTCGCCAGTCCCATCGCGGTGGCCGACAGCAGTACCAAACTCGTCGCCTCCCCGGCACGCAGCCGGGCCAGGTCGTCATCGGTCTCGGTGCCGAGCGCGATCAGGACGGCGTTGTCCTCGACCGGCGAGGTCTGCACCGGTTGGGCCAGCGCCGGGCCGGCGAATACTCGCGCCGGGACCGCCGCGTGTGGATCGAAGGCCGGCGTGTTGCGTGCGGGCACCCCGGCCACCGAGCCGTACCGGCCGCTCCACGCGTTGAGCTCGCTCAGGTAGTCGGCGTCGCTGGCGTGCTTCCACACCGACTGCGCGATGACCGCGGACAGGTGCGGCAACAAGTCGATCTGGCGCAGCATCACCCCGGCACGGGCCGCGCGAGCGCCCATCAGTGCGATGTCACGGCCGGGCACCGGCCACGAGCTGTAGTTGCGGCGATCCGTGCGGCGCCGGGCGATCGCGGCCGCCAGCATGATGTCGAGCTCGTCGGCACTCTGCCGGCACACCTCGATGGAGGCCAGATGATCGTGGTCGGCGGGGTTGGGGAACCGGCGGACCTTGGCCTGCCAGCCCAACGCCGCCAGTGCGACCACGCAGTGGTGCAGGGCAGCGCCACAACTCACCAACAGATCGCGTCGGTCGGGGTCGGTGTTGGGCAGATGCCGGCTCGGGTCGGCGTAAAGGTGCAGGCTGTCCGGCCCGACCCGCCAGTGCCACGGTTGCGAATTGTGCACCGACGGTGCCTGCGTCGCCAGCGTCAGGACGGCCTGAACCGTGTCATGGTCAGGGAACTGCAAACTCATGGCTCCACTGTCGTCCCGCGCCGAACAATCTGACAGAGACGTAAGTCCCCAGCTCTGGGGACTTGTGCAGCCCCGATCGGGAACTGGTCAGGGGTGCCTGCTGGTTACTCCCCCATCGACGACCAGGTGCGAACCGGTGACGAACGAAGCCTTGGGCGACATCAGGAATGCCACCGCCGCGGCAACCTCGGCCGGGTCACCGAGCCGGCCCAGCGGCGCGGCGGCTTCGAAGCCCTGGCGCACCTCGTCGATGTCGATGGCAATCTGCAGCATCGGCGTGCGGATGAACCCCGGGCACACCGCATTGACCCGGATGCCCTCGGGCCCCAGCTGCGCCGCCATCGAGCGGGTCAGCCCCAGCAGACCGGCCTTGGATGCGCAATACGCCGGGATGAACGGGTTGGCGGTCAGTCCCTCGATGCTGGAGATCCCGACGATCGCCGGTCCGGCGCCGGCGCGGGCGGCCTCCTGCAGATGCGGCAGGATCAGCTGCGCCAAGATCGCCTGAGCTTTCAGGTTGACGTCGAGCACGGCGTCCCAGGACTCCTCGGTGTAGGCCCCCACCGGTTCCGGAATGACCCGTCCCGCGGCGTGCACCAGCCCGTCGATCCCGCCCAGCGCCGCAGCAGCCGCGTCGACGGCCGCGCTCAGTGCGGCGCCGTCGCAGACGTCGACCACCGCGTGCGGCATCCCGAGCCCGTCCGCGACCTGGGCTACCGCGGGCGCGATGTCCCACAGCGCGACGCGGCGCCCGTCGGCGATCAGCGCCTCGGCGGATGCCCGGCCGATTCCCGACGCCGCTCCGGTGACGATGACACCACTCATGTCCGCTCGGCCTCCTCGGTCAACTCCGCGCATGCGCGCACTCGGTGGATTGGTGAACCAGAGGTTCTCCTCGCGCAGCTGCCTGCTGCGCCATCCGCTCTCGGTGCGGACCATAACGTGGTGGTAGTAGCCACCGCATGCGCTTGTCTCAGTCGCGCCGGGCAGCAGCATCGGGTCGTAGAACATCGCCCGGACGGTTGCGGTGTCACCGTCGATATCGGCTTCGATGTTGGTGACGCTTCGATGTTGGTTTGGGGCGTGGGTCATCGGAGCTGTAATCGAGGTGGGCATCGTCGGTGAACAGTGACCGCAGCAGGTCCCAGTCCTTGTCGTCGACGGCGCGGGCGTAGCGGTTGAGCACCGCGGCGATCTCCAGTTCGTCACCGATCCGCTGAATGTCCTTTGCTCACCTCTTGTGCAGGAACCCCTTGTGGCGCTTGGGTTCTGCCGGCCCCGCCGCCTCGATGATCGCCCGTACGGTGCGCCGGCAGCGGCCGCATTCCGCTCCTGCGCCGCAGACACTGGCCACCTGCTTGGTGGTCGTCGCCCCGGCTTCGACGGCCTCGGCCACGACCTGACTCGTCACACCGTTGCACAGACAGACGAACATCGATGCGACCTTCAGGCGTCCTCGTCCAAGCGCATGATGTGCTGCATCCGCCCGACGAAGACCGGTGGATAGGCGCCGATTCCGGTGCCGCCCATCCATTCCGCGGCGACGTCGGGATGGTTCACCCAGGCGAGCGCGTCTTCCTCGTCGTCGAGTTCCTGCAGGATCATCAGCTCATGATCGTCGTCGAAGGCCTGGAAGATGCGGACGGCCCGAACGCCGGCGGCGGCGAACCGAGGCAGCCCGTTGTGGACGCCTTCGATCAGTGACGGCACATCGTCGACGGCGGCGATCGCGGCGACGATCACTCCGGGCGGGGCGCCCTCGGGCGGCTCGACGATGGTGACCTTGTCGATCGTCTCGCCCGCGAAGATGGCGGGGATGTCGTCGAGTCCGACGGAGTCGAACCAGTTGAGGAAGACCCGCGATCGCAGCACCTCGAGGATGGGTTCCTTGCTGCGCAGCGAGATCGTCACCATGACGCGGCCCGGATCCCGCGTCGAGGTGTAGCCCAGGACGAAGTGGGCGCCGAGGTCGACCAGGGCGGGCTTGCTGCGCTGCAGCACCGGCCACACCCGGCCCGGGTCGGAAACCCGGTAGTCCATGGCGAGGACGAGCGTGTGGATCTGGCGCTGGGTCATACCGTCCACGCCGATACCGTCTTAGTCGCTGGCCGGCAACGGTTTGGCGGTCTTCTGCTCCAGCGGGGTGGTGCCGATGCTCAAGCTGCCCGCCCCGGCCTTGGTGACCAGGAGCTCGGCGCCGCCGGCGTCGACATAGCGCTTGCCCATCACGGTGCCGCCAGAGAAATCGGGATCCAGTTGGGCCCCTTCGGTTTTCTCGGCGTCCAGCGGGATCATCGCGACGCCACCGGCGCGCAGGTCGTCGAGGCTGTCCGACGAGCGCACGACGATCACCTGGGTGTCGCAGACCTGGCTCTGTAGCCGGGTGCCGGTCTTGATCATGGTTGTCCTCCTGGATCTAGGTTGCAGTCGGCGACTTGAGCTCGTCGGCCAGTTGGCGGCGAAGCACCTTGCCGGTCGGCGTGGTGGGCAGTTCGTGGCGGAACACCACCCGGTCGGGAGTCCGTGAGCCGCGCAGCTGGGTGCGCACGTGAGCGCGCAAGTCCTCCGGGTCCGGGGTGATGTGAGCGACGGGGACGACGACGGCGACCATGATCTGACCCCATTCGTCGTCCTCGACACCGACGACGGCGACATCGCGCACGTGCGGGTGTTCGACGAGCACATCCTCGACCTCGGCCGGCGCGATGTTTTCGCCGCCGCGGATGATCGTGTCGTCGGAACGACCGCCGATGAACAGGTAGCCCTCGGCATCCAGGTAGGCGACGTCCTTGGTCGGGAACCAGCCTTCGGCGTCGAGCACCGAACCGATCTCGGCGTAGCGGCCCGACACCTGGTCGCCGCGGACGAACAGCTCGCCGACCTCTTCGGGCCCAAGGACCGTGCCGTCGTCGCCGCGGATCTGGACCTCGATACCGGGCACGGGCTGCCCGACCGAGCCGAGCCGCTTGCGGGCGGACTCGTCATCGGCCTCGTGCGCCGCGCGGTGATCGTCGGGGGTGAGAACCGCAATGGTGGAACTGGTTTCGGTCAGGCCGTAGGCGTTGACGAAGCCCACTTCGGGCAACAGCGTGAGCGCCTTACGCACCAGGGGCAGCGCGACTTTGGAGCCGCCGTAGGCCAGGGTGCGCAGCGCGGGCAGCGGGGTGGGGTTGGCCTCCAGCTCGGTGATGATGCGATCGAGCATGGTCGGTACCACCGTGGCGCTGGTCACCGCCTCCGCCGATGCCAGCCGAATCCACTGCAGCGGATCGAACTTGCGCAGGTACACCATCTTGCGGCCGGCGTACAGATTCGACAGCGCCGCACCGACACCGGCGATGTGGTAGGGCGGCACGCAGATCAGTGCGACATCCCCCGGCTCGGCGGAGGCGAACTCCACCGTGCCGGTCACATAGCTGGTGAGGTTGTTGTGGGTCAGCTCAACGGCTTTGGGTCGCGACGTGGTGCCCGAGGTGAACAGCACCACCGCCACCTCGTCGGGATCGGGGAATTCCGCGGCCGGCTCGGCGGTCGCGGCGGCGGTCAGAAATTCCTGCGATTCCAGGCGCGCCGTTCCCAAACCCGCTACCACGTCGGCATATTCGGCGTCGAAGACGATGAGCGGATCAGGCAGGCGCTCGATCAGCTCCGCCAGCGCCTCACCGGAGAGCCGGTAGTTCAACGGTGTGAAGGCCCGCGCGGCCCGAGCGGAGGCGAAGATCAACAGCGGCAGCATGGCCCCGCCGAGGCCCACGTAGACGACGCTGCCCGCCCCTGAAGCGGCGATCACTCCCGCCCCGCCGTCGGCCAGGGTGTTCAGCTCGCCCACCGTGAGCCGCTGGTCGTCGGTGACCACCCCGACCCGTTCGGAGTCGGAAGCCGCCATCTCCAGCAACAGTGCCACGCTCATCGATTGACCTCTCCTACCGTCGCTCGCCTAGACCGGGTTGAATTCCGAGATCAGCCAACGACCGTCGGTCTTGGTCAGCTTCACCACCACGCTGCTGGTCGCCAGCGCCGGATCGGGCCGGTCCTTGCTCGTCGTCACCTGGTTGACGAACACCAGCACCACCGCATTGTCGGGATGCAGTTCCGAGACCGCCGCGCGCGCGACGGTCGCCTCGGTCTTGACACCCTTCTGCTTGGCCGCCGGGGCCACGATCTGGTCGGTGAATTGGCTGTAGTACTTGAGGAACTCACCGGTGAGGTGAGCTTTGGCATTGGCCAAGTCCTTGTCGAGGGTCTCCGGCGCGTAGGACAGCAGGGCGACCGTGCCGCCACTGGCCGCGTCTTTGACCTCTTTCTGCCGCTCCGCGATCCGGGCGTCGACCGAGCCGACGCTGAAGGGGTTCAGGCCGAAAGCCCGCTGATCGTCGCGGTAGAGCCAGAAGTAGACCGAGGCTGCCGCGCCGATCGATCCCAGCAGCAACACTCCGATGAGCAGCGCTGCCACCAGGAGCCCGGAGCCCTTTCGCCCGCCCATCTGCTCCTGGAACTCGACGCCAGGCAGTTCGGTCTCGGTGGCCTCGTCGCCGTCGCCCTTCGTCAGACTGATCTTGTCGGGTTCCGGAGCGTCGATCTCGGTCGCGGAACTCTCGGTGACTTCGCCGCCGGCTGCTTCGGCGTCGTTGTTTTCACTGCTCATGGCACGAACTCCACATTCGACATCTTGTATTTGTCTCCATCGCGCGCCACGGTGACGCTCATCCGCCAGGCGCGCGGATCCTGATGTGCCCCATTGGCATTGGTCACGGTCGAGGACGCCGCCAGCAACACCACTCCGCCGTCGGGGGTTTCCTTGTCCAGCGCGGCCGACTTGATCGAACCGACCGTCACCGCCTTGGATTGCTGTGCGGTCTTCACGAAATCGTCGGCACCCCGGGAGAAGTCGTCCCGGAAAGTTCCGGTCGACAGGTCGATCACGTGCTGGACGTCCTGCTGCGCACGGTTGTAGTCGATCGACAGCAGGGCGGTCACGCCGGTGCGCGCGGCGTCGACGAGCTCGGCCTGATGCTCCCGTTGGGCCGTGACCTGCTGGTGCTGGACGAGCATCATGCCCGTCACCACCAGCGATCCGATGGCCACCACCGCGACCGCCGCCACCGCGACCAGCACCAGACCAATTCGCCGCCACCAGCCGCGCTGGTCAAGCTCGGCATCCTCGATGGGATCGAGGTCCTCGGTATCGTCGGCGGGCTCGTCACCCTGCGCGTCGGGCTCCGAACCGCGCAGCCGAGCCGCGGTGGCCTTGGCGCGCGCGGCCTCAGCGCGGGCCTCGGCCTCGGCCGCCTCGGCCTCGGCGAGCTCGGCCAGCACCGCCGCCTCTTCGTTGACGTCAGCCACCATGGCACTCACACATATCGCACGTGCCCGGCACGCGGCGCGTTGCAGCATCTATGCGTCGCATGTCGAACTCCTCTCCAGAGCAAAACATCCCGCCAGCGTACGGGCGAGCGCTGAGACGGCGGCCACACATGCGGCCGAAGCGGGATATCCGGTGAGAATGAGATTATCACCAGGCGGAAAGTCGCTCGGCCCCGCTGGCTGGATGACTGCCTGAATTCCGACTTCATAGTGCGGAAATGGTATTTCCGGCGAATTCAGCGCAGCTGGTCCTTCATCACCTTGCCTGTCGCATTGAGCGGCAGCGCGTCGACGAACACCACGACCCGGGGCACCTTGAACCCGGCCATCCGGTCCTTGCTCCAGCCGATCAGATCCTCCGCGGAGACGGCGGAATCCCCCTTGAGCACCACGAACGCCTTGCCCACCTGGCCCAGCCGGTCGTCGGGCACTCCGATGACCGCCGCCTGCGCGACGGCGGGATGTTCCATCAGGAAGCCCTCGATCTCGGCCGGATAGGCGTTGAACCCGCCGACGATGAACATGTCCTTCTTGCGCCCGACGATCTTCAGCCGCCCGGACTCGGTAAAACGACCCAGGTCACCGGTGTGCAGCCAGCCGTCGGCATCGATCGCCTCGGCCGTCCCACCGGGGTCGTCGAAGTACCCCTGCATCACGCTGTAACCGCGCACCAGCACCTCGTCGTCATCGGCGATGCCCACCTCGACCCCGACGCACGGCAGGCCCGCGGTGGTGGCGATGTCCTCGAACGAGTCGCCGGGCCGCGACAGCGTGGCCGTGCCGGCCTCGGTGAGGCCGTAGCCGGTGGCCAGCGTCTGGAACGGCAGCTCTTCGTGCACCCGCTTGATGAGTTCGACGGGAATGTCGGCGGCGCCGGTCACCCCGGCGCGCAGCGTGGCGAGCTTGCTCTTGTCCTCGACGGCGAGCAGCGAGTGATACAGCGTCGGCGGGCCCGGCAGCATCGTGATTCGCTCGGTGGCGATCAGCTCGACGACACGGTCGATGTCGAACACCGGCACCGGCAGCATGGTGGCGCCGCGGATGAACGTCGCGATGCAACCGGCCTTGTAGCCGAAGGTGTGGAAGAACGGATTGACGATCAGGTAGCGGTCACCGCGGCGCAGGTCGGCCAGATCGCACCATTCGGCGTACATCCGGAGGTTCTGCAGGTGGTTCATCATCACGCCTTTGGGCCGGCCGGTGGTGCCCGAGGTGTAGATGATGTCGGCGATATCGGTCCCGCTGACGGGCCGTTCGAACGGGCTGCCCGCCGCCAGGAACCCGGACTTCAGGTCGATGGCGGGCGCGCCGGGCGGAGTCGCGAAATCCTGTCCCAGGAAACCCTTCTCGATCATCACGGCTTTGGCACCACTGCGGGTGATGATGTCGGCGGCCTCGGCCTGCTTGTAGCGCGTACTGACCGGGACGACGATGCCACCGGCGGTGAGCACCCCGAAGGCCGCGATCATCCAGTGCGCGGAATTGGGCGCCCAGATCGCGACGCGGTCACCCTTTTCGACGCCCAGCTCGGCGAATGCGCCTGCCGCACATCGCACTCGGTGGGCGACCTCGGTGAACGTGAGACGCAGCGGACCGTCGACGACTGCTTCAGAGTCGCCGAACCGGTCCGCCGCGCTCAAGACCATCTCGGGGATGGTCTGCCACTCAGGCTCGATTGGCCGGCTCCTCCTCATCGCGCTTCGCGCTCTGCATCGGTCGCCGACCGGCTGCCTGCGTCACACCGTGACGAGGCGAGACAGGTTGCCGCCCATGATCTTTGCCTGATCATCGACAGACAGGTGCTCCAGTGCCGTCACGTAGTGGGTCGGCTCGGCCAGCCCCTCCGGGTGCGGCCAGTCCGACCCGTACAGCACGTTGTCCACGCCGATCAGGTTGACCAGCTGGTCGATACCCTCTTCGTAGAACGGGCTGACGTAGATGCGGTTCTTGATCTCTTCGATCGGATTGCCGAGGAAGGCTTCCGGAGCCTTCTTCCACACCTCGGCCATGGAGTCCAGCAGCGGGAACATCCACTTCGAGCCGGCCTCGACGATGCCCACCTTCAGCTTGGGGTGCCGGAACAGCGCACCGTGGATCACCCAGGACGCCACCGCATCCTGGATCGGGCGCCACTCGTTGAGGATGCCCATCGCGTTGGTTTGGAACGGCAGCATCTCCTGCACCGTGCCGTCCCATTCCGAGGTGTAGCGCGAGTAGCCGCTGTCGGAGGAGTGCATGCCGACGAACACGTCGTGGTGGACGACCCGCTCCCAGAACGGATCGAACTCCGGCAGCGCGAACGACCGGGGGCCGCGGAAGCCGGGCACCGGTGCGGGGCGGACCAGGATCGCGCGGGCGCCGCGCTTGACGCACCACTCGAGCTCCTCGATCGCCTTCTCGACGATCGGCAGCGTGATAACCGGGGTGGTGAAGATGCGGTTCTTGTAGTTGAAGCCCCACACCTCGTCGAGCCACTGGTTCAGCGAGTGGATCAGGACGTGGATGGCGACCGGGTCGTCGGCCAGACGCTCCTCGATGAGGCTGGCCAGCGTCGGGAACATCAGCGAGCGGTCGATGCCGAGCTCGTTCATCACCTCGAGGCGCGGGGCCGGCTCGAAGAAGGCCGGGATGGCGCGCATCGGCTCACCGAACAGCTCACGCTTGCTCTTGCCGTCGGGGTTGCCGAACTTGAAGTACTCCTCCCACGCGCCCGGCTTGGCGACCACCGAGAACGTCGGGTTGGGGATGTAGTTGCTGATCACGCCCCGCAGCGCGATCTTGGTGCGACCGTTGACCTCGACGTACTGGACCAGGTCCTGGTAGTCCTTGGGCAGGTATTTGGTCAGCGCCTCCGGCGGCTCGTAGAGATGGTTGTCCGCGTCGAACAGCGGAAACGGAATGTCCACCCGGTGCGACAGTTGACCCATGAGATCCTCCTTATGCAGTTAGCGAGAATCATATTCTCACAGGAGGGCCGGGGCAATACATCTCGGCCCACATGCGGGCATTGCCTCATTTCTTACAAACCAGTAAGTTGGTGACATGACCGTTATCAGCCCTGCCGCGATTTCCGATCCGAAAGCAGTCGAGGACTTCTGCCTGCGATGGGCAACCGCGTGGAACGATCACGACAGTGACGCGGTCGCCGCGCTGTGCGCCGAAGACCTCGTGTACGACGAGCCGGCCCTTGGCGAGACGGTGCACGGGCGTGACGCCATCAAGGGCTTCGTGACCGAAATGGCACGGGCCTTCCCCGACAACACGTTTGCCCTTGAGGGGTTGTTCGCCGACGTGCATCGGCGCGCCGTGCTGGTGGCGTGGAAGTTCACCGGCACCTTCGCCCGTTCCGGCCGGGTGGTCGAGTTCCACGGTGATGATCGCCTGGAGTTCGGCGAAGACGGACTGATCACCACCTACCGGTGCCTCTACGACAACGACCTCGTCAAGCGCCAAATCCGCGACTCGGACCGGTGACGGCGCAGGAACCTCGGGTGCACAAGCCGGCAGCGGTCCGCCGTCAGGAGATCATCGGCGCTGCCGCCGCGGAATTCGCCGAAAGCGGCCTGGCGGGAACGCGCCTGGAAGCCATCGCCGCCCGCGCCGGGGTCTCCCATCCCCGTGTCGTGCAAATGTTCGGCTCCAAACGCGCGCTGTTCCTGGACGTCACCGCGTGGGTCTTCGATCGCGTCACCGAAGTGTTCGTCTCCACTGCCACGGCACACCAGGAGCAATCCGGACCGGTGCTCGTGGCGCTCGGTGACGCCTACCGGCGGCTGCTGCAACGGGACCGCACCGTCGCGCTCGTGATGCTGCACGCCTATGCCGCGGCCGGCGACACGGTCGTGCGCGAGGACGTCGCGGCGCGGTATCTGGCGTTGCAACACAAGGTCACTGAGCTCACCGGGGCGGACGCAATGGGCGTGCGCACATTCTTTGCCACCGGCCTGTTGGTGACCGTCTCGACGGCGCTGGCGCTGCCGGGCACACGCGCCGACGCCGAATGGGGCGGCTGGCTGCTGGAACTGGTCACCCCCGCGATCACTGGGCGCCCATAGTTTCCCTTACGCGGGCGAGGTACCAATCACTCCGTCCGCCTCAAGCGCGGTGATCTCGTCGGCCGACAGGCCGAGTTCGGTGAGTATCTCGTGGTTGTGCTGGCCGAGCAGGGGTGCCGACGACCTGTGTACGGGCCGCGATCCGCGGGAAAGCTGGAACGGCATCGTGGTGAACCGGGCCGCCGCATTGACCGGGTGATCCAGCACTTCGAAGAACCCGCGCGCGGTGAGCTGTTCGAGTTCGGGCTGCCGGTGGGGTTGCATCACCTTGGCGACCGGAACCCCAGCAGGCCACAGGGTTGCGACGATCTCGTCGCCGCTGCGCTCCCGGCACCAGGCGCCGATGAAATCGTCGATGAAGTCCTCGCGGGCACGGCGGCCACCGGCGGTGGCCAGGTCGGGATCGGCGGCCCAGTCCGGATCGCCCAGTGCTTGGCGTAGTGATCGCCACTGTTCGTCGGTGGCGACGGCGATGGCGACCCAGGAGTCGTCGCGGCCGAACTCGTCGATGTCGTTCGTGAGGTAGAGGTTCTGCGGCGATGCGGTCGGCCCCCGGTTGCCCGCACGCTCCAGAACCGCACCGTAGGCGCTGTATTCGATGATCTGTTCGGCGGCGATGTTGAGCGCCGCGTCCACCATGGCCGCCTCGATCAGCACGCCCTCGCCGGTGCGCCTGCGGTGCTCGAGCGCCAGCAGCACGGCGTTGAGCGCGTGCAGTCCGGCGTTGGGATCACCAAGGGAATACGGCTCATAAGGATTCCGGTCCGGGTAGCCGGTGAGCCAGCTGATGCCGGCCGCCGCCTCGATGACGTAGGCGAAGGCCGGGTTGTCCCGCCACGGACCGTCGAGCCCGAATCCGGGCATCCGGACCATGACAACGTCGGGCCGGATCTGTTGTACTGCGGCGTAATCGAGGCCGAGAGAATCGAGGACCCGCGGGGTGTAATTCTCGGCGACCACATCGGCGGTGGCGATCAACTGGCGCAACAGCTCCCGGCCCCGCTGGGTACCCAGGTCGAGCGTGACGTCCTTCTTGGTGGTGTTCAAGGCCGCGAAGATCGGCTGCTTCTCCCACCACTGGCCTTCGGTCATCGGGACACCGGCGATCATCCGGGTGCCGTCGGGGCGGCGGGCGGACTCGACGTGGATCACCTCGGCGCCCAGCAGGGCCATCAGATGGGTGCACGACGGTCCGGCCCAGAATGTGGTGAGGTCGACGACGCGAATCCCGCCCAGCGGCAACCTATCTGCTTCCACCCCCGCTTGCCGCGGGCTCCGCGGCGCGTTCCGGTAGTGGTCGGTGTGTTCCCCCAGTCGCGGTGCGAGTGCCGGCGGGCGTAGCTCGACGCCGGCGATCCGATAGGGGTGGGCCGGCTGACGGAAGCCGGCCGGGTGGTTGACGAACGATCCACGGGCAGCGAAGTGTTCGAGGGATTCGACGGTGTCCGGGGTGGCCACCGGGGCGTTGGGGATGCGAAACGCCGTCGCCAGGTCGCGTACCTCGTCACCGGTGCGTTCTGCCATCCAGGCGTAGAGCTCAGCGGCCTTCTCGTTGGCCTGTTCGGTGATCGTGAGTGGTGCGTCCTCGTCGATCCAATCCTCGTGACCGGTCATGGCACACAGGTCGAACCATTGCTGGGCGGTGCCGCAGCCGACGTCGACCAGCCCGTCCTTGACGCGGGCGATTCCCGGCACGGTCAGCTTTCGGGCATCCCGCCACGGCCGGCCCAGCATCTCGAAGTAGGTCACCGGGTAGTACGTCAGGCCCAGGACATGGCTTTCCAGCATCGACAGGTCGATGAGCTCACCGCGCCCGCCGCCGAGCACGCGCATCCGTGAGGCCAGGATCGCGGCGCTGGCGTACGAGCCCGACAGATAGTCGCCGACCTGTCCGCCGATGTAGACGGGCGCGCGATCCGGCGCCCCACGGCCCAGCCCGACGATGCCGCCAGACCAGGCCTGCAGCGTGAATTCCGTTGCGGGACGCTCACTCCAGGGGCCGTGCAGGCCGAACGGCGTGATCGCGGCGACGATCAGGTGTGGATGCGCGGCGTGCAGTGTGGCCGGAGCCAGTTGGTCGGATAGTGGTGAGCTCGGCGACCACACCACGGCGTCCGCCGAGGCGAGCAGGTCGGTCACCAACGCCAGGTCGCCGGCCACGGTCGGGTCGGCCACCACGCTGCGTTTGCCGCCGGCCAGGAAGCTGAACAGCGCGCCGTCCTCGCCCTGGCCGATCGACGCACCCGAGGCTGACCATCGTCGAAGCGGGTCCCCTTCGGGGGCTTCGACTTTGACCACTTCCGCACCCCCGTCGGACAGCAGTTTGGTGCAGTAGCCGCCGGGGATACCCGTCGACAGGTCCACCACGACGAAACCGGTCAGGGGTGAGTCGGCCATCGCGTTACTTCTTCTTCTTCTTCTTGGACTTGGTCTCGGTCTCGGCCTTCTTGCGGCCGGATTTCGACAACCGCCACTGCGGCGGGAACTTGCTGTCGTTGTCCTTCACCGCACCGGCAAGGCCGGTGTCGAGACCCTCGTGCATGTCGAACTCGTCCTCGTCGCGGGCGGCCACGCCACCCAGCGACTCGAAGGTGCTGCCGAGCAGGCTGCCCAGGTACTCACCCTGGAACTGCTTGAACACCTCGAAGAACATCTTCTGCTGAAAGACGGTGTCGGTGGGCCTGTTTCGCGCGCACGCCAGCGCATACTTCTCGACCTCAGCTTCGAGTTCCTCGCGCGGCACGACGCTGTTGAGGAAGTTGCACTCGTACATCTCGGCGGCGGTGAACGGCCGCCCGGTGTAGACCATCTCCTGGAACTTGCGGATGCCCATCATCTGCGTCCACCACCACATCCGGGGGCCCCAGCCGTAGTAGCGGAACGACGGATGGCCGAACAGCGCATCGTCCGACGAGATCACCAGGTCGGCGTCGGCCGCCTGGTAGAAGTGCCAGCCGTAGCAGTAGCCCTTGACTTCCAGGATCGAGATCTTCTTGAAGTCCTGTAGGGTCCGGATGCCGGACTGCGGGCTGGCATACCAGGCGCCCACCGATGCGCCGCGCCGAAACGTTCCTCTCGGAGGGTATTTCACCTCGCCGGGCGCCATCCGGAACTCCGAGAGCCGCGGCCCGTCGTCGGGAGCGTTCTGCAGCTCCATGAATTCCGGCAGGTCGGCGCCGCTACCGAAGTCCTCACCTGCACCGCGGATCACCAGGACCTTCACCTGGTCGTCGACGCCTGCTTGATAGAGCAGGTCCGAATACCGCAGCCGCGCAGCGGCGGTCGGAGCGTTGAGGTAGTCGGGCCGGTTGACGGTGATCGTGGCGATCTTGGTCTTCTGGTTCTTCTCGTAGCGGATGATCTCCTCGGCCGACGGGCGCTTGGCCTCAGCCATTGCTCGTAGCGACGCTCGCCGCGGCGCTCCACGCCGGACTAGACGTCAGGACCTCGCATCCGTCGGCGGTGATCAATACTGCGTCGCGCGTGATCACCGATCCGACCGACTCCGCCCAGACATGGGCGGTGACGGCGAGCAGCATCCCTTCCGCCAGCAGTTCGGCGTCGGCAGTGGCCCGCAGTTGCGGCGAGACGACCGGCGGGTCGAATCCGAGACCGAGGCCGTGCGCCACCGGCATGACCGGTAGTTGCTCACCGGCGTGGGCGTAGGCATCCAACAACGCGCTCGTCGCCATGCCGGGCCGGCATGCCTCGACCAGACTGTCCCACAGAGCATCTCGGCGCCGGTAGAGCCCGCGCACGGCATCGGTCGGCTCGCCGACGTAGAGCGTGCGGGCCACCTCGGCGACATATCCGTCGGCCAGCACCCCGGCCGACAACACCACCAGGTCACCCTCGCGGATCACATCACCGCCCTCGGCGCGGCGCCACGGATGCTCCTTCGACGTCACCCAGGCGGCCTCCTGGGTTGCCGGGGTGCTCACCCCACCGGCGGCCTCCGCCTCCAGCACCGCAGCGGTGATGGCCTTCGTGGTGGTCCCCGGACTCAAAGCAGCCACACCCGTGGCCAGGCCCTTCTCGGCGATCGCCAGCGCGTGCCGCAACGCCTGCACCTCCTCGGGAGTCTTGACCCGGCGGGCAGCCTGCATGGCCTGCTCGGCGTCCACCAACTCCGCGTTCGGGAACGCCATCGGCAACAGTTTGGCGAACGTCGGTGTCAGGGCGTCGGTACCGACTCGACGTGCGGTATCGGCGCCCTTGATGCCCTTCAGTATCTCGACCAATGTCATTGGGTTCCATGCGAACCCGTACAGATTCTCGTGCGGGATCTCCTCGGGAATGCCCTCATCCCACGTGCTGTTGAGATGGATCTCGCCGGTGGCGCGCACAAATTCGCAGATCGGCCCGAAGGGGCGAGTGCCCACCACCCACAGCTGCGGGGCTCCGGAAACGTAGCGGACGTTGGCCTGACGACCGAGCACCAGCACGTCGAGGTCGAAGGCCTCCATCTGGGCCAAGGCGCGCTCGCGACGGCTGAGCCGCAGCGCCCGGCCGTCGGCCTCGATCTCAATTCCCATTGGGCACCTCGTACGGATCGTATGGATAGGCGGTCAGCGGCATCCAGCCGCCATCGGTGACGACGACGATTTCCTCGCCTCGATAGCCGCCGGTGCCGTCCTCCCATACCACCGGCTCGAACACCAGCAACATGCCGGGCGGGACGACGAAGTTGTCGTCCCATTCCTGGCCGAGATCCGTTCCGATCATCGGCATTTCGGCCGCACTCGTGCCGATTCCATGACCGAGGTAGAAATGCGGCAGCCACGGCTTTTCCCCGCCGGCGGCGGCGATCGCCGCGCGCCCGAGGTCACCGCAGGTGGCGCCGGCCTTGGTCACGGCCAGCACCCCGTCGACAACCCGGCTCCATTTCTCGAACTGGCGCTGCTGTGCCTGGGTCGGTTCCTGACCGACGATCCAGGTGCGCCCGTGGTCGGAGCAGTAGCCGTGGTAGGAGATGGACACGTCGGTCCACAACACGTCGCCTTGTGCCAGCTCGCGCTCGGTCGTCAACAGCGGTAGGGCGAGATCGCCGGTAGTGGTCCAGGTTCCCTGCGCCTTCGAGGTGGGCATGACCTGCCAGATCGAGTCGAACATGTTCGTGGTCGCGCCGAGTTCGAATGTGCGACGGACGAATTCGGCAGACAGGTCGATCTGACGAGCACCGGGTGCCAGCGACTTCGCAATCTCGGCGATGGCCAGTTCGGTGATCTGGCAGGCGCGCCGGATGCAGGCTATCTGGTCGATGGTCTTGACCAGCTTCGCCGCACCGATCACTGGGGCCGCGTCCACCGGCGCGCTGGGGAACAGCGCACTGCCGGCTCGTCGCATCGCCCCGGTCAACTCATCGGTCGCGACCGTCGCACCCGCCGGGACCAGTCCGGCCAGGATCTTCGCGAATTCCGCCACACCTTCGGAGAATTCGAGATAGACCGGCCCGTGCAGATGATCATCGGGCAGGCCGGCCTGGTTCACCGCGCCCTCGCGGAACGGCAAGAACAGGTGCGGGTGCTCGTCGTCGGCCAGGACCACCGCCACCGGCCGTTCGACATGCGACAACCCGGCGTCCGCCAGCGGCCAGCTGATACCGGTGGCGTAGATGACGTTGCCGTTGCCCAGTAGTACCAGTGCGTCCACGCCCTGCTCGGCCATCGCGGCATGCAGCCGCGCGCCGACTTCGCTGCGCATCCGGGCGAAGTCGGGCTCGGCGGGGATGTCCAGCCACGTGTACCCGGTCCGAGCGATCTGGGTGACGCCGGAATGGGTTGATGTGGTCAGATCCATGATTCGCTCGCAAGCTCGCTCATGCGACGCCCAGGAACTTCTGCACGTTGGTGCTGACGATCTTCACGGCGGCCTCCGGACCCACCGCCTCCACCACGGAAGCCAACGACTTCTCCGAGTAGCCGAAGGTGCTCTCGTTGTGCGGATAGTCCGAGGACCACATCACGTTGTCGGCGCCGATCTGATCGATCAGTTGCAGCCCCAGCGGGTCGACCATGAACGACGCGCTCATGTGCTTGGACCAGTAGTCGCGCACCGGGTGCTTCAGCTCGTGGTTGAACATGTGCCGATAGGAGGCAAGCATGTGCTCGGCGTCCTGCAACGCGGTGGGCACCCAGGCGATGCCCCCCTCGAACCAGCCGATCTTCAGGGTGGGATGCCGGTCGAGGATTCCGGAGAACACGTACTTGGCGAACTGCTCGCGGAACGAGTCGACGTTGACCATCATGCCGACGACCACGCTGTTGTTCTGGCACGGAGTCTTCGGCGGCGTCTCGCCGATGTGGTGGCTGACCGGTACGCCCGATGCTTCGATCTCGTCCCACACGGCGTCCATGTCGGTGCTGCCGTAGTCGTAGATGTTGCCGTCGTCGTCTTTACCGGGGTTCAGCGGCAGCAGGAATGTCTTGAGTCCGAGCGATTTGAGCTCGTCGAGCGTGCTGCGGGCGCCCTTGGGGTCCCACCAGTTGATCAGCCCGACGCCGTAGAAGTGGCCGTTGGAGCGCTCCTGCAGCTCGGCAATGTGCTCGTTGTAGATCCGGAACACCCGCTCCCGCAAGCTCTTGTCCGGGTAGTGGAACAGTGCCAGCACCGCGTTGGGAAACGCGAGTTCCTTGTCTATGCCGTCCTCTTTGAGCTCGCGGATGCGGGCCTCGATGTTGTTCGACGCCGCGCCGGCGAGGTCGTCGTACTGCATGAGCACCCGGCCGAAGTCTCCGCCGGTCCAGGCCTTGCCCTTCATGCCGACCATGTAGGCGCCGTCCTCGTACCAGATGCGTGGGGCGGCACCCTTGAGTTCCTCGGGGAACCGGTCGTAGAAGATGTCGTCGGCCACCGAGATGTGGTTGTCGGCCGAGAAGATCTCGGTCCCGGCCGGAAGGCCCACGACCCCGCCGGTAGCATGGCCGTGGCGGTTCTTGGGCGCACCGAAACCTTCGGGCGGATAGAGCGTGGCTGTTGGGCTGGTCATTCTGGTCTCCGATCGGGGCGGTGGAAGGTGCGTTCGGGTGGCTACCAGGTAACGGGGACTTCGTAAACGCCGTAGGCGAGGTGGTCTTCCGCGAACGGCACCTCCTCGAACGGGATCGCCAATTTCATGTCGGGCATGCGGCGCAGAACGGTGGGGAACACGATCTGCATCTCGGCACGGGCCAGCTGCTGGCCGACACATTGGTGCCTGCCGTAACCGAATCCCAACTGCTGGCTGGCATCACGGGTCAGGTCCAGCGTGCCGGGGTTGGGGTACATGGCGGGATCCCAGTTGGCCGGGGCCAGATCGAGGATCACACCCTCGCCGGCCTTGATGGTCTCTCCACCGATCTCGATGTCCTCGACGGCCACCCGGCGCTGGCCGGTCTGGATGATCGAGAGGTACCGCATCAATTCCTCGACGGCGTTCGCGATGAACTTCGGATCGTCCGAATCACGAAGCAGCGCTGCCTGTTCGGGGTTCTCCAGCAGCGCCAGGAGACCCAGCCCGATCATGTTGGCGGTGGTCTCGTGCCCGGCGATGAGCAATCCGGTGCCCAGCTGCGCGGCTTCCTTGACGTCGATCTCGCCGGCGGTGACACGTTCGGCGAGATCGGAGATGGCGTCCTCGGCGGGCTCTTCCTGCTTCTTGCGCACCAGGTTGATCAGGTACTGGTGCAGAGTCATCGCGCCCTTTTGCATGGCGTCGGCCGCCGCGTAGCGGGCCAGGCCGGCGTTGGCGTGCTCCTGGAAGAACTCGTGGTCCTCATAGGGCACGCCGAGCATGTCGCTGATGACTCGGGTCGGCACCGGCAGGGCGAGCTTCGCGACCAAGTCGGCGGGCTGGGGTCCGGCCAGGATCTCGTCGATACATTCGTCGGTGACCTGCTGGATGACGTCGCGCAGCGTCTCAACCCGGCGGAAGGTGAACGGCTTGGACAACATCCGCCGGAACCGGGTGTGCTCCTCGGCGTCGGAGGTGAACACCGAGCGCGGCCTCTTGTCGACCGTGGCAAGCATGTGTTCGTTCCAATGCGGGAAGCCCGGCTTGCGGTCGTCGACGCTGATCCGCGAATCGGCGAACAAGGAGCGGGCAGCTTCGTAGCCCGTCACCAGCCACGGGGTGCTGCCGTCCCAGATCCGCACCCGCGACAGCGGCTTGGCCGCGTTCATCGTGAGCAGCTCAGACGGCGGAGCGAACGGGCAGCTCGCCGCACGCGCCATCGGATAGTCCGGCACGGCCGCGGCCGCCTCGGTCGGGTCAGACGTCAGTGTGTCCGACATGCTTCACTCCTCGACGTAGATGGCTTGCGCGGGACAGGCTGCGGCGGCCCGGCGCGCGTTGTCTTCCTCATCGACCGGTGGCTCGGTGGTGAGTAGGACGACGACCCCGTCCTCGTCGCGCTGATCGAAAACCTCGGATGCGTTGAGCACGCACTGACCCGACGAAACGCACTTGTCCTGGTCGACGGTGACCTTCATGGTGTTAACCCTGTCGTGTCACGGGGGCCAGCCACAGCCCGACGATCGCGTCGACAAGCCCGGAAGCGGCTGTGCGCCAATTGGTTACGGGCAAAGATGCGCCCACTGCGAGGGCCCGCTCGTATTCCGCGCAGGTGTGGATCAGCAGGTTGCGGCCCATGATCTTGCGTTCCGCGCGGACGTGGGCCGGCAGGTCGGGCAGGCAGCGGTTGATGCCCTCGAGCACGGTGACCAGGGTCGGCAAGGTGAGCGCGTCGCGGCTGACGGTCTGCTGGTAGGCCGGGTCGGCCATCACCTGCGCAGCGAACCGCGCGTACCAGGTCGGGTTGCCCATCGCGGTCAGGTGATCGGTCAGCGGAAGCACCAGACACTCCACCCACTCGCGCAGGTCGGAGTCGTCCGTCATCTCCGCGACGCGGTGCTCGCGCAGCCTCTCCACCGGAATGGCGTGCTTGTGCTCGATCGCGCGGACCAGATCCATCTTGGTGCCGAAGTGGTAGCCGACGGCGGCGTTGTTTCCCTGCCCTGCCGCCTCGCTGACCTGGCGATTCGACACCGCGAAGACACCGTGTTCGGCGAACAGCCGCTCGGCGGCGGCGAGGATCGCCTCACGGGTCAGGCTGGCCCGATCGGTGCGGGCGCCCCGAGAAGGAGAAGTTGCGGTCGTCATCGGTGGCCAGTCAACTCGGTGATCATGATTAAGTCAAGCGATTGATTTAAGGATTCTCTGGCGCCTTTTTCTTCGGAACCGGTTTGCCCGCCGCGGTGCCGCCGTCGACCGGCAGAACCGTGCCGGTCACGTAGGGCGAGCGGTCGCCGGCGAAGAAGAGAATGGCCTCCGCCACGTCTGCCGCGGTCCCCTCCCGCTCCAGCGGCCGGTCGGCCCGCATGGTCGCCCGGATGCCCGCCTCGAACTTGGCGACCTGCTCGGCGTCCATGCCGTGGGCGGACTTTGACACGATTGCCGTCCGGATATGCCCCGGCGCAAGGCAGTTCACCCGCACCTCGTAGTTCGCCAGTTCGATCGCCGCGCATTTGGTGAAGTGGATGACCGCCGCCTTGGACGCCCGGTAGGTCATCACCCCGCCGCCGGCCTGGATTCCGCCGATCGACGTCAGGTTGATGATCGATCCGCCGCTGGTCTTCATGTGCCGGGCGGCGTCGCGCGTGCCGGCCATGACGGCCTTCAGGTTGATGTTCATGATCGTGTCGAAGTCGACGAGATCGTCGTCGAGGAAAGTCCGATGCATCCGGCCCGAAACGCCGGCATTGTTGACCATCACGTCGAGTCCGCCGAACTTCTCGACCGCGGTGTCGATCAGCGCGGTGATCTGTTCGGTGACCGCCACATCGGTCGGCAGGAAAAGCGCCTTGGGATGGGTGTCGGCCAGCGCCTGACCGTTTTCGGTGTCGATGTCGCCAAAGACGACGGTCGCGCCCTCGGCGAGAAACCGCTCGACGATGCCGGCGCCGAGTCCCGATGCGCCCCCCGTGACGACCGCGACCTTGCCTGCCAATTCGTTGCCCATGACGGCCCAATCCCTCTCGTCTGCACGCCGATCCGGTGTGCGTACGCAGTCAACTCGCTGCATCCGACCGACGTCAAGCGGTTGATTTAAATGTGGTAGGGCGCACCCCCGAAGCCGCGACTGCGCAGTCGATCGCGCGAACGCCAGAAACCGATTAGCGCGCCCAAACGAGCGAGTTGAGAACCAGGTTCTCTCACTTGGCCAGCAAACCTCACACATTCCGTACATGGCATTGACACCGTTTGAACGGAACTGCAATGGTTGCTCACACCCAATGGCCCATGGGAGGAACATCCTGGTGACCGTCAGCGCCGACACGGACCTGCATTACGACCCCTACGACGTCGAACAAAACATCAATCCGTATCCGATGTTTGCGCGCCTGCGCGAGGAAGCGCCGCTGTACTACAACCCCGAGCTCGACTTCTATGCGCTGAGCCGGTTCGACGACGTCAACAAGGCCGTCATCGACCACGAAACGTTCATCTCCGGCCGCGGAGCCCTGCTGGAAATCATCAAATCCGGGATGGAAATTCCGACGGGCACTTTGATTTTCGAAGACCCGCCGATCCACAACATCCACCGCAACCTGTTGTCGCGAGTGTTCACTCCTCGCAAAGTTGCCGCGCTGGAGCCGCAGATCCGCGAATTCACCACCCGGTGCCTGGATCCGTTGGTCGGCACCGGCCGGTTCGACTTCGTCAACGACCTCGGCGAGCAGATGCCGATGCGGGTGATCGGGATGCTGCTCGGCATCCCGGAGGACCGGCAGCGCGCGATCACCGACCACGGCGAGGCGACGCTGCAGAAAAAGGAAGTCGATCTGTTGGCCACCGGCGAGGTGTTCGCCGAATTCATCGACTACCGCCGCGAGCACCCATCCGATGACATCATGACCGACCTGCTCAACGCCGAGTTCGCCGACGAGACGGGCACCGTACGGCGACTACACCGCGAAGAGCTGTTGCTCTATTTGACGGTGATCGCAACCGCGGGGTCGGAGACCACCACACGCCTGATCGGCTGGGCCGGAAAGACATTGGCCGAGTACCCGGACCAGCGCCGCGAGCTCGTCGAGAATCCGGCGCTGATTCCACAGGCGGTCGAAGAGATCCTGCGCTGGGAGCCGCCTGCTTTGCAGATCGCCCGCTACGTGGCTCGCGACACCGAGTACTACGGACAGACCGTCCCGGAGGGCTCGGCGATGCTGATGCTCGTCGGATCGGCCAACCGCGACCATCGCCGGTTCGCTCCCGACGGCGACGTATTCGATATTCACCGTGAACTGAAGTCGCACATGACCTTTGGGGCGGGCACTCACTTCTGCATGGGTAATGCGCTGGCGCGGATGGAGGGGCGCATCGCGCTCGAAGAAATCCTCAAGCGCTTCCCCACGTGGGAGGTCGACTGGGCAGGGGCCGTCAAATCCCAGACCACTGCGGTCCGCGGCTGGGACGCCATGCCGACGATCATTCCCTGACATCCACCAACTACGACAAGAGGACTGAAAAGCCATGGCAGGACGGGTAGAAGGCAAAGTCGCATTCGTCACCGGCGCGGCGCGCGGACAGGGCCGCGCCCACGCGGTCCGGCTGGCGTCGGAGGGTGCCGACATCATCGCGGTCGACATCTGCAAGAAGATCGACACGGTCGACTTGATTGCCGCGTCCACCCCCGAGGATCTGGCCGAAACCGCCGATCTCGTCAAAGGCCACAACCGGCAGATCTATACCGCCGAGGTCGACGTCCGCGACTACGACGCGCTGAAGGCCGCCGTCGACGCCGGCGTCGATCAACTCGGCCGGCTCGACATCATCGTCGCGAACGCCGGCATCGGCAACGGCGGCCAGACGCTGGACAAGACCAGCGAAACCGACTGGACCGCGATGATCGACATCAACCTCGGCGGCGTGTGGAAGACGGTGAAAGCCGGTGTGCCGCACATCCTCGAAGGTGGTCGCGGTGGATCGATCATCTTGACCAGCTCCGTCGGCGGGCTCAAGGCCTATCCGCACACCGGGCACTACGTCGCCGCCAAGCACGGCGTCGTCGGCCTCATGCGCACCTTCGCCGTCGAACTCGGCGCACAGAACATCCGCGTCAACTCCGTGCACCCGACCAACGTGAACACCCCGCTGTTCATGAACGAGGGCACGATGAGGCTTTTCCGGCCCGACCTGGAGAACCCGGGCCCCGAGGACATGAAGGTCGTCGGGCAGCTCATGCACACGCTCCCGATCGGCTGGGTCGAGCCGGAAGACATCGCCAACGCGGTACTGTTCCTGGCCTCCGACGAGGCCCGCTACATCACCGGTGTCACCCTGCCCGTCGACGGCGGCAGTTGCTTGAAGTAACTTCCACTGGCCTCTCAACCGCGAGCAGACGCAAACTCGCACGAATTTGCCTCAAATAGTGCGAGTTTGCGTCTGCTCGGCGAAAAATCCGAGCAGCAGAGCGGCCAGCGCCTCGGGCTGTTCGATCTGGGGGCAATGCCCGGCGCCGTCGACAACAGCCGAACGCCCACCGGTGATCTGCCCGGCGATCTCGGCTGCCCAGCCCGCCGGCAACAGCTTGTCCCCCGCGCCCTCGACCACCAGGACCGGGACCTCGATACGTTCGTAGGCCCGTTTGCTCGACGGGGCACTCGGCGCTTCCAGTCCTGGACGACGAAAACGTGCTGCCGCCAACGACTCCCAGGCACCCGGGGCGATGCTCGAGTCGTAGCGCCGCTGCACATAGGCCTCGTCGGCGGGATACGACGGGTCGAAGAACAGCGCTTCCACAATGGCCCGCATCGCCTCATAGGAAGCGTCGTACTCGTAGAGGGCGGCGGTGTGCCGGTTCTTCTGGATCTCGCCGCCACCGCAGATCGTGACCGCGCTGCGCACCGGCAGGACCGGATCTCCCGACGTCAGGTCCACCAGTAGGTTGATGGCACCCATCGAGTTGCCGACGAAATGCGCCGACTCGATACCCAGCAGCGCGCAGAACCGGGCGATGTGCCGGATCCGCATGCGCCGGCCGTCGATGAAGTCGATCACCTTGGCCGAATCGCCGAAGCCCAGCATGTCCGGGGCCAGCACCCGATAACTCTCTGACAGCTTGGGAATGAGCTTCTCCCAGCCGATTTCGGCGCTAACCCCGAATTCTCCGCCGTGCAACAGGACGACGGGCTCGCCCTCCCCCGCCTCGAGAAAGTGCGTTGTCAAACCGTCGACGACGACGGTGCGATGTTGATAGCTCACTTGATCGCGATCGGGTTGACCGGCGAACCGACGGCTCCCGTGACGGACAGCGGCGGTGCGACGAGTTGGAAGTCGTAGCGTCCGTCGGCTGCGCAATCGAGCGCCAGTTCGGTGAGGTTCCAATACTCGCCGAGCATCAGCCCCATGTCGCGCAGACACAGCATATGCATCGGCAAGATGGCGCCGTCCACACCCGAAGCCGGATTCTCCACCATCAGGTTGTCAGCCGCCACCGCAGCCACCTGATGGTCAGCCAGCCACGACGCGCACGTCCAATCCAACCCCGCGCCGGGCTCGGTGCCGTCGCCGGTCTCCAAAAATCTGGCCCACCAACCGGTTCGGATCAGCACGATATCGCCGGTTTCGATGCTCACCCCCTGGGTCCTGGCCGCCTCGTCCAGTTCCGCCGGGGTGATCGGCTCGCCGAGCTCGCAGAACGTCTGGACCCCACGCAGCTTCACGATGTCGAGCAGGACCCCGCGCGACGTGATGCCCTTACCGTCGACCTTGTCGATGCCGAGGTAGTACGCGCCGAGGCTGGTCACCGAGTCGGCGGGAAATCCGTTGTACAGCTTGTCCTCGTAGTAGACATGGGACAGCGCATCCCACTGAGTGGCGGCTTGTAGCGGCATGATGATCATGTCGTCGTTGAAGCGCATGGGCCCAGCGGTGCTATACCCGCTCAGCTGCACGGCCGACGGGTTCTGCAGCCATTTGGGGCCGTACTCCATCAGTGTTCTGGCGTCACCGCCGTCGATCGTCATCACGTGGGTGGGGTTCTGCCGGTATTGGAATGCTCCCTGCGGACCCGACGAACCGAAATCGACACCGAGCGGAAACACCTTGCCGTGCTTCACTGTTGATGCGGCCTGCGCGACCTTTTCGGGTGTGATGAAGTTCAGCGTGCCGAGTTCGTCGGCGTCGCCCCATCGGCCCCAGTTCCGGACGTCGTCGGCGACCCGACGGAAGTCGCTCATGTCGGCCACGCTGGTCATCCCTTCTCGTAGTCGGCAGCCTGGCGCGCGGCGATGTTGCCCCCGTCGGCCCAGATGACCTGCCCGGTGATGTAACCGGCTGCACCGCTGCCCAGGAAGACGAGCACCGCGGCTTGTTCGGCCGGGTTCGACACCCGACCCAGCGGTTTGGGGATGTCGTCGAGGAAATCGTTCCCGTAGGCCGACCGTAGCTGGTCCAGGATCGGCGTCTCGGTCACACCCGGTCCGGTGCAATTGATCCGAATGCCCTTGGCGCCCAGTGGAACGGCGCTCTTCACCGTGTATCCGATGATCGCCTCCTTGGACAGCCGGTAGCCGCCGTCGGCCAGTGCGTCGGGGTTGTCGTGGCACCAGGCAATGCCCTCGGCCATCGATCCCGTCGCCAGCAGACCGGCCGCCTGCGGCAGGTTCTCACGGTAGTTCGCCGCGGAAAGAGACGACACGAGATTGACCGACGAACCCGTAACCAGCTTGGGCAGCAGCGCTTCGGTGAGCTTCCGGGCGCCCAGGAAGTTGATCGTGACGACCAGCAGCGGGTTCCCGATCCCGGACGACACCCCGGCCACGTTGAACAGCGCATCGACCGGTCCGGACATCGCGGCAGCGGCGCGGTCGATCGATCCGGGGTCGGCCAGATCGATCTCGACGAACTCACTGGGCCCGGCCACTGGTTCGCGCAGATCGAGACCGATCACCTGAGCACCCAGATCGGTCAGCTGCTCGCACAGCTTCGCGCCGATGCCGGACGCGCAGCCGGTGACCACAACACGACGGCCGTCATACCGCAAAAGATCGTCGATGGTGGACACGGGCTACTTGGCCTGCTCCCGCTTCTCCTTCTCCAACTGGGCCGCCTTGACCCGGCCTTCGTTGATCTCGGCCATCGCCTCGGGAATCTCACCGGCGGTGAACTTGTTCCGGCCGGTGGGCAATCCGCCGAAAGCGTAGGTCTCGTCGAACATCGGTGCATCCGACGGCCGCCGGCGTGCCTCGACCTTCTCGATCACCGGTTCCAGGCGCTTGGCCTTGTCCGCGACGGCCTCGGCGTCGCGCTCGATGAACTCGGGCAGAATCTCCTTCCCCATGATCTCGATGGACTCCATCGTGCCTTCGTGGCTGCGCGGGTTGAGCAGCAAGATGATCTCGTCGACGCCACTGGCCTCGTAACCCCGCAGGAACTCCCGCACCGTCTCCGGCCCACCGATCGCCCCGCGCCCCGGACCGTAGGCCAGGGTCGGATCCTCCTTGACGGCCTTCTCGTACAGCTCCCACACCCCCGTGCGGCCGGGGGTGTGCATACCGGTCAGGTAGTAGTGCATGATGCCGAACGAGAAGAACCCGCCGCCAATACCGAGCCGCGCCAGCGCCTCCTCGTCGGTCTTGGCGACCATCATCGACAAGTCACCGCCGATGGCGAGGATGTTGGGGTTGATCGCCGGGGTGATCGGCGCGCCCTGCTCTTCGAAGTCGCGGTAGTAGCCGTCGACCCGCTCCTTGAGCGCCTCCGGGCCGGTGTAGGCGAAGCTCAGTGCGCCAATGGCCTTCTGCGCGGCCATCTCGACCGATGACGGGCGAGTGCAGGCCACCCACACCGGCGGGTGTGGGCTCTGCAGCGGCTTGGGAACCACGTTGCGGGCCGGCATCTCGATGTGCTCGCCCTTGAACCCGGTGAACGGCGCCTCCGTCATACAGCGGATGGACACCTCGAGCGCCTCTTCCCACTGCGCCCGCTTGTCGGCGGGGTCGACGTTGAAGCCGCCGAGCTCGGCCACCGAGGAACCCTCGCCGGTGCCGTACTCCACCCTGCCGTTGGACAGGTGGTCGAGGGTCGCGACGCGCTCGGCGATGCGGGCCGCCGGGTTGATATTCGGCAGCAGGTGCATCACGCCGAAACCGAGCCGAATGTCCTTGGTGCGCTGGCTTGCCGCCGCAAGAAACATCTCCGGTGCGGTGGAGTGGCAATACTCCTCCAAGAAGTGGTGCTCAGTGAGCCACACGGTGGAGAAACCGGCCTTGTCGGCTGCCTCCACCTCGTCGAGTCCGTGCTGGAAGAGCTGGTGCTCGTCGTCCTCCGACCACGGCCGCGGCAGCGGGAATTCGTAGAACAGCGAGATTTTCATGCGGTTACCTCTCGATTGGAATTGTGGGCAATGTGTTCTGCTGCGACGTAGCCGAACGTCATAGCGGGTCCTATGGTGGCGCCGGCTCCGGCGTAGCTGCGGCCCATCACGGCGGCCGAGGCGTTCCCGGTGGCGTAGAGCCCGCCGATCACGGTGCCGTCCTCGCGCAGCACCCGGGCGTGCTCATCGGTGCGCAATCCACCGGAGGTGCCGAGGTCGCCGAGGATGATCTGGAACGCCAGATACGGTGCCTTGCCCAGCGGAGCCAGGTTGGGGTTGGGCAGCGTCGGATCACCGTAGTAGTTGTCGTAGGCACTGTCGCCCCGGTTGAAGTCGTCGTCGTGGCCCTTGCGGGCGAGATCGTTGAATCGGGCTGCGGTGCGCTGCAATTCGTCTGCCGGGACACCGATCTTGGTGGCCAGCTCGCCGAACGTGTCGGCGGCCACCACGATCCCGGAGTCCAGCCAGGCCTGCGGGATCTTGCGGCCGGTGGGTACCGGGGCGAACGGCACCTTTGGGATCGGCAGGTGCCCGCCGACCACGTAGCGGTGGAACGATGCGATGTCGGTGACCAGCCAGCACGGAATGTGCTGAATGCCTTTTTGCTGGCCCTCGATCATCGCGTGCGCGAAATCCATATAAGGGGCGGCTTCGTTGATGAACCGCTTGCCGGCGCCGTTGACGACGAACTGCGCGGGCATCATCCGCTCGTTGAGCATGAACTGCAACCGTCCGTCCGGCCAGCACATGGCGGGAAACCACCATGCCTCGTCCAGCAGATCGGTGGCGGCGCCCACCTTCTCCCCCGCTCGGATACCGTCGCCGGTGGCCGCGGGATTGCCGAAGCTCCAATCTTTCTCGAGCACCGGCAGATGCTCGCGACGCCAGGCCATATCGTGGTCGAACCCACCGGAGGCGACGATCACACCGCGCCGGGCCCCGATCCGCATCGGCCTGCCGTCGCGTTCGACCACCGCACCCACGACTCGTCCTTCTGCGCCGTCCGTGTCAACTATCAGTTCGATCATCGGCGACGACAGCCACAGCGGGATGTCCTTCTCCCTGAGCGCAAGGCGCATCCGCGCCATCAGCGATTGCCCGATCGCGGCCATCCGGTCGCCGAACACCCGGGCCCGGAACATCCGCCAGATCAGCTTGAGCAGAACCGCCTTACCGCGCCAGTTCTGCCGGACCTGGTAGAAGAGGCGAAGATCCTTGGGAGCGAACCAGATTCCCTTCGGCGCCAACGCCAGTGGCGCGAGCAGGTTCTGCTCCTCATCGCCCAGTTTGCGCAAATCGATCTCGGGCACGTTGATGGTGCTGCCGCGTTCGGACCCGCCAGGCAGTTCCGGGTAGTAGTCGGCGTAACCCGGTTTCCAGACGAACTCGAACCACCGGCTGGACTTCTCCAGGAATTCCATCATCTCGGGGGCGGTGTCGACGTAGGCGCGCAGCCGCTCGTCGCTGACCAGGCCTCCGGTGATGGTCTTGAGGTACTCGAACACCCCGTCCGGATCCGGCGAATAACCCGCCCTGCGTTGCGACGGTGCGCCGGGAACCCAGATACCACCGCCGGAAAGTGCCGAGGAGCCACCGAATTTGGGCGACTTTTCGACGATCAGAGTGTCCAGCCCCACCGCGTCGGCGCGCAGCGCGGCGGTCATCCCACCGGCGCCGGAGCCGATGACGAGAACGTCGACGGAGTGGTCGAACTGGTCACTCATGCCGGCACCGCCGTCCGGATCGCGAAACCCGCGATCAACTCTGGAGCAGCGCGGTAGTAGCGCTGCCGCGTGTGATAGTCGCCCTGGGCCGCCAATGCGGCGAAAGCCGCCACCCAGGTCCTGATCTCATGTGCGGAGTTGCCGGCCTCGCGCGCGATCCAGTCATTGCTCCAGCCGTCCACCTCGGCGAGCCGGTTGGTGTCGATCAGGTCCAGCAGGGCGTGATCCCAATCCGGGTTCAGTGGCTGCAGCGGGCTGTTCCCATGCGCGAAATCGTGTGCGGCGGCGATCACGGCCTCCTGCCGCGCCGCACGTCCCTGCGGGGACATCGGCGCCCCACCGACGATGCGCTCCAGCGCCGCCGGTGGCGCAGTCGCCAGCGTCGGCACCGGCGGATCATGGGACAGCCCACCGGATCCGACGATCAGCACCCGTTTGTCCAACGTGCGCAGGTATTCCCCGATGGCGGTGCCCAACGCCCGGGTGCGCTTGAGCGGCCCCAGCGGGGTGGCGACCGAGTTGACGAACACCGGGATGACCGGCCGGGACGCAGCGTCCCCGAAGAGAACCTCGAGCGGCTGCACCGTGCCGTGATCGACGTCCATGGCCGACGACAGGGCGACGTCGACGCCGGCGTCCCACACCGCCGCCGCCATCTCGTTGGCCAGATAAGCGGACACATCCAACGGTCCGGCGTGCGTGCCGTAATCCCCCACTCCGGAGGCGGCGGTGCCGATACAGAACGGGGGCATCAGCCGGTAGAAGAACCCGTTGTAGTGGTCCGGGGAGAAGATGACGACGAGCTCGGGGTCGAATTCCGCGACAAACGCCCGGGTTTCGGCCAGCCGGGCAAAGATGTCGTCAAGCAGTTCCGCTGACGGGCCGGGAAGGTTCAGCAGCGGGCTGTGCGACATGCAACAGAGGGCCAGTGGCATCGGTGCCTCCTCCCGGGGTCAGGGTGAGTTTCTCGAGCAGGTCGGCGCTCAGCTCCGGTGTGCGCTGGGCGATGCACGCACCGGCGATGCAGCGGTCGGGGCGCAGGAACATCACGGATTCTTCGTGGACGTCGAACCAGGCCTTCAGCGCCCCGGTGCGGTCGCCGACCACCACGACGTCGGGGTCGTCGTGTCCGGTCCAGTGCAACTGGGTGGTCGGGCGCAGCGCGACGAAGACGGCGCCGAGCGCCTTCCAGTCGGCAAAGGCCCTCTCGCCCAGCAGCTGTCGGGGGTTGTTGCTCCAGCACACGAAAGCGAACCAAGGTCCGATGACGTCGTCGAGCAGGACGTTCTGCTTGTCCCGGGTGTCGACGCGCGGCTGGATGAACAGTGTGCCCACCGCCGAGGACGGTGACCGCGGCTCGCTGTGCACCACCGCGCCTTGCTCGTAGCGCGGCATCGGCTTGAAGCGCATCTCCAGGACGTAGCGTTTCAGCGTGGGTACCAGGGAGGCCGCGCGAATCAACACATCGCGCGCGCCCGCGACGCGCGGATTGGTCGGAGAGATCACCTTGCCGACCGTGGTCGACAGATCGATCATCGCCCGGGCGTGCTTGCGGCGCTCGATGTCATAGGTGTCCAGCAGCGCGTCGCGGGCCTGACCCTTGACTACCGCGGCCAGCTTCCAGCCGAGGTTGGCTGAGTCGCGGATACCGCTGTTGTATCCCTGGCCCTGCCAGACCGGCATCAGATGGGCGGCGTCTCCCGCAATCATGATGCGGCCCTTGCGGAACGAGCTCGCGATGCGGGAGTGATGGGTGTAGAGCCTCCGGCGGATGATGTCGCACTTGTCGGGATGAGGCACCAACCGCGAGAGCATCTCCGCGACGAACGCGGGATCCTCGGCCTGCTCGTCGGTTTCGTGGCCGTGGATCAGAAACTCGAAGCGCCGGATGCCGTGGGCGATGGAGATCGAGACGTAGGGGCGGACCGGGTCGGCGCCGACTTCGCTGTTGGGATGTCCCAGTGGGTCGTTGGCGATGTCGACGACCAGCCACCGGGTCGACGACGTCGTGCCGTCGAAGGACACGCCCATCAGCCGGCGGGTGGCGCTGCGGCCGCCGTCGCAGCCGACGACATAGCGGGCGTTGACCTTTCGGGTATCGGAATCGGCAGGCGACAACTCGACGGTGACCCCGTCGGCGGTCTCGGTGATCGAGGTCATCGGGTGACCCCACGCCACCTCGACGTGATCGAAGCGCGTGAGACCGTTGTACAGCTCGGCATCGACCAGGGGCTGCACGAATCCGTTGCGCTTGGGCCAGCCGAATCGTGCATCCGGCGGAGCCATCTCGGCCAGCAATCGGCGCTTGCCGTCGTAGAACCGCAGGATCTGGTTGGGCACGGTGTGCGGGAGAACGGCGTCCACCAGGCCGATGGACTGGAAGGTGCGCAGGGCTTCGTCGTCGAGACCGACACCGCGCGGATAGTCGATCAGCGCGTCGCGCTCATCGACCACCAGCGTTCGCACCCCCTGCAGGCCAAGAACATTGGCCAGGGTCAGGCCGACCGGCCCGGCTCCTACCACGACAACGTCAAAATTCATGCTCACCGGCCCAACAGGAAGTCGATGTGCAGACGGTTGAACGTCTTGGGGTCCTCGTACTGCGGCCAGTGCCCGCAGCCCGCCATCACCTCGAACCGCGCGCCCGGGATCATCTCCGAGATTCGTCTGCCCTCTGTCGTGTCGGCAGTCGGGTCGTCGCTGGTCCACAGCACCAGGGTCGGGGCTTCGATGGCGCCATAGTCATTGGGAATCATCAGGTTTCGCTGCCGGATCTCCGGATCCTGCAAAGCCATGATGTCACGCATCGCGGAGACGAAACCCGGCTGCCGGTATACCCGCTGGCGACTGGCGACGATGTCGTCATAGTCCTTGGACTTGTCGGCCATCAGCCACTTGATCCGGGCCTGAACGGTTTCCCAGCTCGGGTTCTCCGCGGCGGCCATCGACAGCGTGATGATCCTCTTCATCACTTCCGGGTCGGCCTGCGAACCACCGGCGGTGTTGAGCACCAGACGTTCGACCCGGTCAGCGTGATCGACCGCGAAGCGCGAGGCCACCCAGCCGCCCAGCGACTCACCGGAGATATGCGCCCGCCGCGCGCCGATGGTGTCGAGGAAGGCCGCGAGGTGATCGACATAGTGCGGGATCTCCAGCAGATGCCCGGGCTTGTCGGTGTAGCCGTGCCCCAGCATGTCGATCGTCCAGGTCGAGAAATGCTCGGCGTGCGACTCGAGGTTGCGCACGTATGCCTCGGCGTGGCCGCCGGATCCGTGCAACAGCACCAATGTGGGTTTGGCCGGATCGCCGGCGTGGAGGTAGCGCGTGCGCACCCCGCCGACGTCCAGATAGCCCTGCGAGAACGCAACGCCCTGCAGATCGCTCCAGACGCTCTCGAACTCCGGCACCCAGCTGCCCCTATCCTCGGTGATAATGGGATTCTCGCTTTTTGTAAGCGGTATATGTAATTATTGAACTATGGTGTGCGACAGTTTAAGAGCATCACTCTCGGAGTGCCGTCTGTCAAGGCACTTCCGGGTGGCCCGATCCCGATTTCGCACCTCAGTCACGGGGACGACATGACGCAGACACCCACCGAAAGCCCGGTCAGCGCTGCCCCGGGGTCACAGACCCTGGCCCGCGGCCTGCACGCATTGCAGCTGGTCGCGGCCGCGCAGGGCGGGCTGACCATCCAGCAGGTCGCGGACCACATCGGGGTGCACCGGACCATTGCCTACCGCCTGCTGAGCACCCTGGCCTCCTATCGGCTGGTGGCCAAGGCCGAGGATGGCCGGTTCCGGGCGGCGGCCGGCCTGGCGGCGCTGGGTGCGTCATTCGACAACAACGTGCGCGGGCTGTCGTTGCCGACGCTGCGGGAACTCGCCGACGAACTCGGGACGACGGTGTCGCTGCTCGTCGCCGAGGGTGATCAACAGGTCGCGATCGCCGTGATCGTGCCGACCCGGGTGTCGTATCAGCTGTCTTTCCACGAGGGCAGTCGCTATCCGCTCGACCGTGGCGCAGCCGGTATCGCACTGCTGGCCAGCATGCCACCGCGGCCCGGCGAACGCCCGCTGGTGACCCGTGCCCGCGATCAGGGCTGGATCATCACCTACGGCGAGGTCGAGCCCAACACCTACGGTCTTGCGGTCCCGGTTCACCGGCCCCCCAGCTCGCCGCACACGTGCATCAACGTGATCTCGCACCGCGAAGACGTCGTGCTGGACGGCCGGGAAGCGGCCATCTCGGCGGCCCAACGGCTTTCGGCGGTGCTCAGTTAAGCGCGTCGCTGAACTGGGGAAATGCCGGTTCGGGCGCTTGACACCGCATGAGCGACGTCGTTAGCGTGACAACAACGAACACCCGCGTTCGATAAGTGCACACGCCAATACCCGTGTGCGGCAATAGGAGTGAAGGCGATGGCGCACACCTGGGACTCCGGCCTATCGGGCCCACCTGCGTGGGACCAGGAAGCCGACGTCGTGGTGCTCGGCACCGGTGCAGCCGGCCTGACGGCAGCACTGGTCGCCAGTGCCGAGGGCGCGTCGGTGGCGGTGTTCGAGAAGGCCTCGACGGTCGGCGGCACCACCGCGGTATCGGGCGGCATTGCATGGATTCCCGCACACAACCGGGCCGCGGGCGGCGAGCTGACCGTCGACGATGCGCTGAAATACCTTGAGGCCCAATCGCTGGGCGTGATGGACCGCGAATTGGTCGAGACGTTCGTGCGCACCGGCCCGGAAATGCTGGACTACATCGAGGCGCACAGTGCACTGCAGTTCGAGGTCGCCGAGGGCTTCCCGGACTACAAGCCGGAGCTTCCGGGTGGGCAGCCCGGCGGCGGGCGGTCGTTGAACGCCAAGCCGTTCGATCTAGCTGCGATCGGCGAATGGGGTTCGCGCATAACGTCTTTCCCCATCGATTTCAGCAATGTCGGCATCGACGCCGAGACCCGAGCCCGCATCCACGCCGCCGTCGACGATATGGACGGCGACTACTGCGTCGCCGGTACCGCACTGATCGCCGGCCTGCTCAAGGGGCTGCTGGACCTCGGCGTCACCCCGGTGACCGACGCCCGTGCCGTCGAGCTGGTCGGTTCGGCATCGGGTATCGCCGGAGTGCGGATCGCGCTGGGCAACAAAGAGATCCTGGTCAAAGCCAACAAGGCGGTGATTCTCGGCACCGGCGGGTTCGAGTGGGATGAGCGCCTGGTCGAGGCCTATCTGCGCGGGCCGTTACGCGGCCCGGTGTCGCCGCCGAATAACACCGGTGACGGCCTGCGCATGGCGATGGCACACGGCGCCGACCTGGCCAACATGGGTGAGGCGTGGTGGGTGCCCGTCATCCAGATCCCCGGTGACACCTTGGGCGGCAAACCACGCAGCCGCAGTGTGCGTTTGGAGCGCACCCGGCCGCGCAGCATCATCGTCAACCGGGCCGGAAAGCGCTTCCTCAACGAGGCCGGCGAGTACAACTCGATGTCCGGTCCGTTCCACCAGCTCGACCCCCGGTTCGGATACGTCAACGATCCGGCCTGGATCGTGTTCGACGACCAGCACCTCAAGCGGTACGGCTTCCTCGGCGTCGAACCCGGCGGAGAGGCACCCGACTGGTTCAACAAGTCGACGACGCTGGCCGATCTGGAGGAGAAGACCGGTATCGACGCCGACGGGCTGGCCGCCACCTTGGCCGCGTGGAACGACAACGTCGCCAATGAGGTCGACCCTGAATTCGGCCGTGGTGCAAGCGCATACGACGGCTACTGGGGTGACAACTCCGCCCCCACCCCTGCATTGCAGACCCTCGGCCCGCTGGACACCGCACCGTACTACGCCGTGCCGGTCGGGATCGGCGCCATGGGCACCAAGGGCGGCCCGCGGACCGACCGCGACGGCCGGGTGCTGCACGTCAGCGGTAAGCCGATCCCCGGATTGTTCGCCGCCGGCAACGCGATGGCCGGGGTGACCGGACGGGCCTACGGTGGGGCCGGCGGAACGTTGGGCCCCGCAATGGTGTTCGGCTACCGGGCGGGCTTGGCCGCTTCTCGTTGAAAGCGCATTGAGGGCGAAGATTTCGCCCGAAGTTCGCTCTGAGTGCGCTCTCAACGCCCTGTGGATGGGTGAACACGTGAACCCGCGTCATCTGCCAACCTCCCAGCCATGGCGGAGGTGTTCATCGGCAGTGAGGCATACGCGGCGGGCAAGGTTACGAAGTACGACCTGCGGGCGCGGTACCAGCGACTGCTACCGAACGTCTACACCAGTAAGGGCGCTCCCCCATCATTGCGCGACCGGATTGTCGCGACCTGGCTGTGGTCCCAGCGCGAGGGCGTCATTGCGGGCGTCGCCGCGTCGGCGTTGCGCGGCGCGAAGTGGGTGGACCGCAACGCCGTCGTCGAGGTGAATTGGCCCGGTCGCAAATCCCTAACGGGCGTGCAGATTTGCCGAGACACGTTGTTGGACTCGGAGATTACGTCGCGGCACGGTATGGCCGTCACCAGCATCGAGCGCACCGCGTTTGACCTCGCGAGACGCGGGCCCGCGGTCAAGGCTGTCCAGCGACTTGACGCGCTGGCCGCGGCTACCAAATTCGACATCGGAGACGTCCTCGCGGTGGCAGAGAACCATCCGCACGTCAGGGAGCTGCGCAGAGTGCCTAGACTGCTGGGGCTTGTCGACGCCGGTGCGCAGTCACCGAAGGAGACGTGGCTGCGACTGTTGTTGATGGACGCTGGATTTCCGCGACCGGATACTCAGATTCCCGTGCTTAGGCAGGACGGGTATTCGCACTACTTTCTCGACATGGGCTGGCCCGACGTTATGGTCGCTGTCGAATACGACGGCGAACAGCATCGCCTGGATCGCGGCATCTACGGCGACGACGTCGTCCGATCTGAGTACATCGTCCGCGTCGGCTGGCGTCGCGTCAGGGTGCTCGCTGGGCACCGAAAGCACGACATTGTGCGTCGAGTGCGCGAAGTCTGGCGTTGAGAGCGCAAAGAGAGCGAAAAATCGGCGCTCAGTTCGCTCTGGGTGCGCTCTCAACGCAAGTTGTTGCGCACCAGGTACTTCTGCACCTTGCCGCTGGCGGTGCGCGGATAGTCCCCTACCACCTCGTGCAACTCCTCGGGGCACTTCTGCCGCGCCGCTCCGCAGCTCTCGAAATGGGCACGCACCTCGGCGAGGCTGGGCATGACGTGCCCCTCCCTGATGCGCAGCACCGCGGCGGTGTGCTCACCGAGGCGGGCATCCGGCGCGGACACCACGACCGCTTCGGCCACCGCGGGCATGGTGAGCAGCAGCTCCTCCACCTCGAGTGCGCTGATGTTCTCCCCACCGCGGATGATGACGTCGGCCTTGCGGTCCGTGATGGTCAGGTACCCGTCCTCGTCGAAGACGCCGATATCGCCGGTGTGGTACCAGCCGTCGTCGTCGAAGGCCTTCCTGGTGAGCTCGTCATCGGTATAGCCCAGGCACAGATCCGGTCCGCGGGAGAGGATCTCGCCGTCTTCGGTGAGCCGCACCTCGACGCCGGGCCGGGCGTTGCCGTCGGTGAGCAGCCGCTTGTCCTCGGCCGCGTCCGGCCGTGATCCGGTGATCGACGGGTGCTCGGTGCTGCCGTAGGACCGGAACACGTGCACGCCGCGATCGGCCAGCCGACGGGTCACCGCGACCGGCACTGTCGAGCCGCCGAGTCCGACATGCTTGATCCGCTCCATGTGCGATTCGGTGAAATTGGGATGGTCGAGCAGGCTGGTGACGAAGTACGGTGGGCCACCGCCGATCGACATGCCTTCGGATTCCATGAGTTCCAGCACGCGACCCGGGTCCCAGACGTCGGTCAGGTCGATGGGGGCGCCTTCGAGCACCGGGATCAGCAAGGCCCCGACCATGCCGATGAAGTGGCCGACGGGTGTCGCGGTGATCTGGCGACCGCGGTCGGGCGGGTAGTTCTCCAGCAGCTGGCGGGTTTCGAAGCCGAGCGTCTGGTGACTGTGGATCACGCCCTTCGGATCGCGGGTGGTTCCGGAGGTGAAGGCGATGAGCGCCGGGTTGCCCGGATCGGTGTGCAACTCGCCGGCCATCGGCTCGTCGGCGAGAAGCTCATCGAAGTCGGATCCCACCAGACCGACGATCGGGACGGCGGTGCACAGATCCGGCTGGAACGTCATGTGGCCGAAGTGCTCGGTGGTGATGAACACCTTCGGACGCGCCGTGCCGATGATGTGGGTCAATTCCTTGTGGCCGTAGAAGTGCACGATCGGGACGATCACGGCGCCCAGGAACGACGATGCCCAGAACGTCACCGCGGCCTCGACCCAGTTGGGCAGCTGGAAGGCGATCACGTCGCCGGGACCCACCCCGCGGGCCCGCAGCCCGGCTGCCAGCCGGCGCGCCTGGATCTCCACGTCGCGGAATGTTCCGCTGAACGGCCGCACCGCCGAGTGCACCCAGAAACCCGTATCGGGGCTTGCCGCGAGCCCGCGGGCGAGAAGCTCACCGAGGGTGTCCGGCGTCCACCAGCCCTCCTCGATGTAGCGTTTGCTCAGCTCAACCGGGATATTCCTCAACTGCAGCACCTCCGCCAGGCGATGCTATTCTCCGTCGTTGAGAATGCCAATACCGAAAATGGAGAACGAATCATGGTCGACCTGGAGTGGAGCGACGGGCTCGTGGTCCTCACGATCGATCGGCCGCACGCCCGCAACGCCATCGCGCTGTCGACCATGGGCGAGCTCGAAGAAGCCCTCGACGCCGCGGCCGGCGCGCAGGCCATGGTCATCCGCGGCGGCGGGGATCGGGCCTTCGTCTCCGGTGGCGACCTCAAGGAACTCAGCGCGCTGCGCACCATCGAGGAGGCCGCCGCGATGGCGTCCCGGATGCGTGCCATCTGTGACCGCATCGCCGGCTTCCCCGCCCCCGTGATCGCCGCGCTCAACGGTCATGCCCTCGGTGGCGGCGCCGAAGTCGCCGTGGCCGCCGACATCCGGGTGGCCGCCGACGACATCAAGATCGGTTTCAACCAGGTGTCCCTGGAGATCATGCCGGCCTGGGGCGGCGCCGAGCGGCTGGCCGCACTGGTCGGCAAGGGCAAGGCCTTGCTGCTCGCGGGATCGGGCACGGTCCTCACCGCGGGCGAGGCCGAACGGTGGGGGCTGATCGACCGGGTCGTCTCCCGCACTTCGTTCGACGACGAATGGCGCACGCTGGCAAGGTCATTGGCGAACCGACCGGCTGCGCCGATCAAGAAGGTGATCGCCGGCGTGACGCCCACCGAGGCCATCAACGCGTTCGCCGAACTCTGGGTGTCCGACGAACACTGGGCCGCGGCCGATCGGGTGATGAACCGCAGCAAGTAGGAAGATGGAGTCCGAGATGACCGACGCGGGTGACTGGGCAGACGTCGAAGCAATCAAGCAATTGAAGGCGCGCTACTGCCGTCTGCTGGACACCAAAGACTGGACGAGTTGGCGCGAAATCTTCACCGACGACTTCGTCAGCGACACCACCCCGTCCGGCGGAGTTCTCATCACCGGCGCCGACGAGTTCGTCGCGTTCCTACGGTCCACCCTGGGCAAGCCCTCGCAACCGACCGTGCATCAGGTCCACGCCCCGGAGATCGCGCTGACGTCGTCGTCCACGGCGACCGGCGTCTGGGCACTCAACGACATTGTGCGGCTGGCCCCCGGGATCAACCTTGCTGGCTACGGCCACTACCACGAGACTTATGAGAAGGCCGACGATCAGTGGCGAATCAAGACGTCGACCCTGACCCGGCTGCGCGAAGACGTCTTCAACCCCTTTTTCTCCCTACGGATTTCACCACGGCTGCGGGACTCCGCGGCGCGGCTGGCTCGAAAGCGAGGCATGGTTTGATGGCGCGGCACACGGTTCTGGTCACCGGGGCGTTCGGTCAGGTCGGTTCACGCTGCGCCGAGATCCTGCTCCAACGCGGGCACACAGTTATCGCCACCGACCTGCAGACGCCCGCGACGGAGGCCGTCGCGGCGCGGCTGGCGTCCACCGGGCACCCCGGAACGCTGCTGACCGTCTATGCCGACCTGCTCGATGGCGAAGCGGTGACCCGACTGCTCACCGAGCACCGGCCGACCGACATCGTGCATCTGGCTGCCATGCTCGCCCCGGCGTCATACCGCAATCCGAAGCTCGCCCGCCGGATCAACGTCGGTGGTACCACGGCCCTGGTCAAGGCCGCCGCCGCATTGCCGGCACCGCCGACCATGCTGCTGGCATCGAGCGCGTCCGTGTACGGCTCACGCAATCCGTATCGTCACCCCGAGCTGATCACCCCGCAGACACCGGTGAACCCGATCGACCAGTACGGCGAGGACAAGGTGCTGGCCGAGAAGGTGATCACCGACAGCGGATTGCCCTACGCGATGCTGCGTCTGGCCGGCGTGATCTCGCCGGACGCCGCCGGCTCGATGAACAACGACTACCTGGTGTTGATGCGGGCGACCCCGGGCGACAACCGGCTGCACACCGTGGACGCCCGCGATGTCGCACTGGCCTTCGCCAACGGGGTCGAGCGCGCCAAGACCGTCGCCGGCAAAGTATTGCTGATCGGCGGTGACGATAGCCATGTGCACACCCATCGCGACGTGGAAGACGACATGATGTCGGCGATGGGATTGGGCCGCCTCGGCCCGACGGCCAGCCTGCCCGGCGACCCCGACGACGAAAGGGGCTGGAGTTTCACCGGCTGGTACGACACGACGGAATCCCAAGCGCTGCTGGACTTTCAAATGCACAGCTGGCCCGAGACCGTGGCCTGGGTGGCCGGGTCGCAGAGCGGTGCGTTGAAGACAGTGCTCGGGCTGGCAGGCCCGCTGATCAGGCCGGTGATGCGGGTGGCGCTGGCCGCGCAGCGGCGGCACGAAGGCCGCGGACGTTACGCCGATCCGTGGACTTTCATCGCAGGCAAGTACGGCCAGGAGGTGCTGGCCAGCACTGCCGACCGTTAGCCGTAGGACGGCTCCCCTATCCGCCGCGTCACGAGAAACGGCGCCGACAAAGACCAGCACATGCAAAACTGAGCCATGAGGTTCGTCCAGATGGGGTCTGCGATTGCGCTGGCCGCAGTGTCCGTGGCGGCGTCTACCGCGCCGGCGAGCGCCGAAGAGCCTGTGCTGCACCAGGTCACCTATAGCGTGTTCGCCGAGCAGCCGTTCCGGGCCGCCGACATCTACTATCGGGACACCGAGCCGGCGAACTGGTCGGACTACAGCCACGACCCGTACGTGTTCAGCCCCAAGGTCGAGGCCGACGTCGGCCCGACCCAGAAGTGGGTGCTCAACGTGCAGCTAGCCAACCCCGACGAATGGGCGATGGTGACGGCCAGCAGCGGGCTATCGCGAACCTCGCCGAACTTTCACTGCGTACTCGCCGTCGACGGAGTCGTCGTCGCGGAGAACTCCGGGCCCAAGGGCGCGCTCTGCTCACTGCGCCACTGGTGAGCTGAATCGTCGGCGGGCAGCGGCGGACCTTCCATCACCGTCAGGTATTTCTCGACCAGTTCCAGGGTTTCGGCATGTCCCGACGTGACACCGAGCGCCTCGCCGAGCATCACCACCGTCGACAGACCGGTGAGCAGAATCGACCAGACCACGGGCGGCACTTCGGCGGGCAGCACCCCGTGCCGCTCCAGGGCGGTCACGAACACCTCGCGCTGCTGGTCGCGGAAACGTTCGGCGTACCGGGACATCTCGGCGCGCAGCGCTTTGCGGTGATTGGCCAGCGCGGCCATCTCCATGGTCAGCCGGCTGGCCTCGGGGTTGATCCCGAATCGCCACAACGCCCACAACGGTTGCGGCGACGCCAGTGCAAGCTGGTGAGCTGCCATGCCCTGGTCGGCGTAGCGGCGGAAAACCTCCAGGAACAGGTCGTCCATGGTGCGGAAGTAGTAGTGGACCAGCTGCGGTTTGAGGCCCGCTTTGTCGGCGACCCGACGCGAGGTCACCGCGGCGTAGCCCTCCTCGATCATCAGCTGTTCGGCGGCATCGAGCAGCACCATGCGATTCTTCGCGTCGGGCGCACCGATCCGCCGCGGCGATGTCATGTCCACCTCGTTCTCGTCCACTCCGCAATAGAACACGCCGATAGTACGTGGGCCGATGAGATCCAGCCTTGACCACGCACTTTACGCCATGCTAAGCAGGTGCACAGCAATCAGCCCGCTTGGAGGAAGAACACGCTCATGACCGACTTCGCCACCGTTGACTTCCTCACCGATCAGTCGTTGGTAGCCAATCCGTATCCGTACTACGACTACCTGCGGGAGCAGAGCCCCACCGTGCGGCTGGAGCCGCACGGTTTCGTGGCCGTCACCGGGTACGAAGAGGCCCTCGAGGTCTACAAGAATCCCGAGGATTTCTCGAACATCGTGGCCCTCGGCGGTCCGTTCCCGCCCCTGCCGTTCACCCCTGAGGGCGACGACCTGAACGCGCAGATCGATGCGCACCGGTCCTACTTCCCAATGAACGAGCACATGGTGACCATGGATCCGCCGGATCACACCAAGGCTCGTTCGCTGCTCAGCCGTCTACTCACCCCCAAGCGGCTCAAGGAGAACGAAGACTTCATGTGGCGGCTGGCTGATCGCCAGCTCGACGAGTTCATCTCGCTCGGTCGCAGCGAGTTCCTGGCGGAGTACGCAAAACCGTTCTCGCTGTTGGTGATTGCGGATCTGCTGGGCGTCCCCGAAGAAGATCACAAGGAATTTCGCACCGTGCTCGGCGCCGATCGGCCGGAAGCGCAGATCGGCTCGCTGGAGGGTCGGGCAGTCGGCACCAACCCGCTGGAGTTCCTCGACGAGAAGTTCAGCAGCTACCTCGAGGACCGCCGTCGCGACCCCCGCGACGACGTGCTGACCGAGCTGGCCGCCGCCAAGTACCCGGACGGGTCGACCCCGGAGATCATCGACGTGGTCCGCACCGCGACGTTCCTGTTCGCCGCCGGCCAGGAGACCACCGCCAAGCTGTTGTCCGCCGCGATCAAGGCGCTCGTCGAACAGCCCGGCCTGCAGCAGGCGCTGCGCGAGGACCGCAGCCTGATCCCGACGTTCGTCGAGGAATCACTGCGGCTGGAAAGCCCGGTCAAGAGCGACTCGCGGCTGGCCCGCCGGACGTCGAAGGTCGGCGATATGGATATCAAGGCGGGCACGGTCGTCATGGTCCTGCCTGGCGCGGCCAACCGCGACCCGCGCCGCTTCGCCGATCCACACGAGTTCCAGGTCCGGCGGCCCAACGTGCGCGAACACATCGCGTTCGGCCGTGGCGCGCACTCCTGCCCGGGTGCCCCGCTGGCGCGGGTCGAGGGTCGAGTGTCCCTGGAGCGCATGCTGGACCGGATGGGCGAAATCACGATCGACGAGGAATTCCACGGACCGGCCGACGACCGCCGATACAACTACGAGCCGACCTACATCCTGCGTGGGCTCGCCGATATCCACGTCCGGTTCACCGGGCGGGGCTGACCGACGTCGGGCGGCGGCTGTCGGTCAGGCGTCGCCCTGAACCCAGCGGGTCGCCCCGCCGGTCGCGACGCACGACAGGAACATGCCATCGGGGGCCTGCGCCACGGAATTCTCATAGCCCGTGCAGTCATCGTTCAGATTCTTGACGCCCACCATCGGCGGCGACCGGAAGTAGCGCGGGGCGTAGCGCCGCGGCGAACCGCAGAAAATCAGCCGGCCCCAGTTGTTCCGGGTGTCGACACCGAATACGTAGTACGTCGTGTTGTTGCACGGGGCAGCGAGCTCGACACCGGGAGTGATGCCCGGTGTGCAGAACGCGTCATTGCACTCATTGGCGTTGATCGGCGTCACCGCAGGGTCGGCCCAGGCCGTCGTGGCCGGCATCAACAATCCGGCCGTCAGGGCCGCAGCAAGAACTGGCACGGTCATTCGCACCCGAATACTTTCGCATACTCGGTAAGCGAATTCTCCGGCTCAGAGAAGAAACTGGGACGAATACCCGCGACAACCTCCCAACAGGGTGGAACTGCCACTGTGGAATGCTGGCCGGCAGTGCTAGCGTCGCTCTTCGCCATGCGACCGTGATGGACGAGGAGGTCCCATGCCGGGCACAAGTGAATCCGAAGCACCCGACGCCGACGACGCCGTTTCCGCCGAAGCCGCCGAGGCCGCCGCCGCTGCGGCCGAGGAACGTGCCGAGGCCGCCCGCGCCCGCGCAAACGAATTGCGCCGCAAGCTGGAAGCCTCACGCGATGAGACGCCGGCTGACGACGTCACCGGGGACGCGCCCGAGGACGCAGCAGCCGAGGCAGTCGAGGTAACCGAACCAGCGGAGCCCGCCGGAGGTCTCACGCCCGAACGCCGCCGAGGGGTGCGCTGGCCGCTCGTGGCGGCCAGCATCGTCACGCTGCTGGTCGTCGTCGCCGCGCTCGGCTTCGCCGGCAACATGTGGTGGCAACACCGCAACGCCCAAGCGCAACAGCATCGCTCGGCCGAGTTCGCAGCGGCCGCCCGCCAGGGCGTGGTCAACCTGATGTCTCTGGACTACACGCACGCCAAGGAAACCGTCCAACGGGTCATCGATGATTCGACGGGCAAGTTCAAGGCGAATTTCGAAGACGGCTCGGGCGATCTGATCAAGGCGCTTACCGACGCCAAGGTCATCACCAAAGTCACCGTCAATAACGCCGCGGTCGAGTCGATGGACAAGGACTCGGCAACAGTCCTGGTCGCCGCGACGTCGCAGCGGACCGGGCCGGATGCGCCGAAGGAAGATCAACAACCGCGGGTATGGCGCGTGGTGGTCAGCCTGGTGCGAGAGGGTGATCAGTTGAAAGTATCGGACGTCGAGTTCGTCTGACGGCGGACAGAACCGGCGAAACCCTTTCTCCGGAAAGCCCAGAGATAGTATTCTCCGATCACGAGAATGCCAATCTCGCAGCCTATGGCGCTTGGCCCGAAGGTAGAGGAAGCCGGTTTGAAATCGCTCGTCATGACCACGGCCCTGGTGGCATCCGCGGTGATGTTCGCCCCGCCCGCCGCCGCCGAGATGTACCTGGGCAATTACGAGCTGATCATGCCCGACCGCAGGGACTTTCACACCTGGGTGTGGTCGGCAATCACCCCCTGTAAGGTACCGAACACGAACGACAGCATCCCCGACTGCATTCACGTCCTCACCCTGCCGCGACCGATCGCGAAGGCCGTGCAGACCGACGTCGACGCCCACCTGGTCAACGGCCAGTACAGCATGGCAATCGACGATCCGTTCGGCCTGCGCTGCGGTGATATCTATTACGGCCCAACAATTCCCACCCACGACGTCTATACCTGGGACGCCAACACGCTCAGTGGATCGATGGTCTCGACATTCGACGCGGGATGCGACGGTGCCCCCGGGGGCGCCTTCACGTACCCGTTCAGCCTGGTCAGGATGTGACGATGCGCTCCTCATTGACGATCTGCGCCACCCTCGCCATGCTGTGCACCGCAACAGGTCTGGCGTCACCGGCGCTGGCCGACGATCCCCCACCGGGTGATCCGCCGCCCCCGCCCGCATTCAACGTGCGCTACACCGTCACCGCCGACAAGCCGGTCAACGCCGAGATCTATTACCGGGACACCGATCCGCCCACGTTCTCTGACTACAGCCACGACCCGTACGTGTTCAGCCCGAACGTCGAAGCCACTGTCGGCCCGGACAAGCCGTGGGTGCTCGAGGCCACCCTGACCGATCCGCTGCAGTGGGGCATGGTTCTCGTCCAGGCGACCGGTGCGCTGCCCAAGGCAACAGCGGGATTCAACTGCACGATGGAAATCAACGGTCAGGTCGTCAAGCGGAACAGCGGGCCCAAGGGTGCGCTGTGTTCGATTCGGAACTGGTAGCGGCTACAGCTTTTTCATGTAGATCGGCATCGCGATCACGGGCCATTGGTTGCGGCCGCACGATCCGCTCGGGCCGATAACCCGGTTTCGACCGGTGTATTCATCCGCTGAGGGGTCAACGTGACCGTCGATACCGACGGGATAAATCAGGTACTCCTGGAACCCCTCGATCGCCGCACCATCAGCGCAGAACCGCCAGTTCGGAATCGTGCGCTTGACGTACCACAAGCCGTTGGTCGTGTAGATCGGCGCGGTCCAGCCCGCGTCGCTGGTCACGGTCCCGGTGCATTCGGTGGGCGAGATGCAGGTGCTCTGAATGGTCCAGATGTTGCGCTCGGACGGCTGGTTTTCGAAGCGCTCGTTGACCTTCGCCCATTCGCCGTTGGACGACATCACGAACGTGCCGTTGATACCCCACTGCTCGTCAGCCGCAGCGGGTGCTGCGCAGTTGAGCCCGGCCACTGTGACGGCCGCTCCAATGGCGGTCAGTGCTTGGACTACGCGCATGGACCTACCCCTTTCAGCTCTGCAGCATGTCCTGCCAGGTTGTGGCCGGCTTGGCCAGATCGGTCTGCCGGTACAGCGTGCCGTCGCCGCCCATGTACTGACCCGTGCGCGGATCGTATTTGGCGACCTGCAGCGCCGGCGCCTGCCGGCCGCCGCCGGTGAACGCACTCGGCGCCGCCTGCGGCACTGCACCATCGGAGGGCGGCGGCACAAGATCGGGTGCCAGCATGTTGCCCGGACCTGGCAGGTTGATCGGTGCCGGGCCGATATTGCCCTCCGGACCCGGCGGCGTCACCGGTGGCGTCTGATAGATGGGTTGGCCGGGCAGCAACGGACCGGGACCGGTACCGGCGAAGTTCGGCGGCGGCGGGTCCACCGGTGGCGCACCCGGCGGCGGTGCTGTCACCCCGGGTGGCAGCGGGGTGCCGTCCAACGGTCCAAAGATGTTGGAATCCGGCAACGCCCGGCTGTCGATCGGAATGCCCTGGGCAACCAGGCCGGGGTCGATCGGGTAGGGGCCGAGGACGTGCTGACGCTGCGCGAGCGGCTGGAAGCCGTTGGGATCGTTGCACAATTCGACCGTTGGGGCGCGCTTACCCGGATGCTCCATGCACGGATAATTGCGCGCACCACGGACGGCCACCGGGGAATCCTGGGGCAGTTTGCAGTAGAGGTTGTCCGGGGTGTCGATGACGGTGGTGTCGGCGGGGTTGCGCCACGACGACGGCGGTAAGAAGCCGACCGTACACGCGGCGGGATCGCCGAGCCCGAGCGCGAAGTCACCGTTGGGCAGACCGGTGGGGTTGTTGCTGTGCACGTACGTCTGGATCTGCGCGACGAACGGTGGAACGAGCACCAGCAGTTGCTCGATCGACGGGTTGTAGGTCAATCCGATCTGGCCGAAGGTCGTCAGATTCGCCAACAGCACTGGCAGCGTGGGCTTTAGCTGCTCGAGCAGCGCCGAGGTCTCCTGGGCGAAGCCTGGCCCGTCACGCAGAATCGAGCGGAATTGCGGGTCGTTGTTCGCGACCTGCTCGGTGATGCCGGCCAGGCTCTTGGCCCACGTCCGAATCGAATCGGTGGTCTGCGCCTGCGCCGCGACGAAGGGACGTGCGTCGTCGACGAGGGCACGGGTGTTGTCGGATATTCCGTTCGCATCCCGGGTGATCGTGGCACCCGAGTCGATCAGCGAACCGAAGTCGTAGCCGGTGCCGTTGAAGGCCTCGTAGGATTCCCCGAGCAGCTGGCTCAGCTTCTCTTTCGGAATACTGTCGACCAGCTTGCTGACCTGGTCGAGCATCGGTCCCACTGATTGCGGGATCGACGTATTGCCGACCGTAATGACCGAGCCATCCTGCAGATAGGGTGCTTTGTCGTTGCGCGGCAACAGTTCGACGTACTGCTCACCGACTGCCGACATGCTGCGTACCTCGGCCTTGAGGTCAGCCGGAATCTTCGGCGACTTGTCCAATGACAACGTCGCCCTGGCGCCGGAGTCGGTCAACTCGATCGAGGTGACCTTGCCGACTTGCAGGCCGCGATAGGTGACATTGCTGAACTGGTAGAGACCGCCAGTGGCCGGCAGGTCCAGCTGGACGGTCAGACGCCCCAGTCCCAGCAGGGTGGGGACCTGGATGTACGCGAACAGCATGACCCCGACACCGACGATCGAGGCGATCGTGAAGATGATCAGCTGGGTCCGGACAAAACGCGTCAGCATTTAGCCACCCCCTCCCGTCGGTGGAGCCGGCGGCGTGCTTGCCGGCGGATTCGGTTGTGCGCCATAGGGCCCGGCGAAGATCGGCTTCACCCCGGTCGCGGCGAGTTGCGCCTCGGTGTAGATCTGAGTACCGGGCGCGGCGATCGGCGCAGGAGGCACGAACGGCAGGATCGGACCGATCTCGGCGATCGCCGACGGTGGCGGCGCTTGTGGTGGCTGCTCGTCGAAGGCATCCGGCGGTGGCGGGACCACCCCGGTCTTGAGTGGATCGTAGGTGTAGTTCAGGTAAACCGGATCGCCGGGCGCCGGGATGAGCTGTGCGCCTTCCTGGCCCCATCTGGTGCCCAGGAACAACGTGCGCTTCAACCGCGGGATGGTCAGGTCGACGACCGCGAACAGGTTGTAATAGTCACCGCGGATCGCCCGGTCCATGAAGCTCTGGGTGAACGGGAAGTGGATCGCGTATTCGAGCAACGCATCCAGATCCGGGCCGACATCGGCGAATGCCTTGAACGCCGGCTCCAGGTTCTTCAGGTTGGCCACCAGGTCGGCCTGCGACTCGTTGACCAATCGGTTGGCAGTGTTGCTGAAGGTGCCGAGCTTCTCCAACGCCGTTGTCAGCGTTGGCCTTTCCTTGATCAACACGTCGATCGCGGGCGGGATCTTCTCCAGCGCGCGGCTGAGGTCGTCGCGCTGGCCGGCGAACGTCGAGGCCATCCGGTTGAGCGATTGGATGGCCAGCACGATGTTGTCCCGCTGGCCGTCCAGTGTTCCGACGAAAGTGTCCAGCCGGGTGATCAAGTCGCGGAACGCCGCCTCGTTGCCGTTGACCGCCGTACTGAAGTTGTGGATGACGTCGCCGATCTGCCCGAGACCGCCACCGTTGACCACAGCCGCCAGCGAGGCCAGCGTCTGCTCGGTTGTCGGGTAGGTCGAGGACGCGTTCAGCGGGATGGTCCCGCCCGGGGTGAGTTCGCCGCTCGGCGACTGGCCGATCGGGGGGGTCAACGATAGGTGCATCGAGCCCAGCAGGCTGGTTTGGCCAACGCTGGCAACGGCATTGGCCGGTACCACGACATCGGGCTTCACCGAGAACTCCACGTCCGCATGCCAGTTCTTGACCGTCAACTTGCGCACGCTGCCGACCACGACGTCATTGATCATTACGGGTGAATTCGGTTCCAGCGTAGCGATATTCGCGATCTCCGCGTGGTAGACGCTGGCATCGGACCCACGGCCCACCGCGCCGGGCAGTGGGAGTGAGTTGACGCCCTGGAACGCGCAGGCGCTGGTGGTCACCGCGACACATGAGCCGGCTATCACCGCCCGTCGCAAAGACTTTCCGCCGATCATGGCGTGCCTCCTGCTTCCGCGGCCATCGGGGGTCCGCCAGGTGCCGGACCGGGCGCAGCCCCCGCCGGGTTCAACATGCTGGGCAACGACGAGATCACACTGGGCGGAATGATCGGTCCTGCTCCGGGCAGCAGTTGGGCTGCACCAGGAGGTGCCTCACCCGGCGCACGCCCGGTAAACGGCCCCGGCCCGGGAAGCACACCCTCGTATGCCGAGATGGACGGCGGGATGTCCGGCGGTCCCGGGTTGGGTCCACCGGCGCCCGGTGCCAGGTTCGGCTCGGAGTAGATGAGGTCGTCGGGGTTGGCCGCCGGCATCAGATAGGGATCGATACCGATCGGCAGGTAGTTGAAGTTCAGTAGGCGCAGCGCCGGACCCAGATATTGGCTGCACAGCTTCGCCGTCTCCGGTGCCGTGGTGTTCTCGATCGCACCGATTGCGCCGCAGACGAACTCGGTCGGGTTGGAGAAGTTGTTCAACACGAACTGACCCACCGCACTACCGGCCGACGGGCTGTAGATGTTGTAGGCGTTGGCCAATGCGTTGGGCGCGATATGGAGGACGTTCTCGATCTCCATCTTGTTCTCGAGCAGGTTCGAGGTGACCGTGGTCAGGCGCTGGATCTGCTCGGAGGTCTGATTGCGGCTGCCCGCGACGAACCGCTGAATGTCGACGATCGCGACCGACAGGTTCTTCAGCGCGCCGTCGAGGTCCGACCGGTTCCCGTCGATCACGCTGGTCAGCGTCGCCAACCGGTTCTGGAACATCACCACCTGCTCGTTGCTGTCACGCAGAGTCGTGACGAAGAGCTGAAGGTTCTTGATGATGTCGACGATGTTGCCGCTGCCGTTGGCCAGAACCCGGGAGACCCCGGCGAGCTCGGTAATGGTCTGGCGCAGCTTGTCGCCGTTGCCGTCGAGCGCATTTGCGGCACTGTCGATGAAACGCGAGACCGAGGTTCCCGAGACACCGCTCTGCGGCCCGAGATCGGTGGCCAGCCGCATCAGTTGTTGCTTGACCTCATCCCACTCCACCGGGATGGCAGTACGGTCCAACGGGATCACCGCGTCATCCGCGATTTCTTTCTGCCCGGTGTTCTTGCGGAAGGCAGGTGTCAGCTGGACGTAGCGGGCGGCGACCAGATTCTGCGCCACGATGACCGCCTTGGCGTCCATGGGGATCGGCACATCGCGGTCGACGTCGAGCACCAGCTTGGTCTGGGTGCCCTGCGGTTCGATCGCCTTGATGGTGCCAACCTTGACGCCGGAGACTCGGACGTCGTCACCGGGATAGATACCGGTCGCCGTGGTGAAAATCGCGTTGATCGTCTTCGGACCGAAGAAGACATTGCGCACCAGCACCGCAACAACGACCGCGAGAACCCCGGCCAGCGCCACCGCCAGTAGCTTGACCCAACGTCGGCTCATCAGCGCGAACCTCCCGGAATCCCGTTGTAGGGCAGCGGCAATTCGGCGCGTGGCCCTGCGGTGTCCGCGGGCTGGCCGGCATTGACGCCGCGGCGGAAGCCGAATGCGTAATCCATGAACGGCTGCAGCAGCTGCGCGGGCTGCAGGTTCGGCACGTACGCGTTGTAGTACGGGCCGTTGGCCAGCGTCTCACCCTCGGACAGGATGAACTTCTTCACGTTCGGCAGCATCTTGGCGATGTTGTCTTTGTTCTTCTCCAGTACGGCGACAACCGAATTGAGCCGCGCCAAGGTCGGAGCGAGTTGCTTTTCGTTGTCGGACACCAGACCGGACAGCTGCACCGATACGGCCGACGTGTTGGCCAGCAGGTCCACGATCGCCTCGCGCCGATCGTTGAGCACTCCGATCAACTCGTTCGCGTTGAGGATCAAGGTGTTCAGCTGCTGACTGCGCTGACCCAACACCGTGGTGACGTCGGCGGCGCTCTTGAACAGACCGGCCAGGTTCTCATTGCGGCTGTTGAGCGATCGGGACAACCGGCTCAGCCCGTCGAAGGTCGGTCCGAGCTTGGGGGCGAGTTGGTCAATCGTGGCCGAGAGCGTGTCCAGCGACTGGTTGAGCGAGGCGGTATCGGTACCAGCCGTATTGCTGGTGAGGTCGCTGACCGCCTCGGTGAGTGAGTAGGGCGAGGAGGTGCGGGTCGTCGGAATCACATCGGATGAACGCAGGCTCCCGCTGCCGGCGGACTCCAGGGTGAGCACACGCTCGCCCAGCAGGGAGCCGGTACGAATGTGTGCGGAGGTCTGCGACCCGAGCGGATACTTGCCCGTGGTCGTGAACGTGACCAGTGCGTCGCCGTTGTCGAGCTGCACGTCGGTGATCGATCCGACTTTGATTCCGGAGATCGTCACGTCATTGCCGACGGTGATCCCGCCGGCCTCGCTGAACAACGCCTGATGGCGGACAGCGGTGGCCAGCTGCACGAGCCGCTCCGGCTGCAGACCGACAGCGATCACGAGCAGGATCAGGACGGCGCCGATGAAGCCGGCGCGGAACAGGTTTGAATCACGATATTTCAGCATCAGGGCTCTCCGCACCTACCGGACTCTTGTTTGAGCATAGGGAAGACCCCGGTCCGTCCCTGCAGATCGGTGACGCGGATGGAAAGACCGCAGATGTAGTACATGATCCAGCCGCCATAAGCCCCGAGCCGGGCCATCTTGCGATAGTTGTCCGGACCCCGCTGCAGACCCCTGTCGAACACGATCTTGTTGTCGTCCAACAGCGGTGCGAGCCGGTTGAGCTGGTCGATATCGCCCTTCAACGGCGCCCGCGCCTCGTTGAGAAGGCTTGTCAGCGAAGCAGTCCCGTTGTCCAGCTGGGTGATCGCCGTGCCGATCGGGTCGCGGTCCTGCGCCAAACCGGAGATCAATTTCTCCAGCTTGTCGATGGCACCGGAGAACTTGTCACCGTCTTTGGCGAGCGTATCGACGACGACCCTCAGATTGTCGATCAGCTGCTCGACGGTCTGGCTGTTGTCGGCCAACGCATTCGAGAACGACGTGGTCTTGCCCAGCAGCGAGTCAAGCGTGTCGCCCTGGCCCTGCAGGATGTTGATCAGCGACGAGGTCAGGGCGTTGACGTCCTGCGGATTGAGCCCCTGGATCACCGGCCGCAGACCGCCGAGCAAGAGGTCCAGGTCCAGCGCACCCTGCGTGCGGTCCTTCGGGATCTGCGAACCAGCCGGCAGCACCCGGTTCGAGCCGGGTCCGTCGACAAGTTCCAGATACCGGTCACCAGTCAGGTTCAAATACCGAACTGCCGCTTGGGTTCCCGTGGTCAAGACGATGTCCCTGTCGGCATCGAACTTGACCAGGACACTCTTGTCCGGTTGCAGGTCCACACTGCTGACCGTGCCGACGCGGACTCCTGCGACACGCACCGTGTCACCGTCCTTCAATCGGGATGCGTCGCCGAACACCGCCGAGTACCCCGAGGTCGAGCCACTGCGGTAATTGCTGAACGTCAAGAACAGGAAGGCGGTCAGGACCACCATCACGACGGCGAACGTGCCGAACTTGACGAGAGTGCTTGTGGTGCGCATCATCCGGGCTGTCCGATCTGTGCGGTGTTGCGCGGCGGGCCGTCCAACGGTCCGAACAGCAGCTGCTTGAGCCCGTCGGAGTTCAGCAGGATGCCCTGGTTGCCGTACTGGAACGGGTTGATTCCGGTATCGGTGACCAGATACTTCGATCGATTGCCGAAGCCGATGTAGGGCAGACCCATGCACTGCGGACCGCCCTTGGCCGCGACCTTGGGCATATTGGACGGGTATCGGTAGCGCTCGATGCCCAGTGTGAAGGCGACGCTGACCAGAACGCCCGGGTCCGCCAGCGGAGGCTGTAGGCGAACCCAGTTCATGCCTTGGAGCGTGCAGTTGATGGCGGGCGCGTATTCGTTGAACAGGGCGGTGGTGGGAGCCAGCAGGTGGAGCACCTTGCTCAGGGCCGGCTGGTTGGTGCCGAGCACGTCGTTGCCCTCATCGGCCAGCCCGATCATGTTGACCAGGAACGTATCCAGGTTTTGCTGCTCATCGACGATGCTCTGGCTGATCTTGTTCGTGCTCTGCACGGTCTTCACCAGATCCGGTGCGGCGTCGGCGTAGGCGGCGGCCACCGGTGCGGTCAGCTCGATGTCGCGGGCCAGGTTCGGCAGGCTAGGTTCAAGTTTGGCCAGCAGGCTGTCGAAGTCGGCCACGGTCTGGCCGAATTGCTTACCGCGCCCGGCGAATGCGGACGACAAGGCACCCAGCGTCTCGTTGAGCTGTGCCGGATCGATCTTGTTGAGGATCTGGGTCAGTTGCTGGAACACGGTGTTGATTTCGACAGTGACGTGCTGGCCCTGCAGAACCTGACCGGAATACATGGGTTTCGACGACGGATCCGCGGGCGGTTCGAAGTTGACGTACTTGGCGCCGAAGACCGTCGTCGAGGCGATGTCGGCGACGACATTGGACGGAATCTTGCGCAGCTGTCCGGGATCCATCGCGAGGTGCAGCACGGCGGCACCGTCGGGACGGGTTTCGATCGATTCGACCTTACCGACCTGGACACCGCGCATCTTGACCCGGGCGTCGGGGTTCATCACCAGGCCGGCGCGGTCGGAGATCACGGTCACCGGAACGGTTTTGGTGAAGTCACCGCGGAACAGGCCGACGGCGACGGCGACGATCGCGGCCACCACGACGACTGTGGCCAGGCCTGCCACCGGGCGTGCCCAGCCGCGCGCACCGAAGCTGTGCCCAACCCGGGGCGCCACCGGCACTGCGGCGGTTTCGGTTTCCGACCGGTCGGCCGGCCCCGGACCAAAGTTTCTCGTCACGTCTTCTCCCTATCCGGACAGGTTGAAGTTGCCGTTGGATCCGTAGATGGCCAGTGAGACCAGCAGGGTGACGGAGACGACCACGATCAGGGAGGTCCGTACCGCGTTACCGACCGCGACGCCGACGCCGGAGGGTCCGCCGGTGGCGAAGTAGCCGAAGTAGGTGTGGATCAACAAGATCGTGATCGCCATCAACACCGCCTGCAGGAAGCTCCACAGCAGATCGATCGGGTTCAAAAACGTGTTGAAGTAGTGGTCATACAAACCGCCGGACTGACCGAACAACACCACCGTGGTGAACTGGCTGGCCACGAAACTCAAGATGACCGCGATCGAGTACAGCGGGGTGATCGCCACCATCCCGGCCACAATCCGCGTGGACACCAGGTATTCCACCGGGGGGATGCCCATCGATTCCAGGGCATCGATCTCCTCATTGATCCGCATCGCACCGAGTTGGGCCGTGACCCCGGCACCAAACGTGGCCGCCAACCCGATCCCGGCCACCACCGGCGCACTGATCCGCACATTGATAAACGCGGCCAAAAACCCCGTCAACGCTTCGATACCGATATTGCCCAACGAGCTATACCCCTGCACCGCCAGGGTCCCACCAGCAGCCAACGTCAAGAACCCGACGATCACCACGGTGCCGCCGATCATCGCCAACGTGCCCGCACCCATGCTGATCTCCGCGATCAACCGGATGATCTCCTTGCGGAAATGCAGCGCCGCATGCGGCGTGCCGGCAATCGCCCGCCCATAAAAGATCGTGTGATCACCAATGCGGCCGAACGTCCCCAACGGACGGCGCACCTGCCGCGCGATCCGCGGATACAAAGCCTGCAACGACGCCATCGCGATCTACCGCGCGCTCATCCGGATACCAATAGCGGTGACCACCACGTTCACCACAAACAACGCCATGAACGCATACACCACCGTCTCGTTGACCGCATTACCCACCGCCTTGGCCCCACCCCCGGTAATCGTCAACCCCCGATAACACGCCACCAACCCCGCAATCAACCCGAACAGCGCCGCCTTCACACACGAGATGATCACCTCAGGCACCCCGGTCAACAACGTGATCCCCGCCGCGAACGCACCGGGATTCACATCCTGAACAAACACCGAGAACACATACCCACCCAAAATCCCGATGATCACCACCAAGCTATTCAGCAGCAACGCCACCAACCCCGAAGCCAGCATCCGCGGAGTCACCAACCGCTGCACCGGATTAATCCCCAACACTTCCATCGCGTCGATCTCTTCACGAATCGTGCGCGACCCCAAATCCGCACACATCGCCGTCGCACCGGCACCGGCCACGATCAACACCGTCACCAACGGACCCACCTGCGTCACCGCACCAAACGCAGCACCCGCACCCGACAAATCCGCAGCACCCAACTCCCGCAACAAAATATTGAGCGTAAAACTCACCAACACCGTGAACGGAATCGCCACCAACAACGTCGGCGCCAACGACACCCGCGCCACAAACCACGACTGCTCCAAAAACTCCCGCCACTGAAACGGCTTCCGAAACACAAACCGCACCGCATCAGCCGACATCGCAAACAAACCACCAATAGCCTGCATCGGGCCTGCCGCACTCTTCAGCGATATGCCCGTCGACCACCGATCCGGTCCCTTACCTGCCATCGGTACCCGGTCCTTCCAGAATCGTCACCGCGGACACTGCCGTCGGCCCACCAATGTTGTGGGCCAGCCCGATTCGGGCACCGTCCACCTGGTTTCTCGCCTCGCCACGGAGTTGTTCGAAAAGCTCCACGCACTGCGCCACTCCGGTGGCACCGGGCGGATGCCCCTTGGCCTTTAGGCCCCCGCTGGGATTCACCGGCAGTGCTCCGCCAACACAAGTCACCTCGGCCTCCATCAATTTGTAGGCCTCCGCAGGTTCGGCGAAGCCGAGATCTTCATAGCTGATCAGCTCGATACCGGTGAAGAAATCGTGAACTTCAGCCACATCGATATCCGCAGGCCCCAAACCTGCCATACTGAACGCTCTTTTGGCCGCCCGAACCGTCGCGGGGAATGTCGCCAAGTCGGCCTTGTGCTGATGCATAACCGAGTCCAAGCCAAGGCCCACTCCCCGGATCCATACCGGCCGGTCGGTATAGCGATCCACCACATCTTCGGACGCGAGTAAAAGCGCTGCGGCACCGTCACTTTGGGGTGCACAGTCGTACACGCCGAACGGTGTCACCACCGTCGGAGCGGCGAGCACCTCTTCGAGGGTCACCTCGAAACGCAACCGCGCCTTCGGATTGGACACACCGTGCCGATGGTTCTTCACCGCGACCATCGCCATGTGCTCACGGGTGGCGGGAGTTTCGTGCAAATAACGCGCAACGTGAAGTGCGAAACCGGCGGGCGCAACCAATCCCAGCGGATAATCCCACGCCATATCGCGGGCCATTGCCTCCCACTCCCACAGCAATTGCTTGGAAGCGGTTTCGCGCAGCTTGTCCGCACCCATCACCAGAGCGACGTCGGCCGCACCGGAAGCAACGCCGTAGAGGGCGTTGCGGACCGCGTCATTGCCGGTGGCACAGGAGTTCTCGATCCGGGTGACCGGCAGGTCTGGCAGGCCGAGCGAATCGGCCAGGATGCCCGCCGGGAATCCGTCGGGAGTTCCCATGGCGCCGAACCACGCCGCATCGATGTCAGACTTCTTGACGCCCTTGTCAACACGCGCGGCGCACTCGGCGAATGCCATCGGGAGCAGGTCCTTCATGCCGAGTGCGAAATGCTCCCCGAACGCCGTCATGCCGGCGCCCACTACTGCGACGCGCCTCATGCCGCGCCCCATGACCGGACAGACGGTTCGCGCCGGCCTGCGGTCTGATACGGCTCGAACGAATACCCGTAGTCGGGCACACCGGATCTCATCGCTACCCGGCGCAGTGTGAGCCGTCCGCGATCGCCGATGCGTACCGTGCCCGCTTCGACACCGGTGACCTTCACCAGCGCGCGGACACCGACGTCGTCCAGTTCGACGAGCGCCAGCGAGTAGGGAGTGCGCAATCCCGGCACCGGAATGTGGACCGTCACTTCGGTGTACACCGTGCCCACCCGGGGCAGCGGCACCATCTCGTAGTCGGTGGCGAGCCGCCCGTCCTCATCGAGGCGATAGCGGGGCGGAAAGTCCAACTCGTCACTGCCACTGTGGCGGCCGGCCTCCCAGCGCACCTTGGCCTCGAAGGCCCGCTCGTAGGCAGCCAGCGAGATCGGGATCTCGCGGCCCGCGACCACCTTGGTCTGCGGGCGGGGCCGAGCGGCCGGTTCGCGCCGGTACACCGGGGCATCGCCGCCGACCACGGTCACCCCGGACAGGCTGGCCTGCTCGACGGCCACCAGCGGACCGTTGGTGCGCGATTCGGCGAGTGCTGCCAATGCGAACAACCCGGCACTGGCCCCCATGGTCGGCAGCGTGGGCGGGTCACCGCCGCACAACTCGGCAGCACGGTCGTGATCGACCCCGGCCAGGGCGACCGGGGTGTCGAGCCAGGCCGCGGCAAGCGAGGCGACCAGGCCGCGTTCGTGAAGCAATCGGGGGTCGCCGTAGTCGTGGACCGCCCCGCTGGCGTTGCGGGTGCGGACCGGAAGGCTGCGCGCCACGCGTGCGGCGGTGCGCACAGCCAGCCCGCTCTCCGCGGTCAGGATCGCCGCTGCCCCAGCGGGATCCAGATCGGCTCCGATGACCAGCGTGCGCGGCCGGGCCGAGCTGACCGCGTCCAGCGTGGCCGGCGCTCCCCCGAGCCGCTCGTCGACCTCGAGTTCGGGATCGAGGCCCAGCCCCGCCAGGAGCACCGCGGCGTTGCTGCTCTCCAGCAACGGCAGGTCCCGGCTGACCAGCACGACCCGTTCGACGGCACCCCCGTCGGAAAGCGCCGCACGGCCCGCTTCAACAGCGAGTGTGATCGCGTCCTCGTCATCGCCAGAAATGCGATGTACATCACACCCCCACGAGGGTAGGTAGGTGCCAATAGCGATGAGGTGGGGCATAGATTCTCCGGCGCGACCTAGGTGACCGCGCCAGCGGTCTTGAGTTCGATGATGCGGTCCCAGTCCAGGCCGAGCTCTTCGAGGATCTCGTCGGTTTGCTCGGCGAATCCGGGCGCCGGCCCGGTCTGCGGCGCGGCGACGTCGAACTGCACCGGATTGGCGACGAGCTCCAATTCGCCTGCCTGCACGATGTATTCGTTGGCGCGGATCTGCGCATCCTTGGCCGCCTGCAGGGTGTCCTGCACCGGTGCCCACGGTCCCGCCAGCGTCGAGAACCGCTCGCTCCACTCGAGCAGCGGCCGCTTGGCCATCGCCTCGCGCAGGATCTCCACTGCTGTCGTGGTGTTCTCCGCGATCGATTCCGCGGTGGCGAACCGGGGATCGTCGGCCAACTCGCCGAGGTCCATGTGCTGGCACACGTCGGCCCAGAACTTGCCCGGCTGCATCATCACAAACGAGATGTAGCGGTTGTCTGCCGTCTCGTAGAGTCCGACCAGCGGGTTGATCGGCGAACCGTGCACGCCCGGCGGCGGCTGCACCATGAGCTGCTGAAGGTGTTGGGTCAGCGCCACTGTGTGGCCCATCGCCCACAGTCCACTGCCGAGCAGGGACACGTCGACGACGGACGGTTCGCCGGTGCGCTCGCGCTGGAACAAGGCGGCCGCGATACCGCCGGCCAGGTTGGTACCCGAGATGGTGTCGCCGTAGGCAGGCCCCGGCGGGGCGATCATGCCCTCGATACCCGGCGGCGTGATGGTGGCGGCGGTACCGGCGCGGCACCAGAAGGCGGTCATGTCGTAGCCGCCCTTCACCGATTCTTCCCCGCGCGGCCCAAGTGCACTGCCGCGCGCATAGATGATCTTCGGGTTGACGGCCCGGATGTCATCGACGTCGATGCCGAACTTCGTGCGGTGTCCGGGCAGGAAGCTGGTCAGGAACACATCGGCGCGGCGAGCGAGTTCGAGCAGCACCTCTCGCCCCTCGGGCACGGACATGTCCAGCCCGATGCTGCGCTTACCCCGATTGGCGTGCTCGATGTTCGGGTTGGGATCACCTTCGACCCGCAACGGGCCGGTCTGCCGCAATCCACGTTGGGGGTCGCCGGTCACTGCGTGCTCGACCTTGATGACGTCGGCGCCCCACTCACCGAGGACCGCGCCGCACGACGGGACAAAGCCGTACATCGCGACCTCGAGGACGCGAACCCCTTCCAGTGGCCTCACGACACGACCGCCGCGAGAGTCTTGCGTTCGAGGAATTCCTCCAGGCCCGCCACGCCCATCTCCCGGCCGACACCGGACTGCTTGTAGCCACCGAAGGGACTGTCTGGGCCGAAGTAGTTGCCGCCGTTGATCCCCATCGTGCCGGTGCGAATCCTGCGGGCGATCGCCAGCGCGCGGTCATGGCCGCCGAACACTCCCCCGGACAGGCCGTAGATGGAGTTGTTGGCGATCCGGACCGCGTCGTCGTCGTCTTCGTAGGTGAGAACGGCCAGCACGGGTCCGAAGATCTCCTCCTGCGCGAGCTCGCTGTCGGGGTCGACGTTGGTGAGCAGAGTCGGCTCGTAGAAGAAACCAGGGCCATCGACCTTCTTGCCGCCGGTGACGACGGTCGCGCCGGCGGCGACCGCGCGCTTGACCATGCCGTCGACCTTGTCGCGCTGGGTGTCGTTGATCAGCGGCCCCATGTAGGTGGCGGGGTCGGCCGGGTCGCCGTAGCGGACCATGCCCATGAAGTTCTTCACCAGTTCGACGATCTCGTCGTGGTGCGTGCGGGGCACCAGAAGTCGAGTGGTGATCGCGCAGCCCTGACCGGCGTGCGAGCAGATCATGAACGCGGCCATCATGGCGCAGTTGTTGAAGTCGGCGTCGTCGAGCACGATCATCGCGGACTTGCCGCCGAGCTCCAGGAAGACCTTCTTGATCGTGTCGCTGGCAGCGGCCATGATCTTGCGGCCGGTCGCGGTCGACCCGGTGAACGTCACGACATCCACGTCGGGACTCGTCGTCAGCGCGGCGCCGACGGCGGGGTCGGTGGAGCTGATCACGTTGATCACGCCGGCCGGGATGTCGGTGTACTTCGCGATCACCTCGCCGAGCGCCAGGGTGGTCAGCGGGGTGTCCGGAGCGGCCTTGAGGACGACGGTGCAACCCGCGGCCAGCGACGGACCGAGCTTGGCCAGCGCCAGCTGGTTCGGATAGTTGTAGGCGATGATGGCGGCCACCACACCGGCGGCTTCCTTCTCCACCCAGCGGTGGTGGCGCTGCCCACGGCTCTCGATCTCGCCGAGGTCCTCGCTCATCGGATAGGTCTTCAGCAGGTCGGCGTAGTAGCCGACGATCCGGATGGGGTCGTCGAGCTGGGCGCTCTCGGTCAATGCCTTGGTGGCGCCCACTTCGGCGATCGTCAGTGCACGCAATTCGTCGCTGTGGTCCACCAGCGCGGCGTGCAGCTGCTCGAGGCAGCGGATCCGCAGATCGACGTTGGTCGCCCACTCGGTGGTGTCGAAGGCGTTGCGGGCCGCGGCGATCGCGCGCTCGGCGTCGGCGACGTGCGCGTTGGGCGCGTAGCCGACCACTTCACCGTTTGCCGGATTGATCGACGGATACGTCTGCGCAGCCCCTACGAGCTGGCCGTCGATCAGCATCCGCCGCTCGGACACCTGTCCCCCGGCCGCTTGCTCGCCGCTCGCGATGGTTGCCGTCGCGTCCTGGGCAGGCATCAGCAACTCCTCCGGTCGTGGATAACTCGGTTCTCATCTCCGGCGAATCATACATTCGTCCCATGAGAACTCAAGCCGCGTTGGAGGAACATTCTGTCATCGGACACGCGTCCGATGTGCTGGACTCTGTGGAGCATCTCCGCAGTTAGACAGATTGCGCCGAAGTGTCTTGCGAAATGGATCACACCGAGAGTAGCGTTCTCATATCAGAAAGGGAGATTCTTGAGATCCGAGATCCACTGGTTCGGCGACGCTACGGTGGGCGGACGCCGTAGTGAACGGTGTCGTCTCTTCTCCTACCGCAACGGAGACCGTCCGTGAAGACGACATTGGTGACCGGCGGCGGTTCGGGGATCGGTGCGGCCGTGGCGGACCGGCTTCGCTCCGATGGCTATCACGTGGCAACGATCGACCTGAATCCCTCGGATGCCGATTTCTCTTACGTCGCCGACGTCTCCGACCGCGCGCAGGTCGACGCTGCACTCGTCGACTCCTTTTGCCGGTTCACCGACATCAGCTTCAAGGACTGGAAGAAGATCGTCGACATCGACCGGCACGGCGTCTTCCACACCATCCAGGCCGTACTGCCCGACACCTGAGCACACAGCAGTTGAAGGCTTTCAGCACATATCGATAGACGAACCGACATCTAGGCAGTTAGAGAGAGGAACACCTGTGGGACGAGTCCAAGGCAAGGTTGCCTTCATCACCGGCGCCGCACGCGGGCAGGGCCGTAGCCATGCCTTGCGGCTGGCCGAAGAGGGCGCCGACATCATCGCTGTCGACTTGTGCAAGGACATCGACACCATCGGTTACAAGATGGCCACCCCCGAGGATCTCGAGGAGACCGCCGAACTGGTCAAGAAGACCGGCCGCGGCATCGTCACCGCGCAGGCCGATGTGCGCGAGGCCGCCGAACTCAAGTCGGCGCTGGAGCAGGGCCTGGCCGAATTCGGCAAGGTCGACATCGTCGTGGCGCAGGCCGGCATCGCAGGCATGAAGGGCCAGCCTCCGCTGGAGGCCTGGTGCGACGTCATCAACACCAACCTGATCGGCACCATCAATGCGATCCAGGTCGCGCTGCCCCACCTGGAGGCGGGCGCCTCGATCATCGCGACCGGCTCCACCGCGGCGCTGATGGACGCCCACCAGAAGGACAACCCGGGCTCGGACCCCGGCGGCATGTCGTACATGGTCGCCAAGCGGCTGCTGTCTCACTACGTGCACGATCTGGCGACCGAGCTTGCCGTGCGGGGCATTCGGGCCAACGTCGTGCACCCGACCAACTGCAACACCGACATGTTGCAGAGTGAGCCGATGTACCGTTCCTTCCGCCCGGACCTCGAACACCCGACCCGTGCGGACGCCGAACCGGTGTTCGGGATCCAGCAGGCGATGAAGGTCAACTTCGTCGAGCCGTTGGACATCAGCAATGCCGTGCTGTGGCTGGCATCCGAAGAGGCCCGCTACGTCACCGGTATGCAGCTGCGCGTCGATGCGGGCGGCTACCTCAAGTGGTACGACTACCACGTCTAAGTCCGACGAGTAATCCGTACACGAAAGGGAAACTGTGAAGGTCCGGGTTGACCAGGAGCGGTGTCAGGGGCACACGCTGTGCGCCATGATCGCTCCAGATATGTTCCAGCTCAGCGATATCGACGGCAGCTCGTCGGCCGTCACCGAAGTGGTCCCACCCGACCAGGTCGAGCTCGTTCGCGAGGCCGCGCATTCCTGTCCCGAGCAGGCAATCCTCATCGACGAGGACTGAGACCATGAACTATCAAGGGAGACAATGCCTTGAGTATCGATGACGTCACCGACGACACCGAGCGGAAGCAGCCGAACTATCACTTCGATCGGCATACCCCGGAGTATCGGCAGCAATTCGAGAAGATCACCGAGGAGATGCAATCACGGTGTCCGATGGCGTGGACCGATGCCTACAACGGCCACTGGGTGGCCGCGGGCAGCAAAGAGGTCTTCGAGCTCGCCCGGTGCCCCGCCATCTCCAACCACCACGATCTCACCGGCGAGACGCCCTATCAGGGCATCACGATCCCAAAGGCTCAGCGGGCCACGGTGGTTCGCGGTGGCATCCTGGAGATGGACGAGCCTGAGCACAGCTCATACCGTGGGGCGCTGAACCCGTACCTGTCCCCGGCTGCGGTGAAGCGGTGGGCGCCGTTCGTCGACGAGATCGTCCGTGCGTCGCTCGACGAGAAGATCGAGACCGGGCACATCGACTTCGTCGATGACCTGGCCAACATCGTGCCTGCGGTGCTCACCCTCGCCATGATGGGTATCGAGCTCAAGAAGTGGCCGGTCTACAGCGAGCCCGCGCACTTGTCGGTGTCCACACCGGAGCACTCCCCGGATGCCGCCCGCGTCGCCGAGATGAACCGGCAGATGGGGCTCGACATGGTCACCACCATGATGGAGGTCAGGGAGAACCCGCGACCCGGTCTGGTGAACGCCCTGCTGAACCTGCGCATCGACGGTGAGCCGGCTCCCGACTTGGAAATTCTGGGCAATCTCGGGCTGATCATCGGTGGCGGCTTCGACACCACCACAGCGTTGACCGCGCATTCGCTGGAGTGGTTGAGCGAGAATCCCCTTGAGCGCGAGCGGCTCAGCCGCGAGCGGGACAAGCTGCTCGACCCGGCGACCGAGGAATTCCTGCGGTTCTTCACGCCCGCACCGGGCGACGGACGCACGTTCTCGGCCGATGTCGAGGTCGAGGGTCATCAGTTCAAGGAAGGTGAACGGCTCTGGCTGTCGTGGGCGATGGCCAACCGCGATCCGTCGGTGTTCGAGAAACCCAACGAGGTCGTCCTCGACCGAAAAGGCAATCGGCACTTCAGCTTCGGCATCGGCGTGCACCGTTGCGTCGGATCGAACGTGGCACGCACGGTGTTCAAGTCGATGGTGACCGCCGTGCTCGACCGCATGCCCGACTATGTCTGTGACCCCGAAGGCACCGTGCACTACGAGACCATCGGCGTCATCCAGGGCATGAAGCACCTGCCGGCCGACTTCACGCCCGGCCCACGGCTCGGCCCCGGGCTCGATGAGACGCTGGAGCTGCTCCAGAAGGCTTGTGTGGAGCAGGGACTCGCGCGTCCGATCACCGAGCACAAGGAAGCAGCGGTCATCGACTGGCGCTGAGCCGTTCGAAACAAACGACTGTGGCCCCTCCGAAAGGAGGGGCCACAGTTCGTTGAGTGCCGGTTAGGCAGCGCCCTTCTTCGCGCTGCCGCCGGATCCACCGGACTTCTTCGACGAGTTGTCACTCTTGGCCGAGCTGTCGCCCTTGGCATCCGAGGACGCCTTGGTATCCGAGGTGCCCTTCGACGGTTTCGGCAGCGACGGCAGCGACACCTTCGGCGGCGCAGGCAGCGACACCTTCGGCGGCGCAGGCAGCGACACCTTCGGCGGCGCAGGCAGCGACACCTTCGGCGGCGCAGGCAGCGACACCTTCGGCGGCGCAGGCAGGGTCAACTTGGGCAGCGACGGGGCCGACACCTTCGTGCTCGGGGCACTGGTGGTGTCAGCGGCCGTCTTGGCGGCTGCCGGTGCAGGAGCGTTGTCCGGGACCTTCAGCGACACCGTCGGCGCGGTACCGGCGATGCTCGTCACCTTGTCGTTGATACTCGTCACCGTGGCGGCCCCTGCGGCACCAGCCGCGGCCAGGGCCGCAGCCCCTGCTCCGGCGTCGATGCCACCACCGATGTGGATACCACCGATGTTGATATTGATATTGAGCCCGAGGCTCGCATTGATCGAATTGACCAGTGCGCTCAGCCCTGCGGTGAACTGTGCGCCCGCTGCCGCAAGCGCGTTGACTACAGCCTCCGGAGTCGGGAACGCCTGCAGTGCGGCGTTGATCGCGGCGTTCAGTGCCGCACCTCCCTGGACCAGCCCGGTGCCAAGTGCACTGATGATCTGGTTGCCCACTGCCACACCGGCATTCAATCCCGCCTCGAGCGCCGCGGCACCCTGGTTGAACACCTGCTGAGCAACGTCCAAGCCGCCGCCCAGCACGCCGGTGAGCGCGTTCACGAACTCCGCCGGGCTCGGGAAGTTGGCCACCGCCGCGTTGAACGCCGCGGCCAGCTGGGCCCCGCCGTTCGCCAACGCGTCGATGATCGCCTGGGCCCCATCGAGGTTCACGTTCAGCGCGGCCTGCAGTGCCAACGCGAGGTTGACGTTGATGTTGCCGATGGCGTCGACCAACGCGTTGATGAAGGCCTGCGGATTCGGGAAGGCGTCGAGAGCTGCCTGGAACGCGGCATACAGCGCACTGGCCGGATTACCCAGCGCGTCGAGCAGCGCCTGGAAACCGGTGACCCCGGCCGCAATTCCGGCCTGGATCGTGTCAGCGAGCTGACCGGTGAACGTCGTGAACGCGTTGGCCAGGATCCCGAGCGTCGGGTTGATCGCCCCCAGTGCGTCGTTCAGTGCCGCCACGAAGGCCGCCGGTGACGGGAAGTTGGCCAGCGCGGCGTTGAACGCCGCAGCCAACGCCGCCCCACCGGAGACCAACGCATCAATGAAGGCCTGCGGGCCGTCGATCGTCGCGTTGATGACAGCCTGCAGAGCCAGCCCCAGGTTGACATCGATATTGCTGAACGCCTGAACCAGTGCGTTGACGAAGGCCTGCGGGTTCGGGAAGGCGTCGAGAGCTGCCTGGAACGCCGCGTACAGCGCACTGGCCGGATTACCCAGCGCGTCGAGCAGCGCCTGGAAACCGGTGACCCCGGCCGCAATTCCGGCCTGGATCGTGTCAGCGAGCTGACCGGTGAACGTCGTGAACGCGTTGGCCAGGATGCCCAGCGTCGGGTTGATCGCCGACAGAGCACTGTTCAGTGCTGCCACGAAGGCCGCCGGTGAGGGGAAGTTGGCCAGCGCGGCGTTGAACGCCGCAGCCAACGCCGCCCCACCGGAGACCAGCGCATCAATGAATGCCTGTGGCCCGTCGATCGTCGCGTTGATGACAGCCTGCAGCGCCAGCCCCAAGTTGACATCGATATTGCCGAACGCCTGAACGAGCGCGTTGAAGAACGCCTGCGGGTTCGGGAACGCCGCCAAGGCCGCCTGGAACGCCGCGAACAGCGCACTGGCCGGGTTGCTCAGCGCGTCGAGCAGCGCCTGGAAACCGCTGAGCCCAGCCGCAATTCCCGCCTGCAGGGTGGTGGCCAGCTGACCCGTGAACGTGGTGAAGGCATTGGCCAGCACCCCGATCGTCGGGTTGATCGCCGCCAAAGCTCCGACGAACGCATCGACGAACGCCTGCGGTGACGGGAAGTTGGCCAGCGCGGCGTTGAACGCCGCAGCCAACGCCGCCCCACCGGAGACCAGCGCGTCGACAAATGCCTGCGGGCCGTCGATGGCCGCATTCAGCACCGCCTGCAGCGCCAGGCCGAGGTTGACGTCGATACTGCCGAAGGCCTGAACCAGCGCGTTGATGAATGCCTGCGGGTTCGGGAAGGCGTTCAAGGCTGCCTGGAACGCCGCGAACAGCGCACTGGCCGGGTTGCTCAGCGCATTGAGCAGCGCCTGGAAACCAGTGAGCCCAGCCGCAATTCCCGCCTGCAGGGTGGTGGCCAGCTGACCCGTGAAAGTGGTCAGCGCATTGGCAAGCACCCCGAGGGTCGGGTTGATCGCCGCCAGCGCACCGACGAACGCATCGACGAACGCCTGGGGCGAGGGGAAGTTGGCCAGCGCGGCGTTGAACGCCGCAGCCAGGGTCGCCCCACCCGAGACCAGCGCGTCGACGAAGCCCTGCAGACCATCGACGCCCAGACTGAGCGCCGCCTGAAGCGCCAGGCCGAGGTTGACGTCGATATTGCTGAACGCCTGAACGAGCGCGTTGAAGAACGCCTGCGGGTTCGGGAACGCCGCCAAGGCTGCCTGGAACGCCGCATACAGCGCACTGGCCGGATTACCCAGCGCGTCGAGCAGCGCCTGGAAACCAGTGAGCCCAGCCGCAATACCCGCCTGCAACGTGTCAGCGAGCTGACCGGTGAACGTCGTGAACGCGTCGGCCAGGATGCCCAGCGTCGGGTTGATCGCCGCCAAAGCTCCGACGAACGCATCGACGAACGCCTGCGGTGAGGGGAAGTTGGCCAGCGCGGCGTTGAACGCCGCAGCCAACGCCGCCCCACCGGAGATCAGCGCGTTAAGGAAGGCTTGCGGTCCCTCGATCGTCGCGTTGATGACAGCCTGCAGGGCCAGCCCCAAGTTGACATCGATATTGCCGAACGCCTGAACCAGGGCGTTGAAGAACGCCTGCGGGTTCGGGAACGCCGCCAGCGCCGCCTGGAACGCCGCATACAGCGCACTGGCCGGATTACCCAGCGCATTGAGCAGCGCCTGGAAACCAGTGAGCCCAGCCGCAATACCCGCCTGCAACGTGTCCGCCAACTGACCGGTGAAGTTGGTGAACGCAGTGGCCAGAACGCCGAGCGTGGGGTTGATTGCTGCTAGCGCACCGTTGAGTGCTGCCACGAAGGCCGCCGGTGAGGGGAAGTTGGCCAGCGCGGCGTTGAACGCCGCAGCCAACGCCGCCCCACCGGAGACCAGCGCATCAATGAATGCCTGTGGCCCGTCGATCGTCGCGTCGATGACAGCCTGCAGCGCCAGCCCCAAGTTGACATCGATATTGCCGAACGCCTGAACCAGGGCGTTGAAGAACGCCTGCGGGTTCGGGAACGCCGCCAAGGCCGCCTGGAACGCCGCGAACAGCGCACTGGCCGGGTTGCTCAGCGCATTGAGCAGCGCCTGGAAACCAGTGAGCCCAGCGGCGATTCCGGCCTGGAGCGTCTCGTTGAGCTGGCCCGTGAACGTCGTCAGCGCATTGGCGAGGATGCCCAGGGTTGGGTTGATCGCGGACAACGCACTCGTCAGCGCCGCGGCGAATTCCGCGGGGCTCGGGAAGGCCGCCACGGCAGCGTTGAAGGCGGCAGCCAGTGCGGCACCGCCGGCCTGGATGGCGGCGGCCAGGTCGGCCGCCCCTTGGATGTTGAGGTTGAGCACGGCTTGCAGAGCCAGGCCGAGGTTGACGTTCACATTGCTGAACGCCTCGACCAGTGCGTTGATGAACACCTGCGGATCGCCGAACGCCGCCACCGCGTTGTCGACCGCTTGAGCGAGAGCGCTACCACCGTTGAGCAGGCCGTCGACGATGGACTGCACTGCGGTGTTGCCCGAACCGATGCCGGAGATGAGAGCGGCTTGAAGCGCGTCACCGAGTTGAGTGATCGCGGTGTCGGCCGCACCGTTGAGGGCATTGAGTCCGCCGCGCAGCCCGTTCCAGCCATCGTTGATCGCCTGGATCACGTCGGAGAGCGAGGACAGGGACACATCGGCCAGGGCCGAGAGCGCCCGATCTTGCGCCAGGTGCAGGTTTGGCGGTGTCACCTGAATGGGCGCCAGCGCAATTGCGCTCGCACCGAAGACTGCCACCCCCGCGGTCAGATATGACCGAACAGCAACGTCCATGACTATCCCTTCAAAATGGCTGTGCCCCGATAGGCGCGAACCTACCTGAGAAGAACCTAAGCAGCCAAGCGATTGCTCTCAGTTTCTTCAGGTAGCTGCGTCAATTCTATGGACGAAATCTTCGCCATTTGCTGATTCAGGATTAACCACAATTATTTGACGTCCGTGCATACAAATAAATAGCAAAGAACCACGCGTCTGCTGTTCGCCCCCCGGCTAGCCGCGCCGAGCCGGGCGGCACGCAAAGCCGTCTTCGCCACCAATCGGCATGGTCAGACAGGTCTGCCGGCCCAGTCGGCCGAGATCGCCGGCGACCTGGCGAGGCCGGGCGCGGTTGGACACCGGCCATGCGCTCGACGCCGAGATAGCAAGTGATCCGAAACCGTTGGCGCCCCACAGTTGCATTCGCCATCGCTGTCGTACGACGCGACCGCGTTCAGAAAAAATTCATGGTGATTCGCGGGCGCGACACGCCGGACCGCCCGGCCTCGCCGTCCGGGTGCGGAGCCGCGAGAGCCCCCGAGCACCGGGCCTGCGACAGGTTTGCAGGACGTGGTTTGAACCAGGCGGCGGATGGGAACAGTGTGACCAACGTGTTTCCCGACGTCATCATGCAGACGGCGCAAGCACATAGCGTCGCCAGGACGGCGACCCCCGTCGCCATTCCCTGTTAACGCGGCGATAGATATTCGCTGTGTGAGTTGTCAATACCCAATCATTCTTCTTTACATAATTAACTGCAGCGGTTCACCTATGCACAGGCCTGCGCTCTACCCTAGAAATTCCTGAGAGCCGACTGCCGGCGCCGATTTCTATTCAGCAAACATTGGCGAACGCCGCGCCGACAGTCGCCCAGCGTCCCGCTCCCAGGGGAGGTACCTCTGATACCCGGCGCGCAGCGCAATTAACCGCTCGGCAGAAAGAGCCGCTACCAGGCGTGCACGAGCACGTCCGGCGACAGCGGCGAAGATGCGGAACGACGACTGGCCGCGCTGACGCGGGCGCGGTCTACTTTGCGCGCGGCAGACCCAGCACCTGCTGGGCGATGATGTTGCGTTGAATCTCCGAGGTGCCCCCGGCGATCGTGCCCGAGAAGCTTCGCGCGTGACGCTCGAACCAGCTGGCGAAGTAATGGTCCAGATTCATGTGCGCGTACGGTCCCGTGCTGGACGGATGTACCAGACCGTCGGAACCCGCTGCGGTGAGTGCGTATTCGGACGCGCGCAACTCTGCTTCGGAGCCGAACAGTTTGACCACCGACACCGATGCCACGTCCGACTCCCCGCGCGCCGCCTTGGCCAGCCCGGAGGAGCCCATCAGGCGCAACGCCTGGTAGTCCATGATCATCGCGGCATACTGGTCCTTCTCCAGCGGAGTATGCGGCTCGAAGTCACCGATCATGTTGGCGATGCGGTCGGCGAATCCCAGCCACATCATCGTGCGCTCGTGGCCCAGCGATCCGTTGGCCACTCCCCAGCCACCGTTGAGCGGCCCGACCAGGTTCTCGGCAGGCACCCGCACATCGGTGAAGAAGACCTCGTTGAAGTCCTTGTCCTCGACCCCGCAGATCGAGGCGAACGGCCGGCACACGACACCGGGCAGGTCGGTCGGGATGATCAGCACGCTGATGCCCTTGTGCTTGGGCGCATCCGGATCGGTCCGGACGAACGTCAGCAGGAAGTCGGCGTCGTGCGCACCGGACGTCCACACTTTCTGACCGTTCACCACGAAGTAGGGCGCGTCCGCGCCAGAAAAAAGCTCAGCGCGGGTCCGCAGTGAGGCCAGATCCGAGCCTGCACTCGGCTCGCTCATCCCCAGCGACGCGGTCTTCTCGCCCTTGAGTACCGGTACCGCCCAACGGTGCTTCTGCTCATCGGATCCGAACGAGATCAGCGACGCCGCAATGATATTCACACCCTGAGGGTTAAAGCTGTGGTAGATCCGCCGGTTGCACAGTTCCTCGAGGTGGACGAACTGCTGCAGGATCGACGCGTTGCGGCCGCCGAACTCCGGCGGCTGCGCGGGCAGCAGCCAGCCGTTGTCGAACAGCAGACGCTGCCAGCGGCGCGCCCAGTCGGGCATGTGCGACACCGAGCGTGGCCGCTCCAGCGTCTCGGCCTCGGTCGGCAGGTTGGCATCGAGGAACGCACTGAACTCGTCGCGGAAGGACTCAACCTCGGGATCGAATGAAAGTTGCATCTACAGTTCCCTGTACTCCTCGGCGATGACGGCGCGGTGTTCAGCGGCACCGCCCAGCATCAGCTCGCCGGACTTGGCGCGCTTGAGCGCGAACTGGACATCGTTTTCCCACGTGAAGCCCATGGCTCCGAACAGCTGCAGGCCGTGGCGGAACACGACCGACTGGCAATCGCCCGCCGCCGCCTTCGCCATCGCGGCGGCCAACCGCCGGCGGGGGTCGTCGGCGCTGATGGTCAGGGCGGCGAAATACGCCAGGGCGCGGGCCCGTTCGATCGCGACGTGCATGTCGACTGCCTTGTGCTGCACGGCCTGGAAGGACCCGATCGGCACCCCGAACTGATGGCGGTCTTTCACGTGCTGCAAAGCGAGGTCGAGAATGCGTTGGCAGGCGCCGACCGTCGTGATCGCCAGTCCGGTCAGCGCGACATGGCGGGCCCGCTCGCCGTCGGAGTGCACCCGGTCCTCATCTGCGACGTGCACCCCGGGGAACGTCACGTCGGCCACGTGCAGCACCGGGTCGAACACCGGGATGCGGGTGATCGTCGCGGCGGCGGCCTCGACGAGGAACACCCCACCGTCGGTCACCACCGCCAGCTTCTGCGCCCGGTCGGCGTCGAGGACATAGCGGGCGGTCCCCGACAGCACCCACCCGTCGACATCGCGGTGGGCGGTGACGCCGTCGAACACCGCCGCGCCCGCCTGCTGCGGGTCGTAGCGATCGCCGGCCAGCGGCGCGAATTGGGTGAGGGTGGCCAGGAACGGCGTCGGGTCCGTCGCGCGGCCGAACTCTTCGAGCACGATCGCCAGCTCGACGGCGTTCTCGGGCTCGGCCAACTCGGTCCAACCCGCTTCGATGTAGGACTCCCACAGCGGTCCCGGGTCGAGGCCGTCCTCGGCGATCGCGCGGATCAGCGAGGCCGGGCATTGCTTGGCCACCGCGTCGCGCACGGTGTCCTGCCACAACCGCTGATCAGCGTCGAATTCCAGTAGCACCCGTTGCCTCCTGCGCGGACTGGACCGATGCGAATGGAAATCTAATTCTCCATTCATGCGCCATCGGTTCTCCCAAGACGGTATCGCACTCTACCGGCTGATTTGCTTGCTGCCTACGGCCGGTTGAGGCAAAGTGGTAATGAGGTTCTACTCTCAATCACGAGAACAATATTCTTGCCGTTGAAGAACTTGGATTTACACCGAGTTGGAGCACCCGGAAGGTGGGTTTGGTGATAGAGCACCGCGACGGGACGACGACTCCCGTGATCGACGCGAGCGTGCACATCTTCTTCGGGTCCACTCCCGAGTTACGCGGGGTGATGCGCGAGCCGTTCAAGAGTCGCGGCTTCCCGGACTACGAGATGGACTGGTACGGCGCTCCGGGCGGTGAATATCTCAAAGAGGCTCGCGGGCCGGAGGGCCAGTACCCCGGATCCGACCCGGCCATCGTCGCCGCGCACCTGTTCACCGATCATGGCGTCGACGTCGCGGTCCTGCACCCGATGGGCCGGGGCATCATGCCCGACCGTCACCTCGGCACCGCGATCCTGGCCGCCCACAACGAGATGCTGGTCTCGCGCTGGCTCGATCACCCCGAACTGGGCGAGCGATTCCGCGGCACGATCCGGATCAACCCCGACGACATCCGCGGCGCGCTGCGCGAGATCGACAAGTACAAGGACCATCCCCGCGTCGTGCAGATCGGCATCCCGCTGCAGTCCCGGGAGCTGTACGGAAAGCCCCAGTTCTGGGACCTGTGGGAGGCGGCCGTCGATGCCGGCCTACCAGTGGCCACCCACATCGAGACCGGGGAGGGCATCGCATTCCCGCCGACCCCGTCCGGACACACCAGGACCTTCGAGCAGTACCTGGGCTTCATGTCGCTCAATTACATCTATCACCTGATGAACCTGATCGCCGAGGGCGTGTTCGAGCGGTGGCCGGCCCTGAAGTTCGTGTTCGCTGACGGCGCGGGCGATCTCATGACGCCGTTCATGTGGCGGATGGACTGCTTCGGACGCCCGCACCTCGAGCAGACGCCATGGGCACCGAAGATGCCCAGCGACTACCTGCCCGGGCACGTCCATTTCATCCACAACAGCCTCGACGGGCCGGGCGACGCCGACTTCGCCGACCAATGGCTGTCGTTCACCGGCAAAGAGGACATGGTGATGTTCGGGTCGAGCTATCCGCACTGGCATTGCACCGACATCCGCACGCTGCCCGCGGCGTGGACGGCCGAACAGCGCGAGAAAGTCTGCTGGCGCAATGCCGCGCAGCTCTACGGCATAGACATCCCAGCCGGCATCGGAACACACTGAGACGCAGTGAGCTAAGGAGACCACGATGACTCTGACCCATAGCCAGGAGCGAGTCGCTCCGGCCGAACGCGTTGCGATCCGGTGCGTCGACTCCGATGTCCACCCGGTACCCAGGCGCGGCGCGCTGCAGGAATACATCCCCGAGCCGCTTCGCTCCAAGTACTTCAGGAACCACCGGGTCGGCGAGACCATCTACTACGACGCGCCGGACTACGCGCACGCCTACGCCATGCGGGTCGACACTTTCCCCGACGACGGCGAGTTCGCCTGCAGCGACCCCGACCTCGCACTCAAGCAGGCCGTGATGGAGGCCGGCGCCGACGTCTGCATCCTCGAGCCCGCCCACGCCCCCTGCCGGATCCCCGAAGCCACAGCGGCACTGTCCTACGCGCACAACGCCTGGCAGGCCGACCACTGGCTGGACAGCAAGACCAACTGGCACGAACGCTGGCGCGGCTCGATCTGCGTGGCCATCGAAGACCCCGAGGGCGGGGCGCGCGAGATCGAGAAGTGGGCCGAGCACCCGTATATGGCCCAGGTCATGATCAAGGCCGAGCCGCGGCCGTCGTGGGGTGATCCGAAGTACGACCCGATCTGGGCGGCGGCCACCAAAATCAACAAGCCGGTGAGCTGCCATCTGTCGCGCGGCTTCTACGAGACGCTGCCGATCCCACCGGTGGGCCTGCCCAGCTACAACCACGACTTCATGGTCAGCTACTCGCTGCTCGCGGCGAACCAGGTGATGAGCATGATCTTCGACGGTCTCTTCGACCGGTTCCCCACCCTGCGGATCGTGTTCGTAGAGCACGCCTTCAGCTGGATTCTGCCGCTGATGTGGCGGATGGACACGATCTACGAAGCCCGCAAGTCCTGGCTGGACATCAAGCGCAAGCCGAGTGAATACGTCAAGGACCACATCAAGTTCACCACCCAGCCGCTGGACTACCCCGAGGACAAGACCGAGCTGCTGCGGGCCTTCGAGTGGATGGAATGCGAAAAGATCCTGCTGTTCTCCTCCGATTACCCGCACTGGACCTATGACGATCCACGCTGGCTGGTCAAGCACCTTCCCGAACATGCGCGGGAAGCGGTGATGTTCCGCAACGGGATCGAGACGTACGGCCTGCCGGATACCGTGCCGGCCCTCGAGGGCCAGACGCGGGTGTTCTGAGTGGAGATGACCTTTCGGAGGGCTGGAGCGGAGCGACCCGGGATATGACAACAGCAGACAAGCAGCCCCGCCTGGCGCAGGGCCGAGAGCACGTGGTCGCGACCGTTGACGAAATCCCGCCTGGCACACACAAACTGGTGCCGATCGGCCGGCACGGGGTCGGCGTGTACAACGTCAACGGAACGTTCTACGCCATCGCGAACTACTGCCCCCACGAGGGCGGACCGTTGTGCTCGGGACGCCCGCGCGGCCGCAACATCGTCGACGAGAACGTCCCCGGTGACGCGGTGATGGTGCGCGATATGGAATTCATCTATTGCCCGTGGCACCAATGGGGGTTCGAGTTGGCAACAGGCACCACGGCGGTCAAGCCCGAGTGGAGCATCCGCACCTACCCGGTACGTGTTGTGGGCGGCGACGTCCTCGTGACGGCATGAGCAGGCGAGTGCGAGTGCGGATCGCAGCACAGCGAGGACCGGAGCGAGCAGGAGCCGAGGCATGAGCACGGCCACGACCGCCGGTCTGCAACTGCGCGACGGCGAACAGGTGATGGAGATCAACGGCGGCAATGTCGTCTACGAGATCCTCGGCGATAAGGGCGATTTCATCGCCTTGACGCCCGGCGGCCGGTACAGCAAGGACATCGAGGGCCTGCGCCCGCTGGCCGAGGAACTGGTCAACGGCGGCTATCGCGTGCTGCTATGGGACCGCCCCAACTGCGGCAAGTCCGATCTGCAGTTCTACGGCCAGAGCGAATCCCACATGCGCGCCGAGACGTTGCACGGGTTGATCACCGGCCTGGGTATCGGCCCGTGCGTGATCGCCGGCGGCTCGGGCGGCGCCAGGGATTCCATCCTGACGACGATCCTCTACCCCGAGATCGTCACCAAGCTGGTGACCTGGAACATCGTCGGCGGCGTCTACGGCAGCTTCGTGCTGGGCTCGTACTACCTGGTGCCGAGCATCCTCGCGGTTCGCGGGCTGGGTATCAAAGGCCTTCTGCACGTCGATGAGTGGAAAGAACGCATCGCCGAGAACGCGGTGAACAAGGACCGGATTCTGGCGCTGGACGCCGACGAGTTCCTCCGGGTCATGTTGCGCTGGCTCAACGCGTTCGTCCCGAAGCCCGGCCAGGCGATCCCGGGCGTCGACGACGAATTCTTCGGCGACATCAAGGTGCCCACCCTGATCATCCGCGGCGGCGAAAATGACTGGGACCACCCCAAGCGCACCTCACTGGAGGTCAACTGCCTCATCAAGGGTTCGACGCTGATCGACCCGCCGTGGCCCGAGGACGCCTGGGAGCGTGCGGGCGAGGATCGGGCATCCGGGAAGGTGAAGCGGTTCAACATGTTCGACACCTGGGTGCAGGCTGCCCCGGCCATACTGGATTTCCTCGGCAAATGAGCACCTGGTTCCACTCACACCATGCGGATGTGGACCTCGCAATTGGTCGAGGCCTCCAGCGCAGTGTGCACCCGACTCTCCGGGATCCGGGCCATGTCGGTCTTGCTCAGCGTGACGACGATGACGTCCCAGCCGTCGTCGCCCGCGGTCCGGTCGATCTCCCCGCGCAAGCCGAACCCGGCCAGCACCCCGTGCGCGTCGTCGTCGGTGCCGCGGCTGACGTAGGTCACCACGCCGACGGCCGGCTCGGTGCCGAATGCCTTGGCACACCGGGTGATCGCGTCGCGCTTGACTTCCTCGATGTCCTCGGGCGCGATATTGCCGACCAGCATCTCGGCTTCGCGGCGGCCACGCGGCATCGCGGCCAGGTTGTTGTCGACCACCGTCACGCCACCCTGCTCGGCAAGCGTGCGCAGCGCCGCAACACCCTCGGCGAGCTGCGTCGGCGTCAGTTCACCGGTCGGGTCGACGTCGACACGAACCACAGCCGTTCTCATGCGCCTCAGCCTAGCGACCGTGCGCCGAGTGCCCGAACCAGAAGAGGTGACCGATGAACGCGACAGCACCCGCGGGCACGGCCGTGACCGTTGCCGCCGCACCGGGCTGTGCCCCCCGATTGCTGCGGCTGCCTGCGACCGTAGAGAGCATGAGCGCGTACGTCGCCGCCGGCGGGTACGCGCTGCTCGAGAATATCGAAGCGCTGCTCGCCGAGGTGGAGATCTCCGGCGTGCTGGGCCGCGGCGGCGCCGCGTTCCCGCTGGCAGTCAAGCTGCGCACCGTGCGCGCCGCCCACAACCGGGGCCACGAGACGGTCGTCCTCGCCAACGGCGAGGAGGGTGAGCCCGCCTCGGTGAAAGACCGCTGGCTGCTTCGTCACCGCCCGCACCTCGTGCTCGACGGCGTGCGGTTGGCCGCCAGGATGGTCGGCGCGCAACGGGCTTATGTGTACGTGTCCGACTTCGAGGCGGCACGGGCCATCGACAGCGCACTGGACGAGGTCGGCTTCGATACCTTTGGCGGCCTGGAGATCTCGATCGTTACCGTGGAGCCCGGCTACGTGGCGGGTGAGGAAACCGCGGCCGTGCGGGCGGTCAACGGCGGACCGGCCAAACCCACCGACAAGCCGCCGCGGCCGTTCCAGCATGGTGTCTTCGGGCATCCGACTCTCGTCAGCAATGTCGAAACCCTGGCGAACCTGCCCTACGTACAGCGCGAGGGCGCCGCGGCGTTCCGGTCCGCCGGAACGGCGGCGTCACCGGGGACCTTCCTGATGACGATCACCGGCGCGGGCCGGCCGCCGGCCCTCTATGAGGTTCCGCACGGTATGCCGTTCACCGATCTACTTGCCCTGCATGGTGTTTCGCCGGACGCCGTCCAAGGCGCGCTGATGGGCGGCTACTTCGCGGGCTTGCTGAACCGCGACGTGCTCGGCTCCACGCTGGACCACGAGACGTTCCGCGCACTGGGCTGCGGCCTCGGGTGTGGCGCGATCGCGATTCTGACCGACGACTGCCCGGTGGCGGTGGCCGCGTCGGTGCTGGCCTACTTCGATCGCGAGAACGCCGGGCAGTGCGGGTCGTGCTTCAACGGAACGGCGGCGATGGCTGCGGCCGCCGGAGCTCTGCGCGACGGTGTGGCGACGGCGCAGGATGTCGCCCGACTGGAGCGCTGGTCGGTCGTGCTTCGCGGCCGGGGCGCCTGCGCCACCCTCGACGGTGCGGCCAACGTCGCCGCCAGCTTGCTCAAGCACTTCCCCCAGCGTGTCCAACAGCATCTGGCCGGTGCGTGCGATCCCTGCGGCTCGGCGGCCTTCAGCGCCCAGCGACCCTACGAGGTGGAGGCGGCGACCCAGCGATGAGTCCGAACATGCGAATCCGGCTGGACCGGACGATCTGCGACGGCTTCGGTGTCTGCGCCAAGCACGCGCCGAAACACTTCTCACTCGACGACTGGGGCTACGCGTCGCTGATCGGTGACGGTACCGTCGCCGACGCCGATCGCGACGACGTCCTGCGCGCGTTGTTCGACTGCCCGGTGCACGCGATCATCGAGATCAGCGACAACGAATTCGACGGCGAGAAGCCGCCGGCCGCAACGGTGCCGGCGACCGACGAGGCTCCGGTCTTCGAGGCCCGCTGGGGCTTCGCCCAGTGAGCCGCGCGCCGCTGCCCCAGGTCACAACCGAGAACGAGTTCTTCTGGACCTCCGGCGCCGACGGCACGCTGCGCATCCAGGAGTGCCAGGGGTGCACCTCGCTGATCCACCCGCCGCAGCCGGTGTGCCGGTACTGCGGCAGCCATGACCTCAAGGCCCGCCCGGTGAGCGGTCAGGCAGTGCTCTCGGCGTTCACCGTCAACCAGCGGTTCAGCATCCCGGGGCTGCCCGCACCCTACGTTGTTGCCCAGGTCGCGATCTGCGAGGATCCGCGAGTTCGGTTGACCACCAACATTATCGATGCCGACCCCGAAGATCTCGAGCTCGGCCAGCTCGTCGAGGTGGTCTTCGAGCAGAACGACGACGTCTACCTTCCGCTCTTCCGCCCGGTGACACCCCAACAAATCGTCGAGACACCCGCCGACGAGATCGCCCCGCAGGACTTCGCACAACATGTCCGGCCACCGCTGACCTCGACCAAGTTCGAGGAACGTTCTGCGATAACGGGTATCGGCGCTTCGCGGCTGGGTCGCCGGCTGATGGCCAACCCGCTGGCTTTGACTGTCGAGGCGTGCGAAGCAGCCGTCGCCGACGCGGGTTTGACGTTCGCCGACATCGATGGCCTGTCCACCTACCCGGGCCTCGACATCGCGGGCATGGGCGAAGGTGGGGTAACCGCACTCGAGGGCGCGCTGGGGCTGCGCCCCACCTGGATCAACGGCGGCATGGACACGTTCGGCCCCGGCGGGTCGATCATCGCCGCCATGATGGCGGTCGCCACCGGGATGGCGCGGCACGTGCTGTGCTTCCGCACGCTGTGGGAGTCGACGTTCCAGGAGCTGCTGAAGCAGGGCAAGATGGCCCCGCCCGGTGGGCTGCGCACCACCAGCTGGCAGATGCCGTTCGGGGCCACCTCGGCCGCACACACGTTGGCGCTCAACGCCCAACGCCACTTTGCGCGCTACGGCACCACCCGCGAGACCCTGGGCTGGATCGCACTCAACCAGCGTGCCAACGCCGCACTGAACCCGACCGCCATCTACCGCGACCCGATGACGATGGACGACTACCTGTCGGCGCGGCCGATCACCACACCGTTCGCCCTCTATGACTGTGACGTGCCGTGCGACGGCGCGGTGGCCGTGATCGTCTCGGCGGTGGAGACCGCGCGCGACCTGCCGAACAAGCCGGTGCTGTTCGAGGCGGTCGGCACCCAGATCGTCGAACGCACCGACTGGGACCAGACGACGCTGACCCACGAACCGCAGGTGCTCGGCCAGTCCGCACACATGTGGACCCGAACATCGCTGCGTCCCAGCGATGTCGACGTCGCCGAGCTCTACGACGGATTCTCCTTCAACTGCCTGTCGTGGATCGAGGCGCTCGGCTTCTGCGGAATCGGCGAGGCGAAGGACTTTCTCGACGGCGGCACCAACATCGCCCGTGACGGGGTTCTTCCGCTGAACACCCACGGCGGCCAGCTCTCCCACGGCCGCACCCACGGCATGGGCCTGATCCACGAGGCCGTCAGCCAGCTGCGCGGTGAGGCCGGTGATCGTCAGGTCGAGGGCGCCAAAGTCGCCGTGGCCAGTAGCGGTGGCCTGACGCCGAGCGGTGTGCTGCTGATGCGGGTGGACGAGTGACGACCGATTCGGCGACCCCGACCCGACGGGTGGTCCCTGTGGACGGGATCCCGATGTCGGGCCTGTTCGCCGAGGCGGCTGATCCGCGAGCGGTCATCATCGCACTGCACGGCGGGGCGTCCTCGGCGGCCTACTTCGACTGCCCAGGGCATCCGGATCTGTCGCTGTTACGGTCCGCTGCCGCAGCCGGTTTCAGCGTGGTGGCTCTCGACCGCCCGGGCTATGGCGCGTCGGCGCCCTACTCCGATGCGATGTGGGAGCCGCAGCGCCGGGTCGGGCTGGCCTACGGGGCCGCCGATGCGATGCTCGGCACCCGGGACCGCGGCGCGGGCCTGTTCATCCTGGCCCATTCCAACGGCTGCGAACTCGCGCTGCGGATGGCCACCGCCGAGCGCGGCCAGCAACTGCTAGGCCTGGAGTTGGCCGGGACCGGGCTGCGCCAATACCCGGCCGCCAGAGCAATTCTCAAGCAGGCCACTCCCACTCACCGGCCCGCAGGCATCCGCGAGTTGATCTGGGCACCCGAAGAGCTCTACCCCGCCGACGTCGTCAACGCCGTCGGATCCGCCGGTGCGCCACCGCAGGAGGCCGAGGTGTCGGCCAATTGGGCCGGCCGCGACTTTCCGGCGCTGGCCGCTCATGTCGTCGCACCGGTCCGGTTCACCGCAGCCGAGCACGAGAAGGTGTGGGACTCCACCCCCGAGGCGCTGGCCGACATCGCCGCGGTGTTCACCAGGTCGCCGCACGTCGAGATCCACCATCAGGACGGTGCAGGCCACAACCTGAGTCTGGGTATCGCTGCGGCGCACTATCATTCGAGCGTTTTCTCATTCGTGGACCAATGCATCAATGCTGATGCGAACCAGGAGGCTGGCTAAATGCGCGTTGGATTCATCGGGCTGGGCAGCCAGGGCGCGCCCATGGCACGCCGGATCGTCGAGGGTGGCTACCCGACCGCGCTGTGGGCCCGGCGGGCCGCGTCGGTAGAACCGTTCGCTGACACCGCGGCAACGGTTGCAGCCACACCGGCCGAGCTGGCGCAGGGCAGTGATCTGGTGTGCCTGTGTGTAGTTGGCGATGCCGACGTCCTCGAGGTGGCCACCGGTGACGGCGGAGTGTTGTCCGGGCTGAAGCCCGGCGGCATCATCGCGGTGCACGCCACCGTGCACCCGGACACGTGCCGACAGCTGGCCGAGACGGCGGCCGCCCAGGGCGTGGCCGTGATCGATGCGCCGGTCAGCGGCGGCGGCCCGGCGGCCGAAGAAGGAAAGCTGCTCGTGATGATCGGCGGTGACGACGAGACCGTCGAGAAGGTTCGCCCGGTGTTCGCCACCTACGCCGACCCCATCGTCCACCTCGGTGGCGTCGGCGCGGGCCAGGTCACCAAGCTGCTGAACAACCTGCTGTTCACCGCCAACATCGCGACCGCCAAGACCGCACTCGACCTCGGTGCTGCGCTGGGCGTGGCGCCGGAGAACCTGTCCGAGGTGATCACCCGCGGCTCGGCCAACAGCTTCGCGCTGGGCAGCGTGGCCCGCTTCGGTGGCAACCTCGACATCCTCAAGCAGGTCGCGGCGGGACTGCTGCACAAGGACGTCAGCCTGATCGCGGGGATCGCCGAAAAGGCCGGCGCGGCGCCCGGTGCCGTGCTCGATGCCGCCGACGCCGCATTGAGGTTGATGGACAACCCGCGGTGAAAGTCGGCTTCGTCGGCGCGGGCCGGATGGGCGCACCCATGGTGCGCCGGCTCTCCGACGCAGGCCATGTTGTAACGGTACTGGGCCGTACGCCCGAAAAGCTTTCTGCCGCAGAGGAGTTGGGTGCCACTCCGGCCGGGAGCCTGGCCGAGCTGGCCCGCGACGCCGACGCCGTGGTGGTGTGCGTGTTCACCGACGAGCAGGTGCGTCAGATCTGCCTGGCCGACGACCTGCTGGGTGCCATGCGCCCGGGCGCGGTTCTGATCCTGCACACGACAGGCAGCCCGCGCACCGCCCACGCCATCGCCGAGCGGGCAGGCGCGCGTGGTGTCGACGTGCTCGACGCGCCGGTCAGCGGCGGACCGCACGACATCGCCGCCGGGACGGTGACGCTCTTCGTCGGCGGCGACGACGACGCCGTGCAACGGGTGCAGCCGCTGCTGTCCAGCTATGGCGACCCGGTGTTACATGTCGGACCGCTCGGTTTCGGGCAGCGGGTCAAGCTGATCAACAACACGCTGTTCGCCGCGCAGATCGGAATCGTGGCCGAGGCCGTGCGACTGGCCGGACGCCTCGGTGTCGACGAGTCCACACTCCTGACCGCCCTACCCCACGGCAGCGGCACCAGCCGGGCGCTGAACTCGATCGCCCGAGTCGGCTCGGCCGCCGGATTCATCAGTGCCGTCGGTGAATTCATCGGCAAGGACGTGGCCGTCGTACGGGCGACGGTCACCGATCTCGGCAGTGACCTCGGCCTGCTAGACGACGTGGTCGACGCCGCACTTCCCCCCGAGAACGTTAGGTGATTTAGCCATTTTCAGCTCTCCCGTACGCCCTACTGTTAGCGTTACAATCAACCAGCCTTCCGTAACGCTCATAGCCCCGCTCTCGCCTCGGAGGAGATCGCAATGACCCAGGCCGAACTCGTCTTCGATCCGTTCTCACAGGAGTACTTCGCCAATCCGTTCGACATCTACCGGCGGATGCGGGACGAGGCGCCGCTGTACTACGACGCAGGAGAGGACTTCTACGCGCTCTCGCGCCATGAGGACGTTTCGGCGGCGCTGAAGGACCACGACAGCTTCTCGTCGTCGCGCGGCTGCGATCTGGCGATGGTGAAGGGCGACGAGCCGCCGCAGAAGTCGATCATCTTCATGGACCCGCCCGAGCATCGGCACATGCGCAGCCTGCTGAACAAGGCGTTCACGCCGCGCGCGGTGCAATCGCAGAAGGAAGTGGTCATCGAACTGGTCGACCGCTATCTGGCTGCCGCCAATCCGGACGCGTTCGACGTCGTCCAGGATTTCTCCGGCCCCTTCCCCGTCGAGGTCATCACCAGGATGGCCGGCGTGCCGGAGGAATACCGTCAGCAGGTCCGGCACTGGATCGACACCAGCCTGAGCCGTGAGCCCGGGCAGGTGGGCTACAGCGAAGCCGGCATGCAGGCCAACGTTGACACCGCGATCTACTACTACGGCCTGGTGCAGGAGCGGCGGGAAAACCCGCAGGACGACATGATCAGCCGCCTGATCGCCGCCGAGATCCCCGACGACGACGGCAACTTGCGTCGCCTCGACGACATCGAGATCTGTGGCTTTGCAACGCTTCTCGGTGGGGCCGGCGCCGAGACCGTCACCAAGCTGATGGGCACCGCGGCCGTCAACTTCGCGCGATTCCCCGAACAGTGGCAGAAGCTGCTCGACGACCGGGACAAGATCCCGGCCGCGGTCGAAGAGCTGCTGCGCTACGAGGGCCCGGTGCAGTACAACGTGCGCTTCACGCTGCGGGATACGGAGGTGCCCAGCGGCAAGATCCCGGCAGGCAAACCGGTGTTCCTCCTGATGGCCTCGGCCAACCGCGATTCGGCCGCCTTCACCGACGCCGACACATTCGACATCGACCGCGACCGCACCGAGGCGCAGAACCTCGGCCTCGGCTACGGCATCCACAGCTGCCTCGGCGCTGCGCTGGCCCGGATGGAGAGTGCCGTCGCACTGGAGAAGCTTCTCGACTTCATGCCGCGCTACGAAGTGCAATGGGACGGCCTGCGGCGCGTTCAGATGCAGAATGTGGCGGGCTTCTCCCATGTCCCGGTTAAGGTGCTGCGATGAAGATCGAAGTGGACTTCGGCCTGTGTGAGGCCAACGCGATCTGTATGGGAATCATCCCCGAGGTGTTCCAGGTCGACGACCAGGATTACCTGCATGTGCTCACCGACGAGGTGACCCCGGAGAACGAGGCGCAGGTCCGTGACGCGGTGCGCCAGTGCCCGCGGCAGGCCATCTCGATCAAGGAATAACGCCCACAACACGCGGTCGTCCCGGTCAGCACCGGCGTCGTCGCACCGACGTTCACCGTCGACGTAATCGCGAACCTGGTCTTCGGCATCCCGGTGATGGTGCTCCCGTTCGTCATCCTGTGGGATGCGCCGGGCGAGAAGCGAACCCGGCTCGACAAGGCCGCCGAGCTGACGGTGTTCGCGGTCTGGACCCGGCTGATCCGGTCGGACCTCGCGCTGGAGTCCCGAATCCGTTGTCTGTGGCTGGCGTTCGCCGGTTGCGCGATCCTGATGAGCAGCACCGCCGTGTATTTCCTGGCCGAGCTGGGTGCCGGATTCGCCGATATCGGGCAGGGCGCATTCGACCTGTGCTTCAAGTTCATCGGCGAGAACGTGCCATTCATCGTGCTACCGCCGTTGGTGCTGTACTCGATCCACCCGCAGATCGATCACCTGACCCGCAGGGCCGCCCGGGCCAAGGTCGACGTCAGCTGGCGGGAACCAGGTCGGCACCGATCGGCGGACAGCTCATCGCACCGCTTCGGAAGGTCTCGGTCGGTGCCACCGCGATGTCGTTGACCGCCGCGGCAGCCAGTGCCTGCGCCTTGAACACGCGCGCGGCCGAACTGAGCCGGTGCTCAACCGAATCCACATTGCGGTCGAGTTCGGTCGGCTGCGCCTCACCCCACAGCGCCACCTCGGTCATGCCGTAGTCCAGCGCCCGCCGCACACCCTCACGGACCCGGACGTCGGTGTCGACGAGGCCGGCGGCAACCGCCAGCGCCTGCGGATGCGGCTGGTCGTCGCCGGCTTCGAGCACGGATTCGAAATCGACGGCCTGGGCGCCCAGGATCGACAGCGGACGGGTGTCACCGGGTTCAGCGAGGAGAACGTTGACGTCCCAGCCGGCCATCACGCGATCGAAGATCCAGCCACCGGCATGCTGCACTGCCTCGAGGACCGTCGGCGCGACGATGTCGAGCCGGTATCTCATGATCCGGCGGGCGGTGCCAGCTGGCTCGCCAGCGACCTGGAGTACTCCCGAAACACGTCGGTCAGCGGTATCGACGGGTCGAGTAGCCATGAGGTCTCCATTCCGTTCACAAATGCCAGGATTTCGATGGCCTTGCGGGCCGCGTTGACGTCGGGTCGGTAGCGGCCGTCGGCCTGGCCACTGCGGATGCGCTCGGCGATGATCTCGACCGCCTGCCGGTAGCGGTCCACCAGACGGTCGTGCAGCGGGGCGTCGGGTGCGATGTTCTCGACCATCAGCACCGCGAAGGTGCCCACGAGTTGGGGCGACCGGTCGAACCGATCGGCCGCGTTGGCGATGCCTTCGACGAGGTCACCGAACAGGTAGTCGGCGTGCTCGCTGTCGTCGGCATCGCGGGCGTCGAGCACCGCGTGCAGCAGCTGTTCCTTCGATTCGAAGTGGTGCAGCAGCCCGGCGGCGGTGACACCGGCCTCCCTGGCGATCTGGGCCAGGGTGGTGTTGCGCCAGCCGTTGCGCGCCAGCAGACGCTGCGCGACGTCGAGAATGCGCTGCTTGCGGTCCTCACCCTTGGCCAGAAGGGTGGCGTAGGGGCGATGAGCGCTTGCGCGAAGAGCAGACGTATCGGGTGCCGTAGTCACCGCACTCCCTTCCGTCAGACCAACCTAGTGAACACACAGTAGGTTGGTTTGGTCGGGTGTGACAAGGGTCTCAGCGGAAAAAGTTCGAAGTGAGCGAATCGTTTACTCGCGACGACTCGATCGGGGCCGCGACGCGCCGCTATAACCCCAGCGATTTGGCGATGATCACCTTCATGACCTCGCTGGTGCCGGCGTAGATCCGGGCCACCCGAGCATCGGTGTAGAGGCGGGCGATCGGATACTCCATCATGTAGCCGTAGCCGCCGAAGAGCTGCAGGCAGCGATCGATCACCCGCTGCTGCATCTCGGTGCAGAACAGCTTGACCCGGGCCGCGTCGGCACCGCTGAGCTCACCTTCGACGTGCAGGGACACCGCCCGGTCAAGCATGGCCTGGGCCGCCTCCACCTCTGTCGAGCAGGCAGCGAGTTCGAACTTGGTGTTCTGAAACGACGCGACCGGCGTGCCGAATGCCTTGCGGCTCTGCGTGTATTCGATGGCGGCGGCGATCGCCGAGCGGGCTTGGGCCACCGAGCCGACCGCAACGGTGAGCCGCTCCTGGGCCAGGTTGTGCCCCAGGTAGCTGAAGGCCTGCCCCTCCTCCCCCAGCACATTGGCGGCGGGCACCCGCACGTCGACGAACGACAGCTCCGCGGTGTCCTGCACCTTGCAGCCCATCTTCTCCAGCTCACGGCCGCGGGTGAAGCCCGCCATCCCGTCCTCGACGACCAGCAGGGTCAGCCCCGAGCGACGGTTGTCCGGATCGGTGGCGGTGCGCGCCACCACGACCACCAGATCGGCCTGCATGCCGCCGGTGATGAACGTCTTGGCGCCGTTGACGATGTAATCGTCTCCGTCACGCACTGCCGTCGTGCGCACCCCGGCCAGGTCCGATCCGGTGCCCGGCTCGGTCATCGCGACCGCGGTCAGCAGCGTGCCCGCAGCCAGCCCCGGGAACCACCGCGCCCGCTGTTCGTCGTTCGCGTAGTGCAGGAAGTACGGCAGGATCACCTCGAGCTGGGTGCGCACCGTCGACAGCGTCACCAGGGCGTGGGCGGCTTCCTCCTGCAGCACGACGTGGTAGCGGTAGTCGTCCTGTCCGCCGCCGCCATACTCCTCGGGCAGGGTGATGCCCATGATCCCGGTCTCGCCGAGTTTGGCGAACGTCTCACGCGGCATCCGGCCGGCCTTCTCCCACTGCGGGTAGGCCGGCACGACCTCCTTCTCGATGAAATCTCGAGCGAGTTCGCGGAACGCCTCGTGGTCTTCGGTGAACAGATCGCGGCGCATCAGGTCCCTCAATTGATCAGTTCGACGACGGTGGCGTTAGCGGTGCCGCCGCCCTCGCACATCGTCTGCAGTCCGTAGCGAATTCCGTTGTCACGCATGTGGTGCAGCATCCGCGTCATCAGGACCGCACCCGATCCGCCCAGCGGGTGGCCCAGTGCGATGGCCCCGCCCAGCGGGTTGACCCGGTCTGCCTTGGCGCCGAGGTCGGCCTGCCAGGCCATCGGCACCGGCGCGAATGCCTCGTTGACCTCGAACACCCCGATGTCGTCGACACCGAGGCCGGTTTTGCGCAGCACCTTCTGCGTCGCAGGGATCGGGCCGGTGAGCATCATCACCGGGTTGGCGCCGGCCACCGCACCGGCGACGTAGCGCGCCAGCGGTGTCCAGCCAAGGGCTGCAGCATATTCGGCGGTGGTGACCAGCAGTGCGGCCGCGCCGTCGGAGATCTGTGAGGAGTTGCCGGCGTGGATTATGCCGTCGTCGGCGAAGGCCGGCTTGAGCCCGGCCAGCTTCTCGGCGGTGGTCCCCCGCCGGATGCCTTCGTCGGCACTGACCACACCGCCATCGGTGGCCACCGGGACAATCTGGTCGTCGAAAGCGCCGCGATCCTGTGCGGCCGCGGCGAGTTCGTGGCTGCGGGCCGCAAATTCGTCGACATCGGTGCGCGAGAAGCCCCACTTCTCGGCGATCATCTCCGCCGAGATGCCTTGGTTGAACGAGAAGTCGTCGTAGCGCTTGAGGACCTTGGGGCCATACGGCATGCCGGTGGCACGCGCGGAGCCGAGCGGAACCCGGCTCATCACCTCGACGCCGCCGGCGACGACCACGTCCTGCTGCCCGGACATCACGGCCTGCGCCGCGAAATCGAGTGCCTGCTGGCTGGATCCGCAGGCCCGGTTGACGGTCGTTCCCGGAATCGATTCCGGCCAGCCGGCGGCCAAGACCGAGAATCGGCCGATATTGCTGGACTGGTCGCCGACCTGCGACACACAGCCCCACACCACGTCGTCGACCGTCACCGGGTCCAGACCGGTGCGCTCGGCGAGCGCGTTCAGCACCAACCCCGACAGATCGGCGGCATGCATCCCGGACAGTCCGCCGTTCCGCTTGCCGACCGGCGTGCGCACCGCCTCGACAATCACCGTTTCACGCATGGTTTCTCCTCATTGCTCACGCGACAACGCCCTGCGCGCGCAGGCGGTCGATCTCATTGGCGGACAAGCCCAGTTCGGCCAGCAGGGCATCGGTGTGCTCCCCGAGACCGGGTACCGGACCCATCGGCTGCTCATATCCTGCGATGATCGGTGGCGGCAGGATCGCCTCGATCGGCCCAGCTGTGGTTTGCACCGTCCGCCAGCGATCGCGATCGGACAGTTGCGGGTGCGCCAGCACATCGCTTGGCAGATTGTAGCGGGCGTTCCCGATGCCCGCGGTGTCAGCCGTCTTCTGGATGTGTGCGAGATCGTGTTGGGCACACCAGGTTTGGATCGCCTCGTTGAGGACTTCGCGGTGGGCGCAGCGATCGGAGTTGGTGGCGTACCGAGGGTCGTCAGCCAGGTCGGGTCGCTCGATGATCTCGCGGGCCAGCCGTTGCCACTCGCGGTCGTTGGTGGTGCCCAGCACCACCGTCTGGTCGTCTGCCGTCGCAAAGGAGCCGTAGGGCGCCACCGCCGGGGAGTTCATCCCCAACGGCTGCTGGTCGATTCCGGAATGTTGGGCGTAGGTCAGCGGATAGCCCATCAGGTCCATCATGGTGTCGAACAGGCTTACACTAACGGCAGCCCCCCGCCGCGTCCGCTGACCCCGGGAGATCAGCAGCGCCATGATCGACAGCGCCGAGTACAACCCGGTGGAGATGTCGGCGATCGGCGGTCCAGGCTTGGCCGGCATCCCGGGATAGCCTGTGACCGAGCATGATCCGGACTCCGCCTGCGCCAGCAGATCATAGGCCCGCTTGTTCGACAGCGGGCCGCCCGCCCCGTAGCCGTCGATCTCGACGGCGATCACATCGGGGTGGCGCTCACGTAGCTGGTCGGGCGAGATGCCAAGCCTGGCAGTGGATCCCGGTGCCAGATTCGACACCAGCGCGTCGGCGCGGTCCAGCAAGCGGTGCAGGATCTGAAGACCCTCGTCCGACTTGAGGTCCAGTGCGATGGACTCTTTGTTGCGGTTGGCCCACACAAAATGGGCGGCGAGGCCCCCGGGACCGTTGACGACGTCGTCGTAGTGCCGGGCGAAATCGCCACCGGCCGGGTTCTCGACCTTGATCACCCGGGCGCCGAAGTCGGCGAGGACGCGCGAGCACATCGGCGCCGCCACCGCCTGTTCCAGGGCCACGACGGTGATACCGGCCAGCGGGGCTGCCGGTCCGTGCGCAGAAGTCATCAGATCACCATACGGTCGACCGCTAGTAGCTCTTGGGCAGGCCGAGCACGTTGGAGCTGAGGAAGTTCAGGATCATCTCCTGGCTGACGGGAGCGATCTTCATCAGGCGTGATTCGCGGAAGAACCGGGAGATGTTGTACTCCTCGGAGTAGCCCATGCCGCCGTGTGTCTGCAACGCACGGTCCGCCGCCGCGAACCCGGCATCCGCGCACAGGTACTTGGCCATATTGGCTTCCCGGCCGCACGACTTGCCGTTGTCGTAGAGCCAGGTCGCCTTGCGCAGGATCAGCTCGGCGGCGTCCAGGCGCGCCAGCGAGTCCGCCAGGGGGAACTGGATGCCCTGATTCATCCCGATCGGCCGGTCGAACACGATGCGCTCATTGGCGTACTTCACCGCCCGGTCCAGCGCCACCCGCCCGATGCCAAGCGCCTCGGCGGCGATCAGCATCCGCTCGGGGTTCAGCCCGTGCAGGATGTAGGAGAAACCCTTGCCCTCGTCACCGATCCGGTCGGAGACCGGGATCCCCAGGTCGTCGATGAACACCTCGTTGGAGCTGACGGCGTTGCGCCCCATCTTCTTGATGGGCCGGATGTCGACGTGGTCGCGGTCGATATCGGTGAGGAACAAGGACAGACCCTCGGTCGGCCTGCCTCCGCGCTTTTCAACATCCTCGCGGCTCTCGGTCCGCGTCAGCAGCAGGATCTTCTCGGATTCCAACGCCTTGGAGATCCACACCTTGCGGCCGTTGACCAGATAATGGTCGCCATCGCGCTTGGCGAACGTCGTGATACGCGAAGTGTCCAGTCCCGCACCGGGTTCGGTGACGCCGAAGCAGACGTGCAGGTCTCCGTTGACAATCCGGGGCAGCGTCGCCGCCTTCATCTCGTCGGAGCCGAACACCACCACGGGCTGCATGCCGAAGATCGACATGTGGATGGAGCTCGCGGCGTTCATGGCACCGCCAGACCGGGCGACCTCCTCGGCCAGGATGGTGGCCTCGGTGATGCCCAGACCGTGGCCGCCGTACTCCTCCGGGATGGTCATGCCGAGCCAGCCACCCTTGGCGATGGCGTCGTAGAATTCCTGCGGGAACTCGTGGGCCTGGTCCTTCTCCATCCAGTACTGGTCATCGAAGCGTGATGCCAGCTCGCGCACCGACTTTCGGATCAGTTCCTGATCTTCGGTCAGCTCGAAGCTCATCCCTGAAGACACACCAACACTCCTCTACTCAATATCGGCACGCAGCCGAGCGCGCCGGTGCGATCGCCCCTGTGCGCACCGGCGCCCGTCGTTCCGCAGACCATTCAGTCCGTGTTGCCGGACATCTCCTTGGCATTCGCCGCGAAGTCGGCGAAGTTGGCGCCGGTCTTCTCCTTCTTCGACAGCGCCTGGATGGAGACGTCGTGTCCTTCGGCGGCTTTGCGTAGTGCGCCGATGGTGGCTTGTTCTTTGGCGATGTGGGTGAAGGGGTCCCAGTGGTACCAGCGCATGGCGTTCTGGTAGGTCATCTTGTTGATGTCGTCGTCGGGGACGTTGTGTTCGCGCAATACCTCGTCGAGCTGCTCAGGGGCGCCGGGCCACATCGAGTCTGAGTGCGGGTAGTCGGCTTCCCAGCAGATGTTGTCGATCCCGACATCGTTGCGCAGTTGCACACCCACGTGATCGGAGATGAAACAGGTCAGGAAGTGATCCCGGAACACCTCGCTGGGCTTCTTGCCTTTGAAGTCCTGCCCGGTCCAGGTGGAGTGCATCTCGTAGGTGCGATCAGCGCGCTCCAGGAAATACGGAATCCACCCGGTGCCGCCCTCACTCAACGCGATCTTGAGATCGGGGTACTCCTTGATCGGGCGTGACCACAACAGATCAGCGGCCGCTTGCACGATGTTCATCGGCTGCAGGGTGATCATCACGTCCATGGGGGCGTCGGGGGCGGTGATCGCCAGCCGGCCGGAGGACCCGATGTGCACGTTGAGCACGGTGTCGGTGTCGACCAGGGCGTCCCACATCGGCTTCCAATGATCGAAGTCGTGGAAGCTGGGATAGCCCATCGCGGCCGGGTTCTCGGTGAACGTCAGCGAATGCACCCCACGCGCGGCGTTACGGCGGATCTCGGCGGCACAGGCCACCGGATCCCAGATCACCGGCAACGTCATCGGGATGAACCGGGCCGGATAGGCCCCGCACCACTCCTCGACATGCCAATCGTTGTAGGCCTGCACCAACGCCAGCGAGAACTCCGCATCCTCGGTGGCGAACAACCGGCCCGCGAAACCCGGGAACGACGGGAAACACATCGACCCCAGGATCCCCCCGGCATTCATGTCCTTGACCCGCTCATCGACGTTGTAACAGCCCGGCCGGATCTCATCGAGACCTTGGGGCTCCAACCCGTACTCCTCCTTGGGCCGACCCGCCACCGCATTCAACGCCACATTCGGGATCACGATGTCGCGGAACCGCCACATATCCGAGCCATCGGGATTGTGCACCAACCGCGGCGCATCATCGACATACTTCTTCGGCAGATGGTTCTTGAACATGTCGGGCGGCTCGACAATGTGATCGTCCACGCTGATCAGGATCATGTCCTCTTTGCGCATAGCGGCTCCTTCCGTCGTGGTCCTCTCTACTGGAAACTAGCTTCTCATTCCACGAGAATCAACATCCGGTAATCGCCTTACCGGAGCGTCTCGGCCGTAGGCTGGCACCCTGACACGCCCAGCCGACCTCGGATTTTCCGCCCTGCTCGCACCGGGGGATTGACCTTCCGGCAAGATCGTGGAAATCTGTTATCCGGATATGAGAATGCGATTCTCCACCTTGAGAGGGGGCTACCGGTGCGCCTGACGCCGCTACCTGCCGAACAGTGGGACGACGAAGTGCAGCTGGCCCTGAAGGGCATGCTGCCGCGCGACCGGCAGAACCCCGAGGGAGCCGGGACGGCGCTGTCCACTCTCGTCCGGCATCCCGACCTCACCAAGGCTTACCTCGGCTTCAACGTCTACCTCCTGTTCCGTTCCACGCTGCCCGCCCGGCTGCGGGAGGTCGCCGTGTTGCGGGTCGCGCATCGACGCGGGTGCGCCTACGAGTGGGAGCACCACGTGGAGATGGCCGAGGCCGAGGGTCTGACCGACGCCGATGTGGAGGCCATCCGTAACGGCGGAGCCAATGACGAGCTCGACCGACTGGTCGTCCGGGCCACCGACGAGCTCGAGGACACGTCGAATCTCACCGACGAAGCCTGGGCCGCGCTCGGCGAGCACCTCAGCGAGCGTCAACGCATGGATTTCGTCTTCACCGTCGGCGCCTACGGCATGTTGGCCATGGCGTTCAACACTTTTGGCGTACAGCTCGAGAACGAAAGGTAAGTACGTGGCATTTTTCAAGAAGCCGGACGTCGGCAGCTGGACCGAGAACTGGCCAGAACTCGGCACTGCTCCGGTCAACTATGAGGACTCGATTGATCCCGAGCACTGGAAGCTGGAGCAGCAGGCCATTTTCCGCAAGACCTGGCTGCAAATGGGCCGCGTGGAGCTGATCCCCAAGAAAGGCAACTACATCACCCGCGAGCTGCCGTCGGTCGGCGCGGGAACGTCGATCATCATCGTCAACGACGGTGACGAGGTCCGTGCCTTCTACAACCTGTGCCGCCATCGCGGTAACAAGCTGGTATGGAACGACTACCCCGGCGAAGAGGTTTCCGGCAGCTGCCGGCAGTTCGTCTGCAAGTACCACGCGTGGCGCTACTCGCTGCAAGGCGACCTCACCTTCATCCAACAGGAGCAGGAGTTCTTCGACGTCGACAAGGCCGACTACCCGCTCAAGCCGGTGCGCTGCGAGGTGTGGGAGGGCTTCATCTTCGTCAACTTCGACGACGACGCGGTCTCGCTCGAGGAATACCTCGGCGAGTTCGGCCAGGGCCTGAAGGGCTATCCCTTCCACGAGATGACCGAGCACTACAGCTACCGCGCGACGGTCGGGTCCAACTGGAAGCTGTTCATCGACGCCTTCGTGGAGTTTTACCACGCGCCGATCCTGCACATGAAGCAGGCGGAGAAGGAGGAAGCCGAGAAGCTCGCCAAGTTCGGCTTCGAGGCGCTGCACTACGACATCAAGGGCGACCACTCGATGATCTCGTCCTGGGGCGGCATGAGTCCGCCGAAGGACCTGAAGATGGTCAAGCCGATCGAGCGGATCCTGCACAGCGGTCTGTTCGGGCCGTGGGATCGCCCCGCGATCAAGGGCATCCTGCCCGACGAGCTGCCGCCCGCGATCAACCCCGGCCGACACTCGACGTGGGGCCAGGACTCGTTCGAGTTCTTCCCGAACTTCACGTTGCTGTTCTGGGCGCCGGGCTGGTACCTGACCTACAACTACTGGCCTACCGGAGTGGACTCCCATATCTTCGAGGCCGACCTGTACTTCGTGCCGCCGAAGAACCTGCGCGAACGACTCTCCCAGGAACTGGCCGCGGTGACCTTCAAGGAGTACGCGTTCCAGGACGCCAACACGCTGGAAGCAACGCAGACCCAGATCGGCACCCGCGCCGTGCTCGACTTCCCGCTGTGCGACCAGGAGATCCTGTTGCGCCACCTGCACCACACCGCGCACAAGTACGTGGACCGGTACAAAGAGTCATTGGCCAATGGGAACGGCTCAGCCGCCGTCAAGCCTGCGAAGGAAAACGCAAATGTCTAAGTTGCCAGTGGAATTCGCCGACCTGGAGCGGTTCAGCGACTGGTGCCTGCCGACCGAGGAAGAGCGTTACCAGAAGCGGCTGAACTCGACGATGGACGAGATGCAGGAGCTCTACGACTCCGGCATGGCGCGGCTGGAAGACATCATGGTCTACGTCGACGCCCGCTTTCCGCTCCAAGGCATGCCGGAAGACGCCAAGGCTCTGGTACACCTAGGACAATCGATCGTCCAGGTGAGCTTTCCGGTCGAGGTGTGGAAGCAGCCCCGCGTGCTCGACAGCGGTGCCGCGTATATCCGACTGATCAAGGAGCCGGTGGTCTGACAGTGAGGTTCGGTCTTCGCGCAAGCGCTCATCCGATGTCCGGTCTTCGCGCAAGCGCTCATCCGATGTCCGGTCTTCGCGCAAGCGCTCATCCATGCTGACCCTGAAGGCTGCCGGCTACGTCGACGTCGACGCGGGCGAGATCGTCCGCCCCGGCATCGTGAAGGTCGACGGCGACCGGATCGTTTCTGTCGGAGGCACCCCCGAGGGCGAGGTTGTTGATCTCGGGGACGCCATCCTGCTGCCGGGCCTGATGGACATGGAGGTCAACCTCCTGATGGGTGGCCGGGGTGAAAACCCCGGCCTTTCCCAGGTTCAGGACGACCCGCCGACGCGGGTCCTGCGTGCGGTCGGCAATGCCCGCCGCACGCTGCGTGCCGGTTTCACCACGGTGCGCAACCTCGGACTGTTCGTGAAGACCGGCGGCTACCTGCTCGACGTCGCGCTGGGCAAGGCCATCGACGCGGGCTGGATCGAAGGCCCGCGCATCATCCCGGCGGGCCATGCCATCACCCCGACCGGTGGGCACCTGGACCCGTCCATGTTCGCCGCCTTCATGCCCGGCGTGCTCGAGCTGACGATCGAGGAGGGCATCGCCAACGGGGTCGACGAGATCCGCAAGGCGGTGCGCTACCAAATCAAGCACGGCGCTCAGCTGATCAAGGTGTGCTGCTCCGGCGGGGTCATGTCGCTGACCGGTGAGGCTGGCGCGCAACATTATTCGGACGAAGAGCTGCGCGTGATCGTCGACGAGGCACACCGGCGCGGTCTGCGGGTGGCCGCACATACGCACGGCGCCGAGGCCGTCAAGCACGCGGTGGCATGTGGCATCGACTGTATCGAGCACGGCTTCCTGATGGACGACGAGGCCATCCAGATGCTCGTCGACAACGACCGGTTCCTGGTGACCACCCGCCGGCTGGCCCAGGCAATGGATGTCTCGCACGCGCCGAAGGTGTTGCAGGACAAGGCCGCCGAGATGTTCCCGAAGGCCGAGACGTCGATCAAGGCCGCCTACGAGGCGGGGGTGAAAATCGCCGTCGGCACCGACGCGCCCGCCATCCCGCACGGCAGGAACGCTGACGAGCTGGTCACCCTGGTGGACTGGGGTATGCCGCCGGCGGCGGTGCTGCGGGCGGCCACCGTCGTCGGCGCCGACCTGATCAATGTCACCGACCGCGGCCGGATCGCCGAAGGCCTGCTCGCCGACATCATCGCCGTGCCGGGCGATCCGCTGCAGGACATCACCGTTACACAACGCGTCAACTTTGTAATGAAAGCAGGTAAGGTCTTCAAGAATGACACCGTCACGAACTGAGGATCTGGTCGAGATCCAGCAACTGCTCGCGAAGTACGCCGTCACGATCACCCAGGGTGATATCGACGGCCTGGTTTCGGTGTTCACACCGGACGGCACCTACAGCGCATTCGGTTCCACCTACACACTGAACCGGTTCCCCGAACTCGTCGACGCCGCACCCAAGGGCTTGTTCATGACCGGCACATCGCTGGTCGAGTTTGACGCCGATGCCCCAGATTCAGCGACCGGGACGCAGCCGTTGTGCTTCATCGAGCACTCGAAGCACGACATGCGCATCGGGTACTACAAGGACAATTACCTGCGCACCGAGGACGGCTGGCGGCTGAAAACCCGCGCCATGACCTTCATTCGGCGCAGCGGTGAGCATGATTCCGGCCGCCCGCACGCGATCGGCAGGCCCGAAGCCGGATGACCGACGAGCTCCACGACCCAGCCGTATTCCGCACGGCGCTACAGGCGTGGCTGGCCGAGAACGATCTGACACCGCCCTCCGACCACACCCTCGAGGGACACATCCGCCAATTCGCCCGGGTGCAGAAGGCGCTCTATGACGCCGGCTGGAGCCGCTACGGCTGGCCCGAACACGCGGGCGGCCTTGGCGGCTCAGATATGTTGCGGGCCATCGTCGGTGAAGAAGTAGTCGGTCGCCGGCTCGCCGAGCCGGGACCGTATTCGATGCTCGAAGTGCTGGCCCCGACGATGATCGATTACGCCACACCCGAATTGGCCGCCGAGATGGTGCCCAAACTACTGTCGGGCCAAGAGCAGTGGTGCCAAGGCTTCTCCGAGCCGGGCTCGGGCAGCGATCTCGCGTCGCTGACCACGCGCGCGGTCAAGCAGGAAGGTGCGGATCGCTACATCATCAATGGCCAGAAGGTGTGGACAAGCTTCGCGCAGTACTCGCACCGCTGCATCCTGCTGACCCGTACCGGCGACGCGGACACGCCCAACCATCAAGCCATCACCGCGTTCTTCGTCGACACCGACACCCCGGGCATCACGATTCGCCCGTTGCACACCATGCACGGCGTCGACGAGTTCTGCGAGGTGTACTTCGACAACGTCGCCGTCGACGCCAGCCGGATGCTCGGCCGGCCAGGCGATGGCTGGCGATTGGCGATGGACCTGCTGCCCTATGAGCGTTCGACCTGCTTCTGGCAGCGAATCGCCTATCTGTACTCGCGATTCGATGCGCTCGCCGGAGCAGTCTCGGCCCAGGGTGAGGCCATCGACGGCGATATGGGCGAAGCGTTCCTCGCGCTGCACACGCTGCGCTGCCGGTCCAGGGCGACCCAACATCGACTGGCCGACGGGCAGAAGCTGGGCCCGGACACCTCGATCGACAAGGTGCTGCTGGCCAGTGCCGAACAACGGCTCTACGACACCGTGCACGATCTGTTGCCCGGCACCATCGAGCTCGATGACAACGACTGGCGCACCGAGTACCTGTACTCGCGCGCGGCGACGATCTACGGCGGCACCGCGGAAGTGCAGCGCAACATCATCGCCCGCCGGCTGCTTGACCTCGGGAAGGAGTGATCGTGGATCCCGAATCCGTTGAACTACTCGAAAACGGCCTGCGCAAGACCATGCTGTCGTCGTCGGGGCCGGACCTCGACGCGGCACTGACCGAGCTGGGCTGGGCGGACATGCTGGCCGACATCCCCGAGGTGGCGGTGCCGCTGGTATTCCGACTGCTCGGCGAAACAGGCTCGCATGCTTCGGTTCTCGTTGACGTGGTGCTGCATGCCACCGGAAACACCATCGGTGACACCGTGGAGCTGCCGTTGCCGTATACCGGCAACACCTGGGTGGTGTGGGACCGGACGGCTACCGAGAGCAGTGACACCACTCTCGGCGGGCTGCCGCTGCGCCGGGAGGACGAAGGTTATCCGATCCGCGTCGCCGAAGCGCGGCTGGCAGTCGGCTGGTGGCTGGTCGGCTCGGCACGCGCGATGCTCACCGTTGCCCGCCGGCACGCCCTGGACCGCGTGCAGTTCGGGCGACCGGTCGCCGGATTCCAAGCGGTTCGACACCGGCTGGCCGAGACGCTGGTCGCCATCGAGGGTGCTGAGGCGACGTTGAGCACGCCCGGGGCGGACAACCCGGACCTGACTGCACTGCTGGCCAAGGCCGCCGCCGGCAAGGCCGCGCTGACCGCGGCCAAACACTGTCAGCAGGTGCTGGGCGGCATCGGCTTCACCGCCGAACACGAGTTCCATCGCCATCTGAAGCGCGCTCTGGTGCTCGACGGCCTGCTCGGCAGCTCGCGGGAACTGACCCGCAAGGCCGGAGCAGGATTGCGCGCGCGGGGGTCGGCCCCGCGGCTGGTGAATCTGTGACGTACGCCATGGCGCCGAATGCGCTGGTCACCCTTTAAACTGTGTGGAACGAAAATTTCGGTCCGTATTGGATTGAGAACGTAATTCTCGTCGTCGAGAGTAGTACTCTCTTACCGTGAGCTACATCCGAACCGCTGACATGCGCTCGTCTCGAGCCCTGCAGTGAACAGCCCGAGCGAAGAACCTGCCTGGAAACAGCGCGCTGTCGAGCGGTCCATCCGGACCGCCAAGGTGCGTGCCGGGCAGCGTGTGCAGCGATTCCTGGATGCCGCGCAGGCCATCATCACCGAAAAGGGCAGCACCGACTTCACCGTGCAGGAAGTGGTGGACCGGTCACGCCAGTCGTTGCGTAGCTTCTACCTGCAATTCGACGGTAAGCACGAGCTGCTGTTGGCGCTGTTCGAGGATGCCCTGAGTCGTGCCGCCGATCAGATCCGGGCCGCGACATCGGCCCAGAAGGACCCGCTGGATCGCCTGAAGGTCGCCGTCACGCTGTTGTTCGAGCTGTCCCGGCCGGACCCCACGGCACGACGACCGCTGTTCACCGATTTCGCCCCGCAGCTGCTGATCTCGCACCCCAACGAGGTCAAGGTCGCCCACGCACCGCTGGTCGCGCTGTTCTCCGAGCTGATGATCGAGGCGTCGGAGGCAGGCGAACTGCGCGAGGACGCCAACCCCCGCCGCATCGCGGCCATGACCATGCAGACCATCATGTTCATCGCCCAGTCGAGTTCGGTGGAGGACGAGGAGAACATCCACACGCCGATCAGCGGCGACGAGGTGTGGACGTTCTGCTCACAGGGTTTCGCCCGCAAGTAGGCTGCGCGCTCACTGCGACTCACCCGCCGGCGAAATTCGTTGTGCAATGAGGGCTTCCGCCGCGCTGTAGGGATCGCACTCGCCGTCGGCGACGGCGTGTGCCAGCGCATCGAGATCCGGGTGATTGTGTAACCGGCTCTGCGCCAGTGAGAGCACCTGCGCCCGCGCCCGCGCCGCACGACGGGCGGGGGTGTCGGCACGCCGGTGGGCCTCGATCGCCTCGATCAGCTCCCCCACGCCTTCGGCCCGTGCGGCGACCAGGGTCAGCACCGGAACGTGCGTCTCGAACTTGAGGTCGCGCACGGTCTGGGCGGCACCCTCGCGGTCGGCCTTGTTCACCACCACCAGATCTGCGACCTCGAGCAGACCCGCCTTGGCCGCCTGGACGGCGTCGCCGGCACCGGGATTGAGGATGACGATCGTGGGATCGGCGACTGCGGCGATCTCGATCTCGGATTGACCGACGCCGACGCTCTCCAGCAGAACGACGTCATAGGCCAGCGCCCCGAGCAGCCGGATCGCGGCAGGCACCGCGGCGGCCAGACCGCCGAGATGTCCGCGGGTGGCCACCGACCGGATCAGCACGCCGGGATCATTGATGTGCTGAGCCATCCGGATCCGGTCACCCAGTAGAGCGCCGCCGCTGTAGGGCGACGACGGATCCACCGCGAGCACCGCGACCCGTTGTCCGCGTTCCCGATACGCCGCGGCCAGTACGGCGATCGTCGTCGACTTACCTGCACCGGGGGGACCCGTCACGCCGACCACCGGCACCACGGCACGGCCGACCAAGGCGAGCACCTCGTCGCGGCGGGCACTTTCGACGAGGCTGAGCAGCCGTCCGACCGCGCGGGTGTTCCCGCCGCGGGCCGCGGTGATCAGCTCGGGGACGTCCATAGAGGGCAACGCTAGCGCGGAGATCGCGGATTCGGGTTGACCATTTTCGGGCGACATGAGAATACTATTCTCTCAAGTAGAGAGCGTCAGTTGCAAGAAGGGAAACGCTATGCAGATCAGTGGGACTTCCGCCGTCGTCTTCGGCGGCGCGGGCGGCCTTGGCGAAGCGACCGTGCGCAAGTTGCACGGCGGTGGCGTCAAGGTCGTGATCGCCGACCTGTCCGACGAGAAGGGCGAGGCGCTCGCCGGCGAGCTCGGAATTCCCTACGTGCGCACCGACGTCACCAACGACGACGATGTGCTGGCGGCTATCGCCGCGGCCGAAGCACTCGGGCCGCTGCGCATCTCGGTAGACACCCACGGCGGGCCGGCCGGCGGCGGCCGGCTGGTCGGCAAGGACGGCTCCCCCATGGAGATGGAGGCGTTCACCAAGACCATCACCTTCTATCTGACCGCGGTGTTCAATGTCATGCGGCACGTCGCCGCCGCGATGGCGCGCCAGGAGCCCGACGAGAACGGCGCCCGCGGCGTGATCATCAACACGGCGTCGATCGCGGCGTTCGAAGGCCAGATCGGCCAGCTGCCCTACTCGGCAGCCAAGGGTGGCGTCGTCGCGATGACACTGGTTGCCGCACGCGATCTTTCGCCGCTGGGCATTCGGGTGATGTCGATCGCGCCGGGCACCATCAACACCCCCGCGTACGGCAAGGCCGCCGATCAGCTGGAGGCCTACTGGGGCCCGCAGGTGCCGTTCCCCAAGCGGATGGGCCGCTCGGTCGAATATGGCGCACTTGCACTGTCGATCGCCGAAAACGACTACCTCAACGGCGAAACCATCCGCCTGGACGGCGCGCTGCGCTTCCCGCCGAAGTAAGTCACCTCTCCCCGCGAGCAGACACAAAGGTGCCCGCACGCACGGCGTGTCGAGCACTTTTGTGTCTGCTCGCGGGAGGGACCTCAGCCCTTGGCGGACTTCTCTACGAGTCCATCGACGATCTTGTTGAAGTCGGCGGTGCCGAACGAGACGTACTCGGCGAGGTTCGCATAGTCCAGCGAGGCCATCACCGACTTCTCCAGCTGGATGTTCATCAGACGCTTGGTGGCCTCGACCGCCTGCTGCGGCAGTTCGATGATCTTCTTCGCGCACGCGATCGCCTCCGACAGCGCATCGGCGACAACATGATTGGCCAGACCGAGCTCCACCGCACGCTGCGCCTTGATCCGCACACCGGTCAGAGCGAACTCCTTGGCCTGCAGCAGAGAGATCTGCGATCCCCACACCAGCGGGCCGCCGTCTGCGGCGACCAGGCCGATGGACACATGCGGGTCGGCGAAGAACGCGTTCTCCGCGATGTAGACGACATCGGACAACGCGGCCAGACTGCAGCCGAGCCCGACCGCAGGCCCGTTGACGGCCGCGATCACCGGGATGCGGCAGCGGACCATCCCGATCACCAGGTCGCGACCATGCTTGATCGTTTTCTGCCGCAACGCTTCATCGCTGCGCAGCTCGTCGAGGTAGTTGAAGTCGCCGCCGGCTGAGAACGCCCGCCCGGCGCCGGTGATGACTGCCGCCCGCGCGGAGGCGTCCTCGTTGAGCGCCTCCCAGATCTTGGCCAGCCCGACGTGCAAGTTGTCATTGACGGCGTTCAGGTCATCGGGTCGATTGAGCGTGATGATCCGCAGCGGGCCGTCGGCTTCGACGAGGATCTCATCAGGCATGTCGTACATAGTCAGACTCCCAATCCAAGAATTCGTCCGGCAATGATGTTCTTCTGAATCTGTGATGTTCCGCCCATGACGCTCTGGGCACGGCTGTAGAGGTAAGCCTCGAACAGCTCCTTGTCGTCGGTGCCGACGGTGGCCAGCGCGGCATGGCCGACCGATTGCTCGGTCCAAGTCATCAGCAGCTTGTCGAGCGACCCCTCCGGGCCGTGCTTGATACCGGCGAGCTGCTCGGACAGCCGCCGCCGCACATGCAGGCGCAACATCTCGGTCTGCACCCAGGCCCACGACAGTTCGTCGGGAGCCGGGCCGTCCACACGAGAAGCCATCTGGCGCACCAGCTTTCCGTAGCGTGCCGAGAAGCCCAGCGTCGAGGGCTCACGCTCGTGGCTCACCACGGTCATGGCCAGCTTCCAGCCGTCGCCCGGCGCGCCGACCATGTTCGCGGCAGGCACGCGGGCACCGTCGAACTCGACCTGGCCGAATTCCTTGGTGACACCGCTGATCATCTTCAGCGGCCGCTGGACGATTCCGGGCTGGTGCATCGAGATGATGAACGCGGAGATGCCCTTGTGTTTGGGCACGTCCTTGTCGGTACGCGCCAGCACCAGGCACCAGTCGGCGCAATCGGAGTAGCTGGTCCAGATCTTGTGGCCGTTGATGATGTACTCGTCGCCGTCGCGGGTCGCGGTCGTGGTCAGCGAGGCCAGATCCGAACCCGCGCCGGGCTCCGAAAAGCCTTGGCACCAGCGCTCGGTGCCGTTGATCATGCCGGGCAGGAAGCGCTGCGCCAGCTCCTCGCTGCCGTGGTGACGCAGGCCGACCACCAGGTAGCCAAGGCTCGGGCGCGCGGGCGCGCCTGCCTTAGCGATCTCCTCATCGACGATCACGTCGAAGACCGTCGGCAAACCCTGGCCGCCATATTCTTTCGGCCACGACGTCCCGAAGAAGCCGGCCGCATACAACGCCTGATGCCACTCCCCTGCCTTGGCCCAATACGCGTCACCCGACGTCGGGAACTTGCCCTTCTGCTCGTTCAGCCAGCCGGCCAGCCGCTCCCGGAAGGCGGCCTCTTCCGGCGAATCACGAAAGTCCAATGGTCAACTCCTCCAACTTGACTGGCCAGGCCTCGGTGGCCGCCAGTACCCGACGCAGATAGATGTGGGCGAGGCACTCCCAGGTGTTGCCGATCCCGCCGTGCACCTGGATCGAGATCTCACTGACCGCCAGAGCGGCTCGCGCGCAATAGATCTTGGCGACTCGGCCCGCCTCCACCGCTTCCTCTGCGGGCAGCTCGTCGACCGCCCAGGCCGCATGGCGCAGGACGCTGATTGATCCCTCGATGAGGGCCAGCCCCTCTGCCAGCATGTGGGCGACGGCCTGATATGACCCGATGGCCGACCCGTATTGCTCACGCACCTTCGCGTATTCGGTTGCCAACGCGAGGGTGCCGCGGGCGGCACCCACCAGTTCGGCTGTCGTGACCGCCAGCGCCAGCGCGTACCAGCGCTGCGCCTCTTCGGCGGTCAACTCCCCCAAGGCATCCGGGGTTCCGGAAGCCGCGGCGGAGATCCGGGTCAGATCGGCGGCGTCACGGGCATCGCCGACTCCGACCGATTCGACGGTGGTTCCGGCAAGTCGCAACGCAGCGCCCGCACCGTCGGCGTCGATCACCGCGTCACCCACCGCGATGGTCGCCGGCTGCGGGTCGGTGCCCAGCAGACGGTACAGATCGTCGGCGAGCACCGGCCCCAGGAATGGGACGTCGACCAGACCGCGGGCGAATTCCTCTGCGACCAGAGCTACTTCGACGCCGCTGGCACCGTCGGAGCGCAGCGACCGCCAGCCGGTGGCGTCGACGGTCTTGGCAAGCCGCGCCCGCCGGGACTCGTCGTCCAGGTCGGCGACGGACCCGGGCCCGAAGTCATCGGCCAGCTTGGCCGCGGCGTCGCGCAGCTGCTGCTGCTCACTGGTCAGACGTACGTCCATACTCCTCCTTGAGAACTCGCCGCAACGCCTTACCTGATGGCAGGCGCGGGATTTCGGGCACGAACACGATCTCACGGGGTCGCTTGTAGGAGGCCAGCTTCCCGGCGATCAGCGCGACCAATTCCTCGGCGCTGACCGGCTCGGCGGTGGCCACCGCCGCGATGACCGCCTCGCCGTCATTCGCGTCCGGTACCCCGAACACCGCGCAGTCGGCCACTGCCGGGTGGCCGTGTAGTACCGACTCGATCTCGACCGGCGCGACCTGGAAGCCGCGGACCTTGATCATCTCCTTGAGCCGGTCGGTGATTCGCAGCCAACCGTCGTCGAGGTAGCCGATGTCGCCGGTGCGGTACCAGCCGTCGCTGAATGCGGCGGCGGTCGCTTCCTTGGGCAGATAACCCGCCATCGCCGACTCCGACGACACCTGGATCTCCCCAGTTTCGCCCGCCCCGACCGGCTCACCGGTGTCGGTGGACACGATGCGTACGTTCGGTATCGGCCGGCCGACGGTGTCAAGTCGTGCCTCGTCACGCGGACAGCAGGCGATGACCGGCACCTCACTGGTCCCGTAGGCCGAGATCCACCCGACGCCGGTCCGCTGCGTCACCTCGTCGGCCACGCTGGCAGTGACCGGCGTGGCGCACCACATGAAGTAGCGCAGCGAGGACAGGTCGAAAGTCTCGAGTTTCGGGTGCGACGCGATCGCCAGTGCGATTGGCGCGACGGCCATTTCGACGGTGATGCGGTCGTCCTGGATGTGCTGCAGCATCGTGTCGATGTCGAATCTGCGGTGCAGGCGCATCCAGGCGCCGGCGTTGAGCACGGTGAGCATGTTGAGCAGACCGAGGATGTGCGAGGGAGGTGTGACGATCTGCATGCGATCGACTGCGGTCAGGCCAAGCGCCTGGCGCCAGTGCCGGACGCCAGCAGCCAGCGAGCGGTGAGTGTGCCGCACCGCCTTGGGCATTCCCGTCGTGCCCGAACTGAAGACCAGCACCGCATCGGCGTCCGGCTCCGTCTCATAGGGTGCCGGTTCGGCCGGAGTGATCGGCTCGTCGAGACTCAGCATCGGCATCACGTCGGCCAGCGCCGGGTTGTCCCCGACCGCGTGGTCGGCCCCTGCCACCTCCAGCGCGTGACCGACGTCGGCAGACTTCCAGCTGGGACTGATCAGCACCGCCGAAGCGCCCAGACGCCAGACGGCCTGCACCGCGAAAACGAACTCGGGCCGGTTCGAGGACATCACCGCGACCCGCTGGCCGGCCTGCACCCCGCGGCGCGCCAGGCTGCCGGCCAACCCGGCGGACAGCGCATCGACCTGGGATCGTGTGTAGATGCGGTCCTCAAAGGCAAGCACTCGCACGTCGCTCACGGCGCGGTCCGCTCGCACATGGTCAGTGACAATCCCATCGACAGGTCGGTAAGCCGAGAACATACTATCGCCAGTAGAGAATTGTATTCTCGTCTGGGTAGAATGATACTGCTCTAAACCCGAGGAGAGAAGTACATGGCTGCGGCCACCATCACGCTGGACGGCACGACGGTGACGGTGCCCGTCAATGACGGCGACACGATTCTGGAGACCGCCCGCCGGGCCGGACTGACCCCGCCCTACAGCTGCGAGGCCGGAAACTGCGGCACCTGCATCGCGACGGTCACCGAGGGCAACGTCAAGATGCGAGTCAACGAGGTGCTCGACGACAGCGAGATCGACGACGGGCTCGTGCTCACCTGCCAGGGCGTGCCCGAGACCGACGTGACGGTGAGCTACGACGACTGAAATTCGTCGAGGGCCGGCGGTGGCCGATAGTCGGGCTGATACCCCACCACCCGCACCGGACTTCCGACCAGCCGGTAGTCCCCCGCCGTCACGGTGACCTCCGGGGTCGCCTCGAGGGCATCGGGCAGCGATCGGACCGCAGCGGCCGGGATGCCCAGCGGGCGCAGCCGGGCTTCCCAGCCGACCGCCGAGTCGGCGGCCAGCGCGGCGGTCACGATCGCGAGCACCTTGTCGCGATTGGCTGATCGCTGCGCCATCGTCGGAAAGCCCTCGATCCCGGCCTCGGCGGCGAATGTTTTCCAGAAGCCGTCATGGGTGACGAACAGCGCCAGGTAGCCCTCTGCGGTCGGAAACAGCTGCGCGGGAACGTAGAACGAGTGCGCGCCGAACGGATGCCTGCGGGGATGCACACCGTCGTTGAGATACGCCGCAGCCCGGTAGTTCAGCTGCGAGAACATCACGTCACGCAACGACACGTCGACCTGCCCGCCCTCGCCGGAGACGATCATCGCGAGAAGCCCCAGCGCAGCAGTCAATCCGGTGGAATTGTCGGCCGACGAATAACCCGGCAGGGTGGGCGGAGCGTCGGGGTCGCCGGTCATGGCAGCCACTCCGGTCGCAGCCTGGATGACGTAGTCGAACGCCGGATCGTCGCCGCCGTCGAGCCCATAGCCGGTCAGCGCGACGCACACGATCTTGTCGTTGTGCACTCGCAGCGCGTCGTAGGTGAGCCCGAAACGCTTGATCACCGACGGTTTCATATTCACCAGTAGCGCATCGGATTCCGCGGCCAGCTCACCGAGCCGTTGCTGCCCGGCCGCAGACCCCAGGTCCAGGCAGACGCTGCGTTTGTTGCGGTTGAGGCTGGCGAAATAGCTGTCGCCGACCTGACGCGAGATCTCCCCGCCGGGCGGTTCGATCTTGATGACCTGCGCACCGAGGTCGGCGAGCAGCATGGTGGCGTACGGGCCGGCCAGCATGGTGCCGACCTCGAGGATACGGATGCCGGCCAGCGGAGCGGCGGGCAGGAGCGAAGCGACCCGGGAATCGATGGAGCTCATCGCACTTGGTCGGCGAGCTGGGAAATCACCTCGCGGGTACGGTATTTCGACGCCACCAGCTCGTCGCGGGTCTCCCCGATCGGCAGCAAGCGCACCGACAGGTCGGTCACGCCCGCGTCGGCGAACGCGCGGAACCGCGCCAGGATCGACTCCTCGTCACCGGCCGCACACAGATCGCCGACGGTCTTGGCGTCTCCCCGGTCGAGCAGCTTCTGATAGTTGGGTGAGGTTTCGGCCTCGGCCAGGATGCGGTTGGCCCGGTCCTTAGCCGCGTCGATCTCGGAATTGGCACACAGGCACACCGGGATTCCGGCGACGATCCGCGGCGCCTTGCGCCCGGCGTTGTCGGCGGCCTTGGTGATCCGCGGGGCGATGTGATCGCCGATCGCCCGTTCGTCGGCCATCCACAGCACGGTGCCGTCGGTGAGTTCGCCGGCGATCTGCAGCATCACCGGCCCCAAGGCGGCGAGCAGCACCGGAAGCGGTGACTCCGCTTGCAGCACAGTCGGATTGTGCACGGTGAAGTTGTCGTTCTCGACGTCCACGTCACCCGGGCCGGACATCGCCGCGTTGAGCACCTCAAGGTAGTCGCGGGTGTAGGCGGCGGGCTTGTCATAGGGCAGGCCGAGCATGTCGCGGATGATCCAGTGGTGCGACGGTCCGACACCCAGGGCCAGACGTCCGCCACTGCCGGCGTGCACGGACAGCGCCTGGCGGGCCAGCGCGATCGGGTGCTGCGCCTGAAGCGGAACCACGGCGGTGCCGAGCTCGATGCGCGAGGTGCGGGCGCTCATCTGCGCGACCATCGTCAGCGCGTCATAGTCGTTGGGCACCTGCGGCATCCACGCGGTATCGAAGCCGGCGCCTTCGGCCCACTCGATGTCGTCGAGAAACTTCTTCACCTTGCGGGCCATGTCGCCGCGCTCGGCACCGATCATCACACCAAGACGCATCACTCGACCACCCGTTCTGACGTCAGCGCACGGACATCGCGGACCAGCGTGTCCAGCGATGTTCCGGTCGGAAATACCGCGGCCGCACCGACTTCCAACAGCTTCGGTACGTCGCTCAAGGGAATGGTGCCTCCGACGATGACCGCGATGTCACCCGCATCGGCCGCGCGCAGCGCGTCGACGGTGCGCTGGGTCAGCGCCAAGTGCGCCCCCGACAGGATCGAAAGCCCAACGACGGCAACGTCTTCCTGCAGAGCGATCGAGACAATGTCCTCGATCCGCTGGCGGATACCGGTGAAAATCACCTCGAAGCCGGCATCACGAAGCGCGCGGGCCACGATCTTCGCGCCGCGGTCATGCCCGTCCAGGCCCGGCTTGGCAACCAAGATGCGGGCGCTCATCAGAAGACCACCGGCTGCTGGAACTCGCCCCACACCGACTTCAGCGTGGACACCATCTCCCCCACCGTGCAGTACGCGTTGGCACAGTCGATCAGGTTGTGCATCAAGTTGTCATCACCTTCGGCCGAACGGGCCAGCGCGGCAAGAGCTTCCTTCACCGCGACGCCATCGCGTTCGGCCTTGACCTTCGCCAACCGCCTGAGTTGCTTGTCACGACCATCGGCGTCCAGCTCGTAGGTGGCCAGGTCCGGCGCGGGCTCATCGACAACGAACTTGTTCACACCCACCACCGGCCGCGCACCGGACTCGACCTCCTGATGGATCTTGTACGCCTCGTCAGCGATCAGACCCTGCAGGTAGCCGTCCTCGATGGACTGCACCATGCCGCCGTGGGCCTCGAGGTCGGCCATGATCGCGATGATGCGCTCCTCGGTCGCGTCGGTCAGCGCCTCCACGAAATACGAGCCGCCGAGCGGATCGGCCACCCGCGCAACCCCGGTCTCGTAGGCCAGGATCTGCTGGGTGCGCAGCGCCAGCGTCGCGGATTCCTCACTGGGCAGGGCGAACGGCTCATCCCAGGCCGCGGTGAACATCGACTGCACGCCGCCGAGCACCGAGGCCAGCGCCTCGTAAGCCACCCGAACCAGGTTGTTCTGCGCCTGCGGGGCATACAGCGACGCACCACCGGACACACACCCGAACCGGAACATCGAAGCCTTGTCGGTCTGCGCGCCGTAGCGCTCACGCACGATGGTGGCCCAACGACGCCGTCCGGCACGGTACTTGGCGATCTCCTCGAAGAAATCGCCGTGAGTGTAGAAAAAGAACGAAATCTGCGGAGCGAACTTGTCGATCGTCATCCGGCCGCGCTCGACAACAGTGTCGCAGTAGGTCACACCGTCGGCCAGCGTGAACGCCATCTCCTGCACGGCGTTGGCGCCGGCATCACGGAAGTGCGCCCCCGCCACTGAAATCGCGTTGAAGCGCGGCACTTCGGCGGCGCAGAACTCGATCGTGTCGGCGATCAGCCGCAGTGACGGCGTCGGCGGCCAGATCCAGGTTCCGCGCGACGCATACTCCTTGAGGATGTCGTTCTGGATGGTGCCGGTCAGCTTCTCGCGCGGCACCCCCTTCTTCTCGGCGGCCGCGACATAAAACGCCAACAGGATCGCCGCCGTGCCGTTGATCGTGAAGCTCGTGCTGATCTTGTCCAGCGGAATGCTGTCGAACAAGATCTCGGCATCGGCCAGCGAGTCCACCGCTACACCGACCCGGCCCACCTCTTCGCCGTACTCCGGGTCATCAGAGTCATAACCACACTGCGTCGGCAGATCCAGGGCCACCGACAATCCGGTACCGCCCTGCTCGAGCAGATACCGATAGCGCTCGTTCGACTCCTCAGCAGTACCGAACCCGGAATACTGGCGGAAAGTCCACAACCGTCCGCGGTAACCGCTGGAGAAGTTGCCCCGAGTGAACGGGAATTCGCCAGGAGCGGGAGGATCGCCACTGCGGTCGGCCGGTCCGTACACCGGCTCCAGTGGGATCCCCGATGACGTGTGGGATTGGTGGTCCATCGCTGGATACCGTACTTGCAGTTTAAGAGAATGCCAATACCGCTTTGGGCAAGTCGTGTGCAGAATCTACTGTAGCCGCTGGTGACGCCGCTGGGCCTACGAGCGGAGGCGGCCGGACAGCAGGTGCGCCGCCTCGAGCAACAGCGTCCCCAGTTCGTGGCGGCGGTCGGGCTTGAAGCGCGTCTCGACGCCGGTGAGGCTCAGGGCCCACGCCGGCCGCCCACTCTGGTCGAATACCGCCGCGCCAATGCCCCAGCTCCCCTCCACGATCAGGGCGGGATTCACCGCGTAGCCGGCGATCCGGGTGGCCTCGATCCGGGCCCGGATGGCGTCTTCGCTGTGGTCGGCACCCCAGTCCCCCGCCGGGTGGACACGCGAGAAGAAGTCATCGACCTCGCCGGCGGGGAGATGACTCAGGATCGCCAGTCCGGCCGACGCCACCCCAAGGGGAAACCGGATGCCCTCGTGCAACACATGGGACCGGACCGGAAAGCTGCCCTCAACACTGAGCAGGCAGACGGTCTCGTCGCCCCGGCGTGCGGACAAGAACGCACTCTCACCGGTTTCCGCGGCCAGTCGGGCGACCACCTCGCGGGCTTGGTCGGTGACGTCATAACGATGCGCGGCAACGGCACCCATCAGATACATCTCGGGACCCAACAACCATCGACCCGACTTGGCGTCCCGGTCGATCAACCCGACGTCGGCCAACGACGTGAGTAGCCGATGGGCGGTCGGGCGGGCCAGGCCGGCGACTTTCCCCAGCTCGGTAGTGGATGCACCCTCGGGTTCGGCGGCACTGACCGCACCCAGTAGCGCGGCCACCCGCGCGACGACATTCCGGTCGGTCACGGATGCCGATCCTAACGTTCACTGGGTGAACGCTCTGGGCGATCGATTGCCGTATCGCGAACATCTTCGCGAGGTTTTCGGCGAACGGTTGACTGCTCACGGCGCTACTTGTTGAGTAGGCCCGACAGACGATGTCGTTTATCTAGTGGACGCGAGGATCACAGTGCCGGGCCCTGAACCCCAGTGGAAACAGTTCGCTGCCATCACGGCCGCCCGATACGGAGCGCCGGCGGGCGGATACCCCGAGCTGTGGCAGTGGTCGGTCGATCACCCAGCGCGATTCTGGCGTGCGCTGTGGGAGCACTTCGATGTGCACGCCGAGGTCGGCCCCGAACCCGGTGATGCGGGTGTGCTCGCGGACGCGACGATGCCTGGTGCGTTGTGGTTTCCCGGTGTCCGGCTGAACTACGTCGACCAGATCCTGCGGCACACCGCACGCACCGGCGCCGCCATCGTCGGCATCGACGAAGACGGCACCCGGACCGAAATCGGCTGGGCGGACCTCCGCGGCCGGGTCTGGGCGGTCGCCGCCGAGCTGCGCCGGCTCGGCGTGCAGGCCGGCGACCGCGTGGCCGGCTACCTCCCCGATGTCGCCGACGCGATGGTCGCATTCCTGGCGACCGCGGCGATCGGGGCGGTGTGGTCGGCCTGCGGTCAGGACTACGCACCCCAGGGCGCGGCGTCCCGATTGGCCCAGCTCGCACCCAAGGTGCTGTTCAGCGCCGACGGCTACCAACTGGGCGGGCGCTGGTTCGACAAACGCGCCGACACCAAGGAGTTACTGGACCTGCTGCCCGGTGAACCACACCTGCTGGTGCTGGGCAGCGACGACTACCGTCGCCTGATCGCCCGGCCCGTCACCCTGGACGTCGCCGCGGTCGCGTTCGACCATCCGCTGTGGGTGCTGTTCAGCTCCGGAACCACCGGTAAGCCCAAGGGCATCGTGCACGGCCACGGCGGTGTGATCCTGGAGCACCTGAAAGCGACTGCCCTGCACGGGGATCTGGGGCCCGAAGACGTGTTCTTCTGGCAGACCGCGCTGAGCTGGATGATGTGGAACTTCCGGATCGCCGGCCTGATGTGCGGCTCGACGGTGGTCTGCTACAGCGGCCATCCGCTCTATCCCGACGCCGACCGGCTCTGGCAGCTCCTCGACGACGAGAAGGTGACGTACTTCGGCACCAGCCCCGGTCATCTGCTCGCCTCGCGGAAGGCCGGACTGCACCCGGGCGCCACCCACGACCTGCACCGACTGAGCACCATCGGCAGCACCGGCTCCCCGCTGCCGGCCGACCTCTTCGACTGGGTGCGCGAGGAGGTCGGTGAGAAGGTGGCCGTCTCCTCGATCAGCGGCGGGACCGATGTGGTGACCGCCTTCGCCGGCGGCACCGCGGGCGTGCCGGTGATACCTGGCGAGCTCACCACTCGCTATCTGGGGGTGGCGCTCTACAGCTGGTCGCCGCGGCGCGAGCCGCTTGTCGACGAGGTGGGCGAGATGGTCATCACCACGCCGATGCCGTCCATGCCGGTGAGCTTCTGGAACGACGACGACGGATCCCGCTATCGCGCAGCCTATTTCGACCACCGGTGGACCGATGGCCCGGCTGAGCATGTGTGGCGGCATGGCGACTGGGTGACCGTCACCGACCGGGGCTCACTGATCATTCACGGACGCAGCGACGCCACCCTGAACCGGCATGGCATCCGGATGGGCTCGGCCGACATCTACGAGGTGGTCGAGGCGATCGACGCAGTGGCCGAGGGATTCGTGCTCGGCGTCGACGGTCCAGACGGCGCCTACTGGATGCCACTGTTCGTCACGCTGGTGCCGGGCCGCGTGCTCGACGACGAACTGGTGAACCTCATCCGCTCGGCGATCCGGACCAAGCTCTCACCCCGGCATGTCCCCGACGACGTCATCGAAGCGCCGGGGATCCCGCACACCCGCACCGGCAAGAAGCTCGAGGTGCCGGTGACCGCGATCATGGCGGGTCATGCCGACGTGTCGCTGGACCCCCGTTCGATCGACAACCCCGACCTCATCGACTGGTACCGCGAACAGGGCGCCAAGCACCGCTGGGGCAAGGACTAGGCGAGACTCAGAACCCGGACAGGATCACCGCGTTGGTGTCGGCGGCGGCCTGCCGCAGTTCGCGCGCGGCGCGGTAGGCGTCCGAGTCGTACCACGTCCGGGCGGCCTCGACCGATTCGAACTCCAGTACCACGGTCTGGTGCCCGTGCCAGTTGCCTTCGAGCACTTGCGGTTTGGTCTCGACCGCGAGCACCTTGACGCCACCCATCGCCGCACCGGCAGCTTTGCCGTAGGCCTTCATCCCATCCGGGTCTTTGATGTCCTCGGTCAGGATGACATATCCCTTGGGCATGGCGCTCCTCTCATGCGAGAATCAGGTTCTCGAATTTCGAGTGACAGATTTCCACGCCACTAGGGGTAATTGCAATGACCAATGTCGACGCTGACGCGGGTGTGCTGGCAGGCGAGCAGCGGATGCTCATCGACGGGGAGCTTCGGCTCACCGACTCCGGGGCGACGTTCGACGTCGTCCACCCGGCCTCCGAGGAGGTTGTCGGTCAGGCCACCGACGGCACCGTCACCGACGTCGAGCGGGCCACCGCCGCCGCGCGCCGGGCGTTCGACGGAGGCGACTGGTCGCGTGATCTGGAGTTTCGCTACCACTGCCTGAATCAACTGCACGAGGCGCTGACCGACGAGCAGGAACGGCTGCGGCGCATCGTGATCACCGAAGTCGGTTGTCCGGTTTCGGTCAGTGGCTCGCAGATCGAAAGCCCGATCGCCGAGGTGAAGCACTGGGCCGACCACGGCCGCGAATTCGACTACCTGGTGGACACCGGGATCCACGAAACCCAGCTCGGCCCGGCGCGGCGCAAGATCCAGTACGACGCGGTCGGCGTCGTCGGCGCGATCACCCCGTGGAACGTGCCGTTCTACCTCAACATCGCCGAGACGGTCCCGGCGTTGATGGCAGGCAACACGGTGGTGCTCAAGCCGGCCCAGCTGACGCCCTGGTCGGGCACCGAGCTCGGCCGGATCATCGCCGAGAAGACCGACATCCCGGCCGGGGTGTTCAACGTCGTCACCTCCAACGCCAACGAGGTCGGTGCGGCGCTGTCCGCCGATCCGCGGGTGGACATGATCACATTCACCGGCTCGACGGCCACCGGTCGGGCGATCCTGGCCGCCGGCGCCTCGACCGTCAAGAAAACCCTGCTCGAACTCGGCGGCAAGTCGACCCACATCGTCTGCGATGACGCCGATTTCAACGCCTGCCTGCCGATGGCGGCGATGTTCGCCTGCGTGATGTCCGGCCAGAGCTGCATCTTGAGCAGCCGAGTCCTGTTGCCGCGCAGCCGTTATGACGAGGGTCTGGAGATCCTCAAGACCATGATGGAGAACTTCCCGGTCGGTGACCCGTGGACGCCGGGCATCATGCAAGGCCCGCAGATCAGTGGAATGCAACGCGAGAAGACGCTGGGCCTGATCGCCTCCGGTATCGCCGACGGCGCCCGGCTCATCACCGGGGGCGGCATCCCGGAGAACCTGCCAACCGGCTACTACGTGCAGCCGACCCTGCTCGCCGACGTCGACCCCACCTCCGAGATCGCCCAGACCGAGATCTTCGGGCCGGTGATCACGGTGACCCCGTACGACACCGACGACGAGGCCGTGGCGATCTCGAACAACACCATCTACGGTCTTTCCGGCGATGTCACCAGCGGTGACGACGAACGCGCGCTGAACATCGCGCTGCGGCTGCGAACCGGCAGCGTCACCACCAACGGCCACTCGTTCTTCGGCATCACCAGCCCGTTCGGCGGTACCAAGCAGAGCGGGCTGGGTCACCGTAACGGCGACGAGGGCTACCGGGAGTACTTGAACTCCAAGACCATCGGCGTGCGGCCCTAGTTCTGCGATTTGGGCGCGTTTTCGTTCGCTCAGCGGCGGTTTGCGCGCCGAAATCGCAGGAAACTAGCGATGGGTGACGTGCTCGCGCCCCAGATCCCCGGCGGCCGCGACACCCATCAGCAGCAGCGTCTGCCTGATCTCGGCAGCGAGGATGTCCAGTACGGCATCGACGCCCGCTTCACCGGCGACGGCGAGACCGTAGAGGAACGGCCGCCCGACCAACACCGCGTCGGCGCCCAGCGCCAGTGCGGTCACCACATCGGTGCCGCAGCGGATTCCGCCGTCGAGCAGGACCGTCGCCCGGTCACCGACCGCGTCGGCGATGGCGGGCAGCGCGTCCAGCGAGGCGACGGTCGCATTGAGTTGGCGCCCGCCGTGATTGGACACCACCACGCCGGTGGCGCCGACCTCGTCGACCGCACGAACCGCGTCGGCGGGATCCAGGATGCCCTTGACCACAAACGGCCCGTCCCACCTGTCACGCAACGAGGCGACATCACCCCAGTTGATGTCCGCGCGGATCTGACGGTTGTGCAGCGCCACCGATTCGACGGCTCCGGCCGCACCGGGCACGTCGGTGATGCTGCGCATCGTCATCCGGCGATAGCGCAGCAGGCCATACCACCACCGTGGCCGGATCGCGGCGTCGGCAATCCGGCGCGGCGTGAGAATCGGCGGGTGGCCCATCCCGGTGCGCCGCTCCCCGATTCGGTTGCCCTGCACCGGAACATCCACGGTGACAACCGCGGTCCGGTACCCGCAGTCGCGGGCACGGTCGAGCATCGAATCCATGAACGACGACCCCGGCACCACACGGTCACCCCACGGGTACAGCTGGAACCAATGGCTTTCCTGAGTACCGGCGGCCACCTCTTCGATCGAATACGACGACGCCGTGCTCAGGATCGACCGGGTGCCTGCGCGCTCGGCGGCACGAGCGGCGCCGAGTTCCCCCGACCAATGCGCCAAGCCCGCCAGTCCGGTGGGCGCCAATACCACCGGTAGACCCAGGCGTTCACCGCCCAGCGTCACCGACATGTCGACTGCTGCATTGCCGGCCAGAACCCGCTGCCGCAAAAGCCATCTCGAGAATGCGTCCCGGTTGGCCCGCAGGGTCCGCTCATCCTCGGCGCCGCCGTCGAGGTAGGCCCACACCATCTCGGGCAGCGCACGCAGCGCCGCGCGCCGATAGTCCTCGACGCAGACCAGCGGCCGCGAGGTCCGCAACCGATATTGGAATGCCGGACTCATTTGATGGCGATCGGCGTGGTCGGCGACCCGACCGCGTTACTGATGTGCAGCGGCGGCGCGACGAACAGAAAGCTCCAGCGTCCGTCGGCCGCGCAGTCGTCGGCGAGCGCCTCCAGGTCCAGGATCTCGGCCAGCGGCATGCCCATGTCGCGGATCAACACACAGTGCAACGGCATGATCGCGCCGTCGATCCCGCTGGGCATGACCTCGATACCCCAGTTGTCCGAACCGACCGCAGCAACGGCGCGCCGATGAAGCCAGCCGGCGCAATCCAACCCCAGGCCGGGTTCACCGCTCATCCAGCCGTCCCGCCCCTGCGCCACAAAGCGTGTCCGCCAGCCGGTCCGGACCAGAAGGAAGTCCGCCTCCCCCACCGTGACGCCCTGCGCGCATTCGGCGGCCTCGAGATCTGCCGGGGTGATGGCAGTCCCGGATTCGAGCCAATCGACGCCGTGCAGCCTGGCGATGTCCAGCAGCACACCGCGACCGGCGATCCTGTCGGTCATCGCGTCGACGGCCAGCCGGCGCGCCCCGAACCGGGTGCTGACGTCGTCGGCCGAATAGCCGTTGTAGAGCCTGCCGTCATAGCCGATGTGCGACAAGCCATCCCACTGGGTGCCCGACTGCAGCGGCATGATGATCCAGTCGTCGGACACCTGCAGCCCATGCGGATCCCAATCCTGCGGCTGCATGGACATCAGGTGTACGGGATTGAGCCGGCCGCCCACTCCGCTCTGCGGGCCGTCCTTGCCGACGGCGATGCTCAGCTGGAAGACCGTGCCGGCTTTGACCTCGGCGGCGGCGGCCCGGACGTGCTGCGGACCGACCAGGTTCAGGGTGCCGAGCTGGTCCTCCGGACCCCACCGGCCCCAGTTGGAGAGTTCGGCGCCGAGGTCCTTGAAGTCAGCAGTCACGCGTTACACAATTGCACAAGGTTGTAAGTTCTGGAACGATCTGGCCGATGACCGCTGCCAGCCCTCCTCGGCTCGCATTCGACACCGCGGACCCGGAATTCGTGCGGCTGCCGTGGGCACGCTACGAAGAGATCCGGGCCAGCGGCGGGGTGATCTTCAACGAGCGGGTGAACCGGTGGATGGTCAGCGATTTCGCCCCGGCCAAGATGATCCTCACCGACACCGAACGGTTCGGATCGGAAAAGGGGCAGGCCGAACAGGCCGGTGTGTTCGGCGGCCCGACGATGGAGTTCTACGACGGCCCGCATCACGACCGGATCCGGTCGATCTGGTCGCACGACTTCCGCGCGAGGGACCTGGCCGCCCTGCGTCCGATGATCACCGACATCGTCCGCCGCCGCCTGGAGCCGGTGCTGGCCCGGTTGCGGGCCGGCGAGACGGTCGAGATCGTCACCGAACTGACCCGCGGCATCCCCACCGAAGTGATCGCGCGGATGCTGGGCATCGGATCGGCCATGGTCGACCAGTTCTCGGCGTGGAGCGACGCGATGGGCGCCTCGGCCGAGGGCTATACAAATCCCGGCGAGCGCGGTGCGGAACTGATCGCCGCGGGCCGGAAGGCGACCTCGGAGCTCAACGCCTACCTGCGCGACGAGATCGCCCGGCTGCGGGATTCGCCCGAAGAGCCGGGGCTGATCGCGACGATGGTCCGGCATTCCTACGCGCGCAGCCACATGACCGAGCAGGAAGTGGTCGCGGGCAATACTCAACTGGTCTTCGCCGGTAACGAGACGACCGCCAAGCTGCTCGCCCAGATCGTCGCGACGTTCGCCGAGCACCCCGCCCAGCGTCGCGCCGTGCGGGCGGACCGGTCGTTGATTCCCGCTGCGGTCGAGGAGGTGCACCGGTACGAGACGATCACGCACTCGGTATTCCGCGACGTGATCGCTGACGACGTCTCGGTGGCCGGGGTCGCCATTCCGGCCGATGCACGCATCACGCTTCTGCTCGGTGCGGCCAACCGCGATCCGCTGCGGTGGGAGCGTCCCGATCAGTTCGACGTGCGCCGGCCCAAGCTGTCGCACCTCGGCTACGCGTTCGGGTTGCACAGCTGCCTTGGCATGAACCTCGCCCGGTTGGAAGCCCAGATCTTCCTCGAAGAACTCATCGACGCCCTGCCGGACTGGCAGGTCCACGCTCCGATCGACTTCGGCACCAACTACGCAGTCCGTGGCCCGGCCGCTGTACGCGTCTCCGCGTCCTGAGCTCTTCGTCTACATTCGACTGAACGGCTCTGGAGGCGCACATGATCTCACTCGAACTGCCCTACGTCACCGTGACGGTCGACGACCGGGTCCGCAACCGTCTGGCTCGCGCCGGTGAACGGCTGCGCATCACGCTCACCTCATACCTGCGCAACGCCGCCGACGACCTCGACGGGCTGGGCCGCAAGGCCACCGCGGCCTGCCAGACCGCTGCCGTGCGGGTCGACACCGCGATGGCCGCGGCCAACGACCGCATCGCCTCGGAGCCGGCGGTCGCAACGCCGCATCTGAAAGTCGTATGAGCGCACCCGGCGTCTTCATCACCGGAGCCGCTGCGGGCATCGGCCGGGCGACCGCGCTGAGGTTCGCCGCGAACGGCTATCGCGTCGGCGCCTACGACGTCGACCTCGGCGGATTGACCTCGCTGCGCGACGAGATCACCGGACGCGGCGGTGAGATCGTGATCGGTGAACTCGATGTCACCGATGCCAGCGCCTGGTCGGCGTGCCTGGCCGAATTTGCAGGCGCGGCAGGAAAACTCGACATCCTGGTGAACAACGCCGGGGTGCTGACCGCCGGCGCCTTCCAGGACGTCCCGCTGACGGCGCACCGCCAGATGATCGACATCAACGTCTATGGCGCGCTCGCCGGTCTGCACGCCGCGTTCCCCTATCTGCGCGATACCGCAGACGCCCAAGTGGTCAACATGTGCTCGGCGTCGGCGCTTTACGGCCAACCCGAACTCGCCACGTATTCGGCCACCAAGTTCGCGCTGCGCGCGCTGACCGAGGCACTCGAGTTGGAGTGGCGGCGCTACGACATCCGTGTGCTGGCGATGTGGCCGCTGTTCGTCAAGACTGCCATGACCGACGGCGTCGAGACCGGCAGCACCAAGTCGCTCGGGATCAACCTAGGGCCCGACGATGTGGCCAAGGCCGTCTACTCGGCCACCCGTCGCGGCCGCGGCCGGCTGCCAAGGGTGCACTATCCCGTCGGCCGTCAGACCAGCGTGCTGGCGGCAATGGCGCAGGTGACGCCGAACTGGATGCAGCGGTTGCTCACGAAGATGTTGGCGCGGACGTAGTTTCGCGGCCGATATCAGCCGATAGCGGTGTAGGGCTTCCTCGGCGGTTGCTGATTCTGCCGAAACGATTGGCACAGGCCGGTATTGCTCGCCACGCATGGAACGCCATTGATCGTGGGGGCACTGCCCTGCAGATAGCACTGCCCGGTGTACTGGTTGTTGATGTGGCCCGGCGGGCATCCCTGCGCTGTCGCATGGGGCGCCGCGACGATCCCCGTCGCCAGAACTGCGCAGGCAAGCACCGCACTCGTGCGCGTCAATATCGCAACCACAGTTTGCCTTTCCGCAGCCAGACTACGCTCTTGGAGCATTGCCAGAGCTCGTGATTAGTATCGTCGTCATGCCGGAGCCGACCGAAGAGACGACCGCCGCGGACGAAGCGCCCTCGTCTCACCGCTCCGGCCGCCCATCCCGATCGACGAATTGGATCGCTGTCACAGCGTTGGTCGTCGCGCTGATCGCGGCGGGCCTGGCCGGCTGGGCGCTCCTGCGGCCGGCGCCCAAGACCCCTTCGCCCACCGTCGCATCGCAGAGCGGCGATCCCAAGACCAACGCGTGCACCGCCTACCGCACCGTGAGTTCGGCGATTTCGCTGCAGAGCCACGCCGACCCGGGAACCGAAGCGCAGGGCGTGGCGGCAAACGCGCGGCTGGCGATGTCCGGCGGTGCGACGTACCTGTTGGCCCACCTGAATCCCGGCACTCCCGCGGACCTCGCCGACGCGATTCGCGCCTTCGCGACGGGATTGCAGGATATCTCGATGAATGCGTTAGCCGGGGTGCCCAACACCGACACGGCACAGGCGGACCGCCTGCGCAACGCAGAGTCGCTCAACACCCGGATCGCCGAACTCTGCAAGTAGCCACTACCGGCGGGTTGTGCAGCTCGAGTTCAACTTGCGTTAGCGCGAAGTTCGGCAGCGCGCCAAGTGCGGTCCAGTCCCGAGTAAGGGGCGTCTCCTTGGATTCCCATGGCAGTGAACCACTCGGCGCCTTTGCCGGCTGATCTTCTTCTCCGAAGGGAATTCCGATCTTGTCCAAACACCGCAAGAAATCGCCCCGCGTGGTGACCCCAGCCTTCGTGACCACGGGCGTCGCCGGTGCGGCGATGGTGGGCGCCGGCATGCTGTTCGCCACCACCGATGCACCCGTCCCCGCAGCTGCGCCGGCTTACACACTGACGTCGGTCGACTGCACGATCGGCGAGGCCGGCTGCGCCCCGGTCAGCCTCAAGACCGCGACCGGCGCCGCCTCGGCCAACGCCGCTGGCGACCTCGTCTCCATGTTCATCGGCAACGGCACCGCCGAAAATCCCAACGGCGGCTTGCTCATCGGCAACGGCTACAGCTACAGCGCAGCCGACGCCGCAATGTGCGCCGCCGGCTGCACCGGAGGCCGCAGCGGCCTGCTCATGGGTAACGGCGGCAACGGCTACAACGGCGGCAACGGCGGCAGCGCCGGGCTGTACGGCAACGGCGGCAACGGCGGCGACGGCACCGCCTTGGTCAATGGCGGCAAGGGCGGCAACGGCGGCAACGGCGGCCTGCTCGCCGGCAGCTCCTCGTCCGGCGCGCTCTTCGGCGGCGGCGGCGGCAACGGCGGCAAGGGTGCTG